>NZ_VHSF01000001.1 GCF_007050985.1 Christiangramia sabulilitoris
ATTATTGTCATTATTGATCAGTTTAGGAGCCGATCCCCCGATGTACCAGTTCTGGGAGGAGAGATAGAATCCAAGCCCGAAGTTAGGAGTCCAGCGGTTGATCTGATCCTGAAAGAAAGGATCGCTTAATACCTGGGGATCTGTAAAGAGTTCATCCTCGAGGTTGTAATAACTCATCCCGGCCTTTAATCCCAGGCGAAGGGTGACATCATCACTCAAATCCAGACGGTAGGAGAAATCCCCATAGGCATAGGTGTAATTCTCATACCCGGCGTTATCGTTGATGATAGACAATCCCAGTCCCACCTTATCATTGGTAAGGGGAGAGTGCAGGGATAGGGTCTGGGTGGTGGGAGCCCCTTCCAGGTCAGCCCACTGGCTGCGGTGCAGCCCCACCGTGGTAAAGCCGTCTCTACTCCCGGCATAGGCCGGATTGATCGAGATCGTATTATACATATACTGCGTAAACTGGGGGAGCTGTTGTGAAAAGCCATCAGTTGCAATAAATAAGATCAATATGATTAGATATACTTTTTTCATGATGTCTCTTTTTTATTTTGTTCCTAAGTAGATATATCCCTGGATCGGTTCAAATTCACTATTTCTGATCTCCAGAATGTAGTAATAGGTACCGGAAGGCAATTGGTTTGAACTGGTAAAGGAACTTTTAGAAAATCCATCCCAGTTATTCTGATAATTTCTGGCCGTATAAACCTCAGCACCCCATCTGTTAAATATCATGAGATCGTATGTGAAACCACAACCTGAGTCAAGGCCTATCGTAAAGAAATCATTTTGATTATCTCCATTAGGTGTTACCGCTTTAGAAATACTATCCCTTAGATCTTCAATACTACAATCCAACACCACGCAATCATCGTTGATCGAAATACTTACCGTGGTAGTTGAACTACAAACTCCGCTGATTTCATATTCGAAGGAATAGGTAGCTCCAACAACCAGCACTGAAGGATCCACAAAGTTACCATCCAGGGCTCCCGAATTATCCGTGTCTATCCAGGTACCGGTATCATCATATTCTCCAGTAAATAATTCAAATAGATTCAACGGTGAATCTTCAATACATAGCGAGTCAAAACCTCCATTCACAAGGGTTATATCCTGTGCTGCCGGTGGATCTATAGTTATTATAGTTGCAGCTGAAACCTGATCGAATTCATCTTTAGCCGTTACTTCATAGGTACCCGGTTCCAGATCTGTAAATACGCCACTCTCCTGGTAATTCTCACCGTCTATACTATAGGTAAGACCTTCCTGGGTTTCAACTGTAATGATTCCGAAGGGATCTTCACAAATAGCTTCTGCCGAAATTGTCGCTGCCGGAGGAGACGGTGGTTCGGGATTATCTTCTGTGATGGTAACCGTAAATTCACACTCCACATTGTTACCACTGGAATCTGTTATAGAATAACGTACCGTTGTGGTTTCTCCAACCGGGAACTCCTCACCAGAAGCAAATCCTTCAGTTATCACAATCGTTGTTCCTTCACAATTATCAGATACCGTGATCTCATCATAAGTCACTACTAAGAATTCAGAATTAAATTCTGCGGTTAAGGTGATGTTCTCAGGACATTCAATTGCCGGTGATTCATTATCTGTAACAGTTACGGTAAAAGTTGTCGTCGTAGTATTTCCAGCCGTATCTGTAGCTGTATATTCTACAGTGGTGGTACCCACAGGAAATTCTGAACCTGGTGCAATACCATCGGTTTGGACCACGCTTTCTATTCCACAATTATCTGTTGCACCTGGTGTATCGAAATTCACGATGGCGCCACAAGCTCCGGGATCATTATTGACATTAATATCAACCATGTCTTCCATAACTGGAGCTTCGTCATCACTTACCGTAACCGTAAAGCTGCATTCAACAGAGTTACCGGCATCATCGGTAGCGGTAAAGGTAACCGTGGTAGTTCCAACCGGGAATTGTTCTCCCGAGGCCGGACCTGACGTTTGCTCTACAGTCACATTTCCGGAATTATCAAATGCTTCGGGAGTTGTAAATGTTACTACCGCTCCACATTCCCCGGCGTCTACATTCTGACTTATGTCTGAAGGACATTCCAGGGTTGGGTCTGAATCATCCTCAACGGTTACGGTAAAGCTACATTCTGTAGTATTACCTGCATCGTCTGTAGCAGTGAAGGTCACCGTAGTTGTACCCAGGCTGAATTGAGAACCTGAAACCGGCCCGGCAGTCTGCTCTATTGTGGCACCGCAATTATCGGTCACGGTTGCTTCCATAAAGGTTACGATGGCGAATGATTCACCGGTAGTTGTACTTACCGTGATATTTCCAGGACAGTTAAGTTCCGGAGTTTCGGTATCATTAACAGTTACGGTAAAACTTTCGGTTGTACTGTTACCATTAATATCTGTCACCGTATAAGTTACCGTTGTAGTTCCCACTTCGAATTCGGTTCCTGAAGCAGGTCCCTCGGTTACAGTTATTGTTGAAATTTCACAATTGTCTGTAGCAGTCACAATATCATAGGTTACTATGGCGCCACATTCACCCGGATCATTACTTACAACGATATCCTGCATTTCCTCTATTTCAGGATCCTGATCGTCTGTAACGGTCACGATTTGAGAACAGGTAGTAAAATTACCATCATCATCTGTCACCGTCCATGTAACCACAGTTTCTCCTACCGGAAATACGTCCGGGGCATCATTCGTAATGTCAAGATTCGAATCACAGTTATCTTCGGCCGACAGCGTACCAAGATTTACCTCAGAGGCGGTACATAGACCGGCATCTGAAGATACAGATATATCTGCGACACATGCTATGATCACCGGCGCTTCAGCATCAAGTACAGTTACCGTATAACTGCAAATGGTAAAGTTGCCTGCTTCGTCTGTTGCCTTGAATACGAGCACGGTATCGCCCACCGGGAACAAATCACCCGAGGATGGGCCACCAATTTGTTCCATTGTGGCATTTCCAGAATTATCTGAGAATACAGGCATTTCAAATTCATATACCGCTCCGCAGATTCCATTATCATTATTGATGGGTTCGATCACTGGACATACTATTTCCGGTCCGCTTTCATCGCTTACAAATACTGTTACGGTACCTGTATCTTCTCCGCCATTCCCATCTGAAACAGTATAGGTGAAAGTATCTTCACCTGTAAAACCGGGGTCTGGGGTATAAGTTATTACTCCGTCAGGTCCTGTCGTTGTGGTCCCGTTAGGTGGGTCTGAAACGAATATAACTTCCAGGGTATCCCCATCTATGTCCTCATCATTATCTAATACCGGAATATCCACCGATGAATTTTCTTCTGTAACTGCGATATCATCTGTCGCTTCAGGAGCATCGTTCACCGGGTTAACAGTTACAGTAACTGTACCTGTGCTTGAGGTACCATCAGTGTCTGTAATAGTATAGGTGAAAGAATCTGGTCCGTTATAATTTGGATCTGGGATGTATTCAAACAGACCATCAGTGATTTCGGAAACTGTACCATGAGCCGGAGGGGAAGCCAGGTCAAAATTATCTGTATCGCCGCCATCGCCACCAATTTCGTCATTTAGTGAAACATTTACCTGGTTGCCC
The DNA here is from genome assembly GCF_007050985.1 of Christiangramia sabulilitoris. Lineage (GTDB taxonomy): Bacteria > Bacteroidota > Bacteroidia > Flavobacteriales > Flavobacteriaceae > Christiangramia > Christiangramia sabulilitoris. The sequence goes on from NZ_VHSF01000001.1 coordinate 3,599, forward strand.
GCGCCGGTTGTTGAATCTTCATCAACAATTAAAGTATCATCATTAGCCGTTGGTGCATCATCTAAAGAATTCACGGTAATCTGAACTGTTGCAGTAGCAACGTCACCGTCAACATCTGTTAGGTTATAAGTAAAAGAGTCTGCTCCATTATAGTCAGCATTTGGAATATACTCAAATATCCCATCGCTAATTTCTGTAACAGATCCATTTGCGGGTTGGTCTTTTATAGAATAATTATCATCATCACCGCCATCACCACCAATATTATCATTGGCAGAAACATCAATTTGATTTTCAACCCCGGTGGTAGAATCTTCTTCTACAGTTAGAGTATCATCATTTGCTTCTGGCAGATCGTCTACAGAATTAACAGTAATAGAAACGGTAGCCGAATCTGTATCACCATCTACATCTGTAATTAAGTAACTAAATGAATCTGTTCCATTAAAATCTGGATTGGGAACATATTCAAACACTCCATCAGATATTTCGGTTAGTGTACCATTTGATGGCAATTCGTCTATGCTGAAGTTATCTCCATCTCCGCCATCACCACCGATATTGTCATTTACAGAAACATCTATTTGATTATCGCTCCCCGCAGTTGAATCTTCATCTACTATAAGTGAATCATCATTGGCTACAGGAAGATCGTTAACAGAATTTACTGTTATAGTTACTGTTGCCGAATCTGTATCTCCATCGATATCTGTGATTGTATAGGTAAATGAGTCTGATCCGTTAAATTCAGGATCAGGAATATATTCAAAAATACCATCACTTAATTCTGTTACGGTACCATTAGTTGGCAAAGTAGACACAGAGAAATCATCCCCGTCGCCACCGTCACCACCAATATTGTCATTTGCTGAAACATCTATCTGGTTTGAAACCCCTGCGGTTGAATCTTCATCAACATTCAGAGTGTCTGCCACCGCTACAGGTACATCATCGACGTCTGCTACGGTAATTGATACAGTTGCCGAATCGGTATCACCATCTACATCTGTGATGGTATAAGTGAATGAATCTTCACCATTAAAATCTGCATCTGGGATATATTGAAATACTCCATCGGTAATCTCTGAAACTGTTCCATTTTCTGGCTGAGTTTTAATGGAGAAATTATCGTCATCACCACCGTCACCACCAATATCGTCATTAGTTGACACGTCAATTTGGTTGGCTACCCCTGCAGTTGAATCTTCATCTACTTCCAGGGTGTCATCATTTGCAGTGGGAGCATCATCAACAGGTGTTACAGTTACTGTAACTATAGCTGTGGCAGTTCCACCATTACCGTCTGATATGGTATAGGTGAAGGTGTCTTCTCCAAAATAGTCTGGATCTGGGATGTATATCACTGTACCATCAGTATCTATAGAGGTTGTTCCGTTATCTGGATCACTAACCTGGATCACCTCCAGAGTATCGCCATCTACATCTGTATCATTAGCCAGGACATTAATGTTAACCGGAGTATCTTCAGGAGTACTTGCCGGATCATTTACAGCTACAGGATCATCATTTACCGGTGTAACCGTTACGGTTACCGTCGCAGAAGACGTCCCGCCGTTACCATCAGAAATAGTATAAGTAAAGGTGTCTTCCCCATAAAAATTAAGGTCTGGAGTATATTTTATAGTGTTATCGTCATTAATCTCGGTAGAACCATTATCGGGATCACTTACTGTGAAAACGGTAAGGTCATCTCCATCGGTATCCTGGTCGTTTGAAACTACATTGATATCTACAGGCGTATCCTCCGGGGTGGTTGCTTCGTCATTTACTGCTACCGGTGGATCATTGACGATGCCAATAAATACCTGGACAGTGGCAGAATCTGTGCCCCCATTTCCATCTGAAATAGTATAGGTAAAACTGTCCTGGCCATTGAAATTGGCATCGGGGATATATTTGATAGTACCATCGGTATTGACAGTTGCGGTTCCGTTCGAAGGATCACTTTCAATAGAAACATCAAGGTCATTACCATCTATATCTGAATCATTAGCCAATACGTCTATATCTACTTCCTGGTCTTCATCTGTGGAAGCGATATCATCCAAAGCTACCGGAGGATCATTTACCGGAACTACGGTAACTGAAACCGTAGCAGTTTCTGAATCACCATCGGCATCTGTAATCGAATAAGTAAATGAATCTGAACCGTTAAAGTTGGGATCTGGAATATATTCGAATACTCCATCGCTTATTTCAGAAACTGTCCCATTAGTTGGTTGAGTAGTTATAGCAAAATCATCACCATCACCACCGTCACCTCCAACGTCATCATTACCTGTAACGTCTACCCGGTTGGAAGGTCCAGCAGTGGAATCCTCCTGTACGGTCAAACTATCGTCTTGAGCAGTTGGGGTATCATTTACAGAATTTACCGTAACTGAAACCGTTGCCGTATCTGTATCTCCGTCTATATCTGTAATGGTATAGGTAAAAGAATCTGACCCATTAAAATCTGTATCTGGGACATATTGGAATACACCATCAGATACCTCGGTTACCGTTCCATTTGAAGCAGAAGTTGTAAGGCTGTAATTATCTGCATCGCCTCCATCACCTCCAATATTATCATTAGCAGATACATCTACCTGATTGGAAACTCCGGCTGCTGAATCTTCATCTACGGTAAGATTATCGTTATTTGCTACCGGAACATCATTAACTGAATTTACGGTAATAAATACCGTTGCGGTAGCTGTATCTCCATCTACATCTGTTATTGTGTAAGTAAATGAATCTGGTCCATTATAATCTGCATTTGGAATATACTGAAATACGCCATCGCTAATTTCGGTAACAGTACCATTGGAAGCAGCAGTACTTAAACTAAAATTATCCGAATCACCTCCATCACCGCCAATGTCATCATTGGAAGCAACATTTACCTGATTTGCTGTTCCGGCAGTAGAATCCTCTTCAACAGTTAGTGCATCATTTTCAGCACTAGGAGTATCGTTTACAGAATTTACGGTAATATTTACAGTCGCAGAATCTGTGTCTCCATCTTTATCTGTAATAGTATATGTAAAAGAATCCTGGCCAAAAAAGTCTGGCGCCGGAATATACTGGAATACGCCATCGGTAATTTCAGTAACTGTCCCGTTGGAAGCCTGGGATGCTAGGGCAAAATTATTCGCATCACCGCCGTCACCACCTATATCATCGTTAGCAGAAACATCTACCTGGTTAGCTGGACCTGCTGAAGAATCTTCTTCGACAGTAAGTACATCATCATTAGCTGTGGGAGTATCGTTCACCGGATTTACAGTAATAAATACCGTTGCAGTATCTGTATCTCCATCTTTATCTGTTATAGTATAAGTAAAGGAATCTGGTCCGTTGTAATCCGGATCTGGAACGTACTGGAATAAACCATCACTTACCTCGGTAACTGTACCATTGGAAGCTGATGTTAGTAAACTAAAGTCCTCTCCATCTCCGCTATCGCCTCCTATATTGTCATTTGAAGCCACATTCACCTGGTTGGCTGGGCCGGCAGGAGAATCTTCATTTACCACCAGATTATCATTATTAGCAACAGGAACGTCATTAACCGAATTAACCGTAACAGTTACCGTGGCAGTATCTGTATCACCATTTACATCTGTAATGGTGTAGGTGAAAGAATCGCTTCCATTAAAGTTTGCATCCGGGATATATTGAAAAACTCCATCGGTAATTTCAGATACTGTCCCATTAGATGGTTGCGAGGTGATAGAAAAATTATCAGCATCACCACCGTCACCACCTATATTGTCATTCAGAGATACATCTACCTGATTATCTGTACCGGCTTTTGAATCTTCCTCAACCGTGAGGGTATCGTCTTCAGCATTTGGAAGGTCATTAACAGAATTTACGGTAACTGTAACCAGGGCAGTATCTGTTCCGCAGTCACTATCTGTAATGGTATATTCAAAGGTATCTGTACCAAAATAATTGGCATTAGGGGTATATTTTACCTGGTTATTTATAACTTCTGTAGTTCCGTTTGCAGGTTGCCCAGCATTGGTTACAGTTAAATTGTCGTTTTCAGGATCTGTATCATTGTTCAGAACATCTATGATTACGGCTGTGTCTTCATCAGTGGTTTTTTGATCATCTACCGCATCTGGTTTATCTCTTAGCTGTAAAAAAACTTCTGTTCTTTCTTCATTTGTACAATCTCCTGAATCTGCTATTGCCACGGCATAATAACTCACTGTACCCGGCTGACTGAGCGTAGGGGAGTTAGTGGTGTTATTTCCGGTAGCAGAAGTATACCAAAGTAAAGAAGTGCCGCTGGCAGGAATAATTGCGTCGTTAGCATCCAGTATCTGTCCTGAAAAACATTGGTTGAAATTACCATTCTGATAGTCAGAGGTCGTTACAGGAGTTCCTGGTACTGGGGAGATGGTGATATCATAGGTAGAGGTAAGACCAATACAACCGTAACTATCAAAGGTATAGGTGACAGTATAAGTTCCGGGCGCACTTGCCGCGATGTCTATTATTCCGTTAGAAGTATTAATAGCTAAACCACCCGGCGAAGCAGAAAAGGTACCATTTTGCACACCTTCAATAGTTGGCTCATAGGTGATTTCATAATCTTCACAAACTGGATTAGGATCATAACTTATCCTGGCAGCGCCGAAGAAAATATCCACAGGTACCGGTCCAATAAAATCAATAAGGGTAGCACTATCTGATGCCGAAGTCTTTGTTTTCACGAGCAGTGATTCTAATTCTATATCATCGCAGAATTGCCCGGCAATACCTCCAAATATCCTGGTCATATTCAGGCCGGCCTCTACGAACAAATATGTATCATAAACCGCCGCATTGTCTGGAGTAAATGGTTTTTTTACTTCTATGGTATTACCGGCTGCAAATGCATCATTAGCTCCAATGATGGAGGTGTAATCTACATAAGCATTATTTTCCCAAATAAAGAATTGTACAGAAGCGGTTGATCCTCCATTTTCATATTTTACAGAGATAAGGAAGTCTCCTTCTGTCCTCGCTTTACCCGTAGTATTGGTGGTGGTAAACTTTTCTGTAGAAGTATTATAGAATACATTTCCCTGGAAGAACTCAAAATCGAGATAGCTGGTTCCGTTATTGCTTATCCGGTCACTACCCACAAATAACCATTGATCGCCATCGGCGTTCCTGGTGATATGATAGAAGGCTGTACTCATATCTCCTTTAGCCGGACTCGCCTGGGTTCTATCAGTCTTCCAGACTAATGGGTCATCGGTATATTTATTACCGCCTTTAAAAACATAGTCATTATTTGATTCAAACGGATCTCTTACAAATACCGAAGTATTACTATCTACCGGATTACCACTGGCATCAAAAATATAATTGTTTCCAGCATCATAACCAGTTCCATTCCAGAACGGCGCCCAGTCAACACCATCTTGTACATCTTTAGCCGTTAAATTGCCATCAATTTCAAATCGACCAGGGGGATCCAGAATTGGAATGTATTTCTGAGCGAATAATGGATTAAATTGAACTAAACAAAAGAATAGCATCACCAGAATTGGCGCCATTCCTTTACGAAATTCTCTTTTCTGAAAGCCTGTATTAGTTAATTGGGCAATCAAATCACGGTGTGTAGTTTTCCAAATCATATCAATGATGTTTTAGCCTTGTCAAATAAAATATACCATCGCCAATAGCGACTGAAGTGATTTGGGATTGCCTTAGGACATAAGATTCATAACCAGATATACTGTAGGAAGTATATTATCTCCGGTTCCAGGTAAATGTTAGATTCGGGGGAATCGTAAAATTGTAGGTAATAAACACCGGTAATTAGAAAAATTACCATTAGAAGTGGGGGTGACTTATAATTGGTGTTCTTTGGGGTAAAATTATTATAAATAACTCATCCGTAAGATTAACTGGCTGATTATTAGATGAATGATGATATATAATCGATAAGTAACGTAAAATTTTAAACGTAACTGCTTGAAATTGAAAGAAATGGACTCTTAAAATATGTTAAGTTTGTAGGAATTAAGAGAAAATTATAGGGGAAAACCCGTAGAATTTATTTACAATCTTACTTTTTCGTACAGGAATCTCCGTCTTAAAATTTAGGTAGTTAAAGGATTACTTTCTACAATTCAGAAATTACCCCATAATTTCAGAAAAATCGGCTTAAGAATTAAGCAGATTTTTTCTCCCTTGAAGTTTAAACTTGTAAATTGCATCAAACTAACCCAATAATATGCAAAAGGACCTGAAATCTTACCGAAAATCGTACGAAAAAGGGGAATTGCTTGAATCTGATATTCCGGGTGATCCCTACGAATTGTTTCAATCATGGTTTCAACTGGCAGATGAAGCTGAGACTGTGGAAGAAGCAAATGCAATGAATATTGCTACTGTTGGAAAGGATATGGCCCCGGTTTCCCGTATAGTACTGTTGAAGGGTTATAGTAAAGATGGTTTTATATTTTACACGAATTATAAGTCCCAAAAAGGAAAAGCGTTAAGCGAGAATCCTAAATGTTGTTTATCGTTTTTCTGGCCCTCTCTGGAAAAACAGGTGATCATACATGGAGAGGCTACCAAATTATCACCAGAAGAATCGGAAGATTATTTTCATTCCCGACCCCGGGGCAGCCAGTTGGGTGCGAAAGCTTCCGATCAAAGTAGCAAGATTCCTTCCAGAGAATTCCTGGAAGGAAAAATAAAATCCCTGGAGGAAAAATATAAAGGGGAAGAAATACCAAAGCCCGGTGACTGGGGAGGTTATAAAGTAAAACCTTTAAAGATTGAATTCTGGCAGGGCAGGAAAAGCAGGTTGCACGATCGCATACTTTTTACCTCGACAAGCCAAAATAACTGGATTATAGAAAGACTAGCACCATAAGATATGAAGAGATTAGTTTTAGTAAGACATGGAAAATCTTCCTGGGATAATGATCTGCCAGATCATAGACGCCCATTGAAAAATCGGGCATATAAAGACGCAGAAGTTGTGCTGAATTCTTTTCAGAATTTCTATGAGCCAGGAGGCCTGTTCTGGAGCAGTCATGCAGTCAGAGCTCATGAAACAGCTAAAATATTCAAGGAACGTCTAAAGGTTCCTGACGATCATTTCGAGGTAAAAGAAGAATTATATACCTTCAACCAGAACGATCTCCTCTCTGTTATTCAATCATGTGGAGATGAAACAGATAAGCTAATAGTGTTTGGCCATAATCCTGCGATGACCATCCTCGTGAACTCCCTGGGGGATAAAAGAATTGATAATTTACCTACAACCGGTCTGTGTGTAATAGATTTTGAGGTAGATTCGTGGGAGGATATTCGAAAAGGCAAAACGATTTTAACTTTAATGCCAAAAAATCTCCGATAGTATTTTATGGCAGAGAAACGTTATATAAACAGAGAATTAAGCTGGCTGTCTTTTAATGCCAGAGTTCTACAGGAAGCCGCAGATGAAACCGTTCCCTTAATTGAAAGACTTAGGTTTCTGGGAATATTTTCAAATAACCTGGATGAATTTTTTAAGGTGAGATATGCTACCGTAAAGCGTATTGACCTTGCCGGTAAAGCAGGAAAAAAAGTTCTTGGGGGAATTAAGGCTAATAAATTACTGGAAGCGATCACGAAAATTGTGATAGATCAGCAATCTGAAAGTTTGAAGATACTTGATGACATTCAAACCAAGCTGAAATCTCATAATATTCATGTTATTAATGAAGACCAGGTGACGCCTAACCAGAAGGAATTTATTAAAAATTTCTTTCTCAGCAAGGTGAGCCCGGCACTGGTTACCATCATTCTTAATGATCTGCCGGAAATGCCCTCGCTTAAGGATAGTGCGGCATATTTAGCGGTAAAAATGGTAATGTCTGATGATACCGAACCTTCCCAGGGAATTTCAAAAATCATAAACCGAAAGGTCAATGAAAAGCGCTATGTTCTTATCGAGATCCCACGTAACATCGAAAGATTTGTAGTTCTGCCGGAAGAGAATGGTAAGCAATATGTTATTCTGCTGGATGACCTTATAAGATTCAATCTCAATACCATATTTAATATTTTCAGCTACGAAAGCCTTTCGGCGCACATGATCAAGATCACCAGGGATGCTGAACTCGATCTGGATAGTGACCTGAGTAAAAGTTTTATTGAAAAAATATCTGATAGTGTAAGAGATAGAATAAAAGGAGATCCCGTAAGATTCGTTTATGATAAGAACATCGACAGTGATACACTTACTTACCTGATGAATAAGATGGGTATCGATTCCACCGATAGTATAATTCCCGGTGGGCGTTACCATAACAGGCGGGATTATATGGGATTCCCCAGCCTTGGTGGTCCGGAACTACAATATGAAGTCAGAGAACCATTACCAATTCCCGGCCTTATCTTACAGACCAGTGTACTAAAGGGGATCGCCGAAAAAGATTATCTGTTATACACGCCTTATCAAAGTTTTGCTTACGTGGTGAAATTCCTAAGGGAGGCGGCGCTGGATCCCAGGGTGAAAACCATTAAGATCACCATTTACAGACTGGCTAAAATATCTCATATCGCCAGCTCATTGATCAATGCTGTTAAAAATGGCAAAAAGGTGACCGTCCAGATTGAACTCAGGGCGCGATTCGATGAAGTAGCGAACATTCGTTATGCTGAACAAATGCAGGAGGAAGGGGTTAACCTGATCTTTGGCGTGCCCGGCCTGAAAGTACACTGCAAAACCTGTGTTATCGAGAGGGAAGAAGACGGGAAATTGAAAAGATATGGATTTATAAGCACCGGGAACTTCAACGAAAGTACTTCAAAGGTATATACAGATTACACGCTTTTCACAGCCGATCCGGCAATTTTGAGGGAAGTAGATATGGTGTTCGATTTCTTTGAAACAAATTATAAAGTTAACAAGTATAAGCATCTTATTGTTTCGCCGCATTATACCAGGAATGTGATTTATAACCTGATTCAGAACGAGATTGATAATGCGAGAAACGGCAAACCTGCAGGAATAAGATTAAAACTGAACAGCCTTTCAGATAACGGTGTTATTGAAAAACTATATACAGCCAGTAAGGCCGGAGTAAAAATAAAGCTAATTGTAAGAGGAATTTGCTGCCTGGTACCGGGGATAAAGGGCCTTAGTGAAAATATTGAAGCTATTAGTATAGTAGATAAATTCCTAGAGCATCCGCGTGTTTTCATATTTGAGAATAATGAAAACCCAAGGATCTATATTTCTTCAGCAGATTTTATGACCAGAAATCTGGATCAAAGAGTTGAGATTTCCTGTCCTATTTATGATGAAGATATTAAGCAGGAACTTATTGAAACTTTCGAGATTAGCTGGAATGATAATGTGAAAGCCAGAAACCATTGTCCCGGAATAGAAAATCCTTATCGGGAAAATGACAAACCTGCCTTGAGGTCACAATTTGCATTATATGATTACTATTTAAGAAAGACAGACATTCAGGAGTAAAATGATCAAACAAAAAACCTACGCCGCTATAGATATTGGTTCTAATGCCATCAGGCTCCTTATATCCACCATTACTGAAAAGGAAGGGATGGAAACAAATTTCAGGAAAACCTCGCTGGTTCGTGTACCTATAAGATTGGGAGCAGATGTGTTTTTAAAGCAAAAAGTTTCTGAAAAAAACAGGTTGAGAGTAATTGATACTATGCAGGCTTTTAGTTTATTAATGAAATCTCATGGCGTTGAGAAATATAAAGCCTATGCAACTTCTGCCATGCGTGAAGCCGGGAATGCTCTTGAAATTGCGCGGACCGTCAAAGAAAAGACTGAGATAGAAATAGAAGTTATAGATGGGTCCCACGAAGCGGCAATTATCGCAGCCACAGATCTGCATGCCCTCATACAGAACGATTGTAATTATCTGTATGTGGATGTGGGAGGTGGAAGTACCGAATATACTATGTACAGCAATGGAAAGACAATTGCCTCCAGAAGTTTTAAAGTGGGAACCGTGAGGATGATGGAGGACCTGGTGGAGCATAAGACCTGGGAGGAGATGCAACAGTGGGTAAAAGAGACCACAAAAGATTATAAGGATATAGACCTTATTGGATCTGGTGGAAATATAAATAACATTTTTAAGACCAGCGGGAAAAAGGAAGGTAAGCCTTTAAGTCTGAAATATCTTAAGGACTATGACGAAAAACTAAATTCCTATACCTACGAGGAAAGGATCACCGAGCTGGACCTTAAAAATGACCGGGCAGATGTGATTATTCCTGCCTCGAAGATCTATGTAAATTCCATGAAGTGGGCTAAGGCAAACTGGATCTATGTCCCTAAAATTGGACTGGCAGACGGTATAATTAAATCATTATACAATGAGTCCAGAAGAAGGAAAAGCTCTTAACCGTGTATGCTTTCTTTGGTGCCTAGATCTTTCATGACCTGGGCTTCGAACTCTAATAGTTCCTGCCATTTCTGGTCCACGATCTTTCTGTCTCCATATTTCCTGGCGAATTTAAGGAACATGGTATAGTGATTTGCTTCACTTACCATGAGATCTCTGTAGAATTTTGCCAGCTCCTGGTCTTCTAATTCTTCTGATAGTAACCTGAATCTTTCACAACTTCTGGCTTCTATAAGGCCTGCGATCAAAAGCCTGTGCACCATCTGGGTTACCCGGCTTCCTCCTTTTGGGAAAAATTCCCGAAGTTTAAGGACATATTCATCCTTACGATCCCAACCCATCTTAAAGCCCATTCTAAGGATGCGATCATGCACCATCTTGAAATGTCCCATTTCCTCTCTGGCCAGAGCCGTCATAGCGGTAACTAATTCTGAATATTCCGGGTAGGTCACGATAAACGAAATCGCCGTAGAAGCAGCCTTTTGTTCACAATATGCATGGTCTACGAGAATATCTTCAATATTCTTTTCCGCAATATCTGCCCACCTGGGATCTGTTGGTAATTTTAGTCCTAACATAATTATACGTCTAGATCAAAAGTTGCTCTTAATTTATCTAATAAAGGATTGCTTTCCTTTAATTTCTCATATTTTTCCTGTGGCGTGAAGGCATACTTTTTGGAAATCACTTCATCTACATGAATATTCAGGCTAATATGTGTGTTTCTCAGCTTAGCCTTGAGAAAGGTCATCAGCCTGTTTTCTTCTCTTTCCAGGTCAATCTTCATCGTTTCATTTGGAAAGGTGAGATGAATTTCAGTATTATTTTGCAGGGTAGGGCTCTGGGATTCAAAAATCGAAGCAAGGATTTTTTCACCCTTTCTTTTTAATTTTTCAGTATAATTCTTCCATTCCTGCACCAGGGTTTCCTCAGTGAACTTATCGTCCATTACCTTTTCTACCGGCATCATAGCTTTTTGCTGTTCAGCCATTTCCCGTTTTTTACCAATGCTCTTCAGGGAAAGTCCAGAGACTTTTTCTCTTGTGATCTCCGGCATTCTTTTTTGACCGGATTCAGTTTTAGGTGCTACCAGCTCAGTTGAATCTTCCCGTGACTTCTGCTGATCCTGCTGAAAAGATGGATTAGGATCAGGCTCTTTTGAAGCTTCTTCCTTCTGTTGCTGAATTTCCTCTTTCTGGTTTAGTTCTTCTGTTTGCTGAGTCTGCTGAGGCTTGACCGTACTTTCGGCCGGACTTTCTTCGGAATAATATTTTTTTTCCTCTTCGTTCGCACAATATTCTGGTGCTGCCTTTTCCTGTGGAAGCCTTACCTCTTCAGCCGGAGAGGAAGTATTATGTTCATTATCCCTAACCAGTTCTTTATTTTCCCTGGAAATACGAACGGCATCCACCTCAAAATTAGAGGCAGGGATTATTTTATGGTTAGTCTTTTTTTTTTCGGCGTCAAAACCTATAGATGCCAATTGCATCAGGCAGAGTTCCACTAAAAGTCTTTGGTTATGACTGGTTTTATATTTAAGGTCACAGGAATTGGCCAGTTCTATAGCTTCCAGTAAAAAAGTATGAGAGGTTATCTGGGATTGCTCAAAATATTTAGCCTTTGTTTGATCACCTACTTCCAGGAGTGTAATGGTTCTCTGATCCTTACAAACCATCAAATTCCTGAAATGCGATGCAAGGCCGGCAATGAAATGGTGTCCATCGAAACCGCTGGATAAGATATCATTATACTTTACCAGTAGGTTTGGGATGTCATTATCCAGTATTAGATCTGTTACCTGCATATAGGTATCATAATCCAGAACATTTAGGTTTTCAGTCACGGCCTGCCTGGTGAGATCATTACCGCTAAAGCTTACCACACGGTCATAAATTGAAAGGGCATCCCTCATCGCCCCGTCTGCTTTTTGAGCAATTATATGCAAAGCATCATCTTCGGCATCTACACCTTCCTGTTTTGCGATATGACCCAGGTAGTTCTTGGCATCTGTTACCGTAATTCTTTTAAAATCGAAGATCTGGCATCTCGAAAGAATCGTAGGTATGATCTTATGTTTTTCAGTAGTTGCGAGTATAAAGATCGCATGTTTAGGTGGTTCTTCAAGTGTCTTTAGAAAGGCATTAAACGCCGACTGGGACAACATGTGCACCTCATCTATGATATAAACTTTGTAATTACCAACTTGCGGAGGGATCCTTACCTGGTCAATAAGATTCCTGATATCATCTACGGAATTATTAGAAGCAGCATCTAATTCAAAAATATTGAAAGCAAAATCCTCATCTGGATCCTGTGTTTCTTTTTGATTGATCATTTTAGCAAGAATACGCGCACAAGTGGTCTTACCTACACCACGGGGTCCAGTAAACAATAAAGCCTGAGCCAGGTGATTATTATTAATGGCATTTGCCAGGGTATTGGTGATGGCCTGCTGGCCCACCACATCTTTAAAGGTTTGCGGCCTGTACTTTCTTGCCGATACTACAAAATGCTCCATCAAAAAATATTGAACTACAAATATAAAAATCACAGCTCTAAAGTCCGTTAGGAACAGGCTTATTTATGAACAAATACGGCAAGAAATCAACATAATTTAACTTACATTTGCCTCAAAGCAGGCCGCCTTATCGCTCCGACATTTTTCGGAGAGGAAAGTCCGGACACCGCAGGGCAGTATAGTGGGTAACGCCCACCGGTCGTGAGATCAGGACAAGTGCAACAGAAAGAATGTACAGGTTAAGCTGTAGTGAAATCAGGTAAACTCTATACGGTGCAATGCCATGTAAACCGGCATTTAAGGATCGCCCGTTCGTTGCCGGAGGGTAGGCAGCTAAAAATTGGTGGTAACGCTAATTTCAGATAAATGATAAGGAACCCGATCAATTATCGGGTTACAGAATCCGGCTTACAGGCCTGCTTTTTTATTCTTCCTTGGTTTTATAAACCCTGACATAATCAATAAGGAATTTTTGAGGTAAGATATCCGGATTTACCGGTCCGGGCCAGTTACCGCCCAGGGCCAGATTCAGGATAAGATAAAATGGTTTCCTGAAAGGATTATTTTCAGTACCGGCCTGTTCCAGGTTGAAACTATGATATATAAAATTATCTACCGAAAATTCTATTTTTTCCCGGTCCCAGTTTACCGCATAGACATGATAATCTTTGGAAACATTTTCTACGGAAATTTTACCACCATCAGATTGAATACCACTGCTGTTATCTGACGGAAAATGAACGGTTGCATGAATTTCTTCAGGAGAAATCCCAACATGTTCCATGATATCAATTTCACCGGCCAGGGGATATTCAACATCATCAAAATTCGCACCCAGCATCCAGATAGCCGGCCAGACTCCATTGCCCGAAGGTAATTTTGCACGAACTTCCACGCGACCGTATTTAAATTCGAATTTATCTTTGGTATGTATGCTTCCTGAAGTATAGGAAGAAGCAGGCGTATTATAGCGGTAATTCTTTATCGCCGGATTATATTTTTTGTTCCGGTAATTTTCTTTTCTGGCTACGATCTCAAGTTTTCCATCTCTAACCTTTACATTTTTCCTGCGAACGGTATAGATTTGCTCTTCCTGATTCCTGATATAACCAATTTCAAAATTCCACTTTTCTGGATCTGGTTTCCCTGAATTTTCAAATTCATCGCTCCATATTAGTACATCATTCTGTGCGGCCATATCCAGATTAGAAAATAAGAGAAATATCAGGGTAATATTAAAGAATGAGAAATTCATTCTATTTCACTTCTTCCAGAATATTTTTAGCCCAGGATAAAGCTTTCTCCTTAGTATCGAATAATTCATAAGGAACAGGAGAGAAGTTTTTTTCAAAATTTGCAGTCTTTAGCCTTTCCGGTTTATCACTGACCACAGCAATTCCTTTTAAGGTATTGGTTTGAATAAGATTAATGTAAACTACAGGGTTTACATTATAATTATATTTTCTGTTTGTAATATATACAAATGGCTTACCGTCAAAATTATCCCGGCAGATTTTTCTCAGCTCGGCTATATGATGCTGGTCGAATATGATATCTTCTTTTACGGTAGAAATAACAACCGATTCGAAGAATTCAAGATATGTAAAACTTAATTCTAATTTTCTGATCGTGGTCATAACTCAATATAACAATTTATTCGAAGAAACTGAAAACAGAACTTCCGTACTTCCGGCTTTCGCGAAAGTTTTCGAGATCAGAAAGATCAGTGTGTTTAGAATGTTCAAGAACCAGTTGTCCCTGTTCCAGTAACATTTCTTTTTCAAACACCAATGAAACAATTTTTGAAAAATCCGCTTTATCCAGATTGTACGGAGGATCACCAAAAATAATATCGGCTTTTATGGGAGCCTTTTCCAGGTATTTGAAGACGTCACTTTTAATAGTGGTAATGGTAAAATTTAATTCTGAAGATGTTTTCTTTATAAACTTCACGCAATCGTAGTTCGCATCTACTGCAGTAATATCTACTGCACCTCTGGCGGCGAATTCATAAGCTATATTTCCGGTTCCCGAGAACAGGTCTAATACCTTAACTGTAGAGATATGATAGTCATTATTCAAAATATTGAACAATGCTTCCTTGGCCATATCTGTAGTTGGTCTAACCGGAAGTTTAGAGGGAGCAGTAATCCTTCTTCCTTTGTGGGTCCCTGAAATAATTCGCATTATAAAGATTTAATAAGAAGGTAATCTGATAATTCTTCTTTTGGTTGGGCTTGCGCTTCAAAGATAAATGGATGAAATGGGCCCAAAAAGGAAATATTCTTAATATAATCCCAGCACATGTTATATTCTTCTGAATCTTTCTTAATATCTCCTAAAAGTATTAACTCAAATTTTCTAGGATCAAGATTGAGTTGTTCAGCTGTAAAAAGAAGATAGTATAGAAAGTCTTCTCTGGTTTCATATTCAAAACTATTGGCGAAAGTCAGCTTCCCGTTTTCAATAATAAGCAGTTCATAACTGTTCTTTTGAACATGAACATACAGCCTGGGACTTTCTTCGTTTTCTACTTTATGATTTAGTAATGAATCAATTAATACACTTAAGCCATGCCGATATTCAAATTCACCGTACTTATCAAAAAAGTAATTGATGATATTGGTATAGGGTATATAAACGTTTACAATGCCCTGGTCTAACTTGTCTGAAGCTATGAAATCTGTTTTGAGTATTCTCGTATTGAATTTTAAATAGCCCGCGGCATTTTCCTCATCGAAAAGTTCTTCGGGAACAAGCGTAAAAAGCGAGTTACTAAATAAAAGAATGACTTCATCTACAGGTTGCCTTAGTTCTTCCTCCTGTTCATAAATAGACTCGATGCGGGATAGCACCTTGATAGGATCAAGTTGCTTTTCGAATTCAAACTTTTTAAGATAACAGATCTTTTTTGAATCCTGGTTTAGGATGCAAAAAGAAAGTCCATCCAGGCTAACCTGAATGGACAGTTTCTTATTAGAATCGTTTTGATTATTCGTTGTCACCGTAAACTTTTGGCCAGTTACCACTGGTATTGACCTCGCTCATAGAACCTACGCTGATATATCTTCCGTTAACGTCATCTACAGACTGGATTTCATTTTCCTGAAGTACCAGTGTTCTGTCCTGATCGTTAAGAATTCTGGCTTTCGCTACTTTAACTTCGAAAACAGGGATTTTATTTTCACCTTTTAGAATAGTACCAGCCTCAAGGTCGAATGTTCCATCTACACCCTCGATTGGTATATTCATCATTGTGCGGTATCTCTCTTCGTTTCCTTTAAATAAAGAATCTTTCACAGGTACAAAACCTAGAGTATCGATTACCACACTTTCTATATATTGATCTACCCCATATGTCTTTTTGTATTCTTCATCAAGGAAGGTAGTATCACGACGCTGGGTAATTGCGAATTCTGCAGTATCCAGGAATTTAACCAGGCTATCCCAGTTTCCCTGAAATTTGCCAGTTACCTCTTTATGCGCTAATTCAGCAGATCTGATATCCTTAAGGTTTTTGATAACCTTAGCGTATCTTTTCTCTTTTATTTTATTGAACTGTATCGGTTCGTAAACCGCGTTGAAAGTAAGATATGCCAGGAAGATAATCACCAACCAAAGAAGTATCTGAATTACAAATCTCATGCTTTAAAAGTTTATGTTTTAATTTGAAGGTTATTGGTTACACGCAAATCTACAACTTTTTTTTATTCGCAAAAGTTTCTGTCATAAAAATCCATTCTTATCTTTGATCTCTTACTCCCGTTATATGGAAAAACCCACTCCGGATTCCTTTTTTAAACTGTTATTAGATGACCTTGGATTTGCAGCAACGCACAAACAGGATGTAGCATTGCAAATGCTTTCGGAATTTGTCGTAAATGGTGGAAAGGACCGGCTCTTTTTATTAAGGGGTTTTGCAGGTACCGGGAAAACTACCATAATCAGTACTCTGGTAAAAAATCTTTGGAAGATCAGAAAGTCAGGAGTTTTGCTGGCACCAACCGGAAGAGCGGCAAAAGTGATCTCCAATTACTCCAAAAAAGAAGCTTTTACCATTCATAAAAAAATATATTTCCCGAAGAAATCAAGTGGAGGAGGGGTTCAGTTCACTTTACAGCCTAATAAACATAAGAACACTTTATTTATCGTAGATGAAGCCTCAATGATCTCTGATGATGGAGGAAATTCCAAATTATTTGAAAATGGTTCCCTCTTGGATGATCTAATTCAGTACGTATACCAGGGACATAACTGCCAGTTGATACTTATTGGAGATACCGCACAGCTTCCACCCGTGAAAATGGAATTGAGCCCTGCCCTGGAAGAAGATAAGCTTAGAATGAATTATGATAAGGAAGTTTCATTTATCGAGCTGGATGAAGTGGTACGACAGAGTGAAGGCAGTGATATCCTGCATAATGCCACTCTTATTAGGGAAAGTTTGCAGGAAGAATTTTATGAAAGTTTTAAATTCGAACTAACACAAAATGCCGATGTGGTTCGTCTGAATGATGGGTACGAGATCATGGATGCTATCCAGGATTCCTATGGCATTAATGGATATGAAGATACCAGTATTATAGTCAGGTCCAATAAAAGAGCGAACCTGTACAATCAGCAGATAAGATCGCGCATACTTTTCCAGGAAGAGGAATTGTCTGCGGGCGATTATTTGATGGTGGTTAAGAATAATTACTTTTGGGTAAAACCTACCAGTGAAGCTGGTTTCATTGCAAATGGTGATATAGTGAAAGTCCTGGAGATCTTCGGGTTCAAAGAACTATATGGTTTCAGGTTTGCCGAAGTACAGGTGCAAATGGTAGATTATCCTAAAATGAGACCATTTGAAACTGTTATTATGCTGGATACTCTTACCAGCAATACACCTTCTCTCACCTATGAAGAATCCAACAGGTTATACGAGGAGGTCAAAAAAGATTATGCCGATGAACGCTCAAAATATAAGCAGTTCATGAATATTAAGAACAATAAGTATTTCAATGCCCTGCAGATAAAATTTTCATATGCCATTACCTGTCATAAATCTCAGGGTGGACAATGGAAAAATGTTTTTATTGAACAACCTTACCTGCCAAATGGTGTAGGTAAGGAATATTTAAGATGGCTTTATACTGCCGTTACCAGAGCCCAGGACAAATTATACCTCATTGGATTTGGAGATGATTTTTTCACCTCCAGCTAATTATTATTTTTATTAAAAAATCATGAAAGGACCACAAAATTATAAGATTGTCGCAATGATACCTGCCCGTTATGAAGCATCGAGGTTTCCGGGAAAGTTAATGCAAGACCTTAATGGAAAGACCGTAATTGCCCGTACCTATAATGCTGCTGTGGAAACCGGTCTCTTTGATGAAGTGTATGTCGTGACCGATAGCAATAAAATTTTTGATGAGATTGTGAACGAGGGAGGTCAGGTAATTAGAAGTAATAGAGAGCATGAATGTGGTAGCGACAGGATCGCGGAGGCCGTGGAGCATATGGATGTGGATATTGTGGTAAATGTTCAGGGCGATGAGCCATTTATAGACAAAAATAGTCTGGCGAAATTACTCGAAGTATTCAATCAGGAAGGGGCAGAAGAAATTGATCTTGCTTCATTGAAAACAGCCTTGAAAGACAGTGATGAGATCACTAATCCCAATAATGTGAAAGTGATCACAGCGAAGGATGATTTTGCATTGTATTTCTCGAGATTTCCTATTCCTTACCCCAGGGATACTTCAGTAAATGTCACTTATTTCAAACATATAGGAATCTATGCATTTAGAAAATCTGCTTTAATGGATTTTTATAAATTACCTATGTTGCCGCTGGAGGCAGCTGAAAAAATAGAGTGTATACGGTATCTCGAATATGGTAAAAAAATAAAGATGGTAGAAACCAGTGTGAAAAGTATAGGAATAGACACTCCCGAAGATCTGGAAAAGGCAAGAAAGCTGCTTAGTTAGAACTAACAGCTTCCTTATAAGTCTTCAGGGCTCTT
Organism: Christiangramia sabulilitoris; assembly: GCF_007050985.1. Taxonomy (GTDB): domain Bacteria; phylum Bacteroidota; class Bacteroidia; order Flavobacteriales; family Flavobacteriaceae; genus Christiangramia; species Christiangramia sabulilitoris. The sequence goes on from NZ_VHSF01000001.1 coordinate 22,524, forward strand.
TCCCGGGCTTCTTTGTGATCTACCATTTTTTCAGGGTATTCATCGGTATCATATTCATCCACCCATTCTTTTATATACTCCTTATTCTTGTCGAATTTATCGATCTGGGTGGTAGGATTAAAGATCCTGAAATAGGGTGCAGCATCCACACCACTTCCGGCAATCCATTGCCAGTTACCTACATTTGAAGACATTTCATAGTCCAGCAATTTTTCGGCGAAGTAGGCTTCTCCCCATCGCCAGTCTATTAGGAGGTGTTTACATAGAAAGGAGCCCACCAGCATCCTGATTCTGTTATGCATAAAACCAGATTCATTTAACTGTCGCATTCCGGCATCAACTAAAGGATATCCGGTCTTTCCTTTTTTCCATAATTCAAACTCATCTTCATTGTTCCTCCACTCAATGCGATCGTATTTTTTCTTGAATGAATCGGTAACTGTTTCAGGAAAATGATCAAGGATTTGCATATAGAATTCTCGCCATACCAATTCATCAAGAAATGTCTTATTCCTTTCTTTATCGGCATCCCGTACCATCTGTCTTACACTAACAGTTCCAAATCTTAGGTGGGGACCTAATCTTGAGGTTCCTTCCTTGGCTGGATAATCTCGTTTATCTTTATAATCCTTTATAAGTCCTGGGGTAACCTTATAAGATGGAACCTTCAGGGAAGACTTTTTAAAGCCCATATCACTTAAACTAAGGTTCGGTAGCCTGCTATTCTGCATCAGGTTATCCATATACCTGGTGGTATAATGAAAATCCAGATCTGTATTTTTAAATTTGTCCCGCCATGTATTTTTATAGGGGGTATAAACTACGTAAGGATCTCCATCCTGCTTAACAACTTCATTTCTTTCAAAAATTACCTGATCCTTAAAATCTAAGAATTCAATATCATTATCTTCTAAAAGTGTAGTTATTTCCTCATCCCGTTCCTTGGCATAGGGTTCATAATCCCGATTCGTAAAAACTTTGGAAATATTATAATTCTTAATCAGGTCCTGGAATACTTCTTTCGGCTTACCGTGAAACATGGCAATAGAACTGCCGTTAGTTTCCTGCAGTTCATTCCGCATTTCCTGTAGAGTTTCAAAAATGAAGGTTACTCTTGCATCATCTTCCGGAAGTTTATCCAAAATTTCCTTATCGAAAATAAAAACCGGTAATACCGGCAAATCATCTCTCAAAGCTGCCCTGAACCCGGCGTTATCGTCCAGTCTCAGATCTCTTCTAAACCAGAATATATTTACTTCTTTACTCATTAATTGTTGTTTATCGTTGACAGGCCACCATCTACTCCTAATACCTGGCCGGTGATCCAGCTGCTGTTCTCACTTAAAAGGAAAGCAGCAAGATTAGCAATATCCCTGGCTTCACCCACTCTTTTCAAAGGATGTCTTTTATCCATTTTTTCTCTTTTATCATCGTTTGATAAAAGTTTTTGTGCCAGCGGAGTATCGGTTAAAGATGGAGCAATTACATTTACCCGGAAATTTGGAGCATATTCTGCTGCAAGCGATTTGGCAAAACCTTCAATAGCTCCTTTGGCTGCAGCTACGTTAGTATGAAAAGGCATACCCACTTTTACGGCTACAGTACTAAAAAACACAAGACTGGCCTGCTGTGAATTTTTTAACTTATCTAAAACACCCTGAACAGATCTTACTAATCCGAAAAAATTCAATTGCATTTCCTTTTCAAAATTTTCGGGTTTGATCATCTTAAAAGGCTTCAGGTCAATACTCCCAGGACAGTAGACAAGACCGTCGATTTGCTCGGGAAGGTTCAGTTCTGAGATATCATCTTTCAAAACATCAAATTCCAGATGAGTAACTTTATCTGTATCAAGATTACCAGCATTTCTTGAGGCTACGATAATCTTATTGTTTTCACTCATCAGCTCAGCAATCTGATAACCTATTCCGGTAGATCCTCCTATTAATAATATATTTTTCATGATTCTTAGTTTAGAATATCCTGTTTCAGGGTATTATTTTGCAACGGGGTATTTTGATACTCCCCAAATAACTCTGTTAATTTTTGTTTACGGTAATCAAAGATCTCCTGTAATTTAGGTTTTACTAATATGGGATGTGCTAATTGTCCCAAAATGCCCATTGGTAATTTGTAATCAATTATATCTTCCATTTCCACTCCCCCAGGGATGGGTTTGATAAAATGTTTGTGATGCCATAAAGAGTAAGGTCCATAACGCTGCTCATCAACGAAATATTCACCTTCTTTCACATGGGTTATTTCGGTAACCCATTTAGTTTTGATACCGGCAATGGGAGTCACCAGGTATTGTATAATCTGGCCTGCGAACATGGGCCGGTCTGCCCCAGAGATTATTTCAAATCCCATATAATCAGGTGTTATAGTTTTTAGGTTTGCAGGATCTGATAAAAAGTTCCAGGCTTCTTCCTGGGTTATGGGCAATTTCTGAACGCTATGCAGGGTGTAGATCTTCATTATTTCAATTTAAAGTAAAAATATAACAGGTTTTGTTTAAAATAAAATTTATATAGTTAAACAAAAATTAAAAACAAGGAAGGAAAGCCTGATCTGATACTATATTTAAAAGACCTAATTCCTATATTTACTCTAAACTAAACTCTTATAACAATGAAAAAACTATTATCTATTGCGGTAATTCTATGTTTTACCATTTCGGTAAGCGCACAAATTGAAACCCCGCAAGCCAGTCCGTTTGGGAAGATCGAACAAAAGGTTGGTCTTACAGATGTAAGTATTGAATATTCCAGGCCGGGTATGCGTGGAAGAACCATTTTCGGGGACCTGGTTCCATACGGAGAAGTATGGAGAACCGGTGCCAACGCCAATACCATGATTACCTTTAGTGATGATGTTATGATTAACGGGAAGGAACTTAAAAAAGGTTCTTATTCTATTTATACCATTCCTCGAAAGGATTCCTGGGAAGTTATGTTCTACTCTTCTACCGATAATTGGGGTGTACCTCAAAACTGGGAGGAAAGCAAGGTGGCCTTGAAAGCAACTGCTGAAACTATGGAGATGCCAATGAAAATGGAAACTTTTACCATCCTTATAGATGATCTTAAAAATGATTCTGCCACTTTAAATTTTATCTGGGAGAATACGATTGCCATGCTGGATATCAAAGTGCCTACAGATCAAAAGGCCAGCGCCAGTATCGAAAAAGTTATGAATGGACCAACTGCAAACGATTATTTTGCTGCAGCTACTTTTTACCATGAAGCGGGAAAAGACATGGACAAAGCTTTGGAATGGGTTAGCAAGGCGTCTGAAATGGCTGGTGACCAGGCATTCTGGATCTTGAGAAGGAAGTCATTGATCGAGGCAGACATGGGTAAAAAAGACCAGGCTATTGCAACTGCGAAAAAATCATTGGCTTCAGCAGAAAAAGCTAATAATGCAGATTATGTAAAAATGAATAAAGAATCTATCAAAGAATGGGAGGGAAGTAAATAATATCTCTCTTTAAAATCGAGACTAAAGGTTTTCTGAAGTTATTTTTTCATTCTGAAATATGTCAGCATGAAATTTGATCTTTAGAAGACCTTTTTCATTCGCGGTACTCTAAACCAATTTCCCGTTTTATTTTATCCAGAAGCTCTGCTACATCGAGAGTGTTATCCAGGGTCCATAAATCGCTTTCGGCTTTTCCTTCCTTCAGCATTTCATTTACGTGTTCCGTCTCAAAGTTGTAGCCATTGGAGTTTACATCAAAAGTAATTGTTTCTTTTTTCCCGTTTGATACTACTGTAACTGAGGTAGGTTCGTGAAATCTGCTGTTTAGGATGATATTTCCTTTTTCTAATTCTATTTCGGCGGTGGTTCCGGTCTTTTCCAGCAGGGTGGAAAATAAATTAGCTATAACTCCATTTTCGTATATAAAATTCATTGTACAGGAAGAGTCAACTCCGGTCTCGCTGAATTCTGCAGTCGCTGAAATTTCTTCTGGTTTACCTAAAATTGCATAGGCCAGGAATACAGGATAAATTCCTATATCAAGCAAACTGCCACCACCCAGGGATTTATTGAATAATCTTTTATTTCTGTCAAATTCTGCTTTAAATCCAAAGTCTGCGTTCAGTGAAAGAACGCTGCCAAGTTCACCTGACTGGATCTTATTCCTAACAAATTTGAAATGTGGAAGAAACCTGGTCCAGAGAGCTTCCATCAAAAAAATATGCTTTTCTCTGGACAGGTCAACCATCTGTATTGCTTCTTCTAAATTCATGGCAAACGGTTTCTCGCATAGAACAGCTTTACCATTTTTTAAACAATCCAGGGTTAATTTATGGTGAAAAACATGTGGTGTGGCAATATAGATTACATCTACTAATTCATCCTGCATTAGCTGTTCGTAAGTACCGTAAGCGGTCTGTACATCAAACTTTTTAGCAAAGTCCAGAGCTTTTTTCCGTTCCCGACTTGCAACGGCATATAATTGGGCATCTGGCACTTTGGCAAGGTCTGTAGCAAACTTGTTCGCGATCTTTCCTAAACCGATAATTCCCCAGTTTATGGTCTTTTTCATACTACCTCGGGTTTAGACTTATCTATTGTGAAGATCTGAATAAGGAAAGCTATAGAAATAACGAGTAGGCATCCAAGTACATTCAACCACAAATAAGGCATTATTTCCAGTTCAAATACAAGAAATACGATTGCCTGGGTAATGATCGCAGCGATAAAAACTGAGTTGCTTTTAATGTACCTAATGAAAAACGCCAGCAGGAAAATTCCCAGGACATTCCCGTAAAATAAGCTTCCTATGATATTTACCAGCTGAATTAAATTGTCAAAAAGATCTGCCAGGCTCGCGAAAGCAATGGCAATTAATCCCCACATGAGGGTAAACCATTTGGAAGCCAGAACATAATGCTCTTCACTTTTTTCCTGTTTGTGGTTTCTTTTGTAAAGGTCTATAACTGTTGTAGAAGCAAGGGCGTTAAGCTCAGAGGCTGTAGATGACATGGCTGCTGAAAGGATAACCGCCAGTAAAAGACCTATAAAACCCCTTGGAAGATTAGTAAGGATAAAGTGTATGAAAACATAGTCCTTATCATTGCTTTCGGCATCTACATCTGAAGCGTCTATAAAAAGCCTGGCTTCGTCCCGAACCTCGTTCTGTTGTCTTTCAAGTTCAAGATATCGTTGTTGATATTCTGATTGTTGTAATTGATCGTGACCAGATTTATTTTCTGCATAGGTCAGGCTAAGGGTTTGTTTCTTTTCCTGGATCTCCTCGTGTTCCATCATTAGGTCACGATACTGTTCAGCATAATTAGAATTTAAAACAGTTTCGGTAGCGGCAGGATTAAAATTTAGCGGTGCAGTGTTGAACTGGTAAAATACAAAAACCATCACCCCAACCAGTAGGATAAAGAATTGCAGAGGTACTTTCAGTAAACCGTTAAAGATCATTCCCATCTGGCTTTCCCTTACCGATCCTCCGGAGAGATATCTTTGAACCTGGCTTTGATCTGTACCAAAATAAGAAAGCGCCAGAAAACTCCCCCCAATTAATCCACTCCAAAGGGTGTACCTGTTCTCGAGATCAAACGAATAGTCAAGAATATTCATTTTCCCGCTGGTGCCGGCAATTTCCAGGGCATTAGTGAAACTTACCGACTCTGGTAAATAACTTAAAATAATAAAAAAGGCTACCACCATTCCCGTAAAAATGACTGCCATTTGCTGTTTGTGAGTAACGCTTACCGCTTTTGTTCCGCCCGAAACAGTATAAATAATTACCAGAACACCAATAATAACCGTGAGGTAGGTAAGATTCCATCCTAAAACCGCAGAAAGCACTATGGCTGGTGCAAATATGGTTATTCCCGCCGCCAGACCGCGTTGCACCAAAAACAGGATGGCGGTTAAGGTTCTGGTCTTCCGGTCAAACCTGGATTCCAGGTATTCGTAAGCAGTATAAACTTTTAATTTGTGGTAAATTGGAATAAAAACCATACAGATGATGACCATTGCTATTGGTAGTCCAAAGTAGAACTGGACAAAACCCATCCCATCATGAAAGGCCTGTCCGGGAGTGGATAAAAACGTAATCGCGCTGGCCTGGGTGGCCATCACAGACAACCCGATGGTCCACCATCTGGCATTTTTCCCTCCGCCAATATAATCATCAACGTTCTTGCTTCCGCGGGATTTATAGACTCCATACCATACAATAAAGGCTATGGTTCCCGTTAGGATAATCCAATCTATTAGTTGCATATCAGGCGAAATAATTCATTACTAAATAAAACGCCAGGATATAAATTGCGTTTGCGATAAGTACAAGGGTATAACTCTTTTTCCAATGATAGGTTTCTGGTTTTTCCATTATTTACCTATTGAGATTAGATTTGCAAAAAGTCTGAATGCTCCGGGAACGGCTTCGGGGAATTGTCTGAAAAAACTTAGCCCGGTGTAAATGTAATGCCCGTCTCCATATTTGGCTACAAGTAAACTTCCATGTTTAGGGGTTTCGCCGGAATCATGCATACTTAATATCGCTGTAAAATTCTCATCCCAGCTACCGGGAAAATACAGCCCCCTTTCCTGAACCCAGCCTTCAAAATCTGCCCTGGATATTTTATTAGGAGAATTGAGAACCGGATGGTCTGGAGCTAAAAACTGGATCTCAGATTTTTCGTTGGTTACTCTGTCTCTGGAAAGATTCAATTTATACGGGGATAGATCGTTCACCACCAGACCGCGATTGGTATTGTATTGCACGATCATCGTTCCTCCTTTTTTTACATAATCGTGTAGGATATCCTGTTTATATTTTAATGCATCTAATACGTTATAAGCCCTGATTCCCAGAACTACCGCATCAAAATCCATTAGGTTCGACATCGAAATATCTGAAATGGCAATTTTAGTAACATTATACCCTATTTGCTCAAGGCTTTCAGGAACTATATCCCCGGCACCTTCAATATAGGCGATATGATTTCCTTTTTTCTTAATATCGAGTTTAACCAATTTCAGGGAAGCAGTTTTGATGAGATTCAAATCGGGGATATGATCATAATTGATCTCGATCAGGTTTTGATTATAGACTTTTCCCTTTACAGTCGCCTCTGGTAGCAACCTGGTTTCATTTTGTGTTTCCGGAGGTGTTATTCTAAATTTCAATTTCTCAGAACCACCAGCCTGACTTATAGAGAAATTTGTTTTAACCGGTTCTATTTTCCAACCCGGTCCTGCTTTCAGGTCAAGTACTCCGGTAATATTTTCAGTTTTTGCGGTGACCTGGATAATTATTTCTTTTGGATCCTGGTTATTAAAAATAAGCACATCTTCCTGAAATTTAATATCAACCGGCGGGACCACTTCAAAATTTTTATAGGTTTCACCATAGACATTATCATTGAACTTATATACTACCGGCTTCTCAAAACTAATCTCTGTACCATTAATGTTTAAGTGAAAAGTAGCCCGCGTGGTTAAAGGCGTTTCGGGAAGTCCTTTTAAATTTTGATCTTTTACCGCATACATTCCCATGCTGCCTTCTTGCTCCAGCCAGTAAGGATTTGTATAATTTGCTGTTTCAGGTATTTTAAAGGTCAAATTACTTTCCCAGCCTGCATTATTCAGCAGGTTAACCTGAGGTTTTAAAACTGAATTATTTGGAGTAAGTTCTACAGAGGTAAGTAAAATGTTTGCATCACTTCGGTTGATCGCCTCCAGGGAAACCCCTAGTTCTTCTGACGGCGTCGCGCTGGGTTTATCTGCAACTGCCTCCAAAAACATTCCGGAAGCTGCATATATGATCTTTTTAATTTGGCTTGTCTTTATCTCTCTCCAGTGTGCATCTTCGAGTTTTTGGATGAGTTCATATGCTTCTAAAAGTTGAGGTAAACTTTTGGAAGGGTTGGTAAATTCAAAGTTATTTTCAACTTCTGCCAGTATGTTTCCAATTTCCTTACCGCCTTTGAGCCTGTTCCAACTGGTGTCTATCCCTTCAAATACGTCAGAATTTTCAGCAGGGAGATCTCCCTCTAATAGTTCAAGGTATTCTATTTGCGTTCCGCGGCTACCGGTGCTTCCAAAGCCCTGGGACCGATGCTGACTTCTGCTTATCGAAGCGATTTCGGTATTAGAAAGACCTTTTAATGGAAAATAGTTTCCGGTATCAAAACTTATAAAGTTAGATTTGTCTGCAGCCTTAAAGGCCTCGCTTCCGCCATAAAACCAGGGAGAAGTATTAAAGAAAAGGCGTTTTGGTTCGAAAGTATTCACATATTCCAGCTGTTCATCGAATGCAGTAATGGAACCAGCGAGATCAAAAGCTTCCACACTTAGAATAGCAGAAGAAGTGTGGTGCCCGTGGGTGCTTCCCGGGGTGCGATGGTCAAAACGGTTAATAATCACATCTGGTCTGAATTTTCGAATTATCCATACCACATCACTTAAAACTTCCTTTTTATTCCATATCTCCAGGGTTTCTGAAGGTGTTTTGGAATAACCAAAATCATTAGCCCGGGTAAAGAATTGTTCTCCTCCGTCAATTTTTCTGGCTGCAAGCAGTTCCTGGGTTCTTATAAGACCTAATTGTTCTCTTAATTCGGGACCAATGAGATTCTGACCGCCATCACCTCTTGTTAGTGATAAATAAGCCGTACGGGCATGTTTTTCATTCGAGAAATAAGAGATCAACCTGGTATTTTCATCATCTGGATGAGCTGCGATATATAATACTGAACCCAGAAAGTTCAGTTTTTTGATCTGATTATAGATTTCGGCAGAGCTCCATTTTTCAGGGGCCTGGGCATGGCTTAAAGAAAAGCAAAGTATAAAAAGAGCAAGAAATAATTTCCGCATTAGATCAAGGGTTTTACCAAATATAAAAACTTTCAATCCTCTATGGAGATAATTTTGATCTTCTTTTAAATTTTAAAGAGCATCCTTGCCTTCGTCATTTCTTCTTTGGGTTTCAATGAGGGAAACGGCTTTCTGTAAAATAAGATTATTAGGGTAAGTAATAAGTTCACCATCCCGGGTGCGCAAATGAAGATGGAAAGCCTTGATATCCTCGATCTCTGCTTCTATAGGAAGATCCTTGTCGTGTATTCTTATAGTATCACCTATCTTATAAGGAAAAGAAAAGAACATGATAATTCCCGAGGTGATATTGCTTAGAATAGACCAGATTGCAAACAATGCAACTCCAATCACAGCAAAAACAGATGAGAAGATTAGTGAAAGGTCTGTAAGCCCTACGCCCCAGGCGAAAGCCAGCAAGAATGCTGCTATCAATAGAATAAGAATGTTTATGTATTTAAACATCAGTCTCGTTCTTGTGATATTGATCTCACTTCTTTTGCCAACTTTATTAGCGGCTTTTTTCAGAACAAATTGAATAACCAGTAATAGAATTAGAACTCCCAGGGAATACAATAATTCATAGCGATATGCGGTGAGGACTTCGTACATTAATTTAAATCCAGTTTTTGGCGTAAAGGTAGATTATTATTCGAATTCTTATTCCAGTAGTCACTTTTTATACGTTTTTTTTTGACCGCTTTGGTAGTAAGAATTGCTTTATTCGTACCCGTTCCAGACGGATAGGATTCTTCCCATTTTTCAATATGATGCGGAAAACCCTTGCTAAAGTATATTTTGATCTCTCTTTGTAAATCTGGATAATTCAAGGTATAGATGTTGAAATTATTTGCGGTAAAGAATTCACCGAAAGCCTTATACGGTTTAGTTTCCTCGTGGCTTAATCTAAGATATTCGAAAGATGGTATCATTTCAAAATCTCCGGTAGGTACGAGGTCAGGATCAATCCTGAGTTGATTCCAGATTTCATTTTCCAGTGCCACTTTTTTCAATTTGAATTCCTGGTCTGCCTCACCCTGAAAATAGGAATGACTTTCAATATTGTATTTTTCCCTGTTATTAAGCTGCATATAAACCTGACCGCACCATTCCTGGATAGATGCGGCAATCTTTAAAGCGTGTTTCTGGCCGTCTAAAGGGTAGAAAGTACTTTGCATGATGCTATAAGGATAGATACCGGTGAGAAAATTTTTAGTGGCATTTAATTTAAGAACTGGTATATTTTTACTGTCCTGCAAATTGGCCTTCACCTGCTCCCCGGGTAGTAGATCTTCGGTTACGAAAATAAGAACTGCCTCACCTTCTCTAATTTCACCGTACCTGGCCTGCTCAAGGTCGTAAGAGGTGATTTCTGCTTCGCCGGCAAACCAGTAATCTTTAAAATCTTCTTTCAGCTCGATAGGGCTATTCGGCTTCTTAGAATCTGAGCAGGATAGACAAACAAGAACTGTAGCTATGTATGAAAAGAAGCGAGACATAATTTTTTACTAAAGTTACAAATTTCAATTCTGTACCAGTTCTCTGATGGTTTTATAAACAAGGTGCGTAGGTAAGCCTACTACATTAAAATAACTGCCTTCGATCTTTTCGATCCCTATTAATCCTATCCATTCCTGTATAGCATAACCACCGGCTTTATCAAATGGCTTAAAATTAGTTACATAATACTCGATTTCCTCGACTGTAAGCTCTTTAAAAAATACCCGGGTATTATGGTTTAATATTTTCTGGGTTTTAGCAGTGGTAAAACAAACCGAAGTGATCACTTCATGATCCTTGCCAGATAAGGCCTTGATCATATTCACAGCTTCCTGGTGGTCTGCAGGTTTCCCAAGGGCCACACCGTCATTATAAACTATGGTATCACTGGTAATAAGAATTTGATTCTCTTTCAGGTCATCAAAAGCTTCGGCTTTTAATACAGAAAGATAATTCGTGATCTCTTCTCTTTTGAGATGTTCTGGGAAAATTTCATGTACAGGTCGTACATCCCTGGTTACAGGTATATTTAAATCCTCAAAAAATCGTTGCCTTCTGGGAGATCCGGATGCAAGAATTATTTCATAATCTTTTAAAATGTCTTTCAGCATGATTTAAAGTAAAATGAATTGTAAGAGACCTATGGAGATAAACCCGAAAAATAAAATAGCTTTTAATACCGCACTTAGCCGGGCATATTCATTTTTTTTCTCTGCGCTTAAAATATTGATCAGGAAAAATAACAGAGGGGCGACCAGGAATAACAGGGTATATATTACCGCACTGATATTTTCAAACAGGTATTGATAAATATAATAAATCAAGAATGCAAGCGGGATCAAACCAGCCACAAAAAGGATCTTATTAACCCTTTTTTTTCCAAATTCTATAGGCAGAGTCCGGTAACCGGCATTATAATCACCATCGATATCCTGCTGGTCTTTTACGATCTCGCGTAGTAAATTTATGAGAAAAGCGAATATGGAATAATCGAGTAAAATTGAAAATATGGTAGACTGGGTTTGTTGATTTTCAGGGGTAATGGCCGGAAGTAAATCATATAGTCCTACGCCAACCGGAATTAACCCTACGATAAGACTCACCAGAATATTTCCTACTAAAATAGTTTGTTGAAACTGGGAGTTATAAAGATACAGGATGGCAGATCCAAAAATAAAAAAGGCCGAAAAACCTGGCCTGCCTATCATATTTGAAAGATAGAATCCCAGACCAACCCCAATAATATTCAGAATAAAGAAAAGACGGTAGGCAGATTTTTCTGAAATATTCTTATTAATATAAGTACGCTCCGGTTTGTTGGCAAGGTCAGCCGGCACATCATATATATCATTTATAACGTAACCGCCTGCGGCCACCATAACTACTGCCAGAACAAGCAACGAAAATCCAAAAAGATTTAGGGTAATTGCAACCCCGAAAGGTTCGAACAGGCCATATTTAATAAGAAACATCGTAAGAGCGATAAAAAGGAGGTTACCAGCTCTTATCAATTTTAGATAGCTAATCATCGATCAGGATTTTTTCTCCATCCATTTGCCCTGAACTTTCATTACCTGCTCTATTACATCCCGCACGCAGCCCTCACCGCCTTTTTTATGCGACACATAAAGAGAAACTTCTTTTACTTCTGGAACAGCATCCTGAGGGCAGCATGGTAATCCCACGAGTTTCATAGGATAATAATCGGGGATGTCATCTCCCATATAAAGAACCTGTTCTGCTTTGATATTATAGATATCAAAAAATTCATCCATTTGCTCCACCTTGTCGTGCACTCCCAGGTAAATATCTGTAATCCCCAGATCACGCAGGCGTGCCCTTACGCCTTCATTTTTACCTCCGCTTATAATGCAAACCGTATAGCCGGCATTGTGCGCCATTTTCATGGCATACCCGTCTTTGGTGTTCATTGTTCTTAAAAGTTCTCCTTTAGTAGAGATCTGAATATCTCCATTGGTTAGAACTCCATCTACGTCAAAAACGAAAGTATTGATCTGGTTGAGGTGTTCTTTATAGCTTTTTTCCATATAGCTTCTGTATAGATTCGGTTAAAATTTTATAGATCTTTTGTTTGTCTTCATCCAGCATCGCCAGGTGCGCGTTTATAGTTTCCTGGTCATTTCTCATTGCCGGACCGGTTTGTGCGGAATAGGGTTCTAAAATTTCAATTTTAGAAACAGTTTCCTTGATTAGAGGTCTTAGAATCCCGAATGGTAATTCATTTTGCTGGCAATATTCCTGAGCCAGGGTAAAGAGGTGATTGCTAAAATTATTCACAAAAACTGCCGATAAATGCAGCGCCCGGCGCTGTTCAGAATTTACTTCAAATACTTTGTTGCTTACTTTGGCGGCAACTTCTTTGAGAAAATTTAGATTTTCAGAAGTATTTGCTTCAAGGCATAATGGTACCTCAGAGAAATCTACCGGCATGTTCTTAGAAAAGGTCTGTATAGGGTAGAAAACACCATAATTCTCAAACTTCATCAAAGCATCCATGGATACGCTTCCGGAGGTATGAGTCACCAGGCCGGTTTTTATATTCAGCTCTTGAGCAAGGGCAGTAATAGCTTCGTCTTTGATCGCAATGAGATACAGGTGAGCCTCTTTTAACTTCGAAGGATCTGAAATACATATTTCAGAATCATGTACAAAATTAAGGTGGTCAATATTGCGATTAAAAACCTGTATGATCTCCAGTCCCTGAGCTTCAGAAAAGCTACGGTATAAGTGAGAAGCAACGTTTCCGGCACCAATAATTACCACTTTAATCATTTGGCTAAAATACCAAAAATTTTAAGCGGGCGAAATTAACATTTGTCAACTTAAGAATGAATAGGGATATGTCCCTAAAACTGATAATAAATCGTTAAATTTGCAGCCGTTAAAATGACACTTTTTCATGCAGAAAAAAATAGCCTCAATCCTTTTTTCTACCCGCATAATGGCCGTTTTATTTATAATCTTCGCAGTTGCGATGGCTATGGGTACTTTCATAGAAAGTTGGTATAGTATAGAAACCGCAAAAATTCTGATTTATAATACCTGGTGGTTCGAGGGAATCATGCTATTCCTTCTTATCAATTTTATAGGGAACATTAAGAGATATCAGCTTTATAAAAAAGAGAAGTGGAGTACATTATTATTGCACCTTTCATTTATCTTAATCCTTATAGGAGCTTTCATTACCAGGTATATTAGTTATGAGGGAATTATGCCTATCAGGGAAGGTGAGACAACTGAGGTATTTATGACACAGGAATCCTATCTTACTTTTTTTATAGATGGTGAAATAGATGGAGAACCCAGGAGAAGGGTGCTTCAGGAAGATGTATTATTCGGGCCGGAAGTAGATAATAATTATACTTTAAATACAGATTTCAACGGGCAGCCGGTAACTTTTGAAATGATCAATTTCATCCATGGTGCTGAAGAAGCTTTGGTTCCTACAGAAGACGGTGAGAATTACCTAAAGATCGTTGAAGCCGGAGATGGTGACCGTCATGACCATTATCTTCAGGAAGGAGAGGTAAGCAACATTCACAACACACTTTTTACCTTGAATAGCCCACAGGATGGAGCTATTAATATTCAGGTAACCGAGGATGGCCAATATCTTATAGATTCACCATTTGAAGGTACTTATATGAGAATGGCAGATCAAAAACAAGGTGAACTTATCCAGGATTCTATCCAGCCATTAATGTTGAGGTCGCTTTATAATGTTGGGAATATGCAATTCGTGATTCCCGAGCCGGTAGTAAAAGGGGAGTATGACGTGGTTCCTACCAGGCCGAAGAACAAGGATGATATGGATGCAGTCACAATAAATGTTTCCTCAGGAGGTGAGTCTGAAACTGTAACCCTGCTTGGAGGACAAGGTGTGGTAGCAGATCCTGTGCAGGTGAACCTGGCCGGACTGGAAATATTTCTGAATTATGGTTCTATAGAAAAAGAGCTTCCCTTCGCTTTAAAATTGAATGATTTCATTGCTGAAAAATATCCCGGTACCGCAGACAGGGCAACGCCCGGGTACGCTTCTTTTAAAAGTAAAGTAGAGATCATTGAAGAAGGAGAGAAACCACAACCTTATGATATTTATATGAACAATGTTCTTGATCACGAAGGCTACAGGTTTTTCCAATCCAGTTTCCACCCTGATGAAAAGGGCACAATCCTTTCTGTGAATCACGATTTCTGGGGAACCTGGACTACCTATATCGGGTATTTTCTACTCTATTTAGGCTTGATCTGGATCCTGTTCGATAAAAACTCAAGATTTGGTCATTTAGATAAAACCCTGACTAAGATCAAGAAACGTAAGCAATCATTAACGACATTGTTAATTCTGGTGGGCGCCACTTTTGGAATGCAGGCCCAGGATACAGAGCATGCGCACAGTGATACCAATAAGTCCCAGATAGATAGTATTATAAAGACCAATGCGGTAAGTGAGGAACACGCCGCAAAGTTTGGACGACTAATTATTCAGGATGCAGGGGGAAGGATGAAGCCGGCAAACACTTATTCTTCAGAGTTGCTGAGAAAACTAAGTAAAAGTGATGAATACGCGGGGTTAAGTTCAGATCAGGTATTGGTGTCGTTAACTGAAAATCCTGTTTTCTGGTACCAGGCGCCGATCATCTATGTTAAAAAGAAGAATGACAGCCTGCATAATATTCTAGGGGTAGAAAAGGGAAGAAAATATTTAGCTCTAACCGATTTCTTTGACGAAAAAGGAAACTATAAGTTGTCACCGGTGCTGGAAAGCGCTTATAAAGCTGCAGTTCCCAACCAGTTTCAGAAGGACTTCATTGAGACCGATAAGAAGGTGAATCTTCTGTACCAGGCGGTACAGGGAAAGGTATTAAAGATCTTCCCCATTCCGGAAGATGACAATAACGAGTGGGTCTCCTATCCCGAAGCAGGAGAGGCAAATTTGAAAGGAATGGATTCTGTATATACCCAGCAAATACTCCCATTATATATGAATGCCTTAAGAACAGCCAGGGAGACCGGAGATTATGAAAAGGCAGACCAATACCTGGAAAGTATTAAAAGCTTTCAGACAAAATTTGGGAGCGAAGTAATGCCATCAGAAGATAAGGTAGATGCAGAGATACTTTATAATAAATATGATGTATTCAGAAACCTTTTCTGGATGTACATGCTGGCAGGATTACTCATGTTGTTTTTTGTGATCGTACAGATCTTTAACGATAATAAAATCATTAAAAGCCTTATCAGTTTAGGAACTGTTTCAATTATCATACTGTTTATTATCCACACTGCCGGTCTTGCGGCAAGATGGTACATTTCAGGTCATGCTCCCTGGAGTGATGCCTATGAATCTATGATCTATGTGGCCTGGGCTACTATGTTCTTTGGTTTGGTCTTCGGAAGCAAATCTAAATTAACCATCGCTTCAACAGCCTTTGTAACTTCCATGATTTTAATGATCGCCCACTGGAACTGGATGGATCCGGCGATTGCCAATCTACAACCGGTCCTTAACTCTTACTGGTTAATGATCCATGTTTCTGTGATCGTGGGAAGCTATGGTCCCTTTACTCTGGGTATGATCTTAGGAGCAGTAGCATTAATTCTAATGATCCTTACCAATGATAAGAACCGTAAGAAAATGGAGATCAATATACACGAGATCACTGTTATTACCGAAATGGCCTTAACAGTTGGTTTGGTAATGCTTACCATTGGTAACTTCCTGGGAGGACAATGGGCAAATGAAAGCTGGGGTAGATACTGGGGCTGGGATCCAAAAGAAACATGGGCCCTAATCAGTATTTTTGTATATGCCTTTGTTATTCATATGAGACTGGTGCCGGGATTACGAAGCCGCTGGTTTTTTAACCTGATGGCGATCATTGCCTTCGCCAGCATTATGATGACCTATTTTGGAGTGAATTTCTATTTAAGTGGTTTACATTCTTATGCTAGTGGAGATAAGGTGATCACACCAAGCTTTGTATATTATTCTATCGCTGTGGTTGCGATTTTGGGAGCTTTATCATATTGGAAATTCCAGAAGTATTTTGCTAAAAAATAGTAAGTTAATAGTAAAACTTATATAATAAAAAACCCCGCATATTTGCGGGGTTTTTATTTAACCATGAATGAAAATTTTTATGAATTCCCAATCATATCTTTAGGATCAACCCACTCGTCAAATTGTTCTTTTGTAACATAACCCAGATTAACCGCTTCTTCCTTTAAAGTGGTTCCGTTCTTATGAGCGGTATTGGCAATTTCGGCAGCTTTATAATAACCAATTTTGGTATTTAAGGCTGTTACCAGCATCAGGGAATTATTCAAATGTTCCTGAATTCTCTTTTCATTGGCTTCGATCCCTCGTGCGCAGTGTTCTTCAAAAGAAGCACAGGCATCGCCTAGCAGTTCTGCACTTTGCAACAAGGCATTCGCCATAACCGGTTTAAAAACATTAAGTTCGAATTGTCCCTGCATTCCTCCAACGCTCATGGTTGTATCGTTTCCTATCACCTGGGCGCAAACCATGGTTAGTGCCTCGCATTGGGTAGGATTCACTTTACCCGGCATGATCGAAGATCCGGGCTCGTTAGCCGGAATATTGATCTCTCCAATTCCGCTTCTTGGTCCAGAGGCCAGCATCCGGATATCATTTGCTATTTTATTAAGGGCGACCGCTAATTGTTTTAAGGCACCATGCGTTTCAACAAAGGCATCATGTGCGGCTAAAGCTTCAAATTTATTACCGGCAGAAACAAATGGCAGATCTGTAAATTTAGCAATGAATTCTGCTACTCTTTTAGAGTACCCTTTAGGAGTGTTCAAACCGGTTCCTACGGCTGTACCGCCCAGGGCAAGTTCGGAAAGATGAGGCAACGAATTTTCTAATGCCCTGATGCCGTAATCTAACTGTGCCACATATCCGCTAAATTCCTGACCCAGGGTGAGGGGAGTAGCATCCATGAAATGAGTACGTCCTATTTTTACCGTAGATTTGAATTCTTCAGATTTTTTCTTCAGGGTATTTCTCAGTTGACGTAAACCTGGAAGAGTAACCTTATGGATCTTTTTATAGGCCGCAATATGCATTCCGGTAGGGAAGGTATCGTTCGACGACTGAGATTTATTAACATCATCATTAGGCTGAAGGGTCTTATCTCCTTCCCCGATCTTTTTACCGGCCAGTTGATGAGCACGGTTCGCAATAACTTCATTTACGTTCATATTGCTTTGAGTACCACTTCCGGTTTGCCAGATAACCAATGGAAATTGATCATCATGTTTGCCCTCAAGGATCTCATCACAGACTTTTGCTATAAGATCGCGCTTATCTACCGGAAGAACTCCCAATTCACAGTTGGTATAGGCCGCGGCTTTTTTGAGATACGCAAAACCATAAATAATATCAAGGGGCATGGAAGAGGCAGGTCCAATTTTAAAATTGTTCCTGGAACGTTCGGTTTGTGCACCCCATAATTTATCTGAAGGAACTTTTACTTCCCCCATAGTATCTTTTTCTATTCTATAATCCATAGTACTAAAATTGGTTGTTTCGCAAAGTTAAGGTTTAGCAAAATTCTATAAACCAAAAAAACCTTTAAAATAAAATATTTAAAAAGTTGGAGTTTTCATTGCCGATTGTTCAAAAAAACGAACCCAATTTCTTGTTAAAATCAATTGCCTGAAAAACTAAAACCTGATAGTCGATTTTTTGTAATTGCCTGCAAAACAATTAATTATACATAAAATGGGGGTTTGTTCTAAGTTGTTTTGTTTGTTAAAATCCTTAACTTTTCGCTTCATCTTTTAAAATCAAAAATATTATGAAAAAGCATTATTATTTCAATTTATTCATCTCGATATTATTGCTTGTTTTCATAGGCTGTAGTTCAGATGATGACGGACAGATTTCTGAACAATTTATTATTGCCAACGTGAATGGAGTGGATTTTCATTCAGATGCCAAACTCACGCCTACAGGCTTTACCCGTATTCTAATGCCAGCCGGAAGGATCAATCTACATGTTAAGGCCTTATCTGCCGATGGAAATGTCCTTGAACTTTTGATAGATAATTTCCAGGGGCCCGGTAAATATTATTTTGGCGACAATTTTTACAATAAAAGCTGGGTGAAATTCGATATGCCATCCACGTCTGAATCCTGGAGTGTAAAAGCCAGTGAAGCATTGAACCGGCATACCAACTTCATTGAGATCACCTCAATAAAGGATAATTATATAGAAGGTAAGATAGCCTGCGATGAACTCATCAATAATCTGGATGGTATTTTAGGCGCTATGTCAGGAGAATTCAGACTTATCATCACCGAGCAATAATGCAGAAGGTTGGTCACATAATATAAAACCAGTCTAGGTTCAAAAATAAAAAGTGAGGTTTTTTCTGTGATAAGCGGCGTAGTCTTATTATCTTTGGCCAGATTCAAATCAAACTTTGACTGTTATGTTCGAATTCGATCAATACCTTGGCTTCTTAGCATTTTTAGCGATATTGACAATGGGTTTCTGGCTTATGATCTTTTTAATGGCATTCCTACCTTACTGGATAGGAGGCTCTGTTGGAGAGTTGATAAAGGAAAAACGTGAAGCTCGAAAAAAAGCTAAAGCGGAAAAAGCATAAAAAAAAGGGACTAATTTTAGTCCCTTTTTTTTGTCTTAAATTCTAGAATTCTCCTCCCTCATCGTCATAATCTCCACCACCATCGCCTCTTTGCTGGCGTTGCTTCTTTTGATTGAATCTATAAATAAATGAGATGTTCACTCTTTGTCCCTGTCTCCACTGGAATTCCGTTTCCTGTTCAAAAAAATCGGTTCTGGTATTCTGTCTTCTAATTCCACCATTGAATATATCGCTAACGTTTACCGCGATCGTAGCCCTATCATTCAGTAATTCTTTACTCAGGGCAGAACTTACAATCAATAAACCGTCTCTTCGTCCCTGAACTTCATCTGAAGCACCTCTGTAAAAGGCATTTGTTTGCCAGTCTATTTTCCAAGGTAAAGTTACTTTAGAACTGAACCTTCCAAACCAGCTTGTATTTTCCTGGCTGTAATCCACGCCGTTAAATTCTCCGTCTAATTTAAACTGAAAGAAATTCACACTTCCATTCAATCTCAACCAGTCTGTAGGGTTATATAAGATCCCTGCTTCTGCACCGGTACGGTCTTCTGTCGCCAGGTTAAAAGGAATACTTCTAATTACTTCTATATCTGTATCATTTGGTCCTGAAATGAATACTTCTTCCTGTACTCTCGAAAAAGCATCTGTTTCTCTTTGATAGTATACCGAGGCTGTAAACGTAAGTTTTTCCCATCTCTTCAAATACCCAAGGTCGAAAGCGTTAGAAAATGCCGGTCTCAGGTTAGGATTACCCTGGAAAATATTATTACGGCTGCTTCTGGAAGGGAATGGATTAATAAACCATCCTCTGGGTCTGTTGATCCTTCGGTTATATCCTAAAGTAATGTTTTCCTCTTCTCCTAATTCATAGATAAGGTTTACCGTAGGGAAAAGCCCTAAATAGTTATTATCAAAATCTGTATCAATCTCAAATGAGAACTCATCCTGCAACTCCTGTTCAGCAAGTTCAGAAGTAATCTCACCTTTTAGGTTAGTGTTCTCAAGTCTTAATCCCAACAGGAAACTAAAATCTCCAAATTTCGATCCATATTGTGAATACAGCGCCTGTACATTTTCAGAATAATCAAAAACATTGGTTTGGTTCCTGTTAATCACCAAAACACCATCAGCATTTTCCTGAAGTAAGAGATAATCTGTGATCTCATTTTCGAAATTACCACGGTATCCAGCCTCAAACTGCGATTCTTCTCCTATTGGCAAAACATAATCTGCCTGTATCAAATATTCTTTTTGATCTTCAGTGGTCGTGGTTTCTTCACGCGGAATATCTACATCATTAATGTCACTGTTATTATAAATTATAGGTTCTCTAATAAAAGAAGCCTGGGTCTCACTGTCGTTTTCAAATTGGAAATCGGCAGTTAACTCATGTCCGGTATTATTGAATTTCTTAATATAATTTACCGAGAATTGAACACTTTCATCCTCTTCTGTCTCTAATTCTATTCTTCTTGTTCCAAGAAGGGAATTATTATTTAAGAAGTAATCGTTCACGTTGGTGGTAAGGTCTTCATCATTACCATTTCTATAAAAAATGGCACCCGTAATAGAAGACATGTCGCTTATATAATACTCCATACCAAAATTGGTATTGAATCCACGATTTATTCTGTCATAATCTCTGTCTTCAATATTTCTGTCATATTCCAGGCCTTCAAGGAATGGATCTACTCTTGAATCAAAATAACGTGTATCAAAAAAGCCGCTTCCAGGTGACTCATTATATCTATATCCGGTAGTGGTAAAAAGGTTGAATTTATCTGTTCTGTAGTTAACATTGGCTGAAATTCCAGCGTTTTCCGGGTAACCACCGTTAAGAGTTAGGGAGCCGTTAAATCCCAGGGTTTCTTTTTTCCTTAGAATAATATTGATAATCCCGGCAGTACCCTCGGCATCATATCTGGCAGAAGGTGAAGTAATAACTTCTACACGCTCAATAGCTTCTGCAGGCAACTGACTAAGAACATCGGTGCTTCCAAAACCGGCCATGGCTGAAGGTTTCCCGTTTATTAAGATCCTTACATTTTGATTACCTCTAAGGCTGATACCGCCATCAAGATCTACAGAAATAGAAGGAACATTATTAAGGGCATCGCTCACAGTTCCTCCCGCGGTTGTAAGATCTTTACCAATATTATAGATCTTTTTGTCCAGCCTTATATCTACCTGGGTAGTCTCAGCCCGAACTACAACTTCGTCAAGACTTTCAGATCCCAAACCTAATTTGATCGTTCCAAGGTTGAGATCTTTTTTTACGTTACGGTTTAGATATTCTTTGGTTTCGTAGGAAATAAATTCGATGATAATATTATAGGTGCCATTTTTAACTTCTACAGAAAATTCACCATTGGCATCAGTAATTCCTCCATTTATGTCTGAAGGATCTTCTACATTCTGTACTGAAATGGTCGCATACTCTAAAGGTACTTCGAGTTCGTTATCGATTACTCTACCGGTTATCGTATTTTTTTTGAAGTTGGAAGGACCCTGGGCATTTACCGGAAAAATGAAAATACCGCAGAGTCCAAAAATGAGGCTAAGCGTAAAGATCTGTTTTAAGTTCATGGTCAATTTTTGTAGTATGACCAATAGGAACAGGGATGGTTTAATCCTTTGCGGTTAATATTTTGTTAAACTACTTAAGGAAAATATTAAACAAAACTTGATTCGGTTGGATATCAGGATTTTCGGGTAAGCTGTTTGTTTAAATAAACATAATTTTCGAACTGATCTTCTCCAAGAAATTTTTGAAGTGTACGGTATTCGTTCTTTTGTATACTCTTTAATTTATTAATTTGCTGGTTGGTGCCCAGGCTGGAATTAATAATCTCATTTTTCTTTATTGTGTATTCTATAATAGAATCTTCCAGTAACCTGGTTTGCTCTTCATTTAGATGTAACTGATCTTTCCAGGTCAAAGCCAATTCACGGGCCACTTCTTTTATTTCTCTTCTATTTTGTTCGTGGATGTGGATCTGCGAATATACAAATCCAGCCACTGCAGCTGCCGCTACACCAATTAATGCTATTTTATGTTGAACTTTCATTCTTTAACTTTTTAGAGCAATTTTTCAATATCTGAAGGTGGTCTTCCAATCACTGCCTTTCTCTCGGTTTCTACTACAGGTCTTTCAATAAGCTTTGGGTTTTTCACCATCACTGTAATTAATTCGCGGTCACTTAAATCTTTATCCTTATAATTTTCTTTCCAGACCTTTTCATTTTTTCGAACGAGCTGAATAGGAGCGATATCCAGTTTTTTCACTAATTGCTCCAGTTCATTTTCACTTAAAGGCTCTTTAAGATATTCTATTACTTCATATTCCCTGCCAGATTTTTCTAAAATTTCCAGCCCTTCTCTGGACTTACTGCATCTGGCGTTGTGGTAAATTTTCAGCATTATTAATCCTATTTAAAAATAAAATAAACAAATATTTTAGACAATTCTGTCTTGTATAAACGTTAAAATATCAATCTTCTGTTTTTTGTCCCATCATCATCAGGAAAGCTTTTAAAAATGCATCGATCTCTCCGTTCATTACGGCATCAACATTTCCGGTCTCTTGTGAAGTTCTAACATCTTTAACGAGTTTATAAGGATGCATCACATAATTTCTTATCTGTGATCCCCATTCTATTTTCATTTTTGAATCCTCGATTTCTCTCCTTTGTTCCTGTCGTTTTTGTAATTCAATTTCAAAAAGCTGACTCTTTAAAAGTTGCAGTGCTTTATTCTTATTCTCGAGTTGAGAACGCGTTTCAGAATTTTCAATAACGATTCCAGTAGGAGCGTGGCGCAACCTTACCGCTGTTTCCACTTTATTTACATTCTGTCCACCTGCACCACTGGAACGCATTGTTTCCCAGCTTAGGTCTGAAGGGTTGATATCTATTTCTATACTGTCATCTACTAACGGATACACGTATACCGAAGCGAATGAGGTATGCCTTTTCGCATTGGAATCGAAAGGGGAAATTCTAACCAGCCTGTGGACTCCATTCTCGCCCTTAAGCCAGCCAAAAGCGAATTCACCTTCAATTTCAAGAGTTACTGTTTTAACGCCGGCGACGTCGCCAGCCTGGTAATTAAGTTCCCGTATCTTGAATTTGCGCTTTTCTGCCCACATTAGATACATTCTCATAAGCATCTCTGCCCAGTCACAACTTTCGGTGCCACCAGCGCCGGCTGTAACCTGGAGAACAGCACTCATACTGTCTCCTTCTTCAGAAAGCATATTCTTGAACTCAAGGTCTTCTATAAGATCTAAAGCTTTGTCATAACGATCCTGAACATCTTCAGCTGTAGCTTCATTCTCCTTGTAGAATTCAAAAATGACTTCAAGGTCTTCTACCAGGGTTTCTGCTTTTTCATAGTCACCTACCCAGCTTTTTTCAGAATTGACCTCTTTCATGATCTGTTCAGCCTTTTTAGGGTCATTCCAGAAATCGGGAGCAAAGGTCTTTTCCTCCATATTGGTTATTTCGATCTTCTTGGCATCAATGTCAAAGATACCTCCTTAACGCAACCAGGCGCTCTTTAAGATCTCTAATGTTCTCTATTGTTATCATTCATGGTTGATTTAGCGTAAAAATAGAATTAAAGGCAGTTTCGGGAAAGGATTTAACGAATATTTTTTAGTTTTAGAACGCTTTAAAAATTCGCTCTATGCATAAGATTACCTGTATTATTCTGGCGTTCAGTATTTCATTGGCCATGAAAGCTCAATTCCTGGAAAAAAAAGAAAATCTTCAGAATTATGAAGGTTATTTTAACTTTCATTACAATGAAAAGGAAGATGAGATTTACCTCGAAGTAGATAGCCTCGAAACCGAATTTCTCTATACGCACTTCTTAACCACCGGTGTAGGTTCAAATGATATAGGTTTAGATCGTGGCCAGCTTGGAGGGACTGCCGTGGTGAAGTTTCAGAAGGCAGGGAATAAATTATTGCTGATTCAGCCAAATCAGGAATACAGGGCGATCACCGATAATAAAGCCGAAAAGGAAAGTGTAGCTGAAGCATTTGCGAAATCGGTCCTTTTTGGATTTGAGATCAAA
Organism: Christiangramia sabulilitoris; assembly: GCF_007050985.1. Classification (GTDB taxonomy): domain Bacteria; phylum Bacteroidota; class Bacteroidia; order Flavobacteriales; family Flavobacteriaceae; genus Christiangramia; species Christiangramia sabulilitoris. The sequence goes on from NZ_VHSF01000001.1 coordinate 46,615, forward strand.
GAAGAAAAAGAAGGGAAATATATTATCGATTTCACTCCTTTTCTTTTACAGGATGCTCACGGTGTTACTGACAGATTAAAGAAAGGAAATTATGGAACTTATAAACTGGACAAATCAAAGAGTGCCCTTGCTCTTGCCAGGACCAAAGCATTTCCTGAAAATGTGGAATTTGAAGCGTTGCTGACTTTTGAAGGCGAACCAAAGGGCCGTACCATAAGTACTGTTGCTCCAGATCCTAAGAATATCAGCGTTATTCAACATCATTCTTTTGTGAAATTACCTGATGACGAATATGAAAAAAGGATTTTCGATCCACGAAGCGGAGCGATCTTTATCTCCTATATGGATTATGCCTCGCCGGTATATGAGCCCATAAAAAAGCGATATGCAATCAGGCATCGTCTGGAAAAAAAAGATCCGGAAGCAGAATTAAGTGAAGCGGTAGAACCGATCATCTATTATCTCGATCCGGGAACCCCGGAGCCTGTTCGGTCTGCGCTGCTGGAAGGTGCCCGCTGGTGGAACGAGGCTTTTGAAGAGATAGGATATAAGGATGCTTTTCAGGTTAAAATGTTACCTGAGGATGCAGATCCACTGGATGTGAGATATAACGTCATTCAATGGGTACACCGGTCTACAAGAGGCTGGAGTTACGGCGCAAGTGTAGTAGATCCCAGAACCGGAGAAATTATTAAAGGGCATGTGAGTTTAGGGAGTTTAAGGATTCGACAGGACTTCATGATCGCCCAGGCCATGCTAGAACAGCCTTTTGCCAATAGTGATAATGATCATGACCCAATGATGCAACTGGCCCTGGCGAGAATAAGGCAATTATCTGCTCATGAGGTTGGCCACACCATTGGCTTTACCCATAATTTTGCCGCAAGTACGAATAACAGGGCTTCAGTAATGGATTATCCTCACCCAAAATTTGAGCTAAATAATAGCAAGGTGGGCATTGCCAATGCCTACGATACCGGAATAGGTGAGTGGGATAAGGTGACCGTAAAATACAGTTATAGTGATATCCCTGATGATATGTCAGAGGAGGATTACCTGAATAGTATTCTTAATGAATCTTATAGATCTGGATTGAGGTTTATCTCAGATTCTGATGCCCGTGCGGCCGGAGGAGCACATGCTTTTGCGCACTTGTGGGATAATGGAAAAGATGCTTCAGAAGAGCTGGAAAGAGTTCTGGAAATAAGAAAGACCGCGATAGGGAATTTTTCGAAAGATAACATCAGGAAAGGTGAGCCAATTTCTGTGCTAGAAGACGTTTTTGTGCCTTTATACTTTTTCCATCGCTACCAAACTGAAGCGGTATCAAAACTTATTGGCGGGCTGGAATATAACTATGCAGTAAAAGGAGGCGAGGAAGATATTGTTAATTATCTGGATCCAAAATTGCAGAAAAAAGCCCTGAGAACTCTCTTAAAAACCCTTACTGCCAATGAGCTTGCCATTCCGCAGGATAAGTTATCTCTTTTCCCGCCACGGGCATTTGGGTATTCCAGAGATAGGGAGTCTTTCAGTACCAATACCGATGTAGCTTTTGATGCTTTTGGAGCAGCGGTCACAGCCTCAGACATGACCTTAGGGTTTCTTTTACATTCCGCCCGGGCTGAAAGGCTGGTTCAACAAAATGCTATTAATAATGACATGCCTGGCCTTGATTTTGTTCTCGATGAGTTAATTCAAAATACGATAAAAGTCCAGGTAAAGGATTCCTATATGGCAGGAGTCCAGCAAGCTATCAATTTTGTGGTTTTTAAACATTTACTGAATCTGGCGGTACAGAAGAAATCAACCTCGATGGTAAAGGCAATTACTAACCAAAAGGTCGAGGAACTTGCAACCTGGCTTAAAGGAAGAAATGATGCAGTGTCTAAGGAGATGTATAGAAGCTATAAAATATTCCGGGACAAGCCCGAAGATTTTATAATTGAGTTGAATGTGCCGAAAATACCGGATGGTTCTCCAATTGGGTCTGAACATTGATCTATTGCTGCTGTTGGGCTAAAACTTTAACGTTGTATTCAGTTTCGTTTTTCCCGGAAGAAAATACAATTCCTTTAATGGGTGGGCAGTCGTTATAATCCTTACCATGGGCCACTTTGATATGGTTTTCGGCAGCGATAAGATTATTGGTAGGGTCAAAACCTATCCATCCGCTTTCAGGCAGGCAACACTCCACCCAGGCGTGCATTTGGGAATCCCCAAAATATCCATTCCCCTGGTGTAAGTAACCTGAAACATACCTTGACGGAATACCATACTTTTTGGCGATCGCGATAAAAAGATGGGTAAAATCCTGGCAAACGCCTTGTTTGATCTCAAGGATATGACTCAAGTCTGTATCAATATCTGTGACATTGGTCTTAAAAGTAAATTCTTTTTTGATCCATGCATTCAAATTCTGAAGATTATCAAAAAGACTGATGTTCTCATCAAATTTAAAATCTACTTTTCCGGGTAAACTGGTAAGATCTGTAAACCTTAAAAACACATCATTTTCTGCCCGGAAATCTATAGATCTTAATTGATTGTATTCTTCTTTTGAGTAAAGCTGAGAGACCTGTTCAAAGATGTTTTTTATTTTTTTTACCACTTTAAAATTTGCAGTAAACTCAATAATCTCAAAAGATTGACCCGGTCTTATCCGGTAGGTTTTGAAATTATATCCATTTATTGAATGCTCTACCGGTATCTGTAGAGAATTAGAAAAATCATCTGAGATCAATTCCTGGGTCTCATTGGTTTCAGGAATGATAAGAAACTGCCACAAAGCACCACTAGCCTCATTTTCATAAGTGTTTTTAGCTGCGTATGTAATATTATATTCCAGATTCATAAGACTAATTTAAGCCTGGCAAATAAAGATGAAATTCCAATACTAATAATGAAAATATTCATTCTGTAATTTAAGCCCTATACTATTAAGGTCATCCAGAATATTCTGGATAAAAGTCTCCAGGTCACTCTCGATTTCCTCGATTATTTTAAATTGATATTTCGCTCTTACTTTTCCAATAAGAAAGGCAGAAGAATTCTTTTTAGGATGCTTATCCTGTGATAGAACCATGATATGTTTACAAACCTGATTGAGGCTGTTTATCACAGATCGGGGACAATCGGTATTCAAAATTAAAAATTCCAGAGTGGTAAGACTGGTAGGAGTTTGTCTATAAAAGCGTCTCATCATATCATAAGATTCAGCACATTTTAGTAGCGTGGTCCATTCATAACTATTCTTTAAAGTATCACCATAACTACCCTGGGCTATAACTGCATCTTTAAATTTTGCATTGATGATGCGAATGATCTGGGTGGCTCTTTCGATATTCACTCCCAGCATAATGATGGCATATACTTCATCATGTAACAGTGTTCCCCGAATTTTCCCTCTGAGAATTGAAACATTTTCTGCTACCTGTACGGTAAAGTCATACAGACCTCTTTTTTTAAAATTGTCCACAGGGTAATTCAAAACGAAGTGGTAAAATTTATTGATAGATTCATATAGTTCCGTTGAAATAAGATCTCTCGCGCTGTTAGCGTTTTCTCTTGCCAGTTTCACATAATTAATGATCGAATATGTTTTTTCTGAATTTAAAGCGATATCATACAATACTTCTTCCTCTTCCAGGGAATCTTCTGTTCTGATAAAGTCATCGGCCATAAAAAGCATAGATTGCAGAACAAATTGCCGGGATTGGGAGAGTTCATTGGGAGCATCCAGAGAGGCGAAATAATTAACATTTAAATATCGGGCTATATGCTCTGAACGTTCAATATATCTTCCCATCCAAAACAGGTTATTGGCTACTCTTGCTAACATAAACTATTGATTTTTCTTTAGAACCCAGGTATCTTTTGAACCGCCACCTTGAGAAGAATTAACTATTAAATTTCCTTTTTTCAAGGCTACTCGGGTAAGTCCCCCCTTCAAAACAAAATTCTTGTCACTGCCCAGTAAAGTGAAGGTGCGAAGATCCACATGTCTTGGTTCAAAACATTCACTGTCTTCTATATAAGTGGGATGTACAGAAAGGGACATAATAGGTTGAGCTATGTATTTTCTAGGACTTTCCTGAATTGTCTTTTTAACTTCTTCGATCTCCTCCGGGCTAAGTCTGTTTCCTATTGAAATACCATATCCGCCGGCCTCGTCCACTGGCTTTATTACGAGATTTGCAACGTTCTCAAGAACATATTTTAGTTCATCTGGTCTGCTGCAGTGGTAGGTAGGAACATTGTTTAAAATGGGTTCTTCCTCAAGGTAATATTTAATGATCTGCGGCATATACGTATAAATTGCCTTATCATCTGCTACACCTGTTCCTGGTGCATTAACCAGGCAAACATTTCCTTTTTTATAGGAGGCCATAAGACCCGGTACTCCCAAAGAAGAATCGGGTTTGAATTCCAGGGGATCTATGAACTGGTCATCTATCCTTCTGTAGATAACATCAACTTTTACGGGACCATTGATCGTTTTCATATAAACGAAATCATTTTCAACAAACAGGTCGCGGCCTTCAACCAATTCCACGCCCATGGCCTTCGCCAGGTAAGAATGTTCGTAATAAGCAGAATTGTAGATCCCCGGGGTTATCACTACGCAATTTGGGATATCAACCCCTTTTGGTTTGACAGATTGCAGCATCTCCAGTAAATTTTCTGCATAATTGGTGACAGTATATGCCTGGTAATGGTTAAAGACGCCAAATAAGGCCCGTTTCAGGGCAGTTCTATTACATACCACATAACTCACTCCTGATGGGCATCTAATATTATCTTCAAGCACATAATACCTACCGTCTGAATGCTTTATAAGGTCGGTACCAGAAATATGATTATAGATACCACCGGGAGGATCAAATCCATTCATCTGGTCCAGGTAATTAACAGAAGAACTTATAAGATCTAACGGGACTATACCCTCTTTAATAATATTTTTGTCGTGATATAAATCCCAGAGAAAGGCATTAAGAGCAATACTTCTTTGTAAAACTCCTTTCTCAATAACTTCCCATTCTTCTGCATCAATGATCCTCGGAAAAAGGTCGAATGGGAAAATTTTCTCTTTGATCTCATGGTCACCATAAACCTGAAATGTTATTCCCTGGTTGAAGAATGAAGCTTTCGCCTTATCATTCAATCTTCCAAAGTCCTTTGCCGAATGCTCACTATAGAGGTCAAAAAGGGTTTTATAGGTTTCCCTTACGTTATCATTTTCATCAAAGATTTCATCGTATAATCCGGGATCCCGGTTGTAAGATTTAAAAGTGGGATTTTCAGAATTGTGACTCATGGAATGTCTTTTTCATAAATTATGAATAAAATATCTGTTTATCAGGGTTTTGCGATAAAAAATTTAAGTCGCATAAGTTCCAAGGTGAAATATTAGAGATATCTCCTTCGCTGAAATATGTATTCTAACGGAAGGCGAAATGATTTTTAGAAAAAGACTTTATAAATTTTACCTTAGCAATTCAGAAAAAAAATCAATGAAAGAAATAGACCTTAGAAGTGATACGGTAACCAGGCCAACCAAGGAAATGCTGCAAGCCATCATGACCGCACCGGTAGGTGATGATGTTTATAAGGAAGACCCTACAGTTAATAAGCTGGAACAAAAGTTAGCCGATATGTTTGGTATGGATGAAGCTTTGTTTTTTCCTACCGGAAGTATGGCCAACCAGGCGGGTATTAAACTTCATACCCAGCCGGGAGAACAATTGATCTGTGACAAATGGGCGCATGTCTACAATTATGAGGGAGGCGGCGTATCTTTTAATTCCGGGGTTTCCTGTAAACTCGTAGATGGTGATCGCGGAATGATCACCGCTAAACAGGTGGAAGAGAGCATTAATCCTCCCGATTTCTATCATAGTCCTTTAACTTCTCTGGTATGTTTGGAGAATACAACCAATAAAGGAGGAGGAGCCTGCTATGACCTTGAAGAGGTTAAAAAGATCAGGAAAGTATGTGACAGACATGGCCTGGGACTTCATCTGGACGGAGCAAGATTATTTAACGCAATCGTAAAAAATGATGAAGATCCTAAAACCTATGGTAAAATTTTCGATACCATTTCTGTATGTTTATCCAAAGGTTTAGGAACACCCATGGGATCTGTACTTCTGGGAAAAAGAGATCTTATGAAGAATGCCATTAGAGTGCGTAAGGTATTGGGTGGCGGAATGAGGCAGGTAGGATTTATGGCGGCCGCCGGAATTTATGCCCTGGATAATCATCTTGGGCAGTTGAAAAAGGATAATGAAAGAGCTTCAGAAATTGCCAGACAACTTGATGATCTGAGCTATATAGGAAAGGTGGAACCTGTTGAAACCAATATTATCATTTTTTACCTGAAAGATCCCGAAGATGAATCAAAATTCATAGATGAACTTTCTAAAGAAAATATCCGCATTAGTAATATGGGTCAGGGTAAATTACGAATTGTTACCCATTTGGATTATTCTGAAGAAATGCACTTACATTTTCAGAAAGTACTTAGAGGTATCGCTTTATAAATTTTAAAAAGCTTAACTAAAGATTGGCAGCTTTTTAAGAGGGGCAGAGATTGAAATCTTCTATTTTTCAAAAAAAAGAACGATGAAGAATTTGAAACCCAGACAGGAAGTTCCGGAACTAATTGTAAAAACTACCAAAGGTTTGACCTGGAACCTTCGCGACAATGAGCCGGATAACTTTACAATGCTCATTTTTTACCGGGGGATTCATTGCCCGGTCTGTAAAAAGTATCTGGAAGAACTCAACAACAAAATCGATGATTTCAGAGATAAAGGAGTAAATGCAATCTGTATAAGTTCAAATACTGAAGAATTAGCTCAAAAAACCGTTAAAGAATGGGATGTTGATAATCTGAATATTGGTTATGACTTTAGTATAGAAGATGGAAGAAAATGGGATTTATATGTTTCTGAAGCTATTAAAGATGCAGAGCCGGATGTATTTCTGGAACCTGCCTTATTTTTAATTAAGCCAGACAACACTTTATATTCTGCAAGTGTCCAGTCTATGCCTTTTGCCAGGCCAAAATTTGATGATCTGTTAAAGTCTATATCTTTTGTGCTTAAGGAAGATTATCCTGCCAGAGGAGAGGCTTAATCCTTGAACCTAAAAAAATAAGAAAAGCCCGGAATAATTTTCCGGGCTTTTCTTATTGTGTCCAAAACTTCTATTTCATAAAACTATCCATGCCAGGTATATTAGGCATGCCGTCTTTTGCTGCAGCACCTAATTCTGCTTCGTTTATCTGGGTAGCTTTTTCAATTGCCTTATTCATGGTAAGAACCATATAGTCTTCCAGTTGCTCCTTATCTTCCAGTAACTTTTCGTCAATAGAAATATTCTTGACCTTCCTGTTCGCGGTGATGGTTATTTTCAAGAGTCCGTCACTAGACTGTTCATCTACTAATACAGTATCCAGGCGCTTTTTAGTCGCTTCCACCTTTTCCTGGGCTTCCTTCAGTTTATTCATCATGCCCATCATATCTCCAAACATATTTTTTCGATTTAAAAATTAGAAGTTCAAATTTACTAAATTACCGCGTGAAACAAGCCAATATGAAAAGACTATTAGTATTTCTATTAGGATGCATTACCTTTGCAACCGCTCAAAATAACACTGAATTGAAAAAAGACATAAAAGCCCCAATCGCAAAAAAAATAGCTAAGGAACTCGAGAAGCATGGAGACGTGCGAATTGATAATTATTTTTGGATGAATCAGCGTGAAGATCCAGAGGTAATCTCTTACCTGGAGGCTGAAAATGACTATAATGATAAAATGACTTCTCACACGAAAGCATTTCAGGCAGAGTTATTTGAGGAGATGAAGTCTCGCATTAAAGAAGACGACAAATCTGTTCCATATAAACTGAATGGTTATTGGTACATCACCAGATTTGAAAAAGGTTTTGACTATCCCATATATTCAAGAAAAAAAGAATCTCTGGAGGCGCCAGAAGAGATCATGTTCAATGTGAATAAGATGGCTGAGGACTTTGAGTACTACAGCCTTGGAGGTCTAAATGTAAGCCCAGACAATAAGCTGGTAGCCTTTGGAACCGATACGGTGAGCCGAAGAAAATATACTATTAGAATCAAGAATCTTGAAACTGGTGAGATATACAAGGAAGAGATAAAAAATACCACAGGTGGATCTACCTGGGCTAATGACAATAAGACATTATATTATACCAAGAAGGATCCGCAAACGCTAAGATCGTTTAGAATCTACAAACATATCTTAGGCACAGACCCTGGTGAGGATCAACTTGTGTATGAAGAAGAGGATGAGACTTTTAATACTTATGTCTATAAATCCAAATCCAGAGAGTATATCATCATTGGTTCTCATAGTACTCTTACTACCGAATATCGGTTTCTTGATGCTAATAAACCTGATGGTGATTTTCAGGTTTTCCAACCCAGGGTAAGAGGACTTGAATACAGCATCTCGCATTTTGGCGATAATTTTTACGTCGTTACCAATAAGGATAAAGCTACCAATTTCAAGTTGATGAAAACGCCGGTGAATAATACCGGAATGGATAATTGGGTAGATGTGATCCCGCACCGGGAAGATTTTCTTCTGGAAGACATTGATATCTTCAAGGAATACCTCGTGGTTAGTGAGCGAACAAATGGGCTAAACAAGATCAGGGTAATCAAGTGGGATGGTAGCAAAGAATTTTATATTCCTTTCGATAATGAAACTTATACCGCTTATACTTCTATAAACCCAGATTTCGAAACAGACTTGCTGAGGTATACCTATAACAGCCTTACTACTCCTACCTCTGTTGTAGGGTATAATATGAAGACTGGTGATAAAAAGGTCCTGAAAGAGCAGGAGGTGCTTGGTGGAAAATTCGATAAGAATAACTATATCTCAGAAAGGCGTTGGGCTACTGCTAAAGACGGTACGAAAATTCCGGTTTCCCTGGTTTACAGAAAAGGAACTAAACTTGACGGGAGCAGTCCTTTGCTTCAGTACGCCTATGGTTCTTATGGTTCTACGATAGACCCGTATTTCTCTTCGGTTAGATTAAGCCTTTTGGATAGAGGTTTTATATATGCCATCGCTCACATTAGAGGTGGGGAATACCTGGGGCGTGAATGGTATGAGAATGGAAAGCTATTTTCAAAGAAAAATACTTTTACAGACTTTATCGATGTTTCAGAATTTCTCATAAAGGAAAATTATACAAGTTCCAATCATCTATATGCGATGGGTGGCTCCGCCGGTGGCCTGTTAATGGGTGCGATAGTAAATATGGCGCCAAATCTTTATAACGGGGTTATTTCTGCGGTACCTTTTGTAGATGTCGTGACCACCATGCTGGACGATAGCATTCCGCTTACCACCGGTGAATATGATGAGTGGGGTAATCCAAATTCTCCAGAGTATTATGAATATATGAAGTCTTATTCTCCTTATGACAATGTGGTGGCTCAGGACTATCCAAATATGCTGGTGACCACGGGATTACATGATTCACAGGTTCAATACTGGGAGCCTGCCAAATGGGTTGCTAAACTAAGAGAGTATAAAACAGACGATAATATATTACTGCTTCATACAAATATGGACGCAGGACATGGTGGAGCTTCAGGAAGATTTGAGGCTCTTAAGGAGGTTGCTGAAGAGTATGCGTTTTTACTGGATCTGGAAGGGATAAACCAGTAATTGAAAAATTTGCCTTAAATTTGAACGGTCTTAGAAAGTAATTTTTGAGATCTTTTTTGAAATGAACTTCAATTTATGAAAGAAGACTTGAAGGTATATGACAATGTATTGCAACTCGTAGGTAATACGCCGTTAATACATCTAAATAAAATAACCTCGGGTTATAAAGGCCAATATTTTGCAAAAGTGGAAGGCTTTAATCCGGGTCACTCCTCAAAAGACAGGATTGCCCTGCATATCATCGAAGAAGCCGAAAAGAAAGGTATTCTAAAGCCGGGAGATACTATTATCGAAACGACTTCAGGAAATACCGGGTTTAGTATTGCTATGGTTAGCTGCATTAAAGGCTATGAATGTATACTTGCCGTTAGTTCTAAATCTTCAAAAGATAAGATAGATATGCTGAAGACCATGGGCGCCAAGGTATATGTATGCCCGGCGAACGTTCCGGCAGATGATCCAAGGTCTTATTATGAGGTCGCAAAACGATTGCATTCAGAGATCAAAGGCTCTGTTTATATCAACCAGTATTTTAATGAGTTGAATATTGACGCTCATTTTAACTCTACCGGACCGGAAATTTGGAGGCAAACTGAAGGAAAAATCACACATTTGGTAGCCTGTAGTGGTACAGGTGGAACCATATCTGGCACAGCCAGGTTTCTGAAAAAACAAAACCCGGACATTAAAATTCTTGGAATAGATGCTTTTGGCTCCGTTCTAAAGAAATATCATGAGACAAGGGAATTAGATAAAGAAGAAATATATCCTTATCGTATAGAAGGATTAGGTAAAAACCTGATTCCCTCAGCCACAGATTTCGATGTTATAGATAAATTCACTAAAGTGACCGATGAGGAGGCAGCTCACAGTGCAAGGGAACTTGCGCGTACAGAAGGCCTTTTTGTGGGTTATACCAGTGGTGCCGCGATGCAGGGTTTAAGGCAGCTCCAGGAAGAGGGTGAATTCGATGAAAATTCTAATGTGGTTATTATTTTTCCAGACCACGGCTCAAGATATATGAGTAAAATATATAGTGATGACTGGATGAATGAGCAGGGATTTTTCGATACACAGCACGAAAGCACCTCACAATCGATTGAAGTGATCAAGTAATACGATATTAACACTTATTAACAAAAGCATCCTATTTTTTGTAGGATGCTTTTGTTTTTATTAGATTTCGATGTTTATAATTTACTTTGTAGAATTGAGCCAAATTTCAGTATTTTTGCGGCTCGTCTAAAAAATGACCGATGAAGGATTTATTTGATAAAATTTACAGAGACAAAGGACCGCTAGGTAAATGGGCTGAACAGGCTGAAGGATACTTCGTTTTTCCGAAACTGGAAGGACCAATTTCTAACCGCATGAAATTCCGTGGAAAGGAAGTGATCACATGGAGTATTAATGATTACCTGGGTCTGGCCAATCATCCTGAAGTTCGTAAAGTAGATGCAGAGGCAGCAGCCGAATACGGTTCTGCTTATCCTATGGGAGCTAGAATGATGAGTGGTCATACAGACCTTCATGAAAAGTTGCAGGATGAATTAGCATCTTTTGTACATAAACAATCTGCTTACTTGTTAAATTTTGGATACCAGGGAATGGTATCTACTATAGATGCTTTGGTTTCCAAACAGGATGTGATCGTGTATGATGTAGATGCACATGCCTGTATCATTGACGGAGTTAGATTGCATTTAGGTCAGAGGTTTACCTATAAGCATAACGATATGGAAAGTATCGAAAAGAACCTGCAACGTGCCACCAAGATCGCTGAACAGACCGGCGGAGGTATTCTTCTTATTTCTGAAGGTGTTTTTGGAATGCGTGGTGAGCAGGGGAAATTGAAAGAGATAGTTGAGCTTAAGAAAAAATATAATTTCAGATTATTTGTGGATGATGCCCACGGTTTTGGAACTCTTGGTAAAACAGGAGCCGGGGCAGGCGAGGAGCAGGGTGTTCAGGACGAAATAGATGTATATTTCGCCACTTTTGCTAAATCACTGGCAAGTACCGGTGCCTTTATCGCTGGTGATAAGGAAATCATGGATTACCTAAAGTATAACCTTAGATCACAGATGTTCGCCAAATCTCTGCAAATGCAGTTGGTCGTTGGGGCACTGAAACGTTTAGAAATGCTAAGAACTATGCCTGAGCTTAAGGAGAAGCTTTGGGAAAATGTAAATGCACTTCAAAACGGATTAAAGGAAAAAGGATTCGATATTGGAACTACGCAGAGTTGTGTTACTCCGGTTTATCTAAAAGGTAGCATTCCAGAGGCTATGGCTTTGGTGAAAGATCTTCGCGAGAACCATGGTGTTTTCTGTTCTATCGTGGTTTACCCGGTAATTCCAAAAGGATTGATCCTGTTAAGGATGATCCCAACAGCGACACACACTATGCAGGATATTGAAGAAACTCTGGTCGCTTTCTCAGCAATTCGTGAAAGACTTGAGAATGGTACTTATAAAAGACTTTCCGCTTCTGTAGAGGCAGCTATGTCTAATAAGTAATCAACAAAACAATATAAAAGAAAAGGTCCTGCAAAATGCGGGACCTTTTTTATTGGAGGTTAATGCCGTTTAATTTCCGTCGCCGTCATCGGTTTCTTCCCGCTCCCGGCTTAATTTTCTGCTTCTCTGCCTTCTTTTATTTCCTTCGTTGGATTCCTCCAGAAATTCATCAACTTTATGCAGGTCTAATCTATAGGATACTCCCGCAGCAACCTGCCATTTGGAAGGTGTGTCTTTAAAATTAACCAGTCCGGAGATGTCGAATTGAAAATTTTTACCAATTAAATAAGCTCCACCCGCTCTTAATATATCATCTGCATATATATCGCTCTTAATGGTCTGGTATTCTCCAAAAATAGCCAGGTTCTGGCTTAAAGTATGGGTAAAGGTAATAATACCTGTATACGACCTGAATTCTTCGGTCAATTTATCGGCAATAAAATTCAATACCAGAACCCAGCGACCCCAGTTATTTTGAGTAATCAGCGCTGCCTTGGGGCTGAACTTGTTTTCTCCTTCATACAGGTAGGGATTATCTCCTAAAGAGAAATTTGCTCCCGCATAGATAGAAACAGCCGGTATAAGAGTTTTCCATTTGAACCGCTGATTTGCCTTCCAGCTATATAAATTCGGTTTGTCTGGTTCCAGACTTCGGTATGGATCAAAGATCAAATACTTGGCGCCAATAGTATTTGCCCTAAAATTACTGATCTTGCCTTCGCTGGTAGTACCGAGAAAATTCCTGAAAATATCCTGTGATTCATAAGCGCCGGTGAGATTCAATTCAAGATTTTCAAACAGCAGTCCATAGCGCAATTGATAGTCAATACCCCAGAGATCTGTATCTGTACCTAATCCCGAATGTTCTTCATTACCAAAATAAAGACCAGATTCCAATTGAATTACATTAGTTCCTACGGCGAAGGCCCCCTGAGACTGTCCGGGGCGGTTTGAATTTATGGTTTCGGTATATTGAGCGTGCAGGTTGGAAGCAATAATTAGAAATAAGCTAAATATGGCTGTTTTACGCATGATTGGTTGGCTTGTTTCTCTCAAAGATAGAAGATTTATTATAATTTTATAGCCGAAGCTTCTTTCATTCTGAAGGCTTCTTTTTATTTTTGCAAAAAGATTTAGAATGTTAGAAGCATCATTATCCGGGGTTTTAAAAACGGTACTTATAGTTCTGTTAGTATACTTCGGTCTAAAAATATTCTTTCGTTTTTTTGGTCCGCTTATTCTGAAATGGTTTATGAAAAAGATGGGACAAAAATTTGAAAAGCAATTTAATCAGCAATTTGGAGGAGCTCAAAGACCTCCTGAAAAAAATGGTAAGGTCACTATCGATAAAAAACCTAAGGGAAATAAGGAATCCAATAAAAATGTTGGGGAATATATCGATTACGAAGAAATTGATTAATTTCGGATTTTAACAAGCTCCGGTACGGGGCTTGTTCGACACAAAAATTGTGGTTTAAAATCAAAAGTCCGATTAATGGCTAAATTGAAGCAATTCTTACCTCACCTGTTAGTTCTGGCAGGTTTTATTCTATTATCCCTATTTTATTTTAACCCCGTTCTTCAAGGCAAGGAAATATTCCAGAGCGATATTATCCAGTACATTGGGATGGCCATGGAGCAAAATGATTTCCGAGCGCAAACAGGAGAAGAGCCATACTGGACAGATGCAGCCTTTGGAGGTATGCCAACCTATCAATTAGGGGCCTACTATCCCCATAATTATGTGAAAAAACTTGATTCCGCCTTGAGGTTTCTTCCCCGGCCGGCAGATTATCTATTCTTGTACTTTATAGGGTTTTATATCCTGTTGCTTTGCATGAAGGTAGATTATAGACTGGCTTTTCTTGGATCTATTGCCTTCGGTTTCTCAACCTATTTAATTATTATCCTGGGTGTAGGCCACAATGCCAAGGCGCATGCGATTGCGTATATGCCCATGGTTATTGCAGGTATAATTGCGATCTTCAGGAATCGTAATATCTGGAGCTTTTTATTGTTAACGGTGGCCATGGCCCTGGAGATACAGGCTAACCATTTCCAGATGACCTATTATTTGTTACTGCTAGTAATAATATTAGGAATTGCCTACCTGGTAGATGCCTATCGTAAAAAGCTGTTTCCGCAGTATTTCAAATCTTTAGGAATTATGGTAATTGCGGTTGTTCTTGCTATAGCCGCAAATGCAACCAATTTACTTGCCACAAGTGAATATGCCCGATTTAGTACCCGTGGAGAATCAAACCTTACTATACAGCCAGATGGCAGTCCCAAACAAAATGATGGCTTAAGTTTCGATTATATTACGGAATATAGTTATGGTATCATTGAAAGTTTTAACCTGATGGTTCCCAGGTTCATGGGTGGAGGAAGTTCAGAAAATATAGGTAAAGATTCCAACCTTTATCAAGCATTGAGAGAAATTGGCGCTTCTCCAGTACAGGCCCAGGGTTTTGCTGAAAATGCCCCAACCTATTGGGGAGATCAACCCTTTGTGGGTGCACCTGCCTATATTGGAGCATCAGTGATATTTTTGTTTGTTTTTGCCTTATTCCTGATAAAGGGAAGGTTAAAATGGTGGGTCGTCGGGGGCAGTATACTGGCTTTAACGTTAAGCTGGGGAAAAAATTTCGGGTTTCTTACAGACTTCTTTATCAGTTATGTTCCCTTGTATGATAAGTTCAGGGCCGTCTCATCGATACAGGTTATACTGGAACTATGCCTCCCATTGTTCGCTGTAATCGGTCTCCATAAATTGTTTTCTGAAAAGATTGAGGACGACCAGAAATTATATGCTTTAAAATGGTCTGCAGCTACAACCAGTGGAATATTGCTGGTTTTTCTGTTATTTAAATCCGTCTTATTTGATTTTGCCGGGGCAAATGATAGTATGTATGCCAGCCAATTTGGGATGGACTTTATGAATGCTTTGGAGGAAGACAGAAAAAGTATATTCAATTCAGATGTAATTAGATCCCTGGTATTAGTACTGCTTTCCGCCTCACTCATTTGGGGGTATCTCCAGAAAAAGCTCAATCAAAACCTGGTAATCGCTGGTTTTTGCATAATGATCTTAATAGATCTGGTTAGTGTAGATCGCCGGTATGTAAATAATGATGACTTTGTGCAGGCCCGTGAAATGCAGCAACCATTTCAAAAGCTGGCAGCAGACGAGGCTATTCTGCAGGATACTACTCATTTTAAAGTTTTCGATGTTTCAGGAAGTCCTTTTAATACTGGTAGAACTTCTTACTATCACAATGCGATAGGGGGGTATCACGCCGCCAAACCGGGCAGGATCCAGGATCTGTATGATTTCTATATTTCTACCAATAATATAGAGGTCCTAAGTATGCTTAATGTAAAGTACTTTATCATTCCTACAGAAGATGGAACCCAGGCCCAGCAAAATCCGAATGCTTTTGGTAATGCCTGGTTCGTGGAAAATGTAAAGTGGGTGGAAAATCAGGATGAGGAAATTCTTTCCCTTAAAGAGGTTAATCTTAATAATACGGTCGTGATCAATACCGAATTCAGGGAAAAGGTAAACATGAATTTCAATTTTGATCCTGATGCCAGTATTGATCTGGTTGGTTATAAACCGAATGAATTAAAGTATAAATATTCAGCAGATAAGCCTCAATTTGCGGTATTTTCTGAAAATTATTACCAGCCGGGTTGGCAGGCATACCTTGATGGCAAACCTGTATCACATGTTAGGGTTAACTATGTGCTAAGGGGAATGAATCTGCCAGCAGGAGCGCATGACCTGGTTTTTAAATTTGAACCCCAGGTTGTGAAAACAGGAAGTACAGTCGCTTTAGTGAGTTCGATAATAATAGGGTTGGTTCTAATTGGTGGATTAGGTTACGAGCTTAAAAAGAGAAATTGATCTCCAGATTAAATAACTGAATGAAGAAAGTTCTCATTATCACATATTACTGGCCTCCAGCAGGTGGTCCCGGAGTTCAGCGCTGGCTGAATTTTGTAAAATATTTGGGTGATTTTGAGGTAGAGCCGGTAGTTTATGTCCCCGAGAACCCCCATTATCCAATAATAGATAAAAGCTTTGTAGAGGAGATCCCCAAAGGTGTTCGGGTGATCAAAAATAAAATTTTTGAGCCCTATTCAATTGCGGGAATTTTTTCCAGGAAGGATACAGAAACTATTAGTTCTGGAATAATAAAAGATGAAGAAGAGCAAACTGCTTTGCAGAAAGCCATGCTTTACATCAGGGGAAATTACTTTATTCCAGATGCACGTAAATTCTGGATAACTCCATCTGTAAAATTTTTAAAAGAAGAGATTAAAGATGGGAATTATGATGCGATCATTACCACAGGGCCACCTCATAGTTTACATTTAATAGCCTTAAACCTTAAAAAAGTTATGGGCCTAAACTGGATCGCAGATTTTCGCGATCCCTGGACTCAGATTGGTTACCATGACAAACTAAGACTTAATTCTACTGCCAGGAAAAAGCATGAAGATCTGGAAAAAGAAGTTCTAAATACAGCCGATCAGATCATTACCACCAGTTTTACTACCAGAGAGGAATTTGTAAATAAAACATCAAAGCCAGTTACTGTAATTACAAACGGATATGATGAGGCTGGAGGAAATAAAGATGTGAAAAATCCTAAATTCCAGGTGGCACATATCGGTTCTTTATTGGCCGGTAGAAATCCTGAAAATCTTTGGAAGGCTTTTCAGGATTTGCTCGAGGAGGATAAAAGGTTTCAGGAATATTTTGAATTTAGTCTCGCCGGGAAAGTAAGTGAGACAGTTTTAAAAAGCATTGGATCTTATGGATTAGATAAATTCCTGGTTAATGAGGGTTATGTAGACCATTCCAGAGCATTAGAAAAGCAAAAGGAAGCGTCTGTTCTACTTCTTATCGAGATAGATTCAATTGAAACGAGAGGTATCATCCCGGGGAAGCTATTTGAATATATGGCATCTGGGAATCCCATTTTAGCCGTTGGACCTGAACAATGGGATGTTGAAAAGATCATTCAGGAAACAAATTCAGGGCACTGCTTCACGTATCAAGATATTTCAGGTATAAAAGATCATTTAAAAACTTTATTTCAGAAATACATGAATGATGAGCAAATGAGTGCTTCCAAGAATATTGAAAAATATCACCGTAAAACATTAACCGGTGAGCTTGCTCAATTAATTAAGCAGTTCTAAAATGGGAATAATAATTAATCAGTCCTTAAAAAATATGTTGACCACTTATGTTGGTTTCGGGATCGGGGCGGTTAATACCTTATTTCTTTTTACCTATTTTCTTAGTAAGGAGTATTACGGCCTGGTAAGTTTCCTCCTTTCTGCGGCAAATCTTATCTGGCCATTTCTGGTTTTCGGGGTGCATAGTACCCTAATCAAGTTTTTTACTTCTTATAAAACGAGAGGAGATCAGGACAGGTTAATGAACTTTGTTCTGGTTACGCCAGCGATAGTTGGTGGTTTATTGGGAGTTGCAGGGTTGATCTTTTACGAATATTTACTGAATTATTTCGAAGGAGAAAATTCCCTGGTTCAGCCATATGTCTGGCTTATATTTATTGTTGCAATGGCTACGGCCTACTTTGAAGTCTTCTTTTCATGGTCTAAGATCTATTATAAAAGTGCTTTTGGAAACCTTATGAAAGAGGTTTTTCACCGGTTTTGCATAAGTGTATTACTGCTGGCAGTTTCATTCAATTGGATAAATGTCCAAACTTTTATATATAGTATTTCTGGGGTATTCGTTTTTCGGACTGTGCTAATGGCTATTTATGCATTTTCTCTACACAGACCCAGATTCAGTTTTAAATTTCCAAGGAACCTTTCCCCGGTAATTAAATATTCATCCCTCATTCTCTTAGCAGCTTCTGTGGCCACGGTCTTACTGGATCTTGACAAGGTAATGATAGAATACTATCTGCCTATTGAAAATGTCGCTATATATGGTATAGCCATTTATATAGCTACGGTAATTTCGGTTCCTCAAAAGGCCATGCACCAAATCACTAATCCACTAACTGCCGAGATGCTCAATAAAAAAGACAAGGCCGGCCTCAGGGAACTTTATGAGAAGAGTTCTTTGAATCTTTTGATCGTAAGCGGACTTATCTTTATCTGGATAATTTCCAATGTAAATTCATTATATGAATTAATTCCAGATGATTACGAAATAAGTCTGCTCATCATCCTGCTTATCTCTCTGGTCAAACTCTATGATAATATTCTTGGCAATAATAACAGTATATTATTTAATTCAGATTATTACCGGATAGTACTCGGGGTAGGGGTAATACTTGTAATCCTGGCGTTTATTCTGAATATGTTATTCATTCCCGAATTTGGAATTGAAGGAGCAGCACTGGCCAGTTTTATAGCATTTGGAATATATAATACCTCTAAGATCTTTATTGTTCTGAAAAAATTTAAAATTCATCCTTTTACTGCAAAAACGAGATGGACTCTTCTGGTAATCCTGATTTTTAGTCTGGGTTTTTATTTTATAAGCCTCCCGTTTCATCCGGTTTTAAACATTCTTATTAAAGGGATCCTCGCAGGTATTTTATATATATTTATTGTTTATTATTTCCGTTTCTCACGGGATATAAACCTTTTAATTGATCGGTTTACAGATAGGGCCTAAAACGAGAAAACCCTATCAGCTTGGGAGCTTCAAGGGTTTTCCAACTAACCAACCAAAAAATTAAATTATGAACTTGTCATCTATAATCTATTATCCATATTTCGTGCCGAACTTCTCCTGGAAGTAGATTTTTTTGATCTAACCGACTCATTTCTTGTACTTCCTGCAGAAGTTCTTTTATTAACATGAACATCACTTCGCCTTTTTTGACGATTTACAGTTGAATTCCTTTCAGAATTTCTGGAACTTTTTTCAACCGTTCTGCTTCTTTGAGCAGGAGCTGTTTTGTTAACCCTGGTATTGCTCCCGGATTGAACAGATCTTTGTCCAGTTCTTGGAGAAGCCTTTTCAAGCCTACTTGATCTTCTGTTCTCAACGGTAGCAGAAGGTTTTCGCTCACGCCTTTTTTCATACCTGTCGCTATTCGATGTTTGTTTAGTTCTGGTTGAATTGTCAACTCTATTCGCTCTACCCTTAGAATTAGTACTGCGTTCAGTTCTGTCACTGTAGATACGCTGATTTCTGTCTGAGGTATTTCGTTTTTCAATTCTTCTGCTATCAGTTCTTACCTTATTTTTTCGGTCAGAATAAGAACGTTCTCTGGCAACACCTTTCCTGGTAGCAGGCGCATTATACTCATTTCTACTTCTAACATGAGCGATATCCCTCCTGGAATCGGTCCTTCTTCCATAGTTATAAGATTTTACCCGTTGCGAAGGCCTGTAAAAATTTCTTTGCCTTCTTTCTTTCACATAATAATTATTGTAAACCGTCACATATTGATTATAAGATATCCTGCGAGGTTCATAGAATGCTCTGTAAGGCCTTCCAAATACAACACTAACATTTACATGGGGACGCCTGTAGTAATCATGCCATGGTCTGTAAACATAATGCCTGTTATAATGATTAATAAACCCTGAATAATGCGTAATGCGATGAGCGTGATTATAATGTATGTGTAAATTTCCTACCCTGGCAAGTCTTCCAAAATTATTATAGTTAAGGAATATATTTCCTGCCTGTATAATTCTACCATAGTAATCGTAGTAGATAGGAACATTTTCAATCTGTATAACCGCGCCATAATCGTCATACTGTACATATGGCTCATAGTTATAGCCGGCATTATAACTAATATTCACATTGGGAGTTGAAATATGAACTGAATTACCTCTCCTGAAATCCGGGTTAAAGTAAAAATCAAATTCACCATTCGGGTAAATCGCGAATTCTACTCCACCCTCAACGAAAATGAAAGAATCGTTATAATTATAATAATTAAAAGTGGCAGGTTTAGATATAACAGAGGCCGATACTGACCATCCGATAAAAAAGAGTGCGAAAATAAGGGTCAGGTTTCTCATGGTAGTAGTGTATTTAATTAAGAACATTTTTCTTAAGAAATACAAAGCACGTGCCAAAGTCTGAAAAGCCAGATAATTGGGCAGTTACCAATGATTCTGAACAGTATTAAAACATTGAGATACAGTTAATAACGTTAATTAAGTTTTTCCTGTAGATATTTTGAAGTATAGGAATCCTTATTTTTTCCAATTTCCTCTGGTGTACCCTGTGCGACTAAGTATCCGCCATTTTCCCCACCTTCCGGTCCAAGATCTATCACGTAATCTGCACATTTTACAAGGTCCATATTATGCTCAATCACTATTACAGTATGCCCTTTAGATATCAATGCATTGAAAGATTTCAGAAGCTTTTTGATATCGTGAAAATGTAAACCTGTGGTAGGCTCATCAAAGATAAACAGAGCTTTAGTTTTAGTAATTCCCTTTACCAGGAAAGATGCCAGCTTGATTCTTTGCGCTTCGCCACCAGATAGGGTAGAAGAGCTCTGTCCCAACTGAACGTACCCGAGCCCTACATCTTGCAGCGGTTTTAATTTTTTAACTATTTTATGCTCGTTATGGTTCTCGAAAAAGCCGGTAGCATCATCAATGGTCATATTTAGAACATCATCAATGTTTTTTTCATGAAATGTAACTTCTAGTACTTCTTTTTTAAATCTTTTCCCGTTACAGGTTTCACACTCCAGATGTACATCGGCCATAAACTGCATTTCGATGGTAACCTCACCTTCACCCTTACAGGTTTCACATCTACCGCCATCTACATTGAATGAAAAATGTTTTGCTTTAAAACCTCTTAGTTTAGCCAGGCGCTGCGCTGCAAAAAGATTCCGGATATCATCGTAGGCCTTGATATATGTAACCGGATTTGATCTGGAAGACCTGCCAATTGGATTCTGATCTACAAATTCTACAGTTCCCAAAGTTTTAAAATCTCCTTCTACACCGCTAAACTGCCCTGCTTTTTCACCATATCCACCTATTTCTTTTTGAACGGCAGGATATAAAATTTTCCTTACGAGAGTACTTTTTCCACTTCCCGATACTCCGGTAATAGCGGTAAATATTCCCAGCTGGAATTCTATATCAATATTTTTCAAATTGTTTTCCCGGGCACCCAGTACTTTTATTCTGTGCTTTGAAGTTCTTCTTTTTTTAGGTACTTCAATTTCCATTTTACCATTAAGGTAGCTTGCGGTTAATGAATCAGATTTTAATATATCCTTCAATGTCCCGGTGGCTACTACATGACCTCCATTGGTTCCTGCCTCAGGACCAATATCGATAATTTCATCTGCGGCGTTCATGATCTCTTCATCATGCTCCACGACAATTACCGTATTACCCAGATCCCTAAGATTTTTCAACACTCCTATTAACTTTTCTGTGTCTTTGGGATGCAGGCCAATAGATGGTTCATCAAGAATATACATAGAGCCAACCAGGCTGCTACCTAACGAAGTAGCGAGGTTTATTCTCTGGGACTCACCGCCAGAAAGCGTATTGGATTTTCGGTTAAGGGTAAGATAATCCAGACCCACGTTAGAAAGAAAATTAAGTCGATTCCTAATTTCGGTCAATAAGCGTTTTGCGATCTTTTCGTCATATTCATTCAGTTCAAGATCATGGAAAAAAGCCCTGACTTTATTCAAGGGTTTTTCAACCAAATCTGTAATGCTGTGATCCTTGATCTTTACATACTGAGCTTCTGGCCTCAATCTTTTACCCTTGCAGGCAGAACATTTTGTTTTTCCACGATAACGGGAAAGCATGACTCTGTTCTGTATCTTATATGCTTTACTTTCAAGAAATTCAAAAAACTGATTCAGACCTTCAAAATATTGGTTACCATTCCAGATGAGATCCTTTTGCTCATCACTAAGCTCGAAATAGGGTTTGTGAATTGGAAAGTCGAATTTATGTGAATTATTAACCAGTTGATCACGGTACCAACTCATACTATCGCCTCGCCATGGAAAAATTGCATTTTCGTAAACAGAAAGTGCTGTATTTGGAATTACAAGTTCCTCGTCAATACCTATAACATCTCCATAACCTTCGCATTTAGGACAGGCGCCATAGGGGTTATTAAAACTGAAGAGGTGTACATTCGGTTCAAGGAAACTAATCCCGTCCAGTTCGAATTTATTACTGAAATGCCTTTTGCTGTGGTCAGAAAGTTTTTCAATATACAATTCGCCTTTTCCCTCAAAAAATGCAGCTTCGACGGCATCTGCCAACCGGTTGTAGAAATCTTCTTCGTCCTTAGTAATAATCCGGTCAACCACCAACCAGGTATTGTCATCTTTCGCTTTTTTAAGGTCGGTCTCATCTATTCTAACTACTTCTTCGTCCAGCTTAATTCGGCTATATCCCTGTTGAGCTAAGACGTTGATCTTTTTTTCCAGCGAGCGACCCTCCTCAACATGTATGGGCGCTAATAAAAGCAGCTTTTCCCTTTCCGGAAAAGACTTTACATAATTTATTACATCTGTAACCGTATCTTTTTTAACTTCATTTCCGGAAACCGGGGAATAGGTTCTACCAATCCGGGCGTACAATAGTTTAAGGTAATCATAGATTTCTGTAGAGGTGCCTACGGTAGATCTGGGGTTGGTGGAATTTACTTTTTGTTCAATAGCAATAGCAGGAGCAATACCTTTTATATAATCTACTTTCGGTTTATTTAGTCTTCCCAGGAATTGCCGGGCATATGAACTAAGACTTTCCACATAGCGACGCTGACCTTCAGCATAAAGCGTGTCGAAAGCAAGACTTGACTTACCGGAACCAGATAATCCCGTGATCACAACCAGTTTATTCCGGGGAATAATGGCATTGATATTTTTTAAGTTGTGCAGCTTGGCACCTTTAATTATAATATTCTGTTTTGGGTCTACTTTACTAAGATCTGTTGTCATGCTATTTTTCTGCTAAAGGCGCAAAGTTACTCATAATGAAGCGGGAAAGAAAGCTTCTAAAAAGCTATAGTATTGTTAAAAAATTAAGGTTTTGTTTGCATTTGTAGAATTTATCTTACTATATTTGGTGCATAACCCGAAAATATAAGTTGCCTATTCAACACAGTTACTTTTTTTAAACTAAATAACCTAACCCGCAGGAGTCCTACAATCCTGTATTTTAAAGTAACTGTTATGAATAACACTAAGGTAACTGACGCCTCTCTCGTTCGTAATTATCTTGATGGAAAGGAAAGCGCACTTGGCGCACTCATCAATCGACATCAACATCGTATTTACAGTTTTATTTATTCTAAAGTCTTTGACAGGGATATCGCTGAAGATATTTTTCAGGATACCTTTATCAAAGTAATCAGAACCCTGAAAAGAGGGAAGTATAATGAAGAAGGTAAATTTCTTCCCTGGGTAATGCGAATAGCACATAATCTCGTAATTGATCATTTCAGGAGAAATAAAAGAATGCCGAAATTTGACAATAGCGGAGATTTTAATATTTTTTCAGTCTTGAGTGACAATAGTCTGGATGCTGAAAGACAACTTATTAAAGACCAGATTGAGACCGATGTAAGGGAATTGATAAAAGAATTGCCAGAAGATCAACTCGAAGTTCTTACAATGAGGATCTACAGGGATATGAGTTTTAAAGAGATATCAGAACGTACCGGAGTAAGTATTAATACGGCTTTAGGTAGAATGCGCTATGCCCTCATTAACTTACGTAAGATCATAGAAAAGAGAAATTTAATTTTGACTAATTAGGCGAAGCAATATTCCTTCATTTGAGACGTTATTTTATAAAACCATCATAAAATAATAGCAAATGGGGAAAATTTACTTTAAAAATTCTTCAAAAGAGGAAAATACAGAACGTATTAAGCCGAAAAAGGAGACGATTGAATTTCTTTTAAATTATTCAAAAGCACTTCATATTTCGGAGTATAAGATGACGAAATTTGAAACAATTTTAAATTAATCAGTTAAGACCTGAGAGCTCAGCTCGCAGGTCTTTTTACTTTTTATACTTTTTCCTGTATTCGCTAAGTACACTTTTTCTGCCTATGGTCCTGGTTATGATATCCTTTTCCAGGTCCCAGCCTCTGGCCGGTGAATATTGCCTTCCATACCAGATGATCTGAAGATGTAATTTATTCCAGAGATCCCTGGGGAATAATCTTTTAGCATCCTTTTCGGTCTGCACCACATTCTTCCCATTAGTTAAATTCCACCTGTACATGAGTCTATGGATATGTGTATCTACTGGAAAAGCAGGAATATTAAATGCCTGGGCGACAACAACACTTGCCGTTTTATGACCCACGGCAGGTAATTCTTCCAAAGCAGCCAAATCTGCTGGAACTTCACCATTATATTTTTCAAGTAAAATTTTTGATAGGCCATGAATTCCTTTAGACTTCATTGGAGACAAGCCTACCGGTTTTATGATCTCACGAATTTCCTCTACGCTGAACCTAACCATTTTCTGGGGAGTATCGGCTATTTCAAATAATTTAGGGGTGATTTCATTTACTTTTACATCGGTGCTTTGAGCAGAAAGTAAAACGGCGATCAATAAAGTATAAGGATCCTTATGGTCTAATGGGATCGGTATTTCGGGATATATATCATTTAAAGTATCAATTACAAACTGAACCTTTTCCTGTTTGGTCATAAAGTTTTAATTTAGGGCAAAAGTAATAATTATGACAACATTGAAGGAAGGGGATAAGGCTCCCGATTTTAAAGCCGAAGACCAGGATGGAAATGAGATCAAATTATCTGACTATAAAGGAAAGAAGCTGGTTCTTTTTTTCTACCCCAAGGCAAGCACTCCCGGCTGCACTGCAGAAGCTTGTAATTTAAGCGATAATTATGATGTTATGAAAGCTAAAGGATATGAGATCCTTGGGGTGAGTGCCGATTCCAAAAAGAGACAACAAAATTTTAAAAATAAATACGACTTTAAATATCCTTTACTTGCAGATGAAGAGAAAGAGGTAATAAATGCCTATGGCGTATGGGGTCCAAAAAAGTTCATGGGGAAAGAATATGATGGGATTCATAGAACCACCTTTATCATAAATGAAGAAGGCAAGATAGAAGAAGTTATTAAAAAAGTTAAGACTAAAGCTCACGCGGAGCAAATTCTTGAATAACCTCTTTTTATAAGCTTAAAATTAAAAGGCGGGTGTTTTACCCGTCTTTTAATATATATGCCTGTTTTATCGTAGCGATACTATCACAATTCTCGATCTCCAGTTCTATGGTCTCTGCATTAGAACCACCGGAGATAAAATAAATATTACAAGGTGTAGCCTCTGTATCACTTTTGTTGAAATCTACATCGCCATTTTTTAATATTTCAGAAACCAGGGAAGTATCGATATTCCGGGTTTTAAAGAATTCCATTGAATTCTCAGAAAAGTTTCTTTCCTTGATCTTGATATTTTTCAGAACCCTGGCATTAGGAGAGTAATCACAGGAAGTCTTTTTACCTCCTAAAAAAAAGATAAGAATTACGATTCCAAAAAAAAGGCCTAATCCATAATAGGCCAGGCGATGAACAAACTTCATATTTTAAAAGATCAATAGGTTTATATCACGGTAAGAAAGATTAAACCAGTCTGCAATAGATTTGCTGGTTAAAATACCGTGGTAAAAATACAAACCATTGCGCAAACCCTTGTCAAATCTCAAAGTATTTTCTAAACCGCCTTCTTCTGCAATATGCAAAAGGTAAGGAGTAAAGATATTACTTATTGATAGTGAGGAGGTACGCGCGTATCTCGAAGGAATATTCGGTACACAATAATGTATCACATTGTGTTTAGTGAAAATAGGCTGATCATGAGAGGTAATTTCGCTGGTTTCCACACAACCACCCATATCGATGCTCACATCGATTATTACAGCTCCACGTTTCATGGATTGCACCATCTCTTCGGTTACTAAAATTGGCGAACGATCCTTTCCCCGTACTGCACCTATCACCACATCAGCTCTTTTAAGAGCTTTCAATAGGTTTTTAGGCTGAATGGTACTGGTGTAGAAAGTATTGCCCAAATTAGCCTGTATGTTTCTTAATTTGGTAAGTGAGCTATCAAACACCTTGACGCTTGCTCCCAGTCCCAGGGCAGATCGTGTAGCGAATTCCCCCACGGTACCTGCGCCAATAATTACGATTTCTACGGGAGGAACGCCACTTATATTCCCAAACATTAAACCGTTTCCTTCAGCATGATTGCTCATGATCTCAGATGAGATAAGCACCGACGCGGTACCGGCAATTTCACTTAAAGCTCTTACAATAGGATAGCTACCGTCATCATCTTTAATAAATTCAAATCCAAGCGCAGTAATTCTCTTCTCTGCCAGCTTCTGAAAATATTCTTTACATTGAGTTTTGATCTGTAGGGCAGATATCAATATAGTTTGCGGATTGATATATTCCAGTTCTTCGGCTGAAGGTGGTTCTATTTTTAGGATAGTAGGGCAGGAGAAGACTTTACGAGTATCTTTCGTAATCTCGGCCCCGGCATCTGAATAATCCTTATCACTAAACCTGGCCCATTTCCCGGCACCAGACTCGATCATTACCCGGTGACCGTGAGCGGTAATTGCAGCCACCGCATCTGGACTAAGACAAATTCGCTTTTCCTGGTAAGCTGTTTCTTTAGGTATTCCTATAAAAAGTTCTCCCTTACGTTTGTAGATTTCAAGGGTTTCTTCCTGTGGTATTAGTTGGTCCTTTGTAAAAGGTGAAACCTGCTGTTTTCCCATTTAAATAAGTTAAAGCAGTTAAATTACAACTAAAATTATTAACTGAAGAATTCTGGATTATAGTTTACGGTAGTAGTCTTCTATCAGGATATTGGATTGATCGATCCCGTTATCCTCATCTTCTTCCTGGAAACTTCTAACTTCCTTCATTTCCTTATCAGATATGTTTGAGAAGACGGAAATTTCTGTTTCGTCTAACTCTGAAAGGTCAATACCGTAAATACGATCGAAAACTTTGATTCGAACCAGGTATACGATTGATAGGATAAAAATAAAAAAGGGAGCCATATATATTAAATCTCCGTTATCCATGCCTATAACATGTTGGTAATAATCTTCGTAAAAGGCAGCAACCAGCTGAAAACCATACATAACTAGAGGAACCAAAATGACATGATACCACCAATGCTTGCAGGTAAAAAACCATATAATTAGTAAAAGAAGCGGTACTAATTTTGAGGTATATGTCCAGGCAGCGGTAAGGACATCTTGATAGTAGTTACTCTCATATGTAAAAAAAGAAGTTTCCCAAACACGAGTGCTTGGGAAAATTTCATATAGATAAAATAAATAAGGACTAAAAGCGATACAAATCGCAATTATACTACCCGTGAGTAGGAACCCTGATGAGCCTCCTGTCGACAGCTTGCTTTTTAATTTCATCTTTATTAGTATCGTCGTTAGAACTTGAAGTTACAAAAAAACTAGCTCCAAATATTGCTGCTGCGAAAAGTACTGCTTTAAGTTTCATAATTATAGGTTTTAAGGTTTGTTATTTCGTTCTGTTTTCTGAAACAAACATATAACAACTTAAAATCCTGTAGGTTAAAACATTAGTCGTACCTTTGCGCTTTTTTTTTGGCCAAAAAATTGGCTAAAAATCGCGAAATAAACTTTAAATATGTTAGGTTAAATTTATTTATAAATCGTTCAATGAATATATTTTTTAAAATTGACTTTATAAAACAATTGTAAAAGTAAAAATTTTCTTACAAGCAAGTTTTGCGGCTAAATTTCTTCAAATTTAACTTTGTTAACAAAACTTTAACGTTCTTCTGTCCTCAGAATCTACCTTAATTGACAATTTTTGGGTGTTTTCCCCCAGTAAATTTTCAATTTTTTCCGGCCATTCTATCAAATTCCACGAACCTGAGTCCAGGTAATCTTCAATACCCATATCTAAAGCTTCTGTTTCCTCTTCGATTCTGTAAAAATCGAAATGATAAACAGATCCCTGGTCTGACTCGTAAT
The DNA here is from genome assembly GCF_007050985.1 of Christiangramia sabulilitoris. Lineage (GTDB taxonomy): Bacteria > Bacteroidota > Bacteroidia > Flavobacteriales > Flavobacteriaceae > Christiangramia > Christiangramia sabulilitoris. The sequence continues at coordinate 74,912 of NZ_VHSF01000001.1, forward strand.
GATTAACTAATGAAAATGTTGGACTGGAAGCAATATCAGCTACGCCTAGTGCTTTGACAAGCTCCTTAATAAGAGTCGTCTTGCCGGCACCCATTTCGCCGTAGAAAAGCAAAGTTTTGCTTTTGGTATTACTTAGAATGTAATCTACAGCTACATCCAGTTCGTGAAGTTGATAGGTTAACTCCATATGTTCAATAAATCAGATTTGGGATTGTAAAGATATATAAAAATTGGATAAACTACCACACTTGCCTGAAAATCAGAGGGGTATATCTTTTTAAAGTGTCTTTCACCGATAAAAAATGCCTTTTATCGGTTATTTAGGATTAAGGACTACAAAGGGTATTACAACTTCTTCCAGGGAAACGCCTCCATGTTGATAGGTATTCTTATAGTAACCAACGTAGTGATTATAGTTATTAGGATAAGCAAAGAAAAGATCTTCTTTGGCGAATATATAAGAACTACTCATGTTAATAGTGGGAAGATATACCGATTTTGGGTCTTCGATCGCCAGTACATCCTTTTTATCATAGGTAAGGCTCTTGCCTGTCTTATATCTCAGGTTTAAACTTGTATTCTTATCACCAATCACTTTAGATGGATTCTTTACGTTGATTGTTCCATGATCTGTGGTTATAATCAATTTAAATCCAGATTGCTGTGCTTTTTGTATGATCTCTAATAATGGTGAATTCTTAAACCAGCTCTGAGTCAGGCTCCGGTAAGATTTATCATTGGAGGCCAGTTCCTTTATCACCTCCATTTCGGTTTTTGAATGCGAAAGCATATCCACGAAGTTGTATACAATTACCGTCAGGTCATTGGCTTTCTGGGTCTTGAAATTGTCAACAAGTTTTCTTCCAGCCTTTAAACTGCTAATCTTATGGTATTCATATTTAAGATCTTCTCCCAATCTTTTTAATTGCTCCTGGAGAAATTCAGATTCATAAAGGTTCTTTCCGCCTTCTTCGGTATCATTTCTCCAGTATTTTGAAAAAAGCTTTTCCATTTCGCTGGGCATCAGCCCGGAAAATATGGCGTTTCTCGCATATTGTGTGGCCGTGGGCAGTATACTGTAATAGGTGCTCTCCTTTTCTTTTTTATAATATGGGTTTATTACCGGTTCCAGTACTTTCCATTGATCATATCTTAAATTATCCACCACAACTAACAAAGTGGGCTGATCTTTTTTCAGTTCGGGAAGGATCTTCTTTCTGAATAATGTATGGGACATAACCGGTGGTTCAGCATCTTTTTCAAACCAGCTCTGATAATTCTTTGAAATAAACTTAAAGAATTGATTATTCGCTTCCTGTTTCTGGGATTCAAGGATCTCGACCATACTGGAATCTTCAATATCTTCCAGTTGAATTTCCCAATAAACCAGCTTCTGGTATAATTCAGCCCATTCCTCATAGGAATTGATTTGAGACATTTCCATAGCGATCTTTCTGAATTCCTGTTGATAATTCGAGGTGGTTTTTTCAGAAATTAAGCGGGAGTGGTCCAGGTTCTTTTTAAGACTCAGAAGTATCTGATTTGGATTTACAGGTTTGATCAAATAATCAGCGATCTTGGAACCTATGGCTTCTTCCATAATAAATTCTTCCTCGCTTTTAGTGATCATTACTATAGGTATGGTCTCTCGCTTCTCTTTTATTTCAGCGAGCGTCTCCAAACCTGTGAGTCCGGGCATATTTTCATCCAGAAAGACTATATCAAAATTTTCACTTTCAATCTGTTCAAGGGCTTCTGTACCACTTTTACAGGTGCTAACATCATAATTCCGGGATTCTAAAAACATGATATGTGGTTTCAATAAATCTATCTCATCGTCTACCCATAAAATTTTGATGTTGTCCATATAGTCTTTTTGAATTGGATTTTAAATAACTAAGCTTGCGGTCATGCACTAAAAATACTGGGTTTACCACAGCTCGTTACATATATGTATATTTGTTTTGAATTTTAGAAAAATAAAGCTTGGCTTCACAAACTAAACTCAAAATATTAAACGATCCAATTTACGGTTTTATTACCATCCCGAATGAGCGGATCTTTAAAATAATTGAACATCCTTATTTCCAAAGATTACGACGCATCTCTCAAATGGGGATGTCATATCTCGTTTATCCAGGTGCTCATCACACCAGGTTTCATCATGCCCTGGGCTGTGTGCATTTAATGCAAAAGGCGGTGAGGGTGCTTCGTTATAAAGGAGTTAAGATTTCAGACAAAGAAGAAGAGGCGCTGTTAATTGCGATCCTGATGCATGATATTGGCCATGGTCCTTTTAGCCATGCAATGGAACATAGCCTTGTAGAGGGGGTAGATCACGAGACCATATCGTTGCTTTTCATGGAAGAAATGAATGCCAACTTTAACCAAAGTTTAACTCTTGCCATTCAGATCTTCAAAGGTTCTTATGAGCGCAAATTTATGAATCAGCTTATATCCAGCCAGATGGATATGGACAGACTGGACTATTTAAAAAGAGATAGTTTTTATACCGGTTCGGTAGAAGGTAATATTAATAGTGAACGTTTGATCACCATGTTGAATGTGGTGAATGATGAGCTGGTGGTAGAAGAAAAAGGAATCTATTCTGTAGAGAAATTTTTAATTGGACGCAGGTTAATGTACTGGCAGGTTTATCTTCACAAAACCAGTTTAGTGGCAGAACAGCTTTTAATTCGGGTCCTTATCAGAGCCAAAGAGTTGATAGGTGAGGGGAAGAGGCTTCATGCCAGTGGCTCGTTGATGTATTTCCTTGAAAATAAAATTACCAGGGAGGATTTTGATTCTAAAACCCTGGATATGTTTTCAAGACTAGACGATAATGATGTGCTGTCTGCCATGAAAGAATGGATGTATTCTGATGATTTCGTGCTAAGCAATCTTTGTGAGATGATCATTAACCGAAACCTCTTAAAGGTAAAAATTAAAAAGAACAAACCCGCTAAAGAGAAACTGGAGAAACGTTCAAAGGCCCTGCAGAATAAATATGGTATTTCAGAGAAAGAGGCATCTTATTTTGTATTTGAAGGTGAGATTGCAAACCTGGCATACAAAAGAGAAAACGATAATATTAACATCCTGCATAAGAACGGTAAGATCAATGATGTAGTTAAGGTATCTGATCAGTTTAATCTGAAAGCGCTTACAAATACCGTCACGAAATACTATATGTGTTATCCAAAAGTTAAAGATTAACGCATTTTTTTTACTTTTGCCAGAATGAAGTTTACTGCAGAGCAAATAGCCGAAATATTAGAAGGTAAGGTCGAAGGCAATCCTGAGACAGAAGTTTCAGAACTAGCCAAGATCGAAGAAGGGTCTGAAGGTTCACTTACTTTTCTAAGTAATCCTAAATATACTTCCTTTCTATATACCACCAATGCATCGATCACTATCATCAATGATGATTTTGAAATTGATCAACCGGTAAATACCACCCTGATTAAGGTAAAAGATGCTTATAAGGCGTTTTCAACCTTGCTGGAATACTACAATCAGATTAAACTAAACAAATCTGGTATTGAAAATCCAAGTCATATATCAGAATCTGCAAAATATGGTGAAGGTCTTTACCTGGGTTCGTTTTCATATATCGGTGAAAATGTAAAAATAGGAGAGAATGTAAAAATTTATCCTAATGCTTACATTGGAGATAATGTAAAAATAGGTGATAATGTGACCATCTTTGCTGGAGTGAAAATATATTCTGAAAGTCTTATAGGTAATCACGTGACCATTCATAGCGGGGCGGTAATAGGCGCCGACGGATTTGGATTTAGTCCCGGTGAAACTGGTGAATACAGTAAAGTGCCGCAAATAGGAAATGTGGTCATAGAAGATCATGTGGATATTGGTGCTTCAACTTCTATAGACCGGGCTACTTTAGGCTCGACTATCATCAGGAAAGGTGTAAAACTGGATAATCATATACAAATCGCCCATAATGTTGAAATTGGCGAGAATACAGCAATTGCTGCTCAAACAGGTATAGCTGGTTCTACCAAGATTGGTAAAAATTGTCTTATAGGAGGACAGGTGGGTATTGCCGGGCATCTTAATATAGGGAACCGTGTAAAGATCCAGGCCCAGTCTGGAATAGGACGTGACATAAAAGATGACGAAATGTTGCAGGGTTCTCCTGCCATAGGCTATAGTGATTATAATAAGTCCTATATACATTTTAAAAATCTTCCCAAAACCATGAACATAATTAACCAATTAGAAAAAAAGATTAATAATGGCTGATAATATTTCGAAACAAAGAACCATTCGAGAGGCGGTATCTCTTGAGGGTGTTGGCCTGCATACGGGTAAAGAGGTTAAACTAACCTTTAAACCCGCTCCGGAAAATACAGGTTACGTGTTTAGGAGGATAGATCTGGAAGGAAATCCAGAGGTAGAAGCAGATGTAACTTATGTAGTTAATACACAAAGAGGGACTAATCTGGATAAGAATGGTGTGACTATTCAAACTTCAGAACATGTTCTTGCAGCCTGTGTAGGACTGGAAATAGATAATCTGTATATTGAATTGAATGCCTCAGAACCACCTATTATGGATGGTTCATCCAAATTTTTTGTGGAAGCCCTTGAAAAGGCGGGAACAGTGGAGCAGGAAGCTGACAGGGAAGAATATGTGGTAAGTGAAGTGATTTGTTACCGTGATGATAATGGTAGTGAAATTATAGCCATGCCTGCAGATGAATATCAGGTTACTACTATGGTGGATTTTGGTACCAAAGTACTCGGAACTCAAAATGCCTCGATTGAGCATCTTTCAGAATTTAAAACAGAAATTGCAGATTCCAGAACTTTTAGTTTTTTACACGAGATCGAAACTTTACTGGAACATGGCCTTATTAAAGGCGGTGATCTAAATAATGCCATTGTTTACGTAGATAAGGAAATAAGTGAAGAAACCTTAAAGAAACTCAGGGTTGCATTTAATCGTGAGGAGATTGCCGTAAAACCTAATGGTATCCTTGATAATTTGAACCTGCATTATCCTAACGAAGCGGCCAGGCATAAATTACTGGACGTTTTAGGTGATCTGGCGCTGATTGGTACCAGAATTAAAGGTAAAATTATTGCTACCAAACCGGGACATCACGTAAATACAGAGTTTGCCAAAAAGCTTTCGAAGATTATCAAGGCAGAAAAAAGAAATAATGTACCTAAGATCGACCTTTCACAGCCGCCACTTATGGATGTGAATGATATTATGGATACATTGCCGCACAGATCTCCATTTTTATTGGTAGATAAGATCTATGAGTTAACAGATTCGCATGTGATTGGAATGAAGAATGTGACGATGAATGAGCCGTTCTTCGTGGGGCATTTTCCGGGCAAACCGGTTATGCCTGGAGTGTTGCAGGTAGAAGCGATGGCGCAGACAGGTGGTATACTTGCGTTGAAATCTGTACCAGATCCTGAAAACTATCTTACATTTTTTATGAAGATCGATAATGTGAGGTTTAAGAGACAGGTAGTACCAGGAGATACGTTAATATTCAAATTAGAATTACTGGCCCCGATTAGGAGAGGTATTTGCCAGATGCAGGGATATGCCTATGTAAATGGTCAACTGGCCACAGAAGCCGTTTTAATGGCACAAATAGTTAAATCAAAATAAATAAAATGAACCAACCCTTAGCATATGTACATCCGGGAGCGAAAATTGCCAAAAATGTGGTGATCGAACCTTTCGCGACGATACATAATAACGTAGTGATTGGAGAAGGTACCTGGATTGGTTCCAATGTTTGTATAATGGAAGGTGCCCGTATCGGTAAGAACTGTAGCATCTTTCCGGGCGCAGTGATATCTGCGGTTCCGCAGGATAAAAAATTTAATGATGAAGATACGCTTACCGTGATTGGTGATAATACCACCATCAGGGAGTGTGTGACTATCAACAGAGGAACTACAGATAGAATGAAAACGGTAATTGGGAACAATTGCTGGATCATGGCTTATTGCCACATCGCTCATGATTGTATTGTAGGGGATAATTGTATTTTTTCAAATAACAGTACTCTTGCGGGTCATATTAATGTAGGAGATCATGTGATCCTTGCAGGTATGGCCGCAATTCAACAGTTTTGCAGTATTGGTAATCATGCTTTTGTCACCGGGGGATCTCTGGTGAGAAAAGATGTTCCTCCGTTTGTAAAAGCAGGACGTGAACCTTTAAGTTATGTGGGTATTAATTCCATTGGTTTACGTAGAAGAGGTTTTACAACCGAAAAGATCAGGGAGATTCAGGATATTTACAGAATATTGTACCAGAAAAATTATAACAACTCCCAGGCAGTAGCTATTATTGAAGCTGAAATGCAGGCTACCGCAGAAAGAGATGAAATATTAGAATTTATTAAAAACTCACAAAGAGGTATCATGAAAGGATACTTCAGTTCAAATTAAAAAATAGAATGGCATCAACTAGCGATATTAGAAACGGACTTTGCATTAGGTATAATCATGATATTTATAAGATCGTGGAATTCCTTCATGTTAAACCGGGTAAAGGTCCTGCATTTGTAAGAACTAAATTAAAAAGTGTTACGACAGGAAAAGTTCTTGACAATACTTTTTCGGCTGGTCATAAGATCGAAGATATTAGGGTGGAAACTCACAAGTTTCAGTTCCTTTATGAAGATGGTGAATTCTGGCACTTCATGAATGTAGAGGATTATACGCAAATAAGACTTACTGAAAGTGCCCTGGATATGCCTAAGCTTTTAAAAGAGGGGGAAGTAGTTACAATCCTTATCAATACCGAGGATAATATGCCACTTTCTGTAGATATGCCTGCCAGTGTAGTTCTTGAAGTTACTCATACCGAGCCGGGGGTAAAGGGAAACACGGCTACCAACGCCACGAAACCTGCTACTGTTGAAACAGGTTACGAGGTAAATGTTCCCCTGTTTATAAACGAGGGAGATAAGATCAGGATCGAAACTGATAAGGGAACTTATAAGGAAAGAATTAAAGAATAATCTGCCTTAAATGAAATTTCCCCGCCAATATTCTTTAAAGGAGATTGCCAGCCTGGTCGACTGTAAATTTGTAGGAGATCAAGATTTTCCTGTCCAGGGAATGAATGAAATACATGTGGTAACTCCCGGAGATATAGTGTTTGTAGATCATCCTAAATACTATGAGAAGGCATTAGGGTCTGCTGCGACGATCATTTTAATTAATAAAGAAGTAGCATGTCCTGATGGTAAGGCGTTATTGATTTCAGATGATCCTTTCCGTGATTTTAATAAACTCACCAGGCATTTTAAACCTTTTCAGGTGACGCTGAAATCTATTTCTGAATCTGCAGAAATAGGGGAGGGTACGGTCATCCAGCCAAACGCGGTGATAGGGAATAATGTGAAGATCGGAAAGAACTGCCTTATACATGCCAATGTGAATATTGGAGACGATTGTATTATTGGAGATAATGTAATAATCCATGCAGGAACTGTTCTCGGGGCAGATGCTTTTTACTATAAAAAGCGGGAAGAAGGTTTTGATAAATTGCTTTCCGGAGGTAGGGTAGTCATAAAAGATAATGTTGAAATTGGCTCTAATTGTTCGATAGACCGCGGGGTAACCGGCGATACGACCATTGGAAAAGGCTCAAAACTTGACAATCTTATTCAGATAGGACATGATACTGTGATAGGTGAAAAATGTTTAATAGCTTCGCAAGTAGGTATTGCAGGTTGTGTAGTTGTGGAAAACGAGGTAACTATATGGGGACAGGTAGGAATTAGAAGCGATGTGACCATTGCTACCGGAACGGTATTGATGGCTCAATGTGGAGTATCCAAAGATACCAGTCCAAATACCACTTATTGGGGAACACCGTTTGGTGAGGTTAGAACTAAGTTGAAAGAGTACGCGGCAGTCAAGCAACTGCCCGGGATTATAAAAAATATAAATAAGTAAGATATGGGTTTAAGAACAAAGGAAATTGTTAGAAAATTCTATGAATCCAATTTCTATAAGGATGAAAGTGTTTTGAGAAGTTATTTGCATCCTGATGTTGAACTTTCCTGGTATGGTACTACCGGTCTTAGAAAACTTGACCTGGAGGGTATCGCTCAAATTAGTGAAAAACTTGCTGAGTCCTACGAATCTCTTCGCGCAGCGGTAGATAAAGTTATCGCAAAAAGCGGTAATGCAGCTATTCATTTTACTTATTATGTTAGAACTATTGAAAATCCTGATGAAGAAATGCCCCTTGGACATTTTATTGCCATGTGGGAATTGAAGGATGGGAAACTTTATAAAGGAGTTCAAATAAGTCAGCTGGGTGAGGAAATTGACGATAATCCCTGGTCTTAATAAAAAATAATCAATGCGCCCTTAACTTAGTTGTTAAGGGTTTTTTTATTTTTTTTGCATTCTACATTTGTAGAATAAATATTTTAATTCTACATTTGTAGAGTAAAACAGAATTGATGGAATTATCTAATGCAGAAGAACAGTTAATGCAGATTCTTTGGAGAAAGGAAACGGCTTATATGAAGGAGCTGCTGGAGGCATACCCTGACCCCAAGCCGGCCCTTACCACGGTTGCAACTTTATTGAAGCGTATGCAGGATAAAAACTTTGTGGATTATATTCAAAAAGGCAGGTCACGGGAATATTTCCCGAAAGTTTCGAAAAAGAAATATTTTTCCAAACAAATGAATGGAATGATTAAAAATTTCTTCAACGATTCTACGGCACAATTTGCTTCATTTTTCACCACTGAATCAGACCTGAGTGAGAAGGAATTAAGAGAGCTTAGAGAGCTAATAGATAGGCAATTAAAGAACAAATAAGATGTGGGAATATATTATAAAATCGGGATTGTGTCTATTTGTTTTGTACAGCTTTTACAGATTTTTCCTGGAAGATGAGCAATTCAATTTTTTCAAAAGGTTTTATTTGCTCGCAATCCTTTTAATTTCCTTCATTTTACCTCTTATAAGTTTTAGCTACACCGTGGAAGTTTACCAGGAGTCTTTACCTTTTTCAGAGAATTTTGCATTATCTCCTGATAACCTTACCAATTCTGCTGAAAAGAACATTTCTTATAACTGGATCCTGTTGGCCTATTTGCTGGGATTAATAATTTTTGCAGGTAGGTTTATCAGTAATTTAAAATCCATGTTTCAGGAGATCAATGAAAATGATAAGTATGACCAGGGACATTATATTCTGGTTTTAATGAAGAAGAAGTTAAGTCCCTATTCATTCCTTAAATATATCTTTCTGAATAAAAAAGAATTTCAAAATAAGGAAATTTCAAATGCGATAATAGAACATGAGAAGATTCACGTAGACCAGAAACATTCCCTGGACCTATTATTCATTGAATTTCTCCAGATTATCTTCTGGTTCAATCCTGTATTCATCTGGATAAAACGATCCATAAAATTAAACCATGAATATCTGGCAGACCATGCAGTGATAAAAAACAACATGAGTGCGCTGCAATACTCGAAAATCTTATGCAATTATAGTTCGGGACACTATCATAATACCTTATCAAGTCCCATGAGTCAATCATTAATCAAAAAACGAATACTTATGATTTCAAAAACGTTCTCTTTCAAAAAAATGCTTCTTAAGTTAAGCATGTTAATTCCTGTACTTGCAATTTGTGTGTATTTCTTCAATAATGAAATAAAAGCAAATACAGTTTTGGTAACAGATACTCAAAATGCTCACTTTAGAGAAGCATTTATTCAGGATAATAATACATTATCGGTAAAGATTGAAGAAAGTTCACTGTATATAAATGGTAAGGAAATAAAGGTGGCAGGACTTCAGGAGCACTTAGATAATTTGATGGACAAAAAGAGCGATGACGAAGTTCGGGAAATGGGTTTAAAAGTAAAAATGATCAATCCTGAAGAAGGATTTGTCGAAAAAGTCAATAAAGCCTTCGGTAATAGTAGAATTGCGAAGATCTCGGGCATTGCAATATTACCTCCGCCACCTCCGATGCCGGCAGAACCTGGATCAGCTCCAAAACCTCCAAAGGCTCCGAAGGCACCTAAAGCAGGTAAGACAGCAAAAGGTTCCGCTAATGTAGATTCAGAAAGAGTCATGGAAATTGAAGTGATTGAGGAAGATGGAGAGAAAAAGACCGTTAAAAAGGAAATAATAAAAGTCAAAGGTGATTCTCCGGCTCCACCACCGAATCCATCCGAGGAAATAGATAAGATTCAGTCAGCAGGAGGAAGCTTCTACTATAATGACAAGAAGATCAGCGCTGCTAAGGCCAAAGAAATATTAGAAAGTAAAAATGATATAAACATTGAAGTGAAGATGATTGATGGCGGAACTCAGAAAATGAGTATTAGCGATAATTAATCCTTTCAAACAATTAGAAGATCCCGTTCCTTAAGGTTCGGGATTTTTGTTTTCTTGTCGAATTTATAGGAATTTTAAGGTTTTTTACAGCAATAATCTACAAAATGACTTTAGGGTTTATATTTAAAAACATACTTTTGTAATCCAAAATTCAAAAGACACTTATGAGCGTTTTAGTCAATAAAGATTCTAAAGTTATCGTGCAGGGTTTTACCGGTAGTGAAGGTACATTCCATGCGGAACAAATGATAGAATATGGTACAAATGTAGTTGGTGGGGTTACTCCGGGCAAAGGAGGACAAAAGCACCTTGATAAACCTGTGTTTAATACTGTATCTGATGCAGTTGAGCAAACCGGGGCAGATGTATCCATCATTTTCGTGCCGCCGGCTTTTGCTGCAGATGCGATCATGGAAGCTGCAGATGCAGGTATAAAAGTGATTATTACTATTACCGAAGGAATTCCTGTTGCCGATATGGTGAAGGCTTCAGATTATATTAAAGACCGCGACTGTAGATTAATAGGTCCTAACTGTCCTGGTGTTATTACTCCGGGTGAAGCTAAAGTTGGGATTATGCCAGGTTTTGTATTCAAAAAAGGTAAAGTAGGTATCGTTTCTAAATCCGGGACTCTTACCTATGAAGCTGCAGACCAGGTTGTAAAGCAAGGTCTTGGTATAACTACAGCTATTGGAATTGGTGGAGATCCAATTATTGGGACCACTACTAAGGAAGCTGTTGAACTGCTTATGAACGATGATGAAACTGAATGTATTGTAATGATTGGTGAGATAGGTGGTCAGTTAGAGGCTGATGCTGCTCAGTGGATCAAGGCGAATGGTAATAAGAAACCTGTTGTAGGTTTTATTGCTGGTGAGACTGCTCCTGCAGGACGTACTATGGGTCATGCCGGTGCGATCGTTGGAGGTAGCGAAGATACAGCTCAGGCTAAAAAGAAGATTCTTAAGGAAAATGGCATTCATGTTGTTGATTCTCCTGCAGAAATAGGAATGAAAGTAGCAGAAGTACTTAACTCTTAAGAGTAGAAATTTAATATTAGGATCCCTCTTTTCTTTACTGAAAGGAGGGATCTTTTATGTTATGGATTTCAGGAATGCAGGTTTTCTATCTTAAGGAATTCCAGTAATTCTTCAGGATGGTCTGTCTGAATTATATCTACTTTTTTTCTTTTGATTAATTGTCTGAAACCGGTCTTGTCTTTTTCCTGTAGCCGGTCATATTTATTGAGAGCGTTTACCCATATTTTTATTCCTTGTTCCTGAAATCCCTTTCTTAATGAGGAAGTATAAGGTTTGGGTCGAACCTGAATGATATCTATATAATTATACTTCATCACCTTTCTTATTTTCTTTTTAGTACTCACCACAGGCATTAATTTTATTGCAGGATTATACTTGTGGATCTTTGGAATAAGCTGAATATTTCTGATGCTAATTATGACAGAATCTTCCATATGATATTTCTCAATCATATCTGCCAATTTTTTAATCACGTTGAAATCCTGGATTTTAAGATCCAGATTGAGTATGATCCTGTCTTTAGATAATTTTAATACTTGCTCTAATGTTGGAATTTTTTCTGTTGTAAGCTTTCTCTGGAACAAAAGATTAAAATTTTCTATTTCCCCGAGAGAATATTCATTCACTGCGCCTTTACCGTTAGTAGTTCTGTTCAAAGTTTCGTCGTGAATCAGGACGAAAACACTGTCCCGGGTTAAGCGCAGATCAGTTTCGATAATGTCTATTCCGTTTTCAATACTAGCTTCAAAAGCACTGAGTGAATTCTCCGGATGAAAGGAATGTGAACCGCGATGGGCAACCACCAGGATAGTATCTGAGGTTGAATACAGCTCGGCAATTGTATCTTTTTCATTTGAATTAAAACAACTATAAATAGTCATTAGCATCAAAAAACCTAAAAGATGATGTAAGGTTAAATCTCTCACGGCGGTTAATTCACTTATTAATTAAACTGTATAGGCTAATGGTCTCTACAATTTACAAGTAATATGTTAAGCGCAGGAATTAAATTGCATTGCCTGGAAAAATGATAAAAGCAAGTTGGGTCTAAAATTTATTTAATGCCTTTCAGGTTTTGTTATATTTGGGTCGTCAATTAACCAAGATCATTTGATATGAAATTATTAGAAGGAAAAAATGCTATAATCACCGGGGGTAGCCGCGGGATAGGAAAAGGGATAGCCCAGGTATTTGCTAAGCATGGAGCCAACGTGGCTTTTACATATAATTCATCTTCACAATCTGCAGAGGAACTAGCAAAGGAACTGGAAGAGCAGGGTGTAAAAGCAAAAGCTTATCAATCTAACGCTGCGAGTTTTGAGGAAGCTCAGGAACTCATTAATAGTGTCGCTAGCGAATTTGGATCTATAGATATTGTTGTGAACAATGCCGGTATTACTAAAGATAACCTGCTTATGAGAATGAGCGAAGAGGATTTTGACCGGGTGATCGAAGTAAATCTAAAATCGATCTTTAATATGACCAAAGCGGTTCAGCGCACTATGCTGAAACAACGCAGCGGTAGCATCATTAATATGAGTTCTGTAGTTGGTGTAACCGGAAATGCCGGGCAGGCGAATTATGCAGCTTCCAAAGCCGGAATTATAGGTTTTTCGAAATCTATGGCTCAGGAGCTCGGTTCACGGAATATTCGAACAAATGTGATCGCTCCGGGATTCATTGAAACTGAAATGACTGCGAAGCTGGATGAGAAAACTGTGCAGGGATGGAGAGATTCAATTCCATTAAAAAGAGGAGGAAGTCCTGAAGATATTGCCAATGCTTGCGTCTACCTGGGGAGTGATCTAAGTTCTTACGTTACCGGGCAGGTAATCCATGTAGATGGAGGTATGCATACTTAAAACCTGTGTTTGATCTAAGATTGTGAATTAATTCTTTTTAATTGTTAACTTCACAATTCTAACAGATCTCGATGGAAATAAGCACAATTTTATATATAACCCTGGCACTTTTTGTAGCGCTGGGGTTTGCTTTTTTTCAGTATTTGTTCAAAAATGAGAATAAGCGAAAAAAGGATTATATATTTTTTGCTCTCAGGGCGGCCTCCGTGTTTTTAGTTTTACTGCTCCTTATAAACCCTGAAATTCGCTCGGTGGAATATGAGATCGATAAACCAGAATTAATATTACTGGCAGATAATTCCCAGTCGATTTCTTTTTTAGGGGAAGCCGAGAGACTGAAGGAAATCCCCGCTTTATTCTATGATAATGATCGCCTTCAGCAAAACTTCAATACTAAAACCATGTTTTTTGGAGAACGATTATCCCTGGATGATTCTCTGAACTTCGAGGACAGGCAAACAGATATTTATACTGCACTTACAGAAACCTCAGATCTTAACTCTCATGAAAATTCTGTAGTGGTTTTATTAACCGATGGTAACCAAAGCCAGGGTCGGGATTTTCGATATTTCAATAAAAGATCTGGCAGTGAAATTTTACCGGTTATTGTAGGAGATACCACCAGGTACAAGGATTTGAGCATTGATAAAATCAATGCCAATAAGTATGCTTTTTTGAATAACAGGTTTCCCGTAGAAATTTTCTTTAATTATTCCGGAAAAGATAATATTGAGGCTGAAGTGACTATCAAATCTGGAGAGACTATTATCTATCAGGAAAAGCTAGAGTTATCTCCCGACGTTTCCTCAGGAATAATTAGAACAGATCTGCCTGCCAGTTCCCTTGGAGTAAAAACCTATGAAGTTGAGATTCAACCTGGGAAAAGTGAAAAGAATCTTATAAATAATATTCGAAAATTTGCTGTCGAAGTTATTGATGAACGTACGTCAGTTCTAATTCTAAGCGATATTTCACATCCAGATCTGGGTGCGTTGCAGAAGTCTGTACAAAGCAATCAGCAACGATCTGCAACAATTAAATATCTTGGCGATTCAAATTTTGAAATTTCAGATTATCAATTAGTTATATTGTATCAGGTTAACAGCAAGTTTAATTCTGTGATCACAGATATTCTTGAAAATAACTACAACTTTCTCATCATTACAGGATCTAAAACAGACTGGAATTTTTTGAACAATCTGGATCTGGGCTTTAGCAAAGCTTATACCAATCAACCCCAGGAAATTTTTCCTGTATATAATCCAACCTTTAGTTCTTTTGCTTTCGAGGATATTGGCTTTGATGATTTTCCACCTTTAATAGACAAATTCGGATCGGTAAAATTTGATTCAAAAGTCTACAATGTTTTGCTTACTCAGGAATTACAAGGGGTGCAAACCGGTGAACCATTAATGGCCGTTAGCCAGCAAAATCCGAAATCTGGTTTTCTGCTTGGAGAAAATCTATGGAGATGGCGGGCGAAATCCTACCTGGATCAAAATTCCTTTAGTGAGTTTGACGATTTTTTGGGGAAGCTGATACAGAATTTAAGCGCTATAAACCGCCAGCAGCGATTAACTATTGATGCTGAGAATTTTTACTATGCAAATCAAAATGTTGTGATATCTGCCCAGTATTTTGATGAAAATTATCAGTTTGATGCCGGCAGAAATTTAAAAATCAATGTAAGAAATAACGGTACCGGAGCAGATTTCAACTCAGATTTATTATTAAAAAATAATTTTTACCAGTTCGATGGTGGTGATCTGCCGCCGGGGAATTACTCCTACAACATATCAGTTCAGGGAGAGAACCTCTCAAAATCAGGAAATTTTGAGGTGATCGATTATAACAGTGAACAGCAATTCGTTTCCTCTAATCTGTCTGGTATGCAGTCATTTGCGAGTAACAATGATACAAGGCTCTATTTCCAGGATCAGGTAGATGACTTAATTAATAGCCTGCTGGCCGATGATAAGTTTAAACCCGTTCAAAAAAGCCGTCAAAAAACAGTACCTTTGATAGACTGGTATTACCTGTTGTTTATATTGATTTCTATTCTTGCCGTTGAATGGTTTTACCGAAAATATTTAGGACTAATTTAAATTTCAATTATTATATATGGAAAGATTACCCAAGATTGGCATACCATTATTTATTGGTGTTGTCATATTAATTATTATTATCGCTAAATCTACAGTTACTATTGATTCCGGTGAGGCCGGAGTTTTATACCGAACCTTTGGTGGTGGTGTGGTTACAGATCAACCGCCATTATCTGAAGGATTTCATTTTGTGGCTCCATGGAACAAAGTATTTGTTTATGAAGTTCGTCAACAGTCTATTGATGAAGAAATGCGTGTACTTTCTTCCAATGGACTTGAGATCAGCCTGGATGCTTCAGTTTGGTTTCAACCGGAATATGATGCATTAGGAAAGCTACACCAGGAAAAAGGAGAGGCTTATATACAGCGTCTGCTTCAACCTGCGATCCGTTCGGCAACCAGAGCTGTGGTAGGTAGGTATAATCCCGAGCAACTTTATGCTAGTAAAAGAGAAGCAATACAAAAGGAGATTTTTGACGAAACAAACCTTTTACTGGAAGATCAGTATGTTCAGGTAAATGAGGTTCTTGTTAGGGATGTGTCTCTACCTTCTACCATTAAGGAAGCGATCGAAAGAAAGCTAAGACAGGAGCAGGAATCCCTGGAATATGAATTTAGATTGACCAAGGCTGAGCAGGAAGCTGAACGTCAGCGTATCGATGCTGAAGGTAAGGCAACTGCCAACCGTATTCTTAGTGAGTCCTTAACAGATAAAGTACTTAAGGAAAAAGGTATTCAGGCCACAGTAGAACTGGCTAAATCACCAAATGCAAAAGTGGTCGTTATTGGTTCTGGAGATGACGGAATGCCGATAATTTTAGGTAATAACTAATAAACAATTCTTAAAAATTAAGTTTCAGGTTTTATTTCTGATAATTTTATTTAGATTTGAACTCACAATGAGAAACTATACAGTACATCATCATCATTTTTCTTTCCACGCTCAGGCGAGGTGATTGTGATATGTTGTAACTTTAACTAAAATATCATAACCCGTTTGAGCAATCAAGCGGGTTTTTTTATTTCTAATACTACCAAACAAAATCATGAGTAAAGAAAAGTTAAGAATAGCAGTTCAGAAATCGGGTCGATTATTCGAAGACTCCATTGGAATCCTGAAAGACGCCGGGATATCTATAGATAATGGAAAAGAACAGCTTAAAGCATCTTCAAGAAATTTCCCGCTAGAAGTAATGTATCTTAGAAATGGGGACATCCCGCAGTATCTTAGAGATGGAGTGGTAGATGTTGCTATTATCGGCGAAAATGTTTTGATCGAAAAAGGTCAGGATATCATACGCGGAGAAAAGCTGGGTTTTTCAAAATGTCGCGTTTCCCTGGCGGTACCAAAATCTTTCAACTACAATAGCATTAAGGATCTGGATGGTCTAAAGATCGCTACTTCTTATCCTAATACGGTAAATGAGTTTTTAAAAGAGAAGGGGATTTCTGCCGATCTGCATATTATTAATGGATCTGTTGAGATCGCTCCAAATATTGGCCTTGCCGATGCTATTTGTGATATTGTGTCCAGCGGAAGTACCTTATTCAAGAATGGCCTGAAAGAAGTAGAAGTAATGCTGAAAAGTGAAGCAGTATTGGCTATTTCTCCTGAAATTTCTGAAGAAAGAAAGAAGATCCTGGAGAAGCTGCAATTCAGAATGAAGTCTGTGTTGAATGCAAGGACTTCTAAATACATTCTCATGAACGTTCCTAATGAGAAGCTGGAGGATGTAATAAAATTATTGCCTGGAATGAGAAGCCCAACGGTTTTACCTTTAGCGGAAGAAGGCTGGAGTTCTGTTCATACTGTAATAAATGAAGAGCGTTTTTGGGAAGTCCTTGATGAGCTTAGGGATTTTGGAGCTGAAGGAATCCTGGTTGCACCAATTGAAAAAATGGTAATTTAATAACTGCTGAATATTAAGAGTATGAATAAGATATTAAATCCGTCAAGAGCAGACTGGCCTGAGATCCTGAAAAGACCTACTCAGACGGTTGCCGATATTGAGCAAACTGTGAATCAGATCTTTGATGAGATTAGGGTTAAAGGAAATGCTGCAGTTGCAAAATATACCGAGCTGTTTGACGGTATTAAATTAGAAGATCTGAAGGTTTCAGAAGCCGAGGTTCAGAATGCTGATAAGGAAATTTCAGAAGAATTGAAGTCGGCTATTAAACTGGCGAAATCCAATATTGAAAAATTCCATGCTGCACAGAGAACCGATAAGGTAAGTGTTGAAACTACGAACGGAGTTAAATGCTGGCAGGAAAAGAAAGCGATCCAGAAAGTTGGGCTTTATATTCCCGGTGGAACCGCTCCTTTGTTCTCTTCTATATTAATGCTGGCTATTCCGGCAAGACTTGCTGGTTGTAAGGAGATCATTTTATGCACACCACCAGATAAGAATGGAAATGTGAATCCGGCAATCCTTTATGCCGCTGAACTTTGTGGGGTAACTCAAATATTCAAAATAGGAGGTATACAGGCCATTGGCGCGATGACCTTCGGAACAGTAGATGTTCCGCAAGTTTATAAGATATTCGGACCTGGAAATCAGTTTGTGACTGTTGCTAAACAACTCGCGACGAAATACCAGGTAGCTATTGATATGCCGGCAGGACCTTCAGAATTACTGGTATTTGCAGATGACTCGGCAAATGCGGCTTACGTCGCTTCAGATCTGCTAAGTCAGGCAGAACATGGTGTAGATAGCCAGGTGATCATGGTTTCGACTTCAGAAAAGCTGATAAATGCAGTTTCAGATGAGATCGAGTCGCAGGTACAGGAGTTACCCAGAAAAGCCATAGCAGATAAGGCTATAGAGAATTCCAGGTTGATCCTGGTAAGTTCAAAAGAAGAAGCCTTGGAACTCATCAATGAATATGGCCCAGAGCATTTCATTATCTGTTCTGAAGATGAAGATTATTTCGTGAAGGGTGTTGTGAATGCGGGCTCTGTATTCATAGGGAACTACACCCCTGAAAGTGCTGGAGATTACGCTTCCGGAACCAATCATACCTTGCCTACCAATGGCTACGCCAAGCAGTATAGCGGTGTAAACCTGGACAGTTTTATGAAGACCATTACCTTTCAAAAGATCACCGAAGAGGGTATTAGAGAAATTGGACCATCCATAGAATTACTAGCCGAAGCTGAAGGTTTACAGGCCCATAAGAATGCAGTAAGTCTAAGATTAAAAGACCTTAAATAAAATGCGGAATTTCGATTTAAATACACTGGTTCGGCCTAATGTTGCAGGTCTGAAGCCATATTCTTCAGCCAGGGATGAGTTTAAAACTCAGGGCGCAGAAATGATCTTTCTGGACGCTAATGAGAATCCGAATGATAATGGGTTTAACCGATACCCAGATCCGCAACAAGCTCAGGTTAAGGAAAAGCTTTCTGAAATTAAGAATGTCGCTCCGTCCAATATCTTATTAGGTAATGGGAGTGATGAAGTTCTTGATCTTATTTTCAGGGCTTTCTGTGAGCCTGGAAGAGATAATATTATATCACTTCCACCAACCTACGGCATGTATAAGGTTCTTGCAGATATCAATGATATTGAAAACAGAGAGGTTTTATTAAACCACGATTTTGAACCAGATGTTACTGCGATCTTTGAACAGGTAAGTTCCAGAACCAAGATCATTTTTCTATGTTCACCGAATAATCCTTCCGGGAATTCATTTGAAGAGAATACGATAGAAGCAATTCTTAAAAGATTTGATGGGTTAGTGGTGATCGATGAGGCTTATATAGATTTTTCAGAAAAAGATAGCTGGATAAACAGGCTGGAAGATTTTCCTAATCTAATCGTTACGCAAACTTTTTCAAAGGCTTTCGGTAAGGCAGGGATCAGGCTGGGGGTATTATATGCTTCAGAAGAAATTATCTCTGTTCTGAATAAGATCAAACCTCCTTATAATGTAAATCAACTAACTCAGAGTGAGTCTCTTGAAACTTTATTCGATCTGGATAAAATAAAATCACAAGTATTTGATATTAAGAATGAAAGAAAGCTTTTATTTAAACAATTACTTGAAGTTAATTTTGTTTCTAAAATTTACAGGTCAGACGCTAATTTTCTGTTATTGGAAGTGGATGATGCGAATAAACGCTACGATCAATTTCTTGAAAAAGGAATCGTGTTAAGGAACAGAAGCAGCCAGCCTTTGTGTGAGAATTGCCTGAGGATAACCATTGGGACCAAAGAAGAAAACAAAAAACTAATTGAAGTATTTAAAGAATTAGATAATGAATAAAGTATTATTTGTAGATCGTGACGGGACATTGATCCATGAACCTGAAGATTATCAAATCGACAGTCTGGATAAATTAGAGTTTTATCCCGATGTTTTTACCTACCTGGGTAAGATCGCCAAAGAGCTGGATTATGAGATCGTAATGGTGACCAATCAGGACGGATTGGGAACTGATAGTTTTCCGGAAAGCGATTTCTGGCCAATTCAGAATTTCATTATCAAAACTTTTAAGAATGAAGGCATTGAGTTTAGTGATGTTTTGATAGACAGAACCTTTGCGAAAGAAAATGCTCCTACCAGGAAACCTAATACCGGTTTGCTGGAAAGAAAATTTATGGATAACGCAGATTATGACCTTAAGAATTCTTTTATGGTAGGCGACCGACTAACAGATATTGAATTCGCCATGAACTTTGGTGGTCAGGGAATTTTCATTGATAATCATGAAGGCCTTGGTGCAGATGAAGTGGAAAATGATAAATCTGAAGTTGAGGATAGAATTGCTTTAAAAACCGATTCCTGGAAAGAGATCTATGAATTTCTGAAACTACAGGATAGAACGGCATCTATCGAGAGAAAGACCAACGAAACAGATATTAAGATCGAATTGAACCTCGATGGAACCGGAAAAAGCGATATAAGCACCGGTATCGACTTTTTTGACCATATGCTTGATCAGTTAGCCCGTCATGGACAGATGGACCTTAAAATCGCTGTAAAAGGTGATCTGGAGGTAGATGAGCATCATACTATCGAAGATACCGCGATTGCGTTGGGAGAAGTCTTTAGTAAAGCGCTAGGAAATAAGCTGGGTATTGAGCGATATGGATTCTGTTTACCTATGGACGATTGTCTTTCACAGGTCGCCATTGATTTTGGCGGAAGGAACTGGCTGGTTTGGGAAGCAGATTTCAACAGGGAAATGATTGGTAAGATGCCTACAGAAATGTTCTATCATTTCTTTAAATCCTTTACCGATGGCGCTAAAGCAAATTTGAATATTAAAGCGGAAGGTAAAAATGAGCACCATAAGATAGAAGCTATTTTTAAAGCCTTTGCGAAAGCTATAAAAATGGCGGTTAAAAGAGACACCGAAAAAATGATCTTACCATCTACAAAAGGAATGCTTTAATGAAAATAGTAATTATAGATTACGGAGCCGGGAATATCCAAAGTATCAAATTCGCAATAAAACGACTTGGATACGAGGCGGATCTTAGCAGCGATGCTGAGGAAATCCGGAATGCCGATAAAGTTATATTTCCGGGAGTAGGCGAAGCTGGAAGTGCCATGAGAATGCTACGATCAACTGGCCTGGATAAGGTAATACCAACGTTGAAACATCCTGTTCTGGGTATCTGTTTGGGAATGCAGTTAATGTGCAACTATTCCGAAGAAGGGGATACAAAAGGGCTGGGGATTTTTGATGCTGATGTAAAACGTTTTGATAATTCGGTAAAAGTCCCACAGATTGGATGGAACCAGATCACAAATCTTGATTCACATCTTTTCGATCATGTTGAAAACGGCGAATACGTTTACCTTGTACATAGCTATTACGTTCCTGAGTGTGCAGATGAAATTGCCAGAACTGAGTATGGTGTAAACTATTCTACGGCATTACATCGGGGTAATTTCTACGGAGTCCAGTTTCACCCTGAAAAAAGCAGCAAAACAGGCGAGCAGATACTAAAGAATTTCTTGAAATTGGAGCTGCGAACGAAGAGCGACGAAGTTTGAAATATGAATTATTGAAAATGAAATTTAGTGTAGTTAAAATATACTAAATATAGCACGTCATTTTGAACTTGTTTCAGAATCTCAGAATTCCGTAAATCATTATAGTAAAAAAAGTCCTGAATTAAATTCAGGGATTTGAAATAGATTTAAAAAAAATAGATTAAAATGAAATTTTTACTTCAAACCTTGTACCTCGTATTTCAGAATTCGTACTTCCCACTTCTAAATTCTAACTTCATATGCGAATAATACCGGCAATAGATATCATCGAAGGTAAATGCGTAAGGCTTTCAAAAGGTGATTACAATACCAAGAAAATTTATAATGAGAATCCTCTGGAGGTAGCCAAATCCTTTCAGGACCACGGAATTGAGTATTTACACCTCGTAGACCTTGATGGCGCAAAGTCTAAACATATAGTGAATCATAAGATCCTGGAACAGATCGCTTCAAAAACCGACCTTAAAGTTGATTTTGGAGGTGGATTAAAATCTGATAAAGATCTTGAGATCGCTTTCGAAAGTGGAGCTAACCAGATAACCGGTGGTAGTATTGCCGTTAAAGATCCTGAAATATTTCAAAACTGGATCCAAAAGTATGGTAGTGATAAGATCATTCTGGGAGCCGATGCAAAGAATAGAAAGATAGCGGTTTCGGGCTGGCTGGAAGATTCAGATAAGGAGATCATTCCTTTTATTCAGAACTATGAAGAGAAAGGTGCGAAATATGTGATCTGTACAGATATTTCTAAGGATGGAATGCTGGAAGGCCCGTCATTTGATCTTTATGAAGAGATCCTGTCTGAAACTAAAAATATCAATCTTATCGCATCCGGTGGAATCTCAGAATTTGATGAATTACCAAAACTTGCAGAACTGGGTTGTGAAGGAGTGATCATAGGAAAAGCGATATATGAGAATAGGATTAGTTTGAAACAATTGGAAAATTATATTTTGAAGTTTTGAATTACGAACGACGAACGATGAACGATGAACGATGAAAAATAGAAGAAAAAGCGAACAGTAAAGTTTTAAAAAGAAATAATGCAGGATTTAAAAAAACGAACCAAAACCTTTGCTTTGGAATGCTGGAATTTATGCCGACTCATTCCAAAGACCAGGGAATGTGATGCTATAGTTAGACAGTTAATAAGGTCATCAAGTTCAGTTGCGGCAAATTATAGAGCTGCTAATCGTGCTAAATCTGACAGAGATTTTATAAATAAATTGAAAATTGTAGAAGAAGAAGCAGATGAAAGTCAGTTCTGGCTTGAATTTTTATTTGAAACTTTTGAGAATAATCATGAAGAAATTCAGCGTCTCATAAAAGAGTCGGATGAGTTAATTGCTATTAGCGTTGCTTCGATAAAAAAAGTAAAAGCAAGAATATGAAAAATTCAGATTATCAAATAAAAAGATTCACTCGTCGCTCGTCGATCCAACTTCAAAATTCATAAGATGCTAACGAAACGAATTATACCCTGTCTTGATATCAAAAATGGAAGGACAGTTAAAGGAGTCAATTTTATTGACCTTAGAGATGCGGGAGATCCGGTGGAACTCGCCGCGGCGTATGCCGAGAAGGGAGCGGATGAACTGGTTTTCCTTGATATTTCGGCTACCGAAGAAAAACGAAAAACCCTGGCTAAGCTTGTTCTGGACGTCGCTGAGCAACTCAATATCCCATTTACCGTGGGTGGCGGAATCTCTTCAGTAGAAGATGTTGATATATTGCTTAAGAATGGAGCAGATAAGGTTTCTATTAATTCTTCCGCAGTCAAAAATCCTGACCTAATTAACCAGCTTTCCGATAAATTTGGAAGTCAGTGTGTAGTGGTGGCCATAGACGCAAAGAATATCGATGGAAAATGGAAAGTTCACCTTGTAGGGGGGAAAGTTCCTACCGATCTTGATCTTTTTGAATGGGCTAAAGAAGTTGAGCTTCGCGGAGCAGGAGAAATTCTCTTTACTTCAATGGATCATGATGGTACCAAAAATGGCTTTGCCAATGAAGCTCTGGCCAGACTGTCTGAGGAACTGAATATTCCTATTATTGCTTCTGGAGGAGCAGGAAATATTCAGCATTTCCAGGATACATTCCAGAAAGGTAAAGCAGATGCGGCTTTAGCTGCCAGTGTTTTCCATTTTAAAGAAATAGAGATCTCAGATCTCAAGAACCAACTAAAAACAGCCGGAATACCGGTGAGAATATAATTTAACGTCATGCTGAATTTATTTCAGCATCTCAGAAAGCAAAAGATCCTGAAACTCCCGAAGCTTCGAGACAGGATGACATAAAGAATAAATTTAAGATGAATATAGATTTCAATAAGAATAATCTTTTAAGCCGTCACCCTGAACTTGTTTCAGGGTCTCAAAATTATATATGAATTCAACAGATGCTGAAACTCCCGAAGCTTCGGGACAGCATGACGCAATTAAAAATAGCTTTTCGAATAAGAATCAAAAATTATGAATATAGATTTCAATAAGAATAGTGATGGTTTAGTCCCGGCAATAATTCAGGATTCAAATACCAGAAAGGTATTGATGTTAGGCTACATGAATGAGGAAGCCTTCCTGAAAACCAATCAAACAAAGAAAGTTACTTTCTATAGCCGGACTAAAGAGCGATTATGGACCAAAGGCGAGGAAAGTGGTAATTTTCTAAACCTGGTTAATATAAAGCTGGATTGCGATAATGATACACTTCTGGTGGAAGTAGATCCTGAAGGTACTGTTTGTCATAAAGGCACTGATACCTGCTGGGCTGAAGAAAATACCGCTAACTATGGTTTTCTTTCAAAACTGGAAGGTATTATTGCCAACCGACAGAAATTAAGTGAAACAGAGCCTCAATTGCGTAAGGAAAATGAGAACAGTTATGTAACATCACTTTTTGATAAAGGCATTAATAAGATCGCTCAGAAAGTAGGGGAGGAAGCTGTAGAAACTGTGATCGAAGCAAAGGATGATAATGATGATCTCTTTTTAAATGAGAGTGCCGACCTTCTTTTTCACTATTTGATCCTTCTGAAAGCTAAAGGATTTGGTTTAAAGGACATTGTTAAGGTTTTAGAAAACAGACATTAAGAAAAAACTCCCGAATCCCGGGAGTTTTACTTTTTTATTCAAAATTGAAATGGTTTCCGAACAGTTCGTAATAATCTGTTTTAAAATCATTCTTCCCAGCTTCCCATTTTACCAGATCTGTAATCTTCATACGCCTGCCTGATTTCCTCCTCAGAATTCATCACGAAGGGTCCTCCAAAGACCACTTTCTCATTAAAAGGTTCTGCGTGACCAAGTAGTAGAATACTTTTTTCTTTAGCTATTATATTCAGCTTTTCATCATTTCTGGAAAATTCTGCAAGGTGTAATTCTGGAACATTGATCTCGTTCACTTCCAGTTCGCCCTTAATAACATAAAAGAAAATATTATGGGATTTTGGGATCTCCAGCTGGATTTTGGAATCCTTTTCAAAATGTACCAGGGAAAGGTCTACCGAGGTTGGAGTATCAAAAGCTCCTCTTATTCCTTTAAAATTCCCGGAAACTACCTGGACCTTAATAGTTTCTTCCTCGTTCTGCCAGATCGAAATCTTGTCTTCCTGTAATCCGCGGTAATGCGGTTGCATCATTTTTAGCCTCCTGGGGAGATTAACCCATAATTGCAGGATCTCCAGTGGACCTCCTTCTTTTTTGAAATCATCTGAAGAAATCTCAGAATGTAAAAGGCCGCGACCAGCAGTCATCCACTGCACTCCGCCACTTTCTATCACACTGTAATGCCCATCACTATCCTTATGGGCTATATCGCCGTCAAGGATAAAAGTGACCGTTTCTATACCACGATGCGGATGTGGTCCAAAGGGAAGCCCGTTATTATTTGGGGGATAGACCTGTGGGCCATGATGGTTTAGAAATATAAAAGGATCTATCATTTGCAGATTACCAGTGGGTAAGGGAGACCAGGTCTCAAGATCACCCATCGGCCTGTATTCTGCTTTATGTAGTTTCTTTATATTCCTCATTGGTATATCTTACTTATTTCTCACGTAAATAAGCTTGAATTTTGAATTGGAGTTCTCCCTTGATTCTATCTCGAATTTATCTATAGAATTGATCATGGGAGTCAGCTTTTGAAATCCGTAGTTCCTGGAATCAAAATTAGGTTGCTTTTTCTGAAGCAAACTTCCCACATCGCCCAAAAATGCCCATCCATCCTCGTCGGCGACATCAGAAATCGTTTGTGAGATAAGCCTAACCACACTAGGTGTGATCTTATCCAGATTTTGTTTTCTATTATCCTTCTCCCTGCTTTTTCCGTTCTCAGATTCCTTGGTATTATGCTTTAAGATTTCAATATATATGAACTTATCGCAGGCAACAATAAATGGATCCGGAGTTTTTTTCTCTCCTATCCCGATCACTTTTTTTCCGGCTTCTCTAAGCCTGGTAGCTAAACGGGTGAAATCTGAATCGCTGGATACAAGGCAGAACCCGTCAACCTTGTTTGAATAAAGAATATCCATGGCATCGATGATCATTGCAGAATCTGTCGCATTTTTTCCCTGGGTATAGCCATATTGCTGAATGGGATGTATGGCATTCTCCAAAAGGACATTTTTCCATTTGTTTAGATGCGGTTTGGTCCAGTCTCCATAAATTCTTTTAATTGTTGGGTTGCCATATTTGGCAATTTCCTCCATCATCTCCTTTACGTGGGCAGAAGGTATATTATCGCCGTCTATAAGTACAGCTAAATTAGTTTCCATTAATTATGTTTTATTTGGGCGACTAATGTAAAGATTAAAATATTAGTCCCTTCTTTTCGAGAATAAAATATCTTAAAAAGGGCCTGTAAGTTAGTTACAGGCCCGGTTTCATGCTAGAATCTCAATAATGCGTTCATTTTAGATTTTTTCTGCGGCATGAATTCATGCTCTACCAGATAGACTTTTCCACCCATCTCAATGGTTTTCTTGGCGGCAAGATTTAATAATGAAGTACTTCCATTTTCATTATTTTCGGCAAACTCCACTTTCATATTTTCTTCATTATAATCGCCCCAGACTTCGGCTCTGTTTTCAATAAAAAGAGTATCAACTTTTCCCTGATGCACCGCAGCAATTATATCGCTGATGGCTGAAGTGGTATTTTCTGTAGAACTGAGCTCCTTGTATTTTTCAATTTTTTCGTCCCGCGTATCATTTAAAAATGGCTCCATTACCTCAATTGCTTTCTGATGTATTCCCATAAGATCTGAATCGTTTGGATTACCGGGAATCACGGCATCAACCAAATGATTATAAGTATTAGCGTCTTTATAAATAGGGAACATATAATCCTGGCAATAAACTACCAGTGGCAATTTTTCCCTGTTCAGATATTCTTTTAATCCCTGATCTACAGCTCTGAAGAATTGTTTTATCTCTGTTTTTTCATCTCTTTCACTTCCTCCATGGCCATGAAATTGAGTCTTTTCACCTCCTTCTCCCTGAGTCCTGAACTGAAGGGCTTTTTCCTTATAATCAAAACCAACCCTTTCTTCCAGTCTGGAAGGAGTTAGATCTTCTATTTCTACGGGAGCAATGCTGTACTTTGATGCTTCAAATAATTTTACATCTTCCAGCTGGATCGCCAGAATATTGAATTTACCATCTCCTGTCATGGCATGTACCAGAGGTTTCACATAAAATTCTTCAGATATATAATGATAATCATCGAAATTTACAGGGAGAGTATAATTTTGAAAATAGTCTTCTGAGGCAAAGATCGCCAGACCATCTGACTGATGACGCCAGAAATCCCGGTTTTCCAGTAGATTTTCTATAGGCTTTGCTATGTTGTTTATGACATTTTCCTGAACATTCTGTTCTTTTAATTCTTTTCTAATCTGCACCCATTTAGAATGTAAATGCTTTTTGTTTTTGCCTTCTAAAACTTCTTTTCCAGCTCTTTGGGTAGGAATAAAAATGGATACGCAAATCTCGTTTTTATAATTTGCCAGTTCCTTAAAATCTTTTTCATTGATCATCGACATAACTTTATTTATTTCGGTTAATTATACAGATTAATATACGCTTAAACCGCGCGACATCAAAGCCGGCAGCCGCTCGTTTGTGCTAAATGTTTCTTAATTAATCTGAAAGAAAATCAAAAGTGAACCGGGAATCCTTTCTAAAGTTCATCATCAGGTTCCACATGGATAAGGACATCTGCGATTTGCGGAATATTTTCAAGGATCTCATCTTTGACCCGGTGAGCAATATCATGGCCGGTTTTTACGCTGATGTCTGATTTTACTGCGATATGAAGGTCTACATGGTAAGTCATCCCGGTCTTCCGGATAAAACACTTTTCGGTGTCTATAACCCCTGGATGCGCTATTGAAATTTTTCTTATTTGCATTTCAATATCCATATATCTGTGTTCATCCATTACCTCACCCAATGCAGGTCTGAAAATGAGATAGGCATTGAAAAAGATAAAACCTGAAGCAAACAAAGCTGCCCAGTCATCTGCATTTTCGTAACCTTTTCCCATAACCAGGGCAACAGTAATGCCAATAAAAGCCATTAATGAGGTAATCGCATCACTGCGATGGTGCCAGGCATCGGCCTTTAGGGCCGTGCTATCTGTTTCTGTGCCTTTTTTAGAAATAAAACGATAAAAGATCTCTTTCACCACTATGATTACAGCCAGTACTATGAGCGTATAAGGTTCAGGGACTTCATGTGGAGTCTGGATATTCTCTATACTGGCGTAAGCGATAATAGTTGCTGAGACGATAAGAAAACCAACTATCATGAAAGTAATAAGGGGTTCTGCCTTGCCATGACCATACGGGTGATTTTTATCGGCAGGTTTGGTGGCATATCTTAAGCCTAAAAGTACCAGCAGGGAGCTAAAAACATCTGTAGTTGATTCAATTGCATCGGCAATCAGGGCATAAGAATTTCCGAAAATTCCAGTAATCGCTTTCACGATTGCCAGGAATGCATTTCCGAAAATACTGAAATAGGAGGCTTTAATGGCTTCCCTGAAAGCGGGTTGCATATTTTTATTTTGTTATGATCATTAAATTTAAATTATTTCAGCTGGTTATAGATCATCAAAATTCCGCTCAATACCATAAAGAATATCAGAAGCTTCCTAAAGTTGCTGTTCTTCATTTTTGAAAGGAATTTTTTTCCGATGATATTACCAATAATAGTTCCCAGGCCCAAAGCGATTCCGTAGATCCATAATTCGTTATGTAATAAACCAAAGAAAGC
Source organism: Christiangramia sabulilitoris (assembly GCF_007050985.1). Classification (GTDB taxonomy): domain Bacteria; phylum Bacteroidota; class Bacteroidia; order Flavobacteriales; family Flavobacteriaceae; genus Christiangramia; species Christiangramia sabulilitoris. The sequence continues at coordinate 103,593 of NZ_VHSF01000001.1, forward strand.
ATAACTACCTATCTGCGAGATTCCCAGGAAAAAAGAATTTACCGTCTTGGTAGCGATCAATTCTTCTTTGTCCAGTCCAAGATTCAAATAGAAAGGATTAAGCACAGGACCAAGACCTCCCACGATAGTTCCCAGGATGGAGACTATAAACCCCAGGGGTATAAAAAACCATAGTTTTACCGGGAATGATCTTTCCTTTTTTCCAAACCTGTATTGAAAAACGGTACTTATTAAAAAGATCCCAACCAGGATCTGCAGCCAGGAAGATTCGGCTTTAGTGAAAAACCATCCCGCCACCCAGGCTCCAGCCATAGCCGCCGGAACATAGTATAAGAAAACGCTCCAGTTTATATATTTCCAGAACAGGATCAATCTCGCCGGTCGCCCTATGAAAGTACCAAGGTTGATGATGGGCGCTGTTTTAATGGTTCCCAGCATAAAATTTACAAGTGGTACCAGGATCAAAGCTCCGCCGCCGCCAGATACCGTAGAGATCGTAAATGAAATAATACCCGCAAAAAAAAGAATGACCAGATAAAGAAGATTAATATCCTGTAATAATTCCTGCATATATTATTCGTTGTTTATCATTCAAAGATCAATTACCACCAAACAATAAAATATCTATGATATCCGGTTTGGGTTTTCATCCAGACCATGGGTGATCTTTTATCCGCCAGCATTGATTGAATGTTATCCATCAACTCAGGATAAGAGTACCAGTTTTGGTTTTTTTCAGGGCTGCAGCTCCATTCTTTCTTTTTCGGACTATAAAACAAATGGTCTTTCCATGGCATATTTTGAAAATCTGTAAGATTGTAATAATTCCCCATCACTCCAATAGCATTTTTTGTCCTGGAATTTTGCGGAAGGTATAAATGAGCCTTAAAACAGAGTTGTTGTTCAATTTCATTGACCTCAATACCCAGGTCGTCTAAATATTCTGAAGTTTCTGGTTTGAATATTAATGGAAATTGCCTCGTTTTTAGTTTTTCCAGTTTTTCATAAAAACTATCCCGGCGGTTGGGTCCAATCCACCGTTTAATTTCAGTTTCAAAAGAAGGGTCATAGATATAAAGTTTATAAACCAGCTCTACATGTATCGTTTTTGATCTTTCGTGGTCGAAGATAAGAAAGTCCAGTTCTCCCAGAGTCTGCTTCCGGTCGATTATCTGTATATTAGAAGCTGTTAGGTCATAGCGCTTGCTATGGCGAATTGCGATCTCAAAGAAACTCTCCATCCTTTTTCCCAGGACAGAATTCCTGGGATGTTCCAACTCTTCTAGCTCTGCAATGATCTCTTTTGTTATTTCAATTTCTGGAAATTCAAAAGTCTTATAGTTACATGAAAACCTATCCTGAAAAATATCAGGAGTATTAAGAAAGCCTTCAAATTGATCTGGAACGCTAATAGCTTTTAAATTTAGGTTATGGGTGTTTAAAGGCTTTTTTGAATTAGTCTTCCTTAATGGGAATCCAGATCTTTTCCTTAGATTCAGGATTGTCAGGACCTTTATAATCCTTACCCAGAACTTCAAAATGGGGGCGGTCATCCAGGCTGTACTTTGAGGATGGTATCCAGTCTTCGAAAATAAATTTAGCGGTGTCTGAAAATTGCCTGGAAGTGCCTTCATGAGTGAACACCGCATACAGGCCGGCAGGTAATTTTAATCCTTTAAGGCCTTCATCGATTGTGGAATAATCTTCAACCTCTACAGCGGCCCATTTTTCAAATACAGACTGGGAATTAAAATGTCCCGAAATAAAACCATCGTCGTAAACCTGTACAGAAAATAGATCCTGACTTTTGGTATTATCAATACTATCTTTCTTGTCCATAAATCTTTTCCATAAAACCGCAGTTTTATCATCGGCCAAACTAGTGTGAAGACTAACACCCACCAGTTTTTTTGCTTTCATCTCGATAATATCAGGTTCTTTCATCATCTTATTTTATTTATTCCTTGATCAGGTCAATTTTATAATTAGCTGGAGGGGTGGCGCCCTGTAAATGTTCAACAAAATAATCCCATCTTCTGCGCATCATATAGTAAAAATCATCGCCGAAACTATGTCGTGCATGCGGGAAAATAATGAGGTCAAAATCTTTATTTGCTTTAATTAAGGCATCAACCACCAGATAAGTATTGTAGGGAGGGACATTGTCATCCATAGCACCGTGGGCTAGCATCAACTTACCCTTGAGATTTTGTGCATATTGAGCATTAGCATCCTTGATATAAGCAGAAGCACTGTCAGGGGTTTTCCCCATTAACCCAATATATCTTTCTCCCCAGTCATCTTCATAATTCCGGTTGTCATGATTTCCTGATTCGGCAATTCCCACCTTGTAAAATTCCGGATATTTAAACATGGCGGCAACACTGGCTGAACCACCACCGGAATGACCCCAGACACCAACCCTTGTTGTGTCTAAATAAGGGTATTTTTCTGACAGTTGCTTTATTCCGCTAATCTGATCTGGTAAAGTATTTTCCGAAAGACTGCCATAACAGGCATCATGGAAAGATTTTGAACGGCCCGGATTACAGGTTCCTTCAATTGCAACCACAATAAAACCCAATTCTGCTAAAGCCTGGTGATCTCTGCGGGAAGAATCAAATGACCAGGTTTTAATACTTCCACCCTGCGGTCCGGGGTATATATAGTTTACTACCGGATATTTTTTAGTGCTATCAAGACTAGTTGGGGTAAACATTAAACCATACAGGTCCCATTGTTTGTTGGCAGATATCACTTCAAACTCCTGGGGTGCCTTCCAACCGGCCGCTAATAAAGCGGAAATATCAGCTTCTTCAAGTTTAGCGATTATTTTTCCATTTTTCATTTTTAAAACTGCCGTATTAGGCAGGGTGGGCGTCGAATAATTATCAATAAAATATTCTTTTTGCGGAGACCAGGTGATGCTGTGATTGGCAATTTCGGGAGTTAATTCCTTTAAATTACGGCCATTGAGATCAATCGAATATAGATGACTGAAATATGGATTTTCGTTTTTATTCTTTCCATTGGCAAGAAAATAAATTCGCCTTTTTTTTTCATCAATATAAGAAACCTCGGTAACAACGAATTCACCTTTAGTAATCCTGTTTTTGAGTTTACCTGTGGATGCATCATACAAATACAGGTGACCATAATCATCCCTTTCTGAATACCAAATGATTTCATCCTTATCATCCAGATAACTCCAATTGATCTTTTCCTGTCCTGATTCATATTGGGTAGGCACTATTTCTTCGAATATTTCGCGCACCTCACCGGTGATGGAATTTGCCACCCGAACCTTTGCTATTTTATGGTCCCGGGATGTTGAAACAAAATATAATCTTGAGGAATCGTTACTCCACTCATTATCATCAAAAGAACCTGAACAATTAATGTTATCGCAGAGAGTTCCCCGCCGTGGATCTGATGGTATTTTCAATTTAATTACCTCATTATTTTCTGTATCGATGATGACCCGCTCAATTTGAATAGCCTTTTCATCTTCAGGCAGGGGATATTTCCATTTTTGGAGCTTTGGAGCCCCGATATTGGTTGTAACGAGGTACATGTCGCTTACATGTCTTTGATCCTGTCTATAGGTGGCGATCTTCTTAGAATCTGGAGACCATAAAAGTACGGGTTTATCGCTTTTTTTCCAGCCGGCGTTATCTGTCGCGTAACCATAATTTTCAATACCATCTGTGGTAAGCTGAGTTTCCCTGCCGGTTGTGAGATCCCTCATCCACAGGTTCCATGCTTTGATATAGGCAACCTTGTTACCGTCTGGTGAAACCATTTCGGTATTCGGAATATATGTCCGGCTTTTTTCGTTGGGAAGATCTTTAACATCCAGTAAAACTTCAAGATCTTTTGATTCTCTTTTTTCTCCGTTTTCTACATTAACCAGGACATACAATGGCCCTGCCTGAGTGGAGACCTGGTACCAGAAATACTTTTCATTCAGCCAGGTAGGATTTACAGATTTTCTATAAATAAGATCATCTGTATTCCCTTCCAGAAACTTCACAGCCCGGTCATACTCTTCTGAAGTCAGCTTTTCCTTTTCTGTTTGAGAATTTAATTGAAAACAGAAAATCTGCAAAAGGAATATTAGAAGTAGGGCTCTGTTCATTTTTATGAGATTTGAAACAGCAATATAAAAAATAAATCAGGCATAAATTTCTAATAGATCACTTTTCAGATAAGGTCCTGCAGTTAGTTCTGGATCAGAATTCATTCTACTTATTAATCAATATATTTGGCCAAAATTCAAGATTTGTTCAGGAAAAGATTTTACTATTTAGTAAAGATCCAGTATTTAGGATATCGATTACACGGGTGGCAGAAACAGCCAGACGTAAAAACTGTGGAAGGACTAATCACCAAAACCCTGGGTTGGGTAATGCCTCACGCTAAATGTAAAATTCTTGGTACCAGTAGGACAGATGCCATGGTATCTGCCGAGGAATCTGCTTTTGAACTCTTCCTTGATCATGAACCCTTGAAAGATCTGGAAGAATTTCTAGTTGAGTTTAACAAGAATTTGCCTCAGGATATACGAGCTCTAAGCATTGAAACGGTGGATGAAAAATTCAACATCATCCAGCATTCCAAAACCAAGGAATACTCCTATTTATTTAGCGTAGGGGATAAATTCCATCCTTTCTGCGCTCCCTTTATGGCAAATTTTCAGGAGGATCTGGATATAGTAAAGATGAAGAAAGCAGCTAAATTATTCCAGGGAAAACATAATTTTAAAAATTATTGCGTCAGAGTTTCAGAAAACAGCACCTTCGAAAGGGAGATGTTAAAATCTGAATTGGTGGAAAATACCGAGTATACCGCCAATTTTTTTCCGGAACAATCCTATATTTTTCATATTCATGCTGCCGGATTCCTTAGACATCAAGTACGTCTCATGATGGGTAGCCTCGTTTTAGCAGGCCGGGGAGAATTAAGTCTTGAAGACATTGAGAATAGCCTTAAACCCGAGACACCTGAATTACAAATGGATTATATCGCCCCGGCATCCGGATTAATTTTAAATAAAATTGAATTTGAATAATTGCTCTAAGCTTAATTCAGATTTTCTTTCTCCAATATCTTCAGTGATATTTTGATGGTTTCATAAGGGATGGCCTCTTCAAAATGTTCGTAATAACTTTTCAATGAATTGGGATTATCCAATTCTTTTTGAGCATTTCTAATGGATTTCAGTTCAGAGTTGGGAACGAATTGATGCAGATTGATCTCCTCACCTTCATCATATAATTTCATAAGATGAGTGAAGATAGTATTTTTAGCAACCTCACGCTCCCGGGCGATCTCCTCAACGCTCATTCCCCGCTTATACATGTTAAGTGTCTCCTTCAAAGTATTACCTTTTTTTGTTTTTTTACGAGGTTTGGTTTCTCTTTTTTCCTTGCTAAAAGCTATGATCTCTTTAATAAACCTAAAGCCATAATCTTCCATCTTTTTTCTTCCCACTCCATTAATAAGCATAAATTCTGAATCTGACATGGGACGTTGTTTTTCCATATCCTTTAAGGTCGCATCGTTGAATATAAGGTATGCGGGAATATCTTCTTCACGGGCAATTTCCAGGCGCACTTTTCGCAATCTTTCAAATAAAGAATTTTCAGTGATCGCGGCTGTATCCTTTTGCGCCTTTACTTTTCTTTCTTTTACATCTGCGAGGTAAACTTGTTCTTTTTCAAAAAGTACCTTTTTTGCTTGTTCTGTTAGTTTAAGATGGTTGTTTTGATCGAAAGCGATCTCTACATAACCCAGGTTGATAAGCTGTATAATGTATTGCTGCCAGTGATTCCAGGAAATATCCTTTCCAATTCCATATGTACTGAGCTCCTGGTAATTATTTCGCCTTACCACTTCATTTTGGGAACCACGCAATACATCGATAATTGCTGAAATTGGCTCACTGCCTTTCAACCGAAATATGCAGGAAAGAGCTTTTTGAGCTATGATCGTACCTTCAAAGAATTCCGGGGGATTTCTGCAGATATCGCAATTTCCACAATCTTCCTGCAGGTATTCCCCAAAATAACTCAAAAGAATCTTTCGTCTGCAGCTAAGAGCTTCAGAATATTGTTTCATACGATCCAGCTTGGCCAGCTGAACTTCTTCATTTTTTGCATTTGAAGCAAATTTCTGAAGCTGGATCACATCGGCATAACTATGGAATAAAAGCGTGTCTGAAGCTAAGCCATCTCTTCCAGCCCTTCCAATTTCCTGGTAATATCCTTCGAGATTCTTAGGCATATTATAATGTATTACCCACCTGATATTCGATTTGTCGATCCCCATACCAAAGGCGATAGTAGCACAAATGATCTGCTTTTCATCATTTATGAAATCATCCTGGATCTGTGATCGCTCCAGGTGGTCCAGACCGGCATGATAAGCTTCAGCCTTAAATCCTTTGGCTTTAAGTTTTGAAGCCAGTTCTTCTGTCGTTTTACGGCTTAGACAGTAGATGATTCCACTTTCATTTTTGCGATTCTTTAGAAAATCTGAGATCTGTTCAAATCTTTTAATGCCAGGTTTAACCTCGAGGCTTAGATTCTTCCGGTCAAAAGAAGCCACATGTTTTTTGGCGTTGGGAATATTCAGCTGTTTGCAAATATCGTTTCTTGTAGCTTTATCTGCCGTGGCCGTAAGGGCCAGAACCGGGGTAGAGGGAAAGCGGTTCTTTAAATATCCCAGTTGGGTATAGGCAGGACGAAAATCGTGTCCCCAGCTGGAGATACAGTGTGCCTCGTCTATGGCAATAAGGCTAACCCTACCGTCTGTTAGAAATCTATCCACGAACTGAAGACTTTCCGGAGCTACATAAAGTAATTTTATCTCCTTTTTATCTATTCTTTGAAATATAGCCTGTTTATCTGCTTCTTCCTGGCTACTGTTTAAAAATGCCGCGGGAACACCATTGGCGTTTATTCCATCCACCTGATCTTTCATTAAAGCGATCAAAGGTGAAATTACCAAAGTGATCTCGGGAAGTAAGATTGCCGGTAACTGGTAGCAAATGGATTTTCCACCACCAGTTGGCATAATTACCAGATTGTCTTTTCCCTTAAAAACAGACTCAATTATTTTCTTTTGTAAAGGTCTAAAACTTTCATATCCAAAGTACTCCTTCAGGGTATCTAACAGCACGGTTTCTTTCATAGCTACAAAGGTAAAATTAAGCGCAGATTAATGGCCAAACTTTACGCTGTTTTCCGCCTGAAATTTTTAGAAAAGGATGAGCGAATTGCACCTATTGCTATTGTGTTAGCGGATTATTCTTACATTTATAAAAATATAAGACTGTCCATGGCCAAAAGGAGAAAATTAATGTTAAGGCGTCCCAAGACTACAAAATCTGCCAACCAGATTCCGGGAACCATGACCTACGTGGGGAACAAGGAAACGGTAGAAACGAAACTCGATGTTATAGACTATAATGCCGACCGCTATGAAAGATTTAGTTCTACAACCCCCGAAGATGCTTTTAAGTATACAGACGAAAAGAGTATTACCTGGTTCAATATAGATGGATTAAGCAATGTAGAGGAGATCGAGAAATTGGGTGATTATTATGAGCTTCATCCCTTAGTTATGGAAGATATCGTAAACACAGGCCAGCGTCCCAAAATAGAGGAATATCAGGACTACCTGTTTATAGTGGCCAAAATGCTTTACTATAAGAATGGAGAAATAGAGAATGAACATTTAAGTATGATCGTGGGTAAAAACTATGTACTCACTTTTCAGGAGGCAGATGGAGATGTCTTTGAGCCTATCAGGGAGCGAATAGAAACTGCCAAAGGAAGGATAAGAAGCCGAAGCGCAGATTACCTCATGTTTGCACTGCTGGATTCTATCATCGATAATTATTTTCTGGTGATAGATGATATGAGCGATCGAATCGAAGCCCTGGAAGAAAGTCTCTTTACATCAAGACCCAGTGATGATATAACTTTTGAAATTCAGGATCTTAAGCGTAATATTCTAAGGATTAGAAGGGCAGTTTTCCCATTGAGAGAGGTGGTAAGTCGCCTGGAAAAGATGGATTCTGAACTAATTGACGCAAACACCGGAAATTTTATCAGGGATCTGTATGACCATATTATTCAAATTTCTGAAAATATAGATATATACAGGGAAATGATCTGGGGTTTAATGGATATGTATATGACTACCATTAGTAATAAAATGAACGAAGTGATGAAGGTGCTAACTATCATGGCGAGTATTTTTATCCCTTTAACTTTTATAGCCGGTATCTACGGAATGAATTTCGAATATATGCCAGAACTTCAATGGAGGTATAGTTATTATGTACTTTGGGGAGTCATGATCGTGGTGTTCTTGCTGATGCTGTGGTACTTTAAAAGGAAGAAGTGGTTGTGAATTTTAAATCTGAAATTATGGGAAGATATTTAATTATTTGTTTGTTAGGTTTGTGCCTGATTAATCCTTCTCATGCCCAGGGTGATCTCATGCAAAAAAAGGATTCGTTAAATAAGATTTACGTAGGCACCTATACTAAAAAGGAAGGCCACGTGGATGGTAAGGGTCTGGGAATTTATCTTTTGGATCAAAATTCTGATACCGGTCATTTAACTTTCGTTTGTACCGCGGCAGAATTAATCAACCCATCTTTTGTCAAAGCAGGCAAAATGGGAAAGTATGTATATGCAGTGAGTGAGCTTGGCCCGGCAGACGCGAATTCAGGTTTTGTATATTCTTTCGAAATACAGGATGATGGATCGCTAAAAAACATTGGAAAACTAAGTACCGGTGGTTTGGCACCATGTCATATAGCTCTAGACAGATCTGGGAAATTTGCCTTTGTAAGTAATTACCTTGGAGGAATTGTGATGGTTTACAAGGTTACTTCTAATGGTTCGCTAATCAAAAGCCAGGAATTGAAACTTGAGAACTCAGGATCTGCGCATGCCCATTCTGTAAAAGTGAGTGGTGACAATCGTTATGCCTACATCGCCGATCTGGGGAATAACATGGTCTGGATCTACAATTTCAATAATATGAATGGTACCCTCGAGCCACATCGCCAGAAATTTATAAAACTTAAGGATGGTGCAGGCCCTCGTCATATAAGTTTCTCCAGGAACGGTAGTTTTGTATATACGGTCAATGAATTGAACAGTACGGTAAGTGCATTCCGGGTAAAAAATGATGGAAGCCTAGAGCACCTTAATGATATTTCAACCTTGCCGGAAAGTTACAGGCATTCAAATTCGGCAGCAGATATACATATACATCCTTCAGGTAAATACCTTTATACTTCCAACCGGGGCCATGACAGTATCGCCATTTTTGAGATCAATCAGGATTCTGGTGAACTCTCACATGTAGACTATGTACCGGTGGCCGGAAAGACACCCAGAAATTTTGCTATTTCACCTTATGGCAAATATTTATATGCAGCCAGCCAGGATACCGGAAATATCACTACCTATAAGATCAATGAAAATACCGGCAAGCTCAAGCCTCAGGAACCTGTATTTCAGATCAAAACTCCGGTTTGTCTTGAGTTTGTTAAGTGATTGTGCCGGGTAAGGGGCATCACTAAATACAATTGAAATTTTAATTAATTTCTGATGTAACTGAATCCCTAATCCCGGAGACGAAATGCCATGCCCACCTGTAAGCTAAGGTTATCGATAAGATTTGAGTCGAGGCTGGAATTCGGAATCAGATTATTCTGAAGATCATAAGCTTCAAAATCATTCAGCTGATAGTTCCCTATTTTTCCAAAAATTACTATGCTTTTAGAAAATTGTTTTTCTATAAAAACAGAGGTATTAAGTGTTTCTTTCCGGAAATAGTAAATCCCCGGATTTTTATGAACCCGGTAGGAGTTCAACGTCCAGTCGCTTTCAATACCGGTGTACCAACATTCTTTTTTCAGGATATATTCAAATCTGATATTGGAGGGGATGAGAACATAAAGATTCCATTTGTTATTAGGTATCCAGTGTAGTCCACCTATGGGAAATATCAGAGTTTTTTCAACTTCCTGGTTAAAATACATCCCGGCGAAAAAGTTCAGTTTTTCACTTCTTTTATTAGTAAGCAGAAACCAGCCTCCCGTTTGGGCATATTTGATGAGTGGATTGAATTCATCTGAATTGAATTTAAATCGCACCTGAGTCAACAGGCTCCATTTTTTATTTTTCCAGAAATGAAGATAACCGGCTCCTATAAAATTGGCGTAAAGATCTAAGTCGTCTCCGGCTATACTAATGTCCTGAAATTTAAAGATCTCGCCGGAATAGAATACAAGCAGGTAATCTTCATTCTTTATTTGATGACCGTAGTTGAGCCTGGCCGAAAACTTAACAACATTATAATTCTGCTCGCTGCCTGGCCTATAGTTGACATTTTCATACGACAGATTTCCAACATCAAAAAATGACTGCCCCAAGCTATGCATGGAAAATGCAGTCATTGTAATTATTAGAAATAAGGTACTGAATTTCATAAGAAAAGCGATTAGTAATTTCAATGGTCTTTTAAAGTTAAATAGGAATGGCTTAAGTACTTAACTCATTCGTCCTTTTTTCACCAAATCTATCCAGAGCTTTTAAGCTTTTCCATTCATTTTGAATGCTTTTTCTTCGATTGTTGTGTTTGCAATTTTTGCATTTACAACTTGAATTTTTTAGACTACACATATCTTATTATTTAAGTATTATTTGATTTTCAATTTTTTGAGAACTCAGACTTAGCTTGTCTTAAATAGGTTCCATTCTTTACCTCACCCGGAGATTTAAAAAGAATATCCCAGCGTTCCCCGAAAGATCGTACGGAAGCCATTTTTTTGAAAATATCTATCCAAACATGGAAAACTAAATAGATTGGATTGAAGGTTTTAGGCTGATCTAATATTCCAAATTCTGGTTTTTCATTTTCGTCTAATTCCTGAAACGTGTTGAATATTCTGTCCCAGATAATTAATGCCGATCCGTAATTTTTATCCAGGTACTTATAATTTCTGGCATGATGTACCTTGTGATGGGATGGTGTTACAAATATATAGCTATACCATTTTGGTAACTTTTTGATGGTCTGGGTATGCACTGAAAAACTGTATAAAAGTGCTAGCTGATGAACGATATAGAATATCACCGGATGAAACCCTAATAGGCTTACAGGGAGATAGAATACTATTTTAATTCCTTGGGTCCAGGATTGCCTGAAGGCCGTAGATAAATTAAATTGTGTAGAATTATGATGAGTAACATGAGTCGCCCATAAAAAGTTTATCTCATGAGATAGCCTATGCGACCAGTATCTTAAGAAGTCTAGTACTATGAAACACAAAATGGATGTGGCAAGGTTCACAGGAATACTCCATGGGACTATATTATATAACCATATGATTAGTATAAAAAATGCCGTTTTGGTAAAAATGCCTTCTACCAAATGTACCAGGCCAATGAATAGAGAAGTTAGGAAATCTTTACCTTCATACCTGTTCTTATTATGCCTTATGCCAAGAATTACCTCAAATAATGCCAGGCCAATTAATATTGGTGCAACATATAGCAATAAATTCGGGGAGTTCTGTAAAACTTCGTCTAGTTCGATTTGCGTTTTCATGAGTGACAATTTTTGAAAATTGGAAATTAGAATTAATCCTTATGATGATTCGGCATCTATTCTCTTAGCAACTTAACCTGGAAAAAACTACCTGCTACGTCTACCTTTACACACTTTCCTGCTTTGTAATGAAAAATGTTTGATACACCATTCGGGAAATCAATCCTATATCGATTCTCACCTAGATTTTTAATGTCCAGCATTCTTTGCTGGTTATCACAATAAACCCTGTCGATCTTTAAAGGTTCTGTAAAATATAGGCGTACCAGGTTATTATTTATTTCAGGTTCATCCAAAATGGTGCTTTTATCACCATTTTGCAGGATATATTTATTCACCTTTAATTTTAGAAGTTTTGAATCTTTTATATTATCGTTTATAGACCTTTTTAATTCGGAATAGACAAGTAAATCATCCTTATACCTATAACTTTCAGAAGCTTTAATCTTAAATTTTTTTATAATAGAAACTTCGACATTGCTGGTGACCTGGTAATCTGTAAAAGGTGAAGATTCAGATTTATAAATTTTCAGAACACCTATGTTCTTATCTTTTTTCAGAATATTAAATTTTAACTCGCTCGATTGAGCTGAAGTTACCTGGATCAAAGCAAGACTTAAGATGAATATCGTCAGCCATATTTTTGATATATTTAAAACCATGATTTTCCTATTTATGATGAAGGTGGGGAGGACATCTCACATCGATTATTAACCCAAATTTATAATGAGATGCACAGGGTCATATCCCGATTTTTAGAGATTTGTAAGATTCTGGACGTCCAGAAAAAAATCCGGACACTAACAGACGTCCCTGTATTCTGAAGGGGTCTGGGAAGTGAACCTTTTGAAAGCAGAGTAAAATGTGGATCTGGAATTGAATCCGCACTCGAGACCTATGGCGACGATGGTATACTTACAGAATTCCTTATCCTTAAGCAATTTTTTAGCCTGTTCTATCCTCAGGGAATTGATATAGTCTGAAAAGTTGTATTCGCTGTGATTATTAATGATCTTGGACAGATGAGTGCTGCTCATTTCAATTTCTTCAGCGAGATCCTCCAGGCCCAGGTTGGGGTCAAGGAAACGTTGTTTTTCGATTAAATACCGATCTACCTTTTCAAAATCTGCCTGGTGTTTTAAGGAAAGTTCATTTTTAGATTCTATGTTTGTTATAGATCTGCTTTTGTCAATTTGTATGGCTTTATTCGCTGAAATAGACTTTCTAATGGAGATGCGGTCATTAGCCTTATGATACCTGAAAAAGCCCTGATAACCAATCCAATAAATAACGCCGGAAAGTCCGAGCCTGAGAACCTGATAACCGGTGACATTTCCTGTAAAATTGAATAGACTTATGGCAATGATCCAGAGAAGGAACATACATATCCCCACCTTCCACATTCTCCGCAACCAGCTTATATCATCGAATTTCTGGATATAGGTATAAGAATGTTGTTTTGTAAATAAGAGCTGGTAACACTTAATAAAGATGAACAAACTAAAACCAGCGATAAATATCTCCTCCAGATTGGTATAGTGAAGGAGTATTTCATTAGCATCTCCAGGCCAGAACTGTTTAGATATTGCAATATTTATCATTCTTGAGGCCAGGAGGAAAAGGAATAGAAAAATGCTTAACCTTACGTAGATCCTGATTCTGTCTTCAATTCTAAGGTAATAGACAAGAAAGGCGTGAAAAAAAGGTAAAATGAGTAAATCCCAGGAAAAAAGAATATTCCTGAGGATGAAATTATCGGGTTGATGATCGCTAAAGAACCAGGCTTGTAAAATATTAAGAGATAGAGCCAGGACGGTAAGGTTCAAGTAAATGACGGCGGTGGTCACCTTTCTCCGGGAAATATGGATAGTAAAGATATTAAAAGCAATGCCCTGCAAGGCAGCTATAATTAAAATATAATTCAAGATCGAGGTAAGATCCATTTTGGCCGGTTGTACTACCTAATTTAGTGAAAATAAATATCAGGTAGATTCTCTATATTCAGTAGGAGTAGTGGAGGTAAATTTTTTAAATGCAGAATAAAAGGTAGATCTGGAATTAAACCCGCATTCTAAACCTATCGAAACAACTGTATACATGCAAAAATCATCATCCCTCAAAAGTTTTTTGGCCTGTTCAATCCTAAGTGAATTAATATAATCTGGAAAACCATGTCCGCTAAAGGAATTTACAATCCGGGAAAGATTACTCGGACTCAGATCCATTTCTTCTGCCAGTTTATCCAGGCTTAGCGAAGGATCCAGATAGCTTTGATTGTCGATTAGATATTTGTCAATTTTCAGGAATTCCTCATTCATTTTAGAATTCACTTCAGTTGATAATTCCTCTAAAGCCCTGCTTTTCTCATCATTTAATTTTAAAGCTGAATTTTCCTCAAGCGATCTTCGTATGGAGATACGGTCTTTCACTTTGTGATAACGGTAAAAACCCTGGTAACCAATCCAGTAAATAAGGATGGAAGTTCCCAGTCTAAGCGGATAATTGAGTATTTGATTTCCTGTAATATTATGTCCTATGATGGCTACGATCCAGAGTATGAAAACGAATCCGCCCAGCCTTAGGAAAATTCGGAGCCAGGAAATTTTATCGAATTTCAGTATGTAGGAGTAGAGTTCCTGGCCCTTAAAAACTATCTGTACACATTTAAAAAAAATATAAAGGCTGAACAAGGCGTTGAAAATTTCTTCAAATATGGTATAATTTGTAATCAGGCTAATATCCTGGTAGGGACCCCGGAAATAAACATAAGCTATGCATATAGATCTTATAAGGATCTCGGCAGTGAATATATTAAAAGCCAACCGCATAAAACTTTTTACGCGATCCTTAATTCTTAGATAGTTGATAAGGAAAGCGTGAAAGGTAGGGAGAATAAACAAATACCATGGAACCAATAAATGTTCGAAATAGAAGTTATTAGAGGAGAAACTAATTTCAATTAACCAGGCCTGTAGATTGTTAAGGGAAAGTGCCAGCACTGTAAGGTTAAGGTAAATTACTGCCCAGCCAGGCTTTTTACGACTAATATAAATCGTATAAATATTGAACACGAAGCCCTGAACCACCCCGGCGATTAGAATAAGGTTTATGATACGTATTATATCCATATCTTATGCGGTAATCAAGAATGGGGTGATGAAACGCCTAATAAAATCAGTTGGGGAGAATTCCTGTAAGAAGGTTATTTAAAATTAATAAAAAAGACAGCTTGTTAGGCTGTCTGTTATAAAATGATTTTCATAAATGAGCAATTAAACTTCTTTCACGACAAAAAAACCATCATTTCCCTGAGTTTGATATAATGAAATTTAAATTTTTTATTCACTCAACCCACGAATCTGATAAACTACTTTGATAAAGAATTCTTTCTACAGGTTAGATGAAGAGAAGATAATGGTTTTAAAAATTGCTTTATTTTCCTTTGAGCTTTATATCAATTGCAAAATCATTAAAATTCCAGACCGGTAAATTAAAGTTTCAAATTCCTTTAAACCATTCAGTCTGTTTTTGTAAACCTTCATAGAACGTGGTTTTAGGATCGTAGCCTAAAAGCTTTCTAGCCTTTTCTATGTTGGCACTAGTGCGTAGCTGATCTCCTGGACGTTTGGGTAGATGTTCAAATTTGATCTTCTTCCCGGTGATCTTTTCTATATTTTCAATTCCCTCCTGGGTAGTATGTTCATTTTCAGAACCAATATTAAAGATCTGGCCATTGCAAATATTTTCTTTCCCTATTACGCTAAGGATACCATCTACGATGTCTCCTACAAAGGTAAAACTTCTTATATGCGCGGTACTGCCCTCAAAAAGCGGGAATTTTTTATCGTTGATCGCACAATCAATAAGCTTGGTAAATAATTTATCGGGTCTTTCCCTGGGGCCGTAAACCGAGAATAACCTTAAAGAACATGCTTTTAAGAGATTTGAACGGGATTTGGATAATACCAGTTGTTCTGCGGCCAACTTGGTCACTCCGTAATCTGAAACCGGTTTGGTTTCATCGTCTTCAGCCAGGGTGGCGTATTTACCATATACAGAAGAAGTGCTTAAATTTACAAATAACTTTAAATCCTTCTGTTCTAAAGCAAAATTCAGAAGGTTATTTGTGGCGATGAAGTTATTTTGAAAATAAGATTCAAAAGTCGATTTTGAAGAGATACCCGGTTGCCCGGCAAAATGAAATATATAATGGATCTCATCCTGAATGATATTACCTAAACCTTCATCACACAGGTCGAACCTGATAACCTTTATACCTTTGGACTTTAAATCGCGGGCATTTTTCTCTTTCAGATCCTTGCTATAATAGTCTGAAAAATTATCAAGACCAATGACTTTAAAACCATGTTCAGAGATCTTTTCGGCAAAATGAGAACCAATAAAACCTGCTGCCCCGGTTACCAATACGTTCATAAATTCGATTATAGTTTAAAAGACAGGTAAAATAACCGAATAGTTCGCAGAAAACATAGTATTCCATAAAATTTCAATTGTTTATGGGTTTCAGGTTTGTATTAGCATCATTGCCAGTTTACTTTAAACTTCTATTTTTGGCTAAATTTCAGAAGAATGGATAATAGCCTGACCATCATAGTTCCAGTTTATAACGAGGAAGAGAATTTGCTTAGAGTAGAGGAGAAGCTGAATGAATATATCTTAAGTTGTCGCATTAATTGTAAAATATTAATGGTGAACGATGGTTCAAGCGATAATTCTGAAAAACTAATGGAAGATATCTGTAAAAGAAATTCTAATTTTAGTTTTATAAGCTTTGAGAAAAATTGTGGTTTGAGTGCAGCAATCAAAGCTGGCTTTGATCATTCCACTACTAATTTAACCGGCTATATAGATTCAGATCTGCAAACAGATCCTTTTGATTTTGACCTTTTGCTGGAAGAGATCGATACCTGCGACCTTGTAAATGGTTACCGGCATGAACGTAAAGATTCGGGAATAAAGAATTTATCTTCGTTGATTGCCAATACGGTAAGAAACTGGTTTACCCATGATGGTATGGATGATACAGGTTGCCCATTAAAGATTATCCGAACAGATTATGCAAAAAGGATCCCGATGTTTAAAGGATTACATCGTTTTCTTCCTGCAATGATATTATTGCAGGGAGGGCGGATAAAACAAGTACCTATAAGACATTATCCAAGGCTAGCCGGTACTGCAAAATTTGGTTTGAGGAACAGGTTGGTAAAACCACTAATGGATTGTTTTGGTTATTTATGGATGAAGAAGAACTATATCAACTATAGGGTCTATAAAAAGTCTTAAACACATTTCTAAATTCTGAACTATCGTTTTCTCATACAACCAATTAGGTTGGATAAGAATTAATAGCCTTTTATTGTTGAGGATTTTCTAATCACCCAGAAAGTATTAAAACAAAAAAGCCTTTCATAAAGAAAGGCTTTTCGTGATGGCACCAGGATTCGAACCTGGGACCGCCTGCTTAGAAGGCAGGTGCTCTATCCAGCTGAGCTATGCCACCGTTTTGCGGTTGCAAATATAAGCCACTTTATAGATTATGCAATGTTTTTTTATTGAAAAAATTCAAGGTTTTTAAAAAAAGAAAGACTTCCTAAGGGAAGTCTTTGATTCTTAATATACTAAGTTTTTTGTTGCTTAACTCTGTCTCACTAAATCTGTTTCCAGGCTTCTTGCCGTGATAAATAATTGATTAATTATACTAGCAGATGTTTCCTTGTTTTCAAAAACCTCGGTATATAAATTATTGAACCTGCGAATTAACTCAAGGGTTCTTAAAGGCAACTGAAAGAAATTACCGGAATCATGAATATTTTCGATCCAGTCTTTTACACTACAGATCTGCTTAAATTCATCTTCGGTATCAAGATTATAATCCTGGATTGTTAGCATAACTTCAATTTTATAGTTAGCTAAGCAGGGAAATAAAATAGATTGGGCAGATCAAATATAGAATGAATTTTGAGTTGCATGGAACTTCGGATCTTTTTTTCTTTGATATGCTATTTTTAATCGATGAAAGACCTAAATCGGGTTAAGTAAATAGTATTATTTTAGCCAAAACTTGCTGATGGAATATGATTTTATTGAATCTATTTGCGAGCATCTAATACATAATTCAAATATCAATACTCTTTAAGTATAATGAATAACTGGTTGGTTTATTCTTTGGGATTCATAGCCCAGTTACTTTTTTCAGGTCGAATGATCCTGCAGTGGTTTCTTTCAGAAAAAAGTAGGAGGATCATTACCCCCATCATGTTTTGGCATGTAAGTTTATTGGCTTCTTTCCTACTTTTCGTATATGGTTATTTAAGAGATGATTTTGCAATTATGATGGGGCAGACCCTCACTTATTTCATATATATCCGTAACCTTCAGCTACAGGGAGAATGGCAGAAATTTCCCAAATCCCTAAGAATATTTTTATGGATATTTCCGTTGCTAATAGTGGTTTATGGTTTTAATAACAATCAATATGATGCAGCGAGATTATTCAGAAATGAAGAAATCCCATTCTGGCTGCTGGTTTTGGGATCTATTGGACAGATAATTTTTACTTTAAGATTTTTATACCAATGGTTATATTCCGAAAGAAGGAAAACCTCTAGTCTGCCAATTGGTTTCTGGTTATTAAGCTTATTAGGGTCTGGGGTAATTATTGCCTATGCGATAATCAGGGAAGACCCGGTATTACTTGCGGGGCATGGCTTTGGAATGATCATGTATATTAGAAATATTTATATCCATAAAAATGAAATTAAAGGATAATTACCTTCTTTTGTTATTTCTGGTTTGTATTGCCATTTTTTTTGTAAACCTGGACGCATTGCCGGTGAATATTATGGAAGCCAGAAATTTCGCTACCGCGCGGGAAATGATCAATCTTGATCATTGGATATTTACCACACTTAATAATGAGCCCAGGTATGAGAAACCACCTTTGCCTACATGGCTAACGGCGTTTAGCATGTTTTTATTCGGGTTAAAAAGTTTATTTGCCTTACGCCTTCCCGCAGCCATTATGGGGACTCTAACAGTTATCTTTATTTATAAACTTGGTTTGAGAATCAGTTCACACCGGAAATTTGCATTTATAGCAGGATTAATTGGAGCAACTTCCTTTTATATACTTTTTTCTGGCAGGGACGGGCAGTGGGACATTCATACGCATGCCTGGATGATCATGGCTATTTACTGCATTTATAATATCCTGAACCAGACGGGTTCCTTGTATAAAAATGCCATACTTGCGGGTGTTTGTATAGGATGCTCCTTTCTTAGTAAAGGTCCTGTTTCCATGTATGCATTACTGCTTCCTTTTCTTATCGCGTATGGAGTGGTTTACAATTACAGCAATTTTTATAAATACTGGAAAGCTTTATTGATTGCACTTTTAATTGCAATAGTGCTTTCAGCTTCATGGAGCCTTTATGTATATTATTTTGATACCCAGGCTGTCGCTAAAATTACCGATAGGGAAACTGGAAGGTGGCTCGATTATAATGTTAGACCGTTCTACTATTACTGGAGTTTTGTAATACAAAGTGGTATCTGGACGATTCCTGCTTTTGTGGGATTATTGTACCCATATTTAAAAAACAGGGTTTTCAATAAATCCGGATATAAATTCACTTTATTCTGGACACTGGGAGCTCTTATCCTTTTATCTGTTATTCCGGAAAAAAAATCCAGATACCTGTTGCCGGTACTTATTCCTTTAGCTCTAAATACCGCTTTTTATATTGAATATCTTTTCAGGCGTTTTGATATGATCCCAATTAAAGAAAGATGGGTGGTAAATTTCAATTTCGGACTGATCGCCTTTATTGGTCTTTTTGTTCCGGTTGCCGGTTTATTTTATTTAAACGAGCAATTTGCATTAATATGGCCATGGTATATAATGGCCTCTTTTTGCCTGGCCGGTATTGCAGTCTTAATGCTTTATTATTTAAAACTGAAAAGAATTAAACCTGTTTTCTATCTGAGTGTTTGGTTTATAATCAGCATAATTTTCTTTGGTTTGCCGGTATTGAAAAAAATGGAATTGAATCCATCTTATAAAAGTATACTGGTAGTAGATTATTTTAGAGAAGATATAGATAAACCGGTATACGAATTCAGATCTTTTAGTCCGGAGATGGTTTGGGAATATGGCCAGCCCATCAAGGTGCTCTGGGATGGAAAAAAATACCTGAAGCCTGAAACAGATGAATTTCTATTACTAAATTTACCGGCAGATTTCGATACTATGCAAAAAGTGTTTTCAGATTATAGAATCGAAAAAATTGAGGAGATTAATATGAATCCCATAGGTACCACTCATCGTGACCGTCTTTATAGAGATTTATATTTATTAAATAAGAAATAATAACTTTTAAAAGATGATCATATATCCCATCAAATTCAAACCAATTTTACAGGAAAAAATCTGGGGAGGAAATAAACTCAGGGAAATACTTTCTAAAGAAACCGATAAAACAAATATTGGCGAGAGCTGGGAAATTTCTGGTGTTCAGGGAAATATTTCGGTCGTAGAAAATGGTGCAGAAAATGGTAAAACGCTGGTCGACCTTATTAAAGAGTATAAGGGACTATTGATGGGGAATAAAATTTATAGTGATTTCGGAAATGATTTTCCACTATTGATAAAATTCATAGATGCTAAAACAGATCTTTCTGTCCAGTTACATCCAGATGATGAACTTGCCGAAAAGCGCCATAATTCTTTTGGAAAGACCGAAATGTGGTACGTTATGCAGGCCGATAAAGGCTCTAAGTTAAATATTGGTTTCAAAAGGAATGTAAGCCAGGAAGAATATCTTGAATATCTGGAGAAGGGTAAGATCGTTGAATTACTGAATTTCGAAGAAGTACAAAAAGGGGATTCCGTTTTTATTAATACCGGTAAGGTTCACGCTATTGGAGGAGGTGTTTTGTTAGCTGAAATTCAGCAAACCTCAGATATTACCTATAGGATCTATGATTGGGACAGAGTGAATGAAAATGGACAGGGCAGGGAGCTACATACATCTCTTGCTCTGGATGCCATTGATTTTGAAAAGAAAGATGATTATCAACTCAATTATGAGAATAATACCAATTCTTCTGCAGAGATCGCTTCGTGTGAATACTTTACTACAAACTTTTTACCAGTCCAGGGAAGTCTGACCAAAGACTATTCCAGCCTGGATTCTTTCGTGATCTATATGTGTGTTGATGGCGGTGCTAAAATTTCTATTGGAAATTATTCTGAAACGATCGAAAAAGGCCAGACGCTTTTAATCCCGGCTGCGGCAGAATATGTTCAAATAGAGGCTATAAAAGCGGAATTACTCGAGGTTTATATAAAATAGGCTTTAATAGTTTAAAATAGAATCGATTTTATTCAATTCTTCTGTAGAGAATTCAATAATCTTTAAAGCATCAAGGTTGTCTTTAAGTTGAGAAACTTTGCTTACACCTACGAGAACCGAGGTAACCCGGGAATCCTTTAAAAGCCAGGCTACGGCCATTTGTGCCAGACTCTGGTCCCTGGAAATTGCTATTTCATTCAATTCCTTTATCTGTTGCACTACCTCATTTGTAATCTGGGTTCTGTCCAGATAACTTCCCTGCCTGGACGCCCTGGAACCTTCTGGAATTCCATGAAGGTATTTTGAAGTAAGTATACCTTGTTCCAAAGGAGAAAAAGCTATGCTTCCCACACCTGTTTCCTCAATTGTATCCAGTAAACCATTCTCTACCCAGCGGTCCATTAAATTATATCTTGGCTGATGAATAAGCAGAGGCGTTCCCAGTTCTTTGAGTATTTTGGCGGCTTTTGCCGTATCTTCTGCATTATATTGTGATATTCCTACATAAAGTGCCTTTCCCTGCCGCACAATATGATCTAAAGCTCCCATTGTCTCTTCTAAAGGTGTGTTTGGATCGGGACGATGATGATAAAATATATCCACATAATCTAATCCCATTCTTTTCAGGGATTGGTCAAGACTGGCAATGAGATATTTTCTTGATCCAAAATTACCGTAAGGCCCGGGCCACATATCCCAACCGGCTTTCGTAGAAATTATCAACTCATCCCGGTAATTTTTAAAATCCTGCTGAAAAATTTTGCCAAAATTTGTTTCAGCTGAACCATAGGGCGGTCCATAATTATTCGCTAGGTCAAAATGGGTGATCCCGTTATTGAATGCAGTTTGAAGAATTTCTCTGGCATTGTCAAAATCGTCATGATCTCCAAAATTGTGCCATAGACCTAAAGAAAGAAGTGGCAATAAAATGCCGCTTTTTCCACATCGGCGATACTGCATTAGATCATAACGATCTTCTTTTGCATGATATAATCCCATTGAATTCTAATTGAATCACGAATTTAAGGAAAACGCGACAGAGAAAATTATAAAAGAAGTGAGTTAATTCTTAATCAAAACGAGATTGGCCGTTGTACCGGTGGTATTGGCACCAAGGTTCAACCGAATTTCATCCCTGGTGGCAGAAATTACATCATAATTGTTGGTAAGCTCACCAAGTTTTCCTGCCGAACTGAAAAATATTTGAAAATCCACATCATTATAAGAGTCGAATTCATCTCCGGAATCATTATTAATTCTCCAGGTTCCGGCAACTTCCTCTGCTGCAGAAATGGCAAGTAGACTATTTTCATCCTCAAAATGAAAAACATAATCCACATAATTAGCAGTAATATCGGCACTGTTTAAGGTGTAATTGCTAATTTTCCACTCTCCTTGTTGTACAATTAAATTAAGTTCCCGGGCTTCAGCTTCAGAAAGTTCAATATCATCCCTGTCTGTATCGCAGGAAATGGATATGCAAAGCGATAAAAGAACAATTATAGTTTTCAATCTTCTCATAGGGTTGGAGATATGATTATTTCCTTAGGGGAACGTAAAGCTAAAAAACCTATTGTATTTAATTAAGGAAATTTTAAGAATTAACAGTATTGGGATGGCTGGAAAATAAATATTAAAAAAACGATTAAGGCTAGAATTTATAATGTACTAAAACAATATATCCCAAAAACCTTAACTCTATTTTAAAGGTATTGAGTTTTCTATTGACCTACCTTTGAACCAGGTACTAATAAATTTTATTTAAGGTCGCAGTTTTTAGGCTATGCTAAATTATCTTCTTATTACGAAAAATTAAACCTATTGTTATTCCTTCAAAATGCAACTAGTTACTATTTCTAAATCTGGCGAAAACTATCATATCAAGGCATTGCATCCTATAAAATTATTTGGTTCAGTCATATTTTCGAGGACCAGAAGTTATTATTTTTCCGAGGATGAAAATGATTGGTTCGTTTTATCTACCGATAAACGGGTTTCTTCGAAAAAGAAGAAGAAACTAAATAGATGGCTAAAAGATCATCAAAAATTCATTGAAAAGTTTTAAGCTTTTTTTTAGAAAAAATGTATATTTAGCATATAAATAGTTGAGTGTCAGTCTACACGAAACTATGATTCCCTACATTTTACTCCAGATCAAAATATTGAATTATTAAAAATTGATATTTATGGATTCTCAGACAAAAAGGGAAGATCAGGTGAAATTTGTGATTTTTGTCATTAGCATTCTTCTTATAATTTTCATAACGATACTGGATTAAAAATCTGGTTTTATTGGATTACATACCATCATTATCCGTTCAGATATTTCTCTATTCTATGGATAAAAAATTATATTTTCCAATTTAATCAATATTGCCCTCCGTGTGTATTGGCTAATATATTTGTTCCTACTCACAATAAAACTCCGTTCCAGCTTTTTAGCGCAAAGAGTTACCCAAAGCATATGTCATTTAGTTTAATTCCTTAAACCACTTATCACGAGGGCTGCAAAAGAATTGACATAATCTCCGTATTTAGCTAAAGTTACTATAAAGTTTTTCTAAAAATTTAGTCAGAAAATCAATTTCCTATAACTTTAATCTGATTAATTAACCAAAAAATCTTCAAATGAGTAATAAAAAGGAAAATTTTGCACGATTTGGTATGGCCGCTAAGGGAGCAGTTTATTGTTTGATTGGTGTTCTAACAGCTTTGGCAGCTTTCGGTCAGGGTGGGGAGCAAACAGGTGGTAAGGGCGCAATGCAATACCTCGCCCAGCAATCTTATGGCCAGATCTTATTAGCCATATTAGGTATAGGACTTTTAGGTTACGTCTTCTGGAGAATGTACCAGGTATTTGCTAATCCAAAGGGATTGGATGACGATGCCAAGGGTTACGGTAAAAGAATTGCATATTTTATTAGTGGTATAATCTATGGTGGATTTGCTTTTTATGCTTTCAAATTAGCCTTTGGCAGTAATTCTGGTAGCTCGGGATCCATGATGGGATCGTTAATGTCTGGTTCAAATGGCGATACTATTGCAATAATCATTGGGATTGGTATGGCCATCAAAGCTATTTATGATTTGTACAGGGCTTATTCCAATAAATTCCGTGAAGAAGTAGAGGAGGCAGGGATGGATGAAAAAGAGCAGAAACTATTGATAAATGCCGGTAAATTCGGGCATACCTCAAGGGGAGCAGTAATAGGACTTATGGCTTACTTAACCCTTCAATCTGGTTTAGCCAGTGGAAGTAAAGTTAGTACTCAAACCGATGCTTTCAGTTACATTCAAAATGAATTTGGATCTATTGTACTGGGAATTGTAGCAATTGGTTTTGTAGGATACGGGGTGTATATGTTTATCAAAGCTAAACACCCGGCTATTAGTGTCGCCAGCCTAAGGTAATTTTGAATTAATAAATTAATAAGCCCCTGAAATTTTCTTCAGGGGCTTTATTTATGGTCAGAATTATCACTGGGTATTAAAACGTCAAAATCGGTTTCGTTTAAGCCATCAATAATTCTTTTGAACTCTTCTTCAGTTTTATTGATTTTGATTTGTAGATCTGCCTGGTCACAATCCTTATTCTCAAGTAATTCCTGGCACTCCCGTAAAAGTTCAACTATTTTATTTGACTGAATATAATATACAGACATCGTGCTTTTATGTATGAGATCTGCAATTCCATCCGGTTTTTTTTGATCTGTGGCAATTCTGAAATCATTCAGATAATCTTTAAAGGATTCTGCTGTATTCAGCACAAATTTTCTCAAAAATTCCGGTTTGTTCAGGGTCATTTTCACAAAACGGGATAGGTCGAAAGATTTTTCACTAGAGGCTGTGTTATTGCAGGCTAGATCAGCTGAATCCTGCAATTCCTCTTCAGACCGAATCGTGATCGGCATGTTTGGGCGAGTCTTTATATAATGAGAAAGAACCTTATACAGATCGTCGGGACCAAACGGTTTGCTTATAAAATCATTAATGCCAACCCGGTCAAGTTGCGACTGTACATTTTCCCTGCTTGTAGCAGATAAGGCCAGGATGGCCGGTTGATCTTTTAGTTTAAGATTCCTGATTTCAAGCGCCGCATCGAAACCATTGAGAATAGGCATATTGAGATCCATAAGGATCACGTTATATTTTGTTGATTTAACTGCCTCTATAGCTTTCTTTCCATTCCTCGCTGTATCAAATTTTATTTGCCATTCCTTAAGGTATTCAGAAATGATAAAAATGTTTACAGGATTATCTTCTACCACCAGCACTCTAACTGAATCCAGGTCATCGCTATCTAAATGTTCAAATATTTGTCTGGCTTTAGCATTGGCAGAATCATAGACCTTATATTGAATTTGAAAACTAAATTCTGAACCTATCCCGGTTTGACTTTTAACACTAATCTTACTATCATGGAGCTCCAGAAGTTTCTGGCTTATACTTAAACCTAAACCGGTTCCTCCAATTTCCAGATTTGTATCATAGCTGGCCTGGGAAAATTCCTGAAAAATAGTGTCTAATTTATCTTTAGGAATTCCAATGCCTGTGTCGATGACCCGAAATTCAAGATCGATATAATTACTATCAATTTCCATTAAATGGACAACAAGTCTGATATAACCTTCACTGGTAAACTTAATGGCATTGCCAATGAGATTGGTAAGTACCTGATTCAATTTTATTGGATCACCGGTAACATAGTCTGGGATATCGCTGTCCAGTTCTGCAGAAAGCTCAACCCCTTTTTCCTTACATTTTAATTCAAAAGTATGAATCAGACTATCAATAAGAGTTTGTATGGAAAAGGACTTTTTCTCCAACTTCATTTGTTGCGCCTCGAGCTTACTAAGGTCTAACAGGTTATTAACAAGGCTTAAGAGATTCCCTGATGAAATTTTTAAGATTTCTGTGTATTCACGCTGCCTGGCATTAAGGGAAGTATTACTTAATAAATTTCCTATTCCTAATATGGCATTTAATGGAGTCCTGATCTCATGACTTATAGTAGCCAGAAAATCTGCCTTAGCCCTGGTAGCTTTTTCTGCTCTTTGTTTAGATTTTAGTAACTCCTGTTCATATTTCTTCCTGTCTGCAATATCAAATATGGTGGCCAGATATATATTGTTTTCTATCGTACTACCTTTAATTTCTTTAACATTGATGAGGGCTGGAAATGTAGTCCTGTCTTTCTTTCTGATCTCAAAATTGATCTCATTAGCGAAACCCTGAATTCTAATTAATGGGAAAAAGTGTGTTTCAAAAAAGATTTTTCCGCCAATTGTAAAAAGATCCTGAACTTTTACCACATCTATGATTTCTTCGCGTTTGTAACCAAGCCAGTTTAAAAGAGTAGCATTTAAGTTGTATATAATTCCCGTATTCGTGAATGATATATAACCGCAGGGAGCTTCATGGTACAACTCCTCTGCAGATTCATGTACTTTTAAATTGCTATTTTTTTCTATATTCTCCATTAATCAGCCTCCTCTAAATAAGTCTTGATCGCCTCTATGGTAGCCTCTGGAGCGCTCAGATTGGGACAATGCCCGGTGGCATTTATTATTCTAAAACTACTGTTCTCAGTATTATTGTAAACGTATTCACCTACTTCCAGGGGTGCGATAACATCTTGCTGGCACTGAATGATGAGCGTAGGAGTTTTCAATTTTTTTAAATCATCCCGGTTATCACCATAAAACGTTACCCTCGCAAAATGTTTTGCGATTTCAGGATTAGTGCGGCAAAAGCTGTTGGTTAGTTCCTCACCTAACTCTGGTTTCTCTTCATTTCCCATAATTACCGGTGCCATTTGCGATGCCCAGCCAAGGTAATTACTTTCAAGAGCTTCTATTAGTTGCTCAATATCTTCCTGCTCAAAACCGCCTTTATAGCCATTATTATTTATATAACATGGAGAGGGCCCAACCATAATGATATTGGAAAATATAGCGGGATTAGAGTTGGCCGCAAGTACCGCGATCATAGCACTAACCGAATGGCCTACTAGGATTACATCCTTTAAATCCAGGGCATGGCATATTTCAAGAATATCATCTGCATAGCCCTGTAAACTATCATATTTTTCTTTATTGTAATAAGACTCTTCAGAGTTACCTGCACCCACATGATCAAATAGAATCACCTTATAATCATCCAGAAACGCTGGAAAAACATATCTCCACATATTCTGATCGCAACCATATCCATGGGCGAAAATTATTGGTCGATTACCTTTACCTTTTACAGATACATTATTACGCTTAAGAACCTCCTGGTTGTTTGGTGTAGACATAGCAGATAGTTTAGTGTTCAAATTTACGGCTTTTCCTCCAGCTTCGATCTAACTGCTGTATTTACAAAGAGGATATAAGTCGGAAATATATATAAAAAGATTGGTTTGAAAATGATTTGGAAACCGTACTAGTCAAAAAGACTACTATTATATTTAATTGGGTTAATAATGAAGTTAATGAGGTAAAAAATCCTATTAATTAGAAGCGTTATGAACTTACACTTAAGAAGAATAAATCAATAATCTGAAGCGGGGAGAAATTACGAAGAACAGAGGATGACTATAGCTACTGTCGTTTATGATTTTCAGTATAGGACATTAAAAAAGCCTAACATGAAAAAATGTAAGGCTTTTGTAGGGTTGGCATGATTACCTCCTTTTGATCGGTGGTCCTGAGATAAGGATTGTTCCTCATTAAAATCCAATCGGCCGTTACCATCTGTCTATTTTGTTTGTGTCCCATCAGAATAAAACATCGATTTTCTCCAAAAAAAAATCCAACCACGTTGTCTGATTGGATTTTTATGGTCGGGGTGGCAGTCCCGAAGCATCGGGAGAACCTGCACATTTTTTTTAGAAATAAAAAACCTCAAATGAAATAATGCAAGGCTTTTGTAGGGTTGGCGTGATTACCTCCTTTTGGTCGGTGATCCTGAGTTTGGGGTTGTTTCTCAATAAAATCCAATCGGGCGTTGCCATCTGTCTATTTTGTTTGTGTCCCATCAGAATAAAACATCGATTTTCTCCAAAAAAAAATCCAACCACGTTGTGTGATTGGATTTATATGGTCGGGGTGGCAGGATTCGAACCTGCGGCCTCCTGCTCCCAAAGCAGGCGCGATAACCGGGCTACGCTACACCCCGAAAAAATTATTTTTAGCCATGTCCGATCCAAATTGCTTTTAAAAAGCAGCCGGGAAGCGGAGGGGATTTATCCTGATCTTTCTGGCTGAAAGAGAGAATAAAACCCACAGACTAAAAACTTTGCGGAGAGACCGGGATTCGAACCCGGGCATCCAAGAAGGATGACAGCTTAGCAGGCTGCTGCATTACCACTCTGCCACCTCTCCGTTTTTTAAGAACATCGCAAGTATTTTTGCGGTTGCAAATGTAACTTTTACTTACAAACCATCCAAGCCTTTTGGACCTTTTTTGCTATTCTTTTCGCAATAAAAACTGAATCTGTTTTCAATGAACTTAACCTCAGTAAAATAGATTACGCCTAATTTTAATCAAAAAATCGTTTTTAGCTAAGCCAAGATGGGATTAAATGATTTATTTACCAATCTATCCTGTTTTGTAATAATTAGTTTATTTTAACCTCGTGAATTATTTTGTAAAGATTTTTGACCGCCCTGGCATGGTTGCGAACAAATGGATTCTTCCTGTTCCAGACATACCCGGCGAGTACGGCACAGATCTGCTCACGCACCATAGGGTTTGGTTCTGGATGAAAAAATATATCCTGTAATTTACCAGAGTACCATTCTTTCACATAAGTAGAAAAAACATCAACACCCCGCTGTATATATTTCGCATAATTATTCTCCCAATCAATAGTTTCACCATTAATTTCCCTCCAGGCAAGCTTTGCTGCCAGTAAACCAGATTCTGTGGCAAAAGCCACCCCGCTTGAAAAGACCGGATCTAAAAATTCAGCAGAATTCCCGGTTAAGGCAAACCCTTTACCATACTTATACTTAACATTTTTAGATATATTTTTAATTTTTCCGGGAACAAATTTATGTGGATAGTCATCAAACCTGCCCTGGTAAAATTCGGTTTGCTTCAGCATTTCCAGGAAAGCCTGAGAATTATCAGTACTAAATTGATCAAACCATGAATCTGGGCCTACAAAGCCTAAGCTTGATATACCATTTGAAAAAGGAATATACCAAAACCAGGTTTCACGATTTATAATCTCGAAACTGATTTGTTCCCCCTCAAAACCTTTTGGCCTGGAAGTTTCTTTTATATGTGTGAAAATAGAAGAGTGATCATATATTTTTGGTGGAGCTTCAAGATCCAGATGTTTTGCCAGGACTCGCCCGTTTCCGCTTGAATCTATTATGAATTTACAGGATACTTCATTCTTTTTACCTTCAATATCTACTGTTTCTATTTTCCAAATTCCATCAATGTAAATTACCGACTCAACTTTAGTTTCGAAGCGAATTTCCACACCCCTGGCAGCCAGGTCATCTGTAAGAGATTTATCAAATTCAGCACGGGGTACCTGCCAGGTCCAATTCCATCCCTCACCGTATTTCTTGCTAAAATCAAAAGAAGCAATTTCATTCTGCTTTATAAATCTGGCGCCATACTTTTTCTGATAACCCTGAGATTTAAGAGTATTCAAAAAACCGGCTTCCTCAAAATTATCCATGCATCTTGGAATGAGGCTCTCGCCAATCGAAAACCTGGGAAACTTTTTGTTTTCGAGAATCAAAACAGAAGCATCTTGCTGCTGCAGATATCCTGCGGCAACACTACCGGAAGGACCGGCACCTATAATTACAATATCCCGATAATCCTTTTTCATTTGATGCATTTGAGGTTATCACAAACTTAAATAGAATGCCTGGATTGAACGGTAAACTGATTTAAAAAATTAAGTTTCATTATGTTTGGGCAGAACTATTCGCTAAGGATTGATTGAATAAAATAATTCAAATGTCATTTCTTATAATATTTCCAGTGGGAGCAAATTTGAGTTGGCTAATTGTATTGCTTAGTACCGGAATCAAAATGATATTTTCAAAACGGGCTGGAGGCATAGTTTTCTATTAATTATGCTACATTTGTCTATGCTTGCAAAGCATTTTCAAACCTATATTTACTAGCAGAAACGGTATATGCTGAATTTAGACAGTGCCCTTAATTTTGAAGATTTCTACCAAGTACTATTTAATAATGAGAAAGTGGTGCTGGGTGAAAAGTCTAAAAACCGACTTGAAAAAAGTTTCGAATTTCTAAAAGAATTCTCCCTCAATAAAATCATTTACGGTGTAAATACCGGTTTTGGCCCCATGGCCCAGTATAAGATAAATGATGAAGACAAGATTGAACTTCAATTAAACCTTATTAGAAGTCACGCTGCCGGTGCCGGAGAATTGATGAATTCAATCGATGTAAAAGCATTAATGCTGGCGCGATTAAATACTTTATGCCTGGGAAAATCTGGTATTCACAGATCTGTCGCAGATGTTTTAAGTTATATGATTAACAATGAAATAACTCCGGTTATTTATGAACACGGCGGTGTAGGTGCTTCCGGAGACCTTGTTCAGCTGGCTCATCTGGCATTGGTACTTATCGGCGAGGGTGAAGTATTATATAATGGGAAGAGAAGATCAACTCATTCTGTTTTCAAAGAAATAAATATAAAGCCTGCAGAGATAAAGATAAGAGAAGGTCTGGCGGTGATGAATGGTACATCGGCTATGACAGGTATTGGTATCGTAAATCTCATTTATTCAAAGAGATTATTAAACTGGTCGGTATTCTGTAGTTCTGTTATCAATGAAATAGTACAGGCTTATGATGATCATCTTTCTGAGGAATTGAACTCTTCCAAAATGCATCGTGGTCAACAGAAAATTGCCAGACAAATGCGTGCTCATCTATCAGATTCAGGACTTACCAGGGACAGGAATGATCATCTTTACAGCGACGGAGCAGATAAGAATACATTTTTTAAAGAAAAAGTACAGGAATATTATAGCTTAAGGTGTGTTCCACAGATACTGGGACCTGTTTCAGATACTGTAGATAATGCTTTAAAAATTTTGATCGAAGAGGTAAATTCTGCCAACGACAATCCTATTATAGATGTAGATACAGAACATGTGTATCATGGCGGAAATTTCCATGGTGATTATATTTCACTGGAAATGGATAAACTTCGTTTAGCTATCACCAAAACCTCTATGTTGGCTGAAAGGCAACTAAACTATTTATTGAATGCTAAACTGAATGAAATTCTTCCACCCTTTGTAAATCTTGGGAAACCCGGTTTGAACTTTGGAATGCAGGGCGCACAATTCACCGCTGTTTCAACTACTGCGGAAAATCAAATGCTCTCCAATTCCATGTATGTTCATAGTATTCCAAATAACAATGATAACCAGGATATTGTAAGCATGGGAGCTAATTCTGCCCATATGACGCGCAAAGTGATAAACAATACTTTTGAAATTCTGGCTACAGAATTAGCTACCATTATTCAAGCCTTGTATTGTTTTGATTTTGATGAAAAACTTTCGTCTGCCACTAAGGCCAGGCTAGACGATCTAAGGAAAATAATGCCGGCTATCGGGAAGGATCGTACTTTATATAAAGAGTTAAAGGAGCTCAAAGAATTCATAAGAAATAGAGAAGCTTACTAAGAATGAAATATGCTTTAATTACAGGAGGTTCACGAGGAATAGGGAAGGCAGTTTGCCTGAAACTTGCTGCAGACCTGAACTATAATATTTTACTTAACTATCATTCCAATACAGAAGCGGCAGAATTAACAAAGCAAGAGATAGAGAAATATGGCGTTCAGTGTGATTTGTTGAAATTTAATGTTTCAGATGATGCAGCTGTTCAATCGGCAATTGCCACATGGAAAGCCAGTCATCCAGAAGACAAAATTGAAATATTGGTGAATAATGCCGGTATTACTAAAGACGGACTTTTTATCTGGACGAATACGGAGGCCTGGGACACAGTCATGGATACTAGCGTTCGAGGTTTTTATAATGTTACCCAGGCAGTTTTAAAAGACATGCTGAGGAGCAGGTATGGCAGGATCATCAATATGGTCTCCCTTTCCGGATTAAAAGGAAATCCCGGTCAGGTGAACTACTCTGCAGCCAAGGGAGCAATGATCTCTGCTACCAAGGCCCTCGCACAGGAAATTGGTAAAAGAAAGGTTACCGTGAATGCTGTCGCACCGGGATTTATCAAGTCTGATATGACCATTGATTTTGACGAGGATGGACTTAAAAAGCACATCCCGGTTAACCGTTTTGGTGATGTCGATGAGGTTGCAGATCTCGTAAGTTTTTTAGCATCTGATAAGTCTTCCTATATCACCGGTGAGGTGATTAATATTAACGGTGGCTTATACTCTTAAAAGCATGGCGACCTGGAAAGGCAAATCACGGGGCACTCTGTTAGGTTTTAAAATCTATGTACAGATCATCAAAAAAACCGGGCTCTATACGGCTTATTTTGTTCTTCTTTTCGTTGCCCTTTATTTTATATTTTTTTCTTTTACTTCTACTAAAAGCACTTATTATCTTTTTAGAAAAAGACTGGGCTATTCCCGAATAAGCGCTGCTTTAAATGTCTACCGTAGTTATTTCACCTTCGGTAGGATACAGCTCGACAGGATCGCTATTACCAATGGATTGAAGCATAAATTCACCTTTGAATTCGACGGAGTTGAGCATATTGAAAATTTACTTCAGCAAAATAAAGGCGGGATATTATTGACCGCTCATATCGGGAATTTTAACCTGGCTAAACATTTTTTTGAAGAGCGACATTCTAAAGCTGTAGTAAACCTTGTAATCACCGATTTTGAGCACCGGCAGATCAAAAATTACCTGCAGTCTGTAGAAGGAAAATCAGAGGTAAAGATCATTGTATTAAAAGAAGATCTTAGCCATGTGTTTGAAATGAAGGAGGCATTATCTAAAAATGAAATGCTTGTTTTTGCGGCAGACAGATTTCTCGAACACTCCAAAACTTACCGGGCAGAATTTCTTGGGGAGGAAGTAAAATTTCCACAGGGACCATTCAAACTCGCGGCCAGAAATAAGATCCCGGTCTTGTTTGTACATTTGATGAGAGAGAAAAATTTTCATTATCATTTCTACGCAAGGCCATATAAACCGGTAGAATTTACTGCTCAGGAAGTATTAAAATATTATCTTGAGGACCTTGAAAATATGGTGAAAAAATATCCTCACCAATGGTATAATTATTACGATTACTGGAACGACTTTAGTTAATATGGCAGAAAACCTTCTCTATCACCCAATTACTTCTACAGAAAAGATAAGAAAGCTAATTCCTCAGAAAGAGCCTTTTGTTTTCGTGGATACCCTGTATGAATACACCGCATTGACAGGTGTAACGGGGTTTACGGTACCTCAAACTAATGTGCTTTTAGAGGATAACAAACTTGCGGAAAGTGGCATCATCGAGCATATGGCTCAAAGTATGTCGCTCCACCGGGGATATCAGGGTTCATTGAGTGGAAATAAACCGAAGACAGGTTATATAGGAATAATTAAAACCGTGGAGATTTTTGGATTGCCAAAAATTGGAGAAAAGCTTAAAACCTACGTGGAGATTCTCCATGAGATCATGAATGTTACCTCTGTATCTGCAAGAACCGAAAATGAAAGGGGAGAGATCATCGCAACTTCAGAAATGAAAACCGTTACGGTAGAATGAATTCCTTAAAACTATCTGTTTCTACCCCGCTTCGGGTTCGTTTCCATGAGTGCGATCCTTTGCAGATTGTATGGCATGGAAATTATTATAAGTATTTCGAGGAAGGAAGAGAGCACTTTTGTTCGCAACATGGTATTTCCTATTTAGAAGCAAAGAAGAACGGGTATGCAACTCCCATTGTAAAATCTAAATGCGAGCATAAACTACCTTTAAAGTATGGAGATGAAATCGTGGTCGAAACACGATATATTAATTCAGAAGCTGCCAAGCTTATTTTTTCATACAGGATATTTTGTTCTGATAAACTGATCTGTACTGGAGAAACAACCCAGGTGTTTATAGATGGAAATGCTGAATTAGTACTTTACAATCCGCCATTTTTCTTAGATTGGAAAAAGAAAATGGGATTGATCTGATGAACAGAAATTACCTACTAAATGACGCAATTATTTCACCTTTGGGTTTTACTACCTCAGAGAATCTTACATCCATACGAAACTCTGAAACAGCCCTGAAATTGCACCGTAATTCCAGGTATTTTAAAGAAGGGTATTATGCGGGGCTCATCGACCTTGATTGGATAAATTCCAAATTCAGCAGGATTGGTAATCCTGGAAAATATACAAAACTTGAAAAATTAATAATTCTGGCCATCAAACAGGTTATTGACCCTAGCCAGAATTTTTCTACCAGATCTTCGGGTTTGGTTTTATCTACAACCAAAGGAAATATTGATCTGCTCAATAATAATGACTTTAGTGCCGATAGGATATATCTCTGGAAAATGGCTCAGGTCATTGCCGATTTTTTTGAATTAAAGCAAAAGCCGGTTGTGGTTTCGAATGCCTGTATTTCAGGAGCATTAGCGATAAAGACCGCAAATGATTTTATCGAATCTGGAAGATTTAAAAATGCGGTAGTGGCTGGGGGCGACCTGGTTTCAGATTTTGTATTGTCAGGATTTCAATCTTTCCAGGCCATAAGTTCAAAACCTTGCCGTCCTTTTTCTAACGATAGAGAAGGAGTTAGCCTGGGAGAGGCAGCAGCGGCAATTTTTATAGACCAGGAACAATCTGCTGTTGGGGAAAGCGTGCATTATATTGATGCTGTAACTGCAAACGATGCCAATCATATTTCCGGGCCTAGCAGAACAGGAGAAGGATTGTATCAAAGTATTTCAAGGCTATTTAATAACTCCGGTGTTGATCCGTCCAAGGTCGATTATATCTCTGCCCACGGAACAGCTACAAACTTTAATGATGAAATGGAATCCATTTCCTTCAACCGGGCAGAATTAAATTATGTGCCTGTGAATAGTTTTAAAGGATATTACGGTCATACGCTGGGAGCTTCAGCATTGCTGGAAACAATCCTAACCAAAAAATGCTTACTTAATAATGAACTTTTAGCTTCTCATAATTTCACCGAATCTGGCGTATCTGTTAATTTAAACATCATAAGGGAACACAAAAGAAAAGAATTGCGTACGGCTCTAAAAACAGCATCCGGCTTTGGTGGTTGCAACCTCGCCATGCTATTACAAAAACAAAGTTTATGAGCGAGGTTCTGTATATTAAAAATTCAGTATTAATAAGAGACGCGAAGGTCTATCAAAATGGTCGGCTTTATTATGAGGATACCAAGTCACCCGATATTTCAATATTTCTGAAAAACCTTTATAAAAGCGAAAAAATAAGATATTCCAAATATTTTAAAATGGATGATCTCTCTAAACTTGGATTTATAGGTACAGAGATTTTATTTGGGGGTAACATTGAAAATAAAGAAACGGCACTTGTTTTTGGCAACGCCGCTTCCTGCCTGGAAACAGATCGATATTACTCTGAAACTATGGAAGAATTCCCGTCACCTTCACTTTTTGTCTACACCCTTCCAAATATCATGTTGGGAGAAATAAGCATCAGACATCAGTTAAGGTCTGAGAATATTTTCTTTATTTCAGAAAAATTTGATTCCTCCTTATTTTTAGAGTATTCTAAAAGCCTATTCAATCAGGGCAAGACAGATAATGTCCTTTGTGGTTGGGTAGACTTGCAGAATAATGATTATGATGTATTTTTGTGGGAAATTGCCCGTAGTGGCAAAACCTATCTTAACGAAGAGGAGCTTAAAAATATATACCTGCCTACACATGAGTGATCTGCACACCGAACTAAAACGTAGTATAATCGAACAACTCAACCTCGAGGATATGGAGGTAAACGAAATTGAGAATGACGAACAGCTTTTTGGAGATGGTCTTGGGCTTGATAGCATTGATGCTCTTGAACTAATCGTGCTACTGGAAAAGGATTATGGGATAAAGCTCACAGATCCTAACCAGGGCAAGCAGATTTTTAATTCTATTAATACTATGGCCGATTATATCGAAAAAAACCGTACCAGGTAAATTATGAAGGGTGTAGCCGTTACCGGAATGGGTATAATTTCTTCAATAGGCAGAAATCTGGACGACACCCTGTTTTCACTTCAGAATGCGAAAGATGGCATTTCGAAGCCTGAAATTCTTATAACCAGGCATAAGAATACTCCGGTTGGTGAAATTAAAATGACGAATTCAGATCTTTCTGAAATCTTAAACCTGCCTCCGGACAATAATTATACAAGGGCAGCACTTTTAGCAGTTTTCGCCATAAATGAATTATTAAGGAAATCGAATTTCATCCATTTTCCTGAAGATACGGCTTTGATCTCCGGCACCAGTATAGGCGGGATGGATAAAACCGAAGAACATTACTTCGACTTTCAGGAGAAAAAAGAAGTGCGAAAATATATTCAGGCGCAGCATCCGGGCTTTACTACTGAAAATGTAGCAGCTTATTTTGGCCTGGGCGGGAAAGTAACTACCCTTAGTACTGCATGTTCATCTTCTGCCAATGCTATAATGATGGGGGCCAGGTTGATTGCCTCGGGGAAATTGAAGAGAGTGATTGTTGGAGGTAGTGACTGCCTTACCAGATTCACTTTGAATGGTTTTCATTCCTTAAAAATCCTGTCCCAAACTAAAAACAGGCCTTTTGATGATGATCGTGACGGCTTGAATCTAGGGGAAGCTGCCGGATATCTACTTCTTGAAGCCGATGACTGTCTGAACGGAAAAAAAATTATGGGGAGGATATGCGGTTATGGGAATGCCAACGATGCATATCACCAGACTGCGTCCTCAGAAAATGGTGAAGGTGCTTACAGGGTTATTATGGCAGCCTTGAAGAAGGCAGATCTATCTCCTTCTGATATTAGTTATGTTAATGCGCATGGTACCGGGACAAATAATAATGACCTTTCAGAAAGCGTTGCCCTTACCAGAATTTTTGGTGATAATGTTCCGCCTTTCAGTTCTACCAAAGGTTTTACGGGTCATACCCTTGGAGCAGCAGGGGCTATAGAAGCAATTTTCAGTTTATTGAGCCTGCAGAATGATGAGATCTATCCTAACCTTAATTTCCAAAATCACATGCTGGAGACCGGTTTAAAGCCTGTACAGGTTTTGCGAAAACAAAAAGTAGATACTGTTCTATCTAATTCGTTTGGTTTCGGCGGAAACTGTACCTCCTTAATCTTCAGAAAAAATGACTAGGTTATTTGTGAACGGAATGGCCAGTATATCTCCACAACCGGAGAACATTTTCAATACCGGTCTGCCTGAAACTTTTAACGAGAATATATTACCGGCATTAGATCAGGATTATAAATCTATAATCAAACCAATGACGCTTAGAAGAATGTCACAGGGCGTAAAAATGGCCCTGTTTTGTTCAAAGCGGGCATTACTTGAAGCTGAAAGCGATAAACCTGATGCAATTCTGGTAGGGACAGGACAGGGGTGCATGCAGGATACCGAGAAATTCATGGAAAACATGCTGGTTTCTGAAGAAGGACTCTTGAGTCCAACTTCATTTATCCAGTCTACACATAATACGGTCGCAGGCCAGATCGCCCTGGATCTTAATTGTAATGGCCCCAATATGACCTTTACTCAGAATTCGGTTTCTTTTGAAAGCGCCTTGCTGGATGCTATGCTTCAAATCACTGATGAGGATTTCAATAATATTTTAGTTGGGGGAGTTGA
This sequence comes from Christiangramia sabulilitoris, assembly GCF_007050985.1. Lineage (GTDB taxonomy): Bacteria > Bacteroidota > Bacteroidia > Flavobacteriales > Flavobacteriaceae > Christiangramia > Christiangramia sabulilitoris. The sequence goes on from NZ_VHSF01000001.1 coordinate 141,447, forward strand.
TGAGACTTCAAAAGAAATAACGGGTTTTCAGAAACTTGACGGGCAGATAAAAGAAGAGAAAATCAATAATCTTCATCTTTTTAGATCAAAAACCACCGGTACGATCATTTCAGAAGCTGCGGCATTTTTTATTTTGGGTAAACATAAAACTCCCAAATCTTACGCTGAAATGCTGGATGTAGAGATCTTTAATGCCATAGATATTTCAGACTTAAACTCCAGTGTACTTAGCTTTTTAAATAGAAATGGATTGACTGTTTCAGAAATTGATGCCGTCATACTGGGTAAAAATGGAGATTTGCGCTTTGATCTTTACTATGATAAAATCCAGAAAGGTTTATTTTCAGATATATGCCAGATAGGCTTTAAACATCTTGTTGGTGAGAATAATGCTGTGTCCTCTTATGCCTTCTGGCTGGCTTCAAAAATCCTGAAAGAGCAAACTGTTCCTGAAATTTTTAAACTGAATACTATAAATTGCACAAAACCCGGTTTTATATTGATCTATAATCAATATCTGGGTAGAAATCACGGATTAACTCTTTTACGAAGCATTTGAGTCATAGAACGATCAAAATTTTATTTTTTCTTGCGATCATAGTTGCGGGAATTCTATTCTATCTGGAGATTTGGCCAATCTGGCCTGTTCCGGTGATAGGAATGATGTACCTGTTGCTAATGCTGGTTCTTTCCTCGAACGTGGGCTTAAATTTCTTTGTGCAGGCCTATAATCAAAACCCTGATTTTCCAGTAAATGCAGTGGCCCTTAGTTTCGACGACGGCCCTGTGGAAAACACCATTAAAATTCTGGATATTCTGGATAAACATAATGCGAAAGCGGCTTTCTTCTGTATAGGTTCGAATATTGAAAAATATCCGGAAATATTTCAGGAGATCATAAATAGGGGTCATATTGTGGGTAACCATACATATTCTCATACAAGAAGAATGGGTTTTTTAAGCACGAAAAGAATTGTTGAAGAAATTGAAAAGTGCAATAAGATCGCTGAAAAAACTGCCGGCATTAAATTGAATCTCTTCAGACCGCCCTTTGGAATCATTAACCCGAAAACTGCAAAAGCTTTGAAAACTACCGGGCATAGGGTAGTAGGATGGAATGTAAGGCCATACGACGCGATTACAAAATCCCCTGAAAAGATCATCCATAGAATCACCAGAAATCTTAAAAAAGGTGACCTGATTCTTCTTCATGATAATATGCCTAAAACTTCAGATATACTGGAACAGTTATTGGTAATCTTAGAGCAACAAAATTTCAGAACCGTAAGGCCCGATATATTATTTGATATTCATGCGTATAATTAATTTTTTAATACTGCTTTGTGGCTTCAGTTTCTATGCCCAGACCAGTGACTTGAGTTCTTCAGAAAAACAGGCGTTTAAGGCAAATGTTATTGAAAAGTCCAATGATATAAAAAGCTTTTCCGCCGATTTTTCTCAGAAAAGGCATATGAAAATGATGGAGGGAAACCCCGAAAGTCGCGGGAAAGTCTATTACCAGTCCCCAAATACTCTCAAGTGGGAATACTTAAGCCCTTATCAGTATCAATTGCTTTTTAAGGAGTCAAAACTTTTCATTGTAGAAGAAGGACATTTATCTGAGGTGGATCTTGCTTCCAACAAGTTGTTTGATAAGATGGGCGAGATGGTCGCCGGCTCTATGAACGGGCAGATCTTGAAAGCTGAGAAGGATTTTGAAATTAATTATCATTATGCAGAAAATGGGGTTAGAGCTATTATTATCCCTCGGGATCCTAATCTAAAAAATATGTTTAGCGAGATTTGGATCAATTTTAATACAGATCACCTTATTCGCTCTGTGAAACTTATAGATCCCTCTGGGGATTTTACAGAAATAAGCATGAAGAATATTAAAATTAATCAACCTATTCCTCCCTCAGTTTTTCAAAACTAAAGTATCTTGGTCTTTCTAAATTTAACACATGATTTTAGAAGACTTTTATGAAGTTACCCATACTTCAGTATCCGGAGATTCTGCAATAACTAAACTGCAGATCAATAAAGATCATGAAATTTATAAAGGTCATTTCCCCGGAAGACCGGTTACACCTGGTGTGGTACTTATGCAATTGTTCAAGGAAGAAGCTGAAAGGATCTTTGCTAAAAAACTTCAATTGGTTAGGGCAGATAATGTGAAATTTACCGCTGTTTTTGATCCTACCGTCAACAGGGAATTAATTCTGGAATCAGATATAACTGAGGTAGGTGAATTTATAAAGCTGAAAGGTTCTGCCCGAAATAGTGATGGTACAGTATTAAAACTTAATTGCCTTTACAAGGCAGGATGATTATCGAGTCCTGGAATGATTTTCTTATAAAAGATCAGAGAGTGATAAAAGAACCTGTTTTTCAACAAAGATTTAAAGATCTGAATTGCTGTGTGATCGTGCCTACATATAATAATGCACATTCACTGGAAAACTTTTTGGCAGATCTAAAGCTTTATACTAACCAGATCATTATCATCAATGACGGCTCCACCGATGCTACCGGCCAAATTCTTGAAAAGCATCCTGAAATTCAGCAAAAAAAACATTCGGAAAATAAGGGAAAGGGGATCGCCCTGAAAACCGGTTTTAAATTGGCAGAAGACCTGGGTTATGATTATGCCATTACAATAGATTCAGACGGGCAGCATTATCCCGATGATCTTGATGTATTTCTTACAGAATTAGAAAAAAGAAAAGAAAGCGACCCGGAATTACTTTTAGTAGGAGACCGGAATATGGGCCGGGATGGAATTCCTGGTAAAAGCAGTAAGGGAAATAGATTTTCAAATTTCTGGTTTCTGGTGGTAACTGGTATAGAATTGCATGATACCCAGAGTGGCTACAGGCTTTACCCTGTAAAAATTGTTAATTCCCTAAAGCTTTTAACCTGGAAATTTGAATTTGAGATAGAGGTTCTGGTAAAAGCAGCCTGGAAAAAGGTAGAAGTGAGAAATATACCGGTAAAGGTACTTTATCAGGAAGATGAACGAGTTACTCACTTTAGACCATTCCAAGATATTGTTAGAATTGTATTGCTTTATATGTGGTTTGTTCTGGTAAGCTTTTTTTACATACATCCAAAGAATAAATATCAGGATTTCAAGAAAAAAGGCTTTAAGAAATTCTGGGAGGAGGATATAATTAAGAGCAATGAACCTCCCCATAAAAAAGCAGCAGCAATAGCCCTGGGAGTTTTTGTTGGAATTTCTCCATTTTGGGGAATTCATACCCTCCTGGTATTTACCCTGGCGGCGGTTTTAAATTTAAATAAGGTTATAGCCTTTTTATTTAGTAATATAAGCATACCACCTTTTATTCCCTTTATCATATACGCCAGTTATCAATTTGGTTCATTTCTTACTGGTAAAGGTTTTGACTGGAAGTTGAAACTTCAAAAGTTTGAATCTGGAGCCGACCTCTTTACAAGTTTAGGACAGTATGTCCTGGGCAGTTTTGCCCTAGCTATTGTCATGGCAGGATGTCTGTGGATTGTTTTTTATTTTTTATTTTCGGTCTTTAACCCAAAGCAGGTCGTGAAACCTTAATGCAGAATTTTTTCCATAATATTCATACTTACCTGAAAAACCATAAAATCGCAGGTCTTTTTTTGGTTTTGGCCTACACCATAATTGTTTCTTTTCTGGCCTGGAATATAGAATTGGAAGAAGATATAACCAAGCTTATTCCTGCTGGTGAGAAGCAACAGCTAATAAAACGGATTCTCGAAGAAACCGATTTCTCAGATAAAATTATAGTTAGTATTTCGGCGGGGCAGGAAATGCAATCCCCTGATCTTCTGGTTGCATATGCCAATGAATTTACTCAAATATTAGATCAGGATTTTTCAGATGTAATCCTGGAAGTAAAAGGTAAGGTGCCTGAGAAAGATATAAGGCAGGTTTATAATTTTGTATACAATAATCTGCCATTATTCCTGGAACAGGAAAATTATGATCTAATTACAAACAGACTCAAAGAGGATAGTATAAGTAGCCGGCTTGGTTCGGCCTACAGACAACTTATGTCACCCACAGGTTTCGTTACCAAGGATTATATTTTAAAGGATCCTTTGGGATTTGCCAATCTTGGTCTGGCCAGGCTTCAGGAATTACAGGTTGGTGATAACTTCAGTATTTATAAAAATTATCTCATTACCAGGGACCAGAAGAATATTATTTTATTCCTAGATCCGGCTTACCCGGCTTCTGAAACCGCTAAAAATGAGGTTTTTATTAATAACCTCGACAATACAATTGCCGCTCTGAATAAGAAATTTAGCGAAGTAGAAGGTAGTTATTTTGGTGGTGTGCTCTATTCCCTGGCGAATGCAAACAGGATCAAAAAGGATATTCGTTTGACCATGGGTATTGCACTAAGTCTGTTACTATTGCTGTTGATATTCTTTTACAGAAAAATATATGTTCCGCTGCTCTTATTTCTGCCAAGTCTGCTTTCCGGAATTACTGCCCTGGCAATTTTAAGCGTTATTAGGGGTAGCGTTTCAGCGATATCTTTAGGTATAGGTGCAATTTTACTTGGAGTAACCTTGGATTACGCTTTACATATCCTGACTCATTACAGGAATAACCGGAATGTGGAAGATTTGTTTCGGGATATTACAAAACCGGTGTTGATGAGTAGCGTTACCACTGCGATGGCTTTTCTATGTTTGATATTTGTGGGTAGTGAAGCACTTAATGAATTAGGAATATTTTCCGCATTGAGCGTTCTATTGTCCTCGGTCTTTGCACTTGTTATCATTCCATTAAGTTACAACCCACCCGAAAAAGGTGCTGAAAAGGAAACTTTTTTAGACAGAATAGCGGCTATAGATTATTCGAAAATTAAACCATTGCTATTTTTGATCCTGGCAGTTTTTATAATTTCTCTGTTTTATTTTGATAAGGTACAATTTAATAGTGACCTGGATAAAATAAATTATCAGCCTTTAGAAGTTAAGGAGCTGGAAAACAGGATAGAAGAACTGGCCGGCAGGGATGGCAAAAGCATTTATATGGTGGCCTATGGAAATTCTGTAGACGAAGCTTTGCAACAAAATAATAAATTATACCGGGATCTTCTTGATTATAAAGAGGAAGGAATCATAAATAATTTTAGCAGCATTGGTGGTGTGATCTCCTCAACATCTACACAAACCAATAAGATCGAAAACTGGGATTCTTTCTGGACAGCCCCCAAAAAGGACAGTTTACAGGCATCTTTGATCGATATTTCGTCCAAATATGGTTTTAGACCTGAAACTTTTAGCGAATTTTATAACCTCCTGGACAAAGATTTTGAAACGATTGGCCTTAATGACTATAAGAAGGCAGGTTCTTTTTATTTGAATGATTTCATTTCTGAAGGTGAAGGCTTTGCCACAGTTACCAGCACGGTAAATTTACCAGAAAGCAAGGCTGAAGAGTTTACCGGGAAGTTCGTAAATATACCGGGGGTATTCGCTTTAGACCGGAAAGCTTTGAATCAAAGCTTTTTAGGCAATCTTAAAGATGATTTCAATAAGTTGATCCTGACATCTATTCTCGCAGTATTTCTTGTATTGATAATTTCTTATCGTAGCCTGGAAATAAGTCTGTTTACCTTATTGCCAATCGCAGTTACCTGGATCTGTGCTCTGGGCATCATGGCCATGTTGAATATCGAGTTCAATATTCTCAATATCATTATATCCACTTTTATTTTTGGTCTCGGCCTCGATTATAGCATATTTATTACTAATGCCAGCCTTTATGAATATGAAACAGGGGAATTTAAATTAAAGACTTATCAAAGTTCTATTCTTATTTCTGTGCTTACAACCTTGCTGGGAATGGGAGCCTTAATATTTGCAGGGCATCCCGCTTTAAGGTCAATCTCAATAGTATCGATCATTGGCGTGATTACAGCAGTCGCAGTTAGTTTTGTGATCCAAAGAGCTATTTTTAGGCGGCTGATTATAAATAGAGTAAAAGAGGGAAATGTTCCTTTTCATTTCAAGGAATTATTAGATTTTAAAGGTAGAATAACAAATACTGAAAGTGAAAAATTATATAGAACCAGGGCGGTTCTGAATAATTACCGGTATAAGTCGGTTTATTCTGAAGTGAAGAAAAGTTTCAGGCATAATCGTGAAAAGAACGTGAGAATAAGCCGGTATATTGAAGAGGGTGAAAGTGTGGCCGTGATCAACGCAGGTTATGGACTATTAGCATTATATCTTTCGTATAAAATCAAAGATGTAGAGATCAGTGCTTATACCACAGATAATATGGACTATGAATTAGCGCGAGGCACCTCAAGGACTAAAAACTCCAAACTTACTTTCTATAACGAATTGAATAAGCTCCCGGTTGCAAAGACCTATATTATAAATCACAACCCTGAGGACTTAAATATGGTGAAGGAGTTGGTTAAAAAACATGGAGAGAAAGTAATTTTAGTAGATTCCAGTGTATCTTACAGGTGGTTACTAGATCTTAATTTTGAAATTATCTACAGGCAAAATAAGATGATGGTACTAAAAAAACTGGATTAATGAGAAAACAAGCTCTTATCATCCTGCTTTTAATCCTGTTTTTTTCCTCATGCGGGATAAAAACTTCTTTACAACAAAGGCCTGATATAACTGGAATTGAGCATATAGATACTACCAGGATTAAACACAGCGATACCTATTACAGCCTGGGGAAAAATCAACTTTTTCAAAATGAACAGGGTATCTGGGAACTCTACCTGGAAGGAAACGCGCTGGAAAGAGGGGTTGCGAATGGAAGTTTAACCCGTGAATTGATACACCACCAGGAAGTAGCATTTATGAATAAGCTTCAGGAAATGGTTCCTTCAAAAAGCTATCGTGGATTCCTTAAATCTGTTGTTTCATGGTTTAACAGGAAAATGTATTTATATGTTCCTGAAGAGTATAAACAGGAAATTTTTGGAGTTTCAAGATATGGGTTAAAAAAGTATGATGATTTCGCTCCGGGGTATGTACGCATGCTGTATTTTCATGGCGCTCATGATATTGGGCACGCCTTGCAGGATTTGATGCTGGTTGGATGTACCTCTTTTGCGGCCTGGAATTCCAGGACCAGCGACGGTGAATTGTTACTGGGTAGAAATTTTGATTTTTATGCCGGTGATGAATTCGGGGAACAGAAAATCGTTGCCTTTATTAACCCTGAAAAGGGACATAAATTCATGATGTATACCTGGGGTGGAATGATTGGTACAGTTAGCGGAATGAATGTTCAGGGCATTACCGTTACGATCAATGCTGGAAAATCAAAAATGCCTTTGATGGCAAAAACGCCGGTTAGCCTTTTAGCACGCGAAATTCTGCAGTACGCTTCAAGTACTACAGAAGCTATAGAAATTGCCCGTAAAAGGGAGGTTTTTGTTTCTGAATCTATTATGGTAGGTAGTGGAAATGAAAAAAAAGCAATTCTAATCGAGGTGTCTCCAGATAATTTTGGAGTCTATGAAGTACCAAATTCAGATGAGCTAATATGCAGTAATCATTTTCAAAGCAAGCCATATCTGGAAGACCGCCGAAATTTAAAGACAATAAAGGAAAGCCATTCCAAATACCGCTACGATCGTATGCAGCAATTACTGCATAAAAATTCAAAGCTTGATCCTGAAAAAGCAGTTGATATTTTGAGAAATATGCAGGGTATGGATGGTGCTAAGATTGGTTATGGAAATGAAAAAGCGATCAACCAATTATTGGCACATCATGGGATAATCTTCAAACCTGAAGAATTAAAGGTTTGGGTTTCTTCAAATCCTTACCAGCTGGGAGAATTTGTGGCCTACGATTTAGATAAAGCATTCAAAAAATTCACCACGGCACCAGTGGATCACTCAGTTTCGGTTTCCGAAGAGAATATCCCAGCCAGTAATTTTATATCAACCAGTACTTTCCGGGATTATGAAGAATACAGAAAGCTGGAAGAAGTGATCAAAAGGAAATTTGCCGAAAACAATGTGGTTGATATTGCCCAGGCTAAAAAGCTGGTAGAATTGAACCCGGATTTTTGGGAAGCCTGGTTTTTAGCCGGTAAGGTCTTTTACCAGAAAAAAGATTATAAAAATGCCGTTATCCATTTTAAACAAGCCAGAAGGAGAGAGATCACCACAATTCCTGATGAATTAATGCTGGATAAGATGATTAGAAAGAGTTATCGAAAATTATAAAATGAAGAATTATTCTTTTGAAAATATCAATAAGATAAGGGAGATCCAGTGGCAGTTATTCAGGACCCAATTGGAGTACATAGCAGAAAGATCACCGTTTTATAAAAAGCTTTTTGAACAAAAGTCTATTAAGGTTAGTGATGTCAATTCATTTCATGACCTAAAAAAACTCCCAATAACCTCAAAAGAAGAACTGCAGCGCTTTAATTCAGAATTTATTGCGGTGCCGGAAGAAGATATTATCGATTATGTGACAACTTCGGGAACTTTGGGTAGTCCTGTAAGTTTTGCATTAAATGATGCTGACCTGGACCGGCTCGCAGAAAATGAATATAGATCTTTTAAGTTGATAGGGATTAAAAAGAGTGATAAGGTACAAATCACTACTACTCTGGACCGCAGGTTTATGGCCGGGGTTGCCTACTTTCTGGGTTTAAGAAAACTGGGTGCAGGGATAATAAGGACCGGGAGTGGTTTACCCCAATTGCAGTGGGAAAGTATTTCAAGGTTTAAGCCAGATTACCTGGTCGCGGTACCTTCATTTTTACTGAAAATGATCCAGTATGCCCTGGAGAACCAAATTGATTATAGAAATAGCTCCATCAAAGCTGCGATCTGTATAGGGGAACCTTTAAGGGATGAAAATTTCAATTTAAATGCATTAGGGCAGAAAATCACCAAACTGTGGGATATTGAATTGTTTTCAACCTACGCCTCTACAGAAATGTCTACGGCTTTTACTGAATGTCCTGAGCATGCTGGCAACCATGTTCCAACCGACCTCATCTATACTGAAGTTCTCAATGAAAGCGGAGACCAGGTGAAAACTGGTGAGATTGGTGAATTAGTAGTTACACCACTGGGCACCAGAACGATGCCATTATTAAGATTTGCTACGGGCGATATGTTGACCTATTTCAATGAATCCTGCCTCTGCCAAAGAAATACACCCAGGTTAGGACCGGTGATTGGGAGGAAACAACAAAAGATCAAATTGAAAGGAACCAGTCTTTATCCACAACATTTAATCGAAGTGCTCAATGCATATAGTGGAGTGGAAAATTACGTTATTGAAGCCAGCCTGGATAATTTGGGTCGCGATGTAGTGAAAATTTTTGTTCCCGAAACTTTCAATGAAATTGATGAACTAAAAGATGTTTTTCGTTCCAGAATTAATGTTACCCCACAAATTGAGACAAAAGACCTTCGGGAAATCAACAGGATGAAATTACCCCGCGGCAGCCGTAAACCGCAAATTTTTCAAGATCTAAGGTGATGATATTTTTTCACATATAAGGACTATCTTTTCTTCATTGCTGTTCGTAGTAAAGAATATATAAGTTTCTCCGCCATCTTTAATTTTGAACCGTTTGCGAAGATTCTCTACAGATTCCGGAAAATTCCTGGTAGCTATATTCGCCTTTATCGACTTAAAGTATCGCTTTAGGTCAGATGGCTTATAATCCTTAATATCAATTATTCTGAAAGTTCTTCCGGGGAACTTTTTTAAATTTTCTGAAGTAAAAAGATGAGAATGTTGATGTAGCTTAACGGTCTGAGTTTCGATGCCCAGCTGCTCAAATAAACCACTTTTCATAATGGCTGCATTAGGCTCATATAAATATTCCAGCGGTTGTTGATATTTTATGTTCAGGCTTCTTAAGCCAGGATCCTGAATGAACTCCTGTTCATGATCCTTTTCAAAATTGAAGGTTTTGATAACTGGATTAGCTGAATATCCTTTTTCGAGAATCCATAGCAGTTCTTTTACCTCGTTCCTTACTGCAACGATGTGTATTTCCTTAACATATTTAAGTTCTCTAATTCCCATACTTATATCCAGAACGGGAGAACTTTTTATCATAATATTATTTGTGCATTGAAGGATCAGATCCAGATTTTCCGGAATATTTGGCTCGCAATCTTCCAGTTTAAAAACTTTCTGGCCTTTTTCATCCCGGCGTGCAGGATCCACGAAAACCCAGTCGAATTTATATTCAGTATTTTCTAATATCTGCAATCCGTCACCTGTCTTTACTGTAATATTATCTGCCTTTAGAGCACTAAAATTATGTGCCGCGACATCGGCAAGGTCTTTATTTAGCTCACAATAAATAAATTCATTAAAATTTCTGGATAGGTAATAAGAATCTATCCCAAGCCCACCGGTAAGGTCTATTCCTGTATTGCCCTTTAAGAGAGATGCCTTGTACTTTGCACTTACCTGGGAAGAAGATTGTTCAAGATTTAATTTCGCCGGGTAAATAATGCCTGGATTCCGGAAAAATTCAGGGAATTTCTTTTCGGCTACCTTTAACCCCTTGATTTGAATGGCAATTTCCTGGATACTCAGGTTATCGAACGGGCTTCCCTTTAGAATAAGAGCCGGCAGATCCTTTTTCAGATTTTCTTTTATAAACCTGGTAACTTCAGGCTCAAGAATAGCCTTGTTCAACATAATCTATAAGTCTCTGGTTAGCCTCTTAACGATCTTATATTCGCTTAAGGATTCTTTAGCGATTACTTTGATAGCGGTATAGAAAGGCACCGCTACCACCATCCCGGAGATTCCAAATAATAATCCCGCGATGAGAATGATAAGGAATATTTCCAGAGGATGTGATTTTACACTGGCCCCGAAGATCATTGGCTGGCTGATAAAGTTGTCAATTAACTGACAAATGGAATAACCCAGCATCACATAGATTAACCTTGGTAAAATTATACTGCTGAAGTCTGCACCAAGAAAACTTGAAATTACAAATAATCCCATGAGTATGCCGGCCAGTAACGGTCCCAGATATGGAACCAGGTTCAGGAAAGCACAAATAAAAGCAATAGCGATGGGGTTATTAATTTCAAATACAGAAAGTAAAATGGCGTACAAAATAAATAGCACAGATACCTGCAGGGTCAAACCAACGAAATATCTGGAAAGCAGCACCTTGATCTTATTAAAAACCCTTTGGAATTTTTGTTCCTCTCCGTGATTGGCGAAGACCAGAATACTGTTCAGCATTAATTTACTGTCCTTAAGGAAGAAGAAAGAAATAAAGAGAATTGAAAAGACGGCTACGAGGGTAGCACCAAGAATCCCGAATACATTGTTCAAGAATTGTGGGATGAGGCTAAGGTCGAAATTGCTAAAAAATTCACTTCGCTTTAGACCTTCTATGATGTTAATCTCTTCAACACCTAGGTAATTGTTAATTTGCTCATTAAGATCGTTTAAATCGCTTTTAAAAGCTTCAATATCGATCTGGCCGAGATATTTACTTTGTTCAATGACAATTGGAACAAAAACGAAAATAATTCCCACGAATATAGCCAGAACCATTATAAGCACCGTGATCACCGCCAGCTGATTGGGAAGTCTCAATTTATTCCTGAGAAAAATCACGATGGGTCTGCCAATCAGAGCGATGACCCCGGCAACGGCTACATAAACAATAACCGATTGAATTTCCCATAATAAATAGAGTAGGAGTAAGATACCAACCATGATACCTGTAGCTCTTAATATTCCGTTTGCAAAATCATGTGCTTTCACAGCGTAAATATATTATTTCTTATGAAACTTGTTGAAGCCTGTGGTAATTTCATACAACGCAATTCCTACAGACTGGGCTACGTTCATACTACTGTTTTCGCCGAACATCTGGATATGGTAAAATTCTTCACATAACTTGAGCACCTCTTCTGAAATACCGTGCCGTTCGTTCCCGGCAATTAGCAAGATCTGATCGAGCTGATTAAGCTCAAAAGTGTGCAAATTTTTACTGTTTGAAGTGATCTCAAGCGCCAGGGCTCTATACCCCTCTGTTTTTAATATATTTATACTGCTCACCGCATCTTCCTGAAATTCGAAATTCACCGTATTGTAAGTATTTCTTGCCGTACGTTTTAGTCGGTTGCTTTTCAGATTTGGTCGGGTTCCACAAAAAATGACTTTATGTACTCCAAAGGCATCCGCGAGTCTGAATATACTCCCAAGGTTGGCTTCACTGGTGATATTATCTAAAAGAAGAATTATGGGAAACTCAGTTTTTTGAAATGAAGTTTTCTCGTGTGTAAGCTGATCAATCAATTTTCGAAGGCATATTTAATGATATTAGCACCCATTTTTAAAGCTTTCTGGCGAACTTCCTCAGGATCATTATGTACTTCCGGGCTTTCCCAGCCATCGCCAAGATCACTTTCAAAAGTAAAAAGCAGCATTAGACGTTCATTTTCAAATATTCCAAAAGCCTGTGGTGCTAATGCATCATGTTCATGGATCTTGGGCAACCCATTTGGGAAATTGTAAGCAGTAGAAAAAATCGGGTGATTACCCGGGATCTCGATCAGTTCTTTTTCGGGAAAAAGTTTTTCTATTTCTTTTCGCACATATTTGCTCATCCCATAATTATCATCGATATGGAGAAATCCGCCGCTTAATAGATAATTTCTAAGGTTTTCAATTTCTGCATCATTAAAGATAACATTACCATGGCCTGTCATGTGAACCAGCGGAAATTGGAATATGTCGGTACTTCCGGGTTCCACTGTTGCAGGCTTTGAATTAATATTGGTATTGATATTGGCATTACAGAATTTTATGAGATTTGGTAAAGCGGTAGGATTGGCATACCAGTCTCCACCACCGTTATATTTTAGAACGGCGATCTCCTGTGCATGCCCATTAAAATTAAAGCACATCAGTAAAAAAGTCAGAACTTTGAGTTTAGTTTTCATTTATAATCCCTGGTTTTTTAAAGCGATAGTATGACAGGCAACTATGGCCGCGGTCTCAGTTCTCAACCTGCTATCTCCCAAACTTGTTTGTTCCCAGCCTTTGCTCATTGCTTTCTTTATTTCCTCCTTACTAAAATCACCTTCTGGGCCAATTAGGATATTGATGGATTTCCCTGGCTCCACCTGTTTTTGAAGATATGGTTTATTGTTCAGATCTTCGCAATGAGCAATATATTTTGATCCTTCAAGGTCTTTTTGGATAAAATTCTTAAAACTAACGGGCTCATTTAGCTTAGGAAAATTTAGGTGTAAGGATTGTTTCATCGCGCTTAAAAGTACGCGCTGGAACCGCTCAAGCTTTACGACCTTTCTTTCGCTATGCTCACAAATTACAGGGGTGATCTCATGTATTCCTATTTCCATTGCTTTCTCCAGGAACCACTCGTAACGATCATTCATCTTGGTTGGAGCGACGATCATATGCAAATAATAGGGTGGTGGCGGCTGTATTTCTGAAGAGAGGATTTTTGCGATACACTGCTTAATATCTGCCTGAATTATCTCAGCTTTAAACAGTAGTCCTTTACCATTGGTAATATTCAGGATATCCCCTTCATTCTTACGTAATACCTTAACGATATGTTTGCTTTCATCTTTTTGAAACTGAACCTGCCTGTCTTTTTCTGTGATATCAGGATTGAAAAATAACTGCATCTTAAAATTTATATCTTGATTGAGCGGTTATGTCAAAATCTGCAAAATCCTGTTTCAGGTATTTATGATAACCGGCTATACCAATCATGGCGGCATTATCTGTAGTGTATTCAAATTTTGGGATATAGCATTTCCAACCCCATTTTCCTTCAGCATCCCTCAAAGCCTGTCTTATGCCGCTGTTGGCAGAGACGCCGCCACCTATGGCTACCTGGGTGATACCCGTCTCTTTTACTGCTTTTTTTAGCTTATCCATTAAAATACCAATGATAGTATATTGAATGGAAGCACATATATCCTTTAGATTCTTTTCAATGAATTCAGGATCTTTTTTCGTTTCTCTCTGCATAAAATAAAGTACCGCCGTTTTAAATCCGCTAAAACTAAAATTTAAACCATCAACCTTAGGTTTGGGGAATTTAAAAGCTTTGGGATCACCTTCCCTGGCATATTTATCGATCAAGGGACCACCGGGATAGGCTATGCCCAGAATTTTCGCGCTTTTATCAAAAGCTTCCCCAACGGCGTCATCTAGGGTTTCCCCTATCACCTCCATTTTAAAATAATCTGTAACCTTAACGATCTGGGTATGGCCACCACTAATGGTCATTGCCAAAAAAGGAAACTCCGGCTTATCAAAGCCTTCCTCTTCAATAAAATGCGCAAGGATGTGAGCCTGCATGTGATTTACCTCGATTAGAGGGATATTTAGACCCATGGCCAGGGACTTAGCAAAAGAAGTGCCTACAAGCAGGGATCCCATAAGTCCCGGACCCCTTGTAAATGCGATTGCAGATAGATCTTTTTTATCGATATTTGCCTTCGCCAGGGCCTGGTGGATCACTGGAACAATATTTTGCTGATGAGCCCTGGAAGCTAATTCAGGAACTACTCCGCCGTATTGTTGATGCACTTCCTGGGTAGCAACAATATTAGAAAGGATTTTTCCGTTGCAAAGTACAGCCGCAGCTGTATCATCACAGGAAGACTCGATTGAGAGTATGTTAATTTTTTGGTCTGCCATCAGAAGTTATTGGACATAGAAGTTGTAAATTAGACGCAAAGTTAAAACATAAAAACGTATCAAAAAATTCTTGAAAATACTAACTAAAACGCTGGTTGCCCTCGTTTTGTTATTCATTATTTTATTGATAGTTTTTTCTATTCCCGCTGTTCAAACATCTGTAGCTAAAAGGCTTACCGACTCCTTACGCGAAAATAACGATGTAAACATTAGTATTGAGAGGGTATCACTCAGCTACTTTGGGAAGATAAAACTCAATGAAATATATGTTGAGGATCATCATGAAAATACCTTATTAACGGCTAAAGAGATACGTTCTTCCATTCTTAGTCTTACCAATCTTATCAATAATTCGCCAAATTTGGGTGATACCCGTATCGAGGGGCTAAATATGCAGATGCGTCGTTATAAAAATGAAGATCGCGACAACCTGGGTATTTTAATTGAAAAACTTCGAAAGGAACCTACCGGTGACTCCACCCATTTTCAGTTAAATGCCGAAAATGTCCAGATCCTGGAAAGTAAGTACAGTTATATCGACGAGAACCTGGATAAACAGGATGTTATCGTTGTAGACAGCCTGAATATTTATGCCAACGAGTTGAATATTGATGGCGCAAATATAGATATCGACATAGGGATGCTTCGCGGCTATGAGCAAAGAGGAATCGAAATAGATAATCTTTCAACACAGTTTCATTACGATCCAAATAAAATGAGCCTGGTGGCTATGAAACTTCAGACGCCGTCTTCTGTGATAGATGCAGATCTCTATTTTAATTATGAGCTTTCAGACTTTTCAGATTTTGAAAACCTTGTACAGGTCAAAGCAGATTTTAGGCAGAGTGTCTTATCAAGCAACGATCTCCAGGCATTTTATGATGGTTTTGGTAATGATCAAATCCTGAACTTTAAAACTAATCTTAACGGTACGCTAAACGATTTCACCCTTAAAAATTTTGCACTTACCGGCCTTGACAGAACAGAAATCTATGGGGATTTTCAAATAAAGGGTTCTTTTTCTAAAGATCCGGATACCTTTAGTATGGATGGTAGTTTTTCAGATTTCAACACGAATTACTACGATATGGTTAATTTTTTACCTGGTGCCTTGCTAGGGAAATTACCCGAAAACCTTACAGATTTTGGTAATGTGAATCTTAAGGGAAATACCTATGTAACCAACTCCACACTGGATGCAGATGTATATCTTACCAGCCAGTTAGGTTCTGCAGATGCAGATTTTGTACTCAAAAATTATAATAATTCCTCTGCTTCCAGATATAAAGGAAAATTGATATTTAAGGATATTAATCTGGGTAGGCTTATTAAAAACAAGAATTTAGGAAAGACCAGTTTCAACCTGGATTTTGACGGCGGTGGTTTTAATGCTGAAGATCTGAATACGCAGCTTAAGGGAAAAATTTCCAGGATAACTTTTAATAACTATACCTATAAAGATATCCGTATTATCGGGAACCTGAGGAATCCTCTTTTTAACGGTTATTTCGTTTCAGACGATCCCAACCTGCAAATGGAATTTAATGGTCTTATAGATGTTTCAGACGATATTAATGTTTATGATTTTGAAGCTTCTGTGGATTATGCCGACCTTAATACGCTGAACTTTGTAAGCCGAGATAGCATTTCTGTTTTTAAGGGTGATGTCATTATGAATATGAAGGGGACCAATATTGATAATGCATTTGGAGATATTTTACTGCTGAATACTTCCTATAAAAACCAGAATGACCTTTATTATTTTGATGACCTGAATATCACTTCCAGCTTTGAAGGGGAAGTTCGTACTATTACTATTAATTCTCCCGACGTTATTAATGGTGAGGTGACCGGGATCTTTAAAATTAATGAGGTTGGCTCACTCCTGGAAAATTCAATTGGTAGTATTTATACCAATTATAAGCCAAAGACCATCACCACCAACCAATACATGGAATTCGATTTTGATATTTACAATCAGATCGTGGAGGTTTTCTTTCCCGAAATCGAACTGGCGCCTAACACTTTTATCCGGGGCAGGGTGGAGTCTGATGAATCTGAATTCAGGTTGACCTTTAAATCTCCGAGGATCGATATTTTCGACAATATGATCGAAGATATTAACCTGCAGGTGGATAATACCAACCCGATTTACAACACCTTCTTTGAAGCCGACAGTGTTTCAACTAATCTTTATAAATTTTCAGAATTCAGTTTTATTAATGTGACCCAAAGGGATACTTTGTTCATTAGATCTGAATTCACTGGAGGTAAGAATAACAATGATGTTTTCAATCTCAACCTATTTCATACCATCAACGAGGACAATAAATCTGTGGTAGGAATTCAGAGGTCAGATTTTAAATTTAAGGATAATGTCTGGTATTTAAATGAAGAAAGCAATCGCAGTAATAAGATCATTTTTGATAATAACTTCCGTGATCTGCAAATAGATTCCCTGGTAATGAGTCACCAGAACGAAGAGATAAGATTAAGCGGGTCTCTGCGTGATTCTACTTATAAGAATTTCAAGATGAAATTTGATAATGTAGATATAGGTAAGATCACCCCAGATATTGATAGTCTCGATCTCGCCGGGACTCTGAATGGTAACCTAAATCTATTGCAGGAAAGTGGATCTTATTTTCCAACCAGCGACCTTAAAATTGACTCTCTGGAAGTGAACGACACTTTTATGGGTAACCTGGTTCTTAATGTAGATGGGAACAAAGACCTTACTAAATATTCTGTATTCGCCTTGCTCAAAAAACAGGGACTGGAATCGCTTTCGGCAATTGGGGATATCAATGTTGCCGGTGAAGAACCTGTAATAGACCTGGAGGTTAATCTAAACAGGCTCGATCTTTCTATTTTTACACCTTTGGGAGCCGACGTATTAACCAATATTCGTGGTTTTGCCTCTGGCAGGGCATTTGTAACCGGAAATTACAAGAATCCTGATTTTTCAGGAAGTTTAAGGTTAAATAAAGCAGGTCTTAAGATCCCTTACTTGAATGTTGATCTTGATTTTCAGGATGAAGCACGGGTAAATCTCACCAAGCAAAGGTTTGTTTTTAATGATATTGATATTTTCGATACTAAATATAAAACCAGAGGTACACTAGATGGTACTATTTCTCACCGTAATTTTTCGGAATGGTTTCTTGATCTTGCCCTGAATTCAGACCGGCTTTTGGTTTTGGATACCCAGGCAGATGAAGACGCCCTGTATTACGGAACGGCTTTTATTGACGGTCAGGCAACGATCATAGGTCCTACAGATGAACTGGTTATAGACGTAACCGCAGCTACTGAAAGAGGAACAGTATTTAAAATTCCTTTAAGTGATTCTGAATCTGTAGGTGATAATTCCTTTATCAGGTTTTTAAGTCCGGAAGAGAAAGCTGCTAAATTGGCCGGTGAGGAGATCGAAATTCCCGAAGTTAAAGGCCTGGAGCTTATTTTTGATCTGGATATCACTAACGAAGCTGAAGTGGAAGTGGTAGTAGATAAAACCAGTGGTAGTACCCTTAGAGGCCGCGGTTCCGGAAACCTGCTGCTGGAGATCAATACCAATGGCAAATTCAATATGTGGGGAGATTTTATCGTCTACGAAGGCGTTTACAATTTTAAGTATGCAGGACTTGTTCAGAAAGTCTTCACGGTAGAATCTGGTGGGAGTATTAACTGGGACGGGGATCCAACAGATGCACAACTGGATGTAAGCGCGGTTTATTCTTTAAATGCTAATCCGGCAGTACTACTGGAAAATCCATCTGTGAACCGAAAAATCCCGGTAGAAGTAGTCATCAATTTGCAGGGCGAAATTGAACAACCGGAAATAGGTTTTGAGATCGATTTTCCCAGCGCCAGTTCAACGGTAAAGTCTGAACTTCAATACAGGATCGATGACCGGGCGACCACAGAATTGCAGGCGTTATTCCTGGTAACTCAGGGCACTTTTTATAGTGAGTTTGGCCTTAGAGGAGCCGCTATCTACGGAACTCTGGCGGAAAGAGCTTCCAGTATCGTAAATGATATTTTCGCAGATGAAGATGGAAAATTTCAGGTTGGGGTAAATTATGTGCAGGGAGACCGTACTCCAGATCAGCAATCTGTAGACCGGTTTGGGCTAACATTATCCACCCAGATCTCAGATAGGGTAATTATTAATGGCCAGGTAGGAGTTCCAATTGGAGGTGTTACAGAATCTGTGATCATTGGTGATCTTGAGATTGAATTTCTGTTGAACGAAGATGGAACTTTGAGAGCGAAGGTGTTTAACCGGGAAAATAATATTCAGTTCATAGGAGAGGAAATAGGTTTTACACAGGGGGTTGGTCTCTCATATAATGTTGACTTTGATACCTTCAAGGAATTAATAAGAAAAATCGCGAATACAGAACTGGTAGATCCCGATACTCCGGTAAAGGTGGAGGAGGAAGCCAATCAGGCTTTCGCCCCGGAATTTATCAATTTTTCCACCCCGGTTAAAAACTAATAAAAATTTAGTATTTCCTTAATCAGGGATCTGTATCATCCAATTAAATTTGGGTAGATATTAAGCTTCATGCTTTATCTTAAAATTTAGTTTGTAGATTTAAGTTCCAATATCCAGTATTTATGAGCAAAAAAGTAAGAAGAATAGGAGTGATGACATCCGGAGGAGATTCTCCCGGGATGAATGCAGCGATAAGAGCCGTAGTGAGAACATGTGCATATTACCATAGCGAATGTGTGGGATACTATCGCGGCTTCCAGGGGATGATCCAGGGAGAATCTGTAAATATGAATGCGCGTAGCGTTAGAAACATAGTGAACCAAGGCGGGACTATTCTGCAATCTGCCCGCTCCAAGGAATTTATGACCAAAGAAGGGAGGGCAAAAGCCGCTCAGAATTTAAGGGACGCAGAGGTTGATGGGATGATCCTTATTGGTGGTGACGGTACCTTTCGCGGTGGCCAGGTATTTAGCCAGGAGCACGGAATTCCGGTCATTGGGGTTCCCGGAACTATAGACAATGATATTTTTGGCACCCATTATACTATAGGTTATGATACCGCTCTGAATACCGTGGTGGAAGCCATTGATAAAATTCGTGATACGGCCAGCTCGCACAATAGATTATTCTTTGTGGAAGTAATGGGACGTGACGCAGGATTCATTGCCCTTAATACCGGGATTGGGGCAGGTGCCGAAGAAATACTCATTCCAGAGGAAGATCTGGGGCTGGAAAGACTACTGGACTCGTTGGAGCGGAGTAGAAGAGCGGGGAAAACTTCCAGTATCGTGGTAGTTTCTGAAGGGGATAAAACCGGGAAAAATGTTTTTGAACTGGCCGAATACGTGAAGCAGAATCTTCCTTACTATGATGCCCGGGTGACAGTTCTAGGGCATATTCAAAGAGGAGGGCGTCCTTCATGTTTTGACCGGGTTCTGGCCAGCAGACTTTCAGTTAAAGCAGTAGAGTTGTTGCTGGATGGCAAAAAAGACCTGATGGTGGGCATGAAGAACAACGAAATAAAATCTTGTAGTCTCGACCAGGCACTAAAAGGCAAACACAACATCAATAAAGACCTCCTTCGAATTTCTGAAATCCTGTCTACCTGATATGAAAACCTTAGCTATTATTGCCCATGACGGAAAGAAACCTGAAATGGTTCAATTCCTGAATGAGTTCAGGGATATTTTACATTCCCAACAAATTAAGTTGATTGCAACCGGAACCACGGGTTCTAAAACAGAAGCAGCAGGTTATAAAGTTGAAAAACTACTTTCCGGGCCCCTGGGAGGAGATGCCCAGATCGCTGCAAGAATTGCCGAGAAAACGGTAGATATGGTGATCTTTTTCAGGGATCCTATGGATAAGCATCCTCATGAACCCGATATTTTTATGCTAATGAGGTTATGCGACGTGCATAACGTCCCATTGGCTACGAATCCCGCAACTGCAAGACTTTTGATTAAAGGTCTGGTGTAGTTAAAACTTTACGGCAATAGCACTAATCTCAACATTTACGAACTTAGGAAGGTTGGCTACTTCTACCGTTTCACGAGCAGGTGCGTTATCTGAATTGAAATAATGGGAGTAGACCTCGTTGATCTTTCCAAAGTTTTTCATATCACTAATAAAAATAGAGGTTTTCACAACATTCTCCAGGCTTAAGCCAGCCTCGGTAAGTACTGCTTTCAGGTTTTCAAGCACTAATGTAGTTTCAGCTTCGAGATCATCTATTCTTAATTCCCCCGTTTTGGGATCTAAAGCGATTTGTCCTGAGATATATAATGTGTTTCCTGCAAAAATTGCCTGGTTATATGGCCCTATTGGCGCAGGAGCGTTTTCAGTTTTAATTACCTTTTTCATAATTCACATTTTATTAATTGAAAGATACAATTATAATCTTCTGTCTGGAACTCTCCTGCGATCATACTTGATATCACTAAGCACATTGGCCTTGATCCTGATTAGAAAATTCCATGATTTTCTATTTCCAAAAGGAACCCAGCTAAAACTCATCATCCAGCTATTTAGGTCTCGCTGAAACCTTAACTGAGTAGGAGTAACCCCGTTATTTACCAGGTCATATCCAGAGCTTACGCCAATCTGCCACCTGGGAGCCAGTTCTACGTTACCATTGAACATGATGGAATGTGCAGAAATGTCATTCTGCCTGGCGCTGTTTGTATAATTCATAGAATACGCTAGCCTTACATCCCAGGGGATCTTGTAGTTGTACCACGAACTTTCATTTTCGGTTTCTCTACCTTCGAAGGGATCCTCATCAAAAAGTTCCCCGTCTGGTCCCATACCTTTTCCAAAGAGATCATCTGGTCTGCCACCGTTCCTATAAGTTTCATTGTCTAGTTCGTCTGTCTCTTCAGATTCTTCCCCGGCCTCAAAGTCCTTGCTCGAGAAGGAATATCCAAAGTTTACCGTTCCGTTGGTCAGTCTGAACAGGCTACCTCCATTTTCTATATTCAGCTTATCTATACGTCGGTTGTTGTTATTAAGGGCATAAATATCCAGATTACCACCAAAGTTGATATCCAGCTTATTCTTTACGATAGGAATAGAACCACGTAATGCAATGGGAGAAAGTCTCAGAGAATCCCCGGCGAGATTATAGCTGGTGCTTATACTGAAGTTGTTCAGCAGGGTTATTCGTTTTGGCTCTATCGCGGTACTGTCCTTGTCTCTTACCTTCGCTTCAAAAGTATTACTCAGGCTAAGCCCTATTGAACTCGAAAAATTCCGGCCCGGCGCTCCATATAAGGTTCCGTCAAATCTTGAATAGTCAACCAGTTCGATCTGTTCAGGTGTATTGGGATCATCTCTTTCATAAGTATCATAAAACCTGTCGAAACCTGGATTGATGTTATAGCTAACCGAGGGTCTCATCACATGCCGGATAGCCTGAATCTTTTTGTCTTTTCCGAAATTTTTAAGACCATAAATTGTTGTCCCTATGCTGGTATTAAAATTATAGGTTCGGTAAGAATCAAAACCGCTTATTGTGTCTATGACCACATCATCAATAATAGGATCATAGGATCTTTCAAAAGTTTTGGACACCCAGGTTTCTTCATAACTGGTACCTGTGCTAACACTAAGAAACTTGAAAAGTTTAAAGTTCGTATTAAGCGGAACAGAATGTTGAGCTCCAAGCCTGGCATCCCGGAACATTTCAGATTTAAAGAATAAGGAATCAACCGTATTCATCTGGTTTTCTGCTCTTAGATTGTATTGTAGGTTTATATTCTGAAAAAAACCTTTTTTGGCACCTCCGGCGGGAGCAAAGGGATAGATCCTGGACATGCTTAATTGCACCGTAGGAAGACTCAAATTAATTTGCTGGGTTCTCGTATTCTGGGAATGCCTTGCGGCCAGACTCAGGTTTACCTGTGGTTCTCCGGGAAAGGTTTTACTATAGGATACTGAAGAGCTTAAAGTATTATTTAGATAGTTCCCCTGGTTAGCCTGATTAATGGATTCTGCATAATATTCGCTGCTTCCCAGGTTGACGGAAGCCGAAAACCTTGAACTGGGATTTGCCTTCGCATCCTGGCTATGACTCCATTGCAGGTTATAAGAAGATCTTTCGCTAAAATCTGGAAATCCACGTTCGCTGTTGAATAACTTCTCATATCTCACCCTGGCATTTCCACGATATTTATATCTGTTCGCATAATTAGAAGAGAATTCCAGGGTGTAAGAGCCGTTGGTATAATAACTTCCCAGGGTAAGAAGATCTACATAATCACTTATCGCAAAATAATATCCGCCATTCTGAAGGTTATAGCCAAACTGGCTGTCTCCGAAAGACGGTATAATAAAGCCTGAGGTCTCTTCTTCAGTAAGTGGAAAATACCCAAAAGGTAAACCCAGTGGAGTAGGGACATCAGCGATATACATATTTACCAGGCCGGAAACGATCTTTTTTTCCGGTACGAATTTTATTCTGCGGGCATAAAAGAAATATTCGGGATCGTCGATATCATCTGAAGTGGTAAACCTTACGTTTTTCATGAAATAGACCGAATCATTCTCTCTCTTGGTGACCATCCCTTTCACATTGAATTCGGCTTCCTGTGTTCTGGAATTATAAACAAGGGCTCTTTGTGAATCAAAATTGAACCTAATGGAATCTGGTTCAACCTTTCTTTGTGCCTGGGTAAAAATAGGTTTTTGGGTATAATCTCCAACCGAATCTTCGATCCCGTAAGCATATACCTCGTTCCTTTCATTGTCTATAATTATAAGACCTGCCTCTATGGTCATATCACCATACACGATCCTTGCTTCATTATAAAGGTACATTCTGTTATTACCCGGACTCAGCCGCATATAATCTTTTGCCGTATAATCTACCACAGAAGTTAAGAACCTTGGTTTCCTTACGCTGTCGCGTTGGACCGTGTCCTGTGCATTTGTTTGAATGTTTACCTGCGCAGAATCTATCGCAGGTAGAATGGAATCCCTTTCTGGTCTTACCGGGATCGAATTATTTTCAATCTCCTGGGAATGAAGAACTACTGAAAAGAACAGCGTGAAAACGAAGCAAAAAAGAGTGTTGGGGATATTTGTTTGCAATGCTTTAAGTGCTATTTTTGTACGGATTGGCTTGCTTTTTGCAAATTCAAAATTACATATATTTTTTCAGCTGAGTTTTGCGTGCGCAGGAAAAATAGTAATTAAAATATTCAACCTACTTAAGCGTTAGCTTTTTATGAGAACGAACTTACTTAAACTTTTCGTATTCACCCTTTTTTCAGTTATTCTTTCAAATTCGGCATTTTCAGCAGAAATTCCACCAGGAAAGGATGAGTTTGTGGTCGTCCTTGATGCAGGTCATGGTGGAAAAGACCCCGGAAATATGGGGAATGGGTTTAAGGAAAAGGATATTGCCTTAAGCATCATTCTTAAAATAGGAAAGGCTCTTGAAAAATATGAAGGAGTTAAGGTGGTCTACACCAGGAAAACGGATGTTTTTGTGGAGTTATTCGAAAGAGGAAGAATCGCTAATGAAGCAAATGCAGACTTATTCGTATCAGTTCACTGTAACGCACATAGCTCGCAGGCCTCTGGTACAGAAACATTTGTTCTGGGTCTCAACAGAAACGAAACAAATTTTGAAGTGGCTAAAAAGGAAAACTCGGTGATCTATCTCGAGGAAAACTATGAAGTTACTTATGAAGGATATGATCCCAACTCTCCGGAATCTTTTATTGGCCTCACCATTATGCAGGAAGAATATCTTGATCAAAGTATCCTGCTGGCCGATATGGTTCAGAAGCAATTTGCCAATGATCTTAAAAGAAAGAACCGTGGAGTAAAACAAATGGGTTTGATCGTTTTACATCAAACCTATATGCCAAGCGTCCTGGTTGAAACTGGATTTTTGACCAACAATCAGGAAGGTCCTTATTTAAATAGTAAACGCGGGCAGGATGATATGGCCAGGGCGATTACTAATGCTATTGTGGAGTATAGCAATACCATAAACCTTAATCTTCTGGAATCTATCGCCAGGGATCACCCGGAAACTGAAGTAGTGACCAAAGATGCTCCGGTCCCTCAAATATATAGGGATGTTACATTTAAGGTGCAGATCGCTGCGGGTTCTAAAAAATTAGACACGAAACCTTATAATTTTAAAGGTTTGAGAAATATTGAAAGGATCAAGGAGGGTAGACTTTTTAAATATTACTATGGTGAAACTTCAGATTATCTAAAAATTCAGCAATTACATCAGGAAGTGATAAAGAAAGGATATCCAGACAGTTATATCGTTGCCTTTAAGAATGACCGTAAGATAACGGTTAACGACGCGTTAAAATCTAAGCTTAAATAAAGCCGCTTTTATATTTTTATTTCTAAATTTGTGCGTATCCAATAAAATACATGAATTTGAAATATTCCAGAGAGGTTAAAACTGCCCTGCTAGCTATTATCGCAATAGTGATTTTAATTTTCGGTTATAGTTTTCTAAAAGGGGAAAATCTACTGGACAATAGTCGGACTTTTTATGCCGTTTATGAGGATGTCGAGGGTCTCTCCCCATCTTCAGAAGTAACCATCAACGGGCTGAAAGTAGGCCAGATCACTGGTATCGATTTTCTTAATAAAACCGGGGACCTTTTAGTGACCTTTACCGTTAAAAACGATTTTCAGTTTTCTAAAAATAGCCAGGCCAAGATTTATGGAGGTAGTATAATTGGTGGGAAGTCCTTAGCTATAGTACCGGAATACGATCCTGAAATGGGTATAGCTGTATCTGGAGATACGCTTCCGGGGGATAAGGAAGAAGGTATCATGGAGCTTGTTAATGACAGGCTGACTCCGCTTCAAAACAAACTTGAAGGTACCATTGTGAGTGCAGATTCCATGCTTACAGCGATCACCGAAATACTTGACGATACTACCAGGAATAATATAAGAAGTACTTTCAAGAATCTTAATGCTACGGTTTCATCATTCCAGGTTACTGCTAATGAACTACAGGGAATCGTCCAGGGAAATTCAGAAAAACTTGACCGTACTTTCACCAATCTTGATGAAATGTCTGGAAATTTTAATAAGTTTTCTGATACGCTCTCAACTATGAATATTGGCAAGATCACTACAGATCTCGAAAAAGTAATCGCCGATTTTGAAGGAATTTCAAATAAACTGAACAGCGGTGAGGGAACTGCGGCGAAACTTATCAATGATGACGCGGTATACAATAATTTAGACAGGGCCACCAGGCAACTGGAACAATTGCTACAGGATATAAAACTTAATCCTAAACGCTATGTACATTTCTCTGTATTTGGCAAGAAGCCCGGTCCTTACGATGCACCAAAAGATTCTTTAAAATAACCAACCATGCAGATCGTTGCACAAATCTTATTTGTCATTGCCCTTGTGGCAGGAATTGGCTTTTTCGCCAGAAATATTAAAAGAGTAATTCGTAATATCAAACTCGGTAAAGAAGTAGACCGATCTGATAATAAGGGTGAAAGATTTGCAAAAATGGTCAGGGTGG
The DNA here is from genome assembly GCF_007050985.1 of Christiangramia sabulilitoris. Taxonomy (GTDB): domain Bacteria; phylum Bacteroidota; class Bacteroidia; order Flavobacteriales; family Flavobacteriaceae; genus Christiangramia; species Christiangramia sabulilitoris. Next base: position 167,675 of record NZ_VHSF01000001.1, read on the forward strand.
CCATGGGGCAGAGCAAAATGGTAAAAAGACCTTTTGCAGGTTTCCTTCATATCGTTGTTTATGTAGGCTTTATCATCATTAATATTGAGGTACTGGAAATCGTGATTGATGGTATCTTTGGTACCCATAGAATTTTCTCTTTTATGGGAGGTTTCTACGATGTCCTTATCTTTAGTTTTGAAATTCTGGCCTTTTTGGTTCTATTGGGAGTGATCATTTTCTGGACAAGAAGAAATATTTCTCATATCAGAAGATTTTTAAGCCGGGAGCTTAAAGGTTGGCCTAAGAATGATGCCAATTATATTCTTTATTTCGAAATGGTGTTGATGTTGCTTTTTCTTACCATGAATGCAGCAGATTATCAATTACAGATGAACGGAGCAGATCATTACGCCTCTGAAGCCGGGATTATGGGCAGTTTCCCTATAAGCCAGTATTTACTTCCTCTATTAGATGGCTTTAGTAATGCTACCTTAATAATTATTGAGCGAGTAGCATGGTGGTTACATATTCTTGGAATCCTTTTCTTCCTTAACTATCTGTATTACTCTAAGCATTTACATATAATTCTGGCGTTCCCGAATGTTTACCTGTCTAAATTAACCAAGATGGGAAAAATGGATAATCTGGAAGCGGTAAGAAAAGAAGTGGAGTTGATGATGGATCCTAACGCAGATCCTTTCGCTGCCCCGGCAGAAGGTGATGAGGATGCTGAACCTGAAAAATTTGGAGCTTCAGATATTTTTGACCTTAATCAGGTGCAATTATTAAATGCATACACGTGTACTGAATGTGGACGTTGTACCTCTGAATGTCCGGCCAACCAGACCGGTAAAAAACTTTCCCCAAGGAAGATCATGATGGATACGCGGGATCGTGTTGAGGAAGTTGGCGAGATCATTAACAAGAATGGGAAATTCGAGGATGATGGTAAGCAATTACTTGATGATTATATTTTAAGAGAAGAGCTTTGGGCCTGTACTACCTGTAATGCCTGTGTAGAAGCGTGTCCTATTGGGATTGATCCTCTTTCTATCATTCTGGACATGAGAAGATATTTAGTGATGGAGCAGAGTGCCGCTCCAAATGAACTTGCGATCGCAATGACGAATATTGAAAATAACGGTGCTCCCTGGCCATACAACCAGATGGATCGTTTGAACTGGGCACAGGAAAAATAATAAAGAATTAAAGAATAAGATAAAGACAGTAATATGGCAGAAGCACTAAAGGTTCCTACAATGGCCGAATATATGGCCGAAGGTAAAAAACCGGAAGTTTTATTTTGGGTGGGATGCGCCGGAAGTTTTGATGACCGCGCAAAAAAGATCACGAAAGCCTTTGTTAAACTCCTGCACGAATCGGGTGTGGATTTTGCCGTGCTTGGAACTGAGGAAAGCTGTACCGGGGATCCTGCAAAAAGAGCCGGTAACGAATTTCTTTTTCAGATGCAGGCAGCAACGAATATCGAAGTTCTTAACGGTTACGAAATTAAAAAAGTAGTGACTGCTTGTCCGCATTGTTTTAATACTCTTAAAAATGAATATCCTGCCCTGGGAGGAGATTATGAGGTGATGCATCATACTCAATTCCTGAAAGCTTTACTTAACGAAGGAAGGCTTAAGGTTGAAGGAGGGAAATTCAAAGGAAAGAAGATCACTTTTCACGATCCATGTTACCTTGGCAGAGCTAATGGTGAATATGAAGCGCCCAGAGATCTTTTAAGAAAGCTGGAAGTGGAATTAGTGGAAATGCGTAAATGTAAAAAAGACGGTCTATGTTGTGGTGCCGGTGGAGGACAGATGTTCAAGGAACCGGAACCGGGGAATAAAGATGTGAATATAGAAAGGACTGAGCAGGCTCTGGAAGTTCAACCGGAGATTATTGCTGCGGGTTGTCCTTTTTGTAATACCATGATGACCGATGGGATTAAGAATAAGGAAAAGGAGGATAGTGTTGAAGTGATGGACGTGGCCGAACTTATCGCCAATGCAGACGATCTTTAGTAGATAAATATCAAAAGTTAAATCCACATACTATATTTGACCTGATGGCTAAATAAATTAGATTTGTAACAATTCAATTTTTAGCCCTTATGTTAGTACCCTTTGAAAGCCTTGCCGATAGTTCCCGAGTTTGGATTTACCAGGCAAACAGGTCTTTTACCCAGGAAGAAATTAAGCAGATCTCGCAAAAGTTAGATCTTTTTATAGAGAGATGGACCGCTCACGGCGCAGATCTTAAAGCCTCTTTCGAGATAAAATACAATAGGTTTATCACCATTGCTTTAGACCAGCAGCTTAACGCCGCATCCGGATGTTCCATAGATGCTTCTGTCCAGTTCATTCAGCAATTAGAAAAGGAATACAATGTAAACCTTTTGGATAAAATGAACGTTTCTTACAAGCAGGGTGAATTCATTGCTTATAAAAGTCTTGCCGATTTTCGAAAAATGGCAAAACAACGGGCAGTATCTTCAAATACTATAGTCTTTAATAACCTGGTAAATAATAAAGCCGAATATCTTTCAGATTGGGAAGTCCCGGCTTCTGAAAGTTGGCATAAACGTTTTATGAATTGATGATGTCGAAGCAGCCCCTTGCGTTTTTTTATTTTTTATTTTTCCTACTTATATCCTTCCAAAGCTCAGCACAGTCTGGAAATCCTCTCGCAGCAGATGATCCGGTAGCTCAGAAAGCATGGGTAGATAGTGTGTACACTTCTATGAACCTCAAACAGAAGGTTGGCCAGTTATTTATGGCCAGTATCTGGTCTAAAAACGAAAACGAGGCAGATTCTATTCGTAAACTAATTAAGGAAAACTACATAGGGGGACTAATTTTTTCCAAAGGAGGCCCCGTAAGACAGGCGAGACTAACCAACGAATTTCAGGAAATGTCAGAGGTGCCTTTACTGGTGGGCATGGATGCCGAGTGGGGTCTGGCAATGCGACTGGATAGCACATTTGCCTTACCATGGAATATGACCCTGGGCGCTATTCAGAACAACAAGCTTGTTGAAGAGGCAGGTGCTGCGATCTCAAGGCATACGCGCAGGCTGGGAGTACATTTTAATTTTGCACCGGTGGTGGATATAAATACCAACCCTGATAATCCTATTATAGGAAACAGGTCTTTTGGTGAGGACAAAATAAATGTTACTGATAAAGCACTGGCTTTTATGAACGGGATGCATGCAGAAGGTGTTTTAAGCAGCGCCAAACATTTCCCCGGGCATGGTGACACCGATTCAGATTCACATAAAACCCTTCCTACTATTAGTTTCCCCGCTGAAAGGATTAATGAAGTAGAACTATATCCCTACAAAAACCTTATCAACAAAGGGCTTAGCAGTGTTATGGTTGCCCATTTAAATGTGCCGGCTCTGGAAACAAAGCAGGAATTACCGGCATCACTTTCTAAAAATATCGTGACCAATATCCTTAAACGTAATATGGGGTTTAATGGCCTGATATTTACCGATGCACTTGATATGAAAGGTGTTTCCCGCGATAAAGAGCCCGGAGAGGTAGACCTCGATGCTTTTATGGCCGGGAATGATGTACTTTTAATGAGCGAGGATGTGAGTAAAGCTTCAGAGAATATTATGGAAGCGGTAAACTCCGGAAAGATCACTGAGCAGAGACTGGAGCTTTCAGTAAAGAAAATTTTAAATGCAAAATATAAAGTTGGCTTGTACGATTTTAAGCCGATTGAGACCAGTAACCTTATAGCAGATCTTAGTACAACAAAAGACCAGGTTCTGCTGGAAAGTCTTTTCGAAAATGCCGTTACCCTGGTGAAAAATAATAAAGCCGTAATCCCTGTTAAAAAGCTGGATAAGCAAAAGATAGCTTATGTGAATTTTGGGAATGCAGATGGTAGTTCCTTCTTGGCACAGATGAGGAAATATGCGCAGGTAGACTGGGTAAAGGCAGAAAACCTATCCACGCTTATAGAAAAATTAGAAAAGTATAATTATGTGGTTGTGGGGTTTCATAAGTCAGATAAAAGTCCGTGGGCTTCTTATAAATTCACCGATAAAGAATTGGTCTGGTTGCATGAAATCGCCAGAAAAAATAAAATTGTTCTTTCCATCTTTACCAAGCCTTATGCTTTACTAGACGTAAAAAGTTTTGCTAACCTGGAAGGCATTGTTGTAGGATACCAAAATCATCCCGTAGCGCAGGAGAAAGTGGCACAGGTACTTTTTGGAGCTATTGATGCAAAGGGTAAGCTTCCGGTTAGTATCAAAAATGAATTTCCGGCAGGTACAGGTTTTAATACAAAAGATATAAAAAGACTTTCGTATGGTTTGCCAGAAAGCGTTGGTATGAATTCAGGCAGGCTTCAAAAAATCGACACTATTGTAAATAAAGCGATTGAAAAAAAAATGACTCCCGGTGCCCAGATCCTGATAGCGAGAAAAGGAAAAGTTGTCTATCAAAAGAATTTCGGGTATCAAACCTATGAGGAAGAACTTCCGGTTACAGATACTACTATTTATGATCTGGCTTCCCTGACCAAAATCCTGGCTACTTTACCCATGGTGATGCAGCTCGATGAAGAAGGCATTTTAAGCTTCGACACCAGGTTAGGTGAGTTGATGCCCGAATTTGAGAATTCCAATAAAAAAAATATCAGACTACAGGATATGCTTATGCATTATGCGCGTTTGCAGGCCTGGATCCCTTTTTATATCTCAACAATAGATCCTAAAACCAAAAAACTTTCGGAGCAATATTATAAAAATGTCCCTTCAGAAAAGTTTAATAAACAGGTTGCGAATGGAATTTATATAAGAAGGGATATAGAGGATAGCATCGTAGATATTATAAAAAAAAGTGATCTTGAACGAAGGTTGAAGTATAAATACAGTGATCTTCCATACTATCTCTTAAAGTATTACCTGGAATCACATTATGATAATTCTCTGGCAGATATTACTCAAGAGCGACTATATGAACCTTTAGGCGCTAATTACACGGGGTATTTACCAAGACGTAGATTTGACAGTCTTCAAATAGCTCCTACAGAAGATGATAAATTATGGAGAAACCAGGTGGTGCGGGGATATGTACATGACCAGGGTGCTGCCATGCAGGGCGGTGTTGGAGGTCACGCCGGTTTATTTAGTAATGCCAATGATGTGGCCAAGATCATGCAGACCTATATTAACGGCGGGACATATGGCGGAGAAGAATTTTTAAAGAAAGAAACTATAGATAAGTATAATACCTGTTATTACTGTAAAGACGATGTAAGGCGAGGGGTTGGATTCGATAAACCACAGCTTGGAGAATCCGGTCCTACGTGTAATTGCGTAAGCATGATAAGCTTTGGACATAGTGGTTTTACCGGAACATTTGCCTGGGCAGACCCTGAGGAAGAGATTGTTTACGTATTTTTGTCAAACAGAACTTATCCTGATTCTAATAACCGAAAGCTTATTCGTGAAGACATAAGATCTGAGATCCAGAAAGTGATATATGAATCTATAGAATTTTAACTAATGAAAATTGCCATTGTTTGTTATCCTACCTTTGGAGGAAGTGGGGTTGTCGCCACAGAGTTGGGACTCGCACTATCCCGCAGAGGTCATGAGGTACATTTTGTAACCTACAAACAACCGGTAAGGCTGGAGACTATTTCCAGTCATATCAGATTTCATGAAGTCAACGTACCGGAATATCCACTTTTCCATTATCAGCCTTACGAGCTTGCATTAAGCAGTAAACTGGTAAACGTGATCAAAAATTATGGGATAGAACTTCTGCATGTACATTATGCCATTCCGCACGCTTATGCCGGTTATATGGCAAAAAAGATGCTGGAAGAAGAAGGAGTTAGCATTCCCATGGTAACCACACTTCACGGCACAGATATTACCCTGGTGGGGAACCATCCATTCTATAAGCCCGCGGTTACCTTTAGTATTAATAACAGTGACTTTGTCACGTCAGTATCCAATAGTCTCAGGGAGGATACTCTAAAATCCTTTGAGGTTCGCAAGAATATAGAAGTGATCCCCAATTTTATTGATGTAACCAAGTTTCAGAAAAAAACATTTACAGATTGCCAGAGGGAGTTAATGGCGCATAGTGATGAAAAGATTATTACTCATGTAAGCAATTTCAGAAAAGTAAAGAGAATTGAAGATGTAATCAGGATCTTTTTTGAAATTCAGAAAAAGGTGAAAGCGCGCTTGATGATGGTTGGTGAGGGACCGGAAAGAGAACTGGCAGAGAAACTTGTTAGGAAATTAGAGATCAGGGATCGGGTTCTTTTTTTAGGACAAAGTAACGAGATAGATAAGATCCTGTGTTTTTCAGACCTGTTTTTATTGCCTTCAGAAACTGAAAGTTTTGGTTTAGCTGCACTTGAAGCAATGGTTCAATCAGTTCCTGTAATATCTTCTAATACAGGGGGTTTGCCTGAAGTGAATATTCATGCGTTTTCAGGGTTTCTGCATGATGTAGGAGACGTGGAAAGCATGTCTAAAAGTGCCATCTCTATCCTGGAAGATCCTGAAAAACTGGTTCAGTTTAAAAAGCAGGCTGGTGAAGCGGCACAGAAATTTGATATTAATAATATAGTGCCTATGTATGAAGAGCTCTATCAGAAAGCTCTTATAAAAGCATAAAAAAAGGTGGAAACATTATAATCTCCACCTTTGTTTTTACCTTTTTACCAGGAAGCTCTAGAACTGATATCTGATCCCTAAAGCTATATCTGGCCCAAAATCCTTACTTTCTCTATAGTTTGAAAAGTAAATCTCTGGTCTGAAATCCAGGGATAATAAAAGAGGAAAATCGAAATTATACTCGATCCCGACATCTCCAGCGATTACAGCAAACAAGCCATCGTCGTAGTCGATATCATTTCTTCGATTATCATCGTAATTTCCCAGCCCGGCACCTGCACCAACGTACCAGTTAAAACCTCCTTCGATATTCCATACCCATTGGTATAAACCAACTAGTTTTATGGCATCAAAATTATCGTTGTTTCTCCAGCCAAGGTCCAGCTCCAGACGGTTATTATCACCTCCAAGAGCTCTTTGGTAAGAAACTTCAGCACCAAAACCTCCACCATCGCCAACTCTTAAGCCGAGCGCATTTTCAGAAATTTGCTGTGCATTTACATTGCTAAAAAAAACAGCTCCCATAGTAAAAGCTGCCCAAAGAACTAATTTTTTCATGTTTGATTGTTTTGTTAGATCGAGACAAATTTATATTGAATATAATTACCACAACGTGGTGCGTAGCAAATGTATTGTTAATATTAAATAAAAATCTGTTAAGCGGTATTCCATAAAACTTCTAAATTTGAGTATGGAAAAGAAGGAAGCGTTGCGAGGGTTGGCCCAAAAGTTAACCGGCAAGTTATATTACGACGATTTATGGAAAGCCATATATGCCACAGATGCTTCTGTTTACAGGGAAATTCCCCTGGCTGTCTGTATCCCGGAAAATGAAAAAGACCTTTTATTGCTAATTGACTTTGCCAGGAATTATAAAACTTCATTAATACCAAGAACTGCAGGGACGTCTCTTGCGGGGCAATGTACCGGCGATGGAATCGTGGTAGATGTATCTAAACACTTTACAGATATTCTTAGCATAGATACACAAAGAAATAGGGTTACGGTACAGCCGGGTGTGATAAGAGATGACCTGAACAGGCGACTGGAAAAGCATGGATTGTTTTTTGGACCCAACACCTCTACCTCCAATAGATGTATGATAGGGGGAATGGTTGGAAATAATTCCAGCGGTACCACCTCCATAAAATATGGAACTACCCGGGATAAACTGGTTTCTTTGAAAGTCATTTTAAGCGATGGTTCGAAAGCCGAATTTAAAGATCTGAGCCAGGCGCAATTTCACGCAAAGCTAAAGCTGAAAAACCTGGAGGGCGAAATTTACCGGCTTATTTATGACCGGCTTTCAGATATAAATAACCGCAATGAGATTTTAAAAAACTATCCACCTGCTGAGCTGCATCGTCGTAATACCGGTTATGCGCTGGACGAATTATTACGGTCTGATGTTTTCGACCAGGGAAAAGGCCTTTTTAATTTTTCAAAATTAATGGCAGGCAGTGAAGGAACTCTGGCCTTTATTACAGAGATCTCTTTAGCGCTAGATGTGCTGCCTCCCAATCATACAGCTATGATTGCTGCTCATTATGACAGTATAGATGCCTGTATGCAAGCTGTAGTGCCTGCAATGGAACATTCTCTTTACACCTGCGAAATGATGGATAAGGTTATCCTGGATTGCACTGAAGAGAATCTCAAATACCGGGAAAACAGATTTTTTATTGAAGGAGATCCCCAGGCGATATTAATGCTTGAACTTAGAAGTGATTCTGAGGTAGAACTTCAAATGCAGGTTGAAAAATTATTGAAAACCTTAAGAGACTCAGGATTAGGTTATGCCTACCCGGTATTATATGCAGAGCAGATCGACCTTGCCCTGGAGCTAAGAAAAGCAGGATTGGGTTTACTGGGCAATATGAAAGGAGACAGGAAGGCAGTAGCATGCATCGAAGATACCGCCGTCGCTTTACCGGTTCTGGCAGATTATATATCAGATTTTAGTGAGATCATGAGATCCTATAACCAACAGGCTGTTTATTATGCCCATGCGGGTGCGGGAGAAATTCATCTCAGACCTATACTTAATTTAAAAAAGTCTGATGACGTCAGCTTATTCAGAAATATAACCAGGGATGTAGCCAGTCTGGTAAAAAAATATAATGGCTCTTTGAGCGGAGAACATGGTGACGGAAGGGTAAGGGCAGAATTTATTCAGCTCATGTTTGGTGAAAAAGTTTATGATCTACTTAAAGAGGTTAAATTTGCTTTTGATCCAGACAACATATTCAATCCGGGTAAGATCGTGGATGCTCCGGCGATGGATACTTCCCTGAGGTATGAATTTGACAGGACAGAACCTGAGATAGGTACTATTTTGGATTTTTCTGATTCTGACGGAATTTTACGCCTGGCTGAGAAATGTAATGGCAGTGGAGATTGTAGAAAACCAGTCGAGGCCGGGGGAACCATGTGTCCCAGTTATCGTGCGACCAAAGATGAAAAAGATACAACCCGCGCCAGGGCAAATGCCTTACGGGAGTTTCTAACCAACTCAGATAAACCAAACCGGTTTGACCATGAGGAATTAAAGGAAGTTCTTGATCTATGCATAAGCTGTAAAGGCTGTAAAAGTGAATGTCCCTCAAATGTAGATATGGCAGCCATGAAAGCTGAATTTCAGCATCAGTATCATAAAAGCAATAAACCTGGTTTCAGGGATAAGGCCTTCGCCAATATCACGCAACAGAATGAGAGAGCTTCAAAATTTCCAAAAATTTCAAGGTTTGTATTAACCAATAGTTTTACTTCAGGAATTGCAAAGAAAATGCTGGGTGTTGCTCCGGAAAGGGAATTACCGGTAGTGGCGAAACAAACCCTTAAAAACTATTATCTTAAGAATAAACAGAAGTTTAGCCCGGCCAATCCCATAAAAACCATTTACCTCTTTAATGATGAATTTACTAATTACCTGGATGTTCAGGTTGGAAAGGATGCCTTGAACCTGCTTGCAAAACTTGGTTACCGGGTACTTATTATAGATCATCCTGAAAGCGGCCGAAGTCAGATTTCTAAAGGTTTTCTTGATAAAGCCAGGGAGCTGACCAATAAGAATGTCTCCATTTTTAAAGACCTGGTCTCAGATGAAACGCCATTGATAGGACTGGAGCCTTCAGCTATTCTTAGTTTCAGAGATGAATATATACGCCTCGCAGATGAAAAAGATGCCGCGGAACAACTCTCCGCTAATTGTTTTTTAATTGAAGAATTCCTAAAACAGGAAATTTCAGAAGGTAATATTAAACCGGAATCGTTCACTAATAGGAAGGCTCAGGTGAAAATACATGCACATTGCCATCAAAAAGCGCTTTCCAATTCATCAAGGACATTCGATATTTTGAACCTGCCACGAAATTACCGGGTTACTATCATTGCTTCCGGTTGTTGTGGAATGGCCGGCTCCTTTGGTTATGAAAAAGAGCACTACGAAATAAGTATGCGTATTGGCGAAAATTCACTTTTTCCTGCGATAAGGAAAAGTGATAAAAATACTATCATTGCTGCCAATGGAACCAGCTGCAGGCACCAGATAAAAGATGGTACGGGCAGAGCTGCTCTTCACCCGGTTACAATTCTAAGAAACGCTTTGAAGAAACATGCGTAAATTCAATGTTAATACTCTCTAAAAAGGGTGGGGCAGAGATTCCAAAAGTTATAAATTTATCCTGTTAATTTTTAATAATGCAGGTTAGATCAACCCCTGAATCTACAATGGAGCAAACTCAACGTGTAACAGAACTTGAAGAGAAGCTGCTTAGAGCCCGGAATGAGCTCAAAAATCTAAGGCAAACCGTAAATACCCGGAATACCGGCTCTGGAATTTCTCCATCTGGAAAGGAAGAACTTAAAAACTCCATAATTGATAATATTCATTATCCGCTTTTGGTCCTTGATGAGGATCTAAGAGTAGTTTTTGCCAATAAAAAATATTATAAGGAATATGGATCCAAGGTCGAAAAGATCGATGGCGAATTAATATACGATCTGGGAAATGGCCAGTGGAATATTTCTCAGCTTAAGAAAATACTGGAAACAACACTTCTCACAAAATCCAGTATGAACAACTTTGAGTTGAAGTATAAAAACGATGAAGGCCAGGAGCGATATATATGTCTCAATGCATCCGAGATTCACCTGAAAGAATCTCCCGGCAAATATATCATGTTGTCTATCGAAGACCAGACTGAGAAAAAACTGGCAGAAATACGGCTTAAGGAAAGTCAGCATAAATACAAGGAGATGATACATTCTTCTACCTCCCTGATCGCAATTCTCAAAGGTCCGGAAATGATTATTGAAACAGCTAATAAATCTATCAAAAAGGTCTGGGGAAAAGGAGACAATGTGGAAGGTAGATCTCTCTTTGAAGTACTTCCCGAGATCAACGAGCAGGGAATGCCAGAACTTTTTGAAAAAGTTTACAAAACAGGTCAACCATACACGGCAAAAGAACGGCCAATTAAACATGAGGTGAACGGCAAGTTGGTTCCTGGATATTATAATTTCATCTATCAGCCGCAAAGAAATCTGGAAGGAGAAATAGTTGGTGTTTCTGTGATCGCAAATGATGTTACCAAACAGGCTCTCCTAAACCGGAAGATCCGCAAAAGTGAGCGTGAATTTCGTGAGTTGGTCAACTTCATGCCGCATAAAATAAATATGGCAGACCCAGACGGCAATGTTATTTTTTACAATAAAAGCTGGCTGGATTATGCCGGGAAAGAACTGGATGAATTTCTGGCAGAACCATGGCCCCTTATGATACATCCAGACGAAAGAGAGCAGGTGGTAGAAGAGGTTGATCATTGCCTTAAAACCGGATGTGACCTTGAGATGGAGTTGAGAATTGAAGATAAAAATGGGGATTACAAATGGCACTTATGCCGCGCTACTCCCGTAATTGATGATGAAGGGAATATTAATTCCTGGTTAGCTTCAAGTACAGAGATACAAAAATTAAAAGAGGAGGAACAAAGGAAGGAAGATTTCCTTAAACTGGTAAGTCATGAATTAAAAACGCCGGTTACTTCTATCAAGGGCTATGTACAATTACTTTTATCTTCACTGCAGGAACAAGCCTTGAAAGAACTAAATACTCCAGTAAAACCATATTTAAAGAGAATCGAAGGCCAGGTGGAAAGGTTAATTCGTTTAATTTCAGAAATGCTTGATCTTTCCAGGATTGAACAGAATGAACTAGAATTACAAAAAACAGAATTCAACCTTAATGAGCATGTGGAAGAGCTCGTGGAAGATCTTAAGTATTCTAATAAAGATATTGAAATAGAGATACAGAATGATTGTGATTGTGATGTGGTGGCAGATCGTGACCGGATAGGACAGGTGATCATAAATTTTGTTACCAATGCCCTTAAATATACTCCTGATGGTAACCGGGTGGAGATCAGAGTTTTTAATGAAAGTCCCGATAACGTTGCCGTAACCGTAAAAGATTTTGGGATTGGAATCGATGAAAAAGAGCAACAACAGATCTTTAAACGATTTTACAGAGTTTCCGGTAATAAAGATGATACTTACGCTGGTTTTGGAATAGGTCTTTATCTTTCCAGCAAAATCATCGAAAGACATAATGGAAAAATCATGGTAAATAGTGCAATTGGAGAAGGATCTGAATTTACTTTTACCTTACCCATAAATCAAAATTAATAATGGCAAAAATTTTAATTGTAGATGACGACCAGACTATCGGGTTCATGTTAAAGGATATTCTTGAATTCAATGGTCATGAAGTGTTTGTTTCTCAAAAACCCAGAAGGACCAAAGAGAATATTTTAGAATATAAGGTTGATCTTATTTTACTTGATAAACTCATTTCTGGCGTAGATGGCACAGATATTTGCCAGGAGCTTAAAAAAGATGAAGAGGTGGCCGAGGTGCCAATTATTATGATGTCTGCGCTACATAACGTTGGAGATATCTGCAAAGAGGCCGGAGCGGTCGATTTTCTATCGAAGCCATTTGATATGGAAACCCTGAATAATAAAATTAATTCCATCCTTTCTCCCGAACCCGGAACCTCCTGAGTGTAGATCTGAAAATAGCCGGTATTTTGAAAAAAAAATGCGTATTCACATTAAATAGAATTCCATTTTTAAATATGTAGTTAAAAAATTACATTTGTTCAAAATCCTTCTCATGCCCGGAAATTCCTTTGGTAAGATATTTAAATTAACCACGTTTGGCGAATCACATGGAGTGGCCATAGGCGGAATTATCGATGGCTGTCCCGCAGGTCTTGTGATAGATGTTGAAAAAGTCCAGAATGACCTAGACCGAAGAAGACCGGGGCAATCTGCAATTGTGACTCAACGCAAGGAGCCTGATACGGTAGAATTCCTTTCCGGAATTTTTGAAGGTAGATCCACCGGTACACCTATTGGTTTCGTGATCAAAAACGCCAATCAGAAATCCAAAGATTACTCTCATATTAAAGATACTTATCGACCTTCCCACGCAGATTACACCTATGACGAAAAATACGGTGTACGCGATTATCGTGGTGGAGGCAGATCCTCGGCCAGGGAAACTGCCTGTAGGGTAGTAGCTGGCAGTATTGCTAAGCAAATGCTTTCAGGTATTGATTTTAATGCCTTTGTTTCTTCTGTAGGTACATTAGAATTGAAAAAACATTATTCTGAATTGGATTTTTCAGAAATCGAAAATAACCCGGTTCGTTGTCCCGATCCTCAACTTGCAGCTCAAATGGAAGCATATATACGCGAGGTAAGAGCTGAAGGCGATACAGTTGGAGGTGTGGTGCATTGTGTCATTAAAAATGTTCCAAAAGGCCTTGGTGAACCTGTCTTCGATAAACTACATGCAGAATTGGGAAAAGCTATGCTTTCTATTAATGCCGTAAAAGGTTTTGAATATGGCAGCGGCTTTGAAGGAACGAAAATGCGGGGAAGTGAACATAATGATCACTTCAATAAGGACGGAAGTACGAAAACGAATTTAAGCGGAGGAATCCAGGGAGGTATTTCCAACGGTATGGACATCTATTTTAAAGTAGCTTTTAAACCTGTGGCCACCTTAATGCAGAAGCAACAAACTATAAATGCCAGCGGAGAAGAAGTGGAAATGCAGGGCAAAGGAAGACATGATCCCTGCGTGGTTCCCAGAGCAGTTCCTATCGTAGAATCTATGGCAGCCCTGGTCATTGCTGACTTATATCTTCAAAACAAATCTTCAAAAATCTAAATAGAAACACCATAAAATGAAAAAACTTGCACTGCATTGGCAGATTTTATTAGGAATGGCCGGCGGGGTTATTTTTGCCCTGATCATGACTAATTTTAGTTGGGGAGCAGATTTCGTTAGCGATTGGATCAAACCTTTTGGTAACATTTTTATCAATGCTTTAAAATTAATCGCAGTGCCATTGATCCTGGCTTCGCTGATCAAAGGGATATCAGATCTAAAAGATATTTCCAAGCTGTCAAAAATGGGAACCCGTACTATCGTAACTTATATAGCTACTACGGTGATTGCGGTAACTATTGGTCTGGTCATGGTAAACCTGATCGCACCTGGAAAAACAATCTCAGATGAGACCAGAACAGATCTTATTACAAGTTATGAAGGTGATGCCTCGGTTAGAATTTCAGATGCACAAAAACAAAAAGATGCAGGACCTTTGCAGGCACTGGAAGATCTGGTACCAAGTAATATTTTTGGTGCAGCCAGTGATAATGGGAATATGCTACAGGTGATTTTCTTTGCTATTTTCTTCGGAATTGGATTGATCCTGATCCCCGAGAAAACTGCGAAACCGGTAAAGGACTTTTTTGATGGATTCAATGAGGTGATCCTTAAAATGATAGATCTTATCATGTTAACGGCACCCTACGGCGTATTTGCTTTGCTGGCAGCTTTAGTGGTAGAATCACCAAGCACAGATCTGTTTGCCGCACTCGCGCTGTATGCACTTACCGTACTAATAGGTTTAGCCCTTATGATAGGAGTTTACATTTTATTGGTATGGGTTTTTACAAAAAATACACCATCATTCTTTTTAAATGGGATTGGACCTGCACAGTTACTTGCCTTCTCTACAAGTTCCAGTGCGGCTACCTTACCTGTAACTATGGAAAGGGTAGAGGAACATATGGGAGTACATAAGGAAGTGACGAGTTTTGTTTTGCCTATTGGGGCGACTATTAATATGGATGGTACAAGCTTATATCAGGCCGTTGCCGCGGTTTTTATTGCTCAGGCCTTCGGGATGGATCTAAGTATAGGCGCTCAACTGGGGATCATTGCCACAGCAACCCTTGCTTCCATTGGTTCTGCTGCCGTTCCCGGAGCGGGGATGGTAATGCTGGTGATTGTTCTGGCACAGGCAGGCATTCCGGAAGCGGG
Source organism: Christiangramia sabulilitoris (assembly GCF_007050985.1). Lineage (GTDB taxonomy): Bacteria > Bacteroidota > Bacteroidia > Flavobacteriales > Flavobacteriaceae > Christiangramia > Christiangramia sabulilitoris. The sequence continues at coordinate 182,717 of NZ_VHSF01000001.1, forward strand.
TCTTGCCCTAATATTTGCTGTGGACAGACCTTTGGATATGTGCAGAACTACCGTTAACGTTACCGGTGATGCAGCTGTTTCTCTAATGGTTGCTAAATCTGTAGATATGATGGGACCTCCTAATGTAAAAAACTGGGATGACGACTATCATCCCGAAACCGAATCTATAGCTGAACCAGAAAAGGTTTAGGCGGCTAAAAGTGATCTTTCTGCTTAAAAATTTATTCCTGGATTATTCTCTGATATGGGCTTAATCCAGGAATTTTGCTTTTAGTTCCGGGGTGGGGATCATGCACTGATCTTTTTTTCCAAACCATTTATACCGGTTATTGGCAATAATATCATAGATCCCATCCCTTATAACTTCAGGCAGAAATAAGAAATTCTTTAAAAGGGAATAACCTCCGGAAAGTTCACGGGAAATTTCCAGTGCCGCGGTAGATTTTTTATAATAAGCAACCCCAGGGTCGATTAGAATTATTGAATCTATTTCTTCGGGATCCATACCTCTTTCTGCTACCAGTTTCTTACCCAAATCGCTCTGTAGAGAAGCAAAACGAAAAACATCCTTTTTATCGTTTTTTATAATTCTTTGTACCGCTTTATTACAAAGATTACATACACCATCAAACAGGACGATCTTCTTATTTTCGGGAATACTGTTCATATTTTATTTTTTTGTAGCCTGTACAAGCTCCAGTTGTTCTAACCCAACTGATGTTGTAAACATACCATAATTTACAATCGCTTTACCTTTTTCAATATTATCAATTGAACCTACAGCTTTTCCATCTTCCAGTCTAACACGGTCACCGATCTTTAATTTTGCCTTAGGCTTGTTAGCTTCCTGTTTTTTTAACTGCTCTTCTTTTTTCTTTACTTCTTTTTTCTTCTCCCTGATAGGCTGGATCTTCTTCTGAACTTCCTGCTTTATCTGTCGTTCTTTTGCTTTCTTTTTCTTTTGTACTCTGGCATCTTCCTTCTTCCTTTTTGAATTTTCTATTTCAACGATCTTAAGCAGCTCACCAATTAGCTCCTTTTTCTTTTTATTGTTGAAATATTTTTCGCTCAGGTCATTTACTTTCTGGCCTAGATAGATCAATCGCTGGTTGGCATCATAAAGTTCCTGGAAATTTTCCAGTTTTTGCTGCACCCTTGAATTGATCTCTTCAAGTTTTTCTTTTTCTGCAGCGGCTTTTTCTTCTTTCGTTTTTAGAGAATCTGTTGTTTTTCTCAAAACAGATCTTTCCTTCTGAAGTTTCGCAATACTCCTGTCGAACCTGATCTTTCCTTTTTCAACTTTCTTTTTTGAGCGGTTGATCAGGCTATAAGGAATGCCATTTTTCTGCGCTACTTCAAAAGTAAATGAGCTACCTGCCTCCCCAACCTGAAGTTTATAGACAGGCTCGAGAGTTTGATTGTCGAACATCATATTGGCATTGCTCATATCTGGCAATTCATTCGCTAATTTCTTCAAATTTGCATAATGAGTGGTAAGTATACCATAGGAACCTTTCTCGTAGAATACCTCCAGGAAGGTTTCAGCTAATGCACCGCCAAGTTCGGGATCACTACCGGTACCAAATTCATCTATGAGAAAGAGAGTCTTGTCATCACATTTCCTCAGGAAATAATTCATATTCTTCAGCCTGTAACTATAGGTGCTCAGGTGGTTTTCGATAGATTGATTATCGCCGATATCGGTGAGTACCTTGTCAAATAAACACATGCGGCTGTATTCATGAACCGGGATTAGAATTCCGCTTTGGATCATGACCTGTAAAAGTCCCACGGTTTTCAGGGTAATACTTTTTCCTCCAGCATTAGGTCCGGAAATAACCATAATACGGTTATCTGGCATTAACTCTATACTTTGAGGATAGGTTTTATCGCCCTTTCTCTTATTACTTAAATAGAGTAGCGGGTGGTAGGCATCCTTTAAATGTAGTTCCCTATCACGGGTTATTTTAGGCAGGATACCATTGATCTTTTCGGCATATTTAGATTTCGCCGATATAACATCCATATCACTTAAAAGGTCCTGGTATGTTATAAGGTCTTCACGGTAAGGCCGGGCAAATTCAGTAAGTTCCTTTAAAATACGTTTTACCTCTTCTTTTTCTTCGTATTCCAGGTTATTCAGTTCCCTGGTGTATCTAAAGGTTGTTTCGGGCTGGATATAAACAATACTCCCGGTTTTGGAATTACCCATGATGCCACCTTTTACCTTTCTTCTATACATCGCCTTTACCGCCAGCACCCTAACATTCTCCACTACACTTTCTTTGATCTCATCGAGATAGCCGGAAGCCAGGTACGAACTAAGAGCAGAATTGAAACTGGAATTTATTTTACCTCTTATGGAATTAATAGAACGCCTTAATTCCTGTAGCAGGGGAGAAGCGTCATCTTTAATTTCCCCATACTTATCAATGATGCTGTCAATTCTATCAGAAAGGCTGGTATTATATTCCAGGTGTGAAACTGTTTCTGATAATGCCGGGTATATTTCCCTGTATTTTCTGAAATATTTCAGATGCGTGTTTACAATCTCTGTGATCGAAGAAATTTTCCGAAATCCGGTGATCTCAATAACTGAACCATCGATCCCTAAAAGTTTAATTTCAGACTGAATAGAATCGAAACCATGATTTGGTATAGGCTGATCCTGGGTTTTAGAATTGAAATATTCATTGGTCTGGTTTAGACCAAAAACCGTCTTATTATAATTTGGATAAGGTTGAATACTTAGAGCTTTTTCTTTTCCCTGACCGGTTATGCACATTTCACTAATTTGTTCACAAACTACCGGAAATTCAAGATCTTCGAGACTCCTGGAACTTATTTTAATCATATCAATTTTTCCCTACTTTTGAGGCTCTGCAAAGTTACTTAATTCTCATGAACGTTAGAATACACGATAGCTGGAAAAAAGCGCTGGAATCTGAATTTGAAGAAGATTACTTTAAAAACCTGATTGAATTTGTAAAACAGGAGTATTCTGAACATAAGTGTTTTCCACCTGCACCACAGATCTTCGCAGCTTTTGATCATTCAAAATTTGAAGATACCAAAGTCGTCATCCTGGGTCAGGATCCATATCACGGCAGTGGTCAGGCCAATGGCCTGTGTTTTTCAGTCAATAATGGTGTTTCCTTTCCTCCATCCTTAAAAAATATTTTCAGGGAAATAGAGAACGATCTGGGAAAACCGGTTCCAATTACCGGAAATCTGGAAAGATGGGCAGACCAGGGCGTATTGCTTTTGAATGCAACTTTAACGGTAAGAGAAGGACAGGCAGGTTCTCATCAGAAAAAAGGCTGGGAAACCTTCACCGATAAGGTCATTAAAACTATTTCAGAAGAAAAAGAAAATGTAGTTTTCATGCTTTGGGGTGGTTACGCACAAAAGAAAGTAAAGCTTATTGATGATTCTAAACATTTGATATTGACCAGTGGTCACCCTTCACCTTTAAGTGCGAATAGAGGTTATTGGTTCGGGAATAAACATTTTAGCAAAGCCAATGATTATCTGCAAAAAACTGGTAAAAAAGCCATCGACTGGTAAAAATAAAAGCTGCCTCAAAACTTATAATTATTTAGTTCTGAAGCAGCTATTTTAATACAATTAATCCACCTACTAATTAACTATGAGCTTTTTAGAAGTCCTATCTACTTCGTTAGCCAACTGAATTATATAGGTTCCTGCAGGCAAAGAAGTATTTAAGGTAATCCTTCCTGACTGGACTGGATCTACTCTTTGTTCATGCAACTGAATTCCAACCATATTGAAAACTTTAATTACTGAAGGCCGGTCAACATTCTCAAGTTGAACATTAACCTGTGAATCTGAAGGATTCGGACTCAAACTAATTTCCATACTTATCTCTTCCGGATATACGATACTGGCTGTATTCACATTATTACACGGACCTTCGCTATCCCCATGGGCCAAATGCCTGCTTAACTGTTTTGAAGAAACACATAAGGTGGTGAACCTACCATTATTCTCATGACAGATCACGATCTTATCTCCCCTGCAGTATGGATTCGGGTCGTTACAATCAGGGATTTTATCATTATCTGTATCGATACTATCATCCAGACCATCACAGACATCTTCACAATCAACCACGCCATCCCCATCTGAATCTATCGAAACTCCAAAGGCATCCACGCTTCCCGGACATGGGGAATTTTTCTCTAGGTCAATACATCCAGGCACATTATCACCGTCCCTGTCACTTGTGTCTTCGCGATTTTCACATCCACAAATTCCAGGATCTGTTTTTTGAGGATTTTGCGGACAGGCATCTAAACAGTCTGGAGTTCCATCGTTATCAGAATCCAGAAGATCGTCTGCCCCGGGACAAATATCCTCTGCATCACAAACAGTATCTCCATCGGCATCAGGACAATCCTCACAGGCATCTCCAATACCATCTCCATTGCTATCTGCCTGGTCAGGATTAGAATTTTCCGGACAGTTATCATTACAATCCAGCACACCATCACCATCGGAATCTATATCAGCTAAACCACAACCGCAGGCTCCTGGGGTAGTTTTATCTGCATCAGATGGACATTCGTCAAGACAATCTGGAGTTCCATCATTATCAGCATCTGCCAGATCATTCCCACCGGGACAAATATCCTCTGCATCACAAACGGTATCTCCATCGGCATCAGGACAATCCTCACAGGCATCTCCTATACCATCACCATTGCTATCTGCCTGGTCAGGATTAGAAGTTCCCGGACAGTTATCATTACAATCTGGTACGTTATCCCCGTCTGAATCTATATCGGCTACACCGCATCCACAAATTCCTGCTTCGGTTTTGTTAGCATCATCCGGGCAACCATCGTTACAATCTGGAGTGCCATCACCGTCTGAATCTGTATCAGCGACACCACAACCACAGGTTCCGGGTTCAGTCTTATTAATATCATTCGGGCAGTTGTCGCAAAAATCTGGAGTTCCATCATTATCAGCATCTGCCAGATCATTTCCTCCGGGGCAGATATCCTCTGCATCACATACGGTATCTCCATCGGCATCAGGACAATCCTCACAGGCATCTCCTATACCATTTCCATTGCTATCTGCCTGGTCAGGATTAGAAGTTCCCGGACAGTTATCATTACAATCTGGTACGTTATCCCCGTCTGAATCTATATCAGCTACACCACAACCACAGGTTCCTGCTTCGGTTTTGTTAGCATCATCCGGACAACTGTCGTTACAATCTGGAGTTCCATCGCCATCTGAATCTGTATCCGCGACACCACAACCACAGGTTCCGGGTTCAGTCTTATTAATATCATTCGGGCAGTTGTCGCAAAAATCTGGAGTTCCATCATTATCAGCATCTGCCAGATCATTTCCTCCGGGGCAGATATCCTCTGCATCACAAACGGTATCTCCATCGGCATCAGGACAATCCTCACAGGCATCTCCTATACCATCTCCATTGCTATCTGCCTGGTCAGGATTAGAAATTCCCGGACAGTTATCATTACAATCTGGTACGTTATCCCCATCTGAATCTGTATCAGCTATACCGCATCCGCAAATTCCGGGTTCAGTCTTATTAATATCATTCGGGCAGTTGTCGCAGAAATCGGGAGTTCCATCGTTATCGGCATCTGCCAGATCATTTCCACCGGGACAAATATCCTCTGCATCACATACGGTATCTCCATCGCCATCAGGACAATTACAGGCTTCGGTGGTAATAAAATCTCGATTTTCGCATATACCACCGGGTCCACTGGCCGCGATAACGACTTCATACTGTCCGCTATCAAAGGGTCCATAAACTCTATTAAAAGTGTCTGTATTACCTCCAATCTCATATGGTATATTCAGAACCTGTTCAGCAGTGGCAGTATTAATAATACTAATTTCAAGTAATGTAAAATTCTGAAGTTCCAGAATATCTACTACTATACCTGAACCCTCAGGACAATAAAAATCACTGGAATCCAGGCTGTATACAAATGGTTGTGTACATTCTGCTGGTTGACAGGTGTCATCTGAAAGCCCATTACAGTTTTCATCAATACCATTCCCACATATTTCCTCGGCCCCGGGATAGATTAAAGCATTAGTGTCGTCACAATCATCACTATTTTGAACATAGCCAGGCCCTAAATCTGTTAAGCAAGAAGTTATAAAGTTTAAAGAACCGAATCCATCGCGATCTGCATCTATATAAAACAGATTTTGTTGAAAACCTTCATCAATGTTTCCATCGCAATTGTTATCTACTCTATCGCAAATTTCTGTTGCTCCAGGGTTCACATTTGGATTATTATCATTGCAATCTACATCTGCAGTATAACCGTCAAAATCTGAATCAATTTCTGAACAGGCAGGAATGACCGAAGTAACAATCTGATCCGGACATTGTATTCCATTAATAGTTCCCAAAAAAACTATTGTATAATCGCCTGGAGCTATATTTTCAAATACAAATACAAAACTATCAACTCCATTTGTTGAGATTCCTTGTGAATCTACTGGAAAACCTAGTTCAGTGGATTCTAATATAACTTCTACTTCATCATAAGATGAAATTTCTAATAATAGAACCTCGAGGGGTATTCCATTTGGACAGCTATCTGTATTGACAATCGGTATAATTTGTACAGGTGTACACTCCTGTGCATTAAAAGACCATGCACAAAGTATAAAAACCAGTGAGAGTATAATATTTTTCATGATTCAATTCTTTAAATGACTAAATATCAGAGCAATATTTGTAGGAAAGAGGTAATCTCACACGATTATCCGGGCTAAAATTAAAAACAGGAGAGAAGGAAAGTTATCGCTGTGCTTTTAATGAATTCAACACATTTATTAAAACCACTTGAATGCCAGATTTCAGAGTCACTTTAAATCACCTTTTTTTAGTTCGATTTGACTGATGACTTTTTGATTTAATGTGATTTTCAAATGATATATTCCCGGTAGCAGATGATCGATACTTATATAAATGCTCTTGGGTTCTTTTTTATTCTCTGATCTGGCATTCATTATGGTTTGATAAGTTTCCACAGGCAAAACTCTATAAAGGGAGTTTAGTAGTTAAACTGTGCCTGTGGAATTTATAAAGTATTATTCTGTTGGTACGCTAAACTCCACCAGCATTCCTTTTCCACTTGCATCAGGAACTTCAGCGATAAAAGCATAATTTCCAGGCTTGAGAACAGTATTTATATAGGCTTTGCTGCCTGCCTGCATATCCTGAACACCACCTAAAAAGGTAAATCCTTCCGGCCCTGGAGATTCAAATTCGCCCGGAGTTGACCATACCATCCATTCTTCCAATGCGCTAAGATTGGCACCAGGATCATCAATTCGCACCAAATTGAAATCATGTCCCAGGAAATGCGAATAAACGCTTTGGTCAACGAAATTCACACCTATAGTATGTTTTCCCGGTCTGATATTTCCGGAAACGATTTCGATGCCGCTGGTACTACTAAGATTGATCTCTATATTAGCCTTTGGTTCTTTTATGCGGGTTTCTTCTGAAGTGACCACTACATCTGTAAGCATTCCTTTGTAAGAATGGAATTCCCCATTTTGGTTTTTTACATAACATTCCATGACATATCTTCCAGGTTCAGCAAAATGAGTGGTCATAGCAGTTTCCCCTCCGGAAACAAAGCCAACTCCACCAGAATACACAACACCAGCAAACCATGCAGGTAAACTTCCAAATGCTGCAAATGCTGCTTCGAAATCTCCTTGTGCGATATAATTCATACCGTCCTGAAATGGCGGGATTATCTCAGCTTCCCAGTCTGCCACGGTTTTACCCTCAGGTAATTTTGCGAAAGTAAAAAAGTGTGTTCCGGGTGTTTGGTTATGATACCTGAAGGTGGTCCAGCCTGAAGGGATTTCTTCCGGTAAATTAAAATTTAAGCCTATGGAATAGACATCTACGATATTCGCATCAGACCTGGCAGAAATATCTGAAACTTCGATATTTTCAGAATTGATTATTTCTGATTCACATGAAATCATAAATAAAGTTACCAGAAGAATCGAAATAGTTTTAAAGAAAAATTTAAGTGTTTTCATAATAAAGAAATTAAGATTATTGATTTGTTAGGTTAACTACTTTTGTGTTTACCCTAAAACTATAATCTTAATACCTTGAAGGATTGCACGTATGTTTCTATGTGTTGCACAGATGTTGCACTACCCGTAATCACTCATTACGCAAGGCGGTAGGAGAGGAGTTGAATTCCTGTTTGAAGGATTTTATGAAGTAAGAAGGAGAATTAAAACCAACTTTATAGGCGATTTCAGATATATTTAAATCTGTTTTATGTAAATAATCTTTTGCGATTTTACATCTGAATGACCTGATAAACTGGGTGGTACTTTTTCCTGTAAGGGCGGTCAATTTTCTATGAAGTTGTGTTCGGCTTATTCCCAATTTTTCAGATAAACTCGCGGCAGTGAGCGAAGTATCTGTTAAATGCACTTCAAGGGTAGTATAAATCTTCTTAAGGAATTCATGATCTACATTGGAGCAGGGTATCTCCTGAAATTTATAAGTTTCGGAAAATTTTTCCTGCAACCTTTTTTGTAATTCAAGAAGATTGAAAACTTTCAATTTCAATGCAGTTTCGCTGAATGGCTTGGTGATATAATCGTCTGCCCCTGATTTAAGACCTTCAATTTCATTAAAGTTTCCCGATTTTGCGGTAAGCAGGATCACCGGAATATGGCTGGTTAACTCATGGGATTTTATCTTATGGGTCATTTCAATTCCATCCATTTCAGGCATCATCACATCACTAATAATTACATCTGGAATATATTTTCTGCTTTTTTCAATTCCCTCAATTCCGTTCGTAGCAGTTTTTAATAGATAATCCTCCTTAAAAATAGATTTTATGAACTTCAAAACATCCCTGTTATCTTCCACCACTAACAAAACCGGCTTATTTTCTAAACCATTTTTTGAAGTTTCTATTTTCGAATTAAAGGATTTCTTTAAATTATCCTTTTCTACCTCCACTAATTCCGAAGGATGGTAGGCCTCCAGATTTACAGGTAACGTAACCGTAAACTGTATTTGATCCTGATTAAGAAGGTTGGCTACAATAGTTCCATGAGACAGAAAACATAATTCCTTCACCAAGGCAAGACCGATACCTGACCCAGGGTTTTGAGTATTTCCCTGATAATACCTTTTAAACAATTTAGGTAGATCCTCAGGACTTAGATCAACACCATTATTTACCACATTGATGACCAATGAATTTGCTGAAGTTTGAATATCACATATTATTTCCCCATTCTCGGGAGTATATTTAATGGCATTTGCCAGTAAGTTAGTAATAACCTTTTCCAATATTTCCGTATCTATCCATACTTTTTCTTTAACTGAAATTTCAGATCTAAGTAATATGTTTTTTTCTTCGGCCTGATATTTAAAAAGGGAAATTAACTGCGATAATAATGGTTTTATCGGCTGATTTTTCACCGATATTTTTAAGTTTCCGGTTTCGAGTTTCGAAAGATCCAGCAGTTGATCCACCAGGCTTAAGAGTCGGTCTGAATTTCGCTGAATAAGTTTCAAATTTTCCTTATGTTCCGGATCTAATCCTTCCTTGCTCAATTGCCTCGTTACCGGCCCGCTGATAAGGGTTAACGGAGTTCTGAATTCATGTGAAACATTGGTATAAAGCCTGTTTTTCAGGACATCGAGTTCCTTTAACCTTTCGGCTTCTTTGTGTTCTGCTTCTAATTCTGCCTTTAAAAGCCATCTTGCTTTTAAATACCGGTATATACCGGTTGAAATAAACACTGCCAGAATTATGTATATGATCCAGGCCAGGTTAGTGCCATACCATGGTTTTAGTATAATGAAACTAAAAGTAGCCGGGCTTTGGTCCCAAACCCCATCGTGGTTACTCGAAATAACCTGGAATTCATAGTCACCTGGAGGAAGATTGGTATATCTAACCGAATTATCAATCCCGCCGGAAGACCAGTTATTGTCATATCCGGTTAATCTATATCTATATTCGTTTTTTTCAGGATGAGAAAAATGTAAACTATTAAATTCAAAAGAAAAGGTGTTGTTTGAATGCTTAAAGCTTTTATCCCTATTATCTCCTAATGCTTCTGAAAACAAGTAAACCTGGGATATCACAGTTTCTGGCGGAAATGGATTTTTTTTGATATCATCCGGATGAAACCAGTTAATACCTTTCTCTCCTCCAAAAAAAAGAATGCCACTTTTGAAATCCTTAATACGGGCTTTTGAATTAAATTCCAGCGATTGTAACCCATCAGAAATATCAAAACTTTCTACCTCAGAGGATTTTGGATTAAACCGAATTAAACCTCTACTGGTGCCCATCCATAAAAAATCATTTCCCGGTAAAATGGAATAAATGGTATTCTCTAAAAATCCATTTTTTTTATTGTAGAAAACCTGTTTGTTATTGGCGGGATTATAATAGATGAGACCACTCGTACCTGTAGTTAACCAGATAGAATCATTTTTGGCTATGTAAATATCGGTGATCACGTCATTCCTGCCAATATCAGGATGATAAGTGGTTTTTCCGGTATCTATATTATAACTGATTAATCCTTCGTTAAAGGTTCCAAACCAGAGATTTTTTTGCTTATCCTCAGCAATGGAGAACACAAAATTTTCGGAAACATCAGTCGGTTTATCAACTAATTCCTTCCATGAAATAATTTCAGAGTCTTTATATAGAAGCATTTCTTTGGTCGTAAGAAACCAGATAGCACCGTTGGAATCCTGATAGATATCCTTTACAGTACCAGCTTCCTGAAATTTTGGGTTTGAAGTTAGATCCAGATCGCGAAAATTACCGGCTCTATCTACAATCTGAATTTTTTCGTCAAGATTGTATAACCACATTTCACCATTGATATTTTTCACAAGAAATGTGCGATCTGTCAATAGTTCCGAATTCTTACTGGTATAATGCTGATAGGTAGCATTTTTAAGGTCAAGTTTCAGAACACCATTCATTAAAGTTCCTAACCATACATTACCTTCATCATCTAAATCTATGGATCTTATAATAGAAATATCAGTCTCTTCCAGTTCGTTTGAAGTAAGCCGATTAAATTTTAAAAGATACTCATCAAAAAAGCTCGCGCCATTAACGGTTGAAATCCAGATCCTTTTATGCCTGTCCTCGTAAATGGAGTGCACGACATTGTTGGCAATAGAGTACTGGTTATCAGGATCAGATATTAAATGCCGTATTGTTTCTTTCTCAAAATCAATCTGAAAGACTCCCTCTCCAAAGGTGGCAACCCACAAACGGTCCCGACTATCAAAGAATAGGTAGCTTATATACAGGTCATTTCTAAACCTGTTATTTTTAAAACCCTTAAAAATATTGAATCTTTGAAGTTGGTCATCAAAACTTAATAAACCCATTTTTTTTGTTCCCAACCATAATCCATGTTTTTCAGAAGAATTAAGCATAGTGTATAAAGAATCGATGCCAGGTGGGGTAATCAACGGTTTCAGATCATTATTTTGAGGTAATTCATAGACTCCGTGATAGGTGTTCGTATAAATTCGGCCATCATATTCCGTGATAGATTGAAAGTCTTCTTTTCGAAATTGTTCTGAAATTATGTGGAGCGTATCTTTTTTCGAAGGTTTAATATTATAAATACCATTTCCTGAAGTACCTATAAAAATGACTCCACCAGATGTTTCAGCGACACTTTTTGGTCTTTTTATATTCTTGAGGCTAACGATGGAATCTTTTTCAAAGTTGAATCTGGCCAATTCATTATCGCTTGAGAGGATCCATAGGTTACCACTGCTATCTGTAAAAAGTTTCTGGTCACGAATAAACATATCTGCAGTACTCCGCAGAGATTTCTCATATAGTGAAAAAGTTTCACCATTATATTTATTTATTCCACTTGCATTAGCAAACCATAAATAACCAGTACTATCCTGGACAATAAAATCTACCTCATTTTGAGACAGACCGTCTTGAGAATTTAATGTGTTAAAATAGATTCTATCAGAACCAACTTGCCCGTATAGGAAAACGGGTAAAAAAGCTAAAAGGTATAATATAGATTTATACACCAAAAAAGATTTGATATAGTTAATTAGTTAAAGGTCAATTAAATATAATCAAAAAAGCACTGTGAATCTAAACCGGAAATTTATAATATGATGAGTTGAGCTAACCAATTAAAATTTGTAAAAACCTGAATAAGCTGCCTTAAATTCAGAATTATCTACAACCTATTCGTAAGGCTAATGAATACATGTAAAAAAGAAAGCCGGCAAAATCATTTGCCGGCTTTCATAATAAGGTGATCTTACTTTAAAACCTGTATCCAAGATTTACCATAAACTGGCCAACTATGGTGGGTGAGTTATCACTGAGTAAATTTCTGCCTATACCTGCATTCAGATCCAGAAGGAAACCGCCCTGGGATACAAATTTACCTCCCAGACCAAATCCGATAGCAAAATCGGTGTAATTTTCGGTTTCATATACATATTCCCCAGATGGTTCACTGAAGTAATAATCGATATCATATTCCCCATTGGAAAGCATCCCGAATCCATTCACATAAAAGCCACGGGCATATGTAGAACTAAAGAAATGTTTATACTTTCCTGTTAAAGATGTATTTTTAAAAAATCCATCACCGTAGTAATCATCATTATTAGGATATAGATATCCCTCGATAGCCCAAGTAGAATTTTCGTCTATCACTCTTTCGTAGGCAATATCGATGATACCAAAGGCCACAAGATTAAATGCATTTATACTTAATTCATTTTTATTGATGTCTCTGCTATCGGGAACAGATTCTTCAGTAGTTTCCTGAGCATTAGACAAAGAAGTTGCGAAAAGCAGGATACCTGCCAGAAATAGGTTTTTCATTGATTTGGTTAGAATTTATTGAAATCGAAAGTAGAACTTTTTTCCTATTATCTCCAACCGTAATAAAGGATATGTTTGAATAATTGATTTAAAAATCTATAGCATCAAAAATATTTAAGGATTGGTAAGTGGCTAATACCTTATTTTTCAAAATATTGCATAATAAAGACCGGTATGTTTACCGGTCCTTATTATAAAAAAGAAAATTCCATTAATTATCAAGTATTCTAACGATAGCAGATTCGCCTATAAACAGTTTATTTTCTAATAACCAGAGATTACCTTTTTTATCAAAGGTTATTGCGCCTGGGTAGACCAATCCTGTGGCTACTTCTTTTTCCATTTCACCACTATCAGTATTATACGCCTTGACAGAACCACCTCCCCATGGGATACTTGGAACTACAGAAGACAACCAACTGTTCGCATCAAACTCGACTACGTATAATAGCCCGTCCGGTCCAATTTCTAAATCAATAACTGAAGTTAATCCTTCAATTAGCAAATTGCATTCTGAAGATCCATCAATTTCAGAACAGACCAGGTTTTTTGCCTCTGCAGGCATTTTCCATACCCTTGAAAGACCAATAGGAAGTCCGCCAGCTGTTCCACCGGTAAGCTCTCCAACATAAACATAACCATCATCTCCAATAGCAACAGAGGTCGGTACGGGTTGGACATAACAGGTAATATCCTCTGAGCCGTCACTAGTTTCAAATAATTGCATCCACTCTCCATCAGAATTTAATGGCGGAGTTAGAATAGCTTTCCAATCTACATTGCCATCAGTGGTTGCCTGTAACAAGGTATTCCCGGCAGCATCAGCAACTAGTACTGTTTCTCCATCAAATGCTGAAACTTTATAAGGGTTGTTCTGTGGACCGGCCGTAAAAACGAGACCTCCATTGTCATCAAACTCTTCCTCGCATTGTTGATTTTTCCATTGAAGTCCTTCGAAGGCATCCGGATCCCTTTCTCTTTCAAATTTAGCCAGATCTGCTACCATTCTCACTTTCCCATTGGATGCCCTGTACAATTCTCCATTAATAGCGAGGTCTGTACCTCCAGTTGTGAAGAACGCATTTCCTGTACCAATAGATTCTATTCCCTGAATATCTGTTTCTGTATTCAAATCTATCATTTTCTTTAACTGTCCATTTTTGATGAGCTGAATACTACGGTTCCCAGAAAATTCATTTACTCCTACCATCACACTACCATCTGGCGTAGCCGAAATATCAAAAACAATGGCCCCCGGGAACTCGAATGGACCGGAATTGTGATTTTCCATTTTGAGGTCTTTAACGCTTTCTGTTACTGTGTTGCTTTCAGTTTCACACGCTACGAGACCAATTAATAAAATATTAAGTAAGATTAGCCAGCTTAATTTGAGGCTGATTGGTGGTTGTTTGAAATTTTTCATAATAAATGATTTTAATTGAACTATTAATAAATAATATTCCAAGATGATGTTTAGAATCGTGAATTTTGGAAATCCTGATCTCAAATAGGCATAAGGGTTCCAGAACTTTTAAAGCTTTGCTGGGCATGAAGAAGTGGGGTGATTTGAATGAATTGCAGGAATCTTGTACTCGTCTATTTTGAAAAATTTTTATTTGACAACCATTTTATTAATTTTTACTCTGTTTAAGCTGCCCCATAAAACTCAGATTCTGATATTCATTTTTATTTATCGAGGTTTTTACCTGGTTCAAGGACTGTGCGGTTAAGATTAAATTATTCTTGGATTTCTTCTTGTCGGTATAATGCATCTCAGTTATTAATCCCTCCGAAAATTGTTTGACCAGCCTTGGGTCTATATTTGGCATATTCATATTCTTAGCCCCGGAAAAATTAAACAGGTTGGTCATTTCTATTGGTGCCTGGGTGGTATGATAAACCTGTACTATATATTTATCATTTTCCATTTCAGTTCCTTTACTGTTATAACCCATGATAGTTTTATCTGGTAGTTCTCTTATTTCAAAATCGCCAACATCACTTAAATCACCATTATTATCCGGTTTTTGCATAGGATGTATCTGGAGGAATTTGCTGCCTCCAGATTCTACGAACATTAACAAAGCATTGATATCAAGATCAAATATCATCGTAGCTTCATCAAGTCCGCCAGATTTTGGATTCTCTACCTTGACCCCCTGATAATTAGTATTTTTCTTTAGAAGGAAAACAAGATCAAGCGGATCTTGTTTTTGATTGACCATCTCCATTTTTAAGCGATATTCCCAATCAAAGTTATAGGTTGCCGGCAAATCCTCTGTACCGAGATCACTATTCTTAAGATTGTCTGTCATTTTATCCATACTCTTATGAGACATGCCATCGGAATCTACCGGCTCGCTGCTGTTATTGTTTCCAGAAGTTCCAGAAATAACCCCTGGGGGTGTTGCATCTGCACCGGTCATGAATAGATCCTGAAATGGCATTTTTACTTCCTTGGCGTCGGGAAGGCTAACCGTCACCGGCTCGTACGAAAATTTATAGCTTCCATCACCCTGTGCCTGCTGAGTATTGACATTTGCATAGATCTCAGATAATCGTCCCTGATCATCAAAAAGAACCCAGGATCCTTTATATTCAGGATCTGTATATAGAAATTTAGGACAGGTACCGCCGCCATTAGGACAAGGGACTGTTGTTTTCTCATAGTCTTCTGAACGAAAATGCTCAGGTTTATAAATAAAAGCCCATTCCACGATCTGGAAGGTATTCATGTTTAATCCCTGTTCTTTAAATTTTTTCGATGTTTCCAGGGTTGGTCCGGCCGGAAGTTTTAGCATACCCATAGACATCATAGGCATCATGAAAGACATGGCATCAGAGCGCATTAACCCGGTTTTCTCCCAACGATTATTAGATTTGTTATAACCATATTGAAAACCTTCGCTATCTATAAAAATTGGGTCCTCACTTTTTGGAGATGTCCCGCGAGCAGCGATAGCATCGCTGTCAAAATAATAGACACTGCCATCTCCTTTACTGTCTGAAGTTCGTACCACCACATCAGCTGTATAAAAAGACTGCTTGGCTTCAGTGTTTTTTAACTTTGCTTCATTCTTACCTTCTGTGAATTTTTCCGCGCTGTCTCCCTGGTCATTCCCGGTTTTTTCAGAGGTTCCAGAAATTCCGTCTATAGAGCCTTCAACTGTTTTTTCAGTGGCTTCTTCGGTTTTCTTCAGCAAGACCTTCTCAGTGGTTTTTTCAACTTTTTTCTTAAGTTTTTTTAAAATCTGAGCTTCCGCAGGTATAGTTGCGATCAATAAAATTATAATCGTGAGGATAAATCTTGTTTTCATGATATCTGCTTTTTTAGATCCAAAATAAATGGCATAAGCAGTTAGGCTGAAAAGCCAGGTAGAAGGGTGAAAACTGTGGGGGTGGATGGGAAATTAAAACTTTAAAAAAACGCGACCCATCTGATTATGAGCTAAATGCAAAGATACAAAGTAAATATTTCAATTTTATAGATTTGAATATCATTTAACTGCAGAATTTTCATTTGAATCTAAGATCAAAGCTTGAATGTTAATTCTTCTGAATTCAATTTTTTATCTATAAGGTCCAGAACAAAGAGGCTATTCTGAACATTCTCAAGGTCTTCATCGCTTATCTGTTCCTGGCTCCACCTGGTAAGATCCAGCCATTTTCTAATATCCTCTAGTTTTTGGCCGTATCTTTCAGAAAGCAGAATATCAACGTTCTTTTGAATTTTGAAATCTTTCGTCTCATCATTCAAAACTTCCAACATTGTTTTTAATGCTTCAGGATCATTTTTTATAATATCGTTTGTAGCTGCGATAACGAAACAAGGCCATGGAGTAGGGCAGTCGGCTACCAGTCTAAAAGTATGATTGTCTACCAAAGGCTTGGTGGTAAAATGCTCCCACATAAAGTATTGTGCCTTATCGTTTTTAAGTGCCTTGATCGCGCCTTCCAGGTTGTTGACTATCTGGAATTCCAGCATTTTTAAATCCCAGTTCTTATGCTGAGCATTCACATAGGCCATTAAATGTGAACCGCTACCTTCCCGGCTAATTGCTGCTTTGGTCCCTTCAAGGTCCTGCACATTTTTATATGGCGATCGTGCATCTACATGAATACCCCAAATAAGAGGACTGGCAATATAGGTTTGAATAATTTTACTTTGATTTCCATTGATAATATCCCGAATCACACCTTCAGTTAGGATCACCGCTATATCGATCTCTCCAGCTCTCAGGGCTTTACACATGGCTCCAGTACCTTCAGGAAAATCTTTCCAGATAACATTTATTCCTTTTGCTTCAAACTTTCCATTCTCTAAGCATAGATGCCAGGGCAGATTAAAGTGTTCCGGAACTCCACCAACTTTGATCGTTTTCATATCGAATGTTTTTCTTTTAAATAATTGTAGATCTCATACTGGGATCGGATACTTTTTTCACCTTTTTTCTTGTGGACATAAGTATTGGATTCTTCGGCATCCTGTATCCTGGCTTTTACATTATCGTTTAGCTGAATGTTAAGAATATCCTTGAATTCTCTTTTTATATCTTCATCAAGAATAGGTGAAATCACCTCGATCCTTCGGTCAAGGTTCCTGTTCATCCAGTCTGCACTTCCAAAAAACATCAATTCATCTCCGCCATTCTCAAAATGATAGATCCTGCCGTGCTCCAGAAAACGGTCTATAACGCTGGTGATATAAATATTTTCACTTAAATCTTTTACCCCGGGAATCAAACAAGTAAAACCGCGTATCAACAACCTGATCTTTACCCCGGCCTTACTCGCCTTGTATAGAAGTTCAATCATTTCCTCGTCCTCCAGACTATTCATTTTGGCAGTGATGGCAGCCTTTTTCCCTTCCCGGGCATTTTCGATCTCATTATAAATCAATTTCAGGAATTCCTGCCTGGTTGAAAAGGGGGAGATAAGAAGATTTTTTTCCCGTGGAATAATAAGTTCTCCTTCTAAAACCTTGAAAAGTCTTTGCAATTCTTTCGTAATATGATTGTTGGCCGTAAAAACAGCATGATCACAATATATCTTGGAAGTATCACTATTAAAGTTTCCGGTTCCAATGTAGGCATAGCGCATACTTGTATCACCTTCCTGCCGGCAAATTAGCATGATCTTGGAATGTACTTTAACCTTGGGGAAACTGTAAATTACATTGGCTCCTTTTTCTTCAAATTTTCGGCCCCAGCTTATATTATTCTCTTCATCAAAACGAGCCTTGGCTTCCACAAAAACAGTTACTTTTTTACCGTTTTCTAGGGCTTTCATCAGGGAATTAGTAAGATGAGACTCATCTGCAACCCGGTAGAGGGAGATGCTTATATCTGTAACATACTCATCTTCTGCTGCTATTGCTACAAACTTTTCCACATATGAAAAAGACATATATGGAAAATGTAAGGACTGATCTTTCTGGGCGATCTCTTTAAAATAATCCTCACTTTTCTCTAAAACTGAATGTTTTAGAGGTTTTAGATTCTTATAATGCAGCTTTTTATTTTTGGTTGGATCTGGAAAGGTGAAAAAGTCTTTAAAATTATGATATTGCCCTCCTGGCATCATATCTATTTTTCCCAGTTTCAGCAATTTCCTGATCTTTTTCTGTACCTCTGTAGGCATTTTTGCGTCATAGAGTAGGCGTGTGGGCTGTCCATCTGTACGCTGTTTGAGCGATTCATAGATCTTTTCTGCGAGGATGCCTTCATAAATGTCATCTATATATAATTCGGCATCACGGGAAAGTTTTATTTCATAAATCCCAGTAATCTTATGCTCCGGAAAGATCTTATATGCTTCAAATCTAATTATTTCATCCAGGTAGGTGATCTCATGTTTATCCCTGATATCCAGATTTACGAATCTACCGCATTCCTCAACCGGAATATTTAAAACAGCAAGTTTATCTTCATTTTCGAAAGTGACCAGAAAATAAAGAATAGAGTTTTCCAGGAAAAGTTCATTTTCCTGTTTTAGATTAAGCATTACCGGCTTTAAATGTTTCTCTACCTTAGTCCTGAAAAAAGTGCTGATGAATTTCTTGTGTTCACTTTTGAAATGCTCCGCATTCAAAATATGAATCCCATTCGCGGCAAGTTCCGGAATAATTTCATTTTTATAAATATGTCCGAATTGATCCTGTTGCATTTTGACCTCCTCTATGATCTGCTTGGTAATTTTTGAAGGTCTTAAAGCAAGCTTCTTGCGGATGCTTTTTTTAACACGTTTCATCTGCCGGAGCTGTGAAACCCTTACCCGGAAATATTCATCCAGATTAGAAGAGAAAATTGCCAGAAATTTGATCCTTTCGTAAAGTGGATTTAATTTATCTGTGGCCTCCTGAAGAACCCTTTCATTAAAACTTAACCAGTTCAGATCACGATGTCTGAAATGATCATTATTAGGTTGCTGCATGGATTGTAAATTGTTTTCCCAAAAATACAAAGTACCCCATGCTTTGCTTTTAATATATTGTTAAATAAGAAGTCTAGGAAACCAGCTTATCCAGCGTATAAATGATCATTTCGTTCATTAGCACATCTGCATTCTCAGCGAATTCCCCAGTGGCACGGTTAGCCACTACAAGATTAATGGAAGCTGCGTTATGACCTAACAGCTTAGACATCCCGTAAATCCCTGAAGTTTCCATTTCAAGATTGGTAATGAAGAGATCATTATGTTTGAAAGCAGCGATCTTATCATTCAATTCAGGGTCTGGCAATTCCAGCCTTAGAACCCTGCCCTGGGGGCCATAAAAACCAATATTAGTTCCTGTAAATCCTGGAATCGTTTTAGCTGACCTTAGTTTTTTGAGAATATTCTCACCTCCTTTAACAACGTAAGGCGTCGCTTTTTTGGGCGACCAGTCTGTTTGACGTACAAAAGCTTCGGCTATATCTGTTTCCAAGATATCATCAGATTTATAATAATACATCAATCCATCAAAACCTAAGGCCATTTCACTAAGAACAAAACTACCCGTTGGAATACTTTTATGTAAAGAACCGGTAGTACCAATTCGCACGATATTCAGACTTTTTTGCTCTTTCTTTTCTTTTTTAGCCTTGAGATCTATGTTTACCAGAAGATCCAGTTCTGTTAGAGCAATATCGATATTATCTGTTCCCATTCCAGTCGACATGACCGTAATACGGGTGCCTTTATAAGTTCCGGTATGAGTGCAAAATTCCCTTTTATGTTTTCTAACTTTTATATTGTCAAAATGTTCACTAATAAGGGGAACGCGATCCGGATCTCCAACCGTGATCACAATATTTGCCAGATCTTCTGGTAAAAGTCCAAGATGATAAACAGACCCATCCTTATTAAGGATAAGTGTAGAAGCATGTAAAGTCATTCTATAATTTTAATAAACGGTGAGATTCAGATTCGTAGAGAAAATCATATTTATTGGCCCCGCCAAAACAATCCTCATTCTTAAGATCTCTGTAATAATTTTTCTTATTAGCAAGTACCAGTTCTCCCTTTTCGGTAAGGATCAATTCCTCACCGTTATCCTTATAAAAAATAGCGAGATTATCAAGTAGTCGCTGCATTTGGGTGTCACTGTAGCCATAGTAACCCTGGTATTGAAGAGCGTAGCCAAGGAGATGATTTCGATTTTTTATAGTATGATTCTCTATTATTTTGAGAATATTTCTTTCAAGAGTATTGATCCCGGTAATACTGTTAGGAAATCTCTCTATATGAGCCCTTATGCAGGATGATAAATACTCGAAGTTTGTAGACATTTTAATAAGTGGCTTAAGCTTCAAAGGATTATTTCCACAATATAATTCCCAGATTAAAAGAGCGGTTTCAATATCGTCTGTATTTAATTCGATTCGGTTTTTATAGTGATTATGAAGTTCATTTTTGTTCAGCTGGGATAGAGGTTGAAATTCTTTTTCACCTTCCAGCTTCTTGCTGCATACCAGGGAAATTGGTTTAGTACGGTCTGTTTCAGCAATTAGATTGATCGCCGCCAGCATGTTTATATGACAAAAAAGATCAAATTCAAACCAAAGAATGAACCTGTCGAATTTCTTAAGGTTTTTAAGCTTTTTAATCTCCTCGATAAATCGCTCTTCATAATTTTCTGCAGTGATATCGTAAGTGGTGCGGAGAAATTTTTTCCGAATCTTAAAGAATTCAGAATTAATATCTTTTATGGTTGGACCTTCACAAAGTAATTCTCTCCAAACAACGACCTTCCCGGGCAAATCCAATTCCTGCATCTGCTCAGCCAGACTATCCCCATTTACTATGTGTAAGGTTTTATTATCCATTGATTATATTAAAGAAGCGTGTTAGATTAACCTCCAACACGCTTTACATTATATCCTTCTTTCTTGAGAATTTGCATTATTTTTTCACGATCATCACCCTGAATAATAATTTCACCATCTTTTGTAGATCCACCAACACCGCACTTCTTCTTAAGCATTTTACCCAAAAGAATAAGCTCCTCTTCAGGACCTGTAAAACCTTTGATGATAGTAACGGTTTTACCACCGCGACCTTTGTTGCTGAAATGAGCTTCCAGGTTCTGATCTTCGGGTTTTAAATCTTCCTGATCTTCAGAATCTCCAAAAACAGATTCTTCAAAATCATCATTAGTAGAAAAAACAAAACCTCCAAGATCTTCCAGACCTAATTTTTTCTTTGCCATAACTATTTTTTAGCCAGTCCTATTTCTATAAGGCGCTGATTCAAAAATTCACCGGCAGTGATATCTTCGTATTGTTTTGGATGATCTTCATCTATACATTCCTCTAAGCAATCCAGGCGCATTTCACTTCGCGGATGCATAAAGAAAGGAATAGAATACCTTGGTTTGTCCCATTCTTCTTTTGGTGGATTGATCACACGGTGTATAGTAGACCTTAATTTATTATTAGTATGCCTTTCCAGCATATCCCCAACATTAATAACCAGTTCATCTTCCTGTGGGATAGCGTCTATCCATTCTCCATCTTTTCTTAAAACCTGCAGACCTCCTGTAGATGCACCCATTAAAAGGGTTATTAAATTAATATCTCCGTGTGCACCTGCTCTTTCAGCACCTTTTGGCTCTTCCTTGATAGGAGGGTAGTGGATAGGTCTTAAAATACTGTTCCCGTTACTTGCCCAATGATCAAAATAAAATTCATTAAGGCCAATGTATAATGCTAATGCTCTAAGAACATAGATGCCGGTTTTCTCCAGCATTCTGTATGCCTCCATTCCGGTTTTATTGAAATTCTCTAGCTCTTCCACCTGAACATTTTCCGGATATTCTTCGGTGAGATTAGCATCTTCTGTAGGTTCCTGTCCAAAATGCCAGAATTCCTTAAGGTCTCCTTCTTTTTTACCTTTGGCATGTTCTTTTCCAAAAGAAATATAACCTCTTTGACCCGCCAGCCCTTCAATTTCATACTTCTTCTTGGTTTCTTCAGGAAGGTCAAAAAACGATTTAACTTCTGTGTAGAGTTCATCAACCAGGTTATCACTTAAAAAGTGATTTTTTAAAGCTACAAAACCTATTTCTTCATAAGCTTTACCAATTTCATTTACGAACTTCTCTTTGCGCTTAGGATCGTCAGATAGAAAATCTGCCAAATCCACGCTTGGGATATTATTCATTGCCATTTTAAGCAGTTTTTTAATTAATGGTAACAGGCAAAGTTAAGTAAAATTAGGGGATATGCTTCGCCTTTTTAATTTTCTTAGCATATGGAAATTTGGTTACATTTGAGTTATAAACGAAATATATGTTCTCTGGTAAAACCAAATCTAAAGGCGTTATTTATAAAGATCATAAGTTAAACGCTACCCAATTAACAGACCTATACACTTCTATGCTGAAACCCAGAATGATAGAAGAAAAGATGCTGATACTTCTTAGACAGGGTAAAATATCTAAATGGTTTAGCGGTATTGGGCAGGAGGCAATTTCTGTTGGGGTCACTAAAGCAATGCAGGAGGATGAATATATACTGCCTATGCATAGAAATCTCGGAGTATTTACCAGCAGGAATATTCCTTTATATAGATTATTTTCTCAATGGCAGGGGAAGGCATCTGGCTTTACTAAAGGTCGTGATCGTAGTTTCCACTTTGGGACCCAGGAATACAAAATAGTGGGCATGATTTCTCATTTAGGTCCGCAGTTGGGAGTGGCAGACGGAATTGCCCTGGCCCACAAACTAAAAAATGAAAAAAAGCTTAGTGCGGTTTTTACCGGGGAAGGTGGAACCAGTGAAGGAGATTTTCACGAAGCCTTGAATATTGCTGCCGTTTGGGATCTGCCGGTTTTATTTTGCATTGAAAACAATGGTTATGGACTGTCTACTCCCACAATAGAACAGTATAGATGTAAGGACCTGGCAGACCGCGGTCCAGGCTATGGTATAGAATCTCATATTATAGATGGTAATAATATTATAGAGGTTTTCGAAAAGATTTCTGAACTGGCTCAAAGCATTCGAAACGAACCTAGACCTATTCTAATCGAATTTAAAACCTTCAGGATGAGGGGGCATGAAGAGGCAAGTGGCACCAAGTATGTGCCTGAAGAGTTAATGGAAGAATGGGGTGATAAGGATCCTATTATAAATTTTGAAAATTACCTGCTTCAGGAAGGTATTTTGAATGAAGAAAAAATAAAAGGGTTCAGGAAATCTATTAAGAAAGAAATCGATGAGAACCTGCACAAAGCTTTTTCAGAAAATATAATTGAATCTGATACCTCTCAGGAAATTGCAGATGTTTATGAAACATATGATCACCAGGAAATTATTTCAAAATCTAACAAGGAAAACATTCGTTTTGTAGATGCTATCTCCCAAGCATTGAAACAATCGCTTGAACGACATTATGACCTGGTATTCATGGGCCAGGATATAGCAGATTATGGGGGAGTTTTCAAAATAACTGAAGGATTTATGGGAGAATTCGGGAAAGACCGGGTTCGAAATACTCCCATTTGTGAATCTGCAGTTGTAGGCACAGCGATGGGACTATCTATTAAGGGAATGAAAGCTATGGTAGAGATGCAATTCAGCGATTTTGTAAGCTCAGGCTTCAATCCTATAGTAAATTACCTGGCAAAGGTGAAATACCGCTGGGATCAAAAAGCAGATGTGGTAATAAGGATGCCCTGTGGGGGTGGAGTTGGTGCCGGCCCTTTTCACAGCCAGACCAATGAGGCCTGGTTTACCAAGGTTCCGGGTTTGAAAGTTATTTATCCGGCTTTCCCATATGATGCAAAGGGACTATTAAATACAGCTTTTAACGATCCTAATCCGGTGCTTTTCTTCGAACATAAAGCATTGTACAGAAGTGTTAGACAAGATGTACCAGTAGATTACTACACTTTACCTTTTGGGAAGTCTTCTAGGATTAAAGAAGGGGAACAAATTAGTATTATAACATACGGGGCCGGAGTTCACTGGGCTCTGGATACCCTGGAAGAAATGAATTTTGCTGGTGCAGACTTATTAGACCTGAGGAGCTTACAACCGTTGGACCTAGAAGGTATTTGTGCCTCGGTCAACAAAACAGGAAAAGCAATAATATTAACTGAAGACAGTCTGGCTGGTAGTTTTGCTTCAGAAATAGCGGCATTAATATCAGAACATTGCTTTGAAAGCCTGGATGCTCCGGTATTGAGAGTAGGCAGCCTGGAAACTCCAATTCCATTCGCTCAAACCCTGGAAAGAGAATATTTGCCGAAGGAAAGATTTAAAAATAAACTACAGGAATTAATAGAATATTAATAAACTTCGGCTTTTTTCTAAAAATTTTTAAGATTCCTGAATAAAAGCATTGTTAAATTAATAATAATCTTTTGTGGGAGGTAAACCACTGCTGTAATTTAGATTCAACTAATCAATTAAATCTATTAATTATGGTACGTTTAATCGTTATTTTTCTGATCATCGCGATCATCGCCGCAATCTTTGGATTTGGTGGTATTGCAGAAGGTGCAGCAGATATTGCCAAGATCATATTTTATATTTTCTTAGTTCTGTTGGTAATTTCACTTTTAAGCCGATTATTCAGAAGATAAAAAATAATTAAGTAACAGTATCCAATGTGTTTTATGAAATTCATACTTCACATTGGATTTTTAGTTTAAATTAATCAGACAATGAAGAAGTATCTAATCTTAATTTTTATCTCTGCATTTCTCCTTTCTTGCGGGGGAACCAGTAAGGTTGCCAAAGAGGCCAGGAAAACCTTTGACGGGAACTGGACCTTGACCAGCATTACTTATCCTAATAATGCAGGGGATTTTAATGTAACCCTTTTTAACGAAGCCTCGGCCTCCTGTTTTGAAAACAGTACCTGGGATTTTGTATCTAATAATAATCGTGGAACCTATACCGTAAGCGGAATTGGTTGCGATGGTGATACAAATTACTTTATCTGGTCTATAGATGAAGAAAATACTCCAGCGGGGTTGTATGATTTTCTTTTAAAGCCAACAAACGACGATTATAAATCTACTACTGGTAATCAGGGATTCAGATTAAATCTGAAAAACCTTTCAGAAACAAATATGGTTTGGGAACAAACTGTAAGTCTTGATGGATCCCCGTTCACCATAAGAATGAACTTTACTAAATAATATTTTAAACTCAGATAGCTATGAATAATGTAATAAACAGAATGTTCGCAATTTTGCTAGCTTCAACACTTTTATTTGGTTGTGAGGCCACCAAAAATGCGAATAACAAACAAAAAGGTGCCGTGATAGGTGCTACCGGAGGTGCCGTTGTAGGAGGCGTGATAGGTAATAATACCGGAGATGGAAATACAGCTCTTGGGGCGATAATTGGAGGAGTCGTAGGTGGCGCTGCTGGGGCGATCATAGGTAATAGAATGGATAAACAGGCACAACAGATCGAGGAAGAAATTCCGGGTGCTGAAGTAGAAAGGGTAGGAGAAGGTATCAATGTTACCTTTGATGAAAAAAGCGGCGTTTACTTTGCCACAGAAAAGTATAACATTAACGATAAATCTGAGCAGACCTTAAACAAGCTTGCCGATATCTTTAAAGAATATCCAAATACTAATATTCTTGTGGAGGGGCACACCGATAACACCGGTAGTGACAGCTATAACCTGACCTTATCCAAGAACAGAGCACAGGCTGTTACAAGTTTCCTTGTAGATCAAGGGATAGACAGAGGAAGGTTTACCACCAAATGGTATGGTGAATCTCAACCTAAATATGATAACAGCACTGAGGAAGGTCGTGCCAAGAATAGAAGAGTTGAGCTCGCAATTGTGGCCAATGAAGAACTTAAAGAACAGGCAAAACAGCAGGCAGAGAAATCTGATGGAAACTAATTTCTATATAAAATCATAGAAAAGATTTAAATCCCGGTACTATTCCGGGATTTTTTTTATTCTTTTAAGTAAATTGAAAAGGTGAAGTGTACCCAGGTTATAATTATTGGTGGCGGGTTAGCTGGCCTTACTGCGGCCATAGATCTTTCTAATAAAGGGATCGAGGTTATCCTGTTCGAAAAAGAGAAATATCCGCATCATAAAGTCTGTGGTGAGTATCTTTCAGCCGAGATCCTGCCATACCTGAAATCAATAGGGGTAGACCTGGAAGATCTCAATCCCGCAAAAATAGATACTTTAGAATATTCCTCAAATTCAGGGAATTTGACCACCTGTCCATTAGAAATGGGAGGTTTAGGGATTAGCCGGTATAGTTTAGACTATTACCTATATACAACTGCCCTTAATTCAGGATGCCAGATCATTAAGGCCACTGTAATGGACGCAGTATTTAGCGAGAATAGCTTCACCATCTCAACCAGTACCGGCGAGAAATTAAATGCGGATTTCGTGCTAGGAGCTTATGGGAAAAGGTCTAATCTTGATAAAAAGCTGGATCGAACATTTTTTATGAACCAATCTTCCTGGCTTGCGGTAAAAGCTCACTATAAAAATGATCAATATCCTGATAATCTGGTATCACTGCATAATTTTGAAGGTGGCTACTGCGGATTATCTAAAACGGAGTTGGACACAATTAACGTCTGTTATCTGGCTACCTATAACAGTTTCAAAAAATATAAAAACACCGAAGAATACAGAACTGCAGTATTGATGCAGAACCCCAGACTGAAAGAATTCTTTCAAAATTCAGACCTTATTTTCGAAAAAGAATTAAGTATTGCCCAGGTAAATTTCGACAAAAAGTCTGTAGTAAAGGAGCATATACTAATGCTGGGTGATGCCGCAGGCTTAATTCATCCTTTATGTGGTAACGGAATGGCTATGGCTATTCATAGTGCTAAACTGGCAACAGATCAGGTCCTCTCATATTACCAAAAATTTCCGGTGAGCCGTGAAATGATAGAAAACAATTTTGAAAAAAACTGGCGTATTAATTTTGAACAGAGAATTAAAACGGGAAGGATATTGCAGAGGATACTTTTAAATAATTCATTCGCAACTATGTCGCAAAGGCTGGTTAATACCTTCCCGGGAATTATGCCCTATATTATCAAAAATACGCACGGACAACCAGTATATGTATAAAATAGATACCTCCATTCGCAGTGATGAGAGCGAGATCATGGATAATTTTAAACTCCAGGGATCCGCTCTGGGAAAAACGTTGGATGATCTCGAAAATATCAATACCTGGCTTGGGGGGAATAGAATTACGATTAAAGGAGTAGAAGAACTTTTAAAAAATTCCCCGACAGACCGGGAAATAAGAATTGCAGATATAGGCTGCGGTAATGGAGCTGTGCTCAGAAAGATTTCAGCCTGGGCCGGAAAAAAAAATTATAAACTACAATTAACCGGTATCGATGCTAATGATCATGCGATCAAAATTGGGGAAGAATTATCGGCAGACCATTCCAATCTTGATTTTAAATGTCTGAACATTTTTAGTGAAGAATTTAAGCAAATGAAGTTTGACATAATTCTTTGTACGCTCACCTTGCATCATTTCAAAGATCAGCAAATCATCAACCTTCTGGATCAATTAACCGGGCAGGCAGAGTTGGGAATAGTGATTAATGATTTACATCGCAGCAGTACAGCATATTTCTTATTTAAAGCATTTTGCGCTGTTTTTGTCAATAACGATATCGCCAGGAAAGACGGGCTAATATCAATTTTAAGAGGTTTTAAAAAAGAGGATCTTGCCGGTTATAAAGATCGCATATCTGCCAGCAATCATTCCATAAAATGGAAATGGGCTTTCAGGTATCAGTGGATCATAAAAAAATAAAAAGGAATTAATGAGTGTAAAAATCGTCAGGGCAGAAAAAGAATTACCGCAATATTCGCGTGAAACCAAAGATATATTACCTTTTGTAGAGGCTTGGCTTGCCGGGCAGGAGGAAAGATTTAAACGGAAGGTTCTTAAAATATTTGAAGGTGCGGCAGTGGATAAGAGATATTCCATAAT
This sequence comes from Christiangramia sabulilitoris, assembly GCF_007050985.1. Lineage (GTDB taxonomy): Bacteria > Bacteroidota > Bacteroidia > Flavobacteriales > Flavobacteriaceae > Christiangramia > Christiangramia sabulilitoris. The sequence goes on from NZ_VHSF01000001.1 coordinate 211,112, forward strand.
GTCTCCTGAAGAGGTTTTTACTACAACTACTTTCGAAGATAAGAATGATATTTATATACGAGAGGTAAAAAAGCTGGGCAGGAATGTTCTTGAGAAATCTTTAAAAAATACCGGTTGGGATCCGGCTTCTCTGGACTATATCATTACCGTTAGCTGTACGGGGATCATGATTCCATCTCTTGATGCTTATTTGATCAATGAACTGGACCTTAAGCGCAACATCACTCGACTGCCGGTAACAGAAATGGGCTGTGCTGCCGGGATAAGCGGGATGATCTATGCATATAATTTCCTGAAGTCGAATCCGGGAAAAAGAGCTGCCGTGATCGCAGTTGAAAGTCCTTCAGCAACTTTTCAACTTGAAGATTACAGCATGGCCAATATGGTAAGCGCAGCTATTTTTGGCGATGGAGCTGCATGTGTCTTATTGTCTTCTGAAGATAATATTGATGCACCCCGAATTCTGGCTGAAGAAATGTACCATTTCTACGATGCCACTAATTTAATGGGATTTGATCTGAGAAACAGCGGTTTGCAAATGATCCTCGATCCGGAGGTACCAGCCACCATTTCTGAACATTTTCCAGAGATCATTCATCCTTTCCTTAAGAAACATAATACCTCCATTGAAAATATTGAGCATTTGATCTTTCACCCCGGGGGACGAAAGATCGTTCAAACCGTTTCTGATCTTTTTGGTAACTTAGGTAAGAATATTGACGACACCCGGGAGGTTTTACGTTTGTATGGAAATATGAGCAGTGCGACCGTAATATATGTTCTGGAAAGATTCCTTAAAAAAGAGATCCCTAAAGGAGACCAGGGAATTATGCTCAGTTTTGGACCCGGATTTTCAGCTCAAAGAATTTTAATAGAATGGTAGCAGAATTTAAAGATCAGAATTATTGGGCTCTTGTACTGGGCGGAAGCAGCGGCCTGGGTTACGCCAGTGCCAAGAAACTGGCCAGACATGGGATGAATATTATCATTATTCATAGGGATCGTCGAAGTGAAATTCCCGATATAGAAGAAGCTTTTGATGAGATCAGGAGATCTGGAGTGCAATTTGAAAGTTTTAATGCCGATGCGGTTAAAAAAGAAAGTAGAAAAGACTTAGTTGATAAGATAAAAAATGTTCTGGGTGAAAAAGGCAGGATCAGAACCCTGTTACACAGCATCGCTAAAGGAAATCTCAAACCTATGATTGGTGAAGATAATATCCTGGAGAATATAGATTTTCAACTTACTATAGATGCCATGGCTTTAAGCCTGTATGACTGGACCCAGGCTGTTTACAGGGAAGGTCTGTTCACGAAAGATGCTAGAGTGCTGTCCTTCACCAGCGATGGTAATCGCAAAGCATGGAAGAATTACGCGGCTGTATCTGCGGCCAAGGTCACCCTGGAAGCCTTAACACGAAGTATGGCATTGGAGTTTGCGCGTCATGGCATCAGAGCTAATTGTATACAGGCCGGGATAACTGTAACCAGGTCTTTCCAGATGATCCCGGGAAATGAAACTTTGAGAGTTCATGCATTAAAACACAATCCATTTAGAAGACTTACCGTACCAGATGATGTTGCCAACGTGGTATACCTTTTAAGCAAGGATGAAGCCAGCTGGATCACCGGTACGATCATTCCTGTAAATGGTGGAGAACACTTGATGTAAATGCAGGAATTACTCGAACAACTTCCATATTCCCGCCCGTTCCTATTTGTGGATGAGATCCTTCAGGTTAGCGATAATAATATTGAAGGTATTTATACCTTCTCTCCTGATCTTTTCTTTTATAAGGGACATTTTAAAGAAAACCCGGTCACGCCGGGAGTTATAATTACAGAATGTATGGCCCAGATCGGGCTGGTATGTCTCGGAATCTACCTTTCCAATAAACAATCATCGCTTAGATCTGAAGCAAAAATTGCTATGACTTCTACAGATATTGAATTTTTGAAGCCAGTATTTCCCGGAGAAAAGGTGCGGGTATGTTCAGAAAAGCAATACTTCAGGTTTAATAAGCTAAAATGTAAAGTTGAGATGTACAATTGTGAAAATATTATAGTTGCTAAAGGAACCATTGCGGGAATGATCATAAAGGACAATAGCAGGATTTAATGGGAAAAAGAGTAGTTATAACCGGTATGGGCGTTGCCGCACCAAATGGTGTGGGATTAGAAAACTTTAATTCTTCACTAAAAGCAATGAAAAGTGGGATTCAATTTTTCCCCGAATTGGAGAAATTGAAATTTAGCTGCCAGATAGGTGGAAAACCAGAAATTAGTGAGGAAATATTAAACCGTTATTTTACCCCGTTACAACTGCGGGGACTTAAAAGCAGCGGAATTATTTATGGAGTTATATCTGGTACTGAAGCCTGGGAAGATGCCGGTCTAAAAATATCAAAAGAAGAATCTCCAGACTGGGATACCGGGATTATTTTTGGAACGGGCATACTTGGGGTTGATAAATTCAGGGAAGCAATCCACCTGATAGATGAGGGTAAAACCCGCAGGCTGGGTAGCACAAGTGTTGTACAAACTATGGCAAGTGGAATAAGTGCATACCTGGGCGGAATACTTGGATGTGGAAACCAGGTAACCACAAATTCTTCAGCCTGCACAACAGGAACTGAAGCTCTTTTAATGGGATTTGAACGAATCCAAACTGGTAAAGCGAAACGAATGCTTGTTGGCAGTTGTGGTGACCACGGGCCTTATGTATGGGGTGGGTTTGATGCAATGAGAATTCTTCCAAATAAATTTAATAAAGAGCCGGAAAATGCTTCTAAACCTATGAGTCGGGAGGCGGCGGGTTTTGTACCGGGAAGCGGGGCAGGAGCTCTAGTTCTAGAAGATCTTGAGGTTGCTTTAGAAAGAGGAGCAAAGATCTATGCAGAAGTTCTTGGAGGAGATATAAATAGTGGAGGCCAGAGGGGAGAAGGAAGTATGACGGCCGCCAATAATGAGGCTGTAGTGCGTTGTATTCAAAAAGCGATTAAAAATTCAGGAATAACAGCTGATAAAATAGACGCTGTAAACGGTCATCTAACCGCTACCACCAAGGATGCAGTAGAAATAATGAACTGGACAGAAGCATTGAAACTAAAAGGAGGTTCTTTTCCTTTTATAAATTCATTAAAAGGAATGACAGGCCATTGTTTAAGCGCGTCAGGTTCTATAGAAAGCGTGGCATCTGTACTTCAGATTTCGAACAATTTTATTTTTGGCAACCTCAATTGCGAGGAAATTCATCCCGAAATTTCAGATCTTATTAGCCATAAATGTATACCCACTACCATGCTTGAAAAAAAGATAAATATTCTGGCTAAAGCCAGCTTTGGTTTTGGTGATGTGAATGCTGTGGCTATCTTTAAAAGATATAAAGCTTAATTTATTTACCATGAGTGAAAAAGAAATTTTAACCAGACTGAAAAAGATCGTAGAACCCTATGTGCAAAGCCTGGAAGGTCTGCAAAATTTTAAGGAGGAAACTGATTTTCTAAATGATCTGCAGATCAATTCTGCAAACCTTGTGGATGTCATCCTGGATGTGGAAGATGAATTTAATATTGAAATTGATAATGACAGCATGGAAGGAATGCTAACGGTTGGCGATGCGAAAGCAATTATTCAAAGAAAACTACCGCAAGGGTGATTGGAAATGATATCATAGATCTTAACCTAGCCAGGACGGAAAAGAAATCGGAAAACCTCCGGATTCTTCAGAAAATTTGTACTGAAGGAGAAATAGAATTAATTAAAAGTTCTGAGGACCCTGAACTTTTTTTCTGGAAAGTCTGGTCTATGAAGGAAACTGCCTATAAGGCACATCAAAGATTATTTGATATCCCGAGAAAATTAAATCCGCAGAAATATGAATGCCATTTTAATCCTGGAAATAAGGTTGGCTTGGTTTCTATTGATGGGTGCGATTATAATGTAAAACTTTCCATTTCAGCAGATTCTATTCATTGCCATACCCGGGATGCTAGCATTGAGGTTTTTACTGGTGTAAAAAATAAAGATCAGATTTTAATCAACTTTCTGGCAAGCCATTATACAAAAGAAAGAACATTTGATCTTAGAAAAAATTCACAGGGAATACCTTCCTGTTATCTGCATAATTTGAAAAAAATAATTCCCTTATCTGTTAGTCACCACGGGAAATTTACTGCTTTTGCGATTCCGTTAATTAAGTCCTAAAAGCAGTTAAACATTTAAAAACAGCATTGACCTCTCCCTGCTTGTTTTGTATCTTCAATCATCAATTAAAAATAATTTTTATATGAAGACAGTAGATAAAATGGAGGTGATTCATAGCCAGACGGCTGAGTTTATTGAGCAGGGAGAAACAGGTAAATTTTTAAAATTAATACCTGATACTTTTGTAATCAAAGGAGAAAAAGAAAACGGTGTCTTTAATCAGGGTTACGCGATTAGACACTTGAACCGAAGGGATATGCTTCTCATTGATGTTGTTGAAGAATCTAGCAAACCAGCGATAAAAAAACTGGTTGATGAAGGTTACATTATTAAAGGAATACTAATCACTTGTGATGCTGTTTTAAAATCTGCTTATGCAGACCTTAAGACCATTTCTGAAGATGCTGGCGGAGCACCAATCTATGCTCATCCAAGGAATAATATAAAAGATGATTTTAAAACAAAAGATATAACCGCCAAAGATAAAGTGTTGGAAAGTTTTTCTATTAATATCTTTGATCTGCCCGGTAGTGAAGGAGCTTCGGTTGTGGTATATTCTGAAATTAATGATGGAATGTTATTTCCGGGGGAAGATGCTGTTGGATCTGATTATGATTCAGAATTGAATACATTCATTAGACCGGAAAAAAAGAATGAAAATAATGACTATGGTCTGGCAGAAAGCTGGTCTGCCTTTGATACTCCATTTAGCTTTCTTTTTCCGCGGAAAGGAAAACCGGGGTTCAACCTTGAAGAAGGGGAACAAATAGATATTCTTAATAAACTAGGTAAAAGCTAAAATTCAGTAAAAATAAAATTTTCGAAAGGGTTGTTTTGAAAGATAAAATTTGACTTTGATTACCTTGAATTCAGTAAATCCGTCAAATAAGTTTTCTTTCAGAACAACCTTTATCTTTTAGGATTTTTCTGAAGATTCTTCTTTTTCCTGTTCCTTTTGTTGCTCTTCGGCCTCTTCGGCTCCCTCTTCAGAAATTAGCGGATGATCCTTAATATTAAGACCTACAATAAGGATAACATTGGTGATAGTACCATAGAGCATCATGACCACCGCAATAAAACCACCTCCAAGCAAAGAAGCCATTCCCAGGCTAACATAATAGATAGTCTCATACCATGATGTTACTACCTCTTTAGATTCACTAATAGGCAGGTTTAGCATCAAAAAGGTAATAACTGCGGCTACAATTAAAATAGTGTCAGATTTAGCGATCATAAGAACGTCCTTGTAATGCCTGTCTGTTAACCTGGATTCTGAAGACCGGCTCAACCCCAGTAAAGTAAGCATAAGCGCCAGGATCGTTGTCGAGCCCAGGATTACTGTATTACAAAGCATGTTGATCCCAGACATAGAATTCTGAAGTAGATCTAATGCTTTATATCCGGAGATCTGACCTAAAATAAAAGTACCTGAACCCATCACAATGGTAGAAACAACTCCGCCAACAATGGCTCGTTTTACTATGGCATTCATGATCAAGAAAAATTAGATGATGCTAATAATATTTCAATTTCTAAATTGGTAAAAAATAACTTCAATTTGGCTAAGGTTCTGTTAAATACCGATATTTTTCCTACAAAAGTGATTAATTTAATGATTAAAACTTCCAATTATGTCAAAACTGAATGTCACTCAAAAGCTGATCAAGGAACACCTTTTAAAAGGTAATATGGAACCGGGAAAAGAGATTGGTATAAAAATAGACCAGGCGCTATTACAGGATGCCACTGGTACATTGGTTCAGTTGGAATTGGAAGCAATGGGCTTAAAAAAAGCCCAGACAGAAGTTGCCGTGCAATATGTAGATCATAACCTTTTACAGACAGATTTCAAAAATGCCGATGATCATTTGTTTTTGCATTCTGCAGCCCAGCGTTTTGGCTTGTGGTATAGCAGACCTGGAAATGGAGTGAGTCATCCCGTACATATGCAAAGATTTGGTAAGCCCGGCAAAACCATGGTAGGATCAGATAGCCATACTCCTGCGGCAGGGTCCCTTGGGATGCTGGCCATAGGTACCGGTGGACTTGATGTGGCTGCAGCTATTGCGGGGCAACCGTATTTTGTAAAAATGCCTGAAGTCATGGGCGTTAAACTAACGGGTAAATTGCCAGATTGGGTGAGTGCCAAGGATGTGATCCTGGAGATGCTCAGGAGATATGATGTAAAAGGAGGAGTAGGCAAAGTAATAGAATATTATGGGCATGGCCTTAATAATTTAAGCGCTATGGATCGCCATGTAATCGCTAATATGGGTGCAGAACTTGGAGCAACCACCACCGTCTTTCCCAGCGACGAGGAAACGAAAAGATTTTTAAAAGCCCAGGGCAGGGAGGAAGACTGGATCGAACTAAAGGCTGATGATGACTGTAAATACGATTATCATGATGAGATTATTTTAGATGAATTAATTCCGCTCATAGCCCTGCCTACAAGTCCAGGCAATGTAGTTCCGGTAAGAGAGGTTGAAGGCAAGGAAATAAGCCAGGTTGTGATAGGATCTTCAGCAAATCCGGGTTTGAGGGATTTTTGGATCGCCGGAGCAATTGTGGAAGGCAAATCTGTAAACAATGATGTCTCTTTTGATATTAATCCAACCTCAAGGCAAATGATCCAGAACATGATCGATAATCGAGCCTTTGCAAATTTAATCAAAGCAGGAGCTAGATTTCATCAGTCCGGATGTATGGGTTGTATCGGGATGGGACAGGCACCGGCATCTGGCACCATAAGTTTAAGAACCATGCCACGAAATTTTCCTGACAGATCTGGAACCAAAGATGACCAGGTGCATTTGTGTAGTCCTGAAACTGCAGCAGCATCGGCATTAACTGGAAAGATCACAGATCCAAGAGATCTGGAAAAACTTTATGATATGAAGTATCCTGTCTTTAAACATCCGGAGACAGAAATTATTAATACAGAGATGCTGGTAGCACCACCAGAGGATGGATCAAATATAGAATTGAAAAAAGGACCAAATATTAAATCACTGCCCTATATAGAACCGATGCAGGAAAAATACTGTGTACCTGTATTGCTGAAAATGGGTGATAATATCTCTACAGATGAAATTTTAAAGGCCGGAGCTGAAGTTCTGCCATTTAGAAGTAATCTTCCCGAGATAAGTAAATACTCCTACACGGTAATAGACGAAAGCTTTTACGATCGCGCTATGGAAGCTAAAACCACCCATGGTGGACATATAGTAGTTGCTAAAGATAATTATGCCCAGGGTTCCAGTAGAGAACATGCGGCAATTGCACCAAAATATCTCGGACAGGTAGCGGTTATCGCAAATTCCTATGCACGTATTGCCTGGCAGAACCTGGTTAACTTTGGAATTCTACCACTCGAATTTATTGATATTAAGGATTATGATAAAATAGACCAGGGCGATACCATTTACTTTAGAAATCTTCGCGATGATGTTAAAGAAAGGAATAATATAAAAGTCATTGTTAAAAATGATAATGGGAAGAAAGAAGAATTTGAAACTAAACATTCCATGAGTGACAGGCAGATAGATGTACTTCTAAAAGGTGGAATTATTAACGAATTTAAAGATAGACTGGAAGAAGAGGACCTGAAGGCTTAAACATTTTGAGCAGTTAGAAAAAAAAAGCCCTTTCATTTCTGAAAGGGCTTTTTAAATTAATTTGACCTAGTGGGTACTCATTTTAGATTTACGCTTACTGCATTGTCTTTCTATATCGCTTGTGGATTTAGCAATTGCTGCCTCAAAAGAATCTTCGTTAGATTCTGCAAAAATTTCAGGGCCCGGGGCACTTAATCTTATTTCTGTGATATACCCATTTGGTTTCTGATTTTCGTCTCTTTTAAAGAATACATTCGCTCTAACTACCCAGTCATATTTATTCTCTATTTTATCAAGTTTTTTCTGAGTTAAAGCTTCAAGACTATTGCTCTTGTCTATGTTTACGAATTCAAAAATAGCTTCCATATAAATTTCTTTTTATTTATTTAAATAAACTTATTTCTTTAAGGTTGACCAAGGCTCTTAGGGTAGAATTGGCAAAGTTTTAGGAGTATTTTTAGACTTTTAAGGTGATACCTTAAATTATAATTGAACGCAAGGTAAATAGTGTGAAAATTTAAACCAGGGATATATAATTGCTTATTTTTATTATGTTATGGAAACAAACAAATTACATAGAAAAATGATGGAACGGGCTATTGAATTAGCCCGGGAAGGTCGTGATATGGATAATGGAGGACCCTTTGGGGCAGTAATTGCCAAAGGAGATGAAATTATTGCCGAAACCAGGAATGAAGTTCTCTGTAAAGGAGATTGCACACAGCATGCTGAACTTAGAGCTATTCAAAGAGCATGTAGAAAATTAAACAGCCTGAATTTGAAAGGTTGTGTATTGTATACGAGTTGTGAACCCTGTATGATGTGTCTTGGCGCTGCTTACTGGGCAGATCTGGATTATATCTATTATGGAGCTTCTGCCGATGATGCTAAAGAATATGGATTTAAATACAGTGACATGTACTATAATTCAAATGCGGAAGAAAGGCATAGAGAATTTAGAATGTTCCAGATATCCAGGGAGGATGCAGTAGGCTTATGGGATAGTGTAAGTAGAAAGGAACTTAACGTATAAAATAAAAAGTTTAACTTTTAGAACCGAAGTGATGGCAATTGCTTCGGATTCTTTATTTTAAATAACGAAATATTTTTTGAACTAATGGGCCGGAATAGCGAAGAAAAAACCAAGAAAGAAAAGGAACAGCAGGAAAAGGTAGATGAAGAACTGGATAAATCTGGTAACGAAAATGATGATAATGCTAAAACCCATGGTGAGATTCTCCGGCAACAGATCATTGATGGGTGTGAAACCTTTGACAGAAGCCCAAGTAGTATACTTTTAAGCTCATTCACTGCCGGTCTAGAACTGGGTTTTAGTTTTCTTTTGTTATGCTCGGTTTTCAGCTTTTTTCAGGGTAGTGTAGAAGAAGAAACTTTATATAAAACCATTTCTTTCGTCTATCCGGTTGGTTTTATCCTGGTAATTTTAGGTCAGTCTATTTTATTTACAGAACAAACCTCGCTGCTCACTTTACCAGTACTTAGTAATAAAAGAAGTGTATCCAGTCTTTTAAAAATCTGGGGGATAGTAATAATCGGAAATCTTGCAGGAGGTATTTTAATTGGTTTGACCTTAACCTGGATAGGACCACAACTGGGATTATTCCAGACAGATGTAATTGCAAAGATTGGAGAACACTATGCCAGTTACGGAATTCTAACCATCCTGGTAAGTGCATTGTTAGCCGGGTGGTTAATGGGATTACTTAGCTGGCTGGTGACCTATTCCAGGGAAACTACTTCAGAAATAATCATAATTTATATAATTACTGCCGTCATGGGCTTTACAGGCTTGCATCATAGTATCATTGGAAATATTGAAATATTCTCAGCAATGTTGATCTCTCCCGAAATCGATTTTTTGAGCTATTTAAAAGTTCTGATTACAGCATTAATTGGTAATGCCCTTGGTGGAGCAATTTTCGTAGCCTTGCTTAAATACAGGGCTTTTGTATTCAATGTGAAATTGCCCTAATTCCATGTTAAATGAATTTTAATGTATCAGGTTGAGGTCGATGTAATTATTAAATTGAAGAAAAATTAAAACTATGTCTGAAGATAAAAATAACCAACAAGCCGATTGGCAAAAAAATTCAGGAAGATCTTCTAATTTCAACTCTAAAGATGAAGACTTGAAGAAAGATGGGGATGGCAACTTAAAGATCAGAAAAGAAAATCAGGGATTGAGCGAAGAAGAAAATGAAAGTATCCGGGAAACTCTCGATTCGCTATCTGATGAAGATAAAAATGAAGAAGAGGAATAGATTGTGATTGAATATTAATTAAAGATCTGATGCAAACGCCATCGGATTTTTAATTTTTGTTAAGTTATAGGTATAAATAGGGGGGAGGCACTTAGTATAAATCTGTATCTTTATTGGAATTGAGACTTCTATTCGACTGTAAATTACAGATTTATCAAATATGAGATTGAAAGAATTCCTGAAAGAATGCCATGACAAAGGCGTCGTCAAACTGCTGTCCATATATGTGCTCTCGGGTTGGATCATTCTTCAGGTTTTATCTGTAATCCAGGATCCACTAAGTCTACCTTTGAAAACGATCACTTATTTTATAATTGCCCTACTGATAGGCTTTCCTGTTTATATCTATATCATTTGGAAATTCCAGCTCGAACCCAGGGAGAAAAATCCTGGTAGATCACATAATTTCCAAAGGATGTATTTTACCGGTCTTGGAATAACTGCTTTCCTGTCTTTTATAATTGCATTTTTAATAGGCGCTAACAATTTTGTGGCACAGAATTTATTAGTGCCTGATCTTACAACAACAGAAAAAATTGCCGTTTTGGAATTCGGCAATAATACAGGTGATTCCAGGAATGAAATTCTGGGAAAAATGGCTGCAGACTGGATTGTACATGGTATTAACTCTACGCAGGTCGCAGAGGTGATATCTCCTGAACTTGTTACTTCTTATGCTTCAATGATCTCAGATCAACCACCTTCTGCAGATAAAGAATTTATCAAGAGATATTTTAAACCGGCAATGATTATCTCTGGTAATTTTTACAGGGAAGGAGAGAACCTTATTCTTCAATCCCGGATACTTAATAGTGAAAACGACGAAGTCGTCATAGCCTTTAAAAAACAGCAATGCGATATAAATAAACCGCTGGAATGTATAGAAAATCTAAAACAATTGATCTTGAGTTTTCTTGCCACAAACCAAGATCCCGATATTAATCTTCAGGAAGATCCACCAACTTTTGAAGCTTATCAATACCTGCTAAATGCAAAAACTCTGGGTAATAATTCAGATAAATATCTGGAATTAATTAATCTGGCAATTGAAGCAGATGCAACATATTTTGAACCTAAGGTTTTAAGGATAGCACATTATTATAATAAAGGGGATTATAAGACTGCAGATTCGTTGAGAAAAGCAATAGACGAAACTATTTATAATGATAAGCGGCAATTAAATTTATTAACTCTTTATAAAAGTTTACTGGAAGGTAACAACCGGAAGATCTTCACAACAATGATGAAAGAATATGCCTATGCACCTTATGAGTTGGGAAGTAATTCCAGTGCCATGGTGATAGCCCTGCAATTTGTAAACAAACCGGAATTGGTAGATACCATTTACAACCAAATCGAAAAAAGTATAAATGACCTGGAAAATTGCCAGGAGTGCAGGTCCCGGATTTACATCAAAGCTCTTGCAGATATTGAATTAGGTAATTATCAGGAGGTTATTAAATTAATGCAGCCCGTGGTAAAAAATTCAGATTTGGAATATTTACAGAAACCATTATTGGTGGCATTTATACGGTCAAATAACGAAGAGGAACTGGAAAATTATTTTTCAAATAAAAAACCAGGCCTGGAACCTGAAGTTCTTCAATCGCTTTACCTGATGGTTGCCAGGGAATACCTTTTACAGAATAATAGCGAAAAGGCCAATTTATATCTTAATAGAATTATTAATACTAAGGTTGCAAAAAATCCTGGTTTAATGGCTGAAGCATATTTTTTGCTTGAAGAATATGAGCAGGCATTTTCTATCTATCGGGAGATAATTTCCGAAGCACCTGAAAATATTACAGCGTTGGGAAGATTGGCCATAATCTCATCCAGATTAGGAGAAAAGGATAGGTCTCAGAAATATTTAGAAAAATTAAATTCAATTAGAGGAAATTACCAGTACGGCAGCATAGATTATCAGATGGCCATATTTCATAAAATGGAAGATAACTGGGATAAAACCTATGAATTTCTACTGAAGTCTATCGCCCGGGGAAACACCTATACTTCAGATAATTTTCAAAATGATCCTCTCTTACTGGATTATAAGGACAGGCCTGAATTTAATAAAATACTAACCTATTGGCATTAATAGAATTTTATCGGGGAAGTGAATGTAATGCTAACAATCTCTCATTGGGCAGGTAAATTTCCTGTAAATGCTAGTGCCTCTTTAAGGTCTGTAAAATGCTTAATTTCACCTTCTTTATAGAAAAGTCGTTCTATCTTGATATTGGTAGTACCGGTCCATCCATGGGTAACTATACAAAAACTCCTAAATTTTCTATTCTGATTAAAGAATTTGAGCCAATCCTGGGCAACTACAGAATAATCATACATACGGTTAGAAATATAATTCACATGAAGGTCTTTCCCGTAAACTTTTTCAGCTAAAGCAATTACCTGTTTTGCTAATTCCCAGCCAAAAGTAATTCCTTCATTTAATTCGGCTACAATGGTGTTTTCTAAAAATATAAAATCCCCAAAATCGAGCTGATGTTTCTGAAGAACATCTTTAGAAGGAATTATATTTAAAACCGAATTAGGATGAATGGCCACGTGAAAATCAATATTAGAGCACAAAAATAACATCTAATTATCTAATATTCATTTTATTATGAATTATAAATACCTTTCTTATTTTATCACTCCAGGATAAAACCTGTCTAAAGCGTATGGAAAAGGGGGAGATTTTATATATAGCCTATTCTTCATATAAATTATTCTATTTTACATAATATAAATTATAGTTCAAACAGGTTGTTTATTCAAGAGGAGTTTATTTGTTTATTATCTTTTAATTTAGCTGTAAGTTCCCTGAACAACCCACGAGCGATCAATACCTTCATTATTTCATTGGTACCGGCATAAATTCTGGCAGCTCTGTTATCTGCATACATTCTGGCAATTGGATAATCCAACATATACCCATAACCTCCAAATAACTGAAGACATTCATCTACAACTTTATTATGCATTTCTGTTGTTGAATATTTCGCTATGGATGCACTTTCAGTACTGAGTTTATTTTCTGAAAGTAATTTTGTACATCGATCTATGAAAGCCTGATGTATTTGCAACTGGCTGGCGCACTCTGCCAGTTTAAACTGAGTATTTTGAAATAAGGCAATTGGCTGCCTGAATGCTCCCCGTGTGGATGTATATTCAATGGTTTGTTCAATAGCTCCCTGAGCACCACCAATGGCATTTAAAGCCACTATTAATCTTTCTCTGGCTAATTCCTTCATCATAATTTTAAATCCGGAACCTTCTTCTCCAAGCAAATTTTCCTTCGGTACCATAACGTCATCAAAGAATAATTCACATGTATCCTGGGATTTCATCCCAATTTTCTTCAAGGGAAGGCCTTTTTGGAATCCCCTGGATCCGCTTTCAACTATTAATAAGGAAACCTTATTATTGATCTTGACTGCTACAATTGTCATATCGCTCATATAACCATTTGTAATAAAGGTTTTTTGGCCATTAACCAGGTAGTGGTCGCCTTTATCCTGAGCATGTGTTTTTATCGCTTTTAGATCACTTCCACAGTCTGGTTCGGTCATACCCAGAGAGGTGATCATTTTCCCGGCAGCCATTTGAGGCAGATACTTTTTCTTTTGGGTCTCAGTACCATATTTAAGCAAATATGGAGCAATAACATCTGAATGTAATGAAAAACCCGGCCCGGAAATTCCTTTTCTGGCTAGTTCTTCTATGAATAAAGCATTAAAACTAAAATCTAAACCGCTCCCACCATATTCTTCTGGTATATCAATACATAATAAACCTAATTCACCTGCTCGTTCCCATATTTTCCGACTAACCATTCCATTTTTTTCCCATTCATCTAACTGATCCATTATTTCATTTTGGATGAAATCCTGAATCATTTTTTGTGTCATTAAATGCTCTTGAGTTGAATATATCTCACGTTCTATTAAAACATTCTGTAACATACCGGTTGGTTTTAAATTTGAGCACTATACAGGACCCTATGAAATCAATACTTTATTTAGAATTATACCGTATTTAAAGAGTAAAAGAATATATTAAGTGAAATTCCTGAAGCTTTAATTACATTCTTTATGCTTTGGTAATTTTAGAATTTAATCAGGCTCATCCTTTTTGTAATATGACATTTCTTACTTTTTTGGTAATCTTCTCTTCAGGCTCCTTTTTATTTTTTGGAGTCAGCTGTTTTTTTACAGAACATATGCGAAATGAATTTATTCGGTATGGTCTTGGAAAGCAGCTAAAACTTGTCGGCTCTTTGCAAATTGCAGGGGCAATTGGTCTTGGCCTGGGATATTTGTACCTGTTAGAATTGAGTATTCTGGCAGCCTCCGGTTTAATGGTATTAATGATTCTCGGCTTTGGAGTACGTTTAAAGATCAGGGATACTTTTCTGCAGTCTTCTCCATCTATACTCTATGCCCTGATAAATGCTTATATCGCACTCAGCCTGTATAACGCACTTTAAAATTCCAATTAGACGACAAAAACTATTAACAGGCATAGAATTAAAAACAATAATGCCGGAATCGATTTTTTAAGAGGATCATTTATTTTAATATGCATAAAAACAGATCCTGCTAAAAGAAAAGCCAGTCCAAGAGCTGAAGGATTAACAAGTTCAGGATACCAGATTCCCGCGATTAATGCAATTGCCAGGGTGACCTTGAGAAATCCAATTAGATATAAACTCCATTCAGGCATGCCATAAACGGCAAATTCTTCTTTTAAGGTAGTGGCATTTCCACCCCGCCATTGTGTACTTTTATTATATTGAATGAGCCATACATTAAGAATACTTAATCCTACAATTAATTGTAGTGCAATTGATATGTAATCCATTTTCCCTGTTTTTTGAAGTAATATTAATCCTAATCTACTAAGATTATTTCGAATTGTATGGCATGTAAAGGGATTAATTGAGAAAACCTGCCGGTAAATCTAATTTTTGATACGAATTTTATAATATTTTAAGATTTGATTAGCCTATCCCTTTTTTAAAATGTTCCTCGAATTCATTCCTCAGTATTTTTAACTTCGGTTCAATATATGTTTTACAAAATGGTCTTTCCGGATCTGTCTTATAATAGTTTATTATTTCTGGTCTCGATGCTTTGAAATCTTTGATTCTGATTGGCCTGGTAATAAGTCGATCTTCTGTTTGTGAAGTAAAAATTTTAAGTATTTTCTCTACTTCCCGAAACTGTTTCTGATCAAAAGTATATACTGCAGAAAGATATTTAGATCGCATACTGTGATTGGAGGTGCTTTTGTGTGAAGAAATATGAACCTTAATTAAAGTTTTCAGACTTATTGAATCGGGATCATAGCGAACAAGTACACCCTCATAAAATTCCTCTGGCGCCTCCCTGGTGGAGATATATCCCTGTCCTACCTTCTCCACTCCTATTAAAGATTGAAAAACCGCTTCGGTACACCAGTGACATCCCCCGCCAAATCCTATTTTAATTAACTTTGACATCCTGAATATGAGTTTTACTCATTCATTTCTGTCCCGTCCTTCCGAAACATTATATCTTTATTTTTACCCTTTTGTTTAAATTCAACATCATAGAATTCCCCTTTTTTAGCATTCAGAACATGTTCTACCTCCGTAATCTCAAGTTTTGAATATTTTTCCCTGATCACCTTTTTGATTGCATCTGGCAGATTTTGTTTTTTAATATCATTTTCGGTTTCTACCCATGTACCATCAGCTTTAAAATCTGCTCTGTATTTCTCACCTTTCTTTTTAAAATGTGATTCCCAGTACCCATGATCATCTTTTTCCCAGTCCGGGTCATCCTCACCAGGGTATTTTTTCTGAAAAGAAACTTTAACGGCTTCTGGTACATCCTCTTTCTTTTTCTGACAACTAAGCATTCCGGATATCAGGCATATTACAGTCAAAAGTGAAATTGTTCTCATAATATATTTTCTATAAAGCTAATCATGACTGTTTTGAATAAGGGCTAATGAAATCATAAATTTGAAATTTATCACCCTAAAGGTTTTAATATTAAGCATGTATAAATTAAATTAAGGTTTATTTTTAAAGGCAATGATCAAATTAATCAAGACGAACTCAGAAAATGGAGATTTTCAGGAACTGGTTAAAATGCTTGATTCATACCTGTCGGTAACAGACGGAGATGAACATGAGTTCTATGACCAATTCAATAAACTGGATAATCTGGACCAGGTCGTTGTCCTGTATAAAGAAAATGAGCCGGTAGCATGCGGAGCTATTAAAGAGTTTGGTCCTGGTGTTATGGAAGTAAAAAGAATGTTTGTTAAACCGGGATTCAGGAATAAGGGTTACGCCAGTAAAGTTCTGAAGATTCTTGAGTTGTGGGCTATGGAACTGGGTTATAAAAAGTGTATTCTGGAAACAGGATTAAGACAGGTGGAGGCAATTGGCCTGTATCACCGCAACAATTACAAAGTAATAAAGAATTACGAACCGTATAGCAACAGGCCCAATAGCAAATGTTTTGAAAAGGTTCTCGCTCAACCTTAAATTTAAAATTAAAACAGTTCATGTCTGTCTTAATTTGTTGTTATTAATAAACAACATACTCCCTGCGCTATTTCTCTAAATCAACTAAAGTCTTCTGAATATTCCCTGGTACGGGTTGGTAAGACGCAAAATTGGCCTTAAAAGTTGCTCTCCCCTGTGTCTGGGATCTAAGGTCTGTGGAATAGGCATGCAGTTCTGATTCCGGAGCCAGACATTTGAGAATCTGAAAATTCTCTCTGCTCTCTATTCCCTGAATAATAGCTCTGCGGGATTGTAAATCTGTCATTACATTTCCCAGCATTTCTTCAGGAACTTTAACGATAAGCTCAATAATTGGTTCAAGTAATCTAGGGTTGGCATTAAGGAAAGCTTCTCTAAAAGCATGGGCTCCCGCTATTTTGAATGAGATATCATTGGAGTCTACAGAATGCATCTTTCCGTCATAAACCATTACCCGCACATCCCTTATATAAGAACCGGTTAAAGGACCTTCTTCCATAACTTCCAGAATACCTTTCATTATGGAGGGAAGATATCGCTGATCTATAGCGCCACCTACGATACAGTTATAAAAAATGAGTTTTCCTCCCCAGGCAAGATCAATTTCTTCTTTTCCACGAATATTGAAACCCTCTGGTTCGCCTAATTCTTCGTACCAAGGTTCAATTTTCATATGCACCTGGGCAAACTGACCTGAGCCGCCAGATTGTTTTTTATGACGATAGTTCGCATTCGCTGAGCGTAAAATAGTCTCCCGGAATGCGATCTTTGGTTTTTGCCAGGTAACCTCGATATTGAATTGATTATTCAGGATCCATTCTACAATCGCCAGGTGAAGTTCACCCTGACAATTTATAATTAATTGCCTGCTTTCCTTAGCATAGGAAACAATTACCGTTGGATCCTGACTACTGATCTTCTTCAGAGCGTCACTCATTTTTTCTTCATCCTTATTATTCACTGCAGAAATTGCCATACTATATCTGGAATCGGGATATTGGATAGGCTTTAAAATAACTTCTGTTTCAGGATTACTTAAGGTGTCACCGGTTTCGGTTGCTTTTAATTTCAAGGTTGCGCCCATATCCCCTACCGTAAGCCTGGAGACTGAAATCCTCTCTTTTCCATCCATAATAAATAACTGGTTGAACACTTCTACTTCCCCGCTTCTTGTGTTGAGGAGCTTGTCATTAATGGTGACCTGGCCCCTTTTTACTTTAAAGAAGCTAACCTGACCCAAATTAGACTGATGCACGGTTTTATATATTAACAGGACACTCGAACCGTCGATTTCAGGTTTAATTTCACGGCCATCGAGACTTTGTTCAGGTCCTAAATCTGCTGCCGCGGGTGCAACATTATCTATAAATCCCATTAAGCGACCACTTCCCATATCACTAAGGGCAGAAATACAGAAAACCGGAAATAGTTCATGGTTCAACATCCCGGCTTTTATACCTTTTCTCATCTCATCTTCGGTAAGGGAATTGTTTTCGAAAAACTTTTCCAGCAATTCCTCATCATTTTCAGCAGCCTTTTCCACCAGTTCATTATGCAAGTAATCTGCTTTTTCCTTTTCCTCTACAGGAATGGATAATTTTTCTGGCTTCCCTCCTTCCGGAGAAAATTTATACATTTTCATTTTTAAAATATCTATGATACAATAAGAGCCTGATACGATGAGAGGATATTGTATCTGCACTACATTGTTGCCCACGAGGTTGTGGATACTTTGGAGACTTTTTTCGAAGTTAAAGGCGGGATGATCCAATTGATTTATGACAAATAAAGTAGGTTTCCGGTACCTGTCAATATAGTTCCAGATAATCTCTGTCCCCACTTCCACCCCATGCTGACCGTTAAGAATAGTAAGAACGGTATCTGCAACTCTAATAGAACTAATCACTTCCCCTATGAAATCATCAAGACCCGGTGTGTCGATGATATTGATCTTATAATTACGCCATTCGGTATAGAGTGGGGTCGCAAATATGGAGTTCCCCTTTTCATGTTCTACCTCATGATAGTCTGATACTGTATTCTTATTTTCGACACTACCTCGCCTGTTAATTAGTTTAGCTTCATACAGCATTGTTTCAGCCAACGTAGTTTTACCACTATTGTGAGCGCCAACAAAAACAACATTTTTAATGTGCTTTTCATCATATACCTTCATCTGTTGTTAGTTTTAATAACAGCAAAGCAGGTTTTTAGAAAAATAAGAATGGGTTATAAAGTTGCAGAAATGCTTCTTAAAGATAAGGATTCCTGATATAATTCAAACAATTTCAAGTTAGGTTTACCTGATAAAATAAGACATTAAGTTTTTTTATATTAGGAATCTGACTCTTTGGGAAATTCTCTTTTACTGAACAATATGCCATAGGGTTCCAGGGATTTAATGTTCAAAAGGACTACGGTAATGATCCCCATCACCGGGATGGCCAGGATCATTCCAATCACTCCCCATACTAAATTACCCAGAATTACAGATAGTATTACAAAAAAGGGATGCACATCTACCCTCTCACCAACGACATATGGCTGAAGAACATAGCTCTCCATAAACTGGGTGACGGTAAAGGTTAGCGCAATCCCGATAAGCACTGTGGTGTCACCAGAGGTTAAAAACCCAAATGCTACCGCCATGGTAAAACCTATGATATTACCAATATATGGAATTAGCGTTAGCACCGCTGCGATCACACTTACCAGTATAAAATTATTTACGCCTGATATACCAAGACCTATTGAATAAAGTACGGCCAGAAGCCCCATCAAAATGAGTTTACCTAATAAGTATTGTGGAGCGACCCGTGCCGATTTATTTATAATTGTCTTAACAGTTTCCCTTTTCTCGTCTGGAAAAACAGTAAGCAGAAAATTTTTGAAAATATGCCGATAATTTAGTAGAAAAAATACGTAGACGAACGTGAGCAGATAATTGGCAAAGAAACTGGATAAACTACTCATAAAAGCAGTGATTTTATCGCTAGCCCCGGAGCTAACATCTGAAGAACTATTTTTGGCTTCTTTAATATCTTCCTGATCCAGGGGAGAATGTGCTAAGGCAAATTCTTTGAGCTGTTCGATTTTGGGAGCCATTGTTTCCTTGATCTGAGGCCAGTCATCTGCAAATGATCTTATTTGATAAGATACCAGGGCCATTAATCCAACCGAAATCAGAAAGAGCAATAAACTGTTTAAAATAGCCGCGACAGGTTTCTTTATCTTTTTTTCCAGTCTTTGTGACAATGGTAAAACAACCAGGCTAAGAATTATTGCGGTAAATAATGGTGCAAAAAAACCTTTGGCTTTGGTCATGCCCAGGAACAGAAAATAGATAGACACGATTATAGCGGTTACATAAAATAATAGCTTTTTATTGGTAAACATTTGGTTGGTTTTCTGGTATGTATGAACCAATATCGGAAATGTTTTAAGTTCTTTCTATTAAAGAAATCTAAAAGCATCTGAATTTTTATGATACGAAAGAGCATTTGCTTTTAAAATCCTGAAGTTGCCATCTCCTTTCTAACTATCAAACCTAAAATTTTATAGAATTAACCAGGTATATAAATATAAGGATATTGGTTATCCCGAATTCAAACATAAAAAAAGCCATCATTTCTGATGGCTTTAATTTTTCGAAAAAGAAAAACGTCTTAGTCGATTAGCTCAACATTAACAGCGTTTAATCCTTTTTTTCCTTGCTCAGTTTCGAACTGAACTCTATCGTCTTCTCTAATCTCGTCGATAAGTCCACTTGAGTGTACAAATATATCTTCGTTAGAACCTTCAGTCTGAATAAAACCGAATCCTTTTGTATTATTGAAAAACTTTACTTTACCTTCTTGCATTACTATACTTATTAAATGTTATAAAATCACCATGACAATTTAGAGATCACATGGTGCACGATCTTTATTATTTTAAATCTACCAGGAAGGCAGTTTAAAAATACTTAGTCGATCACTTCAACGTTTACAGCGTTAAGGCCTTTTTTGCCTTGCTCAACTTCGAACTGTACTCTGTCGTCTTCACGAATTTCATCGATTAAACCACTTGAGTGTACGAAGATGTCTTCGTTTGAATCGTCATCTTTAATAAAACCAAATCCTTTGGTATTATTGAAAAACTTTACTTTACCTTCTTGCATTACTATACTTATTAATTGTTACAAATTTGCCGTCTTTGTTTAAAGATCGTACGACATCCAATCTACATTATAATCAGATCCCTAAAGACCTTGAAAATACTTAGTCGATCACTTCAACGTTTACAGCGTTAAGGCCTTTTTTACCTTGCTCAACCTCGAACTGTACTCTGTCGTCCTCACGAATTTCATCGATTAAACCACTTGAGTGTACGAAGATGTCTTCGTTTGAATCGTCAGCTTTAATAAAACCAAATCCTTTGGTATTATTGAAAAACTTTACTTTACCTTCTTGCATTACTATACTTGTTATTATTTATAAAATTGTCGTTTTTGTTTATAGATCGTACGACATCCAATCTTTTCTTATTATCCTGCTCTAAGATTATCCATCCTTCCTAACTGGCGAAGCATTTTAAAATGTTCCCCAACCGCCGAGACAAAATTATGTTTATTATGATACGGCAAGCCGTATTCTTTAGCAGTTTCTGCTACTATATGTGAAATTTTTCGATAATGAACATGACATATATTGGGTAATAAATGATGCTCAATCTGGTAATTTAATCCACCGATAAACCAGGAAAACAACCTGCTTTTTGGAGAAAAATTACTGGTAGTCATTAACTGGTGACTTGCCCAATCTCCTTCTACAATACCATCTTCATTAGGAAGAGGATAATCTGTGGTAGGAACTATATGCGCCAACTGGAATACGGTAGTGATTAAAAGTCCGGTAACAAAATGCATACTAATAAAAGCTAGTACCACGATCCACCAGGCTACCGGGGCCATAATAATAGGTAATATTAATACGAAACTAAAAGATACAATCTTCCAGGCAATAACACTCATTAATTCTTTACTGAAAGGCTTGTCATCATTAAAGAATCCCATCTTTTTAAACTTTGCCATTCTTACAAAATCCTTTGCGGTTACCCAGGATACTGTAGACAGACCATAAAAAAACCAGGAATAAAAATGCTGAAATTTATGAATATAATACCTTTTGGTATGCGGTGTAAACCTTAAGAAGAAAGGAGGATTTATATCATCATCTGCTTCCTCTATATTGGTAAATGTATGGTGTAATACGTTATGCTGTATTTTCCAGATACTGGCATTTGCCCCTATTAGGTTAAGCGTGTATCCTAAAAACTGATTTACCTTCTGGTTCTTTGAATAAGAATTATGAATTGCATCATGCATGATACCCATTCCAATTCCTGCCATTCCAAAACCACTCGTAATATATAAAGCGAAGATCATCCATACACTAGACACCATACCCGTATTTATAATCACTAACGGAGTAATAAAGGCTAAAAGCATTAAAACCGTTTTTACGATCATACTGCCATTGGCGTGTTTACTAATATTATTAGTTTTAAAATATGAATTTACACGGCTTCTAAGAGTCTTGGAAAATTCGGAGGCCCTTTTTTGGGCAAATTTTGGATTATTGATATTTGTACTGTTTAATTACTGTCTAAATACTGAAGTGAACAAAACTTGGAATATCCTGAACGGATTTACTAAAGTGAAGAAAACTAAATTATTTTTACATGGCAAATGTACAGTTTTATATTGAACACCCACCATAATAATTAATTAATTTTCAATAAATTACAATTCAGGATACCTTAGGTAATGTGAAAAGGCTTAAAATCAGCCTCTGGAAGATCTTAGATAAGTTTTACTCTTACGGCATTAAGGCCTTTCATTCCCTGTTCTAATTCGAAACTTACTTTGTCGTTTTCATCGATCTCGTCTATAAGACCGCTAACATGCACAAAATATTTCTCACCGGTAGTTTTACCAATAATAAATCCGAAACCTTTTGAATGATCGAAAAATGAAACTTTTCCTTCTGTATCTGTAACTTCCTCCTCATAATCCCTATCTTCCTTCTTTGGGATAGCGATCTCAATATCTTCTACCTCTACCTCTACCTTCTGGGAAGGATCTGGTGGAGTATCTGTAAGGTTTCCATCTGCATCTACATAAGCGATCATATCCTCGAAAGATCCTCCCTTGTTGGAATTTTCTTTTCTCTCAAGTTTTTTCGCTTCTTTCTCCTTACGCTTTTTAAGCTTTTTCTTTTCTTTCTCTCTTTTGTTTTGGGTTTGTCCGGATCTTGCCATTCACTAAAATTTAATTACTATTCGTTTCTAGTTTTAATGCACTGCACCAACCAAACGAATACCAGAAAAATTTAATGTGTAAGATTATCTTTTGAAGGTTTAATTCAGAGAGAGCAATTGCCAGTATCGGCCTGCATCAAAATTTTGGTAAAGATAGTTAACCGAATCCGATTATAAAAGATTTATAGCTGAGACTTAAAAAGAAAATGGATCTATAAAGTAATTTTATGGTTTTTCAACTTAAAAAACCCTGATCCCATATGAGATTATCGTGTGGAAACGCTTTGGTGTAATTCAAATTACTAATCGGGGATATTCATTAATTGCCTTAACTTCTGGATATGCTGTTCAACTTCCCTGATCTTATCTTCATAAGATCTGGCAATCTGTTTAGAGCCTTTATTTTGAAATTTTTCAACCATATCCCGTAATAAATTTTTCTTTTCTTCCAGAGTCCTGAAACAAACCCAAAGCGTTTCTTCCAGATTTTCATTCTGTGCGAGAAGCAATGCTTCCTGAGAAAATGAATGCCCTACATGACAGCGATATCTATCGATTTCTGTATCCTTAATCTTCCATAGTGGCCCACCGCAACTGGCGCAACTTAAAGGAACTTTTTTACCGAGATAATTTTCCTTTCTTATCTGGCTTTTAATATTCTGGGCTATTTCAGCTTCCCTTCTGATTGTTTCCGGAATTTTTCCTGTTTCTGGCAGTGCATCCTTAATAATAGTATTTAAATATTCGCCCATATCCTCAAGATTAACGGTATGATCTATACTCACAAATTTCTGTGCGGTTAAGGGCATACCAGCAAATTCTGCCGTATCAGGATCCTGAATTACAGTAATTCCGCCGCAACGTTTTATAGCTTCCAAACCCACGGTACCGTCATTTAATCTACCTGAAAGCAAAACACCTACGCATCTATGGGCATAATGGACTGCCGCTGAACGAAACAAAACGTCAATAGAAGGTCTGAATAAATTCTCCCGGGGTCCATGGGTGTTTTTTAACCGCCCATCCTCCACTACCATATGCTGGTTGGGTACAGCCAGGTAAACTTTTCCTTTCTCGATTTCCAGATCATGCCTGGAGTCAAGTACAGGAATTTGCAATTTTTGATTCAGATATGTAGAAAAGCTGGAGATCATATCGAAAGATGTGTGCACGACCACAAGAAAAGATGCGTCAACATCTGAAGTAAAGTTTTTTAAGACGGTCTCTACCGCTATTCTTCCTCCAGCTGAAGCTCCAATAAGAATAATGCGATGTTCTTTCATTTTTTATTTTCTTATAAAAAAAGCCGGTATTTCTACCAGCCTTTCAAAATTATTTGCTACAAATTCTAACTATCCTTTTCGAAAGATATTTTAGCATTTACAGCGTAAGAAGTAATTGCGTCACCGGAGACATGAGCTTTCATTTCCTTGATATAGACAGACCTGATATTCTTTACGGATTTGGCGGCTTCTTTAACGGCATTTTTTGTAGCATCGTCAAAACTTTTTTCTGAAGAAGCAATAACTTCGATCACTTTTACTATTCCCATAATTTAAAAATTTAGATGTAAAAAATATTTTCACCTGAATTTACCTATTACAATATTGTATTTCAAATCATTAACACAACATTATAAGATCGAAAAGTAATCGCATCTGCTCATGCCTCTTTTACTGGTATTAAATAAACAGGAATTTTTGTGCGTTCAAGAATTCTGCTGGCCGTGGTACCCATTAATACTTTTTCAAGGACCGAGTGGCTGTGAGTTCCCAAAACTAGCAGATCTGCATTCCATTCTTTTGAATAAGTAAGAATAGCCGAAGAAGTCGGGCCTTCTGCCAGATGTGTGGTTACCCCCGGATCCTCCAAATGTTCAGCTGCGGTTAAAAGGAATTTCTTAGCAACTTCTCTAAGTTCAGAAATTACATTAAGATCCACCTGCATTTCATTATAGCCTTCAAATCCCATAAAATTAGGATAATTGATCCCATAGTAACTCACATCTGCCAGGACATGGATTAGGCAGACCTGTGCTCCTAATTTTTTGGCCAGGTTATAACCTTCCTGGACTACTTTTTCTGATCTTGGATTATAATCCACCCCTATTAAAACCCGTTTCATATTTTATATGTCTTGATTATTACATCAAGTTAATCAAAATAGTGATAAGATATTAATCAGGGCTACCTTCCATGGCATCTACTGCCCCTATAAAAGCTATGAATAATACACAAGGTCCGGCATCTTTACACCTGGCTGTATGTGCTTTCCTCGCCGGACCGTAGGCATAGGTTCCCGGTTTTAATTGCTGTGTCTCTTCACCTTCATAAGTAACATCCATTTCTCCGGATAACAGGACCATGCGTTCAGCTGAATTGTGCCAATGCAACGGAATATCTGTATTTGCGGGTACTTTGAAAAGAACATCTGCATTGCCGGCATTTGGATCACCATGCAAGACACTAATATTGCAACCTACTGGCATAAACTCAGGGCAGCCTCCCCATTCCAGAGAACTGTCATAGATGTCTATGGCCAAAGAAGACTCCTGTGAATAAGAATCAATTGTAAAGAACAGGGAAATTAGCATTCCCAGGAACACGTGTTTCAAGTTGTAAAGGAAAGTTTTCATATTAAATAAATTAAAGTGACAGTAATTGAAATCATCATTTCAGGTATTTGATCTGCCAGTTAGAAATTAAAGTAAGTTACCCTTCTCACTGTTAGAATTAAATAGGTATAAACATGTAATTTTATTTTAGAGAGAATTGCGAAAACCATGACCATTGTCATTTTAATTTACCCCTTATTTCTTCAGTTTTGACTGTGTAATAATTATCTTTAATAAGGCAATCCAATTAAATTTAAGAGTCATGAAAACTACAAGAGAAGCAGCCAGAGAAGCGAGTCATAAAAATCTTGTTCAGGTTCTAACAGATCTTCTGGAAAAGAATTATGATGCAGAAAAAGGATATAAGAAAGCTATTGAGCACACGAGTAATCAAGATCTTAAAGAGTTTTTAAAAAAACAGGCATTACAGCGCAATCATTTTGCTACTGAAATTGACAAGCACATACATTTACTAAATGAGCACCCTTGCTGGTATTCATAGACTCTGGATAGACGTAAAAGCTACCTGGAGTAAAAAAGATGATGAAGCTATTCTGGAAGAATGTATACGTGGTGAGAAATCCAGTCTGAAAGAATACCAGGAAAAAATAGATAACAATCTTTTAACCCCGGAAATTAAAACTATGCTGGAGATGCAAAGGGATAAGATTGCAAAAACGATTAGGCAGATCAAAATTCTAGAAGATCTTAAAGCTTAAAAATAAACAGCCGGTCAATTAAACCGGCTGAAATTTTATATAATTAGGAAATTAATTCTTTACTACGATCAACTCTGCCTTGGCGCCCGTTAAAAGGTTCCATTCTTTCACTGCTATCTGCTCCCCTTTCTCGCTTAGCACCCGTAATTCGGCAGTATTGGGACCAGAACTTCCCTGGTTCAAAGCTACGAACTGAATGCTGTTAAAGCCATCCTGTAAAGTAACCAGTATCGGCTGAAACCCGGCATGAAGACTCACACTTGCTGCAACCATTTCCCCGTTTACAAAGATCTGCACCTTGTCACCATCAATATACTGATGATCCCGGCAATAAACTTCTACAAACCTGCCTTTGGTGACAACATTCCCAAGGCTTTGGTCCCGGCGGTATTCCTCTTTAATTTCCTTATCCTTGCTCCATTTCTTTTTGATCACATCGGCTTCAGTCAATAACCCATTAGGATTTTCCCTAAGGTCTATAGGCTTGGGCTTTTCTTTTAAAAATCTGCTTTCTGTTTCAGCCTCTTCTCTTTTAAGGATAGGAAAGCCTGTAGAATTGGATTCTTCAGCCCTGATGACTCTGCCAGTATTTACAGTACGCGGGATCTCAATTTGTGCCTCAGCCGCAAATGCCACGCAAAAAAAATAAACGAATAGAAATTTGATTCTCATAATATAGGATTCATTCAATAATCCATTATCAAAAATACAGCCAATTTATTAAACATTCTATACAGAGCAGATTTTGGTCCATACTAAGGAAATTCGGGATTTGATTTTAGCTCCTCTATCTGAGCCGTATGTCGGGCCGTATGACCAGCCATGAATAATACAGTTTGATAGGCATCTATCTTCCCGAAAGGGAATTCATTTACATAATTACGCATATCTGCATCAGATTCTTTAAGCCATTCAACAATATTTTCACGCTGATCTTCAAAGGCTTCCAGTGCTTCTTCTGAACTCGAGAATTTGCCGCTGGGCTGAAACTGATCCTGGGTTTGTATAGTTCCGCTGCGATCTGTAATAAAACCGACTACTTCTTCATCTGTCATTTTCACCTCTTCTTTCTGGTCCAAGGTTTCTCCGGAATTAATCCTTGCCTCCAGCATAGATTTTAAAGCTCCTTCTACTATGATAACGTGTTCAACGATCTCTGCTACAGACCAACTATCATCAGATGCCTGGTAAGACATCTGTTCTTCAGAAAGGCCATCTACCTCTTCTTCCAAAGCCATCCTTGTTTCCTCCAGGTACTCGAAAACATCTATGTTATCAATTAAGATTTCCTCTGCCATTTGCTTTTCGTATGTCGCATGGCACCCCTCTTTTTTAACAAAGTCTGAACTGAAAAATGCCAGACTTAA
The DNA here is from genome assembly GCF_007050985.1 of Christiangramia sabulilitoris. Lineage (GTDB taxonomy): Bacteria > Bacteroidota > Bacteroidia > Flavobacteriales > Flavobacteriaceae > Christiangramia > Christiangramia sabulilitoris. The sequence continues at coordinate 238,757 of NZ_VHSF01000001.1, forward strand.
AAATGTGATTAAAATTTTCATGATTAAGATTTTAATTATTTACAACTTTATTTTTTCTTTTTCAAGTGAGCAACATAGGTTCTTAGTTCTTTAAATTTTTGTTCATCATTTTCTGCAAAGACATAAATATCACAGAAAGCATACTTTTTCTTCTTACCGGGCTCTACCTGGAATTCCACTATTCCTTCTACTACCGATTTTTCGTCAGAGATGATTATCTGACTAACCTTAATCTCTACCGGTCCTCCCAACCGCATCCGGTCAAGTGACTTTTCAAAATTCTTCTTGCCTGAAATGGTCTTTTCCCCCACGATCTGCCATGATACATCATCGGTTACACTCGCCGTAAGAAAATCTGTATTGCAACTTGCAAATGCCTCATTCAATTTTTTCAACAGCTCTTCTCTATCCTTCATTTTCTCAGTTGTTTTGTTCAATCAGTGACAATATATTACCAGCCGGATCCCTGAACCATGCGATCCCCGGGGTGTCTCCTCCTCTATGGATACCTTTTTCATTAGTGCGCACCTCCCCATCATAAATCTCAAATTTGACCCCTTTGGCTGTAAGCAGGTCTACCTGCTTTTCAAGGTCAGGGACATAAAAATTCAACACCGTGAATTCTGCCGGCTCATGATTTTCTTTAGGGTAGATAAGCACAGAGCAATGTTCCGGATCCAGTTCCAGAAAACCCATACTGTTGTCCTTTATTTTCATTCCCAGTATATTTTCGTAGAACTCTTTAGTCTTATTAATATCATTGGTTGAGAAAGAAGAAAAAGCATCACAGTTTTTAAGCATAGAACTGATTTTTAGATTCTTACTATATAAATTTACGCTATTATTTTTGAATATCTAATATCCTTTTGATTCGGGCTGATATTCATTAAAACATTTACTTTTTCAATCCTGGAGTAATTTCAGATGTTTAAGGAAATATTCGGGTTCTAGCTGGAAAACCTTAAATTTGACCTGCAAAACAGACAGCATTCTATGAAAGTTCAGGAAATACTGAAAGAAAATTCTATAGCGAACCGGTTTATTTCACAATTAAGAGATACGAATATCCAACATGATCGTATGAGGTTCAGAAGAAATATTGAACGTCTTGGTGAGATCATGGCTTACGAACTTAGCAAAGAACTGGAATATGAAAACAAAAATGTAGAGACGCCGCTGGGATCTGTCACTGTTGCCACACCTCAAGACGAACTCGTGATCTGCTCTATCCTTAGAGCGGGTTTACCTTTGCACCAGGGAATATTGAATTATTTTGATGATGCAGAAAATTCCTTTATTTCGGCTTACAGACATCATCCCGATAATGATGAGAAATTTGAGATCCTGGTAGAATATCTGGCCTCACCTTCCCTGGAAGGTAAAACTTTGATTCTTGCAGATCCCATGCTGGCCACCGGCAGGTCTTTCAGTAATGTTTTGAAGGCATTAGAGTCAATGGGAAATCCTGCTATGATACATCTGGTATCTGTAATTGGTTCTCAAGAAGGTGTAGAATATCTTAAAACAGTTTTCCCTGAAAATTCCAAATTATGGATCGCTACTATTGATAAGGAACTTGATGCTAATGGCTATATTGTTCCAGGGCTTGGAGATGCAGGTGATCTTTGTTTCGGAAATAAATTACAGCATTAGAAAGGATACCCAATAGCAAAGTTAAAGACGGGACTGCCAAATTCATTCACCCATCTTTCTCCCACAGGTTTGCGGGGATCATGAAGAGGAAATGCCAGGTCGAATCTTATTACAAAACTCTGAATATCTATTCTGAGACCGGTACCGGCTCCTATCCCTAATTCGTTCAGGAAATCTGACCCAAATTTGCCATTCTGTCCATTTTCATTGGTTGTTTCCGGCTGGGCATCAGAAGTCCACACATTCCCGGCATCCACAAAAAAAGCACCATTTAAAAATTGTACTATAGGAAACCTGTATTCAGCATTGGCCTCGAAGCGGATATTTCCATTCTGATCCCGATAGCCAATATTTTCCTCGTCTGCACCTTCATTAGGATCAAATGTTCCCGGTCCCAGAGATCTGGTTCTAAATGCACGAACACTATACGGCCCTCCTGAAAAATATTGTTTGCTAAAAGGCAGGACTTCTGAATTTCCATAAGACAGACCATAACCTGCAAATAGCCGGGTGGCAATAGTTTGATTCTTCGCGAACCTGAAATGATATCTCAAATCCATATCTAGCTTGGCATATTGGGCATATTCCAGACCTAAAACCTCTTTTTTACCATCCTGAGCTTCCTTACCAATAAGGCTCATCGTATTCCCTGCCATGTCAAAATTGGTATTTAAGAAGAAAGCATGTTTCTTTTGACTATCAATCAATTCATTATAGGTAAATGAATATGTTAAGCCGGCAATAAATTCCTGGTCAAAACTACTTTCCAGGAAGGGATTCTCTGTTAATATTTGCTGAAACTCGTCACTAACATTGGTAAGGCTCACGTAATTGAGATCTACAGGATTAAATTCATGAGTTACATAGCGGTTTGCGTTCCAGTAATAGCCAAAGGATGAATTGATGGAAGAAAGCGAAAATAACTGGCTCCTGGTCAGGTAATCGGCACCTAACCGAATGCGGGTTTTCGGGATATCATATTTGAAGAAATTCTTGCTGAATTTCACCGGAAATAAAAGCCTTGGAATAATCAGATCGTTGGAAATTCCCAATTGAAGGGAATTACTTCCCGGAGCTCCCGATGTTCCCTGTTGAACTTCATATCCAAAATTAGCCGAAACATTCAGGGTTTCACCGCCATTAAATAAATTCCGGTTTATAAAGGTCAAGGCAAGGTGAGGCCCGGTAAAACTATTCGATTTGGTTACTGCCTGCAACTCAGCTCTGATCGCGCGTTTTTTCAGCGGAGAAAGAAAAATATTGGCTTCAAGCAAACCGAGGTTATCCTGAGCCAGGGTATCTATCTCTTCATAACGAATATTCACAAATTTATATACCCCGATCGTACCCAACCTTCTACTGGTACTTCTTGATAACTTAGGACTGTAATAATCTCCCGTTTCAAGAAGGATATATGGATCCAGGTATTCCGGTTTAAAAAAGAGTTCATCCTGGAAGTAATTCTTGTCCTTGTAACGCTTATAATTTCGGGTTATAGAATCTTCATCCACGTTATAATTAACATACACATTTACATTAGAGATCTGGTATGGTATTACAGATTTTGAGGGTACATCTTTCTTTAGGCGCAGGAAAAGATCAAATTTCTTTTGATCGTATTGATTTGTATCTGCTTCAAAAATCAGGAACCCCGGGTTAAAATTATAATAGCCTTCTTTCTTTAAATGGTTGTCTATTCGTTCCCTCTCATTCTTAAATTCTGGCAGGTCAAAACGCATTCCTTCTTCAAGCAAAGTATTATCAAGGTTTTCCTTAATATCCCGGTATACCAGTAAAGAATCTGAATCCAGCTGGTATGTGGCCATGGTATATGGCTCTAGAACCGAAAGTTTGTAAGTGGCAGATGCAGTCCTGGATTCTTCATTGGTTTTAGTATCTGAGCTTACCCGACTATAGAAAAAACCTCTGTTCTCCAGCCTGTTGATTAAGAGCTCTTCCGTATTATTAAGTTCAATATCTGACAGGTAAACCGGCTCCTCGCCAATTTTCTTATTCAAAAATTTATTAATAAAACCGGGTTTATCCCGTTGCGCTTTATAGTGATAATATAAGCCAGGTCTCATTCCCAGGAACTTCGAATTAGGATTAGGTCTAAGTACGTTAGTAAGTTCTGCTTCCAGTTCTTCCCGGTCTGTTATAGTGGAATCTGCTTCTATTTCTATTTCTCCACCGGTATACAGGAATTCCCCTTCAGGAATGAATTTTTCAACACTACAGGAGGAAAAAGCACCCAGAATCAGGAGAATGATGAAAAATTTAGTTCTTATCCTCACTATTTTCTTTTTTATCGTTTTCATCGGTGTCTTCATTCTGCACCTTTTCCATCACCGCCTTTTCAAACATATTCTTGAATTTATTGAACTCTTTGGTAAAAATAAGGGCGATACCACTTACCACTACCTGCCCGTCTATTACATTCTCAAATTGACTACGACTAAATCCTTTTAATCTCCATACTCCGTTTTCATCCAGTAAATAAGAAATGCTAACATTCCCTATCAAGGGTGTGGAAGCCTGTCCAGACTGATTTCCACCCTGGACATCGACTTCACTTCCTACTTCCACGATTAAACGATCATCCAGAAATGCTTTCTGGGCGCTGATCCCTAATTGAGTTCGCTCTTGTGGGCTGTCACCCTGATAATCTGTAAAACTATCCACATCAAAATTCAATTTAACACCACTCTCTCCAAGGATCTTACTGGATAGCATATTCAATTGGTCTGATAATGCAGAATTCAGGTTGTCCCGGGCCACGGCTAAGGTACCACCACTACTGCCATCAGCTCCCGATGCGGGGAAAAAACGATTTAATACAAGTAAAGAAAATACCTGTTTATTTAATTCCTGTTCCTGGTTATTTAGTTGTTGGACCCTGCCAAAGATCTCCCCACCGGCAATTCCCTGTTGCTCCTCAGGCATATCCAGGCCAAAACTAATTTTAGGCTCCATAAGGTCACCATCAATGTTTAAATAGACCAGGAAAGGTAATTTTTGACGAAATCTATCTGTACTTCCGGCATCTGAAGCTGAAATTTGAGTGGCCATTAATGCCGATGCCGAGGTTTCTACCCTGTAAATAGCTCTTACATCCAATTGTGCATCAAAAGGATCCCCGGCCCATGAAACCCGACTTCCATCAGCTATTTCAAATCTTCTTTTTACCAGGTTATAAAGGCTCATCTCGTAGAATCCATCATTGATCTCATAAATTCCGGTGAGTGAGGTACGCCCATTTGGATACATATTAAACAGGAGGTCTCCTTCACCCTGAACCTGAAATTTATCTCCTGTTTCAGGATTAATGATAACATTAAACTTTGCTCCCTCAACTACTGAAATTCGAGCAAAAATTTTATAGCCCGAAACCACATAGGATTCTTCCTCGGTCTGAGATAGAATAGCATCAGGATTTTCTTTATTTAAGAAAATGACCACACCCTCACGCTCTTTTATCTGAAGTTCTGTTTCTGGTACCACATAGGTGAAATCGGTGCTTTCGTTAATTTCAACATTCATATCAACCTCCGGCAAATTGAGGTCTCCGGTGATCTGCGCATCAACATCTACAGAGGCCGTTCCGTAGAAAAGATCATTATCATCTACAGTAGAATTCAAAAGCCGGAAATCGCTCGCCTGTATATCCAGATCGAAAGTTGGGTTTAGCAGGTTTTCAGTCAGCACTTCTCCATTGACAACTATGGAATTATTATTCGTGTCGTTGATATTGAAATTTTGGAAATAAACTCCATCATTGTCCATGGTCAGGTTTTCATCAGGAAGAATAAAGGCTGCATTTAAGTATGCCACATTGAACCTGGCCTGGTCAAAATTCAGGCTGCCTTTATATTCCGGCTCCAGGACGGTCCCATTCAGAGTGAAATTACCGCTAAAACTGCCACTGGCATTCTTGATCTCACCCTGAGAGAAACCTTCCAGTGCGGTCATTTTCACAGAATTTAGATCGAGGTTCATATCAATTTCTGCGGAAGGTTCTGCAGCGGTGTAAGTCCCGGTAAGGTCAAGGTCTACTTCACCGCCTTTTAAGGCCAGGGCAAAGTCATAGGTACTGAATCCCGCAGAGTTCCCTTCAAGACTTAAGGTGTTGAGATCTACTCCCAATATTTTAAAATCGTTGATTTCCATATCTGCCAGCAAGCCGGTTTCACCAAATGGTTCTTCGTAGATTATATTTCCGTTCAACTGCCCGGTAGCCAATTGCTCTTCAGGATTGAAATAATTAAGAAGAGCTTCCAGCTTAAAATTTCGAAAATCCAGGCTCAGATGCTCTTTTTCTATGCCCGGCTTGTCATTACTAAGCTGCATTTCCTGGTTATTTCTGAAGATCCTGAAATTCTGAAAATCCAGATAATCTGTATCAAAGCTTAACTGGTTGGATTCGTCTATATTCCATTCCTTAGTATTGAGAATAAGATCCTGTGGGTTTATATGGTATCTCAGGGTATCACCCTGAAAATTCAATTCAGAATTTACATGAACCAATTGAGTTTCATCATAAAAAGAAGCGAAGTCCAGGTTTAACTTTTGCTGCACCACTTTTCCTTTTAATATAGTTTCTTTGATAGCCAACGGGCCAACGTCGAGCGAATTAAAGGCAAATTCAAAATTTAAATCCTCAGGGTCAGATTTCATGCTTAGTTTTAAACTATCGATCTTACTGCTGTAATAATTTAAATACGGGATAGAGACAAAAGCATCCATCACCCGGTCTTTTTCTCTGAAATCTATATTTATATCTACCGTATCTAACTCTTCAAGATTTACCAGGAATACTTCGTTTAAAATTGGCGCCTCACTAATAGTAGCATCCAGTTTTAAGTTCACCGGGTTAACGAGGGAATCCTCCTGGTAATCTTCAGAAATATACCTCTTGAAATGCCTGTCTATCGCGTTGGAAAATGCAACCGGGCTGGCATTAGACTGAAGATCAAGATCCAAAATCCGGTTATTGATCTTCACCGAAGTAGTATCCTCTCCCACGAAGGCTGCAGCATCAAAACTACCCAAAAGGTAAGTTTCATTATTATAAACCGCTACTCCATCTTTGATCTTAGCTTCCAGTTCATAGGCTGTAGAATTTCCTTTAAACCAACCACTTAATTCAAAGCCTGTTTTAATCTCTTTTCGCGTAATTCCAAGAGCCTCAAGATCTGCTCCTATAATATTAAGATCAAACCCAAACCTTGGCGATATGGAATCGAGATCCACGATCACCTTAGAATTCATATTAAGATTGGTATCCTGATAATCCAGGTTTAAAGGCCCCTGCCCATCTTTGATATCGCCGGTAATATTTATGTCCCTGAACTCATAGTTATTATAGGTAAAGGAAGAAATTTTGCTATCCAGGTCTGCATTAAGATCGTTGATATTACTTCCACTTCCGGAGGCTTTCAGATTTATCTGAAGGTCTCCAAGAGCATCATTCTGCAGCAAAGTACCAAGAGCAATGCTGTCACCTTGGATTTCAGCATTAAACACAATATTATCCTGTACATCAAATTTTCCATCAACCTGAATGCTGCCCAGGTCAGTTTTTAAAACTGAATTTGTTTTAATCTCAGTAGCAGACCCGGCAAAACTTCCATTTAAGCTAACCTGTTTGGGTAACTGAATGCCCAGTTCCTTTTCCTTTACAAATTTCTGCAGGTCCTTCCTGTTAGAACTTACCTTTAGATCTGGTAAGTTAAAAGCAATATTATCAGGATCCTGGAGGTTTATAACCGTACCATAACCCGAGATACTGGTACTACTCCATTTAAGTCTCAATGATTGAAGATCCAGGTTAGCAAGTTTACCTGAGGTAGTTAAACTTCCCCTGATTGGAGACGAAGCAAGGGCTTTAAAGTATTCGTTCTTGCGCAAATCTGGCTGGAAACGATATATATCCTGCAGATCCAGGAAAATATCTCCCAGATCTATATTCAAACCGGCATCCCCGGGTTCCTTGATAAAGCTGTTTAGACTCTTATAATCTATGGCGATCTTACCGCTAAGGCTATTTTGATTAATGTCAAGGTCGATTCCCGATAATTCTATTTTTTGATCTGTAATTACCGCATTGATATTAAATTCATTTAAATCGAGACCTGATGCCTCCTTAAATCTGAATTCATCAATGGCAAGGTTTAACCTTTCCTCTGCGTAGGTTAAATTTCCCGCAGAGAAAGTAAGGCTATCCAGTTTTACTGCATCAGGGTTAAAAACTCCTTTTTCTACCGTTGCATTGTTTACGAAATAATTAAAGGAATTATTTTCCAGGTTGATACCGGTAATATCAATTTTCCAGTCTGGCCACTCAAAATCTGAAGGAGAGTCTTCCTGCTTACTTTCCTTTGACTTAATCTGCTGCATTTTAAGTGTGATCCGGGATTTTGAAAGATCAATTCCATCACTTTTTATAAACTGTTCTTTTAGGTCGAATTCTGTATTATCCAACTCGAAATTCGCAATATCGAAACTGCTATATAGAGAATCCGGCTGGGAATCATAAACTCCCTTGACCTCTGTAAACTTCAGATTTCTAATATCAATGACCGGTAAAGGAGCTTCTTCAGAATCACTTTCAGGAAAAGGTTTGGTCTGTTTATAGTTGATAACAGCATTACCTAGCATAGCATCATTTACCCTGAAGATCATATTCTGAAGATCGGTTTCAGAAAACTCAAGTTGTAAATTTTCAAATTTCACTTCAGAATCAATACCTGTCACATCATCCTTATATATTATATCGAAATCCTGAAGATCTATATCTCCGATATTTATTTGCATGGGTGCCGCAGAAGTATCTACAGCAGCCGCAGTCTGGGTGGTGTCTGAAGCATAGGCTTTCATTAAAAAATCAAAATTGAAACCTTTAAGAGAATCTTTTCTGATTATTTTTGCTTTCACCTGCGAGGCTTCCAGATCATTCAGATCGAAACTATTTCCTTTGATGAGGGGCATGAAAGGAATATTTGCAGACAGACTACCGGCATATGCCACGGTATCCCCTGCAGGATCTTCGATAAGTAGTTCATCTACCTGAATATCACCATTAAACTTAACATACAGTCGCTCAAGGTCAATATTAGCACCGGTTTTTTCTTCAATAGAACTAATTACCTTATCCTTTATAATACCCTGCCCCCAGGGACTTCGAACGAACAATATTACAAGCAAAAGAAAAATAAGAATCCCCAGGAAAATTTTTCCCAGTATTCTTAATATCTTATATATCCTTTTTTTCGCTTTGCTCAAACAGTAAAATTTAGGAAGTTTCCAAAGTTATCGTTTAGAGGCTATTTCACGAAACCTGTTGGTAGTATTTTCTAATAAACTTCTGTTAAAATACCCTGCTTTTAATAGTTCTCAGGCTGTTCTCAACATGTTTTTAATAGAAAAGTGTGGATTTTATTTACACAACTAAACTAAAATTCTACAGTTTTATATGTAAGGAGTTGCTGTGTTTTTTTGTATAAATTATAATAATAAGACTTTCTCAAAATATACAAATGAGCTCTGTGCTCCCGCTATACCTGGATTCTATTCTTGTATTCTTTCGACTAAAAGAAAAGGTAAACAGGCCAAACATTCATAATTAATGGCAATGGCATTATTATCGCTTTTAACAAAATGAATATTTAAACTACAATCAACTTTTTAATTTTAAAAAATATCATTTATGAAAAGAGTAATAACTGTAACAGTCCTGGCAGCCACAATGCTAACTTCCTGTGTTTCTAAAAAGAAATATGTAGCTCTGGAAGGTGAATTGAATGATACCAGAAGTACTTTGCAAAAAACTCGTGTTGAGAAAGAAGAAATTGAAGATAAGTACGCACGTATCGAAGAGAGAGTTGCAGAATACAACGCCAAGATCAATTCCCTTAGAACTGAAAATGACGGTATGATGGAAATGAATGATCTTACTGTGATGTCTAACAACACTAAAGAAAAGATGCGTAGTACCATCGCTAAGATGGATCCAGAGAAGGTAAAAGGAGCTGAAACTCTGGAAGATTCAATCAACCTGGCAGTATCTTACAACCTTAAAAAGAACATTACAGAAGGTGCAGATGAAGACGATATTGAAATTAGCGTAGATGAAACTGTGGTAATGATCAATGTATCTGATAAACTTCTTTTTGGTAGTGGAAGCTATAGAGTAACCAAAGAAGCTCAGCCATTGCTGAAAAAGTTAGCCGAAGTGATTAATAGTGAACCTGCTATGGAGGTTATGATCGAAGGACATACAGATGATCGCACTATGGTAAAGGATTCCTACCTTAAAGATAACTGGGATCTAAGTGTAAGAAGAGCCACTTCTATTGTTAGATTGCTCCAGGATAAATATGATGTAGAGCCGTCTAAACTTATTGCTGCAGGAAGAAGTAGCTACCAGCCACTTGTTGAAAACACCAGTAAGGAAAATATGGCTAAGAACCGTAGAACAAGAATTGTTATCATTCCAAATCTGGATAAGTTCTTTGCTATGCTGGAAGGTGATGCCTCTGTAGCTAAAAACTAGGACATAAATTAAATTTCATATAAAAAGGAAAGCCTGAAAAGCTTTCCTTTTTTTTATCCTGTTTTAACCAGAATTTAACCGTCTGCCTTCTGTATTACCTGGGATAATCTTTAAATTGAAAGGACAAAAAAATTAAAATCATGGAAAAGGGTAAAAAGACCAATGCAGATAATCTAAAAACCGATTCTGAAGAGACTACTTATAATCCTGAGGTTACTAAAGAGGATAAACAGGCCCTTAATGAAAAAGGTCGTAGTATGAATAAGGGACAGGATAGAGCCCTGGACCGGGAAAGGGAGGTAGACTTTACCGCTAGTGAACTGGATATACCCGGCAGTAACGATGCTCGTCCCACGAAGGAAGGTGAAATTCCAGATGAGCAAAACTTGCAGTATAATGACCGTGGTTCCAGGCCGGAGCATAAGAAAAAACCGACCATCCAGATTCCGACAAAGGAATATAATTAACCCGTTTTCATTTTTTTGTCTGGATGAAATAATCCAAGGAGTATCTACCGGCTCCGGTAAAGAATAATAACAAAAAGGCAAAGAGATAAAGCAATGGCAGTTCTTGTTTTGCAAAGGGATCTGCCTGGTGCACTATGAGGGCCGCTGTGGCCATAGTAATCACAATGGGCACTGCCGCCAGTCTGGTGATATACCCAATAATTATCAGGATAGCACAAAAGAACTCAGCGAAAACAGCCAGCATAAAGGTAGTTTCCATTCCCAGACCAAACGGATCTGCAAACTCAATGGGTTCTCCCCCAAAGAATTTCAACATTTTAGGATAACCATGGGTTAACATAAGACAGGAAATAGCTATACGATATATAACCAGGCCAATATCTATAAGATTAGGATTCAAAATCGTTTTGTAAGATTTCATTTTCCAGCTGTTTTTAGTTAGCACTATAGTGTAAATATAATGTTTTCAGAAACTTACAGAATTATAACACACAAAAACGTGACTTATGAGAGAAATATATTGTTAAAATAATTTAAATATTTTGTGTATTTCGTCGATTTATTGTGCTTTTCATCGGATTATACGATTTGGTTTAGTAAGTTTAACATGTGTTAAAAAAGAAAAGTATTTTTATAGTTTCAATTTTTCTATGCCTGGTAAGCACGGTTACCGGACAGAATAGTGCTACCGCTAATTTTACGGCTTCTGTAACGATCATTGAGCCGGTTAGCATCAAGACCACCTCAAATATGAACTTTGCCGAGATAAATGCCGGTACAGGTGGTACAGTAACCCTAAACCCAGATAATTCCAGGCAGGCAAATGGCGGTGTAGAACTAAAACCAGGTGGACTTACCACTGCGGCAGAATTTGAGATCAAAGGACAGCAAGGCCACGCATACGATTTACAAATACCGTCAGGTATCTATAGCATGAGTAACGGCGCAAATGAGATAATCATCAGGGACTTTGCCCTATCTGAATTACCCCAGCATTTAGAAGAGGACACTCAGAAAATACGACTAGGCGCTACTCTAGAAATTCCTGCAAATCAGAAACCCGGTCGTTACGTTACTCCTACACCTCTTGAAATAACTATTAGCTACAATTAGAAACTTCATTGTAGGTATTTTCATCTTAAATTCTTCTGTTTATTTTAAAATTTAGTTAAAACTGACCATGATTCCGTGTACTTTACCTAAAGCATTGTGCCTTTTAACGAGTTTATTAACTACTTAACGATTTTATTTGGTCAGCTCTCATTGATAGTAGCATATTTACCGCAGTAATAAAAATCACCCAAAACCTACTACTATGAAAAAGATTACTTTTATTTTAATAGCTCTGATCTCAGGAAGCGCTTTTGCACAAAATGCTGCAGAAGCAATAGGAACAGCAGATATTTCAGCTGAAATAGTTACACCAATTAAAATAGAGAATGGTACTGCCATGAATTTCGGTAGCATTGTTGCTGCTGAAGGCGGTAATGTAAGAGTGAATACAGAGGGTAACAGAACTTTTAGTAATACTAATATGGATGTAACTTCTGCAACGACAATTACGGCAGCTACATTTGATGTTACTGCGGCTAATAATTATGCCTATAGTATAACAATTCCTTCTACTGTTCTTACAGGTACAGGATCAGATATGGCGATATCTTTTACACAGGATTTGTTAGGTGATACAGATGGAACTGCAACAGGTTCAGGAACCGCTCAGAAACTGAAAGTTGGAGGACTTCTTACTGTAGCTTCAGGACAACTAGCAGGTACATATAGTGGAACGGTTAGCGTTACCGTTGCTTACGAATAATATTTTGTAAATTTAAATTAGGACGCCGCCCACTGTGGCGGCGTCTTTATTTTTTATTACCAATTGTTAAATTGTAAAATCATTCAAAGATGAAAAAGTTTATTTTTCTTTTAGCTATTAGCTTCTGCTGGATGAACAATTGGGCTCAAAATTCTGCCTCAGCAGTAGTTAATAGTAGAGCAACAATCATTGATCCAATAAAAATTGACAAAACTGTAGACCTGGACTTTGGTAATATTATTAGTGCCTATAATCCAGGCCAGGTTGTATTGTCCCCGGATGGATCCCGTGTTGCCTATGGTGTCCAGATTTCTAATTCTGTTCCCGGGACCGTGACCCCGGCAGAAGCTGTGGTGACCCATGGCAATAATAATTACTCAATCAGCTTACCGCAGCAATTCACCTTATACAATCAGGAAAACCCTAATCAGATCCTAATAATAGACAGATTTACCGTCCAGCCTCAGGAAGGTAATTTGATAGATATTATAAAAATAGGTGGTACCTTGAATCTGGATGCGAATCAGACTTCAGGATTTTACACTAATTCATCAGGATTTAATGTAACCGTTTCATATAATTAAATAGTAGTTTCTGTAAACGGTTGATCTGTAATCCTTAATTTTGTCTCTAATTAAAATAAATAATCCAACCCCCCGGATATGCAAAAATACCTACTTAGTTCCGTCTTACTTTTTATTTTCATTTCTTCAGGAAATAACATTTTAGCTCAGGGAGATTTAATGATCATGCCGAAAAGGCTTGTTTTTGATGGCTCTGAAAGATCCCAGGAAGTTAACCTGGCCAATACAGGAAGTGATACTGCTGTCTACGCTATTTCATTCGTAAATTATAAAATGACCGAAGCCGGTGATTTTGAGCAGGTAGAAGAACCTGAGGAAGGTCAGCGTTTTGCTACAGATTTTCTGAGATATTTCCCTAGAAGAGTTGCCCTGGCTCCAAACGAAGCTCAAACTATACGCGTGCAATTAACCCGGACTGGAAATCTAGAACCGGGTGAATATAGATCCCATATGTATTTTAGGGCTATAGAGAAAGAAACAGCCCTTGGTTCTGAAGAATCTGATGAAAGTGAAGGAATCTCTATCAATATTAAAACGATATTCGGAATTAGTATCCCCATTATTATCAGAAATGGCGAATCTACTACTCAAATCGCTTTAAACGATATTTCCCTGAATCAGGAGGGAGAATTTCCAAGGCTATCTCTCAATATTACGCGATCTGGTAACATGTCTGTTTATGGAAACCTGACTGCCACCCATATCTCACCAGAAGGAAATAAAACTGAAGTGGGTATAGTAAAAGGAATTTCGGTATATACACCTAATACCAAAAGAAATTTCAGCTTTGAACTTAGAAACGCTGCAGATGTAGATCTTAATAAAGGGAAGTTGATCTTAACATATTCAGAAGGTCAATCAAACATTTTAGCTACCAAAGAAGTATCCTTATAATAGTATGAGCCTAAGCTACCAGCGTTTAAATAGTTTGTTTGGACTTGCCTTGTTATTGGTTATTTTTATTGTCCCGGCAACCTTGAATGCTCAGGCGGCTTTAGAAATTGGGAATGAGCGTTATACTATACAGGAAAATTTTCTAGAAGAGTTTTCCCAGGTTACCCTTTCAAAAAATTCTTCTATTCTCGAGGTTAATGGAACTTTGATCGTTCAGGGAGATTTGAGGATGGACGGTAATTTTTCTACTTTAATTATGGGCCCTAATGCCCGGGTTATTGTTTTCGGTGACTTTTTTGCTTCAAACCAAATAGAATTAAACGTATCCAGTTACCTGATAATTTATGGCAATTTTATAAAAAAAGGCTCAGACACTCAGGGAGATCTGAATGTTGAAAATGCAAATATTTACATTTATGGAACGGTAGAAAATTGGGGTGATGATTTCCAAACCTGTGGTGGTCAATATGATGGAAATACTGGTGATATTCAGCAGGAAAGTTGCGATTATGGAACCGAAGATGATTTTGAAAACAATCGGGATGATTTTCCCGAGGATCTTGTAGACCTCGTAAATTGCTATAATTTAACCGCAATTAGCGATCAAACAGCCTGTATAGGTGGCACTGCAACCTTTAGTGTGGCAGAATCATTGAATATATCTGCCGCCGATGTGACTTTTAGATGGCAGAAAAAAGTTTTATCAGATGGAACGTGGGAAGATATACCCGGCGCTACAAATTCAGAATATGTTATATCCCCGGTTACTGCTGAATTAGGGAATAATTTTTATAGAGTCATAGTAAAACCAACTCCAAGCTCCAGCTCTAATTGTAAGATTTCTATTTCAAGAAATGTAATTTTAAACGTCCAGGAACCTGGAATCTGGACCGGAGCCGTAGATACTAATTGGAATAATAGTGCCAATTGGAGTTGTGATCGCTTGCCCGGTTTGGATACGGATGTTTTAATTCCAGAAAATCTCAGCTCAGGAAATTATCCGGTAGTTAATCCCGGAGCTAATGCTTTGGCGAATGATCTTGAGGTTCAAAATTCTGCCTCCCTGGAGATTAATTCCAACTGGCTTAGGATTACTGGAAATTTAAGTAATCAAGGGGTTTTAGATACAGAGAACGGAAGTATTTCATTTGAAGGGACCAACACGCAAATTATTCCTGTAGCTGCTTTTCAAAATAACAGGGTTTTAAATCTCAGGATAAATAACCCGGCTGGTGTTTCTTCTGAGGCGCTAATTGAAGTAACGGGCACCTTGAATCCTGAAAATGGTGTTTTTCAAACCGGGGATAAGCTTACCTTAATTTCAGATGCCACTCAAACAGCCTTAATCTCTGGCAACGGAAACGGAGAGGTCTTAGGCCTGGTAAACATGCAACGTTTTCTTGATAAAGCATTTGGTTATAAATATTTTAGCTCTCCGTTTAAAAATTCCACTGTTGGAGATTTTATTCCCTATATTGTTTTAGAAGATGCGGTAAGTGGCTTTCCGCATTTTTATCGATATGAAGAAAACAGGACAGTGAGCATTGATGGTTCACCCCAGGATGCTACCGGATGGTTGGCGTATACTGAAACCGGGAATAGTTTAAATATTTCTGAAGGCTACGCCCTTAATTTTGGATCATCTTTCAACGAGAAAACCATAGAATTAACCGGTGAAGTAAATAACGGTCTTATAACGGCTCGTCTATTAGAGAATAATCACGGGGAATATACCAAAGGTTTTCATTTGGTTGGGAATCCCTACCCTTCACCAATAGACTGGAATTCTGCAGAAGGATGGACCAGAACCAATATAGATGATGGAATATACTTTTTCAACGCCAGTGATACTGATCAATATAGTGGTACCTATACAGCTTACGTAAATAATATATCTACCGGAAGTGGAGAAACACAGAATATAATTCCCTCAATGCAGGGCTATTTTATAAAAGTCAGTGATTCTGAGACTAAACAAAAGGTTACCGGGAATTTTGGAATGGATAATAGAGTTAGGATAACTGATTTTAATCAGAATTTTTATAAAAACCAACTTTTAGAACAGCCTCTTTTACTTCGATTGGAAGCTGGATTTGTTCAACATCCTCAATCAGATGCACTAGTTATTTATTTTACATCCTCGGCTACTGAAGGTTTCGAAAAAGAGCTGGATGCACATAAACTGTGGAACACAGATCCAACCGTTCCAAGTTTTTATAATCTTACTGAAAACCAAAATGCTTTGGCTATTAATGCTATTCCTTATCCGGATTATTCAGATTATAGAAAAATTCCTCTGGGACTAAGAGTGGAAGAAAATGGGGAAATGAATATTAATATGGCTTCCATAGAAAATTTGAGTCCTAATCTAAATATCTATCTGATAGATCATATCGCAGGAGTAGGGCAAAATCTACGCTCAAAACCTAATTACAAATTCAATATAACTAAAGGGGTTCATGACAGCAGATTTGAGTTAATGTTTTCTGAAAAAGAAGTGACCAATCCTGCTATTGCTTTCAATCTACCATTTGAAGCAAAGGTTCAGGATGGAAACATTATCGTTAATCTTAACCTGGAAAAAGATCAGAAAGGCAATTTAAGGCTAAGTACTATAACTGGACAAATTCTCATTACAAGATCAGGTACCGGGAAGGAGCAGATTATTTTCCAGGGGATCAAGAGTGCCGGGGTTTATATAATAAGTCTGCAAACCGGCCAATCTCAATATTCCAGAAAATTAATAATCAGAAACTAAATGAAAATTTTATCGTCCAGGCACTTATATACACTTTTATCGGCTCTACTCATATTCCTTTTTTCTTTTTTTGAAATGGTTGCTCAGGAGAATCCACCGGTTCCTGTTCAGGTCGAGGTGAGAACTTCCAGAAATCTGAATTTTGGAACTTTTACTGCAGGTAGTGCCGGAGGTAATGTCACCGTTAGCTTCGATGATCAACGTAGCGTAGATGGTGATATTTTTGAGCTGAATTTTGGACAACCTGTCTCTGCAGCATTATTTGATGTTTATGCCAACCCCGGAACTATTATTCAAATTCAGGATATGGGGCCTTATACTCTCGAAAACCAGGCAACCGGACTTCAGATTGATCTTTTTATAAATAGTTTCAGCACTGGCCAGAAAACCTTTGTTACCAAGGCTCCCAATGCTGAAATACCTAATGAAGTTTTTGTTGGTGGCACCTTGAGAATTCCTCCTGAAAATTCCGGAAATCTACCAGGTACGTACTTTGGGACCTTTACTCTCAATTTTATTCATCAATAGCAATTTACTTCCAGTTAATGCACCTACAATTTTTCAACTTAGCTGCTGGTATTTATAAAAGCCTGTTTATAGCTTTTGTATGCATTATTTTTTCATCTTCAGGTTTTGCCCAGGAAAATATTCCAGCGTACGATGAGTTAAGTGTAGAGCTAACGGTTCCCGATCTTGGCACCCTGGAGATGCCGATTGCTATAAAAGGTCAGGACGCTTATTTGCCTGTCAGGGAATTATTCAATACTTTGAAGATAAAGAATGAAGAAACTGCAACTGGTTTTACAGGCTTTATAGTTCATCAGGACTCCACATTTGTAATTAATATTACAGAAGAATTTATAATTTATAAAAATTCTGAATATAACCTGGAAAAGCGGGATTTTATTCAATCCCCCACAACATTTTATTTAAAATCAAATTTGTTTGGAGAAGTATTTGGTTTAAATACTAATTTTTCCTTCCGGAGTCTGTCGGTTCAATTGCAAACCGATATAGAGTTACCTGTGCTAAAAGAATTACGTCTGAAAAAAATTCGAAAAAATTTAAATAAAGTAAAAGGCCAGAAAAATCCGGATACTACGATCGCGAGAGAATATCCTTTTTTCAAAGGAGGAAGTTTGGATTGGGGGGTAGTAGCAACGCAACAAAGCAATTTTGAAAATGACAACAGGTTATCGCTGGGATTGGGAACCATGTTTCTTGGCGGGGAAACTAACCTTTTACTCAATTATTCCACAAGGGTTCCATTTAACACACGTAATCAGTTCTACCAATGGCGCTATATTGATCATGGCAGTCAATTTTTTAAACAGGTAACCGCGGGTAGAATCTTTACCCGGGCCACCTCTTCCCTATTTGCCCCGGTTAGTGGAATCCAATTTAGCAATAGCCCATTTATAAACAGAAGATCATTTGGGACTTACACGCTGAGTGATTATACAGATCCAAGATGGACTGTAGAGCTATACATAAATAATATTCTGGTAGAATTTACCCAGGCCGATGCCTCAGGCTTCTATACTTTTGACGTGCCTCTTATGTATGGAAACACGGCGGTTCGATTAAAATTTTATGGTCCGTACGGGCAGGAACGTATCGAAGAACGTTTAATTAATATTCCATATAATTTTGTCCCAAAGAGAGAAGTTGAATATACTTTGAGTGCGGGAATTGTAGAAAACGATGATCTGGATAAATTCTCAAGACTTAATGTCAATTATGGACTAAGCAATGCTGTCACGATTGGTGGAGGAGTAGAATATCTTTCAGGAGTGACCAGTGGTGAAGTAATGCCTTTCGTAAACTCATCAATTCGGTTTGCATCTAATTTGCTATTTAGCGGAGAATACATGTATGGGGTTAAAAAAGAAGGTGTGTTAAGCTACAGAACCCCTGGAAACTTACAGTTGGAACTTAATTATATTAACTATGATAAAGATCAAAAAGCCATAAATTTCAATTATCTGGAAGAACGAAAGATCAGCTTATCCACACCTATACGTGCCAAAAATTTTTCACTGTTCAGTAGGTTTAGTGTAAATCAAATAATTATGCCTACTACTGAATTTACTACTGCGCAATTATTACTTTCTGGGACGGTAATGGGTATAAGCACTAATTTTACAACCTATGGTATATATAATGACCGAGTGAAAAGACCAACTGTATATTCCTCTATCTCCCAAAATTATAGGCTGCCAAATAAATTTTTATTCTCACCACAGGTGCAGTATGATTTTAGCCGAAATGAATTCAATAATATTATTCTTGAAGTAGAAAGACCTGTTTTTAAGCAAGGTTTCTTAAACCTTGCTTATGAGAGCAATCTTTTACGAAATGCCCACATTTTTGAAATTGGGTTCAGGTATGCTTTTAATTTTGCACAAACTTCATTGACCTCCAGACTTGGAAACAGGAATAACTCATTTGTTCAGTCGGCTCGTGGAAGTTTGATGTTAGACGATAATACAGGTTATATTCTTGCTAATAACCGTACTGCAATGTCCAAGGCAGCGTTGAATATAATTCCGTTCCTGGATTATAATTCAAATGGAATGCGGGATCCCATGGAACCGGCAATCCCGGGTATCCGCTTAAAAAATTCGGTTGGAAGACCTACCTATAATGAAGATGAAACAACACTGCGAATTACAGAGCTGCAACCTTATATAGATATTATTCTTGAGGTAGACCCTAATAGTCTCGACAATATAGCCTGGAAGGTGAAAAATGAAAAAATCAAAGTTCAAACCCTTCCAAATCAATTTCAGGAAATTGAAATTCCTGTCGAAGTTCTTGGCGAGGTTGCCGGAATGGTATATATGAGCGATGGGAAATCGAAAAGGGGAATTGGCCGGATAACAGTGAATATTCTTGATAAAAGTGGAGATCTAGTAAGGAAAATTTTAAGTGAAGGTGATGGATATTTTACATATCTAGGCCTGTCCCCGGGTAATTATATCGCTGAAATTGATCCGTTACAAATGAAAAAACTTGGTTATTCGGCTACAGACCCCTTAGAGTTTAAAATTGAAATTGATAAATTCGGAGATATTGTTGATACACTCGAGTTCATCATTGAAAATGATCAATAAGTAATTTCCAGGACTCTCAGGTTTCTTATTTCAGTACCCAGTTTTAGTTCAACCAGATCGCCTTCCTTGCTCCCGGTGATCGCTTTTGCTATTGGGGCAATAAAGGCTATTTTTTTCTTTCTAATATCTGCTTCATCCACGCCCACAATTTGGAATTCCTGCAGCTGTCCCGAGTTCTCATTCTTCAGTTTAACATAGGCCCCAAACCTTATTTCATCTTCAGGTTGCTCTTTAGGATCAAGTATCCTGGCTGTCTGCAATCTTTCAGCAAGAAGATTTATCTTTCCGTCTATTAAACTTTGAGCTCTTCTTTTTTCCGTATCATTTTCAGCCTGTACATTTGCTCTTTTTTCTTCCAAATCTTTCATTTCCCTTTTTAGCTCTGCAAGACCTTTTGGCGTAACATAATTTGTAACACCTTCAGGCAACGCCGCTCTGGGTGGTATCAAAACCGGTTCTTCCTGATCATCCTCCTTTACGAATCCCCTACTCATATAATCTTTCCTATTATTGAGCTACCTATATTATTCAAATTGATGCTCCTGAGCAAATGTGTTATCTTAAATATTTCAGAAAGAAAATAAGTTGATAAAACTTAAGATTAATTTTAAGCTATGAAATTGATTAGCAATGACGCTTGAGATAATTATCCTGTTTGTAATAATCATTACGGTGATATTTTTATTTGCGCTGGAAGTCTTTCCCGTGGATAAGATCGCATTTTTTATTATGGTTAGTCTGCTCCTAACCAACATAATAAGTCCGGAAGAGGCTATTTCAGGGTTTTCCAGTCCTGCAACGATTACGGTTCTTGCTCTAATGATCATTGCTATAGGTCTTGAATCTAACGGGGTTATTGACTGGCTTGCGAACGGACTTAAAAAATTGCGTGGTCTTCCCTTATTCCTTATGGTACCTGTATTCATGTTCATTGCCGGAGGAATTTCGGCATTTATCAATACCACCGCAGTTGTACTGGTATTTGTAAAGATCATTGATGAGCTATCTGATAAATATGGTATCCCAAGCTCTAAATTATTACTTCCAATTTCTTTTGCCGGAATTATTGGGGGTAGTTGTACACTTATGGGAACATCTACCAACCTTATTGTCAACGCAGTGGCCGTTAAAAGAGGCGTGGAAAGATTTGGTTTTTTTGAATTTACCTGGTTGGGAGTCATTTTCCTGATCATTACCGTGGTTACAGTTAGCATTCTCATAGGACTGTTACCAAAACAGAAAAAAACTGATATATCCAGCGAATATGACCTGGATGCATATATAACCAAGGGAATAGTTTCAAAAAATTCGGGACTAATAGGACAGAATATTGAGGATGTTTTTGGAAATGAAGCTGAAGATATCGATGTCATCAGGTTAAAAAGGAAAGGCTCAGTAAATGAACATCCGGGCAAATATACTACGCTTCAGGAAGGAGATCAATTGCTCTTAAGGTGCAGCATCTCACAATTACTTAAATTAAAAGATTCCGGCGATCTCACCATAATTAAGAACCCAGACAGGTTCAAAACCAGTTCTTCAGTAGAAAAAACTGAAAATCTTGAAGACAATATTCAGTTATTGGAAATTCTGATGCTCCCTAACTCCCCTTTAATAGGTAAAAGCATTAAAACTGTGGGCTGGTATGACCTGCATGGTGCTTCTCCCCTGGCGATAAGGAAAAGAAGAAGCCTCAGGAATCCCGGGCCAAGGATACTGGACCGTAAATCTGATGATATTGAGTTGAGAGTTGGTGACCGCCTGCTTGTTGAAGTTTCTCCGAATGATCTGCACGAGTTACAGCAAATGGATGATATCGCTATTCTTAGACAGCACGACGATATACGAATTGTCACTAAATCCAAACGAAACCTTTCTTTGGGGATTTTGTTACTGGTAATAGGACTTTCTGCGTTCTCCATCTTTCCTATTCTAAAAAGCGCACTTATTGGTTGTTTCCTGATGATATTTTTAAAATGTATAGACCTGGGTAAAATGTATTCCCAGGTGAACTGGCAGATCATATTTCTGCTGGCAGGTATGATTCCCCTGGGTGTGGCGATGTCCAACTCGGGTGCCGATCAATGGATCTCAGATAATCTATTGCGTTTGTTCGATAATAAAAGTGATTTTATTGTTATCGGGGTTTTATTCCTGGTCACAATGTTCCTGAGTGGTTTTATATCCAACAATGCTACAGCAATTATTATTGCACCAATTGCTATTACCATTGCGGCAAGCCTGAACCAGGATCCAAAACCATTTATTCTGGCTGTATTATTTGCTTCAAATTTCAGTTTTTTCACACCTGTAGGATACCAGACCAATACCATTATCTACGGAATGGGAATCTATAAATTCAGGCATTTTTTTCTTATTGGAGGTATTCTTTCGGTCATACTCTGGATTACCGCCACCATACTCCTTACCGGCCAGTTATAATTACTATTTTTGAAAAAAAATCAATGCCCAAGCTTCTTATCATTGGTTATGTATGGCCAGAACCCAATTCTTCTGCAGCCGGTTCACGAATGTTGCAATTAATCGAATTCTTTATTCAGGAAAAATATAATATCACTTTTGCAACCACAGCAAGAACCACAGATAACATGGTGAATCTGGAAACGTGGGGTGTGGAGATCGAAAATATCAAATTGAATGATCCCCAGTTTGATATTTTTTTAGAAGACCTGAAACCAGACGTTGTCCTGTTCGACCGGTTTATGATTGAAGAACAATTTGGCTGGAGAGTGGACCAGATTTGTCCCTACGCGATCAAGATTCTGGACACAGAAGATCTACATTTTTTGCGTAAGGCGCGGCATCAGGCTTATAAAGATATAATAGCTACTGAAAATATCTTAAAAAACTTAGATCTTACGAAAAGAGAAATTGCGGCCATCTACCGCTGCGATCTGAGTTTGATCATTTCTGAACCTGAATTGGAATTATTGCAGGCAGAATTTGGGATCCCTGAAGCTATTCTTTTTTACCTGCCTTTTATGCTAAAGCCTGTCTCTGAAAAACAACAATCAGCTTTACCTGGATTCGAGGAGAGAAAGGATTTTATAAGTATTGGTAATTTTCTACATGAACCCAACTGGAACGCTGTACTGTTCCTAAAAGAAAAAATATGGCCGGAACTCCGGAAGGAATTACCTGGTACGAAGATGAATATTTATGGAGCCTATCCCTCCCAGAAAGTTTTGAACCTGCACAATCCATCAGAAAATTTTATGGTTCACGGCTGGGCAGATAACTCTGCAGAGGTAATGAAACAGGCCAGGGTATGTCTGGCTCCTATACAATTCGGGGCGGGACTTAAAGGAAAGCTGGTAGAAGCAATGCAAAATGGCACCCCATCTGTAACTACTATGCTTGGCAGTGAGGGTATAAGTAAATCTGGCGAATGGAATGGTTTTATTTCTGATGATGTTCCTCAATTCGTTCAGAAAGCTTATAATCTTTATTCTAACCAGCAACCATGGAATGAAAAACAAAAGATTGGTTTTACCATTTTTAATACCCGATTCAATATTAAATTACATCAGCAGCGATTTCAAAGCTATTTGAATATCCTTAGAGAAAACCTTGAAAAACACAGGGAACATAATTTTACCGGGCAAATGCTAAAGTATCATTTTCATAAAAGCACCTATTTTATGAGCAGGTTTATAGAAGAAAAAAACCGCCATAAAAAATAGAAAACCGCCGGTTGAACAATTAACCAACGGTTTTCACTACACAAAAAACAATTTAATCAAACTTTGAACAAAATTTTCAGACCGATTCCTGAAACCGGTCGCTAAACAATTTTTCATTCAATTTTTTTAAAGTTTCTATTTTATTCCTGGTGTCCACCAGAAGGGAAATATTATTTTTACTACCCCCATAGGAGATCATCCTTACCGGAACATCCCGGAGAATTTCGAATAACCTGGAAGTACCGCGGTCTTCAATAAGCCCCTCTCCTACCACGCAAATTATACTATGATTGGCATCCACGCTTATTTCGCCGTAATCTTCAAGTTCTTCCAGAATGCTATCCAAATTGGTACGGTCGTCTATTGTCAGGGAAATAGCTATCTCTGAGGTGGTGATCATATCTATGGCAGTCTCATATTTATCGAAGATCTCGAAGATCTTTCTCAAGAATCCATGTGCCATAAGCATCCGGTTGGATTTAATCCTGATGGCCGTGATCTCATCCTTGGCAGAGATCGCTTTTAAACCTTTAGTTTCAACTTTAGCACTTATGCGTGTACCGGTAGTTTCAGGTGTAAACGTATTTTTAAGGTAAACCGGAATATTTTTACCAATGACCGGTGATATCGTCTGGGGATGCAGGATCTTGGCACCAAAATAGGCGAGCTCTGCTGCTTCTTCAAAACTTAATTCTGAAACCGGCCGGGTATTTTCTACGAACCTGGGATCGTTATTGTGTAATCCATTGATATCTGTCCAGATCTGGATTTCGGAAGCTTTGATTGCAGCACCAAGAATAGTAGCCGTGAAATCGCTTCCTCCCCGCTTCAGGGTATTAATTTCACCTTTACTATCGATACGAACAAATCCCTGGGTGATAAGAATATCCTGGGAATTTAGTTTTTTTAGATGATCATCTAATAATTGCCCAATTAGGCTAGTATCTGGATTTTCAAGATTATCTACCCGCATAAATTCCCTGGCATCCAGAAGATTATTCCCGATACCTTCAGCAGTAAGATATGAGCTAAAAATATAGGTAAGCAAGCTTTCTCCTGTAGTTACTATTTCAGCATCCAGTTGCTTATTCCATTCAGCATTACAAAACTTTTCAAGAGTAGACATCCGGTATTTTATATGCTCTCTTACTCTTGCATTAACAGATTTTTCAGCAATAAGCTCGTCAATAAGCTGCAGGTGTTTAATTTCAATTTCATTAAACAGGCTGGAGCAATTTTTCCTGTTTTTGTTTCTTACAGATGTTGAGAGCTCTACCAGCATATTGGTGACCCCGGACATAGCAGATAAGACCAGTAATTTATCGCCATTCTGGTCTGTTACTATTTTCCGTACATTCCTGATACTTGCCGCAGAACCTACAGAAGTGCCTCCAAATTTTAATACCCTCATAGCCTGTAATTTCAGGCTGCATAGGTATTATTAAAAACATGTCTTCCAAAAATTATATTTCATTTTATATACATTTGTACAAAATGTTCAATAATAAACAATGAAGACAATTACTACCTGTGTGCATGATATAATTCGGCATCAACCATTTCTGGACGATGCAATAGCCCGGGATATAATCAACTTTAGCGGATTGGCTGCAGATATTCAGCCGCAGGTCGAGAAAGAAATGCGAAAACCCGTGAAGCAAGGTAGTATTATCATGGCCTTAAGAAGATATGCTCCCAGCCGAACGAAGGTAGATATGCAAAGTTTAAGGGAATTGGGGGATATTATCGTAAGATCAGGAATCACTGAATATACGTATCTCAACTCCCGAAGCATCATTTCTAACAAAGCCAGATTACTGGAAGCCGTTAAAGATCAGAGCGGGGTATATTTAAATTATTCCAGTAACTACCAGGAAAGCAATATTCTCGTCTCCTCCTCTCTTACAGACCTGGTTGAGAAATGCTTTAGGAATGAAGTACGGGTTTCTGTTAAAGAGGAATTATCATCAATTACCATTGCTCTTCCAAAGAATAGTTCCCAAACCGTGGGACTATACTTTTATATTTTTAAACTACTAGCTTATGAGGGTATACCGGTATTTGAAATGATTTCCACTTCAAATTATTTCGCCTTATTCCTGGAGAAAGAATTTATCAATAAAGCGTTTTTATTAATGAATGAAATCAAACGATAACCTACCAGTATTCGTAATAAACCCCGGTCATGGCAACAAGGGTGAAAACCAGGACCAAAACGATGGCAATATAGATCACTTTATTATTTTCCCTGGCAGAGGTCTGCAGGAATTCCATGTCAGAAAATTTTTTTGGTTGGTTTTTGGTAGCCATAATATTAGCGATTAGAACTAAAAGGGCGTTAATATACTAAAAATCAAATATCTAGATACTTATATATTTAAATTTATCATAATTAAGAATCAATTTATACAGGAACTTTCTAATTTCATCCCGTATAAATTGTAATTATGAAAAGTATAATAAGGGCCATTTTAGCCGGCTGGGGCGCTAAAAAACTTGGCGGAGGCTGTGGATGTGTTGGTATCGTCGTAGTATTCATTATTCTTTGGATAATCCTGGGATATCTGGGCCTTGGCTAATGGATTAATTATATTCCCGGGTAATGGTCGTCCATTCCATTGTTTTTAAAATTCGAACAAGAATGGGATCGATCTCTTTTTTCAATTTGGAATCTTTTGGGAAAGCATAACTATAATAATCTTTTTTAAGACTGTGCTCCAGTACCTCCAGTTCCTTAGAAAGATCAGACATTTCTATTTCAAATCTCAGAATCGGTTCGTCATATACTAACACTTCAGTTTTTCCATTTAATAAGGATTCGAGGCCTTTTGCGGCACTAGCTACCAGTTCATTTTCAATATCATATAATTCCAGCAATTCCTGTGAACTGGAACTCCTTACGGTGGTTACTTCAAATCTTTCCAGATCCTGAATATTATTAATCTCCTCATTAATACTTCTCACGGTTATGGATGAAGCGATTCCCGCGGTAAAACTGGAGATTATGATCACAGCCATAAACATCCAGATCAAACCTATTATTCTACCGCCGGTTGTTCTTGGAGACTTATCCCCATATCCTACTGTAGTCATAGTAACCGCACTCCACCAGAACCCCTGCATGATACCTCTTAAATTCCCGCCAAATTCTTCCTTATTTTTCTTTCTTTCAAAAAACCAAACCAGGATTCCGAAAATAAGGATCACCAAAAGAAGTAATCCCACTACGGAGAAAAACTCCCAGCTAAAGAATTTTTTTATCTGCTTCAGAAAAGTAGACTCTTTTCTTTTAGCCACACTTGTATGAGAAATAAAGTAAGGCTGTGTAAAGTCCATACGGGTCATCCTTTTGTCGGTAACCGTTATAGGGTTCACGCTTAGGTCTACTTCAGCATTTTCAACAGCATTCAACAAATCCTGAAGATTAGCATATTCTCTGAATTCATACCCTGCTTGTAGTTGCTCATTCACCATCTTCCAGGAACTAATGCTCAAACCAGAATAACCATTGTGTCGTTTTACAACAAATGGAGGAGCTTCTGTAATCCCTATGATCAGCTTTTTATTACCCGGTAACGAGTCACTTTGGTGAGCAAAGCCGGATATGAAAAATAAAATGGCAAGAACCAGAATAGAATATTTACGACAAAAAGACATTGATTTTTATTTGTGCCCGAAGATAATAAACATATAAAAAAAACCGGGCTATTATTTGGTATGGTCTTTTTGAAAGATATAAGAGATATTTAATTTCTTCCTGCCAAATTTTCTAGCCTTACCAACGTTTTTTCCCATATAAATATCTATGCGGTTACGCCATCTGTAATGCATTTTATCCTTTACCACGAATAGGCTATCGAACCCTTCGATCTTTACTTTAGAATTGTGGTCTATCCCCATTCTTATCAAGTCCCTGGAAACAGCAATGGCATTCATTCCGGGTTTTAATGTATCACCCCAGGCCGTAATATTTGGATTGTCCTGAGTCTGGGCTTCCACAGAATTATATGCGGTGGCGGTTACACACATAGTAACCCAATTCTCATTTTCAGCTGATCTTTTTTTACAGGCAGATAAGGTTAATAAAATTGACAATAGGATGGACTTAGAACCATGTCCTACAAATTTTAATGAAGAGATCGAATTGTCAAGCTTCATAATTTTCACAATGAATATCCTTCCCTGTAATCCCGTTTTACAAATTGATTGGCTTCCTCAAAATTTGTGACTTTCAGATTCTCAGCATCCCAGATCATCTTTATATCTCTTCCGGGGTAATAGATCTGGGTTTTCCCATTGGAATTTGTTCTGGTTTTCTGGATATCATAACCACGTATGGCCAGATTCGCAATCAAAAGAGTTTCTGTCAAAGGACCTGCTATTTCAAAAGGTGAGCTCAGAGTTTTTTCTTTATATCCGGCAATAGCAGCTTCAACCCATTGGGCATAATGCCCATTCATACCGTCTTTGACCCTAGGATATTTTTCTGAAACAATTACCTCATTTGTTCTGCTTGTAGGTAGTAATCTTGGATTCAAACCGTAGGTGCCACACATCATTTTTCCTTTGGTTCCAATTATCAATGTACCGTTCCCGCCATCACCAAATGTTTCTTCGGAACCTAATTCATCAGGTCGCATAGGTTTTATTCCCCCGTCCATCCAGTGTAATTTAATATCTGACGATGATTTCTTTTTTCCGGCAAACCTCATTATCACATGGCTCGAGGGAGGACAACTCTCGGGGAAATAGCCTCTTTGGAATTCGTCCACATAAATACTCCCCACACTACATTCAACCTCATGAGGATATTTAAGTTCAAGTACATTAAAAGCCGGCTCGACTAAATGACATCCCATATCTCCCAATGCCCCGGTACCATATTCCCACCAGCCTCGCCAGTTAAAAGGCACCAGGCCATCTACATAATCTTTATAAGGAGCGGTACCCAGCCACAAGTCCCAGTCAAGCTCAGCTGGGATCACAGAAGTTTTTTCGGGCCAGGAAATACCCTGAGGCCAGACTGGCCTGTTAGTCCATACGTAAACCTCATTAACATCACCAATTACACCGGCTTCGTACCATTCTTTCATCCTACGAACACCGTCGCCAGAGGCACCCTGGTTTCCCATTTGAGTT
The DNA here is from genome assembly GCF_007050985.1 of Christiangramia sabulilitoris. GTDB lineage: Bacteria > Bacteroidota > Bacteroidia > Flavobacteriales > Flavobacteriaceae > Christiangramia > Christiangramia sabulilitoris. Next base: position 267,439 of record NZ_VHSF01000001.1, read on the forward strand.
ACCACCCGGTATTCTTTTGCTGCCTCTGTAAGTTTCCTGGCTTCATAAATATCATGGGTAAGAGGTTTTTGAACATATACATGTTTTCCTCTTTGCATCGCTCCCATAGCCTGAACCGCATGATTATGGTCTGGAGTAGAAACACAAACCGCATCAAAATTTTTTGCTTCGTTATCATATAGTTCCCGATAATCTTTGTAATATTTTGCTTTAGAAAACCTTTTTACCGATGCCGCTGCCAGGCGGTCGTCCACATCGCACAAATAGGCGATCTCTGCCTTTCCGGTTTCGTAAAAACTTAATAGGTCAGACTCGCCTTTTCCACCTACTCCAATCCCGGCAATCAATAATTTATCACTGGGAGGTATAAAACCAGGACCGCCCAGCACGTGCCTGGGCACTATATAAAAACCTGTAGCTGCCAGACCAGACTTTTTAATAAAATCTCTTCTGGAATTTGAACTTGTAATGGGTTTAAGCTTCATAGGAATCATCTAAGTTAGTTTGACAGATACAAAGGTGATTTGGTGATAATCTGCATTCAATTTAATGAAAATATGACAGAATGCGTCATTATCGGATATTCTGTCGGGTTATCAGAGATTCGGCAGGGTACTTGCACTAATTGATACAAATGGCTGAAAATTAGTTGATAGCCAAATTTAAAATTGAAAAAATACTTTTTATGAGTCAAGTAAAGCAAAATGACGCCGTTAAGGTACATTACACAGGGAAATTAGAAGACGGTCAGGTTTTCGATAGTTCAGTAGAACGAGGAGAACCAATAGAGTTCACATTAGGACAGGGCCAGCTTATCCCGGGATTTGAAGAAGGTCTTATCGGTATGGAAGTAAATGAAAAAAAGACTATAAATATACCTAAGGAAGAGGCTTACGGAGAGCCAAAAGCTGAATTAATTCAAGAGGTTGATAAGAATCAACTTCCGGAGGAACTTAAACCTGAGGTTGGAATGCCATTGGTTTCAAAAGGGCCTGATGGTCGTGAGATCAACCTGGTAGTTACAGAAGTTAAAGATGAAAGTATCGTAGTAGATGCAAATCATCCGTTAGCAGGTAAAGATCTTGTGTTTGATCTTGAAGTTGTAGAGATTAAATAAGATCCTGAACCATATAACATTGAAAGCCTGAATTAATTTTCAGGCTTTTTTAGTTTATGATTGGTTAAGGTTTTTATAATTGTTTTCCATTTCATGCTTTGGTTATTAATTTAGAGAGTAATCTCAAAAATTAAATTATGAAAAGGAAAGGATCGGCCATATGGAAAGGCTCATTAAAAGAAGGAAAAGGAACTGTTAGCCTTGAAAGTGGTGTTCTAAAAGATGCCCAGTATTCGTTCAAAACGAGGTTCGAAAATGGAAAAGGTACCAACCCGGAAGAATTGGTTGGAGCTGCGCATGCAGGATGTTTTAGTATGCAATTATCTGCATTTCTAACTGAAGATGGTTTTGAACCGGATAAAATTGAGACGACTTCTGAAATTACTTTCGAAGATGGAGAAATCACCAAATCTCATTTGATCCTGAATGCGGAAGTACCTGGGATTAACAAAGATCAATTTGATAAAATTGCAAATAAAGCCAAGGAAAGCTGTCCTTTATCAAAACTGTTGAAAGCTGAGATCACGCTTGAATATGATCTCAAATAGAATTATTATAGTAAAGAGGTCTGATCTTAATAATACTCAGGCCTCTTTTTAATTTCTTCCAGGCTATGATATATTAGATTTGTAATATCAGGATGCATTTTATTATTAGATACCCATTTTTGATTCACTTCCAGTTCAATCCCAATATATCCTGAAGAATGCCTTTTTCTTAAAGCAGTTGTAAAACCATCTGCCTTCCCTAAATAAGGATAGTTATACCTTACATTAAGACCGGGTTTGTAACTAAGCATAAGTTTCTTCCAATCTCTCGCCAGCTTTTTCTCCGTAAATCTCTGTGGGTCATAAAGCAAACCTATATCTGCATTGCGAACAATGTTATTTAAAACAGGCGTAAAACTATGAACCGAAAGGTGGAAGACACTTCCTCCATTCTTTATACAGGAGTCTATAGCGCTAATTACTTCATCCCGGTATGCATTATAATAAGTCTCGATAATAGACTTTTTTTCAGGCGGACTTAGGTGTTTGGAATAGCGGGAAAACAAACTTTTATGCCACACAGATCTGTTAGATTCAATAAGCAGCCTGCCTATCTTTTGATGATATTTATAATCTGCCAGCTCCCCTATTTTCTCAAATAAATTAAAAGAACCTGGATCAAATGCCTCATGAGTTTTTAAGACATCAGGATCATTTATAAATAAGCTGCTATATTTTTCCGGAATATCTGGAAATGCGTGCTCACTGGTTATTATCAGTGTCATGGCCGGAACATTCGGTTTTCCTGTAAGCATTCTGCAAGACGCCCATAAACTTTTCCAATCTGTACTTTTGAGAAATCATTTCGTAAAGCCTTTAAAATACGTGTGGCAAGACTACCATTTTGTAATATAAATTCAATGTGCTTTTGATGGTCATCACTCAATTTTTTTCCAACCAGGTCATAGAGTTTTTTCCAAATGGTTTTTACATCGGCATCTTTCTTAAGATCGAAAATAGCCAGGTATTTTTTATTCGTGATAAGCGTATTTTCAGCTGAAATAATGACATCGTTCATAATTAATAAGAGATCATCCTCATACCAGGACTTTTGATCTTCCAGGGAAATCAACTCTTCAGAAACCAGAAGTTTTAAAACTTCAATTATAAATGCAGCAATGGCCACATCTGCCGTAGGATTTTCCTGGGTATCTATCACCCTGATTTCGATGGCATTTCTATCGAACCTGGAGATAGCACCCCTGGAATTTAAAAAATGATGGTCCAGAATTTTATCGGTATCAAAAGGCTTTATAGCTTCGGTTATTGGGTTAAAGATTATTTTATAGTAATCTGATTTGTTCCAAACCTGTTCCGGGATCACTTTTCCCGTCATATGAGGAATCTCTTTCTGGTTGGATTTATAATAATGCATCCGGGCATCTTTAAAACCGGTATATTCACTATCTAAAACGGGTGAGCTCGCTGCAAGACCTGGTATGATTGGCAGTAAAAGCCTTGTGGCGGCATGTAATTTTTCAAATTCTGTATCATCGAAGAACGGGAGGTTTATATGCATACTTTGCACATTGCTCCAGCCATGACCCTTGCAATTAAAAATACGGTTATATAAGGCGTAAATCTTACTGTAATGATGTGGCCAAAGTTGAGTCTCGGTCGTTGGATCCATCGATGGATGGGCTGCAGTAGGTAACAGCTGCGTATCGAATTCTTCCAGTAAATCATTTATTTCTCTAACGTTAGCTGCAAATAAAGCATCAAGGTTTTCCAGATCACTGGTTGGCCCGTTAGTTTTTATCTCAATTACATGAGAAACAAGTTCATTACTCCATTCTATTTTACCGTTTTCAATGTCTGAAGTTAGGGTACCATTCTTTTTAGTGATCAATTTGTCCACGATGGGATTTATTTTTAAACCAGATCTTTGAACCAGCATGTATTCCAGCTCAATCCCGTATACTTCAAATAAATGATATGCCATTATAATTTGTTTTCTAATCTGTTTTTTAATGCAGTCAAAATATCGGTATAAACCCGGTCGCCGTAAAATTCATCCTCTACGCCTGCATCTATATTTGGATTGTCGTTAATTTCAATAACCAGTGCTTTAGAATTTACTTCTTTAATGTCTATTCCATAAAGGCCCTTCCCCATTAATTTTGCAGCCTTTACTGCATTTTTAAGGATATTGGAAGGAACTTTTTCTATGGGTAGACAATCTGCGTTTCCGTCCTGTTCCTCTTTTTTATCGGCACTCCAGTTATAGATCTGCCAGTGGTCTTTTGCCATGTAGTACCTACAGGCATAAAATGGTTTTCCATCAAGAATTCCAATTCTCCAGTCATAATCTGAAGGAGAAAATTCCTGGGCAATTACGAGGTCAGATTTCTTTAACATGGCAGTAACCACTTCTAAATATTCTTCTTCGGTCTCAGCTTTTTTAACTCCAAAGGAAAAAGTTGAATCCGGAGATTTCAGAACCACCGGTAAACCTGTTTGTTTTAAAACCTGATCTTTGTTGTCTTTATGTACTATAATTGTCTTTGGTGTTGGAATTCCGGCATTTTCAAGTGCTTCAGCCATAAATACCTTATTACAACATTTCAGAATTGCATCCGGATAATCTATAATCGCTATATCTTCCTGCTGCGCCTTTCTTGCAAATGCATAAGCCTCATTATTCACCTCGGTGCTCTGACGAATAAATAATGCGTCAAAAGCAGAAAGCCTGGAAAGATCCTTAGGCCCTATAATTTCAACGTAGAATCCCATTTTTTCAGCAATGTCTGTAAATTTTTTTAGAGCTTTAGGATTGCTCGGTGGAGCCACGTCATTAGGTTGAACCAGGATAGCCAGATCATATTCTGAAGTATTGCTTCGCGGGGTATCATATCTTTTCTTAGAAAAATACTGTTCTGCGAAACCAAGCATGCTTTCTTTATGCTCCTCTGGAATTTCAGATTCTGAGATCGCCTTGATACTTTTAATGTTCCATTTAGAGCTGTAAGAAAAACGTACCCTTAGAAATGGAATTTGAAAATGCCTGAAAAACATGGCGCTTAATTCACGGTATTTGGCAGCCACATTTTGTCCAAAATAGATACTAAGGGTAAACTCTCTGGATTTAATATTTTTCAAGGATTGCTGCATCAGGTCATCAAAATCTTCTGAAACAATTTTTACCAATTTAGGTTCGCCCAGATCAACTATATTCTTCACTGTGGGAATCGCTAAATGCCCGCGTGCTTCGGCTAAAAGGGATACATAATAACCCTTAGACTGATAGGAATAATCTTTACAAAGATTAAAGATCCTCGCCTTTTTTAATTTGGAAAATTCCGGATTGGTAAGATAATCCCTGGATGAAATGATCTTCACGTGTTCTGAAGAAATAGTCCAGGTCTCAGGTTGATTAACAACTATATATTTATTCATTTAAAATGAAAAGGTTTTTTCAAATGTAGATTAAAATTTAGTCTGATTATTCATTTTAAGATCAGCTTAGTAATTTTTGTTGATACAATACCGGCTTATATATAGTAAGATTTTAATCCTGAATACTACTCATTACCAGAAAATCAATTCCTCTGGCAAGAAACCTATCGGCTGGTGGGATCATTTTTTCTTAAGGATCTTCAATTCAATAATGTTAGCAGGACCACCCAGAGATTCATTTGCAATGAACATACGCCCTGAAGGACTAAAACATAGACCCTCCGGCTGCGTAAATTCAGCAGGATCCAGTAAATGCATCTCTTTAATTTTTCCTGTTCCTTTCATAATAAGGATCTTTTGAAACTCTGCATCCAGTACATATAGTTCTTTGCTTTCAGGATTAAAGCTAAGGTCTGATGGCCTGATCAACAAACGTGGATTATTGGTTTTTAGGACTTCAAAAGCAGGATCATTATAATTAATCTTAAGATATGGACTATAATTAAGTTCAGCTGTTTTAGGATCAAAAGCATAGATGCCTTTATAATCGCCACGATTATCCAGATTCCGGTCTTTTACAGATAAAAGTAATTTCCCATCACTCGTTGCCGCCAGGCCTTCTATGTTATGGCGGTATTCAAAATCGAGTTCAACTACTTCAGAATCCTTTTCTGGTCCGGTAATATTATTAATCTTATGAAGCCTGCCATTGCTTTCTGCAGCCCAGAAAGAACCATTTAAAAATGTGAGTGCTTCATAATCTCCAGGTCCGGCAAACTTATACTTCTTTACGATCCTGGAAGATTTGAGGTCATACACAAAAATAATCCCGTCTTCATCCTGAATACAGGCAATTCTATTGTCATTTAGCCAGTAAATCCCGGAGATTTCTCTGAGCTCTTCCGGCATTTCCCATTTATTAATAATCTTATAAGATTTTATCGCATCATTAAAATCATAATCATTTGCCTGGTATATAGCATAAACTATTCCTGCAATTATTAGCACCATCATGATAATACCAACAGCCCATCGATTCATAATTTAAGTCTTTAACAACTAAAATTACGTTAATGTACCTCAGAGGCAAAAAGATTAACAATTATTTGAATCAGCTCCTCTGCCCTGTCTATGAATGGTTTCAGTTATTTTATGACGAAAACTGTTAATAAATAGTTAAAATAGTACCTTTTATAACATAGTACTGTAACGAAAGTATAACCCGGTCGTCTTTTAAGTAGAAACAATCATTAAATTCATCAATTATGACAACTTTATCATTAAACACAAAAAGCAGAAAATCTTTTATGAACACAGAAGCTAATGCTAATAGCACAAGAATTCATAGCAGAAGAAGATTTGCTTAAACAATCAAAAATTCATCAATCATTAAATTTTATCATCATGAGAACTTTATCAAAAAACACCAAGAACAGAAAATCTTTTATGAATACCGAAGCCAATGCCAGTAGCACAGGTTTTATAATCAAAAGAAGATTTTCCTAATCACTAAAATCATCATCAACCATTAAATTCATCAATTATGAGAAATCTAGATAGCATCATTCAGGATTTGGAAACTACGCGGCAAGGAGGTGTTACCCACCGCAGGCCATTTCTAAATCTCAAAAGTTCCAGAGGTTATATCAAATGGCAGGAAAATAGATGTTATGCTTAAGACCTCACAGACCCGAAAAATACAGATCTGGAATTAGCCTTTTTAAGATCTATATTTAGAAACATTCGAAGTCATCACTTATAAACCGAATGTAATACAAACCCAAATTACTATTTTATGGAATATTTTGGAAGATAGCCGGTAAGCTCACGTTTACCGGCTATAATTTTTGGTTAAAAAAGAATTAAAATTAGCATAAAAAGGCTGTGTCAGGGATAAACATTCTGTTTATTTGCAGCATTTATCCTAAACAAATGTTAGAGAGAATAAAAAGACATCCCAAACTAAAATGGGCAATTTTGATCCTGATAAGCCTGACCGCTATTTTCTTTTTATTTTTTGGTAGTATTTATTTTGGCGTATGGGGGAAAATCCCCAGCTCCAGGGAGCTCACCGAACTACAGCAAAATAAAGCAACTCAGGTACTGGCAGCAAATGGTAAACTAATCGGGAAATTCTATATTTTCGATAGGCAACCTATAAAATTTTCGGAATTTCCAGATCATCTGCTGGAGGCTCTTATAGCTACCGAAGATGTAAGATTTTATGAGCATGACGGTATTGATAACCGCAGTCTCCTCCGGGTATTTTTTAAATCTATCTTATTACAGGACGAATCGGCCGGCGGGGGAAGTACCATTACTCTCCAATTGGCAAAGAATATTTATGGCCGTAAGGATTTTGGAATGTTTGGGATCGTCATCAATAAGATGCAGGAAGCAATTATCGCTAAAAGACTTGAAGATGTTTATTCCAAAGAAGAGATCCTGGAGCTTTATCTTAACACAGTACCCTTTAGTGACAACACCTATGGTATAGAAAGTGCTTCTTTGAAATTTTTTAATAAAAAAACTTCAAACCTGAGCCTGGAAGAAGCTGCGGTTTTAGTAGGGATGCTTAAAGCAAGTCATTACTATAACCCGAGAATATTTCCTGAACGCAGCCGCCTTAGACGCGATGTGGTTCTAATGCAAATGGCCCGTAATAACTATTTGAGCCTGGAAGAAGCCGAAGAGGCAAAATTAACCCCGCTGATCCTAGATTACAAAAGCTATAGTCATGATAAAGGAATAGCGCCATATTTCAGAGAGCAAGTAAGAAAGGACGTAAGTAAAATTCTTGACACTCTAAGAAATAAGGACGGCAAGAAGTTTAATATTTACCGGGATGGTTTAGTGGTTCATACTACTTTGAATTTTACCATGCAACAACTCGCAGAAGAGGCCATGCTGGAACATATGGAGGAATTGCAGGCTGCTCATGAGAAGTCGTATGGAAATAATGCACCATGGCTAAGGAATAAGGAAATTCTGAATGATGCCATCAAAAGATCTGAAAGGTACCAATCGTTACTAAAGCAAGGTTTATCTGAGTCGGAAATTTTAAAAAGGATGGAACAGGAACATCCTATGGAATTATTTAGCTATGCAGGAATGGAAACCAGAAATGCTAATTCTTTGGACAGTATAACCCATTATTTAAAATTTCTGAATTCCGGTTTGCTTTCGGTTGACCCTGAGAACGGTGGAGTTCAGGCCTGGGTTGGCGGGGTTGATTTCAGATTCTTCAAATATGACCACGTAGCACAAAGTAAGAGACAGGTTGGCTCCACTTTTAAACCTATCGTTTATACAGCAGCACTGGAAAATGGTATAGATCCCTGCTCCTATTTTTCGGTTAGGGAAGTTACCTATAAGGATGGCTGGACACCTTCCAATTCATCTTCAGAAGGTGATGATCCTAATATGAATTATAATCTGAAGACAGCATTGAGCCAATCCATGAATACAATTGCCGTCAAAGTATTGATGGAAACAGGAATAGGTAATGTGATTGAACAAGCCAGGGAAATGGGAATAACCTCAGATCTTCCGGGCGTGCCATCTATAGCGCTTGGGACTGCTTCTTTAAGCCTTAGTGAATTGGCCACGGCATATACCAGCTACGCCAATAATGGGTATTATTCAAGGCCATATTACCTGAGCAGGATCGAGGACGCGAACGGTAATATTCTGGCAGAATTCAAACCTGAAATATCAAAGAAGAAAGCTTTTAGCGACGATACCAGAAAGATTATGGTAAATATGATGCAGGCAACGGTTAATGAAGGCACAGCTACCCGTCTGCGTTTCAAATATGGCTTACAAAACGATATTGCCGGTAAAACGGGAACAACGCAGAACAATAAAGATGGATGGTTCGTAGGAATAACCCCGGAGCTGGTGTGTGTAACCTGGGTTGGAGCAGATGATCACCGCATAGGTTTTCGCAATACTGCAATTGGTCAGGGTGCCAACTCGGCCTTACCAATATTTGCGAAATTAATGCAGAAAATGAATGCAGATGCAGAATTTAACGAAATCACCAATGCCCGGTTTGCCCCATTATCGCAAGAACTAGCAGATATGCTGGAATGTCCCCCTCAGGAGAGGGACAATTTCTTTGAACGCCTGTTTTCAGGAAAAAATAAAGACAGGAGAAATGATGATCAAAAAGACAAAAAGAAAAATGGTTTCTTTAAACGCCTGTTCGGGAAAAAGGATAAGGATAATTAAAACTCCTTATTAATAGCCATTCTTAACTTTCGCGAATAATCTTCTTCAAGCCAGTCCCGGTAGTTCTTCGTGCTTTTGCTAATGCAGTAGGAGTATTTCCTTATGCGCGAAGAAATATCGTCTTTAAGCTCTTTTGCCAGAATCCTGGCATCAAAAACATCTTCACTATTTTCCACGCACATTTTAACATGTTGCTCCATAGACCATTCCAAAACCGCCTTGGATTTTAGTCCCTTTTTAATCACTTCATCATAAGCCGCTTCCACATCAAAATTAACATCTTCTGTCTTTGAGAACTGTTCACGAACTTCTGGAGGCATCTGGTACTGGAAATCTCTTTCAATCTCCTCATCACTAAGAAGATTTTCAAAATAGAAATCGGGCGACCTAAATATTTGTTTCCAGTCTACCGGGGTACTCCAGTGACCAAACCTGGCCATATTGTTCCCGAGATCTATGACATTAAATTCGCTTTTATCCTTTAGCACCCGTGATCCACGACCAATCATCTGGAAGTACAGGGTAAGAGATTTGGTAGCACGATTCAAAATAATGGTTTCTACAGTAGGTTCATCGAACCCGGTAGTAAGTATACTTACAGAAGTTACGATAGCATCAGGAGTATGTTTAAACCACTTTAAAATGTCTTTTCTATCCTGCTTGCTGGTGGTATTATCCAGATGCCTGATAGGTAAACCTGCATTTTTAAAAGTATGATAAACTTCTACAGAGGTATTTATACCGTTATTAAAAATCAGGGTTTTCTTTCCTTTAGACCTTTCATAGTAGGCCATAAGAAGTTTTTCCTGCATACTGTAGTTGGAATAAAGTTCTTCAGATGATTTTACCGTGTAATCACCATTCATTCCAACCTTTAAATTTGTAAGGCCTACGTTATAGCTGTAAATATTGGCCCGCGCCAAAAATCCTTTTTCGATCAAAGAATTAATAGAATCTCCAACAATCAACTCCCGGTAATTATCTTTCATGGGTAGTTTGATATTACTACTCAATGGTGTAGCGGTAACTCCAAGTATAAAACACTTTTCAAAGAATTTGAACAATTTTCTGAAGCTATTATAGTGGGCTTCGTCAATAATGACCAGGCCTATATCCTCGATCTCCAGTTTTTCGTCATTCAACCTGTTATTAAGGGTTTCGACCATGGCCACAAAACACATGTAATCATCCTGGTCTGGTAATTCCTTTACCTTACTGTTAATGATCTTATTACGAACTCCAAAACCAGATAACATTTTGGAGGTTTGTTTACAAAGCTCTATCCTGTGTGTGAGAATTAGTACTTTTTTATTTGTTCGCTGAATATATTCTCTCGTCATTTGAGAGAATATTACCGTTTTACCACCACCGGTAGGCAGCTGATAAAGAAGATTGTAGTTTTCTGGATGTTCTTCTATCACCCCAAAAATCTTATTGATATCTTTTTGCTGATAGCCGTATAATTCCTTGTCTACTTTCTTCTTTTCAATACCAAATGTTTCTAACGCCATAGAGTCCTTTATAAGTAAGCAATTTTGCAAAAATAAGGCATTTTAAACTTTACTCAAAAATTAATTGCCGAATATGAAACATTATTTAAAGCAGTCTTTCCTTAAAAATTACGTATTTTTAGGCTGTTGATTTTTACTATTCATATTCTTTTCGAGACTGAAAGAATTTCTCTGATTTTTCATCCCCCGGAAAATTTTGAAACTTAAAATCCGGTGGCTTGATCTCTGCAGAAAAATTATATACCACATACCAGGCTGTATTAAATAACTGCGAATTGTTCTCGGGATTATCGCGCGAACAGTGGCTAGACCTTTTACAGGACTTTCATGAAGAAAAATGGACCCGTAATACCTGCATTATTAATCACCAGAAATTTCTTTTTCATTTTTATATAATTACCAGCGGCAGGTTAAAAATGTATAATACAGATAAGCATAGCGAGAAAGAACACACCTTATTCCTGCTAAAAAGATCTGATGTATTTGATATTTTTTGTCTTTTCGATGGCATTAAACATAGAGTATTTTACGAATGCCTGGATGACATTAAAGTTCTGGCTATCCCTATGGATAAACTTCGCGACTGGTTAAAGAACAATCCCGGGCAATATCAATTTTTTCTGGCTTATGCCGGAAAAATGATGAGAACATTAGAGGAAAATGTCTCCCAGCTCATTTTTCAAAATATCTCCATTCGACTGCTAAAATTACTTATTGAAAATGTTAATGCAGAATCACAAAAGCTGGAATTAATTAATGACCTTCCAAATAAAGAGATCGCAAATTTAATTGGATCTACAAGAGCAGTAGTAAACCGGCATCTGCAACTGCTAAAACAAAATGGCTTAATAAATATAGCGAGAAATCAGTTAGAGGTTCAGGATTTCTCACAGCTTTTAAAAGAGTTACAGGAACAGGATAAAAGTGATAAATAACCTACTTGTGCTACTTAAGTCGTTTATACACAGTTAAATATATCCTAAATTGCAGATTCATTCCTTAAATTTTTTATTCATCATTAATTCATTAAATCATGAAAAAGATCATCACATTAGCACTAGTAGTATGTTGGGTACTAACTTCTTATTCCCAGGAAATTATTGAACTTGACGAAACTACATTAAATTTTAGTCCAACTGGCGAAATCGTATTTGAAGACTACCAAAATGGAGTTTTAAAAGTTAAAGAAACTTATCAGCACCAATTTCAATCTAATGCCATTGCATTTGTAAATGAAAATTTTGATATTGGGCGATACAGGGAAGAATCTGGAAACCTTGACGGGAATATTTTTATCACCCTTAGAAGTCCTAAAGGGCAATTAACAGCTCAATTTGACCACAAGAATCAATTGGTTAACACTAATCAGAAATTTAAAGATGTCCCCTTGCCATTTGACGTGAGAAATGAGGTTTATGCCCAGTTTAAAGGATGGACCATTAGTAAGAACAGATATTTCGCTTCGGGCAGAGAGGCAAATATTGACAAAGAGAAGTATATCGTATACCTGGAAAAAGATAAGTCCAGGGAAAAAATTAAAATTACTCCTTCCCGTAGTTCAGTAACCGGGGTAGCGACGATAGAAAAATTTTAATTAATAGATATGGAGGCTGTAAGAAAATTTAGCGCTGTCTAAATCTCATAAGACAGAATGTTAAAATGTAATAGTAGTTAATAAATGGTTGATCTCTCAGATCACAAAATCACACAGAGTTAACGCTAAGATTTCATACAGCCTCTCTTTTATTCAAAAAGTTCAGATGATAGATAACGGTCTCCACGATCACAGATAATACTTACCACCAAACCTGACTCCAGTTCATTACAAAGCCTGATAGCAGCGGTTGCTGCTCCTCCACTACTCATACCGGCAAATATTCCTTCTTCTTCAGCTAATCTTCTGCTCATTTCTATAGCTTCTTTCTCACTTACTTCTAAAACCCTGTCCACTTTCTTAGGATTAAAAATCTTTGGTAAATAAGCTTCTGGCCATTTTCTAATGCCGGGTATCCGGGAATCATCGGTTGGCTGCACTCCTACGATCTGGATCTCCGGATTCTTTTCCTTTAAATAGGTACTGCTTCCCATAATGGTACCGGTAGTTCCCATCGAAGAAACGAAATGGGTGATTCTTTTATTGGTATCAAACCATAGCTCAGGCCCGGTTGTTTTATAATGGGCCTGCCAGTTGTCATCGTTGGCAAATTGATTTAGCATGAAATATTCGCCGGTATTCATTTTCTCTTCGGCAAAATCCCTTGATCCTTCAATCCCGTCATCGGCACTTGTCAAAATCACCTTAGCACCATATGCACGCATGGTTTGAACCCTTTCTACCGTGGAATTTTCAGGCATGACCAATTCAATGTTCAGACCAAAAATACCCGCGATCATGGCCAGGGCAATCCCGGTATTTCCACTGGTGGCTTCTATTAATTTGGTGTTTTTATCAATATCTCCACGATCCAGTGCACTCTTTATCATATTATAGGCCGCCCTGTCCTTTACACTACCCCCGGGATTTTGACCTTCAAGCTTAAAATACAGTTCTACTCCTTCTTTCTGAAAAACCCGTTTAGCTTTAACAAGAGGAGTGTTACCTACCAGATCTAAAATTGAATCGTTCATTTTTCTATAGAATTTTTTATACTTATTTGAGGAGTATGGGAAACCATGGAATTTTCAGGAACAGATTTAGTTAGCCAGACGTTACCTCCTATCACGCTGTTAGCGCCAATTACAGTTTCTCCTCCCAGGATGGTCGCATTTGCGTATATGGTCACATTACTCTCTATGGTAGGGTGTCTTTTAATATTTCTAAGTGTGCGGTTCACGGTTAGTGCCCCAAGGGTAACTCCCTGATAGATCTTTACATTGTCTTTTATTACCGCGGTTTCTCCAATTACGACCCCGGTAGCATGATCTATAAAAAAAGATTTTCCAATTTTAGCTCCGGGATTTATATCTGTACCGGTAATACTATGAGCGCATTCTGTCATTAACCGGGGAACCAGGGGTAAACCAAATTTGTAAAATTCATGACTAAGCCTGTAGGTGGCTATGGCAAAGAAACCCGGATAGGATAAGTAAACTTCTTCTACAGAATTTGCGGCCGGATCATTTATGGCGATCGCCTGGGCATCCAGGTTTAATTTTTCCAGGATCCCCGGGAGCATTTGCAAATAATCCTTCCAGATGTCCTGGCAGGGTGAACCCGGTTCCCAGCAAACCAGTTTTGCCAGCACCTCAAAATCCATCCCTAATTCCATGAGATTATCTTTAACAGCCGTCTGTTTATCGAAAAGAGTATAAAATAGCTTATGGGTAAACGCTTCTGTTTTAGTTTTAATACTCAGATTAAGATTAGGCAGATTCTTCTGTTGCTCAATTTGAGAAATTATTTTTTCGATCTCCATAACGTTGATATTGGCTCTTAAATTTACTTATTTACAACGACTTCGTAAAGCACGTAAATATTCAGAAAGATTAGGTGAAAACTGTAGTTAAAGATTTGCCAAGGTAAAAACAAGTTGACCGAATGTGATTTAAATTAGTGTATTAAATTTTTTATATATGGCAACAGAAAAAAGCCCTAAAAAAGATTCTAAGAGTCAACAAAAACCGACTCCAAAATCCAAGGATCAGGGTAAATCCAAAAAGTAATTATTGATTTTTTTACCGAACAATTTCAGGCCATCTCCAAAGGATGGCTTTTTATTTTATCTTAAAAGGGAAAAGTGACCTGTTTTATTTTCCATGCCATCTATGCTAATATAGTACCAGTAATCGTCAGCCGGAAGGTCTCTTCCGTTGTAAACACCATCCCAGGTAAAGTTCGCTCCGTTATCCTGTATTAAAAGTTTCCCGTACCTGTCAAAAATCCTGATCTCAGACCTGTCAAAAAACTCAAGACCCCGTAATTCAAACCTATCGTTATAACCATCATTATTGGGGGTGATCATTCTGGGGATCACAATATGTGCAAAACGTAGAGAAACTATACTGCATCCTTCGGTATCGCGGATATAGCCGGTATAAATTCCCGCCTCAACAGATTCGAAAATCGGGGAAGTTTGAAAATTATTTCCATCCAGAGAATACAAAAAATCTCCCTGGTCCACTGGATAAATCACTACATCTTCTCCTACTGATTTTACTTCTTGGATTTCAGCAATCTCTGTAGGATTTACTGTAAACTCTTTGCTGGTAAAACAACCTTCAGGTGAAATTACCTTTACCGAATAAATACCCGGTAAATTTATATTTATAGATTCGGTGGTTTCTCCCCCAGTCCATTCATAATCGTAGCCAGATATGCCGGCACTTAAGGTAAGAGTGGACTCAGGACAAATTTTTATTACTTCATCTTCCAGTTCAGGTAAATTGCTCCTGGTAAATCGCACTGCAGTTCTCTGGCTCGCGCCGCATTCGTAAATAGGATCAATTGCTTCTGCATAATAGACACCGGGGGATACCGGGAAAAAAGTATTAGTATTTTCAGCCAGTAGGTTACCCCCGGTTTCTGCATCATACCAGTTGATTAACAGGTTACTTTCTGCAGTAACTTTTAAGGCCGGGGCGGGTTCATTCTGGCAGGCAAAAACATTCCCCTCGCTTAGAGGTGGTTCCGGTGTTTGGATGATCTGTACGTGAAAAGCATCAGAAGCTGAACTACATACATTACTATTCAAATTTATAATGTCTTCGGCTACCTTTATCCTGTAAAAGACAGGTTCGTTTATTTGAGCAGTTTGGTATATATTACTGTTTGCCCCGGGAATATCTCCCCAATCTTCACCATTCAAACTTATTTGCCATTGGTAAAACTGCTGCTGGTAGACTGAACTATCAGCATTCGCTACCAGAGTAAGTCTAATTGGTGTATCTGCTTGACACAGGTAGAAATCATCACCGCTCTGCCCGTCTGAGGAAACTGTAGTAAGGTCACCACAGGATCTGAAAATAATATCATCAATTGCCAGATCATTTCCACATCCTCCTTCACCGTTATTAAACATCTTTAAAATAACAGATTCCTGTCCGGGTTCTGATCTGAAGGTAAGGGCGAACTGATTCCATTCAGGATTTGAAGTTGCATTAATATTGGGGGTGTCACCTGCTTTAATAAGGTTGGTGTCTGTTTCATCCCAGATCTCGAACCTTACATTATTTGGAATCCCACCTGCTTCACAATCATTACTGTCTGGGTCATACACATTCATTAAAAATGCCGAAAACTCATAGGTAGTGCTTTCACAAAGGCCGGTAATTTCCTTCCGGTAAAACCTGCCTGCAGTAAAATCTGCATTTACAACCAGCGCTCTTCCACCAGAAATATTTGTATCTGGGAAACCTTGATGCCACGAAGTTATTTCATTTCCAATATCATCTGAGATAGTGTATTCACCATCCTGTGGATCACCTGTGACATAAGTATAATTAGTGATTTCAGGAGAAAGAGGACTTCCGGTGCCGCTACCCCCTCCAAAATTCTCGTGGAAAATAGGGTCACCTTTACTGCCACTGCAAAAACCTAATTGTGCAAAAGAATTTTGCAGAAAAAAAAAGAATATAAATGCTAATATATATTTCAAAGAAAACGATCTTTTAGCTGTTCGAACTGATAAGTGTTGACCCATTTTTGATCTTCAGCTTCCTCACCTATCTGGTAAATACGTTTCACGAATTCGTTAGATATACCCTTATCTATGACAAAATTTACAACCTGCTCGAATGATTTCAGCATACTTTTCTGGAATCCTTCTGAAATATTTTCCCTGTCCCTGGAATAAGTCTGGGCCACTTCGATGTTATAAAGCATAACATCTGCAAGAGCATGAGCTTCCATTTCTAATTTCAAAAAATGCTTGATCAGTTTGTGCGCTACAGATCTTCTCGCTTTGGGTCTGCGGTTATTAGGAGGGAAATACTCTTTGGAGATTTTGAATTTAGCTTCTCTAACCAGTTTCTCTTCATTTGGATTAAAAACAAAATTATAAAAGGTCTTTACCTCTGGGAAACGCTCATAAAGATCCAGTATCTGCTCCTCCAGTTCCTTTTTGGGCAGGGAATTAATGTATTTCTTAAATGCGCGTTTACTCATTAGCCTACATTCAACTTTTCCATATTTAATTTAAGTTTCTCAGAAATATCGAGTAACCATTCTAATTGTTTGGTTACCAGATGAGCCTCCTGTAATTGAAAGCGCATTTGCCTGTCTATTTTTTGTTTCCCGGCTTTGATCTCAAGATCTCTTTTTTCTGCAAGTTTATCGAATTTATCCTGAAGGGCCTTACCTGCGTTGGTTATCTCTTCAGATTTTTTCCTGATTAATACCTTTTCTTCAAGAATATTTAGACTGTTTTTGAGATTTATAATGATCCCGTTTGTATAGGTTTCAAAATCCTTAGATGCGCTGGTGGTGGGATGGGTTCTAATATAAGTACCCAAAGAAGCGAGGGCAGAAAGAAAAGTATGATTTAGGCCAACGATCTCATATATAAGACTAAGCTGCTTTTGTCTCGATTTGGGTTCCTGCGTCATTCGTTGAAATGCTCCGCTAAGTTCACCCATATCCAGAAAAGCTCTTTTTCTCGCAAGTTTATAGGAAACCGGAAGCGATCTTTTATCATGGTAATAATGGTCGATTTCTTCCAGGTATTTAAGATTTGCTTTAACTGAAGCTGCGATAACCTTGTTAAGATTTTCAGATTCCCACTTTGGCCATAAAATTAAATTTCCAAAGGCGGCTAGGCCTGCACCAATCATAGTATCAATTACTCTATACTGAATTACATTTATCACATCTGGTTGCAGTAAGGCGTAAATAAATATGATACTCAAAGTAATAAAGATCGCTGCCGTAGTGTAATTCCTTTGAATGAGAGAAAATGCGAGCGTAAGAGACAATATACCCAGAATTGCATACACCGTGGTGTTCTGAGTAATAAACACGATACCTACGGCAATAGCGGCTCCAATTAGAGTACCAATAATCCTTTTACGTGTACGCACTTTGGTGAGACCGTAATTTGGCCTCATGATAACTACAACCGTTAATAATATCCAGTAAGCGTTCTGTACTGAAAAAAAGGTTCCAATAAAATATCCAACCAGGACAACAATGGCCAACCTGAGTGAATGCCTGAAAATAGCAGAATCAAAGTTTAAATTATTCTGCAGTGTGTTTAAACTATACTCCTGTTGGGTAAGAAACTTTCGAACTTCTTTTTCCTTCACTAAAAGCCTGGGTTTACCTTCTAGGTTTCTAAGGATCCTGTCTATATTATTGATTTTATTTGCCTGCCTGGACTGATAGTCAAAAAGATTTCGAAGCAGTATCATTTCTTCCCGCCTTTTTCCAAGGTCTATTTTTCTCCGAAACTTATCGAGAGCTGCTTCAATTGTTTTTAAAGCTTCAGGAATTTCATTTTTTGGAAGTTCAGAATTCTTTTGGACGGCCAGGGCTATATCCTCCAATTGCTTAGCCATTTTAAGACTGAAGTCGGCAAAAACGTTCACCTCGTCCTGATCTTCTTTAAATGAAGTGAGCATGGTTCTTTGATCTATAGGATTGGCCATAGCCAGTTCCAGCATGTCCACAAGATCTATAAATATCATTAGTCTTTTACGGCCGTAACCTGAACTTCCTGAAGATTGGCGTTTTGAAATTAGAATTTCCCGCAGGCTTTCATGATGTTCATTTAAATCGGTTTGACTTTGAAACAATCTTTTTTGAATTTCCTGTTCATCAGTATCCGGTCTGTATAATTGTACCCTTAGCCTTAGATACTGTGAGGTTAGTTCCATTGTCTCACCTATTAATTGTTCGGTGGCCCGTTCGGGTTTAATTAGATACCAGCTAACACTAACCAGCAAATACCAGATTCCGCCAATACCAATCAAAATAGATTTTTCCCAGATCTCGATTCCGGAGGAAATATTGGCAAAACTCAATACCACTGCCAGTAACCCGGAGAAAGTAACCAAAGATGCCCTGAAACCATATACAGAAAGGAATGAGATCGAAAACATCATAATGGCGAGCATGGGGATAAGCATCCATAAACTTAATGCCGCATATCCCGCAATACAAAAAGATACGGTTCCCAGAAGAGCCGCAGCCATAATACCTAGAACTTTATGTTTAAAACTACCCGGTACATCACTTGGGGAAGAAAGTAAACAGCCCATGGCCAGGCTAACGCCAATTTCAAGTGTCCCGAAATTCGAAAAAAAACCTATAGGGACCACAATAGCTATGGTCAACACGATAGCTTTTGAAAAGTCTGTACTCCTCAAAAACTTAATAAGGTCATTTTGATATTTCCTGAACCGGCCTGTCAATATATAATCAATTTTTAAGCGCTGAAAATAATGCTTTAAGTCTAACTATTACTGCTATCTATAATATTAAGCTATATATATAAGCTTAAAAAGGCCGGTTAAACCGGCCTTTTAGTTTTATATTTTTTATTGAACTATTGTTGCTGTTCTGTTGGCATGATATACACGTCATTAATATTTGCCCGTTTAGGTTGAATTAGGGAATAATATATAGCTTCCGCAATATCTTCTGCTTCCAGCGGAGTCATCTCCTTAAAGTTTGATAACATGTCTTCTTTAATCTCATCATCTGTGATCGTTTCTGTTAAGGAAGTATCTACGAAGCCCGGCTCAATAGACGTTACATTAATATTGAAATTTGGAGCAAGCTCCTGTCTTAAACCTTCAGAAAACATTCTTACGGCAGATTTGGTGGCACAATACACGGCTCCTCCGGGATATATCTTACGTCCCGCACTTGATGAAATATTGATGATATTACCACTTTTTTGCTCCATCATCGTAGGTAACACTGCAGCCACCCCATTTAAAACACCTTTAATATTTACATCTACCATTTTGTCCCACTCATCTGTATGTAGATTTTTTACATAGGACAATGGCATTAATCCCGCATTATTTACCAAAGCATCTATAGATTTAAACTCTTTCTTGGTATGCTCAACCACCTTTTTAAGGTCTTCCTTTTTAGTTACATCTGCAGTGACCACAAGTGCTTTGCCTGCCTGCCCTTTTTCAATCTTTGATTGTAATTTTTTGAGTTTATCTTCACTTCTTGCGGTTAAAACAACATTTGCTCCTTCTTTTGCCAGTTTCATCGCGGTTGCTTCTCCAATTCCACTGGATGCTCCCGTAATGATTACCGTCTTTCCTTTAATACTCATATCAATTTTGTTTTTTTTAATTTCCACTAAAATACCGCATAAAAGACTGTCAACAATAGTATTTATAGGCTTTGTCATGATTTTAACCCTTATATGGCCAAGCTGTTAATTTTTTAAATATTGTATAAAAAAGCCTGACCATCAGGTCAGGCCTGGTCGTATTAATTTGAAGATTTTTATTTCTGAGGGGGTCGCGAAGGTCTAACTTCTATCTTACTCGGTAAAGTTCTGGGGTTCATCTTTAAAAGATCACCTACCAGTTCACCAATATCTTCAATCTGAATTTTCCAGGCATCTTCTTCTGAAGGTTCATGGTCATTAAAATAGGTCGCTACTGAACCTGGCATAATAGTACTAACTTTAACTCCTTTATCCCGAAGATCCAGCATTACTGCCTGAGTGAAGCCGGTTACTCCAAATTTACTTGCATTATATGCTGCCCCCCCTGCAAAAAAGTTTGTACCGGCGAGACTTGAAATTGTAATAATATATCCCTCAGATTTTTTTAAAGCTTCCACACAGGCTTTGATACTATAGAAAACTCCATTAAGATTAGTATCTATCGTGTCCTTCCATTCCTCCACTGTTAGCTCTTCCACAGATCCGAAATTTCCGATTCCCGCATTGGCTATCAGAACATCTAATTGTCCCCATTTATCCAGAACTTTCTGTACGGCTTTTTTCTGACTTTCAAAATCTCTGACATCGGCTTCCAAACCAATAATATCACCAAAACTGGAGAGTTTTTCTGCTGCCTTTTCTGCAGAGGAGAGTGATCTGCTGGTGACAGCTACCTTGTAACCCATTTGTAAAAGAGCCCTGGCCACTCCATATCCTATTCCTTTACTTCCTCCGGTGATGAATGCTGTTTTATTTTCTTTACTCATATTTATTATTTTCTAAGGTTAAAGCTACTAAAGACGGTTATCCCTCTGAAATTTAAAGCTCTAAGATTCTGTTAATTTTAAAGGTTAAATACTTGATAAAACATAATAAAAGACTTTTATAGAAAACTAAAAAAACTAACTTTGTCACCTGAAAAAATTCTACGGTTAAGAATCGTATTTTCGCCAGGCAAGTACTAACTAATTTAATCAAGATACCTTGGAAAATATCAAAGCACAGAAATTACTCAATAAGATTCAGCGCGACCTTATGCGTAATGGGATTATCACAAATACAATCGTTGAAGACCTTAAAGAATTAAGGAAATTTGTGGTTGAGGAAAATATTCCTTTGTTGGCCAAGGTAACCAGGTTAACTTATGAGCATATTGCTGAGCACGAAGACTTCCTAATTGCTATCCCGGATGATGAGCCTATAGAAGTAGATGAAGAATCTGAAGAGACCGAAGTGATCGAAACAGAAGATGTTACCGGCCAGGAAAGTCTAGAATATATGCTTTCTCTAATGGCAGAGCACTACAATAAAGTTAACGAGTTAGAGCTTCGCGAATATGTAAATGCCTTGAAAGAGCACGCGGGAGAGGATTATTAATGGTTAGCATTAAGCTTTCCGCAATTCCTACTTCCACTTCCGGATCTCTTAAATTGCTATAAACTGAAAAGATTAATGAAAGAAAGAGCGAAATCTAAAAAGAAGTCGCGGATACGTTTGTTGCACCAATACTACAACTACACAGGTTTTTATTCCTTTGTATGGAATAGTTTAAAGAAAGCTGTTTTACCTATTGTACTTTTTGTTGGTGCGCTATGGGCTATAGATCATTATCTTCTGGATATTGAAGATATGCTGGTCCTTATAACTGAAACCTATGCCCCGGCAGAGGTTCTCTCTATTTTCTTTTTATCTGAATCTTTATTAGGCCTGGTACCGCCAGAACTTTTTATTGCGTGGGCAGGTAAGTCTGCCAGCCCTATGATTTTCCTGACCTTATTGGCGACAGCATCATACCTGGGAGGAATTGTATCTTATTATATAGGAGTAGGAATAACAAAAATTCCCGCTGTACATGAAGCGATGGAATTGAAAATGGCCAAGCATATAAAAAATACCCGGAAATGGGGTGGTTTTTTGATCATCGTCGGTGCCTTGCTTCCTATACCTTTTGCCATGACGAGTATAGCTGCCGGAATTATAAAATTTCCTTTTTCCAGCTATCTGATTTTTGGATTGCTTAGGTATGCCAGGTTTTACCTTTATGCCCTGGTCATCTTCGAAATGGTTTAACGCTTTTCTTATAATAAAACTAAACTTTTCCTAAGGCTTACCATAGTGCCTGAGATATATTTTAATTTAGTTGAAAATACTGACTTCATGGTGTTTAACGACCATTTTCAGTTTGATTTTTAACCAATAATTTAAATTATGTCTTTACTTACTATTATTTTAAACATTGTATTACCTCCCCTTGCTGTTTTTTTAAAGCATGGTCTAGGGGTAACTTTTCTAATAAGTTTACTATTAACGGCTTTAGGCTGGCTACCAGGAGTTATACATGCATTCCTGGTAAACGGAACCGACTAAAAAGCAATTATTTAAACGCAAAAAGACCGGATATAAATCCGGTCTTTTTTATTGTGCACAGCATTATCTAATTCTCCTCTTCTTCTCTCTTACGAACCACTTTTTGCCACTTCCAGGCACTTTTCAAAGCATCATCTAGTGATCTGTCTGCCTTCCAGCCCAGATCTTCATTTGCTTTAGTGGTGTCAGCATATGCAGAAATAATATCACCTTCTCTTCTACCCACAACCTTATAAGGTAATTTCTCTCCTGAAACCTTTTCAAAAGATTTTATTACCTCCAATACCGAATTTCCTTTTCCTGTACCAAGATTAAAAACTTCATAATTGCTTTTTTCCTTAGCGTCGATGAGCCTCTTTAGAGCTTTCACGTGAGCTTCAGCGAGGTCCATCACATGTATATAATCCCTTATTGCCGTCCCGTCCTCTGTAGGGTAATCATCTCCAAAAACTGAAAGCTCTTCACGTTTACCAATTGCGGTTTGTGTAATGAAAGGAATTAGGTTTTGAGGTGTACCTATTGGTAATTCACCAATTTCTGCTGTTGGATGTGCACCTATTGGGTTAAAATACCTGAGTGCTATAGCTTTAAAATGTAAATTCGTTTTACAGGTATCCTGAAGAATTTCTTCTCCTATCTGCTTCGTGTTACCATAAGGAGATTCTGCTTTTTTAACAGGTGCATTTTCGGTTATAGGGAGTTCATCAGCCTGTCCATAAACCGTACAGGATGAACTAAATATAAATCTTGCATTTGGTTTCTTATTTAATTCCTGAAGGAGATAAACCAAAGTAGCAATATTATTCTCATAATAGAGTAATGGATTTATTACACTCTCCCCTACAGCTTTGGATGCGGCGAAGTGGATAACATCCTCAATATCCGGATATTTTTCAAAGAAATTTTTGACAGCTTCCTTATCTCTTAGATCTAAATTCTCAAATTCCGGGGTTTTCCCGGTGATTTGCGTGATCCCTCCCAATACGTCTATGGAGGAATTAGAAAGATTATCTATTATCACTACTTTATACCCTTCCTTCTGAAGGGCTACAACCGTATGGGATCCTATAAAACCAAGTCCACCGGTAACCAAAACACTTTTAGAACTCATATTTTTTATTTACAGGCGCAAATTAATAAAAATGAGAGGAGCACTGCCTCTGAATTATATTAAAAACCTCCTAAAGCTTCATTAATTTGACCGTGCCATGTCTCTGTAAACAATTATATTTGTGGGAGTTTAATTTTTACGTTTATGTCCCTAAAAAACCAGTTAAGACTATTTAAATGGATTAGCATTCTCGAAGGAATCTCATTTTTGCTGCTGCTATTTATTGCTATGCCTTTAAAGTATATTTTTGAAATGCCGCAAATGGTACAGCAGGTGGGGATGGCTCACGGCATATTATTTATAGCCTATATACTTGGCGGTATTCTCCTAATAAGGCCAATGAAATGGAGTTTATCACAAATAGCAATTATACTTGGATGCTCTGTTTTGCCGTTTGGTCCTTTTTATGTTGAAAAGAAATATCTTTAATACATGAATCTGGAAAAGCGACTTGCAGACCTTATCTGCTTTTTTGAAGAGTTTTTCGTAGCGCATGGTATGAATTCTACCTTCGCTTTGTATTTGAATTTGCTTATTAACCTGCTTGTTCTTACCCTGGTAATTTTTGGGATCAATTATGTGCTTAAGCACTTTATCATTGAAACCTTTAAACTTTTTACCAATAAAACGAGAACCACTTTTGACGATTTCCTAATCAAAAGTAATTTCCCGCGATATGTTGGCCGGTTCGTGCCGCTTTTTGTTATCTATAAAATCTTTCCTTTAATCTTTTCTGAATTCCATGATGTACTGGAGATCTTCTATTTCCTGTTTAAGATTTATGTGATCATTTTACTTATCTGGATATTCAGAAGTATTTTAAGGTCTACACGAAATTACCTGAAAACCAGACCTGAATTCAACGATAAGCCGCTGGAGAGCTTCAGCCAGATTATCATGATCTTTATCTGGATCATTGGTTTGATGTTCATCTTCTCTGAGATCACGGGAAAATCTGTGGTTGGGTTTGCTATCTCTCTTGGTGCTGCTTCAGCAGTTATCTTATTGATCTTCAAGGATACGATTCTTGGACTGGTCGCATCTATCCAGGTGTCGGTTAATGACATCGTCAGGATCGGAGACTGGATCACCTTTGAAAAATTTGGTGCTGATGGTACGGTTACAGAAATTAACCTGGCTACAGTAAGGGTTCAGAACTGGGATAATACTTATACCACCATACCTACTTACAGTCTTATTTCTGATTCTTTCCATAACTGGAGAGGAATGCAGGAATCACCGGGAAGACGTATTAAAAGATCAGTTTTTATTAAGCAAAATTCTGTAAAATTCCTGGATAAAGACGATTTGGAGAAACTTAAGAAAATCCATCTTATCGCACCATATTTAGATAACCGCCAGGCAGAAATAGATAAGTTCAATGAAAGTAACGATATTGATAAATCCCTGTTAATCAACGGTCGTAATCAAACCAATCTTGGAGTTTTCAGAAAGTACGCAGACTCATATTTAAGAGAACATTCTGCTGTTCATAAAGAAATGTACCTTATAGTGAGGCATCTGGCGCCTACTCCCAATGGAATTCCCCTGGAAATATTATGCTTTAGTAAAGATAAACGCTGGGAAAATTATGAGTATATTTCCGCAGATATTTTTGACCACCTTATAGCGGCAATACCCTATTTCGATCTGAAACTATTTGAGGCTCCATCAGGTGATGATATTCGTAGTTTTCTAGGTCAAAAATCAGACTCCTAATTAATCGATTATGAAATTAAAACCATTTTTGCAGGGTTTCGGTATCCTGGCTGTAGTGATTACTTTGATTCCTCTTATCGCTGCCGATTTTTGGTGGATCAGGATGTTTGATTATCCCCATATACAGTTAACCCTGCTAACTCTAACAGCAATTGCCGCTTATTTCCTCAAATTTGAAATCAAATCCTGGAGAGATTATGCTTTTATGGGTGTACTTTTAGCCTGCTTTATATTTCAGTTTGCCAAAATATATCCTTACACTCCATTTGCTCCTTATGATGTTGGGAAACCTACAGAGGAAGTAGACAGGGAAACAGAATTTCTGTTATTAACCTCGAATGTACTTCAGAAAAATAAGGAGACCGGACTATTAATAGAGGAATTAAAAAAGATAAATCCAGACGTCGCGGTATTAACGGAAACAGATACAAAATGGCAAAAAGCATTGCAGGAGGGAATAGGATCTGATTATCCATATAAGGTTGAGGTTCCGTTGGATAACACCTACGGTATGATCCTTTACTCTAAGCTGAAATTGAATAAACCTGAAGTGAAATTCATTGTTGATGACAGCATTCCTTCTATACATTCTGAAATCTTATTAAGGTCTGGAGATGTGGTGCAGCTACATGCAATACATCCCACACCTCCAATGCCTCAGCACAATCCGTCATCTTCAGACCGCGATGCTGAAATGATGAAAATTGCACTGGAATCCATGGATTCTGATATTCCTGTGATCGTTATAGGTGATTTCAATGATGTTGCCTGGTCCAATACTACCAGTATGTTTCAGTCTGTTGGAGAGTTACTTGATGTAAGGAAAGGCAGAAGTTTTTATAATACTTTCAATGCAAAAAGTATGATCATGCGCTGGTCCCTCGACCATATTTTCGTTTCAGAAGAATTCAGGGTAGAGAGTATCAATACCGGTGGTGATGTAAAGTCAGACCACTTTCCTTTTTATGCCAAATTATACCTGCAACCGGAATTAGCTAAAGAACAAAAACCTGAGCCGGCTGATAAGGAACAGATCAAAAAGGCAAAGGAACAGATCCAGGAAGAAGAACAGGAAAATGCTGAAAAGGGACAGAATGGCTCCAGTAATCAATAAATACTAACATTTTGTTGGCATAATCTGTATTTTCTAATCTCTATTTTTAGAAAAAATACAGATGTTACAGTCAAATCCTGAAAGAAGTGATTCAATTTCTGAGTCCTTTACGCAATTCTACCATAATTTTATCGAACAACTTCCAGGAATAGGTATAGCGGTACTTATTATTATTCTTGGAGTTCTTATAGGAATTAGACTTGGAAAGTTTTCAACCAGAAGAATTTCTGCGAGAACCTCAGATCCCTTAATGAGTCAGTTTCTTGGAAAAGCAATAAGGTTTCTTATCATCATTACATCAATCATGCTGGCTCTTAAAGCTGCAGGCCTTGGTGGTGTAGCTACAGGAATTTTGACAGCTGCGGGAGCCAGTGCGGTTGTTCTGGGATTTGCATTTAAGGATATTGGAGAAAATTTTATCGCCGGGATCATACTTGCTTTTAACCGGCCTTTCGATGTTAATGATACTGTAGAAATTGGAGAAAATTTTGGTAAGGTTAAAGAGTTAAAATTCAGATATACCAAATTAAAGACTTTTGATGGGAAGGATGTTTATATACCCAATAGTGATGTACTTACAGAACCAGTAACGAATTACACCGAGGATGGATTCTATCGCTGGAATTTTGTTATAGGAATCGCATATGAAGATAATATTGACGGTGCGAAAAAGACCGTTATGGATGCTTTAAGAAAGGACCCAATGGTAATTGAAGATGCCGAGCATCAGAATTTCGTGATCGAGGATGAATTGGCCACCAGTACGGTAAACCTAAAAGTATTTTTTTGGGTAGATACAAAGGATTTCAGAATGCAGGCTTTGATCACTAAGGGTAATGTAGTTAGAAATGTGAAAGAAGCTTTGGAGGACAATGGTTATTATATGCCGGCAGATATCCAGGAGATTAAATTATATGGTCACGAGAAAGATTTTCCTCTCCGATGGATCCCGGATGGGAAAAATAAAGCATAATTTATTTGAGTCTGTCTTTCACGAACTCCACCTCGGTCTTTCCATGAGGCTTAGGTTTTCCTGTCTCATCCAGACCAACCATAACTATTTTATCTATAGTAATTATAGTCTCATGGGTCATTTTATTACGCACTTTACATTTTAAGGTCAGTGAAGCCTTTCCAAATTTTAAAACTTCTATGCCAATCTCAATAATGTCACCCTGGTGAGCAGAACTTCTAAAATCTATCTCACTCATATACTTGGTAACGGTTTTGGGGTTCTCAATCTGGACTATGCTGTATAAAGCACATTCTTCATCTATCCATTCCAGCAATCTCCCGCCAAACAGAGTTCCGTTAGGGTTTAGATCCTGTGGTTTAATCCATTTTCTTGTGTGAAATCTCATTTTTTATTTTCGAAATTAAATAGAAAAGTCCTATCTGCAAGATGTGATAGATAGATTTATCAAATTCTGAAAACCATAATGCTAATTTGCGATTTCCTAAATAATTATTTTGAAAAAATACGATTATAGGAATTGCTGGGCTACGTTGATAATCTCATCATGATCAAATGCCAGTTTTTCATCAGGGAGTTTTTCAATTTCCATCCATTTAGCATCTTTAGCATCATCTGAAGGTTCAAGCTCTTCTTCATTAAATATGCGGCTTAGAAAAGCAATCGAAATGGTGTGACCTCTGGGGTCGCGACCTGGTTTTCCAAAAGCCTGGACCTGCTCCATAGATTGGACCACTACCCCGGTTTCCTCCAGCAACTCACGTTTTGCAGCTGTTTCAAGGTCTTCACCTACTTCAACAAAGCCTCCCGGTAATGCCCACATATCTTTGAATGGTTCGTTCTTTCTTTGTATTAATAAAACCTTGAAAGTATTATTTACTTTACAAAAAACAACACTATCAACGGTTACAGATATTTTATTTCCCATAAAATTTCCTTTTTAAATGTTTACTAAAGCCGGAGATTTTAATTTCATTTAAAATAAACGGTCTTTTTATTCACGAATTCTTGAATCCCGTCTGCGGAGAGCTCTCTGCCATAACCAGATATTTTGGTACCACCAAAAGGCAGCCTGGGATCACTTTTCACCAGCTCATTTACAAAAACGGCCCCATCCTCAAATTCGGGAATAATCTTTTCTGCAAAATCCAGATTTTCGGTAAATACAGAAACACCTAATCCAAAGTCTGATTGATTTACCAGGTCTATAGCTTCTTCGCTGGTCTTAAATGTGGTCACTCCTATGGCTGGTCCAAAGGTTTCCTCCTTAAACATGCTCATCTCAGGGGTTACCCCGGTTAGAACGGTTGGTTCAATATAGGCACCATCCCTTTTTCCACCCAGGACGATCTTAGCACCTGCCTTTACAGATTCCTTAATTTGTTTCTCCAGGTCTTCAGCAAGGTCTACCCTGGCCAGTGTACCGATATAAGTATCTTCTTCGAGCGGGTCTCCGCTCTTCAATTCCCGCACCTGGAGAAGGAATTGGTCTAAAAATTCTTCAGCAATACTTTCGTGAAGAATTAATCTTTTACCGGCAATACAGCTTTGCCCGGTATTCTGAAATCTCGCCTGCACACATGTTTTAACGCTTTCTGCAATATCTGCATCTTTAAAAACCAATAACGCATTACTGCCTCCCAGTTCCAGAACAGACTTTTTTATTTCATTACTTGCGGTGGACGCTACAGCTGCTCCTGCCGGTTTACTACCGGTAAGAGTCACCGCTTTTATGCGCTTGTCTTTGATGATATCCTCAATTTTACTACTGCTTAGAACCAGATTCTGAAAACAGGATTCTGGAAAACCAGCTCTTTCAAATACTTTCTGGATGTTGTTGGCAGATCGCATCACATTACTGGCGTGTTTCAGGACACCAATATTCCCGGCCATTAGCGCGGGTGCTGCAAATCTGAATACCTGCCAGAACGGATAGTTCCAGGGCATCACAGCGAGCACTACCCCAATTGGTTCGTAGCGAACATAACTTTTGGATGCATCGGTTTTAATATTACGAGGTGATAAATGCTTTTCTGCATTTTCTGCATAATACTCGCAGACCCAGGCGCATTTTTCAATTTCAGCAATAGATTGGGTAATAGGCTTACCCATTTCCAGGGAAATATCTCTGGCATATTCTTCCTTATTATCCTTTAGCTCCCGGGCAGCTTTTTTCATTAATCCAGCCCGTTCCTTAAAGCTGGTCTTTCGCCAGGATTTAAATCTATTATGTGCATTCTCTAGTGCTGTTTCGATTTCAGCTTTGGTGAGTTCTTTAAATTTTTCTAAAGCCTCCCCGGTATATGGATTTATAGATTCTATCATATCTAATTCGTCTTAAGCTTTTATTTTAAATATAATAAGACGAAAACGAGATAAAATGGCGATTAAGACAGATTTAACGCGAGAATGTTTATAACCGGTTTAAAAGTCTCATCTAGGCACAGTTAATGTGTGCCATTTATTAATTAAATTTAAGAAACAATACGCGCCATGAACCCAAGAGATATTAACCTAAAGGAGCTCAGGCCTGAGATCCCTTCCGCAAAAATTTCTGAAAACATGAATCCAGATGAACGTTTTCAAAACGAAACCCTCCGACCCATCGCCAAACTACAGGATGGATTATTATTGGCAGCTTTCCGAAATTATATTACCAAGCACAAGAATAAATTCTATGAGCTCAATCTGGACAACCGTTTAAAATATATAGCTAACACTATACAAAAGGATATTAAGTTCAGGAATAGCTTAAAGGGTATGATGATAGGTCAGTTCACCCTAGAAGAATATGAGCGGTATATCAAGAATTCATCAGCATTGAATAAAAGAATGATGAATATCGTTAAAGAGCGATTGCAAAGTAATATTCAGCTTTTAGAACGCGATATGGTTTACTAAAAGCCCGATGGCTATGGTGATCGTAAAACTCATTAGTGTTCCTATGAGTACATATTCCGTTTGCTTTCTCGCACCGGTCTCAGACTTGTCGCTGAATCTAAGAATGGATTTTGCGGCAATTAAAAATCCGATTGCGGAAAAATTAAGGGTAAGAATAAAAGTTAGCACGAGAATCCTTTCAAAGATTCCAATATACCTTCCTGCAGCGTCCAGACTGTTTTTCTGAAGATCATTCTCAACTTCATTTTGCCATCTTTTGGTCGCTTTTCCAATCAAAAAACCGGCAGGAAAAATAATGAGTAGATAACCAGTAATAACCGCCAGGATAGCACTTGAGGACATTGTCGTTTTCAAGAATGGAAGGACATGATAGAAATTTGAAGTAAGATATAGCCAGGCTAAAAATATCATCAATAAATGCATAGCCTGATCTGAAATAAACAATTTTAGGTTGTCCTGCTTAAACTGTAATTTCCAGAGATCTATAAAAAAATGAGTAATTGCTATAAAGACCGCGATATACCACCAATCAAGGCGCATTAGAAATACGAAAGTTAACAATCCGGAAAGGAAAGCGTGAAGATAAAGGTATTTGGACCTTGCTTTATATTTCCGTTTCGCCCTTACCCATTTGGTAGGTTGAATTACGAAGTCTGCAATTATATGGGCAAGTACTAACTGTAATAAAATAAGTACGCTATTATCCATTTTTGAAATTTGTAGATATTACCTTTTGATATCGAGTTAACAGGACTTCGATTGCATCCCAACCGGCCGCTTTTTTTCGTTGATTTACTGCAGACTGGCTAATATCCAGTTCGTCTGCAACTTCAGTTTCCTTAAAACCCTTTAAAAGAAAATATATTACTTCGGCTGAAGCTGTACTCCATTTATCAGAGATCGTATCAAAAAGGTGAAAAGAGGTATTAAATTCCTCATTAATTTCTGTGTCTGGAGTTTTGAGCTTTAACTTTCTATTTTCTTTTTTCATCTCGTCCAGGGTCCTCCCGGAAAACTGAAATGCCTCACCGTTAGATTCCAATATAGACTCCCGTTTAAAATCGTAAGTGCCTATCCCAATCGCCATTCTTAAATCTGCTTCACGCTTAAATGCCTTGTTGGTATCGCTTTGCTTTAAATGCAAACGGTTAATTGCTGTTTTTAGTTGCATTCCCACGCGCAAAGCCATGGAAGGATCATGTACCACTCCCTGAAAACTATCACCTCTAAAGATCCTAAAACCAGGATCTGTATCTGAAGTTTGTTTCAGGAAATCAAATTCCCTGTTTAGAGATGCTAGAACTCGCTCCATTAACTCATGTGGATAGGATGAAGAGGCAAGTAGGTCTGCTGAGATAACTGCAATCATATCCAAATATACAAAAATAAGCTTAAAAACTTATAAATTACATTTATAAGCAATCAGACTTATAATTTGGAATTGCAAAGACTATAACGGATAAAGAAGATTGATATTAAATATTTCCTAATTCTTCGATAAGCAAATAATGCTTAACTAATTTTATTTCTCTAAATAAAAATTGAAAAAATCATGGTAGCGAATAAAGAAGAATTATACTATAAATGCCTGGATACAGTGAACAGGCAGATAGAAAAGTATGAGAACGAAATGGAACAGATCAGAGAATCCATGGAAAATAATGACGCGCATACAGATTATGATGAAGATGATACCAAAGGTCAACTTTTGGGGGATTTTGAAAAATATGCCGAATACCTGGATAACTCTAGAAAAATGAAGGAGAAACTTAGCCGCATAGATAAAACTCATTATACAGAACAGGTTGATTTTGGAAGTATCGTAGAAACCAATGAAAATTATTATTTCATATCTGCAGCGTTGGGAAAAATTGTAATGGATGAGGGAAGCACGGTATATGCTATATCAACAGACGCTCCCATCTACCAGGAAATGAAAGGTAAAAAAGTTGGGGAAACCTTCAAATTCAATGACAAGGAGCATAAAATTATAGGTTTACACTAATTACTCCGGATATTCAATTCGCAGATGATAAATATTCTTAAGCTTGCGTTTAAGGATCTTTTTGACCATCTGTATTTCTTTAAAAGTTATGTTAGAATTAAGGAACTGACCTTCCTCCATTTGTTTATTGATGATCTTCTCTACAAAATTATCAATAAGGACAGAAGTTGGTTCCTTTAGACTTTTACTTGCTGCTTCTACACTGTCACACATCATGAGAATCGCGGTCTCCTTACTAAACGGGATAGGACCGGGATACCTGAAGTCTTCTGGCGAAACATCCTTATTAGCCTCTTTTTCTTTCTTGAAGAAGTAGTATACAGTACTGGTCCCGTGATGCGTTCTTATAAAATCTATAACCCTGTCTGGCAGATTATTTTTTTTGGCAATTTCAATACCGGTGATAACATGATCTATAATAATCTGTGCGCTTTCCCTGGGTGCAAGTTCATCATGAGAATTTACCGAGGTCGTTTGATTTTCAGTAAAATAAGTAGGATTCTGCATTTTACCAATATCATGATATAATGCCCCTACCCTCGCCAGCATTGCATTGGCGTTGATCTCGTTAGCTGCTGCTTCAGCAAGATTGGCAACATTAAGGCTATGATGAAAGGTTCCTGGAGCTTTTTCAGCCAGTTCTTTTAGCAGCCTCGAATTGGTATCAGAAAGCTCCAGTAAAGACATATCACTTACCATCCCGAAGATCTTTTCATAGACATAGATAAGTGGCTGAACAAATAAGGTGGCCAGTCCACCCAGTAAAAAGGTCAGGAATACCTCAGGTTTCATATCATCTATATTCCCCTCCTGAATAACCGTAAATGCAAAATAGGCAATGATATATACCAGAGTGATCTGCCCCACAGAAATGAACAGGTTTGCTCTTTTATATAATTCGCTAACGGTAAGTATAGTCACGATCCCGGCGATGATCTGCAAGAACATATACTCGTAACTATTTGGAACTATAAAACCGAGTAACAATACGGTGACAACATGCGTGAACAACCCCAGCCTGGCGTCGAAAAAGGCTTTCAGGGTGAGCGGCAGAATACATAAAGGAACTACATAAACATAATCAATATTAAAATTCACCACCAGGGTGGTTAGCATCACCATAAAAATAATATTGAAAAAAATGAACGTAACCTTAACGTTATTTTCGAAAATGGTGTTCCGGTATTTTCTAATGAACAGCAAAAGCATTAAGAGCGCAAGTGCCACCAAAGTACTATACCCAACTATGATCCAGTTATAATTTGATTTACTCCACACCTGGGATTCATATTCTGCCTTGAGCGACCTCAGGATATTGTATTTATTACCTTCCACAACCTCTCCTTTGGCAATGATCCGGCTTCCCTGCTCTATGATACCACGGGTATAGGAAATATTATTCAGCTTGCTTTGAAGTTCTTTTTGGGTAAGTTGATTATTGAAAGTTACATTAGGTTCTATGGAATTAAAGAAGACCTCAAGCAATTCGGTCTTAAATGATGAAAATCCCGCATCGGTAATTTCATCACTTATAAAACTCCTTATCTCCCCTTGTTTCAAAATTCGCTTATAGGCGATTTCTGAAGCTTCATTACCTTTAAGCAAGTATACTAACTGGTCTGGCCCCAGGCGTTCGCTTTCCTGAAGAAGGCCAAACTCATAAATTCTGTCTACCGTTTCGGCTACAAAATCATCAATTATAGTCTCATAAACCTGTAACGTTGTGTCTGCAAATACGTTTTGAACTTCCTGCAGGGCATCCTTTTTAACGACTTCAGGTTTTTCCGTATTAAAATTATAATAAGGAATGTGGGTTCTCGTTATATCCTGGCGTTCGGCTGCAATTTCCTCATCGGTTTTAAGAATGGCAAAATCAAATGGAGCATAAAGATTTTCATACTGCCACGGTTTGCCTTTTGGAATGTCGTATTTAAATTTACCGCCTTTCGGAAGCAGGTAAACGATTAATACTGAGGTAAGCACAAACAGGAAAACTTTATAAAAAAGCGCCTGATTTTTGTATAGCTTATTAACGAAATCGCTCATATAGATTCAGGTAATGTTCAAATGTAGTAAAAATAGGTCTGACTGGGCTTAGGTTATTTAATTCCTTATAAAATCACTAACTTCGCAACACTCGAATAAATTAAACTTAAACCATGAATAAAGAAGTAGTAATAGTAAGCGCTGCGAGAACTCCGATAGGGAGTTTCCTGGGTAGCTTATCAAGCATTCCCGCAACAAAATTAGGATCTATTGCCATTAAAGGAGCATTAGATAAAATAAATCTGAAACCAGAAATGGTAGATGAGGTTTTGATGGGTAATGTAGTTCAGGCCGGGGTTGGACAGGCTCCTGCGCGACAAGCTTCTCTAGGTGCCGGGATCCCGGATAGTGTACCCTGTACCACAGTAAATAAAGTATGTGCCAGCGGTATGAAGGCCGTTATGCAAGGTGCACAATCTATCATGTTAGGAGACACCTCTATAGTTGTTGCCGGCGGGATGGAAAATATGAGCCTTATTCCGCATTATGTACATATGAGAAATGGAAAGAAGTTTGGACCTGCAACTCTTGAAGACGGAATGCAAAAAGACGGTCTAGTAGATGCTTATGATCATAATGCCATGGGCGTATGTGCAGACCTCTGTGCTTCTGAACATAATTTCTCCAGGGAAGATCAGGATAAATTCGCTATCCAGTCTTACGAAAGATCAGCTCAAGCCTGGAAAGATGGAAAATTTGATAATGAAGTAGTACCGGTTGAAGTTCCACAAAGAAAAGGTGACCCTATAGTAATAAAGGAGGACGAGGAGTTCAAGAATATTCGTATGGACAAAATTGCCTCTCTAAGACCTGCTTTTTCTAAGGAAGGGACAGTAACAGCTGCAAATGCCTCTACTATCAATGATGGAGCGGGAGCCGTGGTTTTAATGAGCAAAGAAAAAGCTGAAGAACTTGGCCTTAAACCTTTGGCCACGATCAAAAGTTTTGCCGATGCTGCAACAGAGCCAAAATGGTTTACCACCGCGCCTTCAAAAGCTCTGCCTAAAGCCATAGCAAAGGCAGGAATTAAAATGGACGAAGTGGATTTCTTTGAATTTAATGAAGCATTTGCGGTAGTTGGCCTGGCTAATATGAAAATTTTAGGACTCAACGACTCCAACACGAATGTAAATGGTGGAGCTGTTTCCCTTGGACATCCTCTTGGCTGTAGCGGAGTTAGAATTCTAATAACTCTTTTGAGCGTTCTCGAACAAAATGACGCAAAAATAGGTGCGGCTGCTATCTGTAATGGTGGTGGAGGTGCTTCTGCAATGGTCATTGAACGTAATTCCTAAAATTGAATAAGAGAAATTAATGCAATACGGTATTTGCCATTTAAGTATTGTACCGCTCAGGTTATCTGCGTCCCATGAAAGCGAAATGGTTTCCCAGTTATTATATGGCGAACATTTCAAGATCCTGGAAGACAGGCTTCACTGGAGCAGGATCAGAAATTCATTTGATGGATTTGAGGCCTGGATAGACAAAAAGCAGTATAAAAAAATTGAAGAAGCTGATTATGATTCTCTGGAAGAGAGTGAACTTCAGCTTTCTTCAGATCTCATTGAATACATAACCGACGAAAGTGGTCTTTTAATGCCTATTTCCCTTGGATCTGTACTGAATTTCGCTGGAAATTTAGGACATGCTTATGAGGGTGAAAGAACCCGGCTATGCCCTTCAAAAAAAGAGAACCTGATAGATACGGCCATTCTTTATTTAAATTCACCTCATATCTGGGGTGGTAAAAGTCCTTTTGGTATAGATAACAGCGGTTTTACCCAGACTGTTTATAAACTAAATGGATTTAGGATAAAGAGGAATGCCTCTGAGCAGGCGAAGCAGGGTGAAGCTCTTAGTTTTATCGAAGAGAGCGAACCGGGAGATCTGGCTTTTTTCGATGATAATGATGGTGTTATTAACCATGTGGGTATAATGATGAAGGACAATTATATAATACATGTGGACGGAAAGGTTCGTGTGGATCGCATCGACCATTCCGGAATCTTTAATTCAGAATTGCGAAGGCATACACATAAACTCAGGGTGATTAAAAAAATAATTTAATCACCAGGTTTTTAGAAATAAAAAATCCCGCTGAAATTCAGCGGGATTTTTTATTTATTAAGCTTTGTACTAATTACATCTTAGCTTTTAGTTCTTCTACTTTCTCCTGGTTACCTAAATTAGAATAAAGATTCATGGCAGTCTGAATGATGCTCATATTATCAGGATCTACTTCCATCGCTTTTTCAAGGTCTGGAAGAACTTCTTTATACAGTTCCTTCCTTTGGGCATCAAGCTCATCATAACGTGCATTATCTTTCTTACTCATACCAAGGCTATTCATTTCTTCAATAATCGCTTTTTCAGCCGATAATTTCGCTGCAATCATGTTTACTCTGGCCTCGTTAAATTCAGGATCTTTTTCTAACGCCTTTTTGTAAAACTCGATAGCTTTTTCTTCATCATTGATCTCTGCATACATTAAACCAATGTTGTTAAAGGTAGCCGGATCTGAAGGATCTTTTGCAGCAACCTCTTCCAGGATTTCTCTTGCTTTATCCTTTTCTCCCATCTGATAGTACATATTAGCTTCAGCCTGCAATAACCCAATATCGTCCGGGTTGGTAGCTTTTGCTTTATCCATGGCAGAAACAGCTTTGTCATATTGCTCCTGGCTGATGTAGATTCTCGCTATAAGCTGGGCAATTTCCCCTTTTTTAGAAGGAATTTCCTCAACCTGTGGTTCTTTATATTGATTGGTTTTTACCATTAGATCCATTTGCTGCTGAGAACCCAGGTTTTCTCTTTCCCCAGTTTCAATATTCACAGCGGTATAAGCTTTGCCAGAACCATCATAATCCAACTCATTAAGAGTTTCAAGATATTCTACGGCTTTATCATATTCCTTTGCCTGTACCATATTATTGGCAGCATAGTAAAGATAAATCGTGTCTTGCTTACTAAGTTCATAACTCGTATACAATTTATCTGCGGCCGCAGCATAATCCTGACTATTCTGATCTGCTATAGCGCTCTGGATTAGATTGTTTTTCAAGGAAGCCAAAGCTTCATTAGCCTCATCACTACCCATTTCTGCTGCTTTTTGAAAAGCTTCTGCGGCAGTTTTAAGATCCTCACCAGATGCACTGGTTCCATCAGCCATATACGCTTTACCTTTATATAAGTAGAAATTCTCAGTCCACTTACTATTAAGCTCTCCAAGATTTGGCTCAGCGATCTTTAATTGCGCTTTAGCCTCGGCATAATTACCGTCTTCCAGTGCGTCTTCAGCGTTTTTTACCTGATCTTTTTGTGCAACGGCGGTCATAGTTAGAAATGACACGGCAGCTGCTGTCAAAATATTAGTCTTCATCGTTGTTTTGGTTTTTAAATTTTATTCTTCACTATCTTCTGCAATAGTTGTGCCATTAGCCGGTTCTTCGGCACCTGCGGGCTTATCGGCATCCTCGATGTTATCCAGATCATCTTCGTCATGAAGAACTTTGGCTACTGCTGCAATAGCGTCATTCCCTTTAAGATTAATTAGTCTAACTCCTTGTGTTGCACGCCCCATAACACGTAGATCTTCTACTGCCATTCTTATCACAATACCAGATTTATTAATGATCATAAGATCATCTGCATCTGATACGTTTTTAATTGCGACAAGTTGTCCTGTTTTTTCAGTAACCGATATTGTCTTAACTCCTTTCCCTCCACGGTTGGTGATTCTGTAATCTTCCAGGCTCGAACGTTTTCCATATCCATTTTCAGAAACTACGAGGATATCAGATTCAAAATCATTTACCGCAATCATTCCTACCACTTCATCATTATCATCGGCAAGGGTAATCCCTCTAACCCCGGATGCATTTCTACCCATTGGCCTGGTCTTGCTTTCTTCAAAGCGTATAGCCTTACCACTCTTTACCGCAAGCATTACCTGGCTGTTTCCTGTGGTAAGTTTCGCTTCAAGCAGTTCGTCGCCTTCCTTAATAGAGATTGCATTGATACCATTGGTTCTTGGACGGGAATATTTTTCCAGTCTGGTTTTCTTAACCTGACCTTTTTTAGTTGCCATGATCACGAAATGATCATTAACATAATCCTCATCTTTTAGATCCTGGGTACAGATAAATGCATTCACTTTATCTTCCGGCTCAATATTTATAAGGTTTTGGATAGCCCTTCCTTTAGAGGCTTTACTACCCTCAGGAATTTCATAAACCCTCATCCAGTAACATTTACCATTCTGTGTAAAGAATAGCATATACTGGTGATTAGTTCCTACGAATAAATACTCAAGAAAATCTTCGTTCCTGGTATTAGAGCCTTTTTGTCCAACTCCTCCCCTGTTCTGGGTTTTATATTCTGAAAGTGAGGTCCTTTTGATATAACCGGCATGAGATATAGTAATTACCACCTTTTCATCAGGGATCATATCCTCAATACTAAGGTCTCCTCCGGCGTATTCTATCTGGGAACGTCTTTCATCACCATATTTTTCCTTGATCTCAACCAGCTCTTCTTTGATCACTTCCATTCTACGCTCTTTGCGAGCAAGAATATCTTCAAGATCTTCAATAGTTTTTAATATTTCGTCATACTCAGCTCTTAACTTATCCTGCTCAAGACCGGTAAGCTGTCTCAACCTCATTTCAACAATCGCCTTGGCCTGAATTTCTGAAAGCTCAAAACGTTCCATCAATTTAGTCCTGGCTTCGTCAGCATTGGAAGAGGATCTTATCAAGGCAATCACTTCATCTATATTATCTGATGCAATGATCAAACCTTCAAGAATATGAGCTCTTTCTTTCGCTTTTCTTAGTTCATACTCTGTACGACGAACCACTACATCGTGCCTGTGCTCTACAAAGTGATAAATAAGGTCTTTCAGATTCAGCATCTCCGGTCTTCCATTTACCAGAGCAATATTATTTACACTGAAGGAAGACTGTAAAGCCGTATGTTTAAAAAGGGTGTTAAGTACAATATTAGGAATAGCATCTCTCTTCAACTGGTATACTATCCTCATACCATTACGATCTGATTCATCCCGGATAAGACTTATACCTTCAATCTTTTTATCGTTGACAAGGTCGGCCGTTTTCTTGATCATATCGGCCTTGTTTACCTGGTATGGAATTTCAGTAACTACAAGGTATTCCCTGCCGTTTATTTCTTCCATATGGGATTTCGCTCGCATTACGATACGGCCTCTCCCGGTTTTAAAAGCTTCCTTTACTCCATCATATCCATATATGATACCTCCTGTTGGAAAATCTGGTGCCTTAATAAATTGTATTAGCTCATCGATCTCAATATCGTGATTTTCAATATAGGCAATCGTACCATCAATAACTTCAGAAAGGTTATGAGGAGGCATGTTCGTGGCCATACCTACAGCAATACCACTGGCTCCGTTCACTAAAAGGTTTGGAACCCGTGTAGGCATTACTACCGGTTCGCTAAGGGAATCATCAAAGTTAAGCTGTGTATCTACCGTTTCCTTATCAAGATCGGCAAGCATGTCTTCACTGATTTTACGCATACGCGCCTCAGTATAACGCATCGCTGCAGGGCTATCACCATCAACAGATCCAAAGTTACCCTGGCCATCCACAAGCATATACCTCATACTCCAGTGCTGGGCCATCCTAACCATGGTGTCATAAACAGAAGAATCCCCGTGTGGGTGATACTTACCCAGTACTTCCCCTACGATTCTCGCAGATTTTTTATAGGCCCGGTTCGAAAGAACTCCAAGTTCGTACATACCGAACAAAACTCTTCTGTGAACCGGCTTTA
Source organism: Christiangramia sabulilitoris (assembly GCF_007050985.1). GTDB lineage: Bacteria > Bacteroidota > Bacteroidia > Flavobacteriales > Flavobacteriaceae > Christiangramia > Christiangramia sabulilitoris. Next base: position 307,644 of record NZ_VHSF01000001.1, read on the forward strand.
AACCATCACGCACATCTGGTAACGCACGTGACACAATGACCGACATCGAGTAATCGATGTAGGCTGATTTCATTTCATCTTCAATGTTGATAGGAATTAGCTTTTCTCCTTCAGCCATACTTAAAATTTTAGTTTATCTCAAAAAATCTAAGGGGCAATTTACATATTTTATCCTTCTTTGTAGCGCATCCTATACTGTGAACGACTTCTTTTTATTAACAAATTTTTATTGTGTTTTGGTTAATAAGTTCACTATTTTACGCTTGGTTAATTGAAAGTAATTTTGTCAATTAGCTACTAACCCCGTATTAGGTACAGTTTTTGAACCTATTCGAGTGAAAATAAATTTTGAGAAAGGAAGATAAAATGGATGATAATTTTTCACCAAGAGTAAAGGATGTCATTGCTTACAGTAAGGAGGAAGCATTAAGACTTGGTCACGATTTTATCGGGACAGAGCATCTTATGCTTGGTTTACTTAGAGATGGTGATGGCAAGGCTATAGATATATTGAACGCACTGGATGTAGATCTAAGTCATTTAAGACGTAAAGTCGAAATATTAAGCCCCGCAAACCCAAATACCGTTACTATTAGTAACGAAAAGCGAAACCTGCATCTTACCAGACAGGCAGAAAGAGCATTAAAAACGACTTTTCTGGAAGCAAAGCTTTTCCAGAGTTCAAATATTAATACCGCTCACCTGTTGCTGTGTATTTTGCGAAACGAAAACGATCCCACAACTAAATTGCTGAACAAGTTGAAAATAGATTACGACGGAGTGAAAGATCAATTTAAATATATGATCGCCAGCGATGAAGATGATTTTTCTGATAGCCCGTCTGCTGAATCATTTTCAGATGATGATGGTGGTGATGATGCTACCAGGGAAAATCCATTTAGTGGTAGCGGAAGCACAGGTAAAACTTCCAAGAAATCCAAGACTCCTGTTCTGGATAACTTCGGAAGAGATCTAACAGCTTTAGCTGAAGCAGATAAACTGGATCCTGTGGTTGGCCGTGAAAAAGAGATCGAACGTGTTTCACAGATATTAAGCAGACGTAAAAAGAATAACCCGCTATTAATAGGAGAACCCGGTGTTGGTAAATCTGCCATTGCTGAAGGTCTTGCTTTGAGAATTGTTAAACGTAAAGTTTCAAGAATTCTTTTTGACAAACGAGTGGTAACACTGGATCTGGCCAGCCTGGTGGCAGGTACAAAATATCGCGGTCAATTCGAAGAAAGAATGAAAGCGGTGATGAACGAGTTGGAAAAGAACGATGATATAATTCTTTTCATTGATGAGATCCACACGATTGTAGGTGCCGGAGGTGCAACAGGAAGTCTGGATGCCAGTAATATGTTCAAGCCGGCTTTAGCTAGGGGAGAAATTCAATGTATAGGTGCAACCACCCTCGATGAATACAGACAGTATATTGAGAAGGATGGAGCCCTGGAAAGAAGATTCCAAAAGGTAATTGTAGAACCTACCACGGTAGAGGAAACAATTGAGATACTTAACAATATCAAGAATAAATACGAGGAGCATCATAATGTACAATATACAGATGAGGCTATCCAGGCTTGTGTAACGCTTACCAATCGCTACATGACAGATAGATTCCTGCCAGATAAAGCGATAGATGCTTTAGACGAATCTGGATCAAGGGTTCATATTACCAATATCGATGTCCCTAAGCAGATTCTTGAACTGGAAAGGAAGCTGGAAGAAGTTCGCGAAAGCAAGAACTCTGTGGTTAAAAAGCAGAAATATGAAGAAGCTGCCAAATTAAGGGATGATGAAAAGAATCTTGAAAAGGAACTTGGAATTGCTCAGGAAAAATGGGAAGAAGAATCCAAGAAGCACAAAGAAATAGTTTCTGAAGACAGTGTTGCAGATGTGGTATCCATGATGACAGGTATTCCTGTGAATAGGATCGCACAAACTGAAAGCAATAAGCTGGTGGAACTTCCTTCAGTAATAAAAGGAAAGGTAATTGGCCAGGATGAAGCTGTTGGCAAAGTTGTAAAAGCCATTCAGCGTAACCGGGCTGGACTTAAAGATCCTAATAAACCAATTGGATCATTTATATTCCTAGGTCAAACTGGTGTTGGTAAAACACAGTTAGCAAAAGTTCTCGCACGTGAGCTATTCGACAATGATGACGCCCTTATCAGGATAGATATGAGCGAATATATGGAGAAGTTCGCCGTGTCACGTTTGATTGGTGCACCTCCAGGATATGTTGGTTATGAAGAAGGTGGTCAACTTACTGAGAAAGTTAGAAGAAAACCGTATGCTGTTATTCTTCTTGATGAGGTCGAAAAAGCTCATCCTGATGTATTCAACATGTTACTGCAGGTATTAGACGACGGTTATTTAACCGATAGTCTTGGTAGAAAAATAGACTTCAGAAATTCTATTATTATCATGACCTCTAATATTGGAGCCAGAAAACTTAAAGATTTTGGGCAGGGAGTTGGATTTGGAACTTCTGCACAAAAATCACAGGTGGACGATAATGCCAGAAGTGTGATCGAAAACGCATTGAAAAAGGCATTCGCTCCTGAATTTCTTAACAGGATAGATGATGTAGTTATTTTTAATAGTCTGGAACGTGAAGATATTCATAAGATTATCGACATCGAACTGGCCAAGTTATTTGAAAGAATACATGGTCTTGGATACGATCTAACCCTATCTGATAAAGCGAAAGACTTTATCGCTGAAAAAGGTTTCGACAAACAATATGGAGCCCGACCTCTTAACCGTGCCATCCAGAAGTATATCGAAGATGCACTGGCCGAAGAAATAATTAATTCTAAGGTTAAAGAAGGTGACAAGATAAAGATGGATCTGGATGAAGAGAAGAAAGAACTTACTATAGATATCGAGAAATCTGTAGAGGAAACGGAATCTTAAACCATAATTTAATAAATAAAAAGGCCACTTTAATAAGTGGCCTTTTTTTATGACTTTATTTATCACTGATATTTACTCTTCAAGAAAATTTTCAATTTCCAGGTTTTTAATAAATGCTTTCGCTTTTTTGATATAAGGAGCCATAGTTCTGTCTTCAGTTAAAACAGGTACTTCATTCCTGAATTGATCAATAACCTTGGTCAACTTTTCTGAAGTCTTTGCCGGTTCCCGGAAATGAATTGCTTGCGAAGCATTGAACAATTCTATTGCAAGCACCGTATTTAAATTCTCTACAACCTTTAGTAATTTGGTTGCGCTGTTAGCTCCCATGCTCACGTGATCTTCCTGTCCATTTGATGAAACGATAGAATCTACAGATGCCGGGGTCGCAAGTTGTTTATTCTGGCTAACTATACTAGCCGCGGTATATTGAGGGATCATAAATCCGCTATTAAGGCCGGGATTTTCCACCAGGAAATTTGGAAGTCCCCTGAGGCCGGAAACCAGCTGATAGGTTCTTCTTTCAGAAATATTTGCAAGTTCTGCCAGAGCTATAGCCAGATAATCCAGCCCAAGCGCCAATGGTTGCCCATGGAAATTGCCCCCGGAAATGATCTTATCTGCTTCAATGAAAATATTAGGATTGTCTGTAACTGAATTGATCTCAGTTTTCACCGTTCTACGCACAAATGTTAGAGTATCTTTACTTGCACCATGAACCTGAGGAATACATCGGAAGGAATAAGGATCCTGAACATTGTCTTTTTCTGAACCGGCAATTTCACTGCCCTCCAAAAAATTCCTCATTCTTTCAGCAGTTTTTACCTGTCCCCGGTGAGGCCTTACCAGGTGAACCAATTCATCAAAGGGAGACAGATTGCAATCAAAAGCATCTACAGAGATCGCACCTATCAAATCTGCCATATAAGATAGCCTGTAGGCTTGCAACAAGGCGTAGACCGCATGCGCGCTCATAAATTGTGTGCCGTTAAGAAGAGCAAGCCCCTCTTTACTTTGTAATTTTACAGGTTGCCAGTTGAGTTTTCTCAAAAGTTCTTCTCCAGAAATTATTGAATTGTCATAATAAACTTCTCCATCACCAATTAAAGGCAATGCCAGGTGCGCAAGAGGTGCTAGATCTCCTGACGCTCCCAGTGAACCCTGCTCATAAATAACCGGTAAGATATCCTGATTGTAGAGTTCTATAAGTCGTTCTACTGTAGCCAAAGCTACCCCTGAATTCCCATAACTTAACGACTGAATTTTTAACAGAAGCATCAACCTTATCACAGGTTTCGCCACTTTATCCCCTGTACCACATGCGTGTGACCTTACCAGGTTTTCCTGCAACTCGGTAAGCTTTTCTGAAGTAATCTTCACGTTGCAAAGTGCGCCAAACCCGGTATTAATGCCATAAACCGGAGCATCATTATCCCTGATCTTTTTGTTAAGGTATTCCCGGGATTTTTGAATATTTACCCGTGACTCATCACTTAAAGCCAGTTTTTTATCATTGGTTAGAATATCATGTATCTGTTCTAGATCTAAAACTGCGGAACTTATATAATGATGATTTTGCATTTTATCTAATTAGAGAATTAAGGTCTGCAAAAATCCTACTTCGATAATAAGATTCCAAATAATTCGAGGTTTAAAATATTAAATATTCAACAATTCTTAATTTTTTTCAGAATCGTGCACTGGTTCCTGAAAAAGATCCCGAATCGCTTTTCCTATATTTTTAGCAATATCACCCGCGAGCACACTTTCATAACCAATTTTTGAGGCTGCAATATCACCGGCTGAGCCGTGAAGAAAAACCCCCAGAACGGCTGCTGAAACCGGTTCATAGCCCTGGCCAATCAAAGAAGCAATTACCCCAGATAATACATCGCCACTTCCGGCCGTGGCCATCCCAGGATTTCCGGAATTATTAATATAAGTTTCTTCCCGGTCTATGGTAAAACTATGCGCTCCCTTAACTACTATCGTCAGACCGTACTTCCTGCTAAAATCCCTGACTTTCTCCAGTTTATCAAAATCATCTGCCCAATCCCCAATTAACCTCTTAAGCTCGCCGGGGTGCGGGGTAAGCACAGAATTCTTCGGCAGCAAATTCAACAGGTCACGGTTTTTAGATAATATATTCAAGCCATCTGCATCTATAACCATCGGTGAATTGGTATTCTCCAAAAGTTCCCTGAGAGCTTCTACAGTCTCATTTGCAGTTCCGGCACCCATTCCAAAGCACACCACATCTGAAGTAAAGTCTGCAGGAAAGCTGCTTAATAATTCCTCCCCTTCATCGGTGAGGACCATTGCCTCCGGTAATCCCGTCTGCAGAGCGTGATAACCACATTTTGGAATATATAAACTGCAGAGGCCACTCCCGGTTTTCAATGCACTGGTTGCGGTGAGTAGGACGCTGCCAATTTTACCATAACTTCCCCCAACGATCAGGGCATGACCATAATCACCTTTATGGGAGTTCGCTTTACGTGGTTTATATAAACTTAAAGCTTCCTCCTGCCCTACCAGGTAAACTTTAGACTGAATATTTGACAGGAATTCCCGATCTAATCCTATATCCAGGATCTGAAGATCTCCTACGTAATCCATAGTTTCCGGTAAGAAAAAAACCAATTTTGGCGCCTGGAAGCTTAAAGTGAAATTAGCTTTAATTACTGCCGCATCATTACCGGGAATTTTGTCTGAAAATAATCCACTGGGCATATCTATAGCTAAAATAAAGGCCTGGGATTTATTTATTAATTCAACCAGATCTGCCAGCCAGCCTTTAATAGGCCGGTTTAAACCAATCCCGAACATGGCATCGATCACAAAGTCACCAGTGTTAATTTCTGGAAAATCATCAGTTTTTTTTATCAATTGCGGCCAGTCACGGGTGACTTCCTTTAGCTTATCATAATTAGCCAGAAAATCATCAGATCTCTTATCACTGTAATTCACTACGAAAACAGTAACATGATAACCATGTTGAATTAAATGCCGGGCTATAACAAGACCATCACCTCCATTATTTCCTATCCCACAGAAAATTTTAATAGGTATAGGTGCGCCCTGCAACCTGTTATGAATTTCATTAAAAACCAGGGTTGCAGCTCTTTCCATCAATTCTTCAGAGGTTATATCCTGCTTTTCCAAGGTCACTTTATCTGCATTAGCAAGTTGCTTAGCTGTGAGTATTTTCATGTTCCTGTAATTCTGAATCTATGCTCTTATAAACTTAAGAATTCAAAAGAAATATAAATCTATAAAAAGCCTAAATAAATATTGTATTCTAAGCGAATTGAATAAATTTGCCCAAATTTTTGAAGATAATGAAAGAAATAGCTCTATCTAAAAAGCATCAGGAACTAAACGCAAAAATGGTTCCTTTCGCCGGTTTCAACATGCCTGTATCTTACGAGGGCGTAAATATTGAACATGAAACGGTTCGGAAAGACCTAGGTGTATTTGATGTTTCTCATATGGGTGAATTTCTTATTTCTGGAGAAAATGCTTTAGAACTTATTCAGAAGATCAGTTCAAATGATGCCTCTAAGTTAGTGGACGGGAAAGCACAATATTCATGTATGCCTAATGAAGATGGCGGTATTGTTGATGATCTTATTATATACAGGATAAATGCTGAAAAGTACCTGTTAGTAGTGAACGCTTCTAATATAGAAAAAGACTGGAACTGGATATCGCATCATAATACCATGGATGCTACCATGCGAGATATGAGCGACGAAATGTCTTTACTGGCTATCCAGGGACCTAAGGCTGCAGAGGCAATGCAGTCGTTGACCAGTATTGACCTGGCCAATATGAAATTCTACACCTTTGAAGTAGGAGAATTTGCAGGGGTTGATAAAGTGATCGTATCTGCAACCGGCTATACCGGCAGCGGCGGATTTGAAATATATTTCAAAAATGAGGATGCTGAAAAGATCTGGGATGCCGTGATGAAAGCAGGTAGAGACTTCGGTATAAAGCCGATTGGTTTAGCTGCCAGAGACACTTTGAGACTTGAGATGGGTTATTGTCTTTATGGCAATGATATTGATGACACTACCTCACCTATAGAGGCAGGCCTTGGCTGGATAACTAAATTCACTAAAGATTTTATAAACAGCGAAGAACTTAAAAAACAGAAAGAGAACGGACCTAAGCGAAAATTAGTCGCTTTTGAGCTGGATGAAAGAGGAATCCCGCGTCAGGGGTATGATATCGTGAACGAGGAGGGAAATAAAATTGGAATAGTGACTTCGGGTACTATGTCCCCAAGCCTTGAAAAAGGTATTGGGATGGGATATGTACCCACTAAAATTGCAGGTGTTGGAAATAAGATCTTAATCCAGATACGCAAAAAGACAGTTCCTGCAACGCAGGTGAAGTTGCCCTTCTACAAAGGCTAAAACTATTTGAAACGTATACTCATTTTAGGAGCCAGCGGATTTATAGGCAATGCCTTGTATAAAGAGCTGTGCTCCTATTTTGATACTCACGGCACCTACTATTCTGAAAATGATTTTTTTGAGCAGAATCACCAGTTCCATCAATTTGATATGGATACTGAAAATATTGAGATCCTACTGGAAAATCTAAGACCTGATGTCATTGTATCTGCTTTAAGAGGGGATTTTGATGCGCAGATCATTACCCATTTTGGGGTTATTAATCATATTCTCAAGTATAACTCTAAATTGATCTTTATTAGTTCGGCTAATGTATTTGATGCATTTACCAACTTCCCTTCCTATGAATATGATAAAACCTTAAGCCAGAGTGTGTATGGCCGGTTCAAAATAAAGATTGAAAACGCCTTATTAAGACTACCCAATCACAATTATAATATTGTTAGACTACCCATGGTATTTGGAAATTCTTCGCCCAGGGTCAAACAATTGAAAACAATAATAGACCTGGGAGAGCCACTGGAAGTTTTTCCCAACGTGGTAATCAATGCTACCGAGATTTTGAAGGTGACACAACAACTACACTATATTATAAACCGCAACCGTAAGGGAGTTTTTCACCTGGGTAGTACAGACCTGGTTCACCAACGGGATTTTATCGCCGACATTTGTGAAGAATTAGGTTACGAAAATCCGCTCTTCAAGAATGTATATGATTCCAATTATGACCGGTTTCTGGCCGTATTACCTAAAGACAACAAACTTCCCAAGAACCTTCAGATCACGATAAGTCAGGTTGTAGAGGCTTCAGCAAGGCAATAGCTGTTAATCTTATAATAAAGAAGGAGTATTGGTTATCATTTCAGTGCTTAATTTCTAACTTTAGATAGAACCAAAAAGTTTAAAGCAATGAAAAAACTAACCGAAGACGAGATTCATGATAAACTAAATGACTTTGATGGGTGGACTTATGCTAAAGGAGCAATTCACACTTCATTTCAATTTGAGAATTTTAAAGAGGCCTTTACCGTGATGACCAGGATCGCCTTTGAAGCTGAAGCACAGCAACATCATCCCAATTGGGGGAATGTCTATAATCAACTGGAAATATCTCTTTCCACTCACGATGCAGATGGGGTAACGGAGAAAGATTTTAAACTGGCACGAACTATCGAAGATATAATTGAATCTACCGGTTAATTAAAGCCGAATGAATCCATAGCTCCTGATTTTACCATGTAAATTAGGAGCTTTTTTTATATTTTTGCCCGAACCTAATTTTTAATCTACCATGGGAAGAGCATTCGAATTTCGAAAAGCACGTAAAATGAAACGCTGGTCTGCAATGGCCAAAGCATTTACCAGGATTGGTAAAGATATTGTAATGGCTGTTAAAGAAGGTGGCCCAGATCCTGAAACAAATGCCAAGTTGCGTGCGGTAATACAGAATGCCAAGAGCGTCAATATGCCTAAGGATAATATTGAACGTGCGATTAAGCGGGCTTCAGATAAATCCCAGGGAGATTATAAGATCGTGTTGTTTGAAGGGTATGCACCTCACGGAATCGCAATATTGGTAGAAACCGCGACAGATAATAATAACAGGACGGTCGCAAACATTCGCTCCCATTTTAATAAATGCGACGGAAACCTGGGAACTTCGGGTTCTGTTGAGTTTATGTTTGATCATACCTGCAACTTCACTATCAATGCTGAAGGACTGGATCCCGAAGAACTGGAACTGGAATTAATAGATTTCGGGGCTGAAGAAGTATTTAAAGATGAAGATGGAATTCACATCTATGCGCCGTTTGAATACTTTGGTGCCATTCAGAAGGAATTGGAAAACCGTGAGATCGAGATCATTTCTTCTGGATTTGAAAGAATCCCTCAGGTAACGAAAAGTCTAAATGCAGAACAAACTGCAGATGTGGAAAAATTACTGGAAAAACTGGAGGAAGATGATGATGTACAAAATGTATATCACACCATGGAATCCTCTGAAGAAACCGAAGAATGATCAGAAATTTTCAGGGATCTTACCCTGAACACCATCATAATAACTAAAAATTTCAGTATAATCTTTTTCAAAATCTCCGGATGGCCAGTAGGCTTCGGAGATTTTCACTTTCTTGGTACCATAATCAAAGGAAACCCTGGTTATAGGAACTCCTGCCTTGAGAGCAATATAGTAAAAACCGGTTCTCCACTTATCTGTCTTCTGCCTCGTGCCTTCCGGCGACATGGCCAACCTGAACACCTCCTTCTCATTAAAGATCTGGGCAATAGCTTCAACTTTATTCCTGTTCCCGGAACGGTCTATGGGTGAACCGCCAACCATTTTGAAATACCAGCCAAAGGGAGGTTTAAATAATTCCTTTTTACCTACGAAATTGAATTGAACCTGCATTATCTTTCTTACCAGCAAGCCTATTAAAAAATCGAAGGAACTGGTATGAGGCGCTACAATAACCACGCATTTTTTTACAGCGGGATCAAAATTGCTTTCCAGCTTCCACCCGAGTACTTTATAAAAGATAAATTTTGCTAAAAAGCGCATACGTTTTTTATTCCCGGTGGTGTTTGGTAGATGGATCTCCCTTTCGCCTTTTCTTTTCTTCCCTTAAAAGTGAAAGTTCACGACCGGTCTGGCCTTTGACAGAAGTATTTTCCTGAGCCCTTCTCAAAAGATAAGGAACCACATCTCGCACGGGACCAAATGGCACCAGTTTTACGGCATTATATCCTTTCTTGGCAAGATTGTAGCTAATGTGATCACTCATACCATAAAGCTGACTGAACCAGATGCGTTCATCATCAATAGATAAACCTTTATCCTCGATGATCTGAAGACCCAGGTAACTACTTACTTCGTTATGAGTACCAATAAATACTGAAATCTTATCAAGATGATTCAAACAAAAAGATAAGGTACTATTAAAATTTACGTCTGTAGCTTCTTTGCTTTCGCAAATAGGTGATGGATAGCCGAGTTTCTTGGCGCGGGCATTTTCCTTTTCCATGTAAGCTCCCCTAACGATCTTAGCACCAATCTTAAAACCATCTTTTTTGGCTCTTTCATGCAAGCCTTTTAAATAATCTAAACGATCCCAACGGTAACATTGCAGGGTATTATAAATCAATACTTTTTCTTTAGTATTGTATTTTTTCATCATCTCTTCCATGAGATCATCAGCAGCAGTTTGCATCCAGGTCTCTTCCCCGTCAGCATATAATCTTACATTTAATTCGAAAGCTTTACTGCATAAGGTATCTACCCTTTTCTTGATTCGCTCCCACTCTGCTTTTTCTTCTTCACTCAGATTGATCTTTTCACTAACCTTTTCCCATATTTCGAACCTGCCTATTCCGGTAGGCTTAAACATGGCAAAGGGAATCTCTTCCTTGCCCTGGGCATATTCGATAAGACTCAGCTTTTTGCGCATCGCTGCATCAAACTCCTCTTCGGTCTCCTTACCTTCTACAGAATAATCAAGAATACTATGTAAATTTTCATTGTACATCTCTCTGGTCACCGGTTTACAATCTTCCTCGGTTACTCCACCACAAAATTGCTCAAAAATGGTTTTTTTGATCAGGGTCTCTACGGGAAGATGAAGTTTGAGTGACAATTTAGTGAGGGCTGTACCAGCTTTCACAAGGGTTGGGCGGTTCATCATGCTAAACAGGAATATCGCCCGGTCAAGATCTGTATTAGATTTTAATTTGAAAGCCGATTTAGTATTATTGAATATCTTTTTTCTTATCATTATGCGCTATTAATCGAGCAAATATAATTATTGAAGTTGATTTAATTCATAAATTCTAATTAATTTCCCCCGCATAAATCCTAATAAAATGAACGATTTACAGGCTTCTTTGAATCCGGTATATTATGCTGAAAATGGCTTCAAAAAACTGAACGATTTTCTGGATTCAGAAAAACCATCTATGATCTTTATCCTGGTAGACAGCAATACTCACGAGTACTGTCTCTCAAAATTTCTCCAGAAATTATCTAACGATATTTCGACTGAAGTAATTGAGATCGAAGCCGGTGAAGAATTCAAAAATCTTCAAACATGTGAAGGAGTATGGAATGTACTCTCAGAACTGGGAGCAGACCGCAAAAGCCTGGTGATTAATCTTGGTGGCGGGGTGGTTACAGACCTTGGCGGATTTGTGGCCTCTACCTTTAAAAGGGGAATTCAATTTATAAATGTCCCCACTACTCTGCTATCCATGGTTGATGCTTCGGTTGGAGGTAAAACCGGAGTAGACCTGGGCAATCTCAAAAATCAGATTGGGGTCATTATCCAACCTGAGATGGTTATAATAGACTCCAGTTTTCTTGAAACCCTGTCAGCTCAGGAAATGAGAAGCGGACTTGCAGAGATTCTCAAACATGGATTGATCGCCAGTGAAGAATACTGGAAGAAAGTAACTAATCTAGCCGGGTTGAATCTTTCAGATCTGGATGACATCATCCAGGACTCAGTAAATATTAAAGCCACCATAGTAAAGCAGGATCCATTCGAGAAAAATCAACGAAAAACCCTTAATTACGGGCATACTATAGGTCACGCCATTGAATCTTATTGTTTGAAACATGAACAACGCAATAAATTATTGCACGGTGAGGCCATCGCGGCAGGAATGATCATTGAAACTTTTATTTCAGTTCAACTTCAAAATTTTCCGGAGTCTAAGCTTCAGCATATTAATAAAGTGATCAAGGAAATGTATGGTAAGGAAGATTTTTCTATTGAAGAAATTGAACAAATAAAGGAGCTGATGAAATTTGATAAAAAGAATGAACGTGGTAATATCAATTTTGTCCTTTTGAAAGATATCGGAGAGCCTTGCATTGACATAATTGTACCAGACGAGGTTATTAATAAGGCATTTGATTATTATTTAAGCAATTGATTATTAATACATTAAAAATTAAAATAATTAAGAATTATGTTTTGTATATAACTTGATTTTTTATTTATACTTGCATAAACCAATTACAATATGAAAAGGGTAATCGTAGATTATAAAAAACTTACTCCCGAAATTCTTGGGCTGTTAGTAGAGAAATATCCTGATGGCTATGATGACGACCAGGTTATCTCATTCAAGAATGCGAAAAACGAGACTGTAGATGCTGTTGAAGTACGAACCGATGACACGGTATATCTGGTAAAGGTGAGTACCCGCCTAGAGAATACCATGGCAAATTTTGATGAAGACGATTATGATGATTCAGAATTTAACGATCCAATTGTAGACATTCCAGAAAAGGCAGAAGAAGTTGAGGAAGAAGACGATGAAAAATAGAAAATTTCAATCATAAAAAAGGAGCGCATTTTGCGCTCCTTTTTAATTTATATCAAATTATTGAATTTAGGCATGCTGTAATTCATGCTTACCTTCTTTGATCTCTTCTATAACCTTAGCATTAAATGCCGGAAGGTCGTCTGGATTTCTACTGGTTACAAAGGCTTCATCAACCACCACTTCTTCATCTACCCAAAGTGCTCCTGCATTTTCAACATCTTTCCTAATAGAATTAAATGAGGTCATGGTTCTACCCTTCACAACATCTGCACTTATTAATGTCCATGCTGCGTGACAAATAGCTGCCACAGGTTTACTTTGTTTAAAGAAATCTCTAACGAAAATAAGAGCAGATTCTTCACGTCTTAATTTATCTGGATTAATCACTCCGCCCGGTAGTACTAATGCATTATAATCCTTGGCAGATACTTCATCCAGGCTATAATCAACGTCAAAATCTGTTCCCCAGTTATCCTTGTCCCAGGACTTGATCTTTCCTTTTTCTAAACTTACAATATCAACTTTAAATCCTTCTTTCTCCATTGCTTCTTTCGGAGAGACCAATTCACTCTCTTCAAATCCATTTGTGGCCAAAATCGCAATTCTCTTTTCCATAATTAATTTTAAATTTTTAGTTCACCCAAAGATACCAGATGAAGTAAAGAAAATGTATTAAGAGCCTATTAAAACTGAGGGTTTGAGAGTTAAAGCTTTATTAAGTCGAGGGTTAATTATCCTTATTTTCTTCTTTTTCGTTAAAATCGAGATGTGATTTTAATTTATCCAGGATCTGCTTTTCATCTTCGATCTCCATTTTTCGCTGCTCCAGTTTTTCCATTTCCTGGTAAATTGCAGGCTCTCCAAATCTGTTTGGGACTACCTTTTCTTTAGTTACCAAAGCATATTGAACGGTGAATTCTGCTCCAAAAAATAAGATCAGACATGTGAAATATACCCAAAGCAAAATAAGTACTACAGAAGAAGCACCTCCATATACAGAGCCGGGTGAACTTTGTCCAAAATAAAAACTGATCAATGATTCGCCAATCAGGAAAAGTACAGACGTTAATGCTGCGCCAACATAAGTGGTTCTGATCCTTATCTTAATATCTGGAAGTAATTTAAAGATCGCCGCAAAAAGAGTGGTGATAATGAGAAAAGATAGCAGGTAATTTGCGATATCCACCATAAATTCTGTAACATCCGGGAAGAAATTCTCGACTTTTTCTGATACTATATGTAAAAGAGCAGACACTACCATGGCAATTAATAGCAACAATCCTAACACGAAAACCATACCCAGGGAGATAACCCGATCTAGGATTAGCCGCATTAGATTCGTTTTCTTAGCTGCCACATTCCAAATGTTGTTCATGGCGATCTTAAGTTGGAAAAAGACTCCTGTGGCACCAAATATCAACATTGAAAATCCAAAGATAACCGTCCATGTAGAGTCCTGGGTGAGAGCTGCATTTTCTATCATCGATTCCACGGCATTAGCGGTATCCTCTCCAATGAATTGGGAAATTTCCCCGGTGAGACGCCCCTGTACTGCTTCACGACCAAAAAAATAGCCCGCTATACTAACGATGATAATTAACAGTGAAGGCAGTGAAAATAGTGCATAATAAGCAATAGTTGCGCTTCTGGCATACGCTCCATTCTTTTCCCAGCTGATATAGGCCTTCTTTAATAATTTCAGAAATATTTTGAGTCGTCTCAACATTAAAGATACCGGTTGCTAATAATTTCTTTATGATGCAAGGCATGACCAATCATAATAAATCCAATAGCTCTCGGGGATGCATTCACATCATTCATGCTACCAGTCATTTTCAGCATATCCTCTGAAAAACTTTTATAAAGATATAACCCCGATCTTCGTACAGTATCAAATTCTTCAATTAAATCTGGAACCGAACGATTTTCACTGGCTGAATTCAGCACATATAAATCATGGTCAAACCCGGGAAGGGACTTTTGTTCATTCCGAGCAAAACATAAGGCCCGAAACTGGAAGATCCTTTCTGTATCAATGATATGCTGCACCATATCCAATATTGTCCATTTTTCAGGCTCGTATCTGTAGTTCCATTTCTCTGAAGGAATGCCCTTGAAGAACTCCAGCATAACTTCTGTATTTTTTTCCAGACTATTAATTAACTCGGCGTCCGCATCTATTCTATTAATGTATCCAGAGTAAAATTCTCCAAATTCACCATGGGTTAACTGAGACTTCTTCATTTAAGCTGAATTTCTACTTGCATTAATATTTCCATATAGAGAACGGGTAACAATCTTCTCATAAACCTCCAGCTTCTCATTTACTCCTGAGCCCTGTCTGTTTAGCTCCTGAATAGTGCGTAGAGCATGTTGCTGGATAGTTAGCAGCGGTAATACTATTCTTTCTCGCGCCTCTATGGAAGCTTTACCTGCGGGCTGATTCTGCATTAATTTTTTATATCCGGTTACCTTAAGCAACATTTTTTTAGATCTTTCAAACTCTTCATAGATCAGCTGCCAGAATTCGCCGAATTCTTCATCGTCTTTCATATATGCCGTAAGTGGGAAGAAAGACTTGGTAAGGCTCATCATGCTATTTTCCAGTAAAGTTCTGAAAAACTCTGAATTATTATATAATTGCTGAACCTTATCGAAATTACCGTCCTTATCCAGTTTTTCCATGGCCGTACCTACTCCAAAAAATCCAGGGACATTTTGTTTCAACTGGCTCCAGCTTCCTACAAATGGAATGGCACGCAGGTCTGAGAGGTTTAATTCGGCCGATTTGTTTCGCTTGGAAGGCCTGCTTCCAATATTCGTTTTAGCATAATACTTTAAAGTACTCATTTTTTCAAGGTAGGGAATAAACCGGGGATGCTTTTTAAAATTAGTGTAGGTTTCATAACTAATCTCTGCCAGCTCGGTCATCGTTTGCCTGTCTTCATCCTTAAGCTCGTTTTTACCGTTACTAAAGATCTCATTGGAAACACCTGAGCTTAATAATTGTTCAAGGTTATAAGTACAGGAATCCTTGGTTCCAAAATTAGAACTTATGGTTTGACCCTGCACGGTAAGCTGGATTTCTTCATTCTCTATAGTAGGCCCTAAAGAGGCATAAAACTGGTGGGTTTTCCCGCCACCTCGTGCCGGCGGTCCTCCTCTACCGTCAAAAAAGACCACTTTAATGCCATATTCCCTGGATACTTTGGTTAGCGCTTCTTTAGCTTTGAAAATACTCCAGTTAGCCATCAAATACCCACCATCTTTAGTACCGTCACTAAATCCAAGCATAATGGTCTGCTTATTACTTCTTCGCTCTAAATGTTCTTTATAAACAGGGTTATTATATAACTTCTCCATCACAGTGTGAGCTGCCTGTAGATCTGGAACGGTTTCAAAAAGTGGTACTACATCTACACTCGGTTTCTCCCAACCCGTCATCCTTATGAATGCGAAAGGCTGCAAAACTTCCTGTACACTACCGCAATTGCTAATAATATACCTGTTAGCACCCTGCTCCCCACTCTTTTCCTGAATTTCCTGCATAGCATAAATGGAAGATAGAGTAGCTTTACCCATACCTTCTTCAAAATCATCTGGATCTACCTTAGTATTTATATTACTCAGGATTTCGATCTTCTTTTCATCATCCAGCTCATTAAAATTTCCCGGGATTAGATCTGGTTTTAAACCTTTGACCTCGTCCAGAACTTCCTGGTGAATACTCGAATCCTGCCTAATATCCAGCGTCGCAAAATGATACCCGAATAAATTAACCTTATTGATCATATCATCAACTTCATCCAGGAATAAAGACTGGTGTTTTTCAATTATTATCTCCCTGATTTTGTAAAGTTTATGCTTTAAATCTTCAAGTGGTAGTTTAATATTCCCTGAACGGGATATTGCTGAATCGTAAAGACCTCTTTCTATCTCGGTCATCAATTCGTGTACCTCACGAAAGGTCAGACTACGTTTCAATTCACGGACATCACGATAATAATTAAGAAGCACTGTTCTTCGTAATCTTTTTGCCACTCTCAGGGTTATTTCTGTAGTTACAAAAGGATTCCCGTCACGGTCACCACCCGGCCAGAAGCCTAGGTTTATAACCTGGTTCCCTACTTCTTCTCCATCAAATATATTCTGCTGAATGTAATTATGAATTTTGCTGGCACTTTGATAAAACACATTTTCGAAATACCATATGAGGTTAACCGCCTCGTCATACGGAGTAGGCTTTTCCTTTTTAAAGAAAGGAGTTTTTCCTAACTGGGCTAATAATTGTTTGATTCGCACCAGATCATTATTTCGAATGGCCTTGTCCAGATCTGTAATAATCCCCAGTACAGTCCCGGGGTAAAACTGCGTAGGATGAGCGGTAAGTGTAGGCCTTACCTTGAATCTACGTAGATATTCCTTTAATTCTTCCACTTTCTGCTTGGCCTCTGCCTCTTCTTTTACACTCCTTAAAGTACCTCTACCGTCCATATTATTTACAATGGAAAATGAAGCGTCTTCTATAGCATCGAATAGTACTACCTGTCGCTCTATATACTGTATGAACCTGAAAAGCAGATCCACTTTCTCATCTTCGGTTGGATCCTCTCCATATTTATTAAAAAATTTCTCTACAATTTCGGTAGGATTGTGATTTTGCTCAAAACCCTCTTCGCAAATTTCCTGAAACAACGGCAGTAAGGCGCCTGTTTTCTTTATTTCGTCGTAAGGTAAGGTTAGGAAAATGCTGTTATAAACTTGGTATTTCGCGAGTACGTTATCATTAAATCTATCTAATCTCGGTTCTCTGTGCATATTAAACTATTAGGTTAGCTATTCGTTTAAATTTATAAAAAAACCCTTTAAACTTAACAGTATAAAGGGCCTTTAATATAAGTTTAGGACTGTTTACATTTCCTGGAAGATAGAATGCATCAATCGCTTTTTATCGTTAATACTTTCCTCTAGAGAAATCATTGTTTCTGTTCTGTAAACACCTTCAATGTCATCTAACTGGAAAATAATATCCTTAGCATGCTGGGTATTTTTCGCTCTAATCTTACAGAATACATTGAATTTTCCGGTAGTTACATGGGCCACGGTTACAAAAGGTATTTCATTGATCCTTTCAAGTACAAATTTAGTCTGGGAAGTATTTTTCAGAAAAACACCAACATACGCGATAAAAGCATATCCCAGTTTTTTATAATCCAGGGTTAAAGACGACCCAATGATAATCCCGGCCTCTTCCATTTTCTTTACTCTAACATGGACAGTACCAGCAGAGATCAACAATTTCTTGGCAATATCTGTGAACGGAGTTCTGGTATTTTCGATAAGCATATCGAGGATCTGGTGATCTGTTTCGTCTAATTTAAACTTGGCCATTTTCAACTTCTTTTTTTAATGAAGTTCAAAATTAATACAAAATCGTTGAATTATTGTCAATTTTTTTGACAATTACACGTATTTAACCTCTAATTCCGTACTATTTATGATAATTTTATTAACTACAACGTTTTCGTTTAATCTGGCATTTTCAGGCAAAAGAACCTCCTGGCCCTCTGCATCAATTTCCCGATGTCCAAATTTTGAAATTTCCGCAGCTATACTTTCTACTTCCGGCACAAATTCTACCTTATCTCCGGTCAACATTTCTTTGAACTGAATCGCGATATCACATTTCCCACGATCCTCCAGTAAGGCATTCCTTATTATCACATCATTAAACATCTCCCGATTTTCAGGAATTTCAAAATAATCCTGATAATTTGAGGTTTTAATTCCCGATGCTATTTGATATAAACAGGATAAGAGCGCTCTAAATACATACTCTCGGGTTTTTTCCCTTTCGTAATCACCGGGAAAGTGACCGGCCTCAAACAATAATGTGGGAGTAGATAAACTCTGGAAGGTGTCCCCGGCACAATTTATATTGAATCCATCATCATACCTGCCTATACCTTCATTTAAATCCTTTTTCAGATCTGCCGCTATACCGGCAATCAATGACATACTGATCTTCCGGGCCGGGTCTATACTGCGATCTTTATCCTTCGATGGCGTAAGAAACGACAGGGTCGCCGGTTTAGGCTTTTCGCCGGCACTGAAAATTGTACGTTGATCATGCAGGTTTAAACAATAATCGGGCTGGATCCTCCTGTATAAGCTCATCAAAATACGGCTCTCCGGCTGACTTAAATTCTGCATGTCCCGGTTGAGATCCACTTTATTGGCGTTAATGCGCGTATAAGCTTCTGCACCATCAGGATTAAGTACAGGAATTATAAAGAAGCTACAAGCTTGTAACACCTTATCTATTAAAGGATCATTTTCTATTAATTGGAAAGAATTTAAAAGATCAAATATTGCTTTGGTGGTTGTTCCTTCATTGCCGTGCATTTGAGACCAGGCTAAAACTTTGATTTTACCTTCTCCAAATCTGATCATTGAAATAGGCTTATCCTGGACGGAGCTTCCTAAAACTTCGATTTCAAATTTCGCAGACAAATTTTTCCTGAACTCGTCAAGGTGCTTATTGGTAATATATCTACCGGTTGCTTGCTTGAATTTTACCCGGAAATATATGTCTTCAGAATAAAGATTTTTAAGCGCTGTATTTTTCATGTTTACAAAACTAAACAATGTATATTTTACAAATGTAAACAGCGTTCTTATTTATAGTTGTAAACATTTGTAAACATTCAGTCCGCGTAATAAACACAGGGCCTAGGAAATAATCCTATCTAATTCAAAATTGAACTTAACTGATTCTTTTTTAGATTATTATATGTTTTTACATAAACCATACATTCAATGTATTTTTAATTGTTTACAAATGTAATATTGTTGTTTTGTAAATATTATTTACATTTGTAAATAGAGTTCACAACCAAATTTTGTTACAATGGTAAACACAGAAAAGTTTGCTTCAAGGCTTAACAAGATCCTTGATTATTACGATCTTTCGGCCGCTGCATTCGCCGATAATATTGAAGTTGGACGATCTTCTATTTCTCATATTTTATCTGGTAGAAATAAACCAAGTCTGGATTTTGTAATGAAGGTGGTGAAGAATTTTCCGGAAGTTGAATTGTACTGGCTGTTAAATGGGAAAGGGAAATTTCCGGCAACTAAAGAATCAGTTCCTGAAACTGTTCCACCCAAAATTGAAGATCAACCCATCTCTTCTGCTCCAGTTGAAAAAAAGGTACAGAAAAATCCTGTGGATCAGATTTCAAATTTCCCTTCAGCAAAGTCCGGAAAACAGATACAGAGGATCGTAATATTTTATAAAGATGGAAGTTTTGAAGCCTTTGAAAATTGATTATTCCGCTTAAATTGAATTATTTTGCGGTATGAAGAAATTAGCTGCGTTTTTCTGCCTTTTACCATTCTTCTCGTGCTTCAGTCCGGAAAGAAATTGCGAAGATTTTAGAACGGGAACCTACGAATTTGAGAGTTTTATTAACGGTGAGCTGTTAACCTCCCGCTTTATAAGGAACGATAGTATAGAAATTGAGCAATTCATGGGCAAGACCGATACCTCTTCGGTACGGTGGATCAATGACTGCGAGTATATCCTGAAGAATATCAACCCAGATGGAATGGCCGAAGAGAAACCAATCCATATAAAAATACTTACCACCAGCAAGGAAGGATATACCTTCGAATACGGGCAGGTTGGAAATCCCAGGAAAGAGAAAGGAAAAGTTAGAAAAGTAAGCGGGAATTAATTCTGGCGCTCGCGAAGTAATTTATTCTGCTCTTCCATTTTGTCATTAAGACTGGAAAGTAATTCTATATCCTTTGGTGTTACCACTTTCGTATTCTTAGGATCCTGAGCTTTATTACGAAAACGGTTCATGAACTTTACAACAATAAAGACCACAAAACCTATAACCAGGAAATCTATAAAAGTTTCGATAAGTAAACCATAACCCACAGAGACTTCCTCTGAAAAATTTTCGGTTCCTTTTTCGCCCACTGCGTCACGAAGCACAATCTTACGCTCAGAATAACTTATTCCGTCTGTGAGCAGGCTTAACGGTGGCATGATCACCTGTTTTACAAGTACATCTACTACCTTGTTAAAGGCCGTACCAATTATGATACCTACGGCCATATCTATCATGTTGCCTTTAACGGCAAACTCTTTGAACTCTTTAAATAAACCCATTACTCGTCAAATAATGATGGTTGCTCATCCTGATTCTGATTTTTTTCTGGGGTCTTCAATTTCCCATTCTTTTTCTCTTCACCATTAGCCTCAGACTTCTCTTCAGATCCAGTTTCACTCTCTACTCCATCATTTTCATCTTCCACCTCATAAGGCAATGGATCCAGTAAATTGATCTGATTCACCTTTTCTGAAGTTAGCTGGTTACCCAGGGCTTTAATTCCCTTAACTGCAATAAATTCTGCCAGGTTCACTTCCTCATTTTCCTTTCGTTCCTTTCCTTTAGGCTTCGTATAAACAATTTCTGCCATTGGATAGTAATCTGTGGAAACCATCTCAAGGAAGGATTCTTCATGATCTGCAATAAACTTCTCCTCTTTATCTGGATGCTCAATTAAAAAACGCTTAACATAATAACGCTCTTTCTCAGGCTCCCAATAGATCGCAGATATAGGTTTGTTCCTGGACCATTTCTCCAGGACTATGATCTCGTCGTCAAATCTTGTAGTTAATTCTGGTTTAATGGTTTTTACAATTCCATCCTGGGTTATGATCAATAATCGGTCTTCACCCTTGAATTCTCCCAGCAATTCTCCCCTTTCATCAACATTCAATCTTTTTACGGTATCATCGAACCAGATCCTGCGAGGTTTTAAAGTAGAAACACCCTCTTCTTTTAATTCTATTCTTTTTACTGAATATTTTGTAGCGATATTCCCCTTAACATTTCGACCCTTAATGAGTACATCGGCGAAATCCAGGTCGAATTTCACTTTACGGATACTGCCTACCTGACGTAAAAGAACCGTAATTACTTCTGCTTCTCCATTTGGATTGGCAGAGAAGTAAAGAACTTTTGAATCCTTTTTACCCTGGGTTAGATCATATTCACGATCTCGTGTTACCGAGGTTACTGCGAATCTTTTTATATAAGTGTTACCAGCTTTACCATCCCGGTAAACCATATTATATATGGTGCGCTTATCTTTTTTCTTGAAAATAGCGACATGAATAATATCCTTACCAATAAAGGTTTTGGAATCAACTTTGGTTACCATCATCTTACCATCTGCGGTAAAGCAGATCACATCATCAATATCTGAACAATCGGTAACATATTCATCCTTTTTCAAAGCTGTACCTACAAAACCTTCAGCACGGTTGACGTATAATTTTGTATTTCGAATCACCACTTTAGTGGCTTCAATATCTTCAAATAATCTTAGCTCAGTTTTTCTCTCTTTTCCGTTACCATAATCTTTCTTCAGTTTCTTAAAATAATCTACTGCGAAATCTACCAGATTATCAAGATGATGTTTTACCTGAGCGATCTCATCTTCCAACGCATCAATTTTCTGCTGAGCCTTGTCTATATCGAATTTTGAAATCCTTTTAATACGAATTTCGGTCAACCTAACAATATCTTCTTCGGTAACAGCCCTCTTCAGATGTTTGGTGTGAGGTTTTAAACCTTTATCGATCGCCTGTATCACTCCATCCCAGGTTTCTTCTTCTTCAATATCCCGGTAAATACGATTTTCAATAAATATCCTTTCCAGAGAAGCAAAATGCCATTGCTCTTCAAGTTCATCCAGTTTGATCTCCAATTCACGCTTCAAAAGGTGCAGGGTATGATCTGTAGATCTTCGAAGTACCTCAGATACCCCAAGGAAGATTGGCTTATGATCTATAATTACACAACCAAGTGGCGCCAGGGAATTTTCACACTGAGTGAAAGCGTACAGGGCATCGATAGTTTTATCTGGTGAAATATTATTTGGCAAATGAATTAATATCTCTACTTCTGCCGCGGTGTTATCCTCGATCTTTTTGATCTTGATCTTTCCTTTTTCATTGGCCTTAAGAATAGAATCTATAAGCGTGGAAGTATTTGTACCATACGGGATCTCATTGATCACCAGGGTATTTTTATCCAGCTGATTAATCTTAGCTCTGATTCTTACACGTCCACCCCGTTTCCCGTCATTATAATTAGAAACATCGGCGATTCCCCCGGTAGGAAAATCAGGAAAAATCTTAAAACTTTTACCTCTTAAATGCTGAATTGAAGCATCTATAAGTTCATTAAAATTATGCGGAAGAAACCTGGTACTCAATCCTACCGCGATCCCTTCGGCTCCCTGGGCCAGAAGCATAGGGAATTTTACCGGCAGGTTTACCGGCTCTTTTTTTCTACCGTCATATGATAACTGCCATTCTGTAAGTTTAGGACTAAAAAGAACTTCCAAGGCGAATTTAGAAAGCCTTGCCTCGATATAACGAGGGGCAGCCGCCCGGTCACCGGTAAGGATATTACCCCAGTTTCCCTGGGTATCTATAAGAATATCCTTTTGGCCAATCTGGACCATGGCATCACCAATACTGGCATCCCCATGTGGGTGATACTGCATGGTATGACCTACGATATTTGCAACTTTATTATATCGGCCGTCATCAAGATCTTTCATAGAATGCATGATCCGGCGCTGTACAGGCTTAAAGCCGTCTTCGATCGCAGGTACCGCCCGTTCCAGGATCACGTATGAAGCATAATCCAGGAACCAGTCTTTATACATGCCGGTTACCTTTATAAGTTCTTCTTTATTTTCGAACTGCTCTTCCTGAGTTCCTTCTTGGTTTTCTTCCATTAGGCAGTAGGTTTAGGAGTGGTTTCCAATACTTTTCGCAAAGAGTCCACCATTCCCTTCTTCTTTTTATTGGTTAAAAATGTGGTATTAAAAGTATATTTTCTATAACCTCGTTTTCTTTTAGAACTAATGTAGATAGTCAAAGCCGAATAAATACCAATATCCACGAATTTGAACTTTCCCAGTTTTCGCTTTGGAAATTCAGCCTTCTTAACCCGGTATTCCATGAACTTGGAAAAAAAGACCCCGTTGTTCTTGAAGTTCAAGGTTTCTCCATCGCTGTCAAAATCAAAGGCCTGGCCAATCCTGTGCACATATAAGCCCAATAATAAAGTGACGATATTCGGAATAAAATGACTAAACCCAATCTCCTGCTCAGAGCTGGAAGCCATGATCTCGACATTCACAAATACGTTGGTCACAAATACCGCTACCAGAACAATATAAATGGATGGTATTATCTTGACCTCATTTCTATTGGTAAATCTCATATTCCAAGGTCTTCCACCAGGTCTAATTCAACTTTTAGGTTATCAATAATAAATTCCTGACGGTCTGGTGTATTCTTACCCATATAGAAACTTAGCATTTCTTCTATAGACTTGTCCTTATCCAGCATAACAGGATCCAGGCGTATATCTTCACCGATAAAGTGAACAAATTCATCTGGAGAAATTTCACCTAACCCCTTAAATCGGGTGATCTCAGGTTTGCCTGATAGTTTCTCCATCGCCTGCTTACGTTCCATTTCGCTGTAACAATAAATAGTCTCTTTTTTGTTACGAACACGGAATAATGGCGTTTGCAGAATATAAAGGTGATTTTCCTTAATAAGTTCAGGGAAGAACTGCAGGAAAAAGGTGATCAATAAAAGACGAATATGCATTCCATCCACATCGGCATCAGTCGCGATCACGATATTATGATACCTAAGATCTTCTAAAGATTCCTCAATATTCAGCGCAGCCTGAAGCAGATTAAATTCTTCATTTTCGTATACGATCTTTTTGGAAAGACCGTAACTATTCAATGGTTTACCCTTAAGGCTGAAAACGGCCTGGGTAACTACATCTCTACTTTTGGTAATAGAACCACTCGCAGAATCACCCTCAGTGATAAACAAGGTTGTTTCCAAACATCGCTCGTGCTTACTATCGCCTAGATGCACACGACAATCCCTTAATTTTTTATTATGAAGACTGGCTTTTTTCGCCCTGTCTTTAGCCAGTTTTCTTATACCCGAAAGATCTTTTCGCTCTCTTTCTGCCTGAAGAATCTTGCGCTGAAGATTTTCAGCTGTTTCGGTATTCTTATGCAGGTAGTTGTCAAGATGCCTTTTGACAAAATCATTGATATAGGTTCTTACCGTTGGCAATTTGCCTCCCATATCTGTAGAACCCAGCTTGGTCTTGGTCTGACTTTCAAAAACCGGTTCCATTACTTTTATACTGATAGCCGCAACAATAGATTTCCTAATATCACTGGCTTCGTAATTCTTCCCGTAGAATTCTCTTATGGTTTTCACTACTGCTTCCCTGAATGCGGCCAGGTGTGTCCCACCCTGAGAGGTATTTTGTCCGTTTACAAAAGAATGGTACTCTTCACTATACTGGGATTTACTATGGGTGATAGCTACTTCTATATCCTCACCTTTAAGGTGCACAATTGGATAAAGCATATCATCTACATGAATACTATCGCCAAGTAGATCTTTCAGGCCGTTTTCAGAATAAAATTTTTCACCGTTAAAAACTATGGTTAATCCCGGGTTGAGATACACATAATTTTTAAGCATCTTTTCGATGTATTCATTCCTGAACTTGTAATTCTTGAAAATGACCTCATCGGGAATAAATGTAATCTTGGTTCCTCTTCTGCGGGAAGTCTCTTCCAGATGTTCTTCATTTTTTAACTCGCCCTGTTCGAATTCTGCAGCATGACTTTTGGAGTCCCTGGAAGATTCCACACGAAAATAAGAAGAAAGTGCATTTACGGCTTTAGTACCAACACCATTTAGACCTACAGACTTTTTGAACGCCCTGGTATCGTATTTACCACCGGTATTCATTTTAGACACAACGTCCACTACTTTCCCTAGAGGTATACCCCTACCAAAGTCGCGTACAATAACCCTTTGATTCTGCACAGAGATCTCAATGGTCTTCCCTGCACCCATTACGAATTCATCAATACTGTTATCTATAACCTCTTTTAAAAGAATATAGATCCCATCGTCCTGACTGGAACCATCTCCCAGCTTCCCTATATACATCCCGGGACGCATACGGATATGCTCTTTCCAGTCTAATGACCGAATATTATCTTCGGTATATTTAGTATTCTCGCTCATAAGTAGTCATGGAGTTATGGCCTAAATATAAGGCAATAGCTAAAAAACTGAAACAGTTCCAGCCTAAAGTAATTAACAAAGATTTTAGAAGAAATGTTAATTAAGAGCAACCATCAGGCAATTACCTGAAAACCAGAAATAAATTAAAACCTATGTAGAATTAAAATAGATATTTAAACGTTGAAACGGAAATGCATAACATCACCATCCTTGACGATATAATCCTTCCCTTCTACCCGCATTTTTCCGGCTTCCTTTACTTTAGCTTCACTGCCATAGCTTACATAATCATCATAATTGATCACTTCTGCCCTGATAAATCCTTTTTCAAAATCGGTATGGATTACTCCAGCGGCCTGTGGAGCAGATGCGCCAACAGGGATGGTCCAGGCTCTAACCTCTTTTACTCCGGCCGTAAAATAGGTTTGCAGATCAAGTAATTCATAGGCGCCACGAATTAGCTTCGCAGAACCGGGTTCGTCCAATCCAATATCCTGAAGAAACATCTGTCTTTCCTCAAAATCCTCAAGTTCAGTAATATCTGCTTCTGTACCTACAGCCAGTACGAGTACCTCAGCATTTTCATCTTTTACAGCCTCTCTAACTCTTTCCACGTGCGCATTTCCTTCTACGGCGGCACCTTCATCTACATTACACACATACATTACCGGCTTGTCTGTAATGAATTGTAAAGGAACTATAAATTCATTTCTTTCTTCTTCGGTTAGCTCAATTGCCCTCACAGAAATTCCGGCTTCCAGGCCTGCCTTTACCTTTAAAAGGGCAGCTTCTTCCTTCTGGGCCTCTTTATTTCCCGTTTTCGCAGCTCTCTTTACTTTATCAAGCTTCTTTTCAGCTGTTTCAAGATCTTTAAGCTGAAGTTCCATATCGATGGTTTCCTTATCCCTGATGGGATCTATAGAACCATCCACATGTACAATATTGTCGTTCTCAAAACATCGTAAAACATGAAGGATAGCATCAGTTTCCCTGATGTTCCCTAAAAACTGGTTTCCAAGACCTTCACCTTTACTCGCTCCTTTTACAAGACCTGCAATATCCACGATCTCCACAGTGGCAGGCATTACTCGTTCGGGGTTTACCAGCTCTTCTAACTTCAGCAACCGGGGATCTGGCACATTTACAACTCCAATATTTGGTTCTATGGTACAGAAAGGAAAGTTTGCACTTTGAGCCTTGGCATTACTCAAACAGTTAAAAAGTGTTGATTTACCTACATTAGGAAGACCTACGATTCCAGCTTTCATATAATGTTATTTTGATGCTTTGTTTTTGCGGCTGCAAAGATAGTTAATATCTAAGAGTATTACATCATTAGTTTTCTACTTTAGAAGAGGCCTCCCGGCACTCTGTATTACGGTATTATGGGTGCAAACCGAAATTCTCTCAATCAAATTGTTTAAAACATTTTAACAAATATTAAATACAATTATCCTAAACTCTATGTTTTTAATATATTTTAGTTTAAACTATTAACTAAATCTTTATGGAGATGAAAAAAATCATATTATTTATCACTATGTTTTCATTACCGTTGATGCTTCTGGCGCAGGAAGTAACGGGGGTGGTAACAGATAATTCCGGAACTCCCTTACCCGGGGTTAACGTTTATGAAAAAGGGACTGACAATGGAACCGCTACAGATTTTGATGGGAAATACTCCATTGAAGTACCCGCAGATGCTACGCTTGTTTTCAGCTTTGTTGGTTTTGAAGAGAAAGAAGTAGCCGTAGACGGGCGGTCGCAGGTAGATGTATCTCTGGCAGATGGGGTTTCACTGGGTGAAGTCCAGTTAGTTGGCTCCAGAAGTCCTAAAAGAACCGCTACAGATACTCCGGTTGCCGTTGATGTCATCGATGTTAGTGAGGTAAATACTCAAACCGGTAAGATCGAGATCAACGAATTATTACAATATGCCGCACCTTCTTTTAATGCCAATAAACAATCCGGTTCAGATGGAGCAGACCATATTGACCCTGCTTCCCTGAGAGGACTGGGACCAGATCAAACCCTTGTTTTGATAAATGGAAAAAGAAGACACCAGTCTTCCCTTATCAATATTTTTGGTACGCGAGGCCGGGGAAATACAGGTACAGATTTGAATGCTATCCCGGCAGCATCTATTAAACGGATAGAGATCCTACGAGATGGTGCATCTGCTCAATATGGTTCAGATGCCATAGCGGGAGTTATTAATATTGTACTTAAAGACAATGTAGAGGAATTTACTGGTAATGTAAATTACGGTTTTTACAATACCAATGCTGAGGGTGATTTCCCGGAGGGCACGCCTAACACAGATGGCAACAGGCTTGATACAGATCGTGACGGAAACGCCATTGGCGATGATCAGAATTTTGATGGAGGCTCTGTAAAAGTCGCAGCTAATTATGGATTCGAAATTGCCGAAGAAGGTTTTGCCAATTTCACCGTAGAATACCTCAACAAAAACAAGACTTTACGCCCAGGCTTTGATTTTAGACGTGGGTTTGGCGAAGCCTCTATTGAAGGCGTAAACCTTATGGGGAATCTGGCCATTCCTATTTCTGAAAATACAGAGTTTTATGCCTTTGGAGGAAGAAATTACCG
The DNA here is from genome assembly GCF_007050985.1 of Christiangramia sabulilitoris. Lineage (GTDB taxonomy): Bacteria > Bacteroidota > Bacteroidia > Flavobacteriales > Flavobacteriaceae > Christiangramia > Christiangramia sabulilitoris. The sequence continues at coordinate 336,105 of NZ_VHSF01000001.1, forward strand.
GGATACTGATGCTTTTGCCTTTACCCGGAATAATCCTACCGCCAGAAACGTGGTAAGCGTTTATCCGAATGGTTTCACACCAAGGATCACTTCTATTATAACAGATAATTCTATAGCCGCAGGTTTCAGAACTACTACTGAAAATGGGTGGAATATCGATCTTAGCAACACCTGGGGAAAGAACTTGTTTCATTATTATATTAAAGGAACGATCAATGCGTCCCTAGGGGAGATCTCTCCTACAGATTTCGATGCCGGAGGGCATAACCTTAGTCAGAATGTAATAAACCTGGATTTCTCCAAATATTACGACGACCTTCTGGAGGGAGTGAATTTTGCTTTTGGTGCGGAATACAGAACAGAGAACTTTGAAATTTTTGCTGGTGAGGAAGGCTCGTACGCTACCTATGATGTAGATGGGAGGCCAATTATAAATCCAGACACACAGCAGCAACCAATAGATCCTATCACCGGAGATACCAGACCGGGAGGTTCACAAGGATTCCCCGGCTATGGTCCGGACAATGAAGTTGATCGAAGCAGGTCTAATGTCTCTTTATATGCGGATGGAGAATTTGAATTTACAGAATCATTTTTATTAGCGGCCGCCGCCAGGTTTGAGAACTATTCAGATTTTGGAAGTACGCTAAATGGTAAATTAGCCGCCAGGTTAAAAGCTACAGACAATATTAACCTAAGAGGTTCTGTAAGTACAGGATTCAGAGCTCCATCACTGGCACAGATTTATTACAACTTAAAGTTTACCAATTTTGTAGGCGGAGAAGCGCTGGAATCACTTTTATCGCCTAATAATAGTCCGGTAACTGCCTCCTTCGGGATTGGTCCGCTGCAGGAAGAAACTGCATTTAATGCCTCTCTTGGGTTTACCGCCAATTTTGGAAAATTCACCGCTACCGTGGATGGATACTATATCAATGTACAGGACCGTATCGTCCTAACCGGAAACTTTGATGCACCCCAAATCGATAATGTAGAGGCAGCACAATTCTTTGCCAACGGAGCAGATACAGAAACCCTGGGTCTTGATATTGTTCTTTCCCACCAGTTAGAGCTAGGTGAAGGAAAACTTACCACCAGCTTTATTGGTAACCTTAACGATATGACCATTACCGATGTGAAAAATGGGAGTCTTAACGAGCAAACATTCTTTGGAGAAAGAGATAAAGCATTCTTACTGGCCTCAGCACCAGATAGCAAATTAACCCTGAATATTCTATACGATCTGGATTGGTTTGATGCCGCCCTGGGACTTACCAGGTTTAGCGAGATTACCCTCTTGGATTTCCAGATGTTTGAAGATGTGGCAGATTATGGAAGTTTGGCCAACCAGGTGGCAGCTGCTTCAGATGTTTATGATGCAAAAATTGTAACCGACCTTAATCTTGGATTTAAACTAAATGAGTCACTAAGGTTAAATGTTGGTAGTAACAACCTGTTCAATGTATACCCAGATCAGCAGGATGACTGGACAGAAGCCGGCGGATACTGGGATGCAGTGCAAATGGGATTTGGCGGAGCTTACTATTATGCTAAGCTAAATATCAATCTATAAGAATCTCTATAGTCAGATTTTAAAAGCGGGATTAATTTCCCGCTTTTTTTATGCCTAATCTCTAAAATCCTCCCTTACTGTTTGTGGTTTATTTTGTTTAACCTTTTACCAAATATTCCTACACAAGTTAATATAAACATAAATTTAAATGCTTTTTGTCGATATTTTATAACACTTTATCGATTTAATATGAAATATTAATAGTTTCCAATCCGGAAGCAAAGTCTTCCCGTAAATACTATTAACTAACTATTACTTTAAATTTATGAATGTAAAATTACTTCAAAGGATGAAGATTTTTTTGATCATCTTCCTTATGGGTAACCTTATTGGTTATTCCCAAACCTCAACTGGAGAAATTACTTCGAATCTAGAAAATGATCCCAGGGTCAAAAGTTTTAAAATGGATAACAGCCGTGGAACCCCCTCTGTTATTCAACTAAATACTGCCAAAGGACAAATTTCACTTTCCGAAGCTCCTGCTTTTTTATCCAGTTTGATGGGGACCGGACCAGAGACTGTTTTTATTCTGGAGACATCATTGAACTCTCATGGGTTACAGGTGGATAAATTTCAACAGTATACTAAAGGTATCAAAGTGGAACATGGTGTTATTAAGGCAATCTCTAAGAACGGTGTGATCACTGCCTTTACCGCAGAATATTATAACCTGGGTGACTCTTTCCCAGTTTCAACTTCTCTCAATGAAGCTACGGCCCTGCAAAAAGCGCTTGACTTTGTAGGAGCCAGCCTTTATGCCTGGGAATACATCGAAAGTCTTGGTAGTGACCCAGAGGTTACAGCGGCTTACGACACTTATTATCCTAAAGGGGAATTGGTGATTGTTGATGATTATTCAACGGTAGAAGTAGATCCAGCAGTAGCCTATAAATTCAATGTATATGCAGCCGAGCCTGTTTCCAGGGCAGATATCTATGTAGATGCCAATACGGGAAAGATCCTTTTAAACGATGCAATCATAAAGCATGCTAATGGGCACACTAAGGAAGACATAAAAAAGGAAGCCACTAAATCTAAATCTACAACCCCTAACCTGCCTTACATAAGCGCTACCGGGGATACGCGTTATGCGGGAACCAGAAGTTTTGACACTTCCCAGGATTCCAATGGTTTATTTGCCCTTAAAGGAGTTACTCCTAGTGGAATAGAAAATGAAACTTTCTCTTATGAAGGGATTGGTGGATTACCGCTTAGTATTCCCGCTCTTTCCACCTTTGCAGAATCTGTGTATGATGGAGACTGTGATTCCCTAAACCCTGAGACCGCAGATAATATCTGGAATGCTTCAGAACATAGAAAGGATGATTTCTCTACCACCAGTTTTTATCCCCTGGCGAATGAAAAAAATAATGATGATGTTGCTCTCGATGCACATTGGGGTGCAGAAGTAGTCCTGGATTATTGGAAGAACGTACACAATCGCCTTAGTTATGACGATAAGGGAACAAAAGTATTCAACTATGTACATTATGGAGATGCCTATGACAATGCTTTCTGGAATGGATCTGCCATGACCTACGGCGACGGTAGTTACCAGGGAGGAACAAATCCTGATGGTTCTTTTGCCCCCCTAACTTCTATGGACGTTTGTGCGCATGAGATTGGTCATGGAGTATGTGAATTTACAGCAGACCTGGTGTATGCCAGAGAATCTGGAGCCATGAATGAAGGTTTTTCAGACATTTGGGCCGCTACCGTAGAACATTACGTGCTTTCCCAGATCGATTCTTCCTTACAATACGACCCATGGGGAATTGGAGAGCAAATAGACGAGAGAGATGGTGGTTTACAGCCTGGCGATGCGAATGCCAGAGCATTGCGCTGGATGGACGACCCAAAAGCTGCCGGAGACCCGGATTCTTATGGAGGTGAAAACTGGCAGAATCCGGACTGTGGAACTCCTACCCTGGCTAATGACCAGTGTGGTGTGCACACCAACTCGGGAGTACTTAACAAATGGTTCTACTTCCTTGTTAGCGGTAGCGGGCAAAGTTTTTCTCCCGGTTTCAGTAAAGCTTCTGCAGACGACCAGGTAACAGATGCCGGAAATTCATATGAAGTTTTTGGTCTGGATTTCGAGAAATCAGCCCAGATCGCTTATATCGCGGAGACAATGTTGTCACCCAATGCGAAATTCGCTGAAATGCGGGAAACCTCCATCCTTGTAGCTCAAACCTTATTTGGTATTGGTTCTTTTGAAGAGGAGCAAACTACCAATGCATGGCATGCTGTAGATATAGGAGAAAGATATAATGCCGGTGAGCCAAATACCATTACATTTAGCGATAGCAATGTCCAGATCTTTAGTGAAGATAATGAGCTTAATGGATGTGAAGATTTCAATACCTATTCTGTGGTGCTTACCGGGGTTGAAGTACCTGCCTCGGCCAAGATCACTTTAAATACTTCAGGCAGCACTGCAGAGGAAGAATCAGATTTTTCTGTATCTACTAAAACATTAAATTTTACAGGATCAGAAACTAAATCTATCCAGATTACAGTATATGATGATGCGGTAATTGAAGACAGTGAAACTATCGTTCTTTCATTTATATATAACGGAACTTTCCATAAGCAGGAATACGCTATATCTGATAACGATTTTGCGCCAAGGACCGGGACAGAAGAATTCGACCTTTTAATGGAAGCCTTTGATCAGGATGGCATGCCGGCCGACTGGTCTACCGTAGCACTTGCTGAAGGGTCCAACATCTGGAAAGTGAATGGAGATCTTTCTGCAGCGGGCAGAGCATATATTAGCGATGGAATAACAGATATACCTTTCTACGATCAAAATTCGCCTTCTCATACCATCCTAAGGTCTTCACTTATCAATGCAGCTGCAGCCAGCAACGTTAAAGTAAGTTTCGATTGGGAAGCAGGTGGAGAGACAGATGCTGTGGATACTTCTGTTATTTTTGATTATGGGGAGTTTGTATATTCTCTAGATGGTTCTGATTATGTACCTGTACAAAAATTTGTAGGTGCCGGGCCTTTAGGTGTGAATACCGCCAGTGGAACCTTTACTGCCGAGATCCCGGAACTAGATGGTAAAGCATTCTTCCTTGGATGGAGATGGTACAACGACACCAATGCCGGAACTCAGTTTAGTTTCGCCATAGATAATGTAAAAGTATCTGCGATACCTGCAGGTATAGAAACTCAGCAGGACGAGCAGGCAACTGCAACTGTACAATCCGGGAATACTATTTATTTCTTAAGTAATACAGATAAAGCCCTGATCGCTAAAATCGAGAATGCTTCAGCAGATCTTGGTTGTGTGACTATGAGTGTTACCAGTGCAGGGAACAGCTTTAAAGTATTCCCTAATATTTCTACGGCCAGACCTTCTAAGTCATTCAGTATTTCTACTGAAAATACTGAAGCTACCTATGATCTTACTATCTATTTTACTGAAGAAGAGCTTTCAGCCTTCGATGCTACCACGGAACTTATTCCTTTAAAAGTGAATAGCATGAATATCGATGATGCCGATGATCGTGCCGGTAACTTTCAGTTAAACGGTAGTCTTACCGATGTGAATACAATAGATGAATTTAGAGCCTATACAGGAACGTTTTCTGGCTCCGGAAGTATTTCTATAGTTCAGGATTTCGCTTATTGTACCGCTGCTCCTTCACCATGGAAATCTGCCGATGTTGGAAATAGCCAATTAGCAGGTGAGATCTGTTACTTAGATGGGCATTTCGAGCTTACAGGTTCTGGTATGGGGATGAATGATAAGGCAGATGCTTTCTATTTCACCTACCAGGAAGTAACAGGAGATGCTGAAGTGATCGCAAAGCTGAACAGTTTTAATAATGGCGGCCTTCATGGTACTGCGTCTGTTGTGATTAGGGAAACCCTGGATGCAGGTGCAAAAGTAGCGGCAACCACGATTACTGCAAACCCTAACTTTAGAGGAGCAGAGGTTCAGTTACAGTTCAGAAAATCAACCGGAGGAAAATTAACGAATTCTAAATCTCAGTCTTCCTCGATACCTCAATACATAAGGATCGTTAGATCTGAAAATATGATCACTTCTTATGTTGGAAGTTCAACAAGTTCCTGGACCGAAGTAGCCTCTACAAGGGTGAATTTTGGAGCTACGGTTTATGTAGGGATAGGAGTTGCTTCTGGCTCGAACAGTACTACTACCATGGCCGATTTTAGCGAGTTAAGTGTACTTCAGGGAGCACAGGTTGCAGGTGCAAAACAAGGAATTGGAACTAAATCTGCATCGATTAGCGAGGATAGCAAAGAAACTAAAAGCTTTGATCTATATCCTAACCCTGCAGTGAACAGGATCCATGTAGAAGTTGAAGACTCTACCATTAGCGCTGTAGGCATTTACAATATGAACGGGCAGTTAATGGATCAGGTTAACTATGGGAAACCTTTAGCTAAGGCGACTGTAGATGTTTCTCAATTACTTTCTGGGATGTATATTTTAAAGGTACATACCGGTGAGGGAGATATCCTGAACAAACAGTTTTTGAAAAAGTAACTTACCCTACACTTTTTCCTCAAAGGCCGGACTTAGTTCCGGCCTTTTTTGTTTTTATAAAATTACAAAACAGACTCTTAGTATATTTTTAACTGGTTTACGGGAACATATTTTTTAATTTTAACGATAGTCGAATTTATTATACATCCGGTAATTCCTAATCTATGGCCAATACATCAAATTCAAAAGAAACTCAATGGTATAAAGACGCGATAATCTATGAACTGCATATCAAAGCTTTTTTCGACAGTAATGGCGATGGAATTGGAGATTTTGAGGGACTCATGCAAAAACTGGATTACCTGGAAGACCTTGGAGTAACCGCGATCTGGCTTTTACCTTTTTACCCTTCTCCATTACGAGACGATGGTTATGATATTGCAGACTATTACTCCATAAACCCTTCCTACGGTGATGTAGAAGATTTCAAGATCTTCATCAAAGAGGCTCATTCCCGCGGTTTAAAGGTCATAACTGAGCTTGTTATTAATCACACTTCAGATCAACATCCCTGGTTTCAAAGAGCAAGGAAAGCGCCTGAAGATTCTAATGAAAGGGACTATTATGTATGGAGCGATGATCCTCAGAAATACAAAGATGCCCGTATTATTTTTACAGATACCGAACCCTCCAACTGGAGCTGGGATGCTGAAGCTCAGTCTTATTACTGGCACAGGTTCTTCTCTCATCAACCCGATCTTAATTTTGATAATCCAAAAGTTCAGGAAGAGGTTTTTAATATTCTCGATTACTGGTGCAAAATGGGCGTGGATGGATTTAGGCTGGATGCGGTTCCTTATTTGTTCGAAAGAGAGGATACCAATTGTGAAAATCTACAACCAACGCATGATTTTCTCAAAAAACTACGAGCTCATGTAGACAAGCATTACGACAATAAAGTGTTGCTTGCTGAAGCCAATATGTGGCCCGAAGATTCTGCAGCTTATTTTGGGGATGGCGATGAGTGCCATATGAACTACCATTTTCCCATTATGCCGCGGATGTTCATGGCCGTTAAGATGGAAGACCGCTACCCTATTATTGATATCATAGACCAGACTCCCGAGATTCCTGAAAATTGCCAGTGGGGAATCTTTCTTAGGAACCACGATGAATTAACCCTGGAGATGGTCACCGATGAAGAAAGGGATTATATGTATAAAGTATATACCAAAGATCCACAGGCGAAGATCAATGTGGGAATCAGGCACCGTTTAGCGCCATTACTTGAAAATAACCGGAGTAAGATTGAACTTATGAACGTCCTGTTATTTTCCCTCCCCGGGACTCCAATAATTTATTATGGAGATGAAATAGGAATGGGTGACAATTTTTACCTCGGAGACCGCGACGGAGTTAGAACTCCTATGCAGTGGACATCAGACCGGAACGCCGGGTTTTCGAAAGCAAATCCCCATAAATTGTATCTCCCGCTAATTATAGATCCCGAATATAAATATGAAGCTATAAATGTGGAAACCCAGCAAATGACCTCCTCTTCCCTGCTCTGGTGGATGAAAAGGATCATTGGAATGCGTAAGAAATATAAAGCATTCGGGCGGGGCGATATTGAATTTCTATCTCCTGCAAATTCAAAGATCATAGCATACACCAGGACTTTTGAAGATGAACAAATACTGGTTTTGGGAAATCTTTCCCGCTTTTCCCAGCCTGCAGAACTTGACCTGGCCGAATACAAAGGTTATACTCCGGTGGAAGTTTTTAGTCATAACAGGTTTCCACAAATTTCTGAAAGACCTTACCTATTTACCCTTTCTCCTTATGGCTATTACTGGTTTATACTGGAAAAAGAAAGAGAACGGGTTGAAGGCGAAAGCAAAATACCGGTATTGAAAATTGATAACTGGAACAACCTTTTAAAGAACAGGACCCTGCAAAAACTTTCAGAACAGATCCTGCCACCATACCTTTTGAACCGTCGCTGGTTTGAAATTGCGGGAAGAAAAATTCAGGAAATTAATATTAGGGAATCTATTGAGGTCAAGATCAGTGATCTTCCAACGAGGATCATAATCCTGCAGGTAACTTTTAATGAAGGTCTTCCAGAATATTATCAACTTCCGGTTTCTTTCACTTCTGCAGACGATGAGGCTGTTTTAAAGGAAATCCCTAAACGCGGAATTATTGCGAAATTAAAAATTGGCGATGACCAGGGTTATTTATTTGATTCTATATATGCAGAGGATTACCGGGAATACCTCATTGAAAATTTCAGAAAATCTAAGTCCACTAAAACCGGAACTGGCACCTTAAATTTTTCCGCGGAAAAATCTATAATTAAAGATCTGGAACAGGAGATAAGATCTGAACTGGTAAATACCGAACATAGGCAGACATTGATCACCTATAATAACGAGCTTCTTCTGAAAATATATAGAAGACTTGATCAATCCTTTAATCCAGATGTGGAAACGATCAAATTCCTGTCCACCCAGACGAGCTTTGATAAGATCTCAAAATATGCAGGAACTTTGAGTTTCGAACAGAGGTCTGGTAAAGCTTATTTTCTGGGAATGTTACAGCTTCTAACAGAGAATCAGGGAGAAGTATGGGATCATATTAAGGATCTTTTGAACAGGTATTATGAAGAGGTTTTAACCAGAAGCGGAGATACAGATTATAAAAAACTCGATGAACATATTACAGAACCTCTTGCTTACGAAGACTTTCCGGAAACGATTAAGGAAATGACGGGGATCATACTTCCAGAAAGAATCTATCAGTTAGGAGAATTCACAGCAGAATTGCATACCTCATTATCTGAACATGACTCAGATAAAAATTTCGATAAGGAAGAATCTTCGCTGCACTACCAGCGATCTCTTTTCTCTGGGCTTCAAACGTTGACGAGAACCAGCCTGGAAAAATTAAAGAAAATTATCGAACAGCTTCCCGAAAGCACGGCGATGGAAGCGCGTGAAGTGATAGATCTCAAAAAAGAGATCCTGGATTGTTTCAGGAAAATATATGATCACAAAATTTCAGTAATGAAGATCAGGACTCATGGTGATTTCGACTTGAAACAGATCCTCTGGACCGGGCGCGAATACATTATGAACAGTTTTGAGGGCGACTCGTCAAAATCCTTTAGCGAACGGCGTATAAGACGTTCTGCCATGAGAGATCTTGCGGCAATGATAAGCTCGCTTCATTATGTATCATACAGCAATATCATTTCTTCAGAATTTGACCAGCGCCGAAAAGAGGGAGACCTTGAAGCATGGGCAGAAACCTGGCACTATTACACCAGCAGGTTATATATAAAAGGATACCTTGATAAGGCTGCAAACAAGGATTTTGTTCCGAAGGATCAGGCCGATTTTAAGATTCTATTACAAACCTTTTTACTTGAAAAAGCCCTGAACGAGCTTGATTATGAGATCGAAAACAGGCCTGAATGGATCCTGATTCCACTGCGGGCTATTAAAGCTATCCTTAAAAATTATGATTAAAACTAATTAATCAACGATATACATCTCATTGGAGGCTTTAATATATTCCTGGGGATTAAACGTAGATTCAAAACTATTTCTTACGAGATCAAGTTTTAATTTAAGATTCGTCATTTCATCTTTAAGAAGCGGGTCATTCTGGTATTTATGAATTAGTTTTTCATATTTATCCAGGTTTTCTAAAATTCTAAAAGTCAGCATTCCGAATCGAATCTTCAAATTCTGTATCGCGAGCATCTGGTCGTGATATTCCTGTTTCCAGTTTTCAGGATTGGCCTTACGTTCTTCCATAATACGGTTTTCAGCAATCCTGGAAATATCCAGAATATACTGGGTTCGCTTTTTGGCGTCGGTTTCATTCGTAAAATTTGCCGTGAAATCCTTTGTCTGTATATCCAGTATTTCTACCAGGTTTTCTTGCATGGCGGTATTCTGAAGCTCTTTAAGCTCATTAAGGCTTTTATTAATCGCTTCCCATTCGGTTTCGATCAGGTCTTTGTCATGAGTAAATTGAGCTATGGAAGTAGTAAGCTTCAGCATTTTCATACTTTGTTCCCTTAAATCCTTATCTCTTCGATTTAAACTTCCTATAAACTGACTGATTCCATCGAAAAGACTGCCGGCAAAAACTCCTGTAAAAGGAGTTCCTTTCGCCAGGTCGCCGGTGACTTCCAACATATGATTCAAAGCCTCCAGACGTGCATCATCCTTTTTCTCCTCTGCGATATAGGTTTTAAATTTTCCGAACCATTCCTTATAGCCTTCGTAGTTCATGGGATTACCCACCGCATCCAGGGTGGAATAGAATTCTCTTGAAGAATTGAAAAGATTTAACGGCTTGATCTCCCGCTCCATGGAAGCGAGGTTTAGAACTGCAGAGCTATAATTATATTTATAGACGCTCAGGGTATTCTTATCGATTTCATCCTGCCGCTCTTCAAGGTACTTAACCCTTTCTAAAAGCTTTTCCACCTTTTCTGAAGCCGAATTTGTATTCTTTATGCTTTCATCCAGGTTATTGATCTTGGAATCAATTTCCTTTATTCGGAATTCCAGGTTCTGGCTAAGCAAGGTTCGTTCCCGGTTAAGTTCTTTTAATACCTGCTCTGTTACCGTAGCATTTTGATTTTCTGCATAAATCTGTGCAATAGCTCCCTGAATACTTAGAACAAGTAAAACAATTCCAAAAATGATCTTCTTCATATTTAAATTTTTAGGTGATCCTGAATAACGCCTTGGCTATGGTCATATTTCATGCCACTAAAATTTAAATACTCAAACCGCAGCTTATTGAGATTAAGCTATTTAAAAATTTGTAGAATTAATGATCAATATTGTCCATTTTCCCCATTCTTAGTAAAATCGGAAAACGGACATAATTAGTGACTCCAAAAGCTATTCCTAAACTGGATTCAATTTTATTAACCGGATCTTCTCTATTCTTCTTTTCATAATGCTTTACCGCAGACCAGGTTCTTAAATACCCCAACAGATGTTCTATATTCCAGTAATATTGCTGTTCGAATGCTGAAGTTTTAATTTCCTGAAACGGAAAAGGAATAGTCTTATAATTTTGATCCAGATAAGATCGTTCTTTATCCCAGTAAGGCCCCACGATATTCTGGTAAAAATTCTCAATGATCCTGTTGGTTTCAGGATTGCTGTGAAATAATCCATAACCAAGTATTACAAATAATCCCTCTGGTTTAAGACATCTTTTTAATTCTGAGTAAAACTGTTCAAAATCAAACCAGTGCACGGCCTGGGCAGTTATAATCAGATCAAATTGATTATCGCAGAAATCTGTCTTCTCAGCCGGTTGCACAGAATACTTAATATTTCTGCGGTTTATCGCATTCTTTAATTGGTTCTCGCTAATGTCTGTAGCTTCCACAAGATGAAAGAAATCTGATAAAATTGCGGCAACCTGACCGTTTCCGGTGCCACAGTCCCATGCGCTATCACATGCGGTTAAATGTTGACGAATCAATTGAAAAACTTCCGGAGGATAACCCGGCCTGAATTTTCTATATTCTTTTGATCTGCTGGAAAAATTATCTTTCAAAATAGATTAATTACTTCCACAAAATATAAAATCTACAATAAATCTAAGTTTTAGGTGGAAATGCTACATCTATTCACTTCAATTTCAAAGCATTTCACATCATAATACCTCTAAAATTCATTATATTGTATAAGTTTATTTAAACATAATTTCACACCCTATGAAACAATTAGAAACATATTTAAGTGGTAAAACACGTTTTCTTTTATTATTGCTCAGTTTCGTGTTTGTAAGTATGGAAAGTTTCGCTTTTCAGCCTTCAGATATTAAATTCGTTGAGTATAAAGGAGAAGTTGTGAATGCCAGAAATGGTAAGCCGATATCTTCTGCTTACCTGGCTCTGAACAATAGTAATATTTCTACTATTACAAATGCTGATGGACAGTTTTCTTTAAAAGTTCCCGAAGATCTTACAGACGCTACAGTTACAGTATCTGTTTTGGGTTTCCAATCCAAGACACTTCCTTTAGATTATTTTAAAAGCTCTAATACGGTCATAGAATTAGAGGAAACCGTTCAGGAATTGACAGAAGTTAGCCTGTATAAAGCTACAAATCCAAACCTTTTGGTTAAAGAAATGCTCTCGAAGAAAGATGAAAATTACCTCACAGATCAAAGCCTGATGACCTCCTTTTACCGGGAAACTATCAAAAAAGGCTGGAATAACGTGAGTCTTTCTGAAGCCGTGGTAAAGATCTCCAAGAGTCCTTACAATTCACCTAAAAGAGATCTGGTGTCGCTTTATAAAGCTCGTAAAAGCACCGATTATGACAGGTTGGATACACTGGCTTTAAAATTACGCGGTGGGCCGTTCAATACATTATATCTTGACATGATGAAATATACCGAGTATGTATTGAGACCAGAGATGATAGACAGTTACAAGTTTGAATTCGATGATCCTACCAAGATCAATGATCGGTACACTTACGTGGTAAATTTCGAAGAATCAGATAAATCTGATCCATGGTATTATGGTAAGTTATTTATTGATGCTGAAACCTCCACTCTCGTGAAGGCAGATTATAGTCTGAATGTAGATGACAGGGATGCCGCCGCCGCAATGTTCGTAAAGAAAAAGCCGAACGGTGCGAAAGTTTATCCCACAGAATTAAATTACCAGGTGGATTATGCTCAGGATAATGGTAAATGGCATTACGCATACGGTAAGGCACAAATGGACTATGTGGTGAACTGGAAAAGAAAGATCTTTAATTCTAAATATAAGATCAATAGTGAAATGGTAGTTACAGACTACCAGGAGTATGTAAGTGATGACTGGAAAAAATCTGCCGACCTTATTAGACCTAATATTGTAATGGTTGATGATGTATCTGGTTTCTATGATTCAGACTTCTGGGGAAGTAATAATATTATTGAACCTGAAAAATCTATTCAAAACGCGATAGACAAGATAAAGCGGAAAATAGAAGAATAAAAAAGAAAAAACCTCGCTTCGCAGCGAGGTTTTTTTATTTGAATTAGCCATAATTCAATAGACCTAACAATCCTTTTAACAAATTGCCAGATTTTATTCTACTTAGCAACATTTTTCCGGAAAAGTTGGAATTCGATTATTTTCCGGGCAGCCCAAATTTATTAAAAAAATCAAAGTAAAATCAAGCATAGAACTACTTCGGGCCAATTTAGAAAGAATTAAAATTAGACAAGGATTCAAACACTTCATTTTCAACCTTTAAGCTAAACAATAACATTCTAAAAGAAAAAATCCCGTTCGCTAGGAACAGGATTTCAAAAAAGTATCGCAGGTTTTAATCTTCTTCATGCATAAAGCGTTGCTTGGCCAGCAATTCCTCATCGCTTTCTACATGATCATCATCTGGAATACAACAGTCTACGGGACAAACCGCAGCACATTGTGGTTCCTCATGAAAACCTTTACATTCTGTACATTTATCTGGAACAATATAATAGATCTCATCGCTTAATGGTTCCTGTGCTTCATTAGCATTCGCCTCTTTACCATCAGGCAGCACTATCTCACCTTCAAGATCGGTTCCATCTGCATACCTCCAGTCATCTGCACCTTCATAAATTGCAGTATTTGGGCATTCTGGCTCACAGGCCCCGCAGTTTATGCATTCATCGGTTATTACAATTGCCATAGCTCTTCTTTTATTTGTAAATTTAAGTACTCAACGAAAAAACACCGGTAGCTTTTGGGAAATTTTATGGTTTTAAGCCACGGAAACTTTAATTTCGCTGCACAAATTTAACGTAGGCCACATTCATAACCAAATTAGAGGATGACAATCAACGACCATAAAGCACATCTTATCACCTTAGGTAAATTTCTGGGACAATTTCAACTGACGAACTCTTCACCAGATGCTGAAGTTCCCGCAAATGAGGAATTCTTTCATCTCTTTAACGAAAAGATAGATTTTGCGGTAAATCACAATGGCTGGTTCAACCGGGAAAATATTGTTTTTGCCCTACAGCAGTGGAGCGAAGCTCTCACCCCGGAGAATTTAAAATTATGGCTGGGAAAATACGATCTATCAGGTAGTGGCGGAAAAACTGTAGGCATTGTTATGGCCGGAAATATCCCGTTAGTGGGGTTTCATGATTTCTTATCTGTCCTGGTAACCGGACATACGGTCCAGGTGAAACAATCCAGTAACGACCAGATACTTTTGCCTGTCTTAGTGGAGTATTTGAAACATCTGGATAAAAGATATGAGGATCGAATAAAATTTACAAAAGATAAACTAGAGGACTTTGATGCTGTTATCGCTACGGGTAGCAATAATACGGCCCGCTACTTCGAATATTATTTTAAAGGTAAACCTAGTATAATAAGGAAGAATAGAAATTCTGTGGCCATTCTTACCGGAAATGAGACCAAAGAAGACTTGAAAGCACTGGGTGAAGATATATTCAGATATTATGGCCTTGGATGCCGTAATATCTCTAAACTATATGTCCCTGAGAATTACAACTTTGATACTTTTTTCGAAGCCATCTATGAGTGGAATCCCATAATTAACCAGAATAAATACGCCAATAATTATGATTATAATAAAGCGGTGTACCTAATGAGTGAATTTAAACTTTTGGATAATGGTTTTTTAATGTTGAAAGAAGACAAAAGTTTTGGATCTCCCATCGCCACATTATTTTACGAAACATATAGCACTAAAGAAGAACTTAATAGATTACTGGAAGGGAATTCAGAAAAAATCCAGTGTGTGGTGAGGAATAGCAATGAAAAGGATTCTGTTAGATTTGGTTATACCCAAAAGCCACAACTTTGGGATTATGCTGATAATATTGACACCATAGACTTCCTTTCCCAACTTTAATCTTATAATTTTACTAACAGGACAAACTTTTAAATTGTGCCATATTTGTTATAACAACTTATATTCTATGAAAAAACATAATTTTAGCGCAGGCCCCTGTATTTTACCTCAATCAGTCTTTAAGGAGGCCTCTCAGGCAATACTAGATTTTAATAACTCGGGACTTTCCATCCTTGAAATATCACATAGAAGCAAAGATTTTGTGGCAGTAATGGATGAAGCCCAGGAGCTGGTATTAGAATTATTGGGGTTAAAGAATAAAGGATATAAAGCACTTTTTCTTCAGGGGGGAGCGAGTATGCAATTTCTAATGGTTGCCTACAACCTTCTTGAAAAAAAAGCTGCATATCTTAATACAGGTACCTGGTCCTCAAAAGCGATCAAGGAGGCCAAATTATTTGGTGAAGTGGTTGAAGTAGCCTCTTCCAAAGAAAAGAATTTCAATTATATACCAAAAAATTATACAATACCAGCAGATGCAGATTACTTCCACTGTACAAGCAACAATACCATTTTTGGAACTCAGATTAAAGAATTTCCTGCCACAGACCTGCCTATAGTCTGCGATATGAGCAGTGATATTTTTTCCAGGGAAATTGATTTTTCCAAATTTGATCTCATCTATGCCGGAGCTCAAAAAAACATGGGCCCTGCCGGCACCACGCTGGTGGTTGTTAAAGAGGAAGTTTTAGGAAAGGTATCGAGAGAAATCCCTTCTATGATGAATTATGCTGTACATATATCAAAGGAAAGCATGTTTAATACACCCGCGGTATACGCTGTTTATGTTTCTATGCTTACCCTGCGATGGATAAAAAGTAAAGGTGGCATTCAGGCGATGGAACAAAAGAATAATAGAAAAGCTGAACTTATTTATGGTGAAATAGACAGGAATCCATTATTTACTGGATTTGCAGCAAAAGAGGATCGCTCTGTAATGAACGCCACTTTTAATTTAAAGGATGAATCACACCAGGAGAAATTCGATATGATGTGGAAGGAAGCTGGGGTCAATGGTTTAAATGGTCATCGTAGTGTTGGTGGATATCGCGCATCCATGTATAATGCATTATCTCTGGAAAGTGTCCAGGTTGTTGTAGATTTTATGCAGGAACTGGAAAGAAAAGTATAAAATAACAGATATTTTAAGATGAAAGTATTAGCAAACGACGGCTTATCACAAAGCGGGATTGATTCGCTCAGGAAGGCTGGTTTTGAAGTAATAGTTAAGAAAGTTGCCCAGGAGCAACTAAAAGATTACCTGCGGGATAATGGCATAAGTGTGCTGCTTGTAAGAAGTGCTACCAAAGTAAGAAAAGAGATCATCGATGCTTGTATTCACTTAAAGGTTATTGGCCGTGGAGGCGTTGGTATGGATAATATAGATGTAGAATATGCCCGCAGTAAAGGTCTTTCTGTGATCAATACCCCTTCAGCATCTTCAAGTTCTGTTGCAGAACTTGTTTTTGCCCATCTATTTGGCGGAGTTAGAAAACTACATGATTCCAACAGAAATATGCCTCTTGAAGGTGATTCGAGATTTAAAGATCTTAAGAAAAGCTATGCCGGCGGGGTTGAGCTAAGAGGAAAAACCCTTGGTATTATAGGATTTGGGAGAATAGGCCGTGAAGTGGCTAAAATTGCCCTGGGAGTTGGAATGAAAGTAATTGCTAGTGATCACGAGGTTGGTGAAGCTGAAATTACTCTTGAATTTTATAATCATCAAACTATAAAAATTCCTATTAAAACTGAGCCTGTTGAGATGCTAATCAGGGATTCAGATTTTATCACTCTTCATGTTCCTTCACAGGATAAACCGGTAATAGGTAAGGCCGAATTCGATAAAATGAAGGATGGAGTTGGGATCATCAATGCAGCCCGCGGAGGTGTTCTGGACGAAGAAGCTTTACTTGAAGCTATAGAAACTGGCAAGGTTTCTTTTGCTGCTTTAGATACTTACGAAAATGAACCTAATCCTGCGATCAAACTTTTAATGAACGAAAGTATCTCTTTAAGCCCCCATATCGGGGCGGCGACTCAGGAAGCACAGGAGCGCATAGGTGTGGAACTGGCTGAACAAATCATTTCAATTTTAAAGAAAGAAAAGGCTTAATACCGGGTAATTTAAAGTAAAGCCGATGAAGATAATTCATCGGCTTTTTTATTATTTCATTGGGTAAAATTAATTCTAATCTTGGTAAATTGACTAATGATTTAAATAATAGAAAAATGGCAAATATTCTGGATATTTTCAGCACTCATACTGGAGAACGCCTGCTAAGACGGAGCGTTGCAGTGTGTAATATTAGTAAGGATAAAATCCATAATGGATTTATACTGGCCTTACCCACAATCCTGGCTATAATGAAAAAAGAAAAATCTCTGGAGAAAATAGAAACCGGGGACCTTATCCATTTTATTGAAGAAGAAGATATAATAAATACTGGAGAAAAAGTTCTGCATGACCTCCTGGAAGAAGAACATTTAGAAAAATTGAAGGATTTTGGGGCTCTTATTGGCATCGAACACGAAAATTTTGTGCAGATTCTTCATCTTACTTCTGGTTTTCTCTCAGTACTTATAAACGAAATTTTAAAAAAGGATACCAACCTTCAATTTAATGAAGTGGTAAAAAATCTCACTGGAGAAGAAAATAATCTGAATAGGAAATTTACTCAAGTCCTGGTTAAAAATAGTGATAGTCCGGGCATTGTCGACAGTGCAGAGCAAATTTCCCTGAATCGGGATAATGACAAGGATGACGAAAGTATTCTTGGAGGATTTACCGGGGGTCGTTAATGATAAGGAATAATTTTTGCGATAATAATTTTTAAAAGGATTTAATGAAAAATATAATTTACATCTTATTGCTGGGATTGCTGGTATACAGCTGTGGTACTACGGGAAATAAAAAATTCCCTTCAGACAGAATTGCAAATGCTGAGAATGACACCGTTCGTATTGCTAATGACAGCCTGGAATATGAAATCATAATTATTGAGCCAGGATTCAATCTTTTTATTAATTCATATGCCATGCCCAGGGGTTATTACAGCCAGAATTACCTTGAAAATAAGAACAAATTCCTGGTTACAGAATACAATCAAAGGGTAAATCAACCTATGATATTCAATCCCAATTTATACCTGAACGAGATAAACTACGAGTCTGATATTGATTATGGATATGAAGTAAACTATTTACTTTATAATTACTTCGTCTATTTCAGCAGACAGTATAATCAAAGATTTAGTGTGCCCACAAGAATTTGATTCTTTCTCCAAATCATTATATTTGCAGCATGAAGAAATTGAAAGATCGCTGGGGAATAGATTCTAATTGGCAATTATTTGTAATACTTCTGGTCTTCGCGATCACTGGTTCTTCGGCAGCTAAACTGGCTAGTCCTGTAGTTGGGTACCTGGGTATTGATGCTGAAACTACCCACTGGTCTGTTTACTGGTTCGCCAGAATTGTTTTGATCTTTCCTATTTATCAGATCTTACTGGTTAGTTTTGGATGGATCTTTGGGCAGTTTAAATTCTTCTGGGCATTTGAAAAGAAAATGTTATGCCGCATGGGATTCGCTAAAGTTTTTAAAGAATAATGCTGAAAGTATTTAAAAACATATTCTTTATATTTTCTGCAGTTTTAATATTGTTGCCTTCTGCGGTAAGTTTTACCCACCTGTTCTCTGAACATTCACATAAACTTTGTGATAATAATGCCGAGCATCATTATCACGCAAAATCTGTGGATTGTGAATTGCACCATTTTCAGAAAAATCCCGCTCTAAGAATTGATTTTCCTGAATTCCAATTGGTAATAGTTGATTTCCAGGAAAAACTCACCTTTGACTATTATAGATTTTTAAATGATTTTGAGGCCCTGGCCTTCGACCTTCGCGGACCTCCGGCGATCGCTTAACTCCCGTTAATAAGCGAATTAAAAATCATTTAAATTTTATCAATGCGAATTACATTGTTATTTATACTGCTATTAGCAGTAAACCCTATTGTATCCGGTCAAAATCAGTTAACCGGTACTGTAAAGGATCAAGAGACCGGAGAGCCGGTTTTTAGTGCAAATATTTTATTTCCTGCCCTTGAAAAAGGTACTGTAACAGATGCACAGGGAAATTACACCGTCAATAATTTACCTAACGGTAAATATAAAATTGTGGTTTCTTCCATAGGATATGCTACCTATAATACAGAGATCAATCTACCTCTGGATAATTTTGATATTACTTTAAATCCTTCTGCCATAGAAATGGAAGAAGTGATCATATCTACTCCTTTTCACCAATTACAAAGCGAAAATGTGATGAAGGTTGAGAGAGAAAGCCTCTCTGAACTTAACCGAAAAGGAGCCATTAACCTATCTGACGGGATCGCACAGATTGCCGGAGTAGAAAGTTTGACCACGGGCGTGGGTATTGGTAAACCTGTGATTAGAGGTTTAAGCTCAAACCGTGTTCTGGTTTATACCCAGGGTATTCGCCTGGAGAATCAACAATATGGTGATGAGCATGGCCTTGGAATAAACTCCAAGGGTATATCCAGTGTAGAAGTAATAAAAGGTCCCGCCTCACTTCTATATGGAAGCGACGCCATTGGAGGGGTACTATATCTGAATCCTGAAAGTTTTGCTCAAAGTGGACATACTAATGCCGGTGTAGATGCCGATTATTTTAGTAACACAAGAGGATATCAACTTAGCGGAATGGCTAAGACATCGGGTGAAAAACTCAAATTCCTTGCCCGCGGAAGTTATGCTGCCCATAGCGATTATGAGTCTGGGGATGGCATTCGGGTTACTAATACCAGATTCAATGAAAAAGATCTAAAAGCCGGGTTTGGATTTCAGGATAGTAAATACAAAGCAGATCTTAGATATAACTATAACCAAAGCAATATAGGTATCCCTGAAGAAATTGGCGCCCAATCTACTGAAAAGGATCCCATGATCCCTTACCAGCAAATAGATAACCATATAGTTAGCCTGGACAATAAATTCTTTTTCAATAATTCGAGCCTGGACATGAAAATAGGATATCAATTTAATGACAGGAAGGAGTTCGAGGAACATGAGGAGCACGAGGAAGAAGAAGAGACTGAAGAGGAACATGAGGAACATGAAGATGGAGAAGCAGCCCTGGAGATGCATCTTGAAACCTTAAACTATAACTTGAAGTACAACCTTCCTAAAATAGGGAATTTCGAGACTATTACAGGAATTCAGGGAATGTTTCAAACCAATGAAAACTTCGGTGAAGAAATTTTAATACCGGATTCAGAAACTATTGATTTTGGAATTTTTGTAACCACACATTACCATCTTGAAAACTGGGATTTCCAGGGAGGTTTGAGATTTGACAATAGAAACCTGGAAAGTGAAGCATTTATTTCTGAAGACGGTGATGTTATTAACGCCCTCGACAGGAAATTTAATAGCTTCAATGGAGCATTTGGAGCAAAGTATCAAATAGACCAGAAATTTATTGCCAGGTTGAATTTGGCTAGTGGTTTTAGAGCGCCTAATTTATCTGAATTAACCTCTAACGGGGCGCATCATGGAACTAACCGTTACGAGATTGGAAATCCTCTGCTTGAGAACGAACAAAATTTTCAGGTAGATCTGTCTTTGGAATACAGGAATCAACATTTTGAAGCTTATGTTAACGGGTTTCACAACTCTGTAGGCAACTATATTTTCCTAAATCCTACCGGGGAAATTATCGAAAATGATCCGGTGTTCGAATACAGGCAACAGGATGCTACTTTATATGGCGGCGAATTGGGCGTGCATATTCACCCGCACCCGTTAGACTGGTTACATCTTGAAAGCAGTTTTGAAACTGTTACCGGCCAGCTATCTAACAATGATTATCTACCATTGATACCGGCGAATTCTATAACCAATACGTTCAGGGTAGAATTTGAAGAAGGTTATACATTTTCGAAAAAATATGCCTTCATCAGATTGCAAAATGTATTTGATCAAAACAACCCCGGAAATTTTGAAAGTGCCACACCCGGGTATGGTCTCCTTGGAGCAGGATTAGGGACTACCCTAAAGCTGGATAGCTTCAATTTGGGTCTTAGCCTTAGTGGAACCAACCTTTTGGATAAAGAGTACATTTCTCACCTGTCCAGGTTAAAGACTGATGGAATATTCAATATAGGGCGAAACATAATGTTTTCGGCTACTTTAAGTCTCTAATAAAAAATGGCTGTCTAATCACAGACAGCCATTTTTCTTCAACTAATTAAAAAAACACTAATAACTTTCCACCTCAATAACCTGAGGCTGTGGTTGCTTTTTCCATACGAAACTGTATAAATACATTAGCGTAAAAGTTGGAATAATATCTGTTCCTGGCAGTATCTCTTCCAGGAATACAATTACTGAAGCTAATTTCCCTTTTTTGCCAGGATACATTTCACGCATCTTTTTTGCTGCATAGGGAGCCCAAAGCAAATCCAGAAAAGGTCCAATTAACGGTATAGCAACTGTCGCCATCCCGGTAAGGTCGTATACCAGACCTTTTATAAATAATTTATCTTTTAATAATTTCATCTCTTTCGGTTTTATCCCGAATAAATCAAAAAAGATGCCAGTGTTTTATTTTAAATCTGAGGAGATGAGTTTCAGAAATTCATTTCGGGTTTCTATTTCTTTAAACTGCCCTCTGAATCCAGAGGTGGTAGTGGCACTATTTTGTTTCTGCACTCCACGCATCATCATACATAAATGAACTGCTTCTATAACGACCGCAACGCCTTGCGGCTTCAAGGTTTCATTCAGGCATTCCAGAATATCATTGGTTAATCGCTCCTGTACCTGTAGTCTCCTTGAGAAGACATCCACCACCCGGGGAAGTTTGCTAAGGCCTATGATCTTACCATTTGGAATATAGGCAATATGAGCTTTACCAAAAAAGGGCAGCATATGGTGTTCGCACAATGAATATAATTCTATATCCTTCACCACCACCATTTCATCATATGTTTCTTCAAAAACAGCTTTTTTTAATATTTCTTCGGCGTTCATGGAATACCCCTGAGTAAGAAACTGCATAGCTTTTGCGGCTCTTTCCGGCGTATTTAATACCCCTTCTCTATCTGGATCCTCACCTACTCCACTAATAATCTCGCGGAAATTTGATTTCAAATTTGAAGTAATATGTGGATCATATTCCTCACGTAATTTATATGACATCTTAATTTGTTTGTTTCAATTTATCAGAAAAAAGTCTCTTTAGTTTATTGATTTTAGGATCTATTATATACTGGCAGTAAGGTTGCTGCCTGTGATGATTATAAAAATCCTGATGTTCCTTTTCTGCGACATAGAATGGCGTAGCCTGTGTTACTTCAGTAACGATAGGATCCTTAAAAGTTTTCTGCTTCACCAGTAGCTCAATCACCTCACCGGCTATTTGCCTTTGTTTTTCGTCGTGATAAAAAATGCCGCTGCGGTATTGTGTTCCCACATCATTTTGTTGCCTGTTCAAAGTTGTAGGATCATGCGTCGCAAAAAATACCAGTAGTATTTCCTCGTAGGATATAACATTTGGATCAAAAATTATTTCTATAGCTTCGGCATGGCCTGTTCTTCCGGTAATAATTTCACGATAAGCCGGGTTCTTAATTTCTCCACCAGTGAATCCTGAAGTTACTTTTTTGACCCCTTCCAGTCTTTGAAATACAGCTTCGGTACACCAAAAACACCCACCGGCTAATGTTGCTTTTGCCAAATTATCCTCTATCATAAATTCATCTCTAGTTTTGTTTATCAAATTTACTTTTTTAATAAACAAAACAAAGCTTGTTTAACTTGAATTTATAGAAATACTTTGCCAGTATGCAATAACAATAATACATTTGGCCAGTTTTTATTTTCAAGCTCCGTAAAATCAATGCTCCTTAGACCCTTTTTACTTTTCACCTTATTCATATGCTGCTATTATACCTATGGTCAGGCAGCACAAAAAGAAAGAAGAAGTTATACCACCCAACGGATTGAAACCCCTCCAAAAATTGATGGTATACTTAATGACGAAGCCTGGAGCCTAATCGAATCACAGGGAGATTTCGTGATGATAGAACCAGGTGACGGGGACCCGATTGATGAGTCACATGAAACCAGGATCAAGATCCTGTATGACAACGAAGCCATATATATTGCGGGAATAATGCTGGAGGAACATCCGGAAAGGATCATGAAACAGTTCACCCAAAGGGACAACCTCAACCAGTCTGAATTCTTTGTAATAGATATTAATACTTATGACGACGGGGAAAATCAAACAAGGTTCATTGTCACGGCAGCAGGTACCCAGGCCGATGCAAGAATGACCGGGAACAGGGAAGATTTTGGGTATAACGTTGTGTGGGAATCTGCAGTTTCACAAGATGATAAAGGATGGTACGTAGAGATCAAAATACCCTACGCAGCTTTAAGATTTCCAGATAAGGAGAATCAGCTTTGGGGTATACAGTTTTACCGCGACATCAAACATCTCAATTCCCGGTATGTGTGGAATTATATAAATAAATCTCTGGGACAGCCCAGCCAGTACACCGGTCTTTTGAGGGGTGTAACCAATATAGATCCACCGGTAAGACTTAGTTTATATCCTTATACCTCGACTGTTCTGGACCAATTTGATGGGATAACAAATATAAATTTCAATGCAGGTCTGGACCTTAAATACGGAATCAATGATTCCTTTACTTTGGACATGACGCTGGTGCCAGATTTTGGGCAGGTGGCTTTTGATCAGGTTGAACTTAATCTGGGACCCTTTGAGCAGATCTTTGGAGAAAACCGGGCATTTTTTACGGAAGGAACCGAATTATTTAATAAAGGAAATCTTTTCTATTCAAGAAGAGTTGGAAATACCCCCATAGGTTTTAACGACGCCCAGGCAGATCTTTTTGAAAATGAAGAGATCATCGAAAATCCTGAAAGAACAGATCTACTAAATGCCCTCAAGATATCCGGACGTACAGACCGTGGATTAGGAATCGGTTTTTTTAATGCAGTTACAGACGCTCAGGAAGCCGTTATAAAGGATACGGTAACAGGCATTGAAAGACGAAAAACAACCGAACCTCTGGCTAATTATAACATCCTTGTGCTGGATCAGCGCTTTAATAAGAACTCCTCTATTACCCTTGTAAATACCAATGTTACACGTGATGGTAGATTTCGTGATGGGAATGTTTCGGCATTTCTATTCGATATATTTAACAAATCGAATTCATTCAATTTTGAAGGAGAGGCGAAAATGAGCAATGTGAATAAGCCGGGGCAGAACGAAACCGGTTTTGCTTCGGAGTTATCTGTGGAAAGGACGAAAGGGAATATTAGATACCGGGTAGGTCACGAATTTGCAAATGAAACATATGATATCAATGACCTTGGAATTAGTTTTATTAACAATTATAATAATTTCTTCTGGGGGGGTTCTTATGAAATTTTTGAGCCTAAAGGAAATTTCAACAGGTTTGAAGTAGGCGTTTTTGGGCAGCATTTACGAAGATATAAACCCGATGTCTCAGTAAATACAGCTGGCGGAGGGAGATTCTTTGCGGTAACGAAAAAGCGCTTCGCTTTTGGAGGTTCTATTGGCTATAATTCAGAATTTAAGGATTACTTTGAACCAAGAGCAGAAGATACTTATATACTTTATGATGCATTCGCCGACATGAGCTTTTTTGTTTCTTCAGATTATCGAAAGAGATTTGCCTATGATATCCGGATGAGTTATGATGAATATCTTAATTCCTCATATAATAATCTTCGGTTTAGATTTTCCCCCAGGTTCAGGTTTAATGAGCATTTTAATATGATCTATGAATTCAGGTATAACTTTCAGGATGATCGTCCAAGTTATGTAAGCCTGGTAGATAAGGAAGTGATCTTTGGGAACAGGCAGCAAAAAAGTATCGAGAATTCACTTAATGCGACCTATAATTTTAATAATAAACAGGGAATCAATCTTAGTTTCAGGCATTTCTGGTCTACCGCAAAATTTGGCGAAGATCAATTTTCCATTCTTGGAGAAGAAGGAGATTTATCACAAATTGATTATGCAGTGACTGAAGAGAATAATCCCGATGCAAATTTTAATATCTGGAATCTTGATCTTAGCTATAGATGGCAATTCGCACCAGGAAGCGAAGCCGTTTTACTTTACCGGAATTCTATATTTAATGAGGACAAATTAAGTGACCTAGACTTCACTCAGAGTTTAGATAATTTATTCTCCAGACCTGTTCGTAATAATCTCAGCTTGCGTATAGTTTATTTTATAGACTATAATAACATTAAGAACTTATTACGGGGGTAAACTTGGGGAATCAGCCTAATTTGGCTATTTTCGAAGCACTTATTTTTTAATATGATCAAAGCCAGGAATATTCATAAGTATTACGGAGAATTACACGTATTAAAAGCAGTGGATCTTCATATAAAGAAAAGTGAAATTGTATCTATTGTAGGAGCTTCGGGAGCAGGAAAGACTACTCTTCTGCAAATTCTTGGCACCCTGGATAAACCTTCTAAAAAAAAGAACTCCCATTTAGAGATTAATGGCACTAATATTTACGGACTCCGTTCCAGGGAGCTTTCAAAATTCAGAAATAAACATATAGGATTCATTTTTCAGTTTCACCAATTGCTACCTGAATTTACAGCCCTTGAGAACATTTGTATTCCAGCTTTTATTGCCAAGACGTCCAGGAAGGAAGCAGAAAAGCGAGCTATGGAATTATTAAGCTTTCTTGGCCTTGAGAACAGGGCTTCCCACAAACCGGGAGAACTAAGCGGCGGTGAACAGCAGAGAATTGCCGTGGCTAGAAGCCTTATAAATAATCCTGCCGTGATCTTCGCTGATGAACCTTCGGGAAATCTCGATAGTGAATCTGCTGAAAATCTTCATAAATTATTCTTTCAGCTAAGGGATGAATTTGCACAAACCTTTGTGATTGTAACCCATAACGAGGAGCTGGCAGATATGGCAGACCGTAAGCTTACCATGGTAGATGGCGAGATCATGAAAGATCATGCTGAAACATCCCTAAGCAATTCATAATATGTTCTTTTAGTCTTTTCAACATTTTAGATTGAAGCTTATAAATTGCCAGGGGCTATAAGAAATGATATCTTTGTTTTCCAAACTGGACTTCCCTGTATGCGATTAACCCAAAGTGAATTAAAGGAGTTTTTAGACGAAAAAGTTATAAAATATAATACTCCGGGATTTATTGAAACAGACCCCATTAGTATCCCCCATTTATTTTATAAAAAAGAAGACATCGAGATCGCGGGATTTTTAGCTGCTACCATAGCCTGGGGAAATAGAAAAAGTATCTTGAAAAATGCTCACAGGATGATGCATCTAATGGATTTGAGTCCATTTGATTTTGTAATGAATCATGAAGAAAATGATCTTAACACCTTTGACAGTTTTGTTCATCGTACATTTAACTCCATAGATCTAAAATTTTTCATCAAGGCTCTTAAAAACGTTTATGCTGAACATGGTGGCCTGGAAGGAATATTTACCCTGAATGCAGAACCTGATGGACTGCAACCAGCAATTCATAAATTTAAAACTATATTTTTTGAATTGCCGCACCAGAAAAGAACAGAAAAGCATGTTAGTGATCCCCTGAAAAATTCAGCAGCAAAACGAATTAATATGTTTTTGAGGTGGATGGTTAGAAATGACCAAAATGGGGTGGATTTTGGCCTGTGGAAGAACCTTTCTCCTGCGCAGCTTTCCTGTCCTCTGGATGTGCATTCAGGCAATATAGCCAGACAACTAGGCCTTTTAAACAGAAATGCCAATGATGCTAAAGCTGTCGCCCAGCTGGATAATAATCTTAGAGCCCTGGATCTACAGGATCCCGTAAAATATGATTTCGCTTTGTTTGGCCTGGGAGTTTTTGAAAAGGGTAACTTTGGTTAGTTGCTATTCTCCTTTTTTTTGATTTATTTAACAATCTGAAATATTTTTCAATGATAAGCCCCGAAACCCCGAAGAATGAGATAGAAAGACTTAAATCTCTTCGGCAATTGAACATCATGAATTCCCTGCCCGAACAGGCGTATGATACTATTACCGAACTGGCCAGCTATATTTGTAAGACACCTATTGCGGTGGTAAATATGGTAGACGAGGAGGAAAACTGGTTCAAATCTAAATACGGTACAGATCTAACCGGTTCTCCCAGAGATGTAAGTTTTTGCGGCCATACGATTTTGAATCCCGATAGGATCCTTGAGGTACCTGATACAACCGTAGACGAAAGATTTAAAGGCAATCCTTTTGTAACCGGAGAGAATGCTATAAAGTATTATGCCGGGGTTCCTTTATTAGATACCCAAGGTTTACCCTTAGGGACATTATGCGTATATGATTCTAAAGTCCACCAGTTGGATGAAAAGCAGAGAACTGCATTAAAATCATTAGGAAAACAGGTAGAAATGCTACTGGAATCTAGACGTCAGAATTATTTACTGGAACAAATGAAGATCGAGCTGAACGAGAATAACCGGATTTTAAGGGAATTCGCCAGTACAGTTTCTCACGATCTAAAAATGCCCCTTGCAAATATGATCCTTACCGCAGATATCCTCAAGGTTAAATATTCTAATATACTGGATAAAGAAGGCATGGATTATATTTCTTATCTCAAGCAATCTGGTCTTACTTTGAGTGATTATATAAATGGTCTGTTGGATCATTATTCTAATAATAAAGCTGAAACCGGTAACGTAGAGGAATTCTTCCTTAATGATCTCCTGGAAGATATTATAGATCTGCTTCAGATCGCAGAAAACTGTGAAATCAATTTGCCAGATAATAACCTTAAAATATTTGGAAATTCAGCTGCGATTGGCCAGATCTTTATGAATTTAATTAGTAACAGTTTAAAATATAACAGTAGGGAAAAGATTATAATTGAAATTGATTGTACTGAGAACCGTGAGTTTTTTAATTTCAAGATCAGTGATAACGGGATTGGGATTCCATTAGAAAAGCAGGAGAAAATTTTTGATCTTTTTACTACGGTTGCAGAAAAGGACAGGCAGGGTAAAAAAGGCCATGGTATTGGTTTATCCACGGTTAAAAAGATTGTGGAAAGCCTGGGGGGAACTATCCAAATTTCCTCGATAGAGAACGAAGGAACTGTTTTCGAATTTAGCATTAAACGCAACGAAATTATCGATTAGGATATTTATAAGGTTAAAGTGGTTTTTTTTAAATAACTTTATTTCAACATTTTATCGGATAAAATGCAGAAAAACCTAATCCCTTTCAATGAAAAGCTGCGGCGAAAAGCATTGAAGGAATACAATATTTTAAACACCGGGCCAGACGAAGATTATGATAATCTTACGTTTCTCGCAGCATCTATATCTAATTCTCCGGTTGCCAAAATCAGTATTGTTGACCATAACCGTATCTGGAATAAAGCTGTTTACGGAGCAGAAATACAGGAAATAGACAGAAGGAATTCTTTTTGTGACCGGTCAATTCATAGTGATGAACCTATTTTTATAATCAATAGAAGTACTCATCCTGAAATTTTCAATGCAGCACAGGGTATCTATGATCGTGAATTCAACTTTTATGCAGGTATTCCCTTACATAATCCCCAGGGCCATGCTATTGCCGTTTTCTGTGTTTTTGATACAGTTGAAAAGAAACTAACTTCACCTCAATTAAAGGGACTTCATGCCCTGGCTAATCAAACCTTAAATCTTTTCGAATTCCGGAAACAAAAATTAAAACTTTTCCAGGTACAGGCTAAGCTAAAAGAAAAATATAGAGAACTGGAAAGGTTCGCAAGTCTCGTTTCTCATGATTTAAAATCGCCACTGGCAAATATCATTTCCCTAAGTGAATTGTTGAAGGATGAAAACGAGGGCAAATTTGATGAGGACACAGAACAGTATTTAAAATTCCTTGTAGAATCCTCCTACTCTCTTCGAAATTATATTGACGGTATCCTGAGCTTCTATAAAAGCGATCATGTTCTGGAAAAGGATTATACCAATGTGGATCTCCGCAAGTTATTAAAAGGTATTATTGACCTTTACCAGGTGGCAGATGATATTGAAATTATATATCCTGACGATATCATGCTGCATAATGTAAATAAAGCAGCGCTTACCCAGGTATTTATGAATCTTATTAGCAACGCTTTGAAATATAATGATAAAGACATCAGGAAAGTAGAGATCACTTTCGCAAAAAGCGAGGAATTTTACAAATTTGAAGTTAAAGATAATGGGAAGGGAATCCCAAAGGATAAATATGAGGAGATCTTCAATATTTTTACTACTCTGGACACGGTAGACCGTGAAGGCACTTTGGGTAGCGGTATTGGCCTGGCTACGGTAAAGAAACTGGTGGAATCTATGGGCGGTTCTATATCACTGGAATCTGAAATTGGTGAAGGCAGTAATTTTAAATTTCAGATCAAGCGGAATTAAGTTTTTTTCCCTATTCGTTTTCTATATTTGAGTAACCATATCCTTTTATATGCATTTTCAACAGCCTGAATTACTGTACGCCCTTATTTTGCTTGTAATTCCGCTGATCGTTCACTTATTCAGATTAAGAAAATTTCAAAAGGAAGATTTTACCAATGTAAAATTTCTAAAGAAAGTCATACAGGAAACTCGTAAAAGTTCGAGACTTAAAAAATTTCTTATCCTGATGACACGGCTATTATTGCTCTCTTGCCTTATCCTTGCTTTTGCCAAACCTTTTATTCCGGCCAGTGATAAAGCAATGGAGGAATCCCGCACACTTATTTATCTCGACAATTCCTTTAGTATGCAGGCAGGAAGTGAACAGGCTTCAACACTACAGAAGGCTGTAAACCAGTTAATGGAGAATTTAGCTGGAGAAGGTAAACATTCACTATTTACCAATTCTAAAGATTATTTCAACAGGTCTGCTCCTGAAATAAAAAATGAAATACAAAATATCACTTTTACCGATGATCAGATCAGGTACAGGGAGATCATCTTAAAAGCTAAAAATTATTTTAAGAATTTTCCAAATACCAGAAAGAACCTGGTCATAATTTCAGATTTTCAGCAAAATCTGGATATTCCATCTGAATTCAGCGGAGAAATCGATCATCATTTGGTTCGCTATAAAGCCGGGGACATTCGAAATGCTTCGGTAGATACGGCCTATATTTCCAATTCTACTCCTGAAAGTTTCCTTCTGAATATAAATTTGAGTTCCAACAGGATTGCTGAAGCGCCGGTTACTTTATCGATATACGATGGGGAAAAGCTTCTGGGACGGAATACTGTTCAGTTTGGGGATAAGAAAAATGCGGAAACGAGTTTTAGATTACAGAATAATCAGGTTCGCAAAGGACGAATAGAGATCGAGGATAATGGTTTGAATTATGACAATATCCTGTATTTTAATATCAATGAAAAAACGTCTGTTAAGGTTGTAATTATAGCCAATAGCGAAACAGACTTTTTAAACAGAATCTATAGACAGCCAGAGTTTGAAATTTTCGAATTTCAGCCAGATCAGATCGATTTTAATCAGCTAAACACTGCGAACCTGGTCATTTTGAACGAAATAAAGCAACTTCCCTCTTCACTTATAAATAATCTCGCCACGGTAAAAGAAAATGGGTCTGTAATAATAATTGTCCCTCCTGCGAATGCTGACGGCTATACAGCATTATTGAACAGACTTGGATTCCCTGGTTTTGACCGCGTTGTAGAACAGGAACGCCTAATAACCAAAATTTCTTTTGACCACCCATTGCTAGAGAATGTATTTGAAGACAGGATCGAAAATTTTGAGTATCCTAAAGTGCTATCTTCCTATAACCAGAATTCTATGAATTCGATACTCGAATACCAGGATGGTAAAGCATTTCTTTCAGAATCAGATCGGGCTTACCTATTTACAGCCGCTTTAAATGATCAAAATTCCAACTTTAAAAATTCACCTTTGATAGTTCCGGTTTTTTATCAAATGGGTTTAAAATCCCTTCAGGCAAATCAATTATTTTATAATACATCCTGGAATAGTCAAATTGATATCCCCGTCAGGCTGGCGAAAGATGAAGTATTACACTTGCAAAAGACAGATTTAAATGTGATTCCCCAGCAGAAAAATTTCAGTAACCGGGTGGAGATGAATACGGCAAACCTCGATCTTGCGGCCGGAAATTACGAAGTGAATAAGGACGATGAAACTTTCACCTATTTAAGTTTTAATTATCCAAGGCAGGAAAGCGAACTGAAATATGCAGACATTTCTAATTTACAGGGATCAAAGATTTATGATTCCGTAGGAGAATATTTTCAGAAATCAAATGCAGCTACCCAAATTACTGCACTTTGGAAATGGTTTGTTATTTTTGCGCTGATATTTCTGGCTATTGAAATGCTACTTATAAAATTCTTTAAATGAAGCTACTTTTAAAATCGGTTACCATAATAGATGAGAAATCTACTCACCATAACAAAAAGCTAGATATTTATATTGAAAATGGTACAATTAAAGGGATTGGTAGGAATCTAAAACATAAGGCTGATAAAGAAATTAAGATTTCAGGACTTCATGTTTCCCGGGGATGGTTTGATAGTAGTGTTAATTTTGGTGAACCAGGTTTTGAAGACAGGGAAACCATTGCCAATGGTTTAGATACTGCAGGTAAATCGGGTTTTACCTCGGTTGCTGTAAACCCTTATACCCATCCAGTGCTGGATCACAGCGGTAGTATTTCTGCAGTTAAGGCTAAAGCCCAAAACCATCCGGTTAAGCTTTATCCCGTTGGAGCACTAACCATGAAAAGTGAAGGAAGAGATCTGGCAGAATTACTTGATATGAAAGAAGCCGGAGCTGTGAGTTTTGGTGACTACAAGATACCGCTTCGCAATCCCAATTTGCTGAAAATCGCCCTGCAATATGCCCAGAATTTTGATGCACTTATCCAGAGTTATCCTCAGGAAAACAGGATCGCAGGTAATGGAATGGTTAATGAACACGAAAATAGCACCTCTCTTGGTTTGAAAGGTATACCTAATCTTGCCGAAGAATTACAGATTACCAGGGATCTTTATCTACTTGAATATACCGGTGGTAAATTGCACATTCCTACCATATCAACAGAAAAATCGGTTAAACTGATTAAGGATGCTAAGAAGAAAGGTCTGGATGTAAGCTGCAGCGTGGCTATTCACAATCTCATCCTGGATGATGAAGAGCTCAGGTCTTTCGATTCTAATGTTAAAGTGATGCCTCCTTTAAGGACCAAAAAAGATGCTAAAGCGCTTATTAAGGGATTAAAAGATGGAACTATAGATATGGTTACCAGTGATCATAATCCTATTGATGTGGAACATAAAAAAGTAGAATTCGATAACGCTTTGTATGGAAGCATAGGACTCGAATCTGCTTTTGGAGCTCTATGTACCATTTTCCAGACAGAAGAAGCAGTAAAATTTCTAACTGCTGGAAAAGATCGATTCAGCATTGAAGAATTTCCTATTGAGGAAGATCAACCGGCAGATCTGAGTTTATTTTTACCCGGCGAGACATATCGATTCACTAAAAATGATATAATTTCTTCATCTAAAAACAGTATTTTCCTGGATAAAGAATTAAAAGGAAAGGCTGTTGGAGTAATTACCAGTAAAGGTTTTACACACAAAGAATAAAAGTATGGAAACTACAGGACAGGCAAAGACAACCGCTGTCGTAGCCTATATTACAATTATAGGAACTATAATAGCCTATTTCATGAATCTGGAGCCTAAGAACAGGTTTGCCAGCTTTCATATAAGACAGGCTTTTGGCATGCATATAACCTTATATCTTCTAGGTGCTTTAATGGGCTTATTTGATCAGGTATTTATCACCTGGCCTTTTTACATAGTCTATTTTGTGCTCTGGGGATATGGATTATTAATGGCTATTAAAGGGGAAGAACAGGAAATTCCGGTTTTAGGTCCTTTATTTCAAAAATGGTTTAGTACAATTTCATAATGACAACAGAATTTTCTTTACAACATATAATCAGGGAGCCTAAAAATAAATCTGAAAAATCACCGGTACTTTTATTGCTGCATGGATATGGAAGCGATGAAAACGATCTTTTCTCTTTCGCAAATGAGTTACCGGAAGATCTCTTCATCATTTCTGCAAAAGCCCCTTATCGGATGCAACCTTATGGCAATGCATGGTATGCCATTCACTGGGATAATAACGATGGAAAATTCAGTGATGATCTTCAGGCAATCAAATCAAGGGAAACTATCAGGGACTTTATTGATGAAATCATAGAGAAATATCCGGTAGATCCTTCTAATATAAATTTATTAGGGTTTAGCCAGGGAAGTATTCTAAGTTATGCTGTAGCCTTATCTTATCCTGAAAAGATTAAAAATGTAATTGCGCTGAGTGGCTATATAAACCAGGGAATTTTAAAAGAAAATTTCAGAGAGAATAATTTTTCCAACCTGGATTTTTACTGTTCTCATGGAAGTGTAGACCAGGTCATCCCTGTGGAATGGGCCAGAAAGAACAAGCCATTTCTTGATGAATTGGGAATAAGAAACACCTATTCAGAGTTTCCCGTTGGGCACGGTGTTGCTCCTCAGAATTTCTTCGAATTAAAAGACTGGCTGATAAAAAGGATCTAATTTAACGGGTAAAGAAAAGATTTTTCAGGATAGAATTTTATCCCGTCGTCTTCAGAAACTTCATAGGTTAAAAAAACCTCTCCCCAGTAAGTTCCGTCAGTAAAATCTGCAATGACCCATTTGTGGTTTAACACCTTGATCTTATTGATCCGCATTTTACCCTCCATGCCCGCCTGGGGAACTAAGGGATTGTCACTATCTGAAGAATTTTTGCTGATAATCGCATCCTCAATCCTAAGAATTAGATCTGTCGCATCAATATTTCTTTTATCAAAATAGGAAATAGCATCTTCATTGTTCTGTAAACTGAAATAATCCTCAGCAGTGGCCACTTCATCAGAGACATTCAATTCAGTTTCTGCTTCCTGCAACTTATTTTCAAGACTATCAATCCTCTCTTGTTTCGAATCCAGTATTCTTTTATCATTTACATAAATGAAAATTGTGAATAACAGGGTAAAAATAAAAAGATACATCAGGATCTTGTTGCGCATATTAAATAGTGATTTTCAGGTTATCATAGGCCAGATGGACATTATCGGGTAGCATCTGCTCCACCTCGTCATGAAATCCCAGCATATGGCTTATATGGGTTAAATAGGTCCTTTCAGGTTTTACCCGTTCCACAAATTCAAGGGCCTCCTCAAGATTAAAATGCGAATGATGCGGCTCAATTCTAAGCGCACTTACTACCAGCACTTTCAAATCATGCAATTTCTCAACCTCTTTATCTTCAATAGATTTGAGATCTGTGAGGTATGCAAAATCCTCCATTCGATACCCAAATACCTGCAACCTGTTGTGCATAAAATTAACAGGAGTGACAGTTAGTCCATGAAAGTTAAAAGGCATGTTTTCTATAACATTCTCAGTTACTCCAGGGGCACCGGGATACTTGTTCTCTGTAAGAAATATATAATCAAAACGTTTGTGCAGAGCCTTTAAAACCCTTTCGTGGGCATATACTGGAATGTCTCCCTGTCTGAAAAAAAAAGGCCTTATATCATCGAGCCCGGCAGTATGATCATTATGTTCATGAGTAAAAAAAATTGCATCCAGTTTCTTTACATTATTCGCGAGCATTTGCTGGCGGAAATCCGGGCCACAATCGATCAAAATATTAAAATCATTCCAGGAAATAAGTACAGAAACGCGCAAACGTTTATCTTTTGGATTCTCACTGAGGCATACCGGATGTTCACTTCCTATGATTGGTATTCCCTGCGATGTTCCTGTTCCTAAAAATGTTACTTCCAAAAGGTGTTATTTTTCACACAAAAGTAAATATATTTTTTCGTATGCCTACCGCTTTTAGTACTTTTGAAGTACACAATAAAAATGTTTACTAAAAAAACAGACTATGCCAATTACTATAATGGGCGACAAGGAATTTGAAAATGTTCCTTCAATAAATAGTAAAGCCCTTCGTATCAATTTAAATGAAAATATTTACGGTACATTTTCAGAAATTGGTGCAGGTCAGGAAACCGTAAGAAACTTTTTTCGGGCCGGAGGTGCTTCAGGTACTATTGCCAAAGCGATGAGTGCCTACGATAAAGACTTTAGTGACGCGATCTATGGAGTTGAAAATGACCGTCGATATGTTACTGAAGCCCGACTTAAAAAAATGCTTGCCCATGAAACCAGGCTAATCGAAGAACGGATTTCCCGTGAAAAACATCCTAATAAATTATTCTTTACCTATGCTAATACTGTAGCCACTATAGATTTTGCGAAGAAGTATAAGGGACACGGATGGGTTGGTATAAGGTATCAGGTAGAGCCTGGTGAAGAATACAATGAAATTCTATTGCATGTTCGTTTTCATGAAAACGATGCCAGGCATCAGCAAAACACTTTAGGAACTTTAGGAGTAAACCTTATCTATGGCGCTTACTATAA
This sequence comes from Christiangramia sabulilitoris, assembly GCF_007050985.1. GTDB lineage: Bacteria > Bacteroidota > Bacteroidia > Flavobacteriales > Flavobacteriaceae > Christiangramia > Christiangramia sabulilitoris. The sequence goes on from NZ_VHSF01000001.1 coordinate 371,692, forward strand.
GTATGATAACCCTAAAAAACTTCTCAAATATCTCTATGATCATATAGATAAAGATCAAATAGAGATAGACACAATTAACTTTTCGGGACCAAGGTTTGAAAATGTGGATAATCGTTTGATGAGTCTGCAATTGGTGAAAAATGGAATGACAGAGGCAGTAATGTTCGGTCCTGACGGAAATAACGTTTTACCTGCCAAACTGCTTTATAAAAAGAATATTCTGGCCCTCAGAGGTAGCTTTAGACCGGTTACTAAGGTAAATATGGATATGTACGAGCGGTCGAAGGAGATGTTCTTTAATGAAGCTAAGGTGAACCGTGAAAATACAGAGATAATTTTTGAGATCACCCTTTCCAATTTACGAGCAGAAGGTGAGATAGATGAAAGGGATTTCATGGACCGGGCGAAATTACTTTGTTCTCTTGGTCAAACGGTAATGATCTCAAACTTCCAGGAATACTATCGCGTGGTGGAATATTTCTCAAGGTACTCCAAGCAAAGAATGGGTCTTACCATGGGTGTACAAAACCTGATTGATGTTTTTGATGAAAAATACTATCGCCATTTAAGTGGAGGTATACTTGAAGCCTTTGGTAAATTATTTTTCAAAGACCTTAAGGTTTACCTGTATCCACTCAAGGATCCTGAAACAGGAGAAATCACTAATAGCGAAAACGTTAAGGTTCATCCAAGAATGAAAGAACTTTATAAGTTCTTTAAATATAACGGCAGGGTTGAAGACATTAAGGATTTTAATCCAGATATAATGGATATTTACTCCAGAGAGGTTCTTAAAATGATTAATGAAGGAAAGGCCGGATGGGAAGAAATGCTACCGGACAGAACCACTAAAATGATCAAAGAACATAACCTATTCCACTACAAGGAACACAAAAAAGAAGCTAAGGAAAAAGTTTAGTTCATTATGGATACAAAAAAAAAAGCTGTTCGTTTGAACAGCTTTTTTTTTATTTGATAACTATAGATTTTAGTCCAGCCTGGTGATCTTAGCCCCTATCCCCTGTAATCTTTCCACAATATGTTCGTAACCCCGATCTATCTGTTCTATATTATGGATCGTAGAAGTTCCTTTGGCAGATAGTGCGGCGATCAATAGAGAAATACCAGCCCTGATATCTGGAGAAGTCATGGTAGTAGCTTTTAACTGAGATTTAAAGTCATGGCCTATAACTGTAGCCCTGTGCGGATCACAAAGAATAATCTTTGCTCCCATATCTATTAACTTATCCACAAAGAATAACCTACTCTCAAACATCTTTTGATGTATAAGCACACTTCCTCTTGCCTGTGTTGCTGTAACCAGCATGATACTTAAAAGGTCTGGAGTAAACCCGGGCCATGGCGCATCACTTATATTCATGATAGATCCATCGATAAAACTCTGCACCTCGTAACCTTCTGTATGCGCAGGTATATGTATATCATCTCCCTTCTTCTCTACCGTAATTCCAAGTTTTCTGAAAGTTGTAGGGATAATCCCCAACATCTCCCAGTTTACATTCTTTATTGTTATTTCACTTTTGGTCATTGCAGCGAGACCTATCCATGAACCAATTTCTATCATGTCTGGCAAAACACGATGTTCGCAACCTCCCAGTTTTTCAACACCTTCTATGGTAAGTAAATTAGAACCTACACCCTTAATGTTAGCTCCCATAGAATTCAACATTTTGCAAAGCTGCTGAAGATATGGCTCGCAAGCGGCGTTATAAATAGTGGTGGTTCCTTTAGCAAGAACTGCCGCCATGACAATATTCGCCGTACCGGTAACCGAAGCTTCTTCCAGAAGCATATAATCACCCTTAAGACCGTTTGGAGCTTCTACCCCGTAAAATCTTTCTTCCTTATTATATCTGAAATCTGCGCCGAGCTTCATGAAACCTTCGAAGTGGGTATCCAGTCTTCTGCGGCCTATCTTATCACCTCCCGGCTTGGGAATATATCCCTTACCAAACCGGCCCAACATTGGTCCTACGATCATGATAGACCCGCGAAGTCCACCACCATCGATCTTAAATTGTTCGCTATCGAGATATTCCATATCCAGATCATCGCTCTGAAAAGAATAACTACCCTTTCCGGTATTTTCAACCTTCACCCCAAGATTTCGAAGCAGAGTGATAAGTTTATTTACGTCTAAAATATCCGGAATATTGTGAATTGTTACTTTTTCATCAGTTAACAATACAGCGCAAAGTATTTGTAGTGCCTCGTTCTTTGCTCCCTGGGGTTGTATATCCCCGCTTAAACGATGACCACCTTCAATTTGAAAAGTTCCCATTAAAAGATGTTGAGTTTAGTGGCGTTTGCGGCCTCCTTTACGGCCTGTTTTTTTTGGATTCTTGGTGTATTTTTTCTTAGTACCTCCACTCCTGATAAGCTCAGAAGCCTGGCTAAGATCTTCATCTATATTCTTTGGATTGATCTTACCATTACTTAGATCCCTTAAGTGTTCCAGAATTACTTCATCATCTACAGAATCCCGGTTCCAGTTAAGGTAAGATTTCTTCATATGATTAGCGATGGTAAGCACCAGAGCTTCTTTTAATTCCCCCTCTTCATAATCCTTTGCTGCATCGATCATCCTCTTGATGTTATTCCCATAGAATCTGTACTTGGGATTATTTTCAGGATATTGCAACATATCTGGTCTTTCAGCTAACATCTCTCTTGTTGGCTTCGGAAAAGGTGAATCAACTTCAAGTTTGAAATCACTTATAATGAATAACTGATCCCAGAGTTTATGCTGAAAATCGGGAACATCACGAAGGTGTGGATTCATATTTCCCATTACCGAGATAATGGAATTTGCTACTTTATTCCTTTCCTCATCGTCCTCGATACTCACGGCATGTTCTACCATTTTCTGAAGATGTCTGCCATATTCGGGAATTATCAATTTACTCCTTTCAGAGTTATATTCTAATGCGTTTGTCAAAATTGAAGTTTAATTAGGTAATTACTGAAGTTCTACTCCTGCCTGCAAAATACTAAATATTAATAAAGATGCACAATAAAAAGGTTTTTTATGTAGTGATTATAGAGAAATCACCCCTTCCACCTTTTCTGCGACTTCCTTGTATTTTTCTATAACTGCATCAGGATTTTTCATTCTTACATTTATAGATACACTGGTATATTTTCCTTTTTTGGATTGCTTGTTTTCAATGACGGCACCCATATTGTCAAAAATATCCTGAACCTGCCCTACCTGGTCACCTTTGGTGGGAACAATAAATTTATATAGATATTCAGAAGGCCACATGGCCGTATCCTGAAGCTGCTTTTTTAATTTCTTATAAAATTCTTCGGTATTCCTGGATTCACTCATAATTTTCTCCTTCGTTTAGATGCAAAGATACAAGTAATGCCTGCATTTTTATAATCAAATTCATTTGTCGAAATTTGCGCTGTGAAAAATAGAAAAATAGTCATAACCGGTGGCCCGGGAACCGGTAAATCTTCCATTATCCATAACCTGGAAGATAAAGGAGAAAAGTGTCTGCATGAAATTTCCCGGCAGGTTACCCTTGAAGCGCAGAAAGAAGGCATAGATCAATTATTCCTTGAGCAACCCTTACTTTTTAGCGAAAAATTACTGCAAGGCAGGTTAAATCAATTTAAAGAAGCAGAGCAATTAAAGGGAAATCATATTTTTATTGATCGTGGTTTACCAGATGTAGTCGCCTATATGGACTATTTCGGCACAAATTACCCGGAGCTTTTTGAAGACACCTGCAAACAAAATCAGTATGACCTTATATTTATTCTTCCGCCCTGGAAAGAAATTTATACGAGCGATAATGAGCGATACGAAAGCTACGAGGAAGCCTTAAAAATTTCGTCTTATCTTTATTCCACCTACAGGCGTTATGGATATACGCCTATTGAAGTTCCTAAATCGAGTGTGGAAGAACGCACTAACTTTATTCTGGATAAGATTTGATATAATTTGCAGGAGCAAGCTTTAAAAATACTAGAAAAATACTGGGGCTTCCGGGAGTTCAGACCGCAGCAGCTTGAAGTAGTTCAGTCTATTCTCGAAGGAAAGGATACCTTAACCCTTTTTCCAACCGGGGGAGGTAAGTCTATTTGCTTTCAGGTACCCGCCCTTATACAAGACGGGATCTGTATAGTGGTCTCACCACTTATATCTTTGATGGAAGACCAGGTAAATGCTTTGAAGCAAAAAAACATCAAGGCGATGGCCATAACCGGTGGGATCACCTATGCTGACCTGGACCGAAATTTAGACAACTGTATTTTTGGAAATTTCAAGTTCCTTTATCTTTCTCCGGAAAGGTTACAACAGGATCTAGTGAGAGAGCGTCTTAAGCAGATGAATATTAATTTAGTTGCAGTAGATGAAGCTCATTGTATTTCGCAATGGGGACATGACTTCAGGCCCGCATACAGGAATATTGCAGAGCTCCGGGAGTTATTACCAGAAATTAATGTCGCTGCTTTTACAGCTACGGCTACGAAAAGTGTGGTTAAAGACATTTGCGAGCAACTACTCCTCAAAGATCCTGAAATTCACCAGAAATCTTTTGAACGCACCAATCTGCGCTACGAGGTTATTAAAACTGAAGATAAATATTTTCGCCTTACCCAGATCTTAGGAGATAGTTCTGCTATTATTTATGTACGTAGTAGAAATGCCACCCAGGAGATCGCACATTTTCTGAATAAGCAGGGTATTACCGCGGCAGCCTATCACGGCGGAATGAAGAAAGAAGATAAATCGCGGAAGTTTGAAGAGTGGCTTACCAATAAAGTAAATGTCATGGTAGCCACCACAGCTTTTGGAATGGGGATAGATAAAGCAGATGTAAGGACGGTGATCCACATAGATCTTCCTGAAAGTATGGAAAGTTATTTCCAGGAAGCCGGGAGGGCAGGAAGAGACGAAAAACCTTCCAGGGCGATTATCTTAACTAATTCTGGAGATATTCCAGTGCTGAAAAACCAGTTTTTGAACAATCTTGCTTCAGTAGAAGATGTTAAGTTGCTTTACAAAAAATTAAATGCCTACTTCAGGATTGCCTATGGTGAAGGAGAGAATACAGTTCACGACTTCAATTTTGCCAGTTTTTGTCATCAATATCAATTCAATTCTCATAAAGCCTTTAATGCGCTTCAGTTATTGGATCGTTGCAGTATTCTTAGATTATCACAGAACTATCAAAAAAGTACTGAAATACAGATCCTGCTCAGTGGTAATCATCTGGATAATTATTTGGATGAAAATCCCAGGTACGCCAGCCTGATTCGTACAATACTCAGAAATTACGGAGGGGTGTTTGAAAATCTTATCACATTCAACCTTTCATCGGTATGTGATAAGGCCAGAATTTCTGAAAAAGAAAGCATACAGATCCTAGAAGAATTAAATGAGAAAGAGATCATTGATTTTCATTTATCAAAGCATGATGCCAGCATAACCTTCCTGGTACCCAGGGAAGATGACACTACAATAAATCCGGTAGCGCGGTTTATAAGGGATTATAATACAACTAAAAGGGAGAAGATCGAAGCAGTCCTGGAGTTTGTCCAAAATGACAATATTTGCAAACAGGTTCAACTACTTACCTATTTTGGAGAAAGCAATCCACCTTCCTGCGGCAAATGTTCAGTATGCAAAAAAGAAAGAAAAGAATTAAGCAGGGACGATATGAATGAAATCTACCTTAAAATCCTGCAGATTTTAAAAGTAGCTCCCAGGGATTCCAGGGAAATCATATCCCGGCTAGAGTATAATGAAACAGATGTTTTAAAAGTTCTAAGCCTGCTTTGTGAGAAAGGTGTGCTCGATAGAACACCGAATAACAAATATAAAATATTAAATCAATGAAAGACCTGAGAATAGTATTCATGGGAACACCGGAATTTGCGGTAAAAAGCCTTGAAGCTATCATTGACGCCGGATATAATGTAGCGGGTGTCATCACTGCACCAGACAGACCTGCCGGAAGAGGTAGAAAATTAAGGGAAAGCGCGGTAAAAATTTATGCAAAATCGAAAGATCTGCCGGTACTGCAGCCTACAAATTTAAAAGCTAAAGATTTCCAGGATGAACTTAAGGCCTTAAATCCAAATGTCCAGGTGGTAGTGGCATTTAGAATGCTACCTGAATCTGTTTGGTCTCTACCAGAATACGGAACCTTCAACCTGCATGCCTCGCTCCTGCCACAATACAGAGGTGCAGCTCCCATAAATTGGGCGATTATCAATGGTGAAAATAAAACCGGGGTCTCCACCTTCTTCCTTGACGAAAAAATTGATACTGGTGCAATGATACTTCAGGAGGAAATTTCTATAGAAGAGACTGAAAATGTTGAATCGCTTCATGACCGTCTTATGGAAATCGGTTCCAGGCTGGTGGTTAAAACTTTAGACACCATAGCAAGTGGTGAAGTTGAAACCAGGTTGCAGGTTGATTCCGGGAACCTTAAAGATGCGCCCAAATTAACCCGCGAAAACACGAAAATTGACTGGAACCAGCCCTTAGACGAAATTTATAACTTAATAAGAGGGCTCAACCCATATCCGGCAGCGTGGTGTTACCTGGAAAATTCTTCGGAAGAAATGCAGGTAAAGATCTACGATATCGAAAAAATGCCACATGAACACAGACTGCCTTATGGCACCGTTTCTATAAAAGACGATAAGATAATGGTAGCAGCTCAAAACGGATTTATTTCGATTAAGGAAATACAACTTCCGGGAAAAAAGAAAATGCCTTCAAAAGCACTTCTTAATGGATTTAATTTTGCCCCGGAGGCGAAAATGCGCTAAAGCCTTATTAACACTGATTTGGTTGCATTTTAATAAAAAACAATTATCTTTATTAACAAATCATGCAAGTTATTAACAAATAAGGGCTTTTCCCTTGTCATTACTTGTGTGGACAAGAAATCCGTATAAATTTGTATACCAGTTTAACAGAATGTTTAACCAACAATTTAATTTAAAATTCAAATTATGAACAAAACAGATTTAATCGATGCAATGGCTGAAAACGCTGGAATTTCTAAAGCAGCAGCAAAAAAAGCATTAGAGTCTTTCCTTGAGAACGTAGAGAAGTCTCTTAAAAAAGGAGATAGAGTATCATTAGTAGGATTTGGATCTTGGTCTGTATCTAAAAGAGCAGCCCGTGAAGGAAGAAACCCACAAACCGGGAAAACTATCAAGATCGCTGCTAAGAACGTAGTGAAATTTAAGGCCGGAGCTGATTTACAAAAAGCTGTGAACTAATAATTTGCATAAGTAAATTTCTAAAAGCCTTCTTAACAGAAGGCTTTTTTTATTAAAATATTTGCCATTGTATTGTATTATTAATAGGAAATAATTAGTTTAGATAAAAAGACTGCTACAATGATCGCGTTAAAACCAACCAAAGGCCATCTTTTAGTCGCAGAACCATCCATAATTGGAGATGTGTCTTTTAATCGTTCTGTGGTGCTACTTGCTGACCATTCAGATAATGGATCGGTTGGATTTATCCTGAATAAAATTCTTGATTTTACGCTCAAAGATCTCATCCCCGAGGTGAAAGGAGATTTCAAGGTCTATAACGGCGGTCCTGTAGAGCAGGATAATCTTTACTTCATACATAAGATCCCCGATCTAATCCCGGATAGTATTGAAATTGCCCACGGCATCTTCTGGGGTGGAAACTTTGAAGTGGTGATGGATCTTATCGCAAAAGAGCTTATCGATGATAAACAGATCAAATTCTTTTTAGGCTATTCCGGCTGGGATGCCAATCAACTTGATGAGGAACTTAATTCTCACTCCTGGGTGGTTACCGCGAATGAAGACAACAAAGATCTGCTGGAAAAACCTTACAATTCTTTCTGGAAAGACAAGATGCTAGAGTTAGGTGGAGAGTATATGCTTTGGTCTAATTCTCCTGAAAACCCTACCTACAATTAACCCAGTCTCGCTTTCACATTAAGCTTACTTAACAGCTCCTTAGCCACTTTATTTTCAAATGTTTTTTTACGGTACTTGCTAATTGGTTGAATACCCAATGCAACATTAGTTATAAAAATTTCATCGGCCTTTTGTAATTCAAAAGGGGATATAGAGGTTTCTTCCAGGGTATATTCTTCAGTCTTCTTTAAAATATTGACCAGTTGTTTCCTTATAATACCATTAAGCGCACCATCTGAAATAGGTGGAGTTTTAACCACTTGCCCTTTTACCAGGAATACGTTTCCGTTTAGAGCCTCCACTACTCCTTTTTTCTCATTTAACAACAGGCAATTGTCATAACCATTCTCTCTGGCAAAGATACTTCCCAGAACATTTACTGCCCTGTTATTGGATTTTATAGTAGAAAGTAAACCACTATTTACGTAATGATCTTTGAATAGCTCGACTTCATAATTCCCATCATTGAAAAGATAGAAAGAGTTTTCCAGGGCTTCAGCGGTGATCACATACCCTATATCCCTGGTCGCCGGTGTATAATATCCTCCCTGCAACCGGTATACCGCGAACCTGATTCGTGCGGGAGAGGTTTCCAGGTTATTCGCTTCGATCACCTCTATGATCTGTTTTTCGAGAAATTCCGGAGAAAAACTGGATGGAATTTCCATACGCATGATACGCATAGATGCCATCAACCTAAAGTAATGATCTTCCCAGAACATGATCTTGCCGCTAATTATCCGTATAGTCTCAAATACCGAGTCTCCATAGGCGAATCCACGGTTACGCACAGATAATATTGCATCTTTTTCTTCTACTATTTTTCCGTCTAAATTGATCATAAAAAAAGCCCCGATTTAAGAACGGGGCAAAGTTACTATTTATAATAAGATTTTTAAGCTGAACCCAAAATCTGTTTAAGGTCTGAAATCATATTTTCCCATAACATTTTACCTTCATCCACCTCGTCATCCTCAGCGAAATCTGTGATCATTAAGGAAACATCTTTAGTTATATCGTCTACCTGAATGCGTAATTCGAAAAAATAGGGAGTATCTTCATCATCTATCCATTTGAATTTGATACGTTCATCGCTTTTCTTACTTAAAAGCTTTGCTTTTTCTTCACTACCTTCCCATATAAAAGTAAAAAATTCCCCACGGGAATTAACATTATCGGCATACCACTCGCTTAAACCAGAGGGGGTTGAAATATATTGGTAAAGTAACGAAGGAGAAGCCTGAATTGGAAACTCCATTTCGTATTTAATCTTTTCTTCCATTCTTAATTAATTAGTTTCGGGCAATATAGATATTAATTGGAAAGATAAAAAGAAATCAAAATAAATATTTTAGAAAATAAAGTTTGCGCCAATACAAATTGTTTTTATATTTGCACCCGCATTAAGGAAATCCTGCGAGGCCTTTTATGACAAGGCGTTAGACGGAATAAGCTAATGTAAAATTTCTATGGCGAGGTAGCTCAGTTGGTTAGAGCGTCGGATTCATAACCCGGAGGTCACGAGTTCAAATCTCGTTCTCGCTACGACCAAAAAACCCTTCAATATTGAAGGGTTTTTTTATTTCTTAATTTTTCATTTTATTGGTCACTCTATTCTCTGAACCTGATCCAATTGCAATAACTAAAAACAATATTCAGGAATTAATCTTCTTCAGGTATTTCTGCACCCCTGTTTACATAAGCTGAAACACCTCTTATCCAATCATTCACGGTTTCCTCTAAAACCATTCTTGCGTCTGTAGTTAAAGGATATGGCTCATTATTTAAGGCGAAAAAGGCCCAGTCATCTCTACCTCCTACTATTTGAAAAGTTGGGGCTTCAGGACTGGATAGTTCAACTATTTCAACATCATAGCGTATACTACCATCTTTATAACGGAATGCCAGGTCAAACATCGCATCCCAGGTGTAAACCTGCCCATTATCTTTGATTGAAATAGCCTGGGGCACAAAAACTTTGTATTCAAGATATTGGTTTTCAACCTCTCTGCTTATAGCATCTTTAGGATTGGATATCATATTAGAAGCCCACCTGCGAGTCGCCAGAAATAGGTCTGAATCAGATTTACCGGGATAATCACGTATCACTGAATCTTCAAAACCTGCCGGAGACAAGGTAAATTTATCAGCTATTTTCTGTGCGCTTAAAAAGGCAGGAAGCATGAAAAATAAAATTAACAATCTCATAATAGAATTTTTTTTAGGTTGTAAAGAAGGTAAGGAAAAGGCCAGCTATAAATAGTTAAGATAAATATATTAGCTGTTAAACTATTGAAAAACAAATACCACATATCTAGATCCAAAATCCTGAAAGGATAAATCAATTCCCTCAGTTTTTTTCTCCCTAAAAAATTTTTAGGCCGCATATACCAATCCTTCAAAAATTTTTCTTCAACCTGCTCTTCCGTAAGGCCAGATTCAGGATCTGATTCTAAACTGTTTAAAACATCAGGGATCTCTAAAAATGGGCATTCCAGATCATTACATTGTTTGGCAATTATTTGGATTTGTATTCCTTAATCAATTTTAGGTTAAAGGAACTTTTAAGACGAATTACAGGATTCAGGCCTGCACTGTTAAAACAGGTGTGGCAGATTGATTTGCCATTTTTTCTCCATAACTGTTGAAAATAACCTTGGATAAACCTTTTCTTCCATGGGTAAGTATTACAATCAAATCTGCATCGACCTTTTTTGCGTAATTATATATACCTGCCTCGATGTTATAGTCATCATACATGATTATCTTTTCACTAATGTTTTCTTCTGTATCATTTAAAGAAGCGGAAAATTTTTCGATCCCTTTTTCCATAAGTGCGGTGCTCATAAAATCTTCCGGAGTGTTCACATAAAAAATATCAAAATCCAAATTGTTATCTTTTAAAAACCGGGAAGCTTTCTCAAAAGCATCGGTCATTTCTAAATCTAAATCACACGCGAGCACTACTTTATCCAATTTAAATGAAGAGCGGTTCATTTTTACAATAAGTGTTGGAACCTTCGAGGTCCTAACGACTTTTTCTGCATTAGAACCAAAGAACATACCACCCAGGCCGTGTGCTCCATGAGTTCCCATAACAATAAGGTCAATTTCTAACTCTTCTAAAAGCTCTGAAATCCTCGTGAAATCCACGTGCCTTTTTATAACAGTATGCACCTTGATGCCTGAGAGATAATCCTTATTGAGAAAATCTTTAAACGATTGCTCAATCCTTTTGCGATAATCTATATTCTCAAAAAGTTGCATTGCTTCTTGCCTGGTTAGAAAAGCATCTTCACGATCTATCATATATAAAGCCACTATCTCGGCATTATATTTTTTAGCAAGATTTGCTGCGTATCTTAAGGAATAATCGGCGACTTCTGAAAAATCTGTGGGCAATAGAATTTTTTTCATGACTGTAATTATTTAATATACAACACATTAAATATAACCAGGGACTAAATATATAAATATGACAATAGTCAGTTCCACAGAATTTATCTAAATCCTCACACTGGCTAACGCCTTTTATGAGTTGAAAAAAAATGCACGACATTGATGATACTGTTTTCAACTGGGCACAATAATCTTATAAGAAGATAGACAGGTAAATAGATATTGATTATTAGAATCTGGTAATTTATTTCTAAATTCTGAACTATAAGCTTAATTATATGGAAACAGGATTGGTTTTATCTGGCGGAGGTGCCCGGGGAGTTGCGCAAATTGGTTTAATTAAAGCACTGGAAGAGTTTGATATTGAAGTTACACATATATCAGGTAGCAGCGCAGGGGCTGTTATCGGGGCGATGTATGCATCAGGAGCATCTGTAGAAAGAATGCTTGATTTTTTTAAATCTGTTCCAATTTTTCATTTTAAGAGATATGCCCGCAATAAACCCGGATTTATTGATACCATGAAGTTCTATAAAGATTTTTTGAATTTTTATAAGGAAGATAATTTCAGTATTCTGGACAAAAAACTATTTGTAAATACCACGAATCTTGGCAATGGAAAAATTGAAATTTTCGAAAATGGTGAATTAATCAGACCTTTACTTGCTTCAGCATCCATTCCCGGAATATTCACTCCGGTAGCTTTTAACGATGGTTTATATGCTGATGGCGGTATCACCAACAATTTTCCGGTTAAACCCTTAATACCCTTCTGTGACCACATCATTGGTGGCTATGTTAATCCTTTAAAAGAAATAGAACCGAACGGACTTAAACATTCCTACCAGGTAATTACCCGCGCCTACCAGATAAGCCTAGATCACCAATGCCATGCCAATTTTAAAGATTGCGATCTGGTCATTATTCCAAGGGAACTTGAGAATCATGGTCTTTTCAGCTTGAAGAATATTGATAAAATTTTTGAAATTGGGTACCAGGAAAGCAGGAAAGTCTTAAAAAATCACACCGAAAAAAAACGAAAATTATCAAATCGAAAGATTTTTAATCTTTTTGGAAAATGGAGTAATTCCAACTGAACTCGGTATACTCTATTGTTAAACTATAATTAAATGAATAGCAGAACTTTGAAACCGCTTCTGTAAAAATTATCTTCCTGAAAAAACTACCCGATGAAAAAACTAGGTAATACAGACTTACAGAGTCCCCCAATAATATTTGGAGGAAATGTTTTCGGCTGGACGGCAGATGAGAAGGAATCGTTCAATTTAATGGATCAATTCCTGGATATGGGCATTAATATGATAGATAGTGCAGATGTTTATTCCCGCTGGGCAGATGGTAATGAAGGTGGAGAATCTGAAAGAATAATAGGAAAATATCTAAAAGATAGAGGTAATAGAGATAAAATCATCCTTGCCACGAAAGTGGGTTCCAGTATGAAGCAGGGAGGCCCAAAAGATATATCTGAGCGTCATATAATGACCGCGATCGAAGATTCTTTAAGAAGACTTAAAACAGATTATATAGATCTGTATTTCACCCATTGGGATGATAATAAAACTCCGGTAGAGGAAACTTTAGGTGCGTACCAGAAATTAATTGAACAGGGAAAAGTAAGATATATTGGCGCATCCAATCTATCTGCGGAAAGACTGAAGGACAGCCTAAAGGCATCAATAGAAAATAACCTCCCTAAATATGAGGTATTTCAGCCTGAATACAGCCTCGTGGAAAGAGAGAAATTTGAAGGAGAAATTCAACAGATCTGTCGCGATAATAATTTAGGGGTTACCTCTTATTTTTCTCTATCAAGTGGATTCCTTACCGGTAAGTACAGTACACTGAAAGACACTAAGGGAACAGACCGGGAACCGTTCCTTAAGAATTATTTTGATGAGCGGGGACAAAAAATACTTAAAGTCCTGAAAGACATCTCAGACCATCGTAATATTAGCCAGGCTGCCATTGCCCTTAGATGGTTGATGCAGAAACCCGATGTGACTGCTCCTATCGCCAGTGCATCGAAAACTGATCATTTAAGATCCTTCAAAGAAGCGATGAGCATGAAACTCACAGAGGAAGAAATGAATAATCTAAATGAGGCTAGTACATAAAAAAACCTTCATCCTGGATGAAGGTTTTCAATTTTTGGTAAGCTCTCTATTTGAGAGCAGTCTCCAACCCATTTAAATCATGGCTTGTTTGTTCTCCAGACTTCATATGCTTCAAGGTGAATTTACCGGCATTCATTTCTTCTTCCCCAGCAAGCACGGTAAATGGAATATTTCTCTTATCGGCATACTTCATTTGCTTGCCCATTTTAGCTGAATCTGGATATAATTCTGCCATGATATTAGCTTCTCTCAACTTCGTTACAGCTTTCATCGCATAGAACGCTTCTTTCTCCCCAAAATTGATAAAAAGCACCTTCGTATTCTGCGTAACGGTATCAGGGAAAAGACTAAGCTCTTCAAGCACAAGGTAGATCCTGTCCAAACCAAAAGAGATCCCAATCCCACTCATATTCTTCAGTCCAAAAATACCGGTTAGATCATCGTAACGGCCTCCTCCACCAATAGATCCCATCTTCACCTTTTCTGGTGCGGCAACTTCAAATATCGCACCTGTATAATAGTTCAAACCACGGGCCAGGGTGACATCAAGGTCTAATTTCGCAGTTTTCAATGGCATAGCTTCGATGGCATTCTGGATGAATTGCAATTCCTCAATACCTTTCAACCCCTTCTCAGAACCTTCCAGAATTGATCTGAGGCCTTCGATCTTTTCAGCAAAACTTCCGGAAAGATTAAATATTGGCTGAATCTTATCCAGCGCTTCTTCAGAAATACCTTTTTCACGCATCTCTTTTTTCACCCCTTCCTCACCTATTTTGTCAAGTTTATCAAGAGCTACCGTAAAATCGATTAGTTTATCCTGCTCTCCAATAACTTCGGCAAAACCAGAAAGAACCTTTCTGTTATTGATCTTAATAGTCACACCTTCCAGCTTAAGTTTGGAAAAGACTGCATCATATAATTGGACAAATTCTACCTCCTGCCAGAGACTATTGCTCCCTACAACATCTGCATCACACTGGTAAAATTCTCTGAATCTTCCTTTCTGAGGTCTATCTGCTCTCCAGACCGGTTGGATCTGGTACCTCTTAAAAGGAAATTCGATCTCATTCTGATGCTGCACCACGTATCTGGCAAAAGGCACGGTAAGATCATATCGCAAAGCTTTTTCACTTATAGAAGAAGTCAAGCCTGTGCTGTCTTTTTCTGCAAGTGCTTTTTCATCTGCTTTTTTAAGAAAATCCCCTGAATTCAGGATCTTAAAAATAAGGCGGTCACCTTCGTCGCCATATTTTCCCATTAGGGTAGAAGAATTCTCAAAACTTGGGGTTTCAATAGGCTGAAAACCAAATCTTTTAAATTCTGTTCTTATAGTATCAAAAATGTAATTTCTCTTTATGACTTCTTCCGGTGAAAAATCCCTGGTACCTTTTGGTATGGATGGTTTTTGTGCCATGATCTGTTTTAAGCTGAATTTGCTATTAAGGATTGCAAATATCTTAATTTTTAAGTGAACCCAAACAAATTTGAAATTTTAAGTAACAAAGTTCTAAATTTATAGTCTAACGGGTAAGCCAGAAATATCAACTCATGTTTTCACTCTTTCGAGAAAATATAAGGATTGCACTTAATTCCATAAAAAACCAATCCTTAAGAACCATTCTTACCGTTTTAATCATCGCGATTGGAATCACTGCCCTTGTGGGTATTTTAAGTGCTGTAGCTGCCCTCGAAAACACCATTAGTAAGGATTTTGCTTCCATGGGCTCCAACACATTCAATTTGCAGCGTTATGAGTTCCGTACGCAGAGTTCCCGGAATGAGGACAGGAAAGTAAATCCTATTATCAGTTACCGCGAGGTGAAAGAATTTGAAGAGAAATTTGAATATCCATTTACCGAGACAGCCATATCATTTACCGGGACTTCTTCCGCAGAAATTAAATACGAAAACGAAAAGACAGATCCGGAGATTTCTGTTTTGGGAGTGAATGAGTATTTTCTGGAAAATTCAGGCCTGGAAATTGAAGACGGCCGTGAATTCAACGTTTTTGATATTGACAACAATAATAATGTCGCTGTAATTGGTTCAGACTTTAAAGATGGTATTTTTAATGGCTTTGATCCTGTGAACAAGATCATAAGTATAAGGGGAGCTAAATTTAAAGTTATCGGTGTCCTGGAATCCAAGGGAAGCACTTTTGGCAATAACCATGACCTAAGGGTTTTTATACCAATTCAACAAGCGAGATCAATTTTCTCACAGCCTAATATTAATTATAGCCTGAGCGTAAAAGTAGATGATAAGGAACTGCTTGATGCCGCCATGGATGAAGCGATCATTACTTTTAGAAATATTCGCGGACTTAATCCTAAAGAAGAGAATAATTTTGGACTGGAACGCAGTGACGACCTTATAAACAGGATTTTATCCATAACCGGCGCACTTAATATTGCAGCATGGATCATTTCAATCATTACCATCTTTGGTTCTTCGATCGCTTTGATGAATATCATGCTGGTAACCGTTACCGAAAGAACCAGGGAAATAGGAGTTAGAAAAGCTTTGGGTGCAAAGAAGAATACTATCGCTACACAGTTCTTTTTAGAAACGCTGGTTATTGGCCAGATTGGCGGATTCTTGGGAATCATCCTGGGAATTCTGATAGGATACGCTGTTTCCAGCTCGCTGGATTTTGCATTTACCACCCCGTGGAAAGCCATGTTATGGGCAACCGGTATCACAATTCTGGTAGCAATACTTGCAGGAAGTTACCCGGCAGCGAAAGCAGCTAAGCAGGATCCTATAGAATCACTTAGGTACGAATAATTATCCCTGAACTATTTTTTGGAAATAGCCATATAATTGACCCTGGGTGATATTCGCTCCCTGCTTGATAAGTGCAAAAATATCCTTATTCCTGTCTTCACTAATAGCCTTGGTAGAAGTATATATATTCACTGCAGGATCCATCAAATTGGTCTGTAACCATTGATATCCTTCTCGTGTGGTAATATCTATAGCTTCGTTTTCAACCTTTATAGCGATCAGTTCTATAGTGGCCGTAGTTATATGAAACAGGAAGACCTGGTTTGGAGAAAAGTGTTCCAGGTACTCAACCTTATTAAGCACTCCTTCCCAGATAAGGTCACTAAAAATATCCAGCTCCTCTTCAGCCGCTTCAGGTTTATCCTTTTTAATCTGCTCCCATTCATCTGCAGTTATAGACTGAGTAGCCAAGAAGTTAATAAATTCCTGATGCATCTCTTCAAACTGCTCTTTAGTTAATCTTGCGTATTTCATAAGTCTGTTTAAATACTCCCAGAAGTTCGCGGGAAATAATTAAGAAAAAGAAAAGCCCACTCATAAATGAGCAGGCTTTATACTATAGGTAAAATAAATTAAGCTTCTCCTACCACGTCAAAGGTAAAGTTAGAAACTACTTCACGGTGAAAACGCAAAGTTGCTTCATACTGTCCCAGACGCTTGATGTTACCACCGGCGATGTTAATATATTTCTTTTCGATCTCTACACCTTCTTTAGCAAGAGCCTCAGCAAGATCACCATTGGTGATGGAACCGAATAACTTATCACCTGCTCCTGCCTTCGCAGTCATTTTTATTTCAAGGTTGTTAAGTTTTTCAGCCTGTTTCTTAGCTTCGTCAATATGCTTCTGTTCTTTATAGGCGCGCTGCTTCAAAGTTTCAGATAAAACTTTTCTTGCAGATGGAGTTGCCAGTTCAGCAAAACCATGTGGAATAAGATAATTTCTACCGTAACCGTTCTTTACAGCTACTACATCATCTTTAAAACCTAAATTATCTACGTCTTTTTTAAGTATCACTTCCATAACTGCCTCTTTTTATTTTAATAAATCACCTACGTAAGGCATTAATGCTAAGTGACGAGCACGTTTTACCGCTGTCGCCACTTTTCTCTGAAATTTCAAAGAAGTACCTGTTAAACGACGAGGTAATAATTTCCCCTGTTCGTTTACAAAGCCCATTAAGAAATCAGGATCTTTGTAATCCACGTACTTAATACCAGATCTTTTGAATCTACAGTATTTTTTCGCTTTGGTAGTCTCTATATTAAGAGGAGTAAGATACCTGATCTCTCCGTCTTTTTTTCCTTTTGCTTGTTGTTCAATAGATGTTGCCATGATTACGCTTTTTCCTTGTTACGTTTTCTTCTTTTTTCAGCCCAAGCTACAGCATGCTTATCTAACTTTACAGTTAAGTAACGCATCATACGCTCGTCTCTTCTGAATTCTAATTCTAATGGCTCAATAACTTCACCAGGAGCTTGAAATTCAAATAAGTGATAAAAACCACTTTTCTTGTGTTGGATTGCATAAGCCAGTTTTCTTAGGCCCCAATCTTCTTTAGCTACCATCTCAGCCCCTTTCGAAACAAGAAAATCTTCGTATTTCTTAACTGTCTCCTTTATCTGCTCATCAGATAAAACGGGATTCAAGATGAAAACAGTTTCATAATTGTTCATAAATGTATTCTTTAAATTAAATCGGCTGCAAAAATATAATTAATATTCCTTATTTCAAAGCTTATTAAGAATCATAAAACACTATTTTTACCGAGCTTATATTATTTACCCTTGTATTTC
Organism: Christiangramia sabulilitoris; assembly: GCF_007050985.1. Classification (GTDB taxonomy): domain Bacteria; phylum Bacteroidota; class Bacteroidia; order Flavobacteriales; family Flavobacteriaceae; genus Christiangramia; species Christiangramia sabulilitoris. The sequence goes on from NZ_VHSF01000001.1 coordinate 389,770, forward strand.
TTATTATTAATCCCTAATATTGTTAGTAACTAACCTATTAACCGTGGAAGAAGTATTACTCAAATGTGCTGTCGTTGATGACTCTAGCCTGCAAAGGCTATCTATAGTTAAACTCATCAAGGATCATCCTAACCTTAAACTGGTAGCTGAATACAATAATGCCATTGAAACAAAGAATGGCCTTCTGGACACTGAAATAGATCTTATATTTCTAGATATCGAAATGCCAATCCTATCTGGTTTCGAACTTTTAGATAACCTGCCTAATAAACCTCAGATTATTTTTGTTACCGGAAAGACGAAATATGCTTTTAAAGCTTTCGATTATGATGCAGTGGATTACATTCACAAGCCGGTTACCAAAGACAGGTTCAATAATGCGGTTAATAAAGCAGTCAATCTCTATAAGCTTAAACATCAAACTGCGGTTCCCGAAGATGATGATTTTATTTTTGTTAAAAGCAACCTGAAAAACAGGAAAGTATTTCTCAGCAAATTAAAATACATACAAGCACTAGGCGACTATGTTAAATTCGTGACTGAAAAAGACAATTTTGTGGTGCTGGCGACAATGAAGTCTTTTGAAAAGCAACTTCCCAGCGATCGTTTTTTAAGAACACACAAATCTTATATTGTAAATCTGGATAAGATAGAGCGATATAACAGTAAGAACATAGAAATAGACAAGGAAAAACTTCCGCTGAGCAGGCACAAGAAAGCTAACCTGGTAGAAGCACTAAGTGCTATACAATAATTTAAATAAGATACCTTAATATATAAAGCCACTTTTAAAGTGGCTTTTTTTATTGGGGATCTACATTCACCACTACCTTTACCGAACGGTAAGCACCTATTGCCCGGAAAGTGGTGAGAATTCTATGGACCACTTTTTTGGTTTTCCCCAGGGATTGTTTTTTCGGGATCTTAATTAAAATGTTCTTGTAATATTCATTTCTTATCCTTGCCACCGGAGGAAATTCCGGTCCTAATACATAACGATCAAAAACATTTTCCAGGGCGCGGGCTAACCATTCTGCGGCTTCATTAGTTTTTGAGTAATCCCTGCATTTTAGAGTTAACCGTATCAACCGAAAATAAGGCGGATATTGATACTGATACCTGTCTTCCAGTTGCTCCTTATACATGGCTTCATAATCTCCTGTAGAGACCTGCTGAATGATCTGGTGATGTGGATTGTAAGTCTGCACCAGTACTTTCCCCCTTTTTTTCGTCCTTCCCGATCTGCCGGCCACCTGAAGCATTAGCTGAAAACTTCTTTCATGAGCTCTGAAATCAGGAAAATTAAGAAGGTTGTCTGCATTCATAATACCTACCAGGCTTACCTTTCTAAAATCCAGCCCCTTGGTTAACATTTGAGTACCAATAAGAATATCTGTTTCTTCATTTTCAAATGCCGAGATAATCTTTTCGTAAGCGTATTTTCCGCGGGTGGTATCCTGATCCATTCTACCCACAGAATGTTCCGGAAACAAAGCTTTCAACTCTGTTTCCACCTGCTCTGTTCCAAATCCTTTGGTGGTCACTTCATTACTGCTACAGGCCATGCATTGAAACTGCATTGCTATGTGATAACCACAATAATGGCAGCGCAGTTGGTTGTTATGACTATGAAAGGTCAAACTAACATCACAATTAGGGCACTGCGGGGAATGCCCGCAAGTATTACATTCCATAATAGGAGAAAATCCTCTTCTGTTTTGAAAAAGAATTACCTGCTCCTTCTCCTTCAGGCTTTCTCTTATTTCCTCGATCAATCTTTCAGAAAAATGACCTGTCATTTTCTTCTTCTTATGAGCCATTTTAATGTCCACGATCTCTACCTCGGGCATCATTACATCTCCATATCTCCGGTTTAGTTCAACCAGGGCATATTTGCTATGCTCAGCATTAAAGTAAGACTCTATAGAAGGAGTTGCGGAGCCAAGAATTATATTTGCCCCGAACATATTTGCCAATACCACTGCCGCGTCCCGGGCATGATACCTTGGAGCAGGATCAAATTGTTTGAACGTGGACTCATGCTCTTCATCAACAACTACAAGTCCAAGATCCTGATAAGGGAGAAAAATGCAGGACCTGGCGCCAATTACTATTTTACCCTTTTCTGAATTTTCGAGCACATGCCTGTAAATTTCAACTCTTTCGTTTACAGAATATTTACTATGATAAACAAGTACCTTGTCCCCAAAATAATTCTGAAGTCGCTTGATAAGCTGTGTAGTAAGGGCTATCTCCGGTAAAAGATACAGCGCTTGTTTACCTTTATTAACTACTTCTTCAATTAATTTAATGTAGATCTCAGTTTTTCCAGAAGATGTTACCCCATGGAGTAAACACACGCTTTTCTCTGCAAAATGCGATCTGATCTGGTCATAGGCTTTTTGCTGGAATTCATTGAAGTTGATCTCGTGAGAGCTGATCTCCCCGTGAAAATTCACCCGATCTGTCTCCTGATAGAACTCTTCGAAAATTCCTTTTTGAATAAGGCTTTTTAAGATAGATGCTGAGGCACCTGATTCACTTAGCAGTTCTTTTACTTTTAATGCTTTTTTTGATTTCGCAGTAATTGAGAAATAAGAAAGAAGGATCTCCCTCTGTTTTGGAGCGCGGGAAAGATCGTCAAGCAAGACATGCATCTCGCTCTCTGCTTCATACGCAGGATTTAGCCTTACATAGCGGATTTCTTTGGGCTTAAATTGCTCATAGATCTCCTGATTAAGATCCACAAGTCCCCTGGATACTAACCTGTTAATAACCGGAAGCACTTTTTTCCTGTCCAGTAATTGTTCTATTTCCTGGATCTTCATGGAAGACTGTCGCTGCAAAGCTTCTGCCACCAGGTATTCATCATCATTTAATTCTTCAGATTGCAGATCTACTTCCCCGGAAAGTTTGACGATACTTTCGCTTTCGAGTAAAAATGCTCCTGGTAGTGCCGCTCGCATCACTTCCCCTTCAGTGCATAAATAATAGGTGGAGATCCAATTCCAGAACTTCAGCTGAATATCAGAAATTAAAGGCTTTTCATCCAGGATCTGGTGTATAGGCTTCGCTTCATATACTTCCGGAGGATTTTGATGTACCCCGGCCACTATCCCAGTATAAATCCTGTTCTTACCAAATTGAACGGCTAAGCGCATTCCCGGTTGAATAAAATTCGCTTCAGCTTCAGAAAGACTATAAGTAAATCTATTGTCCAAAGGAAGTGGAAGAATTAGGTCTGCAAAATAGGGCATGTACTCTTGGATTAGTTGACACAATTAAAAAAGCTGCACTTAAAGCCCAACTTACTTTCTAACTATTCAATTCAAAAATATTAAGAATCTTTAGTTTTCTGAAAGTAAACCTGAAGTTTAAATACAGCTTTTATAATTTGAAATAATTATTCGGCTCTACTCCATTCTCTGGTTTGGTAAAAAAAAGAGATATAGCCCCTGACCTTTAGAATATCAGGATTCTCTTCATCAAGCCAGATCTTACACCGGTATTCTTTTCCCGACTTTGGATCCACAATGGTTCCGCCGGCAAATTCATCTCCGCTTTTTGTAAGCCCCTGCATGATGACCATTCCTTCAATGGGCTCATTTCTGAGATCGCCTTCGCATTTTGTACAAACACGATCACGATCTTCTTCACGCATAATTCGGGTAACTCTTCCATAGACTTCATTATCCTGCTCATAGACTTCAACGATAGAATTTACTCTACCCTTTTCATTTCTATTTTCCCATTTCCCAAATACGGTCTGTGCCTGTAAAGGAAGATTAAGGAACAGTGATAACACTATTAAAAGAGATGAATTTTTCATTTTATTTTCCTAGCATAGCTTCTTTAAGGTCATCGTCTGCTGGCTTATTAGATAACCAGATCCCGAATAAGGCCTTTTTGAAATCCATTCCTTCGATGACGCCTAATTCTTTGTTATTCTTATACACCACTACTCCCTGAGCCGGCATATACACAATATCAAAAACATCATTCTTTTTGATCTCTTCCATAAAGAAGTCCTGGAATTTTTTGATCTTGGCAGATAATGGCTTGGTATTTCCATTCGTAGAATTTGCAAAGCCTTCATTTACTGCATCCATCATTTTCTCGCTGGTAATAAGCTTGGAAACTATATGTAGTTTAATGCTCATAGGCTCATCTGCAGCGACTATTGCGGAAGCATTTGAAGATTTTTGTGAAAGGTACAAACCTCCGGCATAAAGGTCTATCCACAATTTTTCTCTAACTCCGGCACCATTGAGCATAAGATTTTTTCCCTGATAGGTTTCTGTGTTAGGAAGATTTACTCCACCAACTTCAGTTTGCGCGAAAGTTAAGCCTGCACTCATAAGTGCGATAAATACAAAAATTACTTTTTTCATTTTTAAAGGTTTAGTTTGGATTAAAGTTATCTATAATTTTTCTTTAGTTTAATTAATGATGCATTAAGTTCAAATCCTAATAACAACATATTGGAATTCAGCCATATATAAAACATAAGGATTAATAAAGCCCCGATAGAACCATACAATTCGTTATAATTTGAAAAGTTCGTGATATACAAACTAAACAAAAAAGTAGTTATCATTATTAAAATGGTAGTAAATAATGCACCTATTGAGAAAAATCTCGCCTGTCTTGCTTCTCTGGTTCCAAAATAATAAAGTATCGCCACCGCCGTATAAATTAAAATCACAAAACCTATATATTTAATAAGATCGGCGCCAAATCCATCCGGGCTTACAATACCTAGTTGACTTAGATCATCTATCGCATAAGTAATATAGACTGCTCCTATAACTGAAATTAGCAACAACAATGCCAATATGAGAGATACTCCTACGGCGACCGCATATTGCCTGGGGATAGACCTATTTGTTTTAGTATGGTAGCTAAATTCAAAACCGGTGAATATCGCATTTACACCGTTAGTCATTAAAAAAATAGACAGAACAAATGCCACAGATAACAAACCACCCCGGGGAGTGTTGGCAATATCTTCAAAAATATTCCCGAAAAAATCTGAGGTTTCCGGAGGCAATAGACCATCCATGAATACCAGGAATTCTAATTGAAAATCATCTATAAATGTGATATATGGAATAAGGTTAAGTACAAACAACAAAAAAGGAAAGATGGCCATAAAGAAGCTAAAAGCGATCGAACTGGCACGCGTTGAAAACGTACCTTTTACAATTCCGCCCCAATAAATAATCCATAAATTATAAAAGGATAAGCCATTTAAACCTGGTAAAATTAACTTTTTGGTCTTACGTTTCCACCAGGCTGATAATTCATCAAATTTATTGTTGATTGCTTCCCTTGGGGCCATTTTATACGGCTTTTAAACTCAGATCAAGATTATGCACGGAATGAGTCAGCGCTCCGCTGGAGATAAAATCCACACCGCATTCTGCATAACTACTGGCTGTTTCCAAGGTGATGCCACCACTGGATTCTGTGAGACATTTCCCGTCGATAAGAGCGACGGCCTGTCGTGTCTCCTCAAAATTGAAGTTATCGATCAAAATCCTGTAAACCCCATCTGATTTTAGGATCTCCCTGATCTCTCTCATATCCCTGGCTTCTACAATAATCTTTAGATCTAATCCCTTTTCTTTTAAGTAAGATTTGGTTTTCTCTATAGCTTTAGTGATTCCACCGGCGAAGTCTATATGATTATCCTTAAGCATGATCATATCATATAAGGCAAAGCGATGATTTTCTCCGCCACCTATTTTTACAGCCCACTTCTCTAAAGCCCTTATACCCGGTGTGGTTTTCCTGGTGTCAAGGATCCTGGTATTGGTCCCCTGAAGTTTTTCTACAAATTCTGAAGTTTTAGTAGCTATGGCGCTCATTCTTTGCATAGCATTCAGGACCAGTCTTTCTGCTTTCAATATAGATTGAGAACTACCCTCTACATAAAATACAATATCCCCGTATCTCACACGCTCTCCATCCTTAAGTTTCTGCTCTACCTTTAATTCGGGATCTATATGAGCAAAGACTTTTTTAGCAAATTCCACTCCTGCAATAATTCCGTTATCCTTTACCAGAAGCTTTGCCTTACCCCTGGCATCTTCAGGAATACAGGCCAGAGAACTGTGATCACCGTCTCCAACATCTTCTCTTATGGCATTTTTAATAATTAACTCAATTTCTTTTTCGAATTGTTCCGGTGAGATCATATTCTCTGCTTATTTTTGTAAATGTAGTAAAGTCTGTACTAAAATCACGGGATGACGATAAAATTAGTCTGTATAGGACAAACAGATAAAAAAGAACTGGAGACGCTTATCAACTTATATTCTGATAGACTTCAGCACTATATCAAATTTGAGCTGGATCTTATCCCTGACCTCAAAAAAACTAAAAATCTGGACGAGAATCAGCAAAAATCAAAAGAAGGTGACCTGATCCTTGCAGGAATACAGAACTCAGATTTTGTGATTTTACTTGATGAGAATGGAAAGCAATTCAGTTCAGAATCTTTTTCAGAATATTTACAAAAACGAATGAATACGGGCTTGAAAAGACTGATTTTCATAATTGGTGGCCCTTATGGATTTTCTGAAGAAGTCTATAAAAGGGCCAACTCCAAAATATCCCTTTCCAAAATGACCTTTTCGCATCAAATGGTGCGATTATTTTTTACAGAACAACTATACCGAGCCTTTACCATCTTAAAAAACGAACCATATCACCATAGATAATCCAATTATATGAAATTAGTTTTCGCCACCCACAACATGAACAAGCTGAAAGAGATTCAGACCATGCTGCCAGACCATATAGAATTACTCTCTTTGGATGATATAGATTGTAATGAAGATATTCCAGAAAGCGGAGACACTATAGATGAAAATGCCATTTTAAAAGCTGAATACGTCAAAAACAATTATGGATATGACTGTTTCGCAGACGATACAGGTCTGGAGGTAGAGGCACTGGCAGGCGCACCCGGGGTCTATTCTGCCAGGTATTCTGGAGAAGAAAAAAATGATGACGCAAACATGGATAAAGTGCTTAGCCAGTTAATAGATAAAAAAGACAGGTCTGCAAGATTTAAGACTGTAATCGCACTTACCTTAAAGGGTAATCAAAGTCTTTTTACAGGAGTTTGCGAAGGAAGTATCCTTAATGAAAAAAGGGGTAATAAAGGTTTTGGCTATGACCCTATATTTCTTCCAAAGGGATATGATAAAACCTTCGCTGAAATGAACATAGACGAGAAAACTAAAATTAGCCACCGGGGAATTGCCTTCAGGCAATTAATTGAATATCTTTCTAAATGATTTGAAAAATGGAGGCAAGCCTCTGAGTTTCTCTTTGGAATGCTAATAGATCCATTATCTCACATTAAAGTTTACATACCTGTTGTTACCATTATCGACTATTGTTAAGTTAACCGTCCTCTCTTCAGTAGCATCATCATTACATGTTTCAGTTTGTGTCTCTTCATCAAACGTAGTAGTCTCGTTGCTTAGCTTTACATTTGAAGCCTTAAAAGTATAAGCATTCTCAAATGGATCTCTTACAAAATATGATTTTCCAAAAGGTCCCTCATCAACTTCCAAAAATCCTTTAAAACTCACATTTAATTTACCTTTGGGTTCTTCGTCGCAGAAATTCCCAAAACTTATGGGATTAGAAATATCAAACCAAAAGCTACTTACGTCATTCGAATTGAGGGTGATTGAACCAGTTCCATCTGGAAAAATCTTTAAAGTTGGAACCTCATCATTCGAAATAAAAAATATAAAACCAGAACCAGTTCCGAATCCAAAGAAACCACTTCCACTATCCATAAAAATGATTCCTTTGCCATTATTCTCCCTAGCTTTATCTGAACCTATTTGTTGAAATGTTCTCATCATGTAATCCTGGAATTTTGCATCGCTAACAATCTCCTTTGCCCTTAAGGTTTTTAAAGAAGCTTCTTGAAGATCACTTACTGGTACAGATAACTGGTCTTCTTTGCTACAGCTTAAGAACAAGCTTATAACTATAATTGATAATAAATAATTGATTAGATTCTTCATAACTCTGAATTTTAGGTTGATAAAAATTAAACCAGAGCTTGAACAGGAATAGTAGTAGGGACTAATCTACTGTAAAGATAGTACCTGAAATACTTTCGAGAAAAACGGGAAAACCCGTAATTATTCCCCAAAACACCTTTAAACAGTCTGATTTACAATGATTTACATCAATTAATCCTGATTTAATCATTTAATCGGAAATAAAAGTGTACATTTGCCGCTTGAAAAAATTCCTCAGGGTGAGGATGTGTTACTGGAAGTTTAGGTTTAAGTATGTCGATTCGCTTCTTATGTAACACCTACATATTATAATCGAATACTTACAAAAACGAATGAACGCATTCCAAAAACTTGGACTTGACGCAGACTTGCTTAAGGCCATTGAAGACATGGGGTTTGAAACTCCAAGTGAAGTACAGGAAAAATCAATCCCAATTTTATTAGAACAGGAAACTGACCTTGTGTCATTAGCACAAACCGGAACTGGTAAAACAGCTGCTTTTGGTTTTCCGCTAATTCAGAAAATTGATTCAAATTCTAAAAAAACACAGGCATTAATCCTATCACCTACCCGTGAACTGTGTTTACAGATCACTAATGAACTTAAGAACTACTCGAAGTATAAAAAATCTTTAAACGTAGTGGCAGTTTATGGTGGAGCAAGTATTACAGATCAGGCAAGAGCCATCGAAAGAGGAGCTCAGATCATCGTAGCTACTCCAGGTAGAATGCAGGATATGATCCGCAGAAGAATGGCAAACATCTCCTCTATTGGATATTGTGTGCTGGATGAGGCTGATGAAATGCTGAATATGGGATTCTATGAGGATATTAAAAGTATCCTATCTCATACCCCACAGGAAAAGAAAACATGGTTATTCTCTGCAACTATGCCAAAGGAGGTTGCAAAGATCGCCAAGAAGTTCATGACCAACCCGGTAGAAATTACAGTTGGTTCCAAAAACATGGGTACTTCTAACGTTTCTCACGAATGGTACCTGGTAAATCATCGTAACCGTTACGATGCATTAAAAAGACTGGCAGATGCTAACCCTGATATTTTCTCAGTGATCTTCTGTAGAACAAAAAGAGACACTCAAAAGGTAGCTGAAAAACTTATTGAAGACGGATATAATGCTGCGGCATTGCACGGTGATCTAAGTCAGAATCAACGTGACCTGGTAATGAAGAGTTTCAGAAGCCGCCAGATCCAGATGCTGGTAGCAACAGATGTTGCTGCACGTGGAATTGATGTTGATGATATTACTCACGTAATCAACTACCAGTTACCAGACGAAATAGAAACCTACACTCACCGTAGTGGTAGAACAGGTAGAGCCGGTAAAAATGGAGTTTCTATGGTGATCATTTCAAAAAGTGAAGTTCGCAAGATCAGAACTATTGAAAAGATCATCCAGCAAAAATTCGAGGAGAAATCTATTCCAGACGGAAAAGAGATCTGTAAGACCCAGCTATTCCATTTAGCTAATGATATAAAGAAGACCGAGATCAATCATGATATTGATCCTTATCTTCCTGCAATTAATGAAGCCCTGGAAGATTTTACAAAAGAAGAACTTATCAAAAAATTCTTCTCTGTAGAGTTCACCCGTTTCTTCAATTATTATGAGAAAGCTCCAGATCTTAGTTCAGAATCTGCCGGGGGAAGACCAGAAGTTTCTGAAGGTAATACCAGGTATTTCATCAACGTTGGATCTAAAGACGGTTACGACTGGAAAAGTTTAAAAGACTTCCTTACCGAGGAACTTAACCTGGATAGGGATGACGTCTTCAAAGTAGACTGTAAAGCAAGTTTTTCTTTCTTTAATACAGATGAGAAGCATACAGATCTAATTTTGAAAACTTTTACTGAATACAAACAAAACGGAAGATTTGTAAATGTTGAAGTTACCAAAGACCAGCAATCTGGGAGAGGTGGCGGAGGCCGAAAGAGAGAACGCAGCGGAGGCGGCGGAGGTGGACGAAGAAATTCGAAAAGCTTTGACGACAACAAAGGCGGTAAATTCAGCGGGAAAAGAAGATCTGAAAGAAGAGACGATAAAGGCCCGAGAAAAGGAAGCCGGAACAAGAATATCGAAAACTCCATCAAGAGAAGAAGATCTAAAGCTTAAACAAATAACAACATGCCAAACTTTAATATAAAGTTTGGCATTGTTTTTTAAGAGGATTTTATATTTTTAGCCTCGATTGTTATGAAAAACTCCTTTCTATTTTTTTTCCTGTTCCTTTCTGGTATTGTTACTGCTCAGGATATGGTTAGCGGTACCGTGATGAACGCTGCCAATGATAAGCCCATTGAAAATGTTCATATAGTTAACCTTAACCAGGTAAAAGGTGCTGTAACCAATGAAAATGGAGAATTTCAGCTTCAGGCTACCGTAAACGATACCTTATATTTTTCTTATCTGGGATTCAGATCCATACGGGTAAGGGTTACCAATGACTGGCTAAAGTATGGTAACGTAAAGGTTAAGATGACCGAACTTGGTTTTGCACTTGAAGAGGTAACGGTAAACACTATAAAATTAACGGGTTATCTTGAAATAGACGCTAAGAATATTCCTATTTACGATAATTACCGCTATAGTATTTCCGGATTAAATTCCGGTTATGAAGGTGGTGATTCTTCCCCGAATGCAGTCACAAAGGCAATTAGATCCTTATCTAATCCTGCAGACCTGGTCTACAATATTTTTGGAACCAGGCCAAGGCAAATGAAAAAATTGCGACAGATGAAGAAAGACAATAATATTCGTGACCTGCTGCGCAACAAATTTGACCGGGAAACCCTAATGGCACTCCTTCAAGTGAACCGGGCAGAGATTGACGAAATTCTGAATAATTGTAATTATTCCCAGGATTTCATGAAAACCGCAAATGACCTACAGATACTGGACGCGATCAATAGCTGTTATGAGGAATACAAGGTCTTACAGAAAAATTAGTTTAATTCGAGGATTTGCTTTAACTCCCTGAGGCCTTCATCAAATTTTTCCCCGAGAGCTTTTTCAGGAGAATAGAATATACTTATTATTGTAAGTGGGAAAGGTAGTTGCCCTCTTGTTCCCCATACCATTTTAGTTTTTTCAGATTCCAGCTCTTTTACTCCTACATAAGTTAGAGCGTTAACCTTGACAGGTTTTACAAATAGCACTTTTGTTTCAAAAACCCTTCCCTGCTTGGTTTTTACAATTCTTTGTATCCCCTCGCCTACTTTACTGTTCCCTTTCCAGTAAAAACTAGCTCCAACTTTACCATCCTCTCCCTTGTACTTGAGCACAGCGTTAGTATCCCTGTTAAAAAGAGGATTCCATAAAGGTTGTTTTTTCAACTGCCTCACGAAATTAAAAACCTCCTCTCTTGGCTTATTTATTACCACGGTTCTACTAACATCATAATCTTTTTTAGCCCATGCGTGCAGGAAAGCAAAAAAAGTGATCAATGCTATTATTAAATAAAAAAAGAGGGTCATTAATAAGGTTTAAGGCGATGAAAAGTTACAAATAATTACTGATTCAGGAATCTTTCAATGATTTCTTCTGAATTTTTTATGGTTTTCTTAGTCCAGCTCAGTCGGATCTTTGTTTTTTCTTCCTCACTAAACTGCCATTCAATTTTAGATCTTTTCAGCCTCGCCGTTAAACTATGCAAAATGATCGCCGCAGAAACCGAAATATTCAAACTCTCTGTAAAACCAACCATTGGTATTTTCAGTAAAGAATCGGCCTCAGACAATATTTCGTTAGAAAGGCCATCTTTTTCGGTTCCAAAAAAGAGTGCTGCCGGCTTATGAATATCAAAATCATCCAGTAGTTCTGCTCCTTCATGAGGACTTGTAGCAACTATCCTGTACCCGTTTTCCCTGAGTTTCTTTACACAATCCTGAGTGGAAGTATATCTATTTATATCCACCCACTTCTGTGCCCCCATGGCAATCTCTTTATCTATTCGCCGCGGAATCTTTTCTTCTATTATATGTATGTTCTGTATGCCGAAAACATCACAGCTTCTCACGACAGCGCTGGTATTATGTAATTGATAAACATCCTGCGCAACCACGGTAAAATGATTGGTTCTTTCTGCAAGTACTTTTTTAAATAAGTCTTTTCTCCTCGGAGTAAGAAAACCCTGTAAGTGTTCTAAGATTTCGGTTTCATTCATATTGCCGTAAAAATAAAAAACCCGACATCAAGTCGGGTTTTTTTTATCAAATAAATTTTCTTAGGATGCATTTGCGCCCACATTCCCCTGCGCAACCAGTGTAGCTAAGTCCTCGGGACTCAAATGCACATTGATATAACCATCGTACTGGATCAGGGTTTCATAAGTGACCTCTTCGTCCCCGTTAAAAGAAGACACATTGGTTCTGCTGATTCCTGTAGTTCCATTAACGCTGTTCAAGGTAATAGCTATATCGCCCGGAGCATCGGCTACAGATCCCATATGAATATGAGCCGGATGCATTTCTCCATCTATCGTATTAACCAGGGATAATATCACCAGGGTTTCTCCATTTACCCTTTCCTGGAAAATAGCTGTTCCAGAAATTGAAGCCACAGCAACCGGGCTTAATTGATATGTCATAGATTCACCTGTCAGTTCATTTTGACCAATATCTCCCTGAGCAACGATTACTCCAAGTTCTTCTGCACTCAGGTGTACATTTATGTAACCATCATATTCAAGAACATCTGCATATCCAAATTCTTCTCCTCCGTCCAGAGCTGATACGTTTGTTTCACTCATGCCCGTAGTACCGTCTACCATATTAAATGTAAACGCAATATCACCACCTTCAGCAGCGGTATTCATATGTATATGTGCTGGGTGCATTCCACCATCCGGAGTGTTTTCAAGCATTAAGGTTGCTAGAGCTTCTCCATTTACCCTTTCTTCGAAAAGAGCAGTACCCATGATTCCTTCAACATCCTTCTCTCCTAATTCGTAAGATTTGGATTCACCGGTAAGTTCATTCTGCCCTATATCGCCCTGAGCCACGATAACTCCCAGTTCATCTGCGCTCAAATGAACATTAATATAACCATCATAATCCAGGATATCTGCATAACCAAGCGCCTCTCCTCCATTAAGAGCAGAGACATTTGTCTTACTCATTCCTGTTGTCCCGTTAACCGCATTAAAGGTAAAGTCGATATCACCACCTTCTACGGCTGTGTTTAAATGTATATGCGCTGGATGCATACCTCCATCTGGTGTATTCTGAAGCATTATTGTAGCAAGTGCCTCACCATTAACTCTTTCTTCGAAAATAGCCGTACCCATAATACCATCTATATCTCTCTCACCTAATTCATAAGATTTAGATTCTCCCGTTAGGTCATTTTCACCAATATCTCCCTGCGCAACCAGTGTTGCCAGGTCGTCTGAGCTTAAATGCACATTAATATATCCGTCAAAATTTACAATTTCATCATAGGTAACAGGAGTACCATCGTTCAATGCTGAAAAAGTTGTAGTACTGGTTCCGGTAGAACCATCAACCGGCTCGAATGTTAAGGCAATATCACCACCTTCGGCCGCCGTATTAAAATGTATATGTGCAGGATGCATTCCAGAAGAAGTTCCAGTTAGCTCTATTTCAACGGTAGTACTGTTGTCTTCATTTTCAATAAAAGTAGCCGTCCCGCTTATAGAAGGATCACTAACCGCTGAAAGGTCAAAACTTTGAGTATCTCCCATAAATTGCTGGCCTACCGGCTGCATTGCATCATCATCACTACTACAACTTAGTAGAATAAAAGGTAATGCTAAGAAAATAGCACGTAATAAATTTTTCATTGGTTTAATTTTAATTAATAAAAATTCATTTAAAGGAAAATTGGTATTTTCAAAAATGTTTCCTTGTACGTTTCAATTTACGGAGCAACAAACAAGAACAGACGTTAAGGGAATTTCAAATGAGTGTTAAAGAAAGTTAAAATGAAAAATATAGTAATTCTTACCGGAGCCGGAATAAGTGCCGAAAGTGGTATTAAAACTTTCAGAGATGCTGATGGATTATGGGAAGGACATGATATTATGCAGGTTGCATCTCCTCAGGGCTGGAGAAACAATATGGAACTGGTATTAGATTTTTACAATAAGAGAAGGAAACAACTATTAGGGGTGAAACCTAATGCTGCGCATGATGCCCTGGTAAAACTTGAAGAGGCCTATAATGTGAATATTATTACCCAAAACATTGACGATCTGCATGAAAGGGCCGGTAGTTCCAGGGTTATTCATTTACATGGAGAACTCTTGAAAGCACGAAGTACCTTTGATGAAGCTCTGATTATGGATTGGAAAAAAGATATTAATCCTGGCGACTATTGTGAGCATAACAGGCAGCTTCGACCCCATGTAGTATGGTTTGGTGAAGCTGTTCCTTTATTTGAGAAGGCAGCTGAAATAACGAATGAGGCAGATATCATTATCGTAATTGGAACATCCATGCAGGTTTATCCTGCCGCAAGCCTGGTTGAATTTGCGCCTGAAAGCGCACTCATATATTTCATAGATCCAAAACCAAATATAAGGGAAGATGGTAAGATTAAGATCATCAATAAAAAAGCGGTAGAAGGAGTGCCTGAAGTTGTTCAGTACCTGCTAAACAATATGTAAAAATCCTTGCCCTAAGAAAAGACATGTTTAGGAAATTGAAGCAGTAGTTTTTTTGTAAAATCTGAAGCGGTATCTTTACGCCTTAAATTTTTAAAAGCAAACAATGACATCTCTTTCTGCAGTTTCTCCAATCGATGGAAGATACAGGTCCAAAACCAGGACTCTTTCAGCATTTTTCAGTGAAGAAGCTCTAATTAAATATAGAATACTTGTTGAAGTTGAATACTTCATCGCTCTTTATGAACAAGGCCTGCCACAACTAAGCGATGTAAATACAGAGAATTTTAAGAAGTTGCGGGGTTTATACGAAAATTTTAGCCCCCTGGACGCCCAGGCGATTAAGAAAATCGAAAGTGTCACTAATCACGATGTAAAAGCCGTGGAATACTTCCTTAAAGAAGAGTTTGATAAATTAGGGATGCAGGACTCGAAGGAATTTATTCACTTTGGACTCACTTCACAGGATATAAACAACACGGCGATTCCTTTGAGTTTGAAAGAAGCCATTCATGAAGTTTATTTACCAGACCTTCAGAAAATAATTTCCAGGCTGGAAGAACTTTCTGTTGAATGGAAAGATATTCCCCTGCTAGCCAGGACTCATGGTCAGCCGGCCTCTCCTACCAGGCTTGGAAAAGAGATTGAAGTATTCGTGGTACGCCTCAAGGAACAATTAAAGTTATTAAACGACATTCCACATGCAGCAAAATTTGGTGGCGCTACAGGTAATTACAATGCTCATAAAATAGCTTACCCAAATATCGACTGGAAGAAATTTGGAAATCATTTTGTTGAAAATAAATTAGGTTTACACCACTCTTTCCCTACCACACAAATAGAGCATTATGATCATATGGCTGCTTTATTCGATGGTCTAAAAAGGATCAATAATATTTTACTCGATCTGGATCGTGATATATGGACCTATGTATCCATGGATTATTTCAAACAAAAGATCAAGAAAGGGGAAATTGGATCTTCTGCCATGCCTCATAAAGTAAACCCTATCGATTTTGAAAATAGCGAAGGGAATCTTGGAATCGCCAATGCATTATTCGAGCATCTATCGGCCAAACTTCCTGTGAGCAGACTACAAAGGGATTTAACAGACAGCACAGTATTAAGAAATATTGGTGTCCCTGTGGGACATACTATCATAGCTTTCCAGTCTACTCTCAAAGGGCTTAACAAACTTTTGCTGAATGAAGAAAAGCTTGATGCAGACCTGGAAAATAACTGGGCTGTGGTTGCCGAAGCCATCCAGACTATTTTAAGACGTGAGGGATATAAAAATCCTTACGAAGCCTTGAAAGGTCTAACCCGAACGAATGAAAGAATTACCCGGATGAGTATGTCACAATTCATTGACCGGCTGGACGTCTCAGATGAGATAAAAAAGGAACTGCACCAGATTACTCCGCAGAATTATACCGGTATTTAACGAAAAAAGCCCCAGGAAGGGGCTTTTCTTTCAACTAATTAAATTACTAGTCTTCTGCAGACTCATTAACTTTTTCTGTGCTTTTTTCTGATTCTTCGGCACTAACTTTTGAAGAATCGGTTTTGGTATCACTGCCAAACATTTTACTAAAACTTTTGATACCTTCAACGTCTATATTATCCTCATCTAAAGATTTCATCATTTCCATGATTTTCTCTGGATTCATATCTTCTCCCAGAACTCTGGCAATTCCCAGCCCCTGTTCATTATCATAGCCATACACAATAATTTCATCAATGGCATCCTCCTCACCTGTAAAATATAGTGCAGCTTTTCTTCCGGAACCACCATATTTCATTAGCAGCTGATATTTTTCATTTTGAAAGATCTCATCAAGTTTTAGCTTTTCCTCTTCAAATTTCTCAGGATTGTCTTCTCTTTTCAGGGCCAGAACATTGATCTTCTTGATACTTTCTAAAGTTGCTTTTTTCTCAGCGTCGAGAGACTCACTATTGGTAAACATGCTGGTAGGCACATCAAGAGCTAGAAAATCTGAATCTTCCTGATTTTCTACATAATATTTTTGCAGCGATTTTCCGTCATTACAAGAACTAAGAACTGCGATTAAAAATATTCCGAATAAAATTTTAATAGTTTTCATTATCTATGATTTTTTGTTGGCTTTCTTTAATTTTTCTGCACCCGGAACTTTCAGATCTGAGGTTAATTTTGATAATTGCGAAAGGTCTATTTCTCCGGTTATACTTAAAATAACGGCCATTGGCTTATCCCCTTCAGATCCTTCGAGATACATAAATAATTCTTTTACATAATTATCATTTTTCCCGGGTAAAGAGTAAAATTTAATATTCTGCCCGTCATCATTAATACGCATTAATTCTTCGAGGGATCCTTTCTGCAAATATGATTTCACATCTACCGCCATTTGATCCATTATTTTTGAGTTGGAAGACTTATAGATCTGTATGCGGTTAAGATTTTCTATAAGCTTCATATATTCCCTGGCTTCAGGGTCATTTTCACTTAAATCTACTTTTGCCAGCATTTTAAACATTTTACTGGTCATCACCATGGCATCGACATCTTTCATGTCCTCATACTTCTCAAAATTCTGAGATTGTGAAAACATTGGTGCCAGGGCTAACAAGAGGGTAATTACTAATCTATTCATGATTTCTGTTTTTAGTCTATTTGTATTATTTTATTGGTTGTTTTATTAAATTCCTTGAGGTAAACCAGGTCAGATTTACCTTCGTTCATTATTTGAGAAACCATGGCCAGGGTTTCCCTTGCTTTTTCAAGAGCTACCTCTTCCTCTGTAATCGTTCCCAAATCATTCTCATTTAAGCGACTACTGGTATCATTAAAAAAGAACAGACCCAGGGCAAGTATAAGAATGGCAGCAACAGAAGACCAGGCATACCAGTTTTTTCTCGGGTTAATCTCAGGTTCTTTCCTTAATTTTTCCTGCGCCTGATGGTTAGCATAGGTGAATATCATCTGGTAACTTCTCAAATATTCCGGAACATCATTATTAAGAAAATAATTACGAAGTATTTTTTCCTCAGCCAGGGAAGTTTCTCCTTCTTCGTAGCGTGCTAACAGCCTTTCGATCTTATCTAATTCCATAGTTGTGTTTTTTTATCAATTGTTCCCTGATTGCTTTTCTGGCCCGGGATAAGGCCACTCTGATTGCTGTCTGCTTCATTTCCATAATTTCAGCGATCTCTTCAAAATCATATTGTTCAATATCTCTTAACTGAAATATCATTTTTTGTTGTTCAGGCAAACCGGCAATTATCCTGCTTAACCATTGGATTTCGTCATTAACTTCAATCTCAGTTTGCAAGGAGCTATTACTGCTTTCATAATTTTGATGAACGATACGCAGATTATTGTTCTGCTTTGATTTTAACTGATCTAAACAGTAATTCCGGGTAACGGTCATGGCAAAAGCTTCAACATTGGCATAGTGCTTGATTCTATTCTTACGATTCCAAAGTTTGAGGATCACCTCCTGTGTGGCATCTTCAGCTGCTTCTCTTGAGGTAAGTAGCCTAAGAGCCAAACGATACATTTTATCCTTTACCGGATTAATAATATTCAGGAAGGTAGATTCTTTCATTTGATGTTGGTTAGTTTAAATGCCTTCTCAACTTTACGACGAATCAGCAATAGTTTTGTTACAAATTATTTTTTTATTCTATTTAAGTAGCTATTTTTAGCGAAAATTGTTATAAAAATGTTAACCCTAAATGCTAATATGAAATTGAGAAATTTTTTACCAATAGCAATGCTTGCCATGGCATTGTTCGTTTCGTGTTCAGATGATGATATCGCTGAACCAGAAACTACAGAATTACCGGGCGAAGTGCCAGATAGCAACGTGCAACTGGAAATAAAAGATTTTCTATGGAAAGCGATGAATAACATCTATTTATATAAAGAAGATGTTCCATTTCTAGCCGATGATTACTTTGCCACCCAGACCGAATTAAATAACTGGTTAGCTAACTGGGATTCTCCGGAAGAATTATTTTATGAGGGCCTGGCATACAATTATCCTAATGTAGATAGATTTAGCTGGGTAGTATCTGATTATGAAGTGCTTGAAAGCCAGTTTCAGGGTACCGGAAAATCTGCCGGTTTTACTTATGGCTGGTCTTATGCACCTAATAGTACTACAGAGGTTATTGCCTATATTCTTTACGTTGCTCCAGGGGGACCTGCAGATGTTGCCGGTTTAAAGCGTGGTGATTTTATTTCTGAAGTAAATGGTGAGACTATCACGATTAATAATTACAATAAAGGAATTTTAAGTCCAGATTTCTTAGAGGTAGGCTTATCTACTATAGAAAATGGAGCGCTTGTACCACAGGAAGGCACTCTTGAAATTACCAAAACTTCATTTAAGGAAGATACTTCGCCCATTAGTAAAGTGTTCATTGTAGACGGCGTTAGAGTCGGCTATTTGTATCTTTCGTCCTTCTTAGGTGAATTTGGAGTTGACGACGTAAAATTAAACGATGCCTTTGGATTTTTTGATTCCGAAAATATTGATGAATTAATTGTCGATCTAAGATATAACCGTGGTGGTTATTCTGAATTTTCCGCTGACCTTGGAAGTATGGTAACAGGACAGTTTGAAGGGGAAATTTTTACCAAGCAACAATGGAATGCACAGTATCAGGCTTATTTTGAGCAGGAAGACCCGGAAAGACTATTGAATAAATTCGATGGTGCTGTCTCCAACGGTGATGCCATTAACGGATTGAATTTAAATCGCGTATATGTATTGGGAACCGGCAGAAGTTTTTCAGCTAGTGAAAGCTTTATTATTGGCTTAGAACCTTACATCGATGTTGTTCATGTTGGAACAGAAACAGGAGGAAAATTCCAGGGTTCTGTAACTCTTTATGACGGTGATGGTTTCGGAAAACAAAATATAAACACGAACCATAAATATGCCGTACAACCTTTGGTTTACAAATTCGCTAACGCCAATGGATTTACAGATTTTGTAGATGGCCTTGTTCCGGATATCGTAAAAGAAGAAGACATATTAAACCTTGGTCAATTGGGAGAACTTGATGAACCATTGCTAGCCAGAGCTGTTGCAGATATTACTGGTAGCGCAGACAGATCATTCTTGTCTGAAGGTCCTAAACTCCAGAAGATCAAAGTCGAAGAAGAAAGAGGATTCTTTATAGAAACACCGCTTACGGGTAAGGAATTGCCAATAAAAAAGAGATTGTTTGAAGAAAAATAATGAGTAATAATATACTCTAAATTAAAATACAGGCAATAAAAAACCCTCGCTTTCGGCGAGGGTTTTTTATTGCTTCAAACTTTCTAATTAAAGTATACACCGTTAGGATTAATTCCGGTATTAAATTGATCCAGTAAACTTCCATCATTCAGATCATAGATATATAGATTTCCATTCCCGGTAAAATCAGCTCTGGGAGAAGCTACATATACTTTATTTTCATGGATCGCGAAGCCATAAAGAAAGGCCACTTCTTCAAAGCTGTACTCTTCAGTTACGGGCAACGCATTACCAGGCTCATATTTATATAAAGACTTCCCAATGGTCATATAAGCAGAATTCCCGACCAGGTTTAAATTGGCAGGATGAATGGTTTTATCTGGAAATTGAAAACTCTCCGCAACCTCATTGGTGCCAAGATCGATTCTACTCAATTCCCCGGCTGTTTCAACATCTGCATAAGAAGGTTTTCCCGCGGCTAGAACCCAAAGATCATTTCCATTTATAGTCATAGAGTTTGGCAGGTCCCCTACCTCTATTTCTTTAACAACGCTATTTACCTGACTGTCGATCAAACTTATAAGGTTATTGAATGAAAACCCGCCTTTATGCGCTACGTATATAGAGGTATTATGAGCTATCATCTTCTCAGGCCCTTCAGCTACGTTAATAGATTCATCAAAACTGAAATCTGCCAAATTAAAAACTGCGACAAAGTCGTCATCCGGGTTCGTGCCGTCTCCCCAATTAGTTACATATATTTTATTTCCGATTATTTCAGCAAATCGCGGATTAGATAAATTCGTAGTAATTGCTCCCAAACTTTCAAATGTGTACCTGTTTACAATTTCAATTTTATTCGAAACGTTAACCACGATCATAGCAAGATTCTCATGTAATTCAATACTTTGCGCGGTGTCGCCAAGGGAATATCCATTTACATCATTAAAAATTCCGCTGAGATTTAATTGATCTTCAGAATTTATAAAGCTCACCGACGCATTAGCCGATCCAAAATTTCCTTCATTTAATACTATTATTCCCGATTCAAATTGCGCTTCCTGCTCCGGGGCAGGACAACATTCACTGTCATCATCGCAGCTCTGGGATAAAAATGCCAGTGCAAATACCAATAATAAATTCTTGTAATTCATAATTAAAATTTAAGTGTTAGTGTAGTTCTGTAAGACCTGCCAGGCATAATTCGTGAAGGCAGACTTTCATATTTTTTGTTAAATGCGTTATCTATGGTGGCGCTTAGGTTTATCTCAGGTTTAGTATTCAGGGTATAGCTAACCCCAAGGTTTGCCAGAGTATATCCATCCAGTTGGTACTCATTATCACTGGAAGTATAAATACTACCGTTGTAGAGCGATTGTAAATTCAATGAAAACCGTTTTATTGAATAACCGGCTGAAATAGTTGCTTTGTTCCCGGGAACATAAATCAATTGATTATCTGTTTCTTTATCGATAGAGCGGGTAAAGGCATAAGTCCCGGTTAGATTGAGATCATTTCCATAAAAGCTTGTTTTCCATTCAGCAAAAGCTTCGATCCCATAATTATAGACCTCTTTTGTGTTTACAGGTCGCCACAAGCCTGTAGCATCAGGGGTCCACCGTATAAGGTTCTCTATATCTATCACATAAGCTGAAAGATCTATTTTGAAATTTTCAAATACTATACCCGATCCAATCTCTGCCTGCAGCGAGGTTTCAGGATCAAGATCTGGATTACCACCATTCTGCCAGAACAGATCATTAATTGTGGGCATCCTGAAATTCCTGGAAGAATTGAACCGAAGGAGATAATTTTCGGAAAGCTGAAAAGATAAACCTGCAGAAAATAACAAGGGAGACTTATAGCTATCTGTGATCTCCTGCCTGAAACTCAGCTGGTAATTAAATTTTTCAATGTTGTGATCCCAGAGAAACGAGATTCCCCCAATTTTTCTCTTTGCATGAAATATCCCCGTACCTTCTCCATTAACGTCAGTGTAATCTGCGATAACGTTCAGTTTTGTGTTATCAGTAATCCTGTATCCAAGGTCATACTTGATGATCGCCGTTTCAGCTTCGCCAAAGTTAAATTCAGAACTTTCCCGGTTTTCGTAGTATTCAAACTTTTCTTTGATCCACGCGAACTTTAGATTGCTATTCAAATTTCCGGAGAAGTATTTCCATTCCAGCAAATTCCTGGAATTTTCATCTACATATTTACTGTTGGAATTCAGGTTGATAGTGCCCGAAAATCCTCTTTCTCCCTGGTAATAATTTGAATAGAATTTTAAAAGGTGCCTGGAATCCAGCCAGTGCGCAATTGAGGCATTGACCGAGGCATTATAGAAATCTCCGTTTTCATTAATTAACTCCGTACCGGTATACTTGTAATCATTTACAGAACTTATACCCGAAATCCCAATACTTAAACTTGTTTTTTCAGAAGAGAAATCTCCTTTATAATTTGCCTGAATAGTTTCAAAACTACCCACTCCCGTGCTAATTCTATTATTTACACTGCCATTGAATTGAAAATCATCATTCAAATGAATAGTTCCCCCAATCGCTCCACTCCCGTAAACCACGCTTCCACCTCCGGGCTTTACACTCACATTATCATAAACCCTGGTATTTATCGTATTGAAATCTGTCTGCCCGGTAAATTGAGAATTTATATTGATGCCATTCCAGACCACCGCAGTTTGAGCGGCTCCCGTTCCCCTAACAGATGCTGAAGCAACCATTCCGTAACCGTTTTCACGAAAGAAAAATGGTGAATTGAATTTTAAGAGGGAGGTAAGTAATGGTTCTGATTGCTGAATAACTGAATCTTCCAGCTTCCTAACCAGCTGAGCTTTTGAATTGTTAATCAATTTAGCATCGCTAAGCACAACCTCATCAAGCCAGTTGATGGAATCGATCTGTGCCGATGCAGACGTACAACAGCAAATTGATATAGTAAATAATAGATTTAGAAGTTTTTTCATAATCTGCAGACCTTTATCCCGAAAGTCACTCGATATTTGTTGAAATTCGGGCAGGTCTCCTGGCTCGCGTACTGCAATTCACCTTCCCATCTTAAAAAGACAGTGGTTTGAAGAATTATTGCAGCCACCCAAAGGGCTAAGCTTACAGTTGCGGGAACAGCTCAGGTTTATGAAGTAAAAAATATGAAAATGGAATTACGAAATTGAAAATTCGCTCTTCTAAAATAGCATATTACACTTCCCCTGATTCCCTTTTAATCCACGCAGAATTGTCGGCGTTGAACCAAAATTTCGAGGCAAAATTAAACAATTTAGTTTGGTAAGTGATCCAAAAAGTTAAATAATCTTACTTTTGAGATCAAATCTTTGATCTTGAAAAAAATCCTCTTCCTCTTATTCATATTTGTGATTTTCTCCTGCAGGGAGGAAAAGAAGGCAAATACCCAAAAATTAACAGAGGGTTCTCAGGTTAGGATAGAACACGCAAAAGGTTTTAGCATTACCAACTTTAACGGATATAGTATAATAAAAGTCAATTCAGCCTGGCCAGATGCGAAGGATCATTTCACATATTTGCTGAAAAAGCAAGGCTCAGAAATTCCTCCAGATCTTAGTTATGACCAGTTGGTCGAGGTTCCTGTAGAAAAAATAGTCGTTACCTCTACTACCCACATTCCGGCACTTGAAGCTCTTGAAGTAGAAAATAGCCTTAAAGGTTTTCCCGGACTAAATTATATTTCATCTGAAAAAACAAGAAAGCTTATCAATTCTGGAAGAATTTCCGAGCTGGGACAGAATGAAAATATAAATACCGAAGTTCTGATAGATCTTTCACCTGATGTAGTAATTGGTTTTGCTATCAACTCCTCAAATAAAAGCTTTGAAACTATACAGAAAACAGGTATTCCTGTCATCTACAATGGAGACTGGACAGAACGAACGCCTTTGGGTAAAGCTGAATGGATCAAATTTTTTGGAGCACTATATGGGAAAGAAAAGAAAGCTGAGGCCATTTTCAATGAGATCCAGGAAGAATATCTAGCAGCCAAAAAACTGGCTAAAACTGCTGCTAATGCTCCTGAGGTTATTAGCGGCTCCATGTACAATGATAATTGGTATATGCCTTATGGCAACTCCTGGCAGGCGCAGTTTATTGAAGATGCCAATGCTAATTATTTGTATTCAGACACCAGTGGTGATGGTAGTCTTTCTCTCGCGTTTGAAAGTGTACTGGAGAAAGCTGAAGAAGCCGATTATTGGGTTAGTTCCGGGCAATTCACTTCCTATGAGCAATTGTTCAATGAGTCTGAGCACTATAAAAGATTTAAAGCTGTTCAGGAAAATAATGTATACAGTGTTAGTTTAACGCAGGGAGAAACAGGGGGGATTTTGTTCTACGAATTGGGTCCTCAAAGACCAGATCTCATATTAAAAGATCTTATTTCTATCTTTCATCCTGAACTATTAAAAGATTATGAACCGGTATTTTATAAACCGTTAGATTAATGTTGAATCAGAATAAATACACTTTTTCTATCATTTTGCTGTTTCTGGCCTTAATCCTCTCAGGATTATTTAATATTAGTCTGGGCTCTGTCAATATCCCGATTTCTGAAGTTATTTCATCTTTACTCGGTTTAGAAGTTGAAAAAGATACCTGGAAATATATCATTACCAATTATAGACTGCCAAAAGCAATAACTGCAGTAATTACTGGATCTGGTTTAGCCGTAAGCGGACTTTTAATGCAAACGCTTTTTAGAAATCCTCTAGCCGGTCCTTATGTACTTGGACTAAGTAGTGGTGCCAGTCTTGGAGTAGCAATTGTTTTTATGGGTGCTTCTCTTTTTGGAGCTTCCTTCGCTGTAGTCCTACTATCTAAATGGAGCCTGGTTATTGCTTCAAGCATTGGTAGTTTGTTTGTTTTATTTGCCGTTATCCTGGCTTCTATTCGTTTACGTGATACAATGGCCATATTGATCATAGGATTGATGTTTGCCAGCCTCACCGCAGCTATTGTAAGTGTTTTAGCCTACTTTAGCCCTGCTTCTCAATTACAGCAATATGTTTTCTGGTCCTACGGAAGCCTGGGAGATCTTAGCTGGGAGGAAGTCGGTATTTTAGGAATATTCTGGTTCCTTGGTATACTTATAAGTATTGGCAGCATAAAGAATCTTAATTCATTACTTCTGGGAGAGCAATACGCCAGAAGTTTAGGAACGAACATCAGGAAGAACAGGATGGCCATTATAATTGCAACTAGCCTGCTAGCCGGAAGCATCACCGCCTTTGCCGGCCCGATTGCCTTTGTAGGGCTGGCGGTGCCTCACTTAATTAGGCAAATCATCCCTTCTGCCAACCACCTTACCCTGGTACCTGCTGTGATCTTTGGGGGAGCAATCCTGATGCTTTTATGTGACATTATCGCACAACTACCGGGAAGCGATTACAGTTTACCCATAAATGCGATAACTTCGCTTATAGGAGCACCGGTGGTCATCTGGCTACTGGTAAGAAAACGAAAGTTTAATTTTTGATGAATTCTACAAATTCTCATACAGTAATAAAAACCAAAGATCTGAGCATTGGATACAGGAAAAAAAATCTTGTAGACCTGGTCGCTTTAGAGATCAATCTGGAAATCAAAAAGGGTGAGCTGGTTGCGGTATTAGGGATTAATGGAGCAGGAAAATCCACCTTACTTAAAACTTTAAGCGGAATAACCAAACCTATTAAAGGTGAGGTAGTTATAAAAGATAAAAAAATACAAAACACTGATCCTTCTGAGCTTGCCAGGAGCATAAGCCTGGTTTTGACAGAACAAGCCTTATCCAGAAACCTTAGTGTGATTGAACTGGTTGCGTTAGGCAGACAACCTTACACAAACTGGATAGGCAGGTTAACCAACACAGATCTTAAAAAGATCATGTATGCTATACAATTAGTGAACATTGAGGATATAAGAGATAAAAAATGCCATGAGCTTAGTGACGGGCAATTTCAAAAGGTTTTAATCGCCAGGGCACTTGCTCAGGACACTCCGCTAATCATTCTGGACGAACCTACCACTCACCTGGATCTGTTTCATAAAGCATATGTACTTAAATTACTTCAGAAACTTAGCAAAGACACTAATAAAGCCATATTGTTTGCTACTCATGAGATCAATCTTGCGCTTCAGTTATGTGATAAATTAATAATAATAAAGGATAAGAAGACCTTGTATGGAACACCAGCGGAACTTATAAAATCGGGTGCATTCAATAATTTATTCCCGGGAAATCTTATCCGGTTTGATAATGATTCAGCAAGTTTTAAAATAAAACAATAGCTCATTTTACTAAATTCCACTTCTCTAAAATCTGCAATTAAGTATCTTTGAGTAAACCCCCAGCCTATGAACGATTATCTATTGATAACCTTAATTTCTCTTTTTACTCTTGGGTTGGGATTCTATTTCGGAAGGTTAATAGCAGGTCTTAAACTTAAAGCTGAAACCGGCAGACTGGAAGAAAAAAACATTCAACTTTTACTTCATATTGAAAATCTTAAAAAACAAACAGACAGTGATTTAGAAGAATATAAAACTCAAATTAATCAACTAAAAACTGAAGCTAGAAACGATATAGAAAAGTTAGAAATTTCCCGGGAGGATATCCGCAGGGAAAAAGAAAACCTGCGCCTGCAATTAACTAGAAAAATTTCAGAATTTAATAACCTTGAAGAACGAAATCTGGAACAAAAAGCAGAGGTGGAAAAGCTTCAGGAAAAATTCTCTAAAGAATTCGAAAATCTTGCCAATAAGATCCTGGAACAGAAATCTGAAAAATTCACTACCCTGAACAAGCAGAACATTGAAAATATTCTGGATCCCCTGAAAGAAAAGATCAAAAGTTTTGAGGAGAAAGTAAATTCAAATAATGAAAATTTCATTCAGCGACACAGTGAACTTGGAGAACAGCTTCGCAATTTGAATGAGCAAAATATCAAGATAAGCGAAGAGGCGAATAATCTAACCAAAGCCCTGAAAGGTGAGAATAAAACCCAGGGTAACTGGGGCGAATTGATCCTGGAAAAGGTGCTGGAAAAATCGGGACTCGAGAAAAACCGGGAATATTTTATTCAGGAATCCCATGAGGACGAAGACGGTAATAGATTTTATCCAGATGTGGTGATACATTTACCAAATGACAAGCGCATGGTGATCGACTCTAAAGTATCACTGCTTGCCTACGATAAATATGTAAATGAAGAAGACAAAACACTTAAGGATAAATATCTGAAAGAGCATATAAAATCATTAAGTAATCATATCCATCAGTTAAGCAATAAGAAATATGAAGATCTGCATACAACCAAATCTCCTGATTTTGTACTGATGTTTATTCCAATTGAACCCGCACTTTACCTGGCTCAGAATGCCGATAATACTTTTTTCTTAACTGCCTTTCAAAAAAATATCCTTCTGGTGAGTCCTACCACCTTGCTTTCCACCCTAAGGACTATAGATACCATATGGAGTAACGAAAAGCAACAACAGAATGCATTAGCGATCGCAAAACATGCTTCCAGCCTGTATCATAAGTTTAAAATTCTCCTGGATGACCTCAAAACCGTTGGAGACAGGATTTCTTCTACTAAAACTGCCTATGATGGGGCTATGAAAAAGTTAACCGGGCAACAAAATCTCATCAAAGATATTGATAGATTAGAAGAGCTGGGCATTTCTCCCAAGCAGAAAATTAACAAGCTATGGCTGGAAAAAGCCAACCTCAATATTGATGAAGTTGGAGAAACCAAAAGCCCTACCTTAGACCTGAACAATAAGAACTCATGAAAAAAACTTTAATTGCCATCCTATCCGGGATATTTGTGTTATGGCTGCTATATTTCGCCTTCGTCTATTTTGTGCCCTATAGTGAGGGAACCAGAAGTGGTGAGTTAATAAAATTCAGCCACAAGGGAGTGATCATAAAAACCTGGGAGGGAGAAATAAGCCAGGGAATTAGCGGAGCCCAGATATTCGAATTTTCAGTACTGGATAGTAATGATGAGGTAATTGAAAAATTACAGGAATACGAAGGAAATTACGTCAAGCTCACCTACAAGGAACGCTTTGCAACCTTTTTCTTTTGGGGCGACACTAAATATTTTATCACCAATGTGGAAAAATCAGAAAGTCCGCATTTTAGAAAATAATCATGCAAAAGGATTTCAAGACCGTTAAAGATAGCCAGGTGGTTATTTCAGAATTAATGCTTCCCTCCCATTCTAATTTCAATGGTAAGATACATGGAGGGTATATTTTATCCCTGCTGGATCAAATAGCTTTTGCCTGTGCGTCCAAACATTCCGGTGCCTATTGCGTGACTGCCAGCGTAGATACTGTGGATTTTCTTAGACCTATAGAGATTGGTGAACTCGTGACCATGAAAGCCTCTGTGAATTATGTGGGCCATAGTTCAATGGTTATCGGCATTCGAGTGGAAGCTGAAAATATACAGACCGGTGATAAGAAACACTGCAATTCATCCTATTTTACTATGGTAGCGAAAGATGACCAAGGAAAATCTGTATCTGTACCCGGGCTTATCCTGAAAACCAACAACCAGGTGAGACGATTTGCCAAAAGCATTAAAAGGAAAAACATGAAAGTGAACCGGACTAAAGAATTCCAGGAAACCGATTTTTCTTCAGAAAAATATTTACACATTCTGGAAGATCATAAAGCAAAAATCGAATTTAATTCTTGAGGTCACACGGTTTTATATTCGCCATTTTTCTGGCTATAGGAGTTGCCTATTTTTTACCACAGGGAATAGGTATCTTCCCGTTAAGGACTATTACAGATATTGGTATAGGTCTTATATTCTTCTTTTATGGATTAAAACTATCGCCTGCAGAATTTAAAGCAGGACTGGTAAACTATAAGGTACACATAGTTATTCACTTAACCACCTTTATCATTTTTCCATTATTATGCCTGTTGTGCCTTCCTCTGTTTGAAGATGGAATAAGATCTGAATTATGGATAGCACTTTTCTTCCTGGGCGCTTTACCTTCTACAGTTTCTTCATCTGTGGTAATGGTTGCACTGGCCAAAGGCAATCTACCAACCGCTATCTTCAATGCAAGTCTTTCCGGGCTAATTGGAATCGTTGCCACCCCAGTCTGGATAGCATTCATCCTGGAAAGATCTACAGATTTTGATTTCCTGGTAGTATTTCAAAAATTATTTTTACAGATCATTATTCCGCTAACCCTGGGTTTATTTTTGCAAAGATCATTTGGACATCTGGCCAGGAAATACGGAAAACAGTTAAGCCTGTTTGATAAAACGACCATTATCCTAATCATCTATTCCAGTTTCAGCGCTTCATTTACCTCAGAACTTATTGAAAATATAAAGATATCAGATCTGCTAAAGATGACCGGCATCGTACTAATTCTATTTCTGGTAGTATTTTTCGGACTTGCTTTAGTTTCAAAACTGATTGGCTTCAATACCGAAGATAAGATCGCCGCACAATTCTGCGGAACCAAAAAATCATTGGTACACGGATCTGTGATGGTTAAAGTACTTTTTGGTAATACTGCCGCCTCGGGCCTGCTTTTATTACCAATAATGATATACCATTCACTACAGTTGATTCTGGTTGCCTGGGCAGCTGAAAGATATGCCAACAGAGAGATTGACTAGACTCCGTTTAATTTAAGGCCTTAAATAAAGGGCAATTTCGGCGAGATTAATGGTAAGCAGAATCCATCCTGCAACGAGCAAAAGTCCACCCAGAGGAGTTACCGGACCCAAAATCTTTATCTTTTTTCCCCTGGCTGAACTTAAAGTGAGGCCATAAATACTAAAGGAAAAAAGGATCATTCCAATCATAAAGAACCAGGCCATTATGTTCTGTATACTGCTCGTAAAAGGAAAGGTGATACCAGATATAATCAATATAATTGCGTGGTACATTTGATACTTCACCCCCGTCTCAAAGCTTTTCAACTGCTCCTCGTTAAAATATTTCTTAAGTGCATGAGCTCCAAAAGCTCCGAATATTACAGAGAGGGCTCCAAAAATTCCACCTGCCACTAATACGACTTCTTTCATATTTAAAAATAAAAAAAAGGTCATTTCAGGATTAACAGAAATGACCTTTTTAGAAATTATTCTATTTTATTTACTCAGATACATTTTTCTTCTCGAATACAGGTCGTAGAATTCATCATCCTTAAGGCTATCGATAAAAAGTATGCTTTCTCCAGTACTTTTCATTTCAGGCCCTAACTGTTTATTAACATTATAGAACTTATTGAAAGAAAAGACCGGTTGTTTGATCGCGTAACCCTCCAGGTGAGGTTTAAAATCAAAGTCCTTGACTTTCTTTTCGCCCAGCATGACTTTGGTCGCATAATTCACATAAGGTTCCTTATATGCCTTCGCAATAAATGGTACTGTTCTGGACGCCCTTGGATTGGCCTCGATGATATAAACGTTATCATCCTTGATGGCGAACTGAATATTTATAAGCCCCACTGTATTAAGTGCTAAAGCGATCTTTTTAGTATGATCCTTGATCTGTTGCATCACGAGGTCCCCAAGGTTAAAAGGAGGCAATAAAGCATGTGAATCTCCCGAGTGAATTCCGCAAGGTTCAATATGCTCCATAATCCCTATAATGTGAACATCTTCTCCATCACAGATCGCATCTGCTTCAGCTTCAATCGCACCATCCAGGTAATGATCCAGAAGCAGTTTATTATTTGGAATTTTCCTAAGAAGATCCACTACATGTGCTTCTAAATCATCTTTATTAATCACAATCTTCATTCCCTGTCCTCCCAATACGTAAGAAGGTCTTACCAGGATTGGGAAATCAAGTTCAGCTGCCAGGGCGAGGGCTTCATCTGCATTCTCGGCTGTACCAAAATCAGGATAAGGAATATTATTCTCCTGAAGTAATTTTGAGAAACTTCCACGATCTTCTGCAAGATCCAGTGCCTTATAGCTTGTTCCCATGATCTTGATACCATACCTATCCAGCTTTTCAGCCAGTTTAAGAGCTGTTTGACCACCGAGCTGCACAATGACACCCTCTGGTTTTTCGTGCCTTATAATATCATATATGTGCTCCCAGAATACAGGTTCAAAATATAATTTATCTGCAATATCAAAATCTGTCGAAACAGTCTCGGGATTACAGTTGATCATAATTGTTTCATAACCGCATTCAGCCGCGGCAAGAACTCCATGCACACAACTATAATCAAACTCGATCCCCTGCCCAATCCTATTAGGACCAGAACCCAGAACTATGATCTTTTTACGGTCTGAGACTTTACTTTCATTATCAACATAAATTTCTCCATCTTTAGATTTGATCTCTTCCTCGAAAGTTGAATAATAATATGGAGTTTCAGCCTTGAATTCTGCAGCACAGGTATCTACCAGTTTGTAAACCCGGTTAACCCCAAGTTCCTCACGTTTATTATACACCTGGCTTTCCAGACAATCTAGCATATGCGCGATCTGCCTGTCTGCAAATCCTTTTTGCTTGGCTTCCAGCAGCAAATCCTTAGGCAATGAATCTATATCATACTTACTTACCTCTGTTTCCAGGGCAAATAATTCTTCATACTGCTTCAGGAACCACATATCGATCTTTGTGATATCATGAATCCTGCTTAGCGGAATCCCTATCTGTATAGCGTCATAGATTACAAATACCCTGTCCCAGCTGGGATAAGTAAGTTTTTCTATTATTTGCTCATAGTTTCTATAGCCTTTTCCATCGGCACCTAAACCATTTCGTTTGATTTCAAGTGACTGTGTGGCTTTATGTATCGCCTCCTGAAACGACCTTCCAATTCCCATAACCTCTCCAACAGACTTCATCTGTAGACCTAAGGTCCTGTCTGAACCTTCGAACTTGTCGAAATTCCATCGGGGGATTTTTACGATCACATAATCCAGCGAAGGTTCGAATAAAGCAGAAGTAGATTGGGTGATCTGGTTATCCAATTCGTCTAGGTTATAACCTAAGGCCAGTTTCGTTGCGATCTTTGCAATTGGATACCCCGTAGCTTTTGAAGCCAGGGCAGAAGACCTGGATACACGCGGATTTATCTCGATGGCGTAAACCTCTTCCTTTTCATCAGGACTAACCGCGAACTGGACATTACATCCACCTGCGAAATCCCCAATACTCCTCATCATTTTAATCGCCTGGTCTCTCATTTTCTGAAAGGCCTGGTCGCTTAAGGTCATTGCAGGAGCTACAGTTATAGAGTCACCAGTATGGATCCCCATAGGATCCATATTTTCTATGGTACAAATAATTACCACATTGTCATTACGGTCACGCAACAATTCCAGCTCATATTCTTTCCAGCCAAGTAAGGCTTTATCTATAAGCACTTCGTGAATTGGAGAAGCCTCCAAACCACGAGAAAGCATTTCATCAAAATCTTCGGCTTTATGCACAAAAGAAGCTCCACCTCCGCCAAGGGTGAAAGAAGCACGAATAACCAGAGGGAAACCGAATTCCTGAGCTACCTCTTTACCCTGAAGATAGGATGTAACAGTTTTTGCCGGAGCAACCGGAACACCTATACGTCCCATTAACTGCTTAAACTGCTCTCTGTCTTCACAAATATTAATGGCGTCTATATCTACACCAATGAGTTTAATTCCAAAATCATCCCAAATTCCTTTTTCGTCTGCCTCAATACATAGGTTAAGAGCAGTTTGCCCTCCCATAGTTGGTAAAACAGCATCGATCTCCGGATGTTCTTTAAGAATTTCTATTAAAGATTTAGTGGTAAGCGGTTTTAAGTAAACATGATCGGCCATGGAAGGATCGGTCATGATGGTTGCGGGATTGGAATTGATCAAAATGGTTTTAATCCCATCTTCCCTAAGGGAACGCAGGGATTGAGTACCAGAATAATCAAATTCACAGGCCTGCCCGATAACGATTGGTCCAGATCCTATAATTAAAACGCATTTAATGTCTTGGTTCTTCGGCATAATGTTGTGTTGTGTTTGCGTTAGTTGAGTTGGGTCTAAAATAAGAAGCGTCTGGGTATAAAAAAAGGCGTTACTTAAAAAGTAACACCTTTATTATTTCGAACACCTTGATTCATTAGTGTTTGTGTCTGTTTTCAGAAGATACAGATAATTTCTTTCTACCTTTAGCTCTTCTACGAGCAAGGACTTTTCTTCCGTTTGCACTGGCCATACGCTCCCTGAATCCGTGCTTGTTTTTTCTTTTCCTTTTAGATGGTTGAAACGTTCTTTTCATTGTGAATATCTTTTATCTTCTGTAAAATTCGTTTTGTCTGTCTTTAAAACTGCGTGCAAATATACAAAGCTTTTTAAGTACTGCAAATACTAAATTAAAATAATTTTTAATTGTTTTTATTACCTTTGCCGCCTGGAAAATCAAGATAAAGTATGTTCAATAAGAATATCAAGTTAGTTTTAGCAGGTTTAATTATTGCTGCAGCCGTCTGGCAATTCATCGAAGGTAAGATAGGAAACGGCATCGCCCTTATCCTATTATCTGGAATCTTTATATTCCTTTACTTTAAAAATGAGATGATCTTACTGGCCTTTTTAAGGCTAAGGAAGCAGGATTTTCCGGGTGCAAAAAAATGGCTGGACAAAATCAAAGACCCTGAAAAAGCTTTAATACAAAAGCAACAGGGCTATTATTGGTACCTACATGGGCTTATGGTCTCTCAAACCAATATTACCCAGGCTGAAAAATTCTTTAAAAGAGCACTTAAACTAGGATTATCCATGGATCATGATCTTGCCATGGCAAAATTAAACCTTGCCGGGATCGCCATGACCAAAAGAAGAAAACGTGAAGCGACTACCCTTTTAAATGAGGCCAAGAAACTTGATAAGCACGGGATGATGAACGACCAGATTAAAATGATGAAGGAACAGATGAAAAAGATTTAAGTCTCACTTTATTAACATTTTAAGAACAATTTCTGTTTCAACTAATTTATAGGTACTTCAACGATATTTTTTTTCTGTAAGAAACGGCTGACCTACTTTAGCTTAAACCAGCCCCACTGATTACATGAAAAAACTACTTTTAGTTTTTCTGCTTATTGGACCTACCGTATTTTCTCAGCAAGACCTGCAGAAAAAAACCTATTTTTCTGAAGCCCTTTTTTTTAACCTTGCAGATTATAACCGAAAAGCAGATATAGCTTATCGTTTCAACGATTACGAAAAAGGTAAAGAGCTATTCGAACAATTTACCAGCACCCACCTTGAAGGATCCTATATGGACAACTTCAAATTCCATAATTTAAAAAACAGGGAAGTTTCCTTATATCAGTTTGAAAAACCGGTATTTCTAATAACCTATGCCTCCTGGTGTATACCCAGTAAAGGTGAAGTACCGGCTATAAATAAACTGTCCGAAGAGTACAGGAATAGAATAGATTTTGTTGTTTTATTCTGGGACACACGCGATAAGGCAAAAAAACTAGCCGATGAATTTTCTTCTGATGTTACTATAGTATACGTGGACGAGAAGAAAAACAATGGGGCTTACGTGGTAAGGCAATTGAAACACTCCTTAGGCTTACCCACCTGCTTCTTGCTCTCTGATGACAAAAAGATAATGGATATAAGAAGAAGCATATTCCCCCCTTTGCATACAGAGGAGGAAACTGCTTATCGTGAAAACTATATCGCCCTGGAAACTTCCATATCCAACAATCTAATTAATAGCTTTGAAGAGACGTATGCTGATAATGTACAGGTAGAATAAGAATTACTTCAATTTTGGATAATATCCTTGCTCGGGAATATCAATATAATAGGTCTTTCCTGAAGCATTTTTCAAGTGATCGTCCCGCAACCAGGGATTATGGATTTTCAGTATTTTATAATTAATGCCGAATTTCTCTGCAAAATCAGGAAAGTCTTTAACTACCGTATCTACCTTTACTTTCTCTACTGGAATAAATTGATATAAATCTGTTTCATCATAATTAAATCCATAGTTCTGTGGATTATTCATGATCTCCTTCAAGGCCATTATTCTGAATACATATCTTCCGGTCTCCTCACCAAGCAATAGATCGTAGTAATCTTCGACTTTCTGTCTTTCCAATTGCTTATCAACTCCATATTGCCCCGCATTATAAGAAGCGGCTGCTAAAGTCCATGATCCAAATCTTTCTTTTGCCTTTTTCAAATAATCTGCAGCTACCCTAGTAGATTTTTCAACATTATATCTTTCATCTACATTAGAATTGATTTCAAGACCATATTCTTTACCAGTACCTTCAAGGATCTGCCAGAAACCCACAGCTTTTGCAGGGGAAACCGCCTGGGTAAGTCCGCTTTCTATGACGGCCAGATATTTAAAATCATCAGGGATACCTTCTTCTTTCAAAATTGGCTCTATTACAGGAAAGTATTTATTCGCTCTCTTGATTAGCAAGAGTGCATTAGATTGCCAGTAGGTATTTACTAATAACTCCCGGTCCATTCTTTCATAAACATCTGGATCTTCCAGGGGTATTTTCTCCCCGGCAAATTCCAGGTTTACAGGCATAGGAAGGGCTTTTATTTCATAAGTAACTGAAACACTTTTATTTATTTTCTTTTCAGAAACTTCCCCGCTGCCTGCTGCACCTTCCTCCTGCTGTACTGCATGTATACTCACTGCACACACGGTGAATAATCCCACGATCAATAGCGCATTCTTCAAAATTTTCATAGCTCTCTTAATTTACCTGTTTGTTTTTTTCTTTATTTTCCAACTTACCGCTTTCTATCAAGGATGGCAAATTTTCATTAAACCAACGGAAACGGTTAATGATCATTATATGCGTTCCTCCCTCTACCACGATCACATCTCTTATATTCTTAATAGGAAAAACTTCATCCTTATCACCGTGAACATGAATCACCTTTTCATCTGGCTTTTCACATTTCCAATTCACCATGTTCCTTATGGACCAGTTTAAATAATGCTTATCTGTAATAGAAATATACTGTTTATATAATCTCGCTCTTTTCTTTAAAAAATCACCAATGGCAACCTTTTCAAAATAATCTACGTAATCCACCAGCCCGGTAGGGATCAATTTAAACAAGCCCGTTTTAGAAGCGAATTTCATCCGGGGCGGCAATTCCTCAGTACATTTAACACTGGAAATAATAATTAGTCTTTTCAGATCTAAAAATCTGGCCATTTCCTGAACGATCACACCTCCAAAAGAAACTCCTATTAAAACCGAATTCTCATGGTTAACAAAATTCAGCATTCTTTTAGCATAATCTTCCAGGCTTTCATTCACCCGGGGCATCTCCCATTCCAGAGGATGTATTTTGTATTTATCTTCCGGAAGGTTTAAATTTTCAAAAATTCTGGAATCTGCGGCCATACCAGGCATTAAATATACATGTGTGAGAGTCTCTTGCTGTTTCATTTTAACATGTATATAACAAAGAATACTGGCATTTAGTTGTAAATTTATAGATCAAAATTACTGCATAATACTTGACTTTCAAATTTACGAACTCACAAAAAATGGAGAAAGTATTTCATCCTGCAAGTTCGCGGGGTACATCCAATTATGGATGGTTAAACGCCAACTATTCTTTCAGCTTTGCCAATTATTTTGATCCTGAAAAATTACAATTCGGATTATTGCGAGTACTTAATGATGATTATGTAAAATCAGGAATGGGATTTGGAACACATCCGCATAAGGACATGGAAATAATCTCCATCCCGTTAAAGGGAGAAATAAGACATAAAGATTCCTTAGGTCATACGGCGGTGATAAAAGCCGGCGAGGTTCAGGTAATGAGTGCAGGAACCGGTGTGGAACATAGCGAACTAAATTCTTCTAATGAAGAGTTGAATATGTTACAGATCTGGATATTTCCTGAAGAAAATGGCCTGGAACCCAGATATGACCAAAGAGATTTTTCAGATAAAATGGGCCAGAATGGTTTGGTTAATGTGGTTTCTCCCAGGAAAGATCAGGTAGAAAATTCATTATTTATAAATCAGCAAGCTTATTTGCACCTTGGAGAATTACAGGATGGCAGGGAAGTTGATTATAAGTTGAAGAAGAAAGATCATGGGGTTTATATTTTTCTGATTGAAGGAGAAATAGAAGCTGCAGATACCACCCTCAAGGACCGTGACGCTATAGGTTTATGGAATACCGAAAAGATTTCCTTCAAAACAAAGAAACCATCGAAAGTACTTCTTATTGAAGTCCCGATGAATTAAAAAATTATAAGTGATGAGTATGGAAGATTTAGTGATTACAGATAATGAGTTTCTTAGACAATTCGAAACACAGATCAATGATGAGCTTGCCTGCATAGAATACTCGCAGCAAGACCGAAAGATATTTTTGACCAAGCTTAGGATGCCAGACGGCACAGAACACAGACAGGAGGATTTTATCGTGGCTGTACTCAACGAAATTAAAGAAAGAAATACCAGGGTAGTACCTACCAGCCCGGAAATTGCAGGCTACATAAGAAAACACCGTCGAAAATACAAAGATCTTCTACCAGTAGGAATTAATATTTAAACAGATACTGCTTCAGGGAATTCCTCGAATCTCACTAACCCGTCTTCGTCGATCTCAGTCAATTTTATTTTCTGAAGCGTATTTACTTTCGCAGGATCCCACGGAGCTTTAACCTTCACATAATTCTCTGTAAAACCGTGAATATAACCTTCCTTGTTTTCACCTTCAAAAAGAACCGTAAAGGAATCTCCTAACTGACTTTCATAAAACGCGCGTCGCTTTTTAGCGGAAAGACCACGTAGCATCTTACTTCTTTTCTTTCTGACTTTTAACGGCACAACACCTTCCATTTCGGCTGCGGGAGTATTATCTCTTTCAGAATAGGTGAAAACATGCAGATAAGAAATATCAAGTTCATTAAGAAAATTATATGTTTCCAGGAAATGTTCTTCTGTTTCTCCAGGAAATCCTACAATTACATCTACACCTATACACGCATGCGGCATTACTTCCCTGATTCTGCTAACCCTGTCTACATACAGATCACTCATATATCTTCTTCGCATGAGCTTTAAGATCTCATCGCTTCCACTCTGAAGTGGAATATGAAAATGAGGTACGAACGTTCTGCTTTGGGAAACAAAATCTATAGTTTCATTCTTCAATAAGTTAGGCTCAATGGAAGAAATTCTTAATCTCTCTATTCCATCAACTTCATCCAGCGCCTTTACCAGGTCTAAAAAGGTATGCTCGTGCTTCTTATTACCGAACTCTCCTTTACCATAATCCCCTATGTTAACTCCGGTTAGAACGATCTCTTTAATTCCCTGCTGCGATATTTCTGCTGCATTTTGAAGAACATTTTCCAATTTATCGCTTCGTGAGATTCCCCGGGCCAGTGGAATAGTGCAATAAGTGCATTTGTAATCACAACCATCCTGCACCTTCAGAAATGCCCTGGTACGATCCCCGATGGAATATGATCCTACGTAAAAATCTGCTTCGTCAATTTCACAGGAGTGTACTTCACCATGATCATTTTTAGTTAGGTCATTCAAGTAATCTGTGATCTTGAATTTTTCAGTAGCACCCAGTACGAGGTCCACCCCGTCTACATCAGCTAACTCTTCAGGCTTTAATTGAGCATAGCAGCCTACAGCCACCAGGTAAGCATCCTCGTTAGCTTTTTGGGCCTGTTTAACAATTGTTTTAAATCGCTTATCTGCATTTTCAGTTACAGAACAGGTATTAATTACATAAATATCTGCTTTTTCAGAAAACTCAACCCTTTCAAAACCTTCATTTTCAAAGGATCTTGCTATAGTTGATGTTTCAGAAAAGTTAAGCTTACAACCGAGTGTATAAAATGCTACTTTTTTCGCGCTCATATTGCCTCATTTATTGCCCGCTCCGGAGATTGGGGCTGCAAAGATACCAACTTAAAACGTTTCTATAAAACGATTTCCTAATTGTAATTTAAAGAAGATTAGAAACTTACAGATTAAACTATTACTGGTAAAACGAATTTACTTTCACCGCCCTAATCTGAAGAATTACAAGTTAATCCCTACGCCATTTAGCAGAATAATCAAAGGCGTGTTTCATGATTTCCCGGTCTTCGTCGCTAAGGTCTATATTTCTTCTTTTCATAACCAGTTCTGCAGTTTCCAGTGCCTTTTCCAGTTTGTAGGTAGTAGTTCCGCCACTTCCGCCCCAACTGAATCCCGGGATGAAATTTCGAGGAAAACCACTTCCAAAAATATTGGCGCTTACACCTACGACCGTCCCTGTATTGAACATAGTGTTGATCCCGCATTTACTGTGATCACCCATGATCAACCCACAAAATTGTAATCCTGTTTTTGCGAAGTTTTCGGTTTTGTAGTTCCAGAGCCTCACTTCTGCGTAATTGTTCTTTAGGTTAGAATTGTTTGAATCGGCTCCTATATTACACCACTCCCCTAATACAGAATTTCCTAAAAAGCCATCATGACCCTTGTTGGAGTTCTGAAAGAAAACAGAGTTATTCACTTCACCCCCAACCTTGCAGGATGGTCCTACCGTGGTAGGTCCATAGATCTTTGCACCCAGTTTAATCGTAGCATCCTCACATAATGCAAACGGCCCTCTAATCAAAGAACCTTCCATTATCGTTGCATTCCTGCCAATATATATAGGGCCCGTTGAAGCATTAAGCGAACAATTTTCCACTTTCGCACCTTCTTCTATGAAAATATTCTCTGGAGATCTTACAAAATTAGATTCATCTATAACCTGAGATTCACGACCCGCGGTAACCAAAGAAAAATCCATTTCCAACGCCTGGCCATTTTTCGAAAAAATATCCCAGGTATTCAAAACCATTAAAATATCTGAATTAAACTCTACAGAGTTCAATGAATCTACATCAATCTTAGTGTCTCCTTTCTGAAAATATGCGATGACCTGATCTTTATAAACTAAAGCGTCCCCATTCTGCAAACTTTTAACCTTTGCTGCCAGTTCTCTGGTAGGAATTACTGAAGAATTTATGCAGATGTTCTCTTTATCTATTTTGAGCGGCCATTTTGCACTTAGGTGGTCTTCTGTGTTAGTTGAAGTTGTTGCACCTAAAAGTTTTTCCCATTTTTCTCTGAAGGTTAAAATTCCTATTCTAATTTCTGCAACAGGTCTGGTAAAAGTAAAAGGCAAAAGATCCTCTCTGGCAGGACCATCAAAAAGAATATAATTCATCGACATTGAAATTTTATCAAAAATAGCAGTTCCCTGTTAATCTTAAAGGATTTGCTACAAAATCATTAATGCAAAAAAGCCGCTGAATAGCGGCTTTATATATCTTGAAAAGACCAGAAAAATTACTTTTTCTTGAATTTTGAGTATTTGTTCTTAAACTTGTCAATTCTACCTGCACTATCCACAAGCTTGGTTTGTCCTGTGTAGTAAGGGTGAGAAGTTCTGGAGATCTCCAGTTTTACCAACGGGTATTCAGTTCCGTCAACTTCAATACTTTCTTTTGTTTTTGCAGTAGACTTTGTAATAAATACGTCATCATTAGACATATCTTTAAAAGCTACTAATCTATAATTTTCCGGATGGATTCCCTGCTTCATCGCTTTGATCTTTTAATTTTCGAGGTGCAAATTTAATTAATAAGTTCTCAACTACAAACTAAATTGCAAAAAGTTTTTCCTGATTTTAGAATGTAACGTTTTCCTATATTTGTTAACTAACTGCTAAACTAATCAAACTTCAATTAAACAATGGAAAAACCAGCTAAAAAAATTTCTACGTCCTACGGCCTGTACCTGGGAATATCTTTGATCCTGATCGTTGTTCTTGCCTACGCCTTCGATTTGAGCCTATTCACCAAATGGTGGTTTGGCATATCATTACTACTCTTCGTGGTAATTATGGCAAGTATGGCTACAAGCAAAGCTAAAAAGGCCAGCACTAGTTTATTTAAATTTAAAGATGCCTTTGGAGCATATTTTCTAACAGTATTTATTGGAACTTTTATTTCTTTGTTGTTCGGAATTATCCTTTTCAATTTTGTAGATTCTGAAGCTGCTGAGACCTTAACTGAACTCACAATTGAATCTACCAGAGATATGATGGAAGGTTTTGGAGCTCCGGAAGCTCAAATCAACGAAACCTTGCAGCAATTACAGGAGGAAAATCAGTACTCACTCCTAAATCAGCTGAAAGGATATGGTTTTCAGTTAATTATGTATGCTGTAATAGGATTAATTGTAGCATTGGTTTTCAAAGAAAAAGACACCACTAACGCATAATAAATGCAGATATCGGTTGTAATACCACTTCTTAACGAAGAACAATCTCTAGTAGAATTATATAATTGGATCGTAAAGGTTTTACGATCCAATTCCTTTTCTTACGAAATCATTTTTATAGATGACGGCAGCACAGATGGCTCATGGAAGACTATTGAAGCATTAGCAAAAAGTGATGACCGGGTAAAAGGAATAAGATTTAATCGTAATTACGGAAAATCCCAGGCCCTGCATGCAGGTTTTTTAAAAGCCGAAGGGGATGTTGTGATCACTATGGATGCCGATTTGCAGGATAATCCTGAAGAGATCCCGGAGCTATACGATATGATCATTAAAGAGAAAAATGATCTTGTATCGGGATGGAAAAAGAAAAGGTATGATAATGTAATTACCAAAAATATCCCTTCTAAGATATTCAATGCCGCCGCGCGGAAAACTTCTGGGGTGAAACTACATGATTTTAATTGCGGCCTCAAAGCCTACCGCAGAGAAGTTATCAAAAATATAGATGTATATGGTGAAATGCACCGATACATTCCTGTACTCGCAAAGAATGCCGGTTTCTCCAGGATTAGTGAGAAAGAAGTGCAGCATCAGGCCCGTAAATACGGCACCACCAAATTCGGGGTAAACAGATTCATTTACGGCTTTCTGGATTTGATTAGCATTTGGTTTCTTTCAAAATTTGGCAGAAGACCTATGCATTTATTTGGTGCCTTGGGAGTACTTATGTTCATCATTGGATTCTTTACTGCTGGCTGGATAGGCCTATCCAAATTATATAAGCTTTACCACGGGATACCAAATATACTTGTGGTAGATAATCCATGGTTTTATATTGCATTAATCGTTATGGTAATTGGGACCCAGTTTTTTCTCGCAGGGTTCGTAGGTGAACTTATCCTGAGATCTAAAAGAGATAAGGATCGATACCTAATTAAGAAAACCACCCCTAATATTTAGGGGCTTTCAGGTTTTAATCATTATTTTTGCCAAGCAAAACAATCTAATTATGTCTACTATTAAACCGGAAATTCTGCAAAAGGCGGAAGAATGGCTTACCGATATTTTTGATGCCGATACTAAGGCTGAAATAAACAGACTCATCGAGGAAAATCCGAAAGAACTTGAAGAAAGTTTTTATAAAAACGCTGAATTCGGCACTGGCGGGATGAGAGGCGTAATGGGTGTTGGTACAAATCGAATTAACAGGTATACCCTTGGGAAAAATACCCAGGGACTTTCAGATTATTTAAAAAGATCATTTCCCGGCACAGATCTAAAGGTAGCTATTGCTTACGATTGTAGAAACAACAGCCAGGAACTGGCAAAGGTTGTGGCAGATGTATTTTCTGCAAACGGCATAAAAGTTTTTCTTTTTTCAGAATTAAGACCAACCCCGGAACTTTCTTTTGCAGTAAAATATTTAGATTGTCAATGCGGAATTGTTTTAACCGCGAGCCATAATCCTCCGGAATATAATGGCTACAAAGTTTACTGGGCTGATGGAGGCCAGTTGGTTCCGCCACAGGATGCAGAATTGATCGAAACTATTAATAATCTAGATTATGCAGCTGTTAAATTTGACGCAAACGAAAACCTTATTGAAAAGATCGACTCAGATGTGGATAAGGCTTTTGCAGAAGCTTCGGTAAAAAACGGGAGCTTTGATATTCCTCCTGCTAACCGGGATGAACTTAAGATCGTTTTTACTTCCTTACATGGAACCTCGATCACTATGGTTCCTGAAGTACTTGAAAAAGCCGGTTTTAACAAAGTACATATCGTAGAGGAACAAAGAGAACCTAACGGGAATTTCCCAACCGTACAATCCCCAAATCCGGAAGAACCGGAAGCATTGAAGATGGCACTTGATATCGCAGAAAAAGAAAATGCTGATATCGTAATTGGAACAGATCCTGATTGTGACCGTTTAGGAATTGCCGTAAGAGATCTTGATGGCGAGATGATTCTGCTTAATGGAAATCAAACCATGCTGGTCATGACGTGGTTCCTGCTTGATCAATGGAAAAGAGCAGGCAAACTTAAAGGAAATGAATTTGTCGCCTCAACCATAGTTTCCACTCCAATGCTCAAGAACCTTACCGAGGCCTTCGGAGTAAAATACATGGAAGTGCTTACCGGGTTTAAATGGATCGCTAAACTTATAAAAGACCATCCAGAAATGGAATTTATTGGTGGCGGTGAAGAAAGTTTTGGTTATATGGTTGGCGAGTTTGTTCGAGATAAAGATGCCGTGACCGCTACTCTACTCGCCTGCGAGATCGCAGCCATGATGAAAGGACAGGGAAGTTCATTTTATGAGAAATTA
This sequence comes from Christiangramia sabulilitoris, assembly GCF_007050985.1. Taxonomy (GTDB): domain Bacteria; phylum Bacteroidota; class Bacteroidia; order Flavobacteriales; family Flavobacteriaceae; genus Christiangramia; species Christiangramia sabulilitoris. The sequence continues at coordinate 433,344 of NZ_VHSF01000001.1, forward strand.
CTTCAGCTATATACCCAGTACGGTTTATACCGCGAAGAACTAATTTCTCTGGTAAAAAAAGGTATAAAAGGCGAACAGGAGATCAAGCAAATGCTAATCGACCTGCGTGAAAACCCATGGGACGAAATAGACGGTGAGAAGGTTGTTCTAATTGAAGATTATAAATTATCTGTCGCCAGGAATATCCAGGACCGTACTGAAAAAACCATCGATATACCCAAATCTAATGTGCTCATATATTACACTGAAGAGGGCACCAAGATCGCGGCCAGACCAAGTGGAACGGAGCCAAAGATCAAGTTTTATATCAGTGTAAACTCAGATCTGGATTCGGTGGAAAATTACCGTGAAGAAGATCAAAAACTTAGTGATAAAATTGCCCGGATTAGAGAAGAATTACAACTGGGCTAACAAAATATAAATGACCTACTTCAGGAAAATACTTCAATTCGCAATTCCTTATAAGCGATTTGCGATACTGAATATTATTTGCAATGTTTTATATGCAATCTTCAGCACCCTATCCTTTATCGCGCTTATTCCTGTAATCCAGGTTCTGTTCGATAAGACAAAGCGGGTTTCCCGGAAACCGGTTTGGGATGGCATAGGAAGCGCCAAGGACTATGTAACAGATTATTTCAATTACCAGGTCACACAAAGAGTGAACGAAGATGAAGTTGCTGCGCTGGTTTTTATTTGTGGGATCGTAGTATTACTGTTTTTTCTAAAAAACTTTTTTGGTTATCTAAGTTCGTTCTTTCTTACTTTTTTGCGCAACGGGGTACTTCGAGATCTTCGGGATGCTATGTATAAGAAAATCTTAGCCTTGCCGGTCTCCTACTTTTCTGAAAAGAAAAAAGGGGATACAATTTCCAGGATCACGGCAGATGTTAACGAAGTACAGACTTCATTTCTTTCTATTTTAGAATTGATCGTTAGGGAACCTTTAACTATTCTCTTCACTATCATCGCAATGCTTTTAATGAGTGCCAAGCTGACGCTTTTTGTTTTTCTGTTTCTTCCCGTAGCCGGTTTTATAATCTCTGTTATAGGTAAGAAATTAAAAAAACAATCGAACCTGGCTCAGGAAGAAAACGGTCATTTTCTAAGTATAGTCGAAGAAACTCTTTCCAGCCTTAAGATCGTTAAAGGATTTAATGCCGAGGATAAGTTCTACAAACGTTTTCAGCAATCCACTAACCGATTGAATCATATTCTCAACCAATTGGTGAACCGCCAGAATATGGCATCCCCAACAAGTGAGTTCCTGGGAATTTTTGTAATTGTGATCATTCTATGGTTCGGCGGAAATATGGTACTTGTAGAGGGCAGCCTTGATGCGGCCACCTTTATTGCTTTTTTAGGTCTTGCCTATAATATCCTTACTCCTGCCAAGCAAATTTCCAAGGCCACTTACAGCGTTAAAAAAGGGGACGCTGCCGCAGAAAGGATACTTGCAGTACTGGAAACTCCATCCTCGATTACAGACGCTCCAAACGCAATAGATAAAAAGACATTTGACTCTGAGATAAGTATTGAGAATATTAATTTTAAATACGAAAAGGAGAAGGTATTAAAGAACTTTAGCATTAGCGTACCTAAAGGTCAGACGGTAGCCCTGGTTGGACAGTCAGGTTCAGGAAAGTCTACCATAGCGAACCTTATTACCAGGTTCTATGACGTGAATGAAGGCGCCATAAAAATCGACGGGATAGATATAAGGCAGATCACAAAGGTTTCATTAAGAAATTTGATGGGACTGGTTACCCAGGACTCGATCCTTTTTAATGACAGTATTAGAAATAATCTTTCCCTGGGGAAAGAAAATGCTACAGATGAAGAGATCATAGATGCCCTCAAGATCGCGAATGCCTGGGAATTTGTAAAAGAGCTTCCTGCGGGACTGGATACCAATATTGGAGATAGCGGAAATAAACTAAGCGGCGGACAAAAGCAACGTCTTTCTATTGCCAGAGCCGTACTTAAAAATCCACCGGTCATGATCCTGGATGAAGCAACATCTGCCCTGGATACTGAAAGTGAAAAACTCGTACAGAAAGCTTTGGAGAATATGATGAAAAATCGAACTTCTGTTGTGATCGCACACCGGTTATCTACTATACAAAATGCAGATAAAATTATTGTAATGCAACGTGGTGAAATCGTGGAACAGGGAAAACATGCTGATCTAATTGCTGCCAACGGTGCATACAGGAAACTGGTCGAGATGCAGTCGTTCGACTAATAATTTTAAAGTCAAACCTTATTAAGTTCCCCGGAAACTAAAGCTTTTGGATAACTTGCCTTAATAAAGGGGAATTTTCCAAAGAATTTTTTACCATCCTTTCTTTTCAAAATGACAGTTTTCTCATCATTACCTGAAGGCTTAATTTTAGAGACAACAACCTGGGTTCCTTTAAGATCATTAAAATTAAGCATCCCAACTTGCTTAAGAATAAAATTTGAAGGTGGTAATTTAATTTGAGCGTAGCCATATTGTTGGGCCTCCCCGATCTCCAGGGTTTCCCCTACAACAACTTCTGGAATCTCCTGAGCGTGTGCAGATATACTAATAAAGAATCCAAATAATAAAGAAAGAATAGTTTTCATATCGTGAATTTTAATTTGAAGATTTCAGATTGTGCAAAAATAAAAAAATGGATGACCTAAGTAGGTATCATCCATTTTTTAGAAATTATCCTCTCTTTGGGGCAAGTGAGAATAATGCGATTAAATCATTTTTGTTTGAGGCAAAAAAAAGTTTAATTCATTTCTATATCGTAAAGTTAAAAAATATATTGGTTTAGCCAAAAAATAGTTGCCTTTTATCTTATAAAAATGCATTTAATCGATAAAACGACTTGTTAAAAGATATAAAATCCTACAAATCAGTCCTTAAGAAATTACCTTCTCACTAATTCTTGTTTTCAATATCTTTACAGAATCTAAACTGACACATAACTACCTGAATTGCACAATCCGGAAGATCACTTTATAAAAAGATTGCAGGAAAGCTCCACTTCCCAGGAGGCTTTCAGGGAACTTATATCCACTTATAAAGAACGACTTTACTGGCATATCAGGAATATGGTCAAAGATCATGACGATACAGATGATATTCTGCAGAACACTTTTGTAAAAATCTATAAAAACATAGGTAAGTTCAAGGGCGATAGTAAACTGTACAGCTGGATGTATCGAATAGCAACTAATGAATCTATTACTTTTCTGAACAAAAAGGCGCGAAGATTGCATATCACTTCAGAAGAGTTGAAAGATCAAATCATAGACAACCTGGAAAGTGATGTTTATTTTGACGGTGATGAAATCAAATTAAAACTCCAGAGGGCTATAGCGCTGCTTCCGGAAAAACAACAACAGGTATTTAACATGAAATACTTCGAAGAATTAAAGTACCGGGAAATGGCCGAAATCCTTGAAACAAGTGAAGGTGCCTTAAAAGCTTCCTATCATATAGCTTCGAAAAAAATAGAAGAATATTTAAAGTCTAATTAAACCATTTACTGAAATTATAGTCAAAGAATCGATGAACTCCAATAGATCCAACATATCAAAAGCTGGTTTTAAAGTTCCTGAAAATTATTTCGGGAACTTAGAGGATAGGCTCATGAGAAATATCGAAGAGCAGGAATCAAAGGAGTTTTTACCTGGCGACAGTGGCTTTACTGTGCCTGATGGTTATTTTGAGCAATTGGAGAATAGAATTCTTTCAAAGCTGGAGACTCATAACCCTAAGGTGATTAAGCTTTTTAAGAGAGAATATTTGTTTTATGCAGCTGCAGTTGCCGCTATTTTTGCACTTTTTCTTGGAGACTTTTTCAAATCTGATCCTGTTCAAACTATGGGTTGGGATGATATAGAGGTTTCAGCGATGGAAAATTATATAGAAGAAGGCTATGAAATGGGATATTTTGAATTAAATACCGCAGATTACCCTGATTTCATATTAAATCAAGAACAATTAGTAAGCGAGGAAGATTTTAATAGCGTAGACTCTGATGCTGCTTTAGATTATATTGATGAACATGCAGAAGACCCGATTTATATTTTAGAATAACTATGAAAAACTTAATCTTAATTATTTGTTTCCTTTTTACAGCCTTTTCGATGGGCGCCCAGGAGGAAAATAAAGAGGAACAAAGGGAAAGAATAAAGGCTTTAAAAGTTGCTTATTTCACTCAGGAATTAAAACTAAATGAAAAAACTGCTGAGAAATTCTGGCCTATTTATAATGAATATGAGAGGGAGAGGCGTGAGTTGCACAGAAGAGAACATATTGAACTAAAAAATGTTGAATGCATTTCAGAAAATGAAGCGGAAGATCTAATTGATGAGTTCCTTAGTGTAGAAAGTGAAGAATATAAAATTAAAAAACAGCTGTTCAAAGATCTTAAGCAGATCATTTCAGCAAAAGATATTATAAAACTGCATAAGCTGGAAGATGAATTCCATAAAAAGCTTATCAAGGAATACCGCTCTAAACGAGAGAAGAAAGATTCTAATAGTAGTGAGTAGAGATTCTATTCATATTTAGTTTTTGGTTAGTTAGTAGTTAATGATCCGGCAGATGAAAATCTTCCGGATCATTTCTTTTAATCAAATATTAAGCGCGCGATCCTGCCCTTTCCGGCTGCATAAGCTAAAGTATCATTTACAAACCTCAAGGTATAAAAACCTTCATCTGAAAGCTTTTTCCAAGAGGCACCAGAATCCTTAGAATAGTGTATACCGGTAAATCCCGTAGCAACCATTGCTTTACCTCCAGAATTGGGGACATACCTTACAGAACTTTTATAGCCCGGCTCCTGCCCTTCTGCGATCAATTGCCACGTTTTTCCACCATCCCTGGTGATTGCCTTATTTGCAGATGTATTTTCAGGTTTGGTATAATCCCCGCCAATAATGACCCCGTTCCTATCGTCGTAAAAATCTATACTATAACCCCCAGTTGTTTCTTCACCCTGTATTAGCGGAGTATCATAAATTTCCCAGCTTTTTCCGCGATCAGGAGAATATAAAACTCTAGACTTTTTACCTCCGGTTAGTATCCAGGTATTGTCATCCAGTACAGCTATATTAGAATTACTGGCTGCAAAAGCAGCTTCGCCTTGCAACGATGCGGGTAGGCTATCACATGTGATTTTATTCCAGCTGTTCCCTCCATTCCTCGTGGTAATAATCGAGATACATCCATCTATAGGATCCCCCATGGCGATCCCTTCCAGATCGTTCCAGAAGATCATGGAATCATAAAAAACATTTTCGTTTTCTTCTTTATAAACCAGCTCCATACTACCTTTATCTCCGGTTTTATAAAGCAATGCCGGGTTGGCAACGCTTAACATGAAAAAATCATTGGAGGTACTTGCAACTGCCCTGAATTCAGGTTTTATGGTGTCAAAATTCTGTGTGCTTATCTTCCACTTTTCACTCTGGGAATTATATAAACCATATGTGCCATGATTTGCCGCGAAAGCCAGATTATCTCCCATCACCTGGATGGCCCTAATACTAAGTGAATCATCTTCTAAGATAATTTCACTTGCTACAGATTCAAATGTTTTTGTCTCTTCCTGCTCTACCCGGGAAGATCTTACTTCATTATTATTTTTACAGGCAAATGTTAATAGTATAAGTAATAAGCTAATTCTTTTCATTTGTTTTTTTTTGATCATTTTGAAGTTGTGGCTAGCATCTATTTAAATCTGAGAACTGCCCTAAAAGGCATAATTTGTTATGCATCCAATCTCCTTAGAATTTGATCCAAATATAAATTAATCCGTTTCAAAAAAACGTAACTTTGCCGACTTAAAGAATTTTTATGCGCCTACACAGGAATCTTGTTTTTGCTACCATCGATGCATTATCTGAAATTTTCAATGAAGGGAAATATGCCGACAAGGTAATAGAAAAAACACTGAAGAGAGATAAACGCTGGGGATCCCGGGATCGAAGTTTTATAGCTGAAACCACCTACGACATTGTAAGATGGAAAAGATTATATGCTGAAATTGCTGAAGTAAAAGAACCTTTTAAAAGAGAAGATCTTTTTAGAATGTTCGCTGTTTGGTGTGTGCTTAGAGGTGTAACAATTCCAGATTGGCCTCAATTTGAAAAAACTCCTGAAAGACGTATCAAGGGAAGGTTTGATGAGTTGAGCAGAATTAGAAAATTTAGAGAATCTGTTCCAGATTGGATGGATGAATTAGGGGAACAAGAATTGGGGGAAAAAGTATGGACAAAGGAGATTCATGCCCTAAACGAGCAGGCTCCGGTGGTAATACGGGCAAACAAATTAAAAACGACCCCGAAGGATCTTGCAGCATTACTAAGTGAGGAAGGTTTCGAAACTTCCAATTTAAAAAATTATCCGGAAGCCCTAGAATTAAAGGAGCGTGGAAACATTTTTCGTACCAAGGCATTCCAGGATGGTTTGTTCGAGGTACAGGATGCCAGCTCACAAAGAGTTGCAGAATTTCTGGATGTACAACCGGGTATGCGGGTAGTAGATACCTGTGCCGGAGCCGGTGGTAAGACCTTGCATCTTGCCGCCCTGATGGAAAATAAAGGCCAGATCATTGCCCTTGACATCTATGGTAATAAACTGAAGGAGTTAAAACGAAGAGCAAAACGAGCCGGAGCGCATAATGTGGAAACCAGAAGCATAGATTCCACCAAGGTTATTAAGAAATTATATAACTCTGCAGATCGGGTACTTATAGATGCTCCCTGCAGTGGACTGGGTGTTTTAAGTAGAAACCCCGACGCGAAATGGAAATTGCAGCCAGATTTCCTGGATAAGATCAGAAATACCCAACTGGAAATACTGGAACAGTATTCTAAAATTGTAAAAAAAGGTGGAAAACTGGTATATGCAACCTGTTCTGTTCTACCTTCTGAAAATCAGAAACAGGTTCAGAAATTTCTCAAAACAGAAGCCGGCAAAGAATTTAAATTACTCCGTGAGAAAAGTATACTATCCAGTGAGAGTGGTTATGATGGCTTTTATATGGCTTCTCTTCATAAGGAATAAATAAAAGCGACCTTTCCAGGTCGCTTTTTTATTTAAGTTCGATCAGCTTAATTTTTCGGTCACCTTCGTGCTGAAAAATCCCGCTTACTTCTTCTTCGGTTTCCAGGCGACTGGTCAATTCATCGCAAAGAGTATCACAATTTATTTCGTATTCCTGTATTAAACTGGGCGCACTACCTTCTGTAGTATGTACAAAATTCTCTCCATTCCACTTAAGCCGGATTTCGAAAATCTCGTTGCTTGAAACAGGATTTTTTGCTACCACGCTATGCAATATATATTTAAAAGCAGACGCATCCTGAGGAGGATCCTGCACTGATTTTTTAATCACTTTCAAATCATATATATACCCGGGTTTATAATTAAATCCTTCAATTTCATCATAAAAATATTTCCAATCTGCACCTCCAATACTCTCATTCTCCTGTGCCAGCAATACTAGTAAAGGATAAGATCCAAAGGCGGTTTGTTGAAAATGATTTATACGCATTTCTATTAAAACTCTATCCTGCTCGTTTTCACCCACAAGGGAACATGAATTTGCTCCTGCAAACAATACAATGACAAGCACGAAAAGGTGAATAAATTTGAAATGCATTGGAAAAATTAATTGTCCTTATTAAGGTACATATAAAGACCAGAAATAAAAACTTAAGTTTCCCAAAATTTTTAATCTACCCAAGAAAAAATCCTAAATTTGTGCCTTTGCAAAACAACACAAACACAACCTAGATGATCCTTTTCTTCGGAAACCAAACTACCAAGATCTTTGCTGTGGAAACACACTCAGAACTTTCAGCTCAGGAAATATCAAAACTTAACTGGCTTTTTGGAAACACTTTACAAATACATAAATCTGCTCTGGCAGATTTTTTTGTTGGACCACGTGCCGCAATGATCACTCCCTGGAGTACCAATGCTGTAGAAATTACCCAGAATATGGGTATACACGGCCTGATTAGAATAGAGGAATTTCTAAGGGTTGATAAGAATTTCCATGATTTTGATCCTATGCTCTCACAGAAATATGACGGGCTTGATCAGGATATTTTTGATATTCATATTAATCCTGCGCCAATCATCGAAGTTGAAGATATCAATGCATTCAACCAGCAGGAAGGACTATCTTTAAACCATGAAGAAGTTGCCTATCTTGAAGGATTAGCAAAAAAGGTGGGCAGGAAACTTACAGACTCGGAAGTCTTCGGGTTTTCCCAGGTTAATTCAGAACATTGTCGTCATAAAATTTTCAATGGTAAGTTTATTATTGATGGAGAAGAAAAAGAAGAATCCTTGTTCAAACTTATTAGAAAAACTTCTGAAGAGAATCCCAATGAAATAGTATCGGCATATAAAGACAATGTGGCTTTTGTAAATGGTCCGAGAGTGGAACAATTTGCACCCAAAGCTCCAGATGTCCCTGAATATTACCAGGTGACAGATTTTGACTCTGTTATTTCACTTAAGGCAGAAACCCATAATTTCCCCACTACGGTAGAACCTTTTAACGGAGCTGCTACGGGAAGTGGTGGTGAAATTCGAGACCGCCTTGCCGGAGGTAAAGGATCACTCCCGCTTGCCGGAACTGCCGTATATATGACTTCATATTCCCGACTTAATAAAGATCGAAAGTGGGAAAATGGAATGAAAGAAAGGGATTGGCTTTACCAGACTCCCATGGATATTCTGATTAAAGCTTCTAATGGAGCTTCAGATTTCGGCAACAAATTCGGTCAGCCTTTGATCTCAGGATCTGTTTTAACCTTTGAACACCAGGAACATGACCGGTCTTTAGGATATGATAAAGTGATCATGCTTGCCGGTGGGATTGGTTACGGTAAAAAGGAACAGGCATTAAAAGATGTGCCAAATAAAGGCGATAAAATTGTGGTCCTGGGTGGTGAAAATTATCGAATTGGTATGGGCGGTGCTGCCGTTTCTTCAGCAGATACAGGTGCCTTTAGCAGTGGTATAGAATTAAATGCAATTCAGCGTTCAAATCCCGAAATGCAGAAGCGAGCGGCCAATGCCGTACGTGGTATGGTTGAAAGTGAAAAAAATCCTATCGTCTCCATTCATGATCATGGTGCCGGTGGACATTTAAATTGCCTGAGTGAACTGGTGGAAGAAAAAGGAGGTAAAATAGACCTCGATGCTTTACCGGTTGGAGACCCTACCCTTTCTGCAAAAGAAATCATAGGAAATGAATCCCAGGAAAGAATGGGCCTTGTAATTGGTGAAGCAGAAATTGCGCAACTAAAACGGGTTGCAGATCGGGAAAGATCGCCTATGTATGAAGTTGGAGATGTTACCGGTGATTACAGGTTCACTTTTGAAGGTAAAAAATCTGGTGAAAAGCCCATGGATCTTGATTTATCTGATATGTTTGGAAGTTCTCCCAAAACCATAATGACAGACAAATCGGTAAAAAGAAACTACGAAGAAGTAAGCTATCAAACTTCAAAGATCCACGAATACCTGGAACAGGTATTACAATTAGAATCTGTAGCCTGCAAAGACTGGTTAACCAATAAGGTAGATCGTTGTGTTTCTGGTAGAGTAGCTAAACAACAAACTGCGGGGCCGCTACAATTACCCCTGAATAACTGTGGTGTAATGGCTCTTGACTATAAAGGAAAAGAAGGCGTGGCGACCTCAATTGGTCACTCTCCCGTATCTGCACTTGTAGATCCCGTTGCCGGTTCGAAAAACTCTATCGCTGAGGCTTTATCAAATATCATTTGGGCTCCATTGGAAAAAGGTTTAAAATCAATCTCTCTTTCCGCCAACTGGATGTGGCCATGTAATAATGAAGGTGAAGATGCGAGACTATATGAGGCTGTGGAAGGAATCTCAAAATTTGCCATTTCCTTAGGCATAAATGTTCCTACCGGGAAAGATTCCCTGTCTATGAAGCAGCGCTACAAGGACCGCGAAGTGATTTCCCCGGGTACTGTAATTATTTCTGCTGCCGGGCATTGTAATGATATCACCAAAGTAGTTGAACCCGTTCTTCAAAAGAACGGCGGGGACATATATTATATCAACCTGTCTCAGGATGAATTTAAACTTGGCGGTTCGTCTTTTGCTCAAATTCTAAATAAAGTAGGAAATGCAGTCCCAACCATAAAGGATGATAAAAAATTCGCAGCTGCTTTTAATACCGTTCAGAAACTTATAAAACAGAACCTGATCCTTGCCGGTCACGATATAGCTTCAGGTGGATTAATCACCAGTCTTTTAGAAATGTGCTTTGCCGATGTAAATCTTGGAGCTGAATTCGATCTTTCTAAAGTAGGCGAAAAGGATATCATAAAACTCCTTTTCAATGAGAACTGCGGAATTATTTTTCAGGCAAAAAATGATTTGATAGAAGATATTCTGAAGGAAGATAAAATTGAATTTTTCAAGATCGGTAAAGTAACTGAAGGTTCAAGTTTAAGGATTAAAAATTTCGGTGCAGACCTCACTTTTAATATTCCGGAATTAAGAGATACCTGGTACAAAACATCTTTCCTTCTGGATGAACACCAAAGCGGAATCGACAAGGCCACCGAGCGTTACCATAATTATAGAGAACAGCCACTTGAGTTCAGGTTCCCGGAGCATTTTACCGGCAAACTACCTGAAATAGATCCTTCAAAACCAAGAATAAAAGCTGCTATAATTCGGGAAAAAGGTTCAAATTCTGAAAGAGAGATGGCCCGGGCAATGTTCCTCGCCGGTTTCGACGTTAAGGATGTTCACATGACCGATCTGATTTCTGGCCGGGAAACTCTGGAAGATATACAGTTCATAGCTGCTGTGGGAGGATTCTCAAATTCAGATGTCCTGGGAAGTGCTAAAGGCTGGGCCGGAGCTTTTCTATATAATGCAAAAGCGAAAGAAGCCCTGGATAAATTCTTTGCTAGAAAAGACACGTTATCTTTAGGAGTGTGTAACGGTTGCCAGCTTTTTATTGAACTTGGTTTAATCAACCCGGAGCACAAACAGAAGCCAAAAATGCTTCATAATGAATCTCATAAATTTGAATGCAATTTCACTTCAGTAGAAATTCAGGAAAATAATTCAGTGATGCTTTCAAGCCTGGCCGGTTCAAAACTTGGAATCTGGGCGGCCCATGGTGAAGGGAAATTCAGTTTTCCGTATGAGGAAGAAAAATATAATATCCCTGGCAAATACGGATATGAGGGCTACCCGGCAAATCCAAATGGTTCTCATTTTAATGCGGCAATGCTCACAGATGAAACCGGTCGACACCTGGTCATGATGCCTCACCTGGAACGATCAACCTTTCAGTGGAATTGGGCCCATTATCCAAAAAACAGAAAAGATGAAGTTTCTCCATGGCTGGAAGGATTCGTCAATGCCAGGAAATGGCTGGAAGAAAAGATTTGATAAAAAGAGAAAGGAGCCAAATGGCTCCTTTTTTTTTGTCTTTAATTTCGGTTCTTATTTATACTCCCATAATCAGAACTGAACCGATTATAAAATTAAGTTTATTCAAAATATCTTTTTTAAGATTTGACCTAATTCAAAAACTTACCTGGCTAATAATCAATAGTTTGATCGGCTTGAAAACAGTTTAACTTGAGCTGAGAATTTTTATAAAAAATTATATTAATTCGAGGTTTATCTATCAAAAAAGAGGCGTTGATTTGTGAATATGTTAATTATTCTAAATTATTTTGTTGAATTTGATTTGAAACAGTAGTCAAAATTCCTATTTTGCAAGGCATATCAAAAACTATTCAACTTGATGAATGAAATAAAACGACTCTTTGACTTTCCTTATTATCAGTTAGAAAATTTCCCATTAGAACACTCACTAGGTACTAAATATGGTGATGAATGGCAAACTCTTTCAACTCAGCAATACATCGATCAGGCAAATGCCATTAGCCGTGGGCTTTTAAGATTAGGAGTGAAACCTAATGATAAGATCGCTGTCATTTCCACAAACAATAGAACCGAGTGGAATGTAATGGATATTGGTATCCTGCAATTAGGAGCGCAAAATGTACCAATCTACCCTACTATTTCTGAAGAGGATTACGCTTATGTATTAAATCACAGTGAATCAATTTACTGTTTTGTCTCAGATGAAGAAGTTCTTGATAAAGTAAACCGTATAAAAGGTACAACCCAGTTAAAGGAGGTATACAGCTTTGACGAGATCGCCGGCTGTAAAAACTGGAAAGAAGTTTTAAAAAGCGGTGAGGATAAAAGTAATCAGGATGAAGTTGAAAAAATTAAGGACGCTGTAAAGCCAGATGATCTGGCTACCTTAATATATACTTCAGGAACTACCGGAAGACCTAAAGGCGTGATGCTAACACATAATAATATAGTTAGTGATGTGTTGGGTAGTGCTCCCCGAGTACCTTTTGAAAAAGGCACTTATAAAGCGTTGAGCTTTCTACCTGTGTGTCATATATTCGAGAGAATGATTCTTTACCTATACCAGTATTATTCAGTGTCGATATATTTTGCTGAATCTATTGAAAAGATAAGTGACAACCTTAAAGAAGTACAACCACATGTAATTAGTGCTGTACCAAGATTGCTGGAAAAAGTATACGATAAAATTATCGCGAAAGGAACAGCGCTGGATGGAATCAAGAAGAAATTATTCTTTTGGGCCGTTGAACTTGGTCTTGAATATGAACCATATGGTCAAAACGGATGGTGGTATGAAACCAAACTTAATCTTGCCAGAAAACTTATTTTCTCTAAATGGAAAGAAGGTTTGGGCGGTAATATTGAATTGATCGTATCGGGAAGTGCAGCTCTGCAGCCTAGATTGGCCAGAGTTTTCGCTGCGGCAGAAATTCCGGTAATGGAGGGATATGGATTAACTGAAACATCTCCTGTGATCTCGGTAAATGATGAACGCAATTACGGATTCAGGATAGGAACTGTTGGAAAAGTGCTGGACAATGTAGAAGTGAAAATAGCCGAAGATGGAGAGATCCTTGCCAAAGGACCTAATATTATGAAGGGTTATTATAAGGACGAAGCTAAGACCAGAGAAGTTCTTACAGATGATGGTTTCTTTCATACCGGAGATATTGGAGAGATCGATAAGGACGGTTTCCTGAAAATAACAGACAGGAAAAAGGAAATGTTCAAAACTTCCGGAGGAAAATATGTAGCTCCTCAAATGATCGAGAATGTAATGAAACAATCACGATTCATTGAGCAGATCATGGTTGTTGGTGATGGTGAAAAAATGCCTTCAGCTTTGATCCAGCCAAATTTTGAATTTATTTCAGATTGGGCAAAAAGAAAGAACATCGATCTGGGCAAGGGAACTGAAAGGGAAATTGCCAATAATAAACTGGTTAAAGAACGAATTCAGGAAGAAATAGATTTCTATAACCAGAAATTCGGGAAATGGGAAAGGATCAAAACTTTTGAACTTACCCCTGAATCCTGGACGATAGATGATGGTCACCTTACTCCTACTATGAAATTAAAAAGAAGGATAATTAAGGAGAGATACAAAGATCTCTACGAAAAATTATACGGTAGATTTTAAATCTACATTAAGAATATGATAAAAAAAGCTCCTCCCACAAAGAGGAGTTTTTTTGTTTTAAGAATTTTAAGGCCTATAATTCAGTAATTTAATATTTTATAACTAATTTTATTATGCATGCATAATATTTTTTCCTAACTTTGGAATCATTCAAAAAGCCAGATGAAAGAAAAAACTATAGATTATGTTTTGCGTGCAACCTGGATGGCGGTCTCCAAGATGTATAATGAGGAAGCCGGAAAGGCTGGAAGCACTATGGCTACGGGATTTGCACTTTTAAGCATAGATCCTGAGGAAGGCACCCCATCTACATCTTTAGGTCCAAAAATGGGTATGGAAGCTACCAGCCTATCAAGAATTCTTAAAACCATGGAAGAAAAAGGTTTGATCATAAGGAAAAAAAATCCGGATGATGGGCGAAGTGTTCTTATTCACCTAACCGATTTTGGTAAAGAAATGAGGGATTATTCCAAACGCGTGGTTCTAAGGTTTGATGAAGCAGTAAAAGAATCAGTTTCAGATAAAGATCTTAATACTTTTATAGATGTGGCAAATACCATCCTGGGACTTATAAGTGATAAGAAAATTTATACAGAAGAAATTAGTATCAGATAAAATAATAAAAACCAAAAAATGAAAAGAAGGATTAATAAAATAGCAGTTGTCGGATCCGGAATTATGGGTAGCGGTATTGCCTGCCACTTTGCCAATATTGGCGTGGAAGTTCTACTTCTGGACATCGTTCCACGGGAACTAAATGAAAAGGAAAAGAAAAAAGGTTTAACCCTGGAAGATAAAGTGGTTCGTAACCGAATAGTTAATGATTCGCTTACGGCTTCGGTAAAATCTAAACCCTCTCCAATTTACCATATGGATTTTGTGAACAGGATTTCTACCGGGAATCTTGAAGATGATATTCATAAGATCGCAGAGGTAGATTGGATCATTGAGGTGGTTGTTGAACGTCTTGATATTAAAAAGCAGGTTTTTGAAAACATTGAGAAGCACAGAAAACCGGGAACTTTAATTACTTCGAATACTTCTGGTATCCCTATTAATTTTATGACCGAAGGCAGAAGTGAAGATTTTAAAAAGCATTTCTGCGGAACTCACTTTTTTAACCCTCCAAGATATTTAAGATTATTTGAAATTATCCCTGGTAAAGAGACTTCTCCTGAAGTTCTTGAATTCCTTGAGATGTATGGTGAAAAATTCCTTGGAAAGAAAGCAGTTCTTGCTAAGGATACCCCAGCATTTATTGGAAACCGAATAGGTATTTTTTCAATCATGAGTCTGTTCCATACAGTAAAGGATATGGGCATGACTATAGAAGAGGTAGATAAACTCACCGGTCCGGTAATAGGACGCCAGAAGTCAGCTACGTTTAGAACTGTAGATGTAGTTGGCCTGGATACCCTGGTACATGTTGCAAACGGGATTTATGAAAATGTTCCAGATGATGAGCAGCACGACCTTTTCCAGTTACCAGATTTCATCAATACCATGATGGAAAATAAATGGCTAGGTAGTAAGACTGGCCAGGGATTTTATAAGAAAATTAAAAATGACGACGGTTCCAGCGAGATCAAATCTCTTGATCTTGATACTATGGATTACCGTGATAGAAAAAGTGCTTCTTTCGCAACACTGGAGATGACCAAGACCATCGATAATGTTGCCGATCGTTTTGAGGTACTGGTTAAAGGAAAAGATAAAGCCGGAGACTTCTATAGAAAGAGTTTTTCAGCACTTTTCGCCTATGTATCTAACAGAATTCCGGAAATTTCTGATGAGCTTTATAAGATAGATGATGCCATGAAAGCCGGATTCGGTTGGGAACATGGTCCATTCCAGATCTGGGATGCGATTGGTGTAGAAAAAGGTATCGAAATGATGAAGGCTGAAGGTTATGAACCTGCTGCCTGGGTTAACGAGATGTTGGAGAGCGGAAGCAAAAGTTTCTATACCGTAAAAGAAGGTAATACCTATTATTATAGTATAGACGAAAAGAAACAAACTAAAGTTCCGGGACAGGATGCATTTATCATACTGGATAACATCAGGGAATCTAATGAAGTATTTAAGAATAGCGGCGTAGTTGTCGAAGACCTTGGGGACGGAATCCTGAATGTGGAGTTCAGAAGTAAAATGAATTCCATAGGCGGTGATGTTCTTGACGGCCTTAACAAAGCGATAGATATCGCTGAAAATGAATACCAGGGACTGGTTGTAGCCAATGACGGGAAGAATTTCTCTGTTGGAGCTAATATCGGGATGATCTTTATGATGGCTGTTGAGCAGGAATATGAAGAGCTTAACATGGCGATTAAATATTTCCAGGATACCATGATGAGAATGCGTTATTCCTCCATTCCAACAGTTTCTGCCCCACACGCCATGACTCTTGGTGGTGGATGCGAGCTTTCACTGCATGCCGATAAGGTTGTAGCCGCAGCTGAAACCTATATTGGTTTGGTTGAATTTGGTGTTGGTGTGATCCCTGGTGGTGGTGGAACTAAGGAAATGACCCTTAGAGCAGCCGATACATTCCAGAAAGATGATGTACAGCTAAACCGTTTAAGAGAGAACTTCCTGACCATAGGTATGGCCAAGGTTTCAACTTCAGCTTATGAAGCGTATGACCTGGGACTTCTTCAGAAAGGAAAAGATATAGTGGTAGTGAATCCAGACAGGCAGTTGGCGATCGCTAAAAAGCAGGCATTATTAATGGCTGAAAATGGATATACCAAACCAATCGCCCGTAAGGACGTTAAAGTCCTTGGAAAACAGGCATTGGGTGCATTCCTCGTGGGCACAGACCAAATGGCTGCAGGAAAGTATATAAGCGAACATGACAAAAAGATTGCCAACAAACTGGCTTATGTTATGGCCGGTGGAGACCTTTCAGCAAACCAGATGGTTAGTGAACAGTATTTGTTAGACCTGGAAAGAGAAGCCTTCCTGTCCCTTACCGGAGAGAGAAAGACTCTGGAAAGACTTCAGCACATGCTTAAAAAAGGAAAACCGCTACGTAATTAGTAGTTAGTATTGAGTAAAGAGTAATAAGAAATGTACAAATTGGAAGATTTAAAAGTTTGGACAAAAGCAATGAAAGTTGCTAAAGATATTTATGTTCTGAGTTCAGCTTTTCCTTCTGCAGAAAAATTTGGCTTAACCAGTCAAATCCGTAGAAGTGCAATTTCTATTGCCTCAAATATTGCAGAAGGTGCCGGAAGAAACACCAAAGGAGAATTTAGAAATTTTCTAAGTATAGCCAGTGATTCTTCTTATGAACTTTTTACTCAATTAACCTTAGCTTATAATTTAAATCTTACTTCTGAGAATCTGGTACAGCCAATTCTGGAAGAAGTAGTTGAGATACAAAAAATGAATTACTCTTTAATAAAAACTTTAGTCTAATGTGTATCTCAATACTCATTACTAAATTCTAAATACTAGAAAAATGAAGACAGCATATATAGTAAAAGCATACAGAACTGCAGTAGGAAAAGCTCCAAAAGGTGTGTTTCGTTTCAAAAGACCAGATGAACTGGCTGCTGAAACGATCCAGTACATGATGGATAAATTACCAGATTTCGACAAGACCCGGATTGATGATGTTATGGTTGGAAATGCCATGCCAGAAGCAGAACAGGGTTTGAACGTTGGTCGACTGATCTCTCTTATGGGATTAAAAATTGAAGACGTTCCCGGGATGACCGTAAACAGATACTGCGCATCAGGTCTGGAAACCATCTCGATTGCAACAGCAAAGATCCAGATGGGAATGGCAGACTGCGTGATCGCAGGTGGTGCAGAAAGTATGAGTTATATCCCAATGGGCGGATATAAGCCGGTGCCAGATTATGAAGTAGCCAAAGCCGGTAATGAGGATTATTACTGGGGAATGGGTCTCACTGCAGAGGCAGTAGCGAATAAATACAATGTTTCCCGTGAAGACCAGGATGAATTTGCTTACAATTCGCATCAGAAAGCGATAAAAGCTCAGGCAGAAGATCGTTTCCAGGATCAAATTGTTCCAATTACCATTGATGAAACCTATGTGGATGAAAATGGTAAGAAACAAACCAGGTCTTACACTGTAAATAAAGATGAAGGTCCAAGAAAAGATACTTCCATTGAAGTTCTTAATAAATTGAGACCGGTGTTTGCAGAAGGTGGAAGTGTTACTGCAGGTAACTCTTCACAGATGAGTGACGGAGCCGCTTTTGTAATGGTGATGAGCGAGGAAATGGTAAAGGAACTAAACCTTGAGCCAATTGCCAGAATGGTAAGTTATGCCGCAGTTGGTGTAGAACCAAGAATCATGGGAATAGGACCCGTACATGCTATTCCAAAGGCTTTAAAACAAGCTGGAATTAAGCAGGATGACCTGGAGTTAATAGAATTGAATGAGGCATTCGCTTCTCAATCTCTGGCCGTTATCAGAGAGCTCGACCTTAATCAGTATAAGCTTAACGTAAATGGAGGAGCTATCTCTATGGGACACCCGCTAGGATGTACCGGAGCAAAATTATCTGTTCAGGTTTTCGACGAAATGCGCAAGCGTGATTTAAAGAACAAGCATTGTATGGTTACCATGTGCGTAGGTACAGGCCAAGGTGCTGCCGGAGTTTTTGAATTCCTGAACTAGAACTAAACAATGAGATCTTAGAAGTGAGATCTTAAATGAAATAGAAAAATTAATCCATAAAGTGAGATTTTCGATAATCATATCTCACTTCTAAATACTAAATAAAAATGAGCACAGATACAGCTAAAAAAGATCTTTTACGCGGGGGCCAGTTCCTGGTAAAAGAAACTAAGAGTGAAGACGTCTTCACACCAGAAGATTTTAACGAAGAACAAAAAATGATGCGCGATTCTGTTAAGGAGTTCGTAGAGCGTGAAGTATGGCCTCACAAAGAACGTTTTGAGCAAAAAGACTATGCTTTAACCGAAGAGGTAATGCGCAAAGCTGGAGAGCTCGGTTTTCTTGGAGTTGCCGTACCAGAAGAATATGACGGGTTAGGAATGGGATTTGTATCCACTATGTTGGTTTGTGATTATATTTCAGGAGCAACAGGATCTTTAGCTACTGCCTTTGGTGCACATACTGGAATTGGTACTATGCCAATTACCTTATATGGTACCGAAGAACAAAAGAAAAAATATGTACCAAAACTGGCTACCGGTGAATGGTTTGGAGCTTACTGTTTAACTGAACCTGGTGCAGGTAGTGATGCCAATTCCGGAAAGACCAAAGCAGTACTTTCAGATGACGGGAAATATTACAGCATCAGCGGGCAGAAAATGTGGATCTCCAACGCCGGTTTTGCTAATGTATTTATCGTTTTCGCGAGAATAGAAGACGACAAGAACATTACCGGATTTATAGTTGAAAATGACCCTGAAAACGGTATTACCTTTGGCGAAGAAGAGAAGAAATTAGGTATTCACTCCTCCTCTACCCGCCAGGTGTTCTTTAACGACACTAAAGTACCGGTGGAAAATATGCTTTCAGAGCGTGGAAATGGTTTTAAAATAGCCATGAATGCCCTGAACGTAGGTCGTATCAAACTTGCTGCTGCATCTTTGGATGCTCAAAGAAGAGTAACAGATCTTTCAGTAAAATATGCTAATGACCGCGTACAGTTCAACACACCTATATCTAAATTTGGTGCTATAAAGTCTAAACTGGCAGAAATGGCTACTTCTACATATGTTGGAGAAGCTGCAGCTTACCGTGCTGCCAAGAATATTGAAGACAGGATTAATATTCGTCTGGAGGAAGGAAACTCTCATTCTGAAGCTGAGCTGAAAGGTGTGGAAGAATATGCTATCGAATGTTCTATTTTAAAAGTAGCCTGTTCAGAAGATGTTCAAAACTGTAGTGATGAAGGAATTCAGGTATTTGGTGGTATGGGCTTCTCTGCTGATACTCCAATAGAATCTGCCTGGAGAGATGCACGTATAGCCCGAATTTACGAAGGTACTAACGAGATCAACAGAATGCTGGCGGTTGGTATGTTGGTAAAGAAAGCGATGAAAGGTCACGTAGATCTATTAGGTCCTGCGATGAAGGTAGGTGAAGAATTAACCGGAATTCCATCTATGGACAAACCAGATTTTTCTAAGCTTTTTGCTGAAGAAAAAGACATGATCGCCAAGCTGAAGAAGGTATTTTTAATGGTAGCAGGAAGTGCCGTACAGAAATTTGGACCTAAGTTGGAAGAAAACCAGCAGTTATTACTGGCTGCCTCAGATATTTTAATTGAGGTTTATATGGCCGAATCTGGTATCCTGAGAGCTGAGAAGAACGCCAAGCGATTTGGGGAAGAATCTCAAGCTGAAGAGATCGCTATGGCAAAACTTTATCTGTACCATGCCGTAGATATCATTAATACAAAAGCCAAGGAAGGTATCGTTTCCTTCGCTGAAGGTGATGAACAGAAAATGATGTTGATGGGTCTTAAGCGTTTTACCAAGTACACCAACATGCCGAATGTTGTAGAACTTAGAAATAAGATCGCTGAGAAACTGACTTCTGAAAATAAATATTGTTTCTAAAGAAACATTCTTTTAAACTGAGAAAAGCCATCTGAAAAGATGGCTTTTTTGTTTTTTTCATACTCCAAATGTTAAAGCTGAAACTTTTTTATAATAAAATGATAAAATCGATAAAGAATTAAATATATTCGACCAAAATCAAACAATAACCAAAACTATTATGAAAAAAGTTTTTCTAGGAATGGCAGCTTTAGCCTTCCTTTTTGCTTCTTGTGAGCAAGACCCTACAGAAACAATTGCTGAGCAGCAGGAAGCTCAGGTGGACATGAGTGATTTCTATCTTTACACAGATGCCGATGCCGATGGTAAAAGCTCTGAAAATGGAAAAGCAAAATGTTACAGTATGACTAACCTTAATCGTTTATTGAACGAAAATGGTGACCTGCACAAGAAGATGTATAACATCGAAAAGAACACTAGATCTATTCTTGCAAAAGGAAGTAATGCGAAAGGCAAACCCGGTTCTGGCGGGGGTGGTGGTACTGAACCACCGGTTACAGATAACCTAGGGGTTGTAAATATTCCGGTTGTCGTGCATGTGATCTACAGCAACTCTCAGCAGAATATTTCAGATGCTCAGATAGCCTCTCAGATTGCAGTTTTAAATGATGACTTTAACGCAAGTAATAATGACGCAAGCCAGGTGCCTTCAGAATTTGCTGGTTTAGTTGCAGATTCAGATGTTTCCTTTACACTTGCCAATACTTTTAGACACAGCAATTCCAGAACTGAATGGGGAACCAGAGACGATATGAAATATGCATATCCACCGGTATCACCATCAACTACCCTGAATATATGGGTTTGTAACATTGGCGGCGGAATTCTAGGATATGCACAGTTCCCGGGAGGTCCTGCTTCTACTGATGGTGTGGTAATTTCTCCGCAATATTTTGGAACTACCGGTTATGTTTCAGCTCCATTCGACAAAGGAAGAACGGCTACTCACGAGGTTGGACATTATCTTAATCTTCGCCACATCTGGGGTGATGGAAGATGTCGCCAGGATGATTTCGTAGCTGATACTCCATCTTCAGATGGTCCTAACTATGGATGTCCATCTTATCCTACAGTAAATTGTAGAGATAATGACATGACCATGAACTATATGGATTATACAAACGATGCATGTATGTACATGTTCTCTGAAGGTCAGAAGGCTCGTATGAGAACTTTATTTATGGATGGTGGAGCAAGAACAGGTTTTGTAAATTAAGCCCCCACCCTTTACCTAAAATATAAAGCCACCTTCCGGGTGGCTTTTTTTTGTACCATAATTTTGCACTTCAGGGTTAAAATTTTCCCATAAAACAAGCTGCTTTTTTAATTTTTTTTAAAAATCGGTATCTTCAAAAGATATCTAATCAACCTGCCAGGCAATGCAACAGCTTCAGTTCAAAAAATCATTGATCATCCTTCTCTTAACTTGTTGGTGTCAAACTTTCGGGTTTCAAGAAAACATCGATTCAACCAGGTCTGGGAACTTAGGGGAAGAACTTCCTTCGAAGGATTTAATTCTAAGGGACACAACAGAATTTAAAAGACCGGAACTACAGGATTATAACGCGGCATATTATCAAACCGGCCGCTGGAATCAAGGCATTGGATTCCCACCAGAAAAGTATAACCTACAGACTCCGCAGGCGACCCTGGAGCATTTTATCGTTAACGCAAGAAATAATGATTTTGAAGCTGCCGCTTATGCTCTGAATTATAACCTTTTTCCAGATGACATTAGTATTAAAGAAGCTGCTATTCTTGCTGAAAAACTAAATTTTATATTAAATCAACGGGTCGCAATTTCCTGGGATGATCTTTCAGACAGGCCCGATGGTCAAATAGACATAAGTACCGCAATCACTAAAGCGGTGGCGGGTAAACCCAGAAGAAGCATAGATTTTGGTAAGGTCGATTTTGAAGGAAGGGATGCTGTATTTAGATTGCAACGGGTAAAATATAAAGACAAAAGCCCGGTCTGGCTTATTTCTTCCCAAACGGTAGAAAATATCGAGCAACTATACGCTATTTACGGTCCTCGGAAACTTGACGAAATGATACCCGGCTGGCTGAATTTTGAACTTTTCGATATCCCTGTATGGAAATTACTTGGCACTCTTATTTTCATTTTGATTTCCTTACTCACAGCCAAACTAATATCTTTTTTAATAAAAAAGGCCTTTTCGAATACCGATCGTTACTGGATAAAAAATATAGCCAGCCGTCTAGCCTCACCAGCAGGTGGCGCAGTAGGAGTTCTTGCCTTTTATATCCTGATCAATAATCTCATCACTTTTTCCGGTCCGCTGGCAAGAGGCTTCTATGCGATATTACTGGTAATACTCATTATTGTTTTTACCTGGCTGGTAATGCGGGTGATCGATTATATCATGGACTTTTTTGCCGTCCATAAGATTGGAGATACCAGTAAGGAGGAAAATGTAGAATCCAAACGTATGCTCACCTATGTATCTGTAGGAAGAAGAATATTTATTTTTATTGTTTTTATCGTAGGGGCATCTATTATATTCTCTCAGTTTCCTTCACTGGAAAAACTTGGTATTTCGTTGATGGCTTCGGCGGGGATTGCTACGGTTATAGTCGCTATTGCTGCTCAAAGCACCCTGGGGAATATTATCGCGGGCATCCAGATAGCACTTACCAAACCAGTAAGAATTGGAGATTCTGTAATTATTAATGACAAATTTGGTTTTGTAGAAGATCTTCGGTTCACCTATATGGTGGTAAAAACCTGGGATCTCAGAAGGATCGTAATTCCCTTAAAGACTGTTATTTCTGAAAGTTTCGAAAACCTTTCCATGACCAATTCACAAACCATTGGTGTGGTGGAAGTGTATGCAGATCATCGCATCGATGTATCTAAAGTGAGGGCGAAATTTAATGAACTCGTAAGGAATTCAGATAAATGGGATGGCGACGAAGAGAAAACACCTTCAGTACAGGTAACCGAAATGGATAGTAAAGCATTAAAACTCCGTTGCCTGGCCGGCGGAAAAGACTTCCTTACTTCATGGGATCTGCATTGTGAACTTCGGGAAAAGATCGTGGCTTATATTGCTGAGCTAGAAGATGGATTCTATCTCACCAAAGAACGGGTGGAACTGGAGAATAAGAAAAACCCTGAATGATGTGCGAAAACCTTATAGGTTAAAATATGTTAGTATAACCATCTGAATAAATCATAAAATTTAACTTGGGTATAAAAGCAACTATATGCCTGAATTGGAAAGAAATACAATAACATACCTTATTGGTGGGATCATCATCCTTATACTTACCTTCTCGATCGCCTTTTATGTTTTAAAGAAAATAGGCAAAAATCCCAGGAATTTACTTCCTGTAAATTTTGCGCAAAAGATCAGGTTACCGCTTTTAATCTTTCTGGCGAGTTTACTTGCACGAGTTGCCATTATAGCAGATATCTTCATGTTCGAAGCAACAAAAACCATCGTGGGACATATTAGTAAAATTGGCCTGATTGGTAGTATTGCCTGGTTCCTGATTTTAACTTTCAAGGTCCTTAAAAAACAAATGCTAAAAAAATATGATGTAGGCAGTGAAAATAACCTGAAAGCCAGGAAGGTTTATACACAGTATATGATCCTGGAAAATATTATCATCTTCATTATCGTGATCCTGGCTATGGGTATAGCCCTGATGAGTTTCGATAGTATTAGATCGATTGGTGTTAGTGTATTGACTTCTGCCGGAATCGCGGGTATTATCATAGGTCTTGCTGCCCAAAAAGCCATCGCGACCTTACTGGCAGGAATTCAAATTGCCATTACCCAGCCCATACGAGTGGATGATGTGGTAATTGTAGAGGGAGAATGGGGCTGGATAGAGGAAATCAATCTAACCTACGTTGTGGTAAGGGTTTGGGACAAAAGAAGACTTGTGGTTCCCACTACCTATTTCATAGAAAAGACCTTTCAGAACTGGACAAGGAACTCGGCCGATATCCTGGGAACGGTATATCTGTTCGTTGATTATGATCTGCCTGTAGATGTGGTAAGAAAGGAACAAACCAGATTACTTAATTCAACAGGTCTCTGGGATGGAAAAGTAGATGTTTTACAGGTTACAAATACTACTGAAAAAACAGTAGAATTAAGAGTTTTAGTAAGTGCAAAAGATTCACCAACCGCGTGGGATTTAAGGGTTTTCCTGAGAGAAAAACTGCTGGATTTCATACAAAAAAATTATCCGGACTCTTTGCCAAAAGCCCGGATATCCATTAAAAATGATAAGAAAGATTAGTCTCTGAAGACCATTCCGGTATCTGCTATTCCTTTGCTGAAATTAGCCGCGGTTTCTATTAGCGCTAAATGAGAATACGCCTGTGGAAAATTCCCAAGTAATCGTTTAGTCTTAAAATCAATATCCTCGCTGAATAGTCCAAGATGGTTACTATAGGATAGTAACTGGTCAAATAATTCCTTGGCTTTTTTCTTTTCTCCTATCTTGTATAAACTATCTATTAACCAGAAGGTACAAATGGTAAAAGATGACGTTGGTTTTCCAAAATCATCATTATTCCTGTAACGATACATTAAACCATCTTCACAAAGTTCATTTTCTGTAGCCTGTACCGTGCTAATAAATCTGGGGTCATCTGCTTCAATAAATCCATAGGATTCCATTAGTAAAGTAGAAGCATCGAGATCTGAAGATCCGTAATATTGGGTATAAGCCTGTTTTTCTTCATTCCATCCATTATCATAAATATCCTGGTAAATTTCATCTCTTAAAGCTATCCATTTAGAATCATTCACACCCATGCGAAGTACTTCACCTATTTTTATGGCGCGGTCTATAGCCACCCAACATAGAAGTTTTGAAAACACAAAATGTCGATCTTCAGTTCTTAATTCCCAGATTCCTTTATCTGGTTTCTTCCAATTCTCTTCCACGATCATCACGATCCCCCGAACTACTGTCCATAGAGCCTCAGAATTTTCCAGGGAAGTTTCGAACATCAGGAATTGCTGGTAGATCACTTCCATCAAAATTCCATATATATCATTCTGCTTTTGTATATATGCGGCATTACCTGTTCTAACCGGTTTAGAATTCTTGTAACCGCTTAAATGGCTCAGGATATGTTCGGTCAACTCTTTTTCACCATTGATGCCATACATGATCTGGATCTTTTCATCCTTATGCGGAATGATGTTCAGGATGAATCTCAGAAAATCTTTAGCAGATTTAATATGGCCCAGTCCAGCCATTACCTTGATCACCATGGAGGCATCCCTTATCCAGCAAAACCTGTAATCCCAATTGCGCTCCTCCCCTATAGTTTCTGGCAAAGAGGTCGTGGCCGCAGCGAGCACAGCTCCAGATTTTTTATAACTAAGAGCCTTCAACACCAGTGCGCTCCGCATGATCTCGTTCCCGTATTTGGTATATCGGGTCGTATTATCACTCCAGTTCATCCAGTAAACTTTAGTTCTCTGGAATTTCAGGTAAGACCTGTCAAGACTCTGTTCCACCAGTTTTTCATGATAACCTAAGAGGCAATAGGCATTTCCCGTCAGGCTGATTTCCTTCATATCCATGATATCCTGCAGGTCGAAGCTCGAATATAAATAGGCCGAATCATATTTTCCTTCTTTGGTAAAGCTCTTGATATAATCACCCTTTAGTTCACTATATGTCTTCTCCCTCGCAAAATCCAGTTTAGGATCATATTTGATCTTAAATCTGGGAGTTCCTCCGGTCAACCTGAAAAAGCGAATTACATCTGGCGGAGCATAATATGATCCATCTTCACGCGGATAGCGCGGCATAAAATCTATTAGCTGAAAGGAATCTGTACCATTGTCGAAAATCGTACTTAGAATATTTGTTTCCCATAAGTATTCCTGCGTGATTTTATAATCGTCCCCTACCAGAATCTCAAAGCTCCCTCCTATTTTCTCATCAAGTATTTTCGCAAACATCGCCGAGGAATCAAAATGAGGCATACAACACCAATCCAGCGAGCCAGTTTTGGAAATTAGTGCCGCACTTTTACAATTACTTATAATTCCGTAGTCAAGGTTATCCATATATCTTAAATATCTTATAAATGAATGGTGGTCTAAAATGATTTTCGGAAATTTAATAAATTTCAAACGCGTCACAACAGCATTTACATATAATTATGAGTAAAACGATCATTCTATCCAACCGGTTACCCCTGCAAATTTCAATAGAAAATGATACCCTTGAGGTCACTCCAAGTGTTGGAGGCCTGGCAACAGGTTTAAAATCATTTCATAAGGACGGAGATAGTGTTTGGATAGGATGGCCCGGCTTAACTGAAGAAGAAATTCCGGAACATTTGAAAGAGGAGGTTCAGAAAAAGGCCCGGGAAGAAAATTGTGTCGCCGTTCATTTGAATTCAGCAGAAATAGACGGCTTTTATTATGGTTTCAGCAACAGGACCATCTGGCCATTATTTCACTATTTCATGGAATATACAGAGTCTGATGATGAACACTGGAAAACCTATAAAGAAGTAAATCAAAAATATGCCGATGAAGTACTTCAGCATTATGAAGATGGCGATGTGATTTGGGTGCATGATTATCAATTATTATTGGTTCCCAATATGATCAGGGAACAGAAACCGGAGGCAGTGATCGGGTTTTTTAATCATATTCCTTTCCCATCCTACGAAGTTTTCAGGACATTGCCCTGGAGAGATGAAGTTCTTCAAGGTGTGCTGGGGGCAGATCTTATTGGTTTCCATACCTATGATTACGAACGTCATTTTTTAAGTTCTGTAAGTAGAATTCTAAGACACCAGGTAGATTTTAATGAAATTACCCTTCCAGACAGGATCGTAAAGGTGGATTCTTTCCCTATGGGAATAGATTACAAGAAATTTGAGCAGGCTGCTTTAGATCATTTTGAAAGTACCAGCGCAGACCAATCTGAACTTCAAAGAAGACTGGACCATCACCTGGAAGCTACCCCAGATGCTAAAATGATCCTGAGCATAGACCGGCTGGATTATACCAAAGGTATTGCACACCGAATAAGGGCCTATGAATATTTTCTGGATAAGAACCCGGAATTTATTGAAAAGGTAAGACTGGTTATGCTGGCCGTTCCTTCACGATCTAATGTTCCCCAGTACCGGAGACTAAAAAGAGAGATCGATGAACTGGTGGGAAGGATCAATGGAAAATTTTCTACGGTAAGCTGGACACCTATCTGGTATTTTTATAGATCCCTACCCTTTAACAACCTGATTGATCTCTATACCACCTGTGATATAGCCCTTCTAACGCCAATTCGCGACGGGATGAATTTAGTGGCCAAAGAATACATTGCTACCAGAACCAATCATACCGGTGTACTTATTTTAAGTGAAATGGCCGGGGCAGCCCATGAAATGAATGAAGCGCTGATTATTAACCCAAATAATTTTGAACAGATTTCCCAGGCCTTGAAAACCGCTTTTGAAATGCCCGAGGAAGAGCAGATTGAGCGAAATAAAATGCTTCAGAAAAGATTAAGAAGGTACAGCGTGGAAAAATGGGCGAATGACTTTATGAAATCGCTCAGGGCTACCAAGGAAAACAGGGATTCCTTTAAATCTATTCGTATCACTCCAGAGATCTCTGAGGAGATCATGACTCAGTTTAGAAATGCCAAAAAAAGGATACTATTTATAGACTATGACGGTACATTGGTAAATTTCGTCGATAAACCTGAGAATGCTAGACCAGATGATGAATTAAAAAATCTTATCAGGACGCTTAATTCCAGGGAAAATACCGATGTCATCCTGATTAGCGGTAGAGATAAAAATACTTTAGGCAGTTGGTGGAAAGATGTTCCCGTTGAACTTATCTCGGAACATGGAGTTTGGATGAGACAGATAGATGGCGAATGGGAATTGTCTGAAAATGTGAAAAGTGAATGGATGGATGCGGTAAGGCCGGTTATCGAAAATTTCGTAGACAGAACCCCGGGAACATTCATTGAGGAAAAAAATTATTCCCTTGCCTGGCATTACCGTAAAGCAGATCCTGAATTAGGCGAAATAAGAGCCAATGAACTTAGCAATGTATTAAAAGAATTAATTTCCAACCGTGGGCTTAGTGTCCTTGAAGGAAACAAAGTGCTGGAGATCAAAAGCAGTGACGTAAATAAGGGTAAGGCATCCACCAAAAAACTTATAGGTAATAACTACGATTTTATATTTGCTATTGGCGATGACTGGACAGATGAATATATGTTCCGGGAGCTGCCGGAAACTTCGCATACGGTTAAGGTAGGAATCAAAAAAACTTCTGCCAGATACTATGTTGAAGGCACGCCTAAAGTGAGAACATTGCTGGAAAAATTCCGGGATAATTTATAGGCCGATTTTCTTGTTAAATTCTTTGGCAATTTCACTGAAAGTTTAATTATACATTAACGCATCTACTATGGCTTCATGCTGAATTCTGATTAATTTTATCCTATGAATTTAAATCGAACCAATTTAAAACCAAATTCAATGAAATCAGGAAATTTATTAGCAGGATTAGTATCAGGAGTGGCTGCAGGTGCAGTATTAGGTCTTTTATTTGCCCCTAAAAAAGGAAGAGATACGCGTAAGGCGATCACCGAAAAAGGAGATGAGTATATCAAGGGAGCAAACAGAAGTATCCATGACTTTACAGATTCTATTAATCATAAAGTAGAAGCTCTTAAAGCCAGAACAAAGGCAAACTTATCTGATTCTAAATCCAAAGAAAAAATTAATCAGGCTAAAGCTGAAATGCACGAAATGAGAGCCAGTTAATTAATAGAGTAATTGAATAATGCAAAGCCCTGTGGTATCACCACGGGGCTTTGTTTTTTTTTATTCTCAAACTTCTGTATTTTAGAAAAAAATTGATTGAAAAATGATAAAATTATCCCCCAGATTTTTACTTGCCATGATCTCCATATTTGGAGTTAGCCTATCGACTAACGCGCAGGATACAGATAAGAGATTATATGAAATTATTGACGATATCTCTGCAGATAGTATAGAGTATGATATAAGAAAACTAGCCGGTTTTGGCACCAGGAACACCTTTAGCGATACAGTTTCTGATACCAGGGGAATAGGTGCTGCCAGGAGATGGATCAAATCTGAATTCGAAAATATCTCTTCTAAATGTGACGATTGCCTGGAGGTTTTCTATCAGAAAGATTATGTTACTCCAGAAGACGGAGATCGTATACCTAAAGAAGCCTGGGTCGTAAACGTTGTAGCTATACAGAAAGGTGCTAAATATCCCAATCGCTATGTCATTATGAGTGGTGATATAGATTCCAGAGCCAGCAATACGATGGATTTTACCACAGATGCTCCCGGTGCAAATGATAACGCCAGTGGAATGGCCGGAACCATGGAAGCAGCGAGGGTCCTTTCTCAATATGAGTTTGACAGCAGTATTATTTATGTGGGCTTATCTGGTGAAGAACAAGGTCTTTTTGGTGGCAAAGGTCTGGCTGAATTTGCTAAAAAGAATAACTGGGATGTTATTGGCATCCTTAACAATGATATGATAGGTAATATTGAAGGTGTGGATGGAGTAATAGATAACCGAAGTTTTAGAATTTTTTCTGAACCTGTTCCGCCGAATGAGACTGAACGGGAAAGAAGAATGAGAAGATTCTATGGTGGCGAAGTAGATGGAATTTCCAGGCAACTGGCCCGTTACATTCATAATAACGTTAAAACCCATATGCCAGAAATGAATCCAATGATGATCTACCGTCTTGATAGATTTGGACGTGGCGGTCACCACAGGCCTTTTAATGACCTAGGTTTTGCCGGGGTCAGGATCATGGAAGCTCATGAAAATTATAACAGGCAGCATCAGGATATTCGCACCGAGAACGGGATAAATTATGGAGATGTGGTAGAAGGAGTGAATTTTGAGTATGCTAAAAAACTTACTGCGGTCAATGCGATCAACCTGGCCAGTCTTGCCTGGGCCCCTCCCGCCCCTTCTAAAGTAGAGATCGGGGGAATAGTTGAGCCAAGCACTAAACTAAGATGGGAGCCGGTTAAAGGTGATATAGCCGGCTATAAAATATACTGGAGAGATACCACGGCACCGCAATGGCAGCATTCAAGGTTTGTTGGAAATGTTACAGAATTTACGTTGGAGGGAATTGTCATAGACAACTTCCTGTTTGGAGTAGCAGCGGTGGGTAAAAACGGGCATGAAAGCCTGGTGGTTTTCCCAAACGGAACTTTTTGATAATTAATAATGATTATATGAAACGATTAAGTATAAATTTTCTTCTGGCTTTAAGCCTTGTGAGTGGTATTTCCTGTAAAAATTCTGAAAGATCCTCAGGGGAAAATTCTTCAGATACTGGTGTGACCACCTCAGATTCAGCTGAACTATCACATTCATCACGGCACCACGAATGGGTTACCTTATCACATGACGACCGGGAGTTTGATGCTTTTGTGGCCTACCCTGAAACTTCTGAAAAGGCAAAACCTGTAATCGTTATTCATGAAAACCGTGGGCTTAATGACTGGGCTCGCTTATTTGCAGATAAACTGGCAGAAAAAGGATTTTTAGTGATCGCTCCAGACCTTATCTCTAATACGGTAGAAGGGAAAAGGCGGACTACAGATTTTGATAATTCTGATGCCGCTCGCTCTGCGATCTATGATCTTGACAAAGATCAGGTAACCGCAGACTTAAACGCTGCTTATGAATATATAAGCAAGGATCCGGCTTCTACCGGTAAGGTTGCGGTAGTTGGATTTTGCTGGGGAGGATCCCAAACTTTCCGGTATGCAACAAGTAATCCAGATATCACCTCAGCTCATGTGTTCTATGGAACTGCGCCCACAGGGCCGGAATTGATTTCGAAGATCAGCGCACCTGTGTATGGCTATTATGGAGGGAACGACAATCGTGTTAATTCTACTTTAGAAGAAACTGAAGAATTGATGGAAGCTGCCAGGAAAAAATTTGAATATGTAATTTATGAGGATGCTGGTCATGCATTCATGAGAAGCGGACATATGGAAGATGCGCTGCCGGCAAATAGAAAGGCCCATAATGAAGCTTGGGAAAGATTGCTTAAGCTTTTGGAATAATTTTTATTAGCATAGATCTAACAGCCGGATTTTCAATATCCGGCTTTTTTCATTTTAACCCCTGGCCTATTACTCGTAAAATTCTATTTAACAATACTTTACACCAATTTTAAATAAAATTAGGAGATAGCCTCTTTACATTAGATAGACTAAAAAATAACGTCATGGCCGATATTAGAATTGAAAAGAAGAAGCCTGTCTGGCCCTGGTTATTCCTCATCATCATCCTGGCAATACTGGTATTTCTATATTTCTACGGAAGCATGAGTACGGAAGAAAACGATGAAATAGAAAATATAGATTATAAGGAAACCACTTCTCAGACTTCTGCATCAAATTCAACTGGAATTTCTTCTATCAACATTTAAATCTTGAAATATGAGCACCGGGGATAAGTATTTATATTACCTGTCAGAATTAAAGGATTATAAGGTAAATCGCAAAGACCCCGATATTCGCGGGTGGAAAGTAAAAGACCTGGACAATCGTATAATTGGAAAGGTCGACGATTTTTTGGTGAATATGGAATCAGGTAAAGTCGTGTATATTGATGTGGAAGTAGAAAAGAGTATAATAAACATGAAACACGATCCTTACGCCCAATCCCAACATACAGAATTCAGTGAGTTTATTAATAAAGAAGGTGAAAATCATATTATCATTCCTATTAATTTAATAGATATAAACACTGAGAACAAACATGTAGTCACCCAGACTATTAATTATGAAACCTTCGCTGAAACAAAACGCTATAAATCTGGCACCACAATCAGCAAAGAATATGAACAACAAGTACTAAGTTCTTATAAATCCAACCAGGATCAGGATCCAGATAAACATGATCCTGAAGAAGTTGAAAGAACAAGATCTGCTTACACTCATGAGGATATAACAGCAGAGGACAATGCCCTGGGAATTAATCAACCGCCTACCGCAAGTAGATCTGGCAATTTAAGGCCTGAAAAAACGCTTGATGAAGATAGTGAGTGGAAACACGAATAAGGACGAAATTCAAATTTCAGAAATAAGTATTTAGCAATGGAAAACAATTTATGTTTTCCATTTTTGCGTTTAAAGTGAGTAGAGTTGTTTTTGGTTGAAAATTGTATCTTCGACTTTCTTTTAACCTATTATGCTCACCTATATGAGAAAAATTTATTTCCTCCTTACCATTTTTATGTTTACCTCCCTTATACAGGGACAAACTGTAAACCCATCATTATTTAAAAGTAAAACTCCAAGAAATATAGGACCTGCCGGAATGAGCGGGCGCGTAACTTCTATAGATGTAGTAACCAGCAATCCTGATATTATGTATGCCGGAACTGCCTCAGGAGGTTTATGGAAATCTACCAGTGGCGGGGTAAAGTGGGCACCGGTATTTACAGACCAGGTAACCGCTTCTATTGGAGCCGTGGCAATTCAGCAATCCAACCCTTCAGTTGTGTGGGTGGGGACAGGAGAAGGAAACCCTCGCAATAGTCTAAATGGTGGTTATGGGATTTATAAATCTCTTGACGCGGGCAGAACCTGGACCAGTATGGGACTGGAAGAGACCCGTCATATTCACCGTGTGATCATCCACCCTTCTAATCCAGATATAGTTTATGCGGCTGCTATTGGATCACCATGGGGTGCACATGAAGAGCGCGGCGTCTATAAAACAACCAATGGTGGTAAAAGCTGGGAAAAAATATTATATGCCAACAAATTAACCGGAGCAGCAGATCTGGTCATGGATCCTAATAATCCTAATAAACTCATTGCTGCTTTATGGGAGCACAAAAGAGACCCATGGTTCTTTCGTTCTGGTGGAAAAGGTTCAGGATTATTCATCACCCATGATGGCGGCGAAACCTGGGAAGAAAAAACTTCAGTAGATGGTTTGCCAGATGGCGAACTTGGACGTATAGGTCTGGGTATCGCACCAAGCGACTCCAATATAATTTATGCCCTCATAGAATCAGAAAAAAATGCCCTCTATAAATCACAGGACGGAGGCTTTTCCTGGAAAATGATCAACGATAAAGATGAGATTGGGAACAGGCCATTTTATTACAGCGATATATTTGTGGATCCACAGAATGCAAACAGGCTTTATTCTGTTTTTACCTATGTAAATGTTTCAGAAGATGGAGGCAAAAGTTTTGAGTCCCTTATGCCCGCATATGGGGTAGATAATGGAGTTCATCCAGACCATCATTCATGGTGGATCCACCCTGAAGACGGAAGCTTTATGATGGATGGGAACGATGGAGGTTTAAATATTACCCGCGATGGTGGTAAAACCTGGAGATTCGTGACTAACCTGCCTGTCGCCCAGTTTTATCATATAGCGGTAGACAATGAATATCCTTATAATGTTTACGGGGGTATGCAGGATAACGGAAGCTGGAGAGGACCGGCATATGTATGGAAATCTCAGGGAATAAGAAATTCATACTGGCAGGAGATCTCTTTTGGTGACGGCTTTGATGTGGTTCCAGATAAAGATGACAGCCGCTATGGCTGGAGCATGAGCCAGCAGGGGTATGTGAGTCGTTATGATCACCTCACCGGAAATAATTATACAGTTAAACCTACCCATCCAGATCCAGAAGTAGAATTAAGATTTAACTGGAATTCAGCAATAAACATTGATCCGTTTGATAATAACACCCTTTATTTTGGAAGTCAGTTTGTTCATAAAAGCAATGATAAGGGACTAACCTGGAAAGTGATCTCTCCAGACCTTACTACAAATGATCCTGAAAAACAAAAGCAGGAAGATAGTGGCGGGCTTACTATAGACGCTACCGGCGCCGAGAATTATACCACCATACTGGTAATTGAGCCTTCACCCTTGGAAAAAGATATGTTATGGGTTGGTACCGATGATGGAAAGGTTCATTATACGACAGATGGGGGTAAAAACTGGAAAGATGTATCTGCCAATTTACCCGAACTGCCCGAAGGCAGCTGGATAGTTCAGATAAAAGCTTCAAATAAGAACAAAGGAGAAGCGCTACTTGTAGCTAATGATTACAGAAGGTATAATTATGAACCTTATGCCTATAGAACCAGGAATTATGGTAAAAGCTGGACCCGTATCGTTGAAAAGAACGATACAGAAAGTTATGCCTTAAGTATTGTCGAAGATCATGAAGAAAGGAATCTTATGTTTCTGGGTACAGATGATGGTCTATATATTTCCTTCAATGCCGGGAATGACTGGCAAAAATATACCAATGGGTTTCCGACGGTTTCAGTAAAAGATATGGTTATCCATCCGCGCGAAAATGACCTGGTGCTTGGAACTTTTGGCAGGTCTGCCTGGATACTGGATGATATTAAACCATTTAGAGCCATCGCAAAAAATCCTGATTTACTTGAAAGTAAAGTTGCCCTTTTTGAGCCACCGGTGGCATATCATTCCGCCTACCAGCAACCTACCGGAAGCAGGTTTGGAGCAGATGCCACTTACCATGGTGAAAATCGCGCCGGTGGTGGAAGGATCACCTATTACGTTCAGGTACCGGAAAAGTCAAAAGATGAAAGTTCTAAAAAATCGAAAGAAAAAGAAGGATCTGAATCAGACTCAGCTGAGGTATCTGAAGTAAAATGGGATTCACTGGTGCTTAATATATACGATGGAGAACGGCTTATCAGGACCTTAAAAGAAAAGGCACCAGATACTACCGGAATTTATACTTTAACCTGGAGGTTAAAAGAAAAGGGAGTTTCGTGGCCATCCAGAGAGATAAAGGAGCCAAAAAGTGAACCTTCAGGAGTTGATGTAAAACCCGGAACTTATAAACTGGTCTTAAATTATGGAGATCAGACTTCTGAAGGGACCATCAAGGTAGAATCAGATCCTAGGCTGGAAGTTTCTCCCGCTAATATCGAGGAAGTCTATTCCAGCCTTAAAGAGCTTGAAAATATGACCAGTACTGCTTCACTGGCGGTTAAACAATTAGTTGAAAGTAAGAATATAGCCAAAGACTATTTAGATGAGTTAAGCGCTCAGAAGAATGGAGAAAAAGAATTTAAGGTTGAAATTAAGGAAAGTAAAAATGTGATCGAAGAAATAGAAGGGCTAATCGCATTGTATTTAGGAAAAAAAGATGAAAGACAGGGTATAGTAAGAAACAGGGAACTCACCGTCGTTGAAAGGATTGGGCAGGCACAAAGTTATGTAAGCAGCAGGCAAAGTGGACTTACAGAAACCGAGAACACGTTGATCAAACACGCCCGGAATGATCTGGAAGAAGCCCTGGTTAAAACTAACAAGTTTTTCGCTGAAAACTGGTCTACTTACCGAAACAGGATGGAAAGCATAGATCTACCGGTATTTAAGGAGGTTAATACTTTTGATTTGGGGAATTGATTTCCTCTTCCAGAAAATTAAAGCCCTGCTTCGTTGCAGGGCTTTTTTTATATTATGTCAATTCTTTCAGAATGTTGTATAGCTTTTTCACTATTCCTGAAATAACAAACACTTACTCCCATGCTTTCGATATTTTCTAAAACCTTATTGATCTTATCTTTTTGTTTGCTGCTGGTCTGCCTGATATAAACCGCCCTAATATTTAACGGGAAACTTTTGCAGATCTTTTCGTAGAGATAAGCATCATGCTGGGAATCATCACCCAGTAATACATATTTAAGTTTGGGGTAAAAGGAAATGATATCCTTTATCTTGATAAATTTATGATCATGATCTCCCCTACCCGATTTTATAAAATCACTAAGACCTGTCTTAATATCTTTCAATTTAATTACCGCCTTAGGCAGATCGTGTAAGGCAGCAAACTCCTCGATAAAATCATACAGATTCCATTCGCTGCTGGAGACGTAGAAAAAGGAATTCGAGGCTTTCTTCTTATTATCCTGGCCGGCGATACTTAATCTTTTATAGTGCCTTACCACGTCATTAAAAACTTTGCGTTTATTAAGGTTTTTTGAAAGCATCACATATAGTTTTTTAAAAAAACTATTACTATGAGAGATTAGAAAAGTATCATCAATATCAGAAATGATCCCGAACCTGCTTTTATAAGGTTTTAATAACTCACCGGTTTCTATGATTCCGAAATCATGCATTTTGCAAATCACCTCATATCTATGCCAGCCCGGTTCAAGATCTTCGTTATAGGGGATGGTAAATCTAAAATATCCATCATCCATGGTTTTCGTGGTGACTTCCAGGTCCCTGAATCTTAATTTTACTTCATAGTTCTTTAAAGGTTTGATTCGGAATTTGTGCAAAATGGCGTAGGCGTGCTTTATACCTTTTTTCTCAATACTGTATTTATCAGGGGCCCAGGACTCGAATAAATGACCAAAAACAACCAGTTCCTCGTCATTCGCATATCCCCGGTATAACTTAAGATCTAATTTCAAAATATTGGCCTTTTTTTAAAATTGCTTTGTTCCAAAATAATTAATTTTAAGCGTTTTGTAAACATAACCGTATGAATTTTAAGGAAGTTTTATTGGTTGTAAATCCAATTTCCGGAGACACAGAAAAGGTTAAAATCATTTCACGGGTTAGAAAGCATATTGAAAATGTGCAGGCAAATTTTCATTTATATTCTACTACCGGTGAGAATGATAAGGAAAATATTTTGTCCCGGATCAAAGATCATAAAATAGACCGTGTTCTGGTCGCAGGTGGAGATGGCACTATAAATCTGGTTGCTAATGCGATCAAGGATTTTAATATCGCTATGGGTATTATTCCTGCCGGCTCGGCGAATGGACTGGCGGTTAATTTCAATATTCCTGAAGATTTGGATGAACAGATAATGATCTCACTAGGCTCAAATACAATAGATTTGGATTTGATCTGCCTGGATGATAGCATATGCCTTCACCTTAGTGATCTTGGGATTAATGCTGAATTAATCAAAAACTACGACCAATCTTCTATCCGGGGAAAATTTGGTTACCTCCTCAATTCTATACCCACGCTTATTCAAAGTGAATTCCCTTTTGAATTCACCATAGAAACAGAGTCTCGAAGGCTGGAAGCCAGGGCGATTTTATTAGGTATAGCAAATGCGAATAAATATGGGACCGGCGCTAATGTAAACCCCAAAGGGGTACCGAATGATGGAAAGTTTGAGATCCTTATCTTTAAGAAATTAAGCATCACGGATATAATCAAAACCCTAAGAAATGAAAGCGACCTGGATCCGGATTTTGTTGAAATAATTCAATCGAAAAAAGCTAAGGTCTATAGTAAAAAACCTGTAGCTTTCCAGATAGACGGTGAATATATTGGAAAAAGAACTGAAATAGATATTAAAATTATACCACGGAAACTGAAAATGGTCATTCCGTAAAAATTTAATACTACCGGATTTTATTTATTTTTTATCTTCGGTTATAAAGACATGGCCTTACCATTTCCTAATTCGTCATTGGGCCCGCAGGCAATATATATCCCTGGAATAGGATCATACCA
Source organism: Christiangramia sabulilitoris (assembly GCF_007050985.1). Classification (GTDB taxonomy): domain Bacteria; phylum Bacteroidota; class Bacteroidia; order Flavobacteriales; family Flavobacteriaceae; genus Christiangramia; species Christiangramia sabulilitoris. Next base: position 471,079 of record NZ_VHSF01000001.1, read on the forward strand.
CATTACATTTTCACCGATTTCCTCGCTGTTTTTCCAGGCCCAGATCCCTAGCTCCCTCACCGTGGTAAGGTAGGCATAAGCTCCCGCATCTGCATCGATACCCATTTCAGTTTGTTGTTTCTGTGCATCCTGTGTTTCTGTGAGTCGTGTCACATATTGCTCCTGTTCTGCCGGGCTCGCTTTTAAATATTTCCTGGTAATTTCCTCGAATTCCTGCTTAACACCTTCTTCCTGTGCTTTTTCATATTCAGTTTCAAAGGCACTGGAAAATGCATTGGCTGCTTCAGTAAACCTTTTTCTTCTTTGCTCATCTGCTACCTCATCCATATAAGAATCAATAAACTGAGCTATGTTCAGATCTGAAGCTCCCGGGGTGTCTGTTTTCGGTATAATAATTTCCAGTACATTTTTTAGGGTGTAACCCTGGGCCGCACTTAAAAAAACGGGTTGCCAGTCATACTCTGGTTCGCTCTTACAACTATGTAATAAACTAAGGGTGCCGGGCCCAACAATGATCGCTCCTGCTCCCAGTCCAATATTTCGTAATGCCTGTCTTCTATTCATAAATAAAGAATTAAGCTATTGTCTTTTTAAAATTTTTAACCGCATGATCCACAGCTCTTGCCGTAAGAGCCATATAGGTCAAAGAAGGGTTTACACAGGATGCAGAAGTCATGCATGCGCCATCGGTGACATATACATTGGGCACCGCATGAACCTGGTTAAAAGAATTCAACACAGATGTTTTTGGATCTCTGCCCATTCTTGCAGTACCCATTTCATGGATTCCAAGCCCGGGTGCACCAATATCATCATATGGTCTCACATCTTTGAAGCCAGCCTTTTCAAGCATTTGAACTGCCTGGTCTTTCATATCTTCCCTCATTTTAAGCTCGTTCTCCTTAAACTCTGCATCAAAAGTGACCGTAGGTAATCCCCACTCATCCTTTTTATCATAATCCAGCATCATCTTATTTTCATGATATGGTAGTGTTTCACCAAATCCGGTCAATCCCATGGTCCAGCTTCCGGGCTCTGTAAGCTTTTGCTTTAATTCCTTCCCATAACCCATCTCGGCTACGGCATCCTGCCAGTTATCCCGGCTGGCTCCGCCCTGATATCCATATCCTCTTATAAAGGCACTATCTTTTTCTCCTAAGTTCCGGAAACGAGGTAAGTATATTCCATTGGGTTTTCTTCCTTTATAATACGAATCTTCAAAACCCTCATATTTACCATAAGCACCAACCTGGAAGTGGTGATCCATAATATTATGCCCTAATTCACCACTGTCATTACCCAGACCTTCCGGAAAACGATCAGACCTGGATTGCATTAGAATACTTGTAGAAGCAATGGCAGATGCACAAAGGAAAATCACGTCAGCATAATATTCGTATACCTCCATAGTTTCTGTATCAACTACCTTTACTCCAATTGCTTTTTTCTTATCGGCATCATATAAAACTTCAGATACAATGGAATAAGGCCTGAGATCCATGTTTCCGGTTTTACTGGCGGCTGGAAGTGTAGAAGAATTACTACTGAAGTATGCGCCGTAAGGACAACCTCGTATGCACCTGTTTCTAAACTGGCAACTGCCCCTACCTTCAAATTTCTTATCGCCGGTAATATGTGCTACCCTGCCGGCAGTCATGATGCGGCCATCAAAATTTTCATAAATACTTTGTCTTAAATGATCTTCCACGCAGTTCAACTCCATCGGGGGAAGGAACTGCCCGTCAGGAAGCTGAGGAAGGTTTAGTTTTTCACCGGATATACCAACAAAAGACTCCACTTTATCATACCAGGGTGCTATATCTTTATAACGAATAGGCCAATCTACAGCGATACCATCGTTTTTATTTGCTTCAAAATCAAGATCGCTCCATCTGTAACTATGTCTTCCCCACATGATAGATCTTCCTCCAACATGATATCCCCGCATCCAGTCAAACCTTTTGATCTCGTTATATGGATGTTTAATATCATCCACAAACCAGTGCTTACTGGGTTCTGTGATAGTATAACCAGTGCGTGCCTGTTTATGCTGACGGTTAAGCTCTTCTCTGGGTAACTGTCCTTTATACTTATAGTCCCAGGGATCATCGTTCATGGTAGGGTAATCCTTCACATGCTCTACCATCCTTCCTCTCTCCAGGACCAGGGTTTTAAGCCCCTTTTCACAAAGTTCCTTGGCAGCCCAGCCACCACTAATACCGGTGCCTACAACTATAGCATCGTATTTATCATTTTCGTAGTATATACTCACAATTATTAATTATTTCGGTGATTCTTATGGTGGAAACCTATCAAATATATAAATATATAGGCATAATTTTACATCTTTAAAAAAAAGACTACATTTAAATTTGAACTTTTTTTGAATTTTTAATTAGCTATAATCTTGTTCTATTAATTACTATCAATGATTAACAATTCAGATGTATTTATTCATTCTGCCAGTAACCAGATGTACTGTTTCTGATGTTTCTTGGTGCTTTAATAAAAAAATACCAGTTAAAATAATCTGTATAAAATAATTACAACCCAACTACTATGAACAAACTTGTAAGATTTCAACTCTCCCTAATGATGTTTCTGGAATTCTTTATTTGGGGAGGTTGGTTTGTTACCCTTGGTACTTTTTTAGGATATAACCTTAATGCTACAGACGTACAGATCTCAACCGCTTTTTCCACCCAGTCCTGGGGAGCAATTATTGCCCCTTTTATTATCGGGCTTATAGCAGATCGCTTTTTTAATGCGGAAAGGATACTTGGTTTCCTGCATTTAATAGGAGCAGTGTTATTATACCTTATGTACAATAGCACAGATTTTACAGGCTTCTATCCCCTGGTCCTGGGATATATGATCGCATATATGCCCACGCTGGCATTGGTTAATTCTGTTTCCTTTAATCAAATGAAAGATCCGGCCAGGGAGTTTTCCTATATAAGAGTTTTCGGAACTATTGGCTGGATCGTGGCCGGTTTGGTAATTAGCTATCTTTTTTACTGGGATGCTCCCGAGGCAAGACAGGAAGGAATGTTGAAATATACATTCCTGATGGTTAGTATAGCTTCGGCCTTTCTGGGCGTTTTTAGCTTTACTTTGCCCAAAACACCTCCCACGGTAGACAGATCAAAAAAAGTAAGTATCGTTGAAACTTTAGGACTGGATGCCCTAAGCCTTCTGAAAGACAGGAATTTTTTAATGTTTTTCCTGGCTTCGGTACTTATTTGTATTCCTTTGGCTTTTTATTACCAGAACACTAATCCATTTTTATCTGAAATTGGAGTTCAGAATCCAACCGGTCTTATGACCATTGGTCAGGTATCTGAAGTATTATTTATGCTTCTTCTCCCCTTTTTCTTTAAAAGATTCGGTTTTAAACTTACCATTATTGCAGGAATGCTGGCCTGGACCTTAAGGTATGTACTCTTTGCCTATGGAAATTCCGGTGAATTAATCTTCATGCTTATAACCGGTATAGCCCTGCATGGCATATGCTACGATTTTTTCTTTGTTTCAGGACAGATCTATACAGATTTCAAAGCAGGCTCAAAATATAAAAGCTCTGCGCAAGGTCTTATAACCCTGGCTACTTATGGCGTGGGAATGCTAATAGGATTCTATGTAGCTGGAATTATTACCAATGCATATGTTACAGGTGAAAAAATGCATGATTGGGAAACCATCTGGATATACCCGGCTGCTTTCGCATTTATCGTTATGCTGCTTTTTATCTTATTTTTTAAAAATGAGAAGATCGATAAGAAAGATATAGAATTATAAAATTGAAATAAGTTATGGCTAAGATCAGGCTGGGAATTTTAGGAGGAGGTAATGATTCGTTAATTGGTATTTTACATCGGGTTGCCGCAAATATGTTCGAGCAGTTCGAGATTACTGGTGGGGTTTTTAATGTAGATCATGATAAGAGTCTAAATTTTGGTGAAAGACTCGGCCTGGACAGGTCCAGGGTTTATAAGAATCTCGAGGAAATGATTCGGCAGGAAAAGGAACTACCCGAAGATAAGAGAATACAGGCGGTTTCTATTCTTACTCCGAATTTCCTTCATTACCCTATGGCCAAGCAATTACTGGAAAATGGCTTTCACGTTATTTGCGAAAAACCATTAACCACCACTTTGCAGGAAGCAAGGATTTTAAATGAAATTCAGGCAGAATCGAATTCAATTTTTGCGGTTACCTATACCTATACGGGATATCCTATGATCAGGCAAATGAAATCGATGATTGCAAATGGTGAAATAGGCAGCATTCAAAAAATTGATGTTCAGTATTACCAGGGTTGGATTAATCCCTTAATTCATGATAAAGATAAAAGATCTGCCACCTGGAGGCTTGATCCGGAAAAATCCGGGATTAGCTGTTGTATTGGGGATATAGGAACCCATGCATTTAATATGGCAGAATATGTTAGTGGAATGAAGGTGGAAAAAATTCTGGCAGATCTTAATTACCTTTACGAGGATAATCCAATGGATATTGATGGCACTGTCTTATTGCGATTTGGAGAAAACGTCAAAGGAGTACTCAGGGCAAGCCAGATCGCTACGGGAGAAGAAAATAATTTCACAGTTCAGATCTATGGCGATAAAGGCGGTTTGAAGTGGGAACAGGAAAACCCTAATTACCTTTATCTGTTAAAAGAAGATCAGGCATTGCAGGTTCTAAAACCTGGACATGCATTTCTAAGTGATTTTTCTTTAGAAGGAACCAAATTACCTCCGGGCCATCCGGAAGGGATATTTGATTCTATGGGTAATATTTATTATGGGGTGGCCATGGCAATTAAGGACAAGGTAAAATATACCGGCGCTTATCCAACGTTAGGTGATGGATTAAGGGGAATGAGTTTTATCGAAAAAACCGTTTCTTCTCACAAACAGGGCAATATCTGGATCAAAATGCAGGATTAATTCAAAATTTTAAAAAATGAAAACGATCAAAGGACCCGCAGTTTTTCTGGCGCAGTTCATGGATGATAAAGAACCATTTAATTCACTTGATGGCTTATGTAAATGGGCTGCAAATCTTGGCTACAAAGGCATACAGATCCCTACCTGGGAAACCAGATTAATCGATCTGGAAAAAGCTGCTGAAAGTAAAACTTATTGTGAAGAGTTGAAAGGCAAAGTAGCTTCATACGGGCTGGAGATAACAGAACTAAGTTCTCATCTGCAGGGACAGCTGGTTGCTGTACATCCTGCTTATGATCTTATGTTCGATAATTTTGCTCCCGAAGAATATAAGAACAATCCCAAGAAAAGAACAGATTGGGCCATAAAGCAGTTAAAATTTGCAGCCAGGGCCAGTAGAAATCTAGGTCTGGATGTTCATGGTACTTTTAGTGGATCTTTTCTCTGGCATACAGCCCACCCATGGCCCCAGAGACCAGATGGACTTGTTGAAATGGGTTTTGCAGAGCTTGCAAAAAGATGGATGCCTATACTTAACGAATTTGATGCTCAGGGTGTAGACGTTTGCTACGAGATCCATCCGGGGGAAGATCTTCACGACGGTGTGACCTTTGAACGATTCCTTGAAGCCACAAATCACCATAAAAGGGTAAATATTCTGTATGATCCCAGTCATTTTGTACTTCAACAACTCGATTATATAAAATATATAGACCATTATCATGATTATATCAAAATGTTCCATGTGAAAGATGCTGAATTTAATCCAACAGGTAAGAAAGGAATGTTTGGAGGATATGGAGATTGGAGAGACCGTGCCGGCAGATACAGGCATCCGGGCGATGGCCAGGTAGATTTTAAAACCGTCTTTTCAAAACTTACTGAATATGGCTGTGATGTCTGGGCAGTACTTGAGTGGGAATGTTGCATTAAATCTCCCGAACAGGGAGCTAAGGAAGGTGCTGTATTCATTCAGAATAATATCATAGAAGCAACCCAAAAAAGATTTGATGATTTTGCCGGTTCTGAAATTGATGAAAACAAACTAAAAAAGATCTTAGGAATCTAATCCAATTCAAAAATGAAAACTATTTATCTGCCTGTCATGGCAATTTTATTAATCACCGCCTGCAAAAATGACCCAAAATCATCTGAAGAAAAGATCCAGGTAAAATCGGAAAATATGAAAACTGAAGAACAGGACGACTGGCAGGTGCTTTTCAATGGGAAGAATCTGGATTCCTGGCAGGTTTATAACCGGGATTCTATTTCGGGCCAGTGGCGGGTGGAAAATGAAGCGATCGTATTTACTCCGGCAACTGGTGGACAAAGGATCAAAGAGTATTTAATGACAAAGGATAAGTTTGAAAATTTTGAACTTGAAATAGAGTGGAAAATTTCTGAAGCAGGAAATAGTGGTATTTTATGGGCTGTTCAGGAAATGGAGAAATATGATGAGCCTTATTACACAGGTCCGGAAATACAAATTCTCGATAATCAAAACCATCCTGATGCTCAAAATGGCCTAAATCGCACAGCAGGTGCTTTATATGATATGGTTGCTCCAAAAGTAGATGCCAGCAAACCAGCTGGAGAATGGAATAAGGAAATTATTCATATAGACCATCAGGCCAATATAGGCTGGGTGGAATTAAACGGAGTACGAATTGTTGAATTTCCTGTACACGGTGAAAGATGGGATAAAATGGTGGCTAAATCGAAATTTAAAGACTGGAAAGATTTTGGTGCCAGCCGGGAAGGTCATATAGCGCTGCAGGATCATGACGATAAGGTCTGGTTCAGGAACATCAGGATTAAAGAACTTTAAGAATAGTTTATTAAAAAAAAGCTGCCGTTAAGGTGGCTTTTTTTAATCTTTATTAGGGTAAACCCCTTTCCCGGATAAAATTAAATTATGAAAAAGATTGATGTAAGTTTTGAAAATTCCGAAGGCACTCAGTTGAAAGGAATTTTAGAATTACCTTCAAACAGGCAACCGGAAAATTTCATATTGTTTGCCCATTGCTTCACCTGCAACAAGAATTTTCACGCCCCAACCAACATAAGTAAAAACCTCGCTTCCAATGGATTTGGAGTTTTGAGATTTGATTTCACTGGACTTGGGGAAAGTGAAGGCGAATTTGAGGACAGCAGCTTCTCTGGTAATGTGGAAGATCTAATCGCAGCTGCCAATTTTCTCGGAAAAGAATATAAATCACCCTCGATCCTTATTGGCCATTCTCTGGGTGGTGCCGCAATATTATTCGCCGCGAGCCAGATTGAATCCGTACAAGCTATCGTTTCCATAAATGCTCCGTCAAATCTAAGTCATCTAAAAAAGCATTTTCAATCCAGCCTGGAAGATATAGAGAAAGATGGGTCTGCCAGGATTAAAATAGGCGGCAGAAGTTTTCGTATCAAGAAGCACTTTATTGAAGACCTTAAGAAAAATGAAGATGCTGAAGCATTGAAAAAAATTAGAAAACCTTTATTAATAATGCATTCTCCACAGGATGAGATTGTCTCTGTAGATCATGCCGAAACCCTTTATAAGGCTGCGTGGCATCCAAAGAGCTTTATCTCACTGGACGGAGCAGATCATATGCTAAGTGAAAAAAAAGATTCTGAATATGCCGGGCTGGTGATTGCGGCCTGGGTTTCCAGATATATCACTATTCCTGAAGTACCGGAACTTGAAACCGATCATGAGGTGATGGCGAATTTGGGTGCAGAAGGTTATACCACCCAGATTATAGCTGGCAATCATCACCTGGTAGCAGATGAACCGGTGAAAGTTGGGGGTAGTGACTTAGGGCCTAATCCTTACGAACTGGTCTCCGGCGGGCTTGCTGCGTGCACTTCCATGACGATACAGATGTATGCCAGGAGAAAGGAATGGAAAGTAGATAACGTGGAAACTCATGTATCATACTCTAAAAAGCATGCCGAAGATTGTGAAAATTGTGAAAATGATAAGGCTAAAATCGATCATTTTGATCGCGAAATAACTCTGAAGGGAGATCTCGATGAATCAAAAATTAAAAGGCTTATGGAGATTGCAGATAAATGTCCCGTCCACAAAACCCTGAGTGCGCAGGCGAAAATCACTACGAAGCAGAAGAATTGAATCACAAAAGTTTCAGCAATATTCCTTTGTTAAGCTAAGCTTAAAACTTTGGAGATGCTTGTTATTAGGACTAATTTAGAATTATAATTCAATTTAAAAACCAATCGAAACACTATGAGACGTATTAGTTTATCACTTATCCTTTGTGCAGGTTTGATCTTCACAAGTTGTAAAAACGAAAAGGAAAAAAATGACCTTGATGACCAGCAGGAAACCGAAGTCACTACTGAAATGGAAACCGAAAAAGAAGAAGTTAAAAAAGTTAAAGTAAGCCTTCAACCTGTAAGCAATTCTAAGCTTAGTGGAAATGTTGTTTTTACTGAAGAAAATGGTAAAGTTGCCATGACCGCGATAATTTCTGGACTGGCAGAAGGTAAACATGCCATCCATATTCATGAAAACGGCGATTGTTCTGCTGCTGATGGTTCATCTGCAGGAGGACACTGGAACCCAACCGGTCAACCTCATGGTAAATGGGGAAGTTCTGATGGTTACCATAAAGGCGATATAGGAAATTTTGATGTTGATGCAAATGGTAATGGTACTGTAAATCTAACCACGAGTGAATGGTGCATTGGCTGCGATGATAAAAATAAAGACCTTTTAGGAAAGGCCGTTATTGTACATGATGGTGTAGACGATTATACTTCTCAACCTTCCGGAGCTGCCGGAACCAGAGTGGGTTGTGGGGTGATTAAGAAATAAGCCTCCCGGAAAATGATTGAAAAAGCGGCGCTACAGCCGCTTTTTTTTATCGGGTATTTAACATTATATTTATTTCCACAAACTTAACTAATGCAGCAGGACGGACTAATCCTAGAACTTCAAAAAGGTAATCAGAGAGCTTTCGAGCGTATTTACGAATTATACTCAGAAAGCGTATACGGGATAATTTATAACATACTCAACGATGAAAAAATCGCAGAAGAAATCCTTCAGGATGTATTTCTGAAAATCTGGAACAATGCCAGCTCCTATAATTCAGACAAGGGAAGGTTTTTTACCTGGATCCTGAACATCGCGAGAAATGCTTCAATAGATCATATAAGGTCTAAAAGTCATAAGAATAAACAAAAAAACCTCAAGGCAGATAATTTCGTAGATATACTGGAGAGCAGATCTAATTTCTCTGGAAAAGCAGATGCTATAGGTATCAACAAGTACATAAATATACTTAAACCTGTTTGCAAAAAATTAATAGATCTTCTGTTCTTTCAAGGATATACACAAAAAGAAACAGCCGAGGAGCTTGAAATGCCTTTAGGTACTGTTAAAACTAAAAACCGGGCTTGTATTAGCAAGCTTCGAGAAATGTTAGCAGAATAAATATGGATATAAAGGAATACATATCATCAGGGATACTTGAATTATACGTTTATGGTGCACTTACCGAAGCCGAAAGCCGGGAAGTAAGCCAGGTATTGAAAAAACATCCCGAGGTTAGGCAGGAAGTGGAAGAGATAGAATTGGCTTTGCAAAAACTATCTGCCGCTACAGCTCCTTCGTATAATGCAGAGGCTATTTTAAGTAGAATCAAATCAAAATTAGGGACCAAAGGAGACCGAAGTGTAATTGCTTTGGAACCTGAAAAAGAAACCAATTGGGTCTCTTATATTGGCTGGGCAGCCACTATCGCTCTGCTAATAGGTCTTTTCTTCGTTTTTGAAGATAAGAATGATCTACGTGAACAATTAAGTTATGAGCGAGCAAAGAACGCCAGGATGGAACAGCAGATCGCTGATGCGCGGGAAGATGCAGAAAAGACTGAAGAGCTTCTCGCAATACTTAGGGATAAAAATGTGGCCCGGGTCCCATTACAGGGTCAGAACGCAGCTCCTGAAGCCTACGCTGCAGTATACTGGAACAAAGAGGAGAATACTGCTTATATAGATGCAGAGGCATTGCCTGAACCTCCAAGAGGAAAGGTATACCAGGTCTGGTCACTAAAATTAGATCCTTTGACCCCAACGAGTATTGGCCTTCTGGATGAATTCTCCATGGATGATAATAAGATTTTTGCCCTGCAGAACGCAAATGAATCACAGGCTTTTGGAATTACGCTGGAACCTGAAGGTGGAAGTGAGTCTCCAACCATGGATCAACTATACGTGCTGGGAGCAGTTACTGCACCGTAAGCACTCTTACAGGATATGAAATAAATAAACCCCACGTAAAACGTGGGGTTTATCATTTAATACTTAGAAAGATTCCGGGAGGAATCATTAACTCTCTAAGCATCTAACCAACCAAAAAAGTTAAAAACTCATCCATAATTTGACCAAAAACAAATTATGCAAAAACTTAGAGTTCTATTAAGATATACGGAGGCAGATGCCCGGCGGTTTTAAATATTCTTTTTTTAACATTTAAAGATCACTGGTTAAGCCAGGTTTTAAAATCCTTCACCCTTTCCCTACTTACGATAAGCTGAAATTCATTAAAATTTTCTAATTTGATCTCCAGCCGGGAGTTGGTATAAGAAACTATGTCTTTTATAGCATTGATATTAAGAACACATTTCCTGTTGATACGATAAAACTTTTCCGGGTTAAGCTCATTCTCCAGTTGCTCCAGAGGAATGTCTATTGGATAATTACGTCCCGAGAAACAATGGATATAGGTTGCTTTATTTTCTGAAAAGAAACAGGCAATGTCAGAAACTTCTACAAGCTTAAGATGTTGTCCTACCTGAGCCGTAAACCTGGTTTTATAATTTTTCTCTTTTCCCGGTTCCCTGAGCAAGGATTTAAGATCTTCTAAATTTATTTTTCCGGCCTGCTGCCGTGTATTTTCAAATTTTCTTATCGCTTCTTCCAGTTCATCCTCATCTATTGGCTTAAGCAGATAGTCTATACTGTTCAATTTAAATGCTTTAAGAGCATACTCATCGTAGGCCGTTGTAAAAATGATGGCACTCTCAGTTTTAACATGGTCAAAAATCTCGAAAGACAAACCATCACTAAGCTGTATATCCAGGAACATAAGATCTGGATGCGGATTATTATTAAACCAGTCTACTGCTTCAGCTACCGAATGTAACATGGTTTGAACATCGATATCGTTGTTAGAAAGCATGCGCTGTAACCTTCTGGCAGCCGGCTTTTCATCTTCAATAATTATAACTTTGGTCACGTATGATTATAGTTTAATTTTTATTTCCAGATCTGTCTTTTATCCTTCTCCATGATCTCCTTTATCTTTTTTTCCTCCCACTTCTTCCCAAGGATCAAATTGGGCCCAAATACGCTCGCCCAATGTGCGAATAATCCAATACCCCAGAAGAATATCGTAGAATAATTTGAAAGATCGGTAAGCCCGCGAATAATGCCAACGTCCCTGGTAATTACGATAAAAATGGCCGTATTGATGAACAAGTAGACGGTTAGATGGATATAAAAGTCTTTCATATCCTTCACTCTTTTCTGAGCCGTTCTGTAACTGAGCTTTTCTTTATAATTTGTTTCCATTATTTCCAGGATTTAGGTTGTTGCTGATCTTTTCCCATTAATTCTCTAATCTTGCGCTCTTCCCATTCTGATCCATATCCAAATACAGAAAAACCATGAATGGTTAATCCTATACCCCATCCAAATAGGGGAAACCAGAACCATTGAAAATCCCAGTAGGTATTATAGTTAATAAAGATAAGGAACGGGATCACTACACAATAAGAAATTAGATTTCCGTAAAAATCCTTCATTTCTTTTACTCTTTGTTTCGCTTTGAAATAAGCGTTTTCCTGATTAATTTCATTTGTATCCATAATTGAGATTTGTTTGGTTAATACCGGCAATTTTACCCGGAAAATTTCTTCGGTTTGTTCTATAAGCACCTTCCTTTCGGTCACTTCGTTATATCTGTTTACGATATTTTGCAAGCCCACACCTTTACGATTGCTGAGTACCTCTTTTTTCTGAAAATTATTCTCTACCACCAGGTAACCTTCAGCCTCATAGATCTTAATTCTCAAGGGTTTACTCTCGCTTACAATATTATGCTTGATCGTATTTTCCAATAGCAGTTGCAGGGAAAGTGGTACCACCTTGGCTTCTTCATTAGAGAATTCGTCTGGACTATCAAAATAAATGCTGTTCTCGAACCTCATTTCCAGTAACTTCATATAGGTTTTGGCGAATTTTAATTCCTCGTGTACACTAACAAGCACCTTATCTTTATGCTCCAGAACATACCGGTACACTTTAGATAGTGAGGTGGTAAATCTCTGGGCCTGGTCTGAGTTTTCATCGATAAGTGAGGCCAGTACATTCAGGCTGTTAAAAAGAAAATGCGGATCTAACTGGTTCTTTAAGGCATCGAATTTGGCAGAAGCTGTCCCGGCGATTATCTTTTGTTCTTTAACCTTCTTTTCCTGAACAGATTTATAAAAATAAACCAGGTGGAGAAATAGAGAAATGATGGCAGTAAACAGAAAAGGAAAAAGGTAAAACCTCATGCTTTCATTTTCCAGAAAGGTTTCCAATGGAATATTATCGAACACGGTTTTATGAACCAGACGGCAAAAAAAGAATCCTATCAGGGTAAGGATAATCGAGCCTGCCGTAGCCAGAACAACCCTTTGAATGGTAGCTTCTGACCAGCCGATCTTTTTTTCAAAAAACCGGAAATAAGTTCCGTTTAATCCGGTAAGGGTAAATGAATAGAAAAGGTAGATTCCCCAATATTTAGGATCCAGCAGTTTATCCTGGTCAAACCCGTTGAAGGTACTGTCTAATATGATTAATAAAAGGGATACCGATAAACTTAAGGTTACTATTTTCAAAAGAAACTTCATATACACAAATATTCTAAAGCTAAAATCTAATGATTCAGGCTTAATTTGAAATCAATTATTCTGAATTGTCATAATTAGATACCGAATTGTATTCTTATCTCAATTTTGGCATTTCAACCTGAAAATTAAATAATCTTTAACATTTAATTGAATAACTTGAAAAAAATCCAAAAAATTAAATAATGAATATTTTTGAAGCTTTAAGGCAGGAACATGAGATACAGAGAGATCTTATAGCTAAGCTACTTAAGACCGAAGGGAAGACCGAAGAAAGAAAAAAGATTTTTGAAGATCTTAAGCATGAATTAAAGATACATGAAGATGCAGAGGAACGTCATTTTTATATACCTCTCATGGAGAAGGACATGACCCAGGAAAAAGCGAGGCACAGTGTAGCGGAACATCATGAAATGGATGAACTGGTAGAGAAACTTGAGGATACAGAGATGGATGCTTCCAACTGGTTAAAAATAGCCAGGGAACTTGAACATCAATTGATACATCACCTTGATGAAGAAGAACAGGAAGTCTTTCAAATGGCCGGTAAAGTGCTCACAAGTAAGCAAAAAGAAGACCTGGCATCAGATTATAATAAGGCAATTAGAGAGAATAGATAAATAAAAAAAGGCTGCCAGAAGGCAGCCTTTTTAATTATGCTTTTTCTTTGTCCATGGTCATTTTTTCTTCATGACCTTTAAAAGGCCTGATTATTAACCTGGCGGCTTTGTCATAATTAATATAATTATACACCCAGTTGAAGAAAGTTACCGTACGATTTCTGAATCCTACCAGGAACCACAAGTGTACAAACATCCACACGAACCAGGCAAAAAATCCAGAAAACTTCCATTTATGTAGATCTACCACAGCCCTGTTACGACCCACCGTAGCCATTGTTCCCTTATCAAAATATTCAAAAGGTTCCAGTTTCTCCCCTTTTATTAGACGTACAAGGTTTTTAGCCAGATGTTTTCCCTGCTGGATAGCCGGTTGTGCAACCATGGGGTGTCCTTTAGGAAAATCCTCAGTTTGCATTAGGGCTATGTCGCCAATGGCAAAAATATTTTCATATCCGTTTACCTGGTTAAAAGCATTCACTTCATAGCGGTTTGCTTTTTCTACCAGGGCAGATGCATTAAGTCCACCTACCGGGGCGCCGGTCACCCCTGCAGACCAGATAAATGTTTCGGTTTTAAGGGCAAGATCTGTATTGGTGGTCACCAAATGGCCGTCATAATTTTCCACCATAGTATTTAAATGGATCTTCACCCCAAGTTCTTCCAGCATCTCATGGGCCTTCCTTGAGGCGTTCTCACTCATTGGCGGCAACACGCGGTCCAGGCCTTCTAGTAAATGTATATTCATTTCGGCCGGGTTAAGATCAGGATAATCTTCCGGGACAATATGGTTACGAAGTTCAGCGATCGCACCACTAAGCTCTACCCCGGTTGGACCTGCACCCACCAGAACAAAATTCAATAAAGCTTTCCTCTTTTCAGGATCATCTGTAATGGTGGCCTGTTCAAGATTTTCAAGGATAAGACTTCTAATATTCAAGGCTTGTGGCACCGTTTTCATCCACATGCCATTCTCCTCTATGCTCTGGTTTCCGAAGAAATTAGTCCTGGACCCGGTAGCAATTACGAGGTAATCATAAACAATATCCCCTATGTTGGTATGCACCGTATTCTTTTCAGCAGATATAGATTTAACTTCTGCCAACCTGAAAAAACTTTTATCACTAGCCCGCGTAATTTTTCTTAAAGGATAAGCGATGGAGTCTGGCTCAAGTCCAGAGGTGGAAACCTGGTATAAAAGAGGCTGAAAAGTATGATAGTTATGCCGGTCTAAAAGTACCATCTGCATATCTTCTTTTAAGATCTTTCTGGCAATGGCAACTCCGGCAAAACCACCTCCGATTATCACTACTCTGGGTAAGTTGGTCTTCGGGATATTCATAGTATAGGCTGGTTTTACCCAAATTTACTATTTATACAAAGAAAGTTATAGTGATTAACTTTAAATTAAAGTTTTTTGTAACGCAGCTCGTTTTTTCACTACCTATAGCTGCTAACCAATCATACGTGAATAAAGAATTAGAACATCAGTTTGTAATCAATCTGGAGAAACACCAGAATATTGCTCATAAAATCTGCCGTATCTATACCAATGATCAGGATTCCCATAACGATCTTTTTCAGGAAATAACCATCCAGTTATGGAAAGCTTATCCCAAATTCCGGGGTGAAGCAAAATTCAGTACCTGGATGTACCGGGTTGCCCTAAATACTGCTATCACTTTATACCGGAAAAAAAAGAGAAGTATAAAGACTCAGGATTATGACAATTTCCATTTTAAAATTAAAGCAGAGGAATATGATGATGAAGCAGAACAGCATTTAAAATTAATGTATGGTGCCATCAAACAACTTAATGATATAGACAAGGCCCTGGTCTTTCTTTATCTGGAGGATAAGAATTACGCAGAGATCTCAGAAACATTGGGGATCACTGAGGTTAATGCAAGAGTGAAAATGAATAGAGTGAAAACTAAATTAAAGAACATTATTAATCCTTGAGAACTATGGATGATTTAGATCTATTAAAAAAGGATTGGAAAAAGCAGGAAGCAAGCCTGCCCCATCTTTCGTACGATGAAATTTATAAAATGATCTGGAAGAGATCTTCCTCGATCGTAAAGTGGATTTTTGTTATAAGTATCATTGAATTCCTTCTAGGCGCGGTACTGAATATTTTCCTGGCAGATAAAGAGTACTGGGACCAGATGGAAAAATATGACCTGACAGAATTTACCATCGTGGTATATATTTTAAGCTACCTGGTCACTTTTTATTTTATCTTCAGGTTCTATAAGAATTATGTAAATATTTCTTCCACAGACAGTGCTTCACGACTGATGAAAAATATTTTGAAGACCCGTAAAACGGTGAAATATTATATTGGATTCATTCTTATTTCCAGTGGTTTGGTATTTCTTTTTACGCTGTATATGATGATAAAAAATCATATAAATACTGCCGATGCAGATGCCAGTATGGCGTTTGACACCGCTCAGTGGTTCCTGTTTATAGCGGGTACCTTACTAGTGCTTATTTTATTACTTGGCGCCATCTGGCTAATTTACAGGGTGGTTTACGGTATATTATTGCGCAAGCTAAATAAGAACTATAAGGAGCTTAAAAAGCTGGAAATGGAATAGGTCGAGGTTAGAAGTTAGAAGAATTTAAATTTGCTTGATTAAAGGCAATTAACTGAATGATCATTTCGCGCAATAAGTTAACTAATAATTCAAAAAAATTGCACTGGCGGACTGAGCTAGTTTAAGGCCGGTTTTCTAATAAGAAGTGAGAAGTGAGTAGTGAGTAGTGAGTAGTGAGTAGTGAGTAGTGAGTAGTGAGTAGTGAGTAGTGAGTAGTGAGTAGTGAGTAGTGAGTAGTGAGTAGTGAGTAGTGAGTAGTGAGAAAAATTACTATTTCTGGGAAATAAAAAAAAATTCCGGGTTTAAATTGCTCTAAATAAATTCAGCAATAATTATAAAACTGCCTTTTCTGTAAAGCATTTCATTGCCGGACTGAGCCTTTCGAAGGCCTGTCCAATTTTAGAAAATCCAAACTAACTTTTGAGAACCATCAAAAACTTGAAGCCTTCCGCTTAAAACCTTTAACTTAGTAACCCCAGCGACGTTGTTCGTTTAGTTCTTCCATTGCCTGTATTTCTTCGGCAGGAATTACCTTAAGGAATGATGGATGCTGCTCAATAGCATATTCCAGTTTGCTTACAATATCCTCGATACTATCGTTCTCATAATCAAATTCCATGGGTTCTTTGATCTGAAAAGTCTGAAGGATTCCCCTTTTCTTAATCCTAAGGCCCTTTTTATCAAAAGATCTTCTAAAGCCGTCTATCACAATAGGAATTACAATAGGCCGATGATTTTTAATGATATGAGCGGTTCCTTTACGAATGGGCTTGAAAGGTTTTGTAGTACCCTGAGGAAAGGTGATTACCCAGCCATCGTCCAGGGCCGTTTTGATATTTTCTGTATCATTTGGATTTACTTCCCGTTTGATCTCCTGCCCTTTAGCCCTCCAGGTTCTTTCTACTGTGATTGCGCCGGCATAAGCCATGATTCGCGCCAGCAAACCTGCTCTCATGGTTTCCTTCGCAGCTACATAATAGATATTAAGCTTAGGCTGCCAGATGTATCCAATATTTTTGATACTATCCACCCGTCCGCTTAAGCTCGCGTTGAAAACATGAAACATGGCAGTTACATCTGCAAAGTAGGTCTGGTGATTAGATACAAAAAGAACATTAGTATCTGGAAGATTTTTAATGATCTCTGAACCTTCAATCTGAAGTTCGTTATATCCCCGGTATCTTCTATGGGTCAAAACCCCGAAAATGCGGATCAACCACTTCTTCAGTATTAAATAATGCCCAAATGGATTTTTTTTAAACAATCCCATTGCTGATTCTATTTTCGTTTGGCCCTTTATTCAGCTTTATTTCAACCGGCGGCAAATATAATAATTAGTTTGATATAGCATCTAAACTGAGATATTACTCATATTTCACTTGCTTCCGGGTGATCCCTTTATTTAGATCTTTAAAAGTAATTCCCTTATTTCGCTTAGCATCATCCCCGTTGCGCCCCACACTACATGACCGTTTAATCTATAGGCCGGAACCTCTATTTCCCTGGCATAGGATGTACTCAAATTCTCAGTTATAATATTCTCGTCATCTAAGAACTCACTTAATTTTATCTCCAGAATTTCTTCCACTTCAGATTCCTGAGCGATCATATTCGGGGTTGTATGAAGCAATCCAAGATATGGCTGCACCCAGAAATTGGAAGGTGGAATATAAAGTCTGGTCAATTCCCTTATTACCTCAATTTCATTCTGGGGTATACCAACTTCTTCCTCTGTTTCTCTCAGAGCAGTGTCCTGCAGGTCCTTATCTGTGTGCTCTACTCTTCCACCGGGGAAGCCAACCTGGTTGGAATGAACGCCTTTATAGGTCTTACGTAAAATTAGTACTAACCTTGTTTCATTATTAATATCAGGATAAAACACGGCCATAACGCCTGCTTTTTCTGGCTTCCTGGTGGAAATATCCAGTTCCTCCAGTTCTTTAATTCTTAGCAAAGGGGCTAGTTTCTTATGCGCAGCTTCCCCGGGAAGCTGCATTTTTTTTAACTTTGAAATCCTGTTTTTAAAAACCTCAAACTCCATGTTCAAACAGCTTTCTTTAATAGCAATTTTTTCAATTCTTTTTTTCGCAAGTTGTGAAGATAAGCAAACTTCCTCTAAAAATGGCGGGGAGCTTAGTAAGGAAGCGTTAAAAGCTCAGCAAAAAAAGGATTCTATTCAACGTGCACGGGATAGTATTTTTGAACTAAGAAAACGCGAACTCGCCTCTAAAGATAAGGTTACTAAAATCGAGAAGAACGAAATGTTTCCAATCACCCAGGAAGAATTGATTCCCACCCTTACCCAGTATGGTAAAGAAAACCAGGAAACCAGGATCAGGATAAAAACAAAATTTGGAAATATAGATGTACAGCTTTTCCGGGATACGCCACTGCACCGGGCTAATTTCATTATGCTGGCCAAGAACGAATATTTCAACCATACTTTCTTTCACCGGGTTGCACCCGGCTTTGTGATCCAGGGTGGCAATGCAGACAATCAAATCACCGCAAGTAGTCGTGGCGATGTAGGTAATTATTTAATCCCAAGCGAATTTGAGGCAGGCCACAAACATACCTATGGTGCTTTTTCTGCCGCGAAATATGCTGAACAAAATGTTAGCAAAGCTTCCTCACCTTTTGAATTCTTTATCGTAATGGATAAGACTGGTACCCCACATCTTAATAATGACCATACCGTTTATGGTAAAGTTATTAGCGGTATGGACGTGGCAGAAAGGATTGCCCAGGTAGAAACAGGTGCGTCAGAATGGCCTGTAAATAATGTTGAAATAGATATTGAGGTTCTGGATTAATTAATGACGGGTAAAATAGTTGTAATCATTGATCACCCGCTGTACAAAGTCGAGGGGTTTTTCATCTGAGGTCACATCCATTAGCTCAGTTAGTTTTTTGCTCAGGGATAGGATAATATGATGTTGTCCCGCTCTTCTGGCCTGCTGATAAAGATTTTTAACCTCCTGGATATCGCTATCACTTAGAATGGTTACCTGCGGGTATTTTGGCTGGTAATTCTCTGGAAGGTCAACTCCAAGGGAGTTTTCTATTCCTATAGTTTGTTTCTCTGAAATCACCGTAGTTCCCGCAGCGATATCTCCTAATCTTTGCCCCTTACCGTTAAGTAAGATGGTGACTACGGCCAATCCACCGCTGGTTAGACTTATATCTATAATTCTTAATAACCATCTTATGAGGAAATTTGAAAATTGTGGCCTTGAACCGTCTTTTCTTACTACTCTGATCTTCAACAAAGCTTTACCCGGAGTTCTTCCATCCCAAAAAGTTTCCCACATTAGATAATAAAGAAATGTTGGCAGTCCCAGTACCAGATAGTACATCATTAAACTTCCGTTATCCTCTTTTATCCCGGCAATAATCAGAAAACTGAATACATTATAAGCTATTAGAATTACCAAATCCACAATGAAAGCCAGGATACGCTCCCCTATTCCCGCTACATTCTGTTGAATACTTATATTTTGAGCGGTTTCAATTTGAAAATTATCCATTAAATATGTTACTTTGGGTTTTATTCAATTAAAGATGCGCGAGGCTGCTTTCGTCAGGCAAAATAAAGATAAATGGGTTAAGTACGAAAGCCTCCTGCAAAATAATAAAACGCTATCCCCCGGCCAGATTTCGAACATTTATGTCTCATTAAGCGATGATCTGAGCTATTCCAAAACCTTTTATCCTAAATCTAATACCACCCGGTATTTAAATGGATTGACTTCTGCAGCCCATCAAAAAATATTTCGTACCAAAAAAGAATCCGGAAACAGGTTTATCACCTTTTACACAAAAGAATTCCCCCTTGAGTTTCATAAGTTCCAGAAACAATTGCTTCTAAGTTTTCTAATCTTTCTTGGCTTTACCCTGATTGGCGCATATAGTGCTGCCTCAGATGCGGCTTTTGTTAGAACCATTCTTGGGGACGCCTACGTGAATATGACCCTGGAGAATATTGCGAATAACGATCCCATGGCCGTTTACAAAAAAATGACCGAAACAGACATGTTTCTTGGTATCACCATTAACAATATCCGGGTTTCCCTGATGGCATTTTCTTTGGGTGTACTGGGTGGAATCGGTACTATCTTTATGCTGATGCAGAATGCGATCATGCTGGGAAGTTTTCAGTATTTTTTCTTTGAGAAGGGATTGCTTTGGGAATCTGCCAGAACTATCTGGATTCATGGCACTATAGAAATAGCGGTAATTATTGTCGCGGGCTGTGCCGGCCTGGTGGTTGGAAAAAGCATGCTCTTCCCCGGCACCTATACAAGGTTAAGATCCTTTACCATGGGAATTAAGAATGGCTTAAAGATCGTGATAAGTACTATTCCATTTTTTATTATCGCCGGGTTTCTGGAAGGATTTGTAACCAGGCTAACCTGGATGCCAGATATCGCAGCCATTATTATTATCCTGGCTTCTCTGGGGCTTATCCTCTTCTATTATGTCTATTATCCTTTATATCTATTAAATAATACCCAAAAATGAACCCTGAACAAATTCAATTTAAAAAACAGCGGGAGCTGGGAGAAATCTTAAATGTCACTTTTCAGTTTATAAGGCAAAATTATAAAGCCTGTGGAAAGATTTTGCTCAGGATCGTGGGACCTGTATTTCTACTTCTAATTGCCGCCGTTACCTATTACACCTGGTCCACCCTGGGGGATTCCTTGTTCGATACAGACGGAATCAATGGCTCTCAGGTGGTTATTGCACTTGGATTAATGCTTCTGGCCTATTTGCTTTATATCTCTACAATGACGGGTACTGTTTATCACATCATTTTAAGTTATATCAATAACCGTGGAGAAATTATCTCTTCAGAAGTTAGTACCGGCATGAAAGAAGACTTTGGTAAGTTGTTATTAATAACTTTAATTTCATGGTTACTCATATTTGCGGGTATGATCTTCTTTATTTTTCCGGGGATTTATCTGTTTGTACCCTTAAGCCTTACTACGGCGGTACTTGTTTTTAGAAGAACAGGTGTTTCAGAAAGTATATCAGAATCATTTAAACTGGTCAAAGAAAACTGGTGGATGACCTTTGCTACTTTATTATGTATCGGGATCATCGTATATCTTATTAGTCTGGTTTTCCAGCTACCGGCAATCTTATATTTTGTCTTTCGCGCATTCGTGGTAGCGACAGAGGGAACCTCTACTTCAGAACTTTTTGGTCCCGGCTACATTATTATTAATGTATTCACCTCTGTAGTTCAGTATATTATCTATAGCATTACCCCTATAGGAGTCGCTTTTGTCTATTTTAATCTGAATGAAAAGCAAAATTTCACGGGTACCTATGAGACCATTCAAAACCTTGGAAATAATAATTGACCTTGAAAAAAGTATTACCTGTCATTCTGTTTTTCCTGGCCTGCGGTAGTTTTTACTCGCAGGTTCATGATTCGCTGAAAGTAGAACAGGAAATTTTATATGATGAGGCTCAGGGTCTGGTTCCACTCGAATTTGATGCTGAAAAGATCGCAGGTTATCGAGATCAAAAAGAATTTGAATATTTAGAATCAGTAGAAAATGATTCCTGGTGGACAAGGTTCAAAAGATGGGTCTCCTCCAAATATCATGAATTCCTTAATTGGCTTTTCGGTGATTATGATCCGGGCACTGCCCTATCTTTTTTTATTAATATTTTACCCTTTATACTTCTTCTAATTCTATCAGGTTTGATCATCTGGCTTTTTTCACGGTTGAATCCCGGCGCAAAAATACTTTCCAGCCCTAAGGAAAGCGAGGTGTTTTTATCTGAAGAAGAGGACCTGGTAAGACACGAAGATCTGGCTGCTTTGATTTCCATTGCTGTAAAAGAAGGGAGCTACAGGTTGGCAGTTCGCTATTATTATCTCAATGAATTGCGCAAATTAGACGAACTGCATCATATAACCTACGAGTACCAGAAGACAAATAAGGATTATTTCGACGAGATAAAAAATAAAGGAATACGTAAGCATTTTTCAGAGATCACCAAGTTGTATGAATTTATCTGGTATGGAAGCTTTGCGGTTTCAGAATCTGATTATAGATATATAGAGAAAGGATTTTTAAGAATGGAACAGGTTTTAAATTCTAAATCACATGAATAAAACCTATAAGACCGCTTTCGCCCTTTTTCTTCTGTTGGTAATTTCCCTAGCCTGGTTGGAAAGCACAGAGCCCGAGCCCATAAACTGGACCCCGAGTTTTACCGCTAAAGATAAGATCCCTCTGGGAGCATTTGTATTTTATGAAAGCTGGAAAGAGACCCAGGCTATCAAAAATCTCAGGATACCTCCTTATGAATATTTAAATAGTTCTCCCGATAGTGGCACTTATTTTTTCCTGAATGACTACGTAGATTTTGACAGGAACGAACTCAGGGATTTACTTCAATGGGTTTCTGATGGCAATCGAATTTTTATATCTGCATATAATTTTGGAACACCTTTGAGTGATACGCTGAATTTCGAGACAGCTTCCTATATAAGTTCAGACGGTTTTAAAACCCGGCCCGGACTCAATCTGGTAAATAAAGATCTTAAATTGAAAAAAGCCAGGGTATTTGACCATGATCTACCTGCCGTCTATTTTAAAAAGATAGATACCACTAAAAGTGTTGTTCTTGGTACCGCTGCTTTTGAAGAAAAAGAATTAGAAGCAAAGATCAATTTCATAAAAACAGATTTTGGAAAAGGAGAGATATTTCTGCATACCACCCCTCAAGCCTTTAGTAATTATTTTCTACTGGATGGAACGAATTATAGTTATACTGAAGCTCTATTAGCTTACTTGCGTGGCAATCAAATTTTATGGGATGCCTACTACAAATCTGGCAAAAGCTTTTTTTCCTCACCTCTTTATATTCTGCTGAATAATCGTCCATTAAAATGGGCCTATTACTTCATTATAATCTCAGGGATCCTTTTCGTTTTATTTGAAGGAAAAAGAAAACAACGAAGTATTCCCGTAGTAGATCCTCCTGCGAACAAATCTTTTGAATTTACTGAAACCATATCCCAACTTTATCTGGAACAAAAGAAATTTCACGAACTTGGGCTAAAGAAGATCTCCCTTTTTTTGGAGTTTATTCGTAAACAATATAGAATTGACACCTCTGTAATCAACGAAAAGTTCTATAAAGACCTTGCTGTAAAAAGCGAACATAGTATTGAAGAAACCAAAAAGCTGTTTGAACAAATCCACAATTTCAGGGAGAAAAATGAAAATAGCAAAGAGGATTTTTTTAGACTGGCAAAACATATAAATACATTTAAAAACAAAAATGGAAAATCAGGACACCAATCATAATGGGGGTATAAATTTCGAAAACAGAATTCCTCTGGACGATCTCAAAGCCTCTGTGAACAAATTAAAAGATCAGCTTTCCAGGGTCATCGTGGGACAGGAAAAATTTGTAGAATTACTCGTGGTAGGTTTACTATCCAATGGACATGTCCTTATCGAAGGGGTTCCGGGTGTGGCCAAAACCATTACGGCTAAGCTCTTCGCCAAATGCTTAAAAACAAATTTCAGCAGGATACAATTCACACCAGACCTTATGCCCAGTGATGTCCTGGGAACCTCGGTTTTCAATATGAAATCTTCAGATTTCGAATTCAAAAAAGGTCCGGTATTTTCAAATATCATTCTTATCGATGAAATTAATCGTGCTCCGGCCAAAACCCAGGCAGCGTTATTCGAAGTGATGGAAGAAAGACAGGTGACCATAGATGGAAAAATGTATAAAATGGAGGAGCCTTTCATGGTTCTTGCCACCCAGAATCCCATTGAACAGGAAGGTACTTATGCCCTGCCCGAAGCCCAGCTGGATCGTTTTCTCTTTAAGATCGAGGTAGATTATCCAGATTTTGAAGACGAGGTAATGATTCTTAAAACCCATCACGAAAGAAAAGGTAAATTACCAGAGACAGAGATCGAGGCAGTACTTACTCCAGAAACCATAGCCAGGCTCAGGGGACAGATCCATGAAATATTGATAGAAGAAAAACTGCTGAATTATATCGCAGAAATCATTCATAAAACCAGGAAACATCCTCACCTTTATCTGGGTGCCAGCCCCAGGGCTTCTATTGCCGTAATGAATGCAGCCAAAGCCTTTGCGGCGGTTAATGGGAGGGACTTTGTAATCCCTGAGGACATTAAGAACTCACTGAAACCCGTACTGGCGCACCGACTGATTCTTTCGCCAGATCGGGAAATGGAAGGAATGACTGCATCTTCGGTAATAGATATGATCACGCAATCTGTCGAAATTCCACGCTAGTGCTAAAATTCTTAAGATCATTATATTTTGGAAAAAGGCTTTTTAATAGCTTATTCGCTATTTCCATACTTTTTTTGATCTCTTTCTGGTTCAACCCTTTATACAGTTTTACCTGGGTTCTAGCGGTAATTATTCTCGTTCTAACCATACTTGATATCATAAGCCTTTACCGGGGCCGGGGAATTAAAGCAGACAGGTCTCTGCCCGAAAAATTCTCTAATTCAGACTTAAATAGTGTCAAAATAAGTATTGCAAATAATTATGGTTTTCGGGTCTATAGTGAAGTGATCGATGAGATCCCGGTGCAATTTCAAAAAAGAGATTTTTTAAAAACTATACCGCTTCCCGCCTATAGCAGCAACTCCTTTGAATATGAACTAAAGCCATTAAAAAGAGGTGAATATACTTTCGGAAAACTAAACATTTATATTTCCACTCCGTTCAAACTCGCAAAAAGGAGGTTCGTCTTCAATAAAGATCAGCAGGTAAAGGTCTATCCTTCCTTTATTCAGATGAAAAAACTGGATTTTCTAGCCCTTGACCAGAAGATCAGCCTGCATGGGATCAAACGGATAAGACGGATTGGTCACACTATGGAGTTTGAGCAGATCAAAGAATATGTGCGCGGTGATGATGTAAGAACCATAAACTGGAAAGCCACAGCTAAGCAGGGAAACCTGATGGTAAACCAATTTCAGGATGAAAGATCTCAACCGGTATATTCTGTTATCGATTGTGGTCGCGTGATGAAAATGCCATTTGAAGGCCTTAGCCTTCTGGATTATGCAATAAACAGCAGCCTCGCTTTCTCTAACGTCGCCCTCAAGAAAAAGGATAAAGTAGGACTGCTTTCGTTTTCAAATAAGATAGGGCATCTTCAAAAAGCGAGTTCAAAGCTAAGCCAGCTAAACCTATTAATGGAAGCTTTGTACAAGGTGGATACGGGATTTCATGATACAGATTATAGTTTGCTCTATTCGCGGGTTAAAAAACATATAACCCACCGAAGCCTTTTGATGCTTTACACCAATTTTGAACATATGACCGGGTTAGAACGGCAACTGCCTTTTCTTAAGGCGCTTGCCAAACAACACCTGGTGGTGGTCATTTTTTTTGAAAACACCGAGATCACAAAATTAACCGGGATTAATCCTTCAAATATTAGCGAGAGTGCACATCAAACCGTAGCTGAAGAATTTGCGCATAATAAATCCTTAATGGCCAAAGAGCTACAGCGACATGGAATTCAAACGATTCTCACCAAACCTGAAGAGCTAAGTATCAATACCATTAATAAATATTTGGAAATCAAATCGCGCGGACTTCTTTGAAATTTTACAGTTCAGTTTAAAGATTCTACAGTTGGGTTAGATCATTTTCTAAAAAATCTGCTATGACCTTAAGTTTGTTTCATAATCAAAAAACATTAAAATTATGAAGACAATCGCCGTTTTAGCAGCCATGTTATTAGGAGCTTTAGTACAGGCTCAAACAGGAACCTCAGGAAATATCAGCGCAACTGTGCCGAATGTATCGGGAACAGAAGGAAGTGTGGTATTTGGACTTTATTCTGCAGAAACTTTTATGAAAGCAGAACCGGAATTTGCCGTTAGCGCAGATATAATAGATGGAAAGGCAGTCGCCCATTTTGAAGATGTCCCTCACGGTACTTATGCCATCCTGGTGATGCACGATAAAAATGACAATAAGAAAATGGATTTTGATACCAACGGAATGCCTCTGGAAAATTACGGTTCCAGCGGAAATGGCATGAGCTATGGACCACCGGTATGGGAAGATTCCAAATTCGATTTTGACGGAACCCCAAAACAGCTGGAAATCAGATTTTAATCAAAACCACCAATATTATGAAACCTGTAATCTTTCTTTTTTTCTTTGGCTTTATCGCTCTTCAAAACCTGCAAGCTCAATCCTTTGAGACAGACCTTGAAACACAGTCAAAAATCGTGGATCTATATTTCATTATTGGAGAATGGGAAGGCAATGGTTGGAGAATTTCTCCTGATGGAGTAAAGCATTCTTTTGAGCAAACAGAAAAGGTTCAGTATAAATTAGACAGCACCGCAATTTTGATCGAAGGTAAAGGATATACTGATGGAAAACTGATCCATAATGCGATGGCCATCATTACCAGCAATAAGGAGACCGGAGAATATGAATTCCAGTCATACTTGCAGAATGGAATGAAAGGAAACTTTAAAGCTGAGCTCAAAGATGACGTATTCTACTGGTATCCCAACCAAAATGTTCGTTACATTATCAGTATCGACGAGGAAGGACGATGGTATGAAAAAGGTGAATTTAACCGGCAGGGAGAATGGATGCAATTCTTCGAAATGACATTATCAAAAAACAGTTGAACAGTTTGATGCTTATCTATTTAAAACCCTTCCTTATCCGGAAGGGTTTTTCAATAGGTAAAACTAAGTTAATTCTCCTTTAATATAAGAAAAACTTATACCTTTGTAATAGCAAATCAGTTCACATGACTATTACCCAGCTTCATTACGTACTTGCCGTAGCCGAGCATAAAAACTTTACCAAGGCTGCCCAAAAGGTTTTTGTTACCCAACCCACCTTAAGCATGCAAATCCAGAAACTGGAGGACGAGCTGGAGGTTACTATTTTTGATCGTACCAAAAAACCTATCCAGCTCACAGAAGTAGGTGAAAAAATTGTTCAACAGGCGCGTAATATTGTAAACGAAAGCGACCGCATCCTGGATATCGTCGATCAGCAGAAGGGCTTCATCGGTGGGGTTTTTAGATTGGGCGTGATCCCAACCATAATGCCAACATTATTACCAATGTTCATTGGTAGTTTTATAAAAAAATATCCCAAGGTAAAACTTAAGATCGAGGAACTTCATACAGAGGCCATTCTGGATAAATTAAAGGAAGGACATCTGGATGCGGCGATTGCAGCGACACCCCTGGAAATTGAAGGAATTAAAGAGAATGTTCTTTATTATGAACCTTTTGTACCCTATATCCCTTCTGCCTTTGATACCATAGAATCAAATAAAATAACTGTAGAGGATCTGGACATTAATAAGATTTTATTGCTGGAAGACGGGCATTGTTTTAAGGATGGTATCCTTAATTTATGTAAGGCATCCAGAGATTATGGTGATGACCAGTTGCAACTGGAAAGTGGAAGTTTTGAAACCCTGATCAAACTTGCCAATGAGGGACTGGGAATGACGCTTCTACCCTACTTACATACGCTGGATCTCAAAGAAGCAGAAAAAAAGAACCTGAAAATGTTCAAAGATCCCGTACCAGCGAGGGAAGTAAGCCTTATCTATAACAGAAGTGAACTGAAGATGCAAATCATTGAAGCGATAAGAAGCACTATTGCCGGCGTGGTAAAAGGTGCGATCACCTTTCAGAATGTAAAGATCATAAGCCCTCTCAATAAAAAGAAAGAATATACTACCAATTAAAAAAAGCGGCTAAAAGCCGCTTTTTTTTTCTAAGTATTTAAATAAATTAAACATTGATTCAATTCTGGATTCTGTTTGGTTAGGTCTACTATCCACAATCTTAATTCCTCGATTTCGTGAGGAAGTAATCTCTGAATAGCTTTTTTAACTTCCCTGCAGAACAAATTAGCATCAAAACTTACCTTGGCAAGTACAGTTTTGGTGTATTCAAACATCGCTCGCGCCATAATTTGAAGTTGATTTAAATTGGGTTAAATTGATAAAACAAGTAAAGCTTTACTATAGGCAGATATCATTTACGCCTTATAAATATAGGAATCCCATTCTGTTTTAACAATTAAATTAAAATTTTAACAATTCTAAAAACGATTATCACCGCTTAAAACATCGCCAATCCCACCAAGGATACTGCCTTCGCCTTTATCTTTACCTCCACCCTGTGGTGCAGCCTGGTGTATCCTGCTAGCCAGTCGGCTAAAAGGTAGTGACTGGATGTAAACCGTACCCGGCCCGGTTAAGGTTGCAAAGAACAATCCCTCGCCGCCAAAAAGGGTATTCCTGATTCCTCCCACGAATTCTATATCATAATCTACGGTTTGCGTAAAGCCAATGATACAACCGGTATCTACTTTCAATTTCTCACCGGATTGTAATACTTTTTCTGCCATAGTTCCTCCGGCATGCACAAAAGCCATTCCGTCACCTTCTACTTTTTGCATGATAAATCCTTCACCTCCAAAAAAACCTCTTCCAAGTTTTTTACTGAATTCAATCCCTATAGAAACTCCTTTCGCAGCACAAAGAAAGGCATCTTTCTGGCAGATGAATTTGCCATTAAACCTGGTAAGATCAATAGGGATCACCTTCCCGGGATATGGTGAAGCAAAACTTATTTTTTTCTTACCCTGTACTTCGTTAGAAAAAATGGTCATAAAAAGACTTTCTCCTGTTAGGAGGCGTTTACCGGCACCAAGGACCTTGCCCAGAAATCCTTCGTCCTTTTTGGAGCCATCGCCAAAAATGGTATCCATTTTAATACCATTATCCATCATCATGAAATTACCGGCTTCAGCCACAACAGCTTCGTGAGGATCCAGTTCGAGCTCCACATACTGCATTTCCTCTCCGAAAATCTCGTAGTCTATTTCGTGTGCATTCATATTTTAAGTTTTAGATTAAAGTGGTTAGCTTTAAAAATTTGATAATTCACTTATGGTTAATAAAGCCCTCAACAAATCACTTATTGCCTGGGGCTTTTAGCTTTTACTGTCCATTCAAATTCAAATACAGCTACTTCTACTCCATCCTCGTTGATTCCAACAGATTTCATCCAAAAGGTTTGTCCCTCTCCGTTATCGAGGGTGCGCTGAAGGGCTTCCTTTACTTTGTGCCCGTCATAACAGGTGAATTTGATTCTACCGGTAGCTTTTTTGGTGAATACTGCTTTATTCTGTGCCACAAGCATGGAGATCTTTTTTTCAGACTCCTGGATCTTATTCATCACCAATGCGCCTGTACTAAGCTCTGCAGCCATTGCCTGAACTGCAAAATACATGGAGTTGAAAGGATTTTGATTTATCCAGCGATGTTTTACCCCAACTATACATTCGGTTTGATTTATATGTTTTACCCTTACTCCACATAACCAGGCACTTGGTAATTTCAACATCAGGAAGGAGTTCAATTTTGACGGGGATAGCTTCATTTATTAGGTTTTTGATTCAATTCTCCATAAAAGTAAGAAATAAATACCGTCCTTCAATTCTTAATTTTTTGTTAATTTTCAGTACTATGTGTTGCATAATACCTTCTTTTAGATATATATTTGTATAAGAATCTAATAGGTTATAAACTCATCAATTAAATCATCATGAAAAAATCATCTCACATCAGGGTCATGGATCTTTCAAAAAACGAAACATCTACATTCACCAAACCGCAGCTCTATCTGGCCGTAGCATTTATATACATCTATTTGCTCACCGCCATATTCTTTTAAGGTCAATCCAATTATAACGAACTAAAAAAATGAACACAGAAACCATCAATAAGAACACAACCTTGACTACCATACTTCATCTATCGGTATTCACAAAATATTTCATTCCGCTTGGGAACTTCATCTTTCCCATGCTGTTATGGTTATCCCGTAAAAAGGATTCGTTTGTAGATCATCACGGAAGAAATGCTCTGAATTTCCAGATTAGCATGTTTCTCTACAGCGTTTTCATAATAGCGATAGGTATAGCAACATTTATATATTTTGGGATGAAGTTCGCCATTGGGGAGCCTCACTTCTTTGAAGTGGATTCCTTTGTGATCGAAAATTTTGCAGATGCCCTGCCCTTTTTCATCATTGCAGGGTTACTGGGAATAATTTTATTAGGTCTTTTTATACTGGAGCTGTTTGCGGTCATCAACGCAAGTATTAAAGCCAGTGAAGGCCAGTTATACAATTATCCCCTAACCATCAATTTTTTAAGTCTGGAAAATCCAGACGACACTAATCATCAATTTAATCAATCAGAAAATGAACAGTTTAATGACACCCAAAAACAAACACTATGAAGATTGAAAATACAAAAGCCCAAATGCGTAAGGGTGTACTGGAATACTGTATTCTCTCGGTTTTACGGGACGAAGACGCCTATGTGGCAGAGATTCTGGACACTTTAAAAGACGCAAAGCTACTGGTAGTGGAAGGAACCATTTATCCCCTTCTCACCAGGCTGAAAAATGCAGGACTTCTCAATTACAGGTGGGAAGAATCTACCAGCGGGCCACCAAGAAAATATTACGGGCTTACCGAAACAGGAAAAATATTTCTCAGGGAATTAACAGGAACCTGGGAAGAACTGCAATCTGCAGTGAATATCGTAACCACTCAAAAAAAGAAAAACCATGAATAAGACAGTAAATATAAATCTTGCCGGCACTTTCTTTCATATAGATGAGGATGCCTATGCCAGACTTCAACGATATCTGGAAGCAATAAGGCATTCATTTTCGAATACGCAGGGTCGGGATGAGATCATCTCAGACATCGAAGCTCGTATTGCTGAATTATTTAATGAAAAGATCAAAAATGACCGTCAGGTGATCAGCATAAAAGAAGTAGAAGAAGTCATCACTATCATGGGGCAACCCGAAGA
Organism: Christiangramia sabulilitoris; assembly: GCF_007050985.1. GTDB lineage: Bacteria > Bacteroidota > Bacteroidia > Flavobacteriales > Flavobacteriaceae > Christiangramia > Christiangramia sabulilitoris. The sequence goes on from NZ_VHSF01000001.1 coordinate 502,098, forward strand.
TTATATGGTAGATGAGGAAATCTTCGAAGATGAACCTAAAAGAACCAAAACCACTAAAACCGTTGGAAAACGATTATTCCGTGATCCTGAAAATGGTTATGTAGGTGGAGTTTCATCGGGATTGGGACATTACCTTGGAATTGAAGCCATCTGGGTTAGATTGCTTTGGGTATTGCTTACCATATTTTCCAGTGGGGCATTTATCCTGATATATATTGCTTTCTGGATCTTTGTTCCTGAAGCTAAAAGCACAGCAGATAAACTGGCTATGCGCGGAGAGGAGGTAACCGTCAGCAATATCGAGAAAAAGATACGTGAGGGTTTTCACGAGGTTTCAGATAGTATAAAAAATGTAGACTATGAGAAATATGGTAAGCAGGCCAGCGCCGGTGCCAGCTCTGCAGCTACAACCCTTGGTAATATTATCAAGTTCTGTCTGAAACTATTTGTAAAATTCGTAGGCATTATGTTATTACTTATTGCCGGATCCACGCTTATAGGTCTTTTTGTTGGCTTGTTCGCTATAGGTACATTTGGTATAATTGACGCCCCATGGACAGATTATATCGATGTGGTGAACAGCGGTGCTCCTATCTGGCTTATTTCATTACTGGTATTTTTTGCGGTGGGTATACCTTTCTTCTTCCTGTTCGTTCTAGGATTGAAGATCCTGGTCAAGAACCTCAAATCTATTGGTAGAATTGCGCTGCTTACATTACTGGGATTATGGTTATTTTCTATCATAGGCCTGTCTGTAGTTGGAGTAAGCCAGGCCACCAATAGAGCTTTTGACGGTGAAGTTGCCAATACTGAAAGGCTTGCGATCACCCCCAATGACACTGTTTTCCTTAGAATGAGACATAATAATGAGCTTACCGGGAAAACATGGAAAAGCTCAGATTTCAGACTAGCTTTTGATGATAATAAAAAGGTCATCGTTGGCAACGATATCAGGCTTATTGTGAAATCTACCAAGGATTCCCTGGGGAAGATCGAAATCCTGAAGTCTGCTGAAGGAAAAGATTTTCAGGATGCAAAAGAAAGAGCAGGAAATATAGAATATTCCACCAGCCTCATTGGTAATGAACTATTACTGGATAGTTACTTTACTACAGAATCCAGCTATGGTTACCGCGACCAGGAAATACAGGTCACGGTTTACCTGCCGGAAGGTTCAACGCTTTTTGCAGATGAAAACACTTCAACATTTCATCGAAATTATGAATCTTACGGAGACATTTTAATTAGTGGTGAGGAAGGTCATTATCTTCAGATACTGGAAAATGAAACCCGTTGTGAAGATTGCCCTCTAGATAGCTGGGACGATGATGACAACAACTGGACAGAAGATCGCGATGATATGGATACCAGCGATGATTTTAATGCCAGGATCGACGTTAATGGAGAGGAATTGAATATCAAAATTAACGATGAAGGGGTAGAAGTAAAAGACCGTGACGGTGATCGTTTAAAAATTGAAAGCGGAAGAATTCAGAAAAACAATTAATCATGGGTGCGCTCGTAAATCTTGTAATTGGTTTTATAATGGGGCTTTTATCTGCTAACCAGATAGAAGAACCAAAGACAGCTCAATACGAGTTCCAGAAAGAATCTTTAGAGATATTTCAGAGCCTCGAGAAAAAACAGCAGAGACTGGAATCTTAACTAAAAAAAGCAAAAGCCTCCAATTGGGGGCTTTTGTTATATTTGATATGAACTAAACCCGATACATGTTAAAAAAACTACCTTTATTATTACTTATAATATCATGCTACTGTGTGGCCCAGGACAAAATCAAAGGCAGCAGAAATGTCAAAACCGAACAGTACGACCTTAGCTCCTTCCACTCCATTGAAGCCAGCGGAGAATTTAAGATCGAGATCCTAAGGGGTTCAAGGCCCCAGGTGGAGATCAAAGCAGACGACAATTTGCATGACTTTATCAAAACCGATGTTGTTGACGGTATACTTTACATCAAACCATTCAAAGAATTTGCACGGGAAAAATCCCAGGAATTAAAGATCACTTACGCTGATACACTAAAGAGGATCATGTTGGAAGGCAAAGTAGAATTCAGTTCGCTGCAAGACCTCAACCTGGAAGATTTCAGATTAGAAACCAGTGGAGATTCCAAGGCTTACATTACCCTGAAAGCAAAGAATTTCGATCTTATTCATCGAGATGGAGCAAAAGCCGAATTGAATATAACATCTGAAAATGTGAATTTTCAGCTGAACCAATCTTCAGATCTAAAGGCGCTGGTCAATGCCAGCATCTTTAATGTTGATATTTACGAAAAAGCTTCGGCCAGGATCGAAGGCGAAATAACTGAATTGAACCTGCGGGCAGACCAATCTTCTAAATTTGACGGGGAGAACCTAAGTAGTATAAAGGCTGAAGTGCTCAGCCAGGGGAATTCTGAGGTCAGGGTGAATGTTAGTGACACCCTGAATGTGAGAGCAAAGGGAAAAAGTGAGATAGATGTCTACAACAAGCCGGTGGTTAACCTCCTGGAATTTGAAGATGAAGCAGTTATTGCTAAAAAGGAATTTGGCAAGGGTATTTTTAATTAAAGATGCGGATTGCTAAAGTTTTCAAAAATAGTAACTGATGATCACCGAAATAGATAATTTTACTATATAATTTCAAAGCACCAAACCTATTATAACCAATTATTTCTGGGAGCGGTTGCGAGAGTAAATTTAAATAGACTATGAAATACTTATTTAAAAGCAGTTTGTTTTTACTGGTACTAAGCCTGGGGTTTGAATCCTGCAGAAATGCGGAAAACGAAGAAAGCGAAAGATCGGAAGTTCAGCAAATGATGGAAGATCCTGATAATAAGGTGGAAGTTAAAGATGGTGGTGACAAAATAAAAATTGAAACCCCTGAAGGTGACGAGATCAAGATCAAAAGAGATAACGGGGAGTACAAAAAGAAAGTTGACCGTGCCAGCGGAGCCGAATCTAAGGTAAAAATAGACGATGGTGAAGTTAAAGTGAAAACCGACAATTAGGTTTTAGTAACAGAAACAAAAAATCCCGCGAAATGCGGGATTTTTAATTTTTCAGAAGCTGATCTATACGGTCTCAGGCCTGGTTTGAGGTCTTTCAATATCCTCTTCGGTTTCAATTTCTGCAAGATACCTTTCAGCATCTAGTGCTGCCATACATCCTGTACCTGCTGCAGTAACAGCCTGACGGTAAATTTTATCCTGCACATCACCAGAGGCGAATACTCCAGGAATGTTGGTTCGGGTAGATTTATTTTCGGTGATGACATAACCTGTCTCATCCATATCCAGCCAATCCTTGAAAATATCGGTATTTGGTTTATGTCCAATGGCTACAAAAAATCCGGTAATCTTAATTTCTTCCTTCTCCCCTGTCTGGTTATTCACCATTCTTAAGCCTTCTACCACCTGTTCTCCAAGTAATTCGTCAACTTCAGTATTATATCTTAGGTCTATGTTCTTGGTATTTTCAACACGATGCTGCATTGCTTTGGATGCTTTCATATAGTCCTTGCGCACCAGCATGGTTACTTTATTACAAATATTAGCCAGATAGGTAGCCTCTTCAGCGGCAGTATCTCCACCACCAACTATAGCCACATCCTGACCTTTATAGAAAAATCCATCACAGACCGCACAGGCAGAAACTCCACCACCTCTAAGTCTTTGCTCACTTGGAAGACCCAAATATTTAGCTGTTGCGCCGGTAGAAATAATAACGGCTTCAGCTTCGATCCATTTATTGTTATCTACACAAACACGATGAATACCACCAAATTCTTTGGAGAAATCCACTTCGGTGACCATTCCAATTCTAACTTCGGTACCAAAACGCTCTGCCTGTTCCTGCAGATCCATCATCATCTTAGGTCCATCAATTCCCTGAGGATACCCCGGAAAATTATCCACTTCAGTAGTAGTGGTAAGTTGACCGCCCGGTTCAAGACCGGTATACATTACCGGTTTAAGATCTGCACGGGCAGCATAGATCGCCGCCGTATACCCGGCAGGTCCCGAGCCTATAATCAAACATTTTATTCTTTCTGTAGTATCACTCATCTTGTTCGTTTTTCACTGTATAAAAGTAGGCAGTTTCCTGGAAAACTTACACCTGTTGTTATTAAGATCCTTTATTTGTTAATAAACCAATAGAATCATAGGCAGAATTTTCTTCTGGCCAGAGCAAATTTAAAAGATAAAATTACCTTTGCCAAGTATGGAATTGAGTTTGTTCAACATACTGGATATATTGGGAACCATAGCGTTCGCCATATCTGGCGCCCTTTCAGCAATGAACCGGCGACTGGATCTTTTTGGAATATTTATAATTTCATTCGTTACCGCTATTGGAGGTGGAACCGTAAGGGATATATTAATTGGCAATACCCCGGTTTCATGGATGCAGAACACAGTGTACGTTTACCTTATAGGTATAGTTACCATTTTTGCCATTGTTTTCAGAAATAAACTGAATTATCTCAAAAAATCACTTTTTCTCTTCGATACCATTGGGCTGGGAGTTTTTACTATTACGGGAGTAGAAGTAGGAATACAGAATAACCTGGATCCTATAATCTCTGTGGCGCTTGGCGCCATGACCGGAACTTTTGGTGGAGTAATAAGGGATATTCTTTGTAATGAGATCCCGGTAATCTTTAGAAAAGAGATCTACGCCACGGCCTGCTTAATAGGAGCACTTGCTTATGTAACCCTGTATGATCTTGGTGTGAATGCAGACGTTATATACCTGGTTACCTCACTTACGGTTATTAGCATCAGGCTGGTTGCGGTAAAATATCATCTCACCATGCCTTCCTTTTATCCGGTGCATCCAAAGAGCAGTAAAAGAAGAATGTAACATCTACCTTATTGATTTTCAATAGTTTCAGTATCTTTATAAAAATTTACTGCATGGCCAGGCCTGAAAAAATTATAATTGTTGAAAATGATATTCCCATTGCTGCGCGATTATCTCTGCAATTGAACCGTCTGGGTTATAATATCACCGGTATTTTTTCCAGGGCCAAAGATGCCTTACACTTTCTGGAGCAGGAGGTTCCTGATCTTATTCTTTTAGATGATCAATTAAAAGGACAGTTGAACGGAATTGAAACCAATAGAATAGAAAATAAAAAAACCAGCTCACCTGTGGTTTATTTTAACAAACGAACTGCAGACACTCTGGACAGGATCATTCCTAAATCTTTAAGATCACGAAAAAAAAGGTTGCAGAAAGAGGTTAAAGATTCACTGAAAAAAAATAAGCCGGGACAAAACGGCGAGATCTACAAAGAAAGTGCACACTGTATTTTAAAAGACCGCATTTTTGTTCGCCATAATGATAAAATGGTGCGCATTTCTTTAAACGACATTCATTATATCGAGGCAGACCGTAACTACTGTAAGGTTTATACTAAGGACCGTAAGTATCTCCTGGTCACCACACTCAAGGAAGTAGACGAAAAACTTTCTGATAAAAGATTTCTCAGGATTCACCGCTCCTATATAGCGAACATATCTCATATCGATGAAATTGGGGGCAATCATGTAGTGATAAATTCGCATTCACTTCCGTTAAGTAAAAATATGAGACCAGAGCTTTTCAAGCACTTACAGGTAATTTAACCTCCTCTGCCGGAATAAGAAGACTTCTTTTAACAAAATTTTAGCTTCGGTAAAATTATATGCCCTTTCGGAAAATTTTAAGGCCCGTCTGTCCATTAAACTGATTTCAAGAGAGTTATACTTCCTAAATTCCATCTTTATTAACCAAAAGATGAGACCAATGAAATCAATTAAAACACTTTTTACAGCAATTTTCGCCTTGCTTTTTATGGGATTTACTTCCTTTTCTCAAAGTGACCGCTATCAAATGTTCGTAGTACATGAAGACCATGTAAAAAAGGATATGATAGAAAAACACCATGAAGCAGACAAGAATATGGTGAAACTCGCCACCCAGCATAATATGGATATGGAATGGCTCGCATTTGCCGGAGATGAAGGCAGGCTTATGTATCTAACTGCCATTGATAATATGGCCGAACTTGATAAAAATCCCTTTGCAGATCTTCAGAAAAAAATGGGAGATGAAGAATACAAAAAAATGTTTGACGCATACGATGATACCTATACTAAGCACGGAGATTATATTATTAGACTGGATAAGGAATTATCTTATATGCCAGATGGAATGACACAAACGCCTGAAGGTGAAGACTACAGGGCACTTATCTATTATCACATACCACCGGGTAAGGAAGATCAGGCTGAGGAACTGGCGAAAAAAGCTAAAAAGATATATGAAGATAAAAATTCTAACCTGCACTACCGTCTCTACAAGAGTGGATTTGGTACTATGGGCAATTATTATATGGTAGCTGTTTCCGCGAAAAGTCCCGAGGATCTGGAAATGAAAATGAAAAAGAATGATGAAGTTCTTGGTGAAAAACGCCAGGAGTTGATTGATGAGATCGAGAAAATATTTCCAGAAAGAGAAACAGTTACGGGTTTTATAAGACAGGATCTTTCATACTTAAATAAAAAATAAGACCATGAAAAATTTAATTCTTTGCATTTGCATTAGTGTCTTTATCGTTGGAACCACCCTGGGCCAGTCTGGCAACAAGGAACTTGAAAAATTAAGAAACGGTTATATAACGGCCTTAAAAAATTCTGACACTCCGGTTATCCTGAAAATGTATGCCGATGATGCTACCATACATCATATAGATGGAACGTTGTATACCGGGACCAGTGAGATCAAAGGATTATATGATCAATTCTTTGAAAAAAACAAGGCTGAAATAAAGTTTGAAAACATCTCTGAAGATGAATTGGCTGATGGTGTTCTTTTTTATCACGACAAGGTTTTTTTAGATCTGGATACTGAAGATGAGACGGTGCTACTGGAAGTAGTGAATATTGCCGAAAAAATCGATGGTAAGTGGCGAGTGACGAAAAGTTACCGCTGGCCTATCCCGGGAAAATAAACTCTGATATTTTAAATTTTGACCGCCCTACCCTTAACTGAATGGTTATCCATTCAACCTTTACCTGCCTGATGTGTGGTGACATTTATTAATAACTAATTCAAATATTCTAATTATGAAAATTAAAAGTAGACTAACCAGTTTTCTGTTTATTGTTGGCTTGGCTCTGGGCATGAGTGCTCAGCAGGGTCCCAACCAGGCTTTCTGGGTTCATGAAGACCAGGTAAAACCATCTATGATGAATGAATATGAAAAAACTTCTAAGGAACTTGTAGAAGCCTGTAAATCGAATAACATCTCAGATATTAACTGGACGGTGGCTTCGATGAACGACGGGACTTATCTTTCTATTACTCCTATCAAGGGAATGTCTGATATTGAAAATATGAACTTTAATGATCTAAGGGAAAAAATGGGCGATGAATCTTTTAGCAAGATCTTTGAGGATTTCGACAAGTGTTATGATAAACACGGAGATTACGTGACGATCCTAATTCCGAATCTTTCCTATATGCCAGATGGTCTAAGCACCAGTACACCAGGGCAGAATTATCGTGTATGGCACAGAATGGATGTATCTCCTGCCAACGTTCAGAAATTCCAGGCCAAGATGAAAGAACTTAAAGATATGTTTGCTAGTAAGAATTCCAAATTACCCTACCGCGTTTACCGAAGCGGATTTGGTAATATGGGAGATTCCTTTGTGGCTGTATTATCTGCCAAAGACGCTATGGATTATGATTCCAGATCTACAGAAAATCAAAAATTACTTGGTGAGGAAGGTGATAAACTTTTTGACGAACTTTTTGATTACGTAGATGCTTATTCCGTAAAAAGAGGAGGAATGAGACCGGACCTAAGTTACCAGCCGGCAGGAGAAGCAAATAATAACGCAAAAGATTAAGCCATGAAAAAAATTATTATCGTCCTTCTTATTTCAATGATCGCAGTATCATGTAATGAAGAAAAAAAAGACAAGGAAAATTTGAGATACACCCAGGATTCTGAACAAATAAATGTTCTGAAGGCCGCAATCAAAGACTATGTGGACGCAGATTGGGAAGCAATGAAAAAGCATTATGCAGATACCGCGAAGATCTTTCATAATACCAAAGATGGAATTAGCATAAGCCAGGTAGTTCAAAATCATCAGCAACAGCTGGAAGCATTTTCAGATTACGGGCTTGTGTCTGGAGAAGATGAATTCGAAATGGTAGTTACAGATGATGGCAATACCTGGGTAAATTACTGGGGAGACTGGAAAGCTACCGTTAAAGGGACCGATACAGAAATAATAGTGCCGATTCATCTTACTGCTCAATATGAAAACGGAAAAATAGTGAGAGAATATGGATACTGGGACAATGGAATTGTAATGACAGCCATGCAGGAAATGGATATGGCGATGAAGCAACAGGACTCTATACAGAATGCTGAAACCAACTAAAATTTCATCATGAAACATGTAGGAATTACAGGAGGTGCCGGGTTTATTGGCAGTTATATAACCAAAAAATTTCTGGATGAGGGTTACAAGGTCAGGGTTTCTGTAACTAATCTTTCCAAAAGCCATAAATACGAACACCTCTTTAACCTGGGCAATGAAGACAATCTTTCTATTAAAGAGCTTAAAGTTCAGAATATAGATTCATTGAGGAGTTTCTGCAAGGATTGTGATATAGTTATCCACTGTGGAACTCCGTTTAAACTGGGTGTTGAAAACCCGAAGCGGGATTTATATGAGCCTACAATAAAGGGAACTGAAAACATGCTGGAAATTGCTCTGGAAAACAGGGGGATCTCGAAATTTGTTTTTGTGGCATCGGTAGCGGCCTATAACACGGCATTTCCCTACCCGGTCGCATCAAGAGATCCGGATCATTTGTATACAGAAGAGGATGAACCTCACCTGGATGAAGCGCATATTCCTTATGCGCAGGCGAAGTATTATGCAGACCAGACCGTAAGGAAGTTCATTGAAAAGAATCCTGAAATAAATACCGAGATCGTAACTGTTTCACCGGTAACCGTGATGGGCAGTCCATTATCGGGGAGAGAGGATTCAACTTCTGTTGGTTTGCAGCGGCTCTTTAAGTCTAAAGAGGTTAATGATCCTTTTATGCAAACCCTTTTCGATGACGATGTGGAGTTTGCTTTGGTAGATGTGGAAGATGTTGCTGAAGGGGTTTACCGTGCAGCAGCCACAAAGGGAAACCATGGCAAGAATTACCTGTTTACCAGCGAATCCTGGAAAATCTCTGACATCTCAAGAATGCTTAATGGTGAACAGCCTGAGGGAAAACCCCGCACGGTCTATAGCAACGAACTCGCCAGGGAAGATCTGGGAATGGAATTTAAACCGGTGAAGGATCCCTTGCATAAATTCGATGCCGACTAAAATTAATTCCTACAGAAGTAAAATAAATAATGATTTGATTAAACTTAAATAGAAGTAAAATGAAAAAGCCATTTATAATTACAGAGGTCATCGTTTTCCTCTTACTCTTTGCTCCCTTATTGAATTTACATGCACAGGATGCGGCTAAAATAGATCCTGATCATTATACGGTAGAAGTGGATAACGAGAAAGTAAGAGTATTACGGATTAACTATGGACCCGGAGAGGAATCAAAAATGCATAGTCATCCTGAGGGTGTTGCCGTATTTCTAACAGATCATAAAGCAAATATGAAAACCGAAGATGGTAAATCTTTCGAAATGGCCGGTGAAAAGGGCAGGGTTGTCTGGGTGGAAGAAGCTAGACACCAGCCAAAAAATGTTGGCGATCAGGAATTTGAGGTCATACAGATAGAGCTAAAGAATAACCATACAGCCGCAGGTAAGAAAAGTTTGCATCTTTTTGAATTACCCGAGGGCGTAAGCGAAAAACAGCTCAATGGCTTTCTGGAAGAAATGAATGCTGCTATCGCTGAAGAAGGCTATCCTGGAGCAGGTTATTATCTTTACAAGATTACCGATGAAAATGCGAACTATAAATACTTTCTGGAAGGGGTCTGGCCAGATGCCGCCACTTACGATAAAATACATGATTCTGAAAAGTGGAAAAATGCCGCTGCTAAAGGTGGGGAAATGATAGACAAGATCAGAGCGAATGAATTATATCTAAAAGCCGAAAAGGTAAATTAGGAACTCGTATTCAACCTCTGTTAAGTCAGGTAGCTGATAAGATCAATAGATGCCTATACCAAAAATAAGCTCCCGGTGATGAATCAATCCCGGGAGCTGTTTATTTAATGTGGAAGTTTATCTCTAAGTAACCCGTAGACAAAGGTTCCGAAAATAGCAGCCAAAAACACCACGATCACCGATACATAACCAGCGCCGATCAAGGTATAAATTGGTCCCGGACAGGCTCCGGCCAATGCCCAGCCAAGTCCAAAAATGATCCCTCCAAACATATATCTGCTAAAGCTTTTTTCTTTTGGCACGAACTGAATCTCTTCACCATTAAAATCCCTAACATTTTTTCTTTTAATAATTTGAATTCCCACCACCCCGATTACCAAGGCAGAGCCAATGATGCCATACATATGAAAAGCATCGAACCTAAACATCTCATATATTCTGAACCATGAAGCGGCTTCAGATTTAAACATCACGATACCAAATAATATACCTGTAAATAAATATCCAATAAATTTCATAGTCTAAAAGATTAGGGGGAATAATAAGTGAACCATGATCAATCCACCAATAAAGAAACCAATAACGGCGATGAGGGAAGGCAATTGTAAATTACTCAACCCGGAGATAGCGTGACCCGAAGTACATCCACCGGCCCATCTGGTGCCAAAACCAATTAAAAATCCCCCAATGATCAATATGCTTAAAGCCTTCCAATCGGTTAAGGCCTCCACGCTATAAAGTTCGTCTGGTAAATAAGCGTTGCCGGTACTGTCAAATCCAAGATCCTGCAGGACAGCAACAGATTCAGGATTTATCTCCACTGCGGGATCTGGTGTTAAAAAGTTCATGGCAATAAAACCACCAATCGCAGCACCAAGGATCACCGTAAGATTCCATTTTTGTGCCCGCCAGTTAAAATCGAAGAAACTGGCTTTACTTCCTGCACCGCACATGGTACAGATCGTTCTAAGGTTGGAAGACATACCGAATTGTTTTCCCATAAAAATGAGAAGAAACATAATGCCTGCTATTAGCGGGCCTGCCACGTACCATGGCCATGGTTGTAATATTATTTCCATATCTAAATTTTCAGGTGCAAATTAACGATTTCATGGTTTAAGAAACAGTAACAATAGTTACACTATACTCCGGTAAGGTATTCTTTTAAATTATCCAGAACTTTTTCAGACAATCTGTCTTTTGTTTTGGAAGACCAGCCTGCGCTGGTTTCCAATGCTATAACCTGCTTTGATCTTAAGCTGGCTTCTGAAAGTGAACTCCCTGCATCCCCATCGAATATGGCGAAATTTGTTTTATTTCTCATCCATTGCTGAAAAGATAGTTCATCAAATGGGCAACCCAGGGACGTATTTATAAGAATCTTGCCATCACCGAATTTTTTAAATTCTTTTTCTGCAAGTATGGAGTTGTTTTTAGGTAAGTGCAGGGATATGACTTCACATTTTTCCAACAGATCATGCAACCCCAGATATTTCACTCCTTTATCTTCCCAGCCTGTCTTCCTGGTTTTGCTGTAATAGTAAAGATCTGGGCCAAAAGGCAGTAAACAATTAGCCAGTAATTTACCGGTTACTCCCAGCCCAATAATTCCAATCTTTAATCCGGTAAGCTCAACCGGAATTTCTTTCCATTGATGGCCTTTGTAGCCATTGAGCAATTGAATAAGTTCTGAAATTATGAATTCGGCCACTCCGGGGTCTCCATAATCGTTAATTCCTGTTACAGTGATTCCATTTTCCCGGGCAAATTCCACGGCCACGTTCGCCGAATCATCATCATATAAACTACAGGCCATGCCTATATATTTGAGATTGGGACAGGATCTTATGACCTGCTCATCAATTTTGGTATGCCAGGAAACTAGTACCGCCTCAGCGTCCCCTATTCTTTGAATGATCTCCTCAACAGTTTCAGGATAATCTGTATACACCTCAACCTCTGTCCTGCTAAAATTTTGCAATTCAGAGATCGCCTGCTTATTTAATTTGGTTTGGTCTACGCAAACTATTTTATTGAATTCCATAGGCTATTATAATACCTCCATATCATTAAAATCTATGAAGTTATTTACTGGAGATGTTTTATATTAAGATTGCTTCCCCAGACGCATCGGGATCGCAATGACAAATAAAATTATTTTTAAGTCACCCTGAACCTGTTTCAGAGCCTCAAGTTAGAGACGCTGAAATAATCAGGCACGACGATTCTTCTATTATAACAAAGATCGAAAGGATAATTAAATTAAAAGGCCGAAAGTGATTTCGGCCTTTTAATTTATAACGGAATATTCCCGTGTTTCCTGTTTGGTCTTAAAACGTGCTTGGTCTCAAGCGCACTAAAGGCTTTGATGAGTTTTCTTCGGGTGTCTTTTGGCAGAATGACCTCATCTATAAATCCACGTTGGGCTGCCTCAAAAGGAGTAGCAAATTTTTCAGCATACTCGGCCTCTTTTTCAGCCAGTTTCTTTTCAGGATCTTTTGCTGCAGCGATCTCTTTTCTAAAAATGATCTCTGAGGCTCCTTTTGCTCCCATCACGGCAATTTCTGCTGTTGGCCAGGCAAAATTAAAGTCGGCTCCAATATGTTTGGAGTTCATTACATCATAAGCGCCTCCATAGGCTTTTCTCGTGATTACGGTTACTTTTGGCACCGTGGCTTCACTTAAGGCATAAAGCAGCTTGGCTCCATGTAAAATGATACCATTCCACTCCTGATCTGTTCCCGGAAGGAATCCCGGTACATCCACCAGTACCAGAAGCGGGATATTAAAGCAGTCACAGAACCTGGTAAACCTGGCGGCTTTTTTGGATGAATCCACATCCAGCACCCCGGCAAGGCTCATAGGCTGATTTGCGATCACTCCTACACTCCTGCCCCCAATCCTGGAAAAACCTACAATAATATTATCTGCATAATCCTTATGTATCTCAAAGAATGAATCGTCATCAATAATTCCTTTGATGACCTCATGCATATCATAGGGTTTATTTGAACTGTCTGGAACAATACTTTCCAGTACCCCCCGATGTTCATCTCCCAGTTCAAAATCAAGTTTAGCAGGAGCAGATTGATTATTTTGCGGCATGTAACTTATCAACCTTTTGATATTTTCAAGGCAGATAATATCATTGGCCGCCGTTATATGAGTCACTCCAGATTTGGTGGAATGTGTACTCGCACCTCCAAGTTCTTCTGAAGTAACATTCTCATTGGTCACGGTTTTTACCACATTTGGACCGGTCACGAACATATAGGAAGTATCCTCCACCATCAGGGTGAAATCTGTAATCGCCGGGGAATAAACCGCTCCACCGGCACAAGGTCCCATAATCGCAGATATTTGTGGCACCACCCCTGAAGCTTTCACATTACGGTGAAAGATATCGGCATATCCACCAAGGGATTTTACTCCTTCCTGTATCCTCGCACCTCCGGAATCGTTAAGTCCTATTATCGGTGCACCAACTTTAACGGCCATATCCATGATCTTACATATCTTTTCGGCATGAGTCTCGGATAATGACCCTCCAAAAACCGTAAAATCCTGGGCGAATACATAAACCAGCCTTCCGTGGATCGTACCATAACCTGTGATCACCCCATCACCATAGAACTTTTGTTTATCCATCCCGAAATCTGTGGTACGGTGGGTCACTAAAATTCCTATTTCTTCAAAAGAATTTTCGTCAAGAAGATAATTCACCCTTTCCCGGGCGGTCAATTTTTTTTGTTCGTGCTGTCTGGCAATTCTTTTCTCGCCACCACCTTTGTGGGCTTCAGCGATCTTTTCTTTTAATTTATCTAGGTTCTGACTCATCTCTGAATTCTGAATTTTATTTGTGTGGTAATCTTAATTGTTCCTTATCTATCATGTATTGCTTCAGGGCCAGTAGAGCGGCCAGTTTAGCTTCTTCTTCCGTTTCTTCCTTAAGAGCTTCAGGCGAATAATATTTCTTAACAAAATGAGTATCAAAATTTCCGCTTCTGAAAGCCTCATGCTGAAAAACGAACTTCCCGAACGGTAAGGTTGTACTAACTCCTTCCACGATATAATGATCTATGGCTTTGATCATCATCTGGATGGCTTCTTCCCTGGTTTTACCATAAGTGATCAATTTCGCAAGCATAGGGTCATAATAAATAGGAACTTCCATTCCTTCTTCAAATCCATTATCCAGCCTGATGCCGTCACCTTCAGGGATCTGATATTTTTCCAAGGTCCCGGTGCTGGGCATAAAATCTTCCAGAGGATCCTCCGCATAAACTCTAAGTTCTACTGCATGGCCCTTGATCTTAAGATCCTCCTGAGAATACTGAAGTTTTTCCCCTCGGGCTACCAGGATCTGTTGTTCCACAAGATCTATCCCGGTAATATACTCAGTTACAGGATGTTCTACCTGTAATCTGGTATTCATTTCCAGGAAATAAAAATTACGGTTTTCATCAAACAGGAATTCCACCGTCCCTGCTCCCACATAATCGCAGGCACGGGCAACTTTAACAGCTGCTTCTCCCATTTCTTTTCTAAGGGCATCATCCAGAACTACAGAGGGAGCTTCTTCCACCACCTTCTGATGTCTTCGCTGAATACTACATTCTCTTTCAAATAAGTGCAGCGTGTTACCATGAGTATCTGCCAGCACCTGAATTTCAATATGCCTTGGAGATGAAACATATTTTTCTATAAATACAGAACCATCACCAAATGCAGATTCGGCTTCACTAATAGCACGTTTCATTTGATCTTCCAGGTCCTTTTCACGTTCTACCACTCTCATTCCCTTACCTCCACCACCGGCAGATGCTTTAATCAAAATAGGAAACCCAATATCACGGGCTATTTCTTTAGCCTTTTCTGTATCTGTGATCGCCTCGTCTATACCGGGAACCATGGGGATATCATATGCTTTTACCGCATCTTTCGCGGCCAGTTTACTACCCATAATCTTGATTGCTTTGGATCCAGGACCAATCCAGGTAATCCCATTGTTTTCCACAGCCTCGGCAAATCCCGCATTTTCACTAAGAAAACCATAACCAGGGTGAATACCATCCACCTTTAATTTTTTGGCAACCTCAATTATTTTATCTCCCTTAAGGTAAGATTCACTGGAAGGTGCCTCCCCTATACATACTGCTTCATCTGCAAATTTTACATGGGGTGCATTTCTATCGGCTTTAGAATAAACTGCGACCGTATCTATGCCCATACGTTTGATGGTTTTCATCACCCGCAGTGCGATCTCTCCCCGGTTCGCTACTAATATTTTTTTCATATCTATTTTTCAATAAGACCTCTCCCAGGTGTTCGAGGCATTTTCTTATTAATTTAAATCTTGTTCAATAAGGATTATTCCATCTCTATTAATAACTGGTTCTTCTCTACGGTATCGCTTTTGCTAACCGTAACAGACTTTACAACCCCATCTCTGGGTGCGGTTAATGTATTCTCCATTTTCATGGCTTCCAGAACCAGCAGGTAGTCGCCTTCTTTAACCTGGTCGCCTTCACTTACATTTACTTCCAGAATAAGACCGGGCATAGGAGCCTTGATATCGTTTACCTGTTGTGAACTACCCAGGGATAATCCCATTTCCTCAATGAGCTGATCCAGATCGTTATTGATCTTAACTGAATAAATATTGGAATTGATCCTGACCTCGTAGGTCCGGTTTAGAAAATCTGGTTTAGTAACTTCTGCAGAGAAGGAACGGTTATCCTTTAGTAAATGAAAATGATTTTCTGAAGTTTTTTGAGTATCCAGCGCTTTGATCTCTTGTTCTGAAATTTCAAATTCCAGTGCACTGTTCACTTTAACCTTGTATTTATGATCCATAAAGACGTATATGTATGGTTATTTTTGACCTTGGAGCGTAAATATAGAAAAATAAAGGTTTTTGAAGTGTTGCAGAAATCTCAAAATATGGCGGTTTATTATGGTTTTTCCATTATTGTAATGGTTTAAAATGATATTCTGATTCAAATTTTTCAGAAAATAACAGTCCAGGGGTGAATTGAATTGTTTTGGACGACTTTCTCTCTTAGATGCTGAAACGAGTTCAGCATGACGAAGTTTTCTTTTAGAACTAAAATCGCTGCTGATAAAGAATTGGGATCGCTATAATAGCGAGAATGAATGCCCACGAAAGAAACCCGGTTAAATATTAGCAATAAAAAAAACCCGGAAATTGATTCCGGGTTTGTATCTGTGGTTTTAAAATCTATCTATTTAAACTCTGTGATCGCATCACTAAGGTCATAGACTTTGGTATTCGCAAATCGCTCGTCCAGGATACTGCTACCTGCAGCAGACCTGTATCCACCGGCACAATGAACAACCACTGGCTTATGAGACGGGATCTCTGTGGCATTTTCCCTAAGCTCATTTAAGGGTACGGCAATCGCATCCTCAAAGATCTTCCCTTCTGCCACCTCGCTGTTATTTCTAATATCTACAATGGTATAATTATCCTGGTTATTCCTAAAATCCTCAAGGTCCAGTTGGGCCGACTTTCGGGATACCTCTGCGCCCAGGGTAATTACTGCCTTTACCTGCTTTTCGTAGCCTATTTTTGCTGTTCTTTCCAGCATATTCTCAATATTATCTACTGAATCTATTACCAGGTAAAACTCTTCCTTAGGTTTGACGATAGCACCCAGCCAGGTTTCATATTTATCTTTTTCAGACCTGGCCATGATATTGATACTATTTGGCAGGTGACCTGCTTTAAAGGTATCGCCGTCCCTGGTATCCACAACAGTAACCCCGGCCTGAACCTCGTTTACGTTAAGTCTGATCTTATTAGCCCATTTTGTGCGCTGTACATTTTCTGGTCCTGTTTTATTAATATCCACGTTAAAACCGAAGTAATGCGGGATAAAAGGCTGATCCTTCAAGATCTCTTCCACGAACTCATCTTCAGTCTGGTCCTTAAAAGCCCAGTTTCCCTGGCGCTCATTTCCAAGAGTACTGGAAGAAGCGTCACTCATATTCTTACCACACAGAGAGCCAGCTCCATGTGCCGGATAAACCAAAGCATTATCTGGCAGATCTGTAAATTTGTTTTGAATAGTGTCATACATCTGTTTAGCCAGGTCTATTCTTTTCGCCTTCATATTCCCCGCTTTTTCGCGAAGATCTGGTCTACCTACATTTCCTATAAAAAGGGTGTCACCCGTAAAAAGTGCGGTATCCTCACCTTCTTCAGCTACCACAGTGATACTATCTGGAGAGTGTCCCGGGGTATTCCTGGCACTGAATTTAATATCACCAATCTTAATGCTGTCGCCGTCATCAAAAGTTTTGTGGGGATAATCTGCACCAACCAGCTCACTAACGTAAATAGTGGCACCAGTCTCTTCATGTATCTGCATATGGCTGCTCACAAAGTCGGCGTGTGGATGCGTCTCAAAAACCGCAATAATTTTCGCATTCTGCTCTTCGGCATACCGGTAATATTCCATAGGATTTCTGGATGGATCTACCAGTGCCATTTCCCCGTTACTTACGATAGCATAGGAAAAATGTGCTAATGGATCATCTTTGAATTGTTTTATGGTCATGGTATTTTATATTTATTATTGATTTGTCTTTAAATTTGTTCTTTTCTGAAATGGAAATAGCGTTTGGTTCTTAAAGTCATCGGGAAAATCCTCATCTCCATAAAAGCCCAGTTCTATCTTCTTTCCATTTTTCGGAATATAAGCCGTTCCAAACAGGTAATCCCATATGCTCAGGCTTAACCCGTAATTCATTCCAAAAGGCCTTTCTGCCGGTAATTCTTTAGCATGATGCCAGATATGCATTTTGGGGTTATTAAAAATATATCCCAAAGGTCCATAATTCCAGCCAAGATTGGCATGGTTAAGATGACCTACAAAAACTGCAAACATATGTATCACAAAAAATTCTTTTATTCCGAAGCCTATCATAGCAAGCGGAAGATACTGAACCGTTTTGTAAATAATGGTTTCCATAAAGTGAAACCTGAACTGTGCGGCATAACCCATTTCTTTTACACTATGGTGAATCTTATGAAATTCCCATAGCCAGGCTCTTCTGTGCAGCTGCCGGTGCACATTCCACTGTATAAAATCTGCCAGCACGAACATGATCAATAGCTGGCTCCATGCAGGTAAATTATTCAATTGTATGGCAACAATATTTTCAATCCCAAAAAGACTAAGAAAATCATTGAACAGCTCCACGCCTACATTGCTCAAGGCATTATAGCCAATGAGTGAAAACAGAAAAAAATTGAAAACAATGTAAAAAGTATCCAGCCAGAATCCTTTACGTATTATTTTCTGGTCTTTTCTCCACGGAATTAGGATCTCCAATACCCATACCAACAAGGAAAGACCAATAAGCCAGTAAAAATAACTGGTCCACGAAGGATTGGTAATTTCATCCAGCAGGTAATGATAATAACCCGAGAATGAATTCGCTATAATGTCCAGATATTTATCCAAGTTTTTTTAATTCTGTCACAAAAATATAAATATTGGGAACTTAAGGAAGTAACTTTTGTTACAGTTATTCATAATAGCTGAAACTGTGATACATGCTGAAGGCTTACATTTTTTATACTGAATAGAAAATACAGGATTTACGGAATTAAAATGACCAGGAATTTGTGAGAAAATCTATGCTAAAAGCCGGATTGAAAAGGAATGCCAATAACACAGATTTCTAAGTTCTAAAAGCTTATAACAATTGAATCCTGATAACACCACGGAGTTAAAAAGCTTACCGCTAAAATTGCAGCAGTTTAGAAGTGGAAAATGTCAGGTCTACTTAAGGATCAATCTCAAAAATTGTTTTCTTCCGAAGGTGATAAAGTAGATAAGGTAACCAAAATAAAACATCAGTAAGGTTCCTAAGGCAAGACTGTTATAGTTATATCCAAAATACAAACCGAAATATATAGTCCCGGTTAGGAGTGCTACCGGTAGCAGATATTCAGAAAACAGGAACCCACGGATCTCTATTCTCCTTATCTCATCCTTTTCCACATGAAAATTTATGGTCTCACTACGACACCAGCCCACTCTGGCAAATAAAGTATAATTTCCCTCCGGGATTGTGAAATTAAGAAGTTGCCCGTCATGGATCTCAATAAATTTCTCAGCGTTGAGATAAATTTCAAAGGGTTTGAATTTACTGGCCCATTCAGAATTTCTTTTAATGATTAATTCTGGCATTTTTAATGGTTGTTCTTTGTGTAACAAATGTTACATAAAAACTTTATTTGAATAGATATCTTGTATGCGGTTAAATAGGTTAATTTTTTTGCCCTCAAAAACAGGTTTTTTTCATAATGTTTAGAACATCGGTTCCACCCTACAGGAACCGGTGTTTTTATTTATAGAAAACACTGATCTCTTCCAGGGGTTTTCTATGTATATCGGGTACCAGTGCGTCTTCGGCCGCGTAACCTACCGGTAAAAGCAAAAAAGCTCTCTCATTTTTCGGCCTTTTTAATAATTCTGCCAGGAAATTCATAGGACTTGGCGTATGGGTAAGGGTTACCAAGCCGGCGTTATGAATTGCAGAGATCAGCAGTCCACAGGCGATGCCCACAGATTCGTTTACGTAATAATTATTCTGTTTTTCTCCATTTTCATCAACTTCATAAGCTTCCTTAAAAACTACAATCAGCCACGGTGCTATTTCCAGGAATTCCTTATTGGTATCGGTTCCCAAAGGTGCGAGATCTTTTAACCAGCGTTCGCTCATACGGCTATTATAATTTTCCTCTTCCTCTTTTTCTGCAGCGATCCTTATGCTCTTTTTTAATTCCGGATTAGCTACGGCACAGAATTTCCAGGGTTGTTTATGTGCTCCGGAAGGAGCGGTCCCGGCAGTTTTTATAATATTCTCTATTACAACCTCAGCTACAGTTCTGTCTGAAAAATGTCTTACCGAGCAGCGGCTGTCCAGAAGTTTATAAAAATCTGCAGATCTTCTGGTCATTTCTTCAGAAGTATAATGAGGTGCTTCATAACCAATATGCCGGTAACCATTGATCATCTTTTCATTTGCAGCCATAAGATATCTTATTAGTGTAATTGTTTTAAGGAATACTTTATACTTTGGTGATCCTACCCATGATCTGGATAAGTTTCTTTTTTAAGTCGGTGAATGGTGGATGCAACAGGTCTGAAGCAGCTAAGCTTTTCTGATGCATAACTGCGCGTTTCTTAGAGAACGTCTTAAAACCATCGAAACCATGATAATGGCCCATTCCGCTTGCTCCAACTCCGCCAAATGGTAAATTATGCTGGGCCAGATGATAGATGGTATCATTGATAGTTACCCCGCCGGATAGTGTATTTCTAAGCAACCAGTTAATCCTCTTCTTCTTATTGTCAAAATAATACAGTGCCAGTGGTTTTGGATGATCATTAACGTATGCCACGGCATCTTCCATATTTTCAATATTTAGAACAGGAAGCACAGGACCAAAGATCTCTTCCTGCATAAGCTGCATTTCTGAAGAGACGTTAAAAACCAATTTTGGAGTTATGGATCTGCTATCACGATCAGCTTTTTTATCTCCCAGTTCCACGATCCTTGCTCCCTTATCTGTTGCATCTTCCAGTAAGGAATTTAACCGGTCGTGGTGATCTTTATTAATAATGCTGGTATACTGGTCATTTTCGTTTATGTTGGGATAAAACTTCTGAACCGTTTCTATGGCGTGTCTCTCAAATTCGGAATTCATCGCTGCCGGCATGATCACATAATCTGGGGCGACGCAGGTTTGGCCGGCATTAAATAATTTTCCTGCCATCAATCTCTTAGCGGCAAGTTTTACCGGGTAAGAATGATGAATAATTGCAGGCGATTTCCCACCCAATTCCAGGGTTACCGGAGTAAGGTTAGGAGCGGCGGCTTCCATAACCAATTTCCCGACCCTCGTGGAACCGGTAAAAAAAATGTGATCAAAAGCCAATGAAGAAAAATCCCTGGCGAGCCCCGCATCCCCGGTGACACAATGAATATATTCTTCAGGAAAATTTTTATTGATCATTTCTTTTATCACTGCCGCAGAAGCCGGAGCTATTTCTGATGGTTTTAAAATTGCATGATTCCCTGCTGCAATCGCATCTACCAGTGGACTAAGGCTAAGCAGCACCTGGTAGTTCCATGCGCCCATGATACCAACAGAGCCCAGGGGCTGGAATTGGTAATAGGCAGAGCTGGGAAGTAAAAACCACGCCCCTGGCACATACCTCCTTTTCATCCAGTTTCGAAGATTTTTCATGGCATGGCGTATTTCATCCTGCAGGGGAAAGATCTCCAGGAATAAAGTTTCTTCCCTGGCGCGAAGTCCGAAATCCTGAAATACCGCCTCGATTAGACTGTTCTTATTCTCCTCTAAAACATCAGAAAGTTTTTTTAGGGTTTGCATCCTTTTTTCAAATGATGGAGGAGCTTTTTTAAAAGCAGCTTGTTGCCTTATCAGCAGATCATTAAGTTCTGACTTATTCATGCCTTCTTCCTTTAAAGTTATCCATGGATTGATAGATGCCGAAGAATTTCCCTATCACAATATCCAGTAATCTTTGTGGTAAAATACCCTTGATAAAAGGCAAAGTATAAATGATCCAGGGAGTTCTGAGGATGATCTTATTCTTCTCAATTGCTTGAATGATCTTACGGGCCACTTTCTCTGGTTTAAGTACAGGGATTATGGGAGATTTTACACCCCGGAACATCCCGGTATCTATATAATAAGGCGTTACCGTCAGGACTTTTATACCCGTATTTTCCTGTTCCATCTCTATCCTGAGAGAATCTGACCAACCGGTCATTGCCCATTTGCTGGCACAGTAAACTCCCATTTTTGAATTTGAGAGCATGCTGGCGGCAGAGGAAATATTAACAATATTTCCTGTTCCCCTTTCCAGCATCTGTGGTAAAAGCGCAAGCGTTAGTTTCATTGGCGCTACAGAATTTACACCCATATTCCTGTCTATATCTGCAGGGGTATGCTCCTGGAATCTTTTACCGGTCACTACCCCGGCATTATTAATAAGAATATCCACCTTATACCCTTCAGAACTAATCCTGGACAGGGCATTTTCTAGATCCTGTTCTTTGGTAATATCTGCATGGATTGTAAGAATATCACAATCTGCAGAAGCAAGGTCTTCTTTTACCCGTGCTAGGGCGGTGGCGTTAATATCCAGAATAATCAGAATTTTTGCTCCTTTACTAACCAGGATCTTTCCCATGAGCAAACCGATACCTGAAGCCCCACCGGTAATGAGAACGGTACTATCTTTAAATTTCGTCAATTGATTTCTTTGTTGAAGCTTAAAAATAGAACTTTTAGATGAATTCCAGGTGCTAATTAAATTCGGCACAATCTGAAGAAGGAATGTTCACCCCGGCGGCCTGTTGATAAACCAACTCTGCCCCTAAATGGCCTACATAAGCCATGATCACACTACCAGAAAGCATAAGTATAACCAGCAATACAGAAATGACCCTGGTTTTAAAAAGATCTATTTTACTAATGATAATTTCAATGAGAAGGGCGATACTAAAGATCCAGGCCGTGGTATAGGCCAGATTCTCATGTTCTTTTAAAACGGTGGGATCGCAGAGTTTTCTGGATACTATTCCATCGGCCAGGTCACCCGTATAAATCGAAATCCAAACTCCGATAACACCCAGAAATAGTAATACCCTGCCGCCATGGTCCCAGGTCATTTTAGAGGACCATAGACTTATCAATTTAAAAAGGCTGGCGAGCAACAGTAAAACTATTGGAAAATGAACGGACAGAGGATGAAAAACCTCTGTCCGCCAGAATTCTGGTAAATCTGTCATTATTATTCCATGATTTTTACCGAAATGGGATCAAGTCTTTTCCCGTTTTTCTCTACTTCCACTTCTACTTTCTGTCCTTCTTTAAGTTCAGAAAAATCTACTTCAGCACCATTTCTGGTAAGGCTGGTAGTTTCAGTAAAGTAAAGTTCAAGGGTTTTGTCATCATCTGTAGCAACATAGATCTCTGTCTTATCTGCTTCTACCTCACTGATGGTCCCCTGGTAGGTTCCAGATTCCACCACATCTGTACTTTCGCCACAGGCAATGAACAATAATATGGCACTAAAAAACATACCTTTTAAAATAGAACTTTTCATAAATTTTTTATTTAGATTCAAGGATGAAATTATATAAAAAACTACCTCTACCCAAGTAAGAATGCTGATTTTATAAATTTTCTTCTTCTTCCCCTTCGTTTTCAGGAATTCTAATCATGCTAAATGATCGCATTAAATGGTACAGGCCGGGAAGAATGATCGCTCCACCAATTATCAGGGAAATTCCCAAAACATTAATAACAGAATCTGGAGCTGTATCATCCATCATGTTCACTTCCCCGGTACTGGTAATAATTAGATAAGGGAAATGGGTATTCACCGCGGCAAAAAGAATAAGCAGGATCTGGAAACCGGCATAAAACCGCGTTAAGCTGCTATGCTGTTCCTTAATGGCCTTCCATAGAGGGATAAGCAGTAAGGCAGAAAGGCTAACCGCACTCAGCGAGTAAATATCTGAAAGAAAATCCTGCACGAATATTACGTCTGCCACAAGACCATACATCAAGAGCGCTGCTCCCAGGAGCACTACTACCACGGTATAGATAGCTGATTTTCTACTATATAATTTTCTTGTTTCGCCGGTTGTTTCCCCGATAAGTAAGGTCGAGGCGAGAAAAGCACAGAGAGCGGCGTAAAACAAACCGGTAAGAAAGCTGAACATATTCAGCCAGGAGTTCATAAAGACCTCAGCAAAACTGGTTTCAGCATAATCTGTGGTAATCACGATCTCTCCACTCACTAGACTGCCAAAGCTCATTCCGAGGAAAATGGGAGTGATAAGACTTGAAACCCGGAACATTCGATTGTACCATATTTGAGAAGCTCCTTCCACCGCGTCATAATGCCTGAAAATAAACGCCACACCGCGCATGGTAATCCCCAGCAATACCAGGGTGAGCGGGATATGCAGGTATATAATGATTATATTGAAATAAACCGGAAAGGCTATCCAAAGGATGACGATAAGAATTATCAGCCAGATATGATTGGCTTCCCAAACGGGGCCCATAACTTCGTAAATGGTATCCCGGTTTAATTTCCGGTTCTCTTTAGAAGAAAATAATTCCACGATCCCGGCTCCAAAATCGGCACCACCAAGCAGTACATATAGGAAAAGTGAAAAGAAAGTAAAAAACAGGACGATATACAGCATAATTAATCAATTGACCGGTTAAGCACCCTGATCTGCCTTTTCATAAGCCAGGTAACTGTTATCGCGAGCGTAATATAAACGAACACGTAGAGGAAGAAAGTGTATTTTAATCCGGGCATGGGAGTAACAGCTCCAGAGGTTCGCATGATTTTGTAGACGATCCAGGGCTGCCGTCCTACTTCAGTCACCACCCAACCCGCTTCCACGGCAATAAACCCCATGGGACTTAATAATGCGAAAAGCCACCAGAATGCCGGAGTGTTCATCCAGCTTTTTTTCTTCAGGCTTATAAAAAATATGATGGCGGCAATCATCAATAAAGTTCCAATACCAACCATCACCTGGAAGGCGTAATGTACTACCGATACCGGCGGCAATTCATCTTCGGGGAAATCATTCAGGCCTTTCACCTCGGCATCAAAATCACCAAAAGCTAAAAAGGACAGTGCTTTGGGAATTTCGATCTTATGGGTCACTTTCCTGTTCTCTTCATCTACTAAACCACCTATGTAAAGTGGTGCGCCTTTTGAGGTTTCATAATGGGCCTCCATCGCGGCAAGCTTTACAGGTTGTCTTTTGGCTATATCCTTGGCAGACAGGTCACCGCTTAAAGGTTGAAGAAGTGCAGCGACCGCACCAAAAGAGATGGCGATCTTAAATGCTTTTTTATGAAGTGGAACTCTCCTGTTTCTAAGGATCTGAAAGGCATGTATACCGGCTACGGCAAATCCTGTGGCAGCGAATGCAGCCAGGGTCATATGCAAGGCCTGGGTAAACCAGGCATCATTTAAAAAGGCTGCGACCGGATCTATATTCACAAATTCCCCATTAATCACCTCAAAACCAGCGGGCGCATTCATCCAGGCATTGGCAGAAACCACGAGGATTCCTGAGGCTACCCCGGAGATTCCAATAATTATACCGGTGATCCAGTGAAAAGTTTCAGGCAATTTATTCCAGCCATACAGGTAAAAACCGAGGGCAATAGCTTCCACAAAAAAGGCAGCGCCTTCCAGTGAAAAAGGCATTCCGATAACCGGGCCGGCATGTTTCATAAATTCTGGCCAGAGCATACCAAGTTCAAAAGAAAGCGCGGTGCCCGAAACTGCCCCGGTCACAAAAAAGATAGCCACTCCCCGCTGCCAGGCTTTGGTAAGATCCAGGTAGACCTGATCCCTGGTATTAAGCCATTTTTTATGGGATACTACCATAAAAAAAGGCATGACCATACCGATACATGCAAAAATTATATGAAAGCCTAAGGTAAATGCCATTTGAAGCCTGGCGTAGTCTAGATTTTCCATCAACGGAAATTTTATAAAACGAGTCTGTGAAAATTACAGAACTCACTGGTTCCTTCGGCCTATAAATTTAATGAAATTTAGGAGGTGAGATCGAGATCTGCCAGCCAAATTCAAGGTGTTAAGTTAAAATTATGAAGTGTAGAAAAATCGAAGAAAAAGGCTAAATAAAAGAGTTGAAAAAAATCCGGATACGGAACAGAATAACCATTCTAAAAGAAATCCATAAAAAGAGATTTCCAGCAGGGAGAAGGTTTTTTATTCGGTTGCAACACCAAGATGGTGTGCATTTGTTTCCCCCCAAACCATAACTCCTGAAAAACATTGTTCCAATACCCGGATAATTAATTTATATTTTAAATTCAACAGCCACATCTTCCAGTATATACAGGAAGTAATACAATTTCGATAATAGGTGGGGGGAATATTGGATTAGTACATTTTCGGAAATTTAAAAGTACACCAAATCAATGAGTTAGCATACGCTTTTGGTAACTTAAACATCGTACTGCTTAAACTTTAACAAAATATTAATATAGCTCATTCCAAATGATATAGATACCCATTAGCATCACAAACCATCCAAATCCTTTTTTCAGCTTTTTCCCGTTAATGAAATTATTAAGGTAGACTCCCAGCCAGATCCCACCTACAGAGATGCCGGTAAATATTAAAAGGAAAACCCAGTCTATTTTCATATTTTCCACATCCCCAATAAAACCTATAAGAGATTTAACGGCAATAATAAGCAAGGAAGTGGCCACTGCTTTTTTCATGGGAAGTTTTGCCAGCAGTACCAAAGCCGGAATAATCAAAAATCCTCCTCCTGCACCTACGATACCGGTTAAAAGACCTACCACCAGGCCTTCAAGAATGATCAATGGATAGTTATAGCTAACCTTTTCCACTTCCAGATTCCTGCCATTATCTTTTTCCCTGATCATGGATATAGAAGCAATCACCATAATGATCGCAAAAAATAACATGATCCCAATATTTTTGGTGATGGTAAAGTCGAAAACGGAGAATATTTCATCGGGAATAGCAGGAACCAGGAATTTCCTGGTAAGATATACGGCGATAAAAGCCGGGATGGCAAATACAATTGCTGTTCTATAGTCTATAAGTTTTTTGGGAACATTCCGCAGGGCTCCAACCAGGGAAGAGGTGCCAACCACAAATAATGAATAAGCGGTAGCGGTAACAGGATTTACGGCCATAAGATATACTAAAACCGGAACCGTTAAAATGGAGCCTCCTCCACCAATTAATCCTAAAACCACGCCTATTAATAGTGCACCGAAGTATCCCAGTATTTCAAGTATATCCATTTCTATTTTTTAATTCGGGGCAAATGTATTGTCATCGTTTTAGACAGGCAGTAACATGAGTTACACAGGGTTTTACAGGTTAATCACTTTTATCTGGTTTCTTTGCAGTGAGATCTTCTTTTCTATCTCCAGCTTTTTTAGCAACCTGGAGATGACCACCCGTGAGGTATGCATATCATACGCGATCTGCTGGTGGGTACTGTGGATATTTTCATCCCGGTTGATTTTGGCTTTGTCCCGCAGGTAGCGCATAAGACGTTCATCCATATTCATAAAAGCAATGGCATCTATGGCATCCAGCATTTCTGAAAGGCGGGCATGATAGGACCCGAAAACGAAATTGCGCCAGCTCTTATATTTAGCGGTCCATTCTTCCATCTTGGAAACAGGAATCATAATAAGGCTGGTATCCCTTTCGGCTACTGCGCGAATCTCACTTTTGGTCTGGCCCATACAGCAGTTCAGGGTCATGGCACAGGTATCCCCACGTTCCAGAAAATAGAGCAGTAACTCATCCCCTTCTGAATCTTCCCTAAGGATTTTCACGGCTCCCCGCAGCAGTAAAGGCATTCCTCTCACGTAATCACCAATTTCTATGATGGTCTCCCCGGCTGAAATATTTTTTAGAATACCTACCCCGGCGATCTCGTCCAACAGTTCTTCTTCGAATAAGAATCCATAGGCTTCCTGTAGCTCTGACTGCATTACGTATAGTTTTAAAGATTAAAATTATAAAGAATAATCAAGAATTAATCCCAGCGGTCTGGTAGGTTAAAAACATAGTTGAAGTTACAAAATTGATTTTTATCAATTCCTGAAGGCTTAAGATCCTATGGATAAACTTTTTATAATTTGGAGATCTCAGGACAAATTTTATCCAATTTATAATATCCCCTGAATCGGAGAGCAGTAAGAGATTTCTGAATTTAATATACTCCCGTGGGGGATGGAAATTCCGCAGGGAAACAGAGGCATCTGCGAGAATTAAACAGACGTAAAATTTACATTGATCGCAACATCCTGTTTCCGGCTTGGGAAATATTACCTTTTCAGGATTCAATTTTATAAAAATTTTAATGAAGAAGCGGTCTCAGGTATGCTTTGTTAACATGCCATTATCAGATGGTGAGGGCATTAATGAGTATCTTTAAAATTGAAAAAATTGCTAAAAAAAAGAAAAACTATGTCTGAAGAAAAGAAACTTACCACGACCAATCCTGCAACCGGAAAAACAATTGATACCTATGATATGATGACCGACCAGGAACTGGAACAGGGCATCAAAGATTGTCATGAAGCATTTCTGGAATGGAAAGGAAGATCTGCCGAGGATCGCGCCGGGGTAATAAGAAATATTGGTAAGAAACTGGCAGAGCATAAAGATGAACTGGCCAGTTTGATGACCAAAGAAATGGGGAAACTGGTAAAACAATCTGTGCAGGAGCTGGAGTTATGTACCGATATATGTAATTATACAGCAGATAATGCGCCAGATAGCCTGAAGGATGAGGAAAGAGAATTGCCCGATGGAGGCCGTGGTTATATTTCTTATTCTCCGCTTGGTGTTATCTACGGAATCCAGCCCTGGAATTTTCCAAGTTACCAGGTAGTAAGATACTCCATTGCCAATTTAATGGCCGGGAACGGAGTATTGCTGAAACATGCTGAAAACGTCACCGGATGTGCGCTAATGCTGGAAAAGATCTATCGCGAGGCAGGCTTACCGGAACATTTGTTCAAAGTATTACTAATCTCGCACGACCAGAGTGACTCGGTGATAGAAAATGACCTGGTAAGGGGAGTAACCCTGACAGGTAGCCCCAATGCCGGAAAAGTCATTGGAGAAAAAGCGGGAAAAGCCCTGAAGAAGACCGTACTGGAACTGGGTAGTAATGATGCTTATATTGTCCTGGAAGATGCAGACCTGGACCTGGCAGTTAAGACCTGTGTACAGGGACGGTTGTATAATAATGGTGAAACCTGTGTAGCGGCCAAGAGGTTTATTGTGGTAGATAAGGTATATGAAGATTTTAAAAAAGCCTTTGTTGAGCAAATGTCTGGAATCAAAGCTGGCGATCCTACCAGCGATGATAGTGATATTGGACCTATGGCGAGAAAAGATTTACGCGAGGAATTACACGAACAGGTGGAAGAGAGCGTAAAGAAAGGCGCAAAAATACTTTGTGGTGGTGAAATGCCAGATGGCGACGGATACTTTTATCCGGCGACCGTACTGGATGAATTAAAGCCGGGAATGCCGGCCTATGATGATGAATTATTTGGCCCGGTAGCTTCGCTGATCAAAGCCAAAGATGCAGATGACGCGATGCGAATTGCCAACGACAGCAGGTTTGGCCTGGGTGGTGGTATTTTCTCCAAGGATGAGGAAAAGGCCAGGAAATTAGCGAAATACCACTTTGATACAGGAATGGTGTTTATCAACTCTTTTGGATTAGCAAAACCAAATATGCCTTTTGGAGGAGTAAAAGATTCCGGATATGGAAGGGAGCATGGAACCTTTGGATTGCACGAATTTGTAAATGTAAAAGCGGTTATGTTCGCCTAAATCCCAGAGGATAAATAAAAGATGAATCCGGGGCTGGAAAATAGTCCCGGATTTTTTTTGCCATCAGGCGAATGGCAACCATTACCGCCAGGTAAAATTAAAATCTTTCAGAACGTTCTCAACATCCTGATTTTCAGTATATTTAAGAATCAAAATTCTGAATATCAGGCTTATAGAGCACCATATTCTTTCAAATGCATACTAGTATACCTAATCTCATACCTAATGGAATTTAATATTGCTGAAAAATTAGCCTTTGTTAAAGCGATCGATAAAGTGATCCTGGCAGATCTCAAGGTAGCCAAAGGTGAAATGGTGTATTTAGGGCAATTAATGAAATTACTGGATTTTGATTCGGCATTTGTGGAGGAAGCGCGAAAGTTCAATATGAAACAGGCTCATGCTATTTTAGAAGGATTGAGTGAAGCAAAAAAACATTCACTGGCGATCATGCTGCACGAAATGGCTTATGCAGACGGAGATATGGCCAGGGAAGAGATTAAGGTTCTATTCTCCATTTTTGAAGGCGCCGGAATCCAGATCGAAGATGCTGATGATAGTTTTGAGGTCTTTGATCTTTCGGGAGTATATTTTAAGTCTTCAGAACATATTCAGCATTATAAAGACAGATCTATTTCAGAAAAGAACCGGGAAAAGATCGCTATTAAAGTGGAACCTCATATTGAAGGCAAAGACGGCTACACGGTCACTACTTTCAGAATGAATGGCTTTATCTCCTTCTGGGGTCACCGCCCGGAATTAAGCCCAAAACATATGGAAGTGGTAAATGTTACTTCAGAAAAAAGTGAACTTAAAGGAATAGATGATATTGCTTTAAAAGGGAAAGACATCATTCCCCACTCCAGTTACGGGCTGAGTATTTTTCATCCCGGGCAGCAAATCGAGAAGATCACTCTTTATAAACATCACAAAAACCTCGAGATAGAATATCTGAAATAAACTGTTAACTCGTTGAGGAGTTAAGCCATTTTGCCCTTAGAATTCCCTATGTACCTAGTTAACCTGCTTACCTGCAACGGTATAATATAATTATATAATTATGCAAAGAATAGCATTATATGAGTTTGAACATAACGGCCATGCTCAGATAGGGATAAGATTTGGCTTTAACCGTGATATGATCGAAAAGGTTAAAGAACTTCCAGGTGTTTCCTGGAGCAACACCTTCAGATGTTTTTATACCAGGGCAAACCGGCCTAACCTGGACAGGCTGGTAAAATTCCTAAACGGGAACAAATTCTATGTAGATTATTCTGCGCTGCACATTTCTGAAATGGATGCAGAGGAACCTGCGCATGAAAAAATTATTGCCTTTAGAAAATATTTGCACGGTAAGCGTTATAGCAAGAGCACGATCAAAACCTACACTACCTTCGTATCTAAATTCCTGGAATTTCATGATTTTAAGTCGGCTTATGATCTGAGAGATGTGGACAGGTTTGTGGAGACTGAAATCGCCGGGAAGAATTATTCTATAAGTTCGCACCGGCAGTGCATTAGTGCTATTAAGCATTATTTTGATCTTAGCGAGCAGGAAGATATCGATACTTCTAAATTACAGCGACCAGACAAGAGCAGGTTTTTACCTTCGGTTTTGAGCAAGGAAGAGGTGATAGACCTGTTGCGGGCTACCAGAAATCTGAAACACCGTTGTATCCTGGCGCTTATTTATGCTTCGGGATTGAGAATTGGAGAACTTCTTAATCTCAGACTGAAGGATATTGATGTAGATCGCCGGCAAATCTTAATCAGGCAGGCTAAAGGCAGGAAGGACCGTTATGTGATGCTGGCAGAAAGTTTTCTTCCGCTTTTTTATAATTACCTGCAGACCTACCAGCCAAAGGTTTATTTCGCGGAAGGAAACCAGGAAACACAGTACTCCTCTTCTGCAGTACGTAGTTTTCTTAAAGATTCGTGTCGCCGGGCCAGGATAAGGAAAAAGGTTACGCCGCATACTTTACGGCACAGTTATGCGACCCATATGCTGGAGAACGGAATAGATCTGAGATATATACAGGAGTTGCTGGGACATTCCCGACCTGAGACCACGATGATCTATACGCATGTAACGCAGAAGGATCTATCGAGGATACGCAGTCCTTTGGATGAGAGCATACAGGAGATGATGGAGCGCAATAAAGAGCACCCCAACCTACGTTTATCCCGTAACATTTTGGAATAAATGTATATATTTGGCGGGATATAACACGTTGTAACAAATTTGCCGATCAACATAAATTCGTAAATGAAGAAAGCTTTTGTCATTTTAATAATTGGAATTCTAATCAAGTTTTTCACGTCCTGTAAAAACGCAAACAGAAATAATTTTAAAATTTATTCTCCAGATAAAAGTCAAATCATAACCATAATAACAAAAGATCAAATTAGATATATAATTAATGGAGATGTAGAAAATATTCCCGATTCCAATTTTGTAAAACTGGACATAAGCCAGATAGATCCAGTTTCAGACGAGATAGGAATTTGTTGGAATACAAATAATTTATATTGGAAACTGACAAATAACAATTCTAAAATTTTAGAAAATAAACTAAACACCTCTAAATATAAATTTGAAAATAACTGGAAAAAGAAAACCAATGGAGTTCCCGATATTTCAGAATTTAGAAAAGAAAATTGTGGCACTTTTGATTTATTAAATATGAAAATTTATAAAAATCGAGGTTTAACAATAGAAAATTAGCTAGGCAAACTTGTTACAACAACGGTTCATCGCCAATAAGCGGCACCATTAGAAAGAAAATAATTAACTTGACCAATAAACTAATACTAAGCCGACAAATCCGCGTCCCTTACTCCGCCAACTGGCGATAACCGAGACCGTTGTGATGCATATATGAAAATACTAACTATAATAACATTCTTACTAATTGTGGCTTCAATTTCTGCACAAGATTTAGATGGAAAATGGTTGATGACTAAAGAAGGTGATACCTACATTATACCAGAAAACTTAATAATAGAAATAAATTCCGATTCATTAAAATACTTTTCATTTGATCAATTACAATCTTCAATTCCAATAAAAATCGAAAATAACATCATTATAAATCAAAAACATACTCATATTGTTGAGTTTATAAATGAAGATAGAATTAAAATAAAAAGTCAGGGAAAAGTAAATGATAAAAATTCATTGATCGAAACAGAGTATGTAAGATTAAAAAAAACTAAGACAAAATTATCACCAGAAGAAATTCAAAAATTATCGTTTAAGTTTAACTGGAATGATGAGAAGTTCAGAGTTATATTTAATAAGGAATTAGGAAGTCTACAGGTCATGAAGATTATGGAAAAAGATGAATTGACAAAAATTCGTCTTGAGAAAATTGACTCTACATATTTCATTTCAATTTACGAATCTGGGAAAAGGGTAACAATAGTTCCAATAAAAGAAGTTTCCAATCATAGAATGATCCTGTACGGAATGCCTAGAAAACCATATGAAATAGTCGGTGAGAAAATCGAATAACATACGCATCACAACAACGGTTCATCGCCAATAAGCGGCACCGCTAGAAAGAAAATAATTAACTTGACCAACAAACCAAGACTAAGCCGACAAAGCCGCGTCCCCTACTCCGCCAACTGGCGATAACCGAGACCGTTAGCTGCAAGCTCAACAGACATTTTTATGAAAAGAATACTACCAATTTTATTCGCATTATCAGCATTATCTTATTCGTGTCAAGAGAATAGGAAGAAACAAAAAGCTGAAAAAATTGATTTTTCCAAACAAGAAGTTTTAGACAGTCTTATACAAACTACATCTCAGTCTAATGATACATTATTTCTAGGTTTCAAAATTGGAATGACTAAAGAGGATTATAAGAAGCACATTAAATTTTTGCGAGAAAGTGGTAAAGAAATTACTTATTCTAATTCTA
Source organism: Christiangramia sabulilitoris (assembly GCF_007050985.1). Taxonomy (GTDB): domain Bacteria; phylum Bacteroidota; class Bacteroidia; order Flavobacteriales; family Flavobacteriaceae; genus Christiangramia; species Christiangramia sabulilitoris. The sequence continues at coordinate 535,672 of NZ_VHSF01000001.1, forward strand.
ATAAAATTTCAAGTTTAGCAGGAACATTTGATTTGGGTAAAGGATATACTTTTAAAACAAATATCACCGATGAAATTGATGGTAAAAAATATACAGGTAAAGGTTCATATTTTCTGGAACCTGGATATAGCAAAAATGGAGAATTACTTCAGTTGACTATTTTCCCAATAGAAAAATTTACTGGTGATTACAGCATTTCAAACAAACCAAAATGGCTAGAAAAGAGAATCAAAGAAAATTCTGAGAAATTTTCTAACGTGGAATTAAAACAAGCTTTAATCGATAATAACATACTTAAGAGTTACGACTTTATCAGAAAAAAGGAAAATCTGGTAATTTATGAGAACACTCTCACAATTAATTATATAGATTTGAAAGCTCTTTACGCAGAGATTTTAATTAAAAACACAGAAAATAAAATTATCGAAGAAGAAAACGAGGATGTGCAGTTTTAATCGCCAGCAGCTAACAACGGTTCATCGCCAATAAGCGGCAGCGTTAGAAAGAAAATAATTAACTTGACCAACAAATCAATACTAAGCCGACAAATCCGCGTCCCACACTCCGCCAACTGGCGATAACCGAGACCGTTGTAGCGCATTTTTACAGAATGAAAAGAATTTCAAAAATAATATTCCTCTTTATAATCCTCGGACTAATGAGTTGTTCTAGTTCGTTTATAAAAAAAGAAAGGAATAGTACAATAAAATTGAACTCTATACCCGAGAATACAATTAAAATCGGAATTGAAAATGACGCAGTAATCTTGAAGTTTAATAGAAATGATTTAATTTATTTTCTCGAAAAAAAACTTGAGGAATTTAATGATCAGAGAATTAAAGGATATGTGAGCGATTTAAAATCAATAAAATCAGACACAATTTTTGATGCAAATAAAATAAAAGGCACTTTGCCTTTTGCTGAATATGAGATAAAATTTCATGAGCTTCTAAAAAAAGGGGATGCTATTGTTTTTGACAAGGAAGAAAATAAAGAGTTAGATAGAATTAAATATAAGTTTACTCTTGACAAACTAGGAGGAGAAGATGCATATTTCTATAAAATGAATGGAAAACAGATTTACCATATCCTTTTAGCGTTTGGGGAATAAAAACGCGCAACAACAACGGTTCATCGCCAATAAGCGGCAGCGTTAGTAAGAAAATAATTAACTTGACCAACAAATCAATACTAAGCCGACAAAGCCGCGTCCCCTACTCCGCCAACTGGCGATAACCGAGACCGTTGTAGTGCATTTTTATAAAATGAGAAGAACATTAAATTTTATATTTTTTCTAATAATTTTTAGCAGCTGTGATAATAACTCAGCTTCAAAAGAAGATCTTCAAAAAGCTTTAGAATTAAGTAATACAGCATCAGAATTTTTGATGAACGGAGAAATTTCCAAAGCAGAAGAATTCTATTCCCAGGCTTCAAAACTTGATCCCGAGAGCATAGACTATAAGTACGCTTTAATAGGAATTTTTATTCGAAGAGAAGAGTTTGATAAGGCACACGAAACTCTAGAAAGTTTGCCAAAAACAACTAAAGGAACACCGTATTACTTTCAAACAAAAGGATTTATTCTAGAGAAAGAAGGTAAGTTGCAAAAAGCACAATTGAATTATAAACAAGCATACAAATTATCAGATTCTGTAGAAGTTAGAGAGGAAGCAGATTTAATGCCCTTAGTTAATTTTTCTATGTTAGAAACTTTAGCAGGAGAAAAGGATAAAGCTGTTAATAGAATAAATAAAGTGCTACAGTATAATTTTTTGACTAGAAGTAACAAAGAGTATTTAGAAACTTTCAGAAACGAATTTGAATATTATTCTGGAAAAGGTAATTCCGATTTCGAACAAAAAAGAGATCTGACTTTATGCACTAAGAATATCGATAGTATAGAAAAAGTTTTGAAACAAAGACATATTAATATTTCGGGGACTTCTCAGACAAACGAAAAATATGATAAGATTTATATCTCTAACAAATTTGAAAAAGGACTGAAGAACTTAAAAAGCAAGATTTGCGAATAAAAACGCACAACAACAACGGTTAATCGCCAATAGACGGCAGCCTTAGTAAGAAAATAATTAACTTGACCAACAAACCAATACTAAGCCGACAAATCCGCGTCCCTTACTCCGCCAACTGGCGATAACCGAGACCGTTGCCAACAATAATTTGAAAGACCGTGAAAAGAATTTTATTTCTGACTTTATTATTAATTTCTTTAAAGGCATACTGTGATCCAATAGCATATAGCGACTCTTTAAGAATAGAAATAGAATCGGAAAATTACCACATAATTCATTTTCATGATTGGTCAGATAATACCTCGAAATCCAGGTATAAAATGATCTCTACTGATCAAAATCCATTTAACGATCAAAATAATTATGCCTATATTCAAGTAATAGATAAAAAAACTTGTGAAATAATTTTTAAAAAACCATCTCCTGCCCTAACACATATTGAAATTTCAAAAGATGAAAAATACATTATAGGAGTTTCAAATATAATGTTCTGGAATCCTATCCAATTTGTTATCTATAATTCAAGAGGAGAACTGATAAAAAGCAGACATTTCAGTAGTGAAGAAGCTAAATTAGATAATTCAAACTTAGAATACTTCAAAAATAAATATCCGAAACAATTCGACTTATTAAATCAAAAAGATAGAATTCATTATCATAAAGATTTTTATTACGTTGACTTTTTAAGTGCTAGAATGCCAGAATATTTAGGAAAATCTTCATGGAGCTTTCTCTTCGATCATGTAGCCTTAAATCATCTTACAAGCAATATCCGAGAGTCAACAACAAACTGGATTGATTGGTATAATAGAGAATCGCCGACAATTTCATTTAACTACTCAAATGAAAGATTAAGCTCAGTAAAAATATTGGATCCTAAATGTGAAATTATTGAAATAAAGATTAGAGAATAATTACTGTTGGCAACAACGGTTCATCGCCAATAGACGGCAGCCTTAGAAAGAAAATAATTAACTTGACCAACAAATCAATATTAAGCCGACAAAGCCGAGTTCCCTACTCCGCCAACTGGCGATAACCGAGACCGTTGTAGCCAATTTTTACATTGAAAATAGATGAAAAAACATTGCCTTTATTTCATGATTTTTCTATTAATATCATGTGCAGAAAAAAAAGAATGTTCTTATATAGAAGATTATTATCAATTAGTTTATGAAGCTGAAAAAGCATATTACCTAGAAGATTATCAAAAGGTTTTTGATAAAATGAGTGCTGCTACTTCCTCCTGTGAATTGATAAATCAAACTATGATTTATGAAATGGAAAAATATGCAGAGTCTGCAGCCATTATTGGTAAAAAAAAGAAAGCTTTAGAATTAATTAAAGAATTAATATTAAATGGTTATGAAATTGACCAAATAGAAGATAATGAGGCATTTTCATCAATTTTAAAATCCCAAGAATGGAATAAAATTAAATATGATTATTCTGATTTGAGGAAAGAATATCTAAATAATATAAATTTAGAATTGAGAGAACAAATTAGTGAAATGCAAAATGCTGATCAGTATTACCGACAAAGGTTAAAAGATAAAAACATAAATCGGGACAGTATATGGGAGAAAATAAATAGAACGGACTCAATTAATGATATTAAACTAAAAAACATAATTGAGGAATTTGGATATCCAGATTATAGATTAATTGGAGGATATAATATTGACCAAAGAAACGTTGATCCAGGTATCCTATTATTTCATTTTGATGATTATGATTACTACACCAAAACTCTTAAAAATTTAATTGACAAAGGAAAGGCTCCTCCACAAAGTTTAGGAAATTTCGTTGACAGTTACCAAAGAAGAGTACCAGAGCAAAAGAAATTTATTTATGGAATATATGATAATGTAAGTCCTGATGAAATCATAGATTACGCCAAGTTGGACAAAAGAAGAAAATCTATTGGATTAGCACCGATGAAACTAAAAAAATCTGTAGACAGTTTAAGAAGAATATATTATAACTTGTAAAAACTGGCAACAACAACGGTTCATCGCCAATAAGCGGCACCGTTAGTAAGATAATATTTAACTTGACCAACAACAAAATATTAAACCGACAAACCCGCGTCCCCTTACTCCGCCAACTGGCGATAACCGAGACCGTTGGCTAGCATATTAATATTATGAGACGTATTCTAATTTTTCTTTTATCGATGCTATTGTGGAGTTGTTCTTCAGCAGAAAAAAAAAGTAAATCTGAAAAAAATATTGGTCAAGAAAACATACAAGCATACAATATGCTAATTAAAGATTTTGAGAAAAATAAGCTCCATAAAATTTATCCAAATTTAGAAACGAACAAAGCTTATCATCGCTTACTTAAGGATATTCTAGAAAGAGAGATTGAAATATCAGAACTAATAACAAAAAAGGGAAATACAATATTTGAGAATACTTTGAAAAAAGAGTTGCAATGCTCAACAGATTCTGTTTGGGTCGATGAAATTCATAATAATGTAAGCTTAAAAGAAAAATGTTGGGATCCTAAAACAAATAGTTACAAATTTAAAAATCGTGAAGTAGCATATTTTGGACCTGGAATGGATAAAGACTCAATTTTAAACTCATATGAAAACCTTGTTAAATTTAATCATTACAGTAATTACATTGAAGAATTACAAGCTCATAATCCAAAAAGTGATTTTTTAGACAGCTATATTTATATGAAAGAAGCTGCTGGTGATATCGCCTTTTACGTGATTGCTGAGAATATGAGTAGAGCAAATGTGAATTTCAAACAACAAATTATTAAGCGAATTTTTATAACAGAAATTGTCTACAATTAAAACGCTAGCCAACAACGGTTCATCGTCAATAAGCGGCACCGTTAGAAAGAAAATAATTAACTTGACCAACAAACCATTACTAAGCCGACAAATCCGCGTTCCTTACTCCGCCAACTGGCGATAACCGAGACCGTTGTGTGCAAGCTTTAAAGAAAATTTTTTGAAAGAAGAGGTAACTTACAAATTAGATAGGATCGCTGATATTTGGAATTCATTCATTTGGGAATATGAATTTTGTAAACGGAAAATAAAATTCACACCTGAAGTACAAACAAATTATTTCGGCGATATACTGGGATATTTTCAAGATACATTTGATATCATTTTTGATAAAAGAACTTCAAAAACTTACTCCGACCAGTTTTCAAATCACATAAGTCTTTTACAAAGTATTTACATTCAACAAGATTTTATTGAAGAACTTTTAATAATATTCAAAAGTGGAATAAATAAAGGTGATTTAAAAGAAGATCCTAATTATACAATTAATCGAGAATTAAGAAATGAATTAGTAGGTCACCCGATAAGAAAACAGAATGGAAAATTCATTTCCTCTTGTCTATTTGCTTATAATAATAAGAAAGATAAAATTGTTTATTTAAGATATCACAAGAACAATAACTTCAAGTTTGAATCAATGGAATTTTCTATACCAGAAATTATTGATAGACATAGAAAGTTTTTAGATAAATATTTCGATAAAATCCTCAACAAGCTTAAAAAAATTTTAAGCGAATTCACAAAAGAAATTGAGAATATAGAAAGTCTTATTGACAAAAAGAGTTTTGTTGAAGTTTTAAATATATCCCAGGTATTTTATGAATCAATCTTCAAATATGATTTCATCTATGATAGAGAATCGCTTTTACTAATCTATGCCAGAAAAGATGAACACATAAGATATCAAAATTTGATTGATAAGTTTTATTATGATTTAAAATCTAGCCTAAAAGAAAAGAAAGAGTATGCGAATCAACTTTTCGAACCAAGAAAAAAAATAGAAAGAACCAATCAAGAAAACCCAATATTAAATATAAGATTTACGAATTCATCAGAAAAAAAGGAGTCCAAAAAGGAAAGACCAGTAACTTACCATTATGAACTTGGGAAAATTGCAACTAAAAGAAATCCCATGGATTTTGATTTTTTCGGAGGCAGTTTGAGGAGAAAATGTTTAGATAATGAATTAGTTCAAAACGAATTAAATCATATGGAATCCAACATATACAATGACATCGAATACTTTACAGCTTATAAACTTATTTGTACAGAATTAAAAGAGGCCTAAAAGCCAGCACACAACAACGGTTCATCGCCAATAAGCGGCAGCGTTAGTAAGAAAATAATTAACTTGACCAACAAACCAATACTAAGCCGACAAATCCGCGTCCCCTACTCCGCCAACTGGCGATAACCGAGACCGTTGTGTGCAATCAGATAATTCAGTTGGAGAATAAACATATTTACATAAAACAACAGAATCATACTAAACTGTATATCCTGCCAAAGGATCAGATAGTTTTTGAATCAAACCTAAAAGAACATAATGTTCCTTTCTATTCCGACCAAGATATTCAACCATTTACAGATACAGGAATAAGATATTTTGTGCTTGACTCTGACAGATATAAAATTGATAAGTTATTAAAGGACAAAAAGATCATAGCAAGTACCGAAACAATTCCAAGCTATGATTACAGAGATCAAAAGAAGATTGGGACAATTTCAATAATTGTAGTTAGTATTGTAATCATCTTAACTTTAATAATTCTTTACTTATAATGAGTTTTGGAGCTGGACACGTTCAGGATATGAATAATCGGTTAAAGCAAAACCGAGCAAACAAACCTTCCAATCGAGCAAAGTTTAAAGAAAATAACCGAGAAGGAATCTAGTCCAAAAAACAACAAAATGATAAAATTAAATTTCACCAGGTTCCTAAAGAAAAATTAGAACGAATAAAAGAAGCTATTAGATTAAAATCGAAAAGTGAAAAACTAAAACAGATTAAAATTCTAGTAATTTCATTAATAATAACTATAATAATAATGATCGCGGTTTTTAGCTATTAATCCGTAAAGACTGCACACAACAACGGTTCATCGCCAATAAGCGGCACCGTTAGAAAGAAAATAATTAACTTGACCAACAAACCAATACTAAGCCGACAAATCCGCGTCCCCTACTCCGCCAACTGGCGATAACCGAGACCGTTGTGAAGCATTAGAACATTTAGTTAAACGAGAAATATTAAAATTTAAGAGTTGAAAAATAATAAGATTATTAAGTACATCTCCTATACAATTCTGGGTATGTTATTATTAGTTCTAGTAGTAACAATTGGAAATACTATTAAAATTTCCAATTCTGATGAATATGCACTAGCAAAAGATTATTTAAAAAATAATAAAGAACTTATTGAAGAGATAGGTGAAATTCAAAGTTTTGGAAGCTTTCCATCTGGAAGTATTAGATCCGAAGACGGAGCAAAATTTGCCCAAATTGAAACAGATGTAGAAGGAAAAAGTTCTGAAGTTAAGGTAATACTTTTGATGAGCAAGCAACCTCTTGATAATTGGAAGTTCGATCAACTTTACCTACAAAAAGAATGATCAAAATATTATACGTTGTATCCTCTATTTTCATAATAGTTTGCGTTTTCTCCTTATTGGGATTGACAAATTTTATTCTTGTAGAAGATGGAAAGGTCTTATCAACTGAATTTGCTCAATACATTTTTGAAATAATATTCTTCGGTTTATTATCTCTAATTATATTTAGAATAGCAAAAAATAAAAAACAGGAAATTAAGACCTGAATTAGATAAAAACTTTAAAAAAAAATAGTGATGTGTTAATTCGATAAAGACGCTTCACAACAACGGTTCATCGCCAATAAGCGGCACCGTTAGTAAGAAAATAATTAACTTGACCAACAAACCAATACTAAGCCGACAAAGCCGTGTCCCTTACTCCGCCAACTGGCGATAACCGAGACCGTTGTGCAGCATTTACCTGAGAAATTTGATTAAAAACTACCTTATATTTTCCTTTCTCCTAGTTCCAATCTTATGTTGGAGTCAATTTAAAGTTTCCGGAATTGTAAAATCTAAAGCTGAGAATGCTCCATTTCCAGGTGTCATAATTATTGAAAAAGGAACAAGAAATGGAACTGAATCAAATTTGGAGGGTGAATTTGAAATTGAGGTTTCGGATCCTAACTCAACTTTAGTTTTATCCTTTGTAGGAATGGTGACCAAAGAATTTAAACTTAAGGGAGAAAGTGAAGTCATTATAGAAATGAAATATGATTGCAACAAAGATTTCTTTGATGCGTACCAAATTAAAATATATGGACAGTCAGGGTTAATAAATAATCCTATTGGTGGACAAATTGATATTTCCTCACCTTACATATTTTTTGGAGGAGTATTAGAAGCCAGTTATAGCTATCAGACAAATTCAAAAGAAAATATTTTCCAAGAAGGTAGTTTAGAATTTAAACATCCAATTTCTAATTGTGATTTTGACATTGACTTTAGAACTAGCTTTCGCGATTTTGAATTTGAAAACAAATTTGATAACAGAGGTTATTCATTTGAAACAGATTTTAATATTTCGAGATATAGTTTTATAGCTGGATACAGCCATCTAGAATTTAATAATATTAATACTTCGAAAAAGTATAATTCTTCAGGAGTATTAATTGGGTTTGGAACTTCATTCGGACAACCACTTTATCCAGAGGTTGTAGGAAAAATTTCGATTTATAAGGATAATATTGAGTACCAGGGTAAAATTCAAGGAAATTATAAACGGTTTTTGATATTTCTAAAATATTATAAATTAAGTTCCTTTAATGAGTTAAGTCTCGGAATAGGATATAACCTCAATTATTAATTTGAGAGGTAAACGCAGCACAACAACGGTTAATCGCCAATAGCCTGCACCGTTAGTAAGAAAATAATTAACTTGACCAACAAACCAATACTAAGCCGACAAATCCGCGTTCCTTACTCCGCCAACTGGCGATAACCGAGACCGTTGTAAAAAATTTAGAAGAAAAATTTCGTGAATCAAATTTGGAATAAAACAAACTATAAATCCTGGATTATAACATTAGTTATTGTTCAAGTTCTTGGATATATATCTATTAACTACTTTGGAGATTACGGCTGGACAGTTTTCTTCTTAATACCAATAATTTTAGGATTTTTACCTCCATTTATTTCTGGTAGAAAAATAAAACTTTCAAAAACGGATGCTTACAATTTAAGTTTCGTAGCATTTATTTTTGCTTCGTTACTCTTATTAATATTTGCAATTGAAGGATTAATTTGTCTCTTAATGGCAAGTCCATTATTACTTTTAGCTGGTTGGATTGGATCCTATTTCGGATACAGATTATCAGGAACAAAAAAACTAAATCCAACAAATCTGACTATAATAATATTAATTCTATCATTCGGATTTTTAGGATTTGACACAATTAATAAACCTGAAAAATTAATTCCTGTAACTACAAAAGTTAAGGTAAACGTGCCAATTGAAGATGTTTGGAAAAATGTTATAACATTTGATACAATAAAAGAACCTGAAAACTGGATTTTTAAAACAGGTATATCCTATCCGACAAATGCAACAATAGAAGGATCAGGCGTAGGTGCAATCAGATATTGCAATTTTACAACAGGTAGCTTTGTAGAACCTATTACTACTTGGAATGAACCAAATTTATTACAGTTCGATGTAAAAGAACAACCAATTCCAATGAACGAAATAAACCCATTTTGGGATATTCACCCACCACACTTAGATGGATATTTTAAGTCCTATAAAGGACAATTTAAATTAACTAAGGAAAACGATAACGTGACAATTCTTGAAGGAACCACCTGGTATAAAAATGATATTTACCCAGAGTTCTATTGGAAATTGTGGTCTGACTACATAATTCATAACATCCACAATAGAGTTTTGGAACACATCAAAAAAGAATCAGAGAACTAAACTTTTTACAACAACGGTTCATCGCCAATAAGCGGCAGCTTTAGAAAGAAAATAATTAACTTGACCAACAAACCAATACTAAGCCGACAACTCCGCGTCCCTTACTCCGCCAACTGGCGATAACCGAGACCGTTGTGCTTCATTATTTGATTAAGCTAATCGCATAAAAAGAATATCTTTAGAGAAATCAACCTCTAATGATAAATTTCTTTAGAAAAATTAGACAAAAGACACTTACGAATAATAAATTCAGTAAGTATCTCCTTTATGCGATTGGCGAAATTATTCTTGTAGTTATAGGAATATTAATTGCACTCCAGATTAATAATTGGAATGAATCTACCAAACTTGGAAAAGAAGAAACCCTCTACTTAAAAAGATTAAAAATAGATTTAGAGAAGGATACACTTTATTATAATAAGAATATTGCAAGAGCTAATTTATTAATAGATAGGAACACTTCATTTTTAAAACAAATCTATGACAAACAAAAATCAATTGAGGAAGGCAGAGAGTTGATGAATATTCCATTGTGGGATTCCGAATACCTCACCATCCAAGACAATACATTTAGGGAACTTGTTAGTTCTGGGAAACTCAATATTATTTCCAATTCAAAATTAAAAGTAGCAGTAGTTGATCTTTATCGATTAATAGAATCTAATGGCAATAATATTAAAGAAGGTAATGAATATTCTAGAGAGCTTATGGCCAATTATGCTAGTACTTATCCTGGTGCAATTAAACAAACAAGAAATCCAAAAGAGTTGATGAATTTTGTTAATGATGAAATGTTTCGAATGGAAGACTTTCAATTTCTCAATAATCCATCCAGTTCTCAATTTCAAAGTTTAGAAGATGTGATTTTGGTATACATAGCTAAACACGAAGGTTTTATTATTCTATTTGAAGAATTAAAGGATAAATCAAAAGATGTATTATATCAAATTGAACAAGAAATTAATGAAAACAAATAACGAAAGCACAACAACGGTTCATCGCCAATAAGCGGCAGCGTTAGTAAGAAAATAATTAACTTGACCAACGAACCAATACTAAGCCGACAAATCCGCGTCCCCTACTCCGCCAACTGGCGATAACCGAGACCGTTGGCAACAAGCATTAAATAAAAAATCGTATGAAAAAATTAATTTTCGGACTTTTCTTAATTATACTAAGTTCTTGCAATGAAAAAGAGCAGATAGAATTTTCTTTAGAAGGAAAAACTAAAGGAATTGAAAATGGAACTTTATTATATTTAGATGCCGATAATGGCATTTTAGATTCAACAAAGATTAAAGAAAATACATTTACTTTCCATACAGATTTAACCGAATCTCCAAAACAGGTAATTCTTAGAACGAAAGATTTTTCCCATTACAGATATTTATGGTTAGAAGATTCTACAATGACATTTGATGCAACTAAATCGGATTTTAGACTTGCGAAGGTAACTGGATCGTATGAAGAAAATTTAAGTCAAAAACTAAGCAAAAAAACAGATTCTTTACCAAGAGATGAACAACTCAAAATGGATATGGAATTTGTAGAAAATCATCCAAATAGTATTCATAGTTCATACTTACTTTCAGTTTACTCATCAACCTGGGGTAAGAAAAAAACCGTTGAATTATATGAAAACTTTTCATCCAAGAATAAAAATAACCAATACGGAAAGAAGATTTCGAAATATATTGAATTAAACCAAAACCCAAAATTAGGGGAACAGTTTGTAGATTTCGAAATGCAGGATACAGTAGGAAAAATTAAAAAACTGTCTAGTCTAAAAGGTAAAGCAATTTTACTTGAATTCTGGGCAGCTTGGTGCGGACCATGTCGAAAGGAAAATCCTAATCTAGTAAAAACATATAATAAGTTTCATCCAAAAGGATTTGAAATATTTGCGGTCTCTTTAGATTCTAATAAAGAAAATTGGCTAAAGGCAATTAAAGATGATAGTTTAATATGGAATCATGTAAACGATTTGAAAGGTGATGAAAATAAAGCTTCCTTGATTTATGGAATAAATGGAATACCGGATAACTTTTTAATCTCAGAAAGTGGAGAAATTATTGGGAGGAATTTAAGAGGAGAAAAATTGAATCAAAAATTAACAGAAATCTTGCAATAATGCCAGTTGCCAACAACGGTTCATCGCCAATAGCCGGCACAGTTAGAAAGAAAATAATTAACTTGACCAACAAACCAATACTAAACCGACAAATCCGCGTCCCCTACTCCGCCAACTGGCGATAACCGAGACCGTTGTGCGCAATCTAAAACAAGATGTTTATTTCTTGAATCTCAGCAATTCCTCTAACAATTTATATACTCGAGAAGTATTTTCAACAGGAATAAAATTTTCTTCTTCTGTATCAAAAGCAGCTCCTCGTTTTATAGCTTCTTTGATATAATCAGACCAATTACCTCCGAAACCTTGCTCAATACACTTTTCATGTAACTCATTTTTTAACTGCTTAGAAGTTTTAGAAGTAATGTTGTCAGGATCATCCAAGTGCATCCATAACCAGACTTCAAAACTAGGATTACTAATAGCTAAGAACCTTTTTTCATCTAAATCGCAATATTCTTTGACAGCCTCATATTGCTCTATAGGATACCTATCAACATCCAATACAAACCAAACCTGGTCTCCATCCTCTATATTAACTCCCCTGGTAGGATCTTCTACAAAAGTTTTAACTCTTTCTAAAACCCTTATCGGCGCAGACTCACCATTTAATGGAGGCAATGGATGTATAAATGCTACGTTAGATTCTAGAAAATCATTTTCTACCTTATTAAAGTATTTAGGTTCTCTTTTACTTCCCTCATACCCAATAATTATCATAGAGGCACTTCTACTTGCCTCTCGTCTATTATAAGAAAGCGCAACTCTATCCATTCCAATTCAAATCACTAAGATTTGACATAAATGGAATTGCACCATATCTACCCTGTAAATATCCTTTTTGGATATCCTTATCATATCTTTCACTAAAATCACTTAAAGGAAATAAGTCGGTACTACCTTCATTCCTTTTTTCAGTAAACCAAATTTCATCTTGGCGTAATAAAGATTGATCTAAAAGATTTGATTCATGCGTAGTGAAAATCAATTGACTTTTATTATCCGCTTTACTTAGAAATAAACTGAGAAGTTGCTTGGCTAAAATTGGATGCATACTTCTTTCAATTTCATCAACTATAACCACTGTATCTTTCTCTAAAAGATTATAAAAAACTGGGGCTAATTCTAATAATCTATTTGTCCCATCTGATTCTTCGCCTAATTCAAATGGTATATCCCCAATATGAATAGGCTTAAGAACAAGAACTACTGGTTCCTCTTTTTCATTATAAGTAGCGTAATTCAATTTTCCCTTTTTCCAAAAGGCTGTACCAAACTGATATTTTTTTGAATCCTCTTTATCAACTTCATCCTGATGTCTATCCCAGATATCCTTTAAATAGTCCTCAATTTCTATTTTAAAATCTTCATCGTCATAACTAAAAAATACATCAAATTTTACTTCAGAAACATGAATATCTAAAACTCCCGTTTTAGAAGATTTCAAAAGATTGCTTGCAAATTTCCGGACATCTTCTTGAGAAGAAATAATTGGAATCGACAAAGTATCTGAGTGAGGTTTAATAATTCTTAATTCTTCAAACCATTTAAATGCTTGCGTCAATATTGGATAATCACCTAAAACTTCAGGAATTATAGATAAAAAAGTTTCATTTGCCTTTAAAATTTTCTTTTTCTCATATCCTCTTATAAAAGATAAATCTTCTTCACTAATTTTAAACTCAAAATCTATTGGAGAATCCTTCTTTCTACGAAAAACTAAGTTTGCTAAATTTTTATTTGCACTTTCGACAATATATAACCATTCATCAGAAATTTCTCCTTTTTCTATTTCCACAGCATAATCATAATGCACATTCCCGGATTCAAATTCAATTCGAAAAACAGAAGGTTTATCACCACATTGCTTGTCTAATTTGAATTTTGAACTTTTTGGAAGTAAAACAGTTTCTTCATCTTTTTCCTCAATAATTAGGAATTTTAGAAAGTCTATAGCCTCTACCAAATTACTTTTACCTGCTCCATTTGCTCCATATATAGCAGCAGCTTTAATCAAACTAACTCCCGAAGATGTTTCTCTAACATGCTCCGAATGAGTTCGGTAATTTTTTCCAACAAACATGTTGAATTCGGTATCATCTTTAAATGACAAAAAATTCTTAACTGAAAATCTCAACAACATAACAAAGTGATTTAATCTCTTTCGAGTTCTCAATATTACTAAAAATAAACTATAATTATGAGATTTGAAGGCTTATAAAGTGAAAAAATCTCTTTCCATTAGTTTTAGACAGCGCACAACAACGGTTCATCGCCAATAAGCGGCACCGTTAGTAAGAAAATAATTAACTTGACCAACAAACCAATACTAAGCCGACAACTCCGCGTCCCGCACTCCGCCAACTGGCGATAACCGAGACCGTTGGCAGCAAGCAAAAATTATGAATGACTATTCATTTTATAAAAGTCTTTATGACAGAGAATTAAATAGAAGGGTGCATTTCGATAATTCAATAAACTTACCCGTTACCATTTTAACTTTAATAGTTGGTTTGAATTATTACTACATAAAAAATATCGGGATAAAGGATATTAATGAAATTCTATTTTGGGATTATTCTGGATTCCTCCTGGTATCTATATTATTTCTCACAAGTCTTTTCTTCCTAATTAAGTCATACAATAACTTGTTCAGAGGATTCAGTTATAGAAACCTAGCGACACCTTCAGAAATTGCAGATTTTAAAAACGAGTTGGATAAATACAATGATCAAGTAGATGAAAAAGTATCCTTTGAAAGTGTAATCGTTGAAAAACTAAACCAAGTTTCTGATAATCATATTTTAATTAATGATCAGAGAAGCATCGATTTATATAGATGTAAAACTTTTATAATCCTTACATTAATAGCTTCTGGATTGAACATAATCATTTTAACCATAAAAAATCTCCAAATATGAGCGACAAAGACAAAAATGAACCAAAAAAACCACAGAAACCAGTATTTCCGAAATTTCCAACTGACAGAGTAGAAAAAGGACAAGTTCCCACAGATCCAAAAAATAAGAATGGTAAAAACTAATGGGAATTTGAATGAATAAACTAACATCAAAACAGGTTTCTAAACTTTCAATAGATTCCTTTAATGAGGACGAGTGGAAACCTGTTATTGAATTTTTCTGGAATAGATATAACAAACGGTATTTCGATCAAATAGAAATTTTAGAAAATCACGATAATTATGAAATAAGAAACAATTGTGGTTTTCTAATTGCTAGCATTGATTGTATTCTAATTGAAACATTAGAACAATATTATCTCGGTAGAGACGAAACTGTAGGAAAAAATGATGACCCATTTAAAACCTTCTTCACTAGATCAAAAGCTTTCCATAATGTGATAGATCCAAATGATGCAGGTAGATTTGCAGGATTAGTTCGCTCTGGATTATTACATCAATCAAAAACTAAGAAGGCCACTGTAATAAATATAAAACCTTCTACTCCAATAATTGGTTGGATAAACCCAGAGGATAAAAGTGAAGAATTCAAACTAAATAGAAGAAAATTCCACAAAAATGTGATTAAAGAATATCAGAATTTAATAGATAATATAAAAGCACAGGAAAATTCTGATTTAAGAGAAAAATTTAAAAATAAAATTCTCACAATAATTGAATAGACATTTGCCAGCTGCCAACAACGGTTCATCGCCAATAAGCGGTAGCATTAGTAAGAAAATAATTAACTTGACCAACAAACCAATACTAAGCCGACAAATCCGCGTCCCGCACTCCGCCAACTGGCGATAACCGAGACCGTTGGCAATAATAGCATCGAACTCCATTTCAGACCTATTCTTCAAAAGAATTTATAATCATATTGTCATATTTTTACAATTCATGTAACTAAATATAATAGAGGGTCGAAAGACTTTAATTATACAATAAGGAAAAACAATCATTTGAGCAGATTCTTGAGAAGAATAAAGAAAAGATCTACAGAATCTGTAAAATCTATGCTGTTTCTCCAATTGAACCAGAAGATTTATTTCAGGAAGTTACTTATCAGATATGGAAGGCTTTGTCTACGTTTGAGAATAAATCCACTATAGATACTTGGGTTTATAGAATTACATTGAATGTATGCATTCGCTCTAAAAACAAATTAAATAGGTTCAACGATAAAAGTGTGAGATTAGAAACAATTAATTTTCAACCAACATCAATTTATCCAGACCAAGATTTGGAGAAAAAATATAAGGCACTTCAAGAATGCATAAACACACTAAGTAAAATAAATCAAGCCATTGTTATATTTTCCTTAGAAGACTTACCCTATAAAGAAATAGCAAAAATTACAGGATTAACAGAAAATCATGTTGCTGTAAAAATGAAAAGAATTAGAAAAGAACTTTTAGATTGTTTAATTTCTAAAATAGATTAATATGACACAGAAAATAGAATGGCAAGAAATAAAAGAAATTTGGAAAAATTCTTCACAAACAAAGAAGATTGATATTCATATTTCCCAATTGCAAGATGAATTAAAAAGTAAAGCAAGTGAATTTGAAAAGAATTCTATCAAATCGGATATTTCGTTTCTAACTCCATATTGGGAAGATTTTAAATCGAAGACAAGTCAATTTGAAAAAGATTCGATAAAAAATGATTTATTGAAGATAACTAAATCACTAAAAAACTTTCTTTCAATATTTAAAAGGAAGAAATAGTATTCTAACCTACTATTGCCAACAACGGTTAATCGCCAATAAGCGGCACCGTTAGATAAAAAATAATTAACTTGACTAACAAACCAATACTAAACCGACAAATCCGCGTCCCTTACTCCGCCAACTGGCGATAACCGAGACCGTTACAAAAAATTGCGCTAAGAAAAATTTCGTTTCTTTTAAGAAAATTTATATATATTGCAATCCGTAGCCCTACCTATTTCATTTATTTATCAACTTAACCTTCCTAAAAATGAAATTAGTTCATTCCAAATTTTCAATTCTCGCTTTATTTCTATTATTTATTGTTTATAGCTGTGAAAAAGAATCGGTATTAGAAAGCGATGTAGAAATAGAAAATTCACAAAATTCAGAAGATAACATAAATGAACCTTTTTCCGGTTTTAAAATCGAATATAAAGGAACGGTTACTTCTGCCAATCAATTCATAAAAGACGATAAGCATTTAGCTGAATTTGTCAAACAATTTAATTCTGGTGGAACAGGAAAAAGTTCTATAACATCCGTAAAATATGATTTTGAAATTGATACTTCCAGAGTTCAACTTATAGAAACTGCTCATTATAAAAGTTATACTTTTCCAATATTTAGAGAAAATTCAACAAGAGATACCTTAGAAAATTATGTGCTTACGTTTTACCGCGATGGTACCATTCGTCAATATAAAATAGATTATCCTGTAATATATCATCAAATGATGAATATGATTTTTCAAGCACCAGAGTTAAGACTATCGTAGATGACGATTTGATATTAAGAAGCTCAACAGACGGGAGTTGCTATGAGTTTACTCAATATGAGGACGGAGTTTGTACAGATAATACCTGTAAGTCAGGAAAGCACACATTAGAAAATGGAAGTGAATGTGATTATTGGGGAACTATTGATCAAGCTACACGTACTTGTACAGACGGAGGATATGTTACCACCACATCTTGTGGAGGAAGCGGAAGTGATGGTGGCACAGATCCTAGCACAGGAGGAACTGGAGGCTCTGGAGGTTCTACAGGTGGCGATCCGGCAGATAGTGAACCAGATAGCCTAGATCCCGACTCTAATCCTGTGCTTACGAAGCCTCTTGAAAGAAGTTGTATTGCAGGTTATACTAAAGACGAAAATGGGAGTTGTGTAATTGATGATGAATATCAGATAATTAATGAATTAGAAGGAAAGGCACTTTGTGTATATAACAAACTAAAATCTACAAGCACTGGATTTAAAAATGCTATTAAAAAATTTGAACCAGATTTTCCTGTAGCTCATTTAAAATTTGAAATTGATTATACAATGTCATCTAATACTAAAAAGGGATATACAAGGCCACCAGAAAATTACGTAATAGATATAGTACTTAATGGAAATGCTATTAAAGATGCTAGTTTCCAGAAAAGACCAAATTTGTTAGTTGCTAAAACCATAATACATGAGATAATACACGCAGAAATGTGGAGAAAATTACTTTCATTAGCCAGTGATAATGGCGATATTGATATTAATAAGTTAGATCAAATGCTTCTTGAGGGAGATTATCCGGGTATGCTCGATTATTATTTGAGATATGGTAGAAATATTAACAGTAATTGGCAACATCAGCAGATGGCTGCTCATTATAGAGAAACAATTGCTAGAGCTTTACAAGAATTTGATACAGGTACTCCTGTTCCCTCTGATCAACAACCATCACAATTTTATAAAGATCTGGCTTGGGAAGGTTTAATTTACTCAGATATTACAGCATGGCAACAGGTTATGAATGCAGAAGAAGACAATAGAATTGAATCAGTTATATCAAATTATATTGGTATTAAACAAAATGAATCATGTGTAGAATAAAGCGATTTTTTATAATAACATTTTCACTAATTATTTGTGAAAATTTATCAGCACAAAATAATAACAAAGATTTTTATCTAATTTTTGATAGTTTATCTAATAAAGCCTATGAATATGAAATCGGGAATGGTAAAGTTGCAGAAGAAAAAGTTTATAGAAAGGAATTAAAAAAGAATGGTGATAGAATATTTTATATTAAGAAAGAATTATTTAGAAATATAAATAAAGCCAATACCATTGATACTTGTAATATCGAAAGTTGGCCAGAAAACAATATTTCAAACCTTTCCGAACTTAAAAGAAAATTAGATACGATTAATGCATTATATCCATACAAAGTTTATCCTAATTTGTTTTTGATAGAAAAATTAAATGATTCAATTTTTGTGAGGTATAAAGTTAAATGGGAATATTATTTGGGATAATATTATTGTTAGATAAGGTTAGCGCAACTTTATGTAACAGCGGTTCATCTCAAATTACGGGTAATCAGGAAAAAGTGTAATTTTGGAAACCAGGAAAGAAATTGGTTAATCCGACAAGTCCGCGTCCCTACTCCCGCAACTTGCGATAACCGCAAACCGTTGGCAATAATTATGATATGAAGAAATATATAATTTTAATACAAATATTAATAGTTTCAGTTTCTTACTCCCAAAGTAAACTAAAAGGAAAATTTTGCAATTCGTTTAACGGAGGGTTTAGTTCAATTTGTATTGAATTTAAAGAAAATTCAAAGTTCCAATATTCTACTCACGGTTGTTTAGGAATTGAAGATATAGGAACTGGAAATTTTAGTTTAAAATCTAAAAAAATGATTTTAAATTTTGATAAAGTAGAAACTAAACAAAAAAGTAAAATTGAGATTGAAAATATTATCAATCAATATAACAAGGACTCAATAAAATTACACTTCAAAGTTTTAGATGGATACAACGATCAAATGCCAATGCCAGCTACGATTTTATTAGGATCTAATTCTTTTGAATATGTAAAAGGGTATCAAGTAAATAAATCTGGAGAAGCAACTATTTTAAAGGAGCGTAATTCGGAAAAAGAGAAATATCGGGTTTTATTCATAGGATACGAATTATTTGAGTTCGACTTATCTAACTCATCATCGAAAAATATAGAAATAACATTAGAACCAGCAGGTCCAAAAATTATTTCTGATAAATCTTTTGAGTACAAAATAGAAAAAATAAAAGATGATTTAATAATTCTAAAAGACGGCAATCAATTCAAAAAAATCGAATCATAACTATTGCCAACAACGGTTAATCGCCAATAGCCGGCACCGTTAGTAAGAAAATAATTAACTTGACCAACAAACCAATACTAAGTCGACAAATCCGCGTCCCCTACTCCGCCAACTGGCGATAACCGAGACCGTTGCCCACAATTATGAAAAAAAGTCTACTAATAACGTTAATATTATTAATTTCTAACTCAGTTATATCTCAAAATTTATTAAATGAGAAATACTATTTTGTAAATGGAACTGAACTTTTCGGAATTAAGAAAAGTAATGATACAATTTTCGAATTTAAGTGTAATCCGATTTTCAATTGCTCTGATAGGTATCGGAAAAAATTTAAAATTTTAAAGAATAAAATAATCGAAAACAAAGAAATTCTTGCAATAGAAAGAATAGATTCCATTCCTCTTTCAACAAATCCTATTCCAGCCGACCGATATAAAATTATCGGATTTGAAAAAATACAGAAAGGCAAATTGAAATTTATAAACGAGGCAAAAACATATAAGCTAGATTCACTTTCTGCAATTCCATTTGAAATTGAGTTTTTAAAAGATAAATTCGGATTTACTTACTATACGGAATCGTTTTTGACCGAATTAGAAACTGATTATAATATTAGTGCTGAACAAGCTGAGCGAGTTATGTCTAATTTTAAAAATTATACAGAGCGATTAAAACTTTATGAAAAGACTAAGACTGGCGATATTTACCGCAGTGGAATTATGGCTGAATTAATAGCAGCAGAAATGATAAAATTAAATTTAAGTCCGTTACAAGCAAGAAATAGAATTGAAAAAGCACTACAAAAATAACTGTGGGCAACAACGGTTCATCGCCAATAAGCGGCAGCGTTAGAAGGAAAATAATTAACTTGACCAACAAATCAATAATAAGCCGACAATCCCGCGTCCCCTACTCCGCCAACTGGCGATAACCGAGACCGTTGTGCGTAATTTTCACAAACAAATGACTAAGAAGATATTCCTTCTGATTTTAATATCAATGTTTATCGGTTGCCAAGATAAATCAAATGATAAAAAAGTTGATTTTCAACCAATCTTAGATTCTTTAGAAAATGATGTTCAGAAAAACCTGGATACCGGAGAAAGAATGCTTCATACTTCTAGAAAATATAGATTAGAATCAGATAGTTTACTAAACGTGATCTATAGTGAAACCTTGAAATTAAGAAATATTAATTCTGATTCTTTAGAATCTTCTCAGGAAGAATTTCTTTCAAAAAGAAAAAAAATAGAAGATAGTCTTTGGAAACAAGTCGATTCCATTTATGAGGAAACAGGAATAAGTCCGGAACTTGAAAGAATGACTTCTTATGGATATGTTGGAGCTATAAATATGGAAAGAGCGTCAGAACTGAATAAAATTCTAAAAAACAGTAATCGGAACTAGAAAACAACGCACAACAACGGTTCATCGCCAATTAGCGGCACCGTTAGTAAGAAAATAATTAACTTGACCAACGAACCAATACTAAGCCGACAACTCCGCGTCCCTTACTCCGCCAACTCGCGATAACCGAGACCGTTACCTGCAAGTTTTAAACAAAGTTTATGCAAACAAGAATAAAAGTTATAAAACCTTGTAATCAAGATTGGAACAAAATGACAACTCTTGATAAAGATAAATTTTGTGAAAAATGTCAGAAAAATGTTATCGACTTCACAGGATATAAAAAGAGTAAAATATTAGACTTTTTAAATAATAAAGAGAAAGTGTGTGGTCGAATAGACCAATCTCAACTTAAAGAGAATTTCTTACCTGACAACACTAAGAATTCTTCAATTTCCAAACTAGCTTTCTTAATCAGTTTAGGTTCAATTTTGGGATTTACAGAACCAGTAAATGCAAAACCTAAAGAACATAAAACCGAACAAACAGAAGTTGACAAATGGAAAAGTATACATCCAAAAAAAGAATCAGATTCAATTACTATTGAAGGGGTTGTACTCGATCCAGCTGGTCTAAAACTGCCTGGTGTAAATATTATCCTCAAGGATACAAAGATGGGAGTACAAACAGATTTTGACGGGAAATTTTCTTTTACGATCCCTTCAAATGAATTAAAAGAAGAAAATTATTTAATCTTTTCATTTATAGGATTCGAAACTCAAGAATATAGATTTTACCGAAAAAACAGGTATATAAATATTAAAATGTTGGAGGACAACACCTTTATGGGTGAAGTGGTAATCGTACAAAGAGCTAATATTTTTTATAAAATTGGTAATTTCTTTGGCAATTTATTTTCCAAGAAAGAAAATAATAAAAGCTGTCAATAAAACCAGCAGGTAACAACGGTTAATCGCCAATAGACGGCAGCGTTAGAAAGAAAAGAATTAACTTGATCAACAAACCAATACTAAGCCGACAAATCCGCGTCCCTTACTCCGCCAACTGGCGATAACCGAGACCGTTGTACACAATATTAAAAACAAAACTCCGAACATAAATTGAAAAAAATTCTTCTTATCCTATTGGTTTTAGCCAATTTAATTTCCTGTAAGACATCTTCGGAAAACGAAGGGAAGTACACCAGAGAACGAACAGAAATTCAACATAAGAATGTTCAATTTCCAGAATATAGAGGATTTGTAAATGACTTCAATAATATTTTCACGCACGATCAAATCCAAGATTTAGAAATTCTTCTACACGAGTATGAAAAGCAAACATCAAATGAAATTGCGGTAGTTACAATAAATTCTATCGAACCTTATGATCAAATACAGTGGTATACGACTGATCTTGCCAACTATTGGGGTATAGGTAGTAAAGGAAGAGGTAACGGACTTTTAATACTTTTAGATAATAATAAAAAGAAGATCTGGATATCAACTGGAAAAAAAACTGAAAAAATATTGACTGATAAAATCGTTAAACAAATAATTGATTCTATAATTATACCTGAATTTAAGAAAGATAAATACTATGATGGGATTGTAAAAGGAGTAGAAGAAATTAAGGTGAAGTGGAATTAATACTGTGTACAACAACGGTTCATCGCCAATAAGCGGCACCGTTAGTAAGAAAATAATTAACTTGACCAACGAACCAATACTAAGCCGACAAATCCGCGTCCCTTACTCCGCCAACTGGCGATAACCGAGACCGTTGTGAGCAAGCCAAGAATTAATTCGTAAAGAAAAATATTTTGAAAAATCAAAAAAATCAGAAAAATAAGAAGTCTAGTAAAAGGAGATTTTTAGGATTTATCGAAAGTATCATTGATTTTATTTTCAACAGATAGGATGACATTAGGCAAGCATATTACCCATAGATTTTTAATTTTTGGAATTATTTTATCCATTCTTGGAGTGGGTTTTTATTTAAAATATCTGCTATTTAATGATGGCAAAGAAATTTTCCAATTTCTAATAGGTGCTTTTATTTGGTTATTTTTAAGTGGTTCATTTTTACTATATGAAAGTTCAGAATTGAAGCAAAATTTAAATAACAAAAAGAAAAGAAGATTCAATTTAATAACTGGAATATCTATTTTCACAATTATTGGGATCCTGATTCTTCAATTTATAATTGGTGCTGCAAAAGTTTTTTGATAAGAAAGATTTAAACTAATGGCCAGCTCACAACAACGGTTCATCGCCAATAAGCGGTAGCGTTAGAAAGAAAATAATTAACTTGACCAACGAACCAATACTAAGCCGACAAATCCGCGTCCCTTACTCCGCCAACTGGCGATAACCGAGACCGTTGGCAACAATTTAAAATATGAGAAAAAGCTTAAATTTTTTAGGATTAATAATTGGGATAATAGGAGTTCTACTCGCAGTATATTTCCACTTTTCATCAATCAAAGAAAAAGAAATTAGCTATAACATTCAAAATGAAGCATTAAAAATATACGACTCAGATCTTCTTAAGGAAAATCAGAATATAGCAGTATATCAGAGTGATTCTATTAAAATTGATAAGACAGTATACATTAATACATTCTCAATATGGAATTCGGGAGATTTACCTATATCTAAGAACGATATTAGAAAAGACCTTATTATAAATTTTTTAGGCGTCGAAGAAATTTTAGATATACAAGTTCTAAAAGAAATAGATAAAGAAGTTTCCAAATTCAACTTAATTCCAATTGATTCTGCATCCTATAAACTAAATTGGGACTATTTTGATCCAAAAGATGGTCTTAAATTTCAAATTATATATACAGGTAATTCCAAGGTAGAACCTCAAATAGATACCAAAATTCTTTTAACTGACATAATAGAATATAAGCCTACACAATCAAAAAAATTTCAAGAAAAAGGAATGTACTCAATTTTCATATCAGGAACAGGTTCGATATTCTTATTACTAATCGTTTATAATTTCTTTTCAAAAAAGCCATTAAATCCATTAGCTATATTAACTAATTCCAAGTTACTTCACTACAAACCATTCCGAATAGGTTTTATGATAACGAAATTACTTTTTCTAATTATGCTTATGGTTTATGTTTCATTTTTCATCTATTTATTATACCTCTATTACTTTGGAACAACTAGCGCTCCATTTTAAACAGTTGCCAACAACGGTTCATCGCCAATAAGCGGCTGCGTTAGTAAGAAAATAATTAACTTGATCAACAAACCAATACTAAGCCGACAAATCCGCGTCCCTTACTCCGCCAACTGGCGATAACCGAGACCGTTGTGGTGCATATATGAAAATACTAACTGTAATAACATTTTGTCTGATTGTGGTAACGAGTTCTGCACAAGATTTAAAAGGAAAATGGTTCCTTACTAAAGAAGGAGATACTTATATCGTTCCAGAAAATTTAATCATGGAGGTGAAAAAGGATTCAATTAAGTATTACAGTTTTGATCAATTTGTCTTTACTCAATCTGCAAAAATTGAAGAAAAAAAGATAAAATTCGAAAATGGAGATATTCGAGATTTTGAATTTATAAATCAAAACAGTTTTAAATTCATAAGTCAAAAAGATAAAGATTCAACTAATTTTGAATACGTACGACTTATTCCAACTAAGACAAACCTTCAAAAAGAAGAAATAGAAAATTTATCCTTTGAATTTAATTGGAACGGAGAAAAAATTAAAATTAAATTCAAACAAGAAAAGGGGTTTGAGGAAATAAGTTTAGAAAAAATAGATTCAACATATTTCGCTTCTTTTTATCTGCTAGGAAAAAGAGCAGAGGTACTTCCAATTAAAGAAATAACTTTAGATAAAATGATTCTATACGGAACTCCGGGAAAACCCTACGAAATTGTTGGTGAAAAAATAGAATAACATACGCACCACAACAACGGTTCATCGCCAATAAGCGGTACCGTTAGAAAGAAAATAATTAACTTAACCAAGAAACCAATACTAAGCCGACAACTCCGCGTCCCTTACTCCGCCAACTGGCGATAACCGAGACCGTTGGGCACAATTGTAAAAGTGAGTTTTGTAAAGAAGAATAAATTGACTGAAAAAGAATTAAATAAAAATATCTTAGAAGAGTTTAATCACACAAAAGAAATTCACGGTAGAAATAATAAACTAATTCATCATAAGTCAATTTCTAATTTCATTGATCATCTCGTTCATAAGACAGAAAACCCCTCAACAAAAAATAATAAATCAAATCGAGAGGAATTAGGAAGAATTAGGAAAAAAGAACTCCTCAATGATTATCTGGTTAATCTCAACAAAAATCCAAAAATTGATGAAGAAATTTCTAAAGAGTATTTCCATGATTTTATACAGCCTTTAGGAAATTATATGTCTTCATATTACGGTTTTACATTAGTGGGAAATGGAGTAACAAAATTGATTCTTTTAATAATTATAACAATTTCACTTGTCATAGATTATTCTATTTATTTTTTAACTGAGAAAATTATCTATTTCACAATTTTAAGTGTTGTAATATTTATAGTGCGAAGAATACTTAAATTTAAACAAAGAAAGATTTTTGGTTATAGATACTGATTGAATAATTGTAACTAAACAAAAGTGCCCAACAACGGTTATCGCAAATAGGCGGCACCGTTAGAAAGAAAATAATTAACTTGATCAACCATTAAAACACTAAGCCGACTCCCGAAGCGTCGGGACGCGTTCCTTACTCCGCCAACTTGCGTTTACCGGGACCGTTAGTTGCAAGTTTTAAACAAAATTGAATCCAGTATTTATGCAAAGAAGAATAGAATTAATTAATCCTTGTAATCAAGACTGGCAAACAATGAAAAGCCTTGATGGAAATAAATTCTGTGATAAATGTCAAAAAGAAGTTATTGATTTTACAGGGTATAGTAAGAATGAAATTTTAAAAAAAATAAAGGGCAAAGGAGAGGTTTGTGGAAAACTGAATCCGTCCCATTTAGAAAACAAAACTGGGTCAAAACAATTAGGTAATCAATACTTCTCAAAATTTGCCTTTTTTATTGGACTTAGTTCTATAATTGGTTTGACCGAGCCAGTAACTGCTAATTCAACTAAACCAAAAATTGAGCAAACGGACAAAACAAAATGGAAAAGTGTAATACCTAAAAATAAGGTTCAAGATTCAATTACAATTAAAGGGAAGGTTACTGATTCAGAAGGTCAACCGATACCTGGAACCAATGTTATTTTCAAAAATTCAAAAATTGGAACACAAAGTAATTTAGAAGGAGAATTCAATTTGAAAATTCCCACTGAAAAACTGGGAGAAAAAAATTTCCTGATTTTTTCTTTTATTGGTTTTAAAATGAAAGAGGTGAGATTGTATAAAAATAACAAGTATTTCAATATTCAAATGACTGAAGATTTAACGCCACTTGGTGGTATGATTATAGTTCAAGAGCGAAAAATATTTGAAAAGGTGGGATACTTTTTCCATAACTTATTTTCAAACCACAAAACCTGCAACTAACAACGGTTAATCGCCAATAGCCGGCAGCGTTAGAAAGAAAATAATTAACTTGATCAACAAACCAATACTAAGCCGACAAATCCGCGTCCCTTACTCCGCCAACTGGCGATAACCGAGACCGTTGTGAGCAATACGGATACGTATTCAAAATTGAGATAAATCAATAAGAACTTTATCTTAATTTAAAAGAATAAAAAGCGATAAGATTCTATTCGTAAAAAGAATTAAAATTAATGAATACAGTTTTTTAAAAGATTAATTGAAATAAAAAATTGAATTAAAACTATTGAATGAATGGGACTTTGGAACGAAATATTCAGCTCAAAAAGTAAAAAATCAAATCGGAAAAATCCTGAAGATTATTTTGAAACAGAGATAACCGAATCTTACGTAAAAGTTACACATCCAGAAAGAAAAGATGAACAAATTGATTGGAAAGAAATAGAAGAAATTCAGCTTATTAATACAGACGAAGGTCCATTTCTTCCAGATGTTTGGTTGATTTTGACAGGAAATGGGAAAGGAATTTCAATTCCTCAAGGTTCAGAAGGGTGGATAAAGGTTTATGATATTGTGTCCAAATATGACGGATTTAATTTTGAAAATGTGATAAAATCTGCGAGTTGTACGGAGAATAAAACATTTGATATATGGAAAAAGTAAAGAAAAGTACTGCTCACAACATCGGTTAAGCGCAAATAGCGGGTATTCGAACAGAAAGTGATATTTTAGACACCAAGTAAAAAACAACAAAGCCGAAAAGAACGTGTCCCTACTCCACGCCACTTGCCTTAACCAAGACCGTTGCCCACAATATGCTCAAAAACCTACTATACATATTTGCTGCTATCGGACTATTAAGTATTTGTATTCAAATAGTTCAATTTTTCATAGAAGAAAATCGAACTCAGTCTTATTGGAATAATTGTGAAAAGGTTGAAATTGGAATGAAACTAAATGAAGCAAGAGAAATTATTGGTGATCTAAAATATCAATATTGGACCCAAGATTCTAAGTCTGGAGAAATTATTATCTATGAAAAAAATGGCGAATTAGAATACTCTATAGAATATGATATGATATTTGCAGGTTCTGATAATATGCGATTAATTTTCGACCCTAAAACATTAAAAATAACAGACAAATTCTGTGGAGAGTGAAAAATTGGACTATTCTCAACATATATTTTTACATCTATTTAATCTGCTGCTTAATTTTTACTATTTACAATTGGCAGACATTGTCTTATTAAGAAGGTTGGGGTTTAGTTTATATGATCGGACTAATGTTTTTTGGAGTAGTAGGATTAATAATCAATTATCTACTAAGAAAATTAATTAATGATAAAAAACTTCTAACCTTAATTGATGTTGTGATAATAATTAGCTTTTCAATAGTTTTA
The DNA here is from genome assembly GCF_007050985.1 of Christiangramia sabulilitoris. GTDB lineage: Bacteria > Bacteroidota > Bacteroidia > Flavobacteriales > Flavobacteriaceae > Christiangramia > Christiangramia sabulilitoris. Next base: position 563,762 of record NZ_VHSF01000001.1, read on the forward strand.
TCAATAGAACTTCAATTGAATGCATGGATCTAACGCATACAGTGGGCAACAACGGTTCATCGCCAATAAGCGGCACCGTTAGAAAGAAAATAATTAACTTGATCAACAAACCAGTACTAAGCCGACAAACCCGCGTCCCTTACTCCGCCAACTGGCGATAACCGAGACCGTTGGCAAGCATTAATGAGAAAAATTATACTATATATAATAATTCTGATTACAATTTCAAGTTGTAAAGATAAAGCTGCAATTAAGGAGCAGAATAAACCAATTGATACAATCTCCTACAGATATAGTGGATTCAATCATCATAGAAAATTGGATCTTCTTAGCAATAAAAATTTCATATTGCTAGAAAGCTCCGCAAGTTGTTTTGGAGATTATAAAATCTACCGCCATTTTGGAACATATAATCAAAATGATTCAATAATAAAACTTGAACCAAAACAAGTGGAAATTGAAACTTACAATTCTATTGTAGAAAGAGACACGACCTATGAAATTCCATATTCCGACTCGTTAAAAGTTAAAACTGTTTACCAGAAATTTCATTGGAATGATAAAATATATCTTTTATCAGAACAAATTGACAGTATAGTTTATCCAGAATCAAAAAACGACTTCGAACAATTCGCGTCTAGTTATAATTCAGGTGAGGAACCAGAATTTAGTGGCAATTATTTAATTCGAAACGTAGAGAATTCATCAGACAGTATAAATCAAATAATCCCCATAGAAAATCTACCAAAAAAATATCAAGATTTATTTTTGAAGAATCCCGTTTCCGCGAAAATAATTGATAGAGAAAAACTTGTGTTTAACGATGAAGATGTGGATGTCGATTTAATTAAATGGAGAATTAAATTGGATAAAGGATCTATGGATGGTCTAAGAAAAGGTATGCAGTTAATCACTTCTAATAATGAATTTTTCATATTTATAGATTCGATTGCAGAAAATTATAGTTACGGAGAATGCTACGTTTATAATATAGAATCTAAATACTCTAAAATTGGAACTGAGATGAAAACTCGTTGGGATGATTAACGCTTGCCAACAACGGTTCATCGCCAATAACCGGCACCGTTAGTAAGAAAATAATTAACTTGACCAACAAACCAATACTAAGCCGACAAATCCGCGTCCCCTACTCCGCCAACTGGCGATAACCGAGACCGTTACATCCAAGTTTTTATGAGAAATTTTGCACTTCTAATCTTTCTAATTTCTATTTCCCAACCAATGATTGGTCAAAAAATAGAAGGAATTTGGATGTCTTATAATGACAGAATTATTGATGAAAACAATTGGCATTCAAATAACATAGAGGGAATAATAATCAATTTTGATCAAAACGAAATAAGCCAAATTGCATCCGATTCTTCATTTCAAATAAAAATTAATAAAAATGAAAGTCTTATAGAAAGTGAATTTGCTAATCTAAATTCGAAGTATAAATTATATCAAACGGATTCACTAGAAGTTGAAATAGCTTCAAATACAAAATCCGTTTTTCATCCTCTAAATCTTAATCACCCAATAAATACTTCAAAACAGAAAATTGAAAATTTAATTGCTGGAGATTGCTGGAGAATTCTAAACGATTCAATCAAAACAAAATTCCTAAATGATATTCATCCAATTAGTGATTCGAACGGGAATATTAAAATGTTAGAAACAATTTGGGTACAAAGCAGACCAATGGTTGGAAATTGGTTTATAGGTGAAATTAGAAACAACTTCTTTCTTTTCCTGACAATAGAAGATAAAACTGAAAGAAATATTTACCAGATTGTTTCCGTAGAAAAGGATAAAATTAATCTAATTCCTTTACAAGAACATCATTACAAGATTAGAGAAATAAAAACCTGTATGTAACAACGGTTCATCGCCAATAGACGGCAGCGTTAGAAAGAAAATAATTAACTTGACCAACAAACCAATACTAAGCCGACAAATCCGAGTCCCTTACTCCGCCAACTAGCGATAACCGAGACCGTTGTGCGCAATATTCAGAAAATGCTGAACAAAGAAGAAATACTGATAATAAGCGATACCAATGAAAGAGATGGTATGGGAATGGAAGTATGGAAAAATGATAAATTGATATTAGAAATTTTCACTGACGACAGTAAAAAGACCCGAACAATAACATTTTATGAAAAAGAAATTCCATTTGAAGATATGGAAAGATATATGATTCGATATAAGAAAGATCTCTGGGAGTTTGAAAACGAGTAATTAATGGTTCTAATTTTATTAATCCCAATTCTACTATTTAGTTTTCTGGTTTATGGAATATCTAAAAATGATAAAAAACTTGGAGAACAGGATAAAGCTCTCACTGATTCAAGTATAAAATTATTGACATTTACTTTCCTTTCAATAATTGCTTCAGTAATAATATCATTACAAGCAGATATTCCAGCAAGTTCAGGACACGGCGGATTTATTTATATAATTATTCCCGTTATTTCTGGAGTCGCAATATTATTTCTATATCTTATTTCTTTGACAATAAAACCTAGAAAGAAAATAATTCTTGGAGTATTAAGTATTGTTCTAAACATAATAACAGGAATTATTTGCAGTATAACAGATTTTTAAAACAAGAATACAGCGCACAACAACGGTTAATCGCCAATAAGCGGCAGCGTTAGTAAGAAAATAATTAACTTGACCAACAAATCAAACCTAAGCCGACAAATCCGCGTCCCTTACTCCGCCAACTGGCGATAACCGAGACCGTTGTGAGCAATGCTTACCAGAATTTGAACTAACAGAAAAATGACTGAAATACTTAATCGTGACTCAGAATTGAATAAAAACAAAGGGATTAAATTGATTTCTACTTCTTTATCTCTTGCTTTGGTAATTCTAATATTATTAGCCCTAATTCAGATTGTAAGGAATAACTTAAATCTTAATAATCCATTAGTAACTGAGAGTTTAAAATCAGAAATTAATGCTCCACATATTCAAAACGCAATTGCTTATTCAATAGCTTTAATTATCATTCTAATTTTAAAATACCGCACACAGAATATATTGGCAATAATTATCGGGGTATTGACTATTGGAATTTATTTATAACTCACTTAAGCTAGAAAAAGTAATCGTAGAAAAGCACAGCTCACAACAACGGTTCATCGCCAATAAGCGGCAGCGTTAGAAAGAAAATAATTAACTTGACCAACAAACCAATACTAAACCGACAAATCCGCGTCCCCTACTCCGCCAACTGGCGATAACCGAGACCGTTAGGTTTAATTTGCAAATTGAGATTTGAATTCCAAATTGACTGGAAATAATGCTTTTCTCTATTTAAGAAATTTATTCCAAATTTGCTTTATCCAACTGACCATCCAATGAATAAAATATTTAAGACTTTCAAGAAGATCTTTTTAGCATTAATGTTAGTTCTAATAGTACTTATCACTTCGGGATATATTTATCTATATAAAATACCTAAAGGTCCTGAATTAACGGAAGTAAGAACTTTAAAAACCAAATCTGATTCTTTTGTAATGCATGCATATAAAAACAGCGAAAGAAAGTCAATTAAAGTCTGGACCTATAAACCAGAAAACTGGAAAAACCGAGACAGAATTTTATTCGTAATGCACGGAGGTGGTAGAAATGCTGATGATTATTTAGATGCCTGGAAAGAGATTTCAGAAAAAAATAATGTTTTAGTAATTGTGCCAGAGTTTGAGAACAAATTTTCAAAATATACCACGAACGATTATCAAGAGGGAAATCTATTTACATTTTTTGGTTCAAGGAACCCAAAAGAAGAATGGGCTTATCAAGTAATTGAAAATATTTTCGATCAGATAAAAAAAACAAATTCTATTACGAATGAAAACTATAATATTTTCGGTCATTCAGCTGGTGGTCAATTTGTTCATAGGATGATTATGCTAATGCCAGAAGCAAGAATAGAAAATGCTATAGCAGCAAATGCAGGATTTTACACTCTGCCAGAAGAAGATTTAGAATATCCTTATGGTTTAAAAAATACTCCTATAACAGATAGTTCAATAAAAGAATCCTTTACTAAAAAATTAACCATTCTATTAGGTGAAAACGATAATGATCCCAATTTAGAAACTTTCCGCGAAACAGAATTAGCAATGCAACAGGGAAAGCATAGACTGGAAAGAGGATCTAACTTTTATAAAAGAGCGAACACTATGGCTAAAGAAAGGTTATGGAATTTCAACTGGGAAATTGATACAATTCAAAATGTAGGACACAACTATAGGGAAATGTCTTCTCAAGCAATAAATTACATTGCAAACTAAAACCTAACAACGCATAACTCAAATAGGCGGTAACGTTACTAATAAAAAGTTTATATCCACAAACAAACAAAATTGGTAAGCCGACCAAGCCGCGTCCCCTACTCCGCCAACTTGTGTTATGCGAACCCGTTGGCAGTAATTTTAAATAATACCCTCTTGAAGGTATTTTCTGATTGCAAAAAATAATTGATTTTTATTAAAACTATAATTTTCGAAAATGAAAAAGTATTTTATAATTATTATTCTTATTGTTAGCTCAAATTATTTAGCAGGTCAAGAGTCTTTTAAAAAAGTATATGATATTCCTGAAGTAATAAGTTATAAAAGCAGTCCAGATATATGCTTAACTAAATTAGAGAAAGTTAAATTTGAAAAATTATCAAAAGAAGAACAAGACAGTATTCGAAAAATTTTCCCGATTGGTAGTGTAATTGAATATGAAATAGAAAAGAATATTTCAGGAAAAAAAGTCAAAATAAAAGAAACAAAAACTGTAAATGAGGAGTTTTTGAAATCTCAAATTGTTGAAAAGGAGATTCAAATAAAAGAGGGAAAAGAATTAAAAGGTTATGTGAAATTTGAGGATAATAAGCTATATGTAAATCCATATCTTAAAAAGGATGAAAATGGCGATTACGGCAAAAGAAATATTTACTACTATCAACTTCAAAACCGACAAACAATAAAACTCAACTTCAGGGAATGGAATGTATCTGGGCTGACAATCCCTTTAAAATATCGTTTTAAAAATGATGATCAAGGAATAAGTGAAGAATTCAGTAGTGATTTCAATGCAAATTTATTTATAGGAAAAACATTCTATGGGAGAACTTCCTTTTTTCATCGAAAGAAAGTAGGTAATGTTTCAAATACTTGGAAATGGACTGGAGGTTTAATTTTAGGTGCTTCAACCGTCAAACTTAATTCTACAAATACTTCTGCTTCAAATAATCCAGTAGAATCAGGTATTGAAATAACAAAAGGATTAGCATCCATAGGCTTAGGTATAACTTATAGTTACAATAAAATTAATTTTGGAGGTTTCGTTGGTTGGGATTATAGTTTAGGAGATGAATCTGATAGATGGAACTATAATAAAGAACCTTGGGTTGGAGTTGCTATTGGATATTCTTTATTGAAGTTTTAAAACTACTGCCAACAACGGCTCATCGCCAATAACGGGTATCATCGCAAAAGTGTATTTTTAGAAACCAAGAACTAAAACAAATAAGCAGACAACTCCGCGTCCTAACTCCCGAAACTGGCGATAGCCGAGACCGTTGGCTTTAATTTTTTATAAAATGATCCGAACTACATTTGCGTTAATTTTAATGCTTTTAATCGCGTCTTGTGGAAAGAAAAAGAATTCAAATATTTCAGATTCAGAGATAGAAAAACTTAAGGCTGAAAACGATAGTTTAAAAAGTCTCGTTCTAGAATTGAATTCAAAATACATCTTCGATAGTATTTCGATTCGAGATATCCCTAGCTATACAAATAGCTATAAAAAAAATTCAAAAGTATCTTGCGAAATAGTAATTGTAGGATATAATATGGATAATAATACAAATGTGATTTTTGCAGATACCATCTCTTTTAATCCTTTAAAAATTAAAAATCCAGATACTTTAAAACTAGAAAATGGTGGATTCCAATATCAAACTAACTTAAGCTCTAATAGAAAAATTTTAAAGGGAATAATTGAAGCTAATCCAAAGTACGGGAAAGAATATTTAAAAACTTACAGTTCTATGATTTCTATAAAAGATAATTAATTCCTGAAAAATTAAATTCTAAAAAGGATTAAAAATAAAAAACTAAAAGCCAACAACGGTTCATCGCCAATAAGCGGCAGCGTTAGAAAGTAAATAATTAACTTGACCAACGAACCAATACTAAGCCGACAAATCCGCGTCCCGCACTCCGCCAACTGGCGATAACCGAGACCGTTGTAGCCAATTTTATAACATGAAAAGATTTTTAATATTTTTAGCCGCTCTACTGATATTTTCCGTTTCAAATAGTCAATCCTTAGTTCCGGAAGTCAGCGTGAAAGACCTTACTATTGGTAAAACAATTGAAATCAAGTCGAATATTTTAGAAGAAAATCGAGTTTTAAATATTTATCTACCTCCAAGTTATCAAACAGATACTTTAAATTCGTATCCAGTAATCTACTTACTTGATGGTTCCAAAGATGAAGATTTTATTCATATTACAGGAATTGTTCAATTTGGTTCATTTTCCTGGATCAACATGATTCCTGAAAGTATAGTGGTAGGTATCGCCAATATTGATAGAAAAAAGGATTTTACATATCCTTCAAACAATAAATTAGATCAAGACGAATTTCCTACTTCAGGAGAATCAATAAAATTTATAAAGTTCTTAGAGCAAGAAGCGCTACCATTTATAGACAATAAATATAGAACTACTCAAACGAAAACATTAATAGATCAATCTTTAGGTGGACTAGTTGGAACTGAGATACTTTTTAAAACACCACATATATTTGAAAATTATATTATAGTAAGTCCAAGTTTATGGTGGGACGATGAAAGTTTAATAGGAGAAGAAATAGAAGATTTTGACAGTTCTAAGCAAATTTATATTGCTGTTGGTAAAGAAGGAGAAGTTATGGAAAGAACCGCTAAAGAATTGTACAAAAAACTGAATACCTTGAAAATGCTAGAAAGTAAAATTTATTTTGATTTTTTAGAGGATAAATCACATGGAGACGCATTACATCAGGCGGTTTACAATGCATTTGAAACATTTTCGAATAAAACTGGCAACAACAACGGTTAATCGCCAATAGACGGCAGCGTTAGTAAGAAAATAATTAAATTGACCAACAAATCAATACTAAGCCGACAAATCCGCGTCCCTTACTCCGCCAACTGGCGATAACCGAGACCGTTGTACACCATTTTAAAACAAACATTTTGCCCAAAAACTTACTCTCAATTTTCATTCTAATTTCACCTTTTCTTTTATTTTCTCAGAAGAATGAAACAATAAACTGGATAACGAATAACTCTATAGAAATTGAAAATGCAAATCCTGATTCTGAACTAAAAATTTTTAAACAAAATACACCCCAAAAATTTTTTAACGCCAAAATTTATGGGTTTGGAGAAGCATCCCATAACACAAAAGAGTTTTTTAACCTAAAAGCAAAGTTTTTCAAACATTTGGTAATGACTCAAGGTGTCAAAACGTTTATAATGGAAGAATCTTACCAGGCTGAATCGGGAATAAATGAATGGATAAGCGGAGGTAAAGGTGATATTAAGACTATTGCTGAAAATTTTAATCTTGGATTTTGGCGTACTATGGAAATTGTAAATCTTTTACAATGGATGAGAGAATATAACAAAGGTAAGCCTCAGGAAGAACAAATTAAGTTTTATGGAATGGATATTCAAAAAGGTGAAAAACTTAATGAAGAGATACGAAGGTTTGTTGCCAGGAATGAGATCTCAGTCGACAAAAAACTTTTAGCAGCTGTTCATAGTTGCGCAAACAAGAAAATAGACTATAGCAAAAAAGAAGCCTGGTGGCAATTTCAACTTCCAAAATTAAATGAATTAAAACACCAAATACTTAATTCGAACCTGAAAAGTAAAGAGTATAAAAATGATCTAAGAAGTTTAGATTATTTAATAAGTTATACTGAATATGCTTCTTTAGTTAAAGAGAAATATCCGACATCTACGGAGTTCAGAGATCTAAAAATGTTCGAAAATGTAAAGTATATTGTAGAAAACCTATCTAAAGAAGAGAAGGTATTTATTTGGGCTCATAACGAACATATTAACAAAAAAGAGATGTACAGCACAGATAGCGGTATCACAGACCTGGGCCGTAATTTGAAAGATTATTACGGTGATAATTATTACGCGGTAGGCTTCGATTTTGGAATTGGTAAAATTAAAGGATTTGTCACCAGTAAAAATGAGGACAATTATTGGAAAACATACGATATAGAAAAACCAATTAAAAGAACTTATGCAAAAACCTTAATGTCTATAGATAAAGACATTTATTTCATTCAGTTCAACAAAGATTTAGAATTTTTCAACGAAGAGTCAAAGCATTTACTAATTGGGGGTGGTGGCTATCAACCAAAACCTTTACATAGAATTTTAATTCCAAAAGTATATGCAGAAACATATGATGCACTAATCTTTGTAAAAAAGATTTCAGTGCCAGATTACAATTTAAATTAAGTAATAAAACGGTGTACAACAACGGTTAATCGCCAATAAGCGGCACCGTTAGTAAGAAAATAATTAACTTGACCAACGAACCAATACTAAGCCGACAAACCCGCGTCCCCTACTCCACCAACTGGCGATAACCGAGACCGTTGTGCTTAATGCGAAAAAAATGAAAATACCAACAATAAAAGGAATAATTGACAGAAGAATTTTAATCAACTATCAAGTTGACGAAAAAGTATTAGCCGATTATTTACCTAAGCCTTTCAAACCCAAAATAATAAATGGTAAAGGAATTGCTGGAATTTGCCTCATCCGATTAAAAAATATTCGTCCCAAAGAATTACCGAAACATGTTGGAATATCATCAGAAAATGGTGCGCACCGAATAGCAGTTGAATGGATAGAAAAAGAAGAAATAAAAGAAGGTGTTTTTATCCCAAGAAGAGATACATCTTCCAAACTTAATTCTTTAGCTGGAGGACGGATTTTTACGGGAATTCATCATTTGGCAGATTTTTCGGTAATAGAAAAAGATGGGAAATATAATGTTGGATTTAAAAGTCAAGATGGAACATCCTTATCAATTGAGGCTAACGAAACTAAAGTTTGGAATAAAAAAAGTGTATTTGAGAACTTAAATTCTGCATCTGACTTTTTTGAAAACGGAGCAATAGGTTATTCGCCATATAAAAATAACAATGTATACGATGGACTTGAATTAAAGACAATTAATTGGCAAGTTTCACCATTAAACGTTATCAAAGTAAATTCTAGTTTTTTTGAAAATGAAAATGTTTTCCCGAAAGGTTCAATTCAATTTGATAATGCACTTTTAATGAAAAATATTGAACATGAATGGAAAGAATTAAACAGAATGGAAAAGCACTAAGCACAACATCGGTTAAGCGCAAATAGCAGGTATTCCAATGAAAAGTAATATTTTAGAGACCAAGTAAAAAAACAACAAAGCCGACAAGAACGTGTCCCTACTCCACGGTACTTGCCTTAACCAAGACCGTTGGCCACAATATTCACATTAATTCTGCATGAAGAATAAATACGGAATAATATTAATCGCCATCTTATCATATTTAATATCTACAAGATTATTTGATTTTTTAAATAGTTTATTAAACTACTTTAATCCAACTACTGAGTTAAATAATTACATATTAATTGTATCAGTAATTATCTCAGGATTGATTTCATTTGGTCTATTTTTTCATTTGGTTAAAAGAGGTAAAAATATTTTAGTAACTGAAAGAAAAATTATTACGTTTCTAGGAGCGATAATTTTATTAACTGGGGGAATATTTTTGAGTAATTATTTTTACGGGAAGTTTAAATTAGAATATGATTTAACTCCGATCCGAAATAATGATGTCCTCCATTTACAATGGTCAATAATATCAGAAACGATTTATAAAATAGCCATCATAATATTTTTATTAGTAGAATATTACCGAACTAAAAATACAGTGGCCAACAACGGTTAATCGCCAATAAGCGGCACCGTTAGTAAGAAATTAATTAACTTGATCAAAGAACGAATACTAAGCCGACAACCCCGCGTCCCCTACTCCGCCAACTGGCGATAACCGAGACCGTTGCCCACAATATGAATCATAATTTTTACTTCATACTTATTCTGATTTTTTGTTCGGTCGGTTGTAAAGAAACAGTTCAAGACACAAATCTAAAATCAACTAATTCTTCAGAAAATACCAGATCCGAATTTGATAAACCAAATAAGAATATTCCGGTAACCGACACCATTATAAAAGATGATTTAGTCTATGAATGGATTGAAGAATTATTAAACAAAGCAGACCATGATGAAGAATTTAGTAAAATCAAAAAGCCAGTAGAAAATAGATATAACCCTGATATTATTGACACGCTGATAAACCTTAATTCGCAACTTGATCAAATCAAAATATATAGTTCGGATAATAGTAAAATTTTAAAATCTGCAAGAATTCAAAATGACAATTCTGACCTGAAAAATTTAAAAATTGGAATGAGTAAATCTCAATTTAATAAAGTTCTTAAAGAAAATATTTCTAGTCAAATCAAATCATTAATCATTAGTAACCTGGAACAAACGAATATATTTGAGTTTCAGTTTCAAGACCAAATACTGACTGAAATAAATTATTATGGATATTTGGACTAATACTGTGGGCAACAACGGTTATCGCAAATAGGCGGCAGCGTTAGAAAGAAAACATTTAACTTGATCAACTATTAAAACACTAAGCCGACAAATCCGCGTCCCCTACTCCGCCAACTTGCGTTAACCGGGACCGTTGGCAAGCATTTACAATGAAATCCTGGAAAGAATATTTTGAACGAAACTTAGAAGAAAAAAGAAAATTTTTTCTTGAAAGATCAATTCCGGAAAATAATACTGAATTATTCATATTTAAACCTTTAGAAAAGAATAATCAGACAAGAGTTAAAATAAGAATCTTGGAAAACGGAGATCTTATAACCTTATTAATAATTAATCCGAAAACTCCAGGATTTACAAAACAACAAGAACAAGAGCATTTTTACAGATTTCAGTATGATAATACCAATTCGTATGGGAATGCAGGCTTAGAATTCAACAAGCGAAATAGAGATCACTTTGATCAATTTCTCATGGAAGGATTAAAGGGAAAAGAAGTGCAATATTATAAAAATGGAGAGTTGATTAAATCTGAAGTTTTTCAATATTATGCTGAAAATCGAGATAAAATGATCCCATCAATTATCACTCATAAAAAAAGAAAATTCTGGAATCGACTTACTAAAAAGATTTTCGATGAAATAAAAACTATCGAACTTGAAAAAATTTTTTAATACAAAGTCAGTGCTGGTAAACGCTAGCCAACAACGGTTCATCGCCAATAAGCGGCACCGTTAGTAAGAAAATAATTAACTTGACCAACAAATCAATACTAAGCCGACAACTCCGCGTCCCCTACTCCGCCAACTGGCGATAACCGAGAACGTTAGAGGCAATAATTTTACACAGATGAGAATTACATATTTTTTAATTTCGTTATTTATTATCATTTATTCCACTCAAAAAAAAGGATATGAAGAATATGATGACTCACTATATGCTGGATTGATTCAATTTCAAGATCAAGAATACCAAAGTGCTTTGAATCATTTAAAAGAAGCTATAGACATTTTACCTAAAGAATCTGAGAAATCTTATTTCTATGCCGCCGCAGCGGCTTTTCATTTAAAACAAGATAAAACAGCTGAAAATTTAATAAAGGCAGCTTTAAAGAATACTTATGTAAATCAAGATTATTTAAACAGTTTTGAAGAATTCAATCCATTTAGAAATAAAGAAATTTTTAAAAGATTAGATGAGAATTTTTCCAAATACACTCAAACTTATTATTCCAATTTAGAACACCCCGAGATCTTTAAAGAACTTGATAGTTTAATAGATGCTGATCAAAAAGTTCGCAAGGATGGAAGTTCTAAAGAAGAAATGGCGAAAATTGATTCAACAAATATTGTACGCCTGATTGAAATTACTAAAGAATATGGTTGGCAAGAAAAAGGTCAATTATTACTATGGCACCAAAGAGGAACCCGTAATGAAAACAATTGGGTTTGGGATTATTTTAGACCATTCATAAATAAGGAAATTGAAAAAGGTGAAATCAGAAAAAGCTTCTGGATTCAATATGAAGAATTTGAAAATGTCGTAAATGAGAAATATCAACTATATGGAATGTATCCTCATAATTATGACATGTTCCCCTTAAAAGACCCTGAAAATGTTGACAAAAGAAGAGATTCTGTAGGTTTACAACCTTTATGGGTAATGAATAAAGTTTACGATTGGCCTTTACCAGACAATTACGAAAAAATTACAGCCTCTAACAACGGTTAATCGCCAATAAGCGGCACCGTTAGAAAGAAAATAATAAACTTGACCAACAAACCAATACTAAGCCGACAAATCCGCGTCCCCTACTCTGCCAACTGGCGATAACCGGGACCGTTGGCAACAAGCTGCACAAAAATTCACCTTAGTTAGATGTAATAAATTAGAATTCGTATTTTTGATAAAAAGCGGAAAGATGGATTTAGAGGCTAAAAAAATATCATTTGTTCAAGAATTCCTTCGTTTACAAAATGAAGAAATTATAAATGGTTTAGAAAAAATGCTGCATAAAAGAAAGGCTGAATTACTTGAAAAAGAGATGAAACCGATGACTATGCAACAATTTAATGATGAAATTGATCAAGCATTAGACGACTCTAAAAACGGAAGATTAACTAAAGCCAGTGACTTAAAATCCAAAGTTCAAAAATGGAGTTAACCGTTTATTGGACTCAACTAGCTGAGGATAAATTAGAAGATATATTCCATTACTATAAATATAAAGCTAGCAAAAGAGTAGCCACAAAATTGATTAATGGAATTATTGATACTACAATTGACTTAGAAAAAACACCTGAAATTGGTCAAAAAGAATTTCTTCTTAAAGCACGGGAGCAAGAATTTCGGTATTTAGTCTTTAAAAATTACAAAATCATTTATTGGATTAATAAAAACCAAAACCGCATCGAAATTGCGAATGTTTTGGATACCAGGCAAAATCCAGAAAAAATTGAACAAACTTGATAGCAGCCAGTTGCCAACAACGGTTCATCGCCAATAAGCGGCAGCGTTAGAAAGAAAATAATTAACTTGACCAACGAACCAATACTAAGCCGACAAATCCGCGTCCCGCACTCCGCCAACTGGCGATAACCGAGACCGTTGTGCAAAATTTAAAATAAGCATTTGAAATATCTACAAAAATTCCTTCTGACTTTACTTTTCATTTCAACTTTGAATAGTTGTAATCAGAAAAATGGTTTAAAAAGTTTCGAAGATAACTCAGAATCAAAATTTAATCCATCACAACAAGATTCCTTAATCGAGATTTATCTAAAGAACGGAGCCTGGAAGAATAATCCTTATTCTCAAGAATGGCAGGAAGAAATTAATAAAGGATTAAAAGTAGATTCAACAGTGGCCTATTTATGGCAACAAAAAGCCATGCCACTTTTTAAACAAAGTAAATATGAATTAGGAATGCCTTTTATTGACCAGGCAGTGAAATACAATCCTAAAAAATGGCAAGATTACAGAGCGTTTATAAAATGTATATTTTCTAAAGAATACGAGGAAGCAATAAAAGATTTCAAAAATTACCAGGAAAAATATGGATATGGATTTGTAATGGATCACTCATATAATTTCTACATAGCTTTAAGTTATTTGCAACTCAATAAATTCGAAAAAGCAGAAAAGCTTTTTGAAAAAGACTATAAAAAAACCGTCCAAGAAAACGGGAAAGGTTGGTTACACCATCTTGACCTTTTTTATTATGGAATTAGCAAATACGAACAGAAGAAATATAAAGAAGCTTTAGAACTATTTGATCAAGCATTAGAGATTTATCCTCAATTTTCAGACGTTCAATATTATAAAGCTAGAACTCTTTATAAACTAGGCAGACCAGAAGAAGGAGAGAACGTTTATATTAAGGCAAAAGAAAATGCCAAACAAGGGTATTCAATTAATGAAGATAATGCCATTTATGAGAGATATCCTTATCAAGTTAGGTGGCCTTAAACTTTGCACAACAACGGTTCATCGCCAATAAGCGGCAGCGTTAGTAAGAATATAATTAACTTGACCAACAAATCAAAACTAAGCCGACAAATCGGCGTCCCCTACTCCGCCAACTGGCGATAACCGAGACCGTTGTGGTGCATATAAAAAAACGAAATGAGAACTAAAATTAAATCATCATCGCTGATTTTATTGATTTTGACAATAATAGGATGTGGGAATATTGACAAAAAAGAAAAAGAGTCAAAGGAAAAAGAAACATACCTGATTCAAATGGAATTTGGAAAATTGGCAAGTGAGAACAGCAGTCTTGGTGTTGAATTAAAAACTAACCAGTTCAACAATTGGGTTGATTTAGTCGAACGAGCTGGTAAGATTGTCTGTAATGATAGTTTACCAAAAATAACTTTAAAAATAGACAATAAAACTAAAACCATCTATTTTCGAAATCCTTGCTGGGAAGATGATTCTTATAAAATAATCAAACAAAAAAATGTAATTGAAATTTATAATAATAAGATTTTTAAAAATAGAGAAAGTATCTTCCCTATTGACAGTTTGAAAAGTGTTCTAAAAAGGGATATAGAGAATAATGGAGGAAATCCAATGTTGAGTGAAAATTCAGAAAAACTTATGGTTTTTATTTCTTACGACAAGAACAATGGATTTAAAAATCTGTCTAACACTTTGAATCAACTGACTGAAACCTACTACGGAATAACAAATAAAACAGATATTAAAATATGGCTAACTGATAAAGAATTTTTTAATCCACCACCGAGACCTGAAGAAAAAAATGACAATAATTAAAAAATACGCACCACAACAACGGTTCATCGCCAATAGACGGCAGCGTTAGAAAGAAAATAATTAACTTGACCAACCAACCAATACTAGGCCGACAACTCCGCGTCCCGCAGTCCGCCAACTGGCGATAACCGAGACCGTTGGGCTTAATTTTTTTGATATGAAGAAATCCTTAATCTTAATCTCCTTTCTCTTACTAATATCGTGTAAGACGAACACAATTATTCCACAACATATAACACATAAAAGTGGTTGGAGTGATGAAATAATTGATGTATGTAAAAAGGCTTGGCCATATGCTCAATTGTCTCTAAATGCATATGAAGACGAGGACAGTTTGAATATATCTCATATATACCAGAAACTAGATACCTTCGCTGACAATAAAATAGATTTCAATGCCATCCTTTACAAACACAATAATAAAAATGAATACGTATTAACATTTAGAGGAACTAATTCTATAAAGGACTTTAAAGCTGGGAATAATCCTGTTAACCGCAAACAAAATCAAGCAGGTATAAAAGCTTTTGATTCTGTTTTAAGGAAGTATGGAAATGATATCTCTATTGTAGTAACAGGACATTCCTTAGGTGGTGGGATAGCAATGGGAGTTTCACTTAATCGACCAAATGTCACTTGTTTTTCCTTTAATGGAAGCCCGATATTTAAAAAGAGAAACAATAAAGGAAAAGATAACGAACGATATAGCATTGTAGAATATGGCGAAATACTAAAAGCCACAAGAATTTTTGGTAGGGAAGCGGACCAGCTCTATACTTCAATAAATCTAACTCCAGGATTAAATACTATAAAACAACATAGTATGATTAATCTAGCAATAGGAATAACTCAAATTGCAGCAATAAGATCACCGAAAGCACAAAAATCTTTAGAAATAAATAATTTAAATTTAAAATATAATTCGCAGCAACAACAACAACAGCAGCAGCAACAGCAGCAACAGCAACAACAACAGCAGCAGCAACAGCAGCAACAGCAACAGCAGCAACAGCAACAGCAGCAAGTACAGCAACAAATAGGTGGATAATTAACTTTGACTAAGAGATTTTATAATATAGTTCTATTCAAAATTATCCAGAGGTTAAAAACTAAGCCCAACAACGGTTCATCGCCAATAAGCGGCAGCGTTAGAAAGAAAATAATTAATTTAACCAACGAACCTATACTAAGCCGACTCCCGAAGCGTCGGGACGCCTCCCCTACTCCGCCAACTGGCGATAACCGAGACCGTAAGCTCTTACAAATATTCTACTCCCATATATTAACACTTGTAAATCCTTGTTTTTCAGACACTTAAACATTACCTTTGTTTTTATAAAAACCTCAACAATCTACTTTTTTATTCTAAATGACTTACTGCTCTAGAGTCCTTCTAGAAATTATTATTACCTACGTTGATGTGGCGAATAAGAATTAATAGCAATATTAATTTTTGGATTAACTTAATAAACTAATTATGAAAAATCGAATTTTAGTTCTGATACTGTCAATCGCTACTTTGTATGCCTGTAGTAGCGATTCACTAATCACAGATGAAGCTAATTTAACCAATCAACAGGTAGACTTAAGGAGTAATCCTATAGAAAAGGCTGTCACTCGTCCTTTTAAAATAAAAGCAGAAGGTGATTTTAGTTTATTTCCAGGTGATGGTGTAACTTGTCCAGCTATAGTTCTAAATGCTCCTGGCGAAGGAACAGCAACACATCTAGGATTCATTACTATGTTCGAGGAATGGTGTTTTAACGGAGAAGGAAATAATTTAGGAACAAGAACACTCACCCTTACAGCTGCGAATGGTGATGAATTGCATGGCACTCACAGTTATATTCTGTGGACTTCTCCAACTTCATTTGAAGAGGTGTTGGTCTTCGATGGCGGGACTGGACGGTTTGAAAATGCCACTGGAGAATTTAACGAATCCGTTGTAATTACATTTGACACCGAGTTTAGCGGTACATTTACGATGAGCGGTGATGGAACATTAACGTATTAAATAATACTAATACATTTAAAAATCATTCTAAGCACTAGTTGCTTAAAATGATTTTTTTTGGCCTTCAATGCCGCCTTTACATTTAACTTTTGGAATTGATTGAATAATTTTTTTAAAGAATTAAAAGAATGCATAAAATATTAACTTTTTAACTTCTTACCATAATTTGATACAACACTTTTGGGTAAAATGTGCCCAGATTAAATCAACACTCCAAAAAATAAATTGAACAATAGAAATGTTGTGAAGCAATTAAATATAAGGTATGCTAACACCATGTATATTTCATTGCTAGTACTCACCTACTTACTATAATCCTCCCAGATTTTTTATTCGGCAACAAAGAATTAAACTAAAATCCAAATACTTCTAAACTAATTTCGACATATAATTTTCCTGGTAATATGTTCCTGATTTGGCAATAGCAAATGCCTGTTTCAGGAGTTTATTACTCACGGCGATCAATGCCAGTTTCTTACTCTTGCCTTGTTCCACAATACGATCATAAAGTTCCCTGCAGGCCTTATTGTTCCTACAAGCGGTAAAGCTACATAGAAATAGCAGGTTTCGCAGTTTGCGGTTCCCCACTTTGCTTATTCGACTACGACCCCTCACACTGGTTCCGGATTGCCGGATAGTGGGAGTGATTCCAGTATAACAACAAAGTTGCCTGGCATTTTCAAAACTGTTGAAGCCATCAGTAAGAACAATTAAGAGAATTGCTGTCTTCTTTCCCAAGCCCGGGATACTGGTTAACTGCATTAGTTGATCTTCATGAGCCTTTTCAACCAATGATTCCAGCTTTAATTCGAGCTGGGCTAATTCTTTCTCCATTTGTTTCAGCATACGGGTTAGCGATCTACTGGCCATCTTCGAAGGTGTTCCCATAGCTTTCTCTCCATGTATTTTATTCTTCACGGCTGTGCGTTGTTTCAGATACAAATCCTGAAGACTCAGCAGCTGTAAACATTCTGCCTGAACGTGATTTCTGGCTTTGTACAACGGAACTTTTGCAGCCTGCGCATATTCACAGATCGCTTTGGCATCACTTTTATCGGTCTTGATCTTAGAGAGCTTCATCTGAATAAAACGCTTCACCGAAAGTGGATTCACAACCGACACTGTGATCCCTTTCACAAAAAGATACTGGGCTAGCCTGTAATGGTAATAACCGGTAGCTTCCATAACTACTAGACTATCCTTCCTGATAGTTTTTAAAAACTTCTTAAAACCCCTTACGTCATTAGAGAATTGATCATGTTTGGCATTTTGGTCTACTACATCGAAGGAAGATTTACTGATGTCTACTCCGTAAAATTGTTTGATATTATACATAGAAGAATGATTGGAAAGCAACGTTACTTTAGTTTTCACGGGCTTTAAAAGGTGATCCGAGTCTCGGAGAATTAAACGAAATTAAAGAGAGGGGATTATCATTGTTGACGGAATCTCTAGTTCCCACGGTTCATTTAATCTTATTCCTCTCATTGATTCTTTCTGGTTATACCATCAAAATTTAGAAAAATTAAACTTAACATGGTTCATTTCCAATTTCCGGTAGCGTTAGCAAGAAAATAAATAAGATGACCAGGGAACCAATAATAAGAAAATCCCAAACCATCGTGATGCATCATTTACTCAAACATATGGCTAAAACGGGAACGATGGTGAATTTTAAAGAAATGCCAAAATCAATAAAAATAATTGAAAGAGTTGTAAATTTTTTCTTTTTCACATCAACTATCTAAATTCATTTTATGTTCCGAATTTCACTCCGGAATTCTCGCTTATATTCACTACTACTTCCAATTGTTATTTCAACTATATTTATACTGTTTTTGTAAAAAATGCCAACCATCAATCCAATCACAATAGTTAAGATTTTGGCACATAAAATTATAATTAGAACAGCACATGGTAATATCTCTAATATTGATAATAATTGGTTTTGCGGCCTTAATCTATGGAGCTAATTGGATGGTTGACGGGGCTTCTTCGTTAGCCAAAAAACACAATATTTCAGATCTGGCCATAGGATTAACTATAGTTGCTTTTGGAACTTCGGCTCCTGAACTGGTAGTAAACTCGATGGCATCAATTGATGGATTCTCTGATATAGTTTTAGGAAATATTATAGGTAGTAATAACTTCAATTTATTCATTATCCTTGGAATAGCCGGTTTGGTATATCCTATAAAAGTCCAGTCTTCCACGGCATGGCGGGAAATCCCGATTTCATTAATTATTACCATCCTCTTGTTACTACTGGCAAACGACTTGTTTTTAAACGCAAATTCCAGGATTTCAAGATTTGATGGTCTTATATTATTTATCCTCTTTTTGATCTTTATATTTTACGTATTTAAACAAATGAAGACTGATGATGGTGAAGTTGTTGCCTATGAGCTAAAGTCTAATTTACAAATTTGGAAACTGATCTCATTTGGTCTTTTAGGTCTCATTGTTGGTGGTAAATTAGTTGTTGACAATAGCATATCTGTCGCAACAGACCTAGGAGTGAGTCAAAAGATTATTGGATTAACTATCATTGCTGCTGGAACTTCACTGCCCGAATTATTAACATCGGTCGTGGCTGCACTTAAAAAAAACAGTGATATTGCAATTGGAAATGTAATAGGCTCCAATATTTTTAATATTCTACTAATTCTTTCAATTAGTTCCTTCATTAAACCTATCAATTATAACGACATTTTCAACATTGATCTGTTTATATTAATTGGAGGTACCCTGTTTCTGATTCTTGCTATGTTTACAGGAAAAAGAAAAAAACTAGATAGATGGGAAGCAGCTGTACTTGTGATATTTTATTTGACTTACACTATTTATCTAATATTAAAGGAAACTTAATAAAATAAATCACAACAATATTAATCGGTTATAGGTGTGTAGCATTGAAAGGATACTAATAAACCTGGTAAACTATAAAAAAACTAAACCGAGTTCCGCATTATCGGGACGCACCCTTTACCGGGTCAACTGGTGGTAACCAATACAGAAACTAATGTTTTGAATAATAGTATAAATGATATGTTTTCAAAAGACTTATATAAATATTTAGCAACTAATACATTAATTGAAATAAAAGGAGGTTTAACAAGACCAACCTTTTTAAAAATTTGGATGGTAGAAGTAGATCGAAGAATTTTTGCCAGAAGCTGGAACAAAAGCGAAAGAAGCTGGTTTACAGAATTTGAAAAAACAGGAATCGGAGAAATAAAATATGGCGAAAAAATAATCAGGGTAAAAGGAGTGAAAATTGATCCCGGCAACCCAATAAATCAAAAAATCAGTAATGCATATATTAAAAAATATGACCAACCTGAAAATTTAAAATATGCAGAAGGAATTTCAAAGCCTGAATATTTTGATTATACAATGGAATTTAAACCTCAAGATTATGTTTAGAATTTACTACCTCCAACAGCTGATCGTCCACTACTCCACTAACAGGAATTAACCTAAAATGTTGGCAATAGGTGGACAAGATCCAGATTAAATAAGAAATGATTATAGTATATTTTCCGAATGAAATTTAAAGCTAAAAAGGATATCTTATTTCAAATAATGACTTATGGTTCAGCAGTCTTATTCCTCGGGTTTTTAATGTATCGTATTTTTTCTGAAGGTATTTTATATTACAAATTCCTTCTGACTGATTTGACCATGGTTTTGATTCTTGCTCTACTATTTTGGATTCAGTTTTCAACTAAATATGAATTAACGGAGAAGACGTTAATTTATCAAAGTGGACCGATCAAAGGCAAAATTGAGATAGAAAGAATTCATGAGATTATAAAGAATAAAACTCTTTGGGTAGGATTAAAACCTGCTATGGCCAGAAAAGGACTTATTATTAAGTATGACAAATATGATGAAATATACATTAGCCCAGAATCAAATGAAATATTTGTAGATAAGATCGTCGAGATTAACCCAGAAATTAAGGTTATTGGTTAGTATAAAGTAAATAGGCTTTTACTCCAACTACCAATAGCTATTAATTGTCAATAGACGGAGTTTTAGGTAGAAATATAATTAACCTGGCCAACGGACTAAACTAACATTCCGACAGTACCTGAGCTACCTTACCTCATTAGCTTATAATGTGGAAGTGATATCTTTAAAGTTTAGTTTTAAACTATATATGACTTAATATAAGAATTTTCCGGTCTAAGAAAATTAGTTCAAATTTGTCTTTACTAATTAACTACCATGCATAAATTTTTCAGGACTTTAAAAAAAGTCTTATTCGCTATAATACTGATTCTAATAGTTTGTATAAGCTCGGGATATATCTACCTGTATAAAATGCCTAAAGGTCCGGAAGTAACAGATCCAAAAGCAATAGAAAATGGATCTGACTCTTTTGTGATGTACTCCTATGAGCATAGTTCAAGAAAATCAATTAAAGTATGGACCTATAAACCCGAAAACTGGAAAAATAGAGATAGAATTTTATTCGTAATGCACGGCGGTGGTAGAAATGCAGATGACTACCTGGATGCCTGGAAAGAAATTGCTGAAATAAACAATGTACTTATTATAGCTCCGGAGTTTGAAAATAAATTTTCAAAATATATCACCAATGATTATCAGGAAGGAAACTTATATACTTTTTTTGGCTCAAAGAATCCAGAAGAAGAATGGGCTTATCAGGTAATTGAGAACATTTTCGATCACCTCAAAAAAACCAATAATATTACCAACAAGAACTACGATATTTTTGGTCATTCTGCTGGTGGACAATTTGTTCACCGTATGATTTTACTAATGCCGGAAGCAAGAATAGAAAATGCTATTGCTGCAAATGCCGGATTTTATACCCTGCCCACGGAAGATCTGGAATATCCCTACGGATTAAAAGACACTCCCGTCACAGACACTTCTCTTAAAAAGTCCTTTAATAAAAAAATGATCATTCTATTAGGTGAGAATGATAATGACCCGGAATTGGGGACATTCCGGGAGACTGAATTAGCAATGCAACAAGGAAGGCATCGATTGGAAAGAGGATCAAACTTTTTTAAAGCCGCCAGCCGTTCAGCTAAACGAAAGTCATGGGATTTACACTGGAAAATTGATACAATTCAGGATGTAGGTCACAATTACAGGGAAATGTCTTCTGCCGCAGTAAAGTACCTTGACATCTAGTATTTAGCCATGTTAGATCGCCATTAGGCAATAGCTTAAGATCGAAAATTAATATTCCGGCCAAAGAATTAAGCTGACGTTTCCGCAACTATAGGATGTGTTCATTACGTCTGCAACTGGCAGTAATATACAACCGCAAAATATATCTGTTTAAGAACTAAATTATAAGATCGATAAATGAAGTTGTCTAAAAATAATGTTTGAAATAAGAAAACTAATCACCTTCGCTTAAAGAAAAGCTTCCATCGCCGTTGAATGAAGAAAGAGAAATAGTTACTGACCAAATTCCGGATGTTCCGCTGGCAGTTACACCAGAAAATGAATCAGGTTCGACACCACCTCGTAACGTCTTATTTAAAACAACATTTCCATCTGCATCCTTAACTTCCATTTTAAACAGACCATTAGTAGATGATGTTATATCAGCATTATAATCTGCTGTATTTAACGAGTTTCGCCATAAAAATGTTCTTTCGGCACTACCTCCATTTCCGGTAAAATCACCGTCCACATCACCAAAAAAATCATCTCCATCATCAAAAAGGATCGTCCCATTGACAGTTAATTCAATAGATTCGGTAGAACTATCATCGTCAGAACTGCAACCAAGATTTATTGATAGCAAAGTCGTGAATAGAATTATTAAGCCAGTTTTTAAAATTTTATTTATTAACATGAGTAGAAATTTAGGATTTGAACTAAAACTTATCTATTAAACAATATTACAAATTTTATTCAATTACCATTAAGACCTAAACTGTCAGGCTCTAATACTTTGAATTTCTGTTTGCAATTTAAAATCATACAATTAGAGAAATTAACCTCTTATGATCAAGTTCTTTCGAAGAATCAGGTAAAAACTACTCTCTAAGAATAAGTTCAGTAAATATCTATTACATAAGTCTTCTTTAATATGGTTCAGAGATACAAATTTAAAGATGAAGTTATCTTGCATTATTTCAACTGAAAATTACCGCGGGGACTAAATTCAATAATTTATTAATTTTGTCCCAGTTTATTTTGTTATTACTGAAATGTCCAAGCTATTAGAATACCGAAAAAAGAAGAATATTACGCAAAAAGAACTATCTGATAAGTCGGGTGTTTCCATAAGAACAATTCAACGCATTGAAGCTGGATCGCCTCCAAAAGGATTTACTTTAAAAGCATTATCAAAAGCATTAGAAATTTCTGAAACCGACCTGGTAAGAGAAAAATCAGATAATGGAAGTAAGGATCTTTATTACCTGAAATGGATCAATTTATCTTCTCTGTTCTTCTTTATTCCTTTACTTCATATTTTACTACCATTTGTATTAAAGAAAAAATGGAACCAAAATAATAGCATTGCGGGCCAGATAATTTCAATTCAGATTTTATGGTCGATAATTTCCACAATTCTTATTGGCGTCATCCCGTTTTTAATAAGATGGTTTGGGATAAGCAGACAAATTTTATTACCCGCAATTTTGCTTGCTGCACTAGTCAATATCTTTATAATCTTGAGAAATGCAGTTGAACTTCAAAAAAAACAAGAATTATATATTCGTCTTAATTTCAGCTTTTTATAAACGTTGACGTGTCATTGGCGGTATTTTGGCGGGTTGATTTGGAGGTAAAAATATTCAATTTTAAGAATTTCGCACCTTCAATCAACATTTATAAAAATGAAATTTCATCAATTATCCATTTTCTTATTTTTACTGTGCTCTACTCCTTTTTATGGTCAAACCACCTCATATTCTGAAATAGAAAAAGAGATACTGGTAGCAGATAGTCTCCTTTTCAATGAAGGCTTTAATAATTGTAATATGTCAGCTTTAGAACAGGCTGCTGATAAAAACCTTGAGTTCTACCATGATATCTCTGGTGTAACCATGGGGAAGGAAAACTTTAAAAACGGGATCAAAAAGAACATATGTTCCATCGATTATAAGCCAATACGAGAACTTAACCTGGAGGATCACCATGTTTTTCCTTTAAGAGAAAATGGTGAGATCTATGGTGCAGTTCAAAGTGGAACTCATCGGTTTTATGCATTAAAGGATGATAATTCTAAGTTCTTAACCAGTACAGCGAGATTCACCAATCTTTGGTTGAAGAAAAGCGACCACTGGAAACTCCAAAAGGTAATGAGTTATGATCATAAAACTCCAAAAATTGACGACACAGCATCTGAATATCAACATTGGGTTGAGAAGAATTTGCGCGAACATAAGGTTCCTGCTTTAGCTACGGCTGTTCTAAAGAATCATAAGCTATTTTCACTTAAGGTAACTGGAGAATTATACGGTAAAGAAAAAGCACCGCTGGATGCCATTTTTAACGTGGCCTCCCTTACCAAACCTATAATCACGATGATAACCCTGGAATTAGTGAATAATGGTCAATGGGATCTGGATACGCCTGTGTATAAGTATTGGGTTGACCCGGATCTCCATAACGAAGCCCTGAGCAGGAAGTTAACGACACGACACATCCTAAGCCACCAATCTGGATTTCCTAACTGGCGATGGGAAAACCAAAGCAAAAAGTTAGAGTTTATTTATGAACCAGGAAAAGGCTTTGGGTATTCGGGTGAGGGTTTCGAGTATTTAAAAAATGCCCTAGAATCTAAATTTAAAACTTCTATAGAAAATCTGGCAGATTCAATCATTTTTAAACCATTAGGAATGAAAAACACCAGTTTTACGTGGAATAAAATCATTGAAGAAGATAAATTTGCCAGGTGGCACGATGCTGAAGGGAAGAACACTTACGAGATTTATAAGAACACCAGTGCCAGTGCCGCCGACGACCTCTTAACCACTATATCTGACTATGCGAAATTTGCTGAATATGTACTGACAAAAATCGCCAGTAATAAGAATTTATATAACGATATGGTTACTCGCACGAATGGAACAGAGCATAGTGTGGCGATGGGATTGGGATGGGAAATCCTTCCCGGTTTAAAGAATGATGAATATGCTATTTTGCATACCGGTGGTGATGAAGGTGTTAGAACGCTTATCATGTTGCTCCCTGAAACAGGGGAAGGTTTGATCCTTTTTACTAATGGCGATAACGGAAACCAGCTGTTTTTCAATCAGATTGAGCACAATCTATCCTTAGGACGGGAAATAATTGGAAAGGCTTAGACCAGAGCCGGTGTCAAATTGATTTTAATAGGAAGTGTAACATCAAACAAAAAAAGGTCGGTTTTCTGTTTTTAAGTTTCCTCTTCTAAAATTATGATTATTAAACAGATTATAGCTTTAATCTCAGTATTTAAACAGAAAAAATGAAAAATGTTTTATTCAATTTTGCATTAATTCTCTTTTCCGCTAGCATATATTCCCAACCATTAATTTCAATACAAAACGAATATGATGCAATATTTGAAATAAAAAAGAAGAAATATGGGGAGCGCGAATATCTATATCAAACTATAAATGAGATTGACAGTAGTTCGATTTTTGCCGATTTAGTGAATAATAATAAAGGGCATATTAATTATTTACGCCAGCATTTTACAAAAAATGTTGATTACGAAAAGTTAACAAAAATGAGTGAACAGCATAGTTTAAAAGAGGAATATATTAAAGCATTGAAAAATGATACTGCTTTCTTTAAGGTTATGAACACCTTAGTCTTAACCGTTAGGGAAACTTCTATCTCTAAAGATACTATTAATCTGGATGAAATGCTGAATATTGCTGTAAAGTATTTTTCTATTAAAGGAATTACCAATGGTGGTTTTTATGAGGGTAAAATATGCGCGGGAATTAACGGGATTAAACAAACGGAAACCATCAGGAAACCGCATGTTGAAGCCTTTTGTTTCACAACGATCTTAGATCACCTGCAAGATCCTCAATACAATATGTATGATGCCTTTGTTTCAGGGATAAAGCAACTATATAAGCTAAATTTAGGAGTAGATGAAAAAGATAGAATACTTAGAGCACAGGGAGCAATGTATATTATAATGAACCAGAACGAAGAACTACGTAATCTCTTACGTAATGAATATGAAAAGAAAAAGAATTACCTCCCTTTTGCTTTAAAAATGTAATTGAGCCGACCCATATACAGCTTCGAGGCTGGAAGATATAGTCAATTATAATAACGTTAAATTGAATTAACAGGAAATAGTGATTTTAATAAGCGGAAGCACATAGATGAAACCACTTTATGAAACAATGTATAACTGCCTAAACCGAAAAATTATATAAAATCTTATATTCTACAATTCGTCCATTCAATTCCACATTTCAGTAATTCGAAATTATAATAGTTCGGTTTTTATTTAATCTTTGAGTTAAATAAGAAAGATATGCCACAGGATGTAATTGGATGGTTTCATACCATAGCAGCGATAATTGCTTTACTATCAGGAAGTATATTATTACTCAACTCCAAAGGGACCATTTCTCATAAAAGGATTGGAAAAATTTACGTTATTTCAATGTTTATCGTATGTATTTCCGCGTTTCTTATATATCGGGTACATAACGCCTTCGGAATTCTACATTGCTTCGCAATAATTAGTACCATAACCTTAATTATGGGAATGATCCCAATATATGTTAGGGGTTTTAAAAATCCGATTTTAACTCATCTCGCGTGGATGTATTGGTCTGTAATTGGATTATATTGTGCTTTTGCTGCAGAAATATTCACCCGCCTGCCGTTGATTTTAAATATTAAAAACTCCTATGATATTTTTTATGCCCTGGTAATGATTTCAACTGGAATAGTAGGGTTAACCGGTAGCAGGTACTTTAAAAAGAAAAAGAAAGTGTGGGAAAAGGAATTCAGCATATCAGGATAATACCTCGGTTATGAAGAATAGGCAGTTTTGCAGAAAAAATGTAAATTAGAAAATCTGGAAATGAACGGTATTTACAAAAAGTCTCATTCCCTAATCCCGATACTTGTAAATAATCGAAACCCTTGCAACCATTTTTTACCTCAAATTTAGATGAACAAGCAATTTATTTATTTCATAGGCATTCTGCTCATATTGTGCTCTGAAAATAAAGAATGTTCCTATATGGAAGATTATTATCAATTAGTTTACGAAGCTGAAAAGGCATATTACCTGGAGGATTATCAAAAGGTTTTTGATAAAATTAGCTACGCCAGAAACTTATGTTAACCTCAACTATTAGATTTAATTTAAGAAAAATGAAAAATATCCTGTTTTTAATATTAATCTTAATTTCTACGGTTTCTTTCTCTCAGAATCCCGGTAAAAAGGAAATTCTACTTGATGAAAATTTAAACCTGATTGGATTGGCAGAATTTAAAGAGAAAAAAAAAGATAGAAATTATATTTCCAAGTTTATTGAGAATGACACAGCATTTATTGGTAAAATATCATTTAGAGAAGCTGTTGGCAAAATTACCCCAGATTTAAGGTTATCAGTAATAAATTACTTGAGAAAAGTTACCGGATTAAAAATTGACTCTACTAAAAATATTGTGATTAATTTTTTCTAAGATCCTAAAGTAAAGCATAAAGGAACCTGTATTGATCATTACACAGCTGACAGGAAGTATATGAAATATTTTAAGAAAAATGATAATAGTATCCAGTTCTTCTTTACCGAAAAAAACTATGATTATGGAAAAAAACACGTGTTTAAAGATAAAGATGACTTTATAAGACAATTATTTTTTAATTATGATTTTGGATGTGGAAATTATATTATTATAAAAAATGATGCTTCCATCTTCAGAATGCTAGGAGAGTATCGCCAGGATGAAATTATTAAAAAAATGAATTCCAATTGGGAAAACCTGTAAGCTAATTGAGTACTCCATAAAAATTCTAAAGGGTTTAAGTACAGATTTTTATAGTAGCTTTAAGAAAATTAATGAGTTTGAATAAAGTAATTCATAAGTCAAAATGGTTTGTTTTTGGTATTCTAAGTAGTTTGATTGGACTATACCCTATAATCTATTTTTTAATTGATCGCCATTTTGGGTTATTATCTTCAAAGAGTGAGGTCCTATTAAATGACCAATTGTGGAATATTAACTTTTATGGCCATATTACCTTGGGTGGAATTGCTTTACTAGTTGGATGGACGCAGTTTAGCCCAAAACTTAGAAAAAGAAATATAAAATTGCACCGGAATATCGGCAGGATTTATATAGTAACTGCACTAATAAGTAGTATATGTGGAATATATATAGCTCAGTTCGCTACCGGGGGCATATCCAATATTATTGGTTTTACCTTAAGCGGAGTTGTCTGGCTGCTAACCACTGTCCTGGCCTATAATTCCGTGATAAAGGGAAATATACAATTGCACCAGAAATTCATGATTTATAGTTATGCTGTATGCTTTTCTGCGGTAACCCTTAGAATATGTCTTCCCCTGTTAACTTCAGTCGCAGGAAATTTTAGTACGGCTTACCTTATCGTTGGCTGGCTAAGTTGGGTTCCTAACTTATTCGTGGCTTACTATCTGATAAACAGAAATAAACAAAAACTTGTTAAGAGCATATAACAGGCCATAGGCTTAGGTACTTGGATATTGCATACAATTATGCCAGAGGGTTTAGAGATTTAATCTAAACTGAAATCGTGAGATTTATTAAACTCCACAATTTTCAATATCGGCAAAGCTTTAGTGCGTAAATCATAGGATCCCTGATTTATTTCCATCCTGCCTAATTGATTAATTGTCATACCTTTAGAGGAAACAACAAGTTTTTAATGTTACAATTCTTCAAAAAAATCAGACAGAATTTATTAGCTGAAAGTAAATTCACTAAATACCTAATTTATGCACTTGGTGAAATTGTATTAGTAGTCATTGGAATTTTAATTGCCCTTCAAATTAATAACTGGAATGAATCCAAAAAGATAGAAGTCCGGGAGATAGGTCAGTTAAAAAGTATTCAGGAGGATATAATGCTGGACGAACCTGATATTAAATTTAATCTCACCTACCATAAGCTTTTTTTAGATTCAGAACAGCAGCTCCTCAACTATATGATGAGTCCAAACCTTAAGCCAGAAAACCCTATAAAATATGAACATGCCCTTGGAATTTCGTTGATATTAATATTACATGAATCTGCATTTAATAATTTGAGGAACAATAATCTAAATATAATTTCCAGTCAGAAGCTTAAAAAAGAGATTTCAAATCATTATGACAGTTTTGGAAAAACGCTGTTGATATTCGAGAATGATCATCCTCAATTCGACAATTACCTCCTAAAGAGACCATATTTTCTTAAATACTTCAATTATAAGGATAAGGTCTCATCGAAAGAAAGTACCCTGCATAATAATCCCGATTACTATAATCCTGAAATTGAAATGAATAAATTAATTCTGATAGATACTCTGGGTCTCAAGAAGGATGAGGAGTTTAAAATTGTCCTTGCTGAATCTATTTTATATAGCAAAATTAAAATTCAGCTGTATGAAAATCTCATGCTAAGAAATAAAGAGTTGATTGAAGCTATAGATACAGAATTATTCAAACTGGAAAACTAACTGGATAAATTCAAAACAGGAAAGTGATAAAATGATATTCAGTAAATACAAATATTAAGATGACATCGTCAATAAACCGCAACTTCAAAAAAATGAATTAATTTTACTAATAAACCAGGTTCGTTAGACCAACCCCTGCAACTTCTGCCCTTTCCTAAGCATGAGCGACCAACCAAAAAATTGAGCGATATGAAAATGGTCATCACTATAATTCTATGTTTAACTTTCCTGGCCTGTAACAATTTCAGGGAAAAAAGTAAACCCGGTGAAATGGAAATTTATAATTCCAAGGCTCGGGAATGTGAGGAAAAGGTGATTCAAACCGATGAGAAATTAGGCAAAATAAGAAATCATTCCAGCGAAAAAATCTCACTGAGTGAAACAATTGATAATTATACTGAAAGCTTGAATTCTTTGAATTTTGATCATTGCACAGAAAATTTCACAATGGCTTTTCGAGACCATATAGATGCCTGGAAGAATATTAAAAAGATTACTGATAAATATCCTGATCTTCGAGGCGAAATGCATCAATTATTTGACGAAATACAAAATGGAAAAGATTCAACAGAGTTTAAAGAGTTAAGTAAAAAAATATGGGATACCTGGAGTAAGGTTGAAAATAGTAAATATTAGCAGGTCTTCCACATAGGTAATCGGGAACAAAGAGTGTTATTAAAAAGAAAACATTTAAATTCACTAATTAATATAAGGCAGGTAAGCTCCGGGGTTTAGTATATTCCATTTCAGCTATAACTTGCCGGTCACAGCTTATAAAATAAATATGCAAAAATGGAATCTTAAAGTAAACGGCACGCCTAAAGAGATCGGTGAGAAATTGAAGATCACTTTTGAAAATAAAAAGGGCTTCGCCTTCAATTCAACTAACGACTATCCTCTAAAATTTAAAATAAGGAAGAGGGCCCTGGTTGCTCTAGATGGAAATACTTTAAACCGGATAATTGTAAAAGGGAAGATTTTGAAAGCCACCAAGGGAAAAAATACAGATATGGAAATTTCTTTTGGTCATCATCCGCTATGGAGTGTGGTGCTTTTTGGCCATATTTTTCTTGGACTGGCATTTATTGCTGCCATGATACTGAAATTTAGTAATGATTTTTACTTCTACTTCATTGGAGGAATATTACTCTTAATTGGAATTTTAGTATGGCTGCATGGACAGAAGCAATTTGACGCCAGAGTCAGCGAATACAAACAATTGATTGCCGCACATTTCGAACTTCGCAATTAGCAAACACTACTTTCCCGGCCTATCTGTACTCACTGGTGATCTCCGCGGTGATGGCTCCGCCTTCCAGAGTTTCTATAAGCCCAAGTGCAGCGCGCTCACCTGAAAGCATTGCTGCATTTTGAGAGCCATTTAAAAGCTGATCTCCCGCCAGAAATACCCTGTTATTAAGCCTGGTTTCTGTTGGCATCAAACCATATTGCAGCATATCAATATCGGGTAAGGCCTTTTTGATCTTGTAGTGCTGCAGCATTTCGTCTACTTCAATATGGCAGTATTTTTTTAACTCTTCCCTAACCCGGGCTTCAAGTTCACTAATACCCATTTTGGTATCCTTCACAATAGTAACAGAAATTAAATGCTGGTCAGTTTCTGTTTCTTCCAACGAAGTATGGTAGAAAATATTATTGATGATCGCTTCCTCATCAGCAATCAGACCAATGATCCTTCCCTCTATCCCCGCTTGCTTTGCCGTAAAATAAAAGCAATGGCAGGATTTCCAGGTCATCTTTTGATTTCTGAGATTGGAGACCAAAGGTGAAGCTTCAGAAGCAATGATACTAAAATGGCTGCTTACCTCGCTTCCGCTTTCCAGGATAAGCTGTGTGTCAGTAACCTGTTTCACCTTAGAATTATAGTGTATTTTGGTTACAGAAAGATCCTCTGCCAGTTGTTTGCAGATTTCTCCCATGCCTAAGGCCGGGATCACGGCCTCGCCCTCCCCGAACATTTTAAATACAAACCGGAACATTCTGGATGATGTTTTAAGATCAGGCTCCAGGAAAATTCCGCTGAAAAATGGTTTAAAGAAATTTTGAATAATGTTTTCTGAAAAACCTTTTTGCTGCAGGTATTTCATTGTGGTAATTTCCGGCTCATTGAAGATAGCTTCCGGGTCCAGTTTCCTGAGTTCAAGGTATAATTTAAGGATCTTCAATTTATCGTTTAGGCTACCCACTCCGGAGAAAATACTGGTAAGCAGGAAAGATGAATCCCTTAGGGGATCACCAATTTTTCGCTTCCTGCCTTCTCTAAAAATAACAGCCCCGGGTTTAAGCTTTTTTAGATCCAGTTTATCAAGGTTTAAGTATTGCTTTGCTTTGGGATATTCGCTTAATAACACCTGGAAACCCCGGTCCAGCCTGTACCGCTTCACAATATCTGTTCTTATTCTTCCACCAACGGCATCACCGGCTTCATAAATTTCGGGGTGATAGCCATGATTTTCCAGAACCTTTGCAGCGACCAGTCCACTCAAACCGGCTCCTATGATATTGATCTTATAATCCTTTTTGTCCATCCTGTTATAGCGTAACCAAAATTAAACTTTCTTAGAGTCTTTTAAACCTGACAAAAGTTAAGAGAATTACAATAAACAATGGTTCATTTCGAATAGAATTGAAATTTTGTAAATTCACCAGGCATCCTCATAAAATACATATATGAAAAAGTCTGCAATTTTTAAGATTTGTGGGATCCTGGGTATTCTTGGCTGCGTAGGTGTAGTAGCCGGCGATGTAATTGGTATAGCAGTTCATGAAAAGCATGATCCAGTTAGCAATACCATAAGTATGCTGGCGATAGGCAAATATGGCTGGATTCAGGATCTGGGCCTGGATATTCTGGCACTTGGCTTTTTCGCGCTGGCGGCAGGTCTTTTTACCTGGAAGCGCAAGGAAACGAAATGGATAATTAGCCTTATTATACTCGTATTGATCAGTGCCGATCTTGTACTCATCGCAGAACATAATCAATATGCGGGACGGCCGGGTGAAAAAATTCACCGCATCCTGGTATATATACTTGCGGGCCTTTTCTTTCTCTTGAATATGCTCATATCTTCTGGTCTCCAACCAATAAAATCTTATCTGAAAAAATTCTCATTATGGATAGGTGGGATCTGGCTGGTTATGGCTCCTCTGCTCCCGCTGATTCCAGATAATTTAGATGGAGCTTATGAACGCCTGGTGTGCTCTCTCATAGTTATCTGGCTTTCTGTTGTATCCTATCACTTATTTAAATTTTCTGATTCCTGAAGTCAAAAAGCTGTATTTTATAGTTTAAACTGATACCGAAAAGGTCTCATAAAGCTTGTCACTTGAGTCCGGTCAATTTCAAGTCAATTTTCCTTCTATTTATCTGACTTATCGGCTAATGATCAACTGAATTTTATGATACGAACCATTGAAAAAGCAACAATGAACAGATAAAGGAAATGAATTTATCTCAGTTAGACTTGTGGCGAAAATTGCAGGATTCAACCAATATTTTATAATTTCGATCCGGCATTTTATCGGGTAGATCTTAATCCATCTGTTTTTTAAACTTCTCATTTATAATAAACTAAAAATCATACCTTTACAAAAACCAACTGGTTTCGATGAAGAATGATAAAAACATAGCGCTGGAATTTAATGAATTTTCAAAGAATTATACCAAT
Source organism: Christiangramia sabulilitoris (assembly GCF_007050985.1). Taxonomy (GTDB): domain Bacteria; phylum Bacteroidota; class Bacteroidia; order Flavobacteriales; family Flavobacteriaceae; genus Christiangramia; species Christiangramia sabulilitoris. Next base: position 597,125 of record NZ_VHSF01000001.1, read on the forward strand.
GATATGATTCGGTGCGTTCCCCGTTATCTTGATCTTGTTTCCAGCTTTGGTAAATATTTTCCGGCAGGATTTAAGCCTGAAAAAATTCTGGACCTTGGCTGCGGAAATGGAAACACCACTGCTCAATTACTGGCGCAATTCCCGGATGCAGCTTACACTCTGGTCGATGCCTCCAAAGAAATGCTGGAAATATGCCGAAACCAATTTCAGGATTTCGATATGAGTTATTCCAATTCCTATTTCGAAGAGTTTCAATTTGAACATAATCAATACGACCTCATCACCGCTGGATTGAGCCTGCATCACTGCAGAAATAAGGAAAGGCAGATTGTTTTCAGTAAAATACATTCCTCCCTCCGGGAAAGTGGGATCTTTGCCTATAGTGATCTTATGATAAGCAAAACAAATCCAGATCACCCTGCACTTCTTCAGGAATGGGGAGCTTATGTGAACTCCAATTTTCCGGATGGTGAAAAATGGGCCTGGGTCATGGATCATTATGCAACTTTTGATAATCCTACAGATTATAAGCTTCAGTTAAAGTGGTTAAATAATGCGGGTTTCAGCTCTATTGAAATCCCTTTCCGCGATGGCTACTGGATTTATTTACAGGCTGAAAAATAATACGATCCTGTTTTATATCTTTAGCCGTGCCAGGAATGGTATGCTGAATATATAATTACACCATCTACCCTATGAATCTTCTTAAATACTCGATAATATTAACAGGTTTATTTTATTTCAACTCCTGCCAAAGCCAGAATGCGGGTAATATTAAAATAGACGAGGTTTATTTAATTGAGAACCTGAAGATAATATCTCACGATTCTTTGGAAGGTAGGTTTTTTGGAACAACAGCCAATTACAAGGCCCAGCAGTTTATTGCTGCCCGGTTCGATTCTCTTGGTATATCACCACTTTTGGACTCCGGTTTTATACAATCCTTCCCGGTTACGTTTAAAGGTGAGAAAAGACTCGAGGTATATCCGTATAAAAATACAGGAAGCAATTACAGCAAGGTAACAGATACAACTGTTACCGGCGGGAATGTAATAGCCATACTGCCGGGTAAGATAGAAAAACATATTATTGTAACAGCCCACCTGGATCATTTGGGAATTAAAAACGGACAGGTCTTCAACGGTGCTGATGATAATGCCTCCGGAACAGCGGCCTTGTTAAGTATCGCTTCCTATTTTAAGGAAAAACCAACCAGGCATAACCTGATATTTGCTGCCGTAGATGCAGAGGAAATAGGTTCCTATGGTGCAGAATATCTTTTGGAAAATTTTCCTGCAGATCCTGGCTCTATTGTCCTTAATATCAATATGGACATGATCGCTCATAATGATGAAATGCAGCTATATGCTTCAGGACTTTACCATTATCCAGATCTAAAACCAGCCTTGAAAAATTTACCCGCCGGGAAAATTGAGCTAAAGTTTGGGCACGACCAGCCGGGAAAATCTGGTGAGGAAGACTGGACTTACTCTTCAGATCATCGTATTTTTCATAAAAGACAGATTCCGTTTATATATTTTGGGGTGGAAGATCATAAGGATTATCACCAGCCTTCAGATGAGTTTGAGAATATAAACCAACAGTTCTATATTGAGGCCGTCAAATTGATCATACAGGCAATAGAAAATTACGACAGCAGTCTGTCTGAAAAAATTTAAATTCAACTTCGTTCATTACCAAAAAAAAGCTTGAAATGAATTAAATTTTACTCTAAAAATGAAAACAAGAGTCGCAATTCTAAGAGGAATTAATGTAGGAGGTAAACGAAAAGTTCTTATGAAGGACCTTATTAAGCTGATGCAGGACCTGGAATTTGATGAGGCGACAACTTATATACAAAGCGGCAATATCATATTTAAATCTAATTTACCCGAACCAGAAATTGAAAACAAATTGGAAAATGCTATCGCGGAGAAATATGGCTTTAAAGTTCCGGTGATCGTAAGGTCCAACGAAGAGTTAAGCAAAGCTGTATCTGCAAATCCTTTTTTGAATACTAAGACAGATAGAAGTAATTTGCACCTAACCTTCTTAAAAACTACTCCAGATCCAGAATTATTGAAAGAATTAAATTCTAAAGAATATGATCCCGATAGTTTCGTAGCTATTGGAAAGAATGTATTTATACATTGTCAAAATAAGTATCATCAATCTATACTTAGCAACAATTTTTTTGAAAAAATGTTAGGGGTGCAGGCAACAACCAGGAACTGGAAAACGGTAAACAAATTATTAGAATTAAGTAAGTCAACACAAAAACTGTAAAAAATAAATCCCATTTTCAAAAGATGGTTGAGAATAGCGGAAAACTAGATATTTTTAAGAAACAAAAGTATATCTCACCCGAAAAATCAACTCAATAATACTGATTATCAGTTTTTTACATATATTTATACCTCATTAGATCTTTTAAGTTTAGGTTCTTATTAACGCATTCTCGGATTAAATAAAATTTCCGAATTAGAGCTATAGAATATACTATTCGACTTAGCGGTCTTATTAGTTTAAATAATCCTATCCCGGGTTTTACTTATTTCAACAAAATTATAAGCTATGGCAGATTCGAATAACTTTTCCCACTCGGCAACTATTTTCCCGGTAAGTGATCTTACTAAATCTATTGAATTCTATACAGAAAAACTGGGTTTCGAAAAGACCTTCGAATGGGGAAAGCCCATCTATTATGCTGTGGTAAAACGTGGTGGTGTGGGAATTCATCTTACCAAGAGATCTGACGGGGGCAAACCTTCGAAATATCACAGGGCACTTTATATTTTCGTAAATAGTATAGAAAAAGTATACAAACAGTGCAAAGAGCAAAATATAAAAGTGGTGAACGATCTGGAACTTCGGGATTACAAAATGAAGGATTTTGACATTGAAGATCCAGATGGCTTTATAATTACTTTTGGAAAAACAGGAGACTAACACAGAATTTCTACTTCTACTCTGGATGTTCTGTAACCACTTATATTTAATTCCTGCAATAATTCTCTGGAAGCATGCATAGGTTTTTAAGCTTTTATAAATTCTCGAACCTTTTAATCTAACTTGTTTCAAAGTGATTGGGCAATAAATTCATCGGTATTGCTACAATTATATTAAAAACCTGGTTTTATGTATATAAAGAAAAATTATGGTTTCTGGATGACCTTAAATTGGTCAAAAAAGCCGCTAATCCTGGGATTCTTATACAGCACTCTTATTTTTATTGGCTATATGTTGTTAGATGAGGAATTTTCTATCCCCTGGCAACCGGTGAGCATTATTGGTATTGCCGTTGCCTTCTATCTGGGCTTTAAAAATAACAGCTCCTATGACCGCACCTGGGAAGCCAGAAAGATCTGGGGTAGCATCGTGAATAACAGCCGAAGTTTTGCAGCGGCAACAGTTTCTTTCACCCAGGGGAATGATGCCGAAAATATCAAAAAAGAATTGATCTACAGGCACCTGGCCTGGCTCACCGCTTTAAGACATCAGTTAAGACTTAGCAGGCCATGGGAACATCAGGAAGACCGTTTAAAAAATGTTTACGCACCCACAGTCACTGAAGATTATAAAAGAGACTTAAATATAGAACTGTCTGGTTTTCTTTCTGAACCTGAATTAAAAGAACTGGATGGAAAAGCGAATCTTGCTACCCAGATCATGAAGAAACAGGCCGTAAGATTACAGGAACTCAAGGATCTTAATTACTTTGATGACTTCAGGCATATGGAATTTCACCATCACATCGTTGGTTTTTATGAAGACCAGGGTAAATCTGAACGTATTAAGAACTTTCCATTGCCAAGGCAATATGCCTCTACCGCCTTATGGCTTACTTTCGTTTTTTGTGCCTTTGTTCCGCTAAGCCTGGTAGATATTTTTTCAGATACAAAGGGATGGACCTACTATGTTTCTCCTTTCTTCTCAGCTTTGATTATCTGGGTATTCTTCCTGATGGAAAAGATTGGAGATTATTCTGAGAATCCATTTGAAGGCACTTACAATGATGTGCCTATCACCTCGATCGCCAGAGGAATAGAAATAGACCTTCGCGAAATGCTAAATGAAAATAAAATACCGGAGGCAATCCAGGCTCAGGATGGTTTCCTGATGTAAATTCCTTGTTCTGTTTAGATAAGATTATCCCGCAAAAAATTGGTTGAATTAAATTAAGGTTTAAAACATAAAGATTAGAACCTAACCCTATGAAGTCTAAATAATTCAGGTCTATATTCAGCAAAAACAGGCTGATTAAACATTTCAAAAATTTTCTTAAAAAATCTGATCTTTATCAATTTATTTTTGAACCGAAATTCATATCTTATGTTCGGATTCAAAACCAAAATAATTGTCGCTCCCCCCTTGCTGGCAACTTTAATCTTGCCAGATTAACCTCAGGTTTGTTTAGTTCACAAACCATCCATTAACCTTTTTCTTAACCAAAATTAATAAACATATGAGAACGAGAAATTCGAATGCCTATGGATGGGAGTCCCCGGAGATCATACATAAATATTCTGTAATCTGGCATTCCAGATTAAATTTTATCCTGAAAGAACTGGAGTTTCTAAAAAGCTTGTTGAAAAATAATGTTTTTTCGATTGTAGAATCACACCTTGCTAAAACTGCAGAAGATCACCTGGAAGAATTAATGAATCTTCAGGGGGAAGTTTCCCGATTGCTTAAAACCATGACCCTGCATAAAAATGGGGTAAAGATCCTTTTTATTAAGCATGCACCCTCAGAAAATGAATGGAACTATAAGCATGAACATAGAAAACTCATGATCAAAATGCATGAGTTTGATAGTGATTATCAAATGCTTAAAAAAGAAATTTTCAAAGTGATTAAAACGGCCATAAGGCATCAAAAACAAAAGCTTATCGCCTGAAAGTAATTGCACATACGATCCTTAAAGATCAAAACAAGGGCCTTTGATAAAAATATCAAAGGCCCTTGTTTGTATATATTAGAAAAGATTTTATCTAACCATTTTTACTAATGTGGCCATATAGGTCCATTTAAGATCTCGTAAAGTTATATCCTCATTCATCCTGTTTTGAAGATCAGGTGACATGCCACCGTCAAATTCCATTGAGTTAAGATATTGTTCCCAGCTATCAAACATATTTACGGTAAGATGGGATGCATAAGCTTCAGATCCTTGTGGCATTAATACCCTTATAAACTGCCAGTCTCCTTTTTCCCCAGATTCGATCATCGATTTATGATAGGGTTTAAAGGTATCGCTTTCAGCTTTTTCGTAATCTTCATATCTGCCTTCAGTTGCTTTCATCAGGTCCATTGCCGCAACCATACCCGTTTTCATTTCATAATCTGGGTTAGCCTGATCTATAACCGTTAGGTATAACCTTACCGCCAGATCTCTCGAGCCTCCTGCAAGATTCACCCTGTTTTCAATTTCCTCATCGCTAAGATCGGGATAGGCCATTTTAGCACTTTCCATAATTCCATCACCTGCCCGCATCATTTTTATAGGATCGTTAAAGACAGTAACCGTTAAATATTGATAACCCTGTTCCTCTCCACCTGGTAATAATTGCCAAAGGTCCCATCCTACTATATCGCCGCTGGCAACCCGTTGTTCGTGGATTTTCTCCCAGAAAGCTTCCGTTTCATTATAAAAAGTTTCCTGCGAATTATCGACTTTCATAAATTCAAAGATTAGAAAAGTTTCTCCCTGACCATAACTCGAACCGGTTAGCAACGCCATCAAAATCAAACATAGTATACGTCTCATAATTTTCTGTTTTAATTGTACCTCCTTATAAAGATATTAAAATAACCACAAATATTTGATCACCAGCATTTTAAATCATTGACGCCATTGAGATATTCCAGACGTAATTGTTCCTGGATCTCTAAATAGACTTATCGTTTCACGAGCTGTAAAATCAATTAAAAATTAATCCTTAAATTTAATAGTAAAAAATGTTCATAGGCTGTTAGTTGATAAGCCTGCTCCCTGTTCTATTCCTGCGCTGTTATAAAATGAAAGTAAATCAACCTTTAAAAGAATAGATCATGAGTACTACAATAAATACCTATCTAACCTTTGACGGTGACTGCAAAGCGGCATTTGATTTTTACAGGTCGGTTTTTGGCGGGGAATTCAATAATGCCAGTACTTTTAGTGAAATGCCGCCCCAGGAAGGGATGCCTCCAATAAGTGAGGAAGAGAAAGATAAGATTATGCATATCTCCCTCCCTATTAGTAATGAAACTATCCTTATGGGCAGCGATACCGGGGGAGAGTGGGCAAAAAGCTTTAAAAAAGGAAATAATTTTTCTATATCTGTAAATACCGATTCTAAAAAAGAAGCTGAAAGAATTTTCAAAGCTCTTTCTGAAAATGGCCAGGTAACCATGCCCATGGAAAAAACGTTTTGGAACTCCTATTTTGGAATGCTTAAAGATCAATTTGGAATTCACTGGATGGTAAGTTTCGATCAAAATTCACCCTAAAAATATACTATGCATAAGGTAGATCATAATCTCGGAATTTTTAAAATCCTATATATCATTAAAGGAATAATTATTTTATTATTCAGCATACTCCCCTTGATTTTCCTGATTTTTGGAGCCGTTCTTTTCCAGGAGAATCAATATTCCAGCGACGATTCTGCTTTCGGGGGAATAATGATCATGATTATTGGGTGTACCTTATTTTTATTCTTGTTTGTGTTAGGTATTTTAACGATGCTAACAGCCAAATACCTGGGTGAGAAAAAGAACTATGATTTTATATTCGTCATGGCTATTATTAATTGCCTCACGGGAATCCTGGGAATTATTATGGGGATATTCACCATTTTGGAATTGACCAAACCAGATGTAAAAAGATTATTTGTGAAACAGACCCGGGAGATCAGTGAATAAGATATCCGGCAATTTGTGATCGCTAAAAGTGATATAATTATCACGAGTAATATGCTAACGTATCGACTTGTAAATTGAAATGTAATTCTGAAAACTTAAAACTTATATATTATGCGCCGTGGAATTCTTATAATAATGATCCTAAACTCTTTTTTCCTGCATGCACAGACAGAAATTCTCCCCGCCAATATTCAAATTGAGACAGCATTACTTGCTGCTCCTGAATCTAAACGAGCTGCAGCAATGGTTTATGGATATAATACTGATGGAAAATTAATCGTATTAAAGGAGGGGTCTAATAATTTAATCTGTATAGCAGATGATCCTAATTTCGAAGGCATCCAGGTGGCATGTTATTCTAACAAACTTGAACCGTTTATGGCCCGGGGACGGGAACTCAAAAGCCAGGGAATGTCTGAATTGGATAAAAGAAGGATTAGACAGGAAGAGGTGGAATCTGGCAAACTCCAAATGCCCGATGTTCCAAGTACTCTTTATGTATATTCCGGAGCCCAGGAAGATTACGATAAAACTACCGGGAAACTTGAAAATGGAAAATTCAGGTACGTGGTTTATATACCTTATGCCACTACAGAATCTACTGGTCTGCCAGATAAACCAGAAGCTCCGGGTATGCCCTGGTTGATGGATCCGGGAACCCACAGGGCCCATATTATGATAAGTCCGGTAGCTAAAGAATAAAAATGAAGTAACAATTCGCTATTAAATTGGATCGCTGATAAAATTGGCCATTTCTATTAATTATAATTGTTATTACCTATTTTCAACAGATGGGCTTTTATTTATTCTTTCAGGATTCAATATTCTAATCTCGCCTTAAATTCTTCACCTCTACTTATTCACGATAAGTAACAATAAGCTCTTTATAAAAATTACTGAACGACTTGAAATGGCGTCGAAACTTAATTACTTTGCATAGTAAGTTACAATAGCATGAAAATACTCCACACTGCCGACTGGCATATTGGTAAAAAACTACATAAGCATGAGTTAAGTGAAGATTTTGATCTTTTTATAAACTGGCTCATTGAGTACATCAGAGCAGAAAGAATCGATGTTTTGCTAATTTCAGGTGATATTTTTGATCTCGCCAATCCTTCTTCTGAAGCCAGGAAACAATATTACCAGGCTTTAATAAAACTTCAGAAACTAAACTGCAAGATAATCGCAACTGGAGGAAATCATGATTCTCCGGCTATGCTAAATGCGCCCGGTGATCTTATGCGGGCTTTAGACATGGACGTGATAGGAGGATTGCCTGAAAAACTGGATGATTGTATCATACCAGTACTTAATAAGAATGGAGAAAAGGAGCTGATTGTAGCAGCTATTCCCTATTTAAGAGATGCAGATTTAAGGTCTGGAATCTGTGCTTCAACATATGATGATCGCCTAAGCGCAATTCGCGAGGGGATTAAAGAAATTTTTCACAAGGCTTCTGAGATTTGTGCTGAAAAGCATCCCGAGCTACCGGTGATCGCCATGGGCCACTTATTTACTGCAGGTTCTGAAACTTCAGAAAGTGAACGGGATATCCAGATAGGTAACCAGGCTGCATTTAATGCATTACAATTTGGAGAATATTTCAGATATATCGCTTTAGGCCATATCCATAAACCTCAAAAAGTATCGGCAAACATTCCTGTCTATTATTCAGGTTCACCTCTGCCCCTTTCTTTTAGTGAACGCAAGGATGACAAAAGAGTCCTGGTAATTGACACTGATCATGGTTGGGAACCTGAAAGTATTGCTGTACCTGTTTTTAGAAAGCTTATCAGGATTAGCGGTACTTTATCTGAAATTCAGCTTAAACTTGATGACCTCGTGCCTACCTCAGCCTTAGATTCACTGATAGAGATCGATCTGATAGAAGAACAGTATGATGCTCAGAAAATTTACGCGCTGGATCAATTTGTAAATAATTTTGAAAAACCGGGCTTCGTTATTGTAAAGCAACGGGCACAGTTTAAAAACCAAAAAAAGGGAACCTCAGAACTATATTCTGAAAACGAGCAACTGGAAAATCTCAAACCAAAGGATGTTTTCCTGGAGCTCATAGGAAATCATGAATATGATGACGAACAGAGGAAAGAAATTTTGAGTGCTTTTGATGAAATCCTGGAAGAAGTACTCCAATCTGAAAAGCCGGCGCAATGAAGATCCTGAAAATAGCTTTTAAAAATATAAATTCCCTGCGTGGTGATCATGAAATCGATTTTACCCAGGAACCCTTTATCAGCAGTTCTCTTTTTGCGATCACCGGCCCAACCGGCAGTGGAAAAAGTACCCTTCTGGATGTGATATCCCTGGCACTCTATGGTAAGGTCCCACGAATTCCGGGGAGCAGGCCAATTTCCAAAACTGATATTGAGAAGTATGGTACCATTCTCACCAGAAATCAAAAAGAAGCCATAGCGAGGGTTACTTATGAGTGCAAATACGGGACCTTCAGTTCCCAATGGAATATTTCAACCAATCGGAATGACAAGCTGCGTGATAATGACATGGAAATTTATGACCATCAAAAGCAGGCGCTTATCACGGATAAGAAATCTGAAGTACCAGATAAAAATGAGGAATTGATCGGCCTGAGTTATGACCAATTCATCAAAGCCGCAATGCTGGCCCAGGGTGAATTCGCCCAGTTCCTTAAAGTGACCAAAAAAGAAAGAGGCGCTTTACTAGAAAAAATTACGGGTACAGGTATCTATAGAAGTATTGGCCAGAAGGTTTATGAAATGAATGGTCTTCTAAACAAGGATATTGAGCAGCAACAACATGAAATAAAGATCTTAAAGGATAATTTATTGGCAGATGAGATCCTTGAGCAGAAAAAGACAGAATTAAAAAGCAAGACTGAAGCCCAGGAAAAGCATCAGAAAGAAATTGAAAAACTCAAAAAATCCCTAGACTTAAAAAAGGAAGTCAGGAAGAAAACCACCGCTATAACATTTTCAAAAGAAGAGTGGGATGTTGCTGAAAACAAACTGAAGGCTTTCGACTCAGATCATGGCGCACCATTAAAGCTGCATGAAAAGGTACAGGATGTATCTGAAGACTTACGAAACTGGAATTTACTGAACAGGGAAATTATAAATTTGAAGTCTGAACTTTCCGGCGTCAGGGAAAGTCTCAATACAAATTTGGAGAGCACCACAAGCCTTATCGCAAAGGTTTCAGAATTCATCCACATAGAAACCAGTTCGACTGATTTGTCCCAAAATCTGACTGATTTCAGGAATAAGATCCTGGAGTTGCAGGAGAAACGCAATGAAAAGCGGGCAGATTACAGACTTGAAAAGGCCAGATTTGATGCAGAGCTGAATGCAACCGGACTTTCACTTAACGATTCCAATCCAGATCATGCCAGGATAGAAATAACAGAGCAGATTGAAAAAATAGAAAAATCGATAAAAACCTGGAATGAGGAATTCAAGGTGATTGATTCTGATGAAATTGAAAAATTAAGGAATACCATCCAGCGTGAATATAAAATTACACGGGAAGCTACCCGGCAGTATGCGGTTATCGAAGAAAAGCACAAGGACCTGAAGCGGAATACTGCAGATCATGAAAAACTGCAACCACAGTTAAGATCTCTTCCGCCAGAAATAGAAAAGCATAGGTCCCAGGTAAAATTGGTTAAAACCAGGCTGGAAAACCTGAATTTAAAAAGAGAAAATCAACTTTTAAAGGCAAGCCTGGAACAACATCGCCATAAACTCAAAGATGGAGAAGCATGTCCTTTATGCGGTTCCCTGCAACACCCCTATGCGGAACATTTACCTGAAAAAGATGATCATCTGTACGAGGAAATTAAAAAAGTTGAGAAGCAACTGGAAGATCAATCAGGCTTACTGAATACCTATGTTGCTAACTTTTCTAATTTTAAACAGCAGGCACAGGAACTGGAGGTAAAAAATAAGTCCCTAAGCAGAAATTTACAGGAGCTAAAGACTGCTTTCAACGAAAAGTTCAGTGAAATAAACAATGGGCAGAACCTAAGTGAATTCGAAGATAGATGTGACCAGCTGGAAAATAAGCTTGAAAAATTATCTGATTTTGAAAAGGCTTGTAAAAAACTTCAACATCTAAAGACTGCCCTGCCAATACTGGAGAAATTACAATCTATTTTTCAGGAAGGTAGATTGGTCAGGGAAAAGCTTGATAAACTTTATCAGGGTAAAGATATCCAGCAAGATGTTGAACTATACCAGAACAGATGGATTAGCCTGGAAAGTGATCTCAAAAATTTAAAAAATACCCGGGAAAAGCTGAAAAAAAAGCTTAATGAAAAACAGAACCAGGCACAAAAACTGGAGAAAGAACTGGAACTGGTTTTAAAAGAGAAAGGCTTTGAATCTGTAAAAGAAGGATATGCAGTATTAATACCAGATGCAGAGGTCCATGGATTACGCACAGAGCGGCAAAAGATCGAAAAGACAATAAATGATGCCCGGGCTTCAATTAATCTCCTTGAGGGGCAGCTTGAAGAATTGCAGAAGCAGGATCCTGAGATCAAAGAAGAAGCACTTAGGGAAAAACTTGAAGAGCAAAATGAACAGGTTCAAATAATCGCAGGACAATGCAAGGAACTTGACAGGTTAATCAAGAATCATGAGCATGATCTTATAAAGATGTGTAAACTACAGGAGCAAATTGCTGAAAAGGAAAAGCAAACCCGCAGATGGCGTATGCTTAATGAGTTAATTGGCGACCGTACCGGAAATAAATTCAATGATTTTGCACAGGATCTCACTTTAAGCCGACTCATAAAATTGGCAAATGTGAGGTTAAAGGGCCTAAGCGACCGCTACCTTATAGATAAACCTGCAGATGAAGAAGATGATGGCCTGGTTGCTATAGATGAACATATGGGAGGCCAACGCAGATCTGTCAAAACCCTATCTGGTGGCGAAACATTTATTTTGAGTCTATCTATGGCCTTAGCTCTTTCAGATCTTGCTTCTAAAAATGTAGAGATCAACAGCCTCTTTATAGATGAGGGTTTTGGAACTTTGGACCCCGAAACTTTAGACCAGACGCTCGATACCCTGGAAAAACTACAGGCAGAAAGTTCTAAAACCATTGGAATTATAAGCCACGTGGATTCTTTGAAAGAGAGAATATCTACCCAGATTAAACTTACGCGAAATGGACAGGGATATAGCAGACTCGAAATAAGCTAGGCTATTTAAAAGCCAACTGTATTTCTTTTTTGAATTCATGGCATAAAAAAACCTCTGCTTTAGCAGAGGTTCTTAAAACAGTCGAGATGACAGGATTTGAACCTGCGACCCCACGCCCCCCAGGCGTATACGCTACCAGACTGCGCCACATCTCGATTCTTCATGCAAATTAAAACTGTTTCTATTAAAAATCAAAAGAAAATCCATGTTATAATTCCGGGGAGTTTTCTTCAAGAAATTTTTTCACCTCCGGAAAATAGATATCCGGTCTGTCCAGCCAGCCATAATGACCACAATTTTCCATTTTTACCAGTCGGGAATCTGGTAAAATAATATGGGAACTCTCTGCTACTTCTACCGGGACCACATCGTCTAAACCATGCAAGATCAAAACCTTGTTCTGAAATTCCTTCATGGCAGCGGTTTTATCAAAGTTATTATTACGCATGTCTGCCCATAAGACAGAGTTTAAATTCATATTCACCTGCATTAATCTATCAGCAATAGTATTTTCATATTCAGATCCAATCACGTAGGCTTTAGCTATATAAAAAGCTCTTTTTCTCTCCAGGTCGCCATTTCCCGGGTCCAATTCTAACATACTGGAAAAATACAACAGACTGTCTCTTTCCCTTATAGAAAGACGATTCATCACACTAAAACTACTTACATTGCTCAAGGCCATCCCTCCACTATGCGATTGTACCATAGCTTTTACTCTTTCAGGATATTTTTCGGCATAAGCATAGGCAAGCATTCCGCCAAAAGACTGACCAAATACGATCCAGTTTTCATAGCCTAAATGTTTCCTAAGCGTCTCAATATCTTCCAGCATCAAATCAATGCTAAAATTTGACAAGTTATGTTCATTTAAAACAGATGCACCGGTACCTCTTTGATCATAGATGATGGTCCTGTTATTATCTGCGAGTTTTTTGGCCAGGTATTCAAAACCTTTGCTATTCATCCCCGGTCCACCATTAATGATCAATACAGGAAAACCATCTCCAAAAGTTTGATATGCGATCTTACCCGCAGGATACTCCAGTATCTCTTCTTGCTGACCATACAGAGAAATTGAAAGCGCGCAGAAAAGCAAAATTAAAATTTTCATTCAAGGCGTAATTAAAGTGTAAATATAATTATAACATAATCTAAATCATACTGCTATAAGAGCCAGCCTGGAGGTTTGATCCTTTATACTTCTCCGCCCAAATTCCGGGATAAAATTAAGATACTGTTATAAGTCAAAAAACAGATGGAAAAAAATCTTTCATAATTGCTATCTTCACCGCCTTGGTCCCAAACCTATGAACATGTTAAAAAAGACTTTTTTAATAGTAACCCTGTTGGTTACAGCGTTTACTTTCTCCCAGGAAACACAACAGAAGAATACTGATAGTATCTACTTTAATGCTCTTGATCTTTACAAAAACAAAAAATATACTTCTTCTCTACAGCTCACTAATGAAGGCCTTGAAATCGCCCCTGAGTACCATGACATAAGAATTTTAAGGGTCAGGAATAACTGGGCATTGGCGAATATTAAAGAGGCTGAGAATGATATTAGGTATCTTCTGGAAAAAGCTCCGGAATACCCTTCAGTTAAAGACCTTGCCTTACGCCAGGTGAATTATTTTGAAAACAAGGAACGTTCAATTGTTTTTATCGATGATTTACAGGAGGTTTTTGGTAGCGATCCTAAAATGCAGGTGCTTAAAGCTTCCTTACTATTAAAAGTAGGCGAAAGGCAGAAAGCCCGGGCACTGGCACTTTCCCTGTTCAGAAATAATGCACTCGACAGTGACCTGCGCTACACATTACAAAATATTTTAAACAGGACGGTCTCGACTGAAATCGGGATCAATTACCAGTATATTAATTTTAGTGAAGATTACTCCAGGAATGAACCCTGGCATACCGTAAGTGGTGAGTTCCTGCAATATTTTAATAGAACCGCAGTAATTGCCAGAGTAACCCGTGCAGACCGATCTTTTGACCAGGGATTTTTATATGAATTGGAGTCATATCCGGTTTTTAGCGATAAAGTGTATGCCTTCGTTAATGCCGGAGTATCAGACGGTAGGTTGTTTCCAGATTTCAGAGGTAGCGCCTCCCTTTTCGTTAATTTGTTCAGAGGTTTTGAACTGGAAACCGGGGGAAGATTATTACATTTCAGTGACCAGGATTATTTTACGGGAATCGTTGGTCTTACCACTTATCAGGGAAGATTTTACCTGAATGGCAGAAGTTTTCTTGGTCCTAAACGACTGGATCGCTTAATCCAGAATTATCAATTTAATATTCGTTATTATTTTTCCAGTATTGACGATTATTTATTCGGAAGATTTGGAAGTGGAATTTCTCCTGATGAAACAACGATTTTTACACAGGTACAGGAAAATCCGGTTTTGGATGCCTATTATTTCAACGTTGGCTGGAATAAAACGATTGGTATACATCATATCATCCAGGTTGGAGCAGGTTATCTTTATGAAGATCTGAGTCAAAATAATCAGGGATACCAGTTCCTGGGAAATGTAAGCTACCGGTATCGCTTCTAAGAGTCTGAAACCTTAAAGCCTTTTCTGGTCATAGCACCCCAACCCGATTTGATCCTGAATAATTTCTTGTAATAGCCCTTCATCTGTCCATATACCAGAACGGGATGATAAAGAAACGGTTCCAGGTATGCAGCCAGTAATAGTTCTACGATCTGCTTGGGTTTTGTATAATGATCAAAATTCTTCACGTACATAAAGATCGCTGCCGTAGAGAACAAACAACCTACGAGGTATACTAAAAAGAATAAAAGAAGTGAAAACGGCCAATTAATCCATCCAAATATCCCGAATAGGATAATAACTATCATTCCTAAAAATTCTACCAGCGGTGCTCCGAATTCGAAGAACAGCCAATAGGGATAATATAACATACCCATATGCCGGTAGCGCGGATTAAAAAATAATTTACGGTGCAGGCTCATGGTCTCCCATAGTCCCCTTGCCCAACGATCACGTTGTTTAATAAGAATATCATAATCTGGCGGACCTTCTGTCCAGCAAAGCGTTTCGGGCAGGTAGACCACTTTATAAGGTTTTTTAAGGTTCTCCATATGTATCCTTAAGCGGATACAAAGCTCCAAATCCTCACCAACCGTTTTCGAATCAAAACCTCCTACCTCCATCACTCGTTTTCTTGGATACATCCCAAAGGCTCCCGAAACCAGCATCAGGCCATTAATCTCACCCCAGGCCATTCTTCCAAGTAAAAAGGCGCGTATATACTCTACCACCTGCACCATAGGTACAAGGTTTTCCGGTAGCTTTAATTCTTTCAACACCCCGTTATGGACTATAGAATCGTTGGCAATCCCAATTCCACCGCCACAAGCTATTATTTCCTCCTCGTCCTCCTCAAGATAAGGTCGAACCATTTTTAGTAGTGCATCCTGTTCAATAATACAATCGGCATCGGTACAAATTACCAGTTCTGTATCTGCAAAATTGATTCCGGTATTTAAAGCATCTGCCCGGCCCCCATTGTTTTTGTCGATCACCGTAAGGTGGGTATACTTTTTATTTTTGCTTTTATAAATACTTTTAACTGAAGCTGTTGGTATGGGCTGGGTTATGAAGCTGGCATCATGCTGTTCCAGATCAAATTCCTTGATCAGTTTTTCCAGCGAATCATCTTTACTGCCATCATTTACGAGAATAAACTCATAATACGGGTATTGAATAGAGAGTAGGGATTTTACGTTCTCTATGATAGTCATTCCTTCATTGTAGGCCGGAGCAACAAGGGTGACAGATGGAATATCTGTGGCACTAACAATATCCTGAACTTGTAAAAAAGTGGATTTCTTTTTAGTTCGTCTAATAGCACGATTGGCCAGGACCACTCCTGAAAAATAGATGGTCATGAGCATGATCCCGTAGATGAGAAAGAAATAGTTGACCGTCCAGTAAACGTAATAATTACCGAAAAAACTTTCCAGACTATCCAGCATTTACGGTCGCTTTTGAATATTGTTCATAATAGAATTCCTGCACCTTTTCCTTATAACCATTATTCCATAAGATCTCTGCAATATTGAGTTTTAATTCATCATTATCACTATACAATTGTCTTAGATAAAAATCCACATCCATTTCAGAATTTTCAAATATATAATCCAAAAGTTGCCCTTGTTGGGTGGCATCTGGAATATCATCATATAATTCCTTGATATAATTTACCGACCTTGAACTTAAACCAAAGGATTGTACGCAATAAATAGCTGTTTCCCGTACCTCGTAGTCCTCATGGTTTAGATGATCCAGAATATAGCCGGTTTCTCCGTGCAATTCATATTTTCTAATAATTCGCATCAATAGCTTTTTCCCAAACAGTTTATCTGTTTCATAAGCTCGATGTAACCATTTAATTTTTGGTTTTGGATGCAGGTCAAAAAGCTTTTCCACAATCTTGATCTGTTGCCAGAGGGTCATATTTTTCTTTAAATACGGTAAAAAGCGAAGACTCTCCCAACCACTAAAAACTACCATTGCTATCTGGGCTTCCCTTCTAACGTAAATATTCTTGTGATTAATTAGCTTAAAGATTTCATCAAAATATTGCGCCTGGTTCATTTCATAAATCTCCCTGATACCCCTGGCTTTCCGATACCAGTTTCTACTATTAATCTTACCAATAGAGACTCCGTAAGGTGGAATTTGTGCGTATAACTGCTGCAGTTTATTAAAATGACCACCTAGAATGGTTCGCTGCGTGCGAATCATAAGGTGAATGAGATATTGAATATTATTCTTATTTCTTGGCTTAATACCTACATCCTTTAAGGTAGTATTTATCTGTTTAATGGTGATGGAATCATTTGAACTCACATACAGATATTTACTTACAATGTCGGCAAAGCTGGCTTCGATTTTCTGTAGTCTGCGCATACGGTTTTTACGGTATACCAGACTTATTCCTATCGATATCCATAGGATAACGAGTAAGCAACAAACCAGAAAGATCAATAGTAAAAGTAGGTTTTCACTCATTAATAAGCTTGTATTATTGCTTCTATTTCGTCCAGATCTATAGGCACGGCATAAAATCCATCAATCCCGCTTAATGCGAAAATCTCCTGCTTGATTTTGTCCTGCCCCATATTCGTAACGATCAGTAAGTTTTTATGTGGAATAACCTCTTTTACCTGGGCTACAAATTCCAGTGGAGCAATTCCTTCAAACAATATATCGCTGATAATAAAGTCGAAATTGGTTTGCTGGTCTTCAATACTCAAAGAATCAAGTGACCTTATAGCCTTGCATTGAAAATCATTTACCAGCACAAGTCTTTCCAGAATTTTAAGAATAATAATATCCTCCTGAATTACCAGTACTTTCCTCATTCAGCTTTATTTGCAGGGAAATATACTAAATACATCTGTAAATATTGTTTTTTAAAGATATCATAAACCTTTTAACCGGAAATAGCCATTAATGGGTAAGAAAAATCTTTCGTGTAAAGTTATATTTTTTATCAATTTGTAATAGCAAATATTCAGATTCTGAAATGTTCTTTAACAGTTCATATTTGATTCCAATTAGATGCTAAAGAAAGTCTTTTCATAAAAATAAATATCAAATTTTTTAAAGATTTTTCTCGCGCTGGTCCATCTGAAAAAACATTCGGCATTATCTCATTTCAGGTTAATTTACTGGGTATATCTCAAGATTGTCCATTGGAAAAGGAAGCAATTAAAAATTACATTTAAAAACCGGCAAAGTGAATGGAACCAAGCATTAAAGGAAAATAAAACAGTAGCTAACTTTCGTTTAAAGCTTCTTGTGATTGGAATGGCAAAGGCTTTAAGTATGAGGTGGCAGGATTACCTCCCTCTGGTCGGTGATCCCGAGTTTGGTTTGTTGCTCATCAAAATCTAATCAGGCTTCGCCTTTTGTCATTTTTGTTCGTTTCCAATTCGAAGTAAACTTCGATTTTCTCCAAACAAAAAATCCAACCACTTTATGTGATTGGATTTTTATGGTCGGGGTGGCAGTCCCGAAGCATCGGGAGAACCTGCGCATTTTTTTTTAGAATTAAAAAAAGCCTCACTTGAAAAATGAAAGGCTTTAAGTAGGGCTGCAGGATTACCTCCCTCTGGTCGTGATCCCGAGTTTGGTTTGTTGCTCATCAAAATCCAATCAGGCTTCGCCCTTTGTCTTTTTTGTTTGTTTCCAATCTGAAGTAAGCTTCGATTTTCTCCAAACAAAAAATCCAACCACCTTGAGTGATTGGATTTTGATGGTCGGGGTGGCAGGATTCGAACCTGCGGCCTCCTGCTCCCAAAGCAGGCGCGATAACCGGGCTACGCTACACCCCGAAATTGCTTTCACAATTCATTCAATATTTTTATTTCAAGATTCAAAATTCGGAATCTTTTTTCAAGCCTGGACCTAGTCGGAGCCTGTGCCGGGCTTGTCGAGGTACTACACCCCGAAATGGCGTTTCAACCATAATTGGGCGGCAAATATAAGAATTATTAACCACCCGCAATGAAAACTTTTAATTTTTTATATCTTAGTTTACTTATTCATAAATGAAGTTAGAACATTATTGCTATGAGAAGATTTTTACTGGTATCAGGGCTTAGTCTGAGCCTTATTGCCTGCGGAGAAAATGGTAAAACAGAAACCGCTCAAAATGAAAATATTACAGATACTACTGCAGTTCAAACCGAACAAAACACAAACGTTCCAGACCCGATTGATGCGGTAGTTTCAGATAAGTACTCCTATGAAATGGTAGTGGAAGGATTGAAAATTCCGTGGGGATTTACCTTTTTACCTGACGGTAGTATGCTAATCACAGAGAAAAACGGAGATATTATTCACTTTAAAGATGGTGAGAAAATTCCGGTGAAGGGTGGACCTGAAGTATACGACCGCGGTCAGGGTGGTTTACTGGATGTGGTTCTTCATCCCGATTATGAAAATAACGGATGGATCTATTTTACCTATGCCTCCAAAGAAGGTTCGGGAAGCGGTGGAAATACCGCTCTAATGAGAGCCAAATTAAGCGGTGATCAATTGACCAGCCAGGAAATCCTCTATAAAGCCACACCAAATACAACTAAAGGGCAGCACTTTGGTTCGAGGATAGCTTTCGATAAGGAAGGATATCTTTATTTCAGTATAGGGGAACGAGGTGAAAGAGATGTCTATCCTCAGGATATTACTAAAGATAATGGGAAAGTTTACCGTTTAAATGATGACGGCAGTGTACCTGCAGATAATCCTTTTACAGGACAGGAAAACGCCGTAGAAGCCATTTACTCTTATGGCCATCGCAACCCACAGGGAATGATCCTGAATCCTGAAACCGGGGAAATCTGGGTTCATGAACACGGCCCAAAAGGTGGAGACGAAATAAATGTGGTGAAAAAAGGAGCCAATTTTGGATGGCCTGTGGTCACCTACGGAGAAAATTACAGCGGAACTCCAATTACCGATGAAAGATCCAAACCTGGCATGGAAGATCCCATTTTCTACTGGCTGCCTTCTATTGCTCCCAGCGGATTTGAGTATGTCACTTCAGATAAGTTTCCAGAGTTGAAAGGAAACCTGCTCGTAGGATCCTTGAAATTCCAATATCTTGAGTTACTTGATCTGGATGGGAAAAAGATCAAAAAAAGAACTAAACTATTGGAAAATTCAGGTAGAATGAGAGATGTGAGACAGGGTCCAGATGGGAATATCTATGTGGCCATTGAAGGAAAAGGAATTGCCAGACTAACAAACAAATAATCGCCATGAGAAAACTAATCATTATTTTCGGCCTGCTCGCATTTACAGCCTGTAAATCAGATAAAAAAGAACAGGAGAAAGAAGAAGATTCGTATGTCATCCCTTCGTCAGATAAATCAGCTGAAAACACTCCGCTAAAAGCCAGTATTGCCAGAGGGAAAGAAATCTATTCAGATCTTTGCGTTACCTGTCATTTACCTACCGGTAAAGGAATTGCAGGCACCTACCCGCCCCTGGACGGTTCTAACTGGCTTACTGAAAAAAGAGAAGCCAGTATTCGGGGAGTAAAATATGGCATGCAGGGACCTATTGAGGTAAATGGTGAAAAGTATGACAATATCATGACGCCTATGGGACTTAACGACCAGGAGGTCGCAGATGCCATAAACTATATAATGAATTCATGGAGTAACAATATAGACGATATGGTAACGGTAGAGGAAGTTGCTGCGATCAAGGAGCAGGAATAATATTTACCATGTCCTAATAATTTAACCGGTCTTTTCTTAAGACCGGTTTTTTTTGTTTTCTACAGGAGCATTTTTAATGAAAATTGGCTTTAAAATCATGAAATACTTTTTAAAAAGTAATATTACCTTTGCCGAAATTTCAACTCTATGCTTATAATTGGTATTGCCGGTGGTACGGGAAGCGGGAAAACTACGGTAGTAAATCAGATCACCGAGGAATTAAGAAATGAGGAGGTAGACGTGATCTCACAGGATTCATACTATCAGGATACCTCTCATCTTTCCTTTGAAGACAGAAAAAAGATCAATTTTGATCACCCAAAATCGATTGACTTTGAACTTTTAGCAGAACACTTAAAGGAATTAAAATCTGGAAACCCCATTCAACAACCGGTTTATTCATTTAAAGAACATAACCGAACCGGGGAAACCATAGAGATCTACCCAAGGAAAGTAGTCATCGTTGAGGGCATTCTTATTCTTACTCATCCCGAAATTCGCGAATTATTCGATATCAAGATCTATGTTCATGCCGATAGTGATGAAAGGTTGATACGAAGATTAAAGCGTGATATCGCTGAACGTGGGCGAGACCTGGAAGAAGTTCTGTGGCGCTATCAAACTACCTTAAAACCTATGCATCAACAGTTTATTGAACCCACCAAAGAGTTTGCAGATATTATTATTCCTACCAATCGCTACAATACCGTTGCTGTTGATATCGTTCAGACTATAATAAAAGATCGCTTAACCTAATTTTGTATCTTTAAACCGTATGAAATTTAAAGACCTGCGTAAAAAACCGTGGTTCAGGATTATCAGTAATAAATATGTACTGATTAGTCTTGTATTTCTAGGTTGGATGTTCTTCCTTGACACCAATTCGTGGTTTATTCATCATGAATTGGATCAGGAAATAAACGAACTGCAGGACAATAAGAAATATTATCAAACGGAAATTGCGAAAGACAAAGCGGTCATAGAAAAGCTTCAGGATTCGGTGGAACTGGAAAAGTTTGCCCGGCAGAAATATTATATGAAAAGGCCTGATGAAGATATTTATATTATTGAATATGATACTGTAAATTAGAATTTTCGCAAAACTTCCCGACCAAAACCAACTAATAATGAAACAATTGTTATTTCAGGAATTTGAAGAAGTTTCTGCAAAACAATGGAAACAAAAAATCCAGGCCGATCTCAAAGGAGAAGATTACAACGAAAAACTCGTTACAAAAACTCTGCATGGCATCGATATTAAACCTTTTTATTCCTCTGAAGATATTGAGGAAACCCTAAAGGTAGCTAACCCTCCACACTGGAATATCTGCGAAAAAGTATATGTCACCTCTGCAGAGGCAGCCAATAAAAAAGCTCTGGATAAGCTTCGGAAAGGAACTGAAGCGATCTGGTTTATTTTACCCTCTATAGAAATCGATTGCGTAAAACTACTGGAGGGTCTCCCCAGGGGTATTAGTATATACATAAAGCCGGAGTTTCTGGATTCAGCATTCATAAAGGAACTTAACCAAACCATTAAAGACAGAGATCTCAAAGTCTATCTGCAAACAGATATTATTGGAAAACTTGCCAGAACAGGCAATTGGTTCGATAACCTGAGATCTGACCATGAAGAGCTGGAAAAGATAGTTCAAAATTCAGCTAATTTTCAGTCTTCAATATCAGTAAACCTTGCACTTTATCAAAATGCGGGCGCAACAATTCCTCAGCAACTGGCCTATACCCTCGCCCAGGTAACTGAATACCTGAACCACCTATCAAAAATTGATTTAAAGGACAGGAAAAATTTTACTTTTCAGTTTTATGTTTCTGTAGGCTCAGATTACTTTTTTGAGATCTCGAAGATCAGGGCGCTCCGCTGGCTTTTCGCTACGGTTGCAAAGGAATTCGATTTTGGTAACACCTGCCATATTATCGCAGAGCCTACCAAAAGGTCCAAAACCTTATATGATTATAATGTGAATTTGCTTAGAACCACTACTGAAGGCATGAGTGCCATACTTGGTGGCGCAGATTCTATCTGTAATATGCCTTACGATGCTATTTATCATAAGGACAATGAATTTGGTGACAGGATTGCCCGCAACCAGTTGCTTATCATGAGGAATGAAAGTTACCTGGACAAAGTAAGTAATGTCGCTGAAGGCACCTATTATATTGAATCGCTCACCAAACAGCTGGCAGAAAAGGCGTTGGAAATTTTCAAGGAAATTGAAAAAGGCGGAGGCTTTTTGAAAGAACTGAAATCTGGAATTATTCAGAAGAAAATAAAAGAAAGCGCTACTGCAGAACATGAGAAATTCAATAACGGAGATCTTGTTCTAATAGGAACGAATAAGTTTAAAAATCTGCAGGACAGAATGCAGGATGATATTGAACTATATCCATTCCTGAAAAAAAATCCCAGAAAAACTTTAATTGAACCAATACTTGAAAAACGGCTTAGCGAAGAGAGTGAACAGAAGAGATTAGAAGAAGAGAAACAAAGCCAGCCAACCCAGTAAAATCAAGATTTATGCAACGCAAAGATCTTCAAGATATAAGCCTTACCGATAAGGATTTCTCTAATAGAAAACCTGAGGCGGAAAAGGAAACTTTTAAAACACCTGAGGAAATTGAGATCAAAACTTCCTATTCCAGGGAAGATATTTCTAAGGCTGAACATTTGAATTTTGCTGCCGGGATCCCGCCCTATTTGCGTGGACCCTATAGCACAATGTATGTAACCAGGCCCTGGACGATCAGGCAGTATGCAGGATTTTCAACTGCTGAAGAAAGCAATGCTTTTTATAGGAGAAACCTGGCTGCAGGCCAGAAAGGACTTTCGGTAGCCTTTGACCTTCCAACGCATCGCGGCTATGATTCAGATCATGAACGTGTGGTGGGAGATGTTGGAAAAGCAGGGGTCGCCATTGATTCTGTAGAGGATATGAAGATCCTTTTCGATCAGATCCCGCTGGATAAAATGTCGGTTTCCATGACCATGAATGGAGCTGTTCTGCCTATCATGGCTTTTTATATAGTCGCAGCCGAAGAACAGGGAGTAAAACCCGAACTGCTTTCAGGGACTATTCAGAATGATATCCTGAAAGAGTTTATGGTGCGGAATACCTACATCTACCCTCCTACTCCTTCCATGAAGATCATTTCAGACATATTTGAGTACACCTCTCAGAATATGCCGAAATTCAATAGTATCAGTATTTCAGGATATCATATGCAGGAAGCCGGTGCGACCTGCGATATTGAATTAGCCTATACATTGGCTGACGGATTGGAATACATCAGAAAAGGTCTGGATGCGGGAATGGATATTGACAGTTTCGCTCCAAGACTATCCTTTTTCTGGGCCATCGGGATGAACCATTTCATGGAGATCGCGAAAATGCGAGCCGCCAGAATGCTTTGGGCAAAACTCGTAAAACAGTTCAACCCGAAAAATCCAAAATCTCTTTCTTTAAGAACACATTCCCAGACCAGTGGTTGGAGCTTAACAGAACAGGATCCATTCAATAATGTTGCGAGAACCTGTATTGAAGCTGCTGCGGCTGCTTTCGGCGGAACCCAGAGTTTGCATACCAATGCCCTGGATGAAGCCATTGCATTACCTACAGATTTCTCTGCGAGGATTGCCAGGAATACACAATTATATTTGCAGCAGGAAACCAATATTACCAAAACCGTTGACCCATGGGCTGGAAGTTTCTATGTTGAAAAATTAACGGAACAGATCGCACAACAGGCCTGGAAGCTTATTGAAGAAGTTGAAGAGCTTGGCGGCATGACCAAGGCTATTGAAGCAGGGATCCCGAAAATGAGGATCGAGGAAGCAGCTGCCAGAAAACAAGCCAGAATAGACAGCGAGACCGATGTGATCGTTGGGGTAAATAAATACCGTCTCGAAAAGGAAGATGAACTTGTAACCCTGGAGGTAGACAATCAAACGGTTAGAAAACAGCAGGTGGCCAGACTTCAAAAGATAAGAGCTGAAAGGAACGAGGAGAAAGTCCAGCAGGCACTGGAAAACTTAAGAAAAGCTGCTAAAGAAGAAAATGCTAATTTGCTGGCCCTGGCAGTGGAAGCTGCCAGGGAAAGAGCAAGTCTTGGTGAGATAAGCGATGCGCTGGAAGATATTTATGGAAGATATAAAGCGAAAATTCAATCTTTCAGCGGTGTATATTCAAAAGAAATGAAAGATAACAGCTCATTTAATAAAGCCAGGGAAATGGCTGATAAATTTGCCGTAATGGAAGGCAGAAGACCAAGGATCATGGTCGCTAAAATGGGACAGGACGGGCATGATCGTGGAGCTAAAGTAGTTGCAACCGGGTATGCCGATCTTGGTTTTGATGTGGATATTGGCCCATTATTCCAGACTCCAGCCGAAGCTGCGCAACAAGCCGTGGAAAACGACGTACATATCCTGGGAGTTTCCTCGCTTGCTGCGGGACATAAAACCCTCGTACCCCAGGTAATTGAAGAGCTAAAGAAATTAGGCCGGGAAGACATTATGGTAATTGTTGGAGGGGTGATCCCTTCGCAGGATTATCAGTTTCTTTTCGATGCCGGTGCAGTTGCGGTTTTTGGTCCGGGTACCAAGATCAGTGAAGCTGCGATACAATTGTTAGAAATATTAATAGACTAATTAACCTAAAGTAAGCAGTATCAATGAGCAGTGCGCTGAAAGAATAAGAATCTTATATGAAGCCTCTGAATACTGAATACTGAATACTGAATACTGAAATTATGGATTTAAAGAAAAAAATGCTCAGAGACGATGCCCTTGAAGGAAAGAATATTATCGTTACCGGTGGTGGTAGTGGACTAGGAAAATCAATGACCAAATATTTTCTTGAACTTGGTGCTAAAGTAGCGATCACTTCAAGAAATATAGAGAAACTTGAGAATACAGCGAAGGAACTTGAGGATGAGACCGGTGGAAAATGTTTCCCTGTGCAATGTGATGTAAGACACTATGACCAGGTAGAAGCCATGCGCGATGCCGTGGTAAAAGAATTTGGGTCTGTAGACATTCTCCTGAATAACGCTGCCGGGAACTTTATCTCTCCTACCGAAAGGTTAAGCGCCAATGCTTTTGATACTATCATCGATATCGTTTTAAAAGGAAGTAAGAACTGTACCCTTGCTCTTGGTAAACACTGGATAGATCAAAAAGAAGAGAATAAGACCATACTAAATATCGTAACCACTTATGCCTGGACAGGTTCAGCTTATGTAGTTCCTAGTGCAACGGCAAAAGCAGGTGTTTTGGCTATGACCAGGTCTTTAGCTGTAGAATGGGCTAAATATGGTATTAGATCTAACGCGATCGCTCCGGGACCTTTCCCTACCAAGGGTGCATGGGACAGGCTTTTACCGGGTGACCTTAAAGAGAAATTCGATCTTGCTAAAAAGGTACCTTTAAAAAGAGTTGGTGATCACCAGGAACTGGCTAACCTTGCGGCTTACCTGGTTTCAGATTTTTCAGCTTATGTAAATGGTGAGGTTATTACCATAGATGGCGGCGAGTGGCTTAAAGGAGCCGGACAGTTCAATTTACTGGAAGCAGTTCCGGAAGAAATGTGGGATATGCTTGAACAAATGATCAAAGCAAAAAAAGGATAGTTTTAAAGATTTCTATTATTTAAACAACCGGTGAGAATTCTAACAGATTTCAATCCGGTTTTTTTATGCTCTACCGTGAAATTTTAACATTAAAAGATCATTGATTTTAATGGATTAACTTTAATAAAATCTATCTTTAGCCTTTAAATTTTATTAATAATTCAAACTTTTATGAAAAATTACCTGAACAGGAATTTATGGGTACTGTTTCTGGTAGCTACGAGTATTTCATTCGCTCAATCTACTACAGAAGAAAAAATACCTACAGATCCTAATGTCAAGATTGGAAAACTTGAAAACGGACTTACCTATTACATACGCAATAATGGCAAGCCGGAAGATAAACTGGAGTTAAGACTGGCCATTAAAGCCGGTTCTATTCTGGAAACAGATGAACAGCAAGGTTTAGCTCATTTTATAGAGCATATGAACTTCAACGGAACAAAGAACTTTGAAAAGAATGAATTAATTGACTATTTGCAAAGTATAGGAGTAAAATTCGGGGCAGATTTGAATGCTTACACCAGTTTTGATGAAACTGTTTATATTCTGCCAATCCCGAGTGACGATCCAGAAAAACTTGAAGGCGGATTTACGGTTTTGGAAGACTGGGCGCATAATGCTCTTCTAACCGAAGAGGCTATAGATGGGGAACGTGGTGTGGTTATGGAAGAGTACCGCCTTGGCCTTGGACCAGATAAAAGAATGATGCAGGAATACCTTCCTAAATTAATGCACAACTCCAGATATGCCGAAAGATTACCTATAGGTAAAAAAGAAGTTATCGAGGGTGCAGATTATGAAACTATTCGAAGCTATTATAAAGACTGGTACAGACCAGGTTTAATGGCTGTTATTGCGGTTGGGGATCTGGATGTGGATATAATTGAGCAAAAGATCAAAAGTCATTTTTCAAACTTAGAAAAAAGAAAAAACCCGACAGAAAGAAAAGAATACGGGGTTCCAAATCATGAAGAGACCTTTGTTGCTATCGCAAAAGATCCCGATGCTAATTTCAGCAGGGTTCAGATTTATTATAAAGATCTCGAAGAGGCTAAGGATGTGGTAACTATTGCAGATTACAGAAAAAACCTGGAGAGAAGTATGTTTTCTTCTATGATCAATAATCGCCTGCAGGAACTTGCCAACAGCACAACTCCACCATTCACCTATGGATTCTCCTATTATGGAGGCACATTCTCACCTTTAAAGAATGCCTACCAGTCTTTCGCTATGACAGGCGAGAACGATCAGCTTACTGCTTTAAAAGCTCTGGTAACTGAGAATGAGAGGGTAAAAAGGTATGGCTTTAATGAGAATGAATTTGCACGAGCCAAGAAGGAGTATCTGGCAAGGCTGGAAAAACAATTCAAGGATCGGGACAAACAGGCAAGCAATAGAATTGTTGGGCAATACGTTTCAAATTTCCTGCAAAATTCTCCAATTCCTGGTATTGAATGGACCTACCAATACGCAAAAGAGAACCTGGATGACATCAGCCTTGAGAATATCAATGGCCTAATCAATGATTTTATCCATGATGAAAACAGAGTGGTTGTTCTAACAGGGCCAGAAAAGGAATCTATAGAAAAGATAACCGAGGAGCAGGTACTTGCTATTCTCAAGGATGTTGAGAATTCAGAAATTGAAGAATATGCTTATGAAGATGTGCGCGAGAATCTTATTACCGACATGCCGGCAGCAGGATCTGTCAAAGAGGTTAAGACAAACGAGGATCTTAACGTGAAAACGCTTCTTTTGAGCAATGGAGCAAAAGTTGTTTATAAAAAGACCGATTTCAAAAACGATGAAATTTTATTTTCAGCCTATAGTGCGGGAGGAACCTCATTGTATAGTAACGAGGAATTCCTTTCTACCGTTTATGCGAATGGTGGGTTGACCGAAGCTGGTATTGGAGGTCTTGATAAAAATGAACTGAATAAAATGATGAGCGGGAAAATCGTAAATGTAAGACCCGGCATTAGCAGTTATTCTGAAGGTTTTAGCGGAAGCACTACCCCAAAGGATTTTGAAATCATGATGCAGATGATCCATTTGTATTTTACAGATCTCAACAAAGACGAAGAGGCCTATGAATCATTTGCTACCAAGCAAAAGAATTTCCTGGGCAACCTTATGTCCAACCCAAATTTCTATTTTCAGAATGAAATTGGGAAATTCAGAAATGAAGGCAATCCAAGATATGCGGGATTCCCTACGCCTCAAAAATTTGATGAAATGGATTATGACCTGGCATATCAGAAATACCAGGAGAGATTCGCCGACGCTTCAGATTTTACTTTCTACTTTGTAGGGAATCTGGATGAAGAAAAGGTGAAAAAACTGTCGGCTAAATATATTGCCAGTCTTCCTTCCAAAAACTCCAAGGAAGAATTCCGTGCTCCAGAATTCCGTGAGAAGACAGATTCTTACAGAGAGAAAACAGTTTATAAGGGTAAGGACCCTAAAAGCCTGGTTAGTATTATGTGGAACGGTGAAACCGAATATGATGAGGAAGATGACCTTGCTTTTTCTGCCCTGGGAGAGATCTTAACTATTAAACTGGTAGAGGAACTAAGAGAGGAAGAAGGCGGTGTTTATGGGGTTGGTGCCCGTGGAAACATGTCCAAAATACCTTATGATAGTTACAGTTTTTCCATATCCTTCCCATGCGGACCGGAAAATGTAGAAAAATTAACTAAATCTGCCATTGCTGAAGTTCAGAAGATAAAGAAGGATGGTCCTTCTCAGGAAGATCTGGACAAAGTAAAGGAAACCTTCAGGTTACAGCGAAAGGAAAAATTGAAAGAGAATAAGTTCTGGATAGCACAATTAGAAAAAGCCGAAAGAGAAAATATGGATATTTCAGAAATCGAAGATTATAATGATATGGTCGAGGAACTTGAAACTGATGACATCCAAAAAATGGCTGAAAAATATCTGAACGAGAATTACCTTCTGGGAGTTTTAATGCCTGAAACAGAAGATTCGGCGAACTAAAAAAAGAGGATTTCTTTTTTTATGAACAGCCTTTAAAACCGGTATTTCCATACTACTATGGAGATACCGGTTTTTCTTTAGAAGCTGTTAACAATTTCATTTTCTAAACCTATAATAAATTGTATTTTTACCCTTCAAAAATCATACACTTTTAATGGGTAAAATCATTGCTATTGCCAACCAAAAGGGAGGCGTGGGAAAAACCACTACTTCTGTGAACCTTGCCGCGTCTTTGGGGGTTCTGGAAAAAAAGATATTATTGATTGATGCCGATCCTCAGGCTAATGCAACTTCAGGTCTGGGAATAGACGTTGAGGAGGTAGAGCACGGTACCTATCAACTGCTTGAGCATTCCATTAAGGCTGAAGAAGCCATACAGAAAACGAGCTCTCCTAACCTGGACATCATCCCTGCGCATATAGACCTGGTGGCTATAGAGATTGAACTTGTGGACCAGGAGAACAGGGAATCCATGCTCAAGAAAGCAGTGGAACCTTTAAAAGACAAATATGACTTTATCCTGATTGACTGCGCTCCTTCCTTAGGCTTACTTACCCTGAATGCACTTACGGCTTCAGATTCGGTTATTATACCTATCCAATGTGAGTATTTTGCCCTTGAAGGATTGGGTAAACTGCTTAATACGATCAAAAGTGTACAAAAGATCCATAACAACAAGCTGGATATAGAAGGTCTTTTATTGACCATGTATGATTCAAGATTGAGATTGTCTAACCAGGTAGTCGAAGAGGTCAAAAAGCATTTTGACGAGATGGTTTTTGAAACAATCATTCAAAGAAATGTACGTTTAAGTGAAGCGCCAAGTTATGGTGAGAGCATTATTAATTATGATGCTTCGAGTAAAGGAGCCAGCAATTATCTAAGTCTGGCACATGAAATAATTAAGAAAAACTAAAGCAAATGGCGAAGGCTACCAGAAAACAAGCGTTGGGAAGAGGACTTTCAGCCCTACTGAAGGATCCGGATAATGATATAAAATCTGCTGAAGACAAGAATGCCGACAAACTGGTTGGGCATATCGTGGAACTGGAGCTTTCTTCTATCGAGGTAAATCCATTCCAGCCCCGAACCAGTTTTAACGAAGAGTCCTTAAAAGAACTGGCTTCTTCCATCCGCGAACTAGGCGTAATTCAGCCTATTACGGTTCGTAAAATGGATTTCGGTAAATACCAGCTGGTATCTGGTGAAAGAAGATTTCGGGCCTCTAAACTGGTAGGCCTTAAAACCGTTCCTGCTTACATAAGAATAGCCAATGACCAGGAATCACTGGAAATGGCGCTTGTAGAAAATATCCAGAGACAGGATCTCGATCCAATCGAAATATCCCTGTCTTACCAGAGATTGATAGACGAGATTCAGTTAACCCAGGAACAATTAAGTGAAAGAATCGGGAAAAACAGGTCTACCATAGCCAATTACCTGAGACTTTTAAAGCTTGATCCTATCATACAGACCGGTATGCGCGACGGATTCTTAAGTATGGGACACGGTAGAGCGCTGATAAATATCGATGATACCCAGAAGCAACTGGAGATCTATGAAAAGATCATCCAGAAATCACTTTCTGTAAGAGAAACTGAACAATTAGTCCGCGAATTGAATTCAGACGCAAAGCCTGCTGCTACCACTAAGAAAGTTAGTGTACCCCCAACCTTTAAAAAAGGCATCAAGGAATTTACAGAATTTCTTGGCACAAAGGTAGACGTTAAGGTAACTAAAAAGGGTAGCGGTAAATTAACCATACCATTCTCTTCTGAAGAGGATTTCGAAAGAATTAAAAATTTAATCCGGGGTGAAGAATAAACCTAATTTTTTCCTGCTTCTTTTTATGTTCATCGTCACCATCGGTGCAGCACAGGAAGATTCTTTAAAAATCTCTTCAGATAAAAGTTCAAAAAAAGAATTAAAGGAAAAAGAATACGAGCCTTATAACGCACTTGCCCCAGCCAAGGCTGCTTTTTATTCCGCAGTTTTACCGGGCCTGGGACAGGCTTATAACGGCAGCTACTGGAAAATACCCCTCGCCTATGCCGGCCTGGGTACCGGGGTTTATTTTTACCTGGAAAATGACGATCAATACGACAGGTACCGGAACGCCTACAAGGATCGGCTGGCCGGGCGTACCGATGAATTTGAGAACAGGATCACA
Organism: Christiangramia sabulilitoris; assembly: GCF_007050985.1. Classification (GTDB taxonomy): domain Bacteria; phylum Bacteroidota; class Bacteroidia; order Flavobacteriales; family Flavobacteriaceae; genus Christiangramia; species Christiangramia sabulilitoris. The sequence goes on from NZ_VHSF01000001.1 coordinate 628,332, forward strand.
ACTGAAGGCTTGATTAGAGCACAGGAATTTTACCAGAAAAACAAGGAGATCTCTATACTTATTACTGTGGGGGTTTATATTTTGAATATCATTGATGCGAACGTAGAAGCTCACCTGAGACAGTTCAATGTAGACGAAGACCTTTCTCTAAAACCTAATCTGGATTTCAACCGCTTATCGGGAAAAACCAATTACGGACTCACCCTTAATTATAATTTTTAATATGAACATCGCTCTTTTAGGATATGGTAGAATGGGAAAAATCATTGAGAAGATCGCAGAGAACCGCGGTCACAAAGTGGTTTTAAGGGTAAACGATGATATCGAGGCACATGATCTAAGTAAGGAAAATATAGATGTCGCCATAGATTTTAGCATCCCTAAGGCAGCCTTTAAAAACATCACCACCTGTTTCATGAACAGGATTCCAGTTATTAGCGGGACAACCGGATGGCTGGACCAATACGAAGAAGCAAGAAAGGTCTGCCTGCAGAATGAGAGCGGTTTTATTTATGCTTCCAATTTTAGCCTGGGGGTGAATGTATTCTTTGAATTGAATAAAAAATTAGCCGGGATGATGCAGGGGCTGGAGGATTATTCAGTAGAAATAGAGGAAATTCATCATCTTCAGAAACTGGATGCACCAAGTGGTACGGCCATTAGCCTTGCTCAACAAATTCTGGAAGAAAATTCGAAATTAAAAGGTTGGCAGCTTGACGGGGCAGATGAAGATGAGATCCCAATTTATGCAAAAAGAGAAGAAGATGTTCCCGGTACGCATAGGGTAACCTACGATTCTTCTATAGACAATATCGAGATTATTCATACCGCTAAATCCCGACAGGGTTTTGCTCTGGGTGCGGTGGTCGCAGCAGAATACCTCAGAGATAAGACCGGCATTTTCACGATGAAAGATGTACTCTCAGACCTTTTTCAAAATTAATATGTAACATTTCAAGGCATTTCCTGCCTTATACCCTAAAGATTAAAATATGACTTTTACCGAATGGTTCATTTTTTTCCTGCTTATCCAGGTAGTACATTTTCTGGGAACCTGGAAACTCTATCAAAGGGCTGGCAGAAAAGCGTGGGAAGCGGCAATTCCAGTTTATAATGCGGTGGTATTGATGAAGATCATCAACAGGCCATGGTGGTGGGTAGTTCTAATGTTTATACCAATTGTTAATCTTATCATCATTCCGGTCATTTGGGTAGAAACCATCAGAAGCTTTGGACGTAATTCCACGGCTGAAACCTTCGCAGTAATTCTGACTCTGGGATTTTATATCTACTATGTTAATTATGCTACCAGTGACGCCTATATCGTAGACCGGGACCTAAAACCAAGGACTGAAGCCGGAGAATGGATTAGTTCTATTTTATTTGCGGTGATCGCCGCTACTATAGTGCATACTTATTTTATGCAGCCTTTCACCATACCAACTTCATCTTTGGAAAAGACTCTACTGGTAGGAGATTTCCTGTTTGTGAGTAAATTCCACTACGGCGCAAGAATTCCGAAAACTGCAGTAGCTTTCCCTATGGTACATGATACCATTCCTGTACTTGGAGTAAAGTCTTATCTTAATAATCCTCAGATCCCTTATTTAAGGTTTCCGGGATTTGAAAATATTGAAAGAAATGATATCGTGGTCTTCAACTGGCCGGTAGATACAGTAAGACAGTTCTTTGACCGCTCAGGGAAGCATTATGACAAACCGGTGGACAAGAAATCAAATTACGTGAAGAGAGCGGTAGGTGTTCCCGGTGATTCACTTTCTGTGGTCAACGGATATGTTCATATTAACGGGGAACAACTGGAACTTCCAGACAGGGCTAAACCTCAGTTTTCCTATGTGGGACAAACAAAAGGTCAGCCATTCAATCCGCAGAGCCTGTATAAATTATATGATATAACAGATGGGTATTCCTATAATCCTAACAACAATGCTTTCTTTATCCAGTCCTTATCAGACGAGGGTTTTGAAAGATTCAGGAACCATCCTAATGTTGCCAATATCCGCCGGTATGTTGATTCAGCCGGGGTAAAGAATCCCAGTCTTTTCCCGAATGACCGTAAGCGCAACTGGAATAATGACAATTTTGGACCAATTTATATTCCTGAAGTAGGCAAGACGGTAGAGATCACTCCAGAGAGCATGGCTTTCTATAAAGAGATCATAGAAACCTATGAAGGCTATGAAATGGGCTTCGATAATGAGCTGAGTGTCAACGGAACCCAGGTCCTTTTAAATGGACAACCTATAAATAATTATACCTTCAAACAGAATTACTACTGGATGATGGGTGACAACAGAAATAATTCTGAAGATAGCCGAACCTGGGGGTTTGTTCCTGAAAACCACGTAGTAGGAAAGCCAGTCTTCGTGTGGATGAGCTGGGATTCGAACGCGAGTGGTTTTGATAAGATACGCTGGGAAAGGGTTTTCACCACGGTAAAAGGAGACGGGGAACCCACTTCTTTTCTACCCTATTTCCTTATCGTTATGGTAATTTTCTTCGGATGGAGGTATTTTAAGAAACGAAGAGAAGAAGGATAATATATGATGCCGGTTTTACTACATCCCTCCTATTTTGGACCTATTAGCCAGTGGACCGCTATTGCTAAAGCTGAAAAGGTAATTTTCGAGAATGAAGATAATTACCAGAAACAGACCTACCGGAACAGGATGTATATTTATGATGCAAATGGAAGGCTTACGCTGAACATCCCCATTAAACACAGCTCGGCACTGGGTCTTTCCACAAAGGGCCATCAAAAATATAAAGAAGTACAGATCGAAAATGATTTTAGCTGGCAATTGCAGCACTGGAGGGCATTCAAGGCATCTTATCAAACTTCGCCCTTCTTTGAATTTTACGAAGACGAACTATATCCCTTATATAGCAAGGAATACAAATACCTGATGGATTTCAATTATGATTGTATGGAATTCGCAGCAGACTGCCTGCAGCTCGAATGGGAGTTTTATAAGACTGAAGAGTTTATATTGGAGCCATTAGACAGTAGGGATCTGAGAAATCTGGTGAACGCTAAATCAAATCAGGGTTTTGAGAATACCAAGTACAACCAGGTTTTTGAAGAAAAATCTGGCTTCCTTCCTAATCTAAGTATTTTGGATCTCATTTTTAATGAGGGTAATGCAGCGCTGGACTATCTTTTGAAGCAGGAACTATAAACTTATCTTCGTTACCACGGGATAATGGTCTGAGTATTCCACCTCAAACTTTTCAAAACCACGAATCAGCATATTATCTTCGATCAAAAGGAAATCTATGCGCAGTGGAAAATAATCTAGTTGAAAGCTTTTCCCGAAACCACTGCCAGCCTCTAAAAAGGCATCCTTGTATTTACCATCCTGTTTGATAAGGTTATAAATATAGGAGAAACTGGTATTATTAAAATCACCGGCTATAATTGTGGGATAGGGTGATTTCTTCAACTCTTCCAGTAGCATTTCTGCCTGCTCCTGCTGCAATGAAAAACCCTGACCGATCCTTCCCAGTAATTTTTTGGAATCCTGTTTTTGCAAATCATCAATCCCTGGTTTAATATTGAGCGATTGAAAGTGAACATTTACTACACGAACTGTATCTTCCTCATTAACAACTATATCGGCATAGATAGCATTGTTATTACCATGCTGTGGAAAATCAAGGGAAGCCTGGTTAATTATTGGAAATTTCGAAAATATTGCAGATCCAAATTCAGCATTTTTTCCCTTCAGCTTTACATATTGGTGCGGGTATAATTTCGTTAGTCCGGCGGCACCAATATAATGCTCCTGTACACACAGGATATCGGGATTCTTTTCTCTGACAAAACTGGTGATCTTTTCAGGTATATCTTTTCTTTTCGACCACTTATAAGCATTGAACATTCTCACGTTATAGCTCATAAGAGTAAAGTCTGCTGCTACTTCTCCTTCATCGGTAGTACCAGGAAATTTCACGAAAGCGGTTACATAATTATAACCCAGGAGTAATACAATTAAGGAGAGTAACACCTGCCTTTTTAATCTCAGGACCCAATAGGCCAGGAAAACAGCATTCAGAATTATTAGCACCGGCACACCCAGGCTCAAGACCGAAAGCAAGGGAAAGGTTTTTGGCGGAATTAAAGGCAATAAATAGGAAAACAGCAAAGCCGTAGCGGCAAGGGAATTCAGAATAAAAATGAATTTATCAAAGAGGTTTAAATTCTTCATTTAATCTTCTTTACCTGCCTGAAACAGGAAATCCTTTTCAGCTTTAGTCAGGCTTTCATAGCCACTTTTACTGATCTTGTCCAGAATCGCATCTACCTTTTTCTGCTTATCATCCTTATTGAATTTGCTCTTTGTAGTTGAGCGGGTACGGGTTTTAGTAGTATTACCAGTACGATGAACCGTTTTCATTTTTGCTTTCCTCACTCTTGGTTTAAAGATCGACGCCAGAGAATCGAGGATATTTTCAAACCATTTTCCAATGTCATTTCCTTTCTTGAGCTGGGTGGTATAAAAATAACCTAACCCGGCACCACCAAGATGAGCTAAATGTCCGCCGGCATTTCCCATAGGGATCTGGATAACGTCCAGAACCACCAGGAAGGCTGCGATCCACCAGAATTTCACGCTACCTAATAACATTAATCTTACCCTCATATTTGGTATATGGGAGGCAATACCTATGAGCACTGCCATTACTCCGGCCGAAGCTCCCATTAAATAGGATCTTCCGGTTCCCTGAAAAGCAGGAAAAAGATTATAACTTAACATATATACCAGCGCCCCGATAATTACACCCAGGAAATAATAATTAAGAAGACGTTTTGGAGAAAAGTAATTTAGGAAATAGATCCCTGAAAAATAAAGGATAAGCATATTAGATAATATATGCCATATGCCACTATGCAGGAATGAGTAGGTAATAATTGACCAGGGTTTCACCAGGAATTCCATCGGTTCCTTAGGAAAAACGAACCATTCGGTAAGGAAGTCTGATGGGAATTGAAAAAGATAAGCCAGGGTCTTTAGCAGAAAGAATAAAAGAAAGACAAGCACATTGATACCAATGAGCTTTTCTGTAACCGTAGAGGTCTGTATCTTAAATCTTATTCTATCTGATGATCTCATCAATACCAGCGGTTATCGTTAAATTGATTTTTCTTCCAGTAATACATCATTATAAAGCCGAACAGTGCACCTCCCACATGGGCAAAATGAGCGATCGAACCTCCAAAAATGGAATAACCGGTAACTCCGGAAAACAAATCTAATACAATTAAAGCGGGAATAAAATACTTAGCCTTAATTGGCACCGGAACAAACAAAAGGAATAATTCTACATTAGGGAACATCATACCAAAAGCTACCAGGATACCATAAATTGCTCCGGAAGCTCCTACAGCAGGGTTTCCAAACGATTGCAACATAGATCTGAGCGTACCCTCATCCATTCCTTCAGGAATACGAAAACGATTGGAGGTATAAGCCTGCTCAATAAAACTCATTACCTCGGGCGGAGTCCAGCCCAATTCAAGAAGGCCACTAAAACCTTTCTGATAGGCATAAAAATTAACCAGCGTATGCAAAAGTGCCGCTCCTATTCCTGCAGAAAAGTAAAAGAATACGAAACGTTTCTGCCCCAGCATTTGCTCTATAGGACTTCCAAATGCCCAAAGCGCATACATATTGAACAGAATATGCATAAATCCACCATGCATAAACATATGGGTTATTACCTGCCAGAAATGAAAATTTGGGTTTTTAATGAACCATAAAGCAAAATATTCATAAGCTACATCGCCAATTAACTGGCTGCCAATAAAGAATATTACATTAATTATCAATAGAACCTTAACGGTTTCGGTCATTCTTCCCATCAGGCAAATTTTTTATCCAGTTCATCTACAGATAAGGTAGTGAACACTGTTTTATTAAAAGGACTCAATGCCGGCTCTTTACAGGCAAATAATCTATTTACTATATGTTGCTGTTCAGCAGAATTAAGCAAAGTTCCAGACCTTACCGCCATGGAATTTGCCAGGGATTTGGCCAGCAGATCTGTTTGGGAAAATCCGTTGTTTGGCACATCCTTTTCAAAATCTGCCAGTAATTGTTCGAGTAAAATCTCCACTTCACTCTCTGAAATCAGGGTTGGAATTCCTGTAATCTCTACCTCGTCTTTTTTGATCTCAGAAAATATAAACCCGGTTTGCTCCAATGATTCTTTGATCTCCCTGAGCATTTCCACTTCCTGGTGGTTAAATTGAAGTCTTAGCGGAAATAATAACTGCTGACTAACTGCAGATGAGACTGTTATATTTTTTAAGAGCTCCTCGTAAAGCACTCTTGTATGTGCCCTGTGCTGATCTATAACCAGGATCCCACTCTTAAGGGTGGATACTATATATTTCTTCTGAACCTGGAAAGTAGATTTCTCTGACTGCTCTTCTTTAGCGCCAAAAAGATTCCCGGTAACCTCTTCGCTTTCAAATTCGATCTGCTTTAGATCTACCTGCTCATCGGTTTCAGCTTGCATCCCGGAATACAAACTTTCCCACTCTGCAGGTTTCTCTTTACGATAAGTATTTGCTCCACCAAACTGAGCTTTATAATTATTTTCACTCTGGAAAGGATTAAAGTTTCGGTCTACTTCTACCTGGGGCACATCGGCCTCTTTATCCTTATAATCATAAGGTGTATCCAGTTCAGAATCACGCTCAAAATCCAGAATAGGGGCTACATTGAACTGCCCCAGACTATGCTTTATAGAACTCTTTAAAATAGCATATAAGGCATGCTCATCGTCGAATTTGATCTCGGTTTTGGTTGGGTGTATATTTATATCGATAGACTTTGGATCAACCTCCAGATAAAGAAAATAGCTTGGGTAACTTTTATCTTTTAGAAGACCTTCGAAAGATGCTACGACCGCATGATTGAGATATGGGCTTTTGATGAATCTGTTATTCACAAAAAAGAACTGCTCTCCACGGCTTTTCTTGGCAAATTCCGGTTTTCCAACAAACCCGGAGATTTTTACGATTTCTGTATCCTCTTCTACCGGCACTAATTTCTCATTGGTCTTACCTCCAAGAATATTAGTAATACGTTGCCTGAAATTGGCCAAAGGCAGCTGAAAAAGTTCATTCCCGTTATGGGTTAAAGAAAAACTGATATCGGGATGCGCCAGGGCTACTCTCTGGAATTCGTCGATGATATGACGTGTCTCCACATTATCAGATTTAAGGAAATTTCTTCGCGCAGGAATATTATAAAAAAGGTTCTTTACGCTTAGACAGGTTCCTTTAGGAGTTACACAGGCATCCTGCGAAACAACCTCACTGCCTTCAACTTTAAGACAGGTACCTACTTCATCATCTCCAGTCCTTGTTTTTAGTTCTACATGGGCGATCGCAGCAATAGAAGCCAGTGCTTCCCCCCGAAAACCCTTTGTTTTAAGACTAAAAAGATCATCTGCAATCTTTATTTTAGAAGTGGCATGTCTTTCAAAGCTCATCCGGGCATCGGTAAGGCTCATGCCCATGCCGTCATCTATTACCTGGATCAATGTTTTTCCCGCATCCTTGATGATCACCTGGATCCGGCTTGCCTTTGCGTCTATTGAATTTTCGAGAAGTTCCTTTATAACCGAAGCCGGACGTTGCACTACTTCACCCGCAGCGATCTGGTTGGCAACATGATCGGGCAGCAATTGTATTACGTTACTCATTTATCGGGGATTCGAGAAAATGGACAAATCAAAATCTAGTATCCACAGGCAGATGAAAAGCAGAATGATAATGATATATACCACGCGCCTGTTTATGCTTCGGTTTCCCCGGGTTCTGCTGTCTTTACGAGCATCTGCCCAATGGGAACCAAAATCTATGGCGTTGGTCGTCTCTCTGTATTTATTGAATTTATTATCAAAATCATAGATATTACCGGTATCCTTCCCTTTATAATAGCGGGGAGTATAATTATACCTGGTATTTTTCCTGATTCTGTTAAAATTGATTTTCAAAACTGTAGATTGTTAACTGATCCAAATTTACTCAAAATGCTTCAGAAATCCGAAGCATGAGGGTGTTAATAAATGCGCAATAACAATGCCGTTCTGAAAACGCTGCCAGGCTTTCTGCTAGCCTTTGTAGAATTTAGCGTCCTTTCTTAGCTGGGCCATTTTAATAGCCGCTATAGCCGCCTCAGTGCCTTTATTTCCATGCTTCCCTCCGCTTCTTGCCCGGGATTGCTCGATGTTATTATCTGTAAGCACACAGAAAATTACCGGTATATCATTCTGTATATTCAGGTCTTTGATACCCTGGGTTACCCCGTCACACACAAAATCAAAATGCTTGGTCTCGCCCTGGATCACACTGCCCACGGCGATGATCGCGTCCAGCATTTCAAAACTTTCCTGCATCTTCTTACAACCATAGATCAGCTCAAAACTGCCGGGAACATTCCATCTAACAATATTCTCCTTCTTCACATTATTCTCTAAAAATGCATCAAAAGCACCCTGAAATAATCCTTCTGTGATCTCGTCATTCCACTCAGAAACAACGATCCCAAACCGAAAGTCTTTCGCGTTTGGGATCGTATCTTTATCGTATTGTGAAAGGTTATTACCTTCTGTAGCCATATATTAGTTTTTCATAGCGCGTGCCTGCCCAAGGTAAATTGGCACCTTGTCTGCCTCAGGAGCCTCTGGATATTCATCTTCTATTTCCAGAAGATATTCCTCTGCTTCATCTGCCTCACCTAATTTAATAGCGGTGATCGCGGCTTTTAATAAAAATCTTGGTGTGGTGAATGAATTAGATCTCATTTCAGCAGCTTTCTCGTAATATCCTAAGGCCTCTTCAGGCTGATCCAGCTGTAAAAATGCATCTCCGATCCCTCCTGTTGCCAAAGCTGCGAAGATCTCATCATCACTTTTAAATCCTTCCAGTTGCTCGATGGCTTCCTGGTATTTTCCTATTCTCAAATAAGCGAAACCGGCATTGTATTTTGCCAGGTTTGCAGCATCTGTACCTCCATAGTTCTCGATGATATCAAGAAAACCAAATTTACCTTCACCACCGTTAAGAGCCAGATTGTATAAAGAATCACTGGCGGTTCCATTAGCTCTAAGAGCAGAGGCCATGTAATCCTGGGCCTGGGCCATTTCATTTGCAGCCTCATTTTGCTTTGGCTCCAATATAAAACGGTTATATCCTAAATATCCTAAAACAGCAACAATAGCCACACCAACGATGATGTAGATATATTTTTGATTATTGGCTACCCATGTTTCAGTTCTACTCGCTCCTTCGTCTAAAGTATTAAAAACTTCTGCAGTGGTAGATTCCTGTTCTGCGATTTGTTCTTTCTCCTCCTTATTGGAAGGCTTGTATCCTCTTTTCTTATACGTTGCCATAAAAATTTGTTAATGCGTGGCAAAAATAGAATTTTTTGTGAAAATTAAAAGATAAATTATTTGTATTTTTTATATAATTTCAGCTTCTTCGGGAGCCGAAAATCACGCTCTGGAATTAACCGATTTCCTGCTGAAATACAGCGTTTTATGCATTTAAAAAATCTTAGCCTGCTTAATTACAAGAATCTTAAGACGGCTGAATTTGATTTCGATGAAAAGATCAACTGCCTGGTTGGAAATAACGGGGTAGGTAAAACTAATGTCCTGGATAGTATATATCATCTCTCCTTCGGAAAAAGTTATTTTAACCCTATTACTTCTCAGAATATAAATCACGATTCAGATTTTTTTGTCATTGAAGGTGAATTTGAGAAAAATGAAAAATCTGAAAGGATCCTGGCCAGCGCCAAGAAGGGACAAAAGAAGATCATTAAGAGAAATAACAAGGCTTATGAAAAATTAAGTGAGCATATAGGCTTTATCCCTACGGTAATTATTTCTCCGGCAGACCGAGACCTTATTATCGAAGGTTCAGAAACCAGGAGGAAATTCCTGGATGGGGTCATTTCCCAGAGTGACCAGGTATACCTTAACCAGTTGTTGCAATACACCAAATTGGTTTCCCAGCGTAACTCCCTTTTAAAATATTTTGGCGCAAACAATACTTTTGAAAGAGACACTCTGGAAGTATACAATCTTCAGCTAAGCAGCCTGGGACAGGAACTGTTTGAAAAAAGAAAGAAATTCCTGAAAGAATTTATCCCGATCTTCAACAAACGATATTCAGATATCACGAATAATAAGGAGGAAGTGCATATTAATTATAAGAGCCAGCTATTTGACAATTCACTTTCCAACCTTTTGGAAGAGCAACTGCAAAAAGATATGGCTTTGCAGTACACTTCTGCAGGAACACATAAGGACGACCTCAGTTTCGAGATAGCGGGTCATCCTATTAAAAAGTTTGGTTCCCAGGGTCAGCAAAAATCTTTCCTGATCGCACTAAAACTTGCGCAATTTGATTTTATCAAACAAATAAGCAAGGTAAACCCAATCCTCTTACTGGATGATATTTTTGATAAACTTGACGAAAACCGGGTAGCACATATTGTAGCTTTGGTAGCGACCAATGAACTGGGACAAATTTTCCTGAGTGACACCCACGCAGACCGAACAGAGAAAGTGGTGAAAAGCAGCAATCAATCCTATAAAATTTTTAAGCTTTGAAAAGACTTGCTATAATTCTAACAATTCTGATTCTTTTTGCCTGTTCCCGGAATGATCCAAAAGAACAATTAAAAAACCTGAACGGTTACTGGCAGATCGAAAAAGTGCAAATGGAAAACGATTCTGTAGTGGAATATAGGTTAAGTCAATTAATCGATTATATTGAAATAACAGATTCAACCGGTTTCAGAAGGAAACTAAAGCCTAAAATTGATGGTGGTTTTATCAAGAATTCCAATGATTTAGAAAAGATAACTGCAAAGATCGAAGACAATAGTCTTATTCTCTACTATTCGACGCCATTTGACACATGGCAGGAAGAAGTTCTTGAGGCAACCAGCGAGAATCTGGTCATTTTAAATCGGGACAATAAAACCTATTATTACCAACGCTATAAACCTTTACTAAGTAAGAATGAAGAAAAGACGGAAGAATGAAGAAATGAAACTGGGCGATCTGCTTAAGAGTTTCGTAGATGAAAACAAACTGGATAAAGGGCTTAACCAGGTTAAGATCAGGGATGTCTGGAATAGCCAGATGGGCCCGGCAATTGAAAAATATACTACCAATCTATTATTAAAAAAAGATACTCTTTATGTACAGCTAAGTTCTTCGGTTCTAAGAGAGGAATTGAGCTACGGGAAAGAAAAGATAATCAGGAACCTCAACGAGGAAATGGGCAAAGAACTTATTTCAAAACTGGTTTTGAGATAAAATAAATAACGGTCGAAATGAAACATAATATAAAAGTATTCCTGATCTATTTTATTTCTTTTATCACCATATTTTCAATATTCAGGTACCTCATCAGCTATATTTTTCCCGAATTGCGCCATCTCTATATGATGATCTCCGCTGCTGTAATTACCCTGGTTCTTTCACCCAGACTGGACAAAGATCAGAATGGCAGATATATTTTGAGATCTCTTTTCCTTAAGAAACCACTTATAAAATAAAGGAATTCATTAAAGCCCTGGAACTAGCTCAGGCTGACGACCAAAAGGTAATCCGTCATGCTGTCCCGAAGCATCGGGAGTTTCAGCATCTCAGGTTTCAATACCTAAAAACAAACCCTGAACCTCCCGAATTCTCGGGACAGGGTGACGATAACCATGGAATTTCGTCATGCTGAATTTATTTCAGCATCTACATTCTAAAAGTTACAATTCTACAATCCATAAGTTGTCAAACCAACCGCGCTAAATTTGATGAATTTTACTGCAAATTGAGAACCTGGAACTGGTTCAAGATGACGACCAGAAGATAATACGTCATGCTGCACCGAAGCATCGGGAGTTTCAGCATCTCAGGTTTCAATACCTAAAAACAGACCCTGAACCTCCCGAATTCTCGGGACAGGGTGACGATAATCAAGGGATTTCGTTATGCTATTCCGAAGTTTCGGGAGTTTCAGCATCTCAAATTCATCAAAATACAGACATAAAAAAACCGGACTTTTTGAGTCCGGTTTTTTAATTTATTGAAATTGTTCTCTTAGAACATCTCTCTTCCTGCAAAATGGAAAGCACCTTCGATCTGTGCATTCTCATCGCTATCACTTCCGTGAACCGCATTTTCTCCAATGCTGGTCGCATATTTTTTTCTGATAGTTCCTTCAGCAGCCTCTTCTGGGTTTGTAGCTCCAATCAAAGTTCTGAAATCTTCAACAGCATTATCTTTTTCAAGAATAGCTGCAACGATAGGACCACGAGTCATAAACTCAACTAATTCCCCGAAGAATGGACGCTCTTTATGCACCGCATAAAAAGTTTCAGCATCTCTCTGAGTCATTTGAGTAAGCTTCATCGCTACGATTCTAAATCCTGAAGCTGTGATCTGGTCTAATATTCCACCAATATGCCCGTTCTCTACTGCATCTGGCTTAATCATGGTGAATGTTCTATTATCTGCCATTGTATGGTTTTTAAATTCCGTGCAAAAATAAATAATTCCTTTCCATAAACAAGCCCTTTAAGCTTTTATGTTCACCTACTGAAATTCAACCAGATAATCCTGCTGCAGTTTATTGTTTTCACCCCGCATTTCCATGAGCACTTTCTTTTTACTTAAATCGAATTTCAACAACCCAAAACTTTTGTACTTCACTACCTCTCCTACCCTGTACCTGTTAGGCTCACCGTCAAAATCTACATAGGTATGGGTAAGTCCGCTAGAGGTGAAATCCACCAGGGGATAATCCAGACCTTCTACTCTGGTTTTTGAAAATTCTGAAATATGGCGATCTCCGCTTAGTAGGATGACATTTCTGGCTTTGGAAGAGATCAGTAATTCTTTAAGTTTCTCAACTTCAGAAGGGAAATTAGCCCATTTTTCAAACCCGTGTTCTGCTGAAAGGATCTGTATACTTGACAGAATAACATTGAAATCGGCTTCGCTATTATTCAGCTCCTCTTCCAGCCATGCCCATTGCTGCTCCCCAAGAATGGTCCCTTCAGAAGGCGCATATCTTTTTTCTGGATCTAAATTCTCTTTTAATTCATCTCTAAAATACCGGGTATCCAGAAGGATCACTTTTATGCTTCCCTTTGGTGTTTCAAATTCTTCAGCGTAATAAACTCCTACCCTGCTCCTTCTTGTACTGTTGGCCGGGACATCCATAAAATCCAGAAACAACTGCTGACTTGCCTCTTTTAAATGCCACTGCTTTCCGCCGTCATTCAGTCCATAATCGTGATCATCCCAGGTTGCCAGAACGGTCGTTTGATTCAGCACTTTTTGATAACCCTTATTTTGCTTTTGCACCAGATAATCTGCTTTCATTTTTTTGGCATTATCGGTATCACTGTATATGTTATCGCCTCCCCATAAAAATACATCGGGGTTGTTCTTGAGAATAGCACTCCATAATGGTTGCGGCGCATCTTCGCGATTACAGCTACCAAAAGCGATCACAAAATCGGCTTCATTTTCAGGATTGATCCTGGAAGAGCTTCCGCAGGAAAGTAAAAAAAGGAATAGTGGAAAAAGCTTAAATACTATCTTCATGAGTTCATTTTTGTATTGCAAATTTAAAGGAAGCATTATTTCTGAAGTATTATTAAATTGTATATTTAGCCCCGATTATGATAGACACAAGAATACTGGAGATCACGGCCGAACTGGCCCGAGCAAAGAATATAGTTATAGTGCCCCATAAAGGACCAGATGGCGATGCCATGGGTTCTACACTTGGATTAATGCATTTTTTAAGAAATAAGGGACATGAGGCAACCGTTATCGCGCCTAATGATTATCCACATTTTTTAAAATGGCTACCTGGCAATGACGAGGTAATCATTTATGAGAATGATAAGGAAAGATCAGATGAACTTATCTCTAATGCTGAGATCGTCTTTACCCTGGATTTTAATGACCTGAACAGGTGTGGCAGCATGCAGGATGCTCTGCTTGAGTCTGATGCAGTGTTTGTAATGATAGATCATCACCAGGAACCTTCAGATTATGCGCATTATACCTATAGTGATTCCAAAATGAGTTCAACCTGCGAGATGGTCTATAAATTTATAGACAAACTGCGCGCGGCTAAAATGATCACACCAGAAATTGCCACCTGCTTATATACAGGAATTATGACCGATACCGGGTCCTTCCGCTTCAGCTCTACTTCCAGCCATACACACAGGGTTATTGCAGACCTTATAGATAAGGGTGCACAGAATGATAAAATTCATAACAATATCTACGATACCAATTCTGAAAATAAATTTCAATTACTGGGTACTGCCTTGCAAAACCTTAAGGTGAATAAAGACCTGAGAACAGCCTATATTAGTCTTTCGCAGGAAGAACTGGACCGGCATAATTTCCAGAAGGGGGATACCGAAGGTTTTGTAAATTATGGCCTAGCCCTGGATGGAATAATTTTCGCGGTAATTTTTATCGAGAAAGAGAATGAGAACATTATCAAAATGTCCTTCAGGTCTAAAGGAGATTTTGATGTAAACAAATTTGCCAGGGCACATTTTGAAGGTGGAGGCCACATCAATGCAGCCGGTGGTAAAAGTAATTTATCCTTGAATGATACTATCGTGAAATTCAATGAGATCTTACCACAATATTCTGAACAGCTTAAAAAATGAGAATTTTCATCATAGTAATAATATTCCTTTCTGTAGCCGGATGTAAATCGCCGGAAGCCAGATATCCGGTTACCCAGAATTCGGGATCCTATATAGATGAGTCTGTAGAAAGAAATAAGGAAATGATCGCTGAGGAAGAAGATTATATCAAACAGGTAATGGGAGAAAACAGCAGTACCGAATACCTGGATTCTGCGGAAGGCTTCTGGTATTACTATAATCAAAAATCTACAGACAGTACTAATACCAGAACTCCCCAATTTGGAGACGTGGTGGTATTTGACTATACTATTTCTACTATTGAAGGTGAGCCTATTTATGCTGAAGGGGAAAAACCAACCCGCGAATACGCGATGGATAAGGAGAAATTATTTACAGGTTTAAGACAGGGTCTTAAGATCATGAAAGAAGGAGAAACTGTAACCTTTCTTTTCCCTTCTCATAAAGCCTTTGGCTATTATGGGGATAGAGACAGGATTGGAAGTAATAAACCTATTACTGCAAGGGTGACTTTGCACGAGATCAAAGATGAAATAAAACAGGAAAACAATAATTAAAAAACAAATGAACCTCTTCGGTGTAACGAAAAGAACCGGTGGGGTACATTTTATTGAACCAGAAAACAATTATTTACATATGAAAACAAAGAGCATTTTTTTACTATTAACACTAGCATTCTCCTTATTCGCCTGCAATGAGGAATACCCGGAATTAGAAGATGGAATGTATGCCGAATTCAATACTTCCCTGGGACCTATAGTTGCTGAACTTTACTTTGAGGAAACACCAATGACCGTAGCGAGTTTTGTTTCCCTTGCGGAAGGTACAAGCACTATGGTAGACAGCACATATAAGGACAAGAAATATTATGACGGTCTTATTTTTCACCGTGTTATCGATGGCTTTATGATCCAGGGTGGTGACCCTACAGGTACAGGTAGCGGTGGACCGGGTTATAAATATCCAGATGAGTTCGTTGATTCCTTAAGCCATGATGCTAAAGGAGTCCTTTCTATGGCTAATGCCGGTCCGGGAACCAACGGAAGCCAGTTCTTTATCACTCTTGCTCCCGTGCAGCAACTTGATGGAAGACATACCGTTTTTGGTAAGATCGTAAAAGGCCAGGATGTTGTGGATTCTATCGGGAAAGTAGAAACAGGACCACGTGACCGTCCCGTAACCGATGTGGTAATGAAAGAAGTGAACATCATTCGCAAAGGGAAAGCAGCTAAGAATTTTGATGCTTCAAAAAGTTTTGAAGGCCAGTTGGCTGAAATAGAAGCAAAAAAAGAAGCTGAATCTAAAAAGATGCAGGAGATAGCTGATGAAAAAGTAAAAGAATTTCAAAAATTTGAAAGCGAGGCAGACTCTTTAGATAGCGGTCTGAAAATTTACTTTCTAAATAAAGGTGATGGAGAAAAGCCTAAGAATGGTCAAACCGTAAATGTTAATTACGAAGGCTATTTCGCTAATGGTACTATTTTCGACACTAACAAAATGGAACTTGCTAAAGAGCTAGGTATTTATGACCACCGTCGTGAATCTAGTGGCGGATACAATCCTATGCCTACCGTTTATGGACCAGACGCTCCTATGATTCCAGGTTTTAAGGAAGGAATTCAGCAAATGAGCATTGGTGACGAGGCTTTAGTATGGGTTCCAAGCCATCTTGGTTATGGGGAAAGAGGTGCCGGCGGTGTAATTCCTCCAAATACAGACCTGATCTTCAAAATAGAACTTGTAAAAATGGACGAGGAGGCTTCAAAATAGCCGAAAAGAAATTTTCATAACTAAAAAAGCCCTCAGCAATTAAGCTGAGGGCTTTTTTGTTACACCTATTCCTGATTCTAGTTTTCAGGAATATTCTTTAAAACTTCCAGAAGGAACTTCCAGTATTTCTGTGCTGAACTAATACTCGCTCTTTCATCTGGAGAATGCGCTCCCCTGATGGTTGGCCCGAAGGAGATCATATCCATTTCAGGATAATGACTACCTATGATCCCGCATTCCAGGCCTGCGTGACAGGCTGCAACGTCTGCCTTTTCTCCATTTAATTTCTCATAGATCTCATCCAGGGTTTTAAGAATGGCTGAATCACTATTTGGTGCCCAGCCCGGATATTCACCAGAAAGCTTCACCTCGAATCCTGCAAGTTCAAAAACAGACTTCAGCGAACTGGCAAGATCATCCTTCGATGATTCCACAGAGCTCCTGGTAAGACATTTAATTCTTACCTCCCCATCTTTTACAGTAACATTCGCCACATTATTGGATGTTTCCACGAGGCCTTCAATTTCAGGACTCATTCTGTACACTCCATTATGAGCTCCGGCGAGCGCTAAAAGAACATCGCGCTGAGACTTTAGATCCATAATAGAATTCCGGGTGGTTATTTTCTGAATGTCGATCTTTAAATTAGGCTCTAAAGAAGCATATTCAGTTTTTATATCTGCAGCCCTGGATTCAAGAGCTTTTTTAAAACTTTCCTCTTCGGTATCGGGCACGGCTACAATAGCTTCACTTTCACGTGGAATTGCATTTCTAAGCCCTCCCCCATTGATCTCAGAAACTCGAAGTTTTAAATCTTCCGAAGTATTCAACAACAGGCGGTTCATCATTTTATTAGCATTACCAAGCCCTTTGATGATATCCATTCCCGAATGTCCTCCCATGAGTCCTCTTACCTTTACGGAATAAGAACGATAGGTATCCGGTAATTTTTCCTCGTCATATTTCCTGGTTGCGGTAATATCAACGCCTCCAGCACATCCTATTCCAATTTCATCATCTTCTTCAGTATCCAGATTCAAGAGGATGTCCCCCTCAAGCAGGTCCGGGCTTAAACCTTTAGCGCCCGTCATCCCGGTTTCCTCATCTATTGTAAAAAGCGCTTCGATCGCAGGATGCTCTATGGTATTACTTTCCAGGATCGCCATCATAGTGGCAACGCCAAGGCCGTTATCGGCTCCCAGAGTAGTGCCTTTCGCACGAACCCAGTCACCATCCACATACATATCTATGCCCTGGGTGTCAAAATCGAAATCTGTGTCGTTATTTTTTTGGTGCACCATATCCAGGTGCGCCTGTAGTACGATCTTCTTGCGGCTATCCATGCCCTTTGTAGCAGGTTTGTAGATAACTACATTACCCACGCTATCTACCACAGTCTTGAGATTTAAATTATTTCCGAAATTTTTTATGAATTCTATAACCCTCTCTTCTTTTTTTGAAGGCCTGGGAACCGCGTTGAGATCGGCAAATTTATTCCATAGAACCCTGGGCTCCAGCCCTCTTATTTCTTCATTCATTGATCTAATTTTTGGTATCTTCACAAAGGTATTCGAATTTACCGATTTCGAAAATTTGATCCCTCACTAATATTTGTATTTTTAAATCGTGAAGCGAAAATCTGTCCTCCTTCTTGCTATTCTATTTCCGGTCCAGATCATTGGTATAAATATACTTTCCAGGTTTCCAGACTTCGTGGAGAAATATTATTCGTTGGGCATATACCCGCTAATCTCCAGGGTTATGCGATACAGCCTTGGTATTATTCCTTTTTCTCTGGGTGACCTTCTCTATGGAATGCTGGTTTTGCTTTTGATCGCCTGGCTGGTGCGCAGAATTTCCGAAAAATTTAAAGTTCCCGGGAAGTGGATCCCAGATGCGCTTGCCACCTTATCTGTGATCTATTTCTGCTTTCACCTGTTCTGGGGTTTCAATTATTATCGTCTACCATTGCATAAAAGTCTGGAAATAGAAAATGAATATACCACAGAAAGCCTGGTACGCTTAACTGAGATCCTCATAGACAAATCGAATAAAATTCATTCTGAACTGGCATCGAATGATTCAGTTAAGGTGGATTATAAGTTTACCAAAAACGAATTATTTGAGATCACGGTGGCCGGATATGAGAACATCCGGAAGGAATATCCGGAGTTAACCTATAATGGTGAGGCTTTAAAACGTTCCATTTACAGTTTACCTCTCACTTATATGGGTTTTAATGGATATCTGAACCCACTCACCAACGAGGCTCAGGTAAATACGATCATTCTGCCTTATAAGATTCCTACTACCGCAAGTCACGAAATTGGACACCAGCTTGGATTTGCTAAGGAAAACGAGGCTAACTTCATTGCCTGCCTGGTTACCATGAACCATCCCAATGAATATTTTAGATATTCCGGTTATACTTTCGCACTCAGTTATTGCCTGAGCGAACTCTACCGTAGAGATAAAACAAAGGCCGAAAATTTAATAGAAAAGATGAATCCCGGAATCCTGGCAAATTACCGGGAAGTAGATGCCTTCTGGTTGAGGCATCAAAATCCTTTCGAACCAATTTTTAAAGCCACCTATAATCGCTATTTAATTGCAAATAACCAGACAGACGGAATGAAAAGCTATAGTTATGTAGTGGCGCTGCTGGTAAATTATTTCGACGACACGCGGAATGCACTGTAAACAATGGTGAATTAGCTTATTTTTATTACTTTAATGCCCTTAAATTTTAGACCAATCCTTATTACTCTAAATCTATTGAACTTTATGAAATTAAAATTGCTGACCCTGGGTCTATTCCTCTGCTTTTGCACAGCGCAATCACAGGAATATTTCCCCAAGAATGATGGTGTTAAATCCCGAAATACCAATTATACCGTATTTAAAAATGCAAAAATCCACCTCGATGCAAAAAACGTGCTCGAGAAAGGAATGTTTGCGATCAGGGAAGGTAGAATAACCGCCGTTGCTAAATCTATCAATATCCCTAAAAACAGCATCGTGATAGATCTGGAAGGGAAAGAAGTATACCCATCATTTATCGACCTATATACAGACTTTGGGATTCCGAAACCGAAAAGAGCAGAAAACGGTAATGGTCCACAGTATGATGCGGGTAGAGAAGGTTACTACTGGAACGACCATATTAGACCAGATACCGAAGCTATTGCTGAATTCAGTTTTGATTCTAAAGAAGCTGAAAAACTTCACAAAGCCGGGTTTGGGGTGGTAAATACTCACGTCCCTGATGGAATTGTTCGGGGTACCGGAATGCTCGTAGCTTTAACTCCTGAGGTTAGCGAAGGAGACAGAATACTTGACGAGCGTTCTTCACAATATTTAAGCTTTGAGAAAAGTGTAAAATCCAGACAATCTTATCCTACTTCTACCATGGGTACTATGGCCTTATTACGCCAGGCTTATCTGGATGCAGAATGGTATGCCAGAGGAAATGCCAAAAACAAGGACCTGGCACTGGAAGCATTGAATAAGAATAAAAACCTGGTACAGATCTTTGCAACCGATAATCTGTTGAACGAATTCAGGGCCGATAAAGTTGGAGATGAATTTGGAATCCAATACGTCATTGTAGGTAGCGGTAACGAGTACCAAAGGATCAATGAAGTAAAGGCTTCTAATGCCACCTACATAGTTCCCCTTAAATTCCCGGATGCTTTTGATGTGGAAGACCCATACCTGGCCAACCTGCTTAGTCTTGAAGAAATGAGAGAATGGAATCAGGCGCCGGCAAATTTAAAAGTACTTTCAGAAAATAAAGTGCCTTTCGCCTTAACCACCAATTCTATAGATCCTGAAAAAGATTTCAGAACCAACCTTTTAAAGGCTGTGGAATACGGTTTAACCAAAGAAGCTGCCCTGGCAGCACTTACCACAATTCCGGCGAAAACAATTGGGAAAGAAGGAAAACTTGGAGTAATTCAGGAAGGTGCCTGGGCAAATTTCCTTATTACTTCGGGAGATTATTTTGAAAAGGAAACGACGCTTTACGAGAACTGGATACAGGGAGAAAAAAAGGTTCTCAACAGTATGGATGTCACGAACATTACAGGTAACTACGATCTTAAAATCGATAATAACACCTATAGCCTCAACATTAGCGGAGAGCCTTCAAGCCCTAAAACCGATGTAAAACTTGGAGAAACCAAAATTGGATCCAAGATCAGTTTTAATGATAACTGGATGAATTTGCTACTATCTTCTCCCGATACTACAAAAACTGAATTCATCAGGCTGGTGGCAAATATCCCGTCTAAAACTGATACATTTTCCGGTAAAGCTATTTTACCTGATGGAAAAGAAACCAGGTTCCAGGCGGTGAGAAAGGAAAGTACAGACAAGGATAAAAAAGATAAGAAGAAAAAAGAGGATAAAACCCGGTCTATCGTCGCGGTAACTTATCCTAATGTTGCCTACGGTTTTAAAAATCAACCTGAACAACAAAATGTTTTATTTAAAAATGCGACTGTCTGGACCAGCGAAGAAACAGGAGTTCTTGAGAATACAGATGTTCTTGTAAAAAATGGAGAGATCGTAAACGTTGGTCAGGGACTAAGTGCCGGCGGAGCCAGGGTAATTGATGCAACCGGCAAGCATCTTACCGCCGGGATCATTGATGAACACTCACATATTGCTGCTTCGGCCATTAATGAATCAGGACATAATTCTTCTGCTGAAGTAACCATGGAAGATGTGGTGGACCCAACAGATATCAATATTTATAGAAATCTGGCCGGTGGTGTAACCACAATTCAATTATTACACGGCTCGGCAAATCCTATCGGAGGCCGCTCTGCGATCCTGAAATTAAAATGGGGTGAATCTGCCGATGACATGATCTTTGAGCAGGCACCGCCATTTATAAAATTTGCTTTAGGAGAAAACGTAAAACAATCTAACTGGAGTGGTTCCAGATTTCCGCAAACCAGAATGGGTGTGGAACAGGTATTCACAGATTATTTTAGCCGTGGAAGAGCCTATGAAAATAGCAGGAATGAAGAAAACTTCCGTAAAGACCTGGAAATGGAGACCATTGTCGAGATCCTTAATGGAGAGCGATTCGTAACCTCTCACTCTTATATTCAAAGTGAGATCAATATGCTGATGAAAGTTGCTGAAAAATTTGGATTTAATATCAATACTTTCACCCATATCCTGGAAGGATACAAGGTAGCCGACAAAATGAAGGAACATGGAGTTGGTGCTTCTACGTTTTCAGACTGGTGGGCTTATAAATACGAAGTAAATGATGCCATTCCCTATAATGCGGCGATCATGAATGAAGTTGGTCTCACCGTAGCCATAAATAGTGATGACGGGGAAATGAGCCGGAGACTAAATCAGGAAGCGGCTAAAAGTGTAAAATATGGGGGGATGAGCGAAGAGGAAGCCTGGAAAATGGTTACTATAAATCCTGCGAAATTACTCCATATCGATAAACTTACAGGAAGTATCCGGGAAGGTAAACAGGCCGATCTAGTATTATGGAATGAGCATCCTTTATCCATTTACGCCAAACCTGAAAAAACAATGGTAGACGGAGTGATCTATTTCGATCTGGAACGTGACAGCCAGATGAGAGCTGATATCAGAAAAGAGCGAAATGAGCTTATCGGCCAGATGCTGAAGGCAAAGAACAATGGTGTTAAAACTCAGCCGGTAATCAAAAAAGAAGAGCAACGAGTACACTGTGATCTCCTGGAAGAAGTAAAATAAAATTTAGAAGAAAAATGAAAACTATACATACATATATCATCGTCGCCCTCCTGATAATCTCAGGAAATAGCTTTGCACAGCAGACACCTGCCGGCAAACAGGAAGGCCCTGTTACAATTGTAGGAGCTACGGCTCATTTGGGAAATGGAGAGGTAATTGAAAACAGCCTGATAATTTTTGAAGATGGTAAGCTTATCGAGGTGATCGATGCCAGCCTTACCAAAAGACAATATCCGGGAAAAATCATAAATGCCAAAGGCAAACATGTATATCCAGGTTTTATTGCTCCTAATTCTACCCTGGGACTGGTTGAAATAGATGCCGTTAAAGCGACGGTAGACCAGGATGAAATGGGAGAAATGCTTCCTAATATCAGGAGTTTGATCGCCTATAATGCTGAAAGCAAGATCGTAGAGTCCATGAGACCAAACGGTGTACTTTTGGGACAAATCGTTCCAAGGGGTGGTAGAATCTCCGGGACTTCATCTATCGTGCAATTCGATGCGTGGAACTGGGAAGATGCCGTGATCAAAGAGAATGACGGTTTACATATTAACTGGCCAGATTTTTACCGCAGAGGACGCTGGTGGAGAGGTGAGGATCCAGACCTTAAAGCAAATAAGGAATACCAGGAGAATGTACAGAATCTATCAGATTTCTTTGCTGCCTCCAAAGCATACCTGGATGGTAACCGCGATTATAAGAACCTGCCCTACCTGGCCATGGAGCAGGTATTTAGTGGTGATAAAAAAGTTTATGTCCATGTAGACGGTGAAAAAGAAATTCTTGATGTTATTCAGTTTAAAAAAGAACACGCACTTAGTGATGTGGTCATTGTAGGTGGATATTACGCACTGGATGTAGCAGATGCTTTAAAGAAGAATGACATTCCGGTGCTGGTTAACAGACCTCACAGCACTCCAGAACAGGCTTATGAAGACTACGATTATCCCTACAAATTAGCAAACCTGCTACACGAAGCAGGCGTACTTGTTGCTATTGAAAGCAGCGGGCAAATGGAGAGAATGAACACCAGGAATATCCCTTTTTATGCCGGTACTGTAGCAGCATTCGGGATGAATAAGGAAGATGCTTTAAAGCTCATTACTTTGAATACGGCAAAGATCCTTGGCATAGATGAAAATTATGGAAGCCTGGAAGAAGGTAAATCTGCAACCTTATTTATTTCTGAAGGTGATGCTTTGGATATGCGTGGCAACATACTTTCCCATGCATTTATTGATGGCAGGGAAATAAGTCTGGCAACACACCAGACTGAGCTCTGGAAGAGATATTCAAAAAAATACGAAGAGCAGGAAGGAGAATAGTTTTCTCTGAAATTTTAAGGTTGTCTGAAATCAGGACACGTACGTCTGAAACTCCTGGCAGTTTCGCTTTAGATTAAATAATTGATCTTTAGGGATCCTGAAATAAATTCAGGATGACGTCATTTCTGGTTTCAGGCAACTTTTTTTATGCCTATTATCTACGTAATTTTACGCCTATGTTAAAACAGATCAGCAGCCCGCAGAATAAAGAAATCAAATGGCTGATTCAGCTGCAGGAAAAATCCAGGAACCGCAAAAAGGAAGGTTTATTCGTAGTGGAAGGCCTCAGGGAAATATCCCTTGCCCTGAAAGGTGGCTACTCCCCGCTTCATTTTTACTTCTTACCAGAAAAGGTCGATTTTGAACAACTTTTAAAGTTCTCGAAAATTAATACAGAACAACCGGCTGTAATTACTGAACTTACGGGAGATGTATATGAGAGGATCGCTTATCGCGGAAGTACTGAAGGTATTATGGCGGTATTCAGAACTAAAAATCACCTTTTAGAAAATTTAGAATTTCGCCAATCCAATCCGCTTATTCTGGTAGCAGAAGCTCCAGAGAAACCGGGAAATATCGGTGCAATTCTAAGAACTGCAGATGCCGCGGCCGTAGATGCGGTAATCATAGCCAATCCTAAAACCGACCTTTATAACCCTAACATCATCAGGAGCAGCGTAGGTTGCATTTTTACTAATAAGATCGCAACAGGAACAACCTCTGAAATCATCAAATTTTTACAGCAACAAAATATCAATATCTTTTCTGCCGCTTTACAGGCATCCCAGCCTTATCACGAGGTAGATTTTACTGGTCCTACTGCTATAGTAATGGGTACAGAAGCTACAGGCCTTAGTGACGAATGGCTGGATAATTCCACCCAAAATATTCTTATTCCCATGCACGGAGAAATAGACTCCATGAATGTTTCTGTCGCCGCAGGAATTCTTATTTTTGAGGCGAAAAGACAACGAATTACTTATACGTCACAAACCTGATCCCCTTGACTGCAGAAACTCTATTTTATATCATTATTGGCATTATTATTATCGATTTTATTTTTGATAAGTTCCTGGATGCGATTAATGCCAAACACTTTGATGACCCCATTCCGACAGAACTTGCTGATGTATACGAAAAGGAGGAATATGAAAAATCACAGCGCTATAAAAAAGAGAGGTTCAGATTTGGATTAATTTCCAGTACCTTTTCTGTACTTCTCACCCTGGCTTTTATATTTTTCGAAGGTTTCGCTTATGTAGATACGATCGCCAGAAATATCTCAGACAATCCTGTTTGGATTGCGCTTATTTTCTTTGGCATTATAATGCTGGGAAGTGATATACTCACAACTCCTTTTTCCTGGTACAGCACCTTCGTGATCGAGGAAAAATATGGTTTTAATAAGACCACCAAAAAGACATTTATTCTGGATAAATTAAAAGGGCTGGCCATGACTGCGGTTATTGGAGGTGGTATTTTAGCGCTTATAGTGTGGTTCTATCAGATAGCCGGCGATAATTTCTGGTGGTATGCCTGGATCCTGATCGCAGTTTTCATTGTCTTTATGAATATGTTCTATGCAAAACTTATTGTACCCCTTTTTAACAAACAAACACCATTGGAAAAGGGCTCATTGCGCACAAAGATTGAACAATATGCCCAAAAGGTTGGTTTTAAACTGGACAATATTTTTGTGATAGATGGCTCAAAAAGGAGCACTAAGGCTAATGCTTATTTTTCAGGATTTGGAAGTGAAAAAAGAATTACCCTTTACGATACACTTATTAATGACCTGGAAGAGGATGAGATCGTTGCTGTCCTGGCTCATGAAGTTGGACATTATAAAAAGAACCATATTATTGCAAACCTGCTGGCTTCCATCCTTACCACCGGGTTTACTCTCTGGTTACTATCGTTATTCGTTGGCAACCCGCTACTTTCTGAAGCCCTAAGTGTATCACAACCAAGTTTCCATATTGGTTTGGTTGCATTTGGGATTTTATACAGTCCAATTTCTGAAGTTACCGGCCTTATTATGAACTATATGTCTCGTAGATTTGAGTACCAGGCAGATAATTATGCCAAAGCCACTTTTAATGGCAATTCTTTAATCTCCAGTTTGAAAAAATTATCTAAAAACACATTAAGTAATTTAACCCCGCATAAAGCCTATATTTTTGTACATTACTCTCACCCCAGTCTCTTACAGCGGTATCGCAATCTAAAGACCGGGCACTAGTTGTTTCCTTTTAATCTTAATTGTATTTTTAACCTATGACAGAGGCGGCTATAGTAAAAGAAAACAAGCAAATTGCCAGACAGTATAAAGAGCTGTTGCGCATAAGTTATCAAACCCTGAGCGACGATGATAAAAAATTAATCCGTTTAGCGTTTGATACAGCTGTGGACGCACACAAAGACCAGCGCAGAAAATCTGGTGAAGCTTATATTTTTCATCCTATTGCCGTGGCTAAAATTGTGGCTTCAGAAATTGGTCTGGACGCTACTTCAATTTCTGCAGCTCTGCTACACGATGTGGTAGAAGATACCAGGTATACCCTGGAAGATATTAGGAAGATGTTTGGGGAAACCGTCGCCAAGATCGTAGACGGCCTTACCAAGATTTCCAGCCTTAAGAAAGATAAAGATGTTTCGCTACAGGCAGAGAATTTCCGGAAAATGCTTCTTACCCTTAATGACGATGTGAGGGTTATTATTATTAAAATCGCAGACAGGCTTCATAATATGCAAACCATGGATGCCATGCGTCCAGACAAACAGGTTAAAATAGCTTCGGAAACCCTTTATATTTATGCACCACTGGCCCACAGGATTGGTCTGTATAACATCAAAACAGAACTTGAAGACCTCGGTTTAAAATATACCGAACCGGAGGTTTACCACGATATACTCACCAGGATCAAGGAAAGTAAGGAAGACCAGGATGCTTATATTAAGGAATTTAGCCGGGTGATCCAGGATTCTTTGGATAAGGAAGACCTGGATTATAATATTAAAGGCAGGCCAAAATCGATTTATTCGATAAACCGAAAGATCAAAGCTCAGAATATCGATTTTGATGAGATCTACGATAAGTTCGCTATCAGGATTATTTATCGCAGTGATCCCTCACAGGAAAAATTCCTGGCCTGGAAAATATATTCCATAGTTACAGATCACTTCAGACCTAACCCTACAAGACTTAGAGACTGGATATCTTCACCGAAATCCACCGGTTATGAAGCTTTGCATATCACCGTAATGGGGCCTAAAGGGCGCTGGGTTGAGGTCCAGATTAGAAGTGAGCGGATGAATGAGATCGCCGAAAAAGGTTATGCCGCGCATTATAAATATAAGCAGGGAGATAATAATAAGGAAGAAAGAGGTTTTGAAGAATGGGTTACCAGGTTACAGGAAGCCCTTGAAAGCCCGGATGTAAATGCGGTGGATTTTGTAGAGCAATTTAAATTAAACCTGTATTCCAAGGAGATCTTTGTCTTTACACCGCAGGGAGATCTGAAGTCTTTACCAAAAGGCTCTACTCCACTGGATTTTGCCTTCAGTATACATACAGAAATTGGACTGCATACCCGTGGCGCGAGAGTGAATAATAAACTCGTACCCCTTAGCCATGAGTTAAAAAGCGGCGACCAGGTTGATATTATAACTTCAGACAACGCCAAACCTAATATTAACTGGCTGGATTATGCTACTACGGCCAGAGCAAGAGCGAAGATTAAATCTTCTTTAAAAGAGGAGAAAAAAGAGATCGCCGAAGAAGGAAAGGCAGTTCTTGCGAGAAAGCTGAAAGCACAGAAGATACAGTTCAATGAAAAGTCTATTAATGAACTGGTCGTCTTTTTCAATTTAAAAACCAGTCTGGATCTGTTCTACCGGGTGGGGATAGGCAAGATCGACAATAAAATGCTGAAGGATTTTGCCAATTCAAGAAGCAATTCCCTGGTTAGTTATTTTAAAAGCAAGATCAAGAAACCTCAGATTTCAACCGAGCTAGACAACGAAGATTTTACAGCAAAATATGATCAGCTTGTCTTTGGTAAAGAAGAGGAGAAACTTGAATATAAACTATCTAATTGCTGCAACCCTATTCCCGGGGATAATGTATTTGGCTTTATCTCTGTGAACGATGGTATTAAGGTGCATAAAAAAGATTGTCCCAACGCCCTGCAGCTGCAAAGTAATTACGCATACAGAATCATCCAGGCAAAGTGGATAGACAGTTCACAGCAGGACTTCAAGGCGGTTATTAATCTTGAAGGAATAGACAATCTTGGTCTGGTAAGTGAGGTGACTCGGGAAATCTCCAGCAACCTGCACGTAAACATGAAAAACCTTAATTTCGATAGTTCAGACGGAGTTTTCAGCGGCCGGATCACTTTGGTAGTAAAGAATAATAATATCCTGAATACCATCATCCAAAGGCTTAAAAAAATTAACGGGATAGACAAGGTTAGCCGTGAATAAACTTTTACCTTTGTACAGCAAATTATGAGCAAAAAAGTCGTAAATAAAAACGATCAGGCGGTCGTTAAAAACGTTTTCACCAAATATCTTGAAGAAAAAGGACACCGGAAAACCCCGGAAAGATTCGCTATTCTTCAGGAGATATATAACTCTGATGACCATTTTGATATTGAGTCTCTTTATATAAAAATGAAGAACAAGAAATATCGGGTGAGCCGCGCCACTTTATATAATACTATTGAATTATTATTAGAATGTGCATTGGTTAGGAAGCATCAGTTTGGACAAAACCAGGCGCAATATGAAAAGTCATATTTTGACCGCCAGCATGATCATATAATTCTTACCGATACCGGCGAGGTTATTGAGTTTTGCGATCCCAGAATACAAAGTATCAAACAAACCATAGAAGAGGTTTTTGATATTGAGATCAAAAAACATTCTCTTTACTTTTACGGAAATAAAAAATCAACCAATTAAGTTCAAAAATTCATGGCAGTAGATTTACTACTAGGTCTTCAATGGGGGGACGAAGGAAAAGGAAAAATAGTTGACGTTCTTACTTCCAAATACGATATTATTGCACGTTTTCAAGGTGGTCCAAATGCCGGGCATACCCTGGAATTCGATGGGCAAAAACATGTTTTACATACCATACCTTCGGGAATCTTTCATGATGACAGTATTAACCTGGTTGGGAATGGAGTTGTAATAGATCCGGTAATTTTTAAGAAAGAGCTGGATAATCTTGCTAAACATAATATTGACTACAAGTCAAAACTGATCATTTCCAGAAAGGCCCATCTTATTCTTCCAACCCACAGATTGCTGGATGCGGCTTCTGAGGCTTCCAAAGGAAAAGCAAAGATTGGATCCACCCTAAAAGGGATTGGTCCTACTTATATGGACAAAACAGGAAGAAACGGCCTGCGTGTTGGAGATCTTGAACTGGAAGACTGGAAAGACAGATATCGTGCCCTGGCAGACAAACATGAAAAGATGATCGCATTCTATGACGTGGATGTACAATATGATCTTCAGGAACTAGAAAAAGAATTCTGCAATGCGGTGGAAAGCTTGAAAGAACTTACCTTTATTGATAGTGAGGAATACCTGCATCAAGCCATGAAAAGCGGGAAAACCATCCTTGCTGAAGGTGCCCAGGGATCTCTTCTGGATATAGATTTTGGAACTTATCCATATGTAACTTCATCGAATACTACCGCTGCCGGAGCATGTACAGGTCTTGGTGTAGCTCCAAGGGAAATTGGTGAGGCCTTCGGGATCTTTAAAGCCTATACTACAAGAGTTGGGAGTGGCCCCTTCCCTACTGAACTTTTTGATGAAGTAGGAGAAACTATGGGACGTGTCGGGAATGAATTTGGCGCGACCACCGGCCGGAAAAGACGCTGTGGCTGGCTCGACCTGGTAGCTTTAAAATATGCTGTACAGGTAAACGGGATTACCCAGTTGATCATGATGAAAGGAGATGTGCTTAGTGGCTTCAAAACCTTAAAGGTTTGTACTGCCTATAAATATAAAGGTGAGGAAATTAAGCACCTTCCATATAATATTGAACCTGAAAATCTTGAACCTATCTATACAGAGGTTAAAGGATGGAAAGAAGATCTTACTAAAATGACAGATGCCTCTTCCCTGCCAAAAGAATTCAATGATTACGTTGAATTCCTTGAAAAAGAACTCGAAACGCCAATTACTGTGGTATCGGTAGGACCAGACAGAAAGCAAACGATCAACCGTTAGTTGATCATTAATCATAAAAAAACCCTCTGATCAGAGGGTTTTTTTATGATTTGAAGTTTACTTTTAGCCTTCATCCACAATGAACAATCCGGCTATCGCCGTAGCGGTTTCAGCGGTGATTGGCTCATCAAAAGCCTGGGTCACGGCTTCTGTTAGATCTCCAATTATAGGATCTGCATAAGAAAGTGTGGTAAGATCCACACCACCCTGAGTTACATTCGCCTCACCATCATATACAGCTTGTGTCGCTTCCGGCATACCTTCACCTCTGTTATCTAAGGTGATCCAACCTTCCAGGCCACGTATCCTTCTGATTTCAGAAGCGTGTCTGGCTTCAACCGAATGGATTTGTAAAGCCGGCTCAAGGAATGCTGTTCCCATTAGATTGGCTGCCTGGCCTTTATAGGCCCTCACACCTGTATCTTCGAAAGCCTGCGCCAAAGCCAGTAATTGGGCATAAGCCGTTTCCTGACCGGTATTGTTTTCATTGAAAGGATCGAAAGCACCTCCCGCGGTAAAATCGAAGGTTGGTGATTCTACCGGAGTTGCTCCTGCTCCTTCCAGACCCGCTTTAAGAAAATCGACATGTGCTGTTTCATGTTTGGAAATTTGCATATAAACTTTTTCAGCTCGTGATCCTCCGGGAATCACCCCAGAATCCAGTGCTTTGATATAAAATTCAGCCTCCAGATATTCAAGGGTTAAAGCCAGTTGCAAGGCACTCACCGCTGAGTTTTCCTGAAAGAAAGCCGCAGTTGCAGCTCTGGCTTTTCCAGAGGTCGCCAATCCAAAAGGTATAGCGGCCGCGGCAGCCTTTTTTCCGAATGACCCCAACGTATTAAACATTTCCCTTCTCGAAGAATGTCTGGCAGTTAATTTTTCAGATGAAAATTCATCCAGTAATTTTATAATACTCATAATATTGTTTTAAAATTTTAATAGATTAGGCTCCTGTCATTGGTTCTGGCAGATTATCTGCTGTGAAATCTGTAGAAATAAAACCTCCGGCAATTTCAAACACCTCAGATGGATCATAAGCAAGGTCAAGACCATTCTCATCGATGATATCATCTCCTGCAAAGTCTGCAGAATCAGGATTTATCAATGAACGGATTGCGGAAGCATGTCTCGCCTCCACAGAAACAATTTTTCCGGCAAGGGTGAGATAGGTTGCATCTGCTATCCTGTCTCCCGCACCATTATATGCACCAACACCAGTATCTTCCAGTGCCATGGCTGTAGCAAGAACAGAATCCCTGCTATCAAAATCTATTGAGGAAACATCAAATTCAAGGTCCGGGAGCGTGTTTTCCTCTCCCGCCGCAGCAGTAATAGCTACTTTAAAGAAATCTCTGTGAATAACCTCGTGATTATACAGATCATCAAATAAATCTTTTTCTTCCTGAGGTGCTCCGGCATAATACCCGCCTGCTCTCACCTGGGTATAAAATGCTGCTTCCAGCTGCTCTAATGCATAGGCATAATTTAAGATCCCCACATCTCCGCTTCCCAGATCGAATACTTCCGGATCTGGATCTGGTTCAGGCTGTGGTTGTGGCCGTTCTCTTTCTCCTCCGGGATCAAAAAGATCATCTTCGTTACAACCATAGAGCAGGAAACTCGATCCTGCAATTCCAAGTCCTCCCAATTTGATGAACTTCCGTCGGGAATTGTTCTTCGATTTTTTGCTAGATGCCTCAATCACATCTACTTTCACCTTTGGTTTTTTCATAATTCAATTTTTAGTTTCATAGAAATTTACGGGATTAAAAAGCCGATGGTTTGGATAATAGGGTTAAGATTCTCTTAAAGGCAGGTTTAATTGGGAAGGATTTATGCCTTTTTCTATTTAATTATGTTTTAGTTAAGAGTCCTGACCTAATTTTCGATATCCAATCTGCTGTATAAACAGAATTGGATAATTGTAAAATCACTACTTTTGAAGAAAATTCAGCTTTTTGAAAACTTACTTTTTCTTTCTATTAATTATTCTCATTTCCATCCCGGCCCTGGCCCAGAAAAATCAGGAGATCAATTACGATTCAGACCGTACTTTGAAAAATGAAGAAAGGTATCCCGGAGCTCTGATTCTAAGCGGAATAGAAAACCAGGTATATTTTGACCATGATGGTATCGAAGTGTGGTGCGATAATGCCGTTTTTTATAAAAAAGCGAATTTCTTTAAGGCATATGGTAATATTAGAATGCAGCAGGGTGACAGCGTAAGTATGACCAGTAAGTATGCTGAATATAACGGGAATACCGAATTCGCTTTTGCCAGCGGAAATGTTAAGATGAAAAGACCTCAGACCACCCTGGAGACAGACAGTTTATTCTTTGACCGTCTTAAACAGCAAGCCTATTACCGCAGCGGTGGAAAAGTAACAGATACCGCCAGCGTCCTTACCAGTACAGAAGGCCGCTACTTCATGGAAGAAAATAAATATAGTTTCAAATATAATGTGGTCGTAACCAACCCGGAATATACTATCAATTCTGAACAACTGGATTTTTATTCCGAAAGCGGGCATGCCTACCTGTACGGTCCTTCAACCATAAAAAGTGAGACCAGCACGGTCTACTGTGAAAGAGGGTTCTACGACACCAGGGCAGATAATGGTTACTTTGTAAAAAATTCTCAGATCAACTATGACAACCGTATCTTAAAAGGAGACAGTCTTTATTTTAACCGGGAAAGAAAATTCGCTTCTGCTACCAATAACATCAAAGTAATAGACACGATTAATAACAGCAGGATCACCGGGCATTATGCTGAAGTTTACCGGGAGAAAGACTCTGTATTTATTACCAAAAGAGCTCTCGCCGCCAGTCTTCAGGAAAGAGATACATTATTTATCCATAGCGACACCATCATGGTCACGGGAAAACCTGAAAAAAGGGTAATCAGGGGTTACTACAACGTGCGCATGTTCAAGGAAGACCAGAGCGGGCAAAATCCTATGAGTGGGAAAAGTGATTCGATATACTCAGACCAGCAATCGGGACTTACCAAATTGATCAATCTAAGCAGTAAAGGAAGTACCAAACCGGTACTTTGGTCTGGGCTGAACCAGATGAGTGGCGACAGTATTCATTTACACAGCAATACCAATACTGAGCAACTCGACTCTTTAAGAGTTTTTAATAATGCATTTCTTATCCAGAAGGATAGTATTGAAGGTTATAATCAATTGAAGGGGAAAGAATTAACCGGATTCTTTACAGATAACGCGCTAGAAAGAGTTGTAATTGATAAAAATACCGAAACGCTGAATTACATGCGAAATGATGACCAGGAATTGATTGGTATCAATAAAACTCTGGCCAGCTCGGTGGAAATATTCTTCGAAGATCAGCAGATGACAGATATTTATTATTACAGACAGGTTGACGGTAAACTGACTCCTGAAGAAGAATTTCCTCCAAATGCGCGAAGACTCCAGGGATTCAACTGGCGAGGAGAGGAGCGAATTCTCGATAAGGAAGGTTTATTTGCCGGGGAGGAAGATCCCGAATTGACGAAGATCCAGGGTATCGCTTTACCTGATGAGCCGGAAGAGTTCTTTGAAGAAAGAGACGAAGATGACCTGCTGCTGGATAAGAATTCAAGATTGAATCCAAAAGTTTTAAAGAACAGGAAAATCGATTCACTGAAATTTAAAAGCAGGAAATCATCTGATTCTTTAAAGATAAATCCAAACAAGGCCGACACTTTAAAAATTCAAACCGATAAGGTTCAGTAAATTGAAAGAAGATTTTTTAAAATATCAGGCGCAGACTACGCCACATCCTCTGGCTTTGGAAGTTGACCACGCGAAAGGTTCATATATCATCACCACAGATGGTAAAAAACACCTTGATTTTGTAGCCGGGGTCTCAGCCTGCAGCCTGGGGCATTCACACCCGCGGGTAATCAATGCCATTAAAGAACAGGCAGATAAATACCTGCATGTGATGGTCTATGGTGAATATGCTCAAAAACCAGCTGTAGAACTCAGCAAACTACTTTCAGAACATTTACCAGACCCCTTGAATAAGACTTACTTGGTGAACTCCGGGACCGAGGCTATAGAAGGTTCGATGAAACTTGCCCGGCGTGCCACCGGCAGATCAGAGATCATTGCTGCTAAAGGTGCCTATCACGGTAACACGATGGGATCTTTAAGCCTGATGGATTTCGAGGAAAGAGTAAAACCTTTTCGTCCGCTGGTTGGTAATATATCCTTTATAGAATTCAATAATATTGATCATATAGCTTCTATAACCTCTTCAACTGCAGCGGTGATCCTGGAAACCATACAGGGAGGGGCCGGTTTTATAATGCCTGGCAACGACTATCTCAAAAAGGTAAAAACCAGATGCGAGGAAGTAGGTGCCTTGCTGATCCTTGATGAAATTCAACCCGGTTTTGGAAGGACAGGAGAGCTTTTCGGTTTTCAGAATTTTGGGATAGTGCCAGATATCGTGGTTATGGGAAAAGGAATGGGCGGTGGTTTACCTATTGGTGCTTTTTCAGCTTCAGAAGATCTAATGGATCTTTTGATGGATAATCCCAAGTTAGGGCATATTACCACTTTTGGCGGCAATTCGCTTATCGCCGCCGCCGCCTTAGCCACTTTAAAAGAGATTACTGAAACCAATCTCATCAAAAGAACCCTCGAAAAAGAAGAATTAATAAGAAAAAACCTTCAACATCCACTAATAACAGAAATCAGGGGAAAAGGATTAATGCTTGCGTTGATCATGAAATCTGCCGAAATTGCCGATCAACTTGTCCTGAAAGCCAAGGAGTCACAACTTATTCTTTTCTGGCTTCTTTTCGAGAAACGGGCCGTACGGCTAACTCCGCCCCTAACCATCACTGACCAAGAAATATTGAAAGGTTGTGGCATTATTGTTGACATACTCAGGGAGATAGAGTAAATTATAAAGGAATGTTAATTAATTTGTTAACAACAATCAACTGTCATTCCCAAATCGCTTTTAATCATTTATAACTTTAGTACAGTAGAAATCCCTTAATCACTCTCTTATGCAACTAAGCCATAACGAAGAAGATAATTTCTCACTTTCCCGCTTTGAATCCATGCTTAAAACCAATGATGTTTTATTTTTTGATTCGAACGAATTTGAAAACATTATCAATCACTACCTGGAAAACGGCAAGATAGCCCTGGCCAAAAAGGCGGTGAAAATGGGCCTTGCCCAACATCCTACTTCGGTAAACCTTAGGTTGTTTAAGGTAGAGATCCTTGTTTTTGAAGATAAACTGGACCTTGCCGATGGGATCTTAAACGAACTTAAAGAATTAGAGACCTCGAATGAGGAAATCTATATTCAGAAGGCGCAGATATATTCTAAAAGGGATATGCATGCCGAGGCTATTACCATGCTTCAGGCAGCACTTGAGATCACCCTGGAAGATGCTGAAATTTTCTCCCTTATAGGGATGGAATATCTCTTTCTGGAAGATTTTGAGAATGCGAAATATAGTTTTATGAAATGCCTGGAGGCAGATGAAGAGGACTATTCAGCTTTATATAATATCATGTATTGTTTCGATTTTCTGGACCAGAAAACTGAAGCAATTGATTATCTGAATTTATACCTCAATAAAAATCCCTATTGTGAAGTTGCCTGGCACCAGGTAGGTAAGCAGTATTTTGACCTTAAAGATTACAGTAAAGCACTGGCTGCCTTTGATTTCGCGATTATTAGTGATGACAGGTTTGTTGGAGCTTATCTTGAAAAAGGAAAAGTACTGGAGAAACTTAAGCGCTATAACGAAGCTATAGAAAACTATAATATTACCCTGGAGCTTGATGACCCAACTTCCTTTGCCTATTTGAGGATAGGTAAATGTTTTGAAAAACTAGGTTGTGAAGACCTGGCGCTCAAGAACTACAAACAAACGGTGCATGAAGATCCTTTGCTAGATAAAGGCTGGATCGCGATCACCGATTTCTACATTAAAAAACTAAATTTTCAGAAGGCGCTTTATTACATCAACAAAGCAATTAATATTGATGAAGAGAATGTGCTTTACTGGAAAAGGTATGCAAAGATAAACAGCAGGCTAAATTTCTTCGAAGAAGCCGAACAGGGTTATAAAAAGAGCCTTGACCTGGGAAATTATGAGTTGGAAACCTGGATCAAAAGATGTGATATTCTGGTTGGCTTAGGCGAGTATGAAACTGCCATAAGCAGTATGTTGCAGGCACTGGAATTTTACCCTAATACCGCGGAAATTGAATACCGCCTGGCAGGTTTATTTTTCCTTACCAACAAAGGTGAAAAAGGATACTTCCATTTAAACAATGGCCTGAAGATAGATTCTGAATATTATATTATTATCGAGGAGCTATTTCCTAATATTTTTGACCGTAAAAGCGTAAAACAAATTATAAATTCCTTCGTTAAGCTCTCTTAGTAATTTTGCTACCTTTGGGCGAATTGATAAAAGAGCCAGATGCAACGAAGTTTTTTGGATTACCTAAAGGTGACTTTTAAGGGAATGGCCATGGGTGCTGCAGATGTGGTTCCCGGGGTATCGGGAGGTACGATCGCATTCATTTCAGGGATCTATGAGGAATTAATCTCTACCATAAGCGGTGTGAATCCATCGCTTTTGACCACCTGGAAAGAAAGAGGTTTTTCGGCCATGTGGCAGGAGTTGAACGGGAATTTTATTCTTGCCCTTTTCAGCGGAATTCTTATCAGCATTTTTACGGTGATGCGCCTGGCAAATTACCTGCTTGAAAATCATCCTGTTCTCATCTGGTCTTTCTTTTTTGGACTGGTTATAGCCAGTATCTGGTTTGTAGCCAAACAGATCCCCAAATGGAATTTTAAGATAATCCTGGCCCTGGTGCTGGGTGCTGCTGTAGCTTTTTATATCGTAAGCCTACCACCTCTTTCTGCTAACACAAGTTACCTGTTTTTGTTTTTCGCTGGTGCCATAGCGGTTTGTGCTATGATCCTTCCGGGAATCTCTGGAGCGTTTATATTAGTACTGCTTGGTGCTTATAAATCTGTTACTGAAGCGGCCCATGATTTTGACGTTAAGACCTTAGGTATCGTGGGACTGGGAGCTGTCTTTGGCTTACTTACTTTTTCCAAGGTCCTGAAGTGGCTTTTTGTACATTATAGCAATATTACCCTCGCCGTTCTTACCGGTTTTATCGCTGGTTCCCTGAATAAGATCTGGCCTTGGAAAAAAGTTCTGGAAACCGAGACTTATGGCGAAAAGGAAGTAGTAATAAGCGATACCTCTGTGCTACCATGGAATTTCGATGGAGATCCTCAAACCCTCTGGTCGATCTTATTGATGCTGGCAGGATTTCTCCTCATTATCATTCTTGAAATGGTAGCCGGTAAAAACTCTGATATTCCAGATGCAGCAAACTAGGACATTCACAGATAAGATCCTGCTTGTTCTTAAGGGTCTTGCTATGGGCGCGGCGAATAAGGTTCCGGGAGTCTCTGGCGGTGTGGTTGCTTTTGTTGCGGGTTTTTATGAGGAATTCATTTATTCCCTTCAAAAAATAAATCTTAAAGCTTTTAAACTGCTCATCTCAGGCAGATTCAGCAGCTTATACAGATATACAAATGGGAAATTCCTGGTATTGTTAATCCTGGGGATGCTTATTAGTTATTTTAGCGTATCCAAGATCCTGGATTATCTAATTATTCATTATGAATTATATGTATGGTCTTCCTTTTTTGGGATGATCATAGGGTCTATTTACTATATAAGCCGGGATTTTGATGAATGGGACAAAAATTCCATTGTTTTTGCCATTCTTGGAATCATCGCAGGTATAGGAATAAGTTTTCTGGAACCTGCACGTGAAAATGATAATCTCTGGTTCGTTTTTGTCTGCGGAATGATAAGTGTATCTGGAATGACCCTGCCAGGATTATCGGGCAGTTTTATCCTAATACTCCTGGGTAATTATGTTCTGCTGCTTGTAGATTCAGTAAATGCCCTGTACGATACCATAGCTGAAATTTTCGTTCTGGATTTTGACTTCCTGGATAATGCCGAAAGAATGAGAATGCTACAGGTGCTCATGGTTTTTGCCACGGGCTCCCTTGCCGGGCTGGTCTCACTTTCGCACCTGCTGGGTTATGTCCTGAAGAAAAGAAAAAAGCAGACCTATGCCATGATCATTGGCTTTATCACAGGATCTTTAGGGGTTGTCTGGCCCTGGAAAGAAAAGATCTTTAAACTGAATAAGGAAGGGGAAGTATTAATTGATCGCGAGGGCAATAAGATCATTGATAATTATGACCGTTATTTTCCTCAATTTGATCTTGGTGAAACCTGGCTGGCTATATTCTTTATATTGATAGGTATATTTATCGTATTGGGACTGGCCTGGTATGAAAATAAAAATTCCGCGCGATGAGAACCTTTGGTCTTATTGGAAAAAATATAGACTATTCTTTTTCCAGAAAGTATTTTTCTGACAAATTCAGGAAAGAATATTTAGAAGATAAATACCGCAATTTTGACATTCCTGAAATTGAGCAGTTTCAGCAAGTGATACAAAACAATGTGATTGCCGGGCTCAATGTCACCATTCCTTATAAAGAAGCGATCATTCCCTATCTGGATCACCTGGATCCACACGCAAAAAAGATACAGGCAGTAAATACAATCAAATTTGAAAGAGACGGAAGCCTGACCGGTCATAACACCGATTACTGGGGATTTCTGGAAGCATTAAAGCCTGGCTTAAAGCCGCAACATAAATCTGCACTTATTCTTGGAACAGGTGGAGCCTCCAAGGCGGTTGCTTATGCCCTGGATATTCTCGACATTAATTATAAGTTCGTTTCCCGTAAGCCCGGGAATGCCAGGTTATCTTATGATGAACTCGATAAAGACATCCTCAATAAATATCTGCTGATAGTAAATACCACCCCGCTGGGAACCTTTCCTGAGGTAAATGCCTCTCCAGAGATCCCATATCAGCACATCACCAGTGAACATCTTGTTTTTGACCTTATTTATAATCCCGCCGTGACTCAATTTATGAAGTTAGCTGCAGATAATGGTGCAGAAACCTTGAATGGTCTGGAGATGTTAAAGTTTCAGGCAGAACGCGCCTGGGATATTTGGAATTCCTGAATAAACCCAATAAATACCTGATTCCGGCCATATAAATAAAACCATTCGCTTGTCCAATTTTAGGGGAGTTGTTATCTTTCAGAAATAATAGATTTTGAGGAACCCTAACATTGAAATATATGTCACAGCAAGAAAATGAGAACAAGAAAAAGGAGCTTTCTTCCGAAGACCCTAATAAGCCAATTGGCGCAAAAAAGTCGGATGAAAACTCTTTAGAGGAGAATAAGGAAAAGATGTCGACAGAGTCTGTTGGTGACCAATCAAAAGAAAATACTAAGAACACTTCAGATAAAGGGGTAGATTCAGATTCTGCAGTGAAAGAAGACAGCACAGATCATGAAGATGCCATGCTGGACGAATCGGCTTCCGGGCAGGCAACTTCAGATCAAAAGTCACGCGAGAAAGAAGATCCTGAAAGTGATCCATATATGGATATCGAGGAAGATCAGGAAGTGGAAAATCCATTTTTCAAGGAGCCGAAAATAGCCAAAGAAGATACGGAAGAGAAGCAAAAAAAAGAAAAGAAGATTTCAGAATCTACAGATCATGAAGATGCCATGGTTTCAGAATCTGCTTCAAAAAATCAGGTTGTAGAAGATGATGATGATGACGAAGACCTGGATAGTGATATAGCCGAGGCTGTGGTTGGAGAACATAAAAGAACTAGCGGCAATAACCATGAGGAGGATATGGAAAGTGCCGTGGCCGAAGACAGTGAAGATGAAAGTGCCAATGAGCGCCATGATATAGAGAAAAAGGATTATCACTCCATGACCATGGAGGCGCTGGCAGATGAGCTGGAAAAACTTCTGAAAAATGAGAAAGTCCAGGCGATCAAAGAGCATGTAGCAGAGATCCGCTCAGAATTCAATGCCAAGTTTGATGAGGAAATGGAAGAAAAGAAAGAAGATTTTCTTGCAGATGGCGGCAATATCATCGATTTCCACTACTCTACTCCGCTGAAAAAGCGGTTTAGTTCTCTTTATTTCGATTATAAGGAGAAAAGAAACGACTATTACAAGAGACTTAAAAAGGACCTTAATGAAAATCTTCAAAAAAGACTGGATCTTATTGAAGAGCTAAAAGGTTTACTGGGTGTTGAAGAAAACATCAACACCACCTATAATCATTTTAAAGAGATCCAGGAAAAATGGCGTACGGCCGGGCCAATCCCCCGGGACAAATACAATAATGTCTGGAACACCTATCACCATCATGTAGAGAATTTCTATGATTTTCTTCATTTGAACAGGGAATTCAGAGATTTGGATTTTAAACATAATCTTGAGCAAAAGTTAAAGGTTATAGACCGCGCAGAAGAGCTGGTGCAGGAGGAAAATACCAACCGTGCTTTCCGGGAACTTCAAATGTTGCATAAGATGTGGAAGGAAGAACTTGGTCCTGTCGCCAAAGAATACCGGGAAGATATCTGGGAAAGATTCAGTAATGCCACTAAGAAAATTCATGATAAGAGGCAGGAATATTTCAACCAGCTGGATGAGGAATATGAAAAGAACTGGGAGCGCAAAAGAGAGATCATAGATAAGATCAGGGAAATCGCGCAGGAGGATTTTGACAGTCATAATAAATGGCAGCAAAAAATCAAGGAGATCGAAGCCCTTCGGGAAGAATTTTTTAATGCCGGCAAGGTTCCCAGGAGTAAAAACCAGGAAACCTGGAATGTCTTTAAAGAGAATGTTAGAAAGTTCAACCGAAAGAAGAATGCTTTTTATAAGAATCTGAAGAAGCAGCAATACGAAAACCTGGAAAAGAAGAAAGAACTTATCCAGATCGCAGAGGATAATAAGGATAGTGATGATTTTAAAACCGTCACTCCATTAATGAAAAAGATCCAGGCAGACTGGAAGAAAATAGGTCATGTGCCCAGAAAGGATAGTGATAAGGTCTGGAAGCAATTCAAAAAAGCCTGTAATCATTACTTCGATCGTATGCACGCCCAGCGCAACGAAGATAATAAGGAAGAGATTGAAGCTTTTGAAAAGAAGAAAGAGATCCTGGATAAGGTAAAAGCTATTGAATTAAGTGGGAATAAAAAGGAAGATCTTCCAAAGATCAAGGAGCAGATCAATGCCTGGAAAGAGGTTGGGAAAATCCCTTACAACAAACGATTTATTGAAGGTAAATTCAACAAGGCCCTGGATCAATTATTCAAGAAAATGGATATTGATAATACTAAGGCTGAAATGATGAAATATGAGAATAAAGTTCAGGCCCTGGATAATGCCGATGATGATAAGAAAATTAGAAACGAACATTATTTCTTAACTAAAAAGATAGAGGAAACCAAGGCCGAGATAAGGCAACTGGAAAATAACCTGCAATTCTTTTCTAATGTGGATGATAAAAATCCATTGGTACAGGACGTTCATAAGAACATAGAAAATCATAAGGCAGATCTGGAGGTCTGGAAAGAGAAACTCAGAAAGATCAAGTCTTTATACTAAAACATGGAAATGCCTTGCAGTTTATGCAATTGCGAAACCCGGAAGTTCCAGACGGTTAAGGAACGGGAATATTTGCAATGTGTAAGTTGCAGGGCAATTTTACTTTCCCCAAAATTTTATCTTTCACCACAGGCAGAAAAATTCAGATACAGTCTGCATAACAACGATGTTAACGACCCGGGATATATTCATTTTGTTTCCCCTATCGTAAAAAGAATCCGGGCAGATTTTGACCGTAATTCCAGCGGCCTTGATTTTGGATGCGGTACCGGGCCGGTGATCACCACAGAGCTAAGAAAAAGTGGTTATACCCTGGAACTATACGATCCTTTTTTTAACCCAAACAGAAGTGCCCTCAAGAAGAAATTCGATTTTATAGTTTGCTGTGAAGTGATGGAACACTTCAAAAACCCTCTGCAGGAATTTAAATTATTACGCTCACTGCTCAAGGAGCATGGCAAATTATATTGCAAAACCGAGGTATGGAAAGAGTCTGTAGAATTCCAGGATTGGCATTATAAAAATGACTTAACTCATGTCTTCTTTTATAACAGAAAAACACTGGAATGGATAAGCCACAACCTTGATTACTCTGGCGTGGCGATACTTAAAGATTTTATTGTTTTTTCTGCCTGATCACTGTTTTTTCGCTTCGTTCCAAAAGAAATCCATTTCAGCCAGGGTCATATCCTTTAAAGCTTTGTTTCTCTCCTTCGCTTTTTCCTCAAGGTACTGGAAGCGTTTAATAAACTTCTTATTTGTTCGTTCCAGGGCGTTCTCCGGGTTTACCTTAAGGAAACGGGCATAGTTAACCATAGAGAAGAGAACATCGCCAAATTCGGCCTCTATTTCATCCTTATTATCTAAAGTTACTTCATGTTGCAACTCCTCCAGTTCTTCTTTTAATTTTTCAAAAACCTGTTGTGGCTCCTCCCAGTCGAAACCTACCCCGGCAACTTTATCCTGTATCCGGTTAGCTTTTACTATCGCGGGCAGTGATCTTGGCACTCCTTCCAGGACACTATTCTTACCTTCTTTTAATTTCAGGTTTTCCCAGTTCTTTTTTACCTCTTCTTCATCGGCCACCTCAACATCTCCATAGATATGTGGATGCCGGTCTATCAATTTATCACAGATACTATTTGCTACATCTGCGATATCAAAATCATTGGTTTCACTGCCTATTTTGGCGTAGAAGACCAAATGCAGCAAAACATCTCCCAGTTCCTTTTTGATCTCCTGCATATCCTTATCCAGGATCGCATCGCCAAGTTCGTAGGTTTCCTCAATAGTTAGATGTCTTAGCGACTCCATGGTTTGCTTACGGTCCCATGGGCATTGTTCCCGGAGTTCGTCCATGATGGTTAATAATCTATCGAATGCTTTAAGCTGATCTTCTCTGGAGTTCATAGCTGAAAAATGATTTTTGTAAAAATAGGATTTCATCAAACGAAATCTGAAATTATTCCCTAAAACTTATTTTATAAAAATTCATCCTGAATTTATTACAGGATTTATTTCTACCTCAAAAGCTGAAACTCCCTGTGCCTCGGGACAGCTTGACGGTAAAGTTATTCCACAAAAAAAGTTTCTCTTTTCAGAGAGGCTTCTGCTTCTGGGTGGAAGACCGGTTTCACTTCGACCTCGCTCAATACAGGCTTCTCACCGGTCTTACCTATCTATCTTTTTCATTTTATTCCACAAAAAAAGCCTCTCTTTTCAGAGAGGCTTCTGCTTCTGGGTGGAAGACCGGTTTCGAACCGGCGACCTCCGGAACCACAATCCGGCGCTCTAACCAGCTGAGCTACAACCACCATTTGATTAGCGGATGCAAATGTAAGTTATTTCAACTATTTCGCAAAGAAAAAATTTCAATTAAATAAGATCAAATATCGAATCTACCGCGACATTTCTCTCCACGGTAAAGCCCTCGGCATGCTGAGTGTTGATCAGTCTACCCATGTCCTGAGCACGGTAAGTTATGCTATCCAGAAAGTTACTACTGGAAATCGGGGTTTCTGGTTCCTTACTGTTCTCGTCAAAGAACTGTGATCTATAGGCCAGAACCGATTCTAATTTTTTATCGAGATATCCCGAAATATCTACCACAAAATCTGGTTTCAGGTTTTTCCACTGGATATAATGAAATACATGTTTAGGTCTCCATGCTTCCTGTCTATTCCCTTCCATTATGGTTTCGATCTTTCTCAATCCGCTTAGAAAGCAGGCTTCGCTCACCAGTTTCGCACCTTTCCCATGGTCTATATGCCGGTCTTCTACCGCATTGCAAAGAATGATCTCCGGCCTGTATTTTCTTATTATTTTAATAACCTCAAGCTTATGGGCGGTATTATTCTCAAAGAATCCATCGCTGAATTCCAAATTGTGACGCATTTTCACGCCAAGCACCTCTGCTGCAGCTTTAGCTTCCCTGTCCCTTATTTCGGCAGTTCCCCTGGTTCCCAATTCTCCCCTGGTAAGATCCAGGATCCCCACTTTTTTACCCCGGTCAATCTCTTTAGCGATGGTTCCTGAGCAGCTCAACTCCACATCATCTGGATGAGAACCTACTGCCAGTATATCTAATTTCATATCTTTTGAATCTGATTCTTTATTTCTTTGTTTTTTCTATGGCCTGACTAAGATCTGCTATAAGATCTTCTGTTTCTTCAATTCCTACTGAAAATCTTAAGAGGTTATCCTTAATTCCCTGTTTTCTTCTATCCTCCTCACTTAAAAGCCCATGTGAAGTTTGAGATGGCAGCAGAATTGTACTTTCTACCCCTGCCAGACTCATTGAAGGTTTTATGAGCTCTAATGCTTTCATGAACGCAGATGCATCAATATTCTCTGCCAGCTCGAAAGACAGCATCCCTCCAAAACCCTTCATTTGCCTTTTCGCCAGTTCATGATCGGGGTGTTGTTTTAGACCCGGATAATACACATTAGCTACCTGTTCATGAGAACTTAAAAATTCAGCCAGTTTCATGGCATTTTCGTTTTGAGCTTTTACCCTTATCCCCATGGTCTTAATACTGCGTTCCAGTAGCCACACGGTATAATCACTAAGGCTGCCTCCAAAATTCTTGGCCATATGGAAGATCCTTTCGATATTCTCTTCCGAAGAGATCACCGTACCAGCGAGGATGTCACTGTGCCCACCCATATATTTTGTAGCTGAATGAATCACAACGTCAATTCCAAAATCTATAGGATTTTGATTTACAGGTGATGCAAATGTATTATCGATCATACTTACGAGGTCATGTTCCCTGGCTACTTTTGCCACCGCTTCAAGATCGGTAATCTTGAGCAAAGGATTGGACGGTGTCTCGATATAGATCACTTTCGTATTTTGCTTTATTTCGGCTTTTAAAGAATCGGCCTTTGCATCTTTG
Source organism: Christiangramia sabulilitoris (assembly GCF_007050985.1). GTDB lineage: Bacteria > Bacteroidota > Bacteroidia > Flavobacteriales > Flavobacteriaceae > Christiangramia > Christiangramia sabulilitoris. Next base: position 673,191 of record NZ_VHSF01000001.1, read on the forward strand.
GCAAAGCTGTATTCTATTCCAAATTTTTCAAACTCCTCAGTAGCAAGGTTGCTGGTTCCGCCGTATAAGGAATCCTGAAAAACCACGTGGTCCCCAGATTTCAGAAAAGCCATCAAAGAGGTACTTACGGCAGCCATCCCACTTCCAAAGATCAAAGAAGCTTCTCCATGTTCCAGGGCCGCCATTTTCTTGGCCAGCCCAACCTGATTGGGAGTATTGAAATAACGCGGATATCTTTTGGTTTCAACATCTTCAAAAGCATAAGAAGTAGACATGTATAATGGAGAGACTGCCCCCTTATACTCATTGTCCTTTAATTCTCCTACATGTGTGCAAATAGTGTTGATACCTTTGGTATTGCTCATAAATAAAAATTAAAAAAATTGAGCCCTAATGTACTAAGAATTCTGGTAAAATTATTTTGACATTCTTTAGTGCTTGCCTGTAGCGGGACAGAAGTTAATAAAAGTTAAACCTTTCTACATATCTCAGGTACTGCCTGATTTTTTGGGTAACTTTCAGTTCTAACGAAAATTAAGACCAAATGAAGAATGTAAATGCATACGCAGCGAAGTCGAATGATGCCGATCTGGAACCATTCGATATTGAAAGAAGAGAAATATTAGCAGATGATGTAAAGATTGAGATCGATTACTGCGGTGTATGCCACAGTGATATTCACCAGGTAAGAAACGACTGGGGAAACAGTAAATATCCCGTGGTACCGGGACATGAGATCGTAGGCCGGGTGACCGAAGTAGGAAAAGATGTAAAGAACTATAAAAAAGGTGACCTCGTAGGCGTTGGTTGTATGGTGGATTCTTGCCAGGAATGTGATTCCTGTAAAGAGGATCTGGAACAATATTGCGAAAACGGAATGGTCGCTACTTATAACGGGAAAGATGAACATCTTGGAGGTCATACCTTTGGAGGATATTCTGAAATGATCGTTGTTAAGGAAAAGTTTGTTCTTAAGGTTCCGGAAAATCTGGATACAAAAGCCGTTGCACCTTTATTATGTGCAGGGATCACCACCTGGTCCCCGTTAAGACAATGGAATGTAAAAAAAGGTGATAAAGTTGGGGTTGTAGGTCTTGGCGGTCTTGGACATATGGGTGTTAAATTTGCTCATGCCCTTGGCGCACATGTAGTGATGATCACAACTTCACCGGGGAAAGCAGAGGATGCTAAAAGACTTGGTGCAGATGCGGTACTCATCTCGAAAAATGAGGAGGATATGAAGAAACATCAGGGTACCTTCGATTTTATATTAAATACCGTCCCGGTAGGTCATGATACTAATCCCTATATCGGTTTATTGAAACGTGATGCCACTATGACTCTTGTAGGGGCCATAGACGAGGTAGACATTCACGGTGGAGGTCTAGTAATGGGAAGAAAAAGACTGGCAGGTTCATTAATTGGCGGAATAAAGGAAACGCAGGAAATGCTGGATTTCTGCGGTGAGCATAATATAGTTTCAGATATCGAAATGATCGATATTCAGAATATAAATGAAGCTTATGAGCGTGTGGTGAATTCAGATGTAAAGTATAGATTTGTAATAGACATGAAATCTATTAAAAACTAAATATGGGTATACTTTCTTCGCTTTTAGGAAATGCTGGAGCTATTGAAAAAGATCAACTTCATGAGAAATATGGAAAATTATTAATTCCTTCTGAAGAGATTCAGACCGGATTCAAGATCATTCGCGATACTTTTATTTTCACCAATAAGCGACTTATTCTGGTGGATGTTCAGGGTCTTACCGGTAATAAAATTGAATATTTTTCAGTGCTTTACAAAAGTATTACCCGGTTTAGCGTGGAAACTGCCGGAAGTTTTGATCTGGATGCCGAATTGAAGATATGGATCTCAGGCGAGCAGACTCCATCTATTTCCAAGCGTTTTAATAAGAAAGTAGATATCTATGAAGTTCAGAAATTGCTGGCAGAATTTACTTTATAGCAATTAGGACAACTCATAGATCATTTATAGTAATCTAAAGCTGCTTATCCTGATACCGGGATAAGCAGCTTTTATTTTAAAGAGGTTATAACTCCACCGTATTTCATGGCTGAGTTTATATATTTGCTTTTAGCATTTGTTGAACCAGAAAACCATTATATAAATGACATTACTGCTAATTAACATTAAGGAACTTCTGCAGGTGAGGGAACCCGGAATTCTGAAAGTTTCCGGAGAGGAAATGAAGGAACTTCCCGGTATTAAAAATGCCTGGCTTAAAATAGAGGATGATAAAATAGCAGGTTATGGTTCCATGGATAATCTGCCGGCAATAGCTGCAGATAAAACAGTTGATGCTTCCGGTAAGATCGTCTTACCTACCTGGTGTGATTCTCATACTCACATTGTTTATGCCGGCAATCGTGAGCAGGAATTTGCAGATCGAATAAACGGTTTAAGCTATGAAGAGATAGCGAATCGCGGTGGCGGAATCCTGAACAGCGCAAAAACCCTTCAGGAAACTTCAGAAGAGGAAATCTACCGGCAATCTGCACAAAGGCTGGAAGAAGTTATAAAACTTGGTACGGGTGCGGTTGAAATAAAATCTGGCTATGGCCTTACTGAAGATGCTGAATTGAAAATGCTCCGGGTCATCAGGAAACTCAAACAGAATTATGACCTACCAGTTAAATCAACCTTTCTTGGAGCGCATGCAATCCCAAAAGAGTACAAAGAGAATCCAACGGCCTACATGGACCTGGTTGTCGAAGAAATTCTACCAAAGGTGGCTGCGCAGAAACTGGCAGAATATATCGACATTTTTTGCGAAAAAGGATATTTTACAGTGGAAGATACACACAGACTTTTAAAGGCTGCAGGAGAATATGGACTCAGACCAAAAATACATGTAAATCAATTTAACGCCATTGGCGGGGTAAAAGCAGGTGTGGAACATAATGCTTTAAGCGTAGATCACCTGGAAGTGATGAATGAGGATGATATAGAAATTTTGAAAGGAAAAGAAACTATGCCCGTTGCACTTCCCTCCTGTTCTCTTTTTCTGGGTATACCTTACACCCCTGCCCGTAGAATCCTGAATGCCGGTTTGCCCCTGGCCCTGGCTACAGACTTTAACCCGGGAAGTACTCCCAGCGGAAATATGAACCTGGTGGTTTCACTGGCCTGTATAAAAATGAAAATGACACCCGAGGAAGCGATCAATGCTGCGACCATTAATGGTGCTTATGCCATGGACCTGAGTGAGGCCCACGGAAGTATCACCAAAGGAAAAAAGGCAAATTTCATCATCACTAAAGAAATCCCCAGCTATACCTATCTGCCTTACGCCTTTGGCACTAATTCTATTGATTCTGTCTATATAAATGGAAAAAGTATCTAAGATGGAAGGAATCAGGATTTACCGGAAAGCAGATATAGAAAAACTAATTGCCAAACGAAAAGGGGAAACTAAATTTGGAGAAAAGCTTCAGTTTATTGAAAAAGCTGAAGAACTAAAGCATCATCCGGCGAAGTTTGTATTATTAGGAATTCCTGAAGATATTGGCGTTCGCGCCAATTATGGAAATGCAGGAACTTCAGCAGCCTGGAAAGCTGGTTTAAACGCTTTGGTCAATATCCAGCTAAATCGCTTTAACGACTCGGAAAATCTTATTGTACTGGGAGAACTGGATTGCAGGGAACTCATGCAGAAAGCTTCCAGTATTGACAGTACAGACCCTAATTATCACAGGAAGCTTGGTGATCTGGTCAAACAAATAGATATCCTGGTTGCAGATATTATAGAAACGATTGTGTCCCATGGTAAAATTCCGGTTATTATTGGGGGTGGACATAATAATGCTTACGGCAATATTAAAGGTGCATCAAAAGCTTTGAAGAACCCTGTTAATATTCTGAATATTGATGCACATACAGATCTGCGACAATTAGAACATCGCCACAGCGGAAATGGTTTTAGTTATGCTATAGAAGGTGGATTTTTAAATAAATATTCGGTTTACGGCTTACATAAGAATTATACCCCGGAGTATATTTTTAAAGAAATGGAGATTTCCGAAAATCTTCAATACAGGCTTTGGGAAGATCTTATGATGAGACCTGAAGATATTATTCAGGATTTCAGGGAAAACCTTTCAAACCTGGATAAACATAAATTTGGATTCGAACTTGATTGCGATGCAATCGCAAATTTTCCCAGCAGTGCCCAATCTCCTACCGGTTTCACCCTGGAACAGATCAGGCAATTTATAAAGATTGTATCAGCAAATAATAATTGTGTTTATTTTCATATTTGTGAAGCCGCGCCATCCGGGCAAAAAACATTTAATGTGGGTAAGGCTCTCGCTTATTTTATAAGTGATTTTACCAGAGCAGGATCATGATTCTTGGTCCAGCCTGGCATCCTTCTCCTTTCTTTGCCAGGGAAATCTACCCTCTATTTCCAATTCAATTGATAGGCTTAGAAAAGTTCTTATAAGTACTATGACTCCCAGGGTAAGGACTTTATCCATGGTAGGTTCTGTGACCACCGTTGCAATGATATCTGCCGCTACCAGGATCTCCAGGCCCAATAGAATAGCTTTTCCCAGTTCCTGCCGCAAAAGCCGGTAAGATCGTTGCCCGCCTTTTTGTAATGAAAAAATAAACTTACCCAAAGCCATCAGGGTTCCTACCAAAATAGTAAGAATACCTCCAACTTCAATGATTCGGGCAGTATACTCAATATATAATTCCAGGTTTTCCATATTTTATATTTCTATAAATAATTTTTGATTGTCCGGCAGAATTAAAAGGGTGCTTTAGCATATTCCACAGCTTAAAGTATCAAGCGAATAATCAAATAAATTATAAATATAAAAGAATTTGCAAAGACCATTCGAAACCGTCTTTTCCAAATATTTAATAGTTTTACGCAAAAATCAAGTCGATGGAGATCGTAGAATGGAAACCGGAATATTCTGAAGAATTCAGGGAAATGAATATTTACTGGCTAAAGGAGTTCTTCTGGGTTGAACCTCATGACGAAGAAGTTTTGGGTATGCCAGAAAAACATATCATCAAACCTGGTGGCATGATCTTATTTGCCAGGGAGGAAGATATTATCCTCGGTTGCGTCGCTTTAATGAAGATACAGGACCATGTTTTTGAGCTTACCAAAATGGCAGTGAAACCAGAACATCGCAATAAAAAGATCGGTCATAAGCTAATGCGGTATACCCTGGAATATTCCCGTAATCAAGGTTGGGATCATTTGATCATCTATTCAAACCGAAAACTCGAAAATGCGATTCACCTTTACAAAAAGTATGGATTTTTTGAAATCCCTATCGAGGAGGACAACCCCTATTCCCGGGGAGATATTAAAATGAAATTAAACCTTTCCTAAAGATTTACTAATTAGGTAATGTCTCCTTTTTTCCTTTCCTATTTTTAAGGAAAATTAGAGATCATGAAAAGAATAGCAGCTTTACTAACAGTTGGAATTTTACTATCCAGCTGCAAAAATGAAGCAGGATCAGATAAAAAGCTTATTTCTGAAGAAGTGCCTCAGGAAGAAGTCTCTGCCGGGATTATTAATAAAACTGATTCCCTGAAAATTGAGATTACCCCTGTTTCTCATGCCACCGGGGTATTTAAATGGGATGATACAGTATTCTACACAGATCCCACCGGGGGAGCAAATGCTTTTTCAGGAATGGAAAAGCCAGATTTCATTCTGGTAACAGATATTCATGGAGACCATATGAATGCAGAAACTTTAAATGCTCTCGACCTTGGTTCTACAAAGATCGTTGTACCAAAGGCGGTGCAGGAAAAACTTCCAGAAGAGTTACAAGCAAACCTGGTGGTTATTAATAATGGTGAAAGTACAGAAATTAAAGGTTTCAAAATTGAAGCTATCCCGATGTACAATATTCCGGAAACTAAAGATGCAATGCATGTAAAAGGTCGGGGGAATGGTTATGTAATAGAAAAAAACGGCCAGAGGCTGTACATATCTGGGGATACCGAAGATATTCCGGAAATGCGTGACCTTAAAAATATCGATATCGCACTGGTTTCTATGAATTTACCCTATACCATGCCAGTGGACCAGGCTGCCGAAGGTGTACTGGCCTTTAAGCCCAAAAAAGTAATACCCTATCATTATCGGGGAAAAGAAGGATTTGCAGATATAGAAGAATTTAAAAAACTGGTGAATAAAGGGAATGCAGCTATAGAGGTTGAATTGATGAACTGGTATCCAGAAAATTAAAAAAAGGAGTCATCTCCCTTTTGCTGATGCGTTTGCAGAATGTGTAAAATTTTATTTTGGCTAATTCAAATTTAACAGTATTTCAACGCACGTAGCTACAAGAAGATGACTCTCATATTTTCAACAATTCTTAATTAAATATAGAAATTCATTTTGCATTTAACAAAATTTATTTAATATAATTAATTAATTATCAGTTAATTCCATTGATTCCGCAATATCAAATAAGGGGCTTTTGGTATATTTATCTTATTTGATTGATGATTGACCCGCTGCTTAGGTATGACAACATACCGGCTTTCTAACCACACAATGTTTTACGATTTTCTGGTCTGTCTGGATATTGTTGACTTTATACCTGAAGAATTCCTGAACATGATCTAATTTTGTATCTATTGAAAGAACAGCATATCCTGTCTTTTTCGCCGGAATAATACTCACTTTTGCTGCTATTGCCGTAAAGATCAAGGCAAAAAGAAAAAACTGGATCCTTTTCATAATACTTTCATTAGTTGTTCTATATAAAAGACGACCGTAAATATTAATCGTTACACCAAAACATGTTTTTTAACATATTGAATAATAGACCATTATTATTATTTCTGAATTTTCATAAAATATCTGGCATAAAAAAAGCCCGGCAATCGCCGAGCTTTTTTAAAGATTCCATTCTGTCTTCTAAGACAGAACTTCCTGTACTTTATCTGCAGCTTCCTGAAATTGTATCGCGCTGTATACCTTAAGGCCGCTGTTATCTATAAGTTCCTTAGCAATATCTGCATTAGTTCCCTGTAAACGTACGATAATTGGCACGTTCATAGCATCACCCATATTCTTGGAAGCGTCTACGATTCCCTGTGCAACACGATCGCAACGAACAATACCTCCAAAAATGTTTACAAGAATAGCTTCTACTTTATCATCCTTAAGAATAAGCCTGAATGCTTCTTCTACTCTCTTCGCGTCTGCTGTTCCTCCAACGTCAAGAAAGTTAGCCGGTTCTCCACCTGCCTGCTTAATCAAATCCATTGTGGCCATGGCCAGTCCGGCACCATTTACCATACATCCAACATTCCCGTCCAGATCCACATAGTTTAGACCAACTTCTCTGGCTTCTACTTCAGTAGGGTTCTCTTCACGAATATCACGCATCTCAGCGTAATCCTTATGACGGAACAATGCGTTATCATCTAAAGTTACTTTCGCATCAACAGCCATGATCTTGTCATCACTGGTTTTTAAAACCGGGTTGATCTCGAATAACGAAGAATCAGATTTTTCAAATGCTGTATATAAAGCAATTACGAATTTGGTCATTTCTTTAAATGCCTGTCCGCTAAGTCCAAGATTAAAAGCAATACGACGCGCCTGGAAACCAAGTAGTCCTGTAGAAGGATCTATCTCTTCAGTGAATATAAGGTCTGGAGTTTCTTCAGCTACCGTTTCGATATCCATTCCACCTTCTGTAGAATACATGATCATGTTACGACCGGTAGAGCGGTTAAGAAGAACAGACATATAATATTCTTCCGGCTCATTATCACCAGGATAATAAACATCTTCCGCTACCAATACCTGATGTACTTTCTTTCCTTCAGCAGAAGTTTGAGGTGTTACCAGGTTCATCCCGATGATCTCTCCTGCGATCTCTTCAACCTCTTTAAGATTCTTGGCAAGCTTTACACCACCACCTTTACCACGGCCACCTGCATGTACCTGTGCTTTGATCACGTGCCATCCGGTTCCGGTTTTTTCGGTTAGTTCTTTAGCAGCCTCAACTGCTTCTTTGGCGTTTCTTGCCACGGTTCCACGTTGAATGCGAACTCCGAAGCTGCTTAAAATCTCTTTTCCTTGATATTCGTGTATATTCATAATCAGCTGTTTCTTCTGTTTTATTACGGAAGGCAAAAGTAACAAATACATACTATTGTACCAATCTTTTTTGAGCTTCTTAACGCGTGATAACTCCTGAAAATCCTCATTTTCGCTTAGTTTTGAAATCTGAGGCCGGCATTTGATAAAAGATCCACCTGAAAACCTGAAAATAGACCTCTAATGTTATCCTTTAAACCAGCCATTATTATTTCTTTTCAGAAATAACAAATTGTATAAATCGGTTATATTTGATACACAGCTTATTTTAGAATGCTGAGGAAGTATATTTTTGCGCTAAATTTTTGATGATGACACAAGAGCAATTATTATCGGTTGCAAAAGAATATGGAAGCCCGGTTTATGTGTATGATGCAGATAAAATCACTTCGCAATATAACCGGCTTATCAACGCCTTTAAGGTTGATAACTTAAGAATACATTATGCTGTAAAAGCGCTTTCGAATATTTCTATACTCAAATTGTTGAACAGCCTGGGATGTGGTTTGGACACCGTTTCTGTTCAGGAAGTAAAATTAGGCCTGGCGGCAGGAGTAGATCCGGGAAAGATCATCTATACCCCTAACGGAGTTTCACTGGAGGAGATTGAAGAGGTGGTTAAGCTGGGAGCGCAGATAAATATTGATAATCTATCCATCCTCGAACAATTTGGGAGCAGGCATCCTGAGATCCCGGTGTGTATAAGGATCAATCCTCACGTAATGGCCGGCGGGAACTCCAAGATCTCTGTTGGACATATAGATTCAAAGTTCGGTATTAGCATTCACCAGATGCCACACCTGCTCAGGATCGTTGAAAATACAGGCATGCACATTAACGGAATTCATATGCATACCGGTAGTGATATTCTGGATATTGGAGTATTTCTGCACGCCTCAGAAATATTATTTGAGGCAGCCAGAAATTTCAGCGAACTGGAATTCATCGATTTTGGCAGCGGATTTAAAGTACCTTACCGCGAGGGAGATATAGAAACCGATATCGAAGACCTGGGCTTACAATTAACCGAGAGGTTCAACAGTTTCTGTAAAGAATATGGCCGAGAGTTAACCCTGGCCTTCGAACCTGGAAAATACCTGGTTAGCGCAGCAGGAAAATTCCTGGCCAAGGTAAACGTAATCAAACAAACCACCTCCACCGTGTTCGCAGGAATAGATACCGGTTTTAATCACCTGATAAGACCAATGTTTTATGGCTCTCATCACGAAATAACGAATATATCTAACCCGGAGGCCAAAGCAAGATTTTACAGCGTGGTAGGTTACATCTGTGAAACCGATACTTTTGGCAATAATCGTAGGATCTCAGAAATTAGGGAAGGTGATATTTTAAGTTTTAGCAATGCCGGAGCTTATTGTTTTTCTATGGCCAGTAATTTTAATTCCCGGTATCGCCCGCCAGAAGTGATGTGGTATAAGGGCCAGGCACATTTGATCAGGGAGCGGGAAACTTTTGAGGATCTCACCCGGCACCAGGTCGAAATGAATTTCGAGAGTCTTAATAAAGAACTTGCCAATAAAAATTAAAAGAAGAGCAGCCAGATGGCTGCTTTTTTATTCATATATGGTTTCTATCAAATTGCCCTCCTCGTCATAGTATTCTGTATAATCTAAATTACCTTCCTCGTCGTAATATTCAATTTGTTCACAATATATGTAATCTTCATTTATTATATATTTCCAAATTTCTTTCAGGATATCGCCTGGTCTGTAATACTGTTCAATAATTTGATTTTCTGTATACGAACTTATAGTTTTTGAGCCGTTTAGATATAAAATTCGCTGTTCTTTATATGCTTCGTTTTCATCGTAAAGTATGGTTCTGCTGCCTGCATTTTCATCTCTCATTCGAAATGTTTCATTTAATCCTTCTAAAGTATTGTCACCCCTGTAGGTATATTCAACATTGCTAAACAAACCCTCCTCATTATGAAAATCATAGGTTTTAAGATCGCCAGCTTCTGTATATGAATAAACCACCATAGCATCCTGGGAATTATTTGGATGATATTCTGTAAAATATTTCGTGACATTGCCATCATCGTCATATTCATAATTCGTAGTCCAAACTTTAACATTGTCCTCTAAAACCTTACCTAGTTTAGTAACATTGCCCCGGGAATTAAGCTCATCAAAGCTTTGATATCCCTCTCTATCTTCATCTACATCACTAATTCTATCTGCTAAAAAATCTTCATTTAAATAAAGCCTGTTCTTTAAAGTATAAGTCCTAGGGAAACCGTAATAATATGTAAATGTTATAATTTCCAAATCCATCTCCAGGTTATCCTCAGAATAATTGGAATAATTGATTTGCTTTAAAATCCGGGATGGATATCTTTCATACATGACAGATTTAGACAGTCTGCCTGTATTATCATATTCATGCCCCCATATCCCGTCCAGGGAAGCAGATCTGTAGGTAATAGTACCATGATCTCTTCCATATAAATTAGTGATTGTCGGTAAAAAGGCGAGCTCATTAATATCCTGATTTATTAATGGATCCTGCTCGAAAGATTGTGAATTCTTTAGGTCGTCATTAGAACAACCTGATAAGAATAACGTCCCTGACAAGCCAATAAAAAGATATTGTCTCATAATTGAAATTTTGAAAATACTTGTAGGGAAGTCTGGTTAATAGAATATAGACTGAAGATAGTAAAAATTTACCTATATATTTGATTAACAGCGATTTAATAGAGTTATTAAATTCATATTCTTTATACAAATGCGGAAAAAACGTAATTTCTATCAGGTTTAATGTTAACAGAAATAAGAATGAGTTACTTGTTAAATAATGATCAATCATTAAAAAATAATATCACCAGCATCGCTGCTGAAGAGATCGAAGGCTGTATGGAAGCTCTCAATAATTTAGAAATTCATGAAGCTATTCACGATATTAGAAAACGTTTAAAAAAGCTCAGAGCTCTGGCCAGATTGGTAAGACATGACCTGAGCGAAGTACATTTTAAGGAAATAAACAGGTACTACAGGGATCTGGGGCGGGAAATTTCAGAAATCAGGGATCTCTCTGCTCATCTTGAAACCATCGAATTCCTGGATGAACGCTACGGAAAATTTCTATATGCGAATTTCTTTAAGCCTGTAACCAACCTGTTGCAGAAAGAGAGGACTCAATTGACCAGGGTCATGGTAAAAAATCAGTTTTTCACTGAACACCTTCCTGAAAAACTTAAATATGCCCAAAACGACCTGTTAAACTGGCCACTGCAGGCTACAGATATGCAGGTGATATTACCGGGAATTGAGAAAGTGTATAAACGAGGTAAAAAAGCACTGGAGAAAGCCTATAATAATCCGAGTATGGAGAATTTTCATGAATGGCGAAAAAGAGTAAAATACCTATGGTATCAGACTCTTCTGCTACAGGATAGCTGGCCCGAATATTTTGAAACGCTGGAAGCTGAAATACATTTGCTGGCAGATCATCTTGGAAATGATCACGATCTCATTTTGCTTCAGCATAAAATAAGTTCTGAGGCATTCAAATCTATCGATCCGCAACGTCTGGAATTAATGCAAGCTCTTATAGACAGGTATAGCCAGGGACTTAGAAATGAAGCTAAGATAAAAGGTGAACTTATCTACGCTGAAACCCCGGAAGATTTCTCCAAAAGAATTGGATCTTATATCGGGACTAAATGGAATTGATTTATTAAATTATTGCTATAATTTTTCGTGATGAAATACCTGCAATTAACTGTTATTGGCCTGATCTTTAGCGTAGTATTTTCCTTTGGACAGAAAACTAACCTTGATCAATATGAGATCGTTGATCTTACCCATACCTTTTCTGAAGAAAGTGTTTACTGGGTCACCGCGAAAGAGTTTCAGCTGGAGGAAGTTGCAAAAGGCCGTACCGATATGGGATTCTACTATTCGGCTAATAATTTTTCCACAGCAGAGCATGGTGGCACCCATATAGATGCCCCAATCCATTTTGCAGAGAACAGGCAGAGTGTAGATGACATTCCGCTTAGTCAGCTAATTGGGGAGGCGGTAAAAATTGACATTTCCACCAGGGCACTTAAGGATCCGGATTACCTGATTAGTATTAATGATATTAAAGCCTGGGAAACTCAAAATTCCAGGGTTCCCGATGAAAGTATCATCCTTTTTGAAACCGGGTACGGGCAATTCTATCCCGATGCCAAAAAATATTTGGGAACAGACAGACGTGGTCCTGAGGCAGTCAGGGAATTGCACTTTCCCGGTCTAGCTCCTGAGGCCGCTACCTGGCTTATTCAAAACAGGAAAATAAAAGCCGTAGGTCTGGACACGGCCAGTATAGATCGTGGACAATCCACCGATTTTGCTACACATATAGCCTTGATGACTAATAATATCCCTGCATTTGAGAATATTGCCAACCTGGACAAATTGCCGGCAAGGGGATTCCAGATCATTGCCCTACCTATGAAAATAAAAGGCGGCAGTGGCGCACCATTGAGAATAATCGCCTTAAAAAATCAATAACCCCTTGAACATTACAGTTACTAAGCACCCGCTTTATTTTATTGCCATCAATCCTTCAGAAGAAATCAATTCCAGGGTAGAGTCTATCAAATTAGACCTGAAAAATAAATTTGGGGTACAACATGCCCTGAAACTCGATGCCCATATTACCCTGCAAATTCCATTTAGAATGCCGGTAGGAAATGAAGAAATCCTGGTAGAAATTCTTACCGAATTTTCAGGAGAACATCATAGTTTTATTTCTGAATTGGATGGCTTTGGAAGGTTTGCCAAAAACGTGGTTTTCATTAAAATAAAAGACCATGAACCTTATATTAAACTGCATGCTGAACTTCAAAATGTTATGCTCAATTTTCTGGACCTAAAAAGCCACGAGATTTCTTCAAAAATACATCCTCATATAACCCTGGCTACCAGAGACCTGAAAAGGAGTCATTTCCCGCAGATCTGGGAATATTTTAACGACAAAGATCTTTCTTTATCCTTTTCAGCCAAGGACATTCAGTTATTAAGGCATAATGGTAAATACTGGACCAGTCTGTATAATTTCAGTTTGAACACACAATTAAACCTTTAAAAACGAGCAGTTTAAAAGCTTTTGATTAACTTTACTAAAACTAAGCCTCTTTAGTTTATCAACTTATCTCCCTTGTATTTCCTGCTTTTAAAGACCCTCCGTATAGCTGTTTGAACAGATTGCACCTCCCGATTTCAAAATACAACAACATTATAAAAATAATTTTATGAAAACGCTTAAAATGGAGCACTCGAAAGTAGAGGATTTTCGAAATTCTCTTCGTGGGGAATTGATACTTGAAGGGGATCTCAACTATGAAGATTCCAGAAAGATCTATAATGCCATGATTAGTAAGAAACCAGCGATGATCGCCAAATGTGCTGACGTGGCAGATGTGGTTACCGCAGTAAATTTTGGCAGGGAAAATAATATACTTACAGCAGTTAGAGGTGGCGGTCATAATGGCGGTGGCCTTGGAATTTGCAACGAAGGTCTGGTTATCGATCTTTCTTTGCTCAAAAATGTAAGGGTTAATACTTCTGATAATACCGTACGCGTTGGTGGTGGTAACCTATGGGGTGAGGTAGACCATGTCACCCATTTATATGGCCTCGCTGTACCCGCAGGGATAATATCTTCTACCGGGGTGGGAGGTCTAACTCTTGGAGGCGGGGTCGGCCACCTGTCCAGAAAATTTGGTTTGACCATAGATAATCTTCTGGAGGTAGACATAGTTCTGGCAAATGGCAATATAGTCACGGCAAATAAAGATGAGCATAAAGACCTGTTCTGGGCTGTACGAGGTGGTGGCGGAAACTTTGGCGTAGTCACTTCTTTCCTGTTCCAGGCCCATCCCTTAAAAACTGTTATTGGTGGTCCTACGCTTTGGCCTATTGAAAGGACCGAAGAGATCATGAAATGGTATGATAATTTTATTCATGAACAACCTGAAGACCTTAATGGTTTTATCGCTACCATGGTAATCCCCGGGGAACCCTTTCCTGAATTTCTGCATAAAAAGAAATTTTGTGGTATAGTCTGGTGTTATACCGGAAACCCGGATAAATTCAAAGAACTAATACAGCCAGCCAGAGACCTCAACCCGGTATTTGAACATATTGGAGAGATGCCATATCCCGCCATTCAAACGCTATTTGACGGTTTAATGCCACCAGGTTTGCAGTGGTACTGGAGGGGAGATTTCTTCAGTGATATACCCGCGGAAGCTTCACAACTTCACAAAGAATACGGATCAAAGATCCCTACCAGCCTGTCTCAAATGCACTTATATCCCATTAGCGGAGCTGCAGCTAAAGTTCCTGCCGAAGATACCGCCTGGGCTTACCGGGATGCTAAATACGCCGGGGTATTTGTAGGAGTGGATCCAGATCCTGAAAATGCCGCGCTTATTACAGACTGGTGCAAAGAATACTGGAACGCTTTACATCCATTTTCCATGGGTGGTTCTTATTCCAATTTTATGATGGAAGAAGGACAGGAAAGAATTAAAGCTTCCTTCAGAAACAACTATAAGAGATTGAGAGAGATCAAAAGCAAATATGATCCGGAAAATTTCTTCAGAGTCAATCAGAATATAGAACCTAAAGCTTAAGTTATATTCAGCTTCCTTTTTGACATAAAAAGGAAGCTGATCCTGCTAATCTGTTTCCCCGGCAAATTTTTTAACCAAACTTCCCACCGTGAGTCCCTGTACCAAAATAGAAAATACCACTACGAAGTAAGTGATCATTAAGAAAAGTTCGCGGTGCATGGCATCGCTAAGACTTAAAGCAAGGGCGATAGATATACCTCCTCTTAAACCACCCCAGGTCATTAGCAGGTTGGTATTAGGCACAAAACTCAGTTTTTTACTAAAGAATTTTATTGGCAGCAAAAGAGAGGCAAACCTGCAGAGCAGAACGATTGGAATAGCCAACAGACCGGCGATCACATAATCAGTTTCAAATGTAAGCACCAGCATTTCCATTCCTATCAAAACAAAAAGGATCGTATTCAACAGAATATCTATAAGCTCCCAGAATTTATCTACATAGGTTTCGGTGATCTTGGACATAGTAGATGATCTAACGGTATCATTCCCCACGATCAAACCTGCGGTCACCATCGCCAGTGGAGCTGAAAAATGGAAATAATGTGCTATCGCCGTTCCACCCATAACTGCCGCCAATGTTATGATAACTTCTATATCATAATCATTGATAGCCTTCATAAGTTTGTAGGTTAAAAATCCTAATACCAGGCCGATAAATATTCCCCCCAATACCTCCATCCCGAACAATTCAAAAATTGCCGACACCTCGATATTGCCGGTTTCTGATGAGGCTATTTTAAAAATAGTAAGAAATACTACTACCCCTACCCCGTCATTAAATAAAGATTCCCCTACTATTTTGGTCTCCAGTTTTTTGGGTGCCCCGGCTTGTTTTAAAATTCCGAGAACAGCTATAGGATCTGTTGGCGAGATCAGGGCTCCGAATAAAAGACAATAAATAAACTCAACCTCTAAAGAGATCAACTGAAGTGCATAAAAGGTTAATATGCCTACGAGAAATGTGGAAGTAAGTACCCCAATGGTTGAAAACACCAATACGGGCCATCTCTGTATTCTCAACTGTTCAAAATTGGTATGCAAAGCTCCGGCAAAGAGCAGGAAACTAAGCATAACGTCCAGCAGAACCGTTCGAAAGTCTATACTCGCGATGATCTCCTTTTCAGCATTCAGAAGGGTATCATCAAAAAAACTGAGTGCTAAGACCCCAAAGCTAAAAAGGATAGTAATAAGCATAAGTCCAATACTGTTGGGCAGTTTCAGGAATCTTACATTGATAAATCCAAACACAGCAGCCAGGCAAACCAGAATAGTAGTAATAAGATAATAATCCATTTAAATTGGGTGGTTTAATTGCATTAAAAACCGGCGCACTCTGTAAGGTCGCCGGCTAAAACGGGTATTATTAAAAGATCGAGGAGCCAAAAAACAGGGCATTGATAAAAAGCCGCTGAGTCCCAAGCATCATAGCTCTAAAATTAGGATCATCACTAAACATGATCAGCGTTCCTTCACCTTTTTTTTCTGCCAGCAGGGCCGCCGAATTACTTATTAGTTCCAAGTTTTCCGGATGTATATATCCGCTTAAATAAGGTTCACTTTTGAAAATGGCGACTTTACTAAAGGCGTCATTCCCCGGCTCCAGAAATACTCTACTGTTTTTATACAGAGGTAAAGTCCTTTTTTTATAACCAAAACCAAGCGGATGGGTAATATCCAGATCAATCTGGTAAAAAGATCCGCCAACAGCCCGTGCGCCCTCATATTTATCTTTGGCAGCGTAATCTCTTCTTGCCAGGCTATCTTTTTCTTTATCGTTCTTTTTTAATTCTATAGCCGAAATATCTTTTTTGATGGCCCATTCGCTGGCCGTGCGCTGAGTAATTAAAGTGCCTCCGTTTTTAATCCAGTTTTCAATTCTTTCTGAATCCAGACTGTCGTAATTTCCTGATACCATGAGAAGGATATCGTATTCACTAAGATCCAATCTGGAGAAATCATACCGGTCTACTTTGGTAACCGGCATTTCCAGATAAGTATCCAGCATAAACCAGATCTCCCCGGCTTCATAACCACTGGTACCTTCACCGGTAAGCATGACAATATCAGGTAACCCTATATCTTTGAAATCTGGACTACCCAGGTCGATACCTTTAGCGCTTCTACCCGATACTACTGCATGAACCGGAACCCCAGCTTTTTCTGAAGCTTCTGAAACGAGTTTATATACTTCCTCAGGTGAAGATGACTGGTCATGTAAAGAAATCATCAGACTGCCATATCCAAAATCCTGCAGTCCCTTATCTGTTTCAATAGAAAAGGGAGCAAAAGCAGCTTTTATATTTATTTCATTTTTCAGCAGATAATATAAAGCTGCCGGAGCTTTGAAATCAGCCCAATCAATAATATACGCGTAATTTGATCTGACCGGCTCCGGAATTTCAGTTTTTAGATCCTCAGCAGTGATTTTTTTACCCATATTCAACTTTCGGGAAGAAATTTCAGTATAAGGAATATCGTAGGCCAGGGCCATAGACCAGGCCGAGGTATCATAGAAAATACTATCCGCGAATGTGGTCACCTTATCAAATATAGATTTCACCATCAGGTTCTGTGCTTGTTTACCGGGAACAGCATAGGCAAAATCTTTTGAAAAGGACCGGTCATCGGTTTTAAGATCATTTTTTAACCGGTATACTTCTATGCTATGATCCAGTAGTAAATTAGTGAATTGCTTTGTTTTACCGGGCTTATCTTTTGCTCCATATACATATACATTCCCTGAAGCATTGTTTCTCGCATCTCTAAAAAACTTTCGCTGCCAGTTCAATAATAATTCCCGGTTATCTATAGTCGCCCGGATAGTTGCCAGGCTTGTTCTTAAATGGTTTCTAATGGAAAACGGAAAAGTGATTTCCTCACTGCCGTTATTTTGTATATGCCCGCGCGAACTGGCCTGCTCATAAACTATCCCCAGTGCACCATGCAGATCGGGATAGGTAGATCCATAACCGGGATAGGAATTATCGAAACGCTCCCCCGTAAAATAAAGCGACCCTATCTCATCTAAAGCTTCCTGGTGATATTTGGCAAAAATAGTATTCAGCGTATCATAATTGTATCTGGGAACTATTGGATTTTCAGATCCAAATTTTTTAGTTGGCTCAAAGAAATAGGTACTGTTGGAGCCCATTTCGTGGTAATCTGTAACAATATTAGGAAGCCATTTGTGATAAAAAGCCATACGATTCTGGCTTTCCACCTGCGTTAGTGGCAGCCAGTCACGATTAAGGTCAAACCAATAATGATTAGTTCGTCCAGATGGCCATGCTTCATTATGCTCCCTATCCCATGGATCTGCAACTGCAGGCACGCCCTTATTGCTGTTAACCCAGGTAGTATGCCGGTCTCTGCCATCAGGATTCAGAGTTGGTTCTATATGAAAAACCCCTTTTTGCAGGTAATTTTGTACGGCCGGATCCTGTGCGGCAACAAGGTAATAAGCCACCAGCATGGAAACCTCGCTACTGGAAGGTTCATTTCCATGCACATTATAGCCTAAATGCACTATCACGGGCATTTTACCTATTTCTCCTTCTTTGCCATCGGGATCTGCATGCTCCAGGTGTTCCTGCCTGATATTCTCAAGATTAGCAAGATTACTTTCAGATGAAATGGTCAAAATGATCTGGGGTCTTTTTTCATGTGTATACCCGATGGTTTGAATTTGGGCATTGGGAGAAATTTCGGCCAGTTTTTCCATATAACTTACCAGACGCGCATGCCGGGTATGCCACTCGCCTATTTCGTACCCTAAAAATTCGGAAGGGCTGGGTATATTTTTATTAAAGCTAACGCCTTCAGGGAAATAATACTCCTCCTGAGCATTCCCTATATTTAAAACAAAAAGCAGCAACATGCTGCACATAATAAACCTGATTTGCATAAAATTTTATTTCAGTTGGATTAAAGATAAAATTAATTCCCGAGGAGGGAGAGTTTAAGTAACCCCGGTGGAAGGCAGGATATAAAAATATATACTTATAAAATGCGCAAAGGTACCCAGCAGAACGAAAATATGAAAGATCGCATGGTTATAGGGAAGCTTATTCAGCATAAAAAGTACCGCCCCGATGGTATAAGAAATTCCTCCGGCAAAAAGCCACCATAATCCATCTGCCGATAAATTATCCAAAAGTGGATTTATAGCGAATATTATCAGCCAACCCATGGCCACATACATGATTGTGGAGACCAGTTGAAATTTCCCGGTAAAGAAGAGCTTCAGGATCACCCCGGCGAGGGCCATTAACCATACCACCCAGAGAATTGTTAAACCTGTTGTACCCTCCAGAGTAACCAGGGCGTATGGAGTATAGGTTCCCGCAATTAGAACATAGATCGCGGCATGGTCTATAATATTTAGCCTTATCCGCATACGTGTGCCCTGTGCGCTATGGTAAAAAGTAGAGGCCGCATAAACCAGGATCATACTCGCCCCAAAAATACTGGCACTTATAAGATATTCCGGCTCACCCTGATCTTTCGCTTTTAATATGAGCAATACCAGTGCGACAATACTTAAGACCAGACCAAGGCCATGCGAGATGATATTAAGCCTTTCTTCCCTCGGGCTATAGTATTTAGGTTTTTTTATTTTTCCCATTTATTGTAATAATAGCAGTTTTTAATGTATGCTAAAATATGGGATTATGCAAGAGTCTGAAAACCTACCGGGCGCAGGTTTTCGGATAAATAGATCTTCTTAGATAAAGAATCAGAAATTTGCTATTCGGGAATCTTAATGACCGTTTCCACGCCAGTGTTATCTTCCTTATTCCGGATCTCAAAATAATAATTATCCTTATAGAGATTGCGTAAACGGTCGTTTATGTTTTTTAAGCCTACTCCTTTTTTCATAAGTTCGGTATGGCTTTCGGTAACCGGAGTACCATCATTCTCTACCTTTATCACCAGCATTTTACCTTCCTCATACACCGAAACCAGAATTTTGAGATCTGTATTTTCATAGGAATATCCATGCTTGATAGAATTTTCTATAACCGGTTGTAATAGCATAGCCGGAATTTTCTTCAGCATAAGATCTTCAGGTACTTTCTTTTCAATGGTTAAATGATCTGAAAATCTTACGTTAACAATATTCAGATAATATTCCAGGATCCTGAGTTCCTCATCCAGACTTATCCGGTTGCGGTCGCTATTGTAAAGGATTTCGCGGAGAAAGTCACTAAGATCTGCAATAGTGTCCTTAGCTTTTTTTGTATCCATATCTGTAAGTACAGCAATGGAGTTAAGGGTATTAAATAGAAAATGCGGTTGTAATTGCGACGAAAGCATTTTCATGCGAGTATTTACAAGTTGAGACTCCAGTTTAGAATGTCGTTTCTCTGCCTCCTTCACCTGCTTCAGATAGTAATAAGTATATATAATGAATATCATCGCGAAGTAGATAAGGAAATTAAGATCCAGCACGTAGATAAAGGCATTAATACTTTTCCTTAGATCAAAATCTGCCAGATCTATTCTTCCGGCGATAATAGAATAAAAATCGAAGATGAGCCTGATGATCAAGCCAATAAGCAGGGAGAAAAGAGTGTGAATGGAAATTATCTTAACCCAGGAATAGTTCTTATTTAAAAACCTTTTGGTACTAATCGCAATTAGCGTCATATAACTTACCACGATGATATAATCGAATAATAAATTATGTATCAAGAAATCTGACCATGAAAAGTATTCCCGTTGGGGCATATAATTCCGCATGTACATTACTTTGGCCAGCAGCACAAGGTCGAACATCAAATAAAACCCGGCCAGCAGTAAAACCAGTTTAAAGTCTATATACTTTTGTTTAAATTCTGAAAGGCTCATTTATATTCCAATTTTTTCCAGAAATTCTTTTTTATGGGATTTACTGATATGCAGTAATTCCCCATCGGTCATTTTTGCGTCGATCTCAGAGTAATCTGAATGTATGATCTCCTTTACATAATTAAGATTTGCAATCGTGGAGCGATGGATCCTGATAAAGATGTTGCTGTCCAGAATTTCAGCAAGATTATTCAGAGATTCCCGCAGGACATATTTTTTATCATTAGCGAAGATTTCAGCATAATATCCGGATGCCTGGATATATAAGATATCGGCGGGATCTACCAGAGCCGTTTTATTACCCTGTTTCACCGGGATCTTAGAGACAGAATTCAACCGGATCCCTCCTTTTGAATATTCATGAAAAAATTCAACCATTCTTTTTTCAAAGTTCCTGTCTGCTTCATTTCTGGTTGTATTCAATACTTTGGAAATGGTTTTGAAAAATCTATCGTCTTTAAATGGTTTCAGGAGAAAATCAAATGCTTCCACATCGAAGGCCTTCAGGGCATAATTATCATAGGCGGTAACAAAAATCACTACCGGTTTGGGTGATATGTCTACTTTTTTAAGTACTTCAAAACCGTTCATATCCTTCATATTTATGTCCAGAAATATCAGGTCAGGCTTCTCTGAATTTATCCTTTCTATGGCCGTCCTGCCATTGGAACACTCCCCTATGACTTCAATTTCCTGGACATCTTCCAGCAGGTTCAGAACCCTTTTTCTTGCCAGTTCCTCGTCGTCAATTACCAGTGCTTTCATAAATTTTAAATGCTTAGACTCTTCCAATTTAAAACTATTTCAAGATTATTTTTAAATTTTTCACAATTTCGAAGCGAATGTCATAAATAATTATCCTCAATACGGGTTTTTTATCATTTCCTGAATCCAATGAAAGGCTATCAAAATTTTAATTTCGATAGCCTTTGCTAAAACTAAAACAACTAATTAAGATTTCCAGCTTATTCATTAATCGCTACTGAAGTTTCAGACGCTCTAGGATCTATTTTCATTGTTCGCTTTTGATTGCCGTTTACAAGTTTAATCTTGTAAACTTCTTTTTGTATAATTTCTCCACTACCAGATGCGGTATATTTATTTCCGGTCATGGTCCAGCCTTTGTTAGCCATGTATACTTCTCTTCTAACATCCAGCGGCAATACGATATCTTTAAATTTCTGGAAAGTGCTTACCAGGTTTCCGTCTTTATCGAAATCTGCAGACAGATAGCCTTTAGAACTTGAGAAGGTGACCGCGTAAGAATCCCATTCTTCGTCATGTGCCGCGATAAAATTCTTGATATCGAAATTAGCTTTCATAAAGGCGATAGGGTCTTTGGTAAATTCTCCCGTGTAAGTTTCGGCTACTTTAAAGGAGAATTCATCTCCGTTTCGTTCTACTTTAGAATCCAGTGGTGCGAAACCTACTTTTGCTTCTTCTAGTTGGATCTCCTGAGCCTGACTGAATGTGGTCGCGGCAATTAGCAATAAAGAAAAAATTAATGTTTTCATGATGAATGTTTTTTGAATGAATAATGATTTTTGATTAACTGTTGATTAAATGATTAATGAATTAATAACACTGCTAAACTACAGCATATTAACCCTTACTCAGAGGAGAATGATCCGGTTCGCCTGCCTTTGATAACCAATAGACCATAAAAAGAATTAAATACCTAAAGCTATGATTTTTAGATGATTGATGGTGATTTTAGACGTTCGCCATATTTTCAGGTGCATTCACCGCTCCTGGAATTCATTTTAAAGCATGCGGGTTTGAAAAAGACTTATAAACCTGATGAAATTATAAATTGATGGAATGTTCTATAATTTCGAAGATTTCTGGATATTTGAAATTATGAACACCTCCCGATATATTGAAATTATCTTTAAAAGGTTAATTCCGGCGCCTTTTACCCTGGCAGTTTTGCTAAGCCTGTTTACTATTCTTATCGCTTTCCTGTTTACCGGAAATACAGATGGAGATTCATTTTTAAATATACTTACCTACTGGCAGGAAGGAATGTGGGAGCCCGCCTTGCTGGTATTTGCGGTACAAATGATGCTTATCCTGGTCCTTGGCCATGTATTGGTGCTGAGCAGGCCGGTGGCATGGGTAACCGAAAAACTGACCAGCCTGGTCTACGGCAACACCAGTGCGGTGATACTGGTTGCCGTATCTACCATGCTCGTCGCTTTTTTCAACTGGGGTCTGGGTCTTATCTTTGGGGCTATAATGGCCAGAAAGGTAGCTGAAGCTGCACGGGACAGAGGCTTTAAGATAAATTATCCTCTGGTGGGCGCCGCGGGCTATGCAGGCCTTATGGTATGGCATGGAGGTGTAAGCGGTAGTGCTCCTCTCAAAGCGGCAGAGAAGGGTCATATTCGCGGACTTTTCCCTGCAGAAGTCAATGCAGGCTGGCTTAATGATCTTCCCGATTCCATTCCTACCGATACCACTATTTTTGCCGGCTGGAACTTAATTCTCTTCGGAATGCTGCTGGTGCTGGTGCCTTTGGTATTATGGATTATCAGTAAAAAAACCGGAAGTTCAGAATTTGATCTTCCTGAGGTAAAGAAGATCCAACCCGATATTCTAATTGAAGGAGCCGAAAAACTGGATCATTCCCGGATTTTGAAACTCTTATTTGGGTTTCTCTTGCTGGCTGCTTTCTTTGCGAGTTATTACAGCAGCCTGGTTTCAGGAAAATTAACCCCCAATATGCTCAATTTTCTAATGCTGGTGCTATGTATACTTTTTCATAAATCTTTTGTTTCCTTTTTAAATGCATTAGATGAGGCGATAGGTGGAGCTGCTGCTATCCTGATACAGTTCCCCCTGTATTTCGGGATCATGGGCATCATGAAAGAGACCGGGATCGTAGGTGATATCGCCGGGTTTTTCTCCAGTATAGCTACAGAAACCAGTTTACCGGTTTATACTTTTTTTAGTGCAGGCCTGGTGAATATTTTCGTTCCCAGTGGAGGTGGCCAGTGGGCGATACAGGGACCTATAGTGCTGGAAAGTGCCATGAAATTAGGGGTTCCTCTTAACAAGGCCGTTATGGCCTTTGCCTATGGGGACCAGATCACCAATATGCTGCAGCCGTTCTGGGCACTGCCTTTGCTGGCAATCACCAGATTGAAAGCAAGGGAAATTCTTCCTTACACGCTAATTATAATGCTGGTGGGTATGCTGGTATATATTGGAGGTTTATTCCTGATTTAAGCCGGAAAAGAGAAGCATAAAAAAAAGGGTAACTAAGACATTTAAACCATTTCTCAGTTACCCATTGCGACTATCATTTTACTGATAATCAACATTTAAAGATAAAATATTTTATCTTCTTTAGCAAGGTTTACTTGCAAAATTTTAATAGTATTTACGTCTATTTTATTTCACCTGGTCTGGACCCCGATAATAAGCTAAGATCACGGGCATATTTCCTGATCAATCTCTCCTGTTTAAGATTATCCATGTGTAATTTAATCCAGATCCCTGATATTATTATAAGGGAGGCACCTAATACTGAAAAAAGCAAAAATTCATTCATCATCGTCAAATTAAAGTTTAAGTAATAGCATTATGCAGGTAAGATATACTTTTAATAGCTGTATGACTCAATACATTTGTGAATTACCTTTTTATTAACACAAACACCTTTGAAGAATTTATGTTACCTAAAAGAAAGGGAATACCTGAGTAATAAAAATAAAAAAAGGGCCGTGACCATTATTTCAGAATTGACCCTTTTTTCAACTATTAGCTATTTGCTTAACCTGTTGCGGTTAAGATTAAAATTCAGCAAATAGTTCGATATTGAATAATAAGAATTTGTTAATTAAAGACTTAGCCACAAAACTTTAACTTTTTGGTCACCTGGAAGCAAAGCAGGCAATAAAAAAGCCACGTATCTCTACGTGGCTTTAACCTTATCCTGTTGTGTTGTTCTTAAAGTTTAAATAGCATCTATATTAGCTTCGATCACATCTTCTATAGCGTCTGGCACCAGGCTAAAGAAATCATAACCTGTGGCCGCTTCAATCTGGTCCACACTGGTCTTATACTGGGTCCAGTCTGAAGTCACCGAATTAGAATTTGGCATGTCCACCGCGATCACCCTGGTAGAGGTAGTCACCCGGTTTACATCATCTGTTCCGTCTGGAATGATCATGATCACCTTCCAGGTATTGGAAGGAACCTGTATTTTACCATCAGCCAGATATTCTGCATATCCATTGGCGCCATCGCCCCCAAGGCCATAGCCGCCGGAAATTATATAGATCTCGTAGCCACCACTCAACATCGAGCGGCAGTAATTTTCCAGGTTAGCCCAGGCATAACGGTTATTACTTGGAGCCTGCGGCATCATATTGGTCATAAAGAAAGTATTGGAGTTATCATCTACAGACAAAGTCCGGTCTGCTGAAGGACATAAATGCCCCCGGTCAAAGCCACTATATTGATAATCTGTAGAACCTACCTGGTACCAGGAAGACGGCAGGGAAGTATCTGCCCTGAAGTCGTTCTGTCTGGAAGCAGATCCCATCCAGGCCTCATCAAGATGCCAGCTTACCCAGTTGGCAGTACCTTTATCCCGGCTGTAGGACATTACATATTCCTCTTTTTCCAAAAGATAATTATTAGGTGAATTGATATCGGTTATAGCCAGGGAAGGATTTCCCATGGTAAGATGAACCGCACCTGAGATGGGGTCCACTCCGCCTCCACCACCGGTACCAGTGCCTGGATCTGAAGTACCTCCAATTACAAAATCATCGATGTTAATCCGGTTTCCAGACCCGGATAGTTTTACGATCCTGAACCTTACATTTTCAGTATAGTTAAGGGTATAAGTAATATTTTCAAGAGATGTATTCGCTGAGGTCTGGGTGCTTCCCACCCTGTTCCAGCTAGCTCCCTGGTTGGTAGAAGCCTGTAATTCCCAGGTACTCGATCCATCGGTTCCATATACCGCGTGATTAATACTCAGGCTTTCTGCTCCCTGTACATCAAAGTTCATTTGAAGAATTCCCAGGTCCCTGATGCGGGCAGATTTAGTCCCGGTCTTGCGATCATTAGCCAGAGAACCTACAAGCGCTTCTTCAAAATACCAGGTTCCAGTTGGAAGATCTACAGTTCCCGCAGCATAACTTCCCTTGGAACCGGCTTCATAATCTTCAGTGATATCTATCAGGTCTCCTGTATTTGCAGAACCTCCTGCATTCGGCACTACCACGATATTATCAATATTCAGCCGCTCGTTCTTTCCATCTGTCTTTCGTATTTCGAAACGTACATTACCGGAAACATTTAAATTAAAACTCGCCGTTTCCAGAGTGGATTTTTTAATGATCGTTTCGCTTCCCAAGCTATTCCAGGAACTACCGGCATCTGTAGAATAGTATACCTGGAAGGAAGTCTGCTTATCCCGCCCGTATTTTGCGTATTGCAGACTAAAGGATTTGGCTCCATCGGGCAGGTCAAAATTCATCGTGATGACACCGTTTCCGGTCATCCTTACAGACTGCGCTCCGTTTTTCGCATCTCCGCTAAGGTCTCCAATCAGCGCATCAGCAAAATACCAGTCGCCATCGGTAAAACTTACCACGCCGCCGGCATAGGAATTTTTGAAAGCATTTTCAAAGCCTTCTTCATAATTCCCTTCGGCATTAAGGCTGAAGTTTATGGGAGCATAAGTTGAATCTTCCGGCAGGTTGTCTTCGGTAGCACATCCGGTAAAAAGCAGAAAAACCTGCATTAAAAGCAGGTATTTAAGTAGGGTAAAATTTTTCATGGTAAGGTTAAATTGTCAGATAAGGTTTATGCCGCCTAAATTATCTAAAAGACCTTCTCTAATAATTATGTCAGAAATTAATTATTAATAGTTTATTAACGAAATAGAACAAATGATCTGCATGGATTTTTCAGCCAGAAATATTTCCGCATAAAAAAAGGCCCGGGAATTTCCCCGAACCTTGATCTTACTCAATGTTGAATTTTTATATCTAGTAAAGCACCCTGAACCTGATAGTGCCTTCTATTTTCTTGAGTTCCCTGATCACCTCAGCGTCATATTCCTTATCTATATCTGTGATCACATAACCAATGGTCTCATTGGTCTTAAGATATTGCCCTACAATATTGATATCATGAGTGGCCAGGATCCTGTTTATATGGGCAATAATACCGGGTTTGTTATGGTGAATATGGATAAGCCTGTGGGCATTTTCCAGAATAGGCAGCTGCAGATTAGGGAAATTTACAGAATTAGTGGTACTACCTGTATTGATATAATTAATAATCTTTCCCGGTACAAAATTACCAATATTCACCTGTGCTTCCTGGGTACTACCCCCAATATGCGGAGTAAGTATCACGTTGGGAAGGCCTCTTAGCGGCGATTCAAATTCTTCCTGGTTGGTCTTGGGTTCCTTTGGGAAAACATCTATACCGGCTCCCTTTATCCGTCCGGCTTCCATATGGGCTTTGAGTGCATTTACATCCACCACCTGTCCCCTGGCAAGATTAAGAAAGATGCTGCCTTCTTTCATCCAGCCTAATTCCCGGTCACCGATCATATTCGTATTATCCTTGCGGCCATCTACGTGCAGGGTCACTATATCTACTTTTTCAAAAAGTTCTTTGATGCTATTACATTTGGTGGCATTTCCCAGGGCAAGTTTTTCCACAAGATCGTAGTAGTAAACATCAAAGCCTATAGCTTCTGCCACCACAGATAACTGTGAACCAATATTACCATAACCTACAATGCCCAGTTTTTTACCGCGCACCTCATAACTGCCTTTGGCAGATTTATTCCATTGTCCCTGGTGCATTTCAGAAATCCTGTCTGGAAGATTACGCATTAAAAAAATGATCTCTCCAATCGCAAGTTCCACCACAGAACGGGTATTACTAAATGGCGCATTGAAAACTGCCACGCCTTTTTTAAGACAGGCTTCCAGGTCTATTTGATTGGTCCCTATGCAAAATGCTCCTACGGCAATAAGCCTGTTGGCATTTTCCAGAACTTTCGCGGTAAGCTGAGTTTTAGACCTAATCCCAAGAACCGA
Source organism: Christiangramia sabulilitoris (assembly GCF_007050985.1). GTDB lineage: Bacteria > Bacteroidota > Bacteroidia > Flavobacteriales > Flavobacteriaceae > Christiangramia > Christiangramia sabulilitoris. The sequence goes on from NZ_VHSF01000001.1 coordinate 700,891, forward strand.
AACATCTTTGATCTTTTCTGCCAGTTCCTCCTCATCCAATGCCCCGGAGATCGTGGAAACATTGTAACCTTCATTTTTCATAATGGTTACCGCATCTGCATGTACATTTTCAAGTAATAGGACTTTGATCCTGTTTTTAGGATAAGATATCGCTTTGTTCATTTTATGAAGGTATAGGAATTCGTCCAGACTGGGTGTGATATGATCTGCCTTGTCCAGGATATTATCGCGTTCAACATTTTCTGTAAACGCATAAAATTTATTGGCCAGCCCGGCCGCTTTGATCTCATAATCATTATAACCGTCCCCAATCACATATACATCACCCTTAAGATCCATTTTTTTGAGTAACTCTACCTTACCATTACTGGAAGAAAGTACATTCTCCTTATCAAACCCAACGATCTTACCCTGCCCGTCGTATTCAAAACTATTGGCATAGACATTTTCTTCACGCACCCCGTACTCTTTAACGATGGGAATAATAAATTCCTTAAAACCATTGGAAATTATATAAATACGATCCTGGTATTCTGTAAAAAAGGCTTCGTTACGAACAAAGGAGACAGATACCTTTGCTTTCAGTTTTTCTATCAACTGCGGAATTTCATCTTTATGAGCTTCCAGGATCCCCAGCCGTCTTTCCAGGGATTCTCTAAAAGCCAGTTTTCCTCCCATCGCGAGGTCTGTAAGCTCCTTGAGATCATCCAGCTTTTTCTGCTTGTTGGGATTGCCGGCTAAACTTATTTCACCCAATACGTCCAAGGCCTCTACCTGGGTAAAGGTACTGTCGAAGTCAATTACAAAATGTCTGTTATCCTCCATAAGGATGTGCTGTTTTTTTCTTTGAACAGATAAAACTAAGTCTTTTTAGGGCATTAAGAAACACAATTTTCAGCCAGGAAATATAAAATTACAGTTTCTTCAATATGAAGCGAAAAAACTATGTAAAAGAGAAAATTTTACGTTTCAGAAGCTATTTTTTAAGAATTATTCATGAAACCTTTGAAAAACTTTTCAGGAATAAATCATATCCAACCAGGTACGAGCGTTAAGAAAAAAATAACAATTCTATTAAATCCTGTGTTTCTTAGACTTATTTCCAATACATTTAATATATCTAATTTGATTAGTGACCGGAGGTTATTCCCCGAATGCCAGATCACTGCTGAATTGGCCTATGAAAAACCCATTTAAAAAACAAAACGGTGACAGTTCTCCCGTAATTCCCCCGGTAAAAAGTGGCCTGGGTACTTTTGGAGGAGTATTCACCCCCTCTATTTTAACCATCCTAGGGGTGATCATGTACCTGCGTTTTGGCTGGGTGGTTGGTAATGTCGGGCTTCTTGGCACCTTATTGATCGTTACCCTTTCTGTATCCATAACCTTTCTTACCGCCTTATCAGTAGCCTCTATCGCCACAGATCAGCAGGTGCGGGCCGGTGGTGCCTATTATATGATTAGCAGGTCGCTTGGGGTTGAGGCCGGCGGAGCCATAGGGATTCCCCTTTTTATCGCCCTTACTCTATCTATCGCCTTATATACCGTTGGTTTTGCCGAAAGTGTGGTAAGTGTATTTCCCGAACTGGATTTTAAAACCGTAGGAATGGTCACTACCGTTCTGGTGGGATTACTTGCTATGATCTCTGCAAAAGTTGCTATACGGGCACAATATTTTATCATGTTCGGTATAGCACTGTCGTTGGTATCCCTTCTCTTCGGAAGCCCCATCGAAGAAACCAGTATTGAATTAATGCCCGCCACCAATACGAACAGGGAAAGCTTCTGGGTGGTTTTTGCGGTGTTTTTCCCGGCGGTCACAGGGATTATGGCCGGGGTAAATATGTCTGGCGACCTTAAGAACCCTTCTAAATCTATTCCGAAAGGAACATTTGCCGCCATCCTGGTGGGCTATATTATCTATATGGGCTTACCTGTTATCCTGGCCAACAGGGCAGATGCCGAAACCCTTATCGCCGATCCTTTGATCATGAGAAAGATCTCCTATTGGGGCGACGCTATACTTATTGGGGTCTGGGGCGCTACCCTTTCCAGCGCCGTGGGAAGTATCCTGGGTGCACCAAGAGTGCTGCAGGCTCTGGCCCGCGACCGGGTTCTCCCTCAATGGTTAAGCTGGCTAGGAATTGGAACTGCAAAAGACGATTCCCCAAGATATGGTACACTATTTACCATGCTGGTCGCCCTGGTTGCAGTATACCTGGGAAATCTGAATATTATCGCGCCAATACTCACCATGTTCTTTTTAACCACTTACGGGGTATTGAACGCTGCTGCCGGGATCGAAGGCTTACTGGCAAGTCCGTCATTCAGACCTGCTTTTAAAGTTCACTGGATATTTTCACTTTTAGGAACGCTGGGGTGTATCGCCGTCATGTTTCTAATCAACGGAGTGGCGACAGGAATCGCTTTTATTTTTATCACGATAATTTTTGTCTGGCTACAGAGCCGGGAGATGAAGACCGCCTGGGGAGATGTTCGCCGCGGGGTCTGGATGGCCCTGGTAAGAATAGGCCTGCTGAACCTGAGTACCGAAAAAGATTCAAAAACCTGGAGACCGCATCCGCTGGTACTATCGGGCGCGCCCACCAAGCGCTGGCACCTGATAGATTTCGCCTCTTCCATCACCCATAACCGCGGAATTTTAACCGTAGCTACAGTTCTTACCAGCAAACTCACCACTATAGAACGACGTAAGCAAATGCAGCAAAATATAGAGGATTTCCTGGTAAAGAGAAGTTCCCGCGGATTTGCGAGGGTGATCGAAGCCGATGATACGTTTCTGGGTGCCGAAAGCTTTGTTCGTGCCTATGGGCTGGCATCACTCGAACCCAATACCATTATCCTCGGTGATTCTGAAAATTCTCTATACAGGAAGAATTACTGCGATATGATCAACAGTTTCTATAAACTAAACCGTAACCTGCTAATTATTAAGGAGAATAAGGAAAAAGGCTACGGACAGAAAAAAAATATTGATATCTGGTGGGGAGGATTAAAAGGAAATGGCGGTTTGCTAATGATCCTGGCTTATCTTTTAAAAAGCAGCCGCAGCTGGTATGGAGCCAAGGTCACCCTGAAAATGATGGTAGACACAGAAAATGCCGCCCAGGATGCCCGGCATAATTTATTGGAGGTGATCAAAAAACTCAGGACCGGGGCTAATCTGGAAGTAATTGTTTCCAATGGCCGTACTTTTGACCAGGTTTTAAAAGAATCTTCAGCAGGCGCTGATCTCATTTTTATGGGTATGAAAAGCCCCGATGCCGATTTTGAAAATTACTATGCTAATATGCAGGACCGGTTAAAAGATCTGCCTACCACGGTTCTGGTACTGGCAGCAGAAGAGATCTCTTTTGGAGAGGTTTTACTACAGCAGGATGTTTTTAGAAAAGACTGATCTCCCCTAACCTACTGAGTCTCAATTTCCAATTATTCCTCCATAATATTTATTAAAAATTCTTTAGTTTTTTGTGTAACAAAATACCGGTAAAACACACTAGTGGGTTGGGTTTTATAACTCAGGTTTCAATTAAAGAAATTCCAGGCCACAATTTAAGATGCGGTAGATTTGGTAGGGTATATTTACCGCTTCGGGCCTGGTATTCTATTGGCATTCATCTTTTAAGAATTAGAGATAAATGAAAAAAAGCCGGAATCATATCCGGCTTTTCTTTTGGCTAATTCAATGATTCATAATCAACTGTACAATCATTGTAATTAATTTAATTGTCAATACTTCATATAAAACCTCCTCTTTTAAGTTCTATATATCTACGCGAAAATTATGCCTCTGGTTTTGAAACAAAAGACTGAATTGGTTAAAACTTTAATGCTATCGCATCATTTTTAACGAAAAGATTCATTTTTATCATGATTTACCTGAATAAATAAAGGTTTTTATTAAATGTCGCTTATTAATCGCGGAAATTTCTGAATATGAACTTTGGCTGATTATATTTACAAATCCAATCCCGGAAATATGGAAAAACACATTTTAATCCCTACCAACTTTACCAAGCATTCCTGGAATGCACTCATTTTTGCGATGAATCTGTATAAGAAGCATGCCTGCACTTTTTATCTTATCAATGCCTACCATTCAAATAACTTCCTGGCAGATGCTCTGCCTCTGGGAAGAAATCAGGATGATGAAGACAGTGAAAAAATAACTTCAGAGAAAGGTTTGGACAGGATGATGAAAGGCCTGGGTTTTAGAAAAGAAAATCCAAAACACCAGTTTGAAGTAATCTCGCACCAGGGGAACCTCATAGAAGGTATTCAGGAAAATGCTGATAAATTTGGAATAGACCTCATCGTCCTGGGAGCACCGGGGGATACGGCCGGGATCAATGTAGGTCATGACAATAAGATCTCCAAAATAACCGAAGAAGTGGAAAAATGCCCTATACTGGTCATTCCCGAGGATTACGAACTAAAGAAAGACAAGGATCTGGAAATCGTTTTCCCCACCAATTACAGGCTGCCATTTAAGCAAAAGGAACTGGTGCCGCTGGTAGAACTTGCCGAAGGGCTGCAAGCCTCGGTAAGGGTACTTTATATTAATACAGAAAGCAAACCATTAACCCCAGACCAGGAAGAGATCAAAGAAGAGTTAGCGAAACATCTGGAAGATATTCCATTTTATTCGCATAGTCTCACCCAGACCACTCCGTCAACCGGGGTACATCTTTTTATAGAAAGCCGTGAATGTGATCTGCTGGCTTTATACCAGAGAAAACAGGGATTTTTCTCGAGGCTCTTCCAGAGGACCAGGTCGAACGATCTTAACTTCGATCCCAGGTTACCGGTACTTATATTGAAAGAGATCAAATAAGCTAAAATAATAAAGGGAACATAAATGAATATTTCACATTTACTGTTCCCTTTACCTGTCATAATCTTCACCTGGCATTATCCAGATAATCAACAGGTATCTTCTCAGCTCTACTAAAAGTTAGCACCCTGCATGACCCTATAAATTTAGTGAAAAAATAAATATTCACCCTAAATATTTAATAATTAATACTAATATTTTCAACGATTTAAGGTACGAATCAACACAATATATAGTGTGAACATATTTCAGGATCCTCCCGGAAAATACTGGAATTTTAATATATCTCTATGGGAAAAGTGCAGGAACTTTAATTATAGATGCAGTTGAAACGACTCCTTATAATTCGGTTTATTTTTAGCAGTCCTCTGTTCGCATCCCTAGATATTTAATCTATTTCACAGTGCGACATATTTTGTCGCCTGCTCTTGGTTTATTTGTGCTGAACCTTTAAATTCACAGGATGAATATTTTATATCTCCACGGGCTTCACAGTAAACTTAGCCAACCCAAACGAAAATTACTCGAACAATACGGAAAGGTCTTCGCGCCAGATACAGCATATGAAAACAAGCATATACAGCCGGTTGAAATTCTAAAGCAATATCGTGACACTCACTTCAATGTCGTGATTGGTAGCAGCATGGGGGCATTAAATGCCTTTATTATTTCTGAAAATATAGGTAGGCCTGCCCTTATATTTAATCCACCTTTGAAAAAATACAGGCATGTAAATTTTAAAGCGCAGCATGTAAAAGGATTACACACCAAGCAAATTTTCCTGGGAGGAAATGATGATATTGTAGACCCTGCTGATACCTTAGAATTCTTAGGCGGTTATAAAGCTTCAGATCTTTCCATAACGATAGACCAGAAGAACGGGCACCGTATTCCTCTGGATATTTTCAGGGAACAGCTTGCCATTTTCTTTTCTGGAATTTGTTATTAAATCTATATTATGTCTGTTAACCAAACAATTAAACGATACACCAGGATCATCTCATTATTAAGGCGCCGGCCTATGAGTTATGACGAGATACAAAATGAACTTTCTTTAGATCCAGATGCCATCGAGGATAATCTATTAACTTCTCAACGAACCTTACAAAGAGATATCAAGGCGATCGCTTCTATCTATGAAATTGAGATCACTTCAGATAAAAGGCTTAATAAATATTTTATCAGGGAAGATGTGGAAGATCTTCCAAGTAAGAGGCTCCGGGAGAATTTTGAGATCCTCAACGCCATAAGAATGTCCAGAGGATTTGGAGAAAGCCTGATTTTTGAAGAAAGAAGATCTCTGGGAACAGAACATATGGCAGGCTTACTACATGCTATTCAGAATAAACTATATGTAGCGTTCACTTATGAAAAGTTCTGGGATGATTCAGTACAGGATAGAAAGGTCGCTCCGGTATCCTTAAAAGAGGCAAGGAATAGATGGTACCTCATCGCAAAGGATGAAAAAGACGGTAGATTCAAGAATTTTTCATTAGATAGAATCCAGGATCTGGTCCTTGAAAAGTCGAAATTTCTTCCGGTGCATTTTGACGTTGAAAAAGAATACCGGGATAGTTTTGGGATCATTAATGGTACCGAGGAGGAACCAGTAGAAGTCATTCTTTCCTTTACTCCGGAACAGGGAAGATATGTGGAATCACTTCCTCTCCATCTAAGTCAATCTTTGATCAGCAAATCTGAAGAAGAGATTCGATTTAGCTATTACATACGACCAACATTTGACTTCAAAATGGAAATTCTCTCCTACGGAAACAAGGTAAAAGTGATCGAGCCTGTAGAATTCCGGAAAGATGTGGTGAGAGATCTTCAATCGGCATTAGCACAATATTAAATTCAGTTCTTTTCTTTGCTCCTAACAAAATTCTTCAGGAGCCTGTTTATGTTTACCTTCCCTACAGGATTCGCACTTTGAGAACTCCATAATGGTGGATATAACTGATTATCCAGGCAATAATTCACCAGCCATTTCGCACATTCGTATCCACTGGGAGTATTGGCCCCGAGATCGTGATCAAAACAAATCCCATCCGGCAAACCATGCTGCAGTATCCATTCAGTGAACTGGTAGTAATCCTTTAACCACACTACTTCAACCTCCCTCCCAATCGGGCTGTAAGCCAGCCAATCCATCCTGGTCTCTATAGGATTTCGTATATCATCTAACCATATTAATTTTTTCATCTTTCTTGTTTTGGAAACCAAGAATGGTGGTTTTCTTTTCTTTGAAATTTTTCTCTGAATTACATTCAAACTTTTCCTGATGACAAAACTCCAGAATCGCTTCGAAATCAATTTTTTCAGAATTAATGATTTCATGCATTAAGATCTTACGGGTTATATTTTCTATTTCACCTCCTGAAAACTTAAACTTCCGGGCTAACTCCAAATGATTTGCAGGAGTTAGAAATTCCAGTTTTTCTTGCCATATTTTCTCCCGGGCAATTTTCCCAGGCCGATCGATCTGAATCTTGAAAAGAAATCTTCTCTCAAAAGCAGCATCCAGATTATCAATAAGGTTGGTAGTTGCAATGAAAATACCTTTGAAATTTTCCAGTTCTTCCAGAAGAATATTCTGAATGGTATTTTTGGTTTGATCTATATTCGAATCTGAAATTCCAGTACGTTTAGACAGAATGGCATCGGCCTCATTGAATAATAATATTGGAGCCATTGTCTGTGAGGTTCTTATACTTTCATATTTCGTAAAGATTTTTTTTATCAATTTCTCACTGTCACCAAACCATTTAGACTTTGTTTCACTAATATCCACCCTCATGACATCCCTTCCAGTCTTCCTGGCTAATTGTAACACTCCTTCCGTTTTCCCCGTTCCCGGTGGTCCGTAGAAAATACAATTAAACCCAATTGGTAAATCTTTAGCATCGAGCATTTCCTGCACTTCCAGAAACCTTTCAGGTTTAAGGGCTTTAGAAAGGAGATTTAAATTCTGCGTTTCTTTCTCGTTATAGTGAAGTTGTTTTGCACGAATACTACCACTGCTTATGATATCCTTTTTATCTGCCTCCCCTATCTTAATTCCTTCCTTTTCCAGCAACAGCTTTCCATTTTCAGCCAGTTTTAGATCTGAATCATTAAAAAATCCTGCTTTATCCAGCTCAATAAGATTTTTCCTGATCAGGTCGTTTTCTCCGGAAATCAGTTTCTGACTATAACCTACCCTTCTGGAGGCATTTTTAATTAAGCCTTCCAGGGCTACAGACATATATACCGTTTCACTGCCAGATATGGTCTTCCATAACATATAAAGCAGCAATGCCCTGTCTGTATCATTTAATTCGAAAGCTTTAATGTTTTTAAGAAGAGAAAAATTTCCATACCGCTCCAGCAAGTGATCTGTCTTTCGGGACATTTCAGAGAAGCTGATCTCCTCTTCGTTATACCGCGAGGAGATCTTATATATCTCTTCAAGAACTTCCACCTGATTTTTAATCTCAGTGGTCACCGGTTTTAAAGGAAACTCATTATTAATGACCGCTGCCTGGATAGCGTCAGAAATAATAAAGGCATGAGAAGTCTTCCCGTAATGATTCCTTCCTTTCTTCTCAATGACAAGGTTTTTATTTACTAGCGTTTGGAATGAAGATGAATAGGTCATTATCTCAATCACATTACAACCTAAGGCTTTGCTAATACTGGAGTAGCAGGCCACAGACTCTTCCAGGTTTAAAGTAAAGATCAGGGAAAAGATAAAGGCTTCTTCTTCTGAACAATCCATTTTTTCTGCGAGCCTTTCCAGCTCGGTTTTTACTTTTTTAAAAGCCTGCGGAGCAAGTTTCTTTTTCTCTAAAGCATTATAAATATTTGAAATGCCGGTTAAGGCTTCATGTTTATTATTTGTAAGCATATCCACTATAATTTACACAAGAATAAACTGAGGTGCGGACAGATGATGTCGTGAGTTTATTTAATCTTAAAGGATCCTGCTTGAATTATTTCCTTTCAGATTAATTAAAATTTTAAACGTCATTTTTTGTCGTTACCGGAACCTACTTTTGTTCAAAAGCAAATTACTAATGAAGAAAACCTGTGTTTTTACTCATGGTGGAATTACGCTGGATCTGTCAAGGATAAAATCCCTGCACATAGATACCTGGAGCCCGAACAAGAAAAGCCATATTTTAAGAATTGAATTAGACACCCATTATGAGTATATAAAAAATCCGGATAATGATGAATAGTTTTGATCAGGGATTATATAGAGCATGCCTATGCTGATTATGCCACGGCAGAAACCTATCGAAATGAATGCCAGGGATACTGGGAAGATTATTTATCAGGAAGGATTTAAAACACTAAGTACCTAACAAATACCAGAAATCATGAAACTAGACCTGATCAACAGAAATCTTTATACAGATTCCGGAAACTTCATAAAAAAGTTGCACTGTCCTCTTAAGGTTAGCTATACACAACTCGAACAGGTTTCCGGAGATAAAATGAATTGCCGGGAATGCAGGAAAGATATTCTGGAAACAGCAAATCTTGAAGACAGAGATCTCCTTGAAATCGTAAAAAATGATCCGGATAAATGTATCAGCATAGATCTAAACCAGTCTAATTTGATAATTATTTAAAATGAATAATCTAAAAGCTAATCCAAATGCTTTGCCCGTAATTACTACCGGCAGATCTGAAAAGGCTATTAACAAGGCGGCAAAAAACGGTTTATTTCCGCTGGTAAAAAAGGTTGAGCCTTCTAAAAAAATCCGGAGTAAATATGCTGTTTTTCAGCATAAGATTACCGGGGAAATAGAGGTTGTGGGCGATTTTCGTGCTGATTTTCGGGATCATGATGAGTATGAAAAGGTTATCGACTGGACCTGGTATTATCCCGATCCCTTTCCAGAACCTTTTGCAGCCTATCTTATACCACCAGATCTTCAGGCCGGTGATAAGGTATGGTTAGAAGACCTGATAGATGATTATGTTGGCAGCCACTGGAACCAGGGTAATACTTACAGACTCAAAAGTGCCGAAGCTATCTGGACCGGTAAGGATTTCAAGATCGATTACGATGCCCTACGGGATGTGTGTATCATGGTTGGTTGAATTGAGTTATATAAATCCCGGTTATTTTTAGAATTTATAGAAAACAATAAAAAGAAAATTATTATGCAGGAACTTGACCTTTATCTGGATCCAGATGAATTCTTTTGTCCGGTTACGGGGCTACAAATCATGGGTATTGAAAAAGACTTCAGTCCTTCTCCGGCTATGCTTTTTTTCTATCTGCATGAAGTGCAGGAGTTCGAATATGTTCACCAAAGCATTAAGGAAAGCTTTCCGCAGCACTTTTCCCCTCGTGGAGAGATTCAGGATTCAGAAGAACTTTATAATACTATTCTGGAAGAAAATTATATGCATGTAAATGAGCGGATCCTGATCAATTTTGGACAATTAAGTATGGCCAGTATGGGATTCGATTTTAATCTTCAGGACCAGGGACTAAATGACAAATTGCGGACGGTCTGATATCCGAGGTATTAAACAATTTTCCAATAAAAACTTTCTATTATGACCAGCAAATTTTTAAAAATATTGATTCTATTGAATTTTATATGCCCAACAGTGATGGCACAACTGGGAGAATCAAAGAAAGATATTATTGCGGCTTTTGGAACAGATTACACGGCCGGGACGGGAGATTTTGATAAACCATATATTTCATATACAGATATAGCCAATCCCGAAGACAGGCAGCCATATAAAGTTTCCATCGTATTTTATTTCGTCATAATGGACGATGGGGACGAACGCTGTTCTCATATGAAATTCATCTATCCTTTATCTGAAAGGGCTTCGCTGACAGATTATTATAACAAAACCCTCACCAGTATGGATTCGGTAACCTGGCGTGATCCAGACACCCGTTACCTATACCATATAAAGGAAAGGTATCCCTTTTGCACTTTAATGATCTGGCTGGGAGTAGATGAGTATAGTTACTCCTCCCTGTTCGGAAAATCCAAAAATTAATTTCTATGATCCCAATGCGCAAAACTTCCCATACCTGGTTTTTACTTGCTATCTTATTTATGCTGGATTATAGCGATATCCGGATGGAAATTGAGCCTCCCCTTCCTAAAATTACCGCGCAAAATAAATCCTACACCGAATGCATCGATATAGAGAACAACTGCCTTAATGGAACATCTATTAATTTCGAAAAGCGGAAGATAGCAGATAATTTTCAGAACGCCACCAATTGACGTAATCTGGGTGTAACATTGTAATCGTAATGATATTTGATTTTAAAAACCGGAATTGATTGTTTTGATTTGATTGTTTTGACTTAGAACGCCCATTCTTCCGGTTATGGGCGTTTTTATTCTTATTTTTTTCTAACCTGGAATAGAAATATGAACAATTTTAAACCATATTATAAGAATATTTATATTGAGCATATGAGGCTCTTTAAGAAGCTTTCGAATAACGGACTTGTGGCATTTTACAATATAGAATTGGAAAAACCCAAATCTAAAAAGAGATATAATGCCATCAGAACTGCCTTGGAAGAAGAACTCGAGGATCGACAAATCGATTTTTCGGTCATTAAGGAAATAGAAGATTTAGAAACACCTCCGGTAATTCTTGTAGGGAACAAACTATATACGATCAATGAGGTGCCTCTAGAGATCGCCGAAGGCCTTACCATGATGTACCTTAAAGCCGCAAAAACCGAATTTAAAGGAATACAGGTGATCTGGAGGAATGAACAGGAAATCTGTTATACTCAGCATGGAAAGGAAATTATGATCTCTGCGAGGACGGTAATCCAGTCTTTTACGAAAGGGCTTCTAAAACCCAAAACCATTAAATAATAATTCTGTAAAACAAGCGACCATGACTAAGGAAACCGATAACCTGCAGGCATATCTCAGCAATCCCCAGCCGTTTTCCCTGCTGGATTTAAACGTCGAAGGGAAAGATATAAGCTCGCTCTACCGGGAATTACATTTCCGGGCCGAGGAAGAATTTAAAGAACATTGTTATCGCAGTATGAAAAATTATACTTTTCAGAAATTCAGGCTAAGTGTGTTCTACCGGAGGTATCAATTCCTGCTGAGACATCTTAATGATTTATGTTACTGGGCCTACCGCAGGGAAACTGAGTTCCCGGCAGAATTGAAAAAGGCAATGAACTACAAACCGGTTTTTAATAATCCCTGGGGAGTAAAGGAATATAGCGGTAAAATTAATTTTAAACCCAAAATAAAAACCCAGCAACATTTAAATAAGGAGATAAGAAACTACCTGAGCAAATTTTTTAAGTTACCCTTGCAATGTATCCGGGAAGATTCAAATTTATATACGCTCTCACTGGTTTCCGGTTTTTTCGAAACAGTTGCAGGCCAGAATTCAGATATCAGGATAGAAGACCTTAATTCCCGTAGCTTATCTATGGCAGTGAATGATTTACCGCTTGTGCGGGAAGGGAAGAAATATAAAATTTTTATCGATGACCTTTTAAAAGACCGTAACGGGCAACAGGAATTATATCTAACAAGCGAGGTTGAACCCGACGGATTTTTAGATCACGTTATCAACCTGTCCCTGTGTCTAATGGAAATTCCACCGGAAATTGAAAAATATCTCACTAATCCCGATGGTCTGGATGAGGCACAAACTGTAGGTGATCTGCTTGCTGTTTTCCAGATAACTCAAAGTAGATAAATAAAAATTTTATGGGAAACCGTAATAAAACAATATACTTGTAATTATATTCATACAAACCTAATATAGAATTTTATGAAAAGAATAGTAGTGCTGCTAACAATTATTTTGTTGGCAGTTTCCTGTAGTAAGGATGAATCATCCAGCAAATCAAATGATTCCATCAATCCCCCGGAATGGATTCATGGAACCTGGCGGGCAGAAGATGGTTATGGATCCACAACCTTAACTGGTCTGAAGTTTACCAGCGACGATCTCATCCTGGATATGGGTAGCAGCGAACTAAGTCATAAAGCCCAGCTTCAACAATACTCTCAAATAAGTGAGATAACCGTGGATGAAGAAATATCCAATAGCGAATATAGCCTTAGAATCGACTATGTGCAGGGAATTTCTATAAACTATGCTTTTAACCGAATAGATGAGATTACCATTTACTGGACCAGTACCGGCTATGGCAACCTGGAATTAAAAAAGCAGTAATGTTAGAGCTAATGGTATATATCACTGCAGCATTATTGACACTTTCCAAATTCCTGGATTGCTATTCCACCCAGTTAAGAATTAGAAATTTAAATGATGAAACAAATTCTATAGGCAGAACTTTTATGAGCCTAGGGATTAAAAATGGAATCTGGATCATATTCCTTATCTCTCTTCTAATCATTTTAGGGTCTGTTTTTTTGATTTCTGAATACTATTCCACACTGCTTTATCAATGCCTTTTTATTATTACTGGAATTTTAGTTAGTGTGGTGCAGTTTGCCGTGGCGCATGCCAATTACTATGGCAGGGAAAATAAAATTACAAGGCTAATTAGAAGAATCCACATTTACAAAAATTAAAAAACATGAAGGAATTAGGATTTAATGAGATGGAAAATCTCTATTGCCCAGTTACTGGTCATCAAGTATTAGACCCAGAACAATTTAACCCCTCTCCTGCTCTTGTTTTTAATTATATTAAATTTGAAGGAGGATCTTTTCCTTATCTAAGAGAAGACTTTAAGGAAAAGTTTTCTGAGTATTATATGAATGAAAACCATCATTCTACTCTTTATAAAATCTTAACAGAGAAAGAACTGAATAATTCCGGCAGATATCTTTGGATCACTCTGGAAGGGCATCCTTTCGACACTAGTTTTTGTTTTGATATGACCTTTGGAAATGAACAAAGCAAAGATAATCCGGCATCTTTTTTAAAACTCAGAAAGTTTCAAGTAAAATGAAAATATTAGTAATAGTTTAATAAAATTAAAATTTTAACATTCATTTAAAAAACTGTAAATCAAACGAATATTAATTCTTAAACATTTCTCTATTTTTTATTTATTAAAGTTTTAAGCTTTTTTTTTAGATTTACCTAATTCACATCTCTCCCTACAAGATGGTTTGTTTATTTCCTCCTCAGAGGAAAAATTGAAAAATAAATAATGACCATTATATTTTCCTTAAACCGGATAATTAAAAAATTCAATTCTCAATACTCAGTAGTTTATCTACTTTTAAACTAATCCAATCATGCAAACAGAGACTCATTTCGAGGACATTCAAAGCAGAATAATTGAAAAACTTCATTCCGCTGAAGAAAACATAAGAGTAGCCGTAGCCTGGTTTACTGATAAAGAAATAATTGAACAATTAGAGGAGATTGCCTTGCGCGGGGTGAAAATAGAAATTATTATTTCAGATAATGAAATAAACAGAAATGTAGATTTTAGTCCTTTGGAACAAAAGGGTATTAAAATTGACTATTTTCCGGTGAAGGGATATGGTACCATGCACCATAAGTTTTGCATTGTAGATAATAAATTAGTGATTACCGGTTCTTATAACTGGACGGTAAATGCAAAATCAAATAATGGTGAGAATATTCATATTGTAACTGATGAAGGTTCCATTAACCAGTATATAGAAAAATTTAAAGATTTAAAAAATCAAATTTTAGGTATTCCGGTTGAAAAAACGGAAGTGGCATCTGAACCTGAACAATCTGAAATTGAAAAGAAAACCAGCGAAATAGAAGAAGATTTTGCCGAAGAATGGAATATTTACCTTAATTCTAAAGTTTCTAACTACGACAAGGCGTCACTGGAAAAGGAAGGGAAAACGGCTGCTGAAAACACTCATGGTAATCCAGACGTAATATCAAATAAAATGAATAAAATTTATCAATCTATTATAGAAGATACAGAGGTTGATAAAAAAGAAATAGAAAGACTCAGAGTTCGTCTAGAAAATAAAATAGATAATTACCAGAATATTCATCAGCAGGAAGCCGAAGAGAAAAAAGCTACTGTTGGATTAAGTACTGAAGCGCAACGAAGAACTTTAACGCTAAGAATACAAAACTCTGAAGAACAGATTAAAAAACTGGAAAACAATAAAAATAATATTCTCAACAATAAAATACCCGATAGTGAAAATAAAATACCCCTTTATGAAATGGAAATTGAAGAGGCTAAGTTAGATCTTACTCCTCCTCCACTAAGGAGAAGAGTCTGGTTGGAAGCGGGAATTCTAATTTTACTTACGGGCTACCTATTCCTTTTTTATTCTTCAATAATCTATACAATTCTATATGGCCGTGAGGATGCGATGAACTATATGGCTATATATGGGAAGCTTCCGGAGATGGAAATTTTTAATAGTGAGGCATTAACACTGGCCTTTGAAAGAGGCTGGTCTACAGTTATATTTATCTCTTTTTTTACTATACTACCTATAGTCTTTGGTTTTCTCTTTCACGGTATTAAGAAAAAATGGATTATTAGGTATAGTTATCTACTCGCAGCCGTGGTCCTAGATGGACTTCTAGCCTATTTAATTGCTAAAAACGTTTACCTGATAGATTACCAGGCTGGAATGGAATCTGATCCATGGGAATGGCAAAAGGTATTTCATATTGCCCGATTCTGGATAGTTTTAGTCCTGGGAGCTGTACCGTATCTGGCCTGGGGAGCTCTATTTGAACATATTAATAGCCAGCTGGATAATAAAAGTAGAAACGTCCTTCACTTTAGAATCAAAAAAACGATTGAAATTTTAAAAGAAAAAATTGGAAAAGTAAAGGATCAAATAGAGCAATTCAAACAGGATGTTACCGACCTGGATAATCAAATTATCGCGGAAAACTCAAATATCCTTCAATGCAATATCGATATCAATCACCTGGAGTATGAACAAAAAATGAGGTTTGATAAAATTCAGCAAGACCTCAATCTCTTACAACAGAAATTAGGTAATCAAAGGGATAAAATTTTAGCATATCTTGATAGTGATCAGGTTCCTGTTTCGAAGAATATTTTCAAGGAACGAGTTACCACTTTCATGTCTGGATGGGAAGACTGGCTTTATTCCTATTACAATAATGAACTTGCCGATGATAAATTTGCTGAAGCTCAGGATGAAGTTGAAAAATGGACCAATGAAACCTTTAGAAATGCGAAATAGATATTCCTTTCTTATAATTATTTTAGTTTTTCTTTATTCCGCTGTAAATCTTTACGGTCAGGGTAGCTCCAGGACTAAAAAACCAAATTTAATTACTCACTATAACATTAAAATTGTCTCTGATCTATCCAACAGACTTGATGACGAATTATATCCTAGACAACTCGAAGACCGGGAGATAATAAGTGAAATTCTACACATATTCCCTGATGTATTCAGGAACTATAATCGCTTGGCGTTTCAAAAAGACAAATTATCCTATGGCCTTTTAAATCCATTAGAATTCAGGGATTATAATAGTTATAAGGATGATCTAAGTCTTGATTTGGGCGCTTTTGGTCAGGATCAATTCAAGCGCGTAGATTACGTTAGAAACAGGAGTGAAAATGCTATAAATACAGATATAGCTAAATTTAATTCTGCCGTCCACGAGATATATCAGCACGCGCTTGAAAGAGGTAGTTTTTACACAGCCGACACCTGGGGATTTTTCAAGCAGGTAGTAGACGAAAACTACTTCAATTTAACGAATCCCATTAATACGGTGATGGCGAAAGATATATCCAGAAATATCATCGTCTTATTAACAGATGGGTTTATAGAGGTAGCTAATAGAAATTCAATTAATTCTTGTATAGACAGGTCTTGTGAATTATTGAATTCTCACCAAATTGAAAAATTCAGGAAATATTATAATAATCTGGAAACTAAAATGTCTTTAAAAGAAGCTTTTAAGGCTTCTGGCTATAAGATAAAACCTGTAAATAACCCCAATTTGAAAGGTGTGGAAGTCCTCATGCTAGAATTAAACGGACGCTCAAAAACCAAAAGTGGAAGGATCACCAAAACACCAACCGACTTTGAAATTCTAAAGCTGTATTGGAAAGATTTCTTAACCCGTGAGGGAGTGAAAAAGATAGAGATAAAGAATGTGCAACCTTCTACAGACAATATAAATCAAATAGTAAAAGCTTTTCTGGAAGAGTAAAGAAGAGAAAACTAAAGACAGCCTTATGCTTTCTAAACGTCAACAATTGTCGTCCTTATCACTTAAACTTGTAGAAGAATTACATAAAAAGAAAATAATTTATGAACGATTTTAAACTGAATTTTGGATTTCTGAAAAATTTCCAGCACATTTTTGCTGAAAATAAAGAAACGACCACTCCTAAAGTCCAGGCACTTTTTTACCTGATGGCTATTACGGGCATTTACCGAATTTTTGAAAAGGAAGACGTGTTTGAGCTGGTAAAACGTCTTCAACTCATATTGCCGGAACAGAAATTAATTGACCAGTTTTTATTGAACGAAGTCGTGCTGACTTTTGAATACGAGAATGAAGTTCATGAAATGAACGTAGCTTTCCTGAAGGAGTTTATAGGCTTTGAAATAATAGATATGAATTCCCATCAGGAATCCTTTGAGAGCTGGGCAGTCAATATCCCAAATTTTAAATTTATTGCGAATGTAGCGGCAGACGCTTCCAATTTCTTGCAATTGGATGTTTCTGATTCCAACATTAGCAGGAAAGGAAACACCACCACAATAGATCTTGGCAAGACACCGGACAATGATGTTGCTTTTGATCACCAGGATGTAAAAAATGCTGAACTCCTGGCAAATGAAGTGGTCAAAGAAATACCTCAAGAGAAATTTGACCGTCTGAAAAAGGATTTCCCCAATAAATTTTTGGAGTTGGAAATGAGAAATCTACCTTTTAAAGAGCCGGTTTTTGACTTCAATTCATTTCCTGTTGAAAAGCAGGAAGCCCTATGGAAGACTTTTTTCCCCAACATGGAGCACTATGATGATGAACCTACGAGGGACTATCATATCAAGCTTTTTCACCTCGCCTGGTTATGGGCAAACGGTTTTGTGATTGAGAAAGATCCTTTCAACGTATATGTGGATCCACGCATAAAGAATTTTGATCACAATGGATATGAGATAGATAGATCAGGATTTAATTTATGGGAAACAAAAGAAGATGAAGGTCTGGAAGAGCTTTTTCCAATGCTTTATGATCCTGCAGTTGCCCTATTGGCTGAAAGACCATGGGAAAACCTAAACATTTACTCCTAAAAACCTAATTCATGCCGAAATCTAAATATTATTTGACCAAAAAAGAATACATAAAAAAGCAGATTGCACGAACAAATAAAAAAAATTTCGAAAACTACGTCATCTCCAGGATAATTCATCGGCTGGATAATTTGGATTTAAAGTTTGTTACCCAGCAATACGTAAAAAGAGAAGATGGTTATTACCTGGCGGACCTTTATTTCCCCCAATTGAATTACTTTATTGAAATAGATGAAGGACATCACTTAGATCAGCAGGAAGCTGACAAAATTCGTGATGCAGATTTTCAGAATGTAGTGGGAGTTTCTCCAAAACGAGTTGACGTTTGGAACACTACAATTAAGGAAATTAATGATCAATGTGACCAAATCGTTACTGAAATTGAGACGCTTGTAATTAAAAGAAAAAGTACAGGAGAATTTGATTCCTGGAGTCCTGAAAAAGAATTCAATCCAGATACCTGGATAAAAAAAGGAAAAATAACTACGAACGACAAAGTTGCTTTTAGGCGAATTGTGGACGGATGCAAGGCGCTGGGTTTAAACTATGAAGGATTTCAACGTGCAGGTGCTAAACACCCATATGAGGAAAATACTATGATATGGTTTCCAAAGTTATATCCTAACGGTGCATGGGAAAATTTTTATGATGAGGAAAAAGGATTGATCCGGGAAAGAAATATAGAAAGCGAAGAAAAAAGATTTAAACACGTAACGTATCACTTAAATGACCCTTTAAAGCGTAGAATAGTATTTGCCCGGGTAAGAGACTCTTTAGGATTCATTCTCTATAGGTTTCGAGGTGTATTTGAATTAGATGAAGATTCATCTAATTACAATGATGGACTTTATTGGCGTAAGACGAGCAAAGAAGCCAAAACCTATGACTATAATAAAAAAAGAACTCCGGCCTGTAATATAAAATCTCTGAATTCTTAAAAACTTTATTAGAATGGCAGCAGTAAAATTTAACAACAGTCACGATTTAATAAACTATTTGTGCAGAGATGAGGTTCTTGGTGAGGTCAAAATAGAATATACCCAGTTGAACAGCTCAATGCTGGAAGCCGCCTACTTTAATTTTCAGTATCCTGCTTTGGAGCAACACCTGGATAGTATTGCCTGGGATATTATAGAAACCAATGAAGCAACAGCATCCAAAATTCAGGTAACATTCTATGAGGATGAACAAGATTACAACTACACATTGGATGCTATCGAAGACGAATTTGAGTCAATTGATGATGAATACCACAACCTCCTTGAGAGTGTCCTGGGCCCTAATGCCTTTGCAGTTATTTCCTTAGAAGGAACAGATTATAACCTCGATTCCACTGAAATTAAAAAATGGGAATTTTTTGAAAATACACCGGAGGGAGAAAGAAAAATTAATCCCTCAAAAGAAGAGGGAGATAAGATTCTCGATGGAATTTTCTCAATTCTTCAGAATTGCGATTCTGTCATCGAATGTATGGAAGAATACGAATTCACAATAGATAACGAAAAATTGAAATTAACTGAAAAGGGGGCACTAATCGCGAATAATATTTTCTCCCTTCAAGATGATGAATTTTTTGAACTGGATACAGATCTACTAAAAAAGGAATAGCAAATTTCCAAGGCGAATAAGAGGTGGTGTCTGTTCTTCTAGAATGTAGAAGGCGCTTGCCAGATTAAACAAAAAATTTAAATATATCTTCTATGGAAAAACAAAATATTTCGCTTACTGTGAAAGGAACACTTGTGGAAGGTGAAATTGTCGAAAAAAGCAAATTCTACATAAGGGTGAGAATAACATCTCCATTTAAAAACTGGGAAAATAGTTGCGGAATAAAGGGTCCTGGAAGACAGACTCCTCACCACTATCTTACAGAACGGGGTGATGAGGTTGCAAAAGATTTATTACTTAATGCCTTTAACAAATTAAAAATCATTGACAAAAGCATTAATAGGCTGGCCAAAGTACAGAGCGATCTGGAAGAGGAACTAAATGAACTTAAAAGTCTGAAGGATTCCTCAATAAAAGAAAGAATAGCCTCTAAGCTTAATTCATGGTTCTATGACAATGCTCTCTTCTCCAGTCGTTCCACCGGAATGATCGCCACTTATGGGGAAAAGGAAAAAATTGAGGGGATTTTTAAAATCTATAGGGAAACTGGAGAAAAACTTTATTTGACTTAGTAGAATTAATTCTAACTTTTCTTGGTATTATAATGAATAAAATAACGAAATTCGAGAAGATGAAATTCAAAAATTTTCTTAAAAAAAGTAACTCTATTCCTTTTAAACACCTAAGATATTCTCTAGATTTACTGCTGTTACTTCTCTTCTTTAATTTCCCTACACACAAAGAAGAGCAGCTTAATCCAGCACCAAAATTTTTACAATAGTTAATGTATAATTTCTGTTACTAATCGTAAAAGCTTTGATGCTATTGTGAATTACCAAGAGATACAGAATACCATAATAAATTCCTGATTAGAGGATGAATAAGCAAGTAAAATCAAAAAAACGAATAAGTGATCACGGAGAAGTTTTTACTTCCGAAAGAGAAGTGAAGGCAATGCTGGACCTCGTAAAACAAGAAACAGAGCGAATCGACTCTCGTTTTCTTGAGCCGGCATGTGGTAATGGCAACTTTTTAGCAGAAGTCTTAAAGAGAAAACTGGCTATTGTTGAAGCTAAGTACAAAAAAAGCCAGTTGAAATTTGAACTCTATGCTGTAGTGGCTATTTCTAGTATTTACGGTGTTGATATTTTGGAAGATAATGCTCAGGAATGTCGGGAGCGCCTGTTCCTAATGTTTAATAAAATTTATTCCAGACTCTATAAAAGAGAATGCAAAGAGGAGTGCCGTAATTCTGTGAAGTTTTTGTTAACCCGAAATATATTATGGGGGGATGCATTAGACTTTTCAAATCCCGAAACCAGGGAACCTATAATATTCTCAGAATGGTCTGCCGTTAAGGGGAATATGCTTAAAAGACGTGATTATGTCTTTAAATTTTTAGTAGAACAAACACACCAATTTTCCATTTTTAATGAGGAAGGAAAGCCGGCTGCAATTAATGAGCCCGTAAAAGATTTTCCCCTTGTACATTTTTTAAAAATTTCATCGAATGCTTAATATAGATTATAATCCAGACGTTCTTTCGTGCCTAGCCAACCTGAGCAATGATGAGGTCTTTACACCTCCAAAATTAGTAAATGAGATTCTAGACATGTTACCGCAGGAGTTATTTAAAAACAAAGCAACGACGTTTTTAGATCCAGTCACAAAATCAGGTGTTTTCCTTCGAGAAATAGCGAAACGGCTTAACGAAGGTCTAAAAGATCAAATTCCAGATCAACAAGAGAGGGTTAATCACATTTTCACCAGGCAGCTCTATGGCATTGCCATTACCGAACTTACTGCCCTACTTGCCAGAAGAAGCACCTATTGCACAAAAAAGGCTAATGGGGAATACTCAATTTGTACAACCTTTGACTCTGAACAAGGAAACATAAAATATGACCGTTTACAACACACCTGGCAAAATGGAAGATGTATGTACTGCGGGGCAAGTGAAGAAGTATATAGCAGAACAGATGATTTAGAAACCTATGCTTATCAGTTTATTCATACAGATAAAGCTCAAAATATTTTTAACATGAAGTTTGATGTAATTGTTGGCAATCCACCCTATCAATTAAGTGATGGTGGGCATAGCCGAAGCGCTAGCCCAATTTATCATAAGTTTATTGAACAAGCTAAGAATTTAAACCCTCGATTTTTAATTATGATTATCCCTGCAAGATGGTACGCAGGCGGAAAAGGTTTGGACCAATTTAGAAATGATATGCTTAATGATGATCGCATTAGGAAACTTGTAGATTTCGAAAATTCTGCTGAGGTTTTTCCAGGAGTCGATATCGCCGGTGGAATCTGTTATTTTTTGTGGGATAGGGATAGTAAAGGGTTATGCGAAATTACAAATCAATATGACGAAAAAAGAGTTTCATCCGAAAGGGCACTAAATGAATTTGAAATTTTCATAAGACACAGTAAGGCAGTCCCAATAATTAGAAAAATTCATAAAATCGAATCTCCTAAGCATTTCCTCAATGAGATAATTTCTGCTTCTAAACCTTTCGGGTTACGTGGTAATCACAAACCTTCAAAAGAAGGAATTAGATGCCACTTTTCGCAACGTTTAGGATTATTAAGAGTAAAGCAGGATGAGATTAATGATAGATACAAAATAAAAGATAAATACAAGCTTTTAATTCCTAAATCTCCAATTGCAGGTCAAACTGATTTCTCAAAACCCGTAGGTTTTTATTATGATGGAAATGTAATTATTGCTAAACCAGGTGAGATCTGTACCGAAACATACATAGTTGCCTACGCATCCCAAAGCGAAGAAAAGGTTAAATCCTTTAAGTCATATCTGTTTACAAAGATTTTTCGATTTTTATTACTACAAACAGTTGTTTCTCAGGATGTAACTCGAGAGAAATTCGCTTTTATCCCACATTTAGACAACTATAATCAGAAATTCACGGATGAGATATTAAAGAAAAGGTGGAATATTACCGAAGAGGAGTGGGAGTTTATTGATTCAAAAATTAGAGATATATGAATAAAGAATTCTTCCCAAAAAAATCGGAGGCTAATCCAACAATTTATGCCTACGAATTACCAAATGACAATAGCCGCCAAGGACAACTAAAAATCGGCTATACCAACCGTACCGCTCAAGAACGAATTAAAGAACAAATTGGTGCTACCCGCGCAGAATATCGTATTGTACTGGAAGAAAATGCCATGCGTAATGATGGTTCTGCCTTCTCCGATTTTGATGTACATAATTATTTAAAACGAAAAGGCCTCAAAAATACTGGTGGCGAATGGTTTGATTGTAGTCTTAAAGACCTTAAAGCCGCACTTATTGCTTTAAGGAAGGGGGAGCTAAATGAGGAAAATCGCTCACTCGATTTTAAAATGCGTCCAGAACAAAGAGAGGCTGTGAATAAATGCGCTCGGTACTTTGAGAGCTATAGAAAAGAAAATCCTAATAAAGCTCCTCACTTCTTATGGAACGCTAAAATGCGTTTTGGAAAAACCTTTGCGACCTATCAGCTTGCAAAGAAACAAGGTTGGACAAAAGTACTAGTACTCACCTTCAAGCCTGCTGTGCAAAGTGCCTGGGAGGAAGATTTATTGACCCACGTTGATTTTGAAGGCTGGCAATTTGTAAGCCGTAATGGTCTATCTTATGAAGATATTGATCCAGATAAACCATTCGTTTGTTTTGGTTCATTCCAGGATTATTTAGGAAAAAACACATCCACCGGTGGTATTAAAACAAAAAATGAATGGGTTCACGCTACGAATTGGGATTGTGTGGTTTTTGACGAATATCACTATGGGGCCTGGAGGGAAAATGCTAAAGATCTTTTTGAATCTGAAGAAACCAAAGAAAAAAAATTCGGCGAAGGTGAAGGTATAGAATATTTTGATGAAGACATGATTCCTATTACCACCAATGGTTTTCTTTACCTGTCCGGAACCCCATTTAGAGCCATAACTTCAGGGGAATTTATTGAAGAGCAAATATTTAACTGGACATATTCTGACGAGCAACGCGCTAAAGAGGAATGGCGAGGTGAAAATAATCCTTATGAGAGTCTTCCAAGAATGGTTATGCTTACTTACCAAATGCCGGATTCAATCAGAGAAATAGCAATTGGAGGCGAATTCAACGAGTTTGATCTGAATGTCTTCTTTGAAGCTATAGGCATTGGTGATGGCGCACGCTTTAAAATGGAAAGCTATGTTCAAAAATGGTTAGACCTCATACGTGGTAGCTTTTCAGAAACAACTCTTGATGATTTAAAGTTAGGGGCAAAAAAACCACCTATGCCTTTTTCTGATTCGCGATTGTTAAGCATTTTGAATCACACCTTCTGGTTCTTACCAAGTGTTGCTTCTTGTCACGCAATGAAAAACCTGATGTCGCGGCCCAACAATAAATTCTTTCATGATTATGAAGTCTTAGTGGCTGCCGGAACCCAAGCAGGAATAGGCGTAGAAGCATTACCTCCCGTACTAAATGCGATGGATAATCCTTTAAAAACGAAAACTATTACGCTTTCTTGCGGTAAACTTACCACAGGTGTATCTGTGAAACCATGGACGGGAATTTTTATGTTACGGAATTCATCTAGTCCAGAGACTTATTTCCAGGCAGCGTTTAGGGTTCAAACTCCGTGGGCCATAAAAAATCCTGATGGGGAATCACCTAACAAAACGGAAATTATCAAGAAAGAATGTTACGTTTTTGATTTTGCTCCTAACCGGGCATTAAGTCAGGTAGCCGATTATGCCTGTAGATTGAATGTAAATGAGTCCAATCCTGAAAAAAATGTTGCAGAATTCATTCATTTTTTACCTGTCCTTGCTTATGACGGTAGTTCCATGAAACAGGTAGATGCAGCGGGTGTCCTTGATATTGCAATGAGCGGTACCACTGCAACACTTCTTGCTCGTAGATGGGAATCTGCTTTACTTGTAAATGTAGACAACGGTACTCTTGAAAGGATTAAAAATAATCCTGAAGCCTTAAATGCGCTGATGAATATTGAAGGATTCAGATCCCTGAATCAAGATATAGAAACCATCATCAATAAATCTGAAGCCGTTAAAAAGGCCAAAAAAGAGAAGAATGATGAGCAGATGGATAAGAAGGAGAAAAAGAAGTTGACTGAGGAAGAAAAAGAATATAAGAGTCTCAGAAAACAGATTCAGGAAAAACTTATAAAATTTGCCACTCGTATTCCTGTCTTCATGTACTTAACAGATTATCGTGAGCATACTTTAAAAGATATTATCACACAACTTGAGCCTGAACTTTTTAAAAAGGTTACTGGACTTAGCGTAAAAGATTTCGAATTACTGGTAAGTTTAGGCGTCTTTAATAGCTCCCTGATGAATGATGCTGTTTACAAGTTTAAACGTTATGAAGACGACAGTTTGGAGTATACCGGAATAAACAGGCATAAAGGACAGGCCGTAGGGGGATATGATACTGTGATTAGTGAAAGTGAACACAAAGAAGTCTATGCTCGCTAAGCCTAATACTAATTTGCGCAGACCAACTGATATCTTCATTCTGGAGAAAAAAAATGGAAGAAGAATACATTGAATTGAACAGGGAAAACGATCGCATCGAAATCTTAACATATTTAAAGGATCAATATCCATTTTATATAAACCCGGATCTTTCTTCCTTAAAGATATTCCAAACACAGGATTGTGTTTTTCTTGAGAAAATCTACAAGGCAGAACCTTCAGAGGTTGTTAGTGAACCTCTAAATTTTATAACCGGTTATTTTGATCCTGCCAATTCATTAGAACAAAATGCTGCCGATTTTTTTGGTGAGCTTGATGAGTACACAATAATGATGTGTTTTGAGGATATTTTCACGGAAGAAGCGGCAGAGGAGATTATTAAAAAAGAGCATCCTGAGGAAAATTAAAATTTACAACTACAAAATAAGTAACCAACTAAAGACTGAATCAATAAATGAACATTCACAAACTAGGATGTAACTGGGGATCTGGGAAAAAAGATTTCTATGAATTTATCAGGAATAAAAAATTTGCAATTGGCGTAGATAAAAAAAGATATTCAAAAGGAGATCTTGTAGTAATCTTTAACGGTTACAAAGCAAGAGCAATCGTAAAGATAATATCAGCCCCTCAGCAAGTTATCAAACATCCTGAATTAGAAAATGATTTTGAAACCTACGAAATAGATTTTGAAAATTGGGTTGAAATATATGATGCCATATGGTATGAACTTGACGAGGAAGAAAGTTTTGATTACGAAACAAGGACAGGAATAGTTCAGATCAGAAAATCCAAAATTATAAATACGGCTATAAAATTATACAAACGAAAACTTCAGGAAAAAAAGATGAAGGAAGCTACCCAACTTTTAGAATATAAGAAACAGATAATCCTTCAAGGTCCTCCCGGAACAGGAAAGACCTATACTGCTCAGGAACTAGCTTATCAAATTATTTTTAATAAGCCTATTTCTCAAGATCCAGATAAAAGGAAAGATGATCTGAAGGAGCTTGGAAAGTCAGAATATTTTGAATTGGTTCAATTCCACCCTTCCTACACCTACGAAGATTTTGTAAGAGGAATATCTGTAGAAACTTTAGATGGCCAGATTTCTTACAAGACTAATAATCGTGTCTTTGGAGACTTAATTGAAAAAGCAACCAGGAATTACGAAAAAAGCAGAAAAAATACCGCCGAACTTCACCAGGAAAATCTTTTAGAAGACGATCTGCAATCTTATATAGATCACGTCACCGATGAATTAGAAGAAATGGGGAAATATCCAATAAGTGATAAAGCATATATTGAAAGTATCGATGAGGAGGCCTTTCTTTATACCGGGGAGGTTTGGAGTCATAAGTTCAGATTTCCGTTTGCTGAAATTATCAGGATGGAAGAATCTGAAGTAGAAAATAGAAAGGATTTGAAGAATCGGGAAATATTCCCAGGTAAGGTAGTGCAGCACGCGACGTACTTCTTTAATGTCCTTACAAAATTCAGAGAGTTTAGAAAGCAAAACACGCTAGAAGCCTCTGCCGAAGTTGATAGACCTGAAAAAGTTGAAGAGAAAAAATATGTTTTAATAATTGATGAAATTAACCGGGCCAATCTTCCCTCTGTACTCGGCGAACTTATTTATGCCTTGGAATACAGAGGAACTCCTGTAGACGGTATGTATGAATACAAAGGAAGTCGTTCCCTTACCGTTCCTCCAAACCTATATATCATTGGAACAATGAATACTGCCGACCGAAGTGTGGGACATATTGATTATGCCATAAGAAGAAGGTTTGCTTTTATTGATGTATTACCTAAGGAAGAAGTAATAACCAACGCGGATGCAAAAAAACTGTTTAAAGAAGTTACTTCGCTTTTCCTCAATGGTACTTTGGCCTCAGATTTCAACAGTAAAGATGTTCAGTTGGGTCATAGTTATTTTCTTGCGGACAGTAAAGAAGAGCTACAGAATAAGTTCCAATATGAAGTGCTCCCTATTCTCAATGAATATGTGAACGACGGAATACTTCTGAAAAAGGCAGAAGACAAAATTAAAGAAATCAAGGAAGATGTACTGCGCCAAAACTAGGTTGATTTCTACTTATGAGCACTGCAATGCCGGCATAGTCCTTCCAAAAGAAATTTTCCAAGACCAATGGAGCTTCCGAGAAGATTTTCCGAAGAAGAAAGAAGATGGATTTTGTTTTGAATTGAACAGAACCGAAGAGAAGAATGCTCTTCTAAAAACCGGCTACTTTATTGGAGTTGATCACATAGGAGAAACCGGTCAAAGTATTTATGTAGCTCCAAAGTTTAATGATCGACCAAATCCAGAAGCAGTTGGAGAAACAGATAGTCTGAAGGAAGTGGATTTTCTGAAAATGCTGTTTGAAAGTCTTCAAAATCCTGAGCTCCTTGAGGATATTGAAGAGCTTTTTGTGATAAAATGGGATAAGCCTGAGATACACTTAGAACATCAAAAGGATTTTCTTACGCCTTTTTTGATTCTCCAGTTTCTGGGACAATTAAAGTCAATTGTTCGAAAGGGAATTAAAAAGTCATACTATAAGGTTGAACGAAACCTAAATAGTAGGGTAAAAGGAAAGATATTAATCGGCAAGACCCTTAAGCAGAATCATTTTAAAAGTAGGGAGCTCAGTAATGTCTGCTCCTATGAGGAATTTGGAGTTAACGGAATTGAAAATCGGTTCTTAAAGAAGATCCTGGAGTTTGTAAAGCCTTACCTGGAATCCCATTCAAATCTAATCAGCGAACAAAATCTCTTAGATATCTACAATTTTATCAACCCAGCATTTTCAAAGGTTTCTTCAAAAATAGAAATACAGGAATTGCAAAAGGTTAAGACAAATGCCTTCTATAAAGAGTACACAATGGCCATTGATTTAGGCCAGAAAATTCTGAAAAGGTTCGGGCATAATATTTCTCAAAACTCTGCAAGGGTTGAATTCCAGTCCACACCACCGTTCTGGATCGATATGAGCAAGTTATTTGAGGTTTATGTTCTCGGTAAGTTAAGAAAAGAATTAGATAAAAAGGTTGAATTTCAATTCGACGGTAAAGGAGGAAACGAACTAGACTATGTTATTAGTTATGGCAAAGATGTGATTATTGCAGATGCCAAATATAAACCCTGGTATAAATATGACTGGAATGAGAAAATGAATGACGATCTGCGGCAGGTAAGTGGATATGCGAGATTAAAAGAAGTAAGAAATAAATTCAAAATAAATGATGATGTTGTTCCAAATTGCCTGATTATTTATCCTGATTTGGATGATGGCCATAAAAACTTCAAGGCAGAATACCTATCAAAAAAGAGGTTTGATCATTATAAAAACATTTATAAAGTGGGAATAACTATTCCCCTCCAGGAACGAAATAATAATTAACGAATATAGATGATAAAAAAAATAGGTGTTGAAAACTTTCGGGTTTTTAAAGAATATACAGAGTTTGAACTCAGGCCAATTACCCTTTTGACGGGGCCTAATAATAGCGGAAAGAGTTCCTTAATTAAACTTCTTCTTTTAATTAAAACTGGTATTTCGAGTTTCGAGTTCAAAAGTGGCAACCATAATCTCGAAGATTTTGAAAAAATATTAAACTGGGATTCTGGCAGCAAAAATCTTAAACTAAGATTAGATCCAAATATTCCCTTTTTCAAAAATATAGATGTAGAATACTTATATAAGAAGAATAATATATACGAAATTAACTTATATCATTCTCAGCAATGCATTATAAATTATTCTTATAAGATAGGTGCTCCCAAGGAAGATTGGGGGTCTCATGTAGATATTGGATATGGTTTTTATTACGAATTTTTGGATATTAATATTAATGCTATTATTGGTTTAGTATATGATGGTAATTACGAAATCCTGAACAATTGGAAAGAAATGGTTCCGGAACATCCGTTACCTAAACATGTAAATCCAAAAATTGATAATGTAAAAACAAATTATAATATTGACAATTATAAGTCATCAAATGAAAATCCAGAGCATTCTTTAGATATAAAAGCTGTTTTTGCCATCTATAATGAAGTACAAAGGCTTGACAAAAATTATCTTTTATATGAGCTTTTTATTGAAGACCAAGATTGCACAAAGGATTATTTGGAAGAGATCGTGAAAATACAAGAAATTGTGTTTCAGGAAATTAATTTTGAGGAAGATCCGGAAAACCCCTCAGGAGCCTTAACTAATAAATTTGCCTCTTTTAGTCACAGCTTTTTGGACGTCGAAGATCAGGCACATCAAAAAATTGAAGAATACTTTGTTAATAAAATACCTGATTTAAAAATTGAGTTAAAACCTACAACGCTCAACCATATTATTTTTAGTGAACAGTGGTTTGCATACGATACATCAAATGTTCTTGATAAAAACAGACTTTTCGACCAGCTTTTTAATTTTGATTTAAATTTTGAAAATGAGCGACTTGAATTAGATTTTATCTCTGCAAACAGAGGTAACCAAAAAAGGGTTCTACAAAATGAATCCGAGAGTGAAATAGATAAAATTGTCGCAGAATTTGTTGATGGAGGAAAAAAGAATCAAGATTTCCTCGCTAACACATTAAAAATATTAGGAATAAAAGGGAATTTAGTTCCTGAGCGTTTCGAAAATACTATTTCTGTAGTCTATATTCAAAATGGAGATCAAAAGGTTTCTCTTGCCGATTTGGGATATGGATTTTCTCAAGTTATTCCCATTATTCTAAAAATTATAATGTCTGGGGATCATTTAATAATTGAGGAACCAGAAGCAAATCTCCATCCTAATCTACAATCTAAATTTGCAGATTTACTTCTTACTACAATTAGAGCATATCCGAGAAAGAAGTTTATTATTGAAACTCATAGTGAGTATTTGATACGAAAACTGCAATTTTTAACTGCAAAAAAAGATCTGTCTACTGACGATACACTTATATACTATTTTAATGCAGATGAGTATGTTAACCATGAGGAACCTAAAGTTAAAAAGATAGAAATAACGGGAACTGGTAATCTTACAGAAAATTTTGGCCCAGGTTTTTACGATGAGGCAACAAGACTGCAGTTTGATTTAATGAAAATTAAAAAGGACCAAGAAAATTAGACATGGAATTATATATAGAAAAAGAATTCCTGGATAATTTTTATGCCACTTTTGATGAGACACGATTGACCAAAGGACAGGAAGTTCTAGCTAATATCATCAAAGAGTACGAAGCAATTGATTGGTTTATTGACCATCCGGTGGAAAGCTTTGAAGATTTACAAAAATTAAAAGAGGATAATCCATTCTTTGCTTATCGCGCTAGTCATAATCCACCAGTAGATATTGAAGATATTCGGGAACATTTATTTTTAAATTCAAAATTTGAACAAACGATTGTTCTATCCAATACTACTAAAGATTGGTTTCCTAAAGCCGAGTCCAAAGGAGTTTTGTGCATGACTATCAATAATTATGAAGAACGAATTGCTAAAATTATTGAATCCTGCCATTTTAAAGTAGATCTAAGTAAATCCTTTATTGGTTGGGAGATATTTAATTGTACGGAAAATGTTCCTATTAATTTTCTCAGTATAAATGACAATTACATCCTTACAGACAAAACAGACCAAAAGATGGATAAGAATATTATCAGTATTTTAAAATATTTTTTGAAGGATCGTAAGGAGAAAGTAAATGTAAAGGTTTTAACTAAAGATTTTAATGCCCCGCAGGCAGCTAATCCTGAAATGATCATAGAAACTGCGCATAAGAGGCATAATCGAATCAATAGTGCCCTGGCTAATTTTGCAAAGCAAGTTTATACTATTAATAATGAGTATTCCAGGGAATTTGATCTACACGATAGAATAATATTCACCAATTTTCTAATGATTGATAGTGGAAAAGGATTTAATCTTATTCCGCATAAGCCTTCGAATTCTCAAATAATTGTAGAAAGTATTTTCAATAGATATACTTATAATCGTATACGTAATCATAATAGAAACTACCAGAAATACTTAGAGAAGTTAAAAAAATTGGAAACATCCAATTTCAAGTATGTACCAGACTTGAAATAAATGAAGATAAATTAAAAATAGCGCCACATATTGTCACCTTTGAAATTTAGATTCTGCAACAGAACGCTAATAAACGTATTTCTATATTAAGGTGGGATAGAAATTAGAATTTTTCAAAAAAATTAAATTATGGGATTTTATAATACAGAATGTTCAAGATGCCACAGCGAAAATGCCTATCACAATGGCGTGTGCTATGAATGTCCTGAATGTGATTATGAATGGAGCTCAGATTAAACTTCTGGCTCCAGCACATATAACAAACTCTTCGCCCGGCTAAGTTGGGTATAAAGACGATTCTTTTGATAAAGTTTACCCTCTTTAATTTCTTCGAGCCTTCGCTTAAGAAGCAGAATCACCACAGGAGCTTCACAGCCTTTAAACCGGTGTATTGACGAAAAGTATATCTTTTCTTTTTCCCGGGCTTTTACGGGATCTAAAACCTCATATTCAAAGCCGTTACTATGAACTTTAAGATCGAATTTATCTGTAGCCCCATCTGTAAGGATCATGATCTGTTCTTTGGGCACTCTACCAACCTGATGAAGTTCCAGCAGGCTTCTTTTTAAAGAACTTGCCATATCTTCTTGTGAATACTCCCTTATCCTCACTTCCTCACCCTCTGGGACCCCATAAGAAACAGCCTCGGTGCCAATGATATCGTTTATAAATTCATTGATCTTTCCGGTGTTTCTATAGTTACAGTTTAATGGATGTTTATGCCATTTTTGTCCCTGGGGCAGCACAAAGTTACGGTCGAATATATTTTGACGCCTGTCATAAAATAATAAATACTGAGCTTCCGGTTTAAGATATTTCAACAGGGAGTTAAGCCAGCCCACCTCCATATCCTGGGCTTCATCAACGATAAGAGAATCAAACTTCTCTTCACTTTCTAAAGGTTTTGTTCGAAGTAATTCCCTGAACTTTTCCGGCAGCCCTTTTTCCCAGAAATCAGAATCCTTTTTTTGTTGATCAAACCAGCCCGGCTCCCTGAGATCTGTAAATTCACGCATGAAATTATGAATGCTATTGGTTTCTATACCAGAGTCCAGATCTGCTTTTAGCTGGGAACACAAATAGGTATTAAAACAAAGGAACAGGACCTTCTTTCCCTTTTTATTTAAAACCTCTGCCGCGCATTTGGCCAGAACCGTTTTGCCACTCCCGGCACCGCCTTCAATGGCAAGTCTTGGATATGACCAAAGTCCGTTCAGGAAGGCTTTCTGACCTTCCTCTGCTTTATCTATATAGATATCCATATTTTCCAGCAAAGTCCTGAAATTTTCGGAAACTTCGAGCCCTTGCAACAAATCATTCTGGATGGTGCTTTTATATTCGCCTATAGAAATTCTGTTATAATGGCTATAATCACCTTCCCCTGCTTCTACTGCTATCCTTAATGCTTCCAATGGATCATCCAGATCTGTTTGATCCAGGACATTCCAGGATTCACACTGGGATGGTAAATTGCCTTTATCTACAATACCATCAGGAAACCATAATAGCCAGGTCACCGGAACCTTATGTTCAATATTGGCTTTCCAGCGCTTAATGATATTTGAGACATATCCCATCGCCTGGTTTTCAGGACCGGAGGTCATTTCCCGTGAATTCTGATACCACGCATTCTCATCGGCTTTATACTCCATACGGCCGCCCTTGACCTCGATCACATAAATATGATCCAGCCGCTCTTCCCGAAGATCAAAAACCAGAAAATCGATCTCATAATGCTTATCTTCTTCTTTAGTCTTTCCTGTAAACCCGCGACTCCAGAAGACATCAAAATTATGCGGATCAAGTTTCTGAAGGGCTTCAAAAACTTTCCTTTCACCGTGGTTATCGTTGTAGGTAGGGAATTGTGATGGGTAGATCATTGGATTAGTATTGATAATTGAGATTAGGCTAATTGTTCTTTCCTAAATAAACTTTCCAAGGTTTCTACCTGTTCCAGGGTAGGTTTATTGGTATAAATTCCCGTA
Source organism: Christiangramia sabulilitoris (assembly GCF_007050985.1). Lineage (GTDB taxonomy): Bacteria > Bacteroidota > Bacteroidia > Flavobacteriales > Flavobacteriaceae > Christiangramia > Christiangramia sabulilitoris. The sequence goes on from NZ_VHSF01000001.1 coordinate 734,179, forward strand.
TTCTTTCCGGCTCTTGCTCCTCTTAAATATATATAGATCACTCCGCCAAAATCACGTTCATAATTAAAATTTGGTAATCTTTGTTCGAGGTAATTTTTAAGGGCCATAGAATATATAAAATACTGAAGATGATAGTTTCCTTCGTTCATTGCCTCCCGCATCTTCTCCTCTCCGTCATAATAGCTAAGGTGATCACCGAGGTAATTAGACTTCCAATCGAGGATGTAATATTTGCCATTGTGCTTCAAGAGGAGATCTATAAATCCGTTTAATAGACCGCTTTTAGCCATATTCTGGGTATTGCAATGAATATCTATTCCCTCACCCGCATCAAATTCATTTAAACCAACCAGGTCTACCCATTGAGTCTGCAGGTCGAATTCCATTTCATTTTTCTTATTCCCATTTGAGATCTTTCTCAAAAGGATTTGCTCTCCACCAATACTGATGTTTGAATCCAACACATGATTGATCATTTGCATAAAACCGGCACTTAACTCGGCTTTTTTATGCGGATAATACCTATCCAGCAGCTTTTCCAGTTCCTCCTTGTGGTGGTCCGGGCTACCACCAAAATCTATATTTTCAAAGACCTGGTGCAGCATATCCCCCAGAGTAGTTCCTTTGGGAATATCCTTAAATATAAACTGATCATAGCCTTCCGGTTTACCTGTGTTTTCTTTTGGTGTATAGGTACCGTGAACGCTGATACCGGAGAAGCTGAGCTTGCCGTATAGAAGGTCGTTTAGTTTAAAGTTAGCTTCTGAAGCTTTTCCAAAATTCTCACCTAGATTATTTTCTTGAGATAAAATCTCTACTTCTTCTTCAAGATTGATCACCTGGGAAGTATTTTCCCATTTTTTCAAAAAGTCTTTTAAAGATGAATCTTTAAAGTGTTTGTTTTCAAAAATAAAACTATGATATTTTGCCCTGGTAAGAGCAACATAGAGCAACCGACGATTTTCTTGTTTAAGCTGATCTTCAAAAGCAGCAGTCATTGCATTATCTCCTTTCTTTTTAGGATAAAATTTATAAATTCCCTCTTCATCCCTATAAGAACAGTAATCATGTGTCTCGTTTGCCTGCAAGTCCAGGAAGGGGGCAATCACTATGGGAAATTCCAGTCCCTTGGCAGTATGAATAGTTAATAATTTGACCGCATTCTCATCGCTTTCCACCCTTTGCTGGTATTCATCAATATCCATTGCCGGTTCAGAAATCTTTTTTTGCAAGAACTCATAAACACCTGTAGGCTTTAACTGTTGCCGGAATTCTGCTTCCTGAATAATTTCAAGGATCTGGTTGAAATTGGTGAGGCTGCGTAAATCATTCTTTTTCATTAATCGCTCCACCACCGAAAATTGAGCCATATACTTTTTAATAGCTGCAAAGACTCCAGATTTGACCCAGGTATCTCTATACTCTCTAAACTTATCTACTAATAGGTCTTTATCCAGTTTATTAATTTCCTCTGAACTGTAACCTGAAATAGAGTTTAACAGCGCCTTATTAATATTGCTTTCTGTCGTATAAAGGATGGCCCCTAAAATATAGAGCAAGAATTTTACTTCCGGAGCCTCCTGAAAAACTTTTGTATCATCTATAGTCACGGCAGGAATGCCCGCTGCAGTAAGCTTCTGCTTTAATTCTCTCGCCTGGGAGTTATACCGAACCAGAATTGCAATGTCTGAGGCTTTTACTTTCCTAATACCTTTTTCCGCTTCATTCCATGGAGCCTCACAACCGTGTAATAATAAATTTACAAGACGCAGCACATTGTCTTTTATCTGATCCTGATTATCAAAATCGAAAGACTGCAAAGCTGATAAACTTCCATCTTTTTTTGATAACCCGGTAGACTCCTCATTATTAGCCTCTACTGGAAAATATTCAATATGATTTTCTCCCCCTACCTCAGTTTCAAAAGGATTATCAGCTCCTAAAAAGAAACTATTGATATCGTCTATATATGTTTTGGACGACCGGAAATTCCGGTTCATCTGAAATCTTCTATTTACATTCTTTCGGGCGGCGAAATAGGTATTAAGATCAGCTTTACGCCATCCATAAATGGATTGTTTAGGATCACCTATATAGAAGAGAATTTTTCCTTTGCCAAAAAGTTCATTGTAGATATCATATTGCAGTTTATCGGTATCCTGAAACTCATCTATAAAAATTGCTTCATATTTTCCCCGAAGCTTTTCTTTTAAATCCTGATTCTTCTTTACCACTACCTCCTTATGCATTCTATTGATCAACTCATCATAAGTGATGAGATGTTTTTCTTGAAGATGTTTTTGTACTTCCCTCTCCACCTTCCTAATACATTGGCAAATAAAGTAATGGCAAAATGGTTTCTTTTGTTCTTTCAGCTCATGTAACTTCATTTTATCATCAGCAAAAAAATGATTACTTACCCTAGCATAATATTGAGGATTTTCCCTGCTAATTAATGTGCAGTAACCAGAAAAACTATTAGCGAGCTGAATAAATGTTTCCGCGTTGTTATTTGCATGAGCTCCAAGATTAGCTTCTTCAATATTAACAAGATTACTAATAATTGTATCTTTCTTCTCTATATATTCATTTTTGAATTTCTCATATTTAATGACAAAATCTTCAAAAACAGGAACTTCCTCATTTAAAAGCGCATAAGTTTTACCGCCCAAACTTTCCTTTATAACCTTCTGAAAATTTTCCAATGACAACTCTTCTACTTCTTGAAACAATGCTGGTTGAAATCCACTTATTTCCTCTCTCCAATATTTCTTCACAACCTCATTTGCAATTTCTAATACATTTGTCTGTAAGTCCAGACCAAATGGTTGACCGGAATCCAAAGCGTGATTGATCAAGGAGTCCTGACAAAAGCTATGGATGGTTTGAATAGAAGCTTCATCCAGTTGTGAAAGCGCCTCCTTAAGTTTTGAAATAACCAAATCCTTATCAGGATAAGTTGCAATTAATTGGGCTATGGGTTTTTCCACCTCCTTACTCTCGGCAGCTTTTATTCCTAATAGCAAAAACTTCCTGATCCGGGCGGCCAGTTCTGCCACTGCCTGGTTAGTAAAAGTAACCATCAGGATCTGGGAGATCTTTAGATCTTTCTCCAAAAGCAGTCTCAACACCAATAAACCAATAGAGTAGGTTTTTCCAGTTCCTGCACTGGCTTCTACCAAATTTGAACCTTCCAGTTTTACGGTGGTTTTATCCAACGGATTAAAATTCTCCATAGTTATTTTGAATTTGCAAGTTCTACAGGTTCCATGATCAACTTAAAGTTGGATTTAAAATCATCGAGATTATCCTCCTTTTCAAAATAACCATCCCTATGTTCCGTTCTCAAATATTCGGAAGGATAGCAATAAGAGCTGTCAAATTTCTTGTCGATATTTTTCCGCAGGTCTTTATTATCTGCTTCTACATCCTTAAGAGAAAAACCGAATTCGGGGGAGAAAGGCTGAATTCTTTCAAAATTCTTCAGATATAACGAAAGCCAGTCCCGTAAAGTCTGCTTCGCCTGCTCCTGTGTTACCAAACCGGAATAGGAGATTTTTAAAGCTTGTACTTCACCATCAGCTAAACAAACATAATTAAGTGTATCAGCCTGTCCACCCGCCACCAAGGATAAATATCTGAGGTAAGCAGCTAATTTATACTTGGATTTAAGCTTAGAAACCGATAAGAATAGCCCCTGTCCTCCCAGCATGGGAAGTTTGCATTTTAATGTATGATTACCGGTTTCTTCAAAGTAAAATGGTACTTCGAATTCAATTTCTGAAATTTCTTCAGAAGAAATTTCACGTAATTTTTCAGTTAAAAGATCTACCTTTTGCTGTGCATCCTCTACCAGAACTTCCCCCGGCGTCTTTAAAGGAATTATGCCTTGATTGAGAAAAAGTTCCCGTTGCTCTTCTAAACCTGATGCAGTTTCCAGGTTCTGACTTAAAACAGCATATTTGATCTGCCATTTTTCGAGATTATCAGGTTCAAACATTTCCCACTCAGGTAAATTCACATCGTCCTGGTAATAAACTCCCAGAACTTTTTGATAGTAATGTTTGAACGGATCTTTTAGGAAACTTTCAAGGCTAAAAAGTGAAATTTCTTCTGGTTTTTGCAAGGCATCTATTTCTTTTTTGTGCAGATCAAGTTTTGAATCCTTCCCAATTAAATAAGTAAAGTAATCCTTCTCCTTCTCTTTGAAGTATTTACTATTATATGCGTGCAGGGCGTGTTTTATTTCTTTTATTTTTTTCCCTTTTTTCTCTGCATAATCCTGAATCTCACTAATGATGGAAGATGCCGGAATCGCTGAATTATCCTTGATATTCTGGCCAATATAGCTTAATAACACCTTCACTTCTGCATTTAAAAAAGCCTGGAGGAAAGCTCCCCTGTCTGTATCGCCGGTTCCTATTCGATCTTCTTCTGAGAGGAGATCAAAACTCACCTGCTGGGATTTGCGCGGGAATTCTTTAAAATTAAGCCCCAGGAAGGCCACTACTTTTTTCGGCATACTCACCCCTGGGTAGAGTCCGCTAAAAACAATTCCGCCCCCTCCTCTTATTTGCTGCACATCCTGTTGCTGCAGGTGGTCTTTAAAGCGGTGATAAAAGGTTCTAAAAGCTATTGTTTCGTCTGAGGTTTCCAGGCTTATCAGGTTTTGCATAAAGTTGCTGAATCGCTGTTCCTGCCAGTCCTCGGGACTCAGGAAATCTTCAGCAATTTGCATTAGCAGTTTATGCCAGTCAGCCGCACTTCGGGCCTCTATCTTTTTATCAAGCAGTTCCTGAAGTTTTTCCACCAGTTGATACAGCCTGAATAGATCCTGGGCTTGTGCCCCATCAAAAAGATCTACCGGATAAATTTTCCTGCCTTCGATCTCTACCGGAGTCTCATCGCCTAAACAGAAGCCATACATCAAACGTTCGAGTCCGTAGGAGAAAGAAACATAATGGGTTTCATATTCAGGATTCCCTTTGTATTCCCTACGAATGTTTGCCTCCAGGAAAGCTTTCCGAAGCAGGTCTAATTCTGAAGAAAATCCGAAGCTCTTCTGTATAGGTTCGCTCTCCAGCAGATTAAATACAGCCGAAGCCGTGAAATTCTCTTCCTCAAAATCCAGCACCTGCTCCAAGGCAGACCAAAAGCCCTCTTCGCGGCTAAAGCCCTTGCTCACCAGGGTATATGGGAATGTATGAGGTGCGGTATCAAAAACGGTTTTTATGGCCGGAATATAAGGATCGAGCTGAGGCACATATACCGCAATATCCCTGGCGCCCAGTTTGCCATTGGCTTCATCTACCGTTTTTACCAGGTAATTATACATAGCTTCTACCTCTCGTAGTTTGGTAAAAGAATTATAGATGAGTAGGGAATCATCCCCTCCCAGCTCTCCTGCATTTTTTTCGGAAAGCAGTTCCTGTTTAATCTTCTGCAGATCGGTTTCTGCAGAAGGCAGCTCGACCTCAGCGTCAATTTTTAAATTGAGCTTTTGTAAATCATCAGCGGTCTTTCGCGCCAGTTTCCCCCATTGCTGCAACAGGGAATTTTTCTCATTCAGCTTTAAATTCGTGCGGAAGATTTGGATCCTGAATTCTGAAAAATTCTGCATCACTTTCAGATACTGCAGTTGCAGCGGGGTGAATTGCAAATCACCGAAAAGGAAGATCTCCTTATAAGTGGATAAAGCTTCAGGTTCTTTATTTAATCGCTCTTTAAAATCAGTTGCAGTAATCAGGGCCTGATCAAATCCTGATAGCCTGTACAGGCAAGCCTGCCAGGCTTCATCCTCATTCGATTTATCCTCCTGATTATTTTTCCAGCTTTCTAATAGTTCAGGTTTATATTGTTCATATTCTCCAAGCAAACGTGCAACCTTTTGAGCCAGGGCCAGTCGTTTTACTTCGTCATCACCGCAGTATGTTGCTATTTTTTTAAATTCGGTTTTAAATTCCTTATTGTTAAGTGCTGAAAAAAGTTCCCATACAAGTCGGCCCCGCTCCGGAAATTCCTTGTTCTCCGGAAAAAGTTGACCGGTACACTGCTTAAAAAATGAATTGAGACTGTGCTGTTCCAGGTTGGCAATGAATCCAAGATGGACCGCCAATTGCTCCTTCAGCCAGTTGTGCTGGGCTTTATTAGGAGTGATGATATGGACAGGTTCAAACACCAGGTCCTCATCTTTAAAATTCTTCTTAATGTGATCTCCCAATTCCCTGGCCAACTGCAGATTCGAGTTAGCAGCTATGAAATTGAACTTATTTGGAGACATATCGATAATTTCTTGCATAATTACAGTCGGTTAGCAATTCCTGAAGCCCTTTTCACCTGCCCTGCAGCCGATTTGAGCAATACTTCTTTGGTTCCCTGTATCGTCAGGTTTTTCTTTGCCCGGGTGATCCCGGTGTAAAGCAGTTCCCGGGTGAGAATGGGCACCTCTTCCGATTTTGGCATAACCAGTAGGACATTTTTAAATTCTGAGCCCTGACTCTTATGCACCGTCATAGCAAAAACGGTTTCCACATCTGTAAGTAAACCGGGAGAATAGCCGCGGACGACAGGCCGTTCTTTATCAGGATTCTCCTGATCGGCTTTTTGATCCTCCGTAAGGAACCAGATCTTCACTTTTTTGTCATCATCAGGATCTTTTCTTACCAGGCCAATATCCCCATTAAAAAGTTGCAGATCGGGGTGATTTTTAGTGACGATCACCGGCCGGTGATCATAAAATTCGGATTTGGTGCTGATAAGTCCTTTCTTAGAAAGATTTTTCTCTACTGCCGCATTCAATCCGGCCACCCCTTGTTTTCCGTTCTTTATCACTGCCAGAATGCGTAATTCATTGAATTTCTTTAAGGAAGCCTCAATTTCTTCCATAGAAGATTTTTTATTCCGATCTATATAGGTTTCAAAGTTCCTGATGAAGTCTTTAAAGATCTCTTCGGAATAATTGGGATCTATTTGAATATTCTCACCCGGACCGCCATTTTCAAACCAGCTTTGGATCGCATTTTGATCGTTGGAAATCACCGACCTGCTTACTGCTCCAAGCGCTGAGTGTCTGTCAAACCTGTAGGAATGCTGCAGTTCTACTACATGATCCTGAAGTAAACTTTCTACCTCTGCCTGTGGATTAAGTTTGGTAGCAGAAAGAATTTCCTCAAGTGCATTACTTGTAGTAGCAGAAAAATAATTTTTAGCACCAACCGTATTACAAAGATCACCCAGCAAACTTCCCGCCTCTACCGAGGTGAGCTGATCCTGGTCTCCCAGGATGATGAGTCGGGTGCTAGGATCAACCGCATCGATGAATTTTGCAAATAAGGCCACATCAATCATTGAGGCCTCATCTACTATGATGACATCTGCCTGCAGTTTGTTTTGCCTATTGTGTTTGAAATAAGGCGAAAGATGCTTTGATCCCAGTAATCTATGAAGGGTATAAGGGTTTAGAGCGTTTATTTTTTCCCGAAATCTCTCAGGTATCTTCTTGTTTGCGGAAAGGCTTTCCTTCATACGCATCGCTGCCTTTCCCGTAGGCGCTGCCAGTTTGACCTCCAGTTCGGGATTTTCCTCAAACAACAGAGAAAGGATCTTTGCTACCGTAGTAGTTTTTCCCGTTCCCGGTCCACCGGTGATGATAGTGAAGTTGTTAAGATAAGCCATGGCAGAAGCCACTAGTTGCCAGTCGGTTTTCATTGTTCCATCCCGGCTTTCCAATAGCTTCTTGAACTCTTCAGAACCTTTTAACCAATCCAATCTTTTTCCCTGTTCTCCAGCCCCTTTTTCGATAAGGCTTTTGATGCCTTCAATGATCTGGGTTTCATAGTTGAAGTAGCGGGTGATGTAAAAATTGTTCCCATGAAGGACAAATGGCTTTTTTATATTGCTTTCGTTACCTATTAAAGACTGAAGTTTCTTCAGCCCTGCCACAGAAAACTCTTCTTCTGTCTCCTTATCTGAATAGTCCTCAAACAAATCTTCAGAGCTGCCGGTGACATCAATACAGATACTACCCTCAGCCAGGCTTTTGGAGGCGGCATAGACAAAAGGCTGCAGATCCTTTTGTTCTTTAAAGAAGGAGGCGAAATGGTGGTGGGGGTTGTCAGCCATAAAATTTTTAAATTAGTATACCTGGTTGTGGTTGTACTATGGAAGACTTTAATTTAGCACAAAAAGCTTCTAATACTTTTTCCTTACTGTAGGTAGGTATCCCATCCATTAAATTCGGTGTCAATTTTTCAATTATAGGACCGAGGATTCCACCTCCAACCACTGCAATCGGAATTGCAAAGACAGATAAAGTCAAGGTCGGAATTATTGTAGTTACCGCAAGAGCAGTAGATAATGAGCTGAAGTGTGAAAAACGGTCTTCTTCTTCAGGTTTATCTTCATTTATATGGTAGTCTACAGTTTCTTCTAAACGCGTATTTAATAAATCGGATAAATCTCCCTCATAAAAAATTTTAGCATCTTCTGCAACCATGGCGACTTCCTTAGAAATCTGAGCACTCCGTCCTTTTACAATCTTCTTTAAACTCCGTTCAATTTCATCAAGATCTTTTTTAGAAATATATCCTAAAAATGAATGATCATCAAGATTTACCTTTAGAGTGGAAAGTAGCTCATTTCTCAGTTCCTCAGCACCAACATTTATTCTCTGATGAAGTAAAAATCTTATCCTAGAATTAAGTGAGTCCGATGCTGATTCTTTTATTTTTTTGATAAGATCCACCTTGCCAAAAGGCTCTGTCACCCTAATTAGCTTTCCAAAACCTTTTTCTTTTTTTACACTACTAATCAAAATAGGTTCAGCACCTAATATTTTCTTTACTTGATTAACAAATTCTTCAGTACCCTTGGAATCTGCTTTCGTAATGACGATAACAGGATTTAGAGATTCCTTTTTAATTTCATCAAGGATCTTTATTTCAAAATTTTCTATTCTTTTTCCTTCTGCTGATATGCAATAAATCACTGTATGAAGCCACTTTTTGATATCTGTCTCCTGTTGCTTTTTCTTTTGAAATTCCTTAAATTTCTTTAACCATCGATCTGATTCTCCAGGTTCCAAACCCCACGAATCATATATATTAACTTTTTTTCCTGAAATTTTTCCTGCTTTTAAATGAAAGCCTTTAGTTGTCTGGGGTGCTCCGCTTCCTGTTTTGGCCACCTCTTCACCAAATAAATAATTTAATAAAGCACTTTTTCCTACACCGGATTTACCTATAATTGAAACGTTATATCCTTCCATTATTTTCTCTTTTTATTAAAAAATTCCAAGAACATTTCAGAAAAGATATCCCCAAAATTCTCAACCAAGTCCGAAGCCTTACTTTCCTCTCCATTAAGAATACTTTTATTCAGGCTATACAAAAGTTCTGAAGTAGCTTTACCCATTGCATAGGTTATAACTGAAGCAACACCGGCATTAATCATCCCGCCGATTATAGTTCCTACTCCTGGAATTAACTTTAAGAGATTTCCAGCTATACTGCGTCCCAGATTTGAAATGACAAGAGAAGCTCCTGTTGTTTTCATAAAGTCATAAGCCATGTCCTTTGCATTTCCCATATCATATACGAAGAGAATTCTGCCAATCATGGTCGCTTGACTTGCAATAAGAACTGGTGCATCTGAAAATGGAATTGGGCTTCCTCCCACAAGAGCATTCCCTCCAGTATGCTGATTTATTATTGAATTTGCTTTTGCTCTCTTGGCCTCAACATTTAATATTTGAGCACTAGTAAATGCAAAGGAAAGCGATTCTGGAAGTTTTGCTATTGACCAATCTACAACCTTGCCAAGACGAAAGTTCTCTTCATCTTCCAAAAATTCTTTATCATTCGTGGTAAAAAATGGGGAATCCGGGGATTCAAAAACTGATTCGAAGCTCCCAACTGTTTTGAATTCCTGAAGCATTGAAGTAATGTCCTCACTGTTGATTTCATCACATTTAGAAAATATTAGAGCAACTGGAATCCCTATCCCTTGTAGCTGTTCGTGCACCTGTTTATCAAAGCCAGTAACTCGAGTTGAACTTGCAGACACTACATGCCAAATCAAATGAATTTGCTCCTCCATTGGCTTGCTCCTACTCTTCTTCACATACTCTACTATCTCATGCTGAAATTTTCCTTCTTTATCCTTCCCTATTTCAAAACCTTCAGTATCAAAAAGATTTACTGATTTTTCTGGCGTGGATATTGGATTAATCCCACGGGTCACCGGTGCACCACTCCCCACCTTAACGGTACCTTCCCCAAAAATAGAATTCACTATTGTACTTTTGCCTACCCCTGTCCCTCCGACAATAAGTATATTTGGCTTTTTAACGTTTTTAGCAACTTTATTAAATTCCTTTTGAAAAGTTTTTGCTAACTCCTCTTTACTTGCACTTGTAATCATAATTATCAGGTTATTTTTGTTTTACTATTTTTTATTTGGTTTTATTCTTCTTTTAATTTTTTCTTTAATAAAATATGAGAAATCCTCGCACCTATCCTGAAGACAATTTTTCTTAAAGCCTATTCACGAAATTTTAGCAATCTTCTATAAAAAGTTATTTCTACTTTTATCACAGGTAACCCATTTATCAAACATTCTTTGCCCGTTCTATAAATACCCCATAATATCATATAAATTAAATGATGTGATACTCCAAAAACCCGGTATTCAAATAACCTTCAGTCTTCAAATCCAGCCCGTGTACCCTCATAAAAGCATTATGAACTTTCTCCTTTTCATCCAGGGGATTCGCGAACATGGAACTAATTTGCACGGATAGTCCCCCGTCCACATACTCTCCTTTAACATTCATTGCGTGTTTTGTTTTAATTTCAAATGTGGCCATAATTAATTTTATGATTTAGGGATTAATGATATATGGTTAATTGCTTTTGTAATCTTTTCTTTCCCAACGATACTCCCTTGGTTTCTCTTATATGCCATCACCTTCACTCCTTCAGGGGTCGTAAAAGACCTAACCAATCCCAAATTTTCTTCCTGTAACTTCTCCGGGAATAGAACAGCTATTTCCTCATAAGCCTTAAACCCTTCAGCGATTACTAATTCAGGATTCAGCTCTTCTATTAATTGCTTCGTCCACACCCGTGCCTGGTGAAAGATCTTTTGACTGAGTTTTTTAGGAAGTAATTTTAAAAGTTTATTGAAGTCGGCAACATTATCTGTCGCCCAGAAGTAAAAGTTTGATTTTACCGTGTAATGCTTTAGGTCTTCTTCCCTACCTGCCTGGCGGAATAATGATTTAGTTTGCTCTGCTAAAGGATGAGTATTAAGGTAATACTCAAGAGCTTCCATAGGTTCAAACTCTTCCACGATCTTCCCGTGCCATTTGTAATAACCGCCACCGGGATTAAATCCAATAAGTAATATCTTTGGCCGCTCCTGGAGCGGACTGAAAAGTAGTTGACAACCTTTATATAGTGCTTTGATCTCAGGATTCTCTCTTCCGGCTGCGAGGATTTGTTGATGCAAAAGATTAGCTCCCTCAGATATTTCTGAATAGTTCGTAGGTTTCATATTTTAGATAAAGAGATCCTAAGTTGGGACAAAAAACTCTTCAAAATCTCGGTATTGTCAAATCTAAATTTTTTGTTAAAGCAGAAAAGACTCATTTAGTTAACGTATGGATTTTGCCGATTATCGTGTAATTTGTCATTCATGGCCATGATTATTCTATTTTAAAATGAATACAAGAGATTTCTATATCCTCTAAAAAAAGATTTTTCATTTTTAATTATTGAATATCTAATCACCGGTTTTTACATGAAGAGCTTATTACCGCGACTATCACCTACCGGTCAGGAATTCCTTCAAAAAAATAGACTGGTACTCCATACCTATCCCTTATTTTTAGAGTTTGACCATCTAAATAGTATAATTTCTTTCCATAGCGATCCTGAGCTTTGATGGTTTTGCCATTGAAAAAAAACAGCTTAGCCCCATATCTGTTTTTTGACCTAACCTGATCCCCGTCGATATACCATAAAGTCTCCCCGTAACGGTTGCGCATACGTATATGACCGCAATCAAAATAGAATAGCTTATCTCCATATCGATTTTCCTTTTTCAGCAGATTTCCCTCCACAAAGAAGACTTCCTTCCCATACATGTTCTTTTCATAGATCGATTGCCCAAAAGCTTTCAGGCTAAAAAGGAATGTAAATATTGATACAAAAATTTTCAAATACATTATTCAGGATTTAATCGTCCATCCCGGTAAAGGCAAAAAACAAACTTAATACTGCGGCAAAAATGACTGTATCCCTGTAAAACCGCAGATGTTCCGGCCAGATCTCCGCGAGAATAAAAAGAGCCGCCACTTCTATTAAGAATATGGCTATCCATAAATAAATGAACTTCCAGAAAGATCGCAATTCACCCCAACTGGTCCAAAAGATCAATTGCCAGCCGGAAGGATACCTCTTCTCTCTCATATCCCACACAAAATCAGGTTTCTTTTCAACCCTATCTAATTTTAGCCCCTCCTCTTTTTGTCCCTTCGGATCTCTTTTCTTATTCAGGCTTATTTCCAAAAGGCGAATCACGGCTGTAATTAACTGTAATAAGCCCAGTAAGATCAAAAGAGTTACACTAAAGACCAATTCTAACAGCAATCCTATAAAAGCTAGATCCCCAGACATGGACCTGGGACTCGATTTGCGCTGTGCTGAAGCCACAGCGCTTACCCATTTCTCTGCCTCCAGCGTATATCGCAGATTGGTCGTAGCAGAATTGTCATTTGGTCTCCATTTGAAGCCATTATCGGGCATTGGCATAACTAATCTATTTAATTAACAACTGAAACAGTTGCAAATTAGAAAGTTATAGCGCCAAAACATGTCGTTTCTAAAGTTACGGTGATAAATAAAATAAATGGTAAAATTATAATTTATCCATGTACTTTATTTCTTATACACCTCAAGGGATTCTTTTAGTTGTTGAATGATCTTTGTCCTGAGTGATTTCGGTTTTAAGACCTGAACCTGGTTTCCAAAAGAAAGTATTTCCATCCGGAAATCGTAGGTTGGTATAAGGTGATATTTGAAAATAGTCTCCTTTTCAGTTTCAGCGACCAAAGTTTGCGAGTGATGTAAGGGCAGACTTTTTACAAACCTGCCTTCTTTAGGACTAAATGAAAGTTCAATTTTCTCAGGTTTTTCGTCAGTTCCATTGATAATTCCAAAGGAATACCTATAATCCTTTTCCGGATCATACTCCTTCAATTCGTCAAAACTCCTATTGCTGATTTCAAGATCAGAAATGCGATCTAAACCGAAACTTTTAATTACTTCATCCCTGGTATCCTTTCCCAGCAAATACCAGCGCTGGCGAGCCTCCTTTATAGCCAAAGGCTGGACGGTTCGCTTACTAACAGAATCGTTATAATAACTGGTATAGCTGAAACTGATTTCTTTTCTGGATTTTATGGCATGCAATAGACCGTGCATATATTCGGTGCCCAGCGCGCGTCGGTTTTCGAACAGCAGGTGATTCCCAAAATTATTAGAAACCTTAATAGCGTTATAAAGATCGAAAGTTTCCATTAATCTTTCAGAATGTTTTTCCCGACCATCATGAATAATACGGTAAACCTTCATCGATCTATCGTATTTGATCACGATATCATACAGTCGTTCTATATCCTTAATATCTCTTTGGAAAGTTCTAATAGAGCAGTTGAGATTATCTTCTGTAAGTTCTGCCTGGATTTTCAGATAGTCCTGAATTTCCTTAAATGAAGATGGTCTGGTCGAAAGCCTGTGAATAATGAATTGATAGCGTTGAATACCTTCCTGCCTTGACATAAACTAATTGATAAAAATTAAACGATTTTAAAAATATAATCCAATCTTCATACTCTTTCAACTATTCCAAATCTGCTTCTATGATCACGTTGATATTCGAAAAGAATACATCATCGCCTCCAGCTTGTCGAAATAATGTCTACCTTTTTAAATTCTCATCTTAGCTACTTCGAAACATCTCCATCTCGAATTCAAAAATATCATGCTTTTCAAAAAACTGGTTTACTCCAGCCCACTCTCCAGTCAGGCAAAATTGATTATCCTGATGAATAATTCCTCTCTGGTTTCCTTCAGGAATCAAAGAGCCAAAAAGATGTTTTCTCTGTGAACGGTCACCCCAGGTTGAAATTCATTTTATAGCTCAATATAGAATTTTCTTTCAAATTATTGGAGTTTTGTAAACTCCCACTCCACCTCTCCCAGATCGATCGTATTTATCATTTTCATTTCCAGCGTTGCCGGAAAAACATCTGGACTACCAACATGCAGACATAATTCGTATCCTCCAAAAGTTTCTTCTTCCAGATTGATCCTGTTACCATAACTACGTTCGGCCAAAATATGCTGGTATTGTTCTTCGGTAAGGGTGATTTCGAGTTTTCTCATTTCAGAATTTTACAAGCCAATTTTAAGACCTTAGGCCGCCAATATGTGTCGTGATCAAATATTATGATTGAGGCTTTCCAAATATCTTTCCTGCTATGATTAAACATTACTTCATTTAACATTTAAAAAAGGATCCTTTATTCCTAAGCCAATAAATTGTGAGGTATCTCATTCTTCCTCCCCAAAGTCCAGGAAAGGTCCAAAACTATTGCCGCTTATCTGTTGCATGTCATCATATAATTTATCCAGCACCCTTTCAGCACTTTTCTTATGCGCCCAGTAAGGCGCACCTTCTCCCTGATCCAATTGTTCCTGACAATGCTGGATCATGTTACGCAGGGCAACTCTTAACATGACCATTTCTGAATCGTTGAACCTGATGTTGAAAGAATATTGAGTCATAAATTATCGATTGGTGACATTAATACTAAGTAATCTATTGTTGTGAACTTCTGAACCATTCCTTATCCAAATCAATCTCCAGGGGATATTTCAGCTGGAAATCAAATAACACTTCTTTCATTACCGTGGGTAATTTCTTCCGGGCATAGTCTAAAAGGTCTGTCGGGATCTCTTTATAAAAAGCTTCTGCGATCCCTCCTGCCATGCAGGCGATGGTATCACTATCTCCTCCTAAAGAGATCGCTAACCTTATTGCAGACTCATAATCGCTGCTATCCAGAAATGCAATAATAGCTTCAGGCACCGAGCCCCGGCAACTAACATCAAATTTATAATCTGGCCGGATCTCTTCGATGGTACGATTTAGATCATAACCAAATTCCTCTTCGATAAACTTTTTGATCCGGAATTTCTCCTGCCCGGTCCTGGCCAGAAAAATAGCGGCGGCAATTGCTTCTGCTCCTTTTATTCCTTCAGGATGATCGTGCGTGGGTAAAGCAGTCTTTTTTGCTTCCTGCAGCACCTCTGCCAGATCATTGAAGGCGTAAGCCACGGAGCTAACTCTCATCGCTGATCCATTCCCCCAGCTATGATAAGGTTTTTGCACGTCAGCCTGCATCCATTCTCTAAAACTTCTGCCATATCCCGCCCAGGGATATTTCCACGCCCATTTTAGCAGACTTTTTTCATAGTTTCCATCTTTCAGCAAAGCATCGGCGACTGCGATAGTCAGGACACTGTCATCGGTTATCCTGGAACCAAAGTTCATTAATTCAATTTCAGTAGATTTTACATTTTTACCTTCGAAGACCGAACCGACGATATCCCCTATTATTGCGCCTATCATATTTATTATTTAGAATTAAAATTCTAAGATTGTTCTTTAAAAGCCTGATTTTAATTTTGTGCTCAAACTTGTGCTGTACTAATCCTTGAACAGCTTTAAAATTCATCAAGCTCACATATAGCTGGTATAGTTAGCGCAATTTTCACAATTCTGCAAACCCATACTGCACTTATAATGGTTCTTTTTATAAAAATTTAAATAGGTTATTTAGGCAATAAGGTATCTTCCAGGTTAACTAACGCTTCGCCCTCCAAATTTTCCCCAACCATGACATTCCTCATTTTTTAGTCTGCCTCCCCGGGCTAATTTTACAAAGTCTAAAAGCGGCACTTATAAAATTCATCCTAAAGAAGATCATCATGAAAAATATACTAATTGCTACAGACTTTTCGAAAGAGGCCTATTGCGCGCTGCATTATGCCACGCAGCTATTCGGCGAAAAGGAATCTAAATATTATATCGCCTATTTTATCGGGGATAAGATACATGCCTCTGTTTATAGCGGAATAAAGCAGCAGGAATTTAATAAAGTTCCACAACTAATCCAGGATTCTGAAGTCAATAATACGGCAACCCTGCATAGGATTGTTCGGGATTCAGGATTTAGCGCAGGGCATTTTGAGACCATAAGTTCAGAAAACAAATTGGGAGTCGGAATTAAAGAGCTTATAGCGAGCCGGCAGATAGATGTGGTGGTGATGGGAACCAAAAAACATGACGGATTGCTGGAGAGTATCACCGGCACCCATACCACCAGGATCATTGACAGCTCGTTGCCGGTGCCTTTATTGGTGGTACCACGGGAACTGGATTTTACGGGGCTTAGAAATATTGCTTTTGCCAGTGAACTTATCTATGATTTCAATTTCGAAGCCTTAGAGCTGCTAAAAGACATTGCCCTGTCTCATGGAGCCCGTATATGCCTGGTTCATGACGGAGATGAAACTGAAATGTCCCAGCGTCAATGGAGGAATTATAATGCTTTTAAAACCTTCTTTGGAGAAGTACCGGTAGGACTGGAATTTTACCATTCTCATCATGAGGTGTCCTATACAATTTCGAGCTTTGTAAAAGAAAAGAAGATGGATATGCTGGGGATAGGTTACTATAAACATTCCCCCGGCGGAAGTATTTTCCGGGAGGCGGTGGTGAAAAAAATTGACAGGCACCTGTCATTTCCTCTACTGGTGATGCCAACCCAGAGCAGATCTGAATAATGAAAATTGAATTAGCCAACTGTTAAGCCCCGGAGATATTTATTCGGGGCTTATTTTTTTCCGACCAGGAACATATCCTGAATGGATCAGCTTCCCGAAACATATACATTTGTCGACTTTATCCTTTTCAGAAGAAACCCCGGGATAAAATGCAATGTATTTTTAGTCTTTTAAAGCCTTAGTCTTCATCAAGGTTTATCAAATTTCCATCGTTATCCATTTTCTTATTTCTCTGCAGAATTGCCATAAGCCGGATATCCATTAACTGCTATCAGGAATTTCGCCATGAGTAGCAGGTTACAGGTCATAAAAAACAGTGTAGGATTCAGTATCTCAAGTAATTACAATCAGCAGAACAGAAAAAAAGGATTTTGACTGCAAGCTTAAGCTTTAACCGGGCTTACCAGAAACGGGATATTGGTATGGTACACCAGATCGCTTACCACCGGTTTAAACAGAATATTTTCGAAAAAGGAGCGCTTCTTGTGTACCATAAATACCAGGTCTATCTGGTATGCCTTCTGAAATTTCTCCACGGCATCGGGTACATCTTTAGCTTCGGTTAAATGAAAAACAATCTTCTGATCTTTAAAAAATTCTAAAATAAGCTCCCGGTTTTTTTTCTGCTCCTCTTCGAGCTTATCTGAAGTATATACATTCATCACGTGCAGCTTCGCCTGGTGGAGTTCCGTAAAGAATTTTATCATCTCCAGGTCGGTGGTTCTTACAATTTTATAATCTGTAGCAAAAAGGATCTGTTCCGGTTTTTTAAACTTATAGCCAGAGGGTACGGCCAGCACCGGCAGGTCTACTTTTTTGATGGTATACATGGTATGGGTTCCCAGGAAGACCTCTAAAGCACCGGTTGCTCCCTGTGTTCCCATCAGGATCATATCGATCTGTTTTTCCTTGACCATACTTTTGATCTTGCTGATCAATAAGTTAAAATCGACCGTCCATTCATAGCTATGCCGGGGATTGCTGAATTCGTTACCTATATTTCCTATCATGGTACGCATTTTCTCTGCCGCAGCTTCCCGCTCTGCCCTTACCAACTCAACAGAAGTAAAGTTCTTGAGCGCTTTGCCCGAATTATAGGCGGCCGGGGTAAAAGTGTGCAGAAAATAGAATGTGCACTCTGTTTTTTCAAATAATTGCAAGGCATATTTTATCGCGTTAACCGAGTTATCAGAGAAATCGGTGGGAAGAAGTATATTTTTCATCGTGATCTTTTTACAGCCCTTAATTTACTGAAAAACAGCATTTTAAAATATGACCTCCGTCAGATTTTCCAAAAATCCGGCAATTTAAATTATCTCGTTAAAATTAAAATACATTAAAAAGAGGCCGTGAAGAAAGCTGGACCTTACTACGAATCCACCCTTAACTTCCCGACCTCTTCCACAGGCTAATAATTTCTGTAATATTTAATTCACCAGTTCCATTTCAGAGATGGTGCTTTTTGCAGCATTTACTTCAGCCTTCTCAATTACAGGCTGCCAGTCCATATTTCTGCTATATCGTTTAACGCGGTTTTCTTCGGTAGGATCCATGACCAGCAGGTAGATCCATTCATTATCCAGCAGTTGTTTCAGATTTTCGTTTCTAAGCAGAATATCTGATATTCTCTTTTCCGGAGCCTGGATCAATACAGAAAGACGCAGGGGTTGATGGTACATTTCGGTATCTGTTTTGTTCAGGGATTGCAATGGTAATCCCATTTTCAGGTCACCACCGTTTCCTTTAACCACCCCGAACCTGCCGGTGATATTATGAGTGATCTTGGAGTCACCACCAAATACTTCATTATCCACGCTGGAGAAGTAATAATGATTATTTATCCATTGGGTAACCACCATAGGCCCCTGCATAATACCTTCAAGAGCTGTACCTTCCTTATCACTTTCCCAGTTATAGGAATGCAGGAAGCAGCGGCTGTCCAGGTTCGAATTTTTCGTGAGTTCGCGGGGCCCTATGATAAACCCGGCATTTTTTGCCAGTCCCCATTCCGGCCTGGTTTCGCTCCAGTTATTAGCTTTGATGTCTGAAAGCTGTACGCCTTTATCTTTCGTTCTTAGACGGTCGCGGGTGGCAGTTTCCCGGGCTCTGCGCAGGTTTTTCTTAAGATTCTCTAGCTGCTCAAAATGTGATTCCGGTACCTGGGCGTCAAAAAGTTCGATCTCATCTGTGGTTGTATTATGTTCTGCACCTACAAAGACCGTATTCCCGGGAATTAAGATGTTATATTCGGCAGCCAGTAATTCCCTTACCTCTTTCAGGTTGGCCAGTTTAGCGATCATCCGGGCATTATTCCTGCCGGGACTGGCCGCACAGGCTCCGCAGTCCAGACTTGATCCAAAAGCGTTATTTGCGGTATGGCTCCCATGTCCCGCAAAAACCACCAGGGGTGCAAATTCCTTCCAGCCCATGAGGTTGAAGGCAGATCTTACGATTCCGGCCTTTTCTTCCAGGGAGATCATCTGCAGTCCACGGTTGGTGGAATTCTTTATCATATCTGTCTCACATAAACTTTCCTGCTGAAAGCGCCTGCCGGAACTTTTGCGGTATAAGAATCCGGGGGTTAAGGTCCGGGCGAGCATAGAGACACCATAAAGAACCCCGGTTCCCTCCACATATCCAAAGGCTGAAGGAAGCATATTCTTCATGCGGGTAAGGAAATAATCCTGAAAACCAGAAACCTGATTTTTCTTTTGCAGCTGCAGCGCATCTGTTTCCCTGTTCTTTTGAGGAATTTCTGAAACTTTATAGGCCGACTCAACTATCGGCGGGCAGGATTTTCTCAGCATGCCATCTTTAAGGTCTGTGTAATCCATGGCGATGCCAAAGAATCCGGCATAACCGTAAGTCTCATAATTTCCGGCTGCTTCTACATGCCGGCGAATCAACTCAGACCTGGTATCTATGCAAAATACAAGCTGGGCGTCTGGTTTTTTCTTTTGTTTTGTCTTTGAAGAATTTGACTTTTTAAGGGTTTGTACCAGGGTTTTCTGCCATGTCTGCTCCCAGGTTTTCAGCCAGATTAACTGCATTTCGGCGATGCGCCTGTTACCTGAAGTTTTTAGATCTAATGGCAATATCTGTAAATTCAGATGCTTACAGATCCAGAATCTTACCCCGAGATAATCCTGCAGACTGATGGGGAAATTCTGTTGCCAGGAAGTATTAGCTTCCACCCGGTGTTTTATATATCCGGTCCAGCCGGGCAAGGCGGCAAGATGGCTCATAAATATTCGGCTGTATTCATCCCTGGAAAAACCATGCAGACTTTCTTCAATAGCCTGCGCACTGGTTTCAGGAATATCTGAAGTCCGGCTAACATTAAAATCATTATCATACCTGGCGAGATCCCTCCAGGCTTTATAAAATCCTTTTTTCCTGCCGGGCATTTGCCATTCTGCCAGACCTTCATCCATAAAAGCAGCCAGCCACTTCGCCATGATAAGGTCTACCTGGTGGTATTCATTTTCGATCTCTTTTTTAGAATGGTTTTCAAAAAGTTCCAGGCATAATTCCGGAGACTCAAAAAAGCCATTTTCTGCCAGATTATCTATTAAAGCCTCGTTATTAATATCTCCGCTTTCCCAGGCCTGCCGGAATAAGGAAACATCGGGCAGTATATTAGCTTTAAGCAGCTTTCCTGCTTTCTCCAGGGCCTCCCCGAAGGCAGACTTTTCGTAGCCGGATAAAGGATTGGAGGTTACAAATGAATAGAGAGGCCAGGTTCTTCCAATCGCCCGGGAAACCTCGTTAATTGAATTATTCAGGTGCTGTGAATTCATAAGGATCTGGATTTATACATTAATACCGACTTTTTATAGGGCTGGGATGCATTCATTAGTTTCACATAGAGCCAGGATACATTTCTATATGCCCCAAGTTTCATCATAAAGAAACCGGCGAGGAAAATAATCCCGAACCCTATTTGTATCCATGAAAGTGATAAAGGCACATTTACCATGGGCATTCCTGCCATCAGGTAGGTTACCCCGTTATAAATAAGGGCGTATATCCCAATTCCCATTACAAATATTAGTACCGGGATATACAGTTTTTGAGTATTAGAAAGTATGCGCTGTTTTACAATATTATAAGTAGCCTGCCCTACCGTAATAGCTACGATCAGGGTAAGAAATATACCGCTGTCCAACGTCATTCCCTTACCGGTGACCAAAGCGAAAAGAAAGGCTCCGGCAATACTGAAGATGCTTACCATTACTGCCTGGACAGGTTTTATCCTGATAATTAGCGGTGCAGAAGGGCTGGAATATTTTACCTCCTCTCCTGCCGAAAGAAATAAATATGCTTTATAGAATCCATGCAGGATAAGGTGGACCACCGCAGCATTAAAAAACCCTAAGCCGCATTGCATGATCATAAATCCCATCTGGGCTATAGTAGAACAAGCCAGCTTTTGTTTCACATTTACCTGCAACAATTTTGTGAACTGCGAGATAACCGCGGTAAGTCCACCGATGATAAAAAGGATATTAAGCGTGTCTGAAGCAATGATCATCGTTGAAAATATAGCCAGGATGATCCCCGATCCATTTACGAACCCCGCATGCATTAATGCTGAAGCAGGAGTTGGTGCCGTCATGGCTGAAAGTAGCCAGCGGTGGAAAGGATAGATGGCAGACTGTATGATCGCGGCAGTGATAATGCAAACTGCTGAAGTAAAGGCGATATAATAAGGTAGTTCTTCTGTTGCTGCAATCAATCCCGTTACAGTAAACATATTCAACTTAAATGCAGGTAGAAGAATGCCGAGGGCTAAAAGAACACTGCCTGCGAGAAAGATTCTTTGAGCATACCCGGCAGCCTGCCTCGCTTCTCCCCATTTTGAATTCACCCCGATTAGACCTGCCATGAAAACACCCATAAGTAACCATGAAAGTAAGAATGGAATGATATGATCTGAAACGACCAGTAACATGACCGAGGCCGTAAAACCGAGACTTAACCAGTTAAACCTGCTATGACCGGTGAAACCGTGTAAATAATTTAGGGCATAACTGCTGGTAACCGCGCTGAAGAAGCTAACGGTTAACCAAATTAAAAGGGAAAAACCGTTAAAAAGGAATATTCCATTGCTCCAGTCTGGAAGGTCATTCATACTTATTAGAAGTATGAACAGATTGCCCACAAACAGGGTCCAGAGAAATATGGAAAAAATACGGGCGCCAAAAACAGACCCGGAATAGCCGGGTCTGCTCTTTAATTCAGCATAATTATCCGGATCCATCAGCGGATCACTTGCTGTTTTTTCTTTCATTTGTTTCTTTTTTAGAGATTTGGTGGAAGCCGTTGAATTGGCAAAGTGCTTAGTAGTGTGTGCGGGTGATATTTTATGATTGTTGCCCATCCCGCGAAATAAGATTCACTTTAATTGAACTATTGATCTCGATATACAGATCCTCGTTATGTGCCTTTAGGACCATCTTCTCGATAGTTTTCTTTGCTTCCTTAAGTTCTTTAATCCGTTTTTCAGAATTAAAGTTAAGATCGTGATCTTCTATTCTAAGATTCAGTGATTTTAAGGCGTGAAACTGGATCTTGTTATTTAAGACCGAGAGCAGAATTTCGGCAGCTTCTGCCGGGCTAAACCTTCCTTTGATAAATTTAAGATCCTCTGGCATCACCTATTTTTTATTCAGCTGATCTAATTCGTTGCCGGAAGTTTCTGAAATTGGCAGATTCTCCTGTATACGCAGAAAGAATACCACCCCCAGAACGATACTGCACACCAGTAATTTGTCAAAGAATACGCTGTTATTTAAATATGAGTAGGTCATGATCGTGATTAGTGCGATCATTCCAAGAATTGGTAGAATACTGTTTTTAAAAATGCTCATGTAAAATAATTTTTAGGTAAAACTTTTGATTTTAATCGATCATCAGATATTCTAATCTTCACAGGGAATGATCTCCAGAGTTCCTTTGATCTTAAAACATCTTCCCTGTTCGTTAAATTCAGAGATGAAATCCTTAGCAAGATTTTTCTGCTCTTCCAGTTCCGTAATTCTGTCATTTAACCCGCCGGTCACGCACTTGTGATCTCCTTCCCAGATCTGCAGCCTCTGGATCTTATGGAAATTCACTTTTTGATCTATCAAAGCGGTAATAATGTGAGAAGCTTCGGCGCGGGTAAATTTCCCTTTTACGAGTTCTACTTTTTGACTTACCTGTTCTGCAATTGCCTGATTTTGAATTTTCATGATATGTGTTTTTGATTTCTGATTACAAAGTTGGGGCATAGAATCAATATATTTTTATTTATATTCGTTATGCTTTACATAAACATTATTTATGAACTATACCCTGCACCAGCTTCAGATCTTTTTGAAAATTACCCAGCTTAAGAGTATTACCAAGGCTTCAGAAGAGCTACACCTTACCCAGCCGGCGGTATCCATTCAGCTGAAAAAATTTCAGGATCAATTCCCCATTCCCCTTACAGAAGTTACCGGCAGGAAATTGTATATCACAGATTTCGGCAAAGAAATCGCCAAGGCTGCAGAGAGAATCATCAACGAGGTATATGCCATAAATTATAAAACTATGGCCTTCCAGG
Source organism: Christiangramia sabulilitoris (assembly GCF_007050985.1). Lineage (GTDB taxonomy): Bacteria > Bacteroidota > Bacteroidia > Flavobacteriales > Flavobacteriaceae > Christiangramia > Christiangramia sabulilitoris. The sequence goes on from NZ_VHSF01000001.1 coordinate 757,684, forward strand.
GAGAGATCACCGGACTGCTTAAGATCGCCGTGGTTTCCACCGGGAAATATGTGATGCCTTATTTCCTTGCTGAATTCATGAAACGCAATGAGGGGGTGGAACTGGCCATGGAGGTGACCAATAAAGCCAGGGTGGTAAGAAGCCTGGAACTAAATGAAGTAGATTTTGCCCTGGTATCTGTACTGCCAAAAAAGCTGAAAATCAACACCGTTCCCCTGATGCCCAATAGCCTGTTTCTTGTGGGAAGCGAAAAATTAGAATTTGCGAAAAATGCCACCAGGAAAAAGATATTTGAGAACCTTCCGCTTATCTACAGGGAGCAGGGTTCGGCGACCAGAAACGCCATGGAGAGATTTATCACGAAAAATAAACTTTCTATTAGAAAAAAGATCGAACTGATGTCTAACGAGGCAGTAAAACAAGCTGTGGTTTCAGGACTGGGATTTTCTATCATGCCTTTAATTGGTATTAAGAATGAACTTAAAAACGAAGACCTTCATATTACTCCTATCAAAGGTCTGCCTATACATACCACCTGGAATCTGGTATGGCTCAAATCCAAGAAGCTGTCTCCAGCCGCTGCAGCTTACCTTGAGTTTGTAAAAACCAATAAAAAAGATCTTATCACAAAAAGTTTTGATTGGGTAAAACACTATGATAAAGAAAGAATGTTAGTGAAAAAGTGATCTGTCAATGCGCAAGGCACCCTTGCTCGGCCTAAGGCTATCATCCCTTTTTTTTAAATTTTCTGAAATACTTCAGCATTATAAAACGGCATAGCATACTCCAAAACATATTGAAAATAGCCTGGGATGATTTTCGTCATATTTTTTCTTGAGATCTGGAAGTAACTTCTGGATAAATTAATAATGACTCTTAAAAAATCAAGTCATGCAAGTCAAGAATAATCCAAAAGCAGATCTAAGCCGGAATAGTTTCATATTCTTCCAGATAGGTTTAATCATCATTCTGGGCATCATTTATATTGGAATTGAATGGAAGTTCGTAGAAAATGATCCGTCCCAGGCCTACGAAATTTTAATGCCAGAGATAGAGCAGGAAGATATTCCCGTTACCGCAATAAAAGACCTGCCTCCACCTCCACCTCCTCCACCCGCGGTTCCAGAGGTGATCGAAGTGATAGAAAATGATCTTGATGTGGAAGAAACAGAGATCCAGTCTACCGAGTCTAATCTTGAGGAAAGAATAGAAGTAATAGAAGTTGCCCAGATCGTAGAAGAAGAGCTGGAGGAAACAGTGGAAGAAGTACCTTTTGTTCTAATTGAAGATGTGCCAATTTTTCCCGGCTGTGAGAAATTTACTGATAATCAAAGCAGGAAGAATTGTATGTCTTCAAAAATCGATGAATTTATCCATAGGGAATTTAATACCGATTTGGGCGCGCAGCTTAATCTGTATGGGATCAATAAGATCTATGTAGTATTCCGGATCAACGAAAAAGGGCTGGTAAGCAACATACAGGTAAGAGGACCACACAGGGTACTGGAACAGGAAGCAGAACGAGTGATCAAACTACTGCCCAGAATGACGCCGGGGAAACAGCGTAATATACCTGCCAGCGTGGTCTATACGCTGCCTATTACCTTCGAGGTAATTAATACCCAGATGTAGAGCATAAACCAAATTCAATTTTATAAAAAAGTACCGGCCATTCCGGTACTTTTTGTTTCTTAGTAACTGTGAATACCTGACGGGTTAAAATTTTTAGTTTTACCTGTCATGGTTGTAATATAAAACGATTGGAAATCCCGGATTCTAAAAAGAAAAGATCAAAGTTCAAATGGCTGAAACGCGCTGCGGCTATTCTCGGGGTCCTGTTGCTGGTTCCCACGCTGCTATTTACCATTGGCTGGTTCAACCGGGATCTGCTTATTGATGAGTTACAGGACTGGTACCGCGAAAATAATAACGGCAGCCTGGAGATCGGGAAAGTAGACGCTACCTTTGTAAAAGGTTTTCCTAACGTGGGTTTTACTATTCAGAATATTTACCAGACCAGTTTTGACACCATTCTGGATAAGAGAACAGCAATATTTATCAAAAACACCCAGGTTACTATTTCCGCAACAGATCTTTTGACCGGGAATATACGTTTTAGAAATATTGAAATAGACCAGGCCAGTATCAAAACCGAAGTAGAATCTGATAAATCTTTGCTGAATTATATACTTCTGAAAAAAAAGAGGCAGTCTAATGCCACTTCTGGTCTTGTTTTACCACCATGGATTCACCCAGAAAGAACGAATTTCCGCCTTAAAGATGTGAAATTTGTTTCCCGGGATACTATGCTCAATAAGTATTTTAATCTGGAAATCCACCTCGCCAATGGAAAGATAAGAACGCAGAATGAGCAGGTAACAGGAAATCTCAATTTCAAGGTAACGGTTAACGATCTTGGATTTAATACCAAAAAAGGCAGCTATATAAATGGCGCTCTGGTAAGTGGAAACCCGGAGTTTAGGCTAAATCAGCAATCAAATATTCTGAATGTTCCTGAATTTCCTTTAAAGATCGATCAGCAAACCTTTTCAACCTCAGCAGCATTTGATTTTAATAAAATCAACTCCTACAGTTTTAATCTTTCCAATCCTGAAACCGATTTCCAGGAACTAAAGGCTTTGTTACCGCAAAGCTTATCTGTTAAACTAGCTCCATATAGCGTACTTAACCCAATCGAAACAAATCTTGAATTGAGTGGAGAATTTAAATACGGGGATACTCCTGTAGTACAGGGAGAATTTTCGACTGAAAAGAACAGGATAAGTATCAACGATAGTCTTGAAGTGAATGACGTTTTCTTCAACGGCTATCTTACAAATTTGATTTATACCGATGAAGATGGTAATTATAAGCAGCCGGGAAAGAAGGATATTAAAATTTTCTTTGAGGAATTAAGTGGGAAGCTCCAGGATTTAAATATCGATGCGACGAGCTCATATTACCAGACGACCGCAGAGGCATTGAATTTCATTGAAGGTCGCTTAAGGATGTCTGGGTCTAATGAAACCCTGGCGAGAATAATGCAGACCAGTAATTTCGATTTTATTGGAGGTGATTTTTCCCTGGACACCCATATTAGCGGGGACATTTCTGAACCTGAGCAAGTCTTTGACTATGCAACCGGAGATTTTAGTATAGAGAACACCAGGGTAGTCCTGCAAAAGAATAACCTGCAATTGCCCGTAGAGATATTAGACATCAATCTTGATCATCAAAATTCCACGCTGGAAAAACTAAAAATTAACCTCCCTAACGGTGAGCATCTTATATTTTCTGGAAAGGTGAAGAATATATCTTCCCTGCTAATGGACCAACCTGAAGATCCCGCCATCGTAGAGGTCTCACTGAATTCTGAAGAGCTGAATATTAACCAGCTGATAAATACCGCTATGGAATTTATCCCGGAAACAGAAAAACAACAGAACAGAACAACTACCCTGCACGAAACTGTGGCAACTATCTATCATAAATTCCAGCCCAGTTTCAGCCTGAGTCTAAAATCAGTGGTTTACGATTCCATCAGACTCAGAGATCTTACTGCAGATATACAATTGACCAACTCAGAAACCATTAAATTAAATAAGCTGGGCTTTAATTATAATAATGCTTTCACAGAGCTGCAAGGCAGCCTGAAGATACCAGGTACCAAAGAGAAATACCGGGAACCCCTTTTTATAGATGTAGAGGCAAATACCTCGGGTCCACTACAGGTTTTTCAGGACCTTTTCAAGATCAAATTGCTGGAAATTAATTCAGGGGAATTTGATTTTAAGGGAAAAGTCACCGGTAATATTCAGAAATTCGAACAACTGCTTAATAATGCCCATGGTGACCTTAAATTAAAAAATGCCCGCCTGTATTATCCCCTGGCAGATCTGAATATTGAACTTGATTCAATGAAAGTAGGGGTTCATAATGCCGAAATCGTACTGGACCGTTTCCAGATAGAAATAGACGATAATCATCCTATCGCCATCCAGGGGAGCATAACAGAATTTCCCGGTTTCCTGCTGGATAACCTTAAAAGTAAAGGTAGAGTTAAGCTAGGTGTGGAATCTACATTTATAGATCTCGACCAATGGATGGAAACCATGCATTCACTGGAAAAAGACTCCGCTTCCAAGCCCATTAAAAACCGGGAACTGGCCGTAATTTTTGCAGATATACATCAGTTTGACCCTGAATTCATTCTGAAAGTAGATTCCTTGAAATACCAGGATCTACTTTCCGAAGATATTTCAGCAAGGGTTTATTTTGAAAATGACTCTATACTGAAGCTGGACGATCTGAGCATTCGCTACAAGAATTCTAAGGCCGTAATCAAAGGAATGTTATCTGCACATCACCTGTTGGAATCTGCGGCAGATCAAAACCCTTTCAATTTCCGGTTTTCGGCAGAAGCCAGCGGGAAATCTAAAGACCTTAATGAACTATTAAAAACGGTAAATTTTAATCTAACCTCTGGCGATTTTGAATTTACGGGGAGTTATGAAGGAGAAGCCCGCGATCTCAAGGTTTTAAATTCTGAAGTGCGTGGCGACCTGAGGCTGGATACTACTATGGTTGATATTACCGCTATAGATATCCAGGTTCCTGTGGACAGACTTCATCTGGAGATCGAAAATAATCTGGCTACGCTGGACCTGTTGGAAGTCAATCTACCGGGGAAAAGCTCTATAAGTATTACCGGTGAGATAGATAATTTCTCGAATTTTGTAAATAATACGCAGGAGAGTAATTCACATCAGTCCAGGTTTACAATAAGATCACCTCACCTGGACAGCAAGGATGTGGAAGAATTTATAGGCATTAGATCCAGGGAAAAGGATAGTACTGGCAAAAAGAAATTTGAAATTAAAAGCCTGAAAAAGATATTGCGCAATCTCAATAACTCCTATTTTCCTTCGGCCAGTATTGCCATAGACAGCCTGGTGCATAAAAAACTCGCAGTTTCAAATTTCACTTCAGAAATAGGCTTTAATGACAGTGGTGCGATAAGGATTGAAGACACCAAACTTAAATATCATGATGGCTCGATAGCTCTTTTACTCCAGGCGGGGGTAGCTTCTCCAGTGGGTCTACCCATGAAGATCGATATGGAAATCGAAGATATAGACCTGGGTGAACTGGTTAAAGACCTTGATTATTTCAATTATAAAGAACTTAAGGAAACCGAGAAAATTGAGGGCAATTTAAACCTGGATCTTGACCTTACCGGTGTTTTTGACCGCGAAGGAAATTTAAAGATGAATACCCTCAATGGATTTGTCACCGTGGAACTTTTGGAAATGGCTATCTATGATTTTAAGCCTATTATAGAAAATGTGAAGCTATTCAGTGAAGAACGCTTTGAGAAACTACAATTCAGACCTGTAACCCAAACTTTCAAGGTGGTGGACGGGATTATTGAGATCCCCAGGACACAGGTACAGTCTACTGCCCTGCAACTTTTTATCGAAGGCCAAATGAAAATCGGGGAATATATAAACATCTGGATCTCCCTGCCCTGGAATAATATTTTCAAAAGCCGCGACGGCGATGAATTACCGCAAAAAGTTTCTTTTGAGAATTCAGGAGCAAAATTTTACCTGCAGCTGGTTCAGGATAAAAACCATACAAAAGAGAAAAAGCGAAAGCTAAAAACAAAATTCAGACTGGGAAACAGGAAGCTGGAGAAAAGCAGGAAGGATTAAGATTATACATAGTAACTCAAAAAAGTCATTTTTTTAGGCGTACTTACCTCTTAATGCCTTAGGTTTAGACCCTCGAAAAGTTTAAATATAAAATTTGAACTTCTCACGGTAGAGTATATAATTTTATTCCCTGACGGGATCTATGGTTCAGGATAAAAATGTAGTTTTATTTTATGATAAAAGCAGTCATTATAGACGACGAAGTAAACGCCCAGGATTTACTGGAAAAGACGCTGTTAAGATATTTTCCCAATAAATTTAATATCGTAGAGAAATGTCATTCTGTAGACTCGGGAGTGCAGGCCATAAGGCAATATGAACCAGATCTGGTTTTTCTGGATATACAGATGCCTGAAAAGAATGGTTTTGAATTATTCAAATATTTTGAGGCCATCAATTTTGAAGTGATCTTTACCACAGCCTATAATCAATTCGCGATAAAAGCGATAAAACGCTCAGCCCTGGATTATTTGCTTAAACCTATTAATCATCTGGATCTTGCTGAAGCTATCAAAAGATTTGAGTGTAAAAATGAAGGCAGTACAGCTCAAAAGAAATTATCGCTCTTGCTGGAAAACCTGAATGTGAACGATCAAAAGGTTAGTAAAATTGCTTTCCCCACTGTGGAAGGTTTTGAACTAATACATTCCAACCAGATCCTTTATTGCAAGGCAGAAAGCAATTATTGCTGTATCAAAAAAATTGACGGTATTACCAGGACCGCAACCAAAACCTTGAAATATGTTGAAGAAATACTTCCTGCCGGAGCTTTTATAAGGATCCATAAAAGCTTTGTGATCAATTTAAATTTTGTGGTGAGGTATCATAAAGCGAATAAGGAAGTTGAGTTAACAAATGGAGAGAAACTGCCGGTTTCTTTTCGTAAAGAAGAAGATTTTTTAAATGCCATCTTACAAAACCACTAGCCTCTTTTTCCTCATTCTTATTTGGCTAAACCTGGCGTTTTCTCAAAACTATCCCGGTAGAAATTATACGGCAGCCAACGAATTACCCAATAATACCGTGAGATCTTTGCTGGTAGACAGCAATAATATTCTGTGGATAGGGACAGATAATGGCATCGTAAAAAAGGAAAATGATGTTTTCAATTACTTCTTTGAAGAGGATGGTCTTGCCCTTAACAGTTGCTGGGCTATTGCAGAGGATAGTAATCAAAAACTATGGTTTGGAAGTTACGGGAAGGGCCTGAGTATTTACGACGGGACTGGTTTTAAAATTATCTCCAGGGAAGAAGGTCTTGTTCACAACGAGGTAACCAAATTATATAGCTCTGGTGATAAAGTTTTCGTAGGCACCAGTGATGGGGTATCTGTAATAGATATAAATACCTTCAAGGTAAGCTCACCCGAAATCCCGGAAGGAGATGAACTCTTCAGGATCCTGGATTTTTTTGAATATAAGGCTCAGGTTTATGCTATCGTTTATAATTACGGGGTTTTTGAGATCAGGGAAGAGAATGACCAAATAAAACTCAACAGGATTAAAGACCATAAGAATCTCTATTCCGTATTAAAAAGAAATGATAGTATTTATAGCAGCCACAAGGGATTTTACGCCAAAACCACAATAGAAGATTTCCTCAGAAAAAAAGACCCGTGTATACCTAACAAATCAGGGCAATCTATTATCTGGGATTTTGCGGAAACCAGAAAAAATAAAATTTTCGCTGCTGCCTGGGGAATATATGATAACAGTGGAGGCATATATGAAATAGTTAATGGAGAATTAATTTCAAGAGCGGCAGATTTTAATATTCCCAGTAATGAGGTGATCTCTCTTGCCTACGATAACAGGTTCGAAAAACTGTATGTGGGCTCAAGAGATTCAGGTATGTATGAAGTGAGCCTGGATCCACAAATAAAATTTCACAAAATAGAAGGCCAGAAAGTTCTTGGTTTCGCTAGAACAGATCATACCAACGGGATATTACTGGATAATAGTATTCTTATAGAGAATGCGAAGCGACCAATTTCCATAAGCTTAGCCCAGTTAAAGAAATGGCAGCAGGATTATTTAAAAAGAAATAAGCTGCCTGAACCAAGATCTGAAATCGATTTTTATGAATTAGACTTTTCAATTGAGGCAAAGAACATAGACTTTTATGATATAAAAGCTAACCGGAATAATTACTGGTTAAATACGAATATTGGAATATTTGCGATAAACGACTCCGGGAATTTAGTCAGGTATTTGCCGCTACATTCTGAAGAAATCAACTTCACTACAAAAGGGGAACTTGTTGAGACCCATCCCTATGGCGGAGTGAGGGTCTATAAAGATCTGGATGATTTTGAATATATCTACTTCCGTAAAGATTCCACCAGTACTCCCACCCTGGTAGTGAACAGTTTGCTCAACAGGGATAAAACTTATTTATTATCTGTTTTTTCAGGATTATATCGGTGGAACGGGAATAAATTTATTTCCTATGTAGCTGAAGATATCTGGAAAGAAAATAAACTAAGACATATAACGCCAATAGATGATAAACTGGCCATATCCAATGAATTTGGAGATGTTTTTATAGTAAAGGATGATGAAAAATTTGAAGTGCTTCAGAAAATTCCACGAGCAGATATTGAAGGTAATACTATTTCATTTTTAAAAAGCATACATGGAATTTTATTGATCGGGACCGAAAAAGGTTTAACAATCATCAAAGATGGCCGTCAGATTTTTATGAATGCAGAGCAGGGCCTTCAGCAACCCCTGTTCAGTGCCGAAATACAGGGTGAGAATTTAATTATAGGAAGTGCAGACGGATTTTACTTTATTGATATTGCCAAAGTGATAGCTTCGAATACTTTAATTAATGATCTCAGGCTAAAGGAAATTTTTATTAATAATAATCAACTTCCGAAGCAATATAAAAAGGATGGAGTTTTAAGCCTGCCTTATAATGAAAATACGGTTTTGCTTAATTTTAGTACCAACGCCCACCCTTATCCCAATAAATTAAGTTATCAATATCGCCTGAATAAAGAGGAGGACTGGAGCCTTCCCTCCGAAAAACCTGAAATATTTCTTCCCTTTCTCCCATCCAGGAACTACGAGATAGATGTAAAAGTACTGGATAATAGTACGGGCTTAAACTATACGGGATCCTTGATTCAGTTTTCAATTCTTCCCCCATACTGGAAAACCTGGTGGTTCTCCCTGCTGCTTGTCATCATCCTGCTAAGCGGCATCACCCTGATATATCAACACCAGATAAGACAGACTAAAAAATTTGAAGCCCAAAAAAGACTGATTCAAAAGCGTTTTGAAGAGACTAAAATGGAGGCTTTACTAGCCCAGATGAATCCCCATTTTATTTTCAATGCCATGAATTCTATCCAGAACTATATTATGGACAGCGACATAGACAACGCTACCATGTTCCTGGGAGATTTTGCAAAATTAATCAGGTTAAACCTGGATCACTGTACAAAACCCACCATTCTGCTTATCCAGGAAATTGAATATTTACAATCCTATATTCGTGTTGAAAATACCCGATTCAATAACAAAATAAAGGTCTTAATGGAAATTGATCCGGAGATAGACACCTATGAAATTGAGATTCCCACGATGATTCTACAAACTTTCGTGGAAAATGTCTTTGTGCATGCTTTCCCGAACGGACTTGAAAATCCGACATTAAAAGTTTCTTTTAACCTGGAGGATCAAAATACCCTCTTATGCAAGATCTGTGATAACGGGATTGGTTTTTCCTCTGAATCTAAAAACAGCCTTCATAGCTCCAAAGGGGTAAGTCTGGTTAAAGAAAGGCTAGCCATATTAGGTTATAATGTTGCCGAAGCGATCCAGGTAAGATCAGAAAAAAATAAGGGTACTTCTGTAAATATTAGGTTGAAAATTTAACAAATTATTACGGTTACTTATAATTTCCATACGGTTACTAAATGGCCTGCCCTGACTTGAAGTTTAGTTTTACTTTTATGAAAAATTAGAGCTAGTGGCGGCTATATCCGCACTGGATTGCTGAGGAATTATATTTTATAAGTAGGGTTGTAATATATTTTTCCAGGCTAATTTAGCGGTCACTTCTCTAATCTTTTTGTCTTAATATCCTGTTGAGGCCTTTTCCACTTCATTCTTTCTTAATTTTCTTTTTAAAATCACCTGATTTAATTTATCTGTTCCGGTAATTTTCAAATAAACAGCCTGGTAAGACTGTCTTTTCTTAACTTTATGATATTCAATATAATATCATGAACAAATCTATATATTCTATTTTTCTGGTAGTGTTCGCAGTATGTTTTATCCAGTGTAAAGGGCAAACGGAAACCGCCAATGAAAATTATGTGTTTAAGCCCGGTAGTTTTGATGGTACGGGTAAATGGTATAAAGGCCGGGAGATCTCCCACGTGATGGGTTACCAGGGGATCAATTGGCTGGAACGTCCGGAAAGAGAGAAAGAAGAGAATACCAGCAGACTAATCGAGAATATGAATATTTTATCTGGTGATACCATTTCAGATATTGGTGCAGGCTCAGGTTATCATGTTTTTAAAATTGCGCCTCTGGCTAAGGATGGCCTGGTATATGCAGTAGACATTCAACCGAAAATGCTGCAAGCCATCCGGGAGAGCAAAAAGAAAGAGAAAGTCGATAACATCAAAATAATAAAGGGATCAGAAAAAAGCGTGAACCTGCCGGCGAACTCTGTAGACAAAATGCTCCTGGTCGATGTATATCACGAATTTAGTTATCCCGTTGAAATGCTTACCTCTATGCATAGCGCCCTGCGAAATGACGGAGAGATCTACCTTGTTGAATATCGCGGAGAAGATGCATCCATACCCATCAAAAAACTTCATAAAATGACCGAGGCCCAGGCTGTAAAAGAGTTTAAGGCAAACGGATTCAGGCTAAAAGAAAATATCGCTAATCTGCCCTGGCAACATTGTATGATCTTTGTAAAAGATTAGATAAAAATTACACCTATTAGAAAATTCATGGATAGTTTGGCGGAAGGGGAACCAGCGAAGAAATCTCCAAACATCCTTATCCTGTTATTCTGAACGAAGCGAAAGTGTAGTCAAGAATCTATTAGAGATTTACTGTATTAATCTCATTATAAAACTTGAATGAATTTGATATCTGCTTTGTTTTATGAGTTTAATCACAAGTTCTCACCAGTTTATAATCTATACCAAAATCAGCTTTATCATCTAATTCTAATCTTTCCTGAGTCAAGACCATAATTGTATAATTATTTTCGCCACCTCCAATATCATTAAAACCTCTGGTAGTTAAATTTCTTTCTGAAAGAGAATAACTACCAATATTCGTGGTATTGTTAAAGGTATAACCAAATCTGCCGTCATCATAAAATGTCCAGATATGCGTCCTGTGGCAATCACTTTCTACATGCCACTCCCCTAATAAACCTTGCTCAATATCTACAGTAATTAATAGTTCTTCGGAGTCATCTGAAGAACAGTAAATCATCAAACTGGCAATTAGAGAGATATAGATGATTTTCCGTACCATAATTTAAAAAAATGCATATCAATAAGTTACGGAAATATAAGTTCTTAGATCAACTTAATTGGTATCAAATATTGGCAGGAACCTGCAAAGAAAACTTTAATCGTCATGATCCTGTCATTCTGAATGAAGCGAAGCACCTATAATAGATTAACTGCTTTGAGCCTGGGAAGAGGATCCGGTAAAGATATCTTACCCCTTAGGGATACTGTCATTCTGAATGAAGCATTAGCGTAGTGAAGAATCTCTGAGGATTAACTGCGTTGATCCAGGAGGGGGGGGGAATCAGCAAAGATATCTTACCCCTTAAAGATACTGTCATTCTGAATGAAGCGCTAGCGCAGTGAATGATCTCTGGGGATTAACTGCGTTGATCCCGGGAGGGGGAACCAAAACTTAAATTAAACTCTTCAGGGCGCTGTGCGACCTGGATCATTTTTGTTTTATTTCAGATTTCTGAGTTAACTCAAACCTTTATAAAACAAAAATGCTCCACCCTTTGGGTGAAGCATTTAATTTAAGCGGAGAAAGAGGGATTCGAACCCCCGGAGGTGTGACCCTCAACAGTTTTCAAGACTGCCGCATTCGACCACTCTGCCATTTCTCCTGAGTGCCTCATCAGCTATTTGCTGAATGCGGGTGCAAATATAAGACGCTTTTTCTATTTTCCACAACTAAATCTATAACTTTTTTGAAGTAATTTTTATCGCTTTCATAATCAGATAGTTTCCATTTTAAACTTTCTACTTAAATCTATCCACGAAAATTTACTTACATCAAAATTAAACTATCCTGCATCATAAGAGTCTATATTTATGATGCTCTTATAATAAATTAGTACCAAAACCGCTATCTTGGCGGCAAATGCTTAAATCCATATTTAGAATGAAAAAAATATTATTAGTGGTCCTTCCGGCCATCCTTTTATCATGCAGTGCCCAGAATGGGAAAGTTGAAAACGCAGATCCTATGGAATATGCGAACACCATCACGGCTGAAGAACTAAAAGAACACCTTTATATATTTGCCAGTGATGAATTTGAAGGGCGTGAGACAGGGGAACCAGGACAGAAAAAAGCTGCAGAATATTTAAAGAATGAATATAAAAGTCTGAATCTTCCTTCACCCCTGGGAGGAGACGATTACTATCAGGAAGTACCTGTAAGCTATTTTAAAAGAGGAAATGTAAAGCCTACGGAGAATGTGGTGGCTTTCCTTGAAGGATCAGAGAAACCTGAAGAAATACTGGTCATCTCTTCTCATTATGATCATGTTGGTGTAGACGAGGCCGGGAATATCTATAATGGTGCCGATGACGATGGATCTGGAACCGTTGGGGTTCTTGAAATTGCAGAAGCTTTCGTGAAAGCTAAAAAAGACGGATATACTCCTAAAAGATCTATACTTTTCCTGAATGTAACCGGGGAAGAAAAAGGTCTGGTAGGTTCAAAATTCTATACAGATGAGCCTATTTTTCCATTAGCTAATACGGTAGTGAATCTCAACATTGATATGATTGGCCGAAAAGATCCTGCTCACGAAGCCAATGATAATTATGTTTACCTAATTGGTAGTGATAAACTAAGTACAGATCTGCATAATCTAAGTGAATCTGTGAATGAAAAATATATAAATATGGACCTGGATTATAAGTATAATGATGAAAATGATCCAAACCGTTTCTATTACAGAAGTGACCATTATAACTTCGCTAAAAACAATATTCCAATTATATTTTACTTTAACGGAACTCACGCTGATTATCACAAACCAACAGATACTCCAGACAAGATCGAATATGAACTACTGGCTAAAAGAGCGAGGCTGGTATTCCTTACTGCCTGGGAAATCGCTAATCGTGATGCGAGACTTGTGGTAGATAAAGCAGATAATAACGCCACTGCCGGTAAATAATTCCGGTGAAATTATAAAAACAGGGCCTCGTTTTCTAACGGGGCTTTTTTGTTACTTGTAGTTAGTATTGAGATGTAAGAAATTGATAGTTCGAAATAAAAACTTCGGCGTTCCTATTGCATAATTCGTACTTCCTATTTAGTTTTTATCTTCCAGCAGGGGCACAAACCTAAAAGCTCCATATTCGGTTTTGTCGAATTCCTTATTTGATTTTCGAACAAAAAGGGTCATGGTTTGTACTTTACGCCCCACCGGGATCACCAGACGTCCTCCAACTTTCAACTGGCTGAGCAGGTCTTTAGGAACCTCAGGAGCTCCCGCGGTAACAATGATCTTCTCATAGGGCGCATATTCGGGTATGCCCTTATAACCATCACCAAAGCTGAGATATTTAGGGCGATAGCCAAGTTTTGACAGAAAGGTTTTCGTCTTTTTATAAAGCTCCCTTTGCCGTTCTATACTATACACCTTTGCTCCCAATTCGCAGAGAACGGCTGTTTGATAGCCACTTCCTGTTCCTACCTCCAGTACCTTGTCTCCTTTCTGGATCTCCAATAGCTGCGACTGGAAAGCCACGGTATAAGGCTGCGAAATTGTTTGATCGGCAGCAATAGGAAAAGCCTTATCCTGATATGCGTGATCTTCGAAGCTACTGTCCATAAAGAGATGGCGGGGTATCTTTCCTATAGCCGCAAGTACCTTTTCATCGGTGATGCCCTTTTTCTTAACTGTGCGCACCAACTGTTGCCGTTTCCCCTGATGTCTGTAAGTATCCTTCAAGTTTTCTCTGCTTTAATAAGGCTATAAAATTAGGTAAACAAGCTGATTTATCCCAAGCAAATGACCGCAGGGATTTGGCCGGTTTTTATAAAGTATTTAATATCAAAATGCTATTTTTGTGAAAAATGCAAAAAATATGCTGAAAGCAGGAGTTCTGGGTGCAGGTCACCTCGGCAAAATTCATCTGAAACTTTTAAACCAGTCTGAAGAATATGAACTCATAGGGTTCTATGATGCAAACAGGGAAAATGCCGAAAAGATAGCTTCGGAATTTGGTTATAAAATGTTCGATGATCTCGATGAACTTATTGCGGCAGTAGACATGATAGATGTGGTCACTCCCACCCTGGCTCATTTTGAGGTCGCCAAAAAGGTTATCGCAGCCGGCAAACATCTCTTTATAGAAAAGCCAATTACCAATACTTATGAGGAGGCAAAAATACTGATTGAACTGGCCAAAAAGCATGGGGTTAAAGGCCAGGTAGGTCACGTTGAAAGATTCAACCCGGCATTTCAGGCAGTGGCAGATCGCATTGAAAACCCGATGTTTATCGAAGCTCACCGACTTGCGGAATTTAATCCCCGGGGAACCGATGTTCCGGTAGTCCTGGATCTTATGATCCATGATATCGATGCAGTTTTAAGCGTGGTGAAATCTGAGGTAAAAAAGATCAATGCCAGCGGAGTATCGGTGATTAGTGACACTCCAGATATTGCCAATGCCCGTATAGAGTTCGAAAATGGCTGCGTGGCTAATCTCACCGCCAGCCGTATTTCTATGAAAAACATGCGTAAATCACGTTTTTTTCAGCGGGACGCTTACATTTCAGTAGATTTTCTAGAAAAGAAATGTGAAGTGGTGAAAATGAAAGACGCCCCGGAAAATCCTGATGATTACGCTATGATCCTTCAGAATGCCGAAGGAATAAAAAAACAGATCTATTTCGACAATCCTGATGTTTCTCCAAACAATGCCATTCTGGAGGAACTGGAAAGTTTTGCCGATGCTATAAATAATGATAAAGAACCGGTAGTTACCATGGAACAGGGTGCAAAAGCACTCCAGGTAGCTAACCAGGTGATAGCTAATTTTAATGTGTAATATTAACCGGGAATTTCCTAACCATTTCGTCTTACTCCTAATTTTGGCATCCCAAGAGATCCTGAAACAAGTTCAGGATGACGTCAAGTTGAAATTTCTGAAAAACCAATAAAATGAAAAACATTGCAGTAATAGGTGCCGGAACCATGGGTAACGGAATCGCCCATACCTTCGCCCAGAACGGTTACAAAGTTCAATTAATAGATATTTCTGAAGATAGCCTGAAAAAAGGAATGGATACCATTTCAAAAAACCTGGATCGTATGGTAGCCAGGGAAAAGATCAGCGAAGAGCAGAAGCAGGAAACACTGGACAATATCACAACCTACACAGATATTTCTGAAGGAGTGGAATATGCCAGCCTGGTGGTGGAAGCGGCTACAGAAAATACTGAACTTAAGCTGAAGATCTTCAGACACCTGGACCAAAACACTGCCGAAGATACCATATTAGCAAGTAATACATCTTCAATTTCAATTACCCAGATCGCTTCTGTGGTTTCAAACCCGGAGAGAGTGATCGGGATGCATTTTATGAACCCGGTGCCGGTGATGAAACTTGTGGAGATCATCCGTGGTTATAACACCAGTGACGAAGTAACCAAAACTATCATGGAACTTTCAGAAAAGCTGAACAAGGTACCGGTGGAAGTAAATGATTACCCCGGGTTTGTTGCAAACAGGATCCTGATGCCTATGATCAATGAGGCAATTGAGACTTTATATAACGGGGTTGCCGGAGTATATGAGATAGACACCGTAATGAAACTGGGCATGGCTCACCCAATGGGTCCTCTGCAGCTGGCAGATTTTATTGGTCTTGATGTTTGTCATTCTATCCTGGAAGTGATGCATGAAGGATTTAAAAATCCAAAATACGCTCCGTGTCCGCTTTTGACCAATATGGTGAGAGCAGGTAAGATCGGGGTTAAATCTGGAGAAGGCTTCTACGACTATTCTGAAAACAAAAAAGCAGAAAAGGTTTCTGCTCAGTTTAGCAGTTAGACTCAAGTATTGAGATTTATCGTGTCGTCAAAGATGATCTAAGAATTGTCATTTCGATCACAGGGAGAAATCACTTTAAACGCATAGTATAAAATTTGACCAAAATAATTCCCTTTAAAGCCGTAAGACCAGCTCCTGCCTACGCAGGGCTGGTTGCTTCCCGTTCCTATGAAGATTATAGCGAAGCAGAACTAAGGGCACAGCTCGAGTTTAATCCCTATTCCTTTCTGCATATCATAAATCCTGGATATAAATTTCAGCATGAGATAGGCGGTGAAAAGCGCTTTGGAATGGTAAAGAACCGTTACCTGGAATTCAAAGAGGAAAAAACCTTTATCCAGGATGAGCAAGCCTGTTATTATATCTATAATATTAAGACCAGGGAAGCATCCTGTTGCGGAATCATTGCCGCCACCAGCGTTGAGGATTATGAAAAGGACGTTATCCGCCGGCATGAGGATACTATCGCTCACCGGGAAGAACTTTTCAAGGAATACCTGAAAGTTGTAGGTTTCAACACAGAGCCGGTTTTGCTTACTTATCCAGATGATGCTATTATTAATGAGCTGCTGGAAGAAAGGATGAAGTCCCGTCCTGAATATGAGTTCGCTACTTATAACAAGGAAATTCATTCCCTGTGGCTGATTGATGATCCAGACAATATTTCTAAAATAAAAGCTCAGTTTGCCGCGATGGATAAATTATATATCGCAGACGGGCATCACCGCAGTGCTTCTTCCTGGTTACTGGCCAAGGAGAGCAAAGCGAACAATCCCCACCACACGGGAAAAGAAGCTTATAATTATTTTATGAGCTACCTGATATCTGAAAGTAATCTGCGCATCTTTGAATTCAGCAGGTTAATTAAAGATCTTAATTCCCACACCAAAGAGGAATTCCTGATAAAGCTGGATGAATGGTTTCGCATTGAAAACCGCGGTTCTGAAATTTACAAGCCTTCAAAAAAGCATCATTTTAATATGTATCTCGATGGGGAATTTTACTCTCTTTATCTTCGGAAGACCAATTATGAGTTTACCGATTCTTTAAGTGAGCTCGATTCGTATATACTTTTTGAAAAGATCCTGAAACCTATATTGGGTATCAAAGATCTTAGAAACGATAAACGTATTGCCTATATTCATGGACGCAATGACCTGATAGAATTGAAAACCAGGATAGATAGCGGGGAATTCAGGGTAGGATTTGGAATGATGCCGGCAGGGATTGAAGAAATCAAACAAATTGCAGATGAAAACCTTACCATGCCGCCAAAAAGTACTTATATTGAGCCTAAATTGCGCAGCGGTCTTACGATCTACGAATTTTGATTTTAAGTTTGAACTGCACTTTCCCGCAAAAATTAATTGAATCCTGAATTGAAAAGTAAATAAAGGATGGATATTTCTGAAAATATAAAAAAGTATAAAGGCGAATTACCAGATGAGGTAAAGCTTGTGGCGATTTCCAAGACCAAGCCCAACGAAGATCTCATGGAAGCCTATCGTGCCGGTCAAAGAATATTTGGTGAAAATAAGATCCAGGAAATGACCGATAAGTGGGAAGCACTTCCCGGGGATATAGAATGGCATATGGTTGGGCATGTTCAGCGCAACAAGGTAAAATATATGGCTCCTTTTGTTTCCCTTATCCATGCGGTAGACAGTCTTAAGCTTTTAAAAGAGATCAATAAAAGAGCCAAACAGAACGAACGCACGATCAACTGTTTATTGCAGATTAAAATCGCCGAGGAAGATTCAAAGTTTGGAATTTCTGCAGAAGAAGCTAAAGAGATCCTGAAATCTGAAGCTTATGGAAAAATGGAAAATGTACGGGTAATCGGTTTAATGGGCATGGCTACTTTTACCGACGACCAAGAACAGGTTAGTTCAGAATTTAAATATTTGAAATCAGTTTTTGACGATTTCAAAAAACAGTTTCCAGACCTAACGGAGCTTTCCATGGGTATGAGCGGTGATTATCAGATAGCTGTAAAGCATGGAAGTACCATGGTTAGGATTGGAAGTAGTATATTTGGGGCGCGAAATTATAATTAACGAAGAAGGAACTATTTGTACGCGATATTAGACATAGAGACCACAGGTGGCAAGTATAATGAAGAAGGAATCACCGAAATTGCAATATATAAGTTCGACGGCCGCCAGGTAACCGACCAGTTTATAAGCCTCATAAATCCGGAACAACCTATCCAGCCTTTTGTGGTGAACTTAACCGGTATAAACAATGAAATGCTGCGGAATGCTCCTAAATTTTATGAGATTGCGAAACGCATTGTAGAGATCACTGAAGATTGTATTCTGGTGGCTCATAATTCAAAGTTCGATTACAGGATTCTGCGTACAGAATTTAGAAGACTGGGTTTCGATTTTGAAAGAAAAAGTCTCTGTACGGTAGAGCTATCCAAAAAACTTATTCCGGGTCTTCCCTCCTATAGTTTAGGAAAACTCGTAAGATCATTAGGTATTCCTTTAAGTGACAGGCATAGAGCTGCGGGAGATGCGCAGGCTACCATCAAATTATTCAAAATGCTTCTTAACAAAGATGTTGAAAAAGTTATCCTGAAAGAACATGTACGCCAGGAACCCAGGCGTAATCTGGACACAAAACTGGTTTATATACTTGAAGAATTACCTTCAGAAACCGGTATCTATTATTTCCATGATGAGAATGGTGAGATCATTTATGTTGGAAAATCGAGAAATATAAGAAAAAGAGTTAACCAGCATTTTACCAATGAAAACCCCAAATCCAGGGAAATGCAAAAGAAGGTAGCTTCGGTTTCCTATGAGCTTACGGGAAATGAGCTGGTAGCCTTATTGAAAGAAAATCAGGAGATCAAAGAGATCAAACCTAAATACAACCGCGCCTTAAAGCGAGATATTTTTAGCCATGCGCTTTACCATTCCAGAGATGAGAATGGATATTTAAATTTCAAAATTGGCCGGGCAAATAAAAATCAAAAGAACATTACCACCTTCAGTTCGCTGAGATCTGCCAAAAATTCACTGACTAAATGGGTGGAAGAATATCAATTATGCGAGAGGCTTTCCGGTCTGCATGGCGGTGAGGGCAATTGTTTTGCCTACACTATCAAAAGTTGTTATGGGGCCTGTATAGAAGAGGAAAGCCCGGAAGAATATAATGAGAGAGCAGAAAATCTTATAAGCAGATATTCCTACGAAAACCAGAATATGCTGCTCATAGGTCGCGGAAGAGAAGTAGATGAAAAAAGTGCCTTATTGATAGAGGATGGAGAATTTAAAGGCATTGGATATTTTAATCTAAACCACCAGATAAATAACCTGGACATCATCAGGTCTATAATCACTCCCATGAATAGCAACAGGGACGCCCAACACATTATTCAAAGTTTTTTACGCAAAAAACATAACTTTAAAATTATCCAACTATCAGTTCATGAGTAAATTTATCTATCCTCTCATTCTTTTATTTTCTTTATCCTTAAACTCCCAGAATCCAAAATTAAATACTCAAAATACCAGGGTTACCTATGCTGATCTTAGAGCTAATTCTTATGAAAAGGATTCTACAGCCAATGCCCACTATATTTATGAGAAAGGCTATAGTCACTTTTCTGTGGAGGAGGATTTTAAACTGGTAACTAATTATGAAGCCAAGATCAAAATTTTAAACAGGGATGGTTTTGAAGAAGCGAATATTATAATCCCGGTTGGAAAGAACGATAGAACTTCAGAAAAAATTAAAAACCTGAAAGCTGCTACCTATAACCTGGTAGACGGAAAAATGGATATTACTAACCTGGATCCTGAAGCTGTATTTACCGAAGAATTCGAAACCTACGATTTAAAAAAGTTTACTTTCCCCAATATAAGTGCAGGATCTGTTTTGGTTTATTCCTATGACCTGATCTCTCCATTCTATTATGATTTTACAACCTGGAGATTCCAGGAAGATATCCCCAAAGCTTATTCAGAATTTACGGCCAGGATCCCTGGTAATTATGAATATTATACCACCATTCGCGGTGAACTCAAATTAGAAAAAGACACCTCCCGTATTGTGCGAAACTGCATGGATTTTGGAGGCTCGTCGTCCCCGGCAGATTGTGTGGAAACCGTCTTTGCCATGAAAGACATTCCTGCATTTACCAGCGAAAAATTTCTTACTACCAGTAAGAATTATTTAAGCATGATAGAGTATGAACTTAAACAGATAACCAGGCTCGATGGAACGGTAAGAAGGTATACCCGGGAATGGAAAGATGTAGACAAAGATCTGGAAACAGATAAAAGCATAGGCAGACAATTAAAAAAGGACCGGTTAGTGGAAGGTGTACTTCCAGTTGCTATTAGTTCCCTGCCTCTGGGGTTGGATAAAGCTCAAAAAATCTACCAGTTCGTCCAGAATGAGTATAACTGGAATGAAGAATATAGAATTTATGGTGATATGGACCTTAAGGATATAATTTCTGACAAAACAGGAAATGTCCTTGGGATCAATGTTCTTTTGCACAACCTGCTTTCTTCTGAAGGTTTTGATGTATTACCCGTCATGTCTGCTACCAGAGAAAAAGGTTTTCCCACTAAAGTACACCCGGTTTTGAGTGATTTTAATTACTTCTTTGTTCAGCTAAAACTTGATGGGAAGGAATATCTGTTAGATGCTACAGAAAAGAATCTGGATTTTGGCCGACTGCCTTTTCGGGGTTTAAATAGTTATGCCCGGCTTATAGATTTTGACCAGGGAAGCAGCTGGATTAATATCTGGCCAGAAGACTATTCAAGCATCGTTTACCGGGATTCTATCAAAGTGAATTTAGATGGAACTTCCAATGGAATGAGCCATCAGGTTTTAAAAGGTTACCACGCCTACAATTACCGTAACAAGCTTGATGATATAAGTAAAGACGCTGTATTTAAAGAACTTTCGAACTACAATGAAAATACCTTCGCGGTGGAAACCGAGGTAATTAACGATGATGATCCCTCTAAAAGCCTTGAAATAGTCTATGAGCTGGACAATAAGAGCCAGAAAATTGGAGATAAAATATATTACAACCCGTTCAGTTTCAGGTTTTTTGAGGAGAATCCGTTCAAACAGGATAAAAGAAGCTATACTATAGATTTTGGATATAAGGATTACTACATGTATTCAGCCATTATAGAAATCCCAGAAGGATTTAAGGTCAGCAGTTTGCCCGAGGCAATGAATATTGGATTATCAGGAAAAGGAGGAATCCTCAGGTTTAATGCGGCACAGATCAATGATTCTATGGTGCAGGTAACCTGTCAGTTAAAGTTTGCCTACCCAAGTTATCCGGCAGAATATTATCCTTTTCTAAAGGAGTTTTTTAATAAGATACTTGAAGTCCAGAGTCAATCTCTTATTGTAATTGAAGAAAATAGTTAAATTTGAATAAACACATCCATTCAGTTTGAGAAATCACAAGTCAATGCCCCAATGGAAACGGCAGCTTCATGAAGTAATTTATGAGGCAGATACACCTCTGGGTAAAATTTTTGACATTGGTCTTCTAATAGTGATCATCATTAGTGTAGCTCTGGTGATGATGGAAAGTGTGGATACCCTTCTGGATAAATATGCCAGGGAATTTTATATCGCAGAATGGATAATAACCATCATATTCACTATAGAATATATTCTGCGTATTATATCTATAAACAAACCTAAAAGATATATTTTCAGTTTCTATGGTATCGTTGATCTGCTTTCCACCCTGCCAAGTTACATAGGATTCATTTTTGGTGGTGCCAATCTCTTATTCGCCATCAGAGCCTTAAGACTGTTAAGAGTTTTCCGGGTACTAAAAATTACGAGGTATATTGGTGAATCCCGAAGATTGATGCTGGCACTAAGAAATAGCCGTGCCAAGATCCTGGTATTTCTCTTTGCGGTAGTGATCATCTGTATTATTGCCGGAACCCTAATGCACCTCATAGAGGGTGAAACCGGTGGTTTTGATAATATACCATTGAGCATTTACTGGTGCATAGTAACCCTTACAACGGTAGGTTTTGGAGATATAGCCCCGGTAACACCTTTAGGAAGATTTATAGCTTCCTTTATAATGATCACGGGATATGGGATCATTGCAGTTCCCACCGGAATAGTTACTTCTGAATATGGCCGGGCTACAGACAAACCCATCCGGAATACACAGGTATGCCCCAATTGTAACGAAACCAGGCATTTGGATAATGCACAGTTCTGTCACCGCTGCGGATATCTCTTAAATGAATAATTTTCTTATCAATATTATCGGGCCTACGGCTATAGGCAAGACTTCCTTATCCATCAAGGTGGCTAAACATTTTGATGCCGAAATAATTTCTGCCGATTCCAGACAGTTTTTTAAAGAAATGAAAATAGGTACAGCAGTTCCTGAAGAAGCAGAACTAAATGCCGCGCCTCACCATTTTATCCAGCATATTTCCATTCATGATAAATATTCTGTAGGGGATTTTGAAAGAGATGCCATTCTCAAACTTGAAAAGCTTTTTGAAACCCACAATATCGCGGTGATGGTAGGCGGCAGCGGATTATATATCAAAGCGGTCACCGAAGGCCTGGATGAATTCCCGGCTGTAGACCCAAAGATTCGTGCAAACCTCAACAGCCACCTTGAGAAGGACGGCATTGACTGGCTGCAACAAAAGTTATTTATACTTGACCCCGATTATTATAAGGTTGCAGATGTACAAAATCCACATAGACTCATCCGCGCTCTGGAAATTTGCATCGCCACCGGGCAGCCCTTTTCTGAATTTCTGGACCAGGAAAAATCTGAAAGGAATTTTGAAACGATCAATATCGGCCTTACTGCTGAAAGGGAGTTAATTTATGAGCGCATCAACCGCCGGGTTGATATTATGATGAAGAACGGTCTTCTTGAAGAAGCAAGAAAATTATATCCCTCACGAGATCTTAATGCCCTGAATACCGTAGGATATAAAGAACTATTCGCCTATTTTGATGGTGATACAGATCTGGAAACCGCCGTTTCAGAAATTAAAAAGAATACCCGAAGATTTGCTAAAAGGCAATTAACCTGGTTTAGAAAAGATGAGCATATCAAATGGTTTGATCATAATGCAGATCCCGGCGAAATTTTCAGGTATATCGAATCCCAGATCAATATTTAAAGATCAGCCTCCTGGTGACCGTTCTCTTATCTGAAATGATCTTTAACACATAAACCGCTTCTTCCAGAATACCTAGTTCCATGGCATATTCCAGAGTCATAGCATCATAATCTTTAGCAGCTATAAATCGGCCCCGGTGATCAAATACTTCAACCCTTTCAATCTTAATATCTGCCGGCGCAGCTATCCTGAAACTACCGGTATTGGGATTTGGATAAAGGAATATATATTCAGATCCCAGCACCGGATCTTCGCAAAAATCAAGTTCATCGGTTACCGTGATCATCACTTCACCGGTAGAAATATTACCACTACTATCCTCGGCCCTCACCTGTATCAAATTTTCGCCCAGTTGCTTACAGGTAAAACCTGATCTGCTTAATTCATAGGTTACATCAGGATCGCAATTATCTGTTGAACCATTATCGATATCCTGAAATGAAATTAACGCTTCGCCGGTTGGACCAATGTTCACCGAATAATCTTTTAGCCTCAATTCCGGAGGGGTATTGTCACGAAGCCTTAACTGGAAACTACAGGAAACTGTAGCGCTACCCGATTCAGCATTTATAAACACTTCCACAGAACTATCTGTTATTAAAGATCCAGGAGCAGGACTCTGGGTAATTTGCGCATCAGTCCCATTGATCACCTCTGCTTCTGCCCTTAAATCTGGTAAAATAAAACTACAATTAACATCCCCGTCTATTAGCATATCTGCAGGACAGTTTACACTTAATTCATTCCCACGGATAATATTGACAGGGAACTGGCAGCTAGTTTCATTTCCAGATTCGTCTGTCGCGACAAGGGTAACCATACGATCATCATCGATTATTGTTCCGGGTTCCGGTTGCTGGGTTAGAACCACAATTCCACAATTATCTGAAACCTCAGCAGTTGTGGTATAATCAGGAATAGTATAGGTTTCACCTTCTGCTAAACTGATTGTTTCATCTGAAGGACAAATAATCTTTGGATCAATCTCATCTTTGGGGATTAGCTGAATATCGCATGTAACAGATTCCTCTTGATATATAGCAGTTACTGTGACAGTAAATTCGCTATCTCCACCGATAGTAGAATTAGCCTCAACTGACTGTGATAATATCGCATCGGGATTAGAGACAGTGACAAAATCCTTTAAATCTGGTACACGATAAATACAATCTTCATCTGCAAAAACATTTAAGTCTGAAGGACAGTTAATCCTAAGCTCTTCCCCCGTCTCCGTATTTACTCTAATTGTAAATAAACAATTTTTAGTATTCCCGGATTTATCGGTTACCCTGATACTTACATCTGTGGTTTCACCTATTAGTGTACCCGGTGCTGGTTCCTGGGTAATGGTAAGATCCAGATCGCAATTATCTAATGCGGTAAATTCATTTCTAAAATCATCAAGTGCATAGGTCTCGCCTTCTCCCAGGAAGATTTCCCGGTTAGAGTTGGCGCAATTGGTAATCACAGGCGCAGTATTATCTATAACTGTAACGGTGGTACTGCAAGAATCTGAAAGTCCGTTTTCAGGGTTGGTGACCGTTAGAATTACGGTATTCTCCCCAAGTTCACTGCAGGTAAACCGGTTTTTATCTACTTCCAGGTCCATATCCTGGTTTCCGTCACTGATCATTTCTGCGGTTATTACCGCCTCCCCATTTTGATCCAGAGAAATTTCGACTGGAACACAATTGGCTTGTGGTGGGGTCTCCTCATTTTCTTCCACAACTATAACTTCAAAAGTACAGGTAACAAAGTTACCGGCGTTGTCACTGGCGATGAATTCAAAATTCGTAATACCGGGAGGAAGTAATTCTCCATCTACAGGACCTTCTGTTTGTATAATATTTACTTCACAATTATCCTGAGCTGCTATTGCAGGAAGTTCAAAAACCGCTCCAACAGAACCTTCCGGAATAATAATTTCGAAAGCCTGGGCTGGACATTCTGTAAACACAGGTGATTCATTATCGCTTACAATTATGGTAAAGCTGCACTCCACTGGATCATTCACTCCATCATCGGCTTCAAAACTAATGGTAGTTTCCCCAACAGGAAATACATCTCCGGAATTCAAACCGGAGCTATCTGTACGCGTTGGTGTAATACTACCACTGTCATCTGTAACTGTAGGTGTCTCAAAGGTCACCACGGCGCCACAATTACCAGCGTCATTGTTTTTGGTAACATTTCCGGGGAAATTATCGAATTCCGGTGGAGTGTCTTCCGGCTCTTCACTAATCACCACATTAAAACTACAGCTGGCCGTATTACCATTTCCATCATCTACCAGGAAAGTATTCACGGTGGTCCCTACCGGAAACATTTCTCCCGATGCTAATCCTGCGGTTTGAGTTATAGCGACATCCCCGCAATTATCATTTGTGCCAGGTAAAGCATAGTTTATCACTTTACCCGATTCACCAAAAGCGACACTTTCATTGATCTCACCCGGGCATGAAATTACCGGATCCTCTGTATCTTTCACGGAAACCGTAAAACTACAGGTAACGGGATCATTCACTCCGTCGTCGGCTTCAAAACTAATGGTAGTTACCCCAACTGGAAATACATCTCCGGAATTCAAACCGGAGCTATCTGTGCGCGTTGGTGTAATACTGCCACTGTCATCTGTAACTGTAGGCGTATCAAATGTTACTACGGCACCACAATTACCGGCATCATTGTTTTTGGTAATATTTTCGGGGCAATTATCGAATACCGGTGGAGTGTCTTCGGGCTCTTCAGTAATCACCACATTAAAACTACAGCTGGCCGTATTGCCATTTCCATCATCTACAAGAAAAGTATTTTCTGTGGTGCCCACCGGAAACACCTCTCCCGAGGCTAATCCTGCGGTTTGAGTTATAGCGACATCTCCGCAATTATCATTTGTAGCGGGTAAAGTATAATTTATAACTTTCCCCGATTCACCAAAAGCCACACTTTCATTGATCTCACCCGGGCATGAAATTACCGGATCCTCTGTATCTTTCACGGAAACCGTAAAACTACAGGTAACGGGATCATTCACTCCGTCGTCGGCTGCAAAACTAATGGTAGTTACCCCAACTGGAAATACATCTCCAGAATTCAAACCGGAGCTATCTGTACGCGTTGGTGTAATACTGCCACTGTCATCTGTAACTGTAGGCGTATCAAATGTTACTACGGCACCACAATTACCGGCATCATTGTTTTTGGTAATATTTTCGGGGCAATTATCAAATACCGGTGAAGTATCTTCTTCTAAAGGTTCTACAATGATCTTGAAAGTACAGGTTGCGGTATTTCCAAAATTATCGGTAGCAGTAAATTCAACCGTATTTTCTCCTTCCGGGAACTGGCTGCCCGATGCAAGGCCGGAAGTACGTGTTACGGTTACCCCGCAAATATCAGAAGCCGTGGGGTTATCATATTGAACTATGGCAAAATTATTCCCGGATTCGGCCTGAACTGTTTTATCTAAAGGGCAGATTATAATAGGCTCAGTAATATCAAATGCTGGAGTCCTTTCATAGATTTCCAGATCAAATTCAATTTTTTCCGGAGTATATCCCAACAAAAAGCGATCGCGCCCAAACACTTCAGCATTGTTTATATACATCCTGTCGCAGGAATTGAAAGTAAGGTCTACAGGAAAATCTATTTCTTCCTTATAGGTATATTCAAATCCTGCATTAGAATCAAAGACTTTGACACTAAAAGCATTAGCATCTACCCCATTATCTATCTCTTCGGCAATATCCTGAATTTCCCCAAAAGAGAGATTTTCAAAGTTTATGAACCTGCTGAAATCTATCCGCCCATCATACTCAATTACATGGACAAAGTCGAAGGAATCCACTACAACGCTCCCGGGCGAAAGGATATTAGGAAGCCTTCCGGTAATATTTAGATTTGAATCTAATATTATTACAGCAGGATCATTACCTCCCTCCTGGCTCAAATAAACCGTTTTATTCGAGTTCACCGCTATCCTGTAAGGCCTGTCTACATTTCTATTTTGAGCAATTCTTGCTCCGGACGAATTATAAATACTTACCCTGCTTAATTCATCACTTTCACAGCCGCTCCCAGGTGCATTATACTCGGCAACATAAATATTGTTATCAGAATCAATATCTATACTTAATGGGCGGTAAAAGCTGGTAAATATAATTCGGTCAAGAGAACCATCGGGACGAAAGATTTTTATTTTCCCGTTTTCAGAGCAACCATTGTTCTCTGAATAATCAGCAACATAGAAATATCCATTGGAATCGATTGCAAGGTCAAGTGGACTGCTTAACCCTGTAATAAAGTTTGCATCGATCAGGGTGCCATCAGCACTTCTTTTTTGAATACCATTTCCAAAAGTGAGATTGTAAACAAAATTATCCGGACCTGTAGCAATAGCAATCGTTAGATCCTCTGTATTTACATTAAAAGTGAAAAAATTAACCGATACTGTTGGTAAACTGGTAGCAGATAAATGGTCATATGCAGGTACCGTATTAAAGGGATTCTGCCCTAGCACATTTCCTAAAAAGCTAATTAATAAGAAAGTAAGAATACAACTCTTCCTATAAGAAGATATCTTGTAATCAAACCTTTGAACTGCACTTATCAAATTAGTAGCGAATTAGGTGAACGCCATAAAGATAAGTATTGTAAGAAAACGGTTCTTAATTTTGTGCTAAGATTACTTAATCTTAAACCTGGAAAGTAATTTTACCGGGAATCACTGGATCTTAAAATCCAAAATCGAGAAATAGTACTGCATCATGGTTTTTCCATGATGCAGTATATCCCGGAAACTGAAAAATTTATTACGATTCTGCTTCTTCCTTGTTTTTTACCACAAGTCTGAAGCCTTCTCCGTGGATATTCAAAATTTCCACGTTTTCGTCTTTTTTCAGGTATTTTCTAAGTTTGGCAATATAAACGTCCATACTTCTGGAAGTAAAATAGTTGTCATCTCTCCAGATCTTGGTAAGAGCCAGTTCTCTTGGCATAAGGTCATTCTCATGCAAAGCTAATAGTCTTAATAATTCGTTCTCTTTTGGAGAAAGTTTCTGAGGTTCCTCATCTCTGAAAGTAAGGAATCTAAGTTTTGAATTCAGATGGAAATCACCTATCTCGAATTCAAATTGTTTTGAATCGGCTACGCTATCTGTAGCTTTTCGCTGCATGATCGCCTTGATCTTCATCAAAAGAACTTCACTATCAAAAGGCTTATTTAGATAGTCATCTGCACCAACCTTATATCCCTTTAGAACATCTTCTTTCATCGCCTTTGCGGTCAGGAAGATGATTGGAATTTCTTCGTTCTTGTCCCTGATCTCTTTGGCCAGTGTAAATCCATCTTTATAGGGCATCATTACATCAAGGATACAAAGATCGAAATCGTCTTTTTTAAACTTTTCAAATCCTTCCATTCCGTTCTTGGCGTGAGTTACCTCATAGTCGTTCATGGCGAGGTAATCTTTAAGGACTGTTCCAAAATTTGGATCATCCTCTACTAATAAAATTTTCTTGTTTTCAGTTTCCATATGTTATGATATTAGTGGTAGTTTAATTATAAAGGTACTTCCTTTTCCTTTTTCGCTGTTTACAGTGATCTCTCCATGATGGTCTGCAATGATCTGCTTGGCATATGCCAGCCCCAGACCATGCCCTTTCACATTATGAATATCCCCAGTATGTTCGCGATAAAATTTTTCAAATATTTTCTTTTGTACCAGCCTGTTCATTCCAACTCCCTGGTCTCTTATTTCACAATAAATATAATTCTTAACGTTCGTTGTATATATGTCTATCTTAGGAGCATCTTCAGAATATTTAATCGCATTATCCAGAATGTTTACCAGTACATTGATAAAATGATCATGGTTAGCGAGTATTGACGATCTAAGTGCTCCAAAATGTGTTTGTACATAACCACCTCTGTCTTCAACAATCAACTCCACATGTGACACTGCATCATAAATTAGATCGTGAAGCTGATGTCTCTCCTTCTTCAGGTCCAGCTCATTCTTTTCCAGCTTTGAAATCCTAAGCACATTCTCAACCTGGGCATGCATCCTCTTATTTTCATCCCTTATCATCTGCAGGTAACGGGCAACCTTGGATTGATCTTCTATCACCTTTGGATTCTTAATCGCATCCAACGCCAGGTTAATCGTAGCAATAGGGGTCTTAAATTCATGGGTCATATTATTGATAAAGTCGGTTTTGATCTGGGAAATCTGCCGTTGCTTTATCAACTGCGATAGCGCACTGGAATAGGCGATCACAATAATCAGGGTAAATATGATAGAAAGACACGCCATCAGAATCACTGATGATAAAACTGCTTCTTTCTTATTTGTAAAGTTAACCAATAACCTGTAATTACTATTTCCGGCGCTGTCCATAAATAAAGGGACGGCATAAGTGGCAGGATGACTCAGACTAAAATTATCTGTATGTAACCGCGTGGCTATCGAGTTGTTATAAACACCAAATTCAAACTCTGTCTTTAGATCTCTTTCCTGTAATTCGTCTTTTAATAACTCGGCAATAGTTTCTTCGGTAACCCTCCTGTGCACCGGCAACCTAACCAGGAGTTCAGAAATGGCCGAGCGCAAAATATCTTTTTCTACCTCTTCCATTCTTGAAATCCGCTCAATATGTTCAATCCGTTCCCGGGCGCTTAAATTTTCATCATCCAGCTCATTATTTCGCACAATATCGGTTACCCGCTTATTGATCATTTTTGTAAACTGAATACTATCCTGTGCAAATTGCAGAAATCCCGATGAAACTTTATAATCCTCCTGCAAAACGGTTTCAGAATTAAAGTAGGTTTCATTCCTTTCTTCATTCCGGTTAGAATAGAAATATTCTGTTAAAGTCCTGTCGCTCAGTTTACTGTTTATACTATCAGGATTTTTGAACTGAAAATAGTATTTTTCAAATTCCCGGTTTTGAATGTTCTCTGAAACATTGATCAAAACCTGCCTGGCATTATATGAAAACTGCTGTTCCCGATCTTCTATTGTGCTTTTTATCCAATAGCCCTGAACGAAAATAATACCGATAAGTGACAAGCTCATCAGGGCAACGAGAAGGACGAAAAGCTTCTTATTCATGCGGTCAAAAGTAAGATTTTAACATTTAGACGTTAAAGTGTTTAACCAAATGTTAACAGAACTTCTAAGAATTTTTGCCTGTTTTTAAGATTTTAGCGTGGATAACCGCAACCTGTTGTTTAGTAGTATTTAGATCTACATTATTTATTATGAAATCTGCCAGTTCAGATTTTTTTTCATCGCTCCATTGGTTGCTCATGCGTTGCTGAATTTCCTCAATAGAGCTATCATCCCTTTTTTGTAGTCTTTCCATTCTTAACTCCATGGGTGCAGTTACCAGGATGTTAAGATCACATTTTTTATATCCGCCTGTTTCGAAAAGTATAGCAGCCTCGTAGATCACATAGGCAGATGTTTGATTTTTGGTCCAGGACCTGAAATCTTCTGCGACCGCAGGATGAATGATATTATTTAATTTGGATAATAATTCCCGGTCACTAAAAACCCTGGAGGCTATAAATTTTCTATCCGGTTCATTTGCGGAGTAAGCTTCCTGGCCTAAGAGCGATACTATTTGTTCCCTGATCTTTGATGAGTCCCGCATTAACCTTTTACCGGCATCATCTGCAATATACAGCGGGATCCCATGTTCCTTAAAAAAACCTGCCACGGTAGTTTTCCCGCTTCCAATCCCACCGGTAAGACCTGCTATAATCATCGCTTTATCACGAATTGGATACGGCGCTCGTTTAAACGCACATTATTAATAAAATCAGGTTTTTCCACTATCTGTGCGATCATGTAATCATCTCCCCTTTGCACCTCATTATAATCGCAAACGACCCTGAAATCTGCAGCACTTACGCTTTCAAATTGCTGCAGGTTCACCTGGTAATAAACGATCACATTTTTTGGAAAGTAAGCCAGGTTTAGATTTTTAGGAACATTAATAACTTCAATAGCAATTTCTGCACTTCCTTCAGTAAACTTTTCCACCTTTTGATAATAGGCCACAGAATTTTCGTAGAAGCTCAGCGCCCCTAACCCGGTAGTATCTATAGCCACCGTACCATCAAGATCATCGTTCACTTTATCCAGGCTTATATTTTTTGTATACACTTTCTCTATGCTGTCAATGATGGTTTTTGGTCCACTCACCTTCACCGAATCTGGTTTTATCTGTACCGCCTCTTCTGCAGAATATCCCACGGCATAATTTACTTCTATCCTGGGCTCCACCTTTATGGTTTTTTCTTTTTTATACTGAAAGGGCACCACGATCTCATCCTGAACTATTAAAGATTTTTCGAAATCTATCTTTAACTGTTGTTCAATTTCTGAAAGATGGTTTTGAAGCGTATAAACCAGAGCATTCCCGGTTTCCTTGGCCTGGGAGAGATCTACATTAAGTTGAGGATTAAATATCTTATAATAATAAATACTGAAACCATTATCCTGTAACTGAAGGTCTACGTGGTCTGGACGGTCTTCTGAAATACTTTTATCCAGGGGGGCATTTACATAATTCACCGGGATCTCTATAAGCTGAGTATAGGTTTTTGAAAATTGCACCAATACCCAGACTACTGCTGAAAAAATAAGGAAAAAACTAAAAGTTTTTACACTGGACCGCTTGAATCTTGGTTTTTTACGCACCTATGTTTCTTTTAAAAAATAATTGAGGAAATTCCTTTTCCGGCTGTTTATTCAGAATCCCGGTTTTCAAGGTTGAATTTAGAAACCCAAACCCGTATCCAAAAAATTGCACCAGAACAGCCCTAACAGCCAGAATACCTATATAAAAGCTTTTGTTCTTAATGGCTGCATCCACTCCTATCAAAATTAAATAAATGATATAGACACCTAAAAAGAAAAACTCACCAATAAATGCCATGAAGATAGAAAATATCAGGCCAATTATAAACAACGTGGGAAACCAATAGGTGATTCTCGAGGAATCGGGATGCCACTTATTCAGGATAGGCCTTACCAGTCCAAATTTTTTAACCTGGATATAAAACTTACTCCAGTTTATCCTTCTTTTATGAAAAACTTTCGCCTCGGGAATGAGACAGATACTAAAGCCTGCTTTTTTCAATCTTAAGCTAAGATCGGGGTCTTCACCCGGATGAATCTGCCCAAAACCACCACTGGCTTCGAATGCCTTTCGGCTTAATCCCATATTAAAACTTCTTGGCTGGAATTCATCTACAGACTTCTTCCCACCACGAATTCCGCCGGTGGTAAAGAAAGAGGTCATGGAATAATTGATCGCTTTCTGGACATTACTAAAGGACGGATGGGCAGCATCGGGTCCTCCAAAACAATCATGAAATTCTGCCAAAAGAAATTTATGCACCTCCATTAAATAATATTCAGGAAGGATCACATCTGAGTCCAGAATTAGAAAATAATCTGCCTTCGCCTTTTTCATTCCAAAGTTTCGTGAATCTCCGGGTCCTGAGTTCGACTTGTAATAGTAACTTATATTGAGATCTTCAGAAAAATTTCTTACTACCTCATCACATCTTATACCCGAACCGTCTTCGACGATCACCACCTCAAAGGATACTTTAGATATCAATTTCCTCATACTTTCCAGCAACTCCCTTATCTCGTTGGGACGATTATAAACCGGAACTATAAAGGAATATTGTGGTTGCATAAAAGCTGATTAAAAAAAAACTGCCGAAATCTGATCAATTAAGATACAGTTTTCCGGCAGTAAAATATGATTAAATTTCTACTCTTCGTCCTTGGTAAAAGCTTCCATCACTTCCTGGCTAACTCCCGTGTTTGAGAATCCACCATCATGGAAAAGGTTTTGAAGGGTTACTTTTCTAGTAAGATCAGAGAAAAGTGTAAGGGTATAATTAGCACATTCCAGAGCGGTAGCATTCCCCAGAGGAGACATCTTTTCAGCAAAGGCAATAAATCCATCAAATCCTTTTACACCCTGTCCGGCTGTGGTTGGTGTTGGAGATTGCGAAATAGTGTTCACTCTTACTTTCTTATCCTTTCCGAAGAAATACCCAAAACTACGGGCAATAGACTCAAGATACGCCTTGTTATCTGCCATATCATTATAGTCCGGGAACACTCTCTGAGCAGCCATGTAACTTAAAGCTACGATACTACCCCACTCGTTCATCGCATCCTTTTTGTATAAAACCTGCATGGTCTTATGAAAAGAAACCGCAGATACATCCCAGCCTTTGGTAGTGAAATCATAATTCATATCTGTATAATGATTTCCTTTTCTCACATTAACCGACATCCCGATAGAGTGAAGCACGAAATCTATCTTCCCTCCAAGGATCTCCATAGATTTCTCAACAAGATTCTCAAGATCTTCGACCTTAGTCGCGTCTGCCGGGATAATTTCAGATCCTGTTTTTTCAGCAAGATTCTTGATACTTCCCATTCTCATTGCGATTGGAGCATTCGTAAGTACGAAAGTGCCTCCCTCTTCGTGAACTCTTTCGGCAGTTTTCCAGGCGATAGAATTCTCATCTAAAGCACCGAAGATTATTCCTCTTTTACCTTTTAGCAGGTTATATGACATGTATTTTATTTTTTGTG
Source organism: Christiangramia sabulilitoris (assembly GCF_007050985.1). Classification (GTDB taxonomy): domain Bacteria; phylum Bacteroidota; class Bacteroidia; order Flavobacteriales; family Flavobacteriaceae; genus Christiangramia; species Christiangramia sabulilitoris. The sequence goes on from NZ_VHSF01000001.1 coordinate 791,518, forward strand.
GTTGTTAAGCCTGTAAATATAACAAAGTTGTTGGAATTGGCTTATCAGTATTCTGTTATCAGTTATCAGTAAATATAAAACAGGAGTGTCCCGAAAATTTCGAATTATATTTCCCTGTTAAAGGTTTTACCGAGTTAAGAGCAACATACTCCTAAAAATCTTAAAAATCCGGATATTAAAAAACTGCCGGACAATATTGTACTTCGCTTGCAATCACAAGTAATCAATATTTAGCAACAGAATCTCCTGATCAATTCAGCAAGGCCTTTGCATGGGCCCTGGCCGAATCACTTTTGGTATTTCCACCAAGCATCAGCGCAAGTTCTTCAATCCTGTCATTTTCCTCCAGCTGAATGATCTTGGTTTGTGTGGCGGTCTCATTATCCTCTTTAAAAATTTTAAAGTGGGTAGCTCCTTTCCCGGCTATCTGTGGGAGGTGGGTTATGGCGATCACCTGCATATTATTACCCATTCTTTGTAGGATCCCGCCCATTTTCTTGGCGATCTCACCGGAAACCCCTGTATCTATCTCATCAAAAATGATCGTAGGTAATTTACTCTGGGCAGCGAGAATACTTTTTACCGCTAGCATGATCCGGGATAATTCACCTCCGGAAGCTGCTTTCTTTATTTCCTTAAAACTACCCCCTTTATTGGCAGCAAGATACCATTCCAATTTGTCCAGGCCGTTGGCGAGAAATTCTTTTCCTTTTTCTAATTCAATATTCAACCTGGCATTAGGCATGCCCAGGTCCTTCAGGATCTGTTCTGTTTGCTCAATAAATGCCGGAATGATCTTTTTTCTGTTTTCATGAAGTTCTCCGGCTGTTACCAGCAGAAGCTTTTCCTGATCTTTAATAGCGTTCTGAACTTCCTTAAGAGAGGATTCTGCATTTTCTGTAACCGATACTTTTTCCTTAATATCGTTCATGATCCCGATAAGCTCGGTTATATTTTCTGCATTATGCTTTTTCTGCAGATTGTAGATCACCTGTAGTTTTTGATTGACCACTTCCAGTTCTTCAGGATTAGCCTCGACCCTTTCCAGGGCATCGGTCATTTCAGACTCCAGATCGTCAAGCTCTATGATCACACTGGCCACTCTCTCATGAAAATTTTCATAATTAGCCGAAAACTGAGAAATTCTGGATAAACTTGCTCTTATGGCTTTTAAATTATCCAGACTTCCAATTTCTTCCTGCTGCAATAAATTGATGGCAGCACTAAGATTTTCGGTGAGCTCCTCCACATTATTGAGCTCCTCATAGCGTTCTTCCAGCTCTTCAAGCATATCAGCCTTTAAGTTGGCATCCTCCAGCTCATTCAGTAAAAATACATTGTAATCATACTCTTTAGCCGCCTGGGCCTGAGCCTGCTTCAATTCTTCAAAACGATTAAGGAGTACCTTATAGGTCTTTAATTCACTTTTATATTGTAAAATTAATGACTCATTTTTAGCAATTGTATCGATCACATTAAATTGGTACTCAGCATTACCCAGGCTTAAAGTTTCATGCTGGCTGTGTATATCTATCAGATAATTTCCAAGTTTTTGAAGGACGGTCACCTTCACCGGGGTATCATTGATGAAAGCCCTCGATTTTCCTGAAGGCAGGATCTCTCTCCTAATGATACTTTGCTTTTCATAATCCAGGTCCTCCTTTTTAAAGAAATTCTCCAGTTTATAATTAGAAATACCAAAAGTCCCTTCGATAACACATTTTTTTTCCGGGTTTCTTATGGAGCCAAAATCTGCCCGGTCACCGAGCAATAGTCCCAAAGCTCCAAGCATTATGGATTTCCCGGCCCCGGTTTCACCTGTAATTATAGTAAAGCCCGGCTGAAGACCAATATTGATATCTTCAATTAAAGCGTAATTTTTTATAGAAAGAGATGTAAGCAAATCGGTTAAAATTTGTGCTAAATATACGGGAGAAAAAGATTGAAATCAACCAAAAAGACTAGCGAATATTTCTCCAGTTTCTGGCATATCTCGGGGCAATACTGTTAAGAGTCTCTCTTAGTTCTGCACTGGCTTCATAGGCCGGCCCTCCGGAATAGATCGAGGTGATCTCATCTGCCTTGGAATCGAAAAAGGTCCTAAGTAATAAAGAATTATTTCGCCTGTTGTTCATCACCTTCAATTTATCAAGGGAAGAGGCGATGCTCAATTTCCCGGCAAGCAGATCTTCATGCATCACATCCAGTCCTAACCGGTGATATTCATATAAAGCTGTACGATATTCGGCATAGGTATTGGCCAGAAGATCGGCATTAAGCCTGAATCTGGATCTTGGGCCGTCAGATCCCCGCCATCCCTGGGAATTTCCCTGCTGGGAGGTGGTCACTATACGGTTAGCTTCTTCAAAATAGGTCGTACCACCTTCAGGTGCGAATGTGTCTGCATCCAGGCCGAGAATGGTATAAATATAAAAGGATATAACCGAAACTAAATTGGAGGTATAGGAGTTTGGACTGTAATTAAGGGGTTGATATTCCCGGTAACTAAAACCGAATTGTTCGTCATTAAAATTAAAGACCGGGCTTATCATAGAAGAACCATAAACCGGCCTGGAAGACTGCACCTGGATAGTGCCATTAAAGGTCTCATCTTCAAAACTCGTGATGGTTATGAACATACTGCAATTAATACGTTCATGAGGCTGGAAATTCCTTTCTGTCCAGGTTGTTTGATTTACGAATTCATTCAGGGAACGCTCCAGTGTTTTAAATACTGAAAGGTTGGCCTGCCCCGTCTGATCTGCATTTACTATAATTTCACAATTAAGTTGTTGAGCCATCCCTGCCTGAAATGTCAAAACCAGTATTATGAAATTAAAAAGCCTACGCATGGAATAAATTTACAATTTCATTCAAAATATCTCCGGCTACCTCCTTTTTGGATTTTAAGCCGTAATCTTTTTTATTATCATGATAAATAATGCTGATCTTATTAGTGTCCCCTTTAAATCCAGCACCCTCATCATTAAGTGAATTTAAAACAATAAAATCAAGATTCTTCTTCTTAAGCTTTTTTCTTGCATTTTCCTCTTCATTGTTGGTTTCCAATGCAAAACCAATCAGCTTTTGATGCGACTTCTTTTCCCCTAAACTGGCCAGGATATCTTCGGTCTTGGTAAGCTCCAGCGTCAAAGTAGAATCATTCTTCTTTATTTTCTTATCTGCGACTGTTGTGGGTCTGTAATCTGAAACGGCCGCTGCAGCAACAAATACATCTGCATCCTCATAATATTTATGCGCAGCTTCATACATTTCACGGGTACTTGTAACTCTTATTACAGATATGGCATTGTTATCCATACTTAAATGCGTGGGACCTGAAATAAGGATAACCTCAGCACCAAGCCTGTGCGCAGCTTTGGCTATTTCAAAACCCATTTTTCCGCTGGAATGATTTCCTATAAAACGTACCGGGTCTATCGCTTCGTATGTAGGACCGGCGGTAATTACAATTTTCCTTCCTTTTAAGGGGAGATTTTCAGTATAAAAGCTTTCTATATACCTGATGATGTCTTCGGGCTCTGCCATTCTGCCTTCCCCATGTAAGCCACTGGCAAGCTCGCCCGTTCCCGCCGGGATCATATGGTTCCCATAATTCTGCAGGGTATCCAGGCTATTTTTAGTTGAAGGATGTTTATACATATCCAGATCCATTGCCGGGGCAAAAAAGACAGGACATTTAGCTGAAAGATAGGTGGCCAGCAAGAAGTTATCGCTGTTTCCCGAAGCCATTTTTGAAAGTGTACTGGCTGTAGCAGGGGCTATAAGCATGAAATCGGCCCAAAGGCCGAGTTCCACGTGATTGTTCCATTGCGCATTTTCATCTTCTTCATCTGTGAACGCAGAATAGACTTCATTCTTAGATAAGGTAGATAGCGTGAGCGGAGTGATAAATTCTTTGGAAGCCGGGGTCATAACGACCTGAACCTCTGCTCCGGCTTTCACAAATAAACGTACTAAAGCGGCGGTTTTAAAAGCGGCAATACCCCCGGTAACACCCAATAAAACTTTTTTACCTTTTAGCACAGACATATCTGAGTCCAGATTCTATTCTTCGGTATCCTTGGTGTTACGGAAGTAGATCTTGTCTTCCAACCATTCCTGGATAGCTAAAGATTGTGGTTTTGGCAATCTTTCGTAGAATTTAGAAACTTCGATCTGCTCTTTGTTTTCAAAGATCTCATCCAGAGAATCATTGTAAGTAGCAAATTCATCAAGTTTCTCCAGTAACTCTTTCTTGATTTCACCGTTGATCTGCCCGGCTCTTTTAGCAACTATAGAGATCGCTTCGTAAATATTTCCGGTTGGTGCATCTACCTTATTTCTATCAATAGTAGTAGTGTTCACCGGTGCATCAATTTTCTTAAAATCCATCATTCCTATTATTAAAAATTCTGTAACCTTTTATCTATATCTAATAAAGAGTCTTCTATCTGGGAAGTATACTCTCCTTCAGGATAATACTTTTTATACGCTTTGTAAAATTCCCTGGCTTCTTCAAGTCTCTCTTCCATCAGGAATTGAAAACTGTTGATCGCGAGCTGATAAGCTGAATCAAACCTGTAATAGTAAGCTGCTTCTCTAAACGGAGAGCCCGGGTAGTCTGAGATAAAGTTGTTGAAAGAAGCTATCGCAGCCTTGTAAAATTCTGTATGATGATATTGCTTGGCAATTTCATAAGCCTTCTTCTCCAGCTTGATCCTTAATTCTGTTGCTTTTTCGTTCGCTGCCTCCGTAAATTCACCTTCAGGATATTTATTCAAATACTTCTGAAGTTCCTCCACGCCCTTATTTGTATCTGTCTGGTCCAGGTCATACCTTGGAGACCTGTAATAGTAACTGGCCGCAGATTTATAAGAAGCCTCTTCAGCCTTCTGGCTGTTAGGGTATAACTGTAAAAATCTTTCGAATTGAAAAGGTGAATTATAATAATCACCCAATTGGTAATACGTATCTGCTAAAAGAAAAACAAGTCTTTCTCCCTGTGGCTTCCCGCGGAATTCAGGCTCGATCTGTTCCAGCAGTCTCAAAGCTTTTTTCAGCTTCTTATTGCTCTCTTCTTCCTTACCTTCGTTATATAATTCTTCTGCTGCAGAATATTTTGGAGCAGTATCCTTACTCTTAAGTAGTTGCTGATATTCGCTACAAGATACAGTGAGCATCAGCAAACCTAAAACGAGAATTCCTTTTTTCATGACACGTAAAAACATCTGGCAAAAATACATTTTTTGTTACTATAAAAAAAACTTTCCTGAACTACTCAAATAACCCTGAAATCAGGGGTTTATTGTAATTGCAAGATTCCTTTACGTAAAAAATCAAAAATGAATATGACTAAAAATTTTCCATGAAGTTATTAATCCTACCGGTAAGCACTTCAGATGCTTCCACCAATGGTAATCTTAAATTATTAGAAACCAGTCCTTTTTTTGCCAGTAAGGCTTTTATTCCGGCGGGATTACCTTCAGCAAAGATAAGGTCTATGGAAGGGGCGATCCTGTAGTGCAACTCATAAGCTTCTTTTACCTTACCCTGCAAGCCTGCTCTTACCATATCTGAAAATTCTTGCGGCAAGCCCTGTCCTATCACAGAAATAACTCCTTTACCACCGGCAAGAACCATAGGCAAAGTGATCATATCATCCCCGGAGATCACTTTGAAATCTTCTGGCACCAAACTAATGAGTCTCATCGCCTGTACAATATCGCCGGCGGCTTCTTTAACCCCGATAATATTTTTACATTCCCTTGCGATCCTGTTCACGGTCTCGGGCAACACGTTCGAGGCTGTTCTTCCCGGCACATTGTAAAGCACCACCGGCAAGGGAGAGGCTTCAGAAACAGCCTTAAAATGACGATAGATTCCTTCCTGGGTAGGTTTGTTATAATATGGAGAAACCGAAAGTATGGCGTCAAAACCTTCAAGGTTTGAGGTTTTTAATTCTTCCACTACAGACGCCGTGTTGTTCCCTCCTATTCCAAGCATTAATGGAAGCTTCCCGGCATTGGCTTCCTTCACCGTATCCTTGATTAATTCCTTTTCATCGTGTGTTAAGGTTGCACTTTCAGCAGTGGTTCCCAGAACTACCAGGTATTCTATACCGTTTTCTATCTGGTTTTTCACCAGTTTAGTTAATGCACGGGTATCTACAGACAAATCCTCTTTAAATGGAGTAATAAGTGCTACTCCTGTTCCTATAAAGGCTTCCATCAATTATTCTTTTTAAAAATTTTATAATATTTTATTATCTCTTCCTTGAATTCACATATAGAATCTGCATAGATCTCTACGTCGTAAATTCCGTAATGATCCGGTTTGTTACCGAATTTCTTTCCTGCCATGGTTTCCGCAGCAAGAAGCGATCCGCCACGATTCTCTTGAGAAAAATAACAAATAAGCAAATTATAATCCTGCCTTAAAAAGGCCTTTGTCGGTTCAGAACGAAATTCTCCGGTTAAACTAATCTCTTTTGGATCTAAAACAATATTTTTTAGATCAATGCCTTGTTCCGCTATTGATCCACATACTACCACACTAAAATCCTCCGTTTTTATTCCCAGATCTTTATAAAATCCGGAAAAGGACCGCAGATCTGCCAGATCTGTGATTACCCCTACCCTGGTATTATTTCCCCTTGCCGAATATTGGCGATCACGCAAGGCCTTGCGAATCTTTCGGTTACAGGTAATACTTTTTATTTTCGACGAGAACATCACTTGGATTAGGTCATGCAAATGTAATTAAATTGAGATAACCAACATAGAGGAAAACCTGCACAAAAACCTGTGGTCAACGGTATTTAACAGCTTTAATTTTTCTGTTTAATTTGTATAAATCAAACCAGATTGATAAGCTTCAATTTTTTCTCTTTGGTCGCGAAAAACTGGAAGGCCAGTAAAATGCCCGCAAAATTCAGCAGGGTTTGCAAGAGCAGCACACTGGTATCTGGCAAATAGAAATAAGCCATATCACGCAACATATCTGCCACTACAATACTCATGACCAAAACAATATGGAATACCGACTTACGGGAGTAAGAATTTAAATAATAAATAAGAGATACCACAGAAAGGACCAGCAACACCAGATAATAAAGGGAATAGAAAGCAAATTCCATCCAGCTGCTTAACTGACTTTCAAATTCCTGGAAATGTGTATGAGCGTAATAGGTATTAGCTCCAATCATTAGGAAAAAGAAGATGAGCATATACCTGTTTGCAGATTTTCTGGTGGTATGTCTAATTGCTTCCCTAATCAGGAAGATATAAGAGACAGACTTGAAAAGCATGATCACGTAATAAATCAGAAAAACCTCCTGGAAAGTCTTAAATAGCACCGCCGCCATATTCAAACCCAGGAAGGCTAATAAGTTAAAGTTCGAAAAATCGAGCCTGCGCATAAACCCGGGAATAAGGATAAGGTAGGTTATAATTTCTGCACTGTTTAACAACCAGGATTGATTGTTTATAAGTGCCAGTTGCATTAAAACGAGTATTGGAATACTCGCAACCATATACAAACGACTACGTTTCATAAACTATAGAAATGGGATAGTAAATATAGAAAAGAAATTATTCCCCTTTGATTTACTTAAACAATTATTATTTTTTTGTTAGAAAAAGTAATCTTGTGCAGATTGAAAAATGAGTAAAGTCTCTGGAAAGGGTTATCATACATAAAGAATAAAACGGAGATTATTAGTTTTTTATATTTGCAGCAGATTCAAGAACATGTATAAAATAAGGATCATAATATTTTTTCTCTTTACCGCTATAATAGCATGTAAAGGGCTTGGCTCTGCCGATGTGGAAGTGGTTAAAGTTAGGGGAGAACGAATCCAGGTGAATGACTCGATCATTGGAGAGGAATCTATCATGGAATTTATTGAACCATTCAAGCAACACCTCAACAAAACTTTGGACTCGACAATAGCTTATAATCCCGTTTTACTTTCCAAAAACGACGGTGATTTAAATACCGCTTTAGGAAATTTGATGGCAGATGCGGTCATGGAACAGGTGAACCCTATCATTAAAAAAAGAACAGGCAGGGATATTGACATGGTACTACTCAATAAAGGCGGGATTAGAGCAGAATTACCCGCAGGTGATGTATCCGCAAGATCTGGTTATAACCTGATGCCTTTTGAAAATGAGATCGTGGTGGCAGAGCTTTCCGGAAAACAAATGAAAAAAATGCTTTCCTACCTGGAGAAAGCTAAAAGTGCTCACCCCGTTAGTGGAATCAAGATAAAAGCTGATAAAGATTATAAGATTACCCAGGCGACCATTAATAATAAGGAAATAAACGAAAGCGAAACATATTATGTCGCTACTTCAGACTACCTCTTCTATGGCGGGGATAATATGATGTTTTTTAAGGATCCGTCAAATCTTTACCCTTCAGATTATAAATTAAGAAATCTACTGATTGATTATTTCAAAAAAGTAGACACGATCAAAGCCAGTATCGATAATCGTTACATCAGAGAATAAAGTATGAAAAGAAAAGATTTTATCCATAATACTGCTGCCGCGACGGCTTTCCTTAGTCTTGGAGGGTTATCTGCTTTCGCCACGAAACCGGCTTTAGAAAAACACATTACCATTTTACATACCAACGATGTACATAGCCATATTGAGCCTTTTGGCCCTGAAGAAGGCCGTAATGCCAATCTTGGCGGGGTAGCCAGAAGAGCAACAATCATTGAGAAAATCAGGCGGGAGAACCCTAACACTTTACTTCTGGATGCCGGCGATATTTTTCAGGGTACACCATATTTCAATTTTTATGGTGGAGAGCTGGAGTTTAAATTAATGAGTAAGCTTAAATATGATGCTGCCACCATTGGTAATCATGATTTTGATAATGGTATCGATGGCTTGTATGCACAATTACCCCACGCCAATTTTGATTTCGTGATCTCCAATTATGATTTTAGAAACACGATCATGGATGGGCAAACGAGGGAATATAAGATCATGATCAAGGACGGGGTAAGGATCGGAATTTTTGGTATTGGCATCCAACTACAGGGTTTGGTAAATGACCGGCTTTTTAAGGAAACAAAATATCTTGATCCGGTTGAAATGGCTACAGAAACCAGCCATAAACTTAAAAATGAGGAAAATTGCGATATCGTTATTTGTCTTTCTCATCTTGGCTATCAGTACAGAGGTGACGAGATCTCTGATGTAAAACTGGCGCAAAAAACAGAAAATATAGACCTCATCATTGGGGGACACACTCACACCTTTTTGGATAAACCCCAAACCTATAAAAATAAGGCAGGGAAAGATGTTCTTATTAACCAGGTTGGGTGCTACGGACTTTACCTGGGTAGAATAGATTTTTACCTGGATGAAAAGAGAAATCTTAAGGCAGACGGGGCCGGGATCGCGGTAAGTTAATTATCTCACCGGAAAGTTATAATAGGTATCGGGAAAGGGCTCAGCATCATAAGTATAATGCCACCATTCTTCTGAATAAGACCTGAATCCATATTTGCGCATCACCAGCCGGAGTGTTTCCCGGTTGTTTTTTTGCTCCTGGCTGACCTCTTTCGAATTATGATGAGAGATCTCCCCGAAGAAATCATAAGGGCCTCCCATATCCACCTCGGCACAATTAGCGACCTTAACCAGGGTTAGATCAACAGTGCTGCCCCGGGAATGACCAGATCTGGTCGATATATAACCCAATTCGAAAAGACGATCTTTAGGAATATCAGGGTAAAAGCGAGCTTTTTTTAAAGTATCGGCTTTGTCTGCCGCCCATTTCACAAAATGATCTACCGCCCTTTGTGGCCGGTAAGCATCGAATATTTTAAGCATCAGGTCTTTCTGGATAAGCTCTTTCTGAACTTTCGATAAAGCCAGGGCAGCAGATTTGCTTATGATGGCTCTGGCAGTATCGTAGCCTGCTATTGGCTTACCTATAAAATTATTTTTCCCGGCATATCGAATTTCAGATATGATATCCGGGATCACCTCATCAACATAAACAAACCCCTCAGGCAATCTAAAGGTTTTATCCTGGGCCATAGAACTAAAAACAGAACAGAATATAAAAATTACTATTACCGATATATTAATTTTCATGAGTCAAATTATTCCAGCATTTGAAGAAAATCATCCTCACTAATTATATTTGTACCCAGTTTTTCGGCTTTGGCCAGTTTGCTAGGTCCCATATTAGCGCCGGCTACGAGATAATTTGTTTTTGAAGAAATTGAACTTGAAACTTTCCCTCCATTATCCTCGATCATTTTCTTAAGATCATTTCGGGATACTTTTTCAAAAACCCCGGAAATCACAAAACTATTTCCATCAAGGGTATTGGTTTGATTCGCGAGCTTTTCAGCAGAAATTTCCAACTGCACACCATAATCCTTCAGCCTCTGCACAATTTCCCGGTTAGCTTCTGTTTTGAAGAAATCGACCACGCTCCAGGCTATTCTTTCCCCTATCTCGTCTACACTAACTAATTCCTCTTCGGTAGCTGAAGCAAGTGCGTCAATGGTCTTAAAATGCTTAGCCAGCTTCTTAGCTACTGTTTCCCCAACATACCTGATGCCTAAAGCAAAAAGGACCCGCTCAAAAGGTATTTCCCTGGATTTTTCAATTCCGCCGATTAGATTTTCGGCAGATTTTTCAGCCATACGCTCCAGCGGAAGCACATCCTCCTTTTTCAGAGTGTACAGATCGGCATAATTTTCTATTAAACCTGCTTTAACAAGTAATGCTACGGTTTCACCACCCAGGCCTTCAATATCCATGGCCTTACGGGAAATATAATGCTGTATCCTCCCTATGATCTGCGGAGGACAACCATTGGAGTTAGGACAATAATGCTGCGCCTCTCCCTCGTTCCTCACAAGTTCTGTACTACATTCCGGGCAATGTGTCGCATATTTTGTTGGCGAACTATCAGGATCCCTTTTAGTAAAATCCACCCCTACAATCTTGGGAATGATCTCCCCTCCTTTTTCCACAAATACGATATCTCCTTCCCGAACATCCAGCTTTTCTATCTGGTCTGCATTGTGCAATGAAGCTCTTTTAACCACGGTCCCCGCCAGCTGCACTGCCTCTAAATTCGCTACGGGTGTAATCGCACCGGTTCTTCCCACCTGGTAAGTAATTTTATCCAGTCTGGTACTTTCCTGTTCGGCCTTAAACTTATATGCGATCGCCCAGCGCGGGGATTTAGCAGTATGACCCAATTCTTCTTGCTGGTGATAATCGTTAACCTTTACAACCACTCCATCGGTCTCATAAGGCAGATCATGCCTATGCTGATCCCAGTAATTTATATAATCCAGTACTTCTGAAATTGAATTTTTTAATTCAGATTCCTGCGGAACTTTAAAACCCCATTCCCTGGCCTTTTCCAACCCCTGAAACTGAGACTTTACCCCTGTATTTTCTCCTACGATACTATAAAGCAGGCACTCCAAAGGGCGTTTTGCAACTTCAGCACTATCCTGTAATTTCAAACTTCCTGAAGCTGTATTTCTAGGGTTTGCATAAGGCTCCTCTCCAATTTCAACTCTTTCAGCATTCATTTTCGCGAAACCTTCATAAGGCAAAACAATCTCTCCTCTTATATGAAACTTTTCCGGAAAATCACCCTTCAGCTTAAGAGGCACAGACCTGATCGTTTTTACATTATTAGTCACATCATCCCCCTGGAACCCGTCTCCCCGGGTCACCGCTTTCTCAAGCACTCCGTTTACGTATGTAAGGCTGATGGATGCACCATCATATTTTAACTCACACACATATTGCAGATTCCCGTCTACCACTTTACGTATCCTGGTTTCCCATTCCTCCAGTTCCTCTTTAGAATATGAGTTAGAAAGAGAATACATGCGGTGATCGTGCACCACGGTTTTAAAGTTTTTGGTGACCTCGCCCCCAACTCTCTTCGTCGGGGAATTAGGATCATCAAACTCAGGATGCTTTTCTTCCAGTTCCTGGAGTTCTTTTAGCTTTATATCAAATTCATAATCACTAATCTCAGGCTTGTCCAGCACATAATAATTATAATTATGCTGCTGTAATTCTCTGCGTAATTCCTGAATTTTATTTTCTATCTCCATTTAAATAAACCGGTATTATATTTCTGAAATTTCCAGCTTTTCATTGCCGTATTCCAGTTGAAAAAATTTTGAATCATGCCTGAATTCCAGTTTAAATTCAGAACTATATGCTTTATCATTGGTTGGAAACCAATCTTTCTTATCATTATTGATGGTGATGATCAATCCTGAATCACCTCCGATCGCACAGAATCTATCGAAATCCCCGTCATATTTATCGAGTACGCAATTAAGCCTGAGCTTTTCAAATTTTTCTTCGATATTTTTGGTTACCAGCCCCACTTCTGCAATCCCAACAATTTCTGATGGACTAAAAATACCCGCATCTCCTTTTTTGAAATCCCTTCTGGAAATAAACTCCATTATATTTTTATCCTTATCGTAGAAATATACCGATTTGGCCTGCCAGTTAGGAAAATCTATAATAACGTCATCATTGTAGCCTAACACCGGGACAATATTTTCCAGCCACTGCAGGACTATTTTCTCCTGCCTGTCTGGTACATGAAATGCTATATGATAAGGTGTTGAATTTTCTTTATATTCAAAACGTAGCCGGGAATATCCTGCAACTACTTCAAACCCCTTTTCAGAAAGATCTTTTATCTGAAAATTCAGTTCATCTCTGTAGAACTCCAGCTGAGAATCAATATTTGAGGTATATATCGTTAGCTTAGAAATTTCCATGATCAGGTTTGATTCTTATTCATCCATTTCGGGACGGGTTGAGGCTCGAATTTTCGCATTTGTTCGAGCAGATCTTCAAAATTATCAGATATCAGTAAAATATCAAGATTTTCAGGCTTCAATAGACCCTTGTCACACATTTTCTGAAGCATATTGATAAGATCGTCATAAAAACCATTAATATTCAATAGCCCAATGGGTTTTCTATGCAGGCCAAGCTGAGCCCAGGTTACGATCTCAAACAATTCCTCGAAAGTACCGAAACCACCTGGTAAGGTTAGAAAAGCATCGCTCAGTTCATTCATGGTCATTTTTCTTTCATGCATATCATTGGTGGTGATAAGCTTATCCAAATGGGTATGCACCACTTCTTTAGTTTTGAGAAAATCGGGAATTACGCCTGTAGCCTTCCCTTCGTGATCCATGATACCCTTGGCCACCTGTCCCATTAACCCGAGTTTACTACCGCCATAAACCAGCCTTATTCCATATTTCGCCATCGTTCTACCAACATTATAGGCCGAATCATATATATTTTTATCATTTCCATCGCTGCTCGCACAAAATACCGCGAGGTTGTGGATATTGTTTAATTCTTCACTCATAAATTTTTCTCTTCGCTTTTAGCATCCTGTATTTTCCAAAAATATCTTTTTTGAGTTCAGCCTCAAAACCAAGATCTTCGATTATCGCTTTAGTTTCCCTGGCCAGGTATTGATTGATCTCGAAATACAATGCGCCATGTTCTCGTAAAGATTCATAGGCCAGCTCACCTATTTTTTTGTAAAATATCAATGCGTCATTATTCGCTACATATAAAGCCAGAGCCGGTTCATATTTCAAAACATTTTTATGCATTTCCTGCTTTTCCAGCTCCCTTACATACGGTGGGTTGGAAACAATGATGTCAAAATTATCCTTAAGCCTATCCAAATTGAGAATATCCACTTTATGAAAGTTGACCTCAGCATCATTGAGATCAGCATTCTGCCGGGCCAGGCTTAAAGCTTCAGAAGAAATATCGTAGGAACTAACTTCTGAATCGGGGATATTTTTAGCCAGACTTATCGGGATACAGCCGCTGCCGGTGCCGATATCCAGGATCTTTAATTTTCTGTTTATCTCCTTATGATCTGAATGATCTGAGATTATCCATTCCACCAATTCTTCGGTTTCGGGCCTGGGGATAAGCACGTTTTTATTTACATAAAATTCCAGCCCATAGAACTCAGTTTTCCCTATGATATATTGAACGGGTTCATGATCTTTTAATCGCAAGATGGCTTTTTCAAAAGTAGTCATTTGAACCTCTGAGAGTTCATGTTCCGGATTCATTGCTATATCAATTCGGCGCAATCCCAGGTAGTACTCTGTAAGAATATAAAAAAAAGACTCAATTTCGGTTTCGGGAAATTCATCTCTTAACCGATCCCGGAACTGAACTTTTAACTGAGCAATTTGCATATTGAATATAAGTTTATTGAGATCTTGTATTGAACCTACAGATCTTTAATCATAAAAACGGTGCAATTATAATGACCGGTATTACCCATGGGCTGGTCAATTACTTTGAAACCATTTTTATCGTATAACTTCCTGGCATTTTCCATATAAGGAAGAGTTTCGATATAACATTTTTCAAAGCCATTATTCTTCGCAAATTCCAGGCATCGAGCAATCATCGCCTTTCCTAATCCCCTCCCTCTGGCTATGGGCAGGAAATACATTTTTTGAAGTTCACAAATTTTTTTCTCCAGGCCTGCTAAAGGTGCAATTCCTGCCCCACCGATAATTTTTGAATTTTCCTCTACCACAAAATAAGCCTGTCTTTCGCCCGTATAGGTTTGGGTCATATCATCAAGCGCTTTATCCTCGTATGCGGTACCCACTTTGGGCACTCCCATTTCAACCAGCACCTTGCGAATTAATTCTTTAACCTGCTGATTATCTTCAGGTTTTATTTCCCGAATTTTCCATGTGTTCATTCTGCCTAATTAATTCTATTTTTGTGCTGTGAATATACACGAAAAATACATAAAACGCTGTATAGAACTGGCCCAAAACGGTCTTGGAACCACCTATCCCAACCCTATGGTAGGGAGCGTAATTGTTCATGATAATAAGATAATTGGAGAGGGCTGGCATAAAAAAGCAGGCGAACCACATGCCGAGGTAAATGCCATTAAATCTGTCAAAGATGAAGGGCTGCTTAAGAACGCTACGATCTATGTAAGTCTTGAGCCCTGCAGCCATTATGGCAAGACTCCGCCCTGTAGTGACCTTATTATCGATAGAAATATTAAAAATGTAGTTATTGGCACCATGGATCCTTTCGCTAAGGTCGCCGGCCGTGGAATAAAAAAACTTCTTGAAGCCGGTTGCAAGGTAAAAGTAGGCATCCTGGAAAATGAGTGTCTGGAACTTAACAAACGGTTCTTTACATTTCATAAAAAGCAAAGACCCTACATTATTCTGAAATGGGCTCAGACCAGGGATGGATTTATTGCTCCCGATATTCAGCAGAAAAACAGACCGGTATGGATCACTAATAAATATTCCGGTCAACAGGTGCATAAATGGAGAAGTGAAGAAGCTGCCATACTGGTCGGGACCAATACAGTCCTAAATGACAATCCTTCTCTAAATGTGCGTAATTGGACCGGGAATCATCCAACCAGGATATTTATAGACAAAGATCTTAAGACCCCTGAAAATATCGCTTTGAAAGATGGCAATCATGCCTCCATTGTTCTTTGTAATAATAAACCAGATTCCAAACGGGAAAACAACCTAAATTACGAGGAGATAGATTTTTCTAAAAATCTGGCAGAAAGTGTTTGTGACGTACTTTACAGGAATAACCTCCAGTCTGTGATCATTGAGGGCGGTGCTAAAACTTTGCAGCAATTTATCGATATCGGCCTGTGGGATGAAGCGAGAGTTTTTGAAGGTCAGTCAGAATTTGAAAAAGGAATCCGGGCACCGGAATTGATCGCAAAAATCGCCAGCGAAAAAGAAATTAACGGAGATAGATTAAAAATATATAGAAATGATCAAAGCCCTAATATTTGATTTTGGTGATGTCTTTATCAATCTTGATAAGGAAGGAACTAATAGAAAATTGAAAGAAATGGATGTAAATCATCTTCCCGAATCGATCTCGGCGAAGAACAGGGAATACGAACAGGGCTTTATAACCTCAGATGAGATTTCAAAACATTACCGCACTCACTTTCCCCAGTTGGCGAGTAAAGATTTTGTTGATTCCTGGAATTCCATGCTGCTCGAATTTCCGGAATATCGTTTCAGATTTATTCAAAAACTATCAGAAAAGAAGGATTTCAAACTGATTTTGCTTAGTAATACTAATGATATCCATATTAAGCATATTCAAGAAAATGTTTCTTTCTTCCCTGAATTTAAAAATTGCTTTGATGCATTTTATCTTTCTCATGAAATAGGGATGCGTAAACCAAACCCTAATATTTTTGAATTTGTCCTGGAAAAACATGATCTGTTGCCAGAAGAATACCTGTTTATAGATGATACCCTGGAAAATACTCTGGCCGCATCAAAATTAGGATTCCACACCTGGAATTTACAACCCGCCCGCGAAGATGTAATTGATCTCTTCACCACCAAAAAAGATTTATTTTGATCTACCTTCTTCTAAGTGTCTTATCATCTACCATCATTTTTGTGGTATTTAGGTTATATAAAAAATATGGCGTCAATACCCTGCAAGCCATCATTGTAAATTATTTTATAGCCTGCACCGTTGGTTTTTTTGGTTACATTGAAGGATCAGATTTTACCGGGGTTCCAAACGAAAGCTGGTTCCCGGGAGCATTGATGCTGGGGTTCCTGTTTATTGCTGTATTTAACCTTGCTGCTATTACCACTCAAAAAAGTGGTTTATCTGTGGTGGCCGTGGCAACCAAGATGTCTGTAGCCATCCCGGTTTTATGCGGGATATTTCTTTATAACGAAAGTACCGGGGCATTGAAAATTACAGGAATTATCTTGGCTCTGGCCGCAGTCTACTTAACTTCTGTCAAAACCAGAGAAGGTATTAGTATTAAAAGTAAAAATCTAATTTTCCCTTTATTGGTTTTTCTGGGTAGCGGAATAATAGATACCAGTTTAAAATTCCTGGAAACAAGCTACGTGGCTGAAAATGATATTGGTTTGTTCTCTTCTACCATTTTCGCCACTGCCGGTTTGATTGGCATGGTTATTCTTATTACACAGGGATTTATGGGTAGATTAAGGCTTTCCATTAAAAATCTTATCGGGGGAATAGCCCTGGGAATTCCCAATTATTATTCAATTTATTTCCTGGTTCTGGCCTTAAGAAGCGAAGGATTTGACAGTTCCACGATCTTTACCATGAATCATGTTTCAATAGTAGCCATATCTACATTGGTGGGGATTTTGCTTTTTAAAGAAAAACTGCTTCTAAAGAACTGGATAGGCCTAGGGCTGGCGATATTAAGTATAATTCTGGTTGCAAATTCTGCAATATGAAAGACACTTATCATAGCATTAATAAACCTTCCCCGGAAGTACTTTTTAAGGACAGGAACTCCAAATTCTTTGGCTATGCATTTCCCATTAAGACCGAAGCTGAAGCAAACAGGTACCTGGAAGATCTGCGAGCCCAGCACCATAAGGCCAGACACTGGTGTTATGCCTGGCAGATTGGAAAAGAAGAGCATCAATACCGTGCAAATGACGACGGAGAACCTTCAAACTCAGCAGGGATGCCTATTTATGGCCAGATCCAATCCTTTGATGTCACCAATATATTAATTGTGGTTGTTCGCTATTTTGGCGGAGTGAAGTTGGGCGTAGGCGGACTTATTAACGCCTATAAAACGGCAGCCCAAATGGCATTAGAAGCTTCAGATATTGTAAAGCGAACTATAGATGAAGTTTTTATCCTGAAGTTTGATTATCCCGAGATGAATAAAGTAATGCAGGTGATAAAAAAGAACAACCTGAACATTATAAATCAAAAATTAGAGATCGACTGTAAAATCTATATTTCGGTCAGAAAAAAAGACGCCGAATCCATCTTTTCTAAATTTGATAATACTTATAAAGTTGAGATCAACAAGCTCGAAGATTAAGGCTTCAGTTTTTCTATAATATATTCTGGACAGCGTATAGGTCTTTTTGTTTTGGCATCCATAAAAACGAGCATAGAACTGGCAGAAGTTACTAACTCCCCATCTTCATTGAAGAGCTGGTAATCAAAGGTAATTTTAACATTTGGCATTTCCCGGAGGCGCGTTTCTATCTTTATTTTCTGGTCAAAGGTTACCGGTTTGATATACTTTAAATTTAATTCGTATACAGGTAACATAATCCCTTCTTCTTCCATAGTTTTGTAGGATATACCAAGCTCGCTTAACCATTCAAGGCGTGCTATTTCAAGGTATTGCGGATAATTACCATGATGTACCACACCCATTTGATCGGTTTCGGCATATCGGACTTTAACAAAAGTTTCGTGTGATTTCATGTAAAAAAAATAGCCTTTCCGGGAAAGGTTTTCTATATTCAGGCTCGGAAGTAAGTATGCATAAAATTTTCTTAAAATTCAACCCCAATATGGTTTTTTTTTTACATTTTTTGTTCACATATTTGTTCCGCTCGAGTTGGAGAACATAATATCCAATTTCCAATTTAAGAACTTACTACTAACCTTAATTAACGTTTAACTAATAATGTCAAAAACTGCGCAATCGGTTTGGAATAACTGTCTCTCATTTATTCAGGATAACATTACCCCTCAAGCTTACAAAACCTGGTTTGAACCTATCCAAGCAGTGAAACTTACAGATTGTGCCCTGAGCATTCAGGTCCCTTCTAAGTTTTTCTACGAATGGCTGGAAGAACATTATGTTAAGCTCCTAAAAGTTTCCCTAACCCGTGAACTTGGGGATAAAGCTAAACTGGTCTACGTGATCAAAATGGAGAATACTTATGGTAACAAGTTACCTTTTACTGAAAAGATTCCGAGCACCCAGAGATCTCAAATGGCTTCACAGGAAGTAGATGTTCCTATTAAAAATAAAAGTCCCGAGCTGAAGAACCCTTTTATCATTCCGGGAATAAGGAATGTTAAGATCGAATCTCAGCTTAACCCTAATTATAATTTCGAGAATTTCCTAGAAGGAGAATCTAACCGGCTGGCAAGATCAGCAGGGCTGGCTGTAGCAAACAAGCCCGGAGGAACCTCTTTTAACCCGCTATTGATCTTTGGCGGGGTAGGATTGGGAAAAACACATTTAGCACACGCTATAGGTGTTGAAATAAAAGATAAATACCCTGAAAAAACGGTTCTTTATATCTCTGCGGAAAAATTCACCCAGCAGTATATTGAATCGGTTAAAAAGAATAACCGTAATGACTTTATACATTTTTACCAGATCATAGATGTACTGGTGGTTGATGATATACAGTTACTTTCAGGGAAGGCAGGTACCCAGGATGTATTTTTCCACATCTTTAACCACCTGCATCAAAATGGCAAACAGGTAATCCTTACCAGTGACAAAGCGCCTGTAGACATGCAGGACATTGAACAAAGATTGCTTTCAAGATTTAAATGGGGACTTTCTGCTGAATTACAGCATCCCGATTTTGAAACCCGCGTATCGATCATCAAAAACAAACTTTATCGCGATGGTGTGGAAATGCCTGAGGATATCGTAGAATTCCTTGCCAATAACATCAAGACCAATATCCGTGAATTAGAAGGAGCTATAATCTCTTTGATCGCTCACTCTTCTTTCAACAAAAAGGATATCACTCTGGAGTTAGCAAAGAAGATCGTTGATAATTACGTTAAGAACACCAAACGTGAGGTTTCCATAGATTACATTCAGAAGGTGGTAAGTGATTATTTCCAGATGGATGTAGATACTCTTCAATCCAAAACCAGGAAGAGACACATTGTACAGGCCAGGCAGATTGCCATGTTCTTTGCCAAGAAGTTTACCAAGGCCTCATTGGCTAGTATTGGATCTCAGATAGGAAGTCGTGATCATGCCACTGTTTTGCATGCGTGTAAAACTGTAGATAATCTTGCGGCAACAGATAAGCAGTTCAAAAAGTTTGTTGAAGACCTCAATAAAAAACTCACTCTATAACAACAATTTTATGAAAACCAGGGTATTGATGGTGTGCCTCGGCAATATTTGCAGATCACCCCTTGCCGAAGGTCTTCTAAAATCTAAAGTTGATCCTAATAAAGTATTTGTAGATTCTGCAGGTACTGGCAGCTGGCATATTGGCTCTGCACCAGATAAGAGGTCCATGGCCGTCGCCCGGAGACATAACCTGGATATAAGCGATCAACGCGGCAGGCAATTTTCACAAAGTGATTTTGAAGATTTTGACCATATTTTTGTGATGGACAATTCAAACTTTAAGGATGTGATTTCTATGGCCAGAACCGATGAAGACCGTCAAAAAGTTCATCTCATCCTGAATGAAATATTTCCTTCAGAAAATGTAGATGTACCAGATCCATACCACGGTGGTGAGCAGGGTTTCGAAAATGTCTATCAAATGCTGAATGAAGCATGTGATGAGATCGCTGAAAAATTGAATAATGGCACCCTATGAATTCTACCGGCAACTACGGAAAACTTTATCTAATACCAGTAGGTCTGGGCGAGTCAAGCCCTGATAAAGTATTCCCCCCATTAAACAGCAGGATAATTGAAAGCATTGATGATTTTATTGTGGAGAATGAAAAATCTGCAAGACGCTTCATTAAACAAATTCTCCCGGACAAATCTCAGCAAAATCTTCGCTTAAATGGATTGAATAAATTCACTGAGCCTGCAGATATTCCAGGATTCCTGAATGCCGCAAAAGAAGGCAGAAATATTGGATTGTTGAGCGAAGCAGGTTGCCCGGGTGTGGCAGATCCCGGTGCAGAAGTTGTAAAATACGCCCATAGGTTCAACATACAGGTTGTACCACTAACCGGTCCCTCCTCTATTCTTCTAGCGATGATGGCCAGCGGAATGAATGGCCAGAGTTTTACCTTTCATGGATACCTTCCCATAGATAAAAAAGACCGGAAACAGGAGATCAAGCAACTGGAAAGAATATCGCTTGAAAAGAATCAGGCGCAGATCTTCATTGAAACTCCTTATAGAAATACAAAATTTCTGGAAGATCTAACTCAAAACCTTCATCCCGCTACCAGGATATGTGTTGCCTGTGATCTAACCCTGGAAACAGAGTTCATCAAGACAGCCACGGCTTCTGAATGGAAAAATATAAAAGCCGACCTCCATAAGAGACCGGCTATATTTATTATACAAAAAGATATTTAATCTAAGAAGTTAACTTATCGAAATTTACGCGGGCGTTTTTCTCTGTCTTTATAAATGAGGTATCATATCCTCCAAAACGCTTCATATAAGTTTTGATGGTAGTCCCAAAGGCATCACTAAATGCCTGAGCGCCCCAACTACGAAGATATTTCTTTACACTACCGGGACCAGCCAGATGTGCTGCCGCCAGGATACCAGATTCAGTAATTTCCACTCCATTGATAGTTTTACCTGCAAATCGTTTGATATCTCTTTGCAGGATCCACTTATTTCGGGATGCATTTGCATAAAATGCAGCTTCCTGTAGCGCCGGTGAATTTAGAAATCCAATAGTATCATAAACCCCTACAAGTTTCAATGTTCCTTTCCCAAACTGGTATTTACCCAGATAGCCATAATCGTTGATGGTCTTATAATCCCCGCGTGACTCTTTAAAAGCAAGAGCTTCCTTAAATCCAACATAGGATTTACCAAGAAAAGGTGAGGTGTTAGAGATTTCGAAGTCAGGAATTAATTCATCTCTAACATCTGGAACTGTATAATCGAGTTCCAGGTCATAGGTGGAATAATTTTCCAGATCCAGATTTGCAGCTTCTTTAGTTGAAAAACTAAAAAATATTGAGCCCGCTGCTAAAGGCAAGATTGAAAATTTTGCAATTTTCTTTCTCATCATTTTGGTTTTTGAAAGGTTACTGGCATACCTATTATCATAAGTCGTGCCCCTTTCATATTCGCCGGGCAAATGTATAACAATTTTTAATAATTTGAATTACAGGCTGTTAAAGGTTTTATAAAGAAATTCTATCTTTAACAAAGGAATAACTATCTGGACCTCAAAATATTAAAGAATCGCAAAAGGAACCACCTTTTATCTTTTTACTCCCTGTTCGTTGATCCAGCTGACGTATTCCCGCTTATTGCGGTTATGCTGGGCAAGGGTTTTGGCGAATTTATGATATCCGAAATTTTCTACATCTGCCACGAAAAAGTAGAAATCATGGTCCTCATAATTTAGTACCGCATCTATGGATGAAATATCGGGCATCCAGATCGGGCCCGGAGGAATTTCCCTGTATTTATATGTATTATAAGGGGAGTCGATTTCAAGATCTTTATACAATACCCGTTTAATAATAGTATCAAAATTACCTGTGGTTTCTTTTATCGCATAGATCACAGTAGGATCGGCATCCAGTTTCCAGCCATTTTTATAGCGATTCATATACACTCCGGCAACTCTTGGACGCTCATCTACCTTCGCAGTTTCTTTCTGTACGATGGAAGCCAGGGTAATTACCTGCTGAGGAGTCAGGCCAATTTCCTCTGCCCTTTTTAATCTCTTTGCATTCCAGAACCGGTCATATTCCTTTTTCATCCTTTCCCTGAATTCCTCGGCAGAAGTATTCCAGTAAAATTCATATTGATTCGGAATGTACATACCCAAAGCGGTCTTCTCATCAAATTTGCTATTCTCTAAAAACTCAGGATCTCTAAAAGCACTGATCAGAGATACACTGTCTGCTTCGATCTGCGGGGCAATTCTTCCTGCCAGATCAACCAGCCGCTCCTGGTTATTGAAAACTACTTTTACCGGTCGGTTTCCGCTTCTTAAGCGATTTACCAGCTCGTTGTTATTCATCCCTTTTTCCAGAAAATAACGACCCGGCTTGATATTCGCAGCATAGCCCTTTTTCTGTGCCACCATATCGAAAGAAGAAATATCCTTAATTAAAGGTTTTAATGTGTCGATCACTGTTTGATAGCTGGCATCAGAAGGAATATAAACAACCTCTTCTTTAGCCTCAAAACTGGTATTGGAAGAAAATATACTGTTATAAATATAATAACCGAAAATACCGAACCCGATCACTACCAGGATAGTGATCGTCAAAATTATTTTTTTAGTGTACATTATTTATCAATTGATATAGCCATTCATCCTTGAATTTACCATTGAACAGCGTCCAGTCTTTTTTAAGACCAACTTTCCTGAATCCGTTACTTTCAAAAACACGCATGCTTTCATCATTACCCGAGGTTACGTTCGCATATACCTGGTGAAGCCCGAGGTGAGTAAAACAATAGTCGCATACCAGTGCCAGACTCTCTGCTCCAAATCCTTTTTTGCGGTCTTTTTTATCTGCTATTAAAATACCTAAGGCAGCTCTTTTATCTCTTGGTTCCAGAT
The DNA here is from genome assembly GCF_007050985.1 of Christiangramia sabulilitoris. Taxonomy (GTDB): domain Bacteria; phylum Bacteroidota; class Bacteroidia; order Flavobacteriales; family Flavobacteriaceae; genus Christiangramia; species Christiangramia sabulilitoris. The sequence goes on from NZ_VHSF01000001.1 coordinate 814,877, forward strand.
CGTACACATCGATCAAACCTACCGGTCGACCTTTTTTAGTACAAATCACCAACCTTAATTGTCTGATATCATATATATCACGATGCGCATTTTCTATATACTGCCTTATTAGAAATTTAGAATATGGTGCCTGGGTAGAACTTATCTCCCAGAAATCTTCATCGTTTTCTATCTTATGGACAAAATCAAGATCCTCGGGTTCCAGTGCGCGTAAATAGACTTTCTTTCCCTGTAATGTTAACATGTAATTTCACCTTTAAAAACCTGTGTTGCCGGCCCCGATAACCAAATATCCTCGTAGCCATTTTCAGTTTTTTTGAAAGATACAGAAAGTTCTCCTCCCGGTGTTTTCAAATTGACTTTTTCAGAATTGGTTTTATTCGAATCATAAGCTGCCAGTGCCACGGCTGTAACTCCCGTTCCACAGGAAAGTGTTTCATCCTCTACTCCTCTTTCATAGGTGCGCACTAAAAAAGAATCGGTTGAAGTTGACTGCACGAAATTTACATTTGTTCCCTTCTTACCATAACGGTTAGAAAATCTTATGGCCGCTCCATCTTTCTTTACATCAATAAGACTTATATCGTCAGAAAACACAACATGATGCGGCGATCCGGTATTCAAAAATGAGAATTCACTATTTTTTTCAACTAATTGTACATCCTGCATTTTCAAACTTACCTTACCTTCAAGAATACTGGCTTCATGAACACCATCGATGGCGGTAAACCTTGCAGAATCCCCTATGATCCCAAGAAATTTAGCAAACGCCACAAGACACCTGCCACCATTTCCACACATACTACTTTCATTACCATCGGCATTAAAATAGACCATCCTGAAATCATCCCGGGGATCTTCAGAATTTTCAAGTAGTATAAGTCCGTCAGCTCCAATGCCAAATTTGCGATCGCAAAGGTGATTGATCAATTTGGTATCATTTTTGGATATTTTAATTTCACGATTATCGACCATTACGAAATCGTTTCCGGTACCCTGATATTTATAGAATGTCAGCTTCATTGGTCATTTTAAAAAGTGGCACAAATATACAATTTTGAACAGGATTCCAGGTTTGTTAATTGGTCGTTAAAATAGAATTCGATTATACTAACATCAGTTTGAAATAAGTTTAACTAATAAAAATCCGAAAATGAGAAAAATAGCAACTCTCCTGTTTGTTTCTATGCTTGGCGGCGCAATTACGCTTGGAAGTTATAAACTTTTCGTTGAAGATGATAAAGTTCAATTTCTTGCCGAAAATAACGCTAACCAAAGTTCATTTATACCTGTTACTAATCCAACCAAGGCATATAACAGTAATGTCGATTTTACCGAAGCGGCAGAAAAAACCATTCATGCGGTGGTACACGTAAAAAATGTGGCAGTGTTTAAGAAAGGACCAAGAAGCATCTGGGAATATTATCCTTATAGTAATAGTGATGGCCGGGCTTTACAGGGCGCTGGATCTGGTGTAATTATAACCCCAGACGGGTATATAGTTACCAATAATCATGTTATAGATGGAGCAAGTGAAATCGAAGTAACTTTAAATAACAATAAAACCTATAAAGCAGAATTGATCGGGAGTGATCCAATTTCAGATATTGCCCTCATTAAAGTAGATCCTGATGAAGAACTTGAATATATTCCTTTTGGGGATTCAGATCATACCGAAATTGGCGAATGGGTTTTAGCCGTTGGTAACCCTTTTAATCTAAAATCTACCGTAACCGCCGGGATCATTAGTGCAAAAGCGAGGGATCTTAACATGCGCGATAGCTCCCCGCAGTCCTTTATTCAAACCGATGCTGCGATAAATCCAGGAAATAGTGGCGGTGCGTTGGTAAACACAAATGGTGAACTTATAGGTATTAACACTGCCATAAGCTCACCCAGCGGAAGTTATATTGGTTACGCTTTTGCTGTACCTTCCAATAACGCCAGGAAGATCGTGGAAGATATTATGGAATATGGTGACGTGCAGCAAGGTATTCTTGGAATACGAGGAACTAGTATCAATACCGAGGTTATCAGAGAATTTAATCTGAAAACTTCTCAGGGGGTTATGGTCGCAGACGTTACTCCTGGCAGCGGCGCAGAAAAATCTGGGATACAACAAAGGGATATTATTAAAAAGATCGACAATATCGAGATCAATAAGTTTGCAGATCTAACCGGATATATTAATTCAAAGAGACCGGGAGATGAAGTTCTGGTAAAATTAATAAGAGATGGAAAGGTTAGAGAAGTGAATGTTAAACTTACCAAGCTTGATACCTACCGTATGCTTGCTTTAGGCCTGGAAGTAGCTAATGCTTCATCTGAAGAACTAAAGGCCTACAAGGCTCCAAATGGAGTAAGGATTAACCGTACGCTTACAGAAGGTTTACCATCTGCCGATCTGGTTGGCGGTATCATTTCAGAAATAAATGGGCAAAAAGTCACCTCGGTTAGAGACGTAGAGGAGATAATGCAAAGCCGTACGCGATCTAATCCCATCGTGATAGTTTTTTATACTCAGAAAGGCGAAAAACAAAGAATGATCTGGAAATAATTTTTCCGGCTTCAATCAAAATCAACCCTTCCCGAACGGAAGGGTTTTTTATTTAAAAAAGACTTTACGAAAACGTTTGAAATCTATACTTTTGGCGAAAATTTTTAACAACATAACTCAACATGGACTTTAATAAAGTTTACGAAAAGGAACTTTCTTTCCAGGCAGATCGCCGAAAATCTACCGTAGAATTTATAAATATCGTTAGCGACCTGTGGTATGACAAATCCATTGAACTGGTTTTATTCAGAAATCAGTTAATTAACAGGAACGTAAGTGATATTCTGGATCTGCATGAATATGCAGGTGAGTTCGTAGGTAAGCCTATATCTATTTTCGATTCTGTAGAAATTGCGAAAGCCATTCAGGATCTTAATTTGCCACCGTCTAAACTCGATATTGGTAAGCTTACTTATGAATTTCATCTCGACGGGCAGCCCCACAGTAATGCGATGGCTTTTGTAAACAGCAAATTAAAAAGTGCCCAGCAGACAGAGACGGTAACTCCTAAAGATGTGGTTCTTTATGGTTTCGGAAGGATTGGAAGACTGGTAGCACGTGAGTTGATGACCAGGACCGGGAAAGGCAATCAGCTTAGACTTAGGGCGATCGTAACCAGAGGGAAAGTTGATCAGGATGTACTGGAAAAAAGAGCGTCCTTGTTGAAAAGTGATTCTGTTCATGGCCCCTTTAGTGGTACAGTGAATACCGACCTGGAAAATTCAGCCTTGATCGTAAATGGAACCACGGTACACATGATCTCTGCCAACCAACCGGAAGACATAGACTATACTCAATACGGAATAAAGAATGCTTTAATTATTGATAATACCGGGGCTTTCAGGGATAAAGAGGCTTTAAGCAGGCACCTGCAATCTAAGGGCGCAGCAAAAGTATTGCTTACCGCTCCCGGCAAGGGAGTTCCAAATATTGTGCATGGAGTAAATCAAAAAGAATACTGCCCTGATGAAATAGATATTTTTTCAGCGGCTTCATGTACCACGAACGCCATAACTCCGGTTCTAAAAGCGATACAGGATTCGCTGGGAGTAGTACATGGACACCTGGAAACCATTCATGCATATACCAATGACCAGAACCTGGTAGACAACATGCACAGTAAATACAGAAGGGGTCGCGCTGCCGGACTCAATATGGTTATAACTGAAACCGGTGCAGGAAAAGCTGTTTCTAAAGCATTACCGGTCTTTGAAGGAAAACTTACTTCCAACGCAATTAGGGTCCCTGTTCCTAACGGCTCACTGGCTATCCTGAATCTTGAAATTGAAAAGGAAACGAGTCTGGCAGATGTCAATGCTCTCTTGAAAAAATATGCTCTTGAAGGAGACCTGGTAGAACAGATCCAATATTCTGTAGACAACGAACTTGTATCATCAGATATAATAGGCTCTTCTGCACCGGCAATTTATGACAGTAACGCCACCATTGTTTCTGCAGACGGCAAAAATGTGATCCTGTATATATGGTATGATAATGAATATGGCTACAGCCATCAGGTCATCAGGCTTGCAAAATACATCTCAAAAGTAAGGCGTTTTACATATTATTAGCCTGCTATATTTTTTTAAAAAAAAGACCCCGCCATTGTCGGGGTTTTTTTATTTTTGCAGCAGTTTTAAAATATAAAAAACTGACTCAAAACAATTTAAATTTTTACAATTAGCGAATTTCTTCCCGAAAATTCTGAAATATACTAACCCATCTATTCGCTCGTTGTTTTTATGAACTTAACAAAACAATTCCCAAAGAAATGAGTAACAAACTTTACATTGTAGCCGCTTTTGTTATCGCTAGTGTATTTCAGATGAATGCCCAGGAAGACAGCCTTAAGACCGAAACCCCGATTCAGGATGAATTTTCAGCCCTGATCCAGGAATCCAATAATTACCAGGGGTATAAGGTGGTGGATTATGACAAGCTTATCGAATTAAGAAATACTACCAGGAGTTATATTACCGAGTTAAAAGAAGAGATCGTAGTTCATAAAAACACGGTAGATCAACAAAATGATGAGATCCAGAAACTTAAATCTGAACTTGAATCCACTCAGGAAGACCTGAAAAGAGTTTCTGAAGAAAAAGATGCTTTAATGTTCCTGGGGATGCCTTTCAGTAAAGGCGGGTACAAAAGTATGATGTGGGGAATCGTGGCGGCCCTGGTTGCGATCCTGCTTATCATATTTTTTAGATATAAGAGTTCGCATGCGGCTACGAAAGATGCTCAGCAAAAGCTTGACGAGACCGAAAAGGAATTTGATGCCTACCGTACCAAAGCTCTTGAAAAAGAGCAGCGCCTGGGAAGAATGCTTCAGGATGAGCGCAACAAAACCAGTGGTAATCCTTAAGAAGGGCAGTACCTAACCTACAATAATATTAATATGCGCATAGATATAATTACTGTTGTTCCAGATATTTTGAAAAGTCCGTTTGAAGCTTCCATACTTCAAAGGGCTATTCAGAAAGGTTTGGTAGAGATACATCTGCACAACCTCAGGGATTACACAACAGATAATTATAAACAGGTGGATGATTACCAGTTTGGAGGCGGAGCAGGCATGGTTATGATGATTGAACCTATAGATAAGTGTATCACCCAGTTAAAATCTGAAAGAGAATATCAGGATGTGATCTATATGACCCCAGACGGGGAAAGGCTTCAGCAGAAAATGGCCAACCGGCTTTCTATGCATGAAAATATCATTATTCTTTGCGGTCATTATAAAGGAGTGGATCAAAGGGTGCGAGACCAGTTCATTACGAAAGAAATATCCATCGGGGATTATGTACTTTCGGGAGGTGAGTTAGGTGCAGCTGTACTTTGTGATTCTATCATCAGGCTAATCCCGGGAGTTCTAGGAAATGAAACCTCTGCCCTCACCGATTCTTTCCAGGATAATTTGCTGGCACCACCGGTATACACCAGGCCGGCAGAATATAAAGGATGGGAAGTACCGGAAGTACTTACTTCAGGAAATTTCCCAAAGATCGAAGCCTGGAGAGAGAACGAAGCTTACGAAAGAACAAAACGCTTGAGACCTGACTTATTGGAAGAAGAGTAAATTTTTCTATAACAGGCTTGTACAATAATATAAATTGCTTAATTTTGCACTCATTCTAATATAACCTCTGGCGATAACCGTGCATGTTGTTTTGGATTTTACTTTTAAAAAAATAAAGATGGAATCGTTAGTAAAATACGTTCAGGACGAATTCGTAGAAAGAAAAGATCTACCTGAATTTGCAGCAGGAGATACTATTACTGTTTATTACGAAATTAAAGAGGGTCAGAAGACCAGAACTCAGTTCTTTAGAGGTGTTGTGATCCAGTTAAGAGGAACAGGTTCTTCTCAAACTTTCACAATTAGAAAGATGAGTGGTACAGTAGGTGTGGAAAGAATTTTCCCAATCAACCTTCCGGCTATTCAGAAAATTGAGATCAATAAGAAAGGTAAAGTTAGAAGAGCAAGAATTTTCTACTTTAGAGGTCTTACTGGTAAGAAAGCTCGTATTAAAGAAGCGATCAGAAAATAATTCTTTTATTAGAATATCTAAAAAGCCCCGTGATCCGGGGCTTTTTTTATGCCCGGTTTTTTATGAAATACCGCACTATTCTTATGTTAAACTTTTTCCTTCAGATTTGGTTTATGACTATATTTATGTTTGAAAATTTTAGCCAAATTAAAATGACAAAAGGATTTTTGCTGGTAAGGATTTTCCTGTAAAGAGTATTCTTTACATTTGTTTTCACCTTCTATATAACATAGATTATTTTGTTTTATCAAAATCAGTTTGAAAGGTGAAGATAAAATTGATCAAATCTTTCATCCTGTTAGGTTTGATCATATTGAAGCAGTCACACTATAAGGCTTAAAACGCCAGTTATCATCAGAGTGATTCAAAGCTGTTTCAATTGAAGCCATTTCATTTTAGAAATTAAGATGAAATGGCTTTTTTATTCCATTATTTATGATTTCTTAACAAGTGAACACCCTATTATACCTAGGAAAAAACCCGTAAATACTGTATATTGCGCGAGAGAAAACGCCCTGGTATTGTCCGGGGTTTTGTTTGAATTATTTGCAACAAAAACCATAAAAAATGTCACAGAAAGAAAAAATAATCTATACCAAAACAGATGAGGCTCCAATGCTGGCAACTTATTCGTTCCTGCCAATTATTGAAGCTTTCACCAAGGCTGCAGGAGTTAGTCTTGAAACCCGTGATATTTCTTTAGCCGGAAGGATACTTTCTCAATTTCCAGATTACCTTAATGAAGACCAGAAGGTTTCTGATGACCTTGCCGAATTAGGTGAATTGGCGAAGAAACCTGAAGCTAATATCATCAAATTACCAAATATAAGTGCCTCTATTCCGCAGTTAAAAAATGCGATCTCAGAATTACAGGAAAAGGGATTTGCAATTCCAGACTACCCGGATGATCCTGCAAATGATAAAGAAAAAGAGATCCAGGCCCGTTACGACAAAATTAAAGGTAGTGCGGTTAACCCGGTCTTAAGAGAGGGGAACTCAGACAGACGTGCTCCTAAGGCTGTAAAGAATTTCGCGAAAAAGAATCCCCACTCCATGGGAGAATGGAGTGCAGACTCTAAGACCCATGTGGCTACAATGAGCGAAGGTGATTTTAGATCCAACGAAAAATCTTTAACCCTTACAGAAGAGGATACCTTAAAAATAGAATTTACATCTGAAGACGGAAGTAATAAAACCCTTAAGGACAATCTTAAAGTGCTTAAAGGAGAGGTAGTGGACGCTACTGTGATGAGCAAAAAGGCTCTGCTCAATTTCCTGAGAGAACAGGTGAAGGATGCTAAGGAAAAAGATGTTCTATTTTCTTTACATATGAAAGCCACGATGATGAAGGTTTCAGACCCTATCATTTTTGGCCATGCGGTTAGAGTATTCTTTGAAGATGTTTTTGAGAAATATGGTAATGAACTTAGCGAGGCAGGTGCAGATCCAACCAGTGGATTAGGAGATGTTCTAAATGCCATCGAAAATTTACCTGAAGATAAAAAGACCGATATTAAAAGAGCTATTGCCACAGATCTTAAGGAAGGCCCGGATATCGCAATGGTAAATTCAGATGAAGGTATAACCAATCTGCACGTACCAAGTGATATTATTATTGACGCTTCCATGCCGGCGATGATAAGAACTTCAGGTAAGATGTGGAATGCCCAGGGGAATACCCAGGATACCAAAGCCGTAATCCCGGATAGCAGTTATGCCGGTCTTTACCAGGCTACCATCGATTTTTGTAAAGAACATGGCGCTTTCGATCCAACTACTATGGGTACAGTTCCCAACGTAGGTTTGATGGCTCAGAAAGCTGAGGAATATGGTTCACATGATAAGACATTTGAAATTTCTGCAAATGGAACTGTAAAGGTTATAAACGCCAAAGGCGACACAATCCTGGAACATTCCGTGGAAGAAGGAGATATCTGGAGAATGTGCCAGGTAAAAGATGCTCCTATCCAGGACTGGATCAAGCTGGCCATATCCAGGGCGAAAGCTACCGGTATGCCGGCCGTATTCTGGCTGGATAAAACCAGGGCTCACGATGCAGAATTGATCAAGAAGCTTGATAAATATTTACCAGAGCTTGATACCGAAGGGCTTGAAATAAAAATTATGGCTCCAACCGAAGCTACAAAATATACGCTGGAAAGAGTGAAAGCCGGTAAGGATACTATTTCGGTAACCGGTAATGTTTTAAGAGATTATCTAACCGATCTATTCCCGATCCTGGAATTAGGTACGAGTGCAAAAATGCTATCTATTGTTCCATTGATGAATGGTGGTGGATTATTTGAAACGGGTGCAGGTGGTTCTGCTCCAAAGCATGTTCAGCAATTTGTGAAAGAAGGTCATTTAAGGTGGGATTCTCTGGGAGAATTTCTGGCCCTGGCCGTATCTCTGGAGCACCTGGGGAACAAATACAACAATTCAAAAGCTTTAACCCTGGCTGAAACGCTGGATGAAGCGACTGAAAAGTTCCTCAATGAAGGTAGATCCCCTTCCAGGAAGGTTAATGAGCTTGACAACCGCGGAAGTCATTTCTACCTGGCATTATACTGGGCAGAAGCACTTTCTACTCAAACGAGCAATAAAGATCTGAACATATATTTCGCCAGGATCGCTAAGATGATGGAAGACAATCAGGAGAAAATTCTTCAGGATCTTCTCGATGCCCAGGGATCACCTGTAAATATAGGAGGATATTACCAGCCAGACGAAGAGCTAACTAAAAAAGCAATGCGTCCTAGTGCTAAATTAAATGAGATTTTAGCCACAGATGCTTAAGTACATTTTATCAAAAATAAAAAGCTCCCACTATGGGAGCTTTTTTTATTTCGATGCTTTAACTATTTGTGCACGTTCCATGAACAAATCCTGTAATCGTTCCATTTTTGGCTCCATCTTTTGTGCAAAAACAAGGTACTGGCACTTATTTATACTTAATGGTATTCTTACCACATCATTATACGCTCCTCCTTTAGATAAAAATTCTGCATCCTCCAGGATGAACATTTGCAATTGACCAAGGTGAATACCGGTCATAGAAAACAGCTTACCTAATCTTCTTGGCGTCGCGATTACAATATCGACTCCATAGTATATCTCATCCTTTTGATCATCTATGTTTTGTTCATCATAGGCACAATAGATACGAAGATACATTTCCCTGGTGAACTCTTGGAATTTCTGTTCAAGTTCCAGCGCAGATGCTTTGTCCTTAACATAGATCAAAGCTCTTGGAGAATCTTCGAATGCTTCAGAGTTTAATTTTTGAATTACACTAATGATCATAGCGGTGGTTTTACCACTACCTTCCGGCGCAAGAATATACAGGTCTGCACCACTTTTTATTTTTGGTAATACTTTCTTCTGAAATGCAGTGGGAGCTTCAAAGCCTTTACGATCTATAGCCTCCTTTAAGGGTATATTCAGTTTTTTAAATGACATAATATTTATAAAATTTCGGGTTGGGAGTTTATTTACCAGATTACGCAAGCTACCCCCTGGGACGCAAAGGTCGTGTTTTAATTTTTGATAAGCGACCCGTTTATGAATTGCGCGCAGGCGCTGTAGGTTCATTTCAGAATTAATGAATCATATATGTATGCAGGAACAAGCCTTAATCTTTAGTTAAACAATAACTTAAGTTAGAATAGAATTACGGGTTTGCTGAAATTTGCACGATGCCTCAAAGATCGGGAAATAGGAATAAAAAACAGGAGTATATAATACTGCTTGTACTGGGAACGCTAATTGCATTAGGCCCATTTTCTATTGATGCATATCTTCCCGGATTTGAAAGTATTGCCCGAGATTTTAATACTTCTATTAGCAGGATCGGGCTCACCCTCACCAGCTATTTTATAGGTATCTCGCTCGGACAGCTAGCTTACGGACCAATCATGGATAAATATGGTCGTAAAAAACCACTTTTAATAGGTTTGGTTATTTACCTATTATCTGCTCTAAGCTGTATGTATTCTCCTAACCTTGAATGGCTTATCATCTCCAGGTTTTTTCTGGCTGTTGGCGCCGCCGCCGGAATGGTTGCAGCTAAGGCCATCGTAAGGGATATATTTCCGGTTAATGAAGTCGCCGGGGCCATTTCGGTTTTAATGCTAATCATGGGAGGTGCACCTATCATTGCTCCCACTGTGGGAAGTTTGATCATAGAATCTTTTGGGTGGGAAATGATCTTTATGTTTCTGGCCATTTTTTGCCTCTTAATGATCTTCAGCGTTACCAGATTCCTTCCGGAAAGTATAATTCCCGATAAAATGGTAGATCTAAAACCTAAACAGGTTGCAATCAAATATTATGGAATACTGGTGCATTCAGAATTTTGGAGTTTTGCCTTCGCCGGAAGTTTTGCCCTAGGCGCCATGTTTGCTTATATTTCTGATGCTCCCAAGTTATTCATGGAAAACTACGGATTAAGTCAAAAGGAATTCGGTTTGCTGTTTGGTCTAAATGCCGGTGGATTAATCCTGGGAAGCCAGATTAACAGGCTTTTTCTAAGAAAATTCACCACTTTACAGATCACCCTGTTTAATAGTGTTTTATTGGTAATTATAACGTCTCTATTTTTGGTCACCTCATTGATGCAAATGGGTATACTACCCACCGCCAGTCTTCTCTTCTTGATGCTTTTTTTGCTGGGGTTTCAAAATCCAAACACTACTGCGCTTTCACTGGCACCCTTTGAAAAGAAAGCCGGAAGGGCATCGGCATTAATTGGCAGTCTTAAAATGATACTGGGTGCGATTACCTCATTTTTGGTAAGCCTTTTTCACACTACCAGCACAGTGCCACTGGCAGTCATATTGCTGGTCTGCCTTTTTATAAGTTTTATACTTTTATTCAGATTTTCTAAAAAGGAAAAATTAATGTTAAGCTTAAATGAAACCTAGACTTTTATATTAACCTACTAAATTCTATTTTTGAATAAAAAATTGAAAATCCGCTTTTTAGCCTTACTGCTAATATTTCTATCCGGCAGCGATATAATTTCTCAGGAACTTTATGTTTTAAACGGGGTAGTTACCGATGCTGCAAGTAATGAAACTCTTATTGGAGTCAACATTTTGGTACCTGAGGCAGGTACCGGCGTTGTAACCAATGATTATGGCTACTATTCCCTGAAACTTCCAAAGGGAGATTACAAAATCGAAATATCTTACCTGGGCTACCAGAGTTTACAACAAAATATAACTCTCGATACTAATAAGAAACTGGATTTTCAACTTGCCGAAGCATCTGAAAGTCTGGAGGAAATTGTTATCACCAGTGATATTGAGGGTTTAAATATAAGAAAGCCGGAAATGAGTGTGAATAAACTTTCCATAACCACGATTCAGAAGTTACCGGTAGTTTTTGGAGAAGTGGATGTGGTGAAATCACTTTTACTGTTGCCGGGTGTCTCTAATGCCGGGGAGGGTTCTTCCGGATTCAATGTGAGGGGTGGTGCTGTGGACCAGAACCTCATTTTGCTGGATGAAGCCACAATTTATAACTCATCTCATTTATTCGGTTTATTTTCTGTTTTCAATCCCGATGCAATCAAGGACCTAAAATTATACAAAGGTGGAATTCCTGCAAAATACGGCGGTAGAGTTTCTTCTGTTTTAGATATCTATCAACGCGATGGTAATAGTAAGAATTTTAAAATGCAGGGTGGTATTGGTGCTGTGTCCAGCAGATTACTGGCAGAAGGTCCAATTGTTAAAGATAAAGGCTCTTTCCTGGTGGGTGCCAGAAGCTCATATGCACACTTATTTTTAAAACTAACAGATAATGAGAATTCAGCCTATTTTTATGATCTTAATACTAAGCTAAGCTATAATCTGGACGACCGTAATAAACTACTGCTCTCAGGTTATTTTGGGCGTGATGTCTTTAACATAAGTCAGAATTTCGAAAATACCTATGGTAATGCGGTTTTAAACCTAAGATGGAACCATATTTTTTCTGATAATATTTTCACCAATCTTTCGGTTATCTATAGTGATTACTATTATGGCCTAAACTTAAATTTTGTAGGTTTCAACTGGGACAGCGGGATCACCAATCTTAATATAAAGTACGATTTCAATCATTATATCAATGATGCTCTGCAGTTAAAATACGGTATACAGAATACTTATTACGAATTCAACCCTGGAGAGATTGAACCCATTGATAGTGAATCTGGCATTAACTATTTCAAATTAACAAATAAATATGCATTTGAAAATGCTGTGTATCTGTCTGCGGAACATAGAATCAGTGAGAATTTTTCAGCAGAATATGGGGTACGCCTAAGCAACTTTTTCAGACTGGGACAGGATGAAATAAATACCTATGAAAATAATGATCCTGTTTTTTATGACCCAGAAAGGGATATTTATCGTGAGGCAGATATACTGGAAACCGTAGAATCTTCCCGTAACGATATCCTGGAGAGTTACTCTAACCTGGAACCCAGAATAGCACTGTCTTATGCCCTGAATGACAACCAGTCGGTCAAGGCCAGTTATAACAGGATGGCTCAGTATCTGCACTTAATTTCTAATACCAGCTCTCCTACTCCTCTTGATGTCTGGGCTCCCAGTGGCGAATTTATAAAACCCCAGATTCTCGATCAATATGCAGTCGGGTATTTCAGAAATTTCAAAGAAAATAGGTATTCACTGGAAGTCGAAAGCTTTTATAAGAATATCGATAACAGGTTAGACTATATAGACGGCGCGAACCTAATTGCTAATAATGCGGTGGAACGAATTGTTCTTAGTGGAGAAGCCAGAGCTTACGGATTGGAATTATTACTTAGAAAAAATAAAGGTAGGTTAACAGGATGGGCAGGTTATACCCTTTCAAGATCTGAGCAGCGTACACAGGGTAGAACTGCACAGGAGCCTGGAATAAATGCCGGAGACTGGTATAGAACTAATTTTGATAAAACCCATGATCTAAGTATAACGGGAAGCTATGATCTGAATAAAAAATGGCAATTAAATGCCAACTTTATTTATCAAACCGGGCTGGCAACTACCTTCCCGAATGCACAATACGAATATGAAGGTATTACAGTGCCGGTGTATGGGGAAAGAAACGGGGACCGCCTGCCGGCCTATCACCGGTTAGATCTTTCTGCTACCTATACGCCCGGAATTGACAAGGATAAAAAATTTGAATCATTCTGGAATTTTGGTATTTATAATGTATACAACAGGCAAAATGCCTATTCAATAAGTTTCAGGGAGAATACAGATACAGGCCAAAATGAAGCAGTGAGATTATCCTTATTCGGTATAATTCCTTCGGTAACTTATAATTTCAAGTTTTAAATGAAAAAGATCACTTTATTATTACCGATATTCCTGTCATTTCTTTTCAGTTCCTGCGAAGAGGTTATTGATCTTGAGCTGGAAGAAAGCGAACCGAGACTGGTTATAGAAGCGTCTATACTTTGGTTTAAGGGCGATCCAGGCACTGATCAGACAATTAGACTATCAGAAACTTCCCCTTTTTATGACGATGAATTAAATCCGGTGGAAACTGCGGTTGTTAAAATAACTTCGGAAACCGGAGATATTTTCGATTTCACCTATACCGAAGATGGTACTTACAGGAACAATAATTTTGACGCTAAACTAAATGCATCTTATGAGCTGACTATTGAATACGAGGGACAATCTTACAAAGCGACAGAAAAGCTAATTCCTGTTACTAACCTGGAATTTGTGGAACAAACCGAATCTGGTGGCTTTAGCGGTGAAGATATTGAGATCAAAGCTTATTATAAAGATCCTGCTGAAACAGAAGATTATTACCTATTTAAATTTTTCGAAGAAGATGTAAATTTGGAAATTTACGAAGATGAATTTACCAATGGCAATCAGATCTTTGGTTATTTCTCTAATGAGGATATAGAAGTGAATGATATAATTGAGATCGAAATGCAGGGTATATCAAAAAGATATTATGAATATCTATTTATATTACGTTCACAGGTGGGAAGTAATGATGGAGGTCCGTTTGAAACTATGCCTGCCACGGTCAAAGGAAATATTGTTAATCAAACAAATCCTTCAGATTTTCCATTTGGATATTTCCGTTTGTCTGAAGTAGATTCCACCACCTATATAGTAGAATAAATGAAGCATACAAACAGAGAAGTACTTACCAAAGGATTAAAATATCTTGCAGCAGCTTTACCCCTGGCTTTAATTGGACCTTCTATCCTTTTTTCTGCTTTTAACAATCAGGAAAGTCCGTGGTATATACCTGTACTCATAGTTGGAATAGCAGCCTTCGCAGGTTCAATATTCCTAATGTTCAAAGGTATCATGACCATTGTAAAGGCATTATTTGATTAATTTACACTGATTAAACCTTATCAAATTACCTCCCGGTTTACTCTATAGGAACCTGCTGATAAAAAAGTCCGGGCCCGTCACAACTCCACCAACTACTTAACAGCGTGGTTTTGCTGGGATCTAAATAAAGAAACTCTTCATTGTCTCCACTACAATTTTCTATGATATCACTTTTAATTGAATAATTAAGTAGATAAGCAATACCTTCATTACTATAATCTATTCTATAAGATCCTTCTGCCATAATTTCCCTGTCTTCACTAATCCTTATTTTTGAAAAGGTGTTATTTGCATTAAAAATGTAATATTCCTGGTAGGCCATATCACTTCCCGTTATTTCTGAACCAATAAAACGACCTGTCATTTTATACAATGTCCATTTTTGTGGAAAATTAATGATGGATAGATCCTGAGAGTCTATTTGGGCAGTATTCTCTGTACAGGAAAGGATGCTAAGACTAAAAAGTATAAGAATGAGTTTTTTCAAGACATTGATCAGTTAGTGATTTCTATTACTAAGATGCCAGATATAGAAAATGGTTGCGTCTTAATTATCCAAATACTATATAAAATCTTGCTTTTCTATTACCCCAGTACTCCAAATCCCAATGCTTCGGGACGGGACGCTATCGGGCTTTACTTGTTCTCTCAAGAATATATTGCCTACTATTTAAGTTGATCTCTGGATCTGGTATTCGGGAACAAATAACCCCCGGCATCTGGTGATCACGGGGGTTTGAGTTATGGGTATAAAAAAACCCCTTCAGAGATCTGAAGGGGTTTTCAAAAAGAAGGCGGCGACATACTCTCCCACAATACAGCAGTACCATCTGCGCTAACGGGCTTAACTACTCTGTTCGGGATGGGAAGAGGTGAGCCCCGTTGCTATAGCCACCTTAAAAGGTAAGTTATAAGCCTCGAGCTTAAAACTGTCCTGATTACTCAGAACTAATATCTTTGACATACTTAAGAAACAAAAAATAAGAAGAAGTGTAATACGCTTATAAAGTAAGCATTTGGCGGCTCTGAGGTTTTGCGGCCTCAGAGCCATCGCGCATCAAGCTTTACGGAGTATTAGTACTACTCGGCTATGACATTACTGCCTTTACACCTGTAGCCTATCAACGTGGTAGTCTCCCACGGTCCTTTAAAGAAATCTCATCTTGTGGTGGGTTTCGCGCTTATATGCTTTCAGCGCTTATCCCTTCCGAACGTAGCTACTCTGCAGTGCTCCTGGCGGAACAACAGATACACCAGAGGTTCGTCCAATCCGGTCCTCTCGTACTAGGATCAGGTCCACTCAAATTTTAATGGGCGAACAGCCCAACCCTTGGGACCTTCTCCAGCCCCAGGATGTGACGAGCCGACATCGAGGTGCCAAACCCCCCCGTCGATGTGAGCTCTTGGGGGAGATCAGCCTGTTATCCCCGGCGTACCTTTTATCCTTTGAGCGATGACCCTTCCATGCGGTGTCACCGGATCACTATGCTCTACTTTCGTACCTGATCGACCTGTATGTCTCTCAGTCAAGCTCCCTTATGCCATTGCACTCTACGCACGGTTACCAAGCGTGCTGAGGGAACCTTTAGAAGCCTCCGTTACTCTTTTGGAGGCGACCACCCCAGTCAAACTACCCACCAAGCACTGTCCTTCCATTGGAAGTTAGGCTCTAAACAAGTAAAGGGTAGTATTTCAACAACGACTCCACGATACCTGGCGATACCGCTTCAAAGTCTCCTACCTATCCTACACATCACTTGTTCAAAGTCAATACTAAGCTATAGTAAAGGTGCACGGGGTCTTTTCGTCCCACAGCGGGTAATCGGCATCTTCACCGATACTACAATTTCACCGAGCTCATGGCTGAGACAGTATCCAGATCGTTGCACCATTCGTGCAGGTCGGAACTTACCCGACAAGGAATTTCGCTACCTTAGGACCGTTATAGTTACGGCCGCCGTTTACTGGGGCTTCAGTTCAATGCGTCGCCGAAGCTAACATCTCCCCTTAACCTTCCAGCACCGGGCAGGTGTCAGGCCCTATACGTCATCTTTCGATTTAGCAGAGCCCTGTGTTTTTGATAAACAGTCGCCTGGATCTTTTCACTGCGGCCCCCCATAAGGGGGCGACCCTTCTCCCGAAGTTACGGGCCAATTTTGCCTAGTTCCTTAGCCATGAATCTCTCGAGCACCTTAGAATTCTCATCCCAACTACCTGTGTCGGTTTAGGGTACGGGTTGCCTCCACTCGCTTTTCTTGGAAGTCGCTCCTCTGGATTATCACGCCGGCCGAAGCTTTTGTGTACTATCGGGGTGTTACCACTCCCTTCAACGTACTATTCCGTCAGTACGCACCAAATTTACGCCTCCGTCCGCTTTAACGTGGGGCAAGTAGCAGAATATTAACTGCTTGTCCATCGACTACCCCTTTCGGGTTCGCCTTAGGTCCCGACTAACCCCCAGCTGATTAGCATAGCTGGGGAAACCTTAGTCTTTCGGTGTGCAGGTTTCTCGCCTGCATTATCGTTACTTATGCCTACATTTTCTTTTGTAACCGATCCAGCAAGCCTCGCGACTCACCTTCATCTCTGTTACAATGCTCCCCTACCACTCACAGTAAACTGCAAGTCCATAGCTTCGGTAGTATGTTTATGCCCGATTATTATCCATGCCGAACCGCTCGACTAGTGAGCTGTTACGCACTCTTTAAATGAATGGCTGCTTCCAAGCCAACATCCTAGCTGTCTGGGCAGTTCAACCGCGTTTTTTCAACTTAACATACATTTGGGGACCTTAGCTGATGGTCTGGGTTCTTTCCCTCTCGGACATGGACCTTAGCACCCATGCCCTCACTGATATGCATCATTTTATAGCATTCGGAGTTTGTCAGGAATTGGTAGGCGGTGAAGCCCCCGCATCCAATCAGTAGCTCTACCTCTATAAAACTAACTATATCGCTGCACCTAAATGCATTTCGGGGAGTACGAGCTATTTCCGAGTTTGATTGGCCTTTCACCCCTACCCTCAGGTCATCCCAAGACTTTTCAACGTCAACGGGTTCGGTCCTCCACTATGTGTTACCACAGCTTCAACCTGCCCAAGGGTAGATCACACGGTTTCGCGTCTACCACTACCAACTAAAGCGCCCTATTCAGACTCGCTTTCGCTACGGCTCCACAGCTGAACTGCTTAACCTTGCTGGCAACGGTAACTCGTAGGCTCATTATGCAAAAGGCACGCCGTCACCCCCAAAGGGGCTCCGACCGCTTGTAAGCGTATGGTTTCAGGATCTATTTCACTCCCTTATTCAGGGTTCTTTTCACCTTTCCCTCACGGTACTGGTTCACTATCGGTCTCTCAGGAGTATTTAGCCTTGGCGGATGGTCCCGCCGGATTCATACAGGGTTTCACGTGCCCCGCACTACTCAGGATACCACTATGTTTTATACGAAGTTACCTATACCGGGCTATCACCGTCTTTGGCCAGGCTTTCCAACCTGTTCTAATTCCTTGTACAAACAATATCGTGGTCCTACAACCCCAATAAGTCCGTAAACTCATTGGTTTGGGCTACTGCGCGTTCGCTCGCCGCTACTAGCGCAATCACTATTGTTTTCTCTTCCTCCGGGTACTTAGATGTTTCAGTTCTCCGGGTTCGCTCCTCTTGCGAGGTGACTATTCTTCAAATAGCCGGGTTGCCCCATTCGGATATTCGCGGATCAATTTGTATGTGCCAATCCCCACGACTTTTCGCAGCTTATCACGTCCTTCTTCGCCTCTGAGAGCCTAGGCATTCCCCATACGCCCTTATCTAGCTTGTATGCGCTTTGCTTAATGCTCTAATCTATTCTAACTTACGCTAGAACAGAAGTATTATAATGTATTACTTATATTAAATATTTCTATCTAATAGTGTTCTCGTATTCTTTGTTTCTCAATATGTCAATGAACTTTTTTCCTTATCTAGCGATATAACTTCGATGATCCTACAAACTAAAATGCTTACGCACCCTGGTTGTTTGTAAAAACTATACCCATCATATCTCAAGGAATCGTGGAGAATATCGGAGTCGAACCGATGACCTCCTGCGTGCAAGGCAGGCGCTCTAGCCAGCTGAGCTAATCCCCCATTTCTAGTTGGCAGTGTTCAGTATTCAGTACGCAGTCTTTCATTACTGCCAACTGCTCCTGCTTACTGCAAACTGGGTTACCCAACTTCTAAAATTTCCTTTAGTTATTTCAAATGAACTTCTTTTGTCTCAGGCATCAACCTTTGAACTTTCTAACCTTTAACTTTAAACGGCAAGCTTCGCTTGCGTCGTAGTCTCAGGCAGACTCGAACTGCCGACCTCTACATTATCAGTGTAGCGCTCTAACCAGCTGAGCTATGAGACTGTCCATAAACAGTTTCAAGTTTAAAAGTCTTCAAGTTTTAAAGTATAGCTACTTTACAACGTTTAACTTTCTCACTTTTTACTGCTATTAATCGAATTGACGATAAGAATCAAGACCAAATTGGCCTAGCTGAACTTCCCTTTACTAATTGTCGCTTGCATGTAAACATGCAAAGCTCTAGAAAGGAGGTGTTCCAGCCGCACCTTCCGGTACGGCTACCTTGTTACGACTTAGCCCCAGTTACCAGTTTTACCCTAGGCCGCTCCTTGCGGTGACGGACTTCAGGTACCCCCGGCTTCCATGGCTTGACGGGCGGTGTGTACAAGGCCCGGGAACGTATTCACCGCATCATGGCTGATATGCGATTACTAGCGATTCCAGCTTCACGCAGTCGAGTTGCAGACTGCGATCCGAACTGTGATAGGGTTTGAAGATTCGCATCCCCTCGCGGGGTAGCTGCCCTCTGTCCCTACCATTGTAGCACGTGTGTGGCCCAGGACGTAAGGGCCGTGATGATTTGACGTCATCCCCACCTTCCTCGCGGTTTGCACCGGCAGTCTCGTTAGAGTTCCCGACATGACTCGCTGGCAACTAACAACAGGGGTTGCGCTCGTTATAGGACTTAACCTGACACCTCACGGCACGAGCTGACGACAACCATGCAGCACCTTGCAATCTGTCCGAAGAAGGGTCTGTTTCCAGACCTGTCAGACTGCATTTAAGCCCTGGTAAGGTTCCTCGCGTATCATCGAATTAAACCACATGCTCCACCGCTTGTGCGGGCCCCCGTCAATTCCTTTGAGTTTCATTCTTGCGAACGTACTCCCCAGGTGGGTTACTTATCACTTTCGCTTAACCACCCAGCCCTCAATTAGGCCGGACAGCTAGTAACCATCGTTTACGGCGTAGACTACCAGGGTATCTAATCCTGTTCGCTACCTACGCTTTCGTCCCTCAGCGTCAATATATTATTAGTGATCTGCCTTCGCAATAGGTGTTCTGAGTAATATCTATGCATTTCACCGCTACACTACTCATTCCAACCACTTCATAATAATTCAAGAATAACAGTATCAATGGCAATTCTACAGTTGAGCTGCAGACTTTCACCACTGACTTATTATTCCGCCTACGGACCCTTTAAACCCAATGATTCCGGATAACGCTTGGACCCTCCGTATTACCGCGGCTGCTGGCACGGAGTTAGCCGGTCCTTATTCATACGGTACCGTCAAGCATCTACACGTAGATGTGGTTCTTCCCGTATAAAAGCAGTTTACAACCCATAGGGCCGTCTTCCTGCACGCGGCATGGCTGGATCAGAGTTGCCTCCATTGTCCAATATTCCTCACTGCTGCCTCCCGTAGGAGTCTGGTCCGTGTCTCAGTACCAGTGTGGGGGATCTCCCTCTCAGGACCCCTACCTATCGCGGTCTTGGTAAGCCGTTACCTTACCAACTAACTAATAGGACGCATACTCATCTTTAAGCCATAAATGTTTAATGTAATCCTCAGGTGAGGTCTACATACTATGGGGTATTAATCCACGTTTCCATGGGCTATTCCCCGCTTAAAGGCAGATTGTATACGCGTTACGCACCCGTGCGCCACTCGTCAGCAAATTAGCAAGCTAATCCCTGTTACCGTTCGACTTGCATGTGTTAGGCCTGCCGCTAGCGTTCATCCTGAGCCAGGATCAAACTCTTCATCGTTAAATCTTAAATATATTCAACAACTACTAAAGAAATTGCTCAGTATGACTTTTTCTAGTCTTAATTCTTATACACTTGATCTTATTTATCGCTAAATAAAATCCTTGTCAATTCAATATTTCAATGAACTCAATTGGTCTCCCAATCTGTCTTAGTTAAAACCTGAGGATTCGAACCCCTTCTTTATCGCCCCGTCTGGCGGTTTCTCTTAATTTCAGTCTGTTTTTGTGAACTGTTGCTCTGTCTCAAAGCGGGTGCAAATATACAACGCTTTTTCTTTACCAACCAAAACTTTTTTAATAAAATTTTTAGTTTGTTTTAAAAGCTTCAAAGTCAATCTCTCAACTCCCATCTACCCTTATGAACATCGCTTTGTTTCCAAAGCGGGTGCAAATATAAAACGACTTTTGCTCTCCAACCAAATAAAAACTAAAAAGATTTTATTTAATTTTTGAAGCGCGTTTCAATACTACCCTCAATGAACTTTCGCCTTGCTCTCAAAGCGGCTGCAAATATACACCTGAATTTTGATTACACAACAGTTTATTTAAACTTTGATCACTTTTGTATTAATCCTACTTTTTTAATCAAAACACAGCGAATTCAGCAGCAATAAGCAGATATTCCATGTAAATAAAAAGGGGAAAGAGATTCAATAAAATGAATTCAGTAATTACCAGGATGAATAATTACAGAAAAAGATCCCAAACCAGGCCAAATCGGACTAAAAAATCGGTAAACGGATAGCCCGGGGCGGAGAAATTGTTATTCCCGTCTACGAGGTCATTAAAGTGTTGCAGCTTAAAAAAGATCCTTGCCTTATCTACTTTGGCGTTAAAGAAGAAGTCCACTACCGGAAATCCTCCCAATTCCTGAGTATTCTGCACATAAAATTCAGCCAGGACAGGATCATAGGCATTCATATTATAGGCAGTAAAATACTTCAAAGTAAAACCAGTTTGTAAATACAGGGCATTATCAAACCAATAGTCCTTATAATATACCGAGTTCCTGGTAGTAAGTTCAGGAACATTTAAAACCCCCGCCCCATCAAGAACATTTTGATACATTATAGTATTATAGGAGCCAAACAAGCCCAGGTCAAATTCTTTCTCAGCCTTCAGCTTTAAATATCTAACCTGGCTGCCAGACTGGAAAGGTTTAACCGCCCCTTCATCATCGAGACTGAAATAGGTATAATTTTCAATTTGAGATAAGGCAGCGTACAGATCAAAGAATTTCTTAGAGTTAATATCAACGAATAATCTTTGTGAGACTTCATTATCAAAGTTATTCTGCCAGTTATAGTTTATATAATCACTTTGATACAAAAGAAAATTAAAATTTGGAGCGGCACTGTTCTGGTTAATCCCAAAGACCACCTGATTTTCCCTGTCAATTGAATAGGCTGCGGTAGCTTCGAGATTATTTCCGGTAAATTCATCACCAAGGTTCAACCTTGCATCTGCAGCAATCTGAAAACCTCCCAACTTTTTCGAATAAGACCCTCCTACATGCAGAAGATTTCCGTTTAGCCTGTTCCCGATGGTATCGCCCGGCCGGATATAAACTGAATTATACCCATAATTATAATTAGTGTGCCCGGCTTTGAAAGATAGCTCGCCGGTGATATTGTTGGAAAAGTTTAACGATGCCTCGTTGAATAGCACCTCGAGCCGGGTTTCATCCCTCAACTGCGTAGCCTCAAAAGATTCTCCAAAAATTTCATTTTCGGCAGATTCCTGCTTAAAAAAATACTTCTTGTAACTAAAATCGAAGGTATGGCCTAGGCTAAGTTTATTCAGGGAATCGCTTACGTTAGTTAGCACATATTCCTGGTCCAGAAAAAATCTTTTTCCGAATAATGTACTTTCGGCGTTTTCGAAGTTAACATCCAGAACCGAGCGATCATCAAATTCAGGTTCTTTATCTATATACTGGGCAATAGCCTGTTCACTTAAACCACCATTTTCTTCATTCAATAGATCCTGGGATACAAAATGTCCCCTGGCATGGTAACGCCGGTTATCTGAGTCATAACTAAATCCCATCCTCAGATTTCCCGTACTGGTGAGTATATGCTGATATTTCCCTAAAGCCCTGGTTCCTTTATAAGCGATGAACATATTAAGATTCCGGGAAGTATTAATGGTAAAAAATGCATCCAGCTGTTGCCCCTGCTCGGGAACTGTTTTGAAATACAATTCTGTCCACGGGGTAGGAACATGATAATAGTTAATATCCTCCACTTCCATAAAATTAAAATGACGGGCCCGTGAGCCAAACTCAGGAAATACCTTATTATAATCTTTTCGCAGGCTTAAGCTATTATAAGTTTGACCCGAATTCGAAAAAGGAAGTAATTCAAAGGTATCCTCTCTAAGGTAATTGAATTTATAGTCATCTATAATCGTTAGCGTGGTATCTAAATGAGTGGTATCGTTTTTGAAAGAGATGATTTTATAAAGCTCAACAGGAGGAAGACTGTCTTTTCCAATTTTCTGAGGCTTACGGCGGGCATCTTCTCTGAGGTCCTCTGAATCTAAACCTGAATTTACCCGTCTTTCTGATGGCAGTGGTTTCACAGGCTTATCTGGCACCTGCGCATAAATTAAGGAAGAACAACCCAGAATTAGAAGAAGAAAAAGAAAGTTTTTCATAAAGATCAAATCACCCCACAAAAATATAATAATAAACCAAAGAGGCAGAAAGATTCCCAAAACAAAAAAACCACCCCGATTGGGGTGGTTATTAAACGAATTAAAAAACCCGTTATTATTTTGGAGTTTATCTCAATTTTAAAATTATGAATAGAAAAAGGCCGGAGAATCCGGCCTTTTATCATTCAAATAAAATTTCTATTGTCTTGTGTAAGTTGCCGTAGCACTATCACCAAAACCGTTAGTCCAATTGATCGTAAGCGTTCCATCTTCATTTACCGTTCCGTCAAGAACAATGGTAGAACCAAAAGCATCTTGCCAACTTCCACTAAGGGAATCACACACGTCTATAAACTCACCTTCCGTTTCAAAAGTGTATCCATATCCAGAGTACCATTCGATATAAACACCAGCAACACCATCACTAATAACATATTCCAGGTCTGAACCTTCTTTTTTCTCAATTGAAACAGTGTAGGCAAATCCATCAACCGTTGGGAAACCAGTACCAGCATCAGTTGATGCTCCAGTGCTACTTACTTGATATATCCCCGCTAAATCTGAAGGACATTTCTTAAAGAGATTCAAAGAAAATTTATTTCTCGTATCCACAGAATCACCACCTTCTACACCTTCCAGATTAACAACCACAGTTGTAGTAGTTAAATCTGGTATAGCATCGAAATTTCCGGTAACCACAATACTACCCACATATGATCCTGCTGGAATTACGGCTTCTGTTATTGAATATTCAGCAGGAGACGCAGTTGAACTTTCGTCTACAGAATAATTGATTGTACGATCACTAGTAGATACTGTTGTAACAGTAACAGGAATCTCGAAAGTCGATCCCTCCGCTGGAACAGGAAGTGTTCCGGAGGAAGCTTTAAAATTAACAGCGGTCAAGCCATTTTCGTTATCGAAAATGATAGGCTCGTATTCACAGGAAACCAATACTACCATTAATAACAGTAGTGCCGGTATTTTATTAATAATTTTTTTCATGATATAATTTTTATAAGAATTAATAACCAGGATTTTGAACCATCAGGGGATTGGCATTCATTTCAAAAAGTGGAATCGGCAATGTGAAACGCCTATCTGAACTTGAAATTTCACAAGCATTATCAAGATTACCACAATCTGCCTGAGATCTCACTAGATCTCTGTTCAATCTCTTAAGATCTAAATATCTGTGACCTTCAAAAGCTAGCTCAATACGTCTTTCTTCAAGAAGGAAATCTAAACCTCCATTTAAAGTACTATAGTCTGGAGCAGCAGTATCCATTCCGAATCTTGCATCTCTAAGTGTTTTTAGAGTAGCTTTTGATTCTTCAAGCATAGAACCTCTCATTTCAGCTTCAGCCTTTATAAGATACATTTCAGAAACTCTGAAAACTTTGATATCTGCAAGAAACTCTACAGCTGTTCCAGGATACTTGTTGATCAAGTGAAGGTTAGCAGCAGGGTCACTATCGTCAGCATTTAAAAGTACACCATAACGAACATCATCTGTATCAAGCTCGTTGAAAAGGCTATTAGACATTTCGATGAATGGACCTCCACCAGAGAAGTGCCAGATGAAACCTGGTCTTGCATCTCCTAATACTCTTGCTGCTTCGAAAATTACTTCGGTATCATCAAGATCAAGATACATATCAACATATTCAGCCTGATCTGCTAATGGGTACTTATTAATAAGTGTTTCAGCAAATCCTTTAGCCTGAGCATACTCTCCTGCAAATAATGCCATTCTTGCTCTAAGAGCAGTAATGAAATCTGGAGTAACATACTTTACGTCGTTAGAACCAGAATCCAATAATGAACTAGCCATATCAAGATCTGAATTCATTAGAGCGTAAACTTCAGAAACAGTGTTTCTCGGAAGGTTTTCTACTGTTACAACAGTTTCTACAGCCGGCACACTTAAACCAGAAGGATCCTGGTAATCTGGAGTGTAATACTGGAATAATTCGAAGTGAGCGAATGCTCTAAGAGCATAAGCCTGTCCAAGGATATTGTCTACTTCGTCTTCACGTCCTTCAGGAATTTCGATCTGCTCTGCAGCTTCCATGATACGGTTCACCTTGTTTATCATTGAGTATCTGGAAATCCAGATTCCTCCAGCTACACCTGTAGTTGGATCAAGTACTAAACGATGTAAAGTCAACTGCTGTCCTCCATTGTCTACCCCTACCTTGGTATTATCTGTAAAGATAGAGTTTAGAAGGATCGTATTATTGTCATAATTAGCATAAGCCGAATTAAGGGCGTTCTGCAAATCTTCAACACTCTGAAAAGCCGTAGCGGCAATTAGAGAAGAGTTTGGTTGGATATCCAGGTTATCTTCACACGATTGAGTCCCAAATAAGGTCGCGATCGCCAGGCATCCAATTAAAAATTTATTTTTCATTTTCATTATTTTATAATTTAACGTCTACACCGAAGGTTACGATTCTTGAGTTTGGATATGTAAAGAAGTCATTGGTTGCAAACGGATCAAATTCCGGATCAAAACCTCTCCACTCTGTCCAGGTAAACAAGTTCTCACCCTGCACATAAATTCTTACTGACTCTAATGGAGTTCTATCCATAATCTTGTCTCCTAACTGGTATCCTAAAGATATATTTTTCAATCTTAAATAAGAAGCATCTTCTAAATAACGATCTGTTAAAAGATTACGTGTAGATCCTGAACTTAAAGAAGGGATTGCTGTAATATCTCCCGGCTCTCTCCATGCATCTAAAAGATTCTGAGTTACATTGGCGATACCAATAAGACCCGGATCTTCAGCTACACCTAAAGTACCATTATATCTGTATACATCCGCTGCGAACGAGAATAAAGCGTCAAGGCTGAATCCTTTGTAGTTCATAGAGGTATTAAAACCACCCTGGTAAGTAGGAATAGAAGATTTCCCGGTAAACACTCTGTTATCCAGTGAATATTCTTCAGTAATGTTTCCATCTCTGTCAAGGTAAAGTGGTCTACCGTTAGCAGGATTTACTCCAGCCCATCTTACAGCATAGTAAGTATTAAAAGCTTCACCAACTGCCTCTACCGCACGCTGACTACCATCAAGGATAACCTCTCCGTACTGGTTAGCTTCTGTTCCAGGTAAATCTGTAATCTCATTCTGGTTGTAAGAACCGTTAGCTCCAACAGACCAGTAGAAATCACCTGAATCTACAAGGTTGTAAGTAAACTGAGCTTCAATACCTTTATTCTCTAAAGTACCAAGGTTATCAGAGATAGAAGTAAATCCACCAGATAGAGAAGTGTTTGGTCTACCGATGAAAAGATCTGTAGTTTCGTTTCTATAAACGTCCAAAGATCCAGTCAGGTTATTGTTGAAAAGTGCGAAATCAATACCGATGTTCGCTTTAGAAGTTTCCTCCCATTTAAGGTTAGGGTTTCCAATTAAAGAAGGAGCAAGACCAACAGAACCGTTATATCCACCACCTGTATTAAATAAGTCAAATGGAATAACCAATCCTGAGTAGTAACCTGAAGCAACACGATCGTTACCAGTAGTACCGTAAGATCCTCTAAGTTTAAGGTCATTTACAAAATTAGATCCATCAAGTATACTTTTGGTAAGGTTGTAAAACGCACCCACTGCCCAGAAAGTACCCCATCTGTTATCTTCATTAAATCTGGAAGAAGCATCTCTTCTTACAGTTACATCAAAACCAGCGATTCTATCATAATCGTAAGTCGCTTTCCCAAAATATGAGAACTGACCTACATTTTGCTTATAAGAACCTAGAGATGGGATGTAGAAATAATCATCAACACCATCCTCATTAGGATCCTCTGTAGTAGTACCAGCAACAAAACCAGCACCAACACCTTCAAGACCAGGAACTAAACCTGTCTGGTTGTAAGAAAATCCAGAAGCTTCAGCATAGATAAATTCAGAAACTCCTAATACAGATACATTATGCACTTCAGCAAAAGTATCATCATAGCTTAACTGAACACTAGAGTTCATTCTAGTATCTCTGTTTAAAGCCTCAAACTGGAATCCCTGGAATTCAGCATTCGGATCATTTGCGTGGCTACCTCTAATACTACTATTTGGCTGTAAGAATTTCACAGTCTCTTCCTGGAAATCCACACCAAAGTTAATTCCGGCAGAAATCTTAGAAGTGAAATCATAGTTAGCATTTAATCCACCAATCGCTCTAATTTCAGTTTCCTTATTCGTATCGAATTCAGCAACGTTAAGTGCGATATATGGAGTGTTAAGGAATCCATCAGCATCAGAAAATGCCGGGTTACCAATTCTATTTAAAGAACCATCTTCATTATAAGGAGATAAGTAAGGCTTACCTACGAAAGGAACGATAAACGGGTTATCCAATGCTCCACTACCACCTGTACCAGTTCCAATACCACCAGCGATATCAGATCTACTAAATCCAACAGACACGTTAGTGGCTAGATTAAACTTATCTGTTCTATAAGTAAGGTTGTTACGAACGTTCATTCTCTGAAGCTTTGATCTTAAAGCCAAACCTTCCTGCTCTAAATACCCTAATGAGGTAAAAGCGCTTACTTTTTCAGAACCAGCTGAGAAAGAAAGGTCATGAGAAGTTGTATTACCAACTTTCAATAAAACATCTGTCCAGTCTGTATTTGTAGTCACCTGGCTAATTTGCTCATCTGTTAAAGCTCCACCATCGGCGTTTCCAAGGAAACCTCTTACATAAGCGTTACCACCACCTGCTCCAGGTCCGGATCCAGCTTCTCTTTCTAAACGAAGTAATTGTTGAGAACTAGTCAACTCGAAATTAGGATCTGGCTTAAATGTAAATCCAGTTCTACCAGAATAACGAATTTGAAGTTTCTCATTTACTTTACCTCTTTTAGTAGTTACCAAGATAACACCACCTGTTGCACGGTTACCATAAATAGCGGTAGCAGATGCATCCTTAAGAATGGAAACAGATTCAATATCATTCTGGTTGATAGATCTAAAGTTATCCTCATCTACAGGAACACCATCAATCACAAATAAAGGCTCAACATTACCATTAATAGAGTTAATACCTCTTAATAATATGGTACTGTTCCCTCCAGGCTGACCGTTACCAGTAGAAATATTCAAACCTGGCGCACGAGACTGAAGTGCCTGAGCGAAAGATGCTGTTGGACGAGATTCAATCTCTTCAGCACTAACTGTTGAAACAGAAGAAGTAATCGTCTCCCTGTTAGCTGTACCATAAGCTACTACTACTACTTCTTCCAAAGCACCAGCGTCAACTTCTAAATTCACATCAATTCTACTTGATGCACCTACAGTAATTTCCTGTAATCTAAAGCCAACATAACTAAATACCAATACTTCACCTTCAGCTATTGAGATAGAGTAATTACCATCAAAGTCTGTTTGAGTACCATTATTGGTGTTTTTTTCAATTACGTTTACACCTGGCATCGGCAGACCATCTTCATCTACCACCGTACCAGTTACGGTTTTTTCCTGTGCAAAACCAATTTGCACTACTAACACCAGTAAAAGTGTCAGCAATCCTTGTAATCTTTTTTTCATTATTTCGTTAAATTTGAATTAGCCAGCGCCAAAAATCACAATAAAATCTTAATTATCCAAACTCTATTTAACTTTAAACCAATAATAAGTTAACAGGATTGACATTATTTCTGAATTTTAACTATTGTTAACCTATTATTTCTAAGCATAATTAATTTAATTGCCCCAGACATGTTAAAACACTTTAACAGCAAGATTATCATTTCGGGTACAGATGAAGCCGGAAGAGGTTGCCTGGCGGGACCTGTCACTGCCGCCGCCGTGATCTTACCCAAAAATTTCAGGAATAAAATTTTGAATGATTCTAAAGTACTAAGTCTCAAAAAAAGAAATCTTCTGCGATCCTACATCGAGGATAACGCCGTCGCCTATGGAATCGCCCATATTTATATGGAAGAAATAGATAAAATAAATATATTGAATGCTTCAATTCTGGCAATGCACAGGGCTTTGGACAACATGAACCATCCTGCAGACCAGATTATTGTTGATGGTAACAGATTTAAAAATTATAAGCAAATCCCCCATGAGTGTATAATCAAAGGTGATGGAAAATTTTTGAGTATTGCAGCTGCATCAATACTTGCCAAGACAGGGCGGGATGAATATATGCAGCAGATACATGAAGAATACCCAATGTATAACTGGCAAAAAAATAAAGGTTATCCTACAAAAGAGCATAGAGCAGCAATTGAAAAATACGGAATAACCAAATATCACCGTAAAAGTTTCAAACTCCTGCCAGATCAATTGAAGATTGAATTCTAAGTTTCTATTTTTGCCTAAATCTGAAGCCTACAAATGAAAAGATTATTCTTGGCCTTTCTGGCTATTTCCATTATATCCTGCTCAAATCAAACTTCAAAAAATTTACGGGTTGAAGATAAGATCCCTGCAAACTCTGAATTGGTATTGATCACTCCAGATTTGGAAAAATTCATTGGTGACCTGGAAAGCAATGAATTCATAAACAAGAGCGATTTTGAATTAAAACGGAAAATCAGGAAACAATTTGATCACCTTCAGTATTTCAACTTTACCAGAGAAACGGTGATTGCCTTTTCTGAAATTGCTTCTGATACCCCGGTGTACACCTTGATTACAGAAAAAGACTCCGGTTATATCTCCCTGGATTCGGTTAATGACAAAATCGTTGAAACAGTCAAGGAAAATAATATTGAATATCAACGCATTGGCCTGAATAACAGCAGGATCTTCCTTTATGAAACCGAAAACCTTGTCGTTATAAGTAATTCTAAAAAGAGAATTCTCGATTTCGATGATCAGGAAAAAACACTGAAATCTCCTGCATTCGGTAAGGCACTGGCTGCATCAGACGCTAATAAAACTTCCATCTTTCTAAACCATGGTAAAATGCCCGATGCGATCCTGAATACTTTTAAGGATCTCAGCTTCCCCGGCATAAAGAATTTTGCTGAATGGAGCGCTCTTGACCTGGATATTTCTCAATCTGCAGTGAGACTGAATGGAATAAGTATTCCCGGTGAGGCAAAAAATTACATCGAAAAGATATGGGGATTAAAACCCCAAACATCTGAAATTGGTAAAATTTGCCCTACTGACTTTATTAGCCTTATTACGATAAGCTCCCCTAACTTTAAAGAATTCTATAAAGACTCCATAGCACCAGACTATCCTGAAATATTAGACGATACAAGAGAGGTAGCAGCAATAACTATAAAAGATGGTAGTTTTATTATTCTCAACGTTAATGAGATCGAAGCGGCGAAGGAAGCACTAGCCGGACTTGGAGAGAAAACAGAAGATTTTCGAGGCACTCCCATCATTGAACTTTACGAAGAAATTAAATTTAAGAACCTTTTCAAAGATCTTATAAGCCTTGAAAATGCTCAATATTATAGTATCGAGGACCAATTCGTGATCTTCTCCAACAATGCTGAGAATTTAAAAAATATAATTAGCGCCTATCAAAATTCAGACGTTTTGGCGAACCGGGATTATTTCAAAGATCTAATGAATTCTCTTTCATCAGAATCTAATTTACTTCTAATCGCCAATGGAACTAATTTTAAAACCTCCGGTAGTTCCAACTTGAAATTGAATAAGAATAGCCTGGCGGCTTTTCAGGTTATTACAGAGAATGATTTTGCGCATTTACACGGGATCTTTTCAAATTCCAGAGAAAATTCTATTAGCAAGGGGGTTGAACAAAGTATCTCTATAAAAGTTGACGCTTCAATCACTTCAACCCCGTATTTTTTTAAAAATCACAGGAGTGATCAACTGGATATTGCCGTACAGGATGAAAACAACGATTTGTACCTAATATCCAATAAAGGCAATGTTTTCTGGAAGCGGAACCTTGACAGCCAGATCACCAGCGAGATCTTCCAGGTGGATCTTTTTAAAAACGGTAACCAGCAACTGGCATTTTCCACTGGCTATCAAATGGAGGTACTGGACAGGAATGGCAAAAAGGTAAAAGGCTATCCTATAAAGTTCAACCAGCCTCTAACCCAGCCTTTAGCCGTTTTTGATTATGACAATAACCGCACTTACCGTTTTGTACTTACTCAAAACAATAAAGTATTCATGGTGGGACCAAAAGGCAGAGCTATAAAAGGTTTTGATTTTGATAAGGCCGGAAGTAAAATCATACAACCACCAAAACACATTAGGTTAGGAACTAAAGATTATATTATAATTGCCGAGGAGTCTGGCAAATTAAATATTCTGAGCAGGCAAGGCAAAATAAGAGTACCGGTGAAGGAAAAGCTCAATTTCTCAGAAAATGGATGGTTTGGATATCAAAATAGCTTTATTTCGACCAATTCTGAACACGATCTGGTGAAAATTTCTCAAAATGGAAGAATCAGCACTTCAGATCTTAATCTCGCCGAAAACCACAGGATCACTGCCAGCAGGAATGACCTGATCTATCTTAGCGAAAATGAATTAAATATTAATTCAGAAAGTACAGACCTGGACTTCGGACTATACACAGACCCTCAATTATTCACGTTAAGGGATAGAACCTTAATTGCCATTACCGATACTCAAACCCAGAAGGTATATGTATTCAACGATAAGGCAGAGCTTTTGGAAGGCTTTCCGGTTTATGGGACTTCAAAGGTAGATATCGCCAATGCAGATCTTGATTCTAAATTAGAGCTGGTGGTTAGAGGAGAAGAAAATGAGCTTCTTATATACAAATTCTAATAAACGAATTCTGCTTTAAAGAGATGAGCTAAGTGTTTGAGGATTTTTTCCTGCACCTCTTCCAAATTAACTTCTTTCCTTCCTAATTCTACATTTAAAGAGGTAACCGCTTTTCCTTTTATACCACAGGGGATGATATTATCAAAATAACCTAGGTCTGCATTAACGTTAAGAGCAAAACCATGCATGGTCACCCACCTGCTGGCTCTAACCCCCATAGCGCATATCTTACGGGCAAAAGGTGTTCCCACATCCAGCCAAACTCCTGTTTCGCCGGGACTCCTTTCGGTTTTTAAACCATATTCACCAAGCGTCAGAATAATGGCTTCCTCCAGGAAACGTAAATATTTATGAATATCTGTAAAGAAATTATCCAGGTCCAGGATAGGGTAACCCACTAACTGGCCGGGTCCATGATAGGTTATATCCCCGCCCCTGTTTATTTTATAAAAGGTAGCATTCTTCGATTTCAATTCGGCTTCAGAAATAAGGAGATTTTTCGCATCTCCACTTTTTCCGAGCGTATAAACATGAGGATGCTCTACAAAGAGCAGGTAATTCCTGGTAGGAATATCAAGTTCTTCCCTACGGTTTTTGATCTTAAGATCAAGAGTACTTTTAAACAATTCCTCCTGGTAGTCCCAGGTTTCCTTGTAATCCTTAACTCCTAAATTCTGTACTTCAACTTTCTTATTCATAACCTAAGATCTGGGATTATTTAATATTATAAGTGCAGCGATCACCCCGGGAACCCAGCCCAACAGCGTAAGAATAAGAACTATCAATATAGAACCGCAGCCTTTATCATATACTGCCAATGGGGGAAATAGAACAGAGAGAATGACTCGCCAGAAACTCATTTAAGCAAATTTTCAGGCAAAGATAGAATTAATATTTCGGCTTTTAATTGCGTTGTGTGGCAGGCTGATAGTCACTATATTTGCAACCGCATTTTTGTTGGATACTCTCAAAACATTCCCGGAAAAAGAGAGATTATCTGGTCTTGGAAATTTATAAAGACAAACTTAGGCGTAGGGAATCAGCAAGAAAAAAAAGTTATATGCAGCAGTTATCAGAACAGGAACAGATTAGGAGAGAGAAATTAACGGCTATTAGAAAAGCCGGAATCAACCCATACCCAGCCGACCTATTTCCGGTAGACCACCTGACTTCAGAGATCAAAGACAACTTTGAAGAGGGAAAAAGAGTAGTGATCGCAGGCAGGCTCATGTCCAGAAGAATTCAGGGGAAAGCCTCATTTGCCGAACTTCAGGATTCAAAAGGCAGAATCCAGGTTTATTTTAACCGGGATGAAATATGTACCGGGGAAGATAAGTTTAAATATAATGAAGTCTATAAGAAGCTTCTCGATATTGGAGATTTTATAGGCATCGAAGGTGAATTGTTCAAGACGCAGGTTGGTGAAATGACCGTAATGGTAAAAGACTTCCACCTTCTAAGTAAGTCAATTCGTCCTCTCCCCCTGCCTAAAACTGATAAAGAAGGAAATACCCATGATGGGTTTAATGACCCTGAACAAAGATACAGACAGCGGTATGCAGATCTTGTGGTCAACCCCAAGGTTAAAGAGGTTTTTGTTAAGCGTACAAAGCTTTTCAACGCTATGCGTAATTTCTTTAATGAAAGAGAATATTTTGAAGTGGAAACCCCAATTCTGCAATCTATACCCGGTGGTGCAGCAGCTAGGCCGTTTGTAACCCATCACAATGCCCTGGATATCCCTCTTTACTTAAGGATCGCCAATGAACTTTATCTTAAGAGGTTGATCGTAGGTGGTTTCGACGGAGTTTATGAATTCTCTAAAAACTTCAGAAATGAAGGAATGGACAGAACTCATAACCCGGAATTCACTGCGATGGAAATCTATGTGGCTTATAAGGACTACAACTGGATGATGGATTTCACCGAACAGTTACTGGAGCATTGTGCCATTGCGGTAAACGGAACCACAGATGCTACTTTCGGGGAACATAAGATCAACTTTAAAGCACCTTATAAGCGTCTTAGCATGACCGATGCTATTAAAGAATATACCGGTTTTGATATTACCGGTAAATCTGAAAAGGAGCTTTATGATGCTGCTAAAGGCATGGGCATAGAGGTGGATGATACCATGGGTAAAGGAAAGCTTATCGATGAGATCTTCGGCGAGAAATGTGAAGGCAACTTTATTCAACCAACCTTTATTACAGATTATCCAAAGGAAATGAGCCCGTTATGTAAGGAACACAGGGAAAACCCTGAACTTACCGAACGTTTTGAGCTTATGGTCTGTGGTAAAGAAATTGCCAATGCTTATTCAGAATTAAATGATCCGCTGGATCAAAGAGAGAGGTTTGAAGAACAGTTGAAATTATCTGAAAAAGGTGATGATGAGGCCATGTTCATCGATAATGACTTTTTACGATCACTGGAATACGGAATGCCGCCAACTTCTGGTCTAGGAATTGGTATGGACAGGTTGATCATGTTCCTTACCAACAAGCAGTCCATACAGGAAGTTCTTTTCTTCCCTCAAATGAAACCTGAGAAAAAACAGGTGGAACTTTCAGAGGAAGAGAAATCTGTTTACAATTTGCTCAAGGACGATGAAGTTCATGATCTTGATAAAGTAAAGGAACAGAGTGGTTTGAGCAATAAAAAGTGGGATAAGACCATTAAATCCCTGAGAAAACATAAGATGATCGAGGTTTTTAAAGTTGATGAAGTACTTAGCATAAAGATCGCTTAAACCCTATCTCAATACAATAAAAAATGCACCTTCCAGGCGAATGTTTCAAGTTCTGGAAGGTGTTTTTATTTTGAAGAAATTCGTCTATTTCTTCCCAAACAAACCTCCAAGTTTGCCGGCCATGTCACCAAGATTACCGGCATCGCCCTCTCCTTTAAGATACGAATCTACATGGGTGGCCATCGCATCTGGCATTCTGTCTTTTAAAATTCCTGCCACCACCTGCACTGCAATTTTAGCCTGATCTTCAGTAATTCCCGCTTTTTCTGATACCATCTTCACAATTTCTTCCATTCTTAAATTTTTAAGTTATTTGAATTTTTGATTTCTTAATATAGGAATTTGAGGTGTAAAAAGGAACATTTGAGTAGATCCTCATTCTATTTTAAACCTTTTCACTTTGAATAAGTCCAAGAAGTGCTGAAGGCATATTTTTTATAAAAACCAATGAAGAATAACACTTTCAGTATAAGATCTTATTAATTAAAAAATACTTAACTATGATTAAGAAACAGAGCCTCAGGCTTCTGATTTTAGCCCTTTCTCTATCGGTTTCGGGATGTGCTGTCTTTCAGCCCAACAAAAAAGCAGATGCTAAAACTGCCGCAACCGACAATTCAAAAAAAGATAAAAACGGACTTAAGCCTTACAACAAAGTCATCACCAAAGATGCAAAAAGTGACCAGGGATTATTTACTGTTCATGAGGTGGAAAATAAATATTTCTACGAAATCCCGGATAGTCTTTTTAACCGTGAAATGTTAACCGTAACCCGTATCGCCAAAACCGCAAATGGAATTGGTTTTGGAGGCGGAAAGCAAAACACCCAGGTACACCGCTGGCAGAAAAAAGGTGATAAAGTATTACTTAGGGTAGTATCTTATGAAGTTTTTGCCGCAGATTCTCTTCCGGTACACGAAGCGGTGACGAATTCTAATTTTGAACCTATCGTTAAAACCTTTGATGTAAAAACCGTTGGTAAAGATTCCATCAATAAATCTACCGTAATCGATGTAACAGATCTTTATACCAAAGATGTGCAGGCCTTAGGCCTACCAGATGGCACCAGAAAAAGATTTAAAGTTTCCAGGCTTGATGAAAGCAGATCTTATATCGACACCATAAGGTCTTATCCTGAAAATATTGAAATAAGACACGTAAAAACCTATAACGCCGGCAACCCTCCATCTAATTCAAGCACGGGATCTATTTCTCTGGAATTCAGTAATTCCATGATCCTGCTTCCTGAAGTACCTATGGAAAGAAGATACTATGATGAGCGCGTAGGATGGTTCACTACAGAGCAGACAGATTATGGATTAGCTGCACAAAAAAGTAAGACGGTTGAATTCCTGGACAGATGGAGACTGGAAGTCAGGGATGAAGACATGGAGAAATTCAAAAATGGTGAACTGGTTGAACCTAAAAAACCTATCATCTATTATATAGATAGAGCAACACCCAAGAAATGGATCCCGTTTATCAAGCAGGGTATCGAAGACTGGCAGGTAGCATTTGAAGCGGCTGGTTTCAAAAATGCTATTATCGCTAAAGACGCTCCTACTTTAGAAGAAGATCCAGACTGGAGCCCGGAAGACGTGAGATACTCTGTAGTGAGATATCTGGCATCTCCAATCCCCAATGCGAACGGACCCCACGTAAGTGATCCTAGATCTGGAGAGATCCTTGAATCTGATATTAACTGGTATCACAACGTAATGACCTTATTAAGAAACTGGTACTTTGTGCAAACAGCAGCGATAAATCCTGAAGCTCAGGACGTGGCTTTTAAAGACGAAGTAATGGGTAGATTAATACGTTTTGTATCTGCTCATGAGGTGGGTCATACTTTAGGCTTACCTCATAACATGGGAAGCAGTGTTGCTTACCCGGTAGAAAAATTAAGAGATCCTGAATTCACTCAGAAATTTGGTACAGCTCCTTCAATTATGGACTATGCAAGGTTTAATTATGTGGCGCAACCAGAAGATGGAGATGTTGCCTTAATGCCAAATATTGGACCCTACGATAAGTATGCTATCGAATGGGGTTACAGACCAATTCCTGAATTAGATGGAAAGGAAGAAAAGCCCGTATTAGACGAGTGGATCCTGGAACATGCCGGAGACCCGATGTACAGATTCGGAGCTCAGCAGGGTGGTGGAGTTATCGACCCTAGTTCTCAAACTGAAGATCTAGGTGATGATGCCATGCTGGCCAGTGAATATGGAATCAAGAATCTTAAAAGAATTGTTCCCAATTTAATTGAATGGACCGCTGAAGATGGTAAGGATTACAAAGACCTGGAAGATCTTTATGCGCAGGTACTTTCTCAATATAATAGATATATGGGACATGTGACCGCAAATATTGGTGGTGTCTACAAGTACACTAAAACATACGACCAGGATGGCGCGGTATACACTCACGTGGATAAAGAAACACAGGAAAGGGCAATGGAATTCCTGAACGAGCAATTATTCGACACCCCGGAATGGATGATTAGCCAGGAGATTTTTAACAAGATAGAATTTGACGGAAATGTTGAACGCATAAGAAGAATGCAGCAACGTACCCTTAATAATATTCTGGATTTCGGAAGAATGGCCAGGTTAATGGAAAATGAAGAAGTGAACGGCAAAGATGCTTATTCGCTACTGGATATGATGACAGACCTACGAAAAGGGATCTGGAGTGAGGTTTATTCTGGAAAGCGAATTGATCGTTATCGCAGAAACCTTCAGCGTGCCTATGTGGAACGTATGGAGCACCTAATGAATGAAGAACAGGATGAAATTCCTGCCAGATGGAGACAATGGATCAACAGAAGTGATGTAAACGTTTCTCAGAGTGATATTAGGCCGGTGGTTAGAGGAGAACTAACGACTTTGGAAAGACAGATTAAGAACTCTCTGAACCGAACGGGAGATACACTTACGCGCTATCATTTAAAAGATATTCTGGAAAGAATTGACCATATACTAAACCCGGAGGCATAAGCCTTTTAGACTTTAATGAAAAGAAGCTACCGTTTAAAAGCGGTAGCTTTTTTTGTTAAAGAGAATTTTTTTAATGAAACATGGTGTAAATTTAATAGGTATAACCAATAACAATCAGATGATGAAAAGGATAATTTTAGTAGCGATGGTACTTTCTCTTTCGGTAAGCGGCCTGGCCCAGATAAAAAAAGAGAAAAAGATGGAGTCGATGCATGATTCTAAAAGCGTTATGGATCATGATAATCAGGAGGCACGGGCCATGATCTATGCAGATAAAATGGCCACCAGGCTTAGTTTGAATCTCGAGCAAAAAGAAAAGATAAGGGAAGCACATTTAAAAAGATTAGAGAATGAAAAAGATCTCAAAACCGCAATGTTGAATTCGAAAGATTCCATGATAGAAGAAAAAAAAGATATGATGGAGCAACGAAAGCAAATTCAGCAGGATTTCAAGGATGACATGAAGGCTATTCTTAATGCAAACCAGTTTTCTAGGTGGAAAGGAATGCATGAGCGAGAAATGAAAATGAATGAAAAGGCTTATAAACTAAAAAAGAACAAAGGTGACAAGATCGAATAGCAATCTTTAAACACCTGGCTTTCCATAATTTATAGCTGCATTTTTATTTTAGTAGCCCAGGTAAGGTCTCGTAAAAAGAAACATAAAACATGCTAATGAAAAAATTAATCGTCCTATCTTTTATTTTATTAAGCTTTACCGGTTTTTCCCAGGATCTTTCTGAACAACAGCCAGAAATAAGTATTGAAGAAATGGCCAGGTTGAAGGCTTAGCTACTGGCCATGCAATTAGATCTGACTGAAGGGCAGGAGCAAAACCTTATTGCTCTCTACACCAAGCAGCTTAAGGAAAAAAGCGAATTACCCGAGGAAACTAGTGAAATAAGAAAAGGGATCAGAGATGAGAACAGTGAGCAGAGAAGGGAAATAACAGAAATAGACGAAGAAAATAAAAGTGAACTTCGATCTATTTTAACCGAAGAGCAATTTACCAAATGGGAAGGCTTGCAGAAAAAAAGGCGCATGGGAAGACCTGCACCTCAAAAATTAAAGAATTAGAATTTATTGACTAAATGGGAGGTTTAAGCTTTCCATTTTAATTCACGAAAAACTTTATTATTAGTCCTCCAACTATCCATAAATAGCAGGCGAAAGCCAGATATTTCAATGTATTTTCCAGGACTTTACTTTTAGGAGCCATTTCTTTCATAAACATTACATCATCCCTTTTAAAAAAACCGAGATAGATCAAAAATCCTGATATAGCCAGGAAAGCCATGTTAAGCCAGAAAGTATAATCTATCGCGAAATATTCTGCATCCTGAATTTTAACCTGGGATGGATCTGGTAAAATATTAAACAGGTCAAAACAATAATGTAAAGTAAGGGATGCTCCAATAAGGGATGCAAATAACAGGAACAGGATAAAAAAGCTCATTTTCCAACCATAATATTTTGCATTGATCCTTAAGATAGGAAACACCACAAGATCACTAAATATAAAGGCCATTACCCCGGCAAAACTTACTCCTTTACCAAATAGTAAAGCAGCCAGCGGAATATTCCCCATTGAGCCTATAAAGGTTATGAAAGCTGCAACCGGTCCAACGATGATATGCTCCAGGATGGTAAAAAAACCAAATTCAGTTTTTCCCTGCCCACTGTTGATGAACAAGGTTTCAAAAAAAGAATCGGGAACAAAGGCTGCAACAATACCGGCAATGGTAAAACCAACCGTAACATCCTTCCACACCATTTTCC
This sequence comes from Christiangramia sabulilitoris, assembly GCF_007050985.1. GTDB lineage: Bacteria > Bacteroidota > Bacteroidia > Flavobacteriales > Flavobacteriaceae > Christiangramia > Christiangramia sabulilitoris. Next base: position 854,407 of record NZ_VHSF01000001.1, read on the forward strand.
ATTCCATCCCGTATTGCTGAGCAACTTTTGCCCAGCTGGTCTCAGACTTCATCTTCTTTTTCCAGGATTTGTCTGAGTTCTCCTCATCATCATCTTCATCATCCAGCTTTTTGCGGGCATTTTCGATAAGCTTTTTAGGATTGATAATTCGAATTAACAACCAGCTGATAAGGATCAATAAAATTCCTCCTACATATTCTCCTACCACGAACTGCCATCCCAGAAATATGGAAATAATGATTCCTAATTCTATTACCAGGTTTGTTGAAGCCAGCAGGAAGGCGATTGAAGAGACAAAGCTGGCACCTTTTTTAAACAGACTTTTCGTGGAGGCCAGGGCGGCAAAACTACATGAGCTACTTATAAATCCAAAAAAGGTACCCAGCAACAGGCCTTTCGATTCTTCTTCCCCCATAGTTTGCTGCATCTTCTTTTCGGTTACAAAGACCTGGATCATACTACTAATTACATATCCAAGGGCAAAAGCCCATAAGGCCATCCAGAAAAATCCACTGGTGGTGTAGGCTGCTTCTCCCCATTTATTCAAAAATTCCTGCATAAATAAAATTTTCTTATTCTTATTGTTTTTTCGTCAAGCTGCTCCGATGCTTCGGGAGATTCAGCTAATCGAACAGATCCTGAAACAAGTTCAGGATAACATCCAGTTCAATTTTTTTAGACCCTGAATTAAATTCAGGGTGACGTTTTCGATTTAATGTCATTCAGAACGTAGCGATAGCGCAGTGAAGAATCTCATGCGCAGGAAGAGATTCCTCCTTCCGTCGGAATGACACAGTCCTATTATTATAGTTTTACATTCCTCAACCTCAGCGCATTTCCAATTACAGATACCGAACTAAAACTCATGGCCAGGGCAGCGATCATAGGGGATAGCAATAATCCAAAGAAAGGATATAAGACTCCCGCCGCAACCGGTACACCCAGACTATTATAAATAAGGGCAAAAAATAAATTCTGCTTAATATTCCTCATTACTTTTTCGCTAAGCCTGATTGCTTTCAAAACTCCTTTCAGATCTCCTTTCACCAGGGTGATTTGCGCACTTTCTATAGCAACATCGGTTCCGGTGCCCATGGCAATCCCAATATTTGCCTGGGCAAGGGCAGGCGCATCATTGATACCATCTCCGGCCATAGCCACCTTTCTACCTGCTGCCTGAAGCTTTTTAACCTCTTCCATTTTATTCTGTGGCAACATGCCTGCTTTAAAATCAGACAGGTTCAATTCTCTGGCCACAGCTCCGGCTGTTTTCTCATTATCCCCGGTAAGCATGATCACTTTAATGCCTTCCTTCTGAAGTTCATTCAAAGCATCTTTACTGTTCTGCTTGATCTTATCTGAAATAGTAATATATCCCACAACTTTCCCGTCAACCGCCAGAAAAGAAACCGTTTTTCCCTGATCCTGTTCAGCTGAAACCTGTTTCAGGATTGCTTTCGGGATTTCAGCATTTTTAGCCTGCATTAAACTATCATTTCCCAGAGACATTCGTTTGCCTTCAAAAATTGCTTCCACCCCTTTCCCGGTTACCGAATTGAATTCTGTTGCTTCGCCGTAGTTTATATTTTCGGTATCTGCATGTTTAACTGTTGCGGTAGCGAGGGGATGTTCGCTTTGAGCGTTCACCGAAGCGATCAATCTAATGATCTCCTTCTCTGTAAAATCAGGATGCACAGGCACTACCCTTTCTACAGAAGGTTTTCCCTGGGTAATGGTACCGGTTTTATCAATGATCAGGGTATCGATTGCATTCATTTCTTCCAGGGCACGGGCATTCTTGATCAAAACCCCGTTTCCTGCACCTTTGCCAACACCCACCATGACAGACATGGGAGTAGCCAGACCAAGAGCGCAGGGGCATGCAATAATTAGAACGGCAATGGCATTTACAAGTGCATAGACATACGAAGGTTCAGGGCCCCAGATCGCCCAGGCAATAAATGTAAGTACCGAAATAACTACTACGATGGGAACGAAATAAGCTGAGATCTTATCGGCAAGTTTTTGAATAGGTGCCTGTGATCTACTGGCTTCATTTACCATTTTTATGATTTGCGCTAAAAGTGTCTCATCCCCCACCTTTTCTGCCGTCATGGTAAAACTTTTATTGCCATTTATAGTTCCGGAACTTACTTTATCGCCCTCTGCTTTATCCACTGGAATTGGTTCTCCTGTGATCATGGATTCATCAATACTGGAACTACCGGTTGTTATAGTTCCATCTACGGGAATTTTCTCCCCTGGTTTCACTCTTAAAATATCTCCCTGCCTGATGCTATCTATAGAAATGGTTTCTTCTTTTCCGTTCTTTACCCGAACGGCACTATTGGGTGCGAGTTTCAATAACTCTCTAATCGCAGAATTTGTTCTGCTGTGCGCCCTTGCTTCCAGTACCTGTCCCATTAATACCAGGGTAAGAATTACCGTTGCTGCCTCAAAATACACATGCACTGTACCTGCTTCAGTTTTAAACTGCGGGGGAAAAAAATCAGGAAATATAAGACCGAAAACGCTAAAAACCCAGGCTACCCCTGCCCCTATTCCAATAAGGGTAAACATATTGAGGTTCCAGGTTTTTACAGATCTCCAGGCCCGCTCAAAAAACATCCAGGTCGCATAAAAAACAACCGGTAGCGAAAGCACTAGCTGAATCCAGTTCCAAACCTTTATATCTGCCATTTCATACAAGGGGTTATCCGGAAACATTTCAGACATAGCGATCAGAAATACCGGCAGCGTAAACGCTACCGCAATCCAGAATTTCTTTAAAAGAGCTTTATAACCTTTTTCCTCAGCCGATGGTTCCGGTTCCATTGGTACCAGGTCCATCCCGCAGATAGGGCAGTCTCCCGGTTCATCTCTTTCTACTTCCTGATGCATAGGGCAGGTAAATTTCACTTTAGTAGCTGCACTTACCTCCTCTACCAGGTCCATCCCGCAAACAGGACAGTCGCCGGGTTTATTATAAGTTTTATCTCCTTCGCAATGCATGGGACAATACCAGGTTCCTGTGCCTACGCCTTGCTGCTCCTGCTTTTTTTTCTTTGGGGGTTCTTCCTCAGACCACATAATGTTGTAACCACCACCTGCTTCCCCCAGAGCCTTTTTAAAATCTTCTATAGGAATATGGCTACTCATACGAATCTCTGCCTGTGCCTTCACCAGGTCTACAGAGGCTTTGGTCACGCCTGAAACACTATTAAGAGTAGTTTCCACATGGGAGCGACAACCATTACAGGTCATTCCGGTAACTTTATAAATATGGGTCATGGACCCGTCAGCAAACTTTTCCGGTTCATAAATATGATAATTTCCACCGGCCGCAGAAAGGGCTTCTTCAAGATGTTCCAAAGTTACATGCCTTTCCATCTCCACTTCAGCTTCTCCCGCTTTAAGGTCTACCTCAACACCAGCTATACCCTCTACTTCAGAAAGGGTTTTTTCTACATGAGATCTGCATCCATTGCAGCTCATTCCGCTGACTTTATATGTATGTTTCATTATTTGTTAACCATTTTATTAAGTCATGAGGCAAAGATAAACTATGGAAATCTCTCAGGTTTTGGTTCAGTAAATATTCCCCGAAAATAAAAATGCCCGGTTTACTATTGCAACCGGGCATCTAATCTTTAGGCGAGATAGGTCTCGCAAGCACTAACACATTCCTTACAGGCTTTTGCACAATCCTGGCAATGCTGCGCTTCGTGTTTTCCACACTCGTCTGCACAGGCCTGGCAGATTTTTTTGCAGTATTCCACAAGACCCTGAACATCCTTATAATTGGTGGCCAGAACCTGGTTGAGAGTGGAACAGACTTCGGCACAAACTCTATCAGTTCTTATACAATCTGCCATTTTTTTAACATCGTCCTCATCCAGACAGGCATCGGCACAATAATTACAATGATTAATACAATTCCCAAGCGCGCTTATCAACTTTTCATTTCTCATAACTTATAATTAATTGGTTATATCTTAAAGTTAGAAAGACCGCGATAATTCACTTTTAAAATTATGCTAAGATGCCCGGGCATTAGAAAAAGTTTAACGCTGCCTTTTAATTATTAAGAACTTTTTACATCTACCTGGTCCCAACTCCAGCCATCCTGAATTACCAGGGTTTTGAAAAATTTCCTATAAGTATCATAAGTTCCTTCAAAGGAATCTTTCCCATCAGGTTTTAATACCAGGTCCTGCTGCTCCAGTTTGCTGATAGTCGAAACCGGTGGCATGGATTTAACCGGGGTAATATGGGTAACTTCTGAAATTACCTCAAAATAATTCTCGAAGGCTACAAACAAAGGTTTTAAATCTTCAGGATCGGGCTGATATTCTTTCTTAACCCTTTCAGTAATTATAAGCAAAGCTTCATATAGCCTGGCTAATTGCAGAACTATGGCGTTCTTCTCTTTATTATTATGAAAATAATGGATTACCGGATAGGCCCGGTGCTGCTGGCTGTATTTTATGATCGCGTCAGATAGTGAATCGATCTTACGTATGAGGGGTTGAAAATTTTTGCCATTCCAGGAACTCAGAACAATTACCTCCGGACTGCTGCCCAGGGTGCTCATTTTAATTCCAAGTTTACGCTGTTCGATCACAGCAGAGAGCACCGGAATAAAATATGTTACAGACATGGTGAGAAGAATAAGTCCTGTAAATGAATAAATACTGGTCACTATCCTCCAGATATCTGCAGAAGGCACATAATCTCCCATCCCTAAGGTAGAAATACTATAACCGCTGTAGTAAACTATCTGCCAGAAATTCGCAGGTATTTTAGTTGTGGCGTCTATAATAGCTCCGTTGTATGAATACAGGATCAAAGTTAGACTAAGCCATAGAAAAAGTACCCAGATCAATGCTATGATCAATAAAAGGATATAGCCGGCATGAGCAAGAATTTTCGACTTTCCATTACGGCCGGAGATCACCAGAAGAAATTTCCAGAAATTATGTGAAAACCTGCTGGTTAACCATCCACCTCCCTGCATGGAAAGTGTAGTCTGTATGACATCCAGTACGGTAGCGAGATACAACAGTATCCCGGCGATGAGAAGAAATAGCATATACCTAATTTGATTGGTTGTTCCATCAAATTAAGAATTCAGTGAAGAAGAATGTTTACAGAAATGCTAAATAATAGTTTATTAACAATTTCGATCAACTGAAAAAAAGAAGAATACCTGCACCATCTTAAGATAATGCAGGTATTTAATTTTTTTTACATGATTGTTTCATCCACTCTTCCGCACTTCAGCATTTTATCACCAAAATAAGGATTCATGATCTCTTCTGAAGTAGAATACCAGTAATCTCCTTTTCCTTCAAAAGCCATAGGGCAGAATTGTTTATAGATCTTACCTGATGTAATCGCTTCCTTCAATACAGGCTCCATTGCAGCTGTTAACTCTGAAAATAGTTCCCTTTGCACATTAACATCATCTGCTCCGGCAATTTTACCCGCAACTACCGCAATCTCAGGTTTAACCTCTGTAAGCGTTGATTGAAGACTGGCAGCTTTTTCAGCAGCAGCTACAGGATTTGTTTGAACCAATGCATCCTTCACCGCTACATACTCATCAAAAGCCTTTTTTATGGTTTCATCATTGAACGATGCCATGGCTTCCTCTGTGGATTTATGGTCTGCCGTTTTTTCTGAATGTTGATGAGGATGGTTTTCTTCAGTCACTACTTCCTTTTCCTCTTTTTTCGAGTCACCACAAGATGCAAATAACAAACTTCCTGCTATAAGACTCATGCTAATTAAACTTCTAACTCTCCTTTTCATTTTTCTGATTATTTAATATTAGTATTTGACGTAATTAATTGTTTAGGTTGACACCTTCTTTTTTTTTCTCTTTTTTGGTTGTATTAATTTTCTAACTGTAGGTGAAGAAATATACCACAACAGGAAACCGCTGAGTACCGTAATAAGTCCCAATAAGGAAAAAGACCTTAGTAACATATTATTAAAATCATCTCTTCCCTCATAATCCATGGTATGCGTCATCCAGAGAAAATCGAACCAGCGCCAGTCCCTATGCCTAACCGTGTTGAAATTACCGGTTAGTGCACCCACATAGGCCTTCAGGTTCTCATCTGTATCATAGGATATCACCCATGCCGGGAGTAACTTTTCCCTGTATTCGTGGTGTTTCCCTGTTTCAGTAATTCGTTCTATACCAGAAATCCTGAAGCCTTCTTTCATATACCTTGAGGCAATATCCAGCGCCTGTTGCTTATTTATCTCATTTATTTTCTTACCGGTAAGCGCATCCATTAAGATCCCATCATTGATATAATAATAGGGTTCCCCGGAAATTTCCTGAAGCTTCACCGAGGTGACTTTCAAAGCCGGATCCAGTTCTGTAGGGCTTTTTAGATTTGCAAAAGCCGTATGCACGGGTTGTTCTTTTTTAAATTGATCTCCATGGATCTCATCAAGATCTGTCCAGCTGAAATACAATCCACTAACGGTCCACATAATAAATTGAATCCCGATAAATAACCCCAGGTAGCGATGCGCTTTCCTGATGTTCATTGCTGTTTTTCTTTTTACCATACTTATCTATCTTCCAGGCGTTTGGTCATTTTCTTCATTTCAGCGATCTCCTTTTCCTGAGCTTTAATAATATCATCAGCAAGTTTTCTTATTTAATTTTCTTTTTCACTTCGCCACAGGTCAACATAGCTTCGCCAAAATATGGGTTCTGAATCTCTTCTTCAAGACTCAACCAGTTTGCTCCTTGATTATTATTAGCCATTGGACAAAATTGAACATAAACGATTTCCTCAAATTCCATGTTTGAAGCCAGGGCGATCATATTTTCAGATAATACAATGAAGTGATCACGTTGATTTTCCAGGGTATCATTCTCAGAAATTGCCTGAAGCATCTTTTGAATTGTTTTTAGATGAGTAGATATCATACTACTAAAACCGGCCAAATTCATTTCTTTCAATACTGCCAAAGTTTTATAGGCGGCTGCTTTGGCCTTTTCTTTATCTGAAGCTACCAATGCATCTTTAAGCTCGAAATATTCTGCCAGGACCGGCACAAATTGTTTCTGAAAGTTTCCCGGGATCTCCATTTTCATTTCTGGATCTTCACCGGGTTTGACTTCCCGAGGGTTCATCATGGATGCTTTTCCCTGTAATTGCGCTGCTGCATCTACCGTAAATGTCCCATTAACCACGATCTCCTCACCTTTCTGCAAGCCATCCTGTACTACATATGAATCTCCCAGCGCAGGGCCTAAGGTGATCTCCCTTAGTTTAAAGCCAGCACCAGTCTCTGCGTTTTCTTTTATGTAGACTACAGACCTTTCACCAGTCCATAAAACTGCCGATTTAGGAATAACCATCTCCTGGGTTTCAGCTCCTGAAATATTATTCTTCACCAGCCCGCTTACGAACATTCCCGGTTTTAGCTTCAATTCTTTATTAGAAACCTCAATTCTGGCTGTAGCTACCCTGGTATTGTTATTCAAAAGAGGATCGATAAAATCGATTTTTCCTTCAAAGGTCTGTCCGGGTATGGATTGCACCGTGTATTCCACCATGCTTCCTTCCCTTACCCAATTAAGATCGGTCTCATAAAGATCGAAAAGTATCCAAAGCTTATCCAGATTGGCGATCTTGTACACCGGCATTCCACGTTCAAGATAATCACCTTGTTCTGCCATTAATTCGGTTACCACTCCACTTACGTCTGCTGAGATGTGAAACCGGTCTATAGGTTCGCCTCTGCTAAGCATGCGGTCTATCTGGGCATCGCTTATTTTCCAGTTCCGAAGTTTTTGTTTGGCTGCCGCAAATAATTCCGGCTGACTCTCTTTAATTTCCTGAGCCTGCAGTAATTCTTCCTGGGCGGTTACTATGGCCGGGGAATAAATAACTGCGAGGGTTTGACCACGATTTACTTTTTCCCCGGTAAAATTCACGTTTAGTTTTTCGATCCTTCCCGGGATATGGGTCGCCTGGGTATAAGAGTTTCTTTCATCCACCTCAACTTTACCATTAAGTCGAAGCTCTTTGGAAGCCTCACCCGTTCCTACGGTCATAGTAGAAATATTGGCAAGTTTCATGGCGTTTTCACTCAGTTTAAACATTTCGGGGTCCAAGGAATTCTCTTCGACACTAAGCGGAATAAGGTCCATCCCACAAATAGGGCAATCTCCGGGTTCAGGCTGCCTTATCTGCGGATGCATGGAACAGGTCCAGACCTCATCCTGATTCTGAACAGAATGTGTATGTTCTTCCTCTTTGGTTTCCTTATTATTTCCACCAAAGAACAACCATCCCAATAATATTCCCCCCATGAGAATGGCCAGGCCGGTTAGTATATTTTTTTTATTCGTTTTCATCTGTATTGTTTTTAAATAATAAAAACTGAAGTTTCGCAGCAGCCTTGTAAGCATTCGCCAACGCATTTATCTTTTCGGTTTGGAACATGAGAATATCCTGATTCATCTGCAGAACCTCCTCAAAATCTGAGCTCGCATTACTAAAGCCTGAGATCAGTAATTTATTAGCTTGTCCAGAACTTTCTATCTGTTTATCATAAAGTTCAATTAGCCGCTTCGACTTCTTTAAATTGTATGATGCCATTTCGAACTCACTTTTTAAGTCGTTGATCACAGCTTCTTTTTGCTGCACACTGGCCTGAGCCATAAGTTTTGATTCTTTGATCCTCGCATTATACTTCTTTCGGAATATGGGCAGGCTAACAGATAGCATGGGCATGATTGCATCCATTCCATTATCCGCAGGGTTCGCATCGGTGCGCCTGGCAATTATGGTATAATCAACACCCAGACCTATCATAGGCATACCCATTTTTTTTGCGACCAGCTGCTCATTTTCGAAAGCCAGTTTTTCCTTCTCCAGCATGCCTGCTTCGGGATGATCCTCAAAAGAGGCATTTTCAGCAGTGACCAAAAGTTCAGGAATATTAACCAATTCCAGGTTATCCTGGATCACAACCTCAGCATCTGCATTCCTGTTCAAAAGATAATTGAATTGCCTTTTTAATGTTTTTAGCTCTTCCTGCATCAATTCTATTCCGATAATCGCTTCTTCCCTGTTAATATCTACTTTCACCACATTTACCATAGGCGCACTACCCGACTCAAAACGGTTCAGAGCCAGTTTTCTATAAGATTCAAGAATTTCAAGATTCTTTTGTTTCAGTTTAATTTCTTCTGAAACAGCATACATTTCAGCATAGGCAGATTTTACTTTAAGAAATAGATTCTGTTGTGTAAGCAGGTATTTCTGAAATTTAGCTTCAGCCATTAATAAGGCCGTACTCTTTTCAGCTTCCAGTTTCCCAAACCACGGAAACATTTGCATCAGGGTAAACCTGGCTTCCTGAGAACCCAGTCGTGTTTCCATCATTTGCCCGAAAGCGCTCACCGTGAGGGTAGGATCTGGCAATGCAGATACCTGGGGTGCTTTTTGAAGTGCCGCCTCAAAATTGCTGTAAGCAGCTTTCACTTCAGGGTTATTTTCTGAAGCCAGTCTCAGGTAATCTTCGATCTGCTGTGCCTTTATAATTCCACCAGTTAGGAACAGGCAAAAAAGGAACAGACCCTTTTGAATATATATTTTTAGTGTTTTCATGATTCGAGTCTTTCTTGTTTTTTAACCACTCCCTCTCTCCAGTATGCCTGTAAAACAGGCACTACGAAAATGGTCATGATCTGTATGATCATTCCGCCCACGATGGGGATAGCCATTGGCACCATGATATCAGATCCTTTTCCGGTTGAGGTAAGCACAGGGAACAGAGCGATAATGGTCACCGCGGTGGTCATCATAGCCGGGCGTACCCGTTTTTTACCTGCTTCCATCACCGCATCGCGTACATCTGGCACGGTTTGGGGCTGTCTTCTTTCGAATACCTGGTGGATATAAGTTCCCATGAGAACACCATCATCCGTGGCAATTCCGAAGAGTGCAATGAATCCAACCCATACGGCCACACTTAAGTTCACTTCCTGCATCTGGAAAAGATCCCGCATATTAGTCCCGAAAACTCCGAAATCCATAAACCATCCCTGGCTATATAGCCAGATCATAATGAAACCACCGGCAAAGGCTACAAATACCCCGGAAAAGTGAATAGTAGATGCAATAACGGTTTTGAATTGGAAATACAACAACAGAAATATGATAAGTAAACAAATAGGAATAAGGATAGACAAACGTTTTACCGCTCTCACCTGATTCTCATAATTTCCTGAAAACTTGTAACTCACCCCGGCCGGCACTTTTAATTCCCCGTTATCGATCTTCTCCTGAATAAAATCCTGGGCGTCATTCACCACATTCACCTCGGCATAACCATCCCTCTTATCAAAAAGCACATAACCTACCAGGAAGGTATCTTCACTTTTTATCATTTGCGGGCCACGCACGTAATTAAGTTCGGCCAGCTCGCCTAAAGGTATTTGCGCTCCCGAAGAAGTGGGTACAAGGATTCTTTTTACGGCCTCAGGATCATCCCTTAATTCTCGCGGGTATCTCACTCTCACAGGGAAGCGTTCTCTGCCTTCTACGGTGGTGGTAATTTCCATTCCTCCAATGGCAGTTTCTATGGTTTGCTGAACATCTTCTATGCTAAGCCCGAACCTGGCTATCGCCGGCCGGTTAATATCGATTTCCAGGTATGGCTTCCCCACCACCCTGTCTGCAAATACGGCTTCAGATTTTACCGAGGGTACCTGTTTCAAAAGGTTTTCCAGCCGGATCCCAAAATCCTGAATGGTTTTAAGATCGGGACCATACACTTTGATCCCCATGGGAGCTCTCATTCCTGTTTGCAGCATGACCAGCCTGGTCTCTATAGGCTGCAATTTTGGTGCAGAGGTGACCCCGGGCAGATTTGTACGTTGTACGATCTCATCCCAGATATCATCAGGATTATTGATATGCTCTCGCCAGTTTCGGTAATATTCCCCATCCTCATGTACTATAAGCTGCTCTTTGGAAATATTGCGCAATACCGCGGCTTCGTTAGATAACGAATCGCCAGATCTTAAGATAAACCTGTCTTCATCATCTACCTTAAATTTCAGAGGTTTTCCACTTTCAGATAGAATATATTCGGGCTTATAATTGATCACATTTTCAAACATGGACACCGGAGCAGGATCCAGCGCACTTTCAATACGACCAAGTTTTCCAACAGAAATTTCTACTTCCGGAATGTTGGTCACCGCAATATCCAGTTGCTGTACCACCTGTTTGGAATATTCCACCCCGGCATGAGGCATAGTGGTAGGCATTAAAAGAAAACTCCCTTCATTTAATGCGGGCATAAATTCTTTTCCCACACCAGGGAAGCTGTGGCTTAATCCAGACCAGACCTTCGATTTTTTAATGTTCCAACCCACCTGGTCGAAACCGGTAGCCACAAAACCGAATATTTTAGGAAAACCAAGCCATATCATCAATCCGAAGAAAATGGTTATGACTGGCAGGAATAAAAATTTCCCTTTATTGGTTAAACACCAATTTAGGATAGGTTCATAAAATTTCACCACGGCCATCAGCAAAACCAATGTGATCGCCAGCAAAATGATCACAAATACATAATTGGAGATAATACTTTTCTGAAATCCTAAAGGCATCCATTCTTCAGCCAGGAACAACAGCGTTACTGCCAGGGTGATAGTTAAAGTGATCTTGTCTGAATAGCGCCCCAGAAATTCAGGGTTTTTATCTTCAAATAATTTCACGAGACCTATAAGTGTGAGCGCCAAAGGCAACCAGAAAGAAAATATTAGTGCCAGGATAATCCCGGAGACGATCAGAACGATAATCCAGATCTTCCGGCTTTTTTCTTTACCGACCTTTAAATTGAAAGTATAATAGGATAACATCGGCAGTACAAAGACACCAACGATGAAAGCGGCGGCAATGGCAAAGGTTTTAGTAAAGGCCAGTGGACGGAACAATTTCCCTTCAGCATTTTCCATAAAGAATACAGGAATAAAGCTAACAATGGTAGTAAGTAGTGCGGTCGTTATAGCCGGGGCTACTTCAACCGTGGCAGCATATATAACTTCCAGTAATTTTTTGCCGCGGGCATTCTTATTTTCAGGCATTTCCAGCCAGCGTATGGTATTTTCAACGAATACTATTCCCACATCTACCATGACTCCAATAGCAATGGCAATCCCCGAAAGGGCTACCACGTTCGCGTCTATGCCAAAATAGCGCATGGCTATAAAGGTCATTAAGACCGCTACGGGTAATAAACTTGAGATGAGTACTGATGCCCTGAGATTTAAAACCAGTACGATTATCACTATAATACTTATTAATATCTCGTGTGATAAAGCCAGTTCCAGGGTACCAATGGTCTCATTGATAAGCTGCGTACGATCATAGAACGGCACAATGGTAAGTTTGGATTCCGTTCCATCCTGGAGAGTTTTAGTAGGTAAACCCGTCGAAATTTCAGTGATCTTTTCTTTTACATTTTTAATCACCTGTAAAGGATTGGAACCGTAGCGGGCAACCACTACTCCACCGGCAACCTCAGCACCACCTTTGTCCAGCATACCTCTGCGCTCGGCAGGGCCCAAATGCACCCGGGAAATATCCTTTATAAGAATGGGTGTATTATTGACCTCAGCCACCACCGTATTCTCAATATCTTCTATAGATTCTATATAACCAAGACCACGCACCAGGTATTCAACCTTGTTGACCTCCAGTGTTTTTGCCCCAGCATCACGGTTAGAATTCTTCACGGCCATCATCACCTGGTTAATACCGATGTTGTAGGCCTTTAAAGCGTCAGGATCTACATCAATCTGATATTCCTGCACATAACCTCCTACCGAAGCGACTTCAGAAACACCTGAAGTTGCACTAAGGCTCGGTTTCACATAGTAATCCTGAATCTTCCTTAGTTCATGAAGATCCCATCCCCCGGTCACATTACCATCTTTATCACGACCTTCCAGGGTATACCAGAAAACCTGTCCCAACGCAGTGGCATCGGGGCCCAGGGAGGGTTGTACCTCTGCAGGTAACAGACCTGAAGGTAGAGAATTGAGTTTCTCCAAAACCCGGGACCTGGACCAGTAAAATTCAACATCCTCTTCAAAAATGATATAGATGCTTGAGAAACCGAACATGGAGCTACTTCGTACAGATTTGACCCCCGGAATCCCAAGTAAGGAACTGGTTAATGGATAGGTGATCTGGTCTTCCACATCTTCGGGTGATCTGCCCGGCCACTCCGTAAAAACTATTTGCTGATTTTCCCCAATATCGGGAATGGCATCTACCGGCACCGGATCCTGCGGAAGAAAACCTGTATCCCAGTCGAAGGGAGCGGTTACCAGTCCCCAGCCAATAAGTGCGAGCACCATAAGTACTGCTACCAGCCGGTTATAGATAAAATATTTTATTATTTTATTGAACATTATCTTTCAAATTTGATTTTGGAAACCATTTAGAATGGTTCAGAAAAGGACATAAAAACGCTGCTACAGGCGTTAAAGAACTCCTGAAAACATGCGTAAAACCTTAAAATCAAATAAGAAAAACCTGGTCTGCCAGCTGTATATCTGTGACCAGTAAGGGAGGAGAATAATCTTTAAAAGGAATGATCTGTTTGGGTAAACTTTCAAACAGGTTAAAATAGGTAAAACTGAAGGTGGTGATAAAAAGCTGCTGCTGGAAATCGAAAGAATCAAAAGAAACCTTTAATTCATCCTGTCCTTCAACCGAAACTTTTTGATTGGTACAACAGTGACCTTCCATATCTGTGCTCATCTGCATGCCACAGGTTTTCGCTTTAGAAAACACTGCCTGATCTACTAAATGACTTCCGCAGAAATGTTTATCTACGGTAAAAGACATCGTAGACAACATCACCATAAAGGCCATGCAAAGAGAAATGATATGTTGAAATGCTTTTTTCACTGCTTCAAAAATACATAAAATTTTGAAAGAAGGAATTTTCCACGGTAAAAACCTGAATGCCAGTGATAAAAATCCAAATATAACACCTATTAAAACTTCATTCAGGTCGCCTTCAAAATTAAATATAATATACTTAACTTTATGATTATCAACCTTTTATATCTAAAAAAATGGAAAACAAAAAGATTATTGCTGTTGTCGGGGCAACGGGCGCACAAGGAAGCGGTCTGGTCCGGGCTATTCTTAACGATCCGGAAGGCGGTTTCAAAGCAAGGGCGATCACTCGCAATCCCTCTTCAGATAAAGCAAAAGAATTAAAGGAGATGGGAGCAGAAGTAGTTGAAGCAAATATCGACGAAAAACAAACCGTCATAAAAGCTTTTGAAGGAGCTTATGCCGCATATTGTGTTACCAATTTCTGGGAGCACTTTTCTCCTGAAAGGGAAATGCAGCAGGCAAAAAATATGGCAGAAGCCGGTAAGGAAGCCGGGCTTAAACATATGATCTGGTCCACCCTGGAGGATACGCGAAAATGGATCCCGCTGGATGACGACCGTATGCCTACCCTGATGGGAAAATATAAGGTTCCGCATTTTGATGCCAAGGGCGAGGCAGATGATTATTTCACTAATAACAATGTACCCTACACTTTGCTCTTCACTTCATTTTACTGGGAGAATTTTATTTATTTTGGGATGGGTCCTCAAAAAGGAGAAGACGGAGAGCTGGCCATTACTTTTCCCATGAGCAATAAACGACTTCCGGGCATTGCCGTGGAAGATATTGGAAAATGTGCTTACAATATCATTAAAGCAGGTGACACTTATAAAAATAAAATCGTGGCGATTGCAGGTGAACATCTAACCGGCAATGAGATGGCAGAAATCTTTACTGAAGTTTATGGTAAAAAAGTAAAATATAATGCGGTAGATCCGGAGACTTACAGGAATTTTGATTTTGATGGCGCTGATGACCTGGGTAACATGTTTCAGTTCAAAGTGGAAGAAGAGGAATATTTTTGCACTATGCGCGATATCAGTGCCACGCGAAGACTGAATCCGGAATTAAAGAATTTCAGGAGCTGGCTGAAAGAGAATAAAGAAAAAATCAAATTGGAATAACCAGAAAATCAGTTTTTCTGGCCCTTTAGTTTGTAATAATAAAACGCCGGTAGAAGAATAAGAAGAAACAACGGATGGATCAGGAACCGTCTTACATAAAAAAGAGCCAGGTAGTGGTCTCTTTCGATATTCAATACTAAGTAAATAAAGACCGAAGTCGCTACTATATAAAGCACCCCGTAGAGGATCGTTGAAAATTTTATGATATTAAGATCTTTAAAGCTTAGGTATAGAATCCCCAAAGACAATACTGTATTAAGAAAAAATCTTAAGGAAAGGTTCAACATTAGCCTGGCCATATCCATAGGCGGAATGATGCCAAGTAAATAATCTGATCTGAAAAATTCCAGCAGGGGATCATAAAAGAGCTGATCTTCAAAAAACCTGATGGCAGCCAGGAAAAGAACCAGGATACCAATCTCGAATACTCGAAGTCTTTTCATTACTGTTTTTTCCATCCAGAATAGATTTTGACCCAGACCAGCCATAAAATAAAAACAGTACCGTAGATAGCCAGCGGGAAGAAAATTGAATGCATAAATCCCGAATATTGAGGGTACTCGTAAATACTCACCGCGAGGATCACGATTCTTATGATATTGATTGCATATATAATAACAGAGCCCGCAAAGAGGTATAAAAGCGTTTGGGAAGTCTTACCGAAAAAGGCAAGAATAAAAGAAGCAAAAAGAATTATTATACTGGCAGAATTACAGCCTTCAACGATTCCGGCTAAAAAATAATCATTCACCATTAATTTCATCGATAACCCGGTGTAATGCATGACCACTTCCACATTATCATAACCAATGCCCTGCATCACACTCCCGCTCTGCCGCGCCACCAGCTGTGTAAGCGGATCTGGCACGGGATCATTAGTATCATAAATTCTCAGGAAACCACTATAAAGGATCGAAAAAAGGAAATAACTCCCCAGAAAAATAAAGATGAAACGAAGTACCAGCCAATATTTTCGAATTAGATCGAGCAAATTCAGGGGGTTTTTAACAAATTTATAGAAAAGCAAGACTTCTTTTACATCAGAAAATGAATACTTTTGCACTAAATATTGTTAATATGCCATTTCAGAAATTAAAACCCAGGGTTGAAGAAATTCTTCAGAATGAAAAGTTAAGCGTAGATAAAAGGCTTACGGAAATTTGTGAACTACTGGAATCAAATATCCCCTATTATGACTGGGTTGGATTTTATTTTAAAAATGGAGATAAGGAAGAATTGAAATTGAAATCCTTTGCCGGCGAACCTACAGATCATGAGATCATCCCATTTGGAAAAGGAATCTGCGGGCAGGTTGCCGTTTCCAATAAAAACTTCGTAGTGCCAGATGTTAAAGCACAGAACAATTATATAGCCTGCAGCATTCACGTAAAAGCAGAGATAGTGATTCCATTATTCGTGAATGGTGAAAATATAGGGCAAATAGATATAGACAGTCATACCGAAGATCCTTTCTCCCATGAAGATGAATTATTCCTGGAATGGGTAAATGAAAAGGTCGCAGAGATCTTATAAAGATGCCAAATCCCTAAACAAAAAAAAACCTTCAATAATATTGAGGGTTTCTTTTTTTGCATACTGTAGGCAAGCTGAACTTTACAGTTCTGTATTTTCTAGAATTGAAATGCGATAATAGTGAAAAGGATTATGAAAAATCCAATTAGCTGCATTAACGAAGACAAATAATCTTTCTCAATTTCATTTCCCATTTTCTTAGCTTTTGCTCAAAAATACATAAGCGAAACCTTGAAAATTAAGTAATTAACGAACTTTAAAATTTTTAAGAAAAATTATCCTAATGCCTGTGGGAATTTCAGAATTATTTAACGAGGCTTTTACATACCGGTCCTAATGGCCTCAACAGGATCAAGCTTGGATGCCGATATTGCGGGTACGATTCCGGAAATAAGCCCAATTATTGCAGATACTGCTGTTCCTATTAAAACATTTAAAGGGGAGAGTACAAATTCAAAGTCCCCGGTAAATTGCGAAGCCACGATAGAAACCAGCCAGACTATTAATAACCCTACCATTCCACCTATTACAGAAAGAATGATCGCTTCGAATAAAAACTGTGAAAGGATAAATTTATTTTTTGCCCCAAGGGATTTCTGAATTCCAATTAGGTTGGTTCTTTCTTTTACACTTACGAACATAATGTTTGCGATTCCAAAGCCACCTACTAGTAAAGAAAATCCACTTATCACCAATCCAATGACATTAAGCTGACCGGTAATATTATCTATAAAATCTGCAAATCCCTGAAGCTGATTGATAAAGAAATTACTAACCTCGCCAGACTTTATAGAGCGCATATTCCTAAGCTGTTGTTCCAGCATAGCCACAAATTCGTCGTTATCCACGCCTTCCTCAGGCTTTAGAACGATCTGTGGGAAAACTGTTCCTTTCTTCGAACCAAAGACTCTTCGGGCAAAATTAGCAGGTACAAAGGCCTGACCATCCCTGGAATTATTGAATAGTGACTGGCCTTGTTTTTTGAGAATACCAATAACCGTTGCCCGTCTTCCAAAGATCCTGATCTCTTTGCCCACTCCGTTGGAATCGCCAAATAGATTCTTAGCGATCTCATGCCCCAGAACTACCACTCCAGATCCGCTTACTGCTTCAGGTTCATTAAAAAACCTGCCATCTTCCAGTTCAAAAGCTTCAATATCATAATATTCATGGGTTACCGCACCTACATCTACCCCGGCAGTGGTCACATCCTGATATTTTATAGAAGTCCCGCCGGGAACCCCCAAAGCAAAACTTATGGCTTCCAGATCTGGAAGGCTCTTTTTTAAATACTGGTATTCTTCATAAGTAACATCAGGAAATTGTTCCCTTTTCCAGCGGGGAATGTCTGAAGGACCAAATTTAAATCTCATCACGATAACGGTACTATTATCAAGAGCACTCAGACTTCCCGTAATATCCTTTTTAAGCGAATCAACAGCCGCCAATACAGCAATTATGGAAAATATACCGATGGTTACACCCAGCAGAGAAAGAAAAGTACGAAGCCTGTTATTTTTAAGAGCGCTGATCGCAAAATTGAAGCTCTCCTTAAGTACGCGTAGATAAATTAGCATGGTATAAAATCAGCTGTTTTAGGTTGATTTAAAGATAGGACGTTCGATCTAAAATTTCGTTACAAAATTAATTCAGAATTCGGCAGGTGCACTTTCAGATTTTTAGCTTAATTAATTACTTTTGCAGCTTTAACAAACACAACACAATGAGCGAATTAAAAAAAGCAAAATCTGCTTTAATTTCAGTTTTTAGCAAAGATGGATTGGAACCAATCGTTAAGAGACTTAACGAACTGGGCATCAACATCTACTCTACGGGTGGCACTGAAAAATTTATCAGGGACCTGGGGATAGAAGTTATCCCGGTAGAAGATGTTACTTCCTATCCTTCAATTTTAGGCGGAAGGGTAAAAACGCTTCACCCTAAAGTTTTTGGCGGGATCCTAAATCGCCAGGATCATGAAGGAGATGTAAAAGAACTGGAACAATATGAAATTCCTCAGATCGATATTGTGATCGTGGATCTTTATCCTTTTGAAAAAACGGTCGCCTCTGGCGCAACAGAACAGGATATCATTGAAAAGATCGATATAGGTGGTATTTCACTGATTCGTGCCGCAGCAAAAAATTTCAAGGATGTTTCCTGTGTCTCTTCTGTAGATGATTACCAGGAATTTCTTGATCTGTTGAACGAAAAGAATGGTGAGACCAGTATTAGCGACAGGAAAAGGTTCGCAACTAAAGCCTTTAATATTTCATCGCACTACGACTCGGCTATATTCAACTATTTTAATTCTGAAGATGAAGTAAAATCTTTCAAGCAAAGTGAATTAAAAGGAAAAGAACTTAGGTATGGGGAAAACCCACATCAAAAGGGTACTTTCTACGGTGATTTTGATGCAATATTCGAAAAACTGCATGGAAAGGAACTTTCTTATAATAATTTGCTCGATGTAGATGCAGCTGTGAATTTAATGAACGAGTTCAAAGGAGAAGCACCAACATTTGCGATCCTGAAACATAATAACGCCTGTGGTCTTGCTCAGCGTGACACTGTTCACCAGGCTTATACAGATGCTTTGGCAGGAGATCCTGTATCAGCGTTTGGAGGTATTTTGATTAGTAATGTGGAAATAGACGCCAGAACTGCTGAAGAAATCCACAAACTTTTCTGTGAAGTGGTGATCGCCCCTTCTTTTTCTTCAGAAGCACTTGAAATTCTTAAAGGCAAGAAGAACAGAATTCTACTGGTGCTTAAGGATATCGATTTACCTAAGAACCAGGTTAGAACCTGTCTTAACGGAGTCCTGGTACAGGAAAAAGATCTTAAAACAGATGCTTTGGAAGATCTGAAACAGGCTACAGACAATAAACCTACAGACGAAGAGTTATCTGACATGATATTTGCATCAAAGATTTGCAAACACACCAAATCGAATACCATCGTTTTAGTAAAAAACAAACAACTTTGTGCCAGCGGAACAGGACAGACCTCGAGAGTGGATGCCCTAACCCAAAGTATAGAGAAGGCGAGATCCTTTGAATTCAACCTTCATGGAGCTGTGATGGCCAGTGATGCTTTTTTTCCGTTCCCCGATTGTGTAGAGATCGCAGGAAATGCTGGTATTACTGCCGTAATTCAGCCCGGAGGATCTATAAAAGATCAGCTGAGTATCGATTATTGCAATGAAAATAATATCGCAATGGTGATGACCGGCACACGCCATTTTAAACATTAATTTTAGTACATTTACCCGAACCTCAATACTTAAAATACACTATGGGATTTTTTGACTTTCTCATTGAAGAAATTGCAATCGACTTAGGTACCGCCAACACCCTCATAATTCATAATGATAAAGTTGTTGTAGATAGCCCCTCAATAGTAGCCCGCGACAGGACTTCCGGCAAGATAACCGCCGTAGGTAAGGAAGCAGCTATGATGCAGGGAAAAACTCATGAGAACATCAAAACCATACGTCCCTTAAAGGATGGAGTTATAGCAGATTTTGATGCCAGTGAGAAAATGCTCACTATGTTCATTAAAGAGATACCGGCACTTAAAAAGAAACTTTTCACCCCGGCTTTGAGGATGGTGATTTGTATCCCTTCAGGTATTACCGAAGTTGAGATGCGTGCCGTTAAGGAAAGTGCAGAAAGGGTTAATGGTAAAGAGGTTTATCTTATCCATGAACCTATGGCTGCTGCGATTGGTATCGGGGTTGATATCATGCAGCCAAAAGGAAATATGATCGTGGATATAGGTGGTGGTACAACAGAAATTGCGGTGATCGCCCTTGGGGGGATTGTTTGTGACAAATCTGTAAAGATCGCCGGTGATGTCTTCACAAATGATATCGTTTATTATATGCGTACCCAACACAACCTCTACGTTGGTGAGCGTACTGCGGAAAAAATAAAAATACAAATTGGTGCGGCGACTGAAGATCTTGAGGTACCGCCAGAAGAGATGAGCGTTCAGGGTAGAGACCTTTTAACCGGTAAACCAAAGCAGGTAAATATCTCATACCGTGAGATCGCAAAAGCCCTGGATAAATCTATTTTAAGAATAGAAGATGCCGTTATGGAAACTCTTTCACAAACGCCTCCGGAACTAGCTGCCGATATTTATAATACCGGTATCTATCTTGCAGGTGGTGGATCTATGCTAAGAGGGCTGGATAAACGTTTATCTCAAAAAACAGATCTACCGGTTTATATCGCCGAAGATCCATTAAGAGCCGTAGTTCGTGGAACAGGTATTACCCTGAAAACATTGAGCCGATATAAAGGGATTTTGATCAAGTAGGAGAAGCTTAATTTATGCAGCAGATTTTCAATTTTCTTATAAGGAATAAGAATTCAATTTTATTCTTAATCCTGTTTGCTGTATCTGTATTTCTCACTATACAAAATCATAGTTTTCATAAAAGCCGATTTGTAAGTTCTGCCAATTTTGTAACCGGTGGAGTATACACCTGGTCCAATAATATTAAAACTTACCTGCATCTGGACGAGTACAACGAAAGGTTGCTCGAGGAAAATAATAAGCTCAGAAATATTATTTCCAATATTAAAGACAGTATTTCTGTAGAAAAACAACTGGACAGCACTTCATTTGAAGGTGATTATCTTTTCAGAACCGCCCGGGTCATCAATAATAATTTTTCGAACCAGGATAATTACCTTACGCTTAACCGCGGTAAAGCTTCTGGAATAGAACAGGAATTTGGAGTGATCACCAGCCAGGGAATTGTGGGTATCGTAGACAGGGTTAATGAGAATTACTCCAGGGTTATTTCCATTCTGAACAGCAGATCCCGTATTAATGCCCAGCTGAATAATACCTATCATTTCGGCAGCCTGGTATGGAATGGCAAAGACCCCAATATTGTCCAGCTTATAGATGTGCCAAGGCAGGCACCGGTGAAAAAAGGCGATACAATTATCACCGGTGGAAGATCTCTAATTTTTCCTAAAGGTTTACCTATTGGGAGTATTGAAGATTTCACTTTAGATCAAACCCAGAGTTACTACACCATCAATATCAAACTGTTCAATGACATGACGAACATTGGATATGTCTATATTATTGAAAATGTGAATAAGAAGGAAATTGAAAAATTACAGGAGATAGATGAACAATAAATTACTATCAAATATCGCAAGATTCATCATCCTGGTATTTCTGCAGGTGCTAATTCTTAACAACATTAATTTTGCGGGATATATCAATCCATATTTATATGTTTTGTTCATCCTGTTATATCCTTTTGCCGGAAACCAGTCTTTGTTCCTATTCCTTTCCTTTCTTTTAGGATTAAGCGTTGATATATTTGAAGATAGTGGAGGGATCAATGCTGCGGCCTGCCTGGTTGCTGCATTTGTAAGGCCCAATTTATTGAGATTTTCTTTCGGTATAAGCTACGACCACCAGAACATCAGGCTTGTTTCAGCTGCCTTTGGCTCGAAACTCAGTTATATATTTCTTATGGTTTTGATCCATCATTTCGTTTTGTTTTCCTTAGAAATGTTCAGCTTAAATCATATACTCCTGATATTGAAAAAAACATTATTTTCCAGTATATTCACGGTAATCCTAACTCTATTGAGCCTTACATTATTTAGTAAAAAATATCGATGAGAAAAATTTTACTATATATCACCATCTTAACCACTGGTCTAATCTTCATTGCCAGACTTTTCTATCTGCAGATCGTGGATACTTCTCTGGCCATTAGATCTCAGGATAATGCCATCAAGGTAGTATATGATTACCCGCAACGGGGATACATTTATGATCGTAATGGTGAATTAATGGTTTCTAACCAGCCCTCTTATGATGTGATGGTGATCCCAAGGAACCTGAAACCTTTTGACACCACCGAATTCTGCGGTATTCTCAATCTAAGCCGGGAAGAGCTGGAAAAAAAACTGGATAAGGCCAGGATCTACTCCCCTATGCTTCCTTCTGTAGTTATACCTCAACTTACCAAAAGTGAGTACGCTATCCTTCAGGAGAAAATGAGAAAATATGAAGGTTTTTATATTCAGAAGAGATCCTTACGTGATTACCAGGTAGATCATAGTGCCAATGTTCTAGGCTATATCGCCGAGGTAAATCAAAAAATCATCAATGAAAATCCTTATTATATTTCAGGAGATTTAATTGGGCGT
The DNA here is from genome assembly GCF_007050985.1 of Christiangramia sabulilitoris. Taxonomy (GTDB): domain Bacteria; phylum Bacteroidota; class Bacteroidia; order Flavobacteriales; family Flavobacteriaceae; genus Christiangramia; species Christiangramia sabulilitoris. Next base: position 877,228 of record NZ_VHSF01000001.1, read on the forward strand.
GCCGGTGTTGAAAGCCAGTACGAAGAATTACTTCGTGGAGTAAAAGGAGTAAAGCATATTCAAAAAGACCGTTTTAACCGGGATATCGGCCCTTACAAGGACGGAATCTATGATACCTTACCTGAAAAAGGAAAGGACATTACTATAACCGTAGACAATGCCCTGCAGGATTACGGAACCAAATTAATGAAAAATAAAAGGGGCGGGATCGTGGCTTTAGATCCACAGAGTGGAGAAATCCTTGCTTTGATTAGTGCTCCCACTTATGATCCTGCAAAACTGGTAGGCAGAAGTCGCTCGAGAAATTACTGGGAACTTTATACAGATTCTATTGCCAAGCCACTATATGACCGCGGCTTACTGGCAGAATACCCTCCTGGCTCGCCGTTCAAAACCCTGAATGCACTTATCGGACTTCAGGAAGGAGTTGTAGATGTTAAAGACAGTTTTAGCTGTAATCATGGTTATGCCTACGGTAGAGGGAGGAAACTAGGTTGCCACGCTCATAAAAGTCCTCTTTCCATGATTCCCGGGATCGCGCAATCCTGTAATGCCTACTTTGCGAATGTATACAGAAGGATCATCGAAAAATATCCTACTCCGCAGGATGGAATGGATGCCTGGAACGAGCACTTAAAAAGTTTTGGTCTTGGCCAGTTTATGGGTAATGACCTAAGTACGGGCAGACCGGGAAAAATCCCCGATTCAGACTACTACAACCGCATCTATGACTATCCAACATATAAATGGTATGCCTCTGCAACTTTATCTAATGCTATTGGTCAGGGAGAAGTATTAATGACACCAATACAGCTGGCAAACATGGCTGCTACTATTGGAAATAAAGGCTGGTATTATACTCCTCATATTTTAAAAGAGATCAACGGGCAGCCCATTAAAGAAGAGAAATTCACCAAAAAGAATTATACAACGATACAGGCAGAGTATTTTGAGCCGGTAATAGCCGGAATGCACGAAGTATACAAAAGTGGAACTGCGGCAACTTTGAGAATACCCGGAGTGGAAATTGCCGGAAAAACGGGAACCGCAGAGAATTTTGCCAGGATAGATGGTAAAAGAATGCAGCTTACAGACCACTCTATATTTGTTGCTTTTGCACCGGTAGACAATCCTAAGATCGCTATTGCCGTTTTTGTTGAAAACGGTTACTGGGGTAGCAGATACGCAGGTAGAATGGCCAGCCTTATGATAGAAAAATATCTGAAAGGAACGATTACCAGGACAGACATGGAAAAATGGATCCTGGAACACAGCCTTGAAGATGAATATGCCAAACCCCTTAGTGGAGAACCTTTCAGAATTAATCAGTAAATGAGTAAAAGCAGCGCGGGATTCGACTGGATCAGTATTTTTATTTATCTGGCTCTAATCTCTTTTGGTTGGGCTAATATTTATTCCGCTTCCCTGGGCAGCAGTTCAGGCTCTTTTTTTGATCTAAGTCAACCATATGGCAAACAAGCCCTTTTTATTGGGCTTAGCCTATTCCTGATAGTTATCATCCTGTCTGTTGAAGCAAAATTCTACCAGAGATTTTCGAGTGTTATATACATCATATCCCTTTTATCACTGGCAGGCCTGTTTGTTTTTGGAAAAACGATTTCCGGGGCAACTTCCTGGTATTCATTTGGAAGCTTTGGTTTACAGCCTTCTGAATTTGCCAAATTCGCTACAGCTCTGGCCCTGGCTAAGTATTTAAGCGATATACAAACCAATATTAGAATGCTAACCCACCAGGTGAAGGCATTTATCATCATTGCAATTCCGGCTTTACTTATTATACCACAACCCGATCCCGGAAGCGCATTAGTTTACGCCGCATTCTTCTTTCCCCTGTACAGGGAAGGGCTATCAGGCTTTTACCTTGTAACCGGATTAACCGGGGTGGCGGTCTTTATACTCACACTGGTCATAGGTCCCATATGGGTGAGCGTAGCAGTTTTGAGTATAGGATTACTCCTGTTCTTTCGGAAACGTAAAAAACGCCCTGGCAGGCTTCTTATTACCTTGTTTGCTATAATATCCATAGGTCTTAGCTTCTCTGTGAATTATATTTTTGAAAATGTATTTGAACAGCGTCACCGCGACCGCTTTAACATCGTTCTGGGAAAAGAAGTAGATTCCCGCGGGATTGGTTATAACACCAATCAGAGTGAGATTGCCATTGGCAGCGGAGGCTGGCTTGGAAAAGGCTGGACAGAAGGTACGCAGACCAAGGGACATTTTGTACCGGAGCAACATACAGATTATATTTTCAGCACGGTTGGAGAAGAATGGGGCTTCCTGGGAAGTGCTATGGTGGTATTGCTCTTCGTGGCTTTGCTATTAAGATTACTAATCCTGGCAGAAAGACAACGCAACCAGTTCTACAGAGTATATGGCTATTCTGTTATAGGCATCCTTTTTATACACTTCCTGGTAAATATTGGCATGGTGATAGGTATTTTCCCAACGGTAGGGATTCCACTTCCATTTTTCAGCTATGGTGGATCAGGATTATGGGGTTTTACCCTACTCCTCTTTATATTTATTAAACTGGATTCAGACCGGTTATCCTACTAGCTGCATTTATCTGCCATAAGCAGAATGGCTGCTGTAACCAGGATAAGCACGGGATAGATATATTTTCGTTTCATAATAAAAATTGCTGGTGCAAATATAACCCAGCTATTGTTAAAAGATCTTTTGCTCCTGTTATTAAGCATAAAAAAACCCGGAAGTTTTCTTCCGGGTTTAATATTATTTAGACTTTTTAGTTTTTCACTTTTTTCTTTCCATCAACATCTGCCAGTTTATTTCTGGTAATGTTATTAATATGAATATCTGATAATACATTTATGGCTTCTTCGATATAAACATCCTTACTCAGGCTTTCATGCCATCTTTGTCTCTTTTCTTTCAACACCGTGTCCTGAGCGAAAAGTGACTCCTCATAGGGCAAAGAGCTGTAAGTAAGATCTGTTTTATAATCCTTGATCGCTTCAAATTGCTTAGCCATCTCTTTATCCTTCTCTGCCTGTTTTGCATATTCAGCATAATTCAAAGGATAACTACTGTCTTCACTTTGAGTTTTTACCCATCTGGCATTATCCTCGATGAGTTTGAGCTGAGCATTGGTTTTCATACGCTCTTTACTGGCTTCAATAGCCTCATCGAAACCAACATAACCATTCCAGATAGAATAATCTGCTGCATCGATCTTATCCCATGGCAAAGGATTCTCCTGATCTTTCTCTCCTATGTCTACGAAGCTATATCTATCGGGAACCACTATGTCACTTTTTACTCCTTCCAACTGGGTAGATCCACCATTTACACGATAGAATTTCTGAGTAGTTATTTTTAAGGCACCCATATCACCCATATCGTTATTTCTAAGCCATCTGTTTAGATCGATTACATTCTGAACCGTTCCTTTTCCATAGGTTTGTTTACTACCAATGATAACAGCTCTTTTATAATCCTGCATTGCTGCAGCAAGGATCTCTGAAGCTGAAGCTGAAAGCTCGTTCACCAGTATCACCAGCGGTCCATCCCAAAGCACCTGGGGATCTTCATCCCTCAATACCTCTTTACGCTGACCATTGGATTTTACCTGAACGATTGGACCTTCTTGAATAAACATTCCGGCGATATCTACAACCGTTTTAAGTGAACCCCCTCCATTATTCCTAAGGTCCAGAACAAGTCCTTCCATTCCTTCCTGCTTCAAACGAATAATATCCTCTTTGATATCTGAAGCGGCGTTACGCTCACTATAATCGGTCATATCAAAATAGAACTTTGGCAAATTGATGATGCCGTATTTCTTTCCGTCTTTTTTAACCATGGAGGCCTTGGCGTAAGTTTCATCGATCTCGATCACGTCGCGGGTTAGAGTTACTTCTTCGATATTACCCATTACTTTTTTACGTACAGTAAGAGTCACCTTGGTATCTTTTGGGCCTTTGATCAGGTCTACCGCATCATCTAGCCTCATCCCCACAATACTTACAGCCTCTTTTTCATCTTCCTGTTTCACTTTTAAAATCACATCCCCTTCAGCGATCTCTTCGCTTCTCCACGCCGGTCCTCCGGAAATCACTTCGGTAATGGTAATATTGTCACTATCCTTGACCAAACGAGCTCCAATCCCCTCCAGCTTACCAGACATAGCAATATCAAATCTATCCTTATCCTGTGGAGCAAAATAGAATGTATGCGGGTCAAATTCTTCTACGATCGCATTAATATAAACCGAAAAATAATCCTCTCTTTCCAGATCATCTGTGAAATCGTAATACCTGTCAATATTGGACAAGGTGGTTTCCCTGGCTTCTTTCTCAAGTTCAGCATCAGATTTCATTTCATAGGACTCGTCCTCCTCTTTCTTTTGCTTTTCATCCTGGCGAAGATCATAATAGGTGATAAGCGTATTAAATTTCAACTGCTCTTTCCACCTTTTTCTCATTTCCTCTTTAGAAGAAACATACTCTAGATTATCATAATCTGTATTAATATTTTCATCTTCATTAAAATCGAAAGGCCTGGAAAGAATATCCTTATAAAGACCTCTGGCCTCTTCCATTCTTTCGCCTAAACGGGCATAAGTGAGATTGAAGAATTCAATGTTCTTTCCTTTGATTTGATCGTCTATTTTAGTTTTATAGGCATCAAATTCTGCAATATCCTCTGCATAGAAGAAACGCTTGGATGGGTCTAGACCTTCCAGGTAATCTTCAAATACATTAGCAGAGAAATCATCATTTAATTCCTTAGCATCATAATGTCCCTGGTTAAGAACATAAGTAATAAGATCTATAAGAAGTTTATCCTTATTAGGGTCGTCAAATTTTTTGGTAGTAAAACTACATGAGGCAGCAGCCATCAAAAGAACGACTGCAATAAGTTTAAAATTCCTTTTCATAATTCGTTGTAATTTCATCATCGTATGGTCACCATAATAATAGTAAAAACTGTGCCAATATTTAACTTAAACGACACTTATTTGTGATCCTACTAATATAAGGTATCCATATTTAAATTCTTATTTTAGCAGAACCAAATAATTATGCATGAATAATAAAAAACCACTTATTCTGGTTACTAATGATGATGGAATAACCGCCCCGGGAATCAGAACACTGGTAGAAGTAATGAAAGAAATAGGTGATGTGGTGGTTGTAGCCCCGGATAGTCCACAAAGCGGAATGGGACATGCTATCACCATTAGTGACACTCTTTTCTGCGAGCAGGTAGTCATTAAAGAGAGCTATAAGCACAAAGAATACAGTTGCTCCGGCACTCCTGCCGATTGTGTGAAGATCGCTACCCAGGAAATCTTACATAGAAAACCAGATTTATGTGTTAGCGGAATTAATCATGGCTCCAACTCCTCTATTAATGTAATTTACTCTGGCACCATGAGTGCCGCAGTAGAGGCGGGTATTGAAGGAATACCGGCAATTGGTTTTTCCCTGCTGGATTATTCTCTCAATGCAGATTTTGAACCAACACGTAAGTATATAAAGAGTATAACCCGTAATGTTCTGAAAAACGGCCTGCCTAAAGGTGTAGTTTTAAACGTAAACTTTCCTAAACTTTCTGCGGAAGAAATTAAAGGCATTAAAGTTTGCCGACAGGCCAATGCTCACTGGGAGGAAGAATTCGATAAAAGAACGAATCCGCAGGGCCGTGAATATTATTGGTTAACGGGAACATTTGTAAATAAGGATGAAGGAAATGATACCGACGAAAAAGCTCTTGAAGAAGGCTATGTTTCTGTGGTCCCCGTTCAATTCGACCTTACAGCCCATCAATTTATAAAAGATCTAAGTAGCTGGCCTCTTAATGATTAAACAGGATATACTTATTGGATTTTTAACAGGACTGGCGGCCAATATTGGAGGGGTTCTTCTCTACGTTGCATTATTATCTGAGGTTGACATTGATACTACCCTGAAAAATGCCATCGCAAACGATTACCTTGGGAAGATTATCGCCTTAGGAGCCATCTTGAATTTTCTGCCCTTTTTCGTGTTTTTAAAAAAGAAACAGAATTATCATGCCCGTGGTGTCCTTCTGGCAACCGTTGCGGTTGCAGTAGGTATTGCAATCTATAAATTCATCTAAAATGAGGTATTATATAATTGCCGGTGAGGCTTCCGGAGATCTGCATGCCGCCAACCTGATGAAAGCTCTTAAGCAAACCGATCAAGAGGCAGACTTCAGGTTCTGGGGAGGTGACCTTATGCAGCAACAGGGCGGTACCCTGGTTAAACATTATAAGGAACTTGCTTTCATGGGTTTTTCTGAGGTGATCATGAACCTGAGAACTATTTTCAGAAATATTAGTTTCTGCAAAAAGGATATTACAGAGTATCGGCCAGATGTGATCATTTTCATTGATTATCCCGGCTTTAATATGCGCATAGCAGAATGGGCAAAGAAAGAAGGTTTTAGAACGCATTATTACATCTCCCCGCAGATCTGGGCCTGGAAAGAGAACAGGATCAAAAAGATTAAGCGGGATATAGATAAAATGTTTGTGATCCTACCTTTTGAAAAAGATTTTTATACAGAAAAACATGATTACCCGGTTCATTTTGTGGGGCACCCTCTGTTAGATGCCATCGATAATCGCCCGCCAATTGATATTGAAAGTTTTAAACGTGACCATGGCCTGGACTCCAGACCCGTGATCGCTTTATTACCGGGAAGCAGGAAGCAGGAAATCGAAAAAATGCTGGAAGTAATGCTGAGTATAACCTCAGATTTCAGGGATTATCAATTCGTTATTGCGGGAGCTCCAAGCCAGGACGAGAAATTCTATAAAACCTTTATGAAGAATTCGAACATTAAATTGATCATGAATAAGACCTATGATATACTTGGAATTTCTTTTGCTGCCCTGGTTACTTCGGGGACAGCTACACTGGAAACTGCTTTATTCAAGGTTCCTGAAGTCGTATGCTATAAAGGCAGCTATATATCTTACCATATCGCCAGGCGCATTGTGAAACTCGATTATATTTCCCTGGTGAACCTGATTATGGAACGTGAAGTTGTAAAAGAACTGATACAGAATGATTTCAACACGAAAAATCTGAAAGCGGAATTGAAAAAGATCCTCGATGAAAAAAACAGGAAAAGGATCTTCAGCGATTATTTTGAACTCGAGCAGAAACTGGGAGGAAAAGGCGCCAGTAAGAAAACAGCAGGACTTATAGTAAAAGAAATTGCCGGGTAAATGAGTTTCAGATCCTGTTCTAAATATTGCCTGTATATCCTGATGATCATTATGTTGGCTTCATGTGGCTCTTCCAGAAACAGGGTTATTACCAGGAAAAAGGACACAGCTGTGGTAGAAAAACCAGAAAGTGAATATAAGCACGATGCCAATGCAAAACCAAATGACAAGGTCGCTTATAAGATCATAAAGAATGCAAAGAAATTTGAAGGTACCCGCTATAAATATGGTGGTACAGACAAAAGAGGTATGGATTGCTCCGGTCTAGTGTACATTTCATTCCTGGAGGAAGGGATTTCCCTGCCCAGAACTTCACGTAGTATGTCCTTAAGAGGCGATCGATTGTTTTTAAAGGAGGTCAGAGTAGGAGATCTACTGTTTTTTGAAACAAACAAGAACAGGAAAGTCATTAACCATGTAGGATTAGTAGTGGAAGTTAATGCAGACGGAATATTCTTTATTCATTCATCATCCTCCCGCGGTGTTATTATTTCTTCATTATCTGAACCTTACTGGCAGAATAATTTCGTGATGGCCCGGAGAGTGATCTGATTTTTAATTAACTTTTGGAAGTAAATTACTAATATTGAATAACTTCCAGTTTATTTTCATTCGGTTATCCCTCTATCTTATTGCAGGGATGGTGCTGGCTTTCTATATAGAAGTAGGCTTGCAGGAAGTTATTATAAGTGGATTCATACTAATTATCTTCTACCTTATTAGTCTGTACCGGGCCTCCAGGCAGATATTTTCAGGCTCCCTGGTTGGCATTATGACTTTTTTGCTAATATTCTACCTGGGTTTTGCTTCAGCTTTTTTCAGCCAGCCGAAGAATGACCCAAAGCATTATATAAATCAAAATTTAGGGGAAACCGATAGTATCCTGATTTCCGGCAGGATTACAGAAGAGCTGAAACCCAGTGCTTTTTCCAATAACTATATCTTCGAGGCGCAAAGCCTGGTTTTGCCCAACTCAAGAAAGGCGGTAAGTGGTAAGATATTGCTCAACCTTCTACAGGATTCATTGGCCACAGTAAAGATTATTCCCGGTGCAGAGCTTTTAATACCATACAGGCCTCAGGAAATAAAAAAAGCTGTAAATCCCTATCAATTTAGTTACCGGGATTATATGAAAAACCTGCAGGTAGAATCTAAAATTGCCCTTAGCTATTCCCAGCTCGTAATTACAGGACACCAGGCAGATCTTAGATCTCTCAGCTGGGCTTTTCGGGAACAGCTTATTTCAAATTTAGAAAAGCTGAAATTCGAAAAAGATGAATTAGCAGTTTTTCAGGCTTTAATCCTTGGACAGCGCAGAGAAATCAGTGACCAGCTTTATAAAAACTATGCCGCGGCCGGAGCCATCCACATCCTCGCCATTTCAGGTCTTCACATAGGGATCTTACTATTATTACTCAATTATATTTTAAAGCCATTAGAGCGTTTTAAATACGGGCATGTTTTAAAGCCTTTTACAGTGATCTTATTACTATGGAGCTTTGCATTTTTAACTGGTCTTAGTCCATCTGTAGTTAGAGCGGTTAGTATGTTTTCATTCCTGGCAATAGGTTTACAGACCAAAAGAAAAACAAGTAGTCTTAACAGCCTTTTTATTTCATTATTCTTCCTGACCCTTATAAACCCGTATTACCTTTTCCAGGTGGGTTTTCAATTAAGCTACCTGGCCGTTTTTAGTATAATTATACTTCAACCCTATATCTATAAAATATTTTCTCCCCGTATCTCTGTAATCGACTATTTCTGGAAGTTAACATCTGTAAGCCTTGCCGCTCAAATTGGAGTCCTACCTCTAAGCATTTTTTATTTTCACCAATTTCCAGGTCTTTTCCTGGCTACCAACCTGGTAATTCTACCCTTTCTGGGGACATTACTTGTACTCGGGATTGGAGTGATCATCCTGGCCAGTTTCGATATACTACCTAATCTTATATACCAACTTTTTTCAGGAATATTAGAATTGCTGAATGGATTCGTTAATCTGATCGCTGAAGTTGATACCTTCGTTATATCTGGAATTAGACTCGATATTTTGCAAATGGGAGCTTTATATCTGTTTTTATTTTCGGTCATTTTAAACCTGAAGAAGATCAATTTTTACCGGATTAGTTTTACCCTGATTACTGTACTCTTATTCCAGACTGCCACATTAATTCAGGCTAGCAAAATACCGCAATATGAATCTGTTGTTTTTCATCAAAACCGGCATTCAGTGCTCACCATAAAAAATAACGACCACCTGGACGTCACTTCTGACTCAATCCCTACGAACGATTTAATTACGGACTATTTACGGGAAAGAGAAATTAAAAATATACATTATAAAAAATTTTCAAAGGTGATGGATCTTTCCGGGAGTATTGCCCTGGTGATAGATACTGCCGGCGTCTATACGGTACCCGATTTTGATCCTGAAATTGTAATTTTAAGAAATTCTGCAAAAGTAAACCTCGACAGAGTTCTAAGTTTAATTAGTCCGGCAATCATCATCGCAGATGGCAGCAACTACAAAACTTACATCGGTAAATGGGAACTAACAGCGAGGAATAAAAAAATCCCTTTCCACTATACCGGTGAAAAGGGAGCTTATGTTATCAAATGATCCAGGATTTAACTCGAAAAAGTGCCCTCGAACTGTTCCTGATATTGTTGCCACTCCTCATCTGTTTTTACTTTCTTGTAATCATTGGTAGCAAAGATCTTCAAAAAAATCTCCAGTTTCTGCGGTGTTAAATAACCCCTTACCGGTGTAAGGAATCCAGCCTTTTCATCGAAGAAGATCATGGTAGGATATGCCGATACGCCCATAGCAAGGGCAAATTCATGCACTGAATTTCTACCTTTCTTGTTCGGGTCGAATCCCGGGTTCTTAAAAACCTTGTCTTTAAATTTTATTACCTCGTTTCCTTCGGCATTGAATTTTACCGCGTAATAGTGCTTATTTATATATTCCACCACATCCTTATTGGTAAAGGTATTCTTATCTAAAAGCTTACAAGGACCACACCAGGTAGTGTAGGCATCTACAAAGATCTTTTTCGGATTCTTCTTTTGTGCCATCAATGCATCGTTCATACTCATCCACTTAATTTCCTGCCCGTAGATAGCTGAAACAGAGAATATTAAAAAAGTGAAAAGAAATAATTTTTTCATAGACTAAATTTAGCGAAAACCGTTTAAAACAAAAAACGTTCCTAAAATATTAGGAACGTTTTAAGTATAAATTTAATTGAATAATATATAGTTCAATTTAAGTAATACCGTGCATCTTCTTAACCAGCATCCTGCTTAATATCAGCATTATAAATGCAGCACCAATTGGAACAAGGGTGAATATTAAGAAGAAAGTGGTCATGGAGTAGTTCTGGGTAATGGTATCTATATAACTACCCGTAACACCTGCAAGTAAGTTGGCTACAAAATTCGCCATAAACCAAACTCCAAACATTAAACCTACAAGACGTGTAGGTGAAAGTTTACTTATGTAAGATAATCCAACCGGGCTCACGCATAATTCTCCCAGGGTATGGAATAAATAGGCAAAAACCAGCCATATCATACTTACAGAGGCTGTTTTCGCTCCCTGAGGAATTCCATAAGCTCCGTATGCCAATGCTCCAAAACCTATTCCTAGTAAAGCCAGGCCAATTGCAAATTTCACAGGACCTGAGGGATTAAATTTACTCTGCCATATTTTAGAAAATATAGGAGCGAACAGAATAATGAATAATGAATTTAAAACCGAGAACCAGGAAGCCGGAACTTCTGTAGCATCTGCTAAAAACTCACGATATAGCATCCAGATCACTATACCCCAGATCAACACAAAACTTAGACCAAGAAAAATATTGGATTTTGCATAAGCACTGAAGATATTTTTGAACAGCATAATCAATACCCAGGTGATTACTAACATAGGAACCACGGTTATGATGGTATTTATGATTTTGAAGGTCATCGCTTCATTCCCCACCAATACCCTATCTGTATAATCTGCAGCAAAAATGGTCATAGAACCACCAGCCTGCTCAAAGGCCCACCAGAAGAAAATCGTAAAAAAGGCAAAAAACCCAATTACAACCAGTCTGTCTTTTTGAACTTCTGGAGTTACCTCCTCTTCCTTATTCTCTATTTTCTCATCACCAGTAGCTATACCGTGTTTAAAAGCTTCAGCTTCTTTCGGGTTCAATCCAATTTCTCCAAAAAGTTTTTGTCCAAAGTAAAATTGAAGCATTCCAAGAAACATAAAGATCCCGGCTAATCCGAATCCATAATGCCAACCTACTTTTTCTCCTATATATCCACAAAGAAGAATTCCTAAGAATGCCCCGGCGTTGATCCCCATGTAGAAAATGGTATAACCAGCATCCTTTTCTTTCCCGTTGGTCTTATAAAGCTGTCCTACAATCGATGAAATATTCGGTTTAAATAAGCCATTCCCAAGGATCAATAATAGTAATCCCATATAGAAGAATATATTGGTAAAGCCTTCTAAAGCCATGGAAGCATGACCCAGGGTCATTAATAAAGCTCCCCAAACCACGGCATTTCTATAACCTAACACTTTATCGGCTATAAGGCCTCCAAAAATAGGGGTGATATAAACCAATCCGGTGTACCATCCATATAAAACCAATGCATCTTCCCGGGGCCATCCCCAACCGCCTTCGTCCATTAAGGAAGCGGTTAAAAATAGTACTAATAATGCACGCATTCCATAATAGGAAAAACGCTCCCACATCTCAGTAAAGAACAATACAAAAAGTCCTGAGGGATGCCCCAGAACCGTTCTTTGATTATATTCAGATCCTCCGAATTTTAATTCCATTTTTATCTATTTTAATTAAAGTTTTTCAAGTATAAAGTCGGTCATCATATTATACAGGTGCAATCTGGTATTGCCTCCATAAATTCCATGATTTTTATCTGGATAGATCGCCCAGTCAAACTGCTTGTTCGCCTGTATAAGCTCCTCTACCATTCTCATTGTATTTTGAACATGCACATTATCATCACCGCCCCCATGAATAATAAGGTAATCACCTTTAAGTTTTTCCACATGATTTAAGGGTGAATTCTCATCATATCCCGAAGCATTCTCCTGCGGCGTTCTCATATATCTTTCGGTATATACAGTGTCATAGAATCTCCAGCTCGTTACCGGAGCCACCGCGATTGCCATAGAGAAAACATCATTACCTTTTAAAATAGCATTAGAAGACATAAAACCACCGTAGCTCCAACCCCAGATCCCAATTCGATCTGCATCGATATAGCTTCTTTCGCCTAATAGCCTGGCTGCCGCAATCTGGTCTTCAACTTCATATTTACCAAGTTCCTTATAGGTTACCTTCTTAAAATCTGCTCCTTTAAAACCTGTCCCCCGGCCATCTACACAAACAACGATATATCCTTTATCTGCAAGAAGCTGATACCAATAATCATTCGTGCTGAAATAGGAATTTGACACAGATTGTGAACCAGGTCCCGAATACTGAAACATCAGCATAGGATATTCTTTGGATTCATCAAAATCTGAAGGTTTGATGGTCCACATATTAAGATCATTCCCGTTGATATTTATCGTAGAAAGCTCTTTTGGTGAAAACTCATAAGCGCTTACCTTTTCAATAAGTTCATTATTATTAAGGATCTCACGAACAAGTTTACCATACTTGGACCTGTGCAGGGTATAGACATGAGGTGTATCTACATTGGTAAAAGAGTTAATGAAATAGGTGAAATCTGCACTAAAGGAAGGAGAATTCATCCCGGTGCCCGTGGTAAGCCTTTTTTTATCTTTCCCATTTGGCTTAATGGAATAGACATCACGGTTCACACTTCCATTTTCTGTGCTCTGGTAGTAAATCCTATCAGATTTTGAATCGTAGCCGTAGTAATTGGTTACCTCCCATTTACCAGAAGTTACCTGGTTCTTTAGTTTCCCATTCTCAGCATAGTGATAGATGTGGTTATAACCATCCTTTTCGCTGGTCCAGATAAAACTGTTATCCTTTAAAAAGGTAAGGTTATCGGTAATATCTATATAAGCCTTATCAGTTTCATTGAGGATCACTTCAGCAACATTATCTTCAGCATTCACAAAGATAAGATCAAGGTTATTCTGAGGCCTGTTCATTCTCTGCACGCTTAGCAGCATTGGATCTTTAGTCCATTTGATCCTGGGAATATAAAAATCACCTATAGCCTCCGGGTCCATTTCTCCAGCATTGTCTGCGGAATCATATTTTGCACCAAGGTCTATTTCTTCTGAAGATTGCTGCTCCAGATCATAGATATGCAAACTTACTTTAGAGTTCGCTTCCCCTGCTTTTGGGTATTTAAAAACTTCCTGTGTTGGGTACAGACCTTTGCCGTAAAGATCCATGGAAAATTCGGGCACCTCGGTCTCATCGAATCTTAAGAAAGCGATTTTTTCACCTGTAGGATTCCAGGCAAATGCTTTTACGAAAGAAAACTCTTCTTCATAAACCCAGTCTGTAACTCCATTAATTATCTTATTTGTTTCACCATCTTTCGTCACCTGGGTTCTTTCACCGTTCTTAAGGTTCAAAAAATAGATATTATTGTTATACACATAGGCAACCTTGCTGGCATCTGGTGAGAAAGAAGCCTCCTGGATTTTATCATCACTTACTTTTTTAAGTTCTTTCGACCTTAAATCATAAACATAAAAAATCTCCCGTGACGACCTTCTGTAGATAGGCTCTACTTCTGTAGATAGCAAGATCTTAGTTTCATCTTCACTGAATTTGAAATCAGAAAATGCATTGATACCCTTCAGCTCTGAGCTGCTAAGTAAGGTCCTGGTCTTTTTTCCGGTTTTGTAACTAAATACTTCAATGCTGCTAGTACCGGCCTGGCGATCGCGGTTAAGCACCACGTATTCTTCACCATTATTTAAAGATTGCAGTGATTGTAAGCGATTTTCCTGAAAAGTACCGGTCCATATTTCTTCGAGACTTACTTCTTTTTTCTGTGCACTTAAGACAGATGTTGCGGCCAGGATAAAGGCAAGCAGGATATTGGGGAACTTCATATAAATTACGTAAAATTTAATGCAGGCCAAGTTTACTAAAATTTAGTGAAAAAATGAGCATGCGAGGTTGATAAATAATAAGAATATGTTAAGAATTGTCAGGCTATAAATGCTTCATCCCGACTAATTTCTGAGCTTATAAAACTTTAGCTTTGTATCTTTGAGCACCTGAAATACCTAAATAATGACAAAGCCCATACACGGATTTTCAAAACTTGACAAATCCGAAAAAATAAACTGGCTGGCCAAAAATTACCTGAATAACGATGATTCAGCAATTTCAGTCTTAAAACAGTATTGGAATACCAATGATGAACTGCAAAAACTGCACGATGAATTCATAGAAAATACCGTTAGTAATTTTTACTTACCACTTGGCCTGGCCCCGAATTTCCGGATAAATGGCAAATATTATGTTTTGCCAATGGCCATTGAAGAAAGCTCTGTAGTTGCCGCTGCCAGCAAAGCAGCTAAATTCTGGGATGAAAGAGGTGGCTTTAAAGCCAGCGTACTTAATACCAAAAAGATAGGACAGGTTCACTTTCTTTTTCAGGGAGAGTTTTCCAGGCTCGACAAACTAATTACAAAAATTAAGCCGAAACTCCGGGAAGCTGTTAAGCCTATTACCCGCAATATGGAGAAAAGAGGTGGCGGTATTCTCGATATTAACCTGATCGATAAGACAAGTGAACTGGACAACTACTACCAGTTATTCGTAAATTTTGACACCCGTGATTCTATGGGCGCAAATTTCATTAATTCCTGTCTGGAAAAATTTGCAGAAGTGTTGCAGGAGGAAGCTCAGCAAAATCCCGAATTTACCGCAAAAGAGAAAGAGCTTAACGTTATTATGAGCATCCTGTCTAACTATGTGCCAGAATGTATTGTAAGAGCCGAGGTCTCCTGCCCCGTGGAAGATCTTTCAGAAAATGAAGATATGACCGGTCAGGAATTTGCTGAAAAATTCATTCAGGCCGTCAAAATAGCTGAGATCGAGCCCTACCGTGCAGTAACTCACAATAAAGGTGTAATGAACGGTATCGACGCGGTAGTCCTGGCAACTGGCAATGATTTTAGAGCGGTAGAGGCAGGTGTACATGCCTATGCATCGAGAAATGGCAGGTATACAAGTCTCACCCATGCAGAAATCGAAAATGGCATCTTTAAGTTCTGGATGGAAATTCCTCTGGCACTGGGAACTGTGGGTGGACTAACCAGCCTGCATCCTCTGGTGAAGCTGGCTTTGGATATTTTACAACGCCCTTCAGCAAATGATTTAATGAAAATAACTGCTGTGGCAGGCCTCGCACAAAATTTTGCGGCATTAAGATCTTTAACTACTACCGGGATTCAGCAGGGGCATATGAAAATGCACCTTATGAACATCCTTAATCAAAATCAAGCCACAGACCAAGAGAAAGAAGAGCTGGTGGAATTTTTCACCCATCATACCATTACCCATAGCAGTGTTATCGAACAGTTGGAAAATTTACGATCATAATGCAGGAATTCAGAAGTAACGGAAAACTCTTGATCACCGGTGAATATGCTGTTCTAAACGGAGCTAAATCACTTGCCCTTCCCACAAAATTTGGCCAAAGCATGCAAATTACTAACGGGGAAAAAGGGTTTATAGCCTGGACAAGCTTAGATGAGAACGGCCAAATTTGGTTCGAGAGTGAATTCAGGATAGAAAATAATTTTCAGCCAATTGGAAGCTCAAAAAAGCCGGAGGACCAAGAGACGGAAAAACGACTACAACAGCTGTTTAATTCCGTGATGGAGTTAAATCCTAAGGCCTTTTTAGGAAAGGGATATAAGATTACTACTAAGCTTGATTTTAATCGTAAATGGGGGCTTGGAACCTCCTCTACGCTGGTGAACAACCTGGCACAATGGCTGGAAATAGATCCGTACAAATTGCTTAAAGAGAGTTTTGGCGGGAGTGGTTATGATATAGCTGCTGCAGGCAGTGATTATCCCATAAGTTACCAGATCACCAGTAATGGCCCCGCAGCTTATACTACAGATTTTGATCCACCATTCAAAGATGACATCTTCTTCGTTTACCTAAACCGAAAACAAAACAGCCGGGAAGCTATTGCGCATTACAGAAATCAGCCTAAAGTTAATATTGCCGGCCTGATTGAAAAAATTTCGGGGATCACAGAGCAGATCATTACTGCTGAACACCTGGAAGAATTCCGAATGCTCATGAAAGCTCACGAGACTCTTATTTCTAAAGCAATTAATTTACCCAGGATCAAAACGGAGCTATTTCCGGATTATCCAGGACTAATAAAAAGCCTCGGTGGCTGGGGCGGCGATTTTATCCTGGCTACTGGCAGAAAAGCAGAAAAGCAATACTTTAAAAAGAAAGGCTACACTATCCTCTTCGAATATTCTGACCTAATCAAATAAAAAAAACCTCACCGTTTGGTGAGGTTTTTTTATATCCTTAAGATCCTGATCCTAGTAGAATCTTGATCTGTTATCTTCGATCTCAGCCTTTTTCTTTAAAGCTTCAAATACTCTGGATCCTGCCTGTGCTCTACGAGCTGCACTTTCCTGCTGAGCAAAGCCTTTGTAAGAATCCATAGCCGGAGCTTCGAATTTACTTACTAATTCAGCTATATAAACTCCTTTTTCACCTGCAACAGGCTCTGTTAATTTACCAGGCTCCAATGAGAAAACAGCTCCAACTACTTCCGGCTCTTCACCAGCACCAGCCAAGGTAGGACTACTAAGGTTTACCGCATCTGCCGTTTGAACACTTACACCCTGGTTCCCTGCGATTTCCTGCAAGGTATTCCCTTTGATCCTGTTCTTAATGATCTCAGCTTTCTTCTTTTTCTTAAGGATAGGCGTAACAACAGATGAAGCTTCCTCCACACTCATTAATCCCTTATCCTTTTTAGAAGTTAACTGAGCAACAATATATCCTGTGGTAGTTTCGAATCTTCTAACATCCCCAACTTCTGCATCCTCTTCGAAAGCCCATTGCACCACTCTTCTCTGAGCACCTGCACCAGGAATATTCTCTTCCAAAGCCTTTACGTCTTTTACAGTTTTAACCTCGTAGTTCTCTTTTTTAGCTACTTCTGTAAAGTCACCTTCAGAAGCATTAATCTCGAACTTGGTCACTTCGTTGAAAAGATCGTTCATGGTCTTTTCTGAAGCCTCGATCTCCCTGGCGATAGTAGCAACCTTAACTGCTCTGGCCGCATCAGTTTGATCATCTATGGAGATAACATGGTATCCAAGTGGAGTTTCCACAACCCCGATATCGCCTGTTGAGTTATCAAAAACATAATTTTCAAAAGCTGGTATCATCATACCCGGAGTAAAGTATCCAAGATCTCCACCCTGTTCTTTATTAGAAGTATCTGCAGAAAACTCTGAAGCGAGCTCTGCAAACTTATCTGCATTGTTTCTGGCGACACTTGCAATACTATCTGCAAGCTGCTTTGCTTCTTCTTTATCTCTTCCAGAACCTGCACCCAGCTGAGTACCCTCAAATGAGATAAGAATATGACTAGCCTTAACAGAATCTGGAATTGTTTTAGTTTCCACAACCTTACTTAATTTCCAGTATCCATTTTCTTCGTAAGGACCAAAAGTTTCGCCTTCATTCAGGTTAAAGATCGCCTCTGCATTTTCACCTGTAAAGTCATTTCTAAACTTGAATCTGTTCTCATATGGCAGATCTGAATTGTTACTGATAAAATCAGAATAATCCTCAGTATTGTCAAATCCAGGTAAAGTATCATTCGCACCAATCGCAGCGTTATATTCCACACGCTCTGCTCTTAAAGCGGTAATTGCTTCTTTAGCTTCAGACTTATCCTCTGAAGAAGCATTCTCTTCAAAAATCACATATTGAAGACTTCTTGCAGCTTCAGTTTTGAAACGTGCCGGATGACTTTCAATATAAGATTTGATCTCTGCCTTGGTCACCTCAACTTCAGAATCTGGAATTGAAGAATAAGGGATTTGAACATACTTCATGTTGATATTATCGTTCTGAAGTCTGTAAGCCTGCTCACCTTCTAAAAGGGTGGCTCCAACCCCTGCACTTACCATGTTGTAATAAGTATTTAACCTTGCAGTATTGGCAAGATTAGAAGTAAACTGCTGCCACTGCTCGTAAGCCTGTGGTGAAGTCTCCTTTAGGTTAGCAACATATTCTCTTAATCGATTTTCATCGAACATTCCGGCTTCATTAGTGAAATTTGGATTCCCCGCCATTTGAGAACGCACAAGACTGGTTATCTGTCCTTCTCCGGCTCTTATCCCCAACTCTTCTACCTGCTCTTCCAGGATTACTTCACGTAATTTCTGGTCCCAAATACGGTTCACTGCCTGGGTAGTACTAATATTTCTACCCATATTTCTTTCAAATGCCTCCACTTCACGAGCGAATTCCTCTCTGCTGATTTCCTCACCGTTAACGGTGGCGATCACATTTTGAGAATTTTGAGAGCTTAAGCCTCCATTTCTGATCACATCGGCTAAAACGAAAGAAAATAAAGCCAGTGCAATGATGATAATTAAGAAAACAGACCTTTGTCTGATTTTGTTTAATACTGCCATTTGAATGTATTATTTGTCAAAATATAGGGGGCGAAAATAAGGTTTTTACCCTAATAATAAAATTAAAAATTAGCAAATTCTTAACTTTAAAACTTTAAGCCTCAGGATCGATTTTTAGTTCTACCAATTCGATTTTGGTATTGGAAGTTTCAATGATTTTTATTTCAAAACCATCAATTTTTATAACCTCTCCCGCCTGCGGAATTTCTTCGGTATGATTTACTACAAAACCACTGAGAGTTTCATAGTTTTCACCCTCGGGAATATCTATTCTATAGGTCTCATTGAGATAATCTACCTCTAATCTCGCTGAGAAACGGAAATGTCCTTCATCAATTTTCTCCTCTATAAGAACTGCAGAATCGTGTTCATCTTCAATCTCACCAAAAAGTTCTTCTACAATATCCTCTACGGTCATCATTCCACTGGTACCACCATACTCGTCTATCACTACCGCAATACTTTTACGCTTTTTGATGAGAATATTGAGAACATCCTTGATCCACATGGTTTCCGGAACGAAAATTACCGGAAGAAGAATTGATTTTATTGATTTTGGCCTTTTGAACAACTCAAAAGAATGCACATAGCCAATGATATCGTCTATAGTTTCATTGTAAACAAGCAGTTTTGACAAGCCGGTTTCTGTAAAAGTATCGATAAGGTCGTTTGGATGCTGATTCTGATCTACCGCAATAATCTCTGTTCTTGGAATCATTACCTCCCTCGCTTTAATGTCTGAAAAGGAAAGTGCATTCTGAAAGATCTGTATCTCACTATCCACATCTTCATGCTCTTCCACGGTTTCCATTTGTTCGCTGATGAAATTGCCTAATTCCACCTTACTGAAGGCAAGCTGAACTTCATCACCGTCGGTTTTGAAGAATCGCTTCAGGATGATATCTGAGATCCAGATCACAAATGAAGAAACAAAACTAAAGATCAGGTAAAAAATATACGCCGGCACCGCAAAGAATTTCAGCATGGTATTGGCGTAGATCTGAAATATGACCTTCGGAAGAAATTCTGCCGTAAGCAGTATGATAAGCGTGGAAATAATAGTTTGAGTTAACAGGCTAAGATCATTGATCACATAGTTAACAAAGCCACTATCAGATTCTATTCCGCCGAGCCAGGCCATGAGCAGGTCTCCCATAAAAAAACCATACACCACCAGGGCTATATTGTTCCCCACGAGCATCGTGGCAATAAATTTGGATGGTTTTTTGGTAAGCCGTTTTAAGACGGTAGCCAGAAAGTCGTTCTGCCTTTTTTCAATTTCAATAAATATTTTATTGGAAGAAACATAGGCGATCTCCATCCCTGAGAAAAATGCAGAAAGCAAAAGAGAACAAACAATAATAAGTATATCAACCTC
The DNA here is from genome assembly GCF_007050985.1 of Christiangramia sabulilitoris. Classification (GTDB taxonomy): domain Bacteria; phylum Bacteroidota; class Bacteroidia; order Flavobacteriales; family Flavobacteriaceae; genus Christiangramia; species Christiangramia sabulilitoris. Next base: position 897,523 of record NZ_VHSF01000001.1, read on the forward strand.
CATTCAGGTTATTTGTTACGATCTTCGTATTTACGCCGAAAACGCCTTTTAAAGAAGAACATAAAGATAGCTATGGCTACAAAGAAAAGGAATAAATAGGCCCGGTTCCTTTCTGTACTCCATATTCTTACAGCTTCGAAAAGAAAGAAAGCCGCAAAGAACAAATAGGCGTATTCAAAATATCTAAAAAATTTATTCATTATCCTCTTCTTCTATGATTTGTATCCCCTTGTTGGTTCTTGATCGAAAATTACTGAAATCCTGATTAGAATCAAAACCCAGGTCTTCGGTATAGGAACCATCAGGAAATCTAATGGTATTTGGTTTATCTGTAAAGATCCAGCTGCGATCCTGATCCCAGAATATCTGGCTGGCTTCAAGCCTGGTACTATCTGCAGTAAGGATCACTACATTTCCCTGCAGATCTATAAGCTGGGTCTTTTCATACACGATCCCATAATCCGCATTTACCGTATTCTTTTGATTCTGTTCGTCAAAAAACTCGACTTCAACGCCCTGTGGAAATTCACGGTAAGGAAATGATTTATTGGTAAAGTCCAGCATTTTAGGACTTTTAAGAGTGGCCACCAATCTGCCTGAATCTGTAAATTTCAGGTTAATACCTTCAGCAATAGCCTGAGGAGCATCTTCTTCAAGACTAAAAGCCCTTACCTCCCTCAGGTTACCCTCGCATGAAAAAAGCATTGTCACGCCAAGAAGCGTGACAATGCCATTAATAATATTACTATATGTAAATTTCATCTTAAAGGTTCGGGATACGAACGGTCTCTCCGATCCAGCATCCTATAGAAATAGCGTCACCAGCGTTTTTACTAGACTGGAATACGTCAGATTTCTGTGGCGCTCTACCCTTATAGGCAGCAGCAGCCTGATTTGCATTACCAGAGATCGAAGGATCTACTCTCGCAGCTCTGGAAGCATAGTCTGCAGCTAACCAGTATACTGCTCTTTTGCTGAATGCATCTTCTCCACAATTGTTCGCACTCTGAGCATACATGCTGGCGATTTGAAGATATGCACTACCTAGTGATGGTTTAGCCTGAAGCGCTTTATTGTAAAAAGTTCTCGCCTGGCCAAAACTACCTTTTTCCTTGTAGTTATTAGCAATTCTATAATAGATCTTCGCTTTATCAGATTTGTTGGTCTCCAATTCAGCAGCTTCATTATAATATTCCAGCGCTTTATTTCTGTTTCCTTCAGATTCAGCTAACTGTCCTAAAGAATAAGCAGACTTTGCAGAAGGCTGTAATTTGTGTAAAGCTTCAGATACCTGGATAAACAGAGGATCTTCAGTACAATCTTTAGCAGAAAGTCTTGCATTAACATTTTTCAACCAGTTTACATCTGCTTGTTTGCTGTCAAAATCTTTTTTATAAAGCGGTACCAGGTTATCACAATCTGCTCTGGCTCCAAGCTTGGCGTTGATCGCTTCTTTAACTTTACTATAGTTAGCAAGGTTGATCTCCGCATACTGTATCTGCTTTTGCTCCTTTGAAGTAAGGCTTGCACCCTCTTCCTGCTTCTTTAAAAGAGGCGCAAGGTTCTCTGCAGCTTCGTTCTCTTCTTCTTCGATCTTAGCGAAAACACGGTCATAGTTTTCAAAAACATCCTGAAGAGACTTTTCTCCTTCATCCTGCATCTCAACCATCAGGTCAAAATATGCATAAAGACCTTTCGGGCTCTTAAAGTTATCTTTATCCTCAGTATAAGCCTTATCGAAAGCCATGTACTGGTCTTCCTTATCTCCAATTTTGTTGTCGAACTTTAATAAAGCTATATCTGAATAGATCTTCCCCTTGGAAGTTTTAGTTGGATAAAGCTCCAGCCTGGTTTCCCAAACTGATATTAGCTCCTCCACTAATTCTTTCTTATCGCCCTGTTCAGCTTTATCAATCTTATGCTCTAAAGCTCTTTCAAGGTATTGATAGGTTGCAAGGCTATATTTTGGGCACTCCTCTTTTACTTTCATTAAAGCAGGATAAGCCGCGTCGTAATTTTTCGCTTTTGCATCATCATAAGCCAAAGCCGCCATAGTAGCGCAATCACCAGATTGTGCACTTACAGACCCTAAACCAGACAAAGCAATTGTCATTAGTGCTAGAAATCTCTTTTTCATTTCGTTGTTTTATTGTAGTGGTTAATTAAATTTTCTCTTCGTGAACCATTTATCGTTTAAAGAAAGTCCAACTGACAGTCTTAAAAAGTTCTCCTGAATTAATCCTGAATCCTTGGTACCTCTTTGTCCAAGCTCGATTCCCAAATTAATGTTGGAGAAATTTGATCCTACTGGCAAACCTAATCCAAAAGATATGCCAAACTCATCAATAGACTCGTCATTCACCATTAGCCCTGTCTCATCATACCTGAACCCAGCCCTGTAAACTACTCGTTCTAAATAGTTTGAAAACGAATTATACTGGGGAATATAAAATCCTCCAATAGAAAACTGCGAGGCATCATCATATTGCCCATTATCACCTCTAAATCTAAAACTATCCTCGTATGACGAAGATCCAATGCTGGCATATTCGGCTCCAACAAACCATTTATTTTGTTCTCCCAAACCAGCACCAATGCTGATTTTAGAAGGAAATTCAAACTGCGAATCCAACAGGTCAAGTTCTCGAAAATCTATTGTACGTCCGGTCCCACTGCTAAAATCCACCGTAGAGATCTCTCTGAAATTTTCAGAATCAAGATCCATTGCCGGCGCATAAGTAGAAGCCAGGTGCAACTTAAGACTCTCATTAAGCATTTTCTGATAGTTAACTCCAAAGTTAAAGGTAAATCCTCTAATATCAGACCTGTTAACATCAGTTGTACCATATTGCAGCTCTGCCCTGTTTATACTTTGCGAATTCTGGAAATTTCCAAAGTTATAATTCGCATCAACTCCAAGGCTCAAATCATTAGTCACTGCCCATCCTACAGAAAGGAAGACCTTGTTCATTCCACCCCTACCGGTTAACAAACTCGCTGAACCTTCTTCAGAATCCAGAATCCTGTAACCTACAGAAGTATAAGGAAGAACACCCAGTCCCACACCTACCTTTTTACTCACCGGAAAGGCAAGAGAAAGATAATCCAGGGAACTGATCTTGGCATTATCACTGGCACTTTCACTCTCCAGCTTAATCCTGTCGTGACTGGCTCCAACGGCGTAATTAGTTAGACGCAGTCTACCGTATCCTGCAGGATTCTGCATATTAATATGTATACTATCTGCAAAGATACTTAATCCTCCCATAGATCTGTTCTCTACGGTACCCTTAAAGTTCGTTAAACCAATGCCGTAATATGAATAAGGCGAAGAAACGTTTTCCTGTGCTTCAGCGATGAATGCTGAAAAAAAAGCTACGATTACTATAAATCGTTTTATCATTGAGTCCTGTTAAATTCTAGAATGAAATTGAGTCCTTCTAACAAAAAATTTGAGTTGGCAAATATGCTATTTTTTAATGGTATAGACAAAACTTGGCTATCACCACCCGTAAAAATTACTGTTAAATCTTCAAATTGAGAGCTATAGGCTTCTATAGTCCCCTGCAATTCCATTTTTATACCGTTGATAATTCCGGATAGAATACTGGTTTCAGTAGTATTACCAATCAATTGGGCTTCCGGCTTCGCATCTACTAACGGCAATTTTGACGTAAACTTGTGCAGACTCTTAAATCTCATATTTAAACCCGGTGAGATCGCACCTCCCAGATATTCTTCTTTTGCGGTTTTTATATCGTATGTAATACAGGTTCCGGCATCAATGATCAAAACATTTTTGGCCGGATAGGCATTTACGGCAGCAGCGACCAGCGCGATCCTGTCCTTACCTAAAGTTTCGGGAGAAGCATATTTATTTTTAAAAGGAACCGGGCTTAAATGATCTAATAACATCACCGGAAATACTTTTATTATCGTTGAGATCATCTCTTTTTCACCGGAAGAGACACTTGAAACTATCGAATTATCGATTCCGGGATATTTTCTTTGAATTTTTTCAAGCTTCTCTGAAAATTTTTCTTTTTCGAAATTTTGCTTTTCCAGCAATCTATTGTTTTGAAAAACAGCGGTCTTCACAGAGGTATTTCCAACATCAATAACTAAATTCATCCAGATTTTCTTAGGAAAGCAAAAATACAAAAGCATTTTTTTAAAATTTCCTTTGTGAGTTCCTAAAAATGAAATTATATTTGCCACCGCTTAAACAAGCAACTGGTGCCTTAGCTCAGTTGGTAGAGCAAAGGACTGAAAATCCTTGTGTCCCTGGTTCGATTCCTGGAGGCACCACCTTAAAACCCTGAACTTTTAGTTCGGGGTTTTTTAATTTTAGGCCTATGCATTATCTATATATACTTTATTCTCAAAAATTGAATAGATTTTATACAGGGGAAACTTCTGACTTACAGGCAAGATTAGAAATGCATAATACCCATCATTTTAAAAAAGCTTTCACGAAACCGGCAGATGTCTGGACTTTAAAATTAAAATTCGAAACAAGGACAAGAGATGAAGCCAGACACCTTGAGCTTTTTATAAAAAGAATGAAAAGCAGAAAATTCATTGAAAAAATCATACATAATCCACTCATTTTAGCGGAGATTTTAGCTGGAAGATCCTGACCCTGGTTCCCCCGATGCTTCGGGGCTGGAGGCACCACCTTAAAACCCTGAACTTTTTAGTTCGGGATTTTTTAATTTTAGGCTTATGCATTATCTATATATACTTTATTCTCAAAAATTGAATAGATTTTATACAGGGGAAACTTCTGACTTACAGGCAAGATTAGAAATGCATAATACCCATCATTTTAAAAAAGCTTTCACAAAACCGGCAGATGACTGGACTTTAAAATTAATATTCGAAACAAATACAAGAAATGAAGCCAAACAACTTTAGCTTTTTATAAAAAGAATGAAAAGCAGAAAATTCATTGAAAAAATCATACATAATCCTCTCATTTTAGCGGAGATATTGGCTGAAAGATCCTGACCTGGTTCCCCCGATGCTTCGGGGCTGGAGGCACCACCTTAAAACCCTGAACTTTTTAGTTCGGGGTTTTTTAATTTTAGGTCTATGTATCTCATTTAAACGTTTTAATCCTAAAAATCACAACATCTTATCAAGCTATTGCAGCAACTACAAGAGACTACTTAAATCCAAGAAATATCGTGGAAAAGGTCCTCGAAATAGCTATCATGAATAGAACCGATAACCGGAGAGATTTAACACGAATTAAGAAGCCCGGTCAAAATGACCGGGCTTTAATATGAAGGAATAATAAATTCCTTATACATTAGTTTTATGCAATAAAAATTTATCTGATCCATATAAATGATCAGAAAATGTTAATTTAAGAGTTAAGTATGTTAATCAAATTATACATTATGAACGATAACGTTCACAATAGCTCCTATAACTGCAAGTAAAATCAAAACTAAAGCCAGGGTCACCCCTATTTTAGCAAAGATATTCAGGCCTCGCAGAGATCTGTTATAATTGTCAACAAAATCGGTAAAAATTTCCATAAGCCTTCTTCTTTAAATGTTAATAATCAACCACTTAAATATAACTTAAGAGAAGCCTTATTGCAAAATTAATCGTTAAACACGCAATAAATTAGCTGTATGAAACGTTGGCAAATTTTTATTAGGAAAATCTATAGGAAAAAGTGATAAAAGACTTCAGAATAGGTCTTTAATTACTTACATATCTTCCTGCCCTAGATTGATTATTCAGGCTGCATATCCACATTTCAAATAAACATTTTGAAATTTTTTCCGTTAGAACTTATCATGGATTTAAACCTTTTTGAAATGTAAAAACCGGCAATTCCATTAAATGGAAAAGCCGGTTTTTTTTGTTAACAGACTTATGACCAGCCGGTCTTTTATTTTTTTCTAAAAAATATCGATATCGGAACTCCCGTAAAATCAAATTCCTGTCTTAATTTATTCTCCAGGAACCTTTTATAAGGATCTCTAACATATTGTGGCAAATTACAGAAAAATGCAAATTGCGGATGCGGGGTTGGTAACTGCATACAGAATTTGATTTTCACAAACTTGCCTTTGTAAGCCGGTGGCGGATTCTTCTCAATAATAGGGAGCATTACATCATTGAATTCCCTGGTTTTGATCTTTTTACTTCTGTTCTCAAACACCTTAACAGCAGTCTCTATTGCCTTGAAAACCCTTTGCTTGGTCAATACAGAAATAAATACGATTGGTACATCGGTAAATGGTTCTATTTCACGACGAATCATGGTTTCATATTCTTTCATGGTATTGGTTTCCTTATCTACCAGATCCCATTTATTTACCAGGATTACGATTCCCTTGTGATTTCTCTGTGCAAGCCAGAAAATATTCTGTACCTGTCCGTCAAATCCACGAGTAGCATCAAGTACTACCAGACAAACATCACAATTCTCAATGGCACGAACAGATCGCATTACTGAGTAAAATTCAAGATTTTCCTTCACTTTGGATTTTCTTCTGATCCCGGCAGTATCTACCAGGTTGAATTCAAATCCAAACCGGTTATACCTGGTATCTATAGCATCCCGGGTAGTTCCGGCAATATCTGTAACGATATAGCGATCTTCCCCGATAAGGGCATTTATAAATGAGGATTTACCAGCATTTGGTCTGCCGACCACGGCGAATCTCGGTAATTCAGATTCTTCTTCCTCTTCGATTTCCGGAAGGGCTTCAATCAAAGCATCCAGGAGGTCTCCGGTTCCACTACCATTAGTACTGGCGATTGGAAAATATTCTCCCAATCCCAAAGAATAGAATTCAACAGCATTGGCCAGTCGCTTATTATTGTCAACTTTATTTACAGCCAGTAGCACTGGTTTATTTACTTTTCTAAGCAAATTCGCCACTTCTTCATCCATAGAAGTAACCCCGGTTTCCACATCTACCATAAATATTATGGCATCTGCTTCATCGATGGCTAGTTCTACCTGCTTGTCAATTTCAGCTTCAAAGATATCATCACTTCCTTTTACATATCCGCCCGTGTCTATCAGGGAAAATTTCTTCCCATTCCAGTCAGACTTCCCATAATGCCTGTCACGGGTTACCCCGCTCACAGAATCGATAATAGCTTCACGACGTTGAATTAAACGGTTAAAAAAGGTCGATTTACCAACATTAGGTCTACCCACAATAGCGACAATATTGCCCATAACTATATATTAATTTCAGAGGGTAAAATTAATGGTTTTCACTAAAGCCTTACTCTCTGTATTTTCCTGAAAAGTTTATTTTTTATCGTTGTACCCGAATCTTCTAAGCTGTTTCGTATCGCTACGCCAGTTTTTGTTCACCTTTACATATAATTCCAGGTGAACCTGTTTTCCGAAGAATTTTTCGAGATCCTTTCTAGCTTCCACTCCAACTCTCTTAAGTGCTGCACCTTTATGACCAATTATGATCCCTTTCTGGGTTTCACGCTCCACCATGATCACGCTACGCATCCTTATGATATCATCTTCTTCAAAAAATTCGCTGGTTTCGATCTCGACACTATAAGGGATCTCTTTTTTATAATGAATAAGGATCTTTTCCCGGATGATCTCATTCACAAAGAAGCGCTCCGGCTTATCGGTAAGGGTATCTTTAGGGTAGAATGCCGGAGACTCCGGTAATAATTCTATAATTCTGTTGAAAACTTCAGAAACATTAAACCCTTCCAAAGCTGAAATTGGATGGATCTCTGCCGTAGGCACTTTTTCAGACCAGTATTTAACCTGCTCTTCCAGTTGCTCCTGGTTAGATTTATCGATCTTATTCAGCAATAAAAGAACCGGCACTTCAGAATGAGCTATCTTATTAAAAAATGCTTCATCCTTTAATCCCTGCTCTCCAATTTCTACTATATATATAAGTACATCGGCATCTTCGAAAGCAGATTTCACAAAATCCATCATCGATGCCTGCAATTCATAGGCTGGTTTAATGATACCCGGGGTATCACTAAGGATCACCTGGAAATCCTCCCCATTTACGATCCCTAAGATCCTGTGACGGGTAGTTTGAGCTTTAGAGGTAATTATCGAAAGTCTTTCACCTACAAAAGCATTCATTAAAGTTGATTTTCCCACGTTGGGATTACCAATAATATTTACAAATCCGGCCTTATGCGCCATAACGAAATTTTTTGCAAAGGTATTTCATTTGAATTCTGCTACCTAATCTTTATCGAATTTCTAACAATTGACCCTCAGCAACTTGGAAAATCAGGATTTTATGCAAAGAAACTACACAGATTATCAATATAACTTCCTGAAAATCATAATTTAATAATAATCTGAATCTCCATTTACAAAGGGTTGCACTTCTGTTTTTAATGACTATTTTTGCCGCTTCTTAAAAATCAAGCTGAAATAGCCTCATTATGAAAAAAGTTTTGGACTTATTCGACTTCAAACAACAGGTAAACTATAGAACGGAAGTGCTCGCAGGTTTAACTGTGGCCATGACCATGATTCCTGAGTCGCTTTCTTTCGCAATTTTAGCCGGTTTCCCTCCATTAATGGGATTATATGCTTCATTTATAATGGGTTTGGTTACAGCAATATTTGGCGGAAGACCAGGAATGATTTCGGGAGGAGCCGGTGCTACGGTAATCGTATTGATTGCCCTGATGAAATCTAACGGACTGGAATACGTTCTTGCTGCGGTTGCGCTCGCAGGGGTTATACAGATCGCAATTGGAGTTTTCAGGCTGGGAAAATTTATACGCCTGGTACCTCATCCCGTAATGTTTGGGTTCGTAAATGGTTTGGCTATTATCATTTTCATGTCTCAATTAGACCAGTTTAAGACAGTTGTAAATGGTGAAATTGTCTGGCTAACCGGAACTTCCTTATATATCATGGCAGGTTTAGTAGCTTTGACTATTGCAATCGTTGTGCTCCTGCCAAAACTTACCAAAGCCGTTCCTTCATCCCTAGTAGCCATTATTGTGGTGTTTATATTGGTTTACTTCTTTGGAATAGATACTAAAACCGTAGAAGACATTGCTTCCGTTAGTGGAGGTTTTCCACCATTCCATATTCCGCAGATCGATCTAAGCTGGCAAACCCTGGAAACTATTGCTCCATATTCGTTGATCATGGCAGCAGTAGGACTAACCGAAGGCTTACTAACCCTGAACCTGGTAGATGAAATTACAGAAACTAAAGGCAGCGGTAATAGAGAATGTATTGCGCAAGGTGGCGCCAATGTTCTTAACGGATTTTTCTTTGGTATGGGTGGTTGTCCCATGATCGCTCAAACCCTGGTAAACTTATCTGCAGGTTCCAGAGCCAGATTGTCTGGAATAGTTGCAGCTTTGACAATCCTGGTCATAGTGTTATTCGGGGCACCGGTTATAGAGCAGGTACCAATGGCTGCTTTGGTTGGAGTAATGATCATGGTAGCAATAGGTACTTTTGAATGGGCTAGTTTAAAGATCTTTAATAAGGTTCCTAAAAAGGATATTTTCCTGGTGATCCTGGTTGCTTTGATCACTGTCCTACTGCATAATCTGGCACTGGCAGTTCTGGTTGGAGTGATCCTTTCTGCCCTGTTCTTTGCCTGGGAAAGTGCCAAGAGAATCAGAGCCAGAAAATCTATCGATGAAAATGGTGTAAAGCATTATGAGATATATGGTCCGCTTTTCTTTGCCTCTACCACGAACTTTCTTGAAAAATTTGATGTGGCTAACGACCCTGAGGAGATCATAATCGATTTTAAAGACAGCCGTGTTTCAGATATGTCTGCAATTGAAGCCTTAAATGCCGTTACCCAGCGCTACAATAAAGTTGGCAAAAAGGTACATTTAAGACATTTGAGCGATGACTGCAGAAGACTGCTAAAGAATGCAGATGCCATTATCGAGGTAAATATCATGGAAGATCCTAGTTATAAAGTTGCCACAGATAAGATCTAACATTTACCCCTATCCCCGGTCTGAAAAATAAATTTAAGGACCGGGGAATTTCCTTTTTTTCAGCTTCTTGAAATCAAATACCTAAAAGACAAATATACCAGGTTATATATTTTTCAGCGCCTGGTTTCGAACTTCCTGAATGTCTTCCGTTTATAAACAGCAAATCATGCCTTTTAGGTGTAAACAGGCCATTCTGTTGTAAAATATCAATTGATTTTACCTGCGAAAATTGATATAAATTCTTTTAAACATTACTTAAAATATACAACGGGCACATATAATATCCCTAACTTTCAGAGACCAAACAAATCCATTTTCTATGAGTGCCTTAAGTGACGATGAGTTCGAAAACATTTTATCTATCCAGAATAAATGTACAAGGCTAAATCTAAACGAGAACATTTATGGAACCTTTGCCGAAATAGGCGCGGGACAGGAAACGGTACGTCATTTTTTCAGGGCGAGGAATCCTAAAGGGACCATCGCCAAAACCCTGAGCGCTTATGATAAGGATTTTAGTGATGCCATTTACGGCCTGGATCCTCAAAACAGGTATGTAACAGTTCGCCGGCTTAAGCGAATGATAGATTATGAAGCCGACCTGATCGAACAACGACTGTCAAGAAAAAAATATCCGGATAAACTTTTTTTCAGTTATGCCAATACGGTAGCTACGATAGACTGGGCCAAGAAATATAAAGGTCACGGCTGGCTGGGGATCAAATTTCAAAAAGAACCCAAACAGGAATACAGCGAGATCATTCTGCACGTTCAGTTTCATGAGAACAACGCATCCCAGCAACAAATCAGCCTGGGTATTATGGGAGTTAATCTCATTTATGCAGCATTTTACCAAAGTGAAGACCCCAAGGTCCTTATTGAAAAACTATACGATCATCTAAGCACAGATAAGATCGAGATCGACTCGATTAATTTTTCGGGTCCCGTTTTTAAGAATGTTGATAACCGGCTAATGAGCCTGGAACTGGTAAAAGAAGGCATGACCGAAGCTGTGATGTTCTCCCCTGAAGGAAATAATATTCTGCCTGCGAATGTCCTGTATAAAAAGAATATTCTTACCCTGAGAGGTAGTTTCAGACCCGTTACCAACCTTAACCTGAACATGTATATGAGTTCCAGAAAACTCTTTATGACACAGGAAGATGTAGACCCGGAAAAAACAGTCATCATTTTTGAAATGACCCTGAATAATCTAAAATCTGAAGGAAAAGATGAAATTGATGAAAAGGACTTTTTAGACCGGGCAGACCTGCTGTGCGCTTCGGGGCAGACTGTAATGATCTCGAATTTTCAGGAATATTATAAGGTGGTGGAATATTTTTCCCTACATACCAAAAAAGAGCTGGGACTGGTTATGGGCGTGGATAATCTGGTAGACATCTTCAATGAAAAATATTACCGGCACTTAAGCGGTGGAATTCTGGAAGCCTTCGGGAAACTATTCTTTAAAAGTTTAAAGGTTTATCTATACCCTATGCGTGATCAAAAAACCGGTAAGATCATCAACAGCAAAAATCTGAAAGTTCATCCACGAATGAAGGAGTTGTACAAATTCTTTATTGATAACGGCAAGGTGATAGATATTGAAGATTATGACGAAAGATTTCTTGATATCCACCCAAGACAAGTTTATGAGATGATAAATGAAGGAAATCCTGAATGGGAAGATATGGTGCCTGGTCTTACCGCAAAGATGATCAAGGAAAAGAATCTTTTTATGGGAGAAAAGGCTTCGTCTGAAAGATCATCCTCTAAGTAGAGAATTCAGTTTTCATCCCACGGTCATACATTACTATACTACCGGCAACAGATACATTCAAACTCAGGGTTGATTTAAATTTAACCAGGTAATGAGCTTTCTCGATAGCGGCATTAGAAAGTCCATGGTCTTCTGCACCCAGCAAATAAACGCAGCGACGTGGATGCTTAAATTCTTCCAATGGGCTCGCTTCATCTGTTAGTTCCACTCCTACTAACATGGCACCTTTAGGTAAATGGGCATAAAAATCCTCAAAGGTTTCATAATGGAAATAGGGCATAGCTCCTACGGCCTTATGAGTATCACAAGCCTGTTTTGAATAACGATTCCCAATAGTAAAAATAAAACTGGCCCCCATATTTTGGGCAGATCTCCAGAGCACTCCCAGGTTTTCTGGTGTTTTTCCATTCTGAATTCCGATCCCAAAAAATCCCTGCTTTAGATTATTTGTTTCCATGAGGCAAAAGTAATATATGCTGATGTTTTTCCCTCACTGGTATCGACAAAGAAATGCGGAACGTCGAATTTCAGCTGAAATTCATCGAATATTTACCTGTTTTTCAGACATATATAATAAATTAGGGTTACTACCAACCAATAATATAATTATGAAAATTTTTGAAAGCCCGGGTGTTCCCGGATTAAAAATCCGTTTTTTTCTTTTGAATTTAAGCTGTTGTCTGATCATTATTTCCTGTAATAACAAGGATTACCAAAAGGTGCCTGAAGAAAACAAAATGACCCTACAGGATAGTATTCAACACGGTGAGTACCTGGTTAAAACCATTGGATGTCATGATTGTCATTCTCCCAAAACTATGACCGAAAGGGGACCGCAGGAAATACCAGAACTGGCTTTGTCTGGTTACCTGGCAGATGACAGTATTCCTCCATTGAGTGTTGAAGCCATGAAAAATGGCTGGGTGCTTATGAATGACCAGTTAACCGCCTTTGCAGGACCTTGGGGGATTTCATATTCCTCGAATATTACCTCAGATGATACCGGCATTGGAACCTGGAACATGGAGAGGTGGAAAACGGCAATACGAAAAGGCAAATTAAAAGGTGATAATAATGGCCGGATGATTTTACCACCAATGCCCTGGCAAAATTTTGCGAAACTGACCGATGAAGATCTGGAATCTATCTTCAAATACTTAAAGAGCACCAAACCCGTGAAGAATGCGGTTCCGGCACCGGTATCTCCTGTGAAACTGGATAGCCTGAAGACGGTATAAAAAAGCCCGAAATACGGAATGAATCAAACTTCTGTTTTTCGGGCTATATATTATTTTACAGTGAAGGTTTTTAGCATTCCTTTACCTTGCGGGTCTGGTATTTCTGCGATTAGCGCATAATTACCCGGTCTGAGGTCTGCTGTGAAATAACCGGTGCCGCCACTATCCATTTCCTGCATTCCTCCAAGAAATTTAAAGCCCTGTGGGGCCGGGGTCTGCAATCCTTCAGGAGCTGCCCAATTCATCCAGTCATTTAATTGAGAAATATCAGAACCCTGTCCTACCCAAACCAAATGCACATCGTGCATCACATAATTTTCGTAAACTTTTTGCTCACCAAAATCTACTTTAAAAATCTTTTTACCCGCAGATGGGTTTTGGTTAAATACTATTCCTTCAGTAGCATTAATGGACACGGTATAATCTTCCCTAATCTCGGCTTTAGAACTATCTGCAGCCACCACCTGAATTTCCTTGACCATTCCCTGGGCCGAATGGAACATTCCATTAGGCATTTTTACATAGCATTCCAGGATATAAGTACCCGGCTCAAGGTAAATTGTAGATTCTGCAGTGCTGTTAGCAGAGATAAGTCCCACCCCACCTTTAAATTTTACTCCCTGAAACCATTCGGGAATTTTCGCAAAAGCTGCATTAGCTTCCTCCATTTTACCCTCAATAATAAAGTTCATTCCTTCCTGAAATGGCGGGATTAGTTCCGTTTTTGCGTTTTCTATACCATAACCATCCGGATAGCGGTCGAATAAAACAAAATGGGTTTCATTGGATTTATTATTATAACGGAAAGTATGCCAACCGGAATCTAATTTATCTTTGGTTTTGAATTCCATGGCGTTCGTCACGATAGTTGTAACGTCGGGACCACGTTCGGTTTCTTTTTTACTTTCCTGAATTTCCTCCGTTTGATTTTCCGGGTCTTTCTTCTTTTCATCCTGACAGGACAGGAACGAAACACTAAAAAAAATAATAAAAAGGGAATGTAAACATGCTGAAATTAATTTGTCGATTTTCATATCTGTGAAATTTGATTGGTTCAAACTAATCTGCAGGGCTACTTAAAAGTCCAAATTTTTCCCCAGAATCGCAAAATTTCCAGCGTTATATTGAAATTGTTATCTCCTAAAACTTAATTAATTGTCAAAAAATCAAACAAGTTTCCAAATTAGAATGATAATCAAAATCAGTTTATTAAATTTAAGATTCTGGTTATTCAAAAATTATAAAAACTAAGCCCGTATGCTCGAAAAAAGCAGAATTGTTATTGAGAATATTACTCCGGTCATTAATTGCGGGGATTATGCAGTAAAAAGAGTAGTTGACGAGATCGTTGAAATAAATGCAGACATATTTGGTGATGGCCACGACATAATTCAGGCTTCAGTTTTTTATAAACACCGGCAACAAAAGACCTGGAACGAAACCAGGATGCACCCAACAGTTAATGATAGCTGGAAAGCCCATTTCATGGTAGAAGAACAGGGTGATTATGAATATTACCTGCAGGGATGGGAAGATCATGGACTTAACTGGCGTCATGGGATAATAAAAAAAATAGAAGATGGGCAAAAAGTACAATCTGAATTACTTGAAGGAGCTGAACTTTTAAAACCACTTTTAAAAAAATGTACTAAGTCTGAAGCCGAACTTGTAAAACGAGCTATTACTTCTTTTAGCGATGCGCAAAAATATGATGAAGCAATAGAAATTTGCCTGGATGAAAATTTAGAAAGAGTTTTTAAAGAACATCCCATTAAGGCGGTTCCCTATGAATCTGACAAGATCCCGGTTTATGTAGATCGTCTCAAAGCCAGGTTTAGTACCTGGTATGAATTCTTTCCGCGGTCTTCATCTTCTGAAGAGAATAAGCATGGCACTTTCAGGGAGTGCGAGGCAATACTCCCAAGAATCTCAGAAATGGGATTCGATGTCCTGTATTTTCCGCCAGTGCATCCAATAGGAGAAGTAAACCGGAAAGGTAAAAACAATGCTACAAACGCGGGAACAGATGACGTGGGCTCCCCATGGGGAATAGGTTCTAAACTGGGTGGACACAGGGATCTACATCCTCAATTGGGAAACCTGAAAGATTTTAAATCCCTGGTAAAAAGAGCCAAAGACCACGGAATCGAGGTGGCCATGGATTTTGCGCTCCAGGCTGCGCCAGACCACCCATATGTCAAGGAACACCCAAAATGGTTTAAATGGAGGCCCGACGGTAGCATTCAATACGCTGAAAATCCACCCAAGAAATACCAGGATATCCTACCCATATATTTTGAATCTGAAGAATGGAAAAAAATGTGGGAAGAGTTTCGCGATATCGTTCTGTACTGGATCGAAGAGGCAGGAATCAATATTTTCAGAGTTGATAATCCACACACCAAGCCTTTTTATTTCTGGGGATGGCTAATTTCTGAAGTCAAGAAAAAGCATCCTGACACGCTATTCCTGTCTGAAGCATTTACCCGTCCGAAAATTATGGAGCAACTGGCAAAACAGGGATTCACTCAATCTTACACTTATTTTACCTGGCGTAACAGCAAACATGAGTTAACCGATTATGTGGAGCAGCTTACTAAAACAGAACTGAAACAATACTTCAGACCTAATTTCTGGCCTAATACTCCTGATATTAATCCGTTTCACCTCCAGGGAGCTAATGAGTCTATGTACATGATCAGGTATTTTCTTGCCGCCACCCTAAGTTCAAATACAGGAATCTACGGACCTGTTTTTGAGTTTATGGTATCTGATGCTATGCCTGGAAAAGAAGAATATTTTGATTCTGAAAAATACCAGATAAGACACTGGGACTGGAAAGCTGAAAATAAGTTAATGCGGGTCATCGCCAAGATCAACCGCGCAAGGAAAGAGAACCCATCCCTGCAACAAACCAACAACATTCAATTTTGCGAGATCCACGATGATGGTTTGATGGCATACTACAAATTTGACCAGGCCCGTGAGAATCATACTCTGATGGTGGTTAGCCTGGATCCACATAACTCAAAACAGGCATCTGTGAAAGTACCCAGACATGAATTAGGTCTGGATTTTGGGCAGTCTATTACCGTTGAGGATCTAATCACAGGAAATTCCTATAACTGGGAACAGGAATGGTGTTTTGTTGAATTACACCCGGGGATGCCATTTCATTTATTCAAAATTCATAAAAATTAAGAGTATGTCTAAAAAAGGTAAAACAGATGTAAATACTTCAGATTTTCAATTTAAATGTTCCTGGGAGGAAGCGTTTGAAGATCAGGAATTCATCAAAACCTTCAGCACAGAAATACTCGAAAATTATATTTTAAAGAAACGCTGGTATGCCGGAAAATCCAGCACCTTAAAATATATCGATGTGGTAGACCATGGAAAACTGACCTCAGGTAAAAACACTTTTTATGGTGTTTTAATAGAGATCAATTTCAGCGAAGCCTTTTTTCAGGATTATTTTATTCCCCTTAGTTTTATTACAGGTGAGAAAGAAAAACTGGAAACCCGTACCATTATTGCTCCCATTACCTTCAAGGGTGAACAAGGGTATTTAATAGATGCCATTCATATCGAAGATTTCAGACACCTGGTATTCGATAAGATCATGGCATATTCCAATGATAAGGAAGAAGATACCAAGGTCGTATTCCATAGATCTGAGACCTTGAAACCCACGGTATATACATCTTCCAAATTTATGGGGGGAGAACAAAGCAATACCTCGATCATCTATAACGATAAATTCGTGATGAAATTCTTCCGTAGGATTTATACCAGTAAAAATCCCGATTATGAAATTAGCCGCTTTCTTACGGAGAAAAGCAATTTTAAAAATACTCCTGCTTATGTAGGAAGTATTAACCTGGCCCTGGATAGTGGCGATACGATCACCCTGGCCTTAATGCAGGATCTTTTGCAAAATGAAGGAGACGCCTGGAAATATATGCTTCAGGAATTAAAATCGGTTTATACCAACCTGGAGAAAAAGAAGATCGATGTAAATAAATTACCTGATATTCCTTTATACCAAAGGCAACCCATAAATTCCATTCCGCCGGAAATCATTGATTTTGCAGGCCTTAATATTTTTTTAAAAGTCTCGAAGCTCGCCTTAAGAACAGCTGAAATGCATATTGCCCTGGGCAGTGACATGCAGGATACGGCATTTACTCCTACCAAGTACAATGGGGATTACGCAGTCTGGCTGAAGAACAGGCTTATCTATATGTTCCAGAACCGGCTGAACACTATCGAGAATAACATGCATAAACTGGAAGGGGAAGCATTGGAACTGGCCAAGGATTTCCTGGACAACAAAAAAGAGATCAGGGAACACTTTCTCAACTTCGACTGGACCAAAATGAAAAGTGAACGCATACGCATTCATGGAGATTACCATTTAGGACAGGTGCTGGTAGATCAAGACGACTTTTATTTGCTGGATTTTGAAGGCGAACCAGAAAGCACTATTCAGGACCGGAAGGTAAAACAACCCCCGATGAAGGATGTCGCAGGAATGTTCAGATCTTTTCACTATGCTATTTATTCTACAATTTTTAATAACGACGGCAGTTTTGCCACTTCCAATGAGAATATGTTCAAGGCGGGTGAAGTACTTTATAAGTATATGATCGGGGTATTTATGGAAACTTATGTACACAAAGTTCAGGAGGCAAATCTTAACATAGGTTATAAGCAGGAAATAGAATTTTTACTGGATTATTGTTTACTGGAAAAGGCCGTATATGAATTAGGCTATGAATTAAATTCCAGACCACGCTGGACTATTATTCCATTAAGAGGAATTGCCAGTATTTTAAGGAATAAGAAAAACTAACACCAACTATGAAAAAAGAAGTACAGGTATACTCTTTATTTTCAGATTTTGATATTTCACTTTTTAAAGCAGGTAAGCATTACAGGCTATACGAGAAGTTTGGGGCACACATCATGGAAGTAAACGGTGAAAAAGGCGTTTATTTTGCCGTATGGGCACCTTCAGCAAAGTCAGTTTCGGTTATTGGAGATTTCAATTTCTGGCTTGAAGGAGAACATCCCTTAAATGTGAGATGGGATGAAAGCGGGATATGGGAAGGCTTTATACCCGGCGTTGAGAAAGAAGCAAAATATAAATATAAGATCCAGTCGCATAATAATGATATGAAGCTTGAAAAAGCAGATCCTTATGCTTTAAAATGCGAGCATCCGCCAAACACAGCTTCTATTGTATGGGATCTGGACTATAAATGGAAGGACAAAAAACATCTTTCTTCCCGCAAGGACAAGAATGGTCTGGATAAACCCTATTCCATATATGAAGTACACCTGGGTTCCTGGAGAAAGAATATGGATGAACACAGGCCACTCACCTATACCGAAATGGCTGATGAACTGGTCTCTTATGTAAAGGAACTGGAATTCACCCACGTGGAGTTCATGCCTATTATGGAATATCCCTACGATCCCTCCTGGGGCTACCAGCTTACGGGTTATTTTGCCCCTACCTCCAGGTTTGGGACTCCGCAGGAATTTATGGAATTGATCGATGCTTTTCATAAAGCCGGAATTGGAGTGATCCTGGACTGGGTTCCTTCACATTTCCCGGAAGACAAACACGGGCTGGGTATGTTCGATGGTTCCCATCTGTATGAACATCCAGATCCCCGAAAAGGCTATCATCCAGACTGGAAAAGTCTTATTTTTAATTATGGCCGAAATGAAGTAAGGTCCTTCCTTATTAGCAATGCCATATTCTGGCTGGATAAATATCATATTGATGGCCTAAGAGTAGACGCCGTAGCATCCATGCTCTACCTGGATTACTCGAGAGAAGAGGGAGAATGGGAACCTAACGAACACGGAGGCAGGGAAAATCTGGATGCCATTAGTTTTGTACGTGACCTTAATACTGAAGTTTATAAAAGTTTTGACGGTGTACAGACCATCGCTGAAGAATCCACCTCCTTCCCTATGGTTTCCAGGCCAGTTGATCTTGGCGGTCTAGGGTTCGGAATGAAATGGATGATGGGATGGATGCATGATACACTGGAATATTTTCAAAAAGACCCCATCTACAGGCAACATCACCATGATGACATCAGCTTTAGTATGACCTATACTTTCACAGAAAACTTTGCCTTACCGCTAAGTCATGATGAGGTAGTATATGGCAAGAAAAGCCTGTTGGGCAGAATGCCCGGAGATGAGTGGCAAAGATTCGCCAATCTCAGGTTGCTTTACTCCTATATGTTCACCCATCCCGGGGCGAAGCTGCTCTTTATGGGTGCAGAAATTGGCCAGTATGAAGAGTGGAATTATAATACGAGCCTGGACTGGCATTTACTGGAGTATGAGCCGCATCAGGGGATAAAAAGGCTACTTACAGACCTTAATAAATTATATAAATCCAGACCCGCCCTGCACGAAAAGCAATTCACCGCCGGTGGATTTGAATGGATCGCTTACGATGACAAACAAAACTCAGTTTTAAGTTATTTACGCAAAGGCGAAAAACCTAAAGATAAAGTGGTGGTAGTTTGTAATTTTACTCCTACTGTTCTTCGGAATTATCAAATAGGGCTGCCCTCAAAGGGAAAACTCAAAGAAGTTTTTAATTCAGATGATAAGAAATACTGGGGTTCCGGGATACACAATGATGTTATAAAGATTGAAGAGGAAACTGCTCACGGCAAAGACTATTCGGCCAAAATTTCAATCCCTCCACTTGGTACCGTTGTTTTTGAAATTTTATGAACAACTAATTAAAATATTCAGGAGAATAGATTTCTTTTGTATTCTTCAAAAAAGATTGTAAGGCTATGATTACCAATACTGAACTAGAACATAAAGGAAATTTATTTCCTACCAGTTTAATATCATATGAACACGACCAGGACTCCATAAGTTTTATTACAAAAAACGGGGTACGGCTGCTCATCCAGGTCCTTAGGGACAATATGCTAAGACTTAGATATGCGACTACCGGCATATTTGCTCATGACTTTTCTTATGCTGTAGACGAAAATCATCCACATGGATTCAACCAATTAAAAATTGAAGAAACAGACACGCATATCGTTATAACTACAGAAAAATTTATCTGTAAAGTTGCCCGTGACGATATCAGGGTAGGTATGTATAACCTGGACGGGAAACCTATACTTGAAGATGAGCTTGGTTTCCACTGGGAAGAAAGCTTTGAGTTTGGTGGAAGCTTTGTAAAAATGAGTAAAACCTCCCGTGACCAGGAGAATTATTTTGGTCTTGGAGATAAACCAACCAATTTTAATTTAAAAGGAAAAAGACTCAGCCTGTGGAATACAGACCAGTATGCCTATGGTAAAGATACGGCCGAGCTTTATAAAGCGGTTCCATTTTATATGGGATTGCACAATAATATGTCTTACGGGATCTTTTTCGACAATACATTCAAAACTCATTTTGATTTTTGCGCTGAAAGAAGGAATGTGACCAGCTTCTGGGCAGATGGAGGTGAAATGAACTATTATTTCATTTTTGGCCCGCAGATGGATGATGTATTAACCACCTATACAGATCTTACCGGAAAACCTGAGTTGCCACCAATGTGGGCCCTGGGATTCCACCAATGTAAATGGAGTTATTATCCTGAAAGTAAGGTGAAGGAGATCACTTCCAAATTCCGGGAACTTAATTTTCCCTGCGATGCTATTTATCTGGATATAGATTATATGGATGGTTTCAGGTGTTTTACCTGGAACAAGGAATATTTTCCCGATCCTAAAAGGATGGTTTCAGAACTGGAAGAAGACGGCTTTAAGACCGTTGCAATTATAGATCCAGGTATTAAAATAGACCTCAGCTACGATATATTTAAAGAAGCGTTGGAAAAGGATTATTTCTGTCGCAGAGCAGATGGTCCTTATATGCGCGGAAAAGTTTGGCCTGGAGAATGTTATTTCCCGGACTTTACGAATCCTGAAGTGCGCGAATGGTGGAGCGGTTTATACCGTGAACTAATTGGAGATATTGGGGTAAAAGGTGTCTGGAATGACATGAATGAACCTGCCGTAATGGAGGTTCCTGGTAAAACCTTCCCTCTAGATGTACGCCATGATTATGATGGCCACCGATGCAGTCATCGTAAGGCACATAATATTTATGGTATGCAGATGGCCAGAGCGACTTATGAAGGGGTTAAGAGATATAATTTCCCTAAACGACCTTTCATTATAACCCGGGCCAATTATTCCGGAGGGCAAAGATATACTTCTACCTGGACCGGTGATAACGTGGCAACCTGGGAACATTTATGGCTGGCAAATATCCAGATACAGAGATTATGTATTAGTGGGATGAGCTTTTCGGGATCAGATATTGGAGGTTTCGCAGAGCAACCATCGGGTGAATTATATGCGCGCTGGGTACAATTGGGTGTATTCCATCCATTTTGCAGAGTACATTCTTCAGGAGATCACGGGGAACAGGAACCATGGTTCTTTGGGGATGAAATCCTGGATATCTCGAGAAAATTCGTGGAATTAAGATATCAGTTATTACCTTATCTATATACTGCCTTTTACAATTATGTGCAGGAAGGTATACCTATATTAAAACCTCTTGTATATTTCGATCAGCAGGATGTGCAAACACATTACAGGGCAGACGAATTTATTTTCGGAAACCAAATCCTGGTTTGCCCGGTTCAGGAACCAAATGTGCAGGGAAGACGAATGTACATCCCACGCGGGAAATGGTATAATTTCTGGACAGATAAGGCAGTTGCGGGAGGCAAAGAAATGTGGGTGGATGCTCCTCTGGATATCATGCCAATCTTTATTAAAGAAGGAGCGGTGATCCCTAAATATCCTGTTCAGCAATATGTTGATGAGGTGAAGATTGAACAGATGACCCTGGATCTATATTATAAACTGGGCAAGGAAAATTCAGAATTCTATGAGGATGCTCACGACGGTTATGAATACAGGCAAAATATCTATAGCCTACGTACTTTCAAGTTAACAGGGAAAGAAGATGAAATTATCCTTCAGCAGCATAAGAGCGGAAAATATTCTTCTTCCTATTCTACCTTTAAACTGAAGTTTTACGGTCTTCCTTTTAAAATCAGGAAAGTTTTTTATGAAAATGAAGAAGTACCATTGGAAAAACTACAGTTTAATGCTGAAGAACAAAGTATGATCATCGATAAAGAATTCAGTGAGTTACACCTGGTAGGATAGATTAGGTCTCTTACAAAAACAATTAGCCTGTCTGGGAACATATTCTCAGACAGGCTAATTTTTTTCAGGGCTAACAGATCAGGACTTTTTCTCTACAGCGTCAGTAAGGCTGTATCCATAGAACTTTTTAAAGGAGCTGTAAAATATTTTGGGACTGGAAAACCCAGATTTATAGGCGATCTCCATCACGTTCATATCGGTATGCTCCATCAGGTCCCGGGCATAATTTAAGCGGGTGAATTCCATAAAGTCCTGCGGAGAAAGATTCACCAGGCTTTTCAGCTTCATAAAGAGGGTATTGCTAGTGATTCCCTGTGCCGCACTAAGGTCATGGACAGAGAAATTCTCGTGCTTAATATTCTGTATTATAATATCATTCAGGCTTAGAATGAATTTCTTATCGGTTTCTGTTCTGAACTTTAATTCTGATTGATCCTTATAAGACTGTACATAAGAATTACGCAACTCTTTTTGCCACTTCAAAATTTCTGTGATTCGGCCTAATAAATGATTTACATCAATGGGTTTCCTGATCACTTCAGTCATTTCGTCAAGCTGCATTTCATTGATCGACTGATCTTCATCTGCTACCAGGAAAATATTTATATGATTAAGGCCAATATTACGTTTCATCATCTTTGATAACTGGAACGCATTCATATCGGGTAAGATAGTAGCGCAGATTATAATATCAGGAAAGATCATTCCGGCTTTTTCCAGTCCTTCTTCGGCACTTCCAGCCTGATAGATCTGGCAATATTTCCCAACCTGGTTTACCAGGAAATCACGGGTTTCGGTTTCGCCCTCGATGACAAGGATCTTATTTTCGCTAATATCAGAAACCTTTTCCTGCGCCTCAACGTTCCCGTTAGATTTATTCTCTGCCTTTAAAATAGCCGCAGCTCTTTGAGGCACTTTCCGGTATTCTTCCTTTTTATTTTTCAGCACGGCGGTGAACGTCGAGCCTTCATTCTTTTCAGTTTCATAACTAAAGCTTCCGCCTGCATTGAGAATAAGATCTTTCGCCTTTAACACATAGCGTAAACCGCTCTTATCCCTTAGACGTGGACTGGAAGTAAAAGATCTCTTCTTTTCAAGGACTTTAATATCATTTTCGGGGATTCCCCTGCCATTATCGGTGATCTGTAATTTAAGATCCCCAACGCTGGTTTCTATAAGGTTTATGATCAATTTCCCTTTCTTAAAAGAATATCCGGCACTTCCTGATATCAGGCTAAGTATAACCTTATCCAGCATCTCCATATTGTAGAAGAATTCGGTTTCGCCCCACTGGTCATTAACGATCACTTCAAGGTCTTTCATCTTATATACCGGTTCGATATCTTTTAAAACCTTAGGCAGGTGTGCGGGCATATTGATCCTTGAGATCTCGTAAACAGAGCCCTGGTAATTAAAATTCAGGATTTGATTGAACAGGTCATCAAACCTCGCGGCATATCTTTGCAGATCTTCAGTATTTCCCTGCTCAGCTTCCGCAGAAATTTTACTCAAGGATTTTACAGCACTCTCCACGGGCTGCCTGAATTCTTTCTGGAGCTGTTCCCGTAATTCTGCCTTAGCGGCAAGATCGGCTGTTTTAGACCTTTTTATAAAAACAAAAACAAAGATCCCTGTCATGGCAAGAATTCCGATGCCCATAAAAAGGTACACGCTACTTATAGTTCCTCCAACATCTGCCACCGCAATCTTTAAAGTTTCAGGCTCTGACCAGGCAGCATCTGCCAGCTTTGCTTTTACCATGAAAGTATAATTTCCAGGGCTAAGATTAGCATAATTGGCGCTGTTCACAGGCCCGGGTTTGCTCCAGGTACCATCAAAACCATCCAGCTTCCACGAATACAGGATAGATCCAGGATCCAGGTGGGACTGTCCTGAAAAACTAATCATGAAGCCAGAATTTTCATCCAGTTTAATTTCTTTCTTTTTACCCAGATCAATCCTGGCATTTTCTCCTTTTTCCTTAGGCAGGATCAATGAGTTGAAATGCAGACGAGGCTTGAATTCCTGTTGAGCCAGCATTGTTTTAGGTTTAAACACATTTACACCCTTTGTGCTTCCCAAAACCAGTGAACCGTCAGGAAGCCTGGCAAATCCGGTAGTGATTTCACCTGAGGTTAACCCATTAAATTCCGTAAAAACTTTCAGATCCCGGATAGATGGTTCATAAAAAGCCAATCCTTTATCTGTAGACAGCCAGTAACCTTCCTCAGCGTTAATTCCTATTCCTGAAATATTATTGGATGGCAAACCGTCACTCATATCCAGAACTTCCACCTCATTCTTTTCAAAATCATATAAAATAAGTCCGGCGCCCTTGGTAGCGATAAGGCCCAATCCCTGGTGGGTGATCTTCAGGTCATTGATGCCGTAGTACAGCATACTGTCCCTTGCGGTAAGTTTCTCAAGGTCGGTGATCCTGCCAGAATACGGGTCTAATGAATGTATCCTGGATTTAGTAGCCACGATAATTTTTCGCGGTCCAAGCTCTGCAATAGCCTGTACCTCTTTAATAGGATAATTCCTGATTTGATTATTAGGGGAGATTCTGGTAATATATCCATCTTCGCCTCCAACCCATACATTCTTCTTAGCGTCTATGAAAATAGAACTGGCAGACTGGATCCTTATTTTATTGAGGGCATCTATAGAATATTGTGCCCTTAACAAGCTGTTCACGTTTATTTTATATACACCGTCATGAGCGGTTGCCACCCACATATGTTCCCCGGCAGAAGCAAGGTCTGTGATCTCGTCTGGCCTGGACATGTTTCGCTGATAATTCAAATTCTTTAAATACTGCCAGCGATCTGTGTCAGGGTTCCAGATGCTCAATCCTTTTCCCGTTCCAAACCAAACTTTACCATTAGCGTCTGTGGCCGTTGACATCACAAAATTATCGACCAGGCTGGAATATTTCGCAGGATCGTGCAGTAATTTCCTAACCGCATGGCCGGAATAATTACTCAGGAAAAGTCCCTCCCTGGCAACCATCCATAAAAGATTTTCCCGATTGAGATGGATACTGTAAAGGCTTTCAGGATAATTGGTATCATCGTGGATAAGAGTAAGATCTTTATTCAGCCTGAGTAATCCAGATCCTTTGGTAGAGACCAGAATTTCATCTTCAAAAACCTCTAATCCTGTTATTTCTGCTTTCGAAAATGCAAAGGGAATAGAATTCACTTTTTGCAGGTTCCTGAAATCTCCGTTTAGCTGGAACAGACCACTATTTGCAGTTCCCAGCAAAATACTATTATCCAGTGGCTGAATGCTGGTTATGGGAAGATCCTGGTAATAGCCCATATCGATCTTATTGAATTTACCCGACCGCCTGTCTATGGTCAAAATTCCGTTGGGACCGCCAAAAATCACTTTATTCTGAAATATAGCAATATCTGAGGCCATAGTATTTTCAGAAAGGAACCTTGATATTCCAAAATTTGGTTTATCTGAATCGATCTTCAGTTTAAAAATTCCATTTTCTGCGGCGATCCATAATTGATTTCCGGCATCTTCTTTCATGGCATAAACCCTGCCCGTCATTCCGCTTACAAATTCGAATTCGTCCTTTTTAGAATTAAAAACGGCTATTCCCTGCTCTCCTGAAAGCCAGATCCTGTTTTTTGAATCGGTATAAGTAGAAAAATACTCCTTCCCCACTTCCCGCGGAATTCCCCGAAACTTATTGTAATCCTTGAGTTCGATGGAATTGTACCTAACCACTTTGATAGGAGTCGTGATCCAGAGATCATTTTCATGGTTTTGCTGTATATGAACCTCTTCAGCTTTGATAAAAGGCTCTATAGCTTTAATCCTTTGAACTGAAATTGCATTCTGACCGGTTATTTTACCGGTAACCCCTAGAAGGATCACAAAGGAAAACAGAATTCTAAATCTAAAATGCCTCAAATCTTAAATTTTAAAGTGTGAAAACATTGTTAATTTAGGAAATATCAATATTACAAGATGCTGTTTTAGAGAGTTTTAAAACCAATTTATTAATACGATATCAACAAATTAGAGAAAGTATTTTCTTACGAGGTAAAACCAGGCATAAAAAAAGGCTAATTGACATACAAACGCATATTCAGTTAGCCTTTAAGTCATCGTTTTACGGAACGACAACATATTAAAGATACGGAGTGATTTCGGCAAATCAAATCCAATTCGGATAAAAGACAAAAAATACGGGTTTTCCCGTAGTACCTAATTCTTTTTTTTGCGATCATTCCGCATCATACTGTTAACCACTAACATAAGGGCAATACATACAATGCCGAAGAAAAGCATAATTATAGTCCCCAGGGTCCAGTTCACCAGCGGCAGTAAATATTGGTATAACATAGATCAAGATTTGGTACCATGATCAAATTCCAGAAGTTTCTCCTTAATATCCTCGTTCTCTAAGTAATCATACTTTCCTTCTCTTAGGCTGGGTGAAATACCCGGGGCATTTTCCAGATCGTAATAATAGTCTGGCAAGTATCTCGTAAACCGTCTTACACCCGGTGCAACAAAACGTGGACAGTTTTACAACTGAAGTTGGCGCAGGAGGCCGTATTCATTTATGAGTTCATGCGCGTAGATCATTGCAGAGGGAATACCCATCCCGGTTCCCTGTACAGAAACCTTCCTTCCCTTATAGGTTCCGGTATAGCCAAGCATTCCTCTTATCTCATTATAGCAAAAACTGTCTTCCAGAAAGGTTTCAGCGATCCATTTGGCACGCAGGGGATCACCAGGAAGTAAAATAGTTTCAGCAATTTCGCCTTTTTTTGCTGCGATATGTATACTCATATAGTCGTATTTATGAAATGATCTTAATTCCCGAAGATGTCCCGATACGGTCTGCTCCAAGGGAAATATATTCTCTGGCTGTTTCAGCATCTCTAATGCCACCAGAAGCCTTGATTTTTATTTTATCTCCAATTGCCTGCTTCATGATCTTTACATCGTTTGTACTGGCGCCACGGCTTCCAAACCCGGTAGAGGTTTTTACAAAATCTGCTCCTGCCTCCGCGACCAGTTTACTTGCGGTCAAAATTTCATCACTTGTTAAATAACAGGTTTCAATAATCACCTTGAGGATCCTACCATCTATTGCTTTTTTAACCGCAGCGATCTCTTCCTTTACACTTTTCAATTTCCCGTCCAGCAGGAAACCGATATTTATCACCATATCTATTTCATCTGCGCCTTCTTTTGCCGCCAGTCGTGCTTCAAAAACTTTAGCTTCAGTTGAGGTAGCTCCCAGGGGAAATCCAATGGTAGCGGCCAGTTTTACCCGGGAATCCTTTAAGCTGGCTTTGGCATGTGGAACATATGAACTATTCACGCAGACGGCATAGAATCCATAGGTTTTTGCTTCCCTGCAGAGCCGTTCAATCTGCTCTTCCGTAGCATTTGCAGCTAATAAAGTATGATCTATATAGTTTTTTAATTCCATGAATTCCGGTTAAATAATGCACTCAAATATATAAACATTAATTGATGAGGATTTCTAAGAAGTTTCAAAAATAGCATAGGTATCTTAATTGAAATATGACCGTTATCATCATCTGAATTAACCACAGGATTTATCGCAGGATGCTGTGAAATGTCAATTTTGACGATCCTGATGCTGCGTTTAATTATTTATTTTTATTTTAGAACACCTCTTAAAAGTTTCGAAATGAAATTAGATGAAAGTGATTATCTTATCATTAACTACGAAAAAGAGAATGATTGCTTCGTTCAGTTTTGGAAAAAATCTCCAGAGTCCTTTGCTGTACTTAAAAAGGAATTCCTGAATTTCAGATCTTATTACGAAAAATATACTCCATCCAAGACACTGTGGTTGCAGCAAAATTTTCAGTTAGAGGTCAATAAGGAAATGCATCAATGGATCGAGGAAAATATCAATAAACCTGGTGTAGAATGGGGAAATGAAAAGGTAGCATTTGTGGTAGGAAAAGATGTTTTAGTACACTTAAGTGTGATGAATTATTTCGAAGAGCAGAATTCTGTAATTCATCCGGTACATTTTGCATCTGAAAAAGAAGCGCGTGAATGGCTTAATGGTAATATAAACCATACAAAAATTGACAGCCAGATCAAGATCCTTTTTGAAGGGGTGGACGACGAAGGAAATTCTATTATAAAGATCAAGAGGGCTTCCAGCGATATAGCCAATACTATTATGTCCTTTGGTCATCTTTTGGAAGAAAACAATTTCCTGAAATCCAATATTGCCAATTATGCGAAACTCACTAAAAGAGAGAAAGAGATCATGGTGATCTTTGCCCAGGGGCTGCGCCAAAAGGAAGTAGCAGATAGATTATTTATATCTATTGAAACCCTAAGAACACATTGGAAAAATATCAAAAAGAAACTGAATATTAAATCAGTGGCAGATGTGATCAAATATGTCAATTCTTTTGATATGAATTAGAATTTATATTAACCGGTTACTACACGGTCATAGAAAACAATTGCCCTTCAGCCTTCTTTCTTTGCATTCTCCGGTCAAAGGCCATACAGATATTGCGCACGAAAGGTCTTCCTTTTTCGGTGACTTTAATATAATTACTATCAATCTCAAGGAGCCCATCATTTTGCATTTCCATTAAACTGACCAAAACTTCGGGTAATCCATCAAAAAACCTGTCTCGGGAATACCATGAAGTTTCGAGTTTACACATAATATTTAAAATATGCCGGCGAATCACCAGATCTTCGTTGTCTAAAATATGACCTTTAAAAACAGGTAATATTTCCTTGTTTATCAGGTTTTGATATTCTTCAACGGTCTTTACATTCTGGGCAAAACCGTACCAACTATCGCTAATAGATGAAATACCCAGTCCTATCATCAATTTGGTTTTTGAGCTGGTATATCCCATAAAGTTCCTGTGAACGTTCCTGCTCACGACCGACTCGTAAAGACTATCTGTTACAAGAGCAAAATGATCCATCCCAATTTCAACATATCCCGCCTCCAGCAACATTTTTTTTCCTGTTTCATATTGTGACCTTTTCTCATCAGCTGTAGGCAGATTGGCGTCACTAAAGCCTCTCTGTCCATTTCCTTTAATCCATGGGACATGAGCATAACTATAAAACGCAATGCGGTCTGGCATCAGCTCTTTTGTTTTTTCAATAGTATGTACAATATGTGCCTCTGTCTGAAATGGCAAGCCGAATATAATATCATGGCCAATAGAAGAGAACCCGGCTTCCCTTGCCATATCGGTGGCATTTTTTACATGTTCAAATGGCTGAATCCTATGAATGGCTTTCTGAACGCTTAAGTTATAATCCTGCACGCCATAGCTAACACGGCTGAAACCTAACCTGGCTAAAATCTCCAGATGTCTTTTAGTGGTATTATTTGGATGCCCTTCAAAGCTCATTTCAAATTTCTGAGATCGTACAGCCTTCTCGAATATCCCATCTATGAGGAGTTTCAGATTTTCAGGAGAAAAGAAGGTTGGGGTACCTCCGCCCAGATGAATCTCTTTTATCACCGGTTTTGCAGGAAACAATTCTGTATATAATTCCCATTCTTTAAGTACTGAATTTATATAGGGATCTTCTACGCTATGATTTTTGGTGATCCTTTTATTGCAACCACAAAAAGTACACAGGCTTTCACAAAACGGCAGATGTATATACAGGCTGATGCCTTCTGAATGGTTACTTTCCTTAAAACTCCTTATGAATGAAGTTTTCCAGTGATTAGTAGAGAAAGTGTTTTCATCCCAGTAGGGAACGGTTGGATAACTGGTATACCTGGGTCCCGGTACATTGTATTTACCTATTAGTTCTGAAGCTGCCATAATTAAAAGTATCTGGCGCCAAAACTAAATTCAGTCAAATAAATGAAAAATGATTTTGGTCAGCTTTAGGTGAAAGCCTGCATTTAAAGCTCTAGTTTATCCAGTTCAATAATCCCGGTACCGGTTATACTTACCGAAATCCACAATTCATGTTCGCCAGCTTTTAGATTGGATATTTCCAGTTTATCTAAAGAACCTATTAGGTGCACGCCTTCTTTCGCCTCAAGTTTATTCTCAAGTTTTTCATTTAGAGATCCCACTTTTTCTTCGATATGGGGCATCAGGTTGAAATTCATTTTCTTCCTGAGTTTCTCATACATCCATTTGTTCACTACCGTCTCCAGCAGTTTATCTGCGAACCAGTTGTTAGTCTTTCCATCTATCTCGTATTCCCTTAATGCAATATGTTGCAATTCGCGGTCCAGATCTAGAGCGGCATGAAAATATATTTGAACCCGTTTATTTTTAAAAAAACTGGTGAGCGTTTGCAGGCTGATATTCAAACGCAGATCGAAACCTTCCCATTCGCTTTTTTCTATGGAAACATCCAGGATCTGGGCATAATTGGATTTGTTGCCTTCAGAATCTTCTTTACTAATGATCTCCCCGATAAGCTTTTCTTTCAGATACTTATCCAGAACGGGGTATCCAATAATAACGGGAATGGTAATCTTGATATTCTGATCATTATTTTCCTCTTTCACTAGCATATATCCTGAGATTTAAATACAAATCTATTCATTCTTATCTGCATGACGCTTTACCTTAACATTCAAATAACCGAATACCAGGTTTATGATGACCACGAAAATAGTGAAGACCAAAAGAGGCAAATAAAGTCCGAATCCCGCAAAACAGCCGGCAGCAGCACTACACCAGATAGTAGCAGCGGTGGCCAGACCTTCTACTTTTTTCCCATCCTGTCCATGCAGGATCACCCCGGCCCCCAGGAAACCTACTCCTACAACCACCTGTCCAACAATACGGGTCATATCTGTGCCACCGGAATCCTGAAAAATAAGAGATATAATGATAAATGCAGAAGCACCTAATGCAACGAGCATGTTAGTTTTTAAGCCTGCAGGTTTTCCTTTAAATTGCCTTTCTAATCCCATTAGTAAACCGGCGAATGCACCGGCTCCGGTTTTAAGGATAAATTCTGTGATATCTATTTCCATGTAGAAAATTGGTTTATGAAGTAACTGGTCTTTATAAAGTTACCCATCTTCTACAACTAGGCAAATGGAAATTGTATTTAGCTTTAAAAACAAAAACCTTCCAGTTAGCCTGAAAGGTTTTGATAGTTAACCCTTTTTCGAAATTTTAGTTGATTTAAATTATTCCTACCCTACATTGAAATAACTTTTAGAACTCCGGCAATTCGAATTAACAGAACACTAAAATAGGCATTAAGGCAACAGGAGGAAATACCCAAAACAGGGTATTTTTAAGATAAACTTCACATTTTCAATTCTGTATTCTGGCCCGAACTCAAGGCTCATTGTAAAGTATATTTTACTTTTTGTAAAATAAACTATGCTTTTTAAAAAGATTACATATATTTGTAAAACAAACTTTACATTATGAGAATCATGGAAAATCAAAAAAATGATTGTGCAAACCACACCGGGAAGAGTACTTTGAATTTGGCTTACTGGACTTTTGGATGGGTACTAACTACAGCCCTGGTAGCATTTGGCCCCAAATTCATCTGGGATGGAAATACGGCCCTGACTATAACAGGTATTTTGATCAACCTGGCCATAGGCATTGGAGTCATATACGCCAACAAAAAACATTTGAATTCTTTGGATGAATTACAAAGAAAGGTACAATTAGAGGCAATGGCTATCGCCCTGGGTGTTGCGGTAGTATTTGGACTTAGCTATTCTATGTTGGATACTACGAACTTGATAAGTTACGATGCCGAGATCTCGCACCTGGTCATCCTGATTGGATTAACTTACCTGGCGGCGACAATTATTGGAAATGCACGTTACAAATGAAAAACAATATAAAAATCTTACGTGCCCAACATGATCTAACGCAGGCACAACTTGCCAGTAAACTTGCCGTTTCAAGGCAGACGATAAATGCGATTGAAAAAGGAAAATTTGATCCAAGTTTACCCCTGGCGTTTAAAATTTCTAAACTTTTTAATAAGACTATAGAAGAGATCTTCAAAAATGAGGAATAAAAAAAGGGGCCGCTACCCTACTGTGACGACCCCTTAATTTCTAACTAAATTCTCTACACAAAAATATTGTAAAAATAGGATGGACTATAACTCTAATCCCTTAATTTTTAGTGCTATGCGTTATAATCCAATTCAGCATTAGGTATCCGAAAAATTCCTTTTAGCTCTCAAGGATTGATCACTACAATTTTAAACTTCTGTAGTTCCAGATGATCCATTGGGTGACGCAGATCATAACAGTAATCGCACACCAGAATAAATAGGATTCAAAATTGGTTTCGGGAAAAACGGCAGATTGGGATAGAAATGCCAGTGAGCATAATAATATTATCAACCCGCTTCCTGTTGAAAGGATTACCTTTTTATTTACTGGAATTTTTATAGGTGATTCTTCTTTTTTGAAAGATGCTAAAGGAACTTCAAGAATTTCTGAAAGTACTTTTAAAGTATACTCCCTTGGACACACGTCCCCTTTTTCTATTCTCTGAATTGATCTTAAGCTAAGTTTTGTTTTCTCAGCCAGTATTGCCTGGGTATATCCTTTTTGAATACGATTAGATTTTACCATATGTGCTACTGTATTTTCTTTGACTGCCATTTTCTTCTATAACTAATAATGCCTGCGACATAAACTTTTTCAGGATCAGATTTGTTCTTAAAAAACTTTAAATAACTGTAACCGTAGTAATTCATACAGGTTAAATTCAGCTTTCAAAATATGACATTCTTACGACATTCTCCTGCCGGCACAGATATCCCGCCTTTTATGTAATTTTAAAATAATAAATTTGAAATTCACAATTTTATCTGAATAATGGTCTTTTTATTAGCGGCAATAATTGCTTCCATCTTTTTATTAAAACTATTTAATCTTAAAATTTCCAGCCTGGGATTAGACCCAAATCCAATAAGATTTCAGGATCTTTTATGGGGATTTACTGCAGCAGCTGTATCGGGGATCATGTATTTTCTACTTCTCGTGGTCACTTTTAATTATAAATTACATATTAACCTGGATTACACTTTTACAGGTTTCCTGGATGCTGCCTGGTGGACTTTGAGATCTGTACTAATCGAAGAATTCCTGTTTCGGGGAGGATTATTTATTATAGCTATCAAAGTACTGGGAAAACATAAGGCCTGTATTCTTTCTTCAGTAATCTTCGGGATATATCACTGGTTCTCATATGAAATTTTTGGGGAGCCTGTGCAAATGCTCTTTACGTTTATACTTACGGGAATCGGCGGGCTCATGTTTGCCTATGCATTTGCAGAAACCAAGTCCATGTATTTACCCATAGCACTGCATTTTGGATGGAACCTGGTTAGTATTGCTGTTTTTTCTGAAGGTCCCCTAGGTGATCAATTGCTCACAACCACCGGCGGGGAACCAATGGGATATTTATACTTTGTATTCTTTGTTTACCAGGTCCTGGTCTTACCGGCTTTTGTTCTTTTTTATCTTAAAAGGAGAAAAAATAAAGAAAGTCTCACCTTATTAATTCCCGAATAAGCATAAGGATCTGGGAATGGTCCTATCTCCTGTTTTTAGAAAAGTTTCGTTTGGATATTTTAGATTGATGATCTATAATTATGATCATCAATAAAAATTAAAAGCTATAAGGGAGTGAGGCACCTTAACCGAATTACCATTCTATCCATTTGCACCTACAGTTACATCATCTAAAAGGAGTAGCTTTTTTCTGATAGAAAATAAACAACCTTGCCTGTTTGAGCTGAGAAATAGGCCATAAAACGTTTTTATATTTATTTTTGTTTAATTTTTAGTTAAAATGATTAAACATTTTGATACACATTATTATATTTATTTCATAATCAAACACTTATAATCATGAAAAAGAATTTTAGACTTCAGAAATTATTTATTAAAAGCCTTTTCCTGGCCTTTATATTTGTTGTTTCCGCGTGTGAATCAGAACCTGTAGAAGCAGATATTTCTTCTTTTGATGCCAATGCCAGGGCCTCAGAAAAAGCAAATCCTTCGCCTGCCTCAAACAAAGGAGATTTAACTATTGCAGAGATCGTTGTAGCCAATGCTACTAACGAAGAGGCACCCCAATTTACCTTACTTCTTGCCGCACTGGAATATGCAGGAATTACCTCCTTATTTGCCGGAGGTGATCAATATACTGTATTTGCACCTACAGATGCAGCCTTCCTGGAATTGTTGGGTGGTGATCCAGCCAATTTACAGACTTTAAGTCCAGCAGAAGTTGCAGCAGTTCTTAGTTACCATGTAACTGAAGGTAGAAGATTCAGTAATAGTGTAGTACCTAAAAATTCACCTAGAGAAATAGAAACTCTCCTTGAACTTCCGTTTTATGTTTATAGCCCCATGGTAGATGAATCTGGGAATACGGTAATTGGTATAGATACCAATGATGCGGATACCGAAGCTGATGCCAATATCCTTACACCTAATATATCGGCAAGTAATGGTGTTATTCATGTAATTGATGCCGTACTCATGCCTGCAGAGTAATCATACCCTACCTTACATTGAATAATTAAAAAGCCACTCTAAGAGTGGCTTTTTTTATATTCCGGATATAATCCTTAGGCCATTATGATTGGTCATCTATAGAAGCATCTGGCGCATTCTTAGCTACCGAAGCAATTCCGTTTTCCATTGCCGATACCGTTGTATAAATCTCACTTGTTCCAATTACCTGGCCGTTGGTGGATTTTAAATTGAACTTGTGACCGGTTGCTGTTTGTTTTCGCTCAAAACGTTCATCAGACTGAGAATTAGTTCGAACAGATTCGATACCATTCATACATGATGGTTTGGCCTTATAGCCTTCACTGCTTAAAATTACCTGACCATTGCCGGCTTTTAAATTAAAACGGAATTCTCCCGCTTTATCTTTTTTGATTTCAAATTTTCCCATTAATAAGAGTAGTTTTAGTTATTGTTCTAAATATAAGAAAATAAGAATCAATTAAAAACGGCCTGCCAGGCTTGCTAAAACTGATTAAAAATTTCAGAAACCATTTTATAATAAGTGTTAAGAGAAGACTGGCTTCTTTTACTTACTCCCGTTAACTGCCCTAAAAATCGTAGAACTTAGTCACTATTTAGTATAGAAAAAGCCAGTTGATCTTCAACAGGCTTTTTAGTAGCGGGAACTGCCCGGAAGCATCGGGGGAACCAGTGACTTTTTTTCCATAAAAAAACCACCTCTTTTAAAGGTGGTTTTTGTTTTAGTAGCGGGAACTGCCCAGAAACATCGGGGGAACCAGTGACTTTTTTCCATAAAAAAACCACCTCTTTTGAAGGTGGTTTTCATTTTAGTAGCGGGAACTGCCCCGAAGCATCGGGGGAACCAGTGACTTTTTTTACATAAAAAAACCACCTCTTTTAAAGGTGGTTTTCGTTTTAGTAGCGGGAACTGCCCCGAAGCATCGCGGGAACCAGTGACTTTTTTCCATAAAAAAACCACCTCTTTTGAAGGTGGTTTTCGTTTTAGTAGCGGGAACTGCCCCGAAGCATCGGGGGAACCAGTAGACCTTATTAATGAAAAAACCCTCTCAGTTTCCTGAAAGGGTTTCTAGTAGCGGAAAAAATTGGAATATCGAACCATTTTATTCAAGATTTGAAGTTGGTATCTGCCCTTATGCATATCTAAAAATGTATATCCAGGTCTACCTTACAAGATTTATATATATTTGCCTCATTAGTAATCTAAAACCTACAAAATGAAAGGGTTATATTTAAAATTATCATTAATCATCCTATTGGTCGGTATTTTGGCTTGTAGTTCAGATGATTCTTCAAATGAACCAGGATTGTCGGTGAATTTTAAAACGGTAACTTCATCGTTTAGCACAAATTCTCAATCAGCTTTGTTTAATAGACAAGCGACAAGTGGAAGCTTTATTTTTAATGAAGGCTTTATTACACTGACGGCTATGGAATTTGAGGCAGAATCTGAAAATGATATTGAATCTGTGGAATTTGAACTGGAAGGAACTATAGTAATAGATTTTGCAACAGGAATTCCTTCGCCAGATATTAGAAACATTACAATTCCTGCTGGAACTTATGAAGAAGTTAGCGTTGAACTGGAAATACTGGATGAAAATGATGACCCTTCAGTAGTTTTGATAGGTACTTATTCATCACCAGAGGGTAATGTTCTGCCAGTGCGGTTCGAATTTAACTCAGGTGAAACCTTTGAGGTAGAAAGGGAAGGAACCATAGTTTTTACTGAGAATCAATCTGCAATAGCTCAAATTACATTTGACCCTTCAATATGGTTCGCGGAAGTTACTGATGACATGATGGCGGATGCTAATCAGTTAGATGGAGTAATAGTTATAAGTGAAACCCAGAACAGCGAAATCTTTGATATTGTCGCTGATGGTTTGGACTTAGCTACCGAATTGGAAATTGAAAATTAGAACAATCTTAACCATAAATTATTCCATATGAAATTCAGTCCATTTCTTAAAACAGGTTTAATACTACTATTTTTCGCTTCAATTTTTATTGGTTGTAGTAGTGACGATAACGCATCCGAACCAGTGGTTAGAGTTAATGGTACTGCATTGTTGAAAATGATGATGATTTTTTCGGAGATATCAATGGAGACTTTACAGGTACAGGTGGCAGCATCACCAGAAGTTTTACCTGGCAAAATAACTTAAGTACTGCCGAATATAATGCCGACATTACAACTACAGCCTCTGGGGCTTTTCGAATGGTTGTAACAGATGCAAATGGTGCCACAGTTTTAAATAAGACACTTAATGGTTCTAATGAGCCTGATTCCTTTTCAGGTGTAACTACAGAAGGAACTCCTGGAGTCTGGACCGTTACTATCACTCTTACTAACTTTAATTGAGACGGAAGTTTCTCTTTAAGTGAGGGAACATAATTTATAAATTGCTGAATAACAAAAACCACCTTCAGGAGAGGTGGTTTTTTGTTTTAGTAGCGCAAACTGTCCGAAGGCATCAGGGGAAATAGTGACTTTACCTCATAAAAAAACCCCTGAATTTCAGGGGTTTATATTCTTAGTAGCGGGAACTGGACTCGAACCAGTGACCTTCGGGTTATGAGCCCGACGAGCTACCTACTGCTCTATCCCGCGATATGTATTCCAATATATTTTTCAAATTTCGGGTTATAATCCCGATGTGCGGTTTTTACGCTAAAGTTGCCTGAGCAACCTCTTATCCCGCTATATTGGACGGCAAATATAATATCATTTTTGTGATTACACCAAACTTTTTTAATAAAAAATCTACATTGATATCCATTGAATTGCTTCGAGCCTGTCCTTCAGTTCAAAAGACTTCACTTCAGTAGAAACAAAAAAATTATCGACATCCATAAATCCCCTCACCCAATTCAAATCTGTAACCATGGCCAGCCTATTTATCTGGTCTGAATGTTCAAATTTGAACCTGATATTTCTTAAGAAATATTTCAGTGGCACCTCATTGTTAGGCATGATCTCACAAAAAAGATTGATCTTATCATTTACCGCGAGTTTTTTCTCGATGATCCCATGAATTTTGTCAAGGTATTCCTGGTCTACATCTTCATCTACCATGATGCCCACTACATGCCCGGCTAATTCAAAACTTGTCGTCATATTTTTAACTTAAACCTAAAAATAAGAATTATAACGCTAAGTTATATTTCCAAATGTTTAATTTATTGTTCAATATCAGATGCCTGGAATTCTACCAGTTCGCCTTCTTCAAAAGCCACCTGAAATTCTATAGGCCGGCAACAAACCTCACAATCCTCAATATAGGTTTGAGAAGAAACCGAAGGATCAAGGAGTACAGATACCTCTTCCCAGCAATACAGACATTGAAAAAAATGTTCAAACATAGCTACAATTCTACATTCAGCAATTGGCCGGTTAACTGCAGTACCTGTAATTCGGCTAATTTGGCATCATATTTTGCCAGATTAAG
Source organism: Christiangramia sabulilitoris (assembly GCF_007050985.1). GTDB lineage: Bacteria > Bacteroidota > Bacteroidia > Flavobacteriales > Flavobacteriaceae > Christiangramia > Christiangramia sabulilitoris. The sequence goes on from NZ_VHSF01000001.1 coordinate 935,730, forward strand.
ACTGGTACGCGCATTGAGCAGGTTTATTTGTGCCTGCCGGAATTCTATGGAAGTAACTCTTCCCAGTTTGTATTGCTCTTCAGACCGGTTAAAATTATCCAGATTAGTTCTTACATTATCTTCCTGTACATGCAGGATATAAAGTTTATTTTGATAATTACCCAGTGCATTGGCAATATCTCTTCTAATTTCGGTCTTGCGCTGGTCTTTCAGGATCTGCTGATTCTCATATCTTATTTTTGAGTTCTGAACCTGAACACTGGTCCTTCCTCCATCAAAAATGTCCCATCTCAGACTCACTCCGGCAGAGAGACCATCGGTAGTCGTGGTAGAACCCGGAAAGAATGCTGTGGCGGCACTTCGGTTGCGGTTCCAGCCATAAGACCCTGTTAGATCTACAACGGGCAAATAGCCAGATTTACTGATTTTAATGTCGTAATCGCTTATTTCCAGATTTTGTTCGATCTGCAATAATGAAACATTATTCAACTCTGCCTCCTCAATAAAATTTTGCAATTCAAGGTCGGTTACAAATGCTACCGTTGTATCTACTACAAAATCTACATTAGTCACATCTCGATCCAGTAGCACGTTCAGGTCTCTTTTAGTATTCCTTAGTTGCTGTCCGGTTTCGATCAGGGCAATACTATCATTATTAACGTCTACCCTGGCATTTAGCACCACCAGATTGTTAGCCTGCCCGTATTCGAATTGATACTCTGCCCTGGTCACCCTGTTCTTGGAAATTTGGAGGGTTTCTTCCAGTACTTCAATATTTTCTGAAAGCCTGGCGATCTCATAATAAACACTCATGATCTGGAGTACAGTATTTTCAACCGTTTCCCTGGCTTCAAGTTGTGAAAGGTCATATTGTTCCTTAAGGCTTTTATAATTATAAAATCTACCCAGCCCATCGAAGAGCGTATAACCTAAATTAATGGAGGCATTATAACGATTGTTCTCTATCCCCCGCTGATCAACCACATCGCCGTTCTCTGGCTCTGTAATCCTGTCATTAAGGTCATAACCTGCCCCGGCAAGACCGGTTACCGTAGGCAGGTACCCAGAATTAAAAATGCTTTGGTTATTCTCTGCGATCTCCACCTGGTTCCGGGCTATTTCTATACCGAAGTTAGCTTCAAGGGCGCGCGCGATCGCCTCTTCTTTGGTAAGTTCAGCTTGCTGCGACCAGACTGAAATAGAAGCAAGTGCTATAATTATTAAAAGAGACCTATGTAATATTTTCATGCGCTGCTTCTTCTTTTTTCTCTTTAATAGCTCTTTCCATATCCTCTTTGGAAGGTTTTTCCCCGGTGGCGAGCCACCTGCCGCTTACTTTAATACTATTATTAATGGAGATTAGTAATGGTAATAGTAATAAGGTTAATATGGTAGCTACGGCAATTCCGTAGGAAATCGAGATTGCCATAGGCTTAAGGAACTGCGCCTGCCTGCTTTTTTCAAGTAAGAGTGGCGCCAAACCTGCTATGGTTGTTAGCGAGGTTAGGAAAATAGCCCTGAACCTCGATCTTCCCGCCTCATATAATGCTTTTTTGAAATCCATCCCCTCCCGAAGGAAACTGTTATATTTTCCAATTAACACAAGCCCGTCATTTACCATTATCCCCACCAGGGCAATGATTCCCAGCAAGGAAAGTACATTGATCGGGAAATCATGGAACCAGTGTCCCCAGGCAACCCCGATAATACTGAACGGGATCATGATCATCAACAATAATGGCTGACTGTAACTTCTAAAGGTAAATGCGATCGTGGCATAAATAAGGAAAAGGATAATAGGAATAACCGCTGCGGCAGAACTTGACAATTTAGATGCTTCCCGATTCTGCCCCTCATAAGAGACAGTTATACTTGGATATTTATCCAGGATTGGGGGGATCACATTTGTCCTGATATCCTCAAGAATTTCGGTAGAACTGCCGTTAGGATCTTCCATATCTGCAGATACCCTGATCTCTCTCATTCCATCCAGGTGACTAATAGACTCTGTTCCTCTAACTATTTCGTAAGTGGCGATCTCATCAAAGGGCACCCTGTCTCCGGTAGGAGTTACCAGCCTCATATCATCCAGGTCGTTGATTGAGGACCTGTTTTCCAGATCATATCTTACCCAAACACGAATTTCATCCTGTCCTCTCTGAAAACGTTGCGCCTGTGCCCCAAAGAATCCGTTTCTAATCTGCCGCATTACCTCACCCAGGTCCAGACCCAGGGCATAGGCATTATCTTTAAGCTGAACATTGATCTCCTTGATTCCCTTGGGATCGTTATCTGTAACATCCTTCAGCAGGGAGTTGTTTTCAAGATTTTGTTTCAGTTCTTCCTTAGCCGCCTCCAGTTCACTTAGATTATTCCCTAATAATGAGACCGAAACCGGTGACCCACCAAAGTTTCCACCGGAACCGAACGTAAGATTCTCCACTCCAAAAACAGGACCTACTTCGTCCCTGATGGCATTGGTAATTTCCGGAGAGCCAAAATCCCTTTCTTCACCGGGCAGTAAATTCACCTGTAAGGAAGCTTTATTATTCCCCGGGCCAACTCGCTTGATAATGTTTTCCACCACCTGCTTATTGCCAGTTTGTTTCTCGGTATATTCCTCATTCACTCTCCAGGCTGCAGCCTCCACCATAGAAATAATAGAATCTGTTCTGGCCGGGTTGACCCCTTCAGGCATTAAAAGATCTATACTTACCCTGTCACTGGCTATACTTGGGAATAAAGTCACCCTGATCCAGTTACCTCCAATAGCTCCGATGGTAAGCACGAGCACAACCAAGAGAATGGCCAGGGCCATCACCTGCTGGGTTAGGACAAATCGAAGCACCGGGCTATAGATACGATCCCTCATATATGACATCGCGCGATCCCCGTACTTATTAGCCACCTTCATCTTTTCAAAGAATTTGGCTATACCTCTTTTTGGACGTCCGTTGGTCTCAGGCTTTTTTAAGGCTTTTGAATGTGCAATATGCGCCGGAAGAATTATCAATGCTTCCACCAATGAAATTACCAGGGTTAAGATAACCACGGTAGAAACCTCTCCGAAGAATTCTCCTATCCTGCTGTCCAGGAAAAGAAAAGTTGAAAATGCCAGTACCGTAGTCACTATGGCTGAAAGAATTGCGGGAAGCACTTCTATCGTTCCATCCAGGGCGGCCCTAATCGGGCTTTTTCCCATTTCTGAATGTTGATATATATTTTCAGAAATAACTATACCATCATCTACCAGTATACCTATCACAATGATCATCCCGAATAAAGACAATACATTGATGGTTACACCCAGAGAACCGGCGAAAATGAACATTCCCAAAAAGGCGATTGGAAGTCCAAAAGCCACCCAGAAAGCCAGCCTGATATTCAGAAAAAGTGAAAGAAAGAATAAGACCAATAACATTCCCATGATCCCATTTTCCACGAGTAACTGGGTACGTTGATTCAGGGTAATGGACTGGTCATTTACTACATTCAGTTGAACATTACTGCTTTTTTGATTGAATTCGTCAACGTACTCATTGATCTTTTCAGCAGTAGCCAGGAGGTCTTCACTACTGGTATTACTAACCGAGATATTTACCGCTACATTGCCATTGAAGTAAAGCGCATTGGGCGTTTCAGAAAACTGATCTTTTACAGTAGCTACCTCACCCAGGCGTACTATCTCACCTGTAGAATTAGACTTGAGGACTATATCGTTTAAAGCATCGGCATAATAAGCGCGGTTATTAGCCCTGATAAGATAATCTTCAGCATCGGTCTTAATCGTACCGCCGGTAGAAAGTATATTGGAATTTCGCACCGCCTGGGCCACCTGGTCAAAAGTGAGATTATAGGCGAGCAGATCATTTTCACTCACCGCGATCTCGATCTCTTCCTCAGGAAAACCTGAAATACTTATTTGCGATACTCCGTCGAGAAGACGCAGGTCATTTTCAATCTGCTGACTAATCTGTTTTAAGGTTGCCAGAGGAACATTATCACCACTTACCGCAAAATTTATAGTCTCCCTGATAAATTCCTGTTTGGAAACCACCAGTGGTTCCATTCCGCCGGGAAAGGTAGGCACCCTATCCACTGCGTTTTTTACCTCGGTAAGCATGGCATCTATATCCTCGCCACGTTCTATCTCCACGGTGATAGATCCGCCGCTTTCACGGGCTACAGAAGTTACCCGGTCTATACCTTCGAGACCTTTAAGGTTGTCTTCAATTTTAAGAATAATACCTTCCTCTATCTCTTCCGGGGCAGATCCCGGGTAGGCTATACTTATGTTTATGATCCTTGAGTCCTGAAGTGGAAAAAAGGAAGACTTCATATTCATGATCCCTATCACCCCGAAGATGACAAAAGCCATGATAACGACATTTACCGCAACCCCGAACTTTATAAAGTAATTGATTAACTTTCTCAAGACTGTTCTTTTTTAAGCAGGTCTTTCTGTCCTTCGATCTTTACCAGCATCCCCGAATAAGCACCCGGTACATTTGCCGATAAAATTTTAGTCCCGTTATCCAGTCCTTTAATTACCACTGTATTATTAGTGAAGTAAACGGGATCGATTTCTACAAGATTCAGGGTGCTGTCCTGCACCACGTAAACTTTAGACCGGTCTACCAGAAGTTCTCTAGGGATCTCGATAGCATCTTTTTCTTCCTTGGCATCAAGCTGTGCCTCCAGATACATCCCTTCACTCAATTCAGGGTTTTCCACCTTAATAAAAACCCTAATACTTTGAGTTTCCTGGTTCACTTTGCCGTTGATTCGGCTAACCGTTCCTTCGTAGGTTTTGGTTCCTTCCAGGTTTTGAAGTTTTACAGCTTTCCCCACCTCGAGAACATCGCTGAATTTCTTTGCAATAGACACTTCGAGCTCATACACGCTGGGATCTATAAATTCCCCTAGTTTCTGTCCTGGCCGTATTAATGTGCCTTTATTCACCAAAGCTTCCGTAAGTATCCCGTCATAAGGAGCTATGATAGCATACTTAGCCAGGCGCTCTTCCAGATTCTTGACATTATAATAAGCAGATACAATTCCCCGACCGGTAATAAAATACTGTTCCTGGCTTGTAGAAGTTTCAGGAAGAGGCGGCACAGGTTTGGTCATATCAAAATTCTTCAGGTAGGTTTCCCATTTCTGAAAAGCATCCGGGTAATCCAGACGCAGATCTGGCATAATGGAGGTAATATTATTGTACAGATCACTCTTAGCCGACTGTACCGTTGCCCGGTATTCTTCAGAATCGATACTCAGCAAAACCTGCCCTTTTCGATATTTCTGTCCCGGCCTGAAATCCTTGCTGCTATACCTGAAAATCCCCTGAACTTCAGAATAAAGATCCATTCTATGCAGTGCAGTAATATTACCATTTGCCGGCACCACGATTGGTACCGTAGTATTTTCCACCGTGTCCACAAAGACGCTTTTGACGGTTTTGGCAACAGGAGGCTTCTCCTTAACATTACTATCTATAATTAATTTTGCGCCGAAAATAGCAGCAACTACCAGCACTACACCGAGTGCGGAAAGAATGATCTTACGTTTATCCATAACAGTACTAGGACTTAGATGAGTCCCTATGGTTTAATCTGAAGATAAGTAAATTCTAGCTAATTTGCTCGAGATCGAGTTGAAGTTCCTCCCACTCAGCCATTAACTTTTCGAGTTTCTTTTTCGAATCATTATAATTATTTAGAAAATCTGGTTTGGTGACGGTTTTCTCATAATTATTTGCCAGCTCTTTATCTTTGGCTTTCAGATCTTTTTCAAGTTTGGTGATCTTAGCCTCAGTTTTACTAAGCCGGTTTTTAAGCCTTTTGATTTCTTTCTGATCGTTAAAAGACCTTTTCTCTTCCTGGTTATCCTTCTTTTTCGAAGCTTTAACCTTATCACTTTTTTCAACGGCACGCATATCCAGAAGCTTTCTCTGCTCCAGGTAATAATCAATATCACCAAGATACTCCCTAATTTTATGATCCCTGAATTCGTAGACCCTGCTGGTTAGATTTTGGAGGAAATCACGATCGTGAGATACAATTATCAAAGTACCTTCAAAATTTTTAAGAGCATCCTTTAGAACATTCTTGGATTTTATATCAAGGTGGTTGGTAGGTTCATCCATTACCATCACATTGAACGGCTCCAGTAACATCTTGCAAAGTGCCAGCCTGTTTCGCTCTCCCCCGGAAAGGACCTTAACTTTCTTCTCTACTTCATCACCCCTGAATAAAAATGCTCCAAGCATATCCCGCACCTTCATGCGGTTTTTTTCATTGGAAGCATCTTCCATGGTTTGGAGAACGGTTTTTTCACCGTCAAGATATTCAGCCTGGTTCTGTGCAAAATACCCGATCTGTACATTATGACCCAGTTTCAGCTTTCCTTCATGCTCGATCTCACCAATTATGATCTTGGCTAAAGTGGTTTTCCCCTGCCCATTCTGGCCCACAAAAGCTATTTTACTTTGACGTTCAATAAGAAGGTTCACATCTTTTAAAACCTGCTTATCCCCATACGATTTTCCCAGGTGTTCAGTTTCGATCACCACTTTCCCCGGGTTTACCGAAATTGGAAAGTTAACAGACATTACAGCATTGTCGTCCTCATCAACTTCAATTCTATCTATTTTATCCAGTCTCTTTATTAAAGACTGGGCCATCGATGCTTTACTAGCCTTGGCACGAAACTTATCAATAAGTTTTTCTGTATTCTCTATCTCTTTTTGCTGATTCTTCTGGGCCGCAAGCTGTTGTTCCCTCAGTTCCTTCCTGAATTCAATAAATTCTGAATATGGTTTCCTGTAATCGTAGATACTCCCAAGGGAAATCTCAATACTTCGATTGGTCACATTATTCAGGAACATTTTATCGTGAGAAACAAGCATCACACAACCTGCATAGTTGTTCAGGAAATTCTCCAGCCAGATGATACTTTCGATATCAAGGTGGTTGGTAGGCTCATCCAGAAGCAATATATCATTGTTCTGCAGTAATAGTTTGGCCAATTCGATCCTCATTCTCCATCCTCCGGAGAAAGTTTGTGTAAGCCTTTCAAAATCCTCTCTTTCAAATCCAAGACCCTGTAACACTTTTTCGGTCTCTCCTTCGTAGTTATAACCTCCAATGATCTCATATTGATGAGTGATCTCACTAAGATCCTGGATTAACTGGTTGTAAGACTCACTTTCATAGTCTGTCCTGGTGGCGAGCTGCTCATTGATCTTCTCCATTTTTCCTTCCAGCATTTTGATCTCCTCAAAAGCCTGGTGCGCTTCATCCAGCACGGTTCTTCCCTGTTCGAAATCCAGATCCTGTTTCAGGAACCCTATTCGCAGCTCTTTATCTTTAGCGATCTGCCCCGAATCATATTCCTGGTCTCCGGAAATTATCTTTAATAAAGTAGATTTCCCTGCACCATTTTTCCCAATAAGACCCACTCTGTCGCCAGGCCCAAGCCTGAAACTAACCTCTTTAAAAAGATATTCTCCCTGAAATGAAACTGAAAGATTATGAATATTAAGCATTAACGCATATTTTTTGCAAAGATGCTTAAATTTGTGATGCAAAAAAAATAAGATGGGACTACTTAAGGGAACTAAGATCTACAGCATTTTCACCGGTACTTGTCCTGTTTGTCAGGAAGAGAGTATGTATAAGGAATCAAACCCTTATAAACTCAACAAGGTGTATGACATGCATGAAAGATGCAGTCATTGCGGAACAAAATATAAGATCGAACCTTCTTTTTTTTACGGGGCTATGTATGTGAGTTACGGGGTGGGAATTGCCTTCGCTGTAGCAGCTTTTATAATTGCCTATGTATTTTTGAATTCAACATTATTAACAGCCTTTTTCAGTATTGTGGGTACGCTAATAATTTTTATGCCGGTGATAATGCGTGCTTCAAGAAATATCTGGATCAACCTGTTCTTTAATTATAAAAAATCTGAGGCGGGTAATTAGCCCTGGCGGTAATGTTTTCTTGTAAAGCGCCGCAGATCTACCTCGGTATCCAGGTCCATATCATTTTCGATATGATCCAAAAGTGCCAGCGACACATTAGGGGCTATCAAAACACCCCTGCTACCAAAACCATTACAGCAATACATATTTGATATTTCGGGATGTTCACCTACCAGGGGTTTCCTGTCTGCAGTAGCCGGGCGTATCCCTGCTACCTGATCTACCACCTCAAAATCACATTTTATAAATTTCCTGAGTTCGTTTATCAAACGAAGTCTTGCTTTTTCCGTTGGCACAGGAGTTTTATCTTCATGATCGTAGGTTGCACCTGCTTTGTAGAGGTCATTTCCAAGAGGCATAAGGAAGACCGATGACTTTACCGCAAAGTCGAGCTTGAGTTCTTTAGACCGTATGGTAATATACTCACCTTTGTTACCACGCAATGGCAGATAACTGAAGTATGGATTTTTCTTTAGACCAAAACCCTCGCAGAAAATAATATTTTTTGAAGCGAGACCTTTATAGCTAAACTTATCATTATCTATAACCAGGGCTGCATGGTCAAAACGTTCATTCTTAAGGAGACCATTTTTAGCCAGGTGCGCCCTGTAGTTATCAAGTAATAATTCAGTATCTATATTGCCTGTATGCAATACCTTTCCCAACGCATGCCCCGCATCGAGATTAGGGTTTTTATTTCTTTTTAATTCCGGATCCAGGAAGGGAGCCACACCAGGTTTATCTGTAGCGACAAACCAGTCGTTTTGTTCTTCAACAGAATGAAATCTTCGATAGATGTTCCATTTATGAACAAAATGCACTCCCAGTTTTTTTTCCAAATGTTCGTAAAAGGGCAAAGCCGTTTTCATTTGTTCTGCGGCATTCCAGGCAGCAGTAAACCTTTTAAGGATTACCGGATTAAAAATTCCACCCGCGACATAAGAGGAGCTTTGGGAATTATCCTCAAAAACTACATAATCCCTGCCTCTTTTTTCGAGCTCTTCGGCTACAGCCAGCCCGCTTAAGCCAAGCCCTACAAGTATATGATCCAACATTGTTCAAAGATATTAAGGCTTATGTTCTTAATCAAAAGCAGATATAAAAAAAGCGCCTTAAAAAGGCGCTTTAGTATTTTTATAATCTGGAGTTAGTAACTCCACATATCCTGTTCAAAATTCCTGATCTGTTCCTGGATTCGCTGCGATTCCAGAAGCTGCATAAATGCATTATCTGCAATGTACTCATCGATCTCACGATCACCCTGAACATTATCTTCCTTATAAATCACCCCGTTAAATCTTCGGGAATTCAGTAAATGATCAAAAGAAACCACCTGGGCAGTATTATTACCTGTGAAAACTTTTGCCTCGTGTAATACTTCTCTTGCATCAGGGAACCACACCCAGAATAACTCAACAAGATCGGTTTGACCGGAATCGATGAAGTTAACATCTGGAGCAACCGGAGCTATTCCAAGAATTCTGTACTTAAGTTCAGCAAGGCGCTTATCGAAATACCAGATTCCACGGATGTGATATTGGGCGATATCAGCAGATCCAAGATCACGACGATCTATAAACTGCTCATCAACCTGTTCACCAGCATTGTACTGCTCGATTCCAAGATCTGTAGTATCAATTTTAGAAAGGGTCGCCCGGATATCTTTTAAAGTTCTTTTTTCTGTGAAATAAGAATCTGCATAGATATTCTGAATCTTACCTTCCTTAATGGCTTTTACGAGAACATCATATAAAGACCTCCTGTTAGCACCTATATTATTGGTGTCGATGGGATAATAAAGAGGAAAATTAACCCTTTCATCCAGATCGATAATTTCCCATGTTCCTTTAGACCAAAGAATATCACGATCACCTACATACCCATATTCCAATGGTTTATCTTCTTCATCTACCAACGCCTGAACTTCAGATTTCTTACCGATATCTTCAGGTTTATTCGCGTTAAGAATGTTTGCCTGACCGAAAGAAGAGACACCCAGCATCAACACAAACCCATATACAAAATATTCTTTCAAGCTCATTTTAAATAATTTTTAGTTAGTAAGCTCTATAACTACCGGAGCCACTTTCTTCAGCTTATAGCTTGAGTTACCTGCAAGCGAAGCAGAAATATCATAAATCTGTACAGATTCACCTCTACCGGCACGTCTAAGCGCCGCCTTGGCTCTGTCATCCAACCTGCTACCATTAACAATAATGGTTGGTTGCCCCGGAACTTTAAATTTAAAGCCGGTCACATTTAGGTTAAGGTCAAAATCAAAATCTGGAAGACTTGCGCCTACCGTGGCGATTTCCAGACTGTTCCTTTGCATGGAAACAGCACCGTCTTCCCCACGAATGGTTCCTACAGGTCTTGGAATATCCTTCACTCTAAATGTTTTCTTATCTGAAACTGTTTTACCTCCAGGTAAAGTTCCGCTAACACTAATGGTAACTTCTCTGGCTTGCAAAGTAGTTACATCCATAAGGTAGCTTCCCGCACCGCCAGACTGTCTAAGACCAGGAGCATTTGCACTTACGCTGCTTACCCCAGGAATAGAAATGGTCATAGGGTTCTGCACCCCACGATATACCACATTCATTTTATCTGCAGAGATAACCGCAGAATTAGGTAGTGGTATCACTGTATAAGATCCATCTACCGGAATTTCCTTGGTTTCACCATCTTCAAGATATTCCAGTTTACCGTTGATCTTTTGCTCCCCTACATTTCCTGCAGGAAAGTCAAGAACAACCTGACCATCTTTTAAGCTTTTTACTTCTTTACCGTTGATAACAACGTTCTCAAACTGAAGCGTATTATCAAAACGACCTAATACCACTTTACCGGAAAAATTCTCTCCACTAAAGAAAGCTGGCTTAGAAGGAATTACGATAGCCTCATAGTTATCAAGAGAAACGTCACTCTGTAGCTGACCTGAAAGCATTGACGAAAGAATCTCACTTTCGGTGCTCTTTACGTCTGCCTGCATTTGAGTAAGCTGGGTAATAGAAGCCACCAACGGAAATCCTTCAAATCTATACTTTAACCAAGGTACCTTCGCTCCTTCCACATTCTCTGGATCTGTGGCAAATTCTTTTTGAATATTCACTTTCTTAGCGATACTACCATATCCATCTTCAAGAATTTCAGACACTCCGTTTCTATACGTTTGTATTTGTGCCAGAAATTCTTCTCCTTTCGGGGAGATCCTACCAGACTGGAAGAACATTTGATCCATAACGGTAGACTGGTCCATCGTCTCGTAATCCTTAGGGTCATCTACAGAAGCCTGTAACTCTTCTTTGATTCCTTCGATATACTGAGTGAAATTGGTGGACAACTCGTGTATTCTATCTGCATCCTCTTTGATGCTGGTATATTTTGCAGGCTGTTCTTCAACCTTAGTAGCAAGACCTGCCATTAAAGCCGAATTTCTTTCAGTATAGTTTTCAGCGGTCTTATCAAGTTTCTCGTTCATAAGTCCAAAAGCGGTAAGTACCTCTTTGGACATGTTTAGTGCCATCATGGCGATGAAAACCAGGTACATTAGGTTAATCATCTTCTGCCTTGGCGATTGTTTTCCGGATGCCATGTCTAATTAGTTGTTTTTAAATTAATATAACAGCTTAATTGAAAAATTATCAATTAGACTCTAACTTTTCCGTTCATCGCAGTTAACATTCCACCATAAACATTATTTAATGAAGCCATATTTTCGGTAAGAGAATTCATTTGGGCCTTAAGCCTTCCAGCATTCTCTGCAACTTCCTGGTTTACCTCTGCCTGTTTAGCTGCAGATTCAACCTGAGCTTTATAAATATTATTAAGGGTTTCCATTTGTGCAGCGGCCACACTTAGTTCTTCAGAATATTTCTTTTGAGATGCCATAGAATCTACGGTAGGGGCAATACCTTTAGCGGCTCCTTCGAAATTTCTTATACTCTCACCAAGAGAAGCCATAAGACCTGCGTCCAGTCTAGCTTCCTTCAGCATTTCGTCAAGTTTTTTAGACAGCATTCCTTCTGCTTCTTTTTCTTCAGCGACCACTGCCTTTCTATCCACTCCCTGACCTCCTGCTAATTCCGGATATACCAGTGACCAGTCTAACTCATCATCTATCGGCTCGAATGCAGAATATGCGAATACCAATGCCTCTACGATAAGCCCTAAAATAAGCATTGGGTTACCACCGGGCCAGTGCATGATTTTAAAAAGGGCACCTAAAATAACTACAGATGCTCCCAGACCATACACCATATTGGTCACTTTTTTTGTTGATCTTGAATTTGCCATAACTCTAATGTTTGATTTTCTTAATTGATTTTATTGATAGGTTTAAGTTCCAACTGCAATTATGGATTCTTCTGGTTTAAGGTTACATCTGTTCCAAGATAATCCTGGACGGTTCTAAACCCGATGTAACTTCTTGCTGAATCCATGTACTCATAATCTCTTGAACTTACCTGAAGGAAGTAAGCAACGTCTTTCCAGGAACCTCCACGAACTACTTTTCTCCTGTCTTTAGGATTATTCACGGTTGGGTTCATAGTAGACATATACTCATACGATCCCGGATCGTATGAAGAATCTACCCATTCGCCCACATTCCCTGCCATGTTGTACAGGCCGTAGTCGTTGGGGTCGTAAGATTTAGCTTCGACGGTGTAAAGCGCCTGATCTGCTGCGTAATCCCCTCTTAATGGTTTAAAATTAGCCATAAAACATCCGCGGTCATTTAGAGTATAAGGCCCTCCCCAGGGATATGAAGCTCCTTCAAGTCCACCCCTGGCTGCATATTCCCATTCTCCTTCGGTAGGTAACCGGTAAGATGGAACATTAGCATCTCCTTTAGCTTTGCGGAAATCATTATGATATTTAGTTCTCCACTGAGTAAAAGCTCTGGCTTGTTTCCAGGAAACTCCTACCACAGGATAATCATCGAAAGCACTATGCCAGAAATAATCATTATGCATAGGTTCGTTATAGGAATAATTAAAGTCTTTGATCCATACAGTAGTATCAGGATAAACAGCAACCTCTTCTTTTCTAATAAAATCACTACGGCCGCCCTGCTGCTTGGCAGCAGCCTGAATATCCATATAAGAATATTTAAATTTCAGCTTTTTTACATCTATGGTACGCTGACCATTGTACACTTCATCCAATGGAATGTACATTGAATCCATTACTTCAGCATAATATACATCCGGATAATCTTCTGTATCCCAGTATATTTCAACATCGGTATTGAGCTTTCTGTTTTCGTAGTCATCGGTAGGTCCACCCTGGCCGTAAGTATTCAGCATATACTCTTCATACGGGGTAAGATTTTCAGGATCTGCATCTGCAAAAGCAAATTCACCAATCCCATCGTCCCCGGGCACAGCGCCCTGAAGCTCAGCCATAATAGCCAGATTAACCCGAACGATCGAGTCTCTCACATAATTTACAAACTGTCTGTATTCGGAATTGGTTATCTCGGTTTCATCCATATAGAATGAACGAACGGTAACGGTTTTAGGTGGTGCATTTTTCTGGCCGGCGATGTCATCATCAGATTTTCCCATAATGAAAGCGCCTCCCGGTATTAATGTCATACCATAAGGTTTCTCCGGATTCCACTTCTTCCCCTCCGCACCTACTAGCTGTCCACGATCACCTCCACCACAGCTATAAAGCAAGGCCAGAACAGCAATGAGCGAAATATACTTCTTCATAATAATCTTAGGTTAAGACATTTTGATTTACGGCAGTAAACCTATCTAATTATTTTTTAAAAAACAATATTTCAGATAAAAATACCGTAAATCAGAATCATGTCTGAATACAATTTTTAGACTTCGTTTTTTCTTTTGGCTTTATACCAACGTTCCGGAATTACCTGATTGCAAGCTTCAAGATAATCCGCTTCGCTGCAAGGTAATAACGTATGCCGTTTTAATTTAGTATTTACATTCGATAAAAATGGAATTTCTATCCACCATCGCCCACTAACAGGACTTTTAAAAAACACAAGTACCTCATCATCAATAGGTACCTGATACTTTATAAACTCTTTTTTCGCCGAAATAGTATTTTCATTTGTACGATAATTTACGCCTTCTATAAAATACCATATAATCTGGGCAATAAGCATATTGGCCTGCTCTCCCAGTTGTTCCTGGTATTCATAAACTCCAAAAGAGGATATTTTATCACTTATTCCCGCATACCTGGACAGGGCACAGATCTCCCTGCCGTTGAACCCATTAGGAGATTTAAAAAAAGAAGAGTTCAAGGCGGCAGAATCTATTGCCCCAAGATCCAACCCCACAAGGTCTGCACTCCTGAGTATAGGCTCCATAAGGGATATATCTGAAGTTACTTCTCCTAACCTGTATGCCTCAAAAAATAACCTTTCCATTAATTCAATTTCGTCCTGGGAATTGTAATAAGTCTGGTATCCTACAGTAGAGTAATTAAATAAATTATAAGGTTGATCAACTACGATTTTTCCTACATAAGAATGACTGGAAATTGGTTTTTCAGCATCACCAAGATCAAAGTTCCTATCAATATTTACAAGGTTAACCATCTGATCTAAATTATCATAGGCCCGGTATTGCGCATAGATCAAATCCTGACTCCCTCCCAGAATAATAGGTAATACGTCGTTTTTTATAAGACTTTCAACCAAAGTTTGCACGGCGAAGTAGGTGTCTTCCACCGTAGCTCCCGCCCTAATATCTCCAAGATCTGCCAGGTTTAGCTTCCAGTTGCCTGGAAATAAACCATAAAAGGTTTCCCTTAATCTGTCAAAATCGGGAGCCTCTGTTTTCTTTTCGGCCCTGCGATTTTCACTCACCCCAAAAATAGCGACATTAACCGCTTCAAGATCTGGCATTCCAGATCTTTCTGTATGTAATTTAATATTGGCACCAATAGCCAGTGGGTTTAAATTTCTGATTTCATCCAGTAAATCTTCATGAACCGGACTAAGAAAATCGAACTCCATATATTATTTCTTTTTGGCAGGTTTTTTAGCAGCAGGTTTCTTTTTTGCTGCCGATTTTTTCTTTGCAGCAGTTTTCTTCTTTGCAGCAGGCTTTTTCTTCTTGGTATTTTTCTCTATGATCTCTTTAACCTCATCCAGCGTAAGCTCCTCTGCATTGGTAGTCTTAGGCAACTCTACCTTGGTCTTACCTTTTATTACATTAAATCTACCCCATCTTGCCTTTTCCACACGTATCCCCTCTTCTTCCCAATGGTGAATTAGTTTTTCACGTTCCTTTTTAAGCTTGTCCTCGATAAGTTCTTCAATATCATTATCTGAAAGATTATCGAAATCGTACTTTTTGTTCACATTAATGAACATATTGTTCCACTTTAAAAATGGTCCAAATCTACCAACCCCTTTTTGGACAGGCAGTTCTTTATATACATAGATTGGTGCATCTGCTTTTTCTTTTTCTTTGATCAGCTCCATGGCGCGATCAAAGTCAACGTTCAGCGGATCCTCTCCTTTTTCAAGAGACACAAAAGTTTTCCCAAATCTTACGTATGGGCCATATCTGCCATTATTTACCTCAACATCCTCACCTTTGTATTCACCGAGCTTCTTAGGCAATTGAAATAGATCCATCGCCTCTTCATAGGTAAGCGTTTCCATATTCTGATCGGGGCTAAGACTGGCAAACCTCGGCTTTTCCTCATCTTCCACACTACCAATTTGCACCATTGGTCCAAATTTACCCAACCTAACGCTCACAGGCTTCCCGGTCTCAGGATCTTTCCCAAGAATTCGTTCTCCCACTTCTCTTTCAGCATTTTTGGCCACGTCCTGAACATGCGGATGAAAATCTTTGTAAAAATCCTTCATCATCTCTGTCCACTCCTCGTTTCCTTCAGCAATATTATCAAAGCTTTCCTCTACTTTCGCAGTGAAATTGTAATCGAGGATATTGGAAAAATGATTAACCAGAAAGTCATTCACAACCATCCCTGTAGCAGTAGGCACCATTTTACCTTTATCACTACCAACGGTTTCGGTTAATGTTTTCTCTTTTAGCTTATCATTTTTAAGCTCGAACTGCACATATTCCCTCTCGGTTCCATCTACCGAACCTTTCTCCACATAATTTCTACTTTGAATTGTAGAGATGGTTGGAGCATAAGTAGATGGTCGTCCAATCCCAAGTTCTTCCAGCTTTTTTACCAGGGAAGCTTCTGTATATCTGTATGGTGGACGCGTAAATCTTTCGGTAGCAGTTATTAATTCGTTGATAAGAGGCTGATTTACTTTCATTGCCGGAAGCATACCGCTCTGTTCCTCATCCTCTTCATCACTTCCTTCCAGGTATACCTTGAGGAAACCATCAAATTTCAGCACCTCACCGTTGGCGGTAAAGTGATTCTTATGTTTATCTGCTTCTATCTTAACATTGGTTCTTTCCAAAAGAGCATCGCTCATTTGTGAGGCAATCGCTCTCTTCCAGATCAATTCGTATAATCGTTGCTGATCACGATCTGCAGAAATACTATGTTTAGCAAAATTAGTAGGACGAATAGCTTCGTGAGCTTCCTGTGCACCTTTGCTTTTTCCTTTGAACTGGCGGGCTTTGGCATATTTATCACCATAAGCCTTCAGGATTTCTTCCTTAGCACCTTTCCTCGCATCCTCAGAAAGGTTCACGCTATCTGTTCTCATATAAGTAATATGACCGGCTTCATATAAACGCTGGGCCATGGTCATGGTTTTACTTACCGAGAAATATAATTTCCTGGCAGCCTCCTGTTGTAATGTCGAAGTTGTAAAAGGTGGTGCTGGATTCTTCTTAGCCGGTTTTGTAGTAAGATCGGCTACTTTAAAGTTCGCCCCGATATTTTCTTTCAGAAACTTTTCAGCTTCTTCTTTAGTATCAAAGTTCTTAGGGATTTTAGCTTTAAAAGACTTTCCTTCTTCAGTTGAGAATTCAGCATCTATCCTGTAAGAAGCTTGCGGATTAAAATCCTGGATCTCCCTTTCTCTTTCCACAATTAGTCTTACCGCAACAGACTGAACACGGCCTGCCGAAAGACCTCCTTTGACCTTACGCCAAAGTACCGGTGATAACTCGTATCCTACCAGCCGGTCTAAAACCCTTCTGGCTTGCTGGGCATTGACCAAATTGTAATCTATACTCCTTGGATTATCTATGGCTTTAAGAATCGCAGATTTTGTAATCTCATGAAAAACTATACGTTTAGTATTTTCATCCTTCAGGTTCAATTCTTCAGCTAAATGCCATGCAATGGCTTCTCCCTCACGATCCTCATCACTCGCCAGCCATACCATTTCAGCATTTTTAGCAAGTCCTTTCAGTTTCCTGACGACGTCCTTTTTGTCGCTGGAAACTATATATTTAGGCGTAAAATCTCCTTCGGTATCCACCCCGATTTCCTTGGTAGGCAAATCTGCAATATGCCCAAAACTTGAAGCAACCTTATAATCGCTTCCAAGAAATTTCTCTATAGTTTTTGCCTTTGCAGGAGACTCAACAATCACTAAATTCTTAGCCATACATCTGTCTGTTTATAATTGCAAAAGTATATCAAATTTTTCTTCCTCCCGTTAAACTTGCTTTAAAACCAAAGAGCAACGCCTTGAAAACCCTGAATTAGATACGATTCAAGGCTTCAAAAAAAATAAATTCAAAAGCTGGTTATTAAAAATGGCAGGCTATTCCGTGTAAAAAAAGACTGAAGAAACTCCCTGCAATCCGTATCGAAGATCGGGGCCTATATTCCCAGAAACAGAGGTCGCATTATTAAAGGCCAGAACCCTGCCACCATTATTCAAGGCTTCAGCCACAAAGATTACATTATAGGCGGCATCATAAACCAGGTTTACCGGGTTACCTAATAATGTATTTGCCCCGGAAATCCTTAATTGCTCTTCTGCTCCGATAAATCCGCCATTGGAGGTGTTCGAAAACTTCTCCTCGAAATTCTGAATAATATGCAGACCTCCATCTGAACTTGATTCTACCTCTCCAATATCTGATACTACCATGGTGCCTTTATCAAAATCTAATCCATGTGCGCGAACAAGGCCCTGTATAGCAATTATCTTATCTGCCGTAGCGATACGATTGTTAATATAGGTATTCAGAAATTCGCGATAAACCGCAAGTCTGCTGGTTTCATCTACCGCTAGAAAGAGATCTTCTCCAATGAACTCTATACCCCAAACCTTAAATTTTGTCTGTACGGTATTCCTTAAGCTGAAGCCACTCTCAGTTTTCCGGTATACAAAAAGTCTGCCTTCAGGAGTAGTTTCATCCCCGTCCAGGTCTGTATTATCTGAAACCACATAGAAATCTCCATTGACCGCAAGATCCCTGGGACTTTCCAGATCAGGGTTACTCATGAGAATAATTTCCGGGTTTTTAGTACCCCCTTCGCCAAGTGTGCCAATGCCCTGGTACATTTCCAGCATTCCCGAAGACCTGGAAACTATGGTGAAAGCATCATCTACCGCAGAAAAAAAGATACCTTCTATATCTGAAGAAGAATTAGCATAATTAGTCACGATACCAGAATTAATATCATACCGCCGTACATCCCCGTTATGTGAAGTGGCGTATAAATGAGCCGTTGTGGAGGTTTCCACTCCCGGATTGAGGTTATCATCCTTATTACAACCAACCACACCTAAAAGCAGAATTAACAAGGAATATGATATTAGTCTTTTCACAAACTTAAATTTTTTACGAAGATAATACGCTGAACATTTTGACTGCCTCCCCAGAGAGTTAAATATCTGTTATTTGAAATTATCTTAACGGTGTTTTCGGGCTTAATTATTCATATTACTCTAAAACAGGAAAGTATGAATAAGGAAAAGAAGGTAGCGGTTATAACCGGTGCCAGTAGTGGAATTGGAAAAGCGATTGCCCGGAAACTTTCTTCAAATGGATATATCGTGGTTTTAGCCAGCCGGAGCTTAGACAAGCTTGCAAAGATCCAGAATGAACTTTCTACAGAAAGTATGATCGTAGAACTGGATGTAGGCGACACGGAAAGTGTAAACCAGGCTTTCGGAAAAATTTCTGAAAAATATGACCGGATCGATATCCTGGTAAATTCAGCAGGGATCATGCCTCTCACCTATCTTAAAAACAGGCACCTGGATGAATGGTTGAATACAATTGAAGTAAATGTAAAAGGAACTTTAAGATGCATCTACTCTGTCCTGCCACTTATGAAAAAGCAAATGGATGGGCATATTGTAAATATTGCCTCTGTTGATGGTAAAGAAATTTTTTCCGGCGGTGCAGTTTACGGTGCATCCAAAGCAGCCGTTATAGAACTATCCAGAGCAATGCGCATGGAACTATCTCCCGATTTCAATATCAGGGTGACTGCAATCGAGCCGGGAACCGTAGAGACAGACCTGCGGGAAGATATTACCGATGAAGAATTGCTGGAAGACAAGGATTATGGTGGAGATGAACCAAAGCTTAATGCAAAAAATATAGCAGAAGCCGTATTTTATGCTGTTTCACAGCCTTCCACCGTGAATGTTAATGAACTATTAGTAAAACCCACAGGAAAATCCTGATTGGGTCATCGAAAAAATTAAAAAAAGATTATGGGATTAGCACATATATTAAAATTAGCAGGGAAATTTGTATTAAGAGGATTCGTATTTAAAGCTGGAAAGAAGGCAGCTCTAAGAGGCGGAAAAGTTGGTATTGGCGCGGCCTCATTATTAGCGGGCGGATATATGGCCTACTCTTTACTTCAAAAGAGAGAAGAACGCCAGAAATCTAAAAACAGAATCAAAAAAGCGGAAAAGGCCAACCGGGAGAAAATAGTGGTATAAGCTGTTGATAGCTTATATCAAGCCTTTCAGATCATTAAAACCGGAATATAGTTTCAAATTCTTATCTTGAATTCAAATACCTTAAGATGAAATTAAAGAAACTTTCCAGCCTTTTATTTTTTTTTACCTGCCTTGGTTTTGCCCAGAATTCTGATTGCGCCTGTTGTAGTCAGGAATATGATCAATTCGATTTCTGGGTGGGAGACTGGGAAGTATTTAATGAGGAAAACGTGAAGATCGGTGAGAATTTAATTTTGAAACTGGAAGACAATTGTATTCTGAATGAAAATTGGGAAAGCGTAAATAATAGTAGTGGAAAGAGTTATAATTATTACGATCCTTCAGACAAAACCTGGAATCAGCTTTGGATAAGCAATACAGGTAATATCCTGAAGCTAAAAGGAAGTGGAACCAGAAATACAATGACGCTTAAAAGCGAGATAACCAGTAGCGATAAAGGTGATTATTACAACCAGATCAAATGGACCAAAAATGAGAATGGAAGTGTTACCCAGGAATGGGAAATATACAATCCCGACGGGGTTCTTATAAATACCGCCTTTAAGGGTATCTACCGGAAAAAAAGCAGTGATTAATTAATCATTACGCTGTCTGACTCTGCGCTGAATATATTTTGAGCCGGTTTACCAGACCTATTAAAATTATCAATTCCCTTTTTTAACCATTTGTAATATTCATCTGCATCTGGCTCATAAGCAGAAGGGGCTACCAGCTTTTGTTCTTCATGATCCAGAAGTACATAATATGGCTGAGCATTCGCCTGGTACCTGGAAATCTGGAAATCGCTCCATTTGTTGCCGATACTTTCTATCTCCTTACCGGTAGTTGGGGAAACATATTGTTCAGATTCTGGTAACTTCCGTTTATCATCGACATATAAAGATATGAGCACTAAATCATTTTTCAGTACATTTAAAATTTGAGGTTCACTCCACACTCTTTCTTCCATTTTACGGCAGTTGACGCAAGCGTGCCCCGTAAAATCCAAGAGAACTGGAAGATCCTTTTGCCGGCCAAACTCCATCCCTTTTTCATAATCGTGAAAAGTAATAATATCATGAGGCCCGTATTTGGCACCTTCAGGCAAAGTTTGAGAATTTGAAAACAAACCTCCGTTACCACCTCCAATACCATCAGGAGATTCGCTATAGTGCAGAGGTGGCGGGAATCCACTGATAATTTTCAGAGGAGCTCCCCAAAGACCCGGAATTAGATAAATAGTAAAAATAAGAGCCACCAATCCTGTGATTAATCTACCTACTGAAATATGATCTGTTCCCGAATCATGAGGCAGGCGTATTTTTCCGAATAAATAGAGGGCCAGCATTCCGAAAATAGCGATCCAGATCGCCAGGAATATTTCTCTTTCCAGAATATGTAATTGCAGCACCAGGTCTGCATTCGATAAAAATTTGAAGGCTAAAGCAAGTTCCAGGAATCCCAGGGTCACTTTTACCGTATTAAGCCATCCACCAGATTTAGGAAGCGTATTCATCCAGCCTGGAAAAGCTGCAAAAAGACCGAAAGGCAATGCGATGGCTAGAGAAAAACCAAGCATTCCTATGATTGGGGCTATCCCCCCTTTTGAAGCAGCTTCAACCAATAACGTACCCACAATAGGCCCTGTACAGGAAAACGATACGATCGCGAGCGCAAGCGCCATGAAGAAAATGCCTATCAATCCTCCTTTATCTGCTTTTGAATCAATTTTTGTACCCCAGCTACTAGGTAAAACGATCTCAAATGCTCCCATAAAGGAAACTGCAAAAATGACCAGTAAAATGAAGAATAACAGATTAAACCAGACATTAGTCGATAAGGCATTCAATGAATCGGCTCCAAAAATAAGGGTCACCAGTGATCCCAGGAAAACATAGATAACTATAATGGAAATCCCATAGAAAATGGCATTCTTTATTCCTGCTGCCCTGGATTTACTCTGCTTGGTAAAAAAGCTAACCGTCATCGGGATCATTGGGAAAACACAGGGAGTTAGCAAGGCTGCGAAACCAGATAAAAAGGCAACTATAAAAATACCCCAGAAGGATCTCTTTTCCTCAGGATTATTCAGGTTCACTTCTTCGCTATCTTCAACCGGTTCAACGCTTTCTTCAGAAACCTCAGACTCTATTGCGTCTTCATTTATTATAAATTCAAAATCTTTAGTCTGGAAAATACAGGCTTTATCGTCACAAACCTGGTATTCTACAGTTGCATTAATCCTGGCCAGACTGGAATCTAACACCTTAATATTCTGGGTAAATGTTGCCGTATTTGAAAAATAGGTTAGATCCATTTCAAATACATTATCATATTCGGTAACAGTTTCGCTTTCTTTAGTCTTTCCCAGTAATTCATATTTCTTCCCGGAACCATCAAAATCAAAAACAGTTGGCAAAGCACCGCCCTCTGGAAGTTCCTGAGAATATAAATGCCATCCCTGCTCGATATAGGCATGGATTATAAGTTTATACTCATCCCCAGACACCACCTCAACTTCATAATCCCATTCTACCGGATTTTGAATTTGAGCCTGGGTAAAAGAACCGATTATTAGAAGCAGAAAGAAAAGTCCCTTTTTCAAAAAATTGTTCATCATAATTTTGAATACATCTATAAAAAATGCTGAAATGCGTTCAAATTTAAGGAATTTAAACTGAAAAAAATTCCGCCAAATCAGAGTTCTCCTGCCTTACTTATTTCCTTTTAATCACTATAGTTTTAGTACAGCAACCCAATAACAACTAAATCTTGCAATTGATGCCGGCAACAGGATATACAGAGCAAAATTCTTATTTTTTCATTGCGACAAACTTTTCTTAATGTTGAAGCTAAGCAGTCAATATTTACTAGTTTAGGGAAAACAACCTGATCATAAAATTGGAAAACCCAGCAGATTACATCATGCCAGCCGCGATCGCACTTATTATGTTCGGGATTGGGATTGAATTAAAATTCAAAGATTTTAGATTAGTCTTTCTATATCCCAGGGCGGTAATTACAGGCTTAATTTCACAGCTTATCATACTCCCTGCTATTGCTTTTGGACTAATTTATTTCTGGCCTGTAGAACCATTGTACAAAATCGGGTTTATGCTTATTGCTGCCTGTCCGGGTGGAACCGCATCCAATCTTGTTACCAAGATCCTCAAAGGGAAAGTTGCCCTTTCCATTTCGCTTACCGCGTTTAATAGTTTTTTGATCCTGTTTAGCTTACCACTGATCCTGGAATTTAGCTTTCTTATTTTCGAACAGGAGGCTCAAAGTTTTGATCTCAGTTTTTGGGAAACAATGAAACAGGTATCTTTCACCGTGGTGTTACCGGTACTGGCAGGTATAGGAGTGAATTCGCTTTTAAATGAAAAGCAGTTGGAAAACATTCATCAGCCTTTAAAATTCATCTTACCGGCACTCCTTATAGTTTCTGTCATGGTGGTAATGTTCTCTGACGATTCAGAATTTAATATCGATTATTTAAACTACCTGCATCTGTTTATACCGCTGGTGATTTTAAATATGGTCACCATATTAGCCGGATTTTTGATCGGAAAATTTAGTGGTTTGAAACATGCAACCTCCTATACCATTGCCGTGGAAATGGGATTACAGAATAGTGTTCTGGCGCTTTTCGTGGCAAATCAATTAATGCAGAGCAAAGAAATAAGTCTTATAGCAATCTTGTATGGCAGCTTTTCCCTGATTACCACTTTTGGTCTGGCATATATGCTGAAAAAGCATTGGAAATATGCGCAGCAAAAAATCGCTTAAAAGCCCTATTTGCCTTTTTTGAAATGAGTAATTAATAAATAAACGGAAGCTATTACACCCAGTATGGCGAGAATGATGGAGGCGAAATAAAAAAAGTTAATCATAGCATCTGAAATTAGCGGAACGAACACAAGCACCGTTAGAGATGAGAATGCACTCCATGATTATAAAACGGCAAAGCTAATTTGCATCACAGGACTGTTTTACTGTAAATGATTAAAATATTACCACAATCCAGTAAAACACGCAGTCTTGTTTTTAATAATTAATTGAGAATCAATCAAGAATGGCATCATATATTGCCTGCTGAATTTTTGTCTTGGTATTTAGCTTATAGAGCCGGGTATTTTCCCGGTTAGGGATTACCCTGTTGGAAAGAAAAATATAAACCAGGTCTTTTTCAGGATCTGCCCAGGCCATGGTCCCTGTAAAACCGGTATGGCCAAAGCTGCTTTTGCTGGCACTTTTAGAAGTATTACTGTCTTCTCCTGCATATTTAAGATAAGGCTTATCAAATCCTAGTCCCCTGCGGTTATTATTTTCTGCAAATTGGGTGGTAGAAAAATCTTTTAAGGTTTTGGTTTGTATAAATCTCTGACCACCATACTCTCCCATATTTAGATACATCTGCATTAACTTGGCCAGATCGTTCGCATTAGAAAACAGACCCGCGTTACCTGAAACCCCTCCCATCATAATCGCCCCTTCATCGTGAACTGTTCCATGAATGGCTTCGCGCCGGAATAAAAAATCATTCTCGGTGGGAATGATCCTCGATAATGGAAATTTTTTGACCGGGTTATAAGTTAATGTTGAGGCCCCGACCTTATCAAAAATCCTTTCATCCAGAACTTTTCTGAAGCTTTCACCGGTAATTCTTTCAATAATTTCTGGAGTAAGGTAAAAGGCCAAACCAGAATATTTATAGGCAGCCTCTTTCTCCAGGGGAGATTTTTTGATAGCCTTAAAAATTTTCTTCTTGTAGTTACGATGCAGCCAAAGTTGGTCATTTATCTTTATAGGAAATCTACGGGAAGAATCCTGCTTAAAGGTGTTCCATTTAAAACTACCATTATTTCGCAAAGTATTTTTCCAGTATGGAATCCAGGGTTTAAAACGGGCCTGATGAGCCAGAATATCCCGAAATGGAATATCGGCCTTATTGGAATTTTCAAAGTAAGGCAGGTATTCATTGATCCCGGCTTCGAGATCGAACTTCCCCTCGTCCACAAGTTGCATTAGTACAGGGAGAGTCGATGAAATTTTGGTGATAGATGCAAGATCATAAAGATCGTCTTTCTTCACCCTAAGTGTATCGGTATAATTCTGGAATCCATAGGCCTTATAAAATACTACCATGCCTTTTCTGGCTACCAGCACCTCCCCACCCGGTATAGCTCTGGCATCCATTGCTTCCTGCATAAGCGAATCAATTTTGCTGTTCAAAACAAAGGAGTCCATGCCTACGTCTTCCGGCAAGGTATATCCTAACCTGATTCCTCCATCGAGATCCAGGCCAGATCCTAATTGAAATTTCTTCCCGATACTTACCGGTAATCTCCCGGATGCACCAATTCCCCCAAAAATAAGTTGCGCAGTTAACTCCTGGCTAACCGGCGAATCCTGGTAGGCTACTATAAGCCCGGCGGCCTGCTCGATATTCTCCAGTTTATCCAGCACATATGGATTTTTAAATATGGCGAAAATGGTATTACCGGACTTCGAAAATTTAGCAACGAATTCTTTTACCTCTTCAGAAAGCTTTAAAACATTCTGTGGCCTGATACTGAAATCATGCAGACCTATTATGACCAGATTATAATTTCCAAGTTCTTGCTGAAGTTTTAATACTTCCCGTTTACCCGCTTCCCGATCTAACTGAAAATGTTTTACCCTGGTATAAAGACCCAGGGTTTTCTGAAATTTTGTTTGCCGTTCTTCTCCAATTGATATTGACGCTATTTTCAAGGTGTCCAACCTTTTTAGAGGTAATAAATTTTTTTTATTCTTAAGTACCGTAAGTGATGCACCGGTCAGTTTTCTGTTCAAAAGAAGCGCATTATTAGTATTAAGGTCATCGTAAATCCCATCAGGCGAAATCGAAACATAATTATCCAGGCCAACCCATTTTTTTGCAGCCAGAATTTTTCTAAGCCTTTTATTTAAATCTTCCTCAGTTAAAATTCCCTGCTTCAATGCCTTTTCTGTTTCTGCAATCGCTTTTGAAATATCTTCTGAAAACTCAATAAGATCGTTACCGGCTAAGATTGCATCTTTATCCACAATTCCAGGTTCATTCCCTTTGGTAACGCCTTTCATATTCATGGCATCACTAACCACCAGACCTTTAAAACCCAGCTGGTTCTTCAGGAGATTTGTCACTATTGGCTTCGAAAGAGTTGACGGGGTTTGAGTGCTGTCCAGAGCCGGAATATCCAGATGTGCGACCATAATTCCGCTTACCCCGGCATCAATTACTTTCTTGAAAGGGTAAATTTCAATACTATCCAATCTCTTAATATCATGATTTATCCTGGGTAAGGCCAAATGTGAATCTGTGTCTGTATCACCATGACCGGGAAAATGCTTTGCAGTTACAAGTAAATTATGATCCTGCATTCCCTGTATATAGGCAAGAGATTTAGTCACGACATTATATTTATCCTCGCCAAAGGACCGGTAATTTATCACCGGATTATTCGGGTTGTTATTTACATCTACGACGGGAGCAAAATTCATATGCAGGCCTGCCCTTTGAAGTTGCCGGGCTATTTCTTCTCCCATTTTATATATAAGATCTTCATTCTGAACTGCCCCGAGAGCCATTTGATAAGGAAAACTTATGGTTTGCTTTAAACGCATTCCCAGTCCCCATTCGGCGTCTGTTGCTCCTAACAAAGGGATTTGTGATGCCTTTTGCAGTTGATTCATCATTTTCACCTGCTTTTCAGGGTTTCCCTGCATAAAAACGATCCCTCCAATCTTTTCTTTTTGAACCAATGAAAGAAGCTCCTCCAGATGTTGCCCGCCCTTATTAGAATAAGCAGGGACCATGAATAGCTGGGCAATCTTCTCGCGGTTGGTTAAGGTTTGCATTACTGAATCCACCCAGGTGTTATATTCATATTTCAGAAAATCAGGTTTGGATACCTTGTTTGTTTGCCCGAAAGAAGAAAGAGTAAATACTAAAAAAAGGAGAAAAAATTTTAAAGTTGACCTTGGAATTTGCATGCTTAGATTTGGTTTTTTTTTGAAGAAGGCAGGATTCAGATTATTCAGCTCGCACAATTTTATCTCGAAGTTGACGCCAGGTTACCAGGATGATATTATTTGCTTCCACGAGGCTCCTGGCTTTTTCACTGGTAAAAAAATCCAGATCGTCCTGCCTCCATTTACTGCCAAAATCAGGGTGATCTTTGGTCACTGCTTTCATTTCCTCATTGTCGTAGGCCAGATGAATAAGAATAACAGAAAGACCGGGTTCGAGACCATTCAGAATATTTTCATAAAACGTTTCCATTCCCTGTGAAGCATAAATTTCTGGGTTGGCCATATATAGATGATCTGTGATGATATCACGATCTGTAAACTCCATTTTTTCTTCAAGTACCTGGAATGCGGGAAGCCGGTCACTTAATAATACAGGCAACCTGTATTCTCTACCTTTTTTTATATAAGCTTCCATAAATTCGGGAGTGCTCATTACCGCCAGCATGTGCGCATCCAGGTGAGTTACATCAATGCCAAAATCTAAAGCTTTGATTATTTGATTATCTATCTCCTTCTCAATATCTGTAACCTCTGCGATTTTCTGAACACTATCGGTTAAGGGATAAAAATAACCATGTTTATTCACCAGGCTTTTCACCTCGTTACTGGAACTCGTTGGCCCCCACTTATAGTCTTTCCATTCACTGGTAACCGTTAGGTGAAGACCAAAATCTTTAGTGTCTGAATTTTCCCGTGCATAATCTGCTATTTCAGGGAACCAGGGACATGGCACCATGATACTTGCAGAGTTCACGATTCCTTCCTCCATACCCCTGATAGTGGCTATATTCTCTGAATGGCTCACACCCGCATCGTCGGCATGGACTATAAGCAATTTAGCATCTGCCGGATACCCAAGTTTTTCTGCAATTGTTTTTCCAGCATCCTGGGAATAAAGCGGGAAATTTGCCAGAAGCATAAGGCTTAAAATAATTTCCAGAGGTCTAATTTTCATGACGGTAAGTTTATCGATTATTTCAAGATAAAGAAAATTTAAAATATAAATTCAGGTGTTTCAAAATGCTTTATATCTATTTATGCCCTGGCCTCAAATCTACCAGCATGCCAAAAAAACCCTGAATCTTAAATTATTTTTTATTGTAACTTGTTGACTACCAAAATCATTTTATGAAAAGTCTCTTAAAAGTTGCCTTCATTATTTTCTTTCTCTGCGATACGGTATCATATGGGCAGGAGAACCAACCACTGGAACTTAATGAAAATTTCACCCACGTGGTTTATTTCTGGTTAAATAATCCGGAAAACCCGGATGACCGGCAGGCATTTGAAAAATCTCTAAAGCAATTATTAGCCAGTTCAAAATATGCCCAGACTAAATTCATAGGGGTACCTGCACAAACTCCCCGTGAGGTAGTGGATAATTCTTATACCTATTCGCTGATTCTAAGCTTTTCTTCCAGGGAAGAACAGGATAAATATCAGAAAGAACCTGCCCATCTAGCATTTATCAAAGAGTCTGAACATCTATGGAAAAAAGTTCAGGTCTATGATTCAACAGGTATAAAGTAATTCCGCTTTTTACCCCCCAGAATAATGATATATAAAAACTATTATTTTCCGATCTTATCTTTATTCCTATTTGTTTTTCTCGAGAGTTGTACAGGAAAACAAGAACCTCAGGGCCTGGTTCTTTATGATCAACAATGTGCCCGATGCCATATAGGCCCCAGTATTCAAGATCTCCCTAAAAATACCTGGAAAACAGCTGTCCTTCCCGATATGGGCACAAGAATGGGGTTTTCTACACCTGGATACGATCCTTATCAGGGATTTTCTTTTGAAGAAAAAATTGCCATCATGAAGACGAATACATTTCCTTCCACACCGGTAATTACAGAAGAGGAATGGAAGATCCTTCAGGATTATATTTTATCGAAAGCACCCGATAGCCTTCCTGAAACAAAGAAACCTTTAAATGTTAATAGCTCACTGGCGCTTTTCGAACCCAAACCACTAAAACTTGATGAAAATCCCGGTTCTTATATTACCTATCTTGAATACTTACCTGAAGAGGAAAGGCTTGCCATAGGCGATATTCAGAATAACCTGATCATGTATGATTTTGAATCTAACCAGATTGAAAGCACGGTAAAAGGAAACAGTCCGATAATCAAATACAATAAATTCAAAGAGAAGAAATATATTACTCAAATTGGCAGATTAAACCCTTCAGAAAGACCCGCAGGATCATTATCTATCCTAGAAGATGACCAGGTAAAAAATTATAACCACAAATTACACCGGCCTGTTCATAGTTCTGTAGCAGACCTTGATAAAGACGGTTCTCCGGAATTTGTCATTAGTGAATTTGGCCATTTTACGGGTAAAGTAAGTTTGTTAAAACAACAGGGGGATAGTCTCTCTAACAAAACTTTAATTAATCAGCCGGGAACCATTCGCACCCTGATTAGAGATATGAACAATGATGGCAAGCAGGATATTATCGCTTTAACTTCCCAGGGAGATGAAAGCATTACCATTTTATACCAGAACCAAGCTTTAGAATTTAATTCGGAAAAAGCGATCAGGTTCAGCCCGATATATGGCTCAAGCTGGTTCGAACTTATAGATTACGATCTGGATGGTGATCTGGACATCGCTACGGTTCATGGAGATAATGCTGATAAGACTCCAATTTTGAAGCCTTACCATGGATTGAGAATTCATATAAATGATGGTAACAACAATTTTACCGAATCGTTTTTCTATCCGTTGGATGGTGCCACCAGGGTAGTCGCCAGGGATTTTGATGAGGATGGTGATATAGACTTTGCGCTTATCGCAACCTTTCCAGATTATAATGAGGACCCCTTGCGATCCTTTATTTATCTTGAAAACAAGGATAAAGAAAACTATGAATTTACTACCTCAACTTTTGAAGCTGTTAATGAAGCGAGATGGTTCTTAATGGATGCCGGAGATATAGATAAAGATGGAGACCTGGATATTATTCTTAGTGCATTTTCATACGCTTTTTCACCAATTCCAAAGGATATTCAGCAGTTTTGGCAGGAAAAAGATCTGGATTTGATGGTTTTGGAAAATAAACTATGTACACCCACCTTGCAATAAAAACATTTCTACAGGCTGGATTAATTCTTACCGGAATTGCTCACGAAAGCAAAATGCTTGCTGTCCGGAGCCCAGGAAGGCACGTTAAAAGACCCTTGCCCTCCATATAAATAGGCGATCACCCTGGGCGCACCACCGGCGACAGGCATAATATTAAGACTAACCCTTTTAAAGGATGGATGAGCATTCACCGGAATATCAGAGGGAAAAGATAAATATGCGATCCATTTACCATCTGGCGAGATGTGTGGAAACCAGTCATTACTGGCATCAAAGGTTAACTGTTCCTTTTCAGATCCATCAGGTTTCATTCTCCAGATCTGCATGGTTCCGGAAGCGCTACCGTTATAGTAAATATACTTCCCGTCTGGCGAATACTCACAACCGTCTACATGTTCATTCTGTTTGGTATTAGTAAGCATTACCTCCTCGCCTCCATGTATAGATTTTTTATAAATATCATAGGTAGGATTACCTTCCCGGATCGCCACATAAACCACCTCTTCATTATTGTCTGCCCATCCATGCCAGTAAGAAGGAGTTTTTTCGGTTATCCTCCGAGGTTCTCCACCTTCCAGTGGCAAGATATACACTGCTGAACCTTCACCTTCAGGAGAATGACTTATCGCCAACAATTCACCATTGAAAGAGATACCGTGATCATTATTTAGATTATCGGCAAATCCGGTATTCAGTTTTTTTATTTCTCCTCCCTGTACTGGAATTGTAAATAAGGAGCCATCCATATTGAATAAAAGTTCTTCACCATCTGGCATCCAATTAGGCGCTTCAAACCTACGGTCGCTGGTATAAACGATCTTTCGTTTTCCGCTTTCAATATTAATTGTTTCAAGCCTGCATCCTAACCAGCCATCCCTCCCGGGATTATAATTGTGCTGTACGGGCTTATCTATTCTCACATTCCAGGCTTTCGCTCTTTCAATATTTTCAGCGTTATGGGAATTAATAAATAACCCTAATAAAACCTTATCCTCAAGATTGTCCATTATTTTTGAACCTATCACCTGCATTGGCTCTCCCCTATGTGCAGCCCGCATAATCACCTCATCTCCTTTCCTTTCTAATTGCAGAATCTCATAATCAAATTTTGGAGCCTGAACTTCATTTTTTTCATCCAGCATTTCTTCTCCGGTAACTGCTCTCCATTGTAGTGAAGTTAAGCCGTCACCATGTAAAACTGCACTTACATGTGCCGCATCATCGGCATCAGACTCTCTAAGCATAATCCCGGTCTTGCGATGAGGATCTTTGCCTTCTCCCTGAAACCTGAAATTTGCCGTAATTATGAAATCACCTTCAACTTCACTATATAAATAATGGAATTCATCCCGGTCAAACCAAATATTGGTTCCCGCTCCCTCTAAAATATATTCCTGCTCTTCAAAATTGAAAGTTCCTGAACCAATCTTTGCCGGATTTCCTATATCCTTATTAAATTCAAATCTTCCCAGCTCATTTTGGGCATTAATAATATTAAAGGACAGGAATAGAGTGAAAAAAATAAAGATTCGCATAAGAGAGAGTTAAGAACAAAAAAATAATATTACCAGAGATTACAGAGACATTGCTTTCCCATTTCCCAGTTCGGTTATAGGTGCACAAGGAATATATTCCCCCGGTACGGGATCATGCCAAAGGATGTTCTCACCTATCTCCTTACTGGTTTTCCAGGCCCAGATTCCCATATCCCTTACATTTTTCAAATAAGCAAAGGCTAAAGCATCTGCGTCTTCACTGGAAAAAAGTTCTTCGGGTTCCACATCAGAATTTTTATCCATAGGGTCCTGGGTTTCACCAAGCCTTTTTACATAAACTTCTTTTTCTGCCGGGGCAGCTTTTAAATATTTCCCGATTACTTTCTCAATATCCTCAGCTTCAGCATTCACAGCACTCTTCTTAATTTCATGCTCAAATGCCTGATTAAAGGCTTCAGCAGATCTTAAAAATCTGGATTTTTCCTCCGGCGAAGCCACTTCGTTCATATAAGCATCAATGAACCTGGGCACATTAACCGTATTTGCTCCGGGAGTATCTGTTTCAGGAATAATAATATCGAGCACCTTTTTTAGAACCAGGCCACTGGGAGCAGATAGAACCAAAGGCTGCCAGTCATAATCAGGATAGTTACGACAGCTCTGTAAGAGACCTAAGGTTGCAGGGCCTATAGCCATAATCCCTGCACCAAATCCAATATTTCTTAAAGCCTGTCTTCTATTCATAACTCAAAAAAATTAAAACTTTCATTCAAAATTGCACTCATGAATTACAGGAGATCCTTCTTTATATAGTTAAAACTTTGCGCAAGACTTTTATATGGATCCATCTCAAAATTTTCCTGCTCGACTATAAAGTGCTTACCTCCTGCTTCCTTCGCCAGATCAAATATTTTCGCAAAATCTATAGTACCGTTTCCTATTTCTGTATTTTTATCGTTGTTCGAGCGACTCATATCCTTTACATGCCAAAGTGGAAATCTTCCGGGATACTTGCGAATTAGTTCCGCAGGATCCTTGCCGGCTCTTACGACCCAATAAATATCCATTTCAAAGTATACCAGATCCTTTTCTGTATTTTCTAAAAATACCTCATAACCATTTTTTCCATTGAAATCATCAAACTCAAAAGCGTGATTATGATAACCCAGTTTCAACCCGGCTTCTGCACACATCTGGCCGGCTTCATTCAATTTATCGGCCATTCGCTTATAGTCATCAAGCGATGTTCTTAAAGGGTCTGAGATATAAGGAATAACCACATATTTTTGATCAAGGCCTTTTGCTACCTCCAGAGTTTTAGTAAAATCATTCCTTGTACCTTCTTTACTTAAATAGGTATCTACCCCATAATGCCCGCTGGGAGAAGTAAGCCCATTGGTTTTTAAAAGCTGGTAGAACTCCGGCACGGTGAATCCCCAGAATTGGTTATCTGGCGAGTATCCATAAGTTTCTACTTCCTTAAACCCTATCCTGGCAATTTCCTTCAGGGTTCCGCGCACATCATTTCCGATAGTATTTCTTAATGAATAAAGCTGCAGCCCCAGGGCCTGTGAACTTTCACAGCTATATAGCATTCCGGGTAGAGTTGCTGAAGCAGCCAGGGCAAGACCAGTTTGCTTTATAAAAGTTCTTCTTTTGATCATAATTATGGATTTTTATTAATGTGGTTACGATTGCTCTAAGTGCCTTCCTTATATTTAGTTTTAAACTTTCCGGCTTTGAATTCCCTGACCGCGTGATTCGCAGCCCTCGCCGTGATGGCCATATAGGTTAATGAAGGGTTCTGTGATGCTGAAGAAGTCATACAGGCACCATCTGTTACATATACGTTCTGCACTGCATGTATCTGATTGTTCCTGTTCAAAACAGAGGTTCTAGGATCTCTACCCATCCGGGCGGTTCCCATTTCATGGATTCCGTTACCAGGATAACAAGGATCATCATATCCCTGTACATCTCTGAATCCCGCTGCTTTTAACATAGCTACAGCCTGTTCTTGGGCGTCCTTCCTCATCGCTTTCTCATTCTCTTTATATTCACAATCAAAGGTCACCGTAGGTAATCCCCATTGGTCTGGTTTCTCATAATCCAGGGTCATTTTGTTTTCGTGGTAAGGCAGGCATTCCCCAAAACAATTCACCCCAATTTTCCAGTCTCCAGGTTTTAGCAATGCTTCTTTAAGTTCTTTGCCATAGCTCATTTCGCCTACTGCTTCGGTCCAGTCAGTTCTGCTGGCACCGCCCTGCATCCCGTAACCACGCACAAATGATTTCATGGTAGTATCCCGGTCTATATTCCGGAAACGGGGCACAAAAAAACCGGCAGGTTTCCTTCCCTTATAATAATCTTCCTGATGATTGTCTGATATCCCGGTCGCACCTACTTTAAAATGATGATCCATTAAATTATGCCCCAGTTCACCGCTATCATTACCTAATCCATTTGGAAAACGTTCAGATTTAGACTGCATCAGGATCGAGGTGGACGGGATAGCACCGGCGCAACAGAAAATAACATCTGCATAGAACTCCAGGTTCTCCCTGGTTTCAGCATCGATCAGCTTTACCCCTATGGCCTTGCCCTGATCTTCGTCATAAATGATCTCATGCACTATAGAATGTGGTCTAAGCGTTATATTCCCGGTTCGCTGAGCTGCAGGAAGTGTTGAGGAATTACTACTGAAATATCCACCATAGGGACAGCCCCGAATACACCTGTTTCTATACTGGCAGGGGCCTCTGCCTTCGCGTCCTTCAGGATCTGTGAGATTAGCTGCCCTGGAATGAATAACTGTTCTGTCTTCAAAATTTGCATCAACACCCTCTTTGAACTCCTGTTCCACACAATTTAAGGGCATTTCAGGAGTAAAGATGCTGTCTGGCAATTGAGGAAGGCCCTCAGCTTTCCCGCTAATCCCAATATATCTCTCTACTTTTTCGTACCAGGGTTCCAGATCTTTATAGCGAATAGGCCAATCTACACCATGCCCGTCCTTTTTATTTGCTTCAAAATCCATTTCGCTCCATCGAAAAGACATGCGGGCCCACATCAGGGACTTACCACCTACATGATAGCCGCGAATCCAGTCAAATCTTTTCTTTTCGTTATAAGGATGATCTATATCATCTACAAACCAGTGTTTGCTGGCCTCCCCGGTGGTGTAACCGGTTCTGGCTTGTTTTAACTGCCTTTGTCTATCCTCATAGGTCGCCTGTCCACGGAATTTAAAATCCCATGGATCCATATTCATGGTGGGATAATCCTGTACGTGCTTAACCATTCTTCCCCTTTCAAGAACCAGGGTATCTAATCCACCCTCTGATAATTCTTTAGAAGCCCAGCCCCCGGTAATTCCGGTGCCAATAACAATCGCATCATACTTTTTATTCATAGAGAGCTTTCTTTTAAATCATCATTCCTGATAAGAGCTATTGACTAACCGCTAATTCATTACTGGAAGATCCAGGTTTGTTGACCTTAATCAACTGTAATTTATCATTGTTCTTTGCTGAAATTATATAGTCGCCATGTGCAGTTTTTAACCTGATCATATCCTTTACATCGCCGGGTACGAAGAAACCAGATTCCCTTGCCTGCACCGCTTGGAATTGTCCTTTCCCATTTCCTTTTAAAAGTAGGCCAATCCCTGCATCTGCCCTTGGGGTTTCGACTTCAGAGGCAAATAGGTTTCCGGCAATTAGCGCATCCAGGTTCCCGTCCTCATCAAAATCCTCCACCAGGATCTGATTAATATTGGAAATCTGGGCTTCCACAGGCAACTGATGGATCTTAAAACCATCTTCCCGGTTTTCTATATAAATACTGGCAAAAGATTTAACCTGGTAGTGCAGGGCATTTTCAAGATAATCTGTGGTATAGATATCTTCCAGGCTGGCATTAGCAAAAGAATTATAATCCTTGAATTTATTCTTAATTCCCGGCATTTGCTGAGAAGAACATTCCCTACCTCTCACTGGAAATTTTTCGCCGTCATTAAAATAACTTAGCACTATATCATTTATACTATTCCCGTCGAAATCATAATAATAAATATCAAAACTTCCTTTTTCACTGGCTTTATACTTATAATTCAGACCTAAGTTCCCGGCAATAAAATCCATGTCCCCGTCGTTATCGAAGTCGCCTTCTCTGATGCTAAACCACCAGCCGGTGGTATCTGCAAGGCCTAGTTGTTTAGAGATATCTATAAATCCTCCATTATTATTTTTAAAGACTTTTATGGGCATCCATTCTCCCGCTACCACAAGGTCTGTCCAGCCATCATTATCAAAATCTGTCCAGGTGGCACTGGTTACCATTCCCAGTTCGCTTAGATCTGGAGCTATATCTTGGGTAACATCTTTAAAACTTACCTGCCCGTTCTTAGAATTATTCTCCAGGATATAACTATTGGCAGGTGCAGGATAACTACCCGGTACCAATCTGCCACCTACAAAAAGGTCCAGATCGCCGTCATTGTCAAAATCATTGGCGTAAACCCGTGATCCACTGGTAAGCATCTCAGGTAACGCAGAAACCGATCTTTTGAAGTCACCATTTTCATTTATGTATAATCTATCCTGCAAGGCTTTGGAATTTTTATCAAATTCATTCCCTCCGCTAACCACATAGAGATCGTTATCACCATCATTATCTGCATCGAATATTAAAGCACCAAGATCTTCATATAACCTATCCTCCTGGATATCCCTGAATTCTTTCTTCTGAAAGCCATTTTTGGTTTGAAAAAATATTCCCGGGTGATATTGTGTGGCCGCACCTATAAATAAATCTTCCAGGCCATCACCGTTCAGATCTCCCTTAGCCATACCCGGACCAAACATCGAAGTTTTGTGAGGCAGCAGAATCTCATTTTGAAAGTCATCATATCTGTTTTCTATATGTTGATATTCCAGGTCCAATGAATCTGCATTAATAGTGGTAAATAACTTTTCCTCAGGATTTTCAGGCACTAAAGACGTTTCTGTTTTCGAATTTTTGTAATCCAGAGTCAGGGTTTGATTTACGCTGATATCCTTTAATATTTCCACCCTTCTATCTGGCCAGACTACTTTTAATTCCCCGATGGTTTGATCTTTACCCAGTCCAAAATGCACCTGAGGAGCCACTGAAGACTGAAATCCTCTGGTAAGATTTAATTCCTGTAATTGAGTTTGTTCCCCATTCTTTAGATAAACCCTGGTACCAATCCCGAATTTATTATTATCGGGTCCCCTGAAATCTATTTTGAGGTAATTATTATCATCAGGGTTTTTATTTTCAAAAACCGTGGCTTCATCATCTATATTATTTACGATAATTTCCAGATCACCATCGTTATCCAAATCGGCATAGACTGCCCCGTTGGAAAACCCTTCGTAAGTTAGCCCCCATTGCTCATTCACGCGCTCAAAAGTCATATCTCCCTGATTTCTATACACGAAATTATCTACTCTTTCTGACGGGATCTCCAGGGATTTTTCCAGTAAATCGTTGTTTTTGGCTGGATCGTTTTTTAGTTTATTGAAGTAATCTTTATTGTTGATCTCCCTGCGCGTACCATTGGAAATATAAATATCCTTCCAGCCGTCATTATCCAGATCTACAAATAATGGTGCCCAGCTCCAATCTGTTGCCTGTACTCCGGCGAGATTGGCCGTATTACTAAAAAAGGGAGTCTCACCTTTTAAATTCCCTGCATTGGTTTGCAGCGCATTGTACATGTATTGATAATGAAATCCTGCATTGATCGTGCTCCAGAAAAGCTGTGGATTCATACTGGCCATATTTGCCTTGGCACGGCGATTATCCTTGGCAGCCATATCCATCTGTAAGATATCCAGAAGACCGTCATTGTTATAATCTGCTATATCCACACCCATCCCATAAAATGAGGTTTGCTGGGTTGCCTCTTTCAATACTTCTGAAAAGGTACCATCCTGATTATTTAAATACATATAATCTGGCGTACTAAAATCGTTGGAAACATAAATATCTGGCCAGCCATCTTCGTTAAGATCTCCTACCGTGGCACTGAGCGTAAGTCCAAACGATCTAAGCCCTGCATCATTAGTAACTTTGGTAAATTTGCCCTGGTCATTTCTATAAAGATTATCGGTCTCAATATCCTTTACATTTTGCATTTTAAAAAGGTAAAAATGATTGGGAGCGTCAAAATTCGTTGGCGGATAGTTGGCTACATATAGATCCAGATCTCCATCCAGGTCGTAATCAAAAAAGGTAGACTGCACGCTGTGCCCCTCATCTGCCACCCCGTATTCTGAAGCTTTTTCTGAAAATGTTCCATCTGTGTTATTGATATAAAGGAGATTTTCCCGGGGTCCAAATTTCCCCGAAGCCGATACATAAATATCTAGAAAACCATCTCCATTTACATCTGCCATACTAACCCCGGTAAACCACCGGTTATCGCCAGAAACGCCTGCTTTTTCTGAAATATCTTCAAATTCCAGGTTTCCCTTATTCAGATATAGCCGGTTAGGCTCCATATTTCCGGTAAAAAAAAGATCGGTTAACCCGTCATTATTGATATCCCCGGCGGCTAGCCCACCACCCATGTATAAATAGGAGTAACTAAAATAATTAAGGCTGTCATTTTCCCGGAGTGTATTCTTAAAATGTATACCTGTTTTTTCCGGATTAAGCCGGATAAAATGCTTTTGATTATCTACAGTTTCATTAGAACCTGAAGAACAGGACTGCAGTACTATAAAGATTAGAAAGAGAAGTAATGAGTTGAGGCTAAATTTATTCATTTTCGATGATCATCTGTTAATTGATAATATCTGGCAATAAGTTCCTAATTTAATGAAAAAGAGCTTGTCTATCAAGGTTAAAAACCTATTCAGACAAGCTCTCTAAAAAAATAACTTAGGTTACGCTATATTGACCTGCGATCTCATGATATTTTTAAAATTAATATCCGGGATTTTGTTCCAATATACCTCCCGAGAGATCTATTGCTGTTGTAGGAATTGGCATGATAACCATATGTTGCTGGAAAGGCGAAGTTTTAGGTCCGAAATTCGGTATGGTCGATGTTTCGTTCGCTATATATTCGTCTATTACGTTCTTCATGTAACCTGCTCCCCAACGGGCAAGATCAAAATACCGGTGTCCTTCCATGGCCAGTTCCAGTCTTCTTTCAAATCTAACTGCCTTGATAGCAAAGTCCTGGTCTGGAAAAGAAGTGTAAAGGTCTATATTATAATTAGCTGCGGGCGAACCATCTTCAGCCTGTACTACAGACATGTTTTTAGCTCTTTCTCTAACCCTGTTCACATAATCCAGAGCAGTATCAAGATCTCCCAGTTCTGCCGCTGCTTCTGCTGCCATTAACAATACTCCGGCGAATCTCATTACATTATAATTCACACCAGAGTGCTGTTGACCCCAGGCTCCTGTACCTTTATTTTCATCTTCACCAGCCTGATATACGTTTTTCTTAGGTAGATAAGGACCAGAAATATCAGCAAAACTGTTTCGAATCCATTCTTTACCAGGGTGTAAACCAAAACCATTATATTCAATACCTCTTCTACCTACGGTATAATCCAGACGGGGATCCAGAGGTCCGGTTTCCGGCGTGAAAGGTTGATCGCTTTCAATACCATAATCATTGGCAATATCTGAATCGGCATAGGTGTCCAGTAATGGTAAACCATCATCCCCGGTTTTATAAGCATTTACCAGATCCTGGGTAGGCACATAAAACCCACAACAGAATCCTAAAGCGTTAGGGAAGTTAAGTGTTCCTCCAACATTCCCATTGAAGGACTGACCACCATCTGCGGCGAACTGAACAGCGAATACTGTTTCAGGACCATTCTCTCCTGCCGCCGTAAAATTAGCTACAAATTCTTCATTTAAAGCGTAAGGTCCATTTTGGATAACATCCTGAAGGATGTTGAAAGCTTCCTGCCACTTTTCCTGGAATAAGTAAGCTTTACCTAAAAAGGCTTTTGCAGTCCAGGAAGTTGGTCTGCCTGCCTCGGCTTGAACATCTGGCAAATTATCTATTGCAAACTGCAGATCAGATTCTACTTCTCCCCAGATTGGTCCGGGGTTTGGCTGATTAAAATTGCTGTTCGCATAATTCTCTACAGAAATAAATGCCGGATTACCGTAGATCTTTTGCAGCTCGAAATTAAAATATGATCTCAAGAACCGGGCTTCGGCTTCTTTAGCCGAAATGTCCTCGCCCTCTATACCGTTAATAACGTTAAGCACAGCATTCGCCCTGTTTGCCCCGGCATATAATGCTTCCCATCTTGCTAATAAATATGGGTTAGCAGGAGTAAATGCATAGGTTTCAAGCAAAAACAGGTCAAGCTGATCTCCATCTGTACTTCCTTTGTGAGCATCATCACTCATTACATCCAGCCACCAGTTATCTGGTCCAACCGCAAATTGGTTTCCTCCATTATTATTTACAACTCCCGTAAGAGCCGAGTAAGTTCCGGTAAGTAAAAGGTCTACTCCCTGCGGGTTTTGTAAAGCCTCATCACTTAAGGCTCCCACAGCGGGCGTTTCGGTAAAATCCTCACTACATGCTATAAAAGCCAGAATAGGCAGGAAATAATAAAATATCTTCTTTTTCATGTTACTAGAGTTTTATATTAACACCAAATGTATAAATCTGAGACACCGGGTATACTGGCGCATAACCGCCGCCGATTCCACCACCTGCATCCACACCCAAAGTAAGGCTATCAAAAGACGGCACTTCAGGATCCAGGCCTTCATAGCCGGTAATAGTGAACAAGTTAGTTCCCTGAACGTAAACACGCAAGCTCTGGAATCTTAATTTTTCAACGATATTGTCAGCAAAATTATATCCTATTTGCAGGTTGCTCAGTCTTAAAAAAGAACCATCTTCAACAAAGAATGAATTAGGATTCGTTTCATTATTTCTAATAGTTTGACTAAGCGCCGGTAAAGCGGCATTAGGATTATCAGGAGTCCAGGAATCTAAAACACGATCACTTCTGTTTGAATTAAAGAACAGAGGAAAATCTGTAAAAATTCTCTGATAATTATAAATGTCATTACCCTGAGAGCCTGAGAAGAAAGCCGACATGTCGAATCCTTTATAAGCAGCGGTAAGGTTTAAACCATATGTGAAATCGGGATGGGGAGAACCAATATCTGTTCTATCTTCATCATCGATGATTCCGTTGCCGTCTATATCGGCATATTGAAAGCGGCCTACTCCGTCTGCCGGTGAAGCAAATCCCTGGTCTGCTGCTGCAGCCACTTCAGCTTCTGATCCAAAAATACCTATCACTTTTCTTCCGTAGAAATAGGATAATGGTTTACCTTCTTCGGTTCTGGTTAGGGCGCCCCCTCTAAAACCGGTATTACCGGTCTGGAAATCACTAATAAGATCTGTCACCTCATTTTTGTAATGTGACAAATTAAGGTTGGCACTCCAGGTGAATTCCTCTGCAGGATCACTGTAATAACCAAGACTGAAATCCACCCCGGTATTCTGAATGGACCCAAGGTTTACATATGGTGCAGAGGCGTCTATCGCGGTAGTACTAATAGAACTAAAATCCTGAGTAATCAGATCTTTGGTCGTGATCTCATATAGTTCCACACGAGCTTCCAAACGACTGTCCAGCATATCTGCATCTATCCCGATGTTTTTGGTAACACTGGTTTCCCAACGTAAGTTTGGATTTCCTACCTGGCTTAAAATAGCCCCGGAAGTTATCCCTCCATTACCATTGAAAGGATAATCTGCCACCTGATTGTTTAAACTGGAAATATTGATGGTTGGATTACCTACCGGCAAAGTCTGATTTCCTACTTCACCCCAGGATCCCTTTATTTTTAGTCTGTTTACAAATGCTGATACCGGATAAAAATCCTCTTCACTAACAACCCATCCTACACTAAATGATGGAAATAAATCACTTTTATTATCACCAAGGAATCTTGAAGACTCATCCCTCCTAAGAGTACCAGAGAAAAAGTATTTACCGGCAAAATTATAATTCACATTCCCGAATACTGAATAAAGCGTATTGGTCTGATCAAACGCATAGTCAATAATCGGATCTCCCGAACCGTTATTCAACAGGTAAAAATCCGGATCTTCAAATAAATAATCATTACGGGAAATACCCTTACCTTTTTGTCTGTTAGACAGGGATTCTATACCTGCTACAGCATCTACGCTATGGTTTCCAAAGTTACCACCATAATTAACCGTATTGGTCCAGATCCACTGGTAGTTATTAGAATCCTGTTCTGTTAGCGTATTTGTCGAACGAGGTTCAGAATGCTCAGGGTTTACAGGAAGGAAGAATCTTCCATCATATGTTTGCACATCTGCAGCAATCGATGTCTTTACATTTAAACCTTCTATAATTTCCAGGGTAGCATAAAGATCTCCAAACAATCTTAGTTGCTTATTATAATTGTCTGATGCTCTGATCAAATTCGCTACCGGGTTAGTTGGGTTACTTAATCCGGCTGCGGCATTATATGTTCCGGCAAAGTCTCCATTGTCATCTCTAACCGGCAATATTGGCACATTCCTCAGGGCTTCATTTACCTGATTTCCTGAACGGGTATTACTAAAAGAAGCATTCAGGTGATTACCAACTCTCAAACGATCACCAATTTTAAATTCTGAATTTAAACGGGTAACCGCTCTTTCGAAACCTGTTTCCAGTTGGATACCTTCTCTTTTAAGGTAATTCACCGATAAAAGAAATTTACCGTATTCATTTCCGTTTTGTAAACTAACAGAACCATTATAGGTTGGGGCAGTTTGAAAGATCTCATCCAACCAGTCTGTACCTCCCCGAGGCACGGTTACATCTACCGGCACACCATTTAACATTGTGGGCACTACAGGATCGGGACCACTCCCATATTGAGGGTGAGTAACTTCTGCACCGTCATTTCTTAAAGACTGGAAGATCATTTCTCCATGCTGCTGAGGATTAAGTAGCGTTGGCAAATTGGTTGCCCTGGAGAATCCTACATAAGAATCTACAGATATTGCTGGGCCGGCCATACCATAACGACCTCCTTTAGTGGTGATAATTACAACCCCATTCGATGCTCTTGCACCATAGATCGCCGCAGCACCATCTTTAAGCACGTTCATCTGTGCAATATCACTGGAGTTCAAACTATTGAGGATCGAAGGATCATCTGTTTGCACACCATCTATAATATAAAGCGGATTGTTATTATTACTGGTACCAAAACCACGAACTCTAACTACCGGAGACCCACCAGGGGAACCGTCATTCTGAACGGTTACACCGGTAACCCGGCCCTGAAGTGCTTCAGCAGCATTTACGATCGGAGCCTTAGTAGCTTCCTCAACGTTCACAGAGGATACAGAGCCGGTCACATCGGCACGTGTTTGTTGGGTATATCCAAGAACCACGATTTCATCCAGTTGACTTGTATCTTCTTCTAAACTTACGTCCAGTAAATCCTGGTCACCTAATTCGATTTCCTGGGTTACATAGCCCACATAACTGAATACGATAATGTCGCCAGTAGCGGCATCCAAACTATACCTTCCATCAAAGTCGGTTTGCGTTCCCACACTCGTACCTTTAATAAAAACATTCACACCTGGCAGAGGCATCCCTGTTTGATCTGATACCACCCCTGCTATTGTTCTTTGGCTTTCTTCAGCTGCCGGGTTAGCCGCAAATAGGGATTGGCTGTTACCCACAATAAACAAAAGCAAGATCATGCTTAATTTTAAAAACATACTCTTGCCCTGTCCTGGAGAGAATTCCCCACCAGTAGTAGTAGTCTTTTTTCTATTCATAATTGGTTAATTTAGTTTGAAGTTGAATATACATATAAATCTTA
Source organism: Christiangramia sabulilitoris (assembly GCF_007050985.1). GTDB lineage: Bacteria > Bacteroidota > Bacteroidia > Flavobacteriales > Flavobacteriaceae > Christiangramia > Christiangramia sabulilitoris. Next base: position 979,106 of record NZ_VHSF01000001.1, read on the forward strand.
AAAAAAGCATAATTCATTGCTTTTTATCTAATTAAATCCTTAAAAACCACGGATTCAAAAAAATCAATGCCTTATTTTCTTAAAAGGATATTTCCAATTCTAAATTTAAAAAGATTTAAAAGGAGACAAGTGAATTCATAATCGGGAAAGTTATAGAAACTGCTCCATCAAATGACCCAACTACCTTATTAGCAACTTTTTAACATTTCAGCCTCAAATAAACAATTTTTTTCACATAAATTCATATCCATTATTAATTTTTTTATAATTTCAAAAACCGGATTCCCAAAAAAGTTTAAAAAATGATAAAATTTTCCCCTCCTGTTTAAAAAAATAAGCAGGAGATCGCCCTAATAGTAGAGCACATCTATACCGGACCTTTACGGGAATTCCAAACTTCTTTAATCCTTTTTACAAGCAGCACTGCATATGGCAAGATTAAATCTACTCGAGGAAACAAGATTTGAAAAACTCCCCGTTACGGTCTACAAAAATGAATCTGAAGCTTCCAGGGAGGTCGCACTTCAAATTGCGAATATCATCAGAGAGAAGCAATCTGAAAATAAAATGGCTGTTCTTGGGCTGGCCACAGGCGCCACTCCGGTCGAGGTTTACGCCAATTTAGTGAGAATGCACAGGGAAGAAGGATTAAGTTTTCAAAACGTTATCACTTTTAACCTTGATGAATATTATCCTATGCAGCCCGATGCCCGGCAAAGTTATGTTTACTTCATGGATGAGAATTTGTTCAACCACATAGATATAAAAAGAGAGAATATTCATATCCCGGACGGGACTTTAAAGAAAGAAGAAATCCCGGATTTTTGTCTTGATTATGAAAACAAAATAAGCACGGTTGGCGGTCTGGATCTTCAAATCCTGGGAATAGGTAGAACAGGACATATAGGCTTTAATGAACCGGGCTCAGCTCCAAATTCCGGAACCCGCCTGGTAACCCTGGATGATCTTACGAGAAGAGACGCGGCCAGAGATTTTGGCGGCAAGGAGAATGTACCGGTCAAAGCTATTACCATGGGTGTAGGTACCATTTTCAAGGCCAGAAAAATCATTTTAATGGCCTGGAGCAAGAAAAAAGCCCCCATCATTAAAAAAACGGTCGAAGGTGAAATTTCTGGAAAAGTTCCGGCTACTTATCTCCAACTTTCAGAAAATGTAAATTTTGTTCTGGATAAAGATGCAGCTTCAGAACTCACCAGATTTGATACGCCCTGGCTGGTTAAAGACTGTAACTGGACAGAAAAACTTATTAAAAAAGCGGTCATCTGGTTATCCAAAGAGATTTCAAAACCTATACTTAAACTTACCGATGAAGATTATAATAACCACGGCATGGCCCAGCTGGTGGTGGAAAAAGGATCTGCCTACGATATAAACATTAATGTATTCAACAAACTTCAGCATAGCATTACGGGATGGCCCGGCGGAAAACCGAATGCCGATGACTCCCAGAGACCTGAACGGGCGGAGCCGGCCCACAAGCGCGCACTCATTTTTTCGCCACATCCAGATGATGATGTCATCTCGATGGGAGGAACATTTATTCGCCTGGTAGACCAGGGACACGAGGTACATGTAGCCTACCAAACATCAGGCAATACCGCCGTCTGGGACAATGACGTACTCAGGTATGTGGAGTTTGCCATAGATTTTAATAAAAGTATAGGACAGGATACCTCAAAACTAGAGGAAACCTATGCTGAAATGAGAGAGTTCTTTTCTGATAAAAAACCTAATGATATAGATCTGGAAGAAATAAGAAATGTAAAAGCATTTATACGAAAGTCTGAAGCTTATGCGGGAGCACGTTATGCAGGATTAAAAGACAAAAACATACACTTCATGGCACTCCCCTTTTATGAAACGGGAAAAACTGTAAAAAAACCTATTACAGACCAGGATGTACAACTAACAGTAGATCTACTTCAAAAAATCAAACCTCACCAGGTATTTACTGCGGGAGATTTTGATGATCCTCATGGCACACATATAGTCTGTTTCAGGATCATCCTGGAAGCATTAAAACAAGTAAGAAAAACTGAAGACTGGGCTCAGGATTGCTGGCTCTGGATGTACCGGGGAGCATGGAACGAATTTGCAACCCATGAAATAGAAATGGCCGTACCTCTTTCTCCAAATGAGGTGCAGAGAAAGCGAAATGCTATTTTCCAGCATCAGTCTCAAAAAGACAGGCCGGTATTTCCCGGAGATGACGAAAGAGAATTCTGGAAAAGAGCTGAAGAGCGAAATCGTGAGACTGCCATTAACTATCATAACCTGGGACTGGCAAACTATGAAGCTATGGAGGCCTTTGTTCGATGGAAGTTTTAACTCTATTTAATCCTATCTCAATTTAAAAGGCATTTATTCCGGTGGCGTGAAACCATGGAAAACCCCGTTAAATCCAGGAGCAGTTTTATGATCCTTCCATTTCACCTCCGGACTTTGAAAGAAATATATCCCCATATTTGAAAGCCTAGCTCCATGGCCCGCTAAACGATCAGTAAAACTGCGAAAATTCCTTTTTCCCTGGGGTGTCCAGCCAATTTCTGCAACTGCAACTGCTCTTGGCCAGAACCTGTTATCCATGGAAGCGTCATCCAGTACATATTCTGTCCAAACCGGAGCCTCCACCCCAATCACATTAGGATTACTGGCAGAAAAGTCATAAACCTCCTGAAGGTTTATGCCATCTTCTTTACACCAGGTAGCGGTATTGGGCTGCTTAGAAGTATTTCCATGGTCCAGATAGAAATGGCTGCAAATGGATTCTATCACTTTTAATCCCTCTACCACGCTGTCTGTTCGGCCTGTCCATTGCTGGCTAATCATATTTTCACTTACTTCAGCCTTGGTTACTTCTTCCCAGCCAATGGGTATTTTATTATAAGAATTGATAATAGAGTCGGCTTTTACCACAAATTCCTCATAAAGCGGATCCTCGATCTCATCACCTCCCATATGAATATATGGTCCCTGCGTAATTTCTGCCAGTTCACTAATTACCGCTGAAACAAACTCATAAGTTTCAGGTTTGTCAAGGCAAAATCTACTCCATCCAACATCATAACCATCATAAATATTGGGTGGTAACGCCTTCTTAGGTTCTATATTCGAAAATTCAGGACAATTCAATTCAGGGTAGGCCAGCAATGCAGAATAAATATGACCCGGCATATCAATCTCCGGAATTATGATAATATTCCGTTTAGCAGCATAATCCTGCAACTCTTTATATTCCTCCTGGGTAAGAAATCCTGAACGACCACCTTTAACTGAACTTTTAGAAGCTACCTCGGTTAATCTGGGTTTACTTTTTATTTCTATCCGCCATCCCTGATCATCGGTAAGGTGAAGATGAAGACGATTCATTTTATACAAAGCCATCCGGTCTACATGCGCCTTAAGATATTCCAGACCAAAAAAACTTCTGGAGACATCTACCATAGTTCCCCGCCAGCTAAATTCAGGACTGTCTTCAATATATGCTTGCTTCAAATTAATTTTTGAATTGGAAGAAATAGTTTTTTCGACCTCTGCAGGGAAAAATTGCCTTAGCGTCTGTATAGCATAGAACAACCCAACATTTGTCCCTGCCTTCAGGTTTACTCCATTGTCGCGGATATCGAGAACATATCCTTCCTCCCCTAATTTTCCAGTCAAGTTTTCATCAATTTCAATTTGCCAGTTTCCACAATTTTGCTGACTACCCTGCACCATGGTTGGTTTCAAACCGGCACTAACCAAAAGTCTCTCCAGCCACGCCGCAGATTCTTTAGATTTGTCGTCATAACATATAATATTATTTGCGGGAACTGAATAAAAACCTGTTTTCCAGGATACATTCACAGGTAAAGGGATAATTTCAGGAGTTGAAGAAACCTGGCTCTCAACAGCGGTATCCTTTATACCGGTGCAGGATACACATAAAAGAAAAGCAGCTAATAATGATGATATTTTAAACAATTTCAGATCCATATAAGTATATTTTAATAATTCAAATTTCTTCAATTATAGCTTAGAATTAGTCTTACTTTTCATAAAGCTTATTAAGGTCTGCTTCTGAAACCTCAAGGAATAATCCGGCTAATTTATCGCAAACAGCATCGAAATATCGTTCTCCTTTTTCCCTCGTGGCTTTATAAGGATTGCCAATCCCGGTGTCATCGGTAACCAAAGACCATCTTCTTTCTGTCCAGGCCCAGCCTTCTCTAATCCCCTTAATACGGGATTTTTTCTCCTTACCTTCTCCTGCCGTATGCAGCGGTTGCACCAGATCTGACTTTAGGTAAAGCATTAAACTGGTTTCCATTTCGTCTGCATGATCCCCCATTTCCTCAAAGTAGCTATCTTTTTCTACAGTTTGGAAAAAATTGGTGGTTACTAATAGCATGTCCGGATATTTGAGGCCAAGCTCCCTGAGCATAGGTTTAAAGTTATTCCCTCCATGACCATTTAGAACGATCAGTTTAGCGATCCCCTGTCTGTTTAACACCTCCAGAATATCAGATAAAATGGCCATTTGCGTACTGGGGTAAAGATTTATGTCCAGTTTTATATCTGCCTGCCCCGTATTTACACCAAAGGGAATATTGGGCAGCAACACTAATTCAGCGCCGGCCCTCACCGCCCTGTTTCCTGCTTCTCTTGCAATTGCTTCAATCTGAAAATTATCTGTACCATACGGCAGGTGAAAATTATGAGCTTCGGTCGCTCCCCAGGTAAGTACGGCCACTTGGAACTTTTTATCCCTTATCTCTTTAAAGTTACTTTCAGCAAGTATAAATGGATTCATATAGAAACTGTTTCCTGTCTGTTATTTGTTCGTTCAAAAAATCCAGAAAGCCGGGATACAATAAACGACAACCCATACCTCAATTCTTTAAATTTTAAAGCTTTAAGATAGTTTAAATAGGAATATTAGTCTAAAAATTTTTAGAAAGGAAACCTTTTCAGCGACTTAAAATTCAGAAAAACTCAGAAAACATAGCATTTTGGTCCCCTAATAACTGTCTGGCTTCATCCACATTGGAAACGGGATATTTACAGGTCTTGTTCTGGCATACATATATTAAGGTAACTCCTGGTTTTAATTTCCCCTTCAGTAGTGGTAAATGCTCGGTGACACCACCCATGAATAAGCTGGTAGGGTAGTAATTACTTTGCAAAGCGGCATTTTTGCTGGCAGCCTCTTCACCCAGGATAGCAACTTCATATATACCATAAGTCTGCATACCCAGCAACCTGCTCCAGTTTGCATAAAATGAAGGTGATTCCTCTACCTGTTCCAAAACCTGAAGCAGCATTTTTTTACTATGCCGGGAATATTCAGCATTAGCCTTGAATTCTCCTAATATCATAAGATTCATCGCCATGACCGAATTTGAAGACGGAATAACATTATCGTCAATATCAAACTGCCGGGAGAAAAGCTGCTCCTGGTCGTTGGAGGTATAATAAAACATGCGCGTGTCTTTATCTTCGAATTGCGCTATAGTATAAACGACTATTTTCTCTGCCTTGTCCAGCCATTTATCGTTGAAACTAACCTGGTACAGGTTTAGAAATGCAATGGCTGTGTAACTATAATCGTCCAGAAATCCTGAAATTTTTGATTCACCCTTTAAATAACTCCGGAAAATGCGGTTATTCCTGGTCAACATATTGGCCTCTATGAATTCTGCCGCCTCCTCTGCTTTTTCCAGATATGCTTTTTGACCAAGCGCTGTATAAGCGTCAAGGTAGGCCTGTATCATAAGTGCATTCCAGGAGGTAATTATTTTGCGATCTGTTGCTGGTGCGGTTCTTTTATTCCTGGCAGCAATTAATCTATTACGGGCACTACTAAGCAGGTGATTAACTTCTGAAGGTTGCATTTTTACTTTTTCTGCAAATTCTTTTTCTGAATAATTAGTATAGAGAATATTATCTCCTTCTTCCCAGTTCCCGTAAGATTCAATGTTGTAGAATTCTAGAAAAATTTCAGCCTCCTCAGGATTCAATAATTTTACTATTTCGTCTTTTTTCCAAACATAAAATTCTCCCTCTTTCCCATTACTGTCGGCATTCATGGAGGAATAATACCCACCAGATCCATTCGCCAGCTCCCGTTCAACAAACGCAATGGTTTCTCTGATGATACGGGCATACTCAGGATTTTTCGTGATCTTATAAGCATTTGAGTATACACTAATCAATTGGGCATTATCATATAACATCTTCTCAAAATGCGGCACCAGCCATTTAGAATCTGTCGTATACCTGGCAAAACCACCTCCCAGATGATCGTAAATCCCACCTCTGCTCATTTTATCCAGAGTCAAATTAACAGCCTTTAGTACTTCTTCATCTCCGGTCAGGTAATAATGCTGAAGTAAAGCGTTCCAGGAAACCGGAAGCGGGAATTTCTGCCCACCTTTATAACCACCATTATACATATCGAGCCTTTCCTTCCAGGTTTTTATTATTCCGGAATAACTACTCTTAGTATAAAGCTCATCAGGTTTTCTTTTTAAAGTGTCTAAAGAGTTTCCCAGGCGTACGCCTTCAGCAAGAGCCTGAGCAACCTTCACAAATTCACTTTTATCTTCATTATATGTCCGGGCTACCTGCTTTAGCACCTTTTCCCACTGGTCTTTGGGAAAGTAGGTCCCGGCATAGAAAGGTTTACCATCAGGTAATGCAATAATATTAAGAGGCCATCCCGAGCTTCCATTTAAGCGCTGAGCGGCCTCCATATATATCTTATCAATATCCGGCCTTTCTTCCCTGTCTACCTTGATAGAAACGAATTCTTTATTCATCAATTCAGCAACAGAGGAATCCATAAAAGTTTCCTCCTCCATTACATGGCACCAGTGACAGGCAGAGTAGCCCACGCTTATGATAATTGGCTTATTCTCCTTTTGAGCTTTTTCAAGCGGCTCATAACCCCATTCATACCAGTCTACTGGATTATCTTCATGTTCCTTTAAATAGGGACTGGAAGCCTTGGAAAGTCTGTTTCCAGTGGCTTCCTGAGAAGAGTTGCTTTTTTTACAGCCAATTAGCAGCAAGAAAAATGAAATTAATATTAAAGACCTGAAGGCAGAATTCATCTATTTACTTTAAGAAGTTAAATATAAACCTTTGAGCCATCAATGGAAAAACGATTTTTACAGATTAATCAACTTAAAAGTACCGCTGCCAAAATGAATAACTAAACTATTTTCAAACCACGGTTGGTGCAATAAAGAAAGCCTTCGATCTTCGAAGGCTTTTCAGATTTTTTAAATGATACGATTTAAATCTTTAAACGATGCTCCATATCCACATCCTCAACCACATCTTTCCATTCTTCAAGGAACAATCTCCAGGATCCCTGCCCGTGAATTTCCTCAAAGGTCTCTATCATTTTACTATCGGTTTCGAGGTCATTGAATTTATCGTATCCCCATACCAGTCCCACATCTGGCCCGCCTTTCCTGCTTACTTCAGAATTAAAAACCAGCATAGTTCTGTTTCCCATTTTTTCGTGGGCAGCCTTGATTTTTTTCAAGGCATTATTAAATCTGTATCTTTCCCACGGTTTTAAATACACTGACCAGGTCTCATACCTTTTTTGATTTTTGAACTTATCCATTCCATAGGACAATTCTTCATTATAAGACCAAAGATCCACATCGCCATATTCCTCTACATATTTACCAACGTTTTCTTCCCAGTCTGTAGAATGGGATTCATCCTCAGGACGATTATCTAGCGAGGCATAGCTGCCACCCATTACCCAGACATACCAACCGGCTTTATTACCATACTCTACTCTTCTAAGCATAGCCTCGTTATCCTTCCCGCTGGCATGAAATTTATTGTTGTGGGCTGCCACTCCCTCTTCAAACTGTTTGGCCATCCCTGCTTTTGGCTGCAAATAAATAGTTTCATAAAGTTTTGCAGGTTTGTTATCTCCCTGCCCCATTGCTGTAGCGTAGCATACCATGCAGGCTACAACGATCATAATTAAATTTCTCATATCTCTAAATGTTTGGTTATGAGGACAAAAGATAAGAAGATTTTAGAGTTTTAGCTATATTAAACTGAAAATCAGGCGCTTGTGCACTTTAATGATTGGGATGTTAAACAAAATTAGAAGAGGGAAAATCTGGAATTTGTCCATATAATTTCACACTCTAGAGGATGAGTTAATACATATAGAAATACACATCTACTTTCCACTATACATATTAATTTGAAAAGCAATAATATTGGATAGGTAAGAAATAAGGTTCCTTTTTATAGGTAGAGTGGTCCCTTTTTTCACCCCTTTTTTATGGAAAAACGAGTGAATTTGACAATTTGAAAGCAATTAACGCCCAGCCTATAAAAACAAAAAAGCCTTCTTCCATTAAATGGAAAAAAGCTTTTCATTGGTTAACCAAAATCCTCACAACATAGGATTATAACTCGGCTAACTACACATTCCCTTCTCAGGGAACAAACAACACAACTAATCATTAGTGCCAAAAAAAGCTCCCCTTGTAGGAGAGCTTCTTTGCAACTTTGCGGTCTGGACGAGACTCGAACTCGCGACCCCCTGCGTGACAGGCAGGTATTCTAACCAACTGAACTACCAGACCGTTGCGTTATTGCGAGGGCAAATATACGCCCCTTTTTAGATTCACCAAACCTTTTTTAAAAATATTTCAAACTAATTTTTCAGGCCCTATCCAAACTTTTGTTTTTCAAGTAAATAAGCCGTCATAATATTATCAAAATTTTTATTGATGTCTGCTTCCACATATTTTATACGGTACTTCGCACACTGCATTTTAAGATCTGCGATATAATTTGCCACTGCATTTTTATAATTTTCCCGGATATTATCTGAATATAGGTCCACCTCAGCCCCGGTTTCCACATCGGTAAATCTTCTGGGAGTATTCTCGAAGTTAAAATCAAGCTCTCTCTTTTCGTCTACCACATGAAAAAGAATAACTTCATGGCGGTTATATTTTAAATGCCGCAAGGCCTGGAATAATTTCTCCTCCCCGGCATTAGCCTGGAACATATCTGTAAATAAAAATATCAGTGATCTTCGTTTAAGTTTCTCTGCGATCTGATGTAAAAAGGTATAGGTATCGGTATTCTTTCTTTTTGCAGAGCGCTGCAACATATCATCAAGCTTATTCAGAAGCATATGGTGATGGCGTTCACTGGACTTCTCCGGAGCGTAGAATTCAAATTCATCACTATATACACTTAACCCGACTGCGTCCCTCTGTCGCTTTAAGATCTCCATTATACAGGCGCAGGCTAAAACTGAAAATCCAATTTTATTCAAGGAACTCAGACTTTGATTTTTTATAGCCGGATAATGCATGGAAGCCGAATTATCCAATATAAGGTGACACCTTAAATTGGTCTCCTCCTCATATCTGCGGGTATACAGCTTATCGGTTTTGGCAAAGAGCTTCCAGTCAATATGCCGGGTACTATCCCCATTATTATAGATCTTATGCTCGGCAAATTCTGCAGAAAAACCGTGAAAGGGACTCTTATGAATTCCAGATATATAACCCTCCACCACCTGTTTCGCCAGGAGGTCGAGGTTTAAAAATCCACCGGTTTCGTGAAGTTCCTTTTCTATATTCATCGTGTATGAAATTACCGATACTTTATGAATAAAAAAAGCCCCGCGAATTGCGAGGCTTGATTTTATATGAAGTCAGTTATTACAATAACTGGTCAATTGCATCTGCATAAGTTTGCTTTGGAGCAACTCCAACCTGACGTCCTACTACTTCTCCATTCTGGAAAACAAGAACAGTTGGAATATTCCTAACTCCGTATTTAGCAGCGAATTCCTGGTTAGCATCTACATCAAGCTTCCCTACAACGGCTTTCCCTTCATATTCAGAACTTATTTCATCAATGATTGGTCCTACCATTCTACAAGGTCCGCACCATGCAGCCCAAAAATCTACCATTACAGGTTTATCACTTTTAAGTACCTGCTCTTCAAAATTCGCGTCGGTTATTTCAACAGCCATAATATGTTATTTTTTATGTTTCTAATTTGATTCGTAAAAGTAGTCAATAAAATAATTAATCCTTACATCCCCAATATTGCATTTGACTATGAGCTTATTGGTTCGTTTTATCTGGGGGCCTCACCCTACGCTGTCGCTTCGGGCGACCGGGCTTTCGGCGCTACACGGTAGCCTGCCTCAATCCCTGGCCCAGGTTCTCTACTTACCCGTCATCCTGTCCCGATGCTTCGGGAGTTTCAGGAACTTAAGCAAAGGAGTTGATACAGGCCTAGCTTCACGATTTTATAAGTGGGCTAGTTCAGTTTATACATGAACTGCTCCTTCTCCAACTCTTCAATAAGCTCCTGCGATATTTTGATCTTATGCTTCCTGCTGGGCATGCGCAGTTTCACCTGCTCTTCCATTTCATACACCACGAAATTCAGGTGGCAATCACCCTTATGAGACATAAAAGTATCTTTTAGCCACTCTATCTTCTCATTTTTAAGATCATTAATATTCATCTGTATAGTCAGTTTCTTAGCATTTTTATCCAATACATCATGCAGCAGGTTTATTTCGCGAAACTGTATCCTTGGCTCTCCTTTTTTTCCTGTGTCCTTATTGGTCCAGCCTTCTTTTACAAAGACTTTCATATGAATGAAATTGTTAGGCACAAAAAAGTGCTTCATCCTTAAATACTCTTCCCCGAATATTTTGAATTCATAGGATTCGTCATAGTCTTCCACGGTGAAGATCGCCCATCCTTTTCCATTTTTGGAAACACGATGCTGTACATCCACGACCACGCAACCAATGGTAAGATCTCTGTTTACAATTGCATTGAGATCTCTGAAATCTGATAATTTCCCGTTACAGAAATAGCTCATTTCTATTTTGAAATCATCCAGCGGGTGACCTGAAATATATATTCCCACCACCTCTTTTTCACGACGTAGTTTTTCCATGGTTCCCCATTCTTCACAGGGAGGTACTTCAGGCTCGGGAATTTGCACATCACTGGCCTCTCCAAACAGGCTTACCTGAGAAGAGTTCTGACTCTCCTGGAACTTCTGCGCATATTTCACCACTTTTTCAAGGAAGCTCATCCCATTGCCATCATCGTGGAAATACTGTGCTCTGTGGGTTGTACCAAAACCATCAAACCCTCCCGCCAGGGCAAGATTTTCAAATGCCTTTTTATTTGCTGCCCTCAGGTCTATTCTTTTAGCCATATCGAAAATGGAACGATATGGGCCTTCTTTAGTTTTTCTATTTTCTACAATGGTCGCAACCGCTCCGGAACCTACTCCTTTGATCGCTCCCATTCCAAATCTTACCGCATTTTCCTTATTAACCGAGAATTTATAGTAAGATTCATTAACATCAGGTCCAAGTACTTTTAGCTTCATGCGCTTACATTCTTCCATAAAGAAGGTAACCTGCTTGATATCGTTCATATTATTGGAAAGCACCGCCGCCATATATTCTGCAGGGTAATGCGCTTTTAAATAAGCCGTCTGATAAGCGATCCAGGCGTAGCAGGTCGAGTGGGACTTGTTAAATGCATACGAAGCGAAGGCTTCCCAGTCTTTCCATATTTTTTCAAGTACTTCAGACGGATGTCCTTTGGCTTCTCCTCCACCAATGAATTTCGGTTTTAACTGCGCCAGTAAAGCGACCAGTTTTTTACCCATGGCCTTACGAAGCATATCAGCTTCACCTTTACTAAAGCCAGCCAGTTTCTGCGAAAGAAGCATCACCTGCTCCTGGTAAACAGTGATCCCATATGTTTCTTCCAGGTATTCTTTCATTTCAGGAAGGTCATACGATATCTCTTCATCACCATGTTTCCTCGCAATGAAACTTGGTATATATTCCATAGGTCCCGGACGATATAACGCATTCATGGCAATAAGGTCATCAAAAACGGTTGGCTTTAGCGCCTGCATGTGTTTCTGCATCCCCGGAGATTCATACTGAAATATCCCAATGGTTTCACCCCTCTGGAATAATTTATAAGTCTCCTCATCATCCAGCGGGAAATTATCGGGATCCAGGTCTATATCATGTCTACCTTTAACGATCTTGACCGTATCCTTGATCAGGGTTAACGTTTTAAGACCCAGGAAATCCATTTTTAGCAGACCCGCACTTTCTACCACCGAGTTATCGAACTGGGTCACATAAAGGTCTGAATCTTTAGCTACCGAGACCGGTACATAATTGGTAATATCCCCGGGGGTAATGATCACCCCGCAGGCATGTATACCGGTGTTTCGAACTGAACCTTCAAGGATCCGGGCCTGGTTCACCGTTTCAGCTTCCAGGTCATCTCCTTCTGAAATATTAAAAAGTTCGTTTATATTTTCAATTTCGTCCCCGCGAAATTTAGACTTGATCGTCTTATCATCCATTGCGAACAGCTTACCAAGCTTGGTATTGGGGATAAGCTTCGCGATCCTGTCTGAATCCATCAAGGGTAGATCCAGTACCCGTGCTGTATCACGAATAGAAGACTTGGCCGCCATGGTACCATAGGTAATGATCTGCGCTACCTGGTTAGCACCATATTTCTTGATCACATAATCCATCACCCGGCTTCGGCCTTCATCATCAAAGTCGATATCAATATCAGGCATACTCACACGATCGGGATTCAGGAATCTCTCAAAAAGCAGATCGTACTTAATGGGGTCAATATTGGTAATTCCCAGGCAGTAAGCCACGGCAGAACCTGCTGCCGATCCACGTCCCGGACCTACAGAAACGCCCATTTCCCGGGCCGCTCTAATAAAGTCCTCCACGATAAGGAAGTAACCGGGATATCCGGTATTTTCAATTACCGATAACTCAAAATTCAGCCGTTCCTCAATATCCGGAGTAATTTCGGAGTAGCGCTTCCTGGCGCCCACAAAAGTAATATGTTTTAAAAAGGCGTTTTCTCCTCTTTTTCCGCCATCAACAAGATCTTCTTCACTTTGAAATTCTTCAGGGATCTCAAATTTTGGAAGTAATACATCGCGGGCCAGTTCAAATGGTTCAATTTTATCTACTACTTCCTGAATATTACTAATAGCATCTGGCAGGTCTTTGAAGAGTTTCTTCATTTCGTTACCAGACTTGAAATAATATTCTTCATTAGGCATACCATAACGGTAACCACGACCGCGACCTATTGGGGTCGCCTGCTTCTCCCCGTCTTTAACACAAAGCAAAATATCGTGAGCATTGGCATCTTCCTGCTTCCAGTAATAGGTGTTATTGGTCGCAACTAATTTAATATCATGCTTTCGGGAGAATTCAACTAAAACAGGATTCACCCTGTTCTCATCTTCCTGGTTGTGACGCATTAACTCGATATAAAGATCATCGCCAAATTCCTGTTTCCACCATAGCAATGCCTCTTCGGCCTGCTTTTCACCTACATTCAGGATCTTACTGGGCACCTCTCCGTATAAATTTCCGGTAAGTACGATGATGTCTTCTTTGTATTGTTTTATAACCTCCTTGTCTATACGAGGCACATAATAAAACCCATCTGTATAGGCTTTGGAAGACATTTTAGCCAGGTTATGATATCCTTTTTTATTTTTCGCCAAAAGGACTACCTGGTAACCATTATCCTTCCTGCTCTTATCTAAATGATTTTCACAGACAAAAAATTCACACCCCAAAATTGCTTTTAAAGGCTTTTTAGGGTCTTCCCCATTTTCCTCAGCGGTCGCATTATGTTCTTTAACGCTTTTATTGTAATTCCCAACTTCTTTTACAAAGTGGAAAGCTCCCATCATGTTTGCATGATCTGTAAGAGCCACGGCATTCATACCCTCTTCTGCGGCGGCATTTACAAGATCTGGAATACTTATGGTAGACTGTAATACCGAAAACTGCGAGTGGTTATGCAAATGTGCAAATGGAACTTCATCCAGCTTTTCCAGGTTTTCCTGGATCTCTTCACTGGTAATATCATCTGAAGGCTGTTGCTTCTCGAGTTTCTTTCTAATTTTATCTGAAGCTTTCTTAAGATTAATATGCTTCAGGCCTATTAATTCTATCCTTTGTGGGTTTGCTTCAGAAAAATTCTCGAAATAATCTGCAGGAACATCCAGCTCCTCTTTAGTATAGATCCTCTGCCTTATCAATTCCAGGAAACAACGTGTAGTTGCTTCCACATCAGCAGTGGCATTATGAGCCTCGGCAAAAGCTTCATCAAAAAGAAATTTGTGCAATTCAGTTAACGTTGGTAATTTGAATTTACCACCGCGACCACCAGGAATTTTGCAAAGTTCAGCCGTTTTTTCGGTACAGGTATCCAGAACCGGCATTTCCTGAAGGGAATTTTCAAAATTTCTTCTTATAAACTCGGCGCCCATTATATTAAGATCAAAACCAACATTCTGACCTACTACGAATTTAGATTTCTGTAAGGCTGCATTGAACTTTTCCAGTACTTCATCCAGAAGAATCCCCTGCTCCTTTGCAAGGTCTGTAGAGATCCCGTGAATACGTTCTGAATCATAAGGAATATCAAAACCTTCCGGCTTCACCAGATAATCCTGATTTTCTACCAGGTTTCCCATCTCATCATGTACCTGCCAGGCGATTTGTATACATCGGGGCCAGTTATCAGAATCGGTTAGCGGGGCGTCCCAGCGCTTGGGAAGACCGGTAGTTTCGGTATCAAAAATGAGGTACATTCCTTATGTATTTTAAACTTGTAAGAAGAAAAAAGATGGTTCGCAAAATTAAACCATCCGGGCTAAAATAAGGAACTTTATTCCTGAAATAAAACTTTGTTTTCAGGAATTATTAACCATAAAAAAAGCCTCACAAAATTCTGAAAATTCAGATAATTTGTGAGGCCTGATACGAACGCTAAAAACTACTACTACTTCAATCAAACATTGTTCGCATCTGTGGGTTTATAATCCTTCCTGTTTGGTATTTTTTGGGACATTTACCGAAGGACTTATAAAATAGCATACTTATGCCAGGTTTTCTAAGGTCTTTACTTCATTTAATGCTGCAACAATAGCGTTTTTTTGCTTTAGCAAAATATTACCTGTAGATGCCGGGATATCTGAATCCTTAAGAATATCTTCATATTCCTCGATAGCAGCTTTTTCACCTCTAATTGCTTCTTCAAGTACAGCTTCATCCTTGTCGCCAGAAAGGCTTGCTTTCAAATTCATCCACGATCTGTGTACATCACCTGCCAGACTGGAACCTTTATCCGGTTCTTCACCGAAATTTCTGATCTCGGACTTCAATTCATGACCAAAATCATAACGCTCCTGAGCTCTTTGGGTAAAGAATGTTTTCAATTGCTGATGGTCTACTTTTTCTGCAGCCAGTTTGTATCCTTTCTCAGCATCATAATTCTTTTCTAATAACTCGTTTAATTTTTTAGATATCTCACTTGAATAACTCATAGCTTAAAATTTTTCTGTTTTTCTGTCGAGTAAAGATAAGGTTGACCCATGCCTCCAACAACCTATTTAACAGGGTTTAGCACTAATTAACCTCTTTTAACAGCAGTCATTCTTTTTAACTAAAAATCTTCCTAAAGCACAAACTAAAACTAACTGGGCAGCAATAAAATACACTCCATTTTTTTTAAGAGGAAAAAGCATAAAATTAGAAAAATGTAGTATCTTTGCACACTTATTAATAACCGGGGTCGCGAACCCCAAAATTTAATTTTTATGCCAGTAAAAATAAGATTACAAAGACACGGTAAAAAAGGAAAACCTTTTTTCTGGATTGTTGCTGCGGATACTCGCGCAAAAAGAGACGGTAAATTTTTGGATAAATTGGGAATCTATAACCCTAACACAAATCCTGCTACTATCGAACTTGATGTAGACGGAGCTGTTAAGTGGTTACAAAACGGTGCTCAACCAACAGATACCGCTCGTGCTATCCTTTCTTACAAAGGAGCTTTACTTAAAAAACACTTAGCAGTAGGTGTGAAAAAAGGAGCATTAACTGAAGAGCAGGCTGAGGAGAAATTCCAGGCATGGTTAGAAGAAAAAGAAGGAAAGATAGGAGCTAAAAAAGACTCTTTGAGCAAAGCTCAGGAAGCTGAAAAAGCTAAAGCTCTGGAAGCTGAGAAAGAAGCTAACGCTAAGCGTGAAGCTGAATTCAAAGAAGCTGAGGAAGCTGAAGCGAAAGCTGCTGCTGAGGCTGCTGCGGTTGCAGAAGCTACAGACGAAGCTACCGTTGAAAATGCTGAAGAAGAAGTGGGAGCTGCAACTGCAGAAGAAGCTAAAACTGAAGACAAAAAAGACGCTTAAACAGCAATTGCAATGACTAAGGAAGAATGCTTCTACCTGGGAAAGATCGTTGCAAAATTTAGCTTTAAAGGTGAGGTGCTCATAAAACTTGACACCGATGAGCCTGAAACTTACACAGAAATGGAATCAGTACTCGTTGAATACAACGATAATCTGGTTCCATTTTTTATTGAGCGCTCTTACCTGCACAAAAGCACCCTGTTAAGAGCGAAATTTGAAGATATAGATACAGAGGATGATGCCGAGGATATGATTGGCACCGATGTATATCTACCCCTCACCATGCTCCCCGAACTTCCGGAAGATAAATTCTACTTCCACGAGATCATTGGTTTTGATGTTATTGATGCAGAACATGGGAATATTGGCAAAGTTGTTTCTATAAATGACACCACATCCCAGGCTTTATTCGAAATAGACAAAGAGGGGAAACAGATCTTGATCCCGATGAATGATGAATTCATTCAAAAAGTGGATAAAAAAAATAAACAGATCAGGGTTATTACTCCTGAAGGCCTTGTAGAACTCTACCTAGGATAATCCTTCGTTATCCTCCCGTTATTGAGCGATGCTGAAACTCCCGAAGGATCGGGACAGCGGGACGAAAATGCATAAAAAAACCGCTCTCTTCCGAAAGCGGTAATTTACAAGTTATATTTTCTCTTATTGCAACTAGCCTACAATATTCACAATCTTGCCAGGCACAACGATCACCTTTTTCGGTGTACGCCCGTCTAATTGCTTTTGAGTGCGCTCATCGTTCATTACATTCTGTTCAATTTCATCCTTACCCATATCTAAAGGAAGCTCCATGGTAAATCTCATCTTCCCGTTGAAGGAAACCGGGTAGTTCTTAGTACTTTCTACCAGATATTTTTCCTCAAAAACGGGATATTCTGCCGTGGTAATAGAATCTGAATTCCCCAGTTTTTCCCAAAGCTCTTCCGCGATATGAGGAGCATAAGGAGCGATAAGCACCGCTAATGGCTCAAGGATCTCTCGGCTATTGCACTTTTGAGCGGTAAGCTCGTTCACACAGATCATAAAAGTTGATACAGAAGTATTAAAGCTGAATTCTTCAATATCCTCGGTTACTTTTTTAATGGTCTTATGCAGGGTCTTTAACGAATCTGCCGAAGCCTTTTCGTTTGAAACAGAAAAGTCGTCCCCTTCATGATAAAGTTTCCAGAGTTTCTTCAGGAAGCTATGTACCCCGGTGATCCCGGCGGTATTCCATGGCTTCGCCTGTTCCAGCGGCCCAAGGAACATTTCGTACATTCTTAAGGTATCTGCCCCGTAATCTTTACAGATCTCATCTGGGTTCACGACATTGTACTTGGATTTGGACATTTTCTCCACTTCTCTACCAACGATATATTTTCCATCTTCGGTTAGGAATTTAGCATCGGCAAATTCCGGACGCCATTTTTTAAAGCCTTCTATATCCAGCTCATCTGAAGCGTTTACCAAAGAAACATCTGCATGAATTGGCTGCACATTATTGCCTTTGATCTGGTTTTTAGAAACAAATACATTCTCTCCTTCAAGCCTGTACACAAATGCACTGGTCCCAAGGATCATTCCCTGGTTGATCAGCTTTTTGAACGGTTCTTCAACCGTAAGCCATCCACGATCGTATAAGAATTTGGTCCAGAATCTTGAATATAACAAGTGACCGGTAGCATGCTCGCTACCACCAATGTAGAGGTCTACGTTTTCCCAGTATTTCTGAGCTTCTTCCGAAACAAAGCGATCAGGGTTTCCGGCATCCATATATCTGAAAAGATACCAGCTGCTTCCTGCCCATCCCGGCATTGTATTAAGTTCCAGAGGAAAAACAGTTTCATCATCTATTTCAGAATTGGAAACCACTTTATTATTCTTTGTATCCCAGGCCCATTCGGTAGCATTTCCTAATGGTGGCTCACCGGTTTCGGTTGGAAGATATTTTTCAACTTCAGGCAATCTTAATGGAAGGTGCTCAAGGTCTATCATTTTGGGTAAACCGTTCACATAATAGACAGGGAAAGGCTCTCCCCAATATCTTTGACGGCTGAACACCGCATCTCTAAGCCTGTAATTCGTTTTTCCGTAACCCTGACCTGTTTTTTCCAGTTCCAGAATTACTTTATTTAATGCTTCTTTATATTCCAGTCCGCTGAGGAAATCTGAATTCGCGATCACTGTGCCTTCTTTCCCCGCATAAGCTTCCTGGGAAACATCTATATTTTCAAAAATATTAGGAATCGGAAGATCGAAATGTCTCGCGAAATCATGGTCACGCTGGTCACCGCAAGGAACGGCCATAACCGCCCCGGTTCCGTAACCCGCAAGTACATAATCCCCTATCCAGATCGGGATAGATTCCCCGGTAAATGGATGTTCGGCATAAGCCCCGGTAAAAACACCGGTTATGCTTTTCACATCTGCCATACGTTCACGCTCACTTCTCTTGGCACTGGCTTCGATATAAGCCTCCACTTCTTCACGGTGAGCTTCTGTAGTGATCTCTTTAACCAGGTCATGTTCGGGTGCAAGCGTCATAAAACTTACCCCAAAGATGGTGTCAGGTCGCGTGGTGAAGACCCCAACTGTATGATCTGTATCCTTTATCTTAAAGTCTACATGCGCCCCAACCGATTTCCCGATCCAGTTACGCTGACTTTCCTTTAGACTTTCGGTCCAGTCAATTTTATTAAGACCCTGAAGCAATCTTTCCGCAAACGCAGAAATTCGCATGCTCCATTGAGTCATTTTCTTTCTGATGACCGGATAACCACCACGTTCAGATACTCCGTTTACAATTTCATCATTAGCAAGCACAGTCCCAAGTTGCGGACACCAGTTCACTTCAGCTTCCGCTAAATAAGTAAGACGGTATTTTAAAAGAATCTGTTCTTTCTCATCTGCAGAATATTTATTCCACTCAGCTGCTGAAAATTCTTCGGTATCATTATCGCAAGCAGCATTTATTCGAGAATTACCTTCAGAAGTAAAGATCTCTTCCAGTTCTGAAATTGGGCGGGACTTTTCTGCTTCCTGGTCGTACCAGCTTTCAAAAAGCTGGATAAAGATCCATTGCGTCCATTTATAATAATCTGGCTCGCTGGTTCTTACCTCGCGGCTCCAGTCGAAAGAAAACCCGATTTTATCTAATTGCTCCCGGTAACGGGCGATGTTATTCTCTGTAGTTACCGCAGGATGCTGACCGGTCTGTATCGCATATTGTTCTGCCGGAAGACCAAAACTGTCATATCCCTGTGGATGCAACACGTTAAACCCTTTATGCCTTTTAAAGCGGGCATAGATATCACTGGCAATATAGCCAAGCGGATGCCCCACATGAAGTCCCGCTCCGGATGGATAGGGGAACATGTCCAGCACATAATATTTCGGTTTATCAGAATCGTTGTTGGCTTTAAAAGTCTGGTTTTCTGCCCAGTATTTCTGCCATTTCTCTTCGATCTTATTAAAGTGATAACTCATTTTCTTCTCTTTCTTTAACTTTCCGTCATGCTGAACTTGTTTCAGCATCTAACAATTAGACCCTAAACCTCCCGAAACGTCGGGACAGCCTGACGGTATTTTCTGAAACGCAAAAATACAATTTTAAAGGACTTATGCGGAATGATTGAAAGTTCTATTCCCGGCTTTTTCTCGCTTCTTCCTCCATAGGTTTCAGGCATTCATAGATATACCTGTTCACGGGAGTTTTAAACCCTAGCCTTTCTCCCTCTTTTACGATAAAGCCATTAAAATTCTCCAGTTCTGAAGGTTTGCCATTCATAATATCTCGCTGGGTAGAAGCGGTGGTACCCTCAGGTTGGGAATTTATGATCTCAAAGACCATTTCCAGGTGCTTCGCGGTTAAGTGAACTCCTTTAGCCTTTCCAACTTCAATGATTTCTTTGGCCGAATTTCTCATCATTTCGTTGAGATATTTACTATCTCTGATCTTATCTATCGGCACCCTCGTAAGCCCACCGATTCCACTGACGGTACAGATAAACAGGAACTTTTTCCAGATCTCTAACTGGATATTTTCCGGAATATTATTTTCTATTCCCGCTTCATCGAGCATATCGCCAATTTTCAAAACCCTGTCTGATTGAGAATTATCTGCCTCCCCAAAAACGATCTTCGGCTCATAGGAAGCATGTTTTATTTTACCCGGTTCTTCTAAAAAACTTACAATAAAACAAAGCCCTGCCAGCACATTTTCCCTTGGAAGGATCTCTATTAGTTTTTCGTAGTTATCGGCTCCGTTTTGCAAAGGAAGAACGATGGTATTTTCTCCAATTATGGGTTTTAATTTTGCCGCTACCGCCGGGATCTGCCAGGATTTTATCCCAAGAATTATAAGGTCTGGTTTTGAAACTTCAGAGACATCTGAAGTAGCCATCTTTGGTTTCACTTTAAAATTCCCTTTGATGCTTTCCACCTCGAGTCCGTGTTTTTGTATCGCTTTAAGGTGCTCCCCTCTGGCAATCATACTTACATTAAAACCTGCATTAGCGAGCTTTCCACCAAAATAGCCTCCAACGCCGCCAATTCCATAAACCAAAATTTCCATAAACTGAATTTTCTCAAATTTAGGAAACTTAAATCGAACGTAACCCTGTCCTGATGCTTCGGGAGTTTCAGGGTCTAAATAGATTCCTCGACTGCGCTCGGAATGACAAAACACATGTCACATTGAGCGCAGTCGAAATGTATTATACAGAACCATGCTTCGACAGGCTCAGCAGACCAAAACGTCAACCTGCCATGATGCTTCGAGGGATTTAGGGGCTAATGAGATGCTGAAACAATCCCGAAGTATCGGGACAGCATGACGAGGAATGAATGTGAAATGTCATTTTGAAGAAGTGAAATGACTGAGAAATCTGACCTTAAGAGATTCCTCGACTCCGCTCGGAATGACAATAAACATGTCACATTGAGCGCACTTAAAATGTGTTATTCAAAACCATGCTTCGACTGCGCTCAGCATGACTACTTAATCTTCGAGGTCACCCTGAATTTATTTTAGGGTCTCTGGAGATGCTAAAACGATTCCAATGTATCGGGACAGCATTACGTACCAAACCAATAGTTCAATAACTTAATTAGGATAGTCCCAATATTTTCAAAAGTTTAAACGTTTTAAAGATTAGGAAAACTTAACTTTCTTATTTTTACAAAAAATCTGAAGTCACTCTATGACCACATCTTTTGAAAGGTATCAGAAACGCCGACTCATATCTTCCTATTTTTCAGTAGTTATCAGTATTTCCCTGGTATTATTCCTTTTAGGAATGCTTGGCCTTCTGGTTTTAAATACTAAAAAGGTAGCCGATCATTTTAAGGAGCAGATCGCCCTTACGGTATATCTGAAGGATAATGCGAAAGAAGTTGAGATCGAGCAGTTGAAGAAAAGCCTGGCTATGGCAGACTATACCAAGTCTACAACTTTTGTTTCGAAAGAGGAAGCCGCAGAAGCACATAGTGAAGAGATAGGTGAAGATTTTATGGAATTCCTGGGATATAACCCACTTCAGAATTCCATCGACGTATATATGAACGCAGATTTTGTTTCCTCGGAACAGGTGGACAAAATTGCTGATGATCTTACTTCCAAGAATTTTGTAGACGAGGTCGTTTATGACAAACCTCTTATCGCATTGCTTAACGACAACGTTAAAAAAATTAGTTTCTGGGTATTGATCGCGAGCTCTGTTTTCACATTTATCGCAGTATTACTTATCAATAGCAGCATTAGACTGGCAGTATATTCAAAGAGATTTATCATTAAGACGATGCAGATGGTGGGTGCCACCAAAGGCTTTATTAGAAGGCCTTTTATCTGGCAGAGCGTAAAACTTGGATTAATAGGTGCTATTCTGGCACTCATTGGGATGGCTGCAGTACTTTATTATCTAAATAATAGTTTTACCGAGCTCAATCTTTTAGGTGATATTAAAATGCTGTTCATTCTATTCTCAGGGATTTTCTTGATGGGAATTGTAATTACATGGATAAGTACGTATTTTGCGACCTCGCGTTTTCTAAATCTGAAAACAGATGAGTTATACTATTAGTAATTGTTCCCAGCCACTAATGCACGAATAATTTTTTTTTCCAGAACGAATTGAAGGAAGGTAAAGAAGTCTTTATAGCCAGTTGGAATTCATAAGAGCATTCGTGAAAGAAAAAATAAAGATAGAACTTCAAATATGGCAAATCTCACCTATAAACAGGAAAGTTATGAGTTAATAGGTGTTTTATTTGATGTGCATAATGAATTAGGGGGAGGTTTTCTAGAGGCAGTGTATTCTGATGCTATAGAATATGAATTGAAAGCCAGAAACATTCCTTTTGAAAGAGAAAAAAGGTATCAGGTAAACTATAAAGAGGTGGTTCTGCCTCACCAATATGTGGCAGATTTCGTGATCTACGATAAGATAATTCTGGAAATAAAATCTGTAGCAACTCTTAATGATCGCCATATCGCTCAATGCATTAATTATCTTAAGGTTTCGGGGAATAAATTGGCAATATTGGTTAATTTTGAACCCGATAAATTAATGCATCAAAGAATAGTTTTGTAATTCATTAGTGCATTCGTGGGAAAAAGATTTAAAGATGAATGAAAAGAATAAAATAAAAGGAAGCTTCAACACAGGGTTTGTTTTCGGGAAGAGGAACTACACCTTCATGTTTATTGGAATTGGCGTGATCGTTCTGGGATTTATTTTGATGTCTGGCGGTGGCAGCGAAGATCCAAATGAATTTAATGAAGCTATCTATAACTTTCAAAGAATTCGACTTGCACCCGCTTTGGTGCTGATTGGCTTTGCGATAGAAGTATATGCCATATTGTTGAATCCCCATAAAAAATAATAAGTTTGGACGTATTAGACGCCGTGATCCTTGGTATCATCCAGGGACTTACCGAATTTTTACCAGTTTCTTCCAGTGGTCATTTAGAATTAGGAAAAGCTATTTTAGGAGATACCAGTGTACCTGAAGAGTCTCTGCTATTTACCGTAGTACTTCATTTTGCCACAGCTTTGAGTACGCTTGTTGTTTTCAGAAAAGATGTTTTTGAGATCATAGGAGGTTTACTAAGTTTTAAATGGAATGAAGAGACGCAGTTCTCATTAAAGATCATAGTTTCAATGATTCCCGCAGTCCTTGTAGGATTGCTTTTTGAAGAACAACTCGAAGCATTATTTGGTGGAAATATTCTTTTCGTTGGGTTTATGCTTCTAATTACAGCCTTACTGCTCTGGCTGGCCGATAAAGCAAAAAATACTGGAAAAAAGGTAAGTTACAGCAACGCGTTCGTTATCGGGATTTCCCAGGCGATAGCCATGCTTCCTGGGATTTCAAGAAGTGGAGCTACCATATCAACTTCCGTTCTATTAGGAAATGATAAGACCAAAGCTGCGAGATTCTCTTTCTTAATGGTCGTGCCTTTGATTTTCGGAAAGATCGCTAAAGATCTCTTAAGCGGAGAACTAATGGAAAGCACTGCAGATTTTTCTATTCTGGCAGTAGGTTTTGTTGCAGCATTTATTGCCGGCCTGGTTGCCTGCACCTGGATGATCGCGCTGGTTAAGAAAAGTAAACTTTCATGGTTTGCTGTCTATTGCTTTGTGGTGGGACTTGCGGCTATTACTTTTGCATATGCGCAATAACGAATTTACTCCCGAAGAATTCAAAACAGGCCAGGTACTTCTTTTTGATAAACCTTTGAACTGGACATCATTTCAATTGGTGAACAAAGTGAGATGGCTTATTAGAAAAAGCTGCAAGATCAAAAAGATCAAAGTTGGCCATGCGGGAACTTTAGATCCCCTGGCAACAGGACTTTTGATCATCTGCACCGGGAAATTCACTAAAACTATACCTGATCTACAGGGACAGATCAAAGAGTATACGGGTACTTTTACCATAGGTAGCACTACCCCATCTTTTGACCTGGAGACCGAAATTGACGAAAAATTCCCCACAGATCATATAACTGAAGAACTTCTTCAGGAAACCACAAAAAAATTTCTTGGCGAAATTGACCAGACCCCCCCGGTTTTCTCAGCTTTAAAGAAAGACGGAAAAAGACTTTACGAATATGCCAGAGAAGGCAAGGAAGTTGAAGTAAAGTCAAGGAAGGTTGAAATTTCTGAATTCGAGATCGATACGGAAGAATTTCCGAAAGTTCATTTCAGAGTAGTTTGCAGCAAGGGAACTTATATAAGAAGTCTAGCTCATGAATACGGGCAGGCCCTGAATAGCGGCGCGCATCTTTCAGAATTAAGACGTACCGGAATTGGAGAATATTCTGTAGAAAAAGCGATGGATATCGAATCTTTCGAAAATTTGCTACCTTCACAAGAGAATATTTAAGTCGGCTGACGGTTAATTAGATATGAATTTTTTCGATAAATTTTTTGATAAGCATAAAGCGCTTATCCTTACCACCCTATCCTTTGCGGTCCTGATGCTGGCCTTGTATAATTTCAAGCTTGCCAACGGTAATCAGGAGACTGCAGAGATGCTGGTAGATCTTGAGCAATACCGGGTCGAAGAAAAAAAAGCTGAAGAACCAAAAAAGCAACAGGAAACTCCAAGGAGAAACCGCCGGGACGTGCAAACCCACCAGGCTTTCAACCAGGACAAAGAAACCCGGGAAGCAGATTTCAAAAATAAACTTGACGAGATATTTAACAAGAACAGCGCCAGTCAGGAACAGGCAGATAATGAAGATACAGAAGGTTCAGAAGGCAATTACGCTTTAAACAGAAAGAATTCTGAGGAAAAGAAAAATCGTTCAGATGGCGATGATTCCGCAAAAGAGGCTTCCCAGAGATCTGCTGCTTATGACTATAGCTCTATTTCCTTCTCTCTAAAAGGAAGGCGGGCGGTTCAAATTCCGAATCCTGTTTATACCTGTGATACAGCTGGAAAGGTGGTTATTAATATTACCGTAGATGCAAATGGGTATGTTGTGGATAGCTCTGTGAACAAAGGAAGTTCCACCACTACCAACGAATGTCTAACAGATCGCGCCCTGGAATATTCAGCAGGAGCAAAGTTCAGTAAACTCGCCGGCAGAAATTCTCAACCGGGAACGATCACTTATCATTTCAGATCTTAGGAATCATGGCAGAGATCAAACGTTGCGGCTGGTGCGAAGGGGATGCCTTATACGAAGCATATCACGATAAGGAATGGGGCGTTCCGGTACTGGACGACGAAACACTTTTTGAATTTCTTACGCTTGAAACTTTTCAGGCCGGGCTTAGCTGGATCACCGTGCTTAGAAAAAGAAACAATTTCAGACAGGCCTTTGATAATTTCGACTACAGAAAGATCGCACAATACAAAGAAGCCAGGATCACCGAATTAATGCAGAATTCCGGCATCATCAGGAACCAGATGAAAATCAGAGCGACGGTTACGAATGCCCAAGAATTCATGAAGATCCAGGACGAATTTGGAAGTTTTAGTAAATATATCTGGCAATTTGTGGATGGCAAGCCTATTCAAAATGAAATCGAGGATTATAGAAAAGCACCTGCAACTACAGAGATTAGCGATAAGCTAAGCAAAGACCTTAAGAAAAGAGGTTTTAAATTCGTGGGCTCTACTGTCATTTATGCCCATATGCAGGCAACGGGAATGGTAAACGACCATGAGCTAAGTTGTTTCAGATATGCTGAAATAAAAAAAATAGGAGAGCAGGTTTCTATTTAAGATATTCCAGAAATTCAGATCTCGGGATCTCTTCTGCTCCCAGACTCTTTAGGTGACTGGTATAGCTCTGGCAATCGATCAATTTTATACCTTCATCTTTTAGCTTTTGTACCAGCTTTATTAAACCAAATTTAGAAGCATTGCTGGCTTTCGCAAACATGCTTTCTCCGCAGAACACTTTCTTGTCCCTTAAATATATTCCATATAAGCCTCCAACCAATTTCGTTTTATCCCAGACCTCTGTAGAAATAGCAATTCCTTCATGGTGAAGCTGAAGATAATTCTCTTTTATCTCCCGGGTGATCCAGGTTCCTTCCTGGCCTTTCCTATCTACATTTCCGCAATTCTCTATCACCTTTTCAAATTCCTGGTTAAAGGTCACCTGGAATTTATCCTGATTTAAAAAAGGTCTCATGCTTTTAGCGATCTTTAAATTTTCAGGAAACAGGACCATCCTGGGATCTGGAGACCACCATAGTACAGGCTGACCTTCATTATACCAGGGAAAAATTCCTTTGTAATAGGCCTCTTTAAGTCTCTCTGGACTCAGGTCACGGCTAACTGCCAGCAATCCGTCAACATCTGCAAAGTCTACCGGTGGGAATTCCTGTTGTTTCTCAATAAAGTACAATCGCTGAAATTTTATCTTCTGAAATTAAAAAAGTCCGGCAAAAAATCTAACCGGACTTTAGTTTTTTATTCGAATATTCGCAACCTAACTTACGTCACCCTGAACTAGCTTCGGTCTCGAGAGATGCTGAAACAAGTTCAACATGACAAAAACTAGAAAGGAAGATCGTCATAATCTTCTTCATTTAGATCGCTAGCGGGTTCAAACTGGTCTGGTGGCGGTACATTAGAACCTCCTGAAGGCTGCTGTGCGGCCAGGTTCTCAATTCTCCATCCCTGTACAGAGTTAAAATACTTAGTCTCTCCCTGTGGGCTAACCCATTCGCGGCCTCTAAGGTTAATTCCAACCTTTACCGGCTGTCCTACCTGAAATGCATCTAAAAGACTGCATTTGTCCTGTACGAATTCGATCATAATATGTTGAGGATACTGCTCCTCTGTAGTTACGACCATTTCTCTTTTTTGAAAACCATTGCTTCCAAAGGTCTTGGTATCACCAATTAATTTAATCTTTCCCTGTACTTCCATTTTTTCCTTATTTTGCTAATAATATTTTCCACGCATTTTCCGGCTCATCTTTCTCGAGATATCGCTGCGCATGTTTATGAATTTTTTCTTTATCGCCGCTTTTTACAAGTTCGGCCTCTTCTGAATTCGAATTAAGAAAGGCTTCTATCTCCCCGTTTTCAGGCAAAGACTCTACATTCCCCAATTTTCCAAGATCATTCCCCGTTAAAACCTTACTTGTTCTAACATCCTCAGGCATGGCATCCACGCCAATCCCAAGAGTTGACAAAGGTTTTGGAACTTCGAACATTCCGGTTCTGGCCCTCGTATACCAGTTACCACCCATACGGGCTACCTGGTCTATTTTATACTGGTCTATATACCCATCTTCATCGAGTATTTCCTCTTTGATATGCATTTTCACCACATGACAGATAACTAGATTCCCGGCGCCACCTTCAGTCCCGGTTTCAATGATATCTACAATCTTACATTCAAATTGCACCGGAGCTTCGGCTACGCGAAAAGGCTTTACCAGATCAGCTTTCAGCATGGTGAGACCAGCCTTATCAAACTCGTTCACTCCTTCAGCATATTCAGTACTGGAAAGCGACATTTGTTGGACTATATCATAATTCACGATATTGATCACTACCTCATCTACCTTCCTGGCATTTTCAAAAGTATGCTTCGTGGTATTATCCCTTCCTCTTCTCGCAGGAGAAAAGATCAAAACCGGCGGGTTAGCACCAAACACGTTGAAAAAACTAAAAGGAGAAAGGTTGGGTTTTCCATCTTCATCTATCGTACTGGCAAAAGCAATAGGCCTTGGACCAATAGCCCCCAGTAAATACTGATGCAGTTTACCCACACTTACATCTTTAGGTTCCAGACTGAACATAGTTTAATTTTTGCCAAAGATAAAGAATCGGGCAGGGAATGAAAAGCAATGCTTTACAATAAAAATAGTTTTAAAACGCTTATATTTATTTTTACTAAAAAGCCGGAAACATACATGAATCTACCCGACGAACGCAGCTTTAACCGCTGGTTTATCATAATTTCCTGTCTTGTGGTCATAATCCTGGTGCTCTGGAATACCAGTATATTCTTTCAGCGTCTAAAAGAGGACGAAAGGGCAAAGATGAATATCTGGGCACAGGCACAGGAAGAACTCAGCAACGCCCCGGAAGATGCCGATCTCAGCCTAATTCTTGAAATTTTAAACAACAACACCTCTATTCCCATTATTCATACCAATGAGAATGGTGAAATCGTTTACACCACCAACCTGGATCCTGCCATTCAGGAAGATCCTGAACGCATTAAGGATTATCTGGAGGATTTAAAGGAAGAGAACGAACCTATCGCTGTGGACCTGGGAGATAATCAGATCCAGTACTTATATTATGGAAATTCCCCGGCACTGAACAAACTAAAATATTACCCAATTGGCCTCACCCTCATCGGCTTTTTATTTATCGGGGTGGTTTATTTCTTTTATACGACCACGAAAAGTAGTGAGCAGAACAAACTATGGGCTGGAATGGCAAAAGAAACGGCGCACCAGATAGGAACTCCCCTAAGCTCACTAATAGGATGGACCGAAATTTTAAAGTCTGAAAACGTTGACCCTTCATATGTGGTAGAAATGGAAAAGGATATCGACCGGCTCCGGACTATTACAGAAAGATTTTCCAAGATAGGTTCTTCTCCCAATTTACAAAAGACCGATATAGTTGCTGCCACGAGAGAAAGTTTTAATTATTTAAAAACCAGAAGTTCCAGCCTAATAGATTTTAAAATTAAAACGCCCAGACAGCCAATTTATGTACAGCTAAATGAACAGCTTTATAGCTGGACCATTGAAAATCTGGTTAAAAACGCAATTGATGCGATGCGTGGCAAGGGAGATCTGCTCGTGGAGATAAAGCAGGATATTAAACATGCCCATATTTACATTACAGATACTGGAAAAGGTATCGATAAAAATAAATTCAGGCTAATTTTTGAACCCGGGCAGACTACAAAAAAGCGTGGTTGGGGTTTAGGTCTTTCCCTGGCTAAAAGAATCATTGAAGAATATCATAAAGGAAAAATCAAGGTCGCCCGTAGTGAGATCAATAAAGGCACCACCTTTCAGATAAGTCTCAGGAAAATTTAAAATTCAGAAATTCTTTCTCTCATCCAATCCGGTACACGAAAGGTCTCTTTTTTCTCAAAGTCATAACACACTACCACATCTGTACCTTCAGCACATATTTCATCCTGAGCGTTGAGAATAACATGTTTTAAACCGAAGCTTTTATTTCCTATAAAATCCAGCCTGGTCTTTACGATCGCGACCCCGGGATAATGCAGAGATTTTTTAAAATCACATTTAGTGGAAACCAGCATAGTCCCCTGGCTGGAGTCACGATAAAACTCATGAATTCCGGTAGCTTCCCAGAAATTTACCCTACCGCTTTGCAGATACTGCATATAGGATACGTTATTTACATGCTCATACATATCCAGGTCACCCCAGTCGATGCGCAGTTCCAGGCTTAATTTATAATCTTCCAAATTACCTAGAGATCAACATTTTTACCTATGGCTTCAGCAAGATCTTTAAACTCCTGCTCGCTCATTTCCACATGATTCGAAAAATCCATATCCTTCATGCTGTTTAAGGGTATAAGGTGCACATGAGTATGTGGTACTTCCAGGCCTACTACAGCCATTCCCACCCTTTTACAGGAAACTGTCTTTTCAAGGGCAATGGAAACCCTTCTTACAAAGCGCATTAATTCCTGGTACATTCCTTCTTCCAGATCCCAGATCTTATCAACTTCTTTTTTAGGAATACACAGCACGTGCCCTTTTGCATTAGGCCTGATATCTAAAAAAGCTAAAAACTGGCTGTTTTCAGCTACTTTGTAAGCAGGCACTTCTCCTTTTATGATCTTTGAAAATAATGTTGACATGATTAGGTTGGTTTTTCATAAAAATAAAAAATCCTTTTCTCAAATCCGAAATTACAGAAGAAAGAAAAGGATTAAATTTTAACTGAAATGGACTATTTATTATTCCCTCCAGATCTCTATCACCTCAAATGAAACCGTTCCATTAGGTACCTCTATTTCGGCAGTATCTCCTACCTCTTTACCAAGAAGGCCTTTCCCTATAGGTGAATCTACAGAGATCTTTCCTGCCTTTAGATCTGCTTCACTTTGTGCCACCAGCTTATAGGTCATCTCAGCTCCGTTGGTTTTATTTTTGATCTTCACATGAGAATGCACCAGTACCTTGGAGGTATCTAATTGGGATTCATCGATAACCCTGGCATTTGCCACTACTTCTTCCAATTTAGATATTTTCAACTCAAGTAAACCCTGGGCTTCTTTCGCTGCGTCATATTCTGCATTTTCACTTAGATCTCCTTTATCGCGGGCTTCAGCAATAGCCTGAGAAGCCTTAGGTCTTTCAACATCTTTGAGTTGATTAAGCTCGTCCTTAAGCTTTTTTAACCCCTCTGGGGTATAATAAGATACTTTGCTCATAACTTTATCGTTTAAATAATCGCGGTCTGGATACTACTCCATAAACCGGAAAACATACCTTATAATGATTTTAGTAATAAATTGAATCCCTGGATGCGGGATTGCCCGGTTCTATAAGTTTTTAGCTTTCCGGGATCAAACTATTGTATCATTAACTGAAAAAATCCCATTATTAGCGGGATTTCTTTAAACAAATGTAAGAAATTTAATCTTTCGGTACAATTATATTATTTTCGCTGTAACTCAATTTTTTATGAAAAAAATACTGCTCTTAATCCCCGTTTTCATGTTGCTTGCAGCCTGCTCCGGATCTGATGATAATATCAGGAATAATCCCAATTTGCCGAATGTAAATTTCCGGTTCCAGTTAAACCTGAACTTCCCGGAATATAATGATCTTCAATTCCCCGGAAACTCATTTGCTACTTACAATTACGGAGTAAGGGGTGTCGTTATTTACAACATCAATAATTCACAATATGTAGCCTTTGAACTCAGCGATCCCAATCATCCGCCAAGCAGCTGTTCAGGAATGACCGTAAATGGAGTTATTGCCAGTTGTGGCTGTGATGACAATAAATACAATATTATTACCGGTGAACTTTCTGAAGGCGATGGCCAGTATACCATGCGACCTTACCAGGTTAGACGTTCAGGAAACGTCCTGGATGTTTTTAATTAAAAAAACCTCCCCCCGAAATACCCCAACGAGATCGAAAGGAGGCTGCCAAAACAACTTAAACCTCTTAAAACTTAAGCGATAGTCCCAGCAAAAAATTAGTAGTAGCCTGCGGGTAATAACCTGCGCCATCTAAAGTCTGTACTCCTGAAGCATTCCCGGTATCAGGTATATCGAAGGTGTAGTAATATCCGTTAGAGACATATTTTTCATTGAAAATATTGTTCACCAGACCGGTTACCACCACTTCCCGGAAAATCCAGGGTTGATCCCAGCTATACTGAATATTGAAATCGTTCACAAAATAGCTCTCCAGCCTGGAGTTTTCTGCTTCAACATTACTCATGAACTGCTCTCCAACATATTTCGTAAGCAGTTTTAGCTCCAGTCCGGTTATTGGGGTAAAGTTGATAATGTTACCAGCGACGATCTCCGGTGAATACGATATATCTGTATCTCCATAGCTAACCAGCTCTCCGTTAAAGGGAGAAACAAAATCTACATTCTTGTTTCTGCTTAAAGCAATATTTGGTCTTATGCTGAGCTTATTTAACAATCTAACTGTTGCAT
The DNA here is from genome assembly GCF_007050985.1 of Christiangramia sabulilitoris. Classification (GTDB taxonomy): domain Bacteria; phylum Bacteroidota; class Bacteroidia; order Flavobacteriales; family Flavobacteriaceae; genus Christiangramia; species Christiangramia sabulilitoris. Next base: position 1,011,093 of record NZ_VHSF01000001.1, read on the forward strand.
CTATCTCCAGCCCCAGGCGGTGACTGTTCCCGCTGTTCTGACGGACAAATGCACCAACATCGTCAATTCCACCAGTAAGGACTAATTGATTTTGATAATCCATGTAGTACAGGTTCGCATTTACCTGAAAACGACTTGAAGAATGTCTCCATCCCAATTCAAAATCGTTCAGTTCTTCCGGTTCCGGATCTCCATTTTCATAATCGTTACGGCTTGGTTCTCTGTGCGCGCGGGCATAAGAAAGATAAAATTGATCTGAAGAATTTAATTCGTAGGTAAGCCCGGCTTTTGGATTAAAAAAGCTGAAGTTATCATTATTCAAAAATTCTGACTGATCATCCAGTACACCTTTGGTTTCGTAATTCACGGTTCTTAGCTGAAGATCAGCATAACCGGCAAGTTTTTCAGTAATGGCGAAATTAGCCTTAGCATAGATATTAAAATCGGTTTTATCTGCCTGGTTGAAATAATAAGGATCGTAAGGATCATTATTTGCAGCAAACCTGGTATAGATCACTTCCCCAAAATGATCCCCCTCGTATTTGTTCCATCCTCCACCAAGGGTTACATTCCATTTAGCATCCTCGTAGTTCAGACTAAAGACCGTTCCGTAGAAATGGTTGTCCAGCCATTTAGTTCCTACCAGATCTGAGGAAGTCACTTCTCCTCCATTGGCAGTAAAAGGCTGCAGACCGAATTCTGAAAGCTCCGCGTCTTCTTCATATTCTTCATAAAAACCTCTTCCGTAGGTATAATGCAGGGCTAGATTAGATGACCAATGAGCATTATAATCCTGGTTCCACAGTAATTGATAATGGTCCTGTTTGTAATTATCTGTTTGATTTTCGTAAAAACGGGTATTCCCATTCTCATCTGTATATATTCCCGCCGGATTAAAGGTACGGTCATTCTCCAGGGTTTCACCGTCTATGCCATACCAGGCCTGGTATGTTCTCTCTTCGCCGCCGAAAGTAACGGCTTTGATAAGTGTATTATCATCTACATAGGCTCCCTGCAGGAAATAGGATTTAAGATCACTGGATGCCCGGTCGATATATCCATCACTCCTGATCTTTGAAGTTCTCCCTCCAAAAGAGAAGTGGTCATTGATAAGTCCAGTGCTGAATTTCACGGTATGTTTAAACGTATTGAACGATCCTACACTATTTGCAACCTCAGCCTGCGCTTTTTCCTTATAAGAATCTGTGAGTATATTTAAACTTGCCCCGAAGGCTCCTGCTCCATTCGTGGAGGTTCCTACCCCACGTTGTAGCTGCAGGTTTTCTACAGATGAGGCAAAATCACCCAGATTCACCCAGAATGTTCCCTGGCTCTCAGCATCATTATAAGGAATTCCGTTAATGGTGACGTTAACCCTGGTGGCATCACTTCCTCTTACGCGTATTCCGGTATAACCTATCCCGTTACCGGCATCTGTGGTAGTCACCACATTGGGCATATAATTCATAAGCACGGGGATATCCTGACCCAGATTTCGGTCTTCGATTTCCTCGTTGGTCAAATTGCTGTAAGTAATTGGTGATCTATCTGTCACCCGCACTGAGGAAAGGAAAACCTCATCAAGGGTTTCCTGAGCACCCCCAAGGTCCACATTCAATTCCTTATCTGAGTCCAGAACCAGCTTTTTGCTTTTTTGATTTCCAAAGGCAAAAACCAGGGTATAAGTTCCCTGATCCAGGGTTAGTTGATATTCCCCGTTTTTATCTGCCAGGGTACCCTTCCCGGTACTTTTTACATAAATTGAAGCTTCCTGCAAAGGATCTCCATTCTCTGTCACCTTTCCTGAAACTGTAAATTTTTGGGCATTTACCTGAAAGGCTAACAAGAACAGGCCAACAATAAAAAATACGTTTTTCATCCGTAATAATTTCACGAATAAAAGGGGCGATTATTCTTTTAAAAATGGTTTAAAAATAAAAATCCTGATACCGCCAAAAGACAGGATCAGGAGTGCATACACCGCGCAGTTTGCGCAATTCCCTTGGCAGCATTACCTGCCCAGGTTCATTGGGTATGATCTCAGCCACAATTTGCGGCACCCCTTATGAGATTGTGCGGCAAAAGTAATACGCTTTTTCAGAAATACAATACATTTGAGGAGATTTGACAGAATTGGCTTAATTTTAGATAAAACCATAGTAATGTTTAGCGCCAAACGCTCCATCACCGTAAAGATCGTAACCGGATACGTTATTGTGGCAATCCTGGCCGGCTTAGCCGTCTGGTATGTCTACAACCAGGTGCTATCCTACTCTGAGATCGCCCAGTCCAATACAGAAAATAATCAGCAGCTTATTCTCGTAAGTGAGATAAGTACTAATCTTAATGAGTCTGAGAATACCAGTAGAAGGCTCATACAATCTGGTGAAGAAGAAGATCTCGCTCTTTATAATTCCCAAATAGACAGCATTAAGGCTAAGCTTCACAAGCTGCAGCAGACTTATGGCAATTTAGACCTGGAGAAGGAAACCGACAGTATCAATAAACTACTGGACAAAAAGACTGAAAACTTAAAGGAGCTGGTAGCGCTTCGGGATACAGACAGGAATACAAATTATTATTCCAAAGCATTAAGGGAACTTAGAAATATAGATGCCTCTTTCAAAGATTATAACTATGAGAACAGGTTCCGGAATTTAAAGCCATACCAAAAGGATATCTTGGTAAAATGGCTGGAATACTCCAGAGAAGATAATGCCGAGAGAATTACAACCGAGAGGTTGGATTCTGTGGTGAAATCTGTAAAAAGGGTTTTAACAGATCTTGAATTTGCGAACAGACAATTTCAAAATGAGGTTGTGCAAAAAGAGAATGAATTACTCAATAACGATTTAATTCTTAACCAGCAGCTGCAAAGTTTACTGGCCGGGCTGGAAAAGAAAGAAAGAGAAAATACAGTCGAAAGAGCGGAAGTATTTCAGAATATGCTGAATAAGACTTCCAATATCATCATCCTTGGAAGTTGCATTATCCTGCTTATAATTATTTATTTCATTATCAACATTATTGGTGATGTAACCCAGAGCCAGCGCTACCGGGCAGAACTTGAAGAAGCAAAGGATTTTGCTGAATCCCTGCTGGCCAGCCGAGAGCAATTTATGGCAGCGATCACCCATGATCTGCGCAGCCCTCTTACCACGGTTATGGGTTATACAGATCTCATTCAGAAAACCGACCTGAACGAAAAACAAAAGCATTATCTCACCCAGATCAAGAAGTCTTCAGAATTTATCTTAAGGCTGGTGAATGACCTTCTGGACCTTTCAAAGCTAGAGGCAGGAAAAATGCTTATTGAAAAGATCTCTTTTAACCCTAAAAAACTTATCTACGACACGGTAAATAACGTCATCCCGGCAGAAAAGAACAAGAAGGTCGATATCATCATTAAGGCTTCAGAAGAGACCAATGTACAGATCCAGAGTGACCCATTCAGGATAAAGCAGATCCTGGCAAACCTTATTTCTAATGCCTGGAAATTCACAGAAAAAGGAGAGATCGTTATTGCAGCTGCGCTTAAAACTCGGGACACCGGGGATCATATTCTGGAAATAAGGGTTAAGGATTCAGGTATAGGGATTTCCAAAGCGATGCAGGAAAGTATTTTTGAAGAATTTTCCCAGGAGGACAGCAGTATCGAAAAACGTTTTGGCGGTTCTGGACTTGGTCTTGCCATCACTAAAAGACTCACCCAGCTTTTGGAAGGCGAGATAGAACTGGAAAGCGAACAGGGAAAAGGTAGTGAATTTACAATCCTAATCCCTGTGAAAAAACTTTCTGAAACCAGGGAAGAACCCGAACGTGAAAGTGAAGAGGAAGAGAATGTGCCGGTTGAAAAAATCGATGCCACGGGCCTCAGTGCTTTGATCATCGATGACGAACAGGGACAACTATCTCTTACCGTTGAAGTCGCCAGATCCATGGGATTTCGAATAGACACTGCTGAAAATGGCAAAAACGGACTGGAGAAACTAGAATCTGGAGATCATGATATTATTCTAACCGACATTCAAATGCCCATCATGGATGGCTTTCAATTTATTGACGCTGTTCGAAATCATGAAAAATTTAGCGATATCCCTGTGATCGCACTTTCGGGACGAACAGATATTGATAAAGGAGTTTATTTTAAGGCAGGTTTTGACAATAAACTATCGAAGCCTTACAAACCTGATGAATTAAAGCAAATTATTGCCGACTTACTTAATCTGGAGATCACCCCGGAAGAAAATACTGAAATACTAAACCCGGAAAACCTCAAGGCAGAGCATTATGACCTGAGCGATATTTACGAATTCTCTGGCAGGGATGAGGAGGCCATGCAAACGATCATACAGGCTTTTGTGGAAGGTGCAAGACAGAGTCTGGAAGATTTAAAATCTGCTTACCATAAAAATGACCAGGATCAAATGGGTAAACTGGCCCACAGAATGTTACCTATGCTCCGGCAAATGAAGGCGAATGAGATTATTTTAGTCCTCATGAAATTGGAATCCAGAGAAGAAGTGAGCCCGCAGCAGTTTGATAATTTTGAAAGTAAGATCAAACATTTGATGGCGAGCCTGGATCCAAATATTACAGTTTAATACCGTACTGTTTTAGTTTATTGTAAAGTGTCTTTCTATCTATAGAAAGCATTCTTGCAGCTTTGCTTTTATTTCCACCCGTTTTCTCCAGGGCATCAAGAATCAATTGTTCCTCATTCTTGTTTTTGAAGAGCCCATAGTCATTTTCATTGGTCCGGGTAGACGTAGCGATTTCATGTGGCAACACTTTTAGCGGGATAAGATCACCCTGGGTAAGCAAAACTGCCCTTTTCACCATATTCTTAAGCTCCCTTAAGTTACCGGGCCAGTTATAATTTTTGAAAGCGTGTATGGCTTCATCAGCAAAGCCCACGATATTTTTTTCCAGATCCTCATTGGCCTCATCCAGAAACTGGTTGGCAAAGAGCATCAGATCTTCCTTTCTCTCCCTAAGAGCAGGAACCTTAATAGAAAATTCGTTTAATCTGTGATAAAGGTCTTCCCGAAATTCACCTTCCTTTACGGCTTCAGTCAGATCCTCATTGGTAGCCGTGACCACCCGAATATCTACCTCGATCTCATTGTTACTTCCTACCGGTTTAATCCTTCTTTCCTGTAAAGCCCTTAATAACTGAACCTGTAATTCATAAGTTAGGTTTCCTATTTCATCAAGGAACAGGGTGCCTCCGTTTGCTGCTGCAAAATGGCCGGTCTTATCATTGATTGCCCCGGTGAAAGACCCTTTAAGGTGTCCAAAAAATTCACTGGAAGCGATCTCTTTAGGAATAGCTCCACAATCTACCGCAATAAACGGGGCGGCATGTCTTTTACTTTGCAGATGGATACTTTTAGCGATCTGCTCTTTCCCGGTTCCGCTTTCGCCCGTAATAAGGACAGACATATTTGTTGGCGCAACCAACTCTACATAATCGCTTAATCTTCTGGAAGGCTCACTCACTCCTTTAACAAGATCCTTGTTTTCAGTTAAGGGACCTTTCTTTTTCTTCGCCGGTTTCGCTTTTTCTACTACCGGGCTCACCTCATTGGTATGAAGTGCATTTTCTATAGTTTGAAGTATAGACTCAGGCCTGAAAGGTTTGGATACATAATCAAAAGCCCCTTCTTTCATTGCGTTTACCGCCATACTTATTTCTGCATAACTGGTCATTACAATCACCTGGGTAGCCGGGTTCTCGGTCTTTACGCTTTTCAAAATTTCAAGACCATCATTATCTGGTAATCTTACATCTGTGAGAACCAGATCAAATTTATCTATACTTATTTGTTTGAAGGCTTCCGAAGCTGAATAAACCAAGGATACTTTATAATCCCGTTTTTCCAGAAAGGTTTTTAACATGGTTCCAAAGGCAACATCATCCTCAACGACCAGAACTTTAGACATATATCAATTTTAAAAAAGTTTAACAAAGGTAATAATCTTTGAATCATTAGTTTTTAAAAGAAACCAAAAAAAGAGAGGCTGTATTTCAACCTCTCTTTCCTGGCAATTTTGTAGTCATATAAATTGCCTTAACTAATTCCCATTTAACAGATTTTCAAATCGCCTGAAGATAAACAGGCAAAAAAGCGACCTTTCTAGTGTTAGTTTCTGGTTGTTTGTAATCAGGACAAATCCTGAAAACAGTCACTTCTTTGCAAGTTTACCGGGGTAGATATACTTTCTACTGAGCTCTCGCATTGATCTGTTGCCGCAGAGTTGGTTTCTCTATTACCGGACCTTAATCCTCTAATTTTTATTAATCTTCATCTTCCAGCCAGTTACCATCCTGGTCTATATATACCTTTTTAGTTTCACCTTTGATATCGAGTTTAATTTTGTAAACCATAGCTTCGTCTGTAGTTTTCACCCATGCTTCTGAAACTATCGCATCGTTATAATCTGTGATTATTGCATCCTGCACTGCCTGAGGCAGAGCTGCAACCTCCACACTGGTAAATTCGTCCTGAACATCCTCAATTTCCATTTCGGTTTCCATTTCAATTTCCTCCTCCTGAGCCTGTATATTTTGGGTTGCAAAAAACATAGCTCCAATAGTCATCATACTCCATACTATCTTTTTCATAATCTTCTATTTATTGATCATTTTGATCATTGATTCTGTCTTTTATAATAGAATAATTATGCCATTTTGATCCATTTATTATAAACAGCAACAAAATCAAGGGCTTATATGCGATTGCACTTTTTATTTCACAAAAAATTATGTAGAAAATTGTCGAATCCTCAACCCATAACTGGGGAATTTGACAGCAGAAAAACCAGTTCAGGAAATAGAAAAAGTAATGAAAACAGAAAAGGCTCCTGAGAGGAGCCTTTTCAATCCGAAAATCTAAATTATAAAACAGAATAAATTAGTTAGTTATAATTTATTCCATTCCCAATACTAACCTACTTTATACATTGTAAAAATCATACCACAGGTGAAAAAATTGCTTCGTGGCTTAGTTATCTTTGAAATACAGGGATTTATCCTTTCAAGACCAAATACCGCCAAAATAAATTCCACACAAAAACTGTAGAAACTGGTTCAAAACTGGGTATAAATTCCCCATTATTTCATTTTAAAGGATTTTTCCTATTTGCCTTAATCTCAGACTTTTGTTTTTTCGCCTTTAGCCTTTTAATTTTCGATGCCCTGGTTGGTCTGGTTTTTTTTCTGAGCCTCGGTTTCTTTAAAGCCTGCCTGACTTCTGAAATGAAAATTCTGGTTACAATTTCTTTGTTGCTATGCTGGCTTCTGGAGTCTTCATTAGTAAGCTTCAGAATTCCTTCTTTATTGATCCTTGCAGCCAGTTTTTTCTGAATAAGAATTTTTTCCTCGTTAGATAAACCTTCAGAATTTTCCACATCAAAGCTCAGTTCTACTTTAGTAGAAGTCTTATTAGCATGCTGGCCTCCGGGTCCGGAGCTTCTTACTGCTTTGTAATCCAGTTCCTTAAACAGGACCTCTTCATTCATCTTATCGCGGCTGATGAGATTCTTTCAATAGATCTGATACTGTTTTTACCGGATTAAAAGTCTCCACAGGCACTTCAACAAAAATGGTATTCCATTTCGCCATACCTCCATTCCATAATCCCGGACGCTCGAGTGCTTTTAAAGGCTTGCCATCCTTGGTTTTATCAGCAATAAAGCTCATTTCCTCATCTACATATTCGTGGAGATCATAACTTTCGCCCTTATGATCCTTAAGACTGCAAACAATATCTACGGGATTAAAATGGGTGGCTTCCCTGGCTGTTCTGGCCTGCTCAGGATTTTCATCATCTATTTGTGCTCCTTCAATGATCTGGAGGGAAATCTCGCCATTCTTATCTTTTACCAGGAAGGGTCCTCCACCCGGTTCTCCTTCATTTTTCACCATTCCGCACACGCGTAGAGGCCGGTTTAGCTTATCTTTCAAATATTCCACGAACAGATCCTGATTAGAAACGTTCCTGATATAAAGTTCTTCTTTTACAAAATCCTGGATCTCATCCAATTTATCTGATGGTACATTCCCTTTTTCAAGTGCCTCAAGATATCCGTGAATTTTTTGCCGGGTTTTAAGTAATTTCCCTGCCAGCATTTTTTTATGATCTACTACGTTCTGCAGTGCATCTTCAGTCACTACGTTATCTATATTTTTTATAAAAACGATCTCTTCGTCAAGTTGGTTTAAATTTTCAATCAATGCACCATGACCACCAGGTCTAAAGAAAAGTTCTCCATCCTCTGTTCTGAAGGGTTCGAAGTCTTTATCAACGGCAATGGTATCTGTTTTAGGATCCTGGTAAGAATAGCCGATCTCAAATTTTATCCCCGTTTTTTCCTCTACCCGCTCCCGGATCTCGCGCCATTCATTTTCAAATTTCTCCCTGTCGCCCTGGGCTACGGTAAAATGTAGTTTAGCCACGCCGTCTACCTCAGCATAATTAGCAGCTTCAAGTAAATGCTCTTCAAATGCGGTAGCTATATGTAATTGATATTTATGAAAAGGCACCAGCCCTTTAGGCAGGTTGCTTAAATACAAGCCATCAGGTTCCAGAATGGTTTTCACCAAAACTTTATACCTGGCATCGTGAGAAATATCATCATATTCAGAATGATTTTCCTTCGCTTTTTTTAAGGCATGTTCATAAAATGGTAATTGTTCTATATGATTAAAAAATCGTCGAAGATCGGAGTCGCCTGTACTATCCAGGTACTCTCTTAATTCATGTTTTTCAGGATTAAAATTATCGTTGAAATTATGTAAAGCCTTAAACATCCTGGAGGCCGCGCCAGAAGCGGGTACAAATTTTATAATGCTATGATTTTCTCTGGCCTCATTGTAATAATCTATAAGTTCTCTTTTCTCTGCCGAATCCACCTGGCTAATCCCATTACCTATGGTGGCGGCTTCTGTAATATTTACTTTAATATTGCCTCGTTTAAAGATCCCTATCTGCTCTTCCACTTCATTCGTAGCAATTCTTTTTTCTTCTATTTGCAGAATATCCTTCTCACTAAAATTCACGATTTCGATTTTTTATTAATTGGTCAATTTTTTTCACTGCGTATTCTAAACGCTCTTTCCTGTTTCCTTTCGAAATAAAATAAGGTTTTTGGTATCGATCCAGCGTATCCTGAAATCTGTGGAACATGCCCTCCCGATCGTGAGGCTTATCCCTTAAATCATCCGGAGTCCAGGGAACGTCAATATACGTTAAAATGTAGAGATCGTAATAGTGGTTTAACGCATGTTTAAGAAGTAATGGGTTGCAATACCCATCGTAATAAGCTTCAGAATAAACCTTTAATTCCAGAAGATTTGTATCGCAAATAAGTAGTTTTTTTGCCGTTGCAGAAAGGCGGTTTTCGGCCTGGATCTGCCCCTGTGCTATTGGAATTAGATCTTTAGGTTCACAGCTACGCTTTTCAGCATCCCATACCTCCTGCAGATATTCCCGCATATATTCTTTAACCAATGGCTCATCATAATGCCTCGCCAGGTCTTCAGAAAGAGTGGTCTTTCCGGTAGATTCTGGTCCAAACAGGACTATTCTAATGCAGGACGCAGGTCGTTGCGTAAGTTTTTCTTCCATGCCAGGTAGCCAAATACAGCAATTATAGTAAATACAAGATATTGCAGGCTTGTAAAGGTAAGGCCTTTATAAAAATATAATGGTACAGAAATAATATCTCCAATGATCCAGTAAATCCAGTTCTCAAGTTTCCGCTTTGCCATTAACCACATCCCAACAAAGAATATGGCGGTGGTTACCGTATCTATATAGGCTGTCCAATTATTCCATTTATCAAACCACTCGTAAACGGCAAAAACAAAGATCAATGTCCCTATAAATATGAAAACAGATTGAATTTGCTCTCTCCTGTTGGTACTGGTAATAGGGGTATAATGTTCAGGGTCTACTTTCCTGGTCCAGATATACCAGCCATAAATACTCATGGTAAAATAGTAGGCATTGATCATCATATCCCCTAGCAATTGCCATTGCCAGAGTAGATATACAAAGATGATAGTGCTAACTATACCGGTTGGGTATACCAGAATATTATTCTGTTTGGAAAACCAGACCGATAAAAATCCGAAAATCACCGCAATGATCTCCAGGATTATAAAAAGTGTGCGGTAACCGGAATATTGCTCAAAGAAAAAATCAAAAATCGGCTGCATACTGGCTACGGTCAGATTTTACGATTTTAATATAAATAAGCCCGCGGTCTATGGCTTCAAATGCATTTTTGATCTCTTTATTTAATAGTCCCATCACCTCATCATAATTACCATATACCTGAGTACTCAAAGGGTTCTCCTTCACGGTAAGCCCTGATTCTCTAATTTTTTTTATAAAATCGATGATCGCAGGTTCGTAATCATCCTGCAATGGAGTTAGGGTTAGTTCTACTGAAATTTTCATTGATCTCTGTTTTCCATCCAAAGTTAGCCAAATCTCTAAGGAAATAATATAATTGAGTGAGGACAATTGCAAATTGATACTTGGATTTATATACCAACCTTCGACTCCGCTTAAGATAATATTTCTATGATTTACGGCATGCTGTCTCGAAGAATCGAGAGTTTCAGCATCTGTAGTGACCCTGAAATAAATTCAGGGTGACGGATTTTTGTTGCACTGAGCCTGTCGAAGTGCAATTTAGTCTACCTGTCATTTCGAAAGAGAAAAGCGACTGAGAAATCTGTATTTGGCTTCTCTTCATGGAGATTTCTCGCTGCGGTCGAATGAAGAAGGAAAGCATCCTTCGACTCCGCTTAAGATAATATTTCTATGATTTACGGCATGCTGTCCCAAAGCATCGGGAGTTTCAGCATCTGTAGAGACCCTGAAATAAATTCAGGGTGACGGATTTTTGTTGCACTGAGCTTGTCGAAGTGCAATTTAGTCTACCTGTCATTTCGAAAGAGAAAAGCGACTGAGAAATCTGTATCCAGCTTCTCTCTTCATGGAGATTTCTCCCTGCGGTCGAATGAAGAAGGAAAGCATCCTTCGACTCCGCTTAAGATGATATTTCTATAATTCACGTCATGCTGTCCCGAAGCATCGGGAGTTTCAGCATCCTATTAAAGACCCTGAAACAAGTTCAGGGGGACGAAATTTTTGTATTGAACCTGTCGAAGTATACTTCTATTTCATAGAATGGATGCCGATCATATTTCCTTCGCTGTCCTTAGCAAGACTAATAAAGCCATATTCTCCAATAGACATTTTTGGTCTTACCAGCTCCCCTCCAGCGTCTTCTACTCTGGCTTCTTCAACGCTGCAATCTTCACTCCCAAAATAGACGATTGTACTATTTCCGCCGGCTTTCACTTCCTTAACATGAACCAGGGCTCCGGAAGTCTTTCCTTTGGAGTCCATATCCCCAGGAAATGCAAGCATTTGTAAATTGTCTTCCGTAGGATCGCCCAATGGAGATAATTCTGTTTTAAAGACTTTTTCATAAAAAGATTTTGCGCGATCTAAGTCGTTCACATAGATCTCAAACCACACCACCGGATTTTCAGATTTCATAACTTATTGATTAGGTGTTAGACCTTCCTAATTTAAGATTATTATTCCCAGAATTGATAGGAGTGTTTCTGCTTATTTTTCGTCATTTGAAAAGTATCCTTCGACTGCGCTCAGGATGACATTCAATTGCTGCACTGAGCCTGTCGAAGTGCAATTTAGTCTACCTGTCATTTCGAAGGAATGAAGCGACTGAGAAATCTGTTTTGCGTAACTGTGAATGAAGTGAAGAAGTTTCAAGGTTGAGATTTCTCCCTGCGGTCGAAATGACAAAAAAGGAAGAACATGCTTCGACTGCGCTCAGGATAACCCTCAGTTGTTGAACTGAGCCTGTCGAAGAACTATTAATCAAAAGTCCCATCCTCAAAAGCAGTCCCGATCACCACAAGATCAGCACCGGCATTATAAGCTTTTTGTAACAGCCTTTTACTGCGAATACCCCCACCTACAATCAGCGGAATTTTTAAACTGGATTTAACCGTTTTAATAATTTCAGGAGAAACCGGGAATTTTGCGCCGCTGCCCGCTTCAAGATAGATCAGTTTTTTACCTGAGTATTGACCGGCCAGGGCAGTATTGACAATTTGCTGAATTTCAGTCTGGGCCAGGGGAACGGTATTACTTACCTTTTGAACAGAGGTTTCATTCCCGCCATCAATGAGAATATATCCTGTGGGGATTATTTCCAGATCTGTATTTTTAATTTTCTCTACAGAACGTACTTGTTGCTCGATCAAAAATTCAGGATTTCTTCCAGAGATAAGACTTAAAAAAAGCAAAGCATCAGCATAGGCAGAAATCTGACTATGGTCGCCGGGAAATAAAATTACCGGCAATCCGCAGAGATTCTTGATCGCTTTCACCACATTACAGGTCTGGCCCGGCTCAACTGTACTTCCCCCAACCAGAATATGGGTAGTCTCTGCAGGTAGGTTATTAATAAAGTCTGCAGCCTCTGTCTCCTTGAATTTGTCCGGGTCTATAAGAATAGCCAGTAACTTACGGTTTTCAAGAACTGCCTCCCGGATCTCCCTGAGATAACTTTGGACTTCGATCATCAGGCTTTCGCTTTAGAGTTGGAAGGCATGGCATACACACAGGTGAAGTTTTCAAATTCAAGAAATTTCACATCATACCAGTTATCCAGACCGTTATACCTCACGTGAGTTTTGGTCTTGGAATCTTCAAAATCGAAATCCAGAACATTGATATGTTGTAGAAAACCAACTCCGGGCTGGGCAATCAACTTATAGACAGATTCCTTTGCCCCCCAAACAATGGTCAATTTCCTAATCAATGCTTCTTCATTGGCGAGGGTATGATATTCAGACAAAGGAGTGAATTTATTGGCGATCTTAAGGATCTTTTCGCGCTGTTTTTCAATATCTATCCCTACATCTTTATTACTCACAATAATCGCCGTGAAATTGAAGGAATGGGTAATAGAAATATAACTATCGTCTTTTAAATGTGGTTTGCCCTGCTCATCATAATAGAGGTCATGATCTGTATAACCGGCCTCGGCCAGTAAATGCCTGATGCTCATAAAGCCCCGGCGATGAATTTCAGATTTCATTCCATCTACTCTGCGGCGACAATGTTCAGTTAAATCGATACCTTCAGAAAGCCATTCCAGAGATTCTTCAACCTTCCAAATGAAGACTTTAGTACGTTCATCAACTGTTATTGTTTTAAAAAGAGGCATAAAATTTCTAAGCTTTTCCTTATTTTTGCAAGCATAAAATTGCTAATATTCAAATATAATAATATGTCAACTAAAACAGTACCGTATACCGCCTATAAAGTAAAAGATATTGAGCTTGCAGAATATGGACGCCGTGAAATAGAATTAGCCGAAGCAGAAATGCCCGGTCTTATGGCGCTTCGTGAAGAGTATGGAGCTTCCAAACCTTTGAAAGGAGCGAGAATCGCGGGATGTTTGCATATGACGATCCAGACCGCTGTGCTTATCGAGACTCTTGTGGAACTTGGAGCAGAGGTTACCTGGAGTTCATGTAATATTTTCTCTACCCAGGATCACGCTGCTGCGGCAATTGCTGCTGCCGGAATTCCGGTCTATGCGTGGAAAGGAATGACAGAAGAGGAATTTAACTGGTGTATCGAGCAAACCCTGTTTTTTGGAGAAGAGCGTAAACCACTGAATATGATCCTTGATGATGGTGGGGATCTTACCAATATGGTTTTGGATGAATATCCTGAGCTTGGAAAAGGTATTAAGGGACTTTCTGAAGAGACTACAACTGGGGTTCACAGATTATATGAGCGCATGAAGAACGGAACTCTTCCTATGCCTGCGATCAATGTTAACGACTCTGTGACCAAGTCTAAATTTGATAATAAATACGGATGCCGCGAGAGTGCAGTAGATGCGATTCGTCGTGCAACAGATGTGATGCTTGCCGGGAAACGTGTGGTTGTATGTGGATATGGTGATGTTGGTAAAGGAACGGCTCAATCTTTTAAAGGAGCTGGTTCTATCGTAACTGTTACCGAAATCGATCCTATCTGTGCGCTACAGGCTGCCATGGATGGTTTTGAGGTTAAGAAACTTGAAACGGTGCTTCCTAAAGCAGATATCGTGATCACAACTACAGGAAATAAAGATATCGTTCGCGCTGAGCATTTTGAAGCCATGAAAGATAAGACCATCGTAGCGAATATTGGTCACTTTGATAATGAGATCGCGGTTGCCTGGTTGAATGAAAAACACGGAGATTCTAAAGTAGAGATCAAGCCACAGGTTGATAAATATACCATCAACGGGAAAGATATCATCCTACTTGCTGAAGGTCGTTTGGTAAACCTTGGTTGTGCTACCGGTCACCCTAGTTTTGTAATGAGTAACTCTTTTACGAACCAGACTTTAGCACAAATAGAACTTTGGAAGAATACAGACCAGTATAAGAACGAGGTGTATATGCTGCCTAAGCATTTAGATGAAAAAGTAGCAAAACTACACCTGGAAAGAATTGGTGTGGAGCTTACTGAACTAAGACAGGATCAGGCTGAATATATCGGCGTAACCGTTGAAGGACCATATAAGCCTGAATACTACAGATACTAGTCAGATATTAGATCTGATACTTTAAATATTAGAAAAGCCTCGCCATTAGCGGGGCTTTTCTTTGCATCAGCTTCTTGGGACGCTGTAAGTAAAATTAAATTCCGCTTTACCTTATCTTAGGGAAAACAAAAAAATCTTTCAGTTACTTTAGAGATCCTGAATCAAGTTCAGGATGACGATAATTGAAAATTTTAAACGGATCTTTTTATTGATACCCAGGAACGCCTTTACCTAAAATAAAATCTCTTTCAATAAGAGCCATTCCATCGGTCTGCTTCAGCTTTACCACTCCATCGCTGCCTCGGGGAGGATCTTCCTGATGCTCCTGCCCTAGCAATGGATCGCCTTTAAAAAAATAGGCGGACAAATAGTAATATTTCCCATCGGGTTCCAGGATGATCGGGTGGATATGCGCCGGATTAGTTCCGTCTGGATAACTTCCCGGCACCTGAGTATAAAAAGTATAGCGCCCATCCTTACCGGTCTTGATCCATCCTCTTAAATATCCATGCCTTTTAGCCCAGTCTTTTTCATCTCCTTTGGTTGTATAAATTCCTTTTGCATTGGTATGATGAATATACAGCACCACATTTTCAGCAGGCGTTTCACCATCAGCTTCATAAATAGTTCCGGTGATCTTCAGTTTATTTTCTGCGGAAGCGAATTCCGGAAGCGTATCTACCGGATTCAGATCGCGGCCTCCATACTCAAGCACGGCTTCACAACCTTCGCAGGGACCTCCCACCAGCCGGAAATCGTTCTTTTCCTGAGACCTGGCGCAGGAGAAAAAGATGAAAGAAATTCCGATAATAATAACCTTTAGATCCATAGTTCTGTGTTTCTATCTAAAATACCTGTTTTTTAATTATCAGTCAATAACACCCTTAAACCCTGAAAAACTGACTTTTATCCAAAACCCGATGGGCTGTTTAGCCGATTTCAGGTTTTTAGGTAAATTGAAGCATAACCACAAACCAATATTTATGAAATTATTTAAGTTACTCCCCGTATTTGTATTGCTGCTATTCAGCAGTTGCCAGGAGGAGAAGGAAGAAACAGATGAAATAGACGATATGGCCACACAGGCTGAACTTCGTGATCCTGCCGAGGCTAACAAACAATGGATCGATGCCTGGAACCGTAATAATCCCCGGGAACTGGACACCTTAACTTCAGATGATGCCATGCTTTATATGGAAGGTATGCCTATGAACCGGGACAGCATAAGGTCCTGGTATAAGAATGCTGCCCCGATGATGAAAGGCTTGAAGACAAATCCCGAAGTGAAATATTCCAGCGCTGAAGTTGCCTATGAGGCGGGCACTTACAGTCACGGGATGAAAAGTGATACTTTGAATAACGTTTACGGAGGTTCCTATACCCTCATCTGGAAAAGGGTAAATAACGACTGGAAACTACAGGTATTAAATATTGCGGGCAGCCCGGAAGATAACAGCGATAGTGAAATGCCTGAAGATCAATAATACAGTTATGCTCGGTAAAAAAACAAAAGCTCTTTCTATTTGAAAGAGCTTTTTATTAGTTGAGTGAAGACTGGAAGTTCTTCATCATTTTATAAATGACTTTAAAGACCAGTTTTCGTTTTTTTTCTGTTTTACTCTTTTCAAGTCTAAACTTGATAAATTTGCCGCCGGGCTCATCACTTGAGACCTGATAATTGGTACCGTCTAGCACAAAACGAGTCTTTTCTGAAAAGACGAAATCTGCCACATATTTCTTTACCAAATTGCGTTTTCCGGAAGAATCCTTCATAGTTTTTGGTATTGGTTAGATTTTTCAAGGTACAAAAATTAAAAAACGAACTACCTCTTACTTACTTCAAAAACCCAACAACAAGCGTTAAAATCGTTAAGCGAAGAAGATTTATCGATGAAGGAAGGAGATTAGATCTATTCAAAATCAGAATAGACGAATTGCAATTTCGTAGATTATTACGCATTTCAAACTTGATCAATTGTAGGAAAACTTTAAAAAGATTAATGAAAACATACATCGACAAACTCGCCTATATCTATATCCAGGACAAAAAGATAATAATGAGCCTAAGTAAAGGAAAAACGACCTGGTATATTCCCGGAGGAAAAAGAGAGAATTCTGAGTCAGATCTGGAAGCCTTATCCAGAGAAGTTAATGAGGAACTATCGGTCCAAATTATTCCTAATAGCATAAAAAAATATGGGGTTTTTGAAGCTCAGGCCCATGAACACCCGGAGGGTACCATCGTAAGAATGACCTGTTATACCGCTGAATTTACTGGCGATCTCACGGCCGCATCTGAAATTGAAAAACTGGAATTTTTTCCATACTCAAGAAGATCTGAAAGCTCTTTCGTAGATCATCTTATTTTTGATGATCTCAAAAACAAAGGCCTGCTCTAGGTTTCTGGATGATCTAAAAAATTCACCTTTCTTTTAACGCTCCCTCAACCTCATCATCCGGAATAATTTCATAATTTTGGAATATTTCCAATTAAAAGGAATTATTCCTATTTATGAAAAATGTAAAGTCTATTATTCACCTGGATCTGGATACTTTTTTTGTGTCGGCAGAAAGGCGCCTGGATTCAAAATTAAATAACAAACCGCTTATTGTAGGCGGGCTGGGAGACCGCGGGGTGGTTGCAGCCTGCAGCTATGAAACCCGGAAATTCGGCGTGCATTCGGGAATGGCCATGAAAGTAGCGCGGCAGCTTTGTCCGCAGTCTGTGGTCATTAAAGGGAATGCTTCCACCTATACCAAATTCTCCCATGAAGTGACCGAGATCATCCGTAGTAAAGTGCCCTCTTTTGAGAAGGCCAGCGTAGATGAATTCTATGCAGATCTCACCGGGATGGACCGTTTTTTTGGGATCACCCAGTTCGCTAAAGAACTGCAGGAAACTATTCTAAAAGAAACCCATTTACCAATCTCTTTCGGACTTTCACAAAACAAAGTGGTATCCAAGATCGCGACCGGTGAGGGAAAACCTTATGCGCAAAAGATCATCGAAGCAGGCACTGAAAAAAGTTTCCTGGCTCCGCTAGCCGTGAATAAAATTCCCATGATAGGAAACAAGACCTTCCAGAAACTGCTCAACCTGGGAGTGCGAAGAATTGAGACCATACAAAAGATGCCCGTAGAGGTGCTGGAAAGTGTACTGGGCAAGAACGGACGCACTATCTGGAAAAGAGCCCACGGAATTGATAATCCACCGATCATTCCTTTCCATGAGCGAAAGTCCATTTCTACCGAGCGCACTTTTAACCGGGATACTATAGACATGATTCGTTTACACGGTACGCTAGTGGCCATGGCCGAAAGCCTTGCCTACCAGCTAAGGCGCGGGGACAAACTCACCTCCAATGTGAGTGTCAAGATCAGGTATTCAGATTTTCAAACATACAGCAAGCAGGTGAAGATTCCCTATACCAGCGCCGATCATATTCTTATACCGAAAGTGGAAGAGTTATTCCGGCAGCTGTATACCAGGAGGTTGCTTATCAGGTTGATCGGGGTGCGTTTCAGCGGACTCGTAGGCGGGCATTACCAGATCAATCTTTTTGACGATTCAGAAGAGATGCTGAACCTTTATAATTCGCTGGATAAGATCAAGAATCGCTTTGGGGAGCATAGTGTGATGCGGGCCACTTCGATGGGAGCAAAAACGATTGGCAGGATGGGAAATCCTTTTAATGGCGAACCTCCGGTAGTACTGGCGCATAGGAAACAATAAATAATTGAAAATGGAGAATTGAAAATTGATAATGTAATGCTTCGACTGCGCTCAGCATGACAGCTGGTTGTCATTCAAAGCGGAATGTAATGAAGCGAAGAATCTAAACAACAGAAATTCGGATAAAGAGAGATTCTTCACTACGTTCAGAATGACAAAAGTATACCGTCATTTCGAAGGAGCAGGCGACTGAGAAATCTGTTTAAAAAGCCTCACATCAAAGAGATTTCTCCCTCCAGCCGAAATGACAAAAAGAAGTAAAATGTCACCCTGAACTCGTTTCAGGGTCTCAACAGATACTAAAACTCCCGATGCTTCGGGACAGCATGACGGAATGAAGGTTTTGGAACGTCCTCAGTTTCGACTTCGGGACCCGTAGGTGAAAGAAGCGTTAAAAAAGAATTGCTGTCTGACCGCAGGGAGTTCAATTCTTTTAGCTTCCGAGGCGTGATGGGTGAACAAGAAACTGAAGACTAGATTTTTTGTTTCTTTTTCATCAATGGAAAAAGAAAAAGGAAAGAAAGCAAATTAAAAATTTAAAAAGAAGCCATCCTTCGACTGCGCTCAGCATGACATATCGTTGTCATTCAGAGCGGAATGTAATGAAGCGAAGAATCTAAATAACAAAAATTCGAATGAAGAGAGATTCTTCACTACGTTCAGAATGACAAAAGTAAACCGTCATTTCGAAGGAGCAGGCGACTGAGAAATCTGTTTAAGAAGACTCACATCAAAGAGATTTCTCCCTCCGGCCGAAATGACAAAAAGAAGTAAAATGCCACCCTGAACTCGTTTCATGGTCTAAACAGATGCTGAAACTCCCAATGCTTCGGAATAGCATGACATCTCGTTGTCATTCAGAGCGAAATGCAGTGGAGCGAAGAATCTAAATAACAAAAATTCGAATGAAGAGAGACTCTTCACTACGTTCAGAATGACAAAAAACTGGGACTGCAAACTGAGAACCGGGAACTAAAAAATGTACTTAAACTGTCACACATATTACTCTTTACGCTACGGAACATTTTCGGTAAAAGAACTCTGTGAACTTGCGCGGAAAAATAGAATAAAACAACTGGCTGTTACAGATATTAACAATACTTCAGCCTGCCTGGAATTCATCAAAATAAATAAGGAAACTGATATTAAACCGCTTGTCGGGATCGACTTCAGAAATGGAGCAGACCAGCAATATATTGGTATTGCTAAAAATAATGCAGGGTTCCATCAGTTGAATAAACACCTCTCCCAACATCTTCATCAGAAAAAGGAATTTGAAGCAGAAGCTCCCCTCCTGCCCGACTCTTTTATTATTTATCCTTTTGAAAAAATAACTGCTTTAAAGAAGACAGATTTTAGAAGCAATGAGTTCATAGGAATTTCTATAGATAACCTGAGAAAATTGAAGTTTTCGGCATACCGCAAACTGGAAGATAAACTGGTGGTATTACAAACGGTAAGTTTCCGCAGTAAAAAAGATCATAACGCCCACCGGCTGTTAAGGGCAATAGATAATAACACCCTGCTAAGTAAACTTCCCGAGACTGAGCAGGGTTCATTTTCCCATCAAATGATCCCGGAAACTGAACTCAGAAAAGAATTTGAAGATTTCCCCCACATTCTGAAGAATACTCAAAAACTCATGGATTCCTGTAATGTGGATTTCGAATTTGGTCGCGGGCAGAACCGTAATCTCTTGGTAGCCGGGAAAAGCCCTGAAGAAGATATACACAAATTAACCAGCCTCTGCTATCAAAAACTTCCTGAAAAATATCCCGATGCAGATGAAAAAGTCTGTGCCCGGTTAAAAAAGGAACTGGATACCATTATCAAGCTAGGATTCGTTTCCTACTTTCTGATCAATCTGGACATTGTAAATTATGCCCGCTCCAAAAGATACCCTTTCGTTGGTCGTGGCAGTGGAGCAAACTCCGTCGTGGCTTATATTTTGGGAATTACCAATGTAGACCCCATAGAACTCGATCTTTATTTTGAACGCTTTATAAATCCTAACCGGAGTTCTCCTCCCGATTTTGACATAGATTTCTCATGGAAAGACCGGAATGATGTAACCGATTATATCTTCAGAACCTATAAAAACACCGCCCTGATGGGTACTTATGTGACCTTTAAAAGCAGAGCGGTGGCCAGGGAACTGGGAAAGGTGTTCGGTCTGCCAAAAGAGAATATCGATAAACTATCCTCAGGTTTTTTTGAATATAGCCAGCTGGACCACCTGGAAAAACTGGTATTACAATACAGCCGGCTTATTGAAGGCTTCCCTAATTATCTTAGCGTTCATTCCGGCGGAATCCTTATTCTGAACGATTCGGTCTTCAACTATGCCGGGACGTTCCTGCCTCCCAAGGGTTTTCAAACCATTCAGATAGATATGAATATCGCCGAAGATGTAGGTATTCATAAATTCGATATCCTGGCTCAGCGCGGACTTTCCAAGATTACTGATGCCATTGAGATCATAAAACAGAATCAGCCCGATGCAGAGATCGAGGATATAGAGAATATTTACGCCTTTAAAGAAGATCCTGCGATCAATGAGCTATTAAAAGTAGGGGATTGTATGGGAGTGTTCTATGTGGAGTCACCGGCCATGCGCGGATTACTTACCCGCCTGCAAACAGACAATTATATGAACCTGGTTGCAGCCAGCTCGGTAATACGGCCCGGTGTTTCCAGCGCAGGGATGAAAGAAGAATTCATCAGGCGACATCGTGATCCTGAGCTACGAAAACAGGCGCATCCGGTAATGTATAAGATCATGGAAGACACTTATGGAGTCATGGTCTACCAGGAAGATGTAATGAAGGTAGCGCACATCTTCGCCGGGCTGGATCTGGATGATGCCGATGTGCTTCGGCGTGGGATGAGCGGAAAGAAAACCTCTAAAGGACAGATGGAGAAGATCGAAAAGACCTTTAGAAAGAACTGCAAGGAAAAAGGCTACAGCGAGGAACTTACCAGTGAGGTCTGGGAACAAATCTCCTCTTTTGCGGGTTATGCTTTTCCCAAAGGGCATTCCGCTTCCTATGCGGTAGAGAGCTACCAGAGTTTATATTTAAAGAAATACTTTCCGCTGGAATTTATGGTTGCGGCTATTAATAACGGAGGTGGTTTTTACGATTTGCAGACCTATATTCAGGAAATAAGAAAATGCGGAGGCAAAATTCATGCACCTTGTATCAACAAAAGTGATCACCCTAATACCATCTACGGAAAAGATATCTACCTGGGGTTCGGTTACATTAAAGAACTGGAGGTTAAAACCGTTCAGCAGATCCTGGAGAACAGGCAGTTCTTCGGTTCTTTCAAGTCCATGGATGATTTTATAGACCGCATCTATATTTCTATTGAACAGTTAAGCTTATTATTAAAGATCAATGCATTTCGATTTACCGGAATAGATAAGCATGAACTGCTGTGGAAGGCCTATTTCAAACTTCATAACAGCAAACCCAAAAGCAGTCAGGCATTATTATTCAAACCTCAGCACCGTGATTTTGAACTTCCGGAATTTGAATATTCCAACCTTATCGAAGCTTATGATCAGATGGAGTTACTGGGATTTCCGCTTTGCAGTCATTTTGAGCTTTTAGAAGAACCTGTGAAAGATTCTGTAATGGCTAAAGATTTAAAAGACCATATTGGTAGAGATGTCGAGATCTACGGGAATCTGGTCAACTCGAGAAAAACAGGAACCTCCAATGGTAAATACATGTATTTTGGTACTTTTTACGACATAAACGGAGATATTTTTGATACCGTTCTATTTCCTAAAGTCGCTGAAAAATACTCGCTCAGAAGCAGGGGTATCTATAAGTGTTTTGGAAAGGTGATGTATGATCTTGGTTATATTTCCCTGGACATTAAATGGATCTCAAGGCAGGCTACAAAGACAGATCCCAGACTGGTGGAAACCGGTTTTAAAGTGGGTGTGGGGAGTTAAGATATACACTTCGACAGCGCTCAGTAAGACATTTCGCTGTCATTCAGAGCGAAAAGACGTGTAATGAAGATTCTGAACAAAAGAAATTCAGTTAGCAGAGATTCTTCACTATGTTCAGAATGACAAAAGGTTGAAAAGAGAAAATGGCAAGAAAAAGAAATTTGCAGAGCAAGAAAGGTTTCGGTACTCAAGCACACTTCGACTGCGCTCAGTGTGACATTCGGCTGTCATTCAGAGCGAAAAGAAATGCAGCGAAGAATCTGAACAAAAGAAATTCAGTTAGCAGAGATTCTTCATTACGTTCAGATGGACAAAAGGTGAAATGAGAAAATAACCAGCAAAAGAGATTTCTACCTTTGGTCGAAATGACATAAAATTTCAGAGCATGAGAGGTTTCGGTACTCAAGCACACTTCGACTATGCGCAGTGTGACATTTCGCTGTCATTCAGAGCGAAAAGAAGTGCAGCGAAGAATCTAAACAAAAGAAAATCAGTTAGCAGAGATTTTTCACTATGTTCAGAATGACAAAAGATTGAAAAGAGAAACTGACAGGAAAAAGAAATTTGCAGAGCAAGAGAGGTTTCAGTACTCAAACACACTTCGACTGCGCTCAGTGTGACATTTCGATGTCATTCAAAACGAAAAGACGTGTATTGAAGATTCTGAACAAAAAAATTCAGTTAGCAGAGATTCTTCCCTACGTTCAGAATGACCAAAAGTTGAACAGTAAAATAACAAGAATAAAAGATTTCTCCTTTTGGTCGATATGACAAAAGCGGGACGTCACCCTGAACTCGTTTCAGGGTCCTAAAAGATGCTAAAACAAGTTCAGCATAATTAATTGATAATATTCAAGAAAAATTAAACCTGAGCATACTTCTTCGCGATCGCATCTACGCAGTTGATCCCGTCGATCGCTGCAGAAATAATACCACCGGCGTAACCGGCACCTTCACCACACGGATAAAGTCCTTCTATTTGAACATGTTCGAGAGTTTCAGGATTACGCGGAATCAGGACCGGTGAGGACGTTCTGCTTTCCGGAGCATGCAGCACCGCATCGTTGGTATAATAGCCTTTAAGTTTTTTCCCGAATTGCACAAAAGCTTTGCGTAAACGACGGGCGATAAGATCTGGTAATACTTTATTGAGATCAACGCTTACGATACCCGGCTGGTAGGAAGTTCTGGGGAAATCCTTAGAAACCTTACCTTCTACGAAATCCTTCATTCGCTGCGCCGGAACCTGTTGAGTTTTCCCCGCAGCTTCCCAGCATTTCCTTTCCACTTCTTTCTGAAAATCCAGGCATACAAAAGGATCGTCGGGCCTGAAATTGGGAAGATCTGAAGGTTCGATACTCACTACAATACCCGAGTTGGAATATGGATTATTACGCTTGCTTGGGCTCCAGCCATTGGTTACCACTTCTTCCTGTTCTGTCGCACATGGAGCGATAATTCCTCCGGGGCACATACAGAATGAGTAAACTCCCATTCCTTCAACCTGCTCCACCAGACTATAGGAAGCCGGTGGTAAATATGGATTCTCATCATCCCCATGATACTGTATATGATCTATAAGCTTTTGCTGGTGCTCAATTCGCACCCCTAATGCAAATGGTTTCGCTTCGATCTTAATTTTCTTATCATGTAACAGGTAAAAAATATCCCGCGCAGAATGTCCTGTAGCCAGGATCACCTCATCAAACGAATACCATTTTTCAGCATTGATCTCTATGGCTTCTATTCGATCCTTATTAAGTTTAAAGTCGGTAAGTTTTGCATTGAAATGCACCTCCCCACCTGCCTCGATCACTGCTTCCCGCATCGCGGTAATGATCTTTGGAAGTTTATTAGTACCAATATGTGGATGTGCATCCACCAGAATATCGGGATCGGCACCAAATTCTACAAACCACTCCAGGGCTTTCAATACGTTACCTCTTTTTTTAGATCGCGTATATAGTTTCCCATCTGAATAAGTCCCTGCTCCACCTTCACCAAAACAATAATTAGATTCGGGATTCACGATTTGCTCCTTATTGATCTTTGCCAGATCAAACCTTCGGGATCTCACATCTTTACCGCGTTCAAAAACAATAGGTTTCAGGCCTGCTTCAACAGCCCGCAGTGCCGCATACAACCCGGCAGGGCCGGCACCGATTATGGCAATTTTTTTTGAATCAGTAACATTTTGTGGTACGAAAGTGGGGATTAAAACTTTTTCTTCCCCGTTTTTCCATATCTCGATCTGCAGATTCAGTCGCACTGGTTTTTTACGTGCATCAATAGAGCGTTTCCTGATTCTCCAGTCGCTAATATCATCCTTACGAATATTTGATTTCTGCACTACCCTGTTCAATAACAGATGACGATCTTCTATCTCATGGGGCAGGGCCGTGATTTGTACCAATGTGCTCATGGGCGCAAAGATAATATCTAATTATTTTAGAAAATAAATTGTCATAAGGATTAAAAAGTCTCTTCGCCTCCAAATATTCTAGAATCCTATATTTGTAAATAAAAAAAATGACCTTAAAAAAGCTGTTAGAAGAAAAAGGCTATCATCGAATCAAGATGAAATTCACAAAAACCAATCATTTGGAATTAGTCGCAAAGATCAATGACATAGAGGGTAATTTTATTTTAGATACCGGTGCCTCAAGCACCTGTGTGGGGATAGACGCCATAGAGCATTTTGACCTGTTATCTGAAGACAGTGATATTAAAGCTGCCGGAGCAGGAGCTACTAATATGCTTACCCAGGTTTCTCAAAAAAATACGCTGCAGATCAACGACTGGAAAAAGAAAAAAGTGGATCTGGTTCTATTTGACCTTAAACATGTAAACGAAGCTCTTGTAAATCATAAGGCGGAGAAAGTTCATGGCATTATCGGAGCAGACATCCTCAAGAAAGGAAAAGCAATTATAGATTATAAAAACAGAACGTTATTTTTAAAATAAGGGGAAAAATCCCCTTGGCGTATAGCATGATTAGAATTAGGTTTGGGGAAACCAACCAAAAAATTCTGATATCAAAGCTAAATTACTCTCTCAATCACTCATTGTCCTTCTAGCTATACTAGTCTTTTTTACTTTAGCACTTAATGTAACCCGTTTGTTAGTTTTGTTTTAATTTTTGTTAGCATAAAAAAGGGGTCCGCTTTGCGAACCCCTTTTTTATTGAATATTAGTTGCCCTCTACAATTCCAGAGCTCTTTTTACATCATTACCCATCAATAATTCTTCCGGATTCTCCAGTGCTTCTTTTACGGCAACCAGGAAACCTACAGATTCCTTACCGTCAATGATTCTATGGTCATATGATAAAGCCACATACATGATTGGTCTTATCTCTACATGACCATCAATCGCTACCGGTCTCTCCACGATATTGTGCATTCCTAGGATCGCACTTTGTGGGGGGTTGATAATTGGTGTTGAAAGCATGGAGCCAAATACACCACCGTTGGTGATAGTAAAAGTACCTCCTGTCATTTCGTCTACAGTGATCTTGCCATCACGCGCTCTAAGAGCTAGACGTTTTACCTCAGCCTCGACACCGCGAAAACTTAAGTTTTCCGCATTTCTTATTACCGGAACAGTAAGACCTTTTGGACCTGAAACTGCAATACTAATATCCTTATAATCATAGCTAACCATATAATCTCCATCGATCATAGAGTTCACTGCAGGATATTCATTTAAAGCACGAATTACGGCCAGTGTGAAGAAAGACATAAACCCAAGGCTCACCCCGTGTTTATCTTTAAATTCTTCCTTGTATTTTTTTCTTAATTCAAAAATTGGAGACATATCTACTTCGTTAAAAGTAGTAAGCATGGCTGTATCGTTCTTTGCACTTACCAATCGCTCGGCAAGCTTACGACGAAACATAGACATTTTCTTCTTCTCTTCTCCCCTGGATCCTGTACCCGGTGTACCCATTGAAGCTTTAGCTTCCACGGCATCCTCTTTAGTTACACGACCATCTCTTCCAGATCCTTTTACGTCTTTAGAGTCAATTCCTTTTTCATCAAGAATTTTTTTGGCCGCAGGTGAAGGACTTCCTGTAGCATAAGTATCCTGTTTTTGCTTGGGAGTACTTGATTTTGAAGGCTCTTCTGTTTTAGCATCAGCTTTTTCACTATCCTTCTTATCTTTAGTTTCCTCCTGACGTTCTTTTTCTTCCTCTTCAGCAGGTTTATCTTCTGAAGTGTCTCCACTACCAGGTTTCTTAGCTTCGGTATCTATAAGGCAAACAACCTCACCAACTTCAACTACATCGCCTTCTTCAGCCTTAAGGGTGATAATACCACTGGCTTCTGCCGGAAGTTCCAGAGTTGCTTTATCGCTGTCTACTTCGGCTACCGCCTGATCTTTTTCAACGTAATCCCCGTCTTCTACCAGCCACTGGGCTATTTCCACTTCAGTGATGGATTCCCCGGGTGAAGGGACTTTCATTTCTAAGGCCATGATTTTTATCTATTTAGTCTCCTGAAATTACAGGAAAATTGATTCTTAATTATTTTCTTCTTCTTTTAAATTCTTATCAAAAACACTGTTGATCACTCGTTCGTGCCTTTTCTTGAAACGTACTGAACTTCCTGCAGCAGGCGAACCATAAAATTTACGGCTGCATACCCTGAAGTTTCGGGATTCATGAAAATGCAATAGTAAATGGGCATAAGCACCCATATTGCGAGGCTCTTCCTGAGCCCAGACTACATCATCAGCATTTTTATATTTTTCCATCATATCTCTCATCTCTGAGGATGGTAATGGAAATAATTGTTCAATACGCACCAGGGCAACATCATCACGATCATTCTCTTCCTTAAATTTCAGAAGATCATAGTAGAATTTACCAGTACAAAAAACAAGTGTTTTTACATGATCAACTTTTGCCTCAGCATCATCTATAAGTGGCTGGAAGCTCCCAGTCGCAAATTCCTCTTTAGTAGAAATCACCTTCGGATGGCGCAATAAACTTTTAGGCGTGAAAATGATCAATGGCTTTCTAAATTCAGCCTTCATTTGTCTTCTTAAAATATGGAACATGTTGGCCGGCGTGGTAACATCTGCCACATACATATTGTCCTTCGCACAAAGCTGAAGGAATCGCTCCATCCTTCCTGATGAATGCTCTGCACCCTGGCCTTCGTAACCATGAGGCAGCAACATTACCAGACCATTCTGTAATTTCCACTTATCTTCCGCAGCAGAAATATACTGGTCTATCATGATCTGTGCTCCATTCACAAAATCTCCAAACTGAGCTTCCCAGATCGTCAGAGTGGTTGGACTGGCCATGGCATAACCATAATCAAAACCAACAACCCCGTATTCTGAAAGAAGAGAGTTATAAATAAAGAAATCTCCGTCTCTCTCTTTTATATTATTATGAAGAATGATCTCTTCCTCGCTGTCTTCAACCTTAACCACGGCATGACGGTGAGAGAAAGTTCCTCTTTCCACATCCTGCCCGGTGATCCTGATGTTATATCCTTCAGCCATTAAAGAACCATAAGCAAGATGCTCGGCCATAGACCAGTCCAGCTTATTATCCTCAAAATACATTTTCTTACGGCCGTCTATGATCTTCTGGATCTTTCTCATGAATTTTTTACCCTCGGGTAATTGAGAAATCGCTTCGGCTACTTTATCAAGTTTATCAATGTCGAAAGTAGTTTCTACGTTCTCCATCATAAAATCCTCCTGCACATTCTGGAAGCCATCCCATTCATCCTGCATAAAAGGAGTAATCCTCGTGGTTTCCTCTTTTCTGGAGTCTTCCAGTTTTTCTTCAAGAGCAGATTTATAGGTATCTTCCAGCTTCTGCAGATATTCGTCATCTGCAACACCTTCTTTTTTCAACTTTTCAAAGTAAATATCACGGGCATTTTCATGCTTCGAGATCGCTTTATAAAGTTTTGGCTGGGTAAATCTTGGTTCATCTCCTTCATTATGGCCGTATTTTCTGTAGCCGAGAAGATCGATGAAAACGTCCCTTTTAAATTTCATCCTGAAATCCAGTGCAAAAAGTATGGCATGTACAACTGCTTCAGCATCGTCTGCATTCACATGCAATACCGGGGAAAGCGTCACCTTCCCAACATCTGTACAATAAGTTGAACTTCTTGCATCAAGATAATTTGTGGTAAAACCAATCTGGTTATTTACCACAATATGTATAGTCCCACCGGTTTCATAACCTTCCAGCTGGGCCATCTGTACTAATTCATATACCAGACCCTGCCCTGCGATGGCTGCATCTCCATGAACGAGAATAGGTAATACTTTTGAATTATCCCTATTATAACGTCTGTCCTGTTTTGCCCTGGTAATCCCCTCTACTACCGCTCCCACTGTTTCCAGGTGAGAAGGGTTCGGGGCAATATTTATATTTATTTCCTTGCCCGTATCTGTAGTACGGCATGAAGTCCATCCAAGGTGATATTTTACATCTCCGTCAAAAATATCCTGTTCGTAATCTTTTCCGTCAAATTCACTAAAAATATCCTTGGCATTTTTTCCGAAGATATTAGTTAACGTATTCAGTCTACCACGGTGAGCCATCCCCATTACGAATTCTTCCACTCCTAATTCGGCAGCTTTTTCGATCAGCGCATCAAGTGCAGGGATCAAACTCTCTCCACCTTCCAGTGAAAATCGCTTCTGTCCAACATATTTGGTGTGAAGGAATGATTCAAAAGAAACTGCTTCATTCAGTTTCTTTAGAATTTGTTTTTTCTGAGCTTCATCAAATTTTGGATGATTCTCATTTATATTCAGCTTGTCCTGTATCCACTGGATTTCCTCTGGTTTACGAATATACATATACTCGATCCCGATAGATTCACAGTAGATCCTTTCCAGGTGTCTTATGATTTCCTTGAGTGTGGTTGGTCCTATCCCAAGAATATCTCCCGCGTTGAACGTAGTATTAAGATCACTTTCTTCCAGCCCGAAATTTGAAATCTCGAGAGTAGGGGTATATTTTCTACGCTCTCTAACCGGGTTGGTTTTGGTAAATAAATGCCCTCGGGTACGATAACCATCAATAAGACGAATTACCTGGAATTCTTTTACAACGTGTGTCGGTATCTCCCCTTCTGAAAAATCTACAGGAGCTTCACGCATTATTTCCTCTGAAAGGCCATTTTCCTGCATTCCAAAGTCAAATCCCTGGAAGAAAGCCCTCCAACTGGGCTCCACGCTATCGGGATGTTTTAAGTATTGATCGTAAAGTTCTGCGAAATATGCAGTATGAGCAGCATTTAGAAATGAAAATCTATCCATAGAATTGAAACAAATGTTTCTTTTTGTTTATAAAAACATAGCAAAAATACAATTTTTAAGAAAAACAGCTTGCAGGCATTATGATAATTCTCTATTGGATTATAGGAAATTTAACAATACCTGAATTTGAAGCAATAACTAACTGTTAGTTATGAAGTTGTAAAAGTTACACCTGTCTCTCCATAAGCATTTGCCCGAAACTGCGCAGAGGTTCTTTGCGATCTTCGGCCAATTCAATTTTATCCAGGATCTCGAATGCCTTATCGGTATAATTCTCTATTTCCTTCCGGGTAAGTTCCGCTGCCCCGCTACTTTCGAACAGTGCTTTTACTGCCTCGATCTTTCCGGAATTGTCTAATGGGGAAATACTGTATAAATGTTCCAGCTGCCGGGCCTCACCTGGACTGGCAAGTTCCAGCGTCTTTAAATAGAGAAAGGTCTTTTTGTTTTCAATAATATCACCACCGGGTTGTTTACCGAATGTTTCCGGATCTCCAAAGGCATCCAGATAGTCATCCTGAAGTTGAAAAGCAATTCCCAGCAACCTTCCGTATTGGTAAATGGCATCTTTACATGCCGGCGAAGTTTCTGCGACAATCGCTCCCATTTGCAGTGAAGCTCCCACCAAAACGGCAGTTTTATATTCGATCATTAACAGGTAATCTTCGATACTAACATCATCCCGGGTTTCAAAATCTATATCATATTGCTGACCCTCACAAACCTGTATCGCCGTCTTGGTAAATAATTTGGATAATTCCTTGAACATTTCACCTTCGTAACTTTCAAAAAGCTGATAGGCATTGATCAACATAGCATCTCCTGAAAGGATTCCGGTATTAATATCCCATTTTTCATGAACGGTCTCCTTCCCTCTTCGAATAGGGGCATCATCCATGATATCATCATGAACCAAAGAAAAATTATGAAAGATCTCAATAGCCAGAGCCGCATCAAGTGCCTTTCTATAATCGCAGTCAAAAATTTCTGTTGCCATTAACACTAGTACCGGCCTTAACCTTTTCCCACCTTGTTCAAGTATATAAACCATAGGCTCATAAAGATTAGCAGGCTCCTGTACTTTAATCTTTTCGTGCAGATAATCGATTATCGCTTCTCTATACTGGGAAATGGCAAGCATGTACTTAGAAATTTTTCGCTAAAATACCATAATTGGTAGTATTTCAAATTTTAAGCGGATGTTAAATAAATCTGAAACTATGGAAACTTTTATTGTTTTTAAAGTTTCCATGACCTAATTTTGCCAGAAATTTTCTGCCAGTGAAAGAAGATATTTTAAATACGGCCGCAGAGATGTTCCTAAATTATGGTTTCAAAAGTGTGACCATGGATGACATTGCCGAAAAACTGGGTATCTCCAAGAAAACCATTTACAACCATTATTCCACAAAGAGTAAACTGGTGCTTTCTACGAGTCATCATATTTTTGAAAAGATCAATACCGGAATTGAAAAGATTCGGGAAAAACAACAAAACCCGATCAAAGAGAATTTTGAGATTAAGCGCTTTGTAATACATCATCTTAAGGACGAGAATACCTCTCCACATTTTCAGTTACAGAAATACTATCCTAAAGCTTTTGAAAGTCTTAAAGGAAAACAATTTCAACTTTTAGACAATTGTATTAGCGATAATATTAACCGTGGAATTAAAAGCGGTTATTATCGTAAAGATCTTCCTGTAGATTTTATTAGCCGTATTCATTTCGTTGGGATGCTGGGCATCAAGGATGTCAACCTTTTTCCCGTAGAGAAATACAGCCACTCAAAATTGATGGATTACTTCCTTGAATATCACTTGCGTGCTATCTGCACCCCAAAAGGAATAGAAACCTTAGAAGAAATTTTAAATGAAAAATAAACTCACTTTTATATTTAGTTTCCTGTTTACATTTTCTGCCGGCCTTATGGCACAGGAACAACCAAATCAAACCTATAGTTTCTCTCTCGCCGAAGCCATTGAATTCGGGATCGAGAATAATTATCAATCCCGGATTGCTGAAAAAGATATTGAGATCGCTTTGAAAAAAAAATGGGAGATTATCGCACAGGGTTTACCGCAAATAAGTGGTGCAGTAGATTATCAGAATTTTTTAAAACAACCGGTAACGCTATTACCTGCCGCTGCATTTGATAATACTGAAAGCACCATTGATATTGTACAGGAGTACTTTAATAATGTAGAAAGAAACAATACCCCGGTAGATGCTCCTGAAGGTTTTATCCCGGTGAGATTTGGAACAAAACAAAGCGTGAATGCCAATGCTACCTGGAGCCAGTTAATTTTTGACGGAACTTATATAGTTGGGATTCAATCTGTGCAAACCCTCCTGCAAATTTCAAAGAATGCCAAAACTAAAACCGATCTTGAAATAAAGAAAGCCGTGATCAATGCTTATGGTAACGTACTTCTTGCTGAAGAAAGTGTTGAGATCTACAGAAAAAATGTCAGGACTTTACAAAAAACCTATGACGACACTAAACTAATTTTTGAAAACGGGTTAACCGAACAGGAAGATGTTGAGCAATTGGAAATAACGCTGATCAACCTTAAAAACAACCTCAACAGAAGCGAAAGAATGAGAAGCATCGCTTACGAAATGCTGAACTTAAGTCTGGGTATCCCGGTTGAAAATAAAGTGATTCTTACCAATAACCTGAATGAATTGGCGATAAAATTTTATGAACCAGAACTTCTGGAAGAAAATATTCCGGTAGAGGACAATATTGATTACCGAATTGCCAAAAATTCGGCTGAATCGGCCCAGATACAGATCAGACTTCAAAAAGCCAGGGCTTTACCTACCCTAACCGGGTTTGTGAATTACGGTTACCAGGGATTTAGCGATGAATTTACCTTCCTGAACGGAAACCAGGAATATTTTGGACAGTCCATCCTGGGAATAAGTCTTAATATTCCCATTTTTAGTAGTGGCATGAGAAGTTCCAGAACAAAGCAGCGGGAAATTGAATATGAACAAGCTTTATTGAACCTGGAACGAACTGAGAATGAAGTGAAGGGACAAATCAATATGGCCAGGAGTGAATATGATTATGCCATAGAAAATTACCAAAACTCTTTAAGAAACCTGGAGCTTGCAGAGCGGATAGAAAAAAAGAATCAGGTTAAATTTTTTGAAGGTATCGCCAGCAGCTTTGAACTAAGTGAAGCACAACGCCAGCTTTACACGGCACAACAAAATTATTTACAATCCATGTACAACGTGATCACAGCTAAGGTTGAGCTGGAAAACTTACTCGATGACAGAACCTATAACGATGAAAACTAATCTCCACTATATTAAAAAGAACATGAAAAAATTAATACTACTATTTGGACTATCCCTGTTTTTGGTTTCCTGTGGCGGAGACGAGGAAACTAAATCTATAGAACAGGTCATCGAAAGTGAAGACCTGAGCCAGATCAAAGCAAAAAAATCTGAATTAAGCGACCAGCAGGCTAAGATCGCAGGACAAATTGATGAACTGGATGAAGCGATCAAAAAATTGGACAAGAACCGCAGAATGGATCTGGTTAGCATTTATAAAGTAACCGATACTCTGTTCAAGCATTATGCTGAAGTACAGGGTAATGTCGCCACAGATGAGAATATTATCATCTACCCGGAATTTTCAGGCATTCTTACTGAAGTATTGGTAAATGAGGGTCAGAAAGTTTCCAAAGGCCAGGTTCTGGCCAGAATTGATGACGGTGGACTAAGAAACGAACTTGCTCAACTGGACGCCCAGGCAAAACTCGCAAAAACAACCTATGAAAGACAAAAAAGATTATGGGAACAAAATATAGGTTCAGAAATGCAATATCTGGAAGCAGAAACTAATTATGAAGCCTTACAAAGTTCTGTAAACAGTTTAAAATCAAGACTGGGTAAAACAGTGGTTAGAGCACCTTTTAGCGGCGTTGTAGATGAAGTAATTAGTGAACAGGGTGAAGTGGTAAATCCCGGACAGAATCAGCTCTTTAGATTAATAAGCCTCGATAAAATGTATGTGGAGGCAGATGTCCCCGAAAATTATCTTAATACTGTTTCAAAAGGCACCGACGTAAAAGTAAGTATCGGCTCTGTGGGCCGTGAATTTGAGGGAAAGATAAGCCAGGTGGGAAACAATATTAATCCTAATAACAGGACATTTAGAATCGAGGTTGCTGTACCAAATGAAAAAGATCTTATCAAACCAAACCAGATCGCCACTATAAAATTAAATGACTACACTTCAGAAAATGCCATAGTAATTCCAGAAAGCAGCATTCAGAAAAATGCCATGGGCGAAAACATTGTTTATGTGCTGGAGCAGGAAAATGACAAGGATTTTGGAACAGCTAAAAAAGTAGTCGTGGAAACAGGACTGGTTTATAATGATTCGATAGAAATAAAACAAGGGCTTACTTCAGGGCAGATCTTAATTACAGATGGTGCCAAAAATATTCGCGATGGCCAGGAAGTTAAATTCAGAAAATAAGCAGAATGAAATTAGATAAAGAATTCAAACTCTCCTCCTGGGCCATAGACAACAAGATGACGGTGTATGTCATCATAGCCATCATCATGATTGGCGGGCTACTGTCTTATTACAGCATGCCCAGAGAGTCGTTCCCTGAAATTATTGAGACTAAAATATATGTAAGCTCGATCAATCCCGGGAATTCTGCAGAAGATGTGGAGAAATTCATTACTGAACCTCTGGAAGAGGAATTTAATGATGTTGGCGGCGTAAAAGAGATCACTTCCACTACTCTACAGGATTACTCACTGGTGATCGTGGAATTTGAGGAAGAGGTAAACGTAGATGTTGCCAAGCAAAAGATAAAGGATAAGGTAGATTTGGTGAAGGCTGAAACCACCTGGCCAACCCTGGATAACGGAGCAAAAGTAGAACCTAATGTATTCGACCTCAACCTTTCTGAAGAGCAGCCTATACTTAATATCAACCTAACTGGCGACTATACGGTCCAGCAATTAAAGGACTACGCTGAATATCTGCAGGAAAAGATCGAATTATTACCCCAGATCAAAGAAGCAAGCATTCGTGGTGCCGAAGAAATGGAAGTTGAGATTGCTGTGGATATTTATAAAATGAGTGCTTCAGAGGTAAGTTTTCAGGATATTATTAGCGCGGTAGGTTCAGAAAACAGGACGATATCCGGAGGTAATATTATCACCAGTGGAGTACAAAAGAATATCAGGATCATTGGAGAGATCGAAGATCCCAAAGAGCTGGAAAATGTGGTGGTAAAAAGAGAAGGTGGTAACATTTTTTTAAAGGATATCGCCAGTATCAATTTTCAGGAAAAGGACGCTACAACCTACGCACGTGAATATGGTGAGCCGGTAGTTATGCTGGATGTTAAGAAACGTAGCGGAAAAAACATGATCGAGGCCGTAGATGAGATCAAGGAGATCGTAAGGAAAGAACAGGAGGAATACCTGCCAGAATCCTTAGAAATAAGCCTTACCAATGACCTTTCTACAGACACCAGAAACCAGGTAAATGACCTGGTAAATAACATCATTTTCGGGGTGATCCTGGTAGTTTTGGTACTGATGTTTTTCCTGGGCTTTAGAAATTCTCTATTTGTTGGTCTGGCTATTCCGCTTTCCATGTTTCTTTCGTATATCATTTTATCCAGTCTTGGTTACACCCTTAATACAATGGTATTATTTGCCCTGGTCATGGGACTGGGAATGCTGGTTGATAACGGGATCGTGGTTGTTGAAAACGTTTATACCTTAATGGATGAAGGCTGGCCTAGGATCAAAGCTGCCAAACAGGGACTAGGTGAGATCGCATGGCCAATTATCGCCTCGACTGCAACAACTCTTATGGCGTTCTTCCCACTGGGATTATGGCCGGGAACTATCGGGAAATTCATGGTGATATTTCCAATTACCCTCTCCATAGTTTTAGGGTCATCCCTTTTTGTGGCTTTAATCATCAACTCCATGTTAACCTCTCAGTTCATGAAAACTGAAGAAGGAAGGATCTCAAAAAAGAGACTTATAAGAATCAGTATCATCATGGCCATCACAGGAATCGTATTGCTGGTATCAGGATTTCTACTAAAAATAGGAGTTTTAAGGGCATTGGGTAATCTTACCCTTCTGGGAGTGATCCTGCTTTGGTTTTATAAATATGTTCTTTCTGGCGCGGTAAAATACTTTCAGTTTAAATCATT
Organism: Christiangramia sabulilitoris; assembly: GCF_007050985.1. GTDB lineage: Bacteria > Bacteroidota > Bacteroidia > Flavobacteriales > Flavobacteriaceae > Christiangramia > Christiangramia sabulilitoris. The sequence goes on from NZ_VHSF01000001.1 coordinate 1,046,972, forward strand.
GAAGAAACTGGAAAGCAACTACGAACGTTTTCTAAAATTCGCCCTGAGAGGAAGAAAGGCTTATGGTTTCTTCTTCGGAACCCTGCTATTGTTATTTCTTTCTTTCGTCCTGATTGGATTGGTGCAGCCGGATGTGCTCTTCTTCCCGGAAAATCAACCCAAGCAGGTGATCACATATATAGAATATCCAGAAGGTACAGACATTGAGAAGACTAACAGACTCACAAGGAAAATAGAAGATCAGATCTTTAATGTCGTAGAAAAATACGAGGATGAAGATGGTTATAATTACATGGTAGAATCTGTGATCTCGCAGGTTGGTGAAGGAGCGGGAAATCCCCAAACAGATGGCGGCCAGCAAAACGCCATGCCTCACAAGGGAAAAGTGACCATCGTGATGCGTGAATTCAAAAAACGCCGTGGAGTGGAAAGTTCTCAGGTTCTGGCTGAAGTAAGGGAAGCCGTCAATGAATTCCCCGGTGCTTCCATTCAGGTAGAAAAAGATGCCGCCGGACCTCCATCAGGATATCCTATCAATATGGAGTTAAAGGGTGAAGATTATGAATCCATGCTGGCAGAAGCCGAAAACCTGAGATCCTATATTCAGGAATTGAGTATTCCGGGAATCGAAGAGTTAAAAATTGATGTCAATAAATCTAAACCTGAACTTGATGTTAGAGTAGACCGAAGAAAAGCCGGCCAACTGGGGGTTTCTACCACGCAGGTAGGTCAGACCCTTAGACGGGCTATATATGGGGAAGAAGTATCTACCTATAAAGAAGGTGATGATGATTATGAGGTGAATGTGCGGTTTAACGAGGAATACAGGTATGATGAGAATGCGCTTTTCAATCAGCCCATCACCTTTAAAGACCAAAATTCAGGACAAACCAGGCAGATCCCTATTTCTTCTCTGATAGAAACCGAAGTAGCTTCCTCTTTCAGCTCGATAAAAAGAAAAGACCTCAAAAGGGTGATCACGGTTTATTCCAACGTACTTCAGGGTTATAATGGTAACCAGATCGTAGATCAATTAAAAACAGCTCTGAAAAATTATGAAATGCCAGATGATATTTCTCTGGAATTTACGGGAGAACAGGAAGAGCAGGAAGAAAACATGAATTTCCTATTAAAAGCATTATTAATTGCCCTGGGAGGAATCTTATTAATTCTGGTGGCTCAGTTTAACTCTGTTTCCAAACCAATCATAATTTTAATGGCGGTAGTCTTGAGTTTGGTCGGGGTGTTCTTGGGCTTGATCATCTTTCAGATGGATTTTATCATTATCATGACGATGATGGGTATTATATCACTAGCAGGGATCGTAGTGAATAATGCGATCGTACTAATAGATTATACCCAGATATTAATAGATCGCAAGAAAAAAGAACTTGGACTTGATAATGATGAGCTTCTTACCAGGGCACAATATTTTGATGTAATCGTAAGAGGTGGAAAATCCAGGTTAAGACCTGTATTGCTTACAGCAATTACCACAGTACTTGGGTTAATACCGCTCGCTGTTGGTCTGAACATTGATTTCTTTGGCTTAATTACAGATTATGATCCGGGAGTTTATATTGGAGGTGATAATGTGATCTTCTGGGGACCACTTGCCTGGACCGTGATCTTCGGACTGGTTTTCGCAACCTTCCTCACCCTAGTGGTAGTCCCGGTTATGTTCTATCTCGTGAACCGTGCGAAAGTAAGATTTGCAGATAAACGTAAAGAGAGGCAATTAAGTAAAGCCTGATAAAATAAAAACCCCGAAGCCTTGCTCCGGGGTTTTTATTTTATCTACTTGTTTTTTTTATTCATTAACAAGAGCACTATTACTATTCCAGGTGTTCACGTTGGCGATCACGCTATTTTGATAGTCCACTTCAGTAAGTTTATCTTCAGACCAGAAAAACCATTTTCCTTCCTTTTTACCGTTCCTGTAATTTGCGATGGCTGTCTTTTCACCGTTTTGGTCGTAAGAAATCCATTCTCCATGGAGTCTGCCATCCTTGTACGTACCTTCCTGTCTAATACTTCCATCTTCATAATAAAAGGTTCCTTTGATTAATCCATCCTGTTGTTCAAAAACAGGCTTTGGTGCATTTTCCTGCGCCATCATTGTTCCTCCTGCAACGAAAATGGCAGCAAAAAATATATTTTTAAATCTCTTCATAGCTCTTTTTCATTTAGTATTGCTTATCAAATATAGCGAAAGTTAACAAAAAATCAATAATTAGGTAACGTTAAGTTAACATTGAAGATGTTAAATATTGATCTTCAATACTTTTAGAATTAACAAAAAAGCCCTCCGAAAATTAAAATCAGATAATTTTTAGTAGCGAAAGGTTCAGTAAAACTGTTTAACTTCTTACTTTTGTGCCCATTCTAAATTTGAAGGATAAAATGTACAGAAGTCATACCTGCGGTGAACTAAACGCACAACAGATTGGAAAAAAAGTTACTCTCTCCGGATGGGTACAAAAGGTTAGAAATAAAGGTTTTATGATCTGGGTAGATCTGCGTGACCGCTATGGCTTAACTCAGTTGATTTTCGATGAGGAACGATCCTCTAAAGAGCTAATGGATAAAGCCGGTAGCCTGGCCCGGGAATTTGTGATCCAGGTAGAAGGAACGGTTATAGAAAGAGAATCCAAAAACCCGAATATTGCAACTGGTGAAATAGAAGTTCTGGTAGAAGATTTCAAAATTCTGAATTCCTCTAAAACTCCTCCATTTACTATTGAAGATGACACGGACGGAGGCGAAGATCTTAGGATGAAATACAGGTACCTGGATATTCGAAGAAATCCGGTAAAAAATAAACTCATGTTCCGTCACCAGGTAGGTATGAAGGTGAGAAACTATCTTTCTAATGAAGGGTTCATAGAAATTGAAACTCCTTACCTTATAAAATCCACGCCTGAAGGTGCACGGGATTTTGTAGTACCAAGCAGGATGAACGAAGGGCAGTTTTATGCACTTCCGCAGTCACCACAAACTTTTAAACAGTTACTGATGGTTGGAGGTATGGATAAATATTTCCAGATCGTGAAATGTTTCAGGGATGAAGACCTTAGGGCAGATCGCCAGCCGGAATTTACCCAGATAGACTGTGAAATGGCATTCGTGGAACAGGAAGATATCCTGAATATTTTTGAAGGTCTTACCAGGCATTTACTAAAGGAGATAAAAGGTGTAGACGTAGCCGAGTTCCCTAGAATGACCTACGATGAGGCGATGAAAAAATACGGGAACGACAAACCGGATATTCGTTTCGGGATGGAGTTTGCAGAACTGGATGATTTAGCTAAAAATAAGGGCTTTAATGTATTCGATCAGCAGGAACTAGTGGTTGGAATCGCGGTTCCCGGAGCTGCTGTTTATACCAGAAAAGAAATAGATAATTTAATTTCCTGGGTTAAAAGACCTCAGGTAGGCGCAAATGGTTTGGTTTGGGCTAAATATAACGAAGACAGCAGCCTTAAATCATCTGTAGATAAATTCTACTCCCAGGAAGATCTTAAAGCCTGGGCACAAGCAACCGGTGCGAAACCTGGAGATCTTATTTTGGTGATGGCCGGTGATGCCGCTAAAACCAGAACACAGCTTAGTGCTTTGAGAATGCATTTAGGAAATGAGCTGGGATTAAGAAAAGCCGATGAATTCGCTCCATTATGGGTAGTAGATTTCCCTCTTCTTGAATGGGATGAAGAAACCGAAAGGTTCCATGCAATGCACCATCCATTTACTTCTCCTAAAAAAGAAGATTTCGCACTTTTGGAAACAGAACCTGGGAAAGTGAGAGCAAACGCTTATGATCTTGTGCTGAATGGAAATGAAATTGGCGGTGGTTCTATCAGGATCCACGATAAGGAGACCCAATCCCAGATGTTCAAATATTTAGGATTTACTCCTGAAGAAGCTAAAGAACAATTTGGATTTCTAATGGATGCTTTCCAGTATGGTGCGCCTCCACATGGCGGAATAGCCTTTGGATTCGACAGATTGGTTGCGATCCTGGGTGGCCAGGAAAGTATACGTGATTTTATTGCTTTCCCTAAGAACAACTCGGGACGCGATGTCATGATAGATGCTCCTGCCAAACTTGATGCAGAGCAGCTCAGCGAATTACATCTGCAATTGAAATCATAAATAATTTATCCCGCTTAAAGCGGGATTTTTTATATTCACAGGCTAATTATTAAGAGGTGGCAAAATTTAGAAAATCTTTGTTGCACAGGTTTTTAAGCTGGAAATCCAGAAATCTTTCTCATCGCCAGTTTTTGATGATTCTTAGTGCGATCATTGGTTTTCTTGCCGGAATTTGCGCGGTAACGATCAAGAACCTTACTCACTTTATTCAGGTATTTGTCAAAGGTGACACCGTAATTAGCTACCACAACGCATTTTATTTCATATTCCCGCTCATAGGCCTTTTGATCGTCTATTTAATTCTTAAATTTCTTATTCGGAAAAAACCGGGAATGGGTATCCCGGCTACGTTATATGCAATTTCGAGGCAAAAAGGGATCATGAAGCGGTTCCAGATGTATTCCTCCCTTATTACAGCTCCTATTACGGTAGGTTTTGGGGGTTCAGTTGGACTGGAAGCACCAACGGTTGCTACCGGAGCATCTATAGGGTCTAACCTGTCCAGAATGTTCCTGTTAAACCAGACTACCCGCACCCTGTTGATTGGATGTGCCGCCGCCGGCGCCATGTCATCAATTTTTAACGCGCCCATAGCCGCGATTATTTTTGCGATTGAAGTTTTTAGCCTTGACCTAACTTTAACTTCCCTGCTCCCTTTATTGATCGCTTCCGTTTCAGCCGTTCTCACTTCTTATTTTTTCTTCGGAAGTGAAATAATCTTACCCTTTAGTCTTGAGGATGCTTTCACCATTTCTGAAGTACCATACTATATTCTCCTGGGCGTTTTAGCTGCCGGATGTTCTATATATTTTACCAGGGTTCATTTTAGATTAATGAAACTCATGGCAAGAATAAGATCTGGTATTTTAAGATTATTTACCGGCGGGCTTCTTCTTGGCCTTATTATATATTTTATCCCACCCCTTTATGGGGAAGGTTATAGTGTGGTGAATAACCTGCTTCAGGAAAATTACCTGGAAGCCCTGGGTACCAATTTATTTAATGCCTACCTGGAAAATATCTGGGTAGTGATCTTACTTCTTGCCGGCCTGGTAATATTTAAAATTATCGCAACCTCTCTTACCCTTAGCGCGGGCGGAATTGGAGGAATCTTTGCACCGGTGATGTTTATGGGGAGTGCCATGGGACATGGATTTGCCTTGCTCTTAAATAATCTGGGGCTTTTCAATGATAAAATTTCTGTAAGCAACTTCACACTTGTGGGAATGGCTGGTCTGATGGCAGGAGTTTTACATGCCCCGCTCACGGCGATCTTTCTTATTGCAGAACTTACCCACGGCTATGAATTATTTATTCCTTTAATGATCACAGCTGCGATTTCCTACATGATCACCAGTAAATTTCAACCGCATTCTGTCTACACCATGGAGTTGGCACAACGCGGAGACCTTCTTACCCATGATAAGGATCAAACTGTACTCACCCTGATGAATATTACCCGGGTGATCGAAAAAAACTTTATTGCTCTTAATATTGACATGAATTTAGGTGATGTGGTACACCAGGGAGTTGTAAGATCTTCCCGGAATATTTTCCCGGTGATCGACGAAAATCGTAATTTCATGGGGATAATTTTGCTCGATGATATACGGTCCATTATGTTCAAAGAGAAGCTTTATGAGGAGGTCAAAGTTCAGGATATTATGCAGCAGGCACCCGAAATTATCGATATAGAAACCGATCGTATGCGGGAGATCATGCAGAAATTCCAGGTAAGCAATGCATGGAACCTGCCGGTAGTGAAAGACGGTAAATATGTTGGTTTTATTTCTAAATCCAAGATGTTAACGGCATACAGACAGAAATTAATAGAAGTAACCGTATAGAGAAAATCAAGCTTTAAAATCGGGAATTTGGTACAGTTATGTTTTATGAAAATTTCCGTCTATTAAAAATTAAAGAGAATTTCAGATGAAAACAGTTATGAAAATATTGGGAATAATAATCCTTATCGCGATTGGAGTAGGTTTTTATTATCGCCTCAATGGAGACCTTTTAACCGGTGATCGCATTATAGGAATTTCAGTCCTGGCAAGTGCCTTTATACTCATGCCTATCTTTCTTGTAGTTCGCTGGAGAGGTAAAAAATTAAAAGATTATACCCTCTCTGAAGAGAATTTAAAAAAGATGAAAGACAGAGGGATTGATTGATCTGTTAACATAAAAAAATCACAAAAAATTCTGATTTTCAGAGGATTCTAAAATTTTATCTATTATGTTTGTGCTTTATTAATTATTATTTTTATGCAAGGCACAGTTAAATTTTTCAATGAATCTAAAGGTTATGGATTCATTACCAACGACGACACCAAAAGAGACATTTTCGTACACATCACCGGTTTAAATGGTGAAACTATCCAGGAAGGCGATAGAGTTGAGTATGAAGAAACAGAAGGAAGAAAAGGAGTGAACGCTACAGAAGTACGCGTGATCGAATAATATATTTTTTCTGAGTAAAAGTAAAAGCCGCTATTCAGCGGCTTTTTTTATTCAGGCGTTTTCTTTTAAGGTTTTTCCTACTCCCTCGAGCATGGTCGAAGTCATTTTATCCAGATCAAATTCGTGCTCCCATCCCCAATCATTTCTGGCAGCGTTGTCATCGATACTCGATGGCCAGGATTCGGCTATTTTCTGTCTGAAATCCGGATCATATTTTATGGTGAAATCTGCTAAATGCTTTTTGATCTCTTCGGCTAGAATTTCAGGAGTAAAGCTAATGGCAGCAAGGTTATAAGAAGATCTTACCTTGATCTCATCTGCTGGAGCCTCCATAATTTTTACGGTTGCATTGATCGCATCATCCATATACATCATTGGCAATGCCGCATCCCTATCCAGGAAACTGGTATACTCTCCATTCCTTAAGGCCTCATGAAAGATCTCGATGGCATAATCTGTGGTTCCACCACCAGGCAGGGTTTTATAGCTAATAATGCCTGGATATCTAATACTTCGAATATCAACGCCGAATTTATTAAAGTAATACTCACACCATCGTTCCCCTGTTTGTTTACTAATTCCGTAAACCGTGGTAGGTTCCATAACAGTTGTCTGGGGCGTCTGATCTTTTGGAGTTGTAGGTCCAAAAACGGCAATACTGGAAGGCCAGAAGATCTTATCGATTTTCCCATCCTTAGCCAGATTTAATATATGGAACAGGGAATCCATATTCAAATCCCAGGCTTTCATAGGAGCCTTTTCAGCAGTAGCACTAAGCATTGCTGCCATTAAATAAACTTCCTTTATTTCGTATTTATCGACGATCTCCTTTATATGAATCTCATCTGTGGCATTCAAAATTTCAAAAGGTCCGGATTGCATTAACTCCTCTGCACCTTCTCTTATATCACTAGCGATCACCTGATCCTTTCCATGAATCTCCCTCAACTTCAGTGTTAGCTCCGTACCAATTTGTCCGCAGGCACCAATTATCAAAATCCTTCCGGCCATAAATTAAATTTTTTGCAAATATATTTATTTAAACAGAGGAATTCGCAATCTTAGTAAATTCTTGACGTTCCTCACTAAGAATTCCGCAATGCTCATTATCCTGCACAATTCAGGAAATAATGAATAACTTTGTATGATATAGATTCTCCTAATGAACAGATTGTTATTGCTCATCATCATTTGCCTTTCAGTTTCCTGTAAAACCGATAAAAATGCAGAAGACAACGCTGAAAATAAAATGGATACCACCGCTTTTCAAAAAAAGCTTAAACTAGATTATCCAGATTATGCTTTAGAACCGCAAGCAAAAGAATATGCGTTGAAATGGGTAGAATATATTACGGCTCAGAATGAAATAAGAAAACTTGAAAATACAACCATCAACCAGGTCCAGAATAATGCGGGGGCGATCGCTCAAATAATGGAAGCATTGAAAAACTCTGTACCAGACAGTTTAAGATCTGTCGCTGTGGAAGCACGGCTTAATGTGGTAAATACCAAGGCACAGTTATTAAAGCAATATTCTGGGAGACAGGAGCCAGACCCCGGGGATATTGAGCAAACGACCAGAGAGCTGCATCTGGAGTTCAATAATCTTAAGCTCCAGATGAACGAGATTTTTTTAAAGACCCTGGAAGAGTTTGAAAAAGAACTGGATGAGTTTGAAAGAGAAGAAAGAGAAGAAAAGGAAGAGGATACTCTAGAGGATAACTTTTAAGCCTGCTATAAAAATTGTAAATTGAATTAAATATAAAAACATGAAAAAACTGTTTCTTTTAAGTATTTTAATACTCAGCTTTGGCTTCACGTCACTACATGCACAGGTCAAAAAGACTGAAGAAAATATAAATGCGGTTAAGAGACAGGTTAACAACACCATTGGGAAGTGGCACAAGGCAGCGGCCGAAGCCAATTTTGATAATTATTTTGATCTAATGACCGATGATGCCGTTTTTATAGGTACAGATGCCACTGAAAACTGGACACTCCCGGAATTTAAAGAATTTTCCAGACCCTATTTTAACTCCGGCAAAGCCTGGAGCTTTTCAACACTGGACCGGAACCTGTATGTCCATGAAAATTTAAGGGTGGCCTGGTTTGACGAACTTCTGGATACGCAGATGGGGATATGCCGTGGTTCTGGCGTGGTAATGAAAGAAAAGGGAAAATGGAAGATACATCACTATGTATTATCTATAGCTATTCCTAATGAAAAAGTGGATGAGATCACCAGTATCAAAAAAGAATTTGATACAGATTTGATGCAGAAACTGCGTAATAATTAATAACTCATTTAATTATTTATAAGTCCCGATTACTACTTCATCAGTTTTTGAAATTCAGAATCTTAGCTTTAAAATCTATCTTCTAAAGCTTTGAATATTTTACCAATTTTTTACTTTAGCGACATTATATTTAATAATTAACCCAAATAATGAAAAAAATAAACAAATTCCTGCTATTATCGGCAGTTGGAGCCGGGCTTTTTACGGCTTGTAATGACGATAAAAAAGCAGAAGAAAAAAAAGAAGTTCATGGCATTAACCTTGCCTATATGGACACCACTACTACCCCGAAAGAAGATTTCTTCAGATACGTGAACGGGGCCTGGCTGGATAGCACAGAGATACCAAACGACCGTACACGTTGGGGAAGTTTCGATGAGCTTCGTCAAAGAACAGATGAAGATGCCCTGGCTTTACTGGAGAAAACTGCTAATAGCAAAGATCTTGATGCCGGTACAGACCAGGCTAAAGCAGTATTTCTATATAAAAGTATTATGGATACCGTCACCAGAAATAAGCAGGGAGTTGAACCTGTAAAACCGTATCTGGCGAAAATAGATGCAACCAAAACCCGGGAAGATCTTCAGGATTATCTAGTGGATATGAGTGAATATGGCAGTGCAGGATTCTTTTCTTTCGGTGTTGGTGCAGACAGTAAGAATTCTGATATGAACGCGGCTTATCTTAATCCTTCAGGATTAGGTCTTCCGGAAAGGGATTATTACCTGCTTGATGATTCAGATTCAAAGGAAATCAGAAAGAAATACAAGGATTATATCGCTGAGATGCTTCAGTATATAGACTATTCAGAAGAAGAGGCTAAAAAAGCTGCTGAAACTGTCCTTGCTTTTGAAACCAAACTGGCCAGACCACAATTAGATAAGGTAGAGCGCCGTGACGCCAGGAATACTTATAATCCAATGACGGTAGCTGAATTGCAAAAGATAACTCCGGCGATGCAATGGAATGCCTATTTTGAAGGAATTGGAGCTAAAAACCTTGATACGGTAATTGTTTCACAGCCAAAATACATGAAGGCATTACAGGAAATTCTTGCTGAAAACACCGTGGAAGACTGGAAGACATACCTGAAATGGGAACTTTTCAACGAGGCGGCTTCTATCTTGACTACAGACCTGGAAAGAGAAAGCTGGGAGTTTTACAGCAAGACACTTCAGGGTGCAAAGGAACAACGACCAAGAAATGAAAGAGCTTTAAGTACGATAAATGGTGTTCTTGGTGAAGCCCTGGGGAAATTATACGTAGAAGAGCATTTCCCGCCGCAGGCTAAGGAAACTGCGAAAGAAATGGTAGATAACATTATTAAGGCGTACGAAAACCGTATTACCAATCTTAGCTGGATGAGCGAAGACACCAAGAAAAAAGCTCTTGAAAAACTCAGCACTTTCAATGTAAAGATTGGGTATCCGGATACCTGGAAAGATTACAGCGATCTTGAGATTCAGAGTCCTGAAGATGGAGGTTCCTATTTCCAGAATATACTGAATGCGCAAAAATGGCGAGTTGCAGATAATCTTGCAGACCTTGGTCAACCGGTAGATAAAACTGAATGGTTCATGTCGCCGCAAACTGTGAATGCTTATTATAACCCACGATATAATGAGATCGTTTTCCCGGCAGCGATCCTTCAGCCACCTTTTTATGACTACGAGGCAGATGCTGCCGTTAATTATGGTGGAATTGGAGCCGTAATTGGTCACGAGATCTCGCATGGATTTGATGATAGTGGCGCTCGTTTTGACGCTCAGGGAAATTTAAATAACTGGTGGACAGAAAAAGATCTTGAGCAATTCGAGGAACTTGGCAGTGAGCTGGCAGAGCAGTATAGCGCTATAGAAGTATTAGACAGTGTTTATATCAATGGTAAGTTTACCCTTGGAGAGAACATTGGAGATCTTGGAGGGGTGAATGCTGCTTATGATGGCCTTCAGATCCATTTGGATGAAAACGGAAATCCCGGAGTGATCGACGGCTTTACGCCAGAGCAAAGATTCTTCCTTTCATGGGCTACGGTATGGAGAACCAAAATGCGTGAAGAAGCTTTAAGAAACAGGATCAAAACAGATTCCCATTCTCCGGGTATGTACAGAGCATATGTACCTCTTCAAAATATCGATGCCTGGTATGGTGCATTCAATATTACAGAAGGAGATGCGATGTATGTAAAACCAGAGGATCGTGTAAAGATCTGGTAATATATTATCTCACAACAATAAAAAAGGCCGGTTTTAAAACCGGCCTTTTTTATTTAAATATCATTCTTATTTCAGAAGATTTAGAGTAAATTTAATAGATACGGCACCAAATTGGGATATAACCTGTAATAAAGTCCGGAACTATGAGAATTAAGCTGATCATATTTTTATGCCTTTTCTTACCCGCGGAATATCACTTTGACAAAACAGCTCAGGACAGTAAAAATTTTGACTGGTTAATTGGGAACTGGATTCGAACGAATAACCAACCCGGTCTTAAAACTTTCGAAATCTGGACAAAATATTCTGAAAATGTATACCATGGAGAGGGCTTTACCCTAAAAGATACAGATACTGTATTTAAAGAAGGTCTGCAGCTGGTTAATACTGCGGGGACATGGGAATATATAGTTAGTGGAGTAAATGAAGAGCCAACTTCCTTTCGCCTTATTTCCATAGAAAAAGGAAAATTCATTGCCGAAAACCTGAGAAATGAATTTCCTAAAAGATTTAATTATTACAGGGATGGAGAAAAACTGATCGCTCTTGCTTCAGCAGACAATAAAGAAGTTAAGTTTGAATTTCTAAAAAAGGATCAGAAGTAAAAAAAGGCATCCTGAATATGCTCTATTTTCTGTCCTGCTTTATTTTTGATAATCGCAATGATATCAAAACGCACTTCCACATCCAGCCCCGATTCTTCTACATAATAATTCATTGCTTTTACCAGTTGCTGGATCTGCTTCTTTTTAACGAAATCCTGTGGATCTCCAAATTCAGGAGTACTTCTGGTTTTGACTTCGGCAGCGATTAAAGTGTTCCCTCTTCTGGCGATTATATCTATTTCTGCTTTCTGATATCGGTAATTTCGCTCCAGGATCTCAAATTCCTTCAGGACCAGATATTCGACAGCCAGCTCCTCCCCTTTTCTTCCCAGTACGTTATGATCTGCCATTCCTAAATCAATTTTTAAACCGCGTAATTAATGACAATCGCCGCTACTTTTAGATCTAAAGCTTCAATCTCCGCGGGTGTGGCCTCAATGATCTGATCTTTATAAAATTTGTTTTCGGGATCATTTTCTGGAGCCAGGAATACTCTTAAACCAGTGTTTTCAAGTTTTCCTTCATTCCAGTCTACAGCTCCACTATAATCCCAGCCAAATCCATAGAAAGAGATTTTCCTGCCATTTTTTTTATTCAATTCATCATAACCGGTTCCAATATCGATTCCCGTCTTAGATTTCCATTTCCCGGATTTGGTATATCTTAAATCATAAATATTCTTTCTGTCCTCATTTTGCCAGGTAATTTGCAATTCATTCTCAGTCCCGGGATATAATATTGAATATGCTCTCTCTTCTGTCCCTTCTTCAAACAGATCTATTCCTTCAGCTATATTAGCATCGGGATAATTAGCATGGAGATCATCAGAATTCATTTTGCCGAGATCTTCAATAGTATACTTCGAGATAGCACCGGCATTGCTTTTTTTAGAACCACTACAGGCTGCGATTAAAAAAACGGTCAGGATCAGAATTATTTTACGCATATAAATCTATTTCAGGTAAAAGTAGAAAGTTATTCGGCAAGGCTTTTGGCTTTTACAAGAATTTAACGCGTATTCGAACACCTTTGCTTAACTTTACGGCTCTTAAAAAAGGACATAGAATAATGAGCAAAAATCCTCAGAGATTTACGATTACAGCGGCCCTTCCATATACCAACGGGCCTATTCATATAGGACATTTAGCCGGGGTTTATGTACCGGCAGACATATATTCAAGATTTCTTCGCATGCAGGGGCACGATGTGGCTTTTGTTTGTGGTAGTGATGAGCATGGAGTGCCTATTACCATTAAAGCGAAAAAAGAAGGAGTGAGTCCACAGGATGTAGTTGATAAATACAACGGGATCATAAAAAAGTCTTTTGAAGAATTCGGGGTGAGTTTCGACAATTACTCACGTACTTCCGGGAAGACCCACCACGATACCGCTTCGGCATTTTTCAAAAAAATGTATGAAGATGGTAAATTCATTGAGGAAACTACCAAGCAACTTTATGATGAGGAAGCAGGACAATTCCTGGCCGATAGATTTGTAACCGGTACCTGCCCTAAATGTGGTAATGAAGAAGCCTATGGAGATCAATGTGAAAGCTGCGGAACCTCGCTTAATGCGACAGATCTTATAAATCCAAAGTCTGCTATTACCGGTGCGGTTCCAACCTTGAAAGAAACCAGGCACTGGTTCCTTCCCCTGGATCAATATGAGGATTTCCTGAAAGAATGGATCCTGAAAGGACATAAAGCAGACTGGAAATCTAACGTTTACGGACAGGTGAAATCATGGATAGACGATGGCCTTCGTGCCCGCGCGGTAACCCGTGACCTCGATTGGGGAATTCCTGTTCCTGTTGAAGGCGGGGATGGTAAAGTACTGTATGTTTGGTTCGATGCGCCTATAGGTTACATTTCTTCTACGAAAGAATGGGCCGCCAGAGAAGGCAAAGACTGGGAACCTTACTGGAAAGATGAAAATACCAAACTGGTACATTTTATTGGCAAAGACAATATCGTCTTTCATTGTATCATTTTCCCGGTGATGCTTAAAGCTCACGGAGATTATATTCTTCCAGAAAATGTTCCGGCAAACGAGTTTCTTAACCTTGAAGGAAAGAAACTTTCTACCTCAAAGAACTGGGCGGTATGGCTGCACGAATACCTGGAAGACTTCCCGGGTCAGCAGGATGTTTTGAGATATGCCCTTACCGCGAACGCCCCTGAAACTAAAGACAATGATTTTACCTGGAAAGATTTCCAGGCCAGAAATAATAATGAACTGGTGGCCATCTTCGGAAACTTTATAAACCGGGTGGTGGTGCTTACCAACAAATATTATAACGGAATTGTTCCAGAACCGGGAACTTATTCTGAAGTTGATGAAAAGACGATAGCCGAACTAAAGGCTTATCCTTCAGTGATCGCAAGTTCTATCGAGAGATACAGGTTTAGAGAAGCCCAGGGAGAATTGATGAACCTGGCCAGGCTCGGTAATAAATACCTTGCAGATGAAGAGCCATGGAAACTGATCAAGACCGATGAAGAAAGAGTGAAGACCATCATGTATGTGGCGCTTCAGATCGCTTCTGCATTATCAATAATCAGTGAACCTTTCTTGCCATTTACCTCGGACAAACTGAAAAAGATGCTGAACCAGGTGAATGAAACTTCAGATAATACTCCAGACTGGGATATTATTGGAACTAAAAAAGCATTAATTCCTGCCGGGCATCAAATTGGAAAAGCCGAATTACTTTTTAGCAAAATAGAGGATGAACAAATGGAAAAACAGCTGGAGAAATTAGAGGCTACTAAAACTGCGAACGCCATGGAAGATCGAAAAGCAGAACCTCAGAAAGAGATCGCTACCTTTGAAGATTTCACCAAAATGGATCTGCGAGTGGGAACTATTATCGAGGCTGAAAAAATGCCAAAAACCAAGAAATTACTCATTCTAAAGGTTGATACCGGTTTAGATAAAAGAACCGTGGTTTCCGGAATTGCTGAACACTTCAAACCAGAAGATGTTATTGGTAAAAAAGTAACCGTCCTGGTAAATCTTGCTCCAAGAAAATTACGCGGTGTAGAAAGCGAGGGAATGATCCTTATGACCGAAAATGCAGAAGGAAAACTGGTTTTTGTAAACCCTGATGAAGATGGTGTTAAAAGCGGGACAACTATCAATTAGAACGATTTTTATCACATTTAGTGCAGTCTAAAGGTGATAAAAAACTATATCATAGCCTTATCTTAAGTGTATTAGTCAAGCTGAACTTGTTTCAGCTTTTCTTTGATGCTATACATTTTCTATAGATCCTGAAACAAGTTCAGGATGACGGCTAACGATCAGGTATTTCAAATTCATGCTTAAAATTGCCTTTCACCCCATCTATAAACATCCTCTCCCGGAAGGTCATAGATTCCCTATGGAGAAGTATGATCTACTGCCAAAACAATTGATTCACGAAGGCACCTGTGGTGAGGTAAATTTCTTTCAACCCCATTTCCCAGATAGTTCCCATATTCTGAAAGTTCATGAGGAGGATTATTTTAATCGCCTGAAAAATCTTGAGCTCACGAAAAAAGAGATCCGGGTATCTGGCTTTCCGTTATCTCAGCAACTGGTGGACAGGGAACAGATAATTGCAGATGGGACGATTAAGTCCTGCCACCACGCTCTGGAAAATGGAATTTCCATGAATATTGCCGGCGGGACTCATCATGCCTACTCTAACAGAGCTGAGGCATTTTGTTTACTAAATGACCAGGCCATTGCCGCCAGGTATTTGCAGGAAAACGGGCTAGCCCGGAAAATTCTTATTGTAGATCTGGATGTACATCAGGGAAATGGTACTGCAGAGATCTTTCAGAACGATGATTCAGTTTTTACATTCTCCATGCATGGAAAGGGAAATTATCCTTTTAGAAAAGAACGATCAGACCTGGACCTTGAACTGGCAGACGGCACCGGTGATGCAGAGTATCTCAAAAAATTAAAGTCTACCCTACCCGATCTTATCGAAAGAACCGAGCCGGACTTTATTTTTTATCTCTGCGGTGTGGATATCCTGGAAACAGATAAGCTGGGAAAACTTTCCTGCAGTATTTCCGGTTGCAAGGAAAGGGACCGTTATGTACTACAAACCTGCCATGATCTTGGAATACCCGTACAATGTAGTATGGGCGGAGGTTACTCCTGCGATATTAAACGGATTCTGGAGGCTCATGCCAATACTTACCGACTGGCCCAGGAGATCTATTTTTAAGTAACTATTGTTAATTCCAATTACTTTATTCGTTTTTAGGAATGGTTTGTCAAAATTGTGAAAATCCATTCACTGCGAATTTTTGTCTTAGATGTGGGCAACACTCCCTTGCCGGTAAAATTAATTTCAGGTCTATATTGGAACTGGTTTTCCAGGCATTCTAAATGCCGACAACCAGTATGTTAGGACTTTTATTAGCTTATCCCGAAAACCAGGGAAAACGATCACTGGTTATATAAAAGGAAAAAGAAAGCCTTTTTTTAACCCTGTGAGTTATGCCATCCTCTCTATCACGCTTTACCTTCTTTTGGAACTTTACATCGGTTCTGAATTAGGATCTCCAGAAATGAACAATTCTCCAATTAAGGAAGTTTACGATACCGGATATAAATTAGGTAAATTAATAAAGAGCAATCTTAAGTTTTTCTGGTTGTTTTTCATTCTATGCCTTGGTATCTCTAACCGCATGTTTTTTCATCGTTTTAACCTTTTTGAACATCTGGCGGGGAGCTCATATGTAGTCGGACATGCCACCTTAATTGGAATTATTGGTTTAATACTACTAAAACTGCCCATTGTATTTAATCCATTAATTTATTTCGTTATTGTAATCCTTCTTTATTTCAGCTTCCGAAATAATAATTTTGATCCCTTAAGATTACTATTCTCTATTCTTAGTACAGGGCTGGCATTTCTTTTGTTCATCCTGCTGCCTTTCTTTTTCCTTTATCTTATTTAAAGAAATCCCTATAAATAAAAAATCCCGCCCTTATAGGGCGGGATTGAAATTGTTCTTATTTACCAAGGAGTAGTAACTCATGACATACTATTTCTGTTATATAACGTTTTACACCGTCTTTATCTTCATAGCTCCTGCTGGTAAGTTTACCTTCAATACCAACTTCTTTTCCTTTCGGCACATAGTTCTCGATCAAATCTGCAGTCTTTCCCCAGGCAACAATATTATGCCATTGCGTATCTGTGATCTTTTCGCCCTTGGCGTTCTTGTAACTTTCATTCGTTGCCACTGAAAATTTAGCCAGTTTCTTACCTGATTCAAGATTTACGATCTCAGGCTCATTACCTACGTGACCAATCAATTGTACTGTGTTTCTTAAAGTGCTCATAACTATAGAATTTTTTGCAGCTGAAAATCATTAGTTCATTTCAACGAGACAAATGTGCATCAGAAACAAAATTGGAGTCGTATCAAAAATATTTGCTTTCGTTTACTTTCGTTTGTAAGCATTTGAAAATGGATAATTATTTATATAACTACACGTATTTCCGGGGTGATATCTTATTTTTAAAGCCTTAA
Source organism: Christiangramia sabulilitoris (assembly GCF_007050985.1). Lineage (GTDB taxonomy): Bacteria > Bacteroidota > Bacteroidia > Flavobacteriales > Flavobacteriaceae > Christiangramia > Christiangramia sabulilitoris. The sequence continues at coordinate 1,064,242 of NZ_VHSF01000001.1, forward strand.
TCAAATTCAATGAATAATCGAAATATTAGCAATAAAGTAAGGATCTACCACAGATATTTAGGCTTTTTCCTTGCCGGAATCATGGCCATGTATGCTATAAGTGGAATAGTCCTGATCTTTAGAAATACCGATACTTTTAAAGTGGAGAAAACTGTCGAGAAAAAAATCGAAAAGGATCTCAACAATTCTCAAATAGGGAAAGCCTTGAAAATTAAAAATTTCAAAATTGATAGAACAAAAGGAGATAGTGTCTACTTTGAGCAGGGAGTTTTAGACCGTAAAACGGGAATAGCTACATATAAAGTAAAAATGCTGCCGGTTGTGCTGGAAAGTTTTACCAAATTACATAAAGCTAATACTACAAAACCACTGTTCGCCTTAAATATAATCTTTGGAGTATGCCTCTTATTTTTTGTATTATCGGCTTTTTGGATGTTCCTTCCTTCCACCCAGATTTTTAGAAAGGGGATCCTATTTACCATTGGAGGGATCGTTCTTACCTTAATTTTACTTTTAGTTTAATGAGTGTTGAAAAAGCATACGACAGCTGGTCTTCGAGTTATGATCTAAACGAAAATAAAACCCGTGATCTTGATAAAAGCATTACCAAAAATGTATTGGGCGACCTACGATTTGACTCTGTATTAGAATTAGGCTGTGGTACAGGAAAAAATACAGAATGGTTTCAGACCCGGGCCGGGAGAGTTTTGGGAATTGATTTTTCGCGGGAAATGCTGCAATTGGCCCGGCAAAAGTTCCCAGGTGATAAAATCTGCTTTACAAGGGCAGACCTTAACCACCCCTGGAACTGGACTTCAGAAAAATTTGATTTGCTAACTTTTAGTTTAGTACTGGAGCATTTCAAGGACCTGTCCTTTATCTTTCAGGAATCTTTGGCAAAAATGAAAGCCGGCGGATATTTATTTATTTCTGAATTACATCCCTTCAAACAATACCTTGGCTCTAAAGCCAGGTTTGAGACAAAAAACGGGTCTGTAGAACTTGAAACATATACTCATCATATTTCAGAATATATTGATTCTGCTAGCAAACAAGGTCTTAATTTGATTAGATTAGATGAATGGTTTGATGAGGATGGCAAACGGCCACCAAGAATTTTAAGTATCTTATTTCAACTACCACAATAACGAGCTGCTTTCATACCCATAAAAATTAAGCTTGTTACCTTCTGAATTTCAGATTTTTATAAAATTTATGTATTTTCATAGATCATTTATTAATCAGGCTTCCCTACAGGTTTCAATTTTTCGATTATGGAAAAAGAATGTCCGGAATGTGGGGAAAAGCTGCGAGGCAGAACAGACAAGAAATTTTGCAGCGATTATTGTCGCAATACTCACCATAATAAGGTGAACAAGGAAACAAGTAATTTAATTAGGAATACCAATAATTTGCTACGCCGGAATCACCGGATCCTGGAAGAACTAAACCCGGGAAGTAAAACTTCAGTACCCAGAAACAAGTTACTGGCCAAGGGTTTCAATTTTGAGTTTTTTACCAGTGTTTACAATACCAGGTCGGGCAACCAGTATTTTTTCATCTATGATCAGGGCTACCTGAAACTGGAAAATGATTTTTATGCCCTGGTGAAGCGGAATTAGCTTTTTTTTGAGAATGATGATCTCTGCAGATGCTTATCTTATGGATTATGAAAAACAGGCTGATTTTAGCGCTTATTTTAATTCCTGTTCATTTTATGACCTCACAATCGCTTGCTGAATATCAATGGAAAAACCGGCTTCTCATCATTTTCTCTGAGACAGAGAACACCCGGGAGTTCGTGGGACAGCTAAGGGAATTTGAAGCTACTGGAAAGGAACTACAGGAAAGAAAACTGGTCATTATCCATGCTTTGCCTAATAAGTTTAGATCTTTAATTCCGAATGAGACCGGATGGCAGGATTTCGGCCTATATTATGAAATGAAAAAATCTAAAGAGGATTTCGAGATCATCCTGATTGGACTGGACGGTGGAGTGAAGTTAAGACAATCTGAAATACTTGGAACCGATAAACTATTTGGACTTATAGATTCCATGCCCATGCGCCGTGCTGAAATGAATAAAAACGATAACTAGATTTATTTTGAAACGGACCTTTTGAAAAAATTATAGGTAAATCCATTTTGCAACGTAAATCCTACCGCCAGAGCTCCCAGCAGATATACATATTCCTCGCTCCCGTTATATAGCCACGAGGCAATCATTATGACAACCGCCCAGATCAGGGCATTTATAATTAATAATTTCTTCATTTTACCTTTATTAATAATACCAGTTATGACTTTTCAACTTTAGCGCAGCTCTTAAAACGTCTCTCTGGCTAATTTGTCCTACCAGTTTTCCTTCTTCAATAATTGGAAATCTACGGAATTTCATCTCGATAAATTTCTTAGCAGCGTCCAGAACGTTCATATTGCCATCTATGGTTTCAACATTGGTATGCATTCGTTTACCAACAGTGAGGTCACTCATTGGCATATTGTAATAACGGCTGTCTGAAATTTGCTTCATACAATCTCCTTCTGAAATAATTCCAAGCAATTCCATTTTTTCGTTAACCACACAACCCCCGGAAATTCCATGTTTGATCAACTTTTCCATCACGTCCATGATATTCTCATTTTCCCGGAAAGTCACCAGGTTTTCGGTCATGTAATCCTTTACCAGAATTGGCGCTTCTGCGGGTTTTTCAGGTTCTGCCCGCTTCCCCATAAAACTTTTAATACCCATATCTCAAACTTTTGATTACTAACTACTTAAATATAGGGATTTTTAGTTTAGCAGCTACTTCTGCAGTTTACTTGCCAGAAAAAGAAAAACTTATTTAACTTTAAGACTTTTGAATCTCAATCCATGACTAACCGATTTTCTGGCTTTATTGCCTTTCTGCTTATCATTATTGCAGTCTGGCTGAATTTTAATTTTGACCAGCCCGATTTTAAAGTTGATGACACCCTGTCATTAACAGAATTTTCGACTTCCCGTGCTTTTAAGCATGTGGAAGAGATAGCCCAAAAACCACATTATGTGGGTAGTAAAGAACATAGTATAGTTAGGAACTATATCGTAGATGAGCTTCAGAAAATGGGCCTCGAAGTCCAAACCCAGGAAGGGTACAGCCTTAATAAACAAGGTGAAATTTCCAGACCACAGAATATTCTTTCCCGGATTGAGGGCACCGGAAACGGGAAGGCTATGGTTTTAATGACTCATTATGATTCTGCCATGCATTCATCCCATGGAGCAAGTGATGCCGGGAGCGGAGTAGCTACTATTCTAGAAGGAATCAGGGCTTTCCTGGAGAAAGGCAGCGTTCATCAAAACGATATCATTCTGCTTTTTACAGATGCGGAAGAAATAGGACTTAATGGGGCAAAACTTTTTATAGAAGATCATCCCTGGGCCGAAGATGTGGAACTGGCTCTGAATTTTGAAGCAAGGGGTAGCAGTGGTAATCCCTTCATGCTTCTTGAAACCAATGGTAAAAACGCGAGATTGATCGAAGCCTTCGAAAGCGCCCAGACCCAGTTTCCTGTAACCAATTCTCTGGCCTATAGTATCTACAAAATGCTTCCAAATGATACAGACTTAACAGTCTTAAGAGAACAGGCAGATATTAACGGGTATAATTTTGCATTTATAGATAACCATTTTAATTATCATACCGCTAATGACCTTCCGGAAAACCTGAACAAAACGACTTTAGCGCATCAGGGAAGTTATTTGATGCCCTTACTGCATTATTTCAGCAATGAAAAAATTACCGATCTTAAGAGTGATCGCGATCTTATTTACTTTAGCCTGCCCTTTGGAGAATTTGTGAGTTATCCTTTTAACTGGATAAATCCAATGCTTATCCTGGCCTTCATTATATTCCTGGCTCTGGTAATCTATGGAATTCGCAGGGAAACACTCAATATTGTGGGTATTTTAAAGGGATTCTTACCGCTTATCCTGAGTATTATCTTTTCAGGATTGGTAGTTTGGGGATTCTGGAAATTCTGCCTTTTTATATATCCGGAATATTCTGAAATGGAACAGGGCTTCACCTATAATGGTTACTGGTATATTGCTTTAGCTATTTTCCTGAGTCTTGCGGTGTGCTTTATTATATATCATCTGTTAAGACGGAGTTTGAGAACTGCCTCGGTTTTTGTAGCACCACTATTACTCTGGTTACTCATATGCAGCCTTATTGCGGTTTACCTTCCGGGTGCTTCCTATTTCATCATCCCGGTATATTTCGGGTTATTGCAATTATTTGTCATGACCCGTATCGAACAACCAAACCGTATCCTTATGGTAATTTTATCCTGCCCTGCCATTTTTATCCTGCTTCCTTTTATCTGGAGTCTCCCGGTAGCATTAGGATTAAAAATGCTGTTTGTGACAGGTATATTTATGAGTTTATTATTTTCCCTGTTTCTTCCATTATTTGGCTACTTCCGCAGACTAAAATTATTCGCGGTTCTTAGCTTTCTCATCTTTAATGTGCTTTTATTTATCGCTCATTTTCATTCAGACTTTAACCCGGAAAGGCCCAAACCCAATAGCCTGGTATATCTCCAGGACCTGGACGAAGGCACGGCTAACTGGTATTCATATGATAATGTGATAGACGACTGGACGGCAGAATACTTCCAGGAAAAAGATAAAAGTACTTCTTCTACCGAATCTATCTTTAACAGTAAATATAAAACGGGCTTCACTCAAAAAGCCGATGCGCCTTTGATCAAAATCTCTCAACCGGGTATTATCATAGAAGATAAAGGCCGGGATAGCCTGAATCATAGAAGTTATCTCATGAAGATCGCTCCCAAAAGACCTATAAATAAGATCGAAATATTTGAAATCAAAGATGTTGATTTCAAAAGTTTTAAAGTGAACGGTCTGGAAGCAGACGATATTTATCTGGGAGAAAATAAATTTCATATGTTCAAGCGCAGATGGAAGGAACGTTTGCTAACTTACACTGCTTCTAATCAGGATACCTTGAGGATAGAATTCAGTTTTGAACAAGGTGATCAACCGGAATTTGTACTTTATGAAGCAGCTTATGATCTTATTGGTAATGAACAGCTAAAAGTTAAAGAGCGTCCCCAGGGCATGATACCTAGGCCGTTTGTATTGAACGACGCAACAATTTTGAAGAAGACAATCAAAATAGATTAGAATGAGAATATCGATTTTAGGATGTGGATGGTTAGGAATGGAGCTGGCGAAAAAACTGCGTGCAAATAATCACGAAGTACGAGGCTCGGTTACAAAAATGGAGAATATGCAGGAGGTGAGATCGGCAGGGATCATACCATATTCCATTAAGCTTTTTGAAAAAGGCATTCAGGGTGATATTCGTTCTTTTCTTTCAGGAGCAGATGTCCTGGTCGTAGATGTCCCACCGGGATTGAGAAAAAATCCAGAGGTGAGTTTTGTGAATAAGATCAAGAATCTCATCCCTTATATTGAAAATTCATACTTGCAAAAGGTGATCTTTACCAGCTCAACTTCTGTTTATGAAGATAAGGCAGATTTTCCCGTTTATGATGAAAACTCAAAAACCGATAATGCTGATGATACTGCCATTCAATTGAGAAATACTGAACTTCTTTTTCTGAATAATGAAAAATTCAATGCTTCAGTAATTCGCTTTGGTGGACTTTTAGGTCCCGAACGGCATCCGGTGAAATATTTATCGGGTAGATCTGGAATCCAGAATCCTTTTGCTCCGGTAAACCTCGTGCACCAGGAAGACTGCATAGCTGCGATCTGCAAACTTATGGACAGAAGTAAGGATAATTCAGTCTGGAATGTAGTACACCCCGATCACCCCGGAAAAGAAGGCTACTACACCAGAATAGCTGAAGAAAGAAACCTTCCTGCACCAGAATTTGATCATAACAAACCGTCAGTTGGAAAAAAAATAAGTTCAGAAAAGCTGATCAGGGAGCTGAAATTTGAATTTTCAAAGGGTATCTAGCTTAGTTCTTTGTATAGGCTTGTACATAAGAGGACCAGATCTCATACATAGGGTCTCCTTTGGAACTTTTCCCGGAATGGTGCCATTCACCATCTTTTACTTCAAAATCAAATTCGAGACTCGCACCTACTCTTTCTTTATCTCTGGAGAAAAAGTCAATATTCTCTATATATTTTCCATCTTCTGCGGTATAAGAACCGCCTCCAGATCCAAAAAATTCCCGGGTTTCAGAATTAAAAGCCACCCATTGAAAACGGTCTCCCCCAAGAATTTTAATCGTCCTGCGGGCTCCGGGTTGCATCTCTCTTAATTCTTCATTTCTTTTAATGCCCGTTATAACCCAATTACCGCTTAGGTCATTTTGGTTAGCAGAAGTTCTCTCCCATACTTCCACCCCGGTCACATTATTGATCGTGATCTTACCTTCAGATTCAAAAATTAACTTGGGATTTTGTGTTTCTCCCACCAATTCAGGATTTTTGGTATTAAAATCAAAGGTGGCCGAATAATCATCGGTGTTATATTCGCCGCCCAGTGCCCAGAGAAAGTCATTGGTATCTTTATTTTTAGCGCCTTCAGCAAAATAATTATCCTGATAGATCCTTATCACCTCCCTTTGGGTTACAGGCATACCATTTTCTTCGATCAATTTCCAGGATCCTTCCAAAGATTGAGAGAATACAAAACTGGCAATTAAAATTATTGGAATTATTATAAGCTTCTTCATAACCTATAAGTTTTTGATTCCTATAAATTTAAGAAGATAAAGGCAATTTTCACTAAACCCTGAATAGCCTATTCTTTTTCTTCACCGTATTTGTCATATTCGGGATACAGGAAGTTATTATATGGAAACCTGGTAATATGGATCTCCCGTACTGCTTCATATACCTTTCTGCGGAAATCTTCCATATTCTCTTTATTCAAAGCTGAAATGAACAAAGCATTCCCATCACCAACTTTATTCATCCAGGTACGTTTCCACTCCTTTAAAGTATAATGCGCAGACGTCTTTTCGGTGATAAGGTCGTCTTCCTCGATAACTTCAGGCTGGTAGGCATCGATCTTATTGAAAACCATGATCGTAGGTTTACCCAGGCTTTTAATCTCGGTAAGTATCTGGTTAACCGAATCTATGTGCTCTTCAAAATTAGGATGAGAAATATCCACAATATGTAGAAGAAGATCTGCTTCCCTTACCTCATCCAGTGTCGATTTAAAAGACTCTACCAGCTGCGTGGGTAACTTCCTGATAAATCCTACCGTATCACTAAGAAGGAACGGTAGATTGCGAATAACGACCTTTCTTACTGTTGTATCCAGTGTGGCGAAGAGCTTGTTCTCTGCAAAAACATCACTTTTACTAATAACGTTCATAAGGGTAGACTTACCAACATTGGTGTATCCTACTAATGCGACCCGCACCAACTGACCGCGGTTTCCACGCTGAACTTCCATTTGCCGGTCTATGGTCTCAAGTTTTTTCTTGAGTAAGGATATCTTGTCCCTAACGATCCTACGGTCTGTCTCGATCTCTGTTTCACCGGGACCACGCATACCAATACCACCACGCTGTCTTTCAAGGTGAGTCCACATCCCGGCAAGTCTTGGCAATAAATATTCATACTGTGCCAATTCTACCTGGGTCCTGGCATAACTAGTCTTGGCTCTTTGCGCAAAAATATCCAGAATAAGACCGGTCCTGTCCAGTATCTTACACTTCAGGATCTTTTCAATATTCTTTTGTTGTGCGGGAGAAAGCTCATCATCAAAGATAACGGCACCTATATCATTCTCATCTGCAAACTCTTTTACATCATTCATCTTTCCCGAACCAATAAAGGTTTTGGGGTCCGGGCGGTCCATACGCTGTGAAAATCTTTTGATTACTTCCCCACCGGCAGTATAGGTAAGAAACTCCAGTTCATCCAGATATTCCTCCAGTTTTTCCTGATCCTGATCTTTGGTTACTATACCAATAAGAACAGTTCTTTCATAAGATAAATCGGTCTTTTCAATCATAGGCACAAAGGTAATCAATAGTATACTACCAATAGAATACAGAAAATACTTCAACAAAATTTTAACTGAAAAAGGCCCGCTTTAAAGCAGGCCTTTTCATTATATAGAATTGGTTTTATCTAAAATCCGAAATTGATCCCCAAACCAAATACTTCCCTTATCTGGAATGCTCCCACGGCATTATCATCATAGATGGCCTGAAAAACGAAATTAGCTGAAAGATAATCGTTGATTCCCATTTCGAGATTCAGCAGATAATCTATATCAACGTTTCCGGGTTTATCAAGGTAATTTGAATAAAGCGACAGGGAATGTTCCATATTCACATTTTCAAGTACTTCATAGTTTAAATAAGCGCTTAGAGCAGCACCAAGTTCAAACCTCATCGATTTCCCTTCGTCCACCCCAAAATAAGCACCATCCTCATATCCCGGCCCGCTTGTAAAATCTTTGTCCACGAAAATAAATCTTGCTGTAGCCGGAGCCAGGTTAATCACGAAATCATCACTTTTTTTCCACATGATCCCGGGGCCGGTCTGTAAATAGGCCGGTGACAGAAAATCTGTGATTTCAGTTCTAATAGTTTTACCCGTATCTGGATCTTCGCTAAATGTATAACCTTTATCAAACTGGGTTCTAAAATTCAGAAACCAGGAGTAATAATAATTAGAAGTCTGCATCTGCTTACCGGCGATGGAATTTAATTCCAGCCGGTCACTTGTTTTCCTGGCGAATTCATCATCCTTTACCTTGGTAAGTCCATAATTTCCAATGATACGGTTATCCCAGGTGAATTTATCTTTACGGTAATTGAATTGGTAATCTACAGTAAGGTTTCCGGCGATACTGGAAGTACCTCCACCCGTCCATTCTTTATTGAAAGCAGACTGGTTAAATAATAATTGAATGTTACCTTCCCTGGTCCAGCCATTTGGCGGTATAGAATCCTTTTCTGTAGCTTCCTGAGAATAAGCCATTCCTGCACTGAAAACACAGGAAAAGGCAAAAAGTAAAATTTTCTTCATATTTAAATTTTTGGTTGTTTATATAAAGGAACAGATGAACAAGCTTCACCGTACATCAGGCTTTTAACCACAGGCTGAAGTTTTTTGATCAGGAAAATATAAGCATTTTTCGGGACTGGTTTATGGGAGCAGCCTTTGATAATGACCGGTTTATCTTTGAGATCTGAAACATCCATACGGTCAATAATCTCCTGATAAAGGTGACTTTCAAGATCTTCGAGGCTTCCAATAACTACTTTTTTAGCGTATTGATCCAGATAGGTTGCTATGAGCATATAGGCCCATGCCGGGACAATAGCATCTGTAGCACAATTTAAAGCAACGTATTGATCCCGGTATTGAGACCAGTCATGGATTTTTGCCTGTTCCCTGAAATCTTTCTCTTTTAAAACAAATCCTTCATAAAGCCATTGACTCAAATCAAAAAGAAACCTTTGACCTTCGGGATAATAATCCTCCAGGTTAAAGGTTATAAGTTTACTTTGAGCGATACGATTAACAATCTCTTCCGCCATAAAAATTTTTTAAAGTAATCCCAGTTCCAGCTTAGCGCCTTCACTCATCAAATCCTGGCTCCATGGCGGGTCAAAAGTAATCTCCACTTCTGCATCTTTTACCATATCCAGTGATTTCACTTTCTCTTCAACTTCCAAAGGAAGAGTTTCAGCAACCGGGCAATTCGGGGTAGTAAGTGTCATTAGGACCTTTACATCATAATCTGTACTTACCATCACGTCATAAATAAGCCCTAGCTCATATATATCTACGGGAATCTCGGGATCATAGATCGTTTTAAGTACCGTTACGATCTTCTCTCCTAATTCCTGTGTATTTATTTCCTGTTCCATTTTAATTCAATTGGGTTTGATATGCTACTGCATACATTTTTAATTGTTTGATCATACTCACAAGACCATTTGCGCGGGTTGGCGACAAGTGCTCCTTCAATCCAATTTCGTCGATGAATTTGGTATCTGCCTCGATGATCTCTGCGGGATGCTGATTTGAAAATACTCTTATAAGTATGGCCACGATACCTTTGGTTATAATGGCATCACTATCTGCCGTAAAAGCCAGTTTTTCACCTTCGAGTTCGGCATGAACCCAGACTTTACTCTGGCAACCCTTAATCAGGTTCTCGTCTATTTTATACTTTTCATCAATTAAAGGTAATGACTTGCCCAACTCTATCATATATTCATAGCGTTGCATCCAGTCTTCGAACATTTCAAATTCTTCTACTACCTCCTGTTGTTTTTCCTGAATCGTCATAAACTAATTTTACGCAAAAGTACAATAAGAAGTACTGCTATTCAACATTTTCTGCTAATCTTAGGATAGCTTGCACCAATGGTTTGATGGGTTTAGGTGCATTCCCGTGATCGAAGGAATTAGTCTTATAAATAGTGTCATTCTTACGAATACTTAATATCGCATGAAGTGCCGCATCTGATGCTCTACCTTCCGAGGGTGCTTTCAATTGATTAATTTCAGAAACCTTCACCTCCTTGAGGTTTGAGATCAATGCTGCCCATTGTTGCTCAGAAAGTTTTATAGATTTTTCAGATTTATTAACTCCTGTCGAAGTCACCTGCATGAGACCGGATGTTATCTCATACCTGGTGGCAGAACCTCTGGTAAAAGTTTCATAGGTGATCGACTGGACCGAATCCTGCACCTGATTGCTACAGGTTTTTGAGGTGAATAAGAATAATAAAAAAGCAAAAAAGGTTGTTTTCATGATCAAGTAATTGTTGCTACATATTACGAAAAAAGGTACCTACATGGTACCTTTTTTAAATATTATTAAGTCTTTTTATAGCTTAAGTGAATGATAAAACGGTTACTGCAACATCATTTTAGCCTTTTTCACTCCTTCAATAAAGAGATCTATTTCGTTAAAAGTATTATAGAAAGAAAAAGAAGCTCTTACCGTACCCGGTATTTTATAAAAATCCATGATTGGCTGGGCACAGTGGTGACCGGTCCTTACCGCAATTCCCATCTTATCCATGAGTGTCCCAAGGTCATACGGATGAAGGCCATCTATATTAAAGGAAATTACCGCAGTTTTTTCTGCCGCTTCCCCATAGATCTTCATGCCGTCGATCTCTTTCAGCTTTTTGGTAGCGTATTCCAAAAGTTCCTGTTCATAGGCAGCAATTTCTGTAAAGCCTATTTTATTCATATAATCAATGGCCGCACCAAAAGCAATACCTCCGCAAATATTGGGAGTACCGGCTTCAAATTTATGAGGTAAGCCCGCATAGGTGGTCTTTTCAAAAGAAACCGTTGCGATCATCTCTCCTCCACCCTGATAAGGTGGCAATTTTTCCAGCCATTCTTCCTTCCCGTAAAGCACACCTACTCCTGTTGGGCCGCACATCTTATGACCAGAAACAACGTAAAAATCAACATCCAGTTCCTGAACATCGGCTTTGATATGGGGTGCCGCCTGGGCTCCGTCTATTAGCACTGCTGCATCGACCGAGTGGGCCTTATCGATAATAGTTTTTATCGGGTTTACGGTTCCAAGGGCATTGGAAACATGGTTGAGGAACACCAGTCTGGTTTTTGAATTCAAAAGTTCCTCAAACTTAGAAATAACCAACTCGCCTTTAAGATCCATAGGGATCACTTTCAGCTTTGCCCCGGTCTTTTCACATAGCATCTGCCACGGAACGATATTGGAGTGATGCTCCATCGCCGAAACAAGGATCTCATCGCCTTCTTTTAGAATCGAAGAAAATCCATTAGCCACCAGATTGATACCATGGGTGGTTCCAGAGGTGAAAATGATCTCGTGTGCTTTTTCAGCATTAAAATGCTTCTGTATCTTGATCCTCGCCTGCTCATATTTATCTGTCGCTTCCTGTGAAAGCGCATGAACACCCCGATGAATATTTGCGTTGTAATTGGAATAGTAATCCACGATCGCATCCATCACCTGTTTAGGTGTCTGGCCGGTAGCGGCATTATCCAGGTAAACCAAAGGATAGCCGTTAACCTTACGCTTAAGAATTGGAAAATCCTTGCGAATTTCTTCCACCTCAAATGTCTTAGCTTGAGTTTGCTGACTCATCCTTGTGTTTTTAAGATTTGAATTACAGGTTAAATCCAAGTTCCACTTCCAATTTGGAAGCGATTAATTTATTAATCCTTTTCTTCACTTCAGGGATCTTAACACTTTCCAATACGTTATTGGCAAATGCATACATCATTAATCCTCGTGCTTCCTTTCTAGGGATTCCACGGGATTGTAGGTAGAATAAAGCTTCTGCATCCAGCTGACCTATAGTACAACCGTGACTACATTTCACGTCATCTGCAAAGATCTCCAATTGTGGCTTGGAATTAATAGTTGCTTTATCATCTGCCAGGATATTATTATTAGACTGGTAAGCATTTGTCTTCTGAGCTTCTTTTTCAACAACTACCTTACCATTAAAAACACCGGTAGAGCTATCACCGTAAATTCCTTTATAATCCTGGTGACTTTCACAATTAGGCTCGATATGATGAACCAGAGTGTTATGATCTACATGTTGTTTATCTTCGATAATAGTAACTCCCTTCATTGTAGAATCTATTCTTTCGCCTTTCTGGTAGAAATTCAGGTTGTTCCTGGTAAGCTTACCACCAAAAGAGAAGGTATGAACAGACACATTGCTTTCAGACTTCTGCTGTATATATGTGTTATCAATTAGAGATGCGGCACTTTTATCATTCTGGATCTTATAATAATCCACGATCGCTCTGCGATCTGCAAAAATTTCGGTTACCGAATTGGTAAGCACAGGATGATCTGTAAGACTTTGATGTCTCTCGATGATCTGTACATGAGAATTCTCATCTACCACCACTAGATTTCTTGGCTGCAACAATAAAGCTGACTCATTCCCGGTAGCGAAATTAATGATCTGAATAGGCTTATCTGCAAGCTTGTTCTTATCTATATGTATAAACGCCCCTTCCCTGGCAAAAGCAGTATTAAGTGAATTAAGTCCGGTTTTGGGAGCTATCTTATTGTAATAATTTTCAATGATAGGACGATATTTTTCCTTATTCAATGCAGAAGACATCAAACAAACATCGATCTTATCATGAGTGGTTTGAGAAAGGTGCGAAGAAAAAATCCCATCAATAAATACAAGATCATAGGTATCTATGTCATGGATCAAATATTTCTTGATATCACGATATTCAATGGCATCTTCTTTCTCAGGAAAAAAGCTATAGTCGTGCTTTAGCACTGAATTCAGCGAAGTATATTTCCAGTTCTCATCTTTTCTGGTAGGGAAACCAAGGGTTTCAAAATCCTTTATAGCCTCATTCCTCAGCGATTCCAGACCACTGTCCGGGTCCAGACTTTCTTCGAAGGCTAAAAATGATGAGATTAATTTATCTTTTAATTCCATTTTGTTTGTTTCAATTTCAAAAATTAAAATTACAGTTCCCGTTAAGGACTGCATTTCACCTTCTGAATTATTTAAACGGTTTTCTCTTCCTTTACCCAGTCGTAACCTCTTTCTTCAAGTTCGTAAGCCAGCTCTTTTCCACCAGACTTCACGATCTTACCGTCTACAAGTACATGCACGAAATCTGGCACGATATAATCAAGTAATCTTTGGTAATGCGTTATTAGAAGTACCGCATTATCTTCTCTCCTTAATTTATTCACTCCATTGGCCACGACCTTTAAAGCATCGATATCCAAACCTGAATCTGTTTCATCAAGTATAGAAAGTTTAGGGTCTAATATCGCCATCTGAAAGATCTCATTACGCTTCTTTTCTCCTCCTGAAAATCCTTCATTAAGGGAACGGGAGAGGAATTTTCTATCTATCTCGAGCATTTCAGATTTTTCGCGTATCAATTTCAGCATATCATTTGCCGGCATATCCTCTTTGCCATGAGCTTTTCGATTTGCATTGATAGCAGTTTTGATAAAATTGGTTACTGAAACACCCGGAATTTCCACCGGATACTGGAAAGATAAGAACACTCCTTTGTGAGCTCTCTCTTCTGGATCCATTTCATTAAGATCTTCACCTTCAAAAATGATCTCCCCATCGGTAAGTTCATATTCTTCCCTTCCTGCGATCACAGAAGAAAGAGTACTCTTCCCAGATCCGTTAGGTCCCATGATGGCATGAACTTCTCCCGGATTGATCTCAAGATTTATTCCTTTAAGGATCTCCTTATCTTCTATGCTGGCGTGTAAATTCTTTATTTTAAGCATGTTTATCAATTCTGAATCTGCCCCTGGCAGATGGATTTAATTTTTTCTTTTCTTAATTCTTTAATTTCTCCGGATCATTAGCTCCTTGAGGTATTTCCAAAATCTCCAGAATCTGGATTACTTCATCCCAGCCTTCTCCGGCTAAATTGGGCGAGATCTTAGCTTTTACTGTTACCGGGATCATTTCAAAATCGTCAGATTTTAATGGTGCTATCTGGTTTGAAAGTACATCAGACATAGAATCCAAAGTAACTCCATAAACAAAATTTTCACCTCTTATCACGGCAGCGTCGGCCCCGTAAACGAATTCTCCTTTTAAGACCTGGATACTATCCGGAACGGTTTTGGTAACAGACTGATCCATTAACTCACGTCTCTCATCATCCTGGCAGGAGAAAAGGGTAAAACTAATTAACAATAAACCAAATAACTTCTTCATAACAGATCTCACTATCCTACTGAACCTTCCAGTGAAATTTCCAATAGTTTCTGAGCTTCCACGGCAAATTCCATAGGTAGCTTGTTTAAAACTTCTTTACTAAAACCATTCACGATCAATGCGATCGCTTTTTCAGTATCTATACCTCTCTGGTTACAATAAAAGATCTGGTCTTCCCCAATTTTACTGGTAGTAGCCTCATGCTCTACCTGAGCAGATTTGTTCTTCACCTCGATATATGGGAAAGTATGAGCTCCACATTTATTACCCATTAAAAGGGAATCACATTGAGAAAAATTCCTGGCATTATGTGCCCGCCCATTAATCTGAACAAGGCCACGATAGGAATTCTGGGATTGTCCCGCTGAAATACCTTTCGATATAATAGTACTTTTGGTATTTTTCCCCAGGTGTATCATTTTTGTTCCGGTATCGGCTTGCTGCCAGTTATTGGTAACAGCGATAGAATAAAATTCTCCAACCGAATTATCTCCTTTCAAAATACAACTTGGATATTTCCAGGTTACCGCAGAACCGGTTTCAACCTGCGTCCAGGAGATTTTAGCATTTTTCTCACAAATCCCTCTCTTGGTTACAAAATTGAAAACTCCTCCTTTACCTTCTTTATTACCCGGGAACCAGTTTTGAACGGTACTGTATTTAATCTCAGATCCATCTAATGCCACAAGCTCCACCACAGCTGCGTGCAGCTGATTTTCATCACGTGAAGGAGCAGTACATCCTTCAAGGTAACTCACATAACTATCCTCGTCTGCCACCACCAAAGTTCTTTCAAACTGTCCGGTTCCGGCCTGGTTGATCCTGAAATAAGTAGAAAGCTCCATAGGGCATCTTACCCCTTTTGGAATATAACAGAAAGAACCATCACTAAATACGGCAGAATTTAATGCTGCATAGAAATTATCTTTCCGGGGCACTACAGAACCAAGATATTTTTTCACCAATTCCGGATGCTCTTTAATAGCTTCTGAAATGGAACAGAAAATAATACCTTTTTCTGCCAATGTCTTTTTAAAAGTAGTGGTTACAGAAACTGAATCCATCACAATATCTACAGCAACACCCGCAAGTTTCTTCTGTTCGTCTATAGAAATCCCTAACTTTTTGAAAGTATCCAGTAATTCGGGGTCTACTTCGTCCAGACTATCGTACTTCGGCTTTTTATTAGGGGCAGAATAGTAAGAGATATTCTGGAAATCTGGTTTTGGATATTTCACATTGGCCCACTCAGGCTCGGTCATCTGCTCCCAAATACGGTAAGCCTCCAGACGCCACTGGGTCATCCATTCCGGTTCCTCTTTCTTTTTAGAAATTGCCCGTACGATATCCTCGTTTAAACCAACAGGAAAAGTATCAGATTCTATATCGGTATAAAATCCATACTCATATTCCTTGGTTTCCAGCTCTTTCTTTAAATCGTCTTCAGTATATGCCATCTTCTTTTTATTCTAAATTCAAGATTAAAAGTTCAAAATTATTTAAACTTTGTTCCTTTATAATCACTTTTCTGAAGGTACGTTATAAAACCTCCAATTTGTCTGCTTAGAGATCGAACTTCCTCTAATAACTGTTCGAATACTTCCGAAGAAATATAATCCCGGTCTCTAATTCTATATAACTGCGATCGTACTTCACCGCAAGATGCTTTAGCTATTGATAGAAATTGAATGAATTCCTTATTTCCGTTTCTTTCAAACCCCTCTGCTATATTATCCATGATAGATCCTGAAGCAGCATTAATTTGATCATATAAACGATAATCTGTCTTTAAATTCGATTCATTTCTTATTTCAAAAATCCTCCTGCATATTTCTCTCGCTTTTGTCCAAACTTCAAGATCTTCAAAACTTTCTATTTTAGCCATTCTTGAATTTTAAACTTTGAATTTTGAATTCTACAAGGAAAAACTCTCACCGCATCCGCAGGTTCTCTGTGCATTAGGGTTGTTAAAAACAAAACCCTTACCATTTAAACCACCTGAATATTCAAGGATGGTTCCGGCCAGATATAAAACACTGCGCTTATCAACAACGATCTTTACTTCGTTGTCTTCGAAGACTTTATCGCCTTCTGCCTGGCTCTTATCGAAATTTAATTCATAAGACAAGCCAGAACACCCGCCACTTTTAACGCCTACCCGAACATAGTCGGCCTCAGGATTAAATCCTCCTTCAGACATTAGTGCGGAAATTTTCTTTTTAGCCTCTTCGCTAACTTTAATCATAAGCTATAAAGATTAATTCTAAATTGGGCACAAATATACTACAAAGCATGTGTTTTACCATAGTCTAAGCATATGTTTTAAGAATTGACATATAGAGTATGGCAATCAAAAAAAGTATCTGTTTTTTAGCCTGTTTCACACCCGCCGTTACTCAATAAAGCTTTCGCCTCATCCTTCTTCATTGCATTTTATAATTGTACTTTTGCATTTTAAAATTCAATTGCATGTTTGAGAATAGTCAGGAAAGTAAGACCAACCTTTCAGAATTAGGCGAATTTGGTCTGATAGATCACCTAACCAAAAACTTCAGTCCAAAGTTAGATTCCACCATCAAAGCTATTGGCGATGACGCGGCAGTTCTGAATTTCGAAAATAAAAGGACTCTCGTAAGTACAGATCTTCTGGTAGAAGGCGTGCATTTTGACCTGGCTTATATGCCGCTGAAACATTTGGGATATAAAGCGGTTATGGTAAACCTTTCAGACATTTACGCCATGAACGGTACAGCCACTCAGGTGACTATTTCTATTGCGGTTTCCAACCGTTTCCCGGTAGAAGCACTGGAAGAATTATATTCCGGAATACAACTGGCAGCTAAAATATACAATGTAGATGTGATTGGCGGCGACACGACTTCTTCTACTTCGGGCTTAATGATAAGTATAACTGCTTTGGGTATGGCAGAAGAGGATGAGGTGGTTTACCGTGACGGAGCAAAACCGAATGATCTGCTGGTAGTTACCGGCGACCTGGGAGCAGCCTATATGGGGCTTCAGGTTTTGGAAAGGGAAAAAGAGGTATTTAAAGCAAATCCTAATTCTCAACCAGATCTTGACCAATACACCTACCTGATCGAAAGACAATTAAAGCCGGAAGCCCGAAAAGATATCCCGCCACTTCTGAAAGACCTGGATGTAAAACCTACTTCCATGATAGACATAAGCGATGGACTTTCTTCTGAAATCATTCATTTATGTAAAAATTCCAAAGTTGGAGCTAACCTTTTTGAAGAAAAGATCCCATTAGATCCTGCCGTGATTTCTGTATGTGAGGAATTTGAAATAGACAGTACCATGATCGCTTTGAGCGGTGGTGAGGATTATGAATTGCTATTCACGATCTCACAAGACGATTACGATAAGATAAAAGGAAATCCAAATCTTACTGTAATAGGACATATGACGGAGGAAAGTGAAGGTATGCACCTGGTCACTCGTGCGAATCAAAAATTACCATTGATCGCGAGGGGCTGGAACTCAATGGAAGATAAAGAGGATTAGGATGCTTTAGCCAGAAATACTCTTTTTCGTCTTCTGTGAATTTTTGCTAAATAAGCATTTGTTTCTTTAAACTTTGGGGTGAGCCTGGCCAGGAAGCCATCGGCAGTATCTGTCATTTCCATTCCACAATTACTGCATTTGTATTCGTGAACATGATTTGTAATGTTTTTTGACACTCGTAATTCATGCCCGAAAATTTTGCAATAAACCTTTGCAAATGAAAAGGAAGTAGGATGTTCTTTTTTCATATAAGGTTAAATTTCTGGTTTCTAGTTTACTAAAGTATAAAAAATAGTTAAAGGTTCGACAAAAAGCGTTAATTAATCGATAAAGTGCATAATTTTTGTTAAATCTTTATGATCTTCCATATAGGAATTATGCCCGTTTTCCATTGGATAAAATTCACAGCCGCAAACCCCGTTAATCCGCTCTATCTCTCTGAAATCCAATATAGGGTCTTGTTTTCCCGCGATAATGATCTTCTGTCCCTGATAGCTCCTGAGCACCTCAACATAATTTGTACGATTTTTCATACCTATCAAAGCAGCCTGGATATTCTTGGCTTTCATTTCCCCGGCTCTTTCCTTCAGAATTTCAATTTCAGCATACAGATCTGTTTTACTCCTTTCAGAAAACAAATTGGATATAGCCATACTTACAAAAGCATTTTTATTTCTATCAACCAGATCTACAGATCTGTCACGAATTTTACGCTTTTCCACACTATCCTCAACCGGTGTTGAATTCATCAACACAATACCCCCTATAATCATAGGAAAATTTCTGAGCAATTCCAAACTCACGTATCCACCCATACTGTGACCAGCCATGCTAACCTTCTCTTTTCCAAGCGAAACCAACACTTCCCGTACCACCTCTGCCATGAGCTTCATCGTATGTATCTCTGCAATTCCCTGAGACCTTCCATGACCCGGTAGATCTATGCAAATAACCTGCCGTTCCTTTTGAAGATCTCTCACAACCGGCTCCCATATTCTGGAATCCTCCAGGAATCCGTGTAACAGGACCAGGGGAGTTTTCTCTCCTTCCCCGGCAACTTCATAATATATTGTCGCTCCTTTATATGTTATTTCAGCCATGCTCTAAATTAAAAAACCGCGAATCCAGGAATAAAAATTCAGGAATTCGCGGCAAGTATTTAAGTTTAAATTTCCTTTTAGGATCCAGGAACTAAGAATTCATAATATCTTCGATCTCCTCGATTTCTATAGGAATATTTCTCATAAGATTAAATGGCTCGCCTTTTTCCTGGATCACCACATCATCTTCAAGCCTTATCCCAAATCCTTCATCTGGAAGATAAATTCCAGGCTCCACGGTAAATACCTGGTTTGCCTGCATTGGCTCGGTTAATATTCCGTAATCATGAGTATCCAGCCCAATATGGTGAGAGGTACCGTGCATAAAATATTTCTTATAAGCCGGCCAGTCTGGATCTTCTTTCTGAACATCTGCTTTATCCAGTAAGCCAAGATCAAGTAATTCTGAAGTCATCATTTTCCCAACTTCCACGTGGTATTCTTTCCACATAGTTCCCGGAACCAGCATTTTCGTAGCTTCCTTCTTAACTTTATTCACCGCATTATAAACCTGCTTCTGCCTGTCTGAATATCTACCAGAAACTGGAATGGTTCTACTAAGGTCACTGGAATAATTAGCATATTCGGCCCCGGTATCCAGAAGGATAAGATCTCCATCCTTACACTGGTGCCTGTTCTCTATATAATGTAATACATTCGCATTATTCCCGCTGGCAATAATCGGCGTATAAGCGAAACCTTTTGAACGGTTCCTTATCATCTCATGGTAATATTCCGCTTCGATCTCATATTCCCAAACTCCTGGTTTCACGAATTTCAAAGTTCTTCTGAAAGCTTTTTCGGTAATATCACATGCCTTCTGCATCAAATCCAGTTCGATAGTATCTTTTACAGAGCGTAGTCTTTGTAAAATAGGATTTGCTTTAGCCACCTGGTGCGCCGGATATTTCTCCTTACACCACTTTATAAAACGATCATCTCTCGTTTCAGTCTTATGGTTAGCCCTGTAATGTTCGTTGGTATTGAAATAAACCGTTTCACATTGCGTCATCACCTCGAAGAAGATCTTTTCAAAATCTTTCATCCAGTAAACCGTTTTGATCCCGCTTACATCAAAAGCATCTTCCTTGGTGAGTTTAGCACCTTCCCAAACAGCAATATGCTCGTTGGTTTCAGTAAGAAAAAGGATCTCACGGTGCTTTTCTTCCGGAGCATCCGGAAACAGAACAAGGATACTTTCATCCTGGTCTACACCACTTAAATAAAAGATATCACGGTTCTGCTGAAAAGGCATGGTACTATCTGCACCAATAGGGTATATATCATTGGAATTAAAAACCGCCAGACTTTTTGGCTTCATCTTTTCCATGAAGTTTTTACGGTTCTTTATAAAGAGTTTTGAGTCTATTCTATCGTATTTCATAAATAAATCTTTTCAATTTTTTCAAAATTAAAGGATTTAAATGCAATAGCTGGAAAAGCGATTTAAAATTTTGGGTAATCAAGTCTTTTAGTATTTTTAGTTTCTCAAATCCAGACATGAAGCACATTTATACCTTTTTCAGCTTAATTTTCTTTATTTCTTCTGCTCAGCTTTCTGCTCAAAATTCCACAACAGGTGAAAACCTGAACAAAGGGTTAAAGCAATTGGAACATTTGAAGGATAATTCTATTGTAAAAAACCTCCCACTAAAGAATATTGGACCCTCGGTTATGAGCGGCAGAGTTACCGATTTTGCCGTGAACCCTGACGATCCAACCGAATTCTATGTTGGCTATGCCACCGGCGGACTATGGCACACCATCAATAACGGTATAAGTTTCACTCCTGTGATGGACAACAGTCCAACCCAGAAAATAGGTGATGTGGCGGTAGACTGGAAAACCGGAACCATCTGGGTTGGGACCGGGGAAGTTAATGCGTCCCGGTCTTCTTATGCAGGTATTGGTTTGTTAAAATCTGAAGATAAAGGTAAATCCTGGAATTTCATGGGATTACCGGATTCCCATCATATAAGCAGGATCCTTATCAACCCCGATAACCCGGATGAAGTGATCGTTGGTGTTACAGGACATTTATATTCTCCCAATCCTGAAAGAGGAATATTTAAAACCACGAACGGCGGTAAGACCTGGGATAAAAAACTATTCATAGGAGAATACACGGGTATAATAGACATTGCAGTTAATCCTTCAAACTTCAGTGAAATGTATGCCGCTTCATGGGATAAGCACAGAGAAGCCTGGAATTTCAGGGAAAGTGGAAAAAACAGCGGTATTTATAAAACCACAGATGCGGGGGATACCTGGACACTTCTTTCCACTAAGGAATCAGGATTTCCTACCGGGGATGGTGTTGGCAGAATTGGCCTAAGTGTTTATGATGATAATACCATTTATGCAATTCTCGACAACCAGAATCATAGAGAAAAAGACGAAACTGAGAAGCAAGCAATGGGAGGCCTCCAGAAGGAAAATTTCGAGAACATGTCTACTTCTAAATTCCTGAAACTGGAAAATGAAAAACTGGAAACTTTCCTGCGCTCTAATAATTTTCAAAAAAAGTATACCGCAGAAAATGTGAAGGAAATGGTGCGCTCTAATAAGGTCAAACCTTCTGACCTTTCCCTTTACCTTGGAAGTGCGAATAGCGATCTTTTTGACACTCCCGTCATTGGCGCACAGGTTTATAGAAGTGATGATGGTGGCAAAACATGGGATCTAACCCACGATGATTATCTGGACGACCTGTATTACAGTTACGGGTATTATTTTGGAATGATCCACGTGGATCCAGGCAATAAAGATGGAATTTATATTTACGGGGTGCCTATTCTAAAGTCTAAGGATGCAGGAAAAACCTTTACCTCTATCGATGCTGAAAATGTACACGCAGATCATCATGCTCTATGGATCAATCCTAAAAAACCTGGTCACCTTATCGACGGTAATGATGGGGGGATAAATATCTCTTACGATGACGGGGAGCACTGGAGTAAAAATAATTCTCCTTCTGTGGGACAGTTTTATACCGTTAATGTAGACAACGAGAATACATACAATATCTATGGCGGATTGCAGGACAACGGAGTTTGGGTAGGGCCTCACACCAACAAGGAAAGTCGCCGCTGGAATTCTTCAGGAGATTACAATTTTGAATCTATCATGGGTGGAGACGGTATGCAGGTTGAAATTGATGATCGCAATTCAGATATAGTATATACCGGATATCAGTTTGGTACTTATTTCAGAATAAACCGCAAATCTGGAGAGCGGGAATATATCCAGCCAAGGCATGAACTTGGGGAGCGACCTTACAGGTTTAACTGGCAAACGCCAATTTTGCTTTCGCCTCATAACCAGGATATCCTGTATATGGGAGCGAACAAATTAATGCGCAGTATGGACCAGGGGAATTCATGGACCCCAATTTCAGAAGATCTTACCAAAGGTGCGAAAGAAGGAGATGTGCCTTTTGGTACTCTTGCCACTATTAGTGAATCCCCTTTTCAATTTGGCCTGATCTATACAGGTAGTGATGACGGTTTAATATATGTAAGCAAAAACTCAGGCGGAAGCTGGACCAATATCTCAGGTAATTTACCTAAGGATAGATGGGTATCCCGCATTATTGCTTCTGAATTTAAAAAAGAGAGAGTTTACGCAACTCTTAATGGCTATAGAAATGATGATTTCAAACCTTACGTATATGTTTCAGAAAATTATGGTGAAACCTGGCAGGATATCAGTTCAAATTTACCCCTGTCACCGGTTAATGTTATAAGGGAAGACCCAAATAACGGAAATGTACTCTACCTTGGAACCGACGATGGCCTATATGTTTCCCTTAACCGCGGACAAAACTGGGAAGTTTTTAGTACGGGTATACCGAATGTTCCAGTACACGATCTGCGTATACAAAAACGGGAAAAAGATCTTGTGGTGGGAACACATGGCCGCTCGATTTATATTGCAGACATCGCAGCCGTTTCGAACCTGAATAATAACGAACTGGGAGAGGCAATTTCGATCTCTTCGCCAGAAAAGGTGAGATTTTCATCGGGCTGGGGCAACTCCTACAGCAAATGGATGGATCCTTATGTCCCAGAATTCACTCTTACCTATTATTCAGCAAAAAAAGGTAAAGGTATGATCACCATAAAATCTGAATCGGGAATTGAGGTTCAACAAATAGAAGTTGAGGCAGATAAAGGCTTTAATACGGCTAAATATGATCTTACCATAATAGAAGCAGCCGCAGAGAAGCTCAGCAAAGAATCCAAACAACTGGACATTCAACAGGCATCGAACCAAAAGTATTATATCCCAAAAGGTAAGTATGTGATGGAATTCAGTATTAACGATAAAACGGCAAAATCAGGATTTGAAGTGGAATAGCTAATAGGTCTTAAAGTATGGAGAGATTTTGCAGGCTAAGAGTATAAGTTATATTTCCTGGAACGTCATTTTAACCAGATTACTGTGATTTGCTTTATGCATCCGGAAGTTAATGTATTATTCGTATAACCCGAGACGGTTTCTTAATCTCATATTATCTTCATTAAGTTGATCTATTTTCTTCAGAAGATGGTTAACTGCTTCCAGGCCTGCCAGGTTAATATCTAGCTCTCTATGCAATCGCATCATCCTTTCAAAATCGGCAAGATGATCATTGGGAATATACTCCGTCTCCTTGATCCTTACAATCTGGATGATCCCGCTTTCGTAGAGCGAACTTACAAACTGGCGCTCCACCTTGTAACGTACGCAGATCTCGTCTGCCGGGATAAGATCTTCATAATTCATATTCCGGTTTTTTTAAGTTCTTCAAATAATTCTCTTTGTCTACCGGTTAGGTTTTCGGGAACTTTGACCGTATAAGTCACGAATAGATCTCCAAACTGCCCTTCCTTTTTATATCGCGGAAATCCCTTTCCCTTTAATTTCACTTTGGTCCCGTTTTGGGTACCCGGTTTAACCTTCAACTTTGCCTTCGCATCAAAGGTAGACACCTCTATTTCTCCCCCCAGCGCTGCAGTACTCAGACTAATCGCTACGGTAGAGTATAAATTCTCCTTTTCCCTGCGGAAAGTGGTATCATTCAGGATCCTGAAAGTTATATAAAGATCACCTTTTGGTCCACCTTGCATTCCCGGGCCTCCATGGCCTTTTATTTTAATGGTTTGGCCATTTTCTACTCCGGCAGGTATTGTTAGCCTGATGTTCTTGCCATTGACAGTCAGCGTATGCTTTTTACTTTCATAAACTTCGCTGAGTTTTAGCTGCAGCTCTGCGTTAAAGTCCTGTCCCTTAAAATGCGCACCACGATGAGCGCCCCGGGATCTTGCTCTGCCTCCAAACATTTGCTCAAAAAAATCTGAAAAAGTATCATCATCAAAATTCCCGGAGTAAGAATAGGATTGACCACCATCACCAAATCCTCCCCCGAAACCTCCAGCTGCAGACTGCTGTTTCCTGGCCTGTTCAAATTGATCTGCATGCTGCCAGTCCTTACCGTATTCATCGTACTTTTTACGCTTTTCAGGATCGCTTAGCACTTCATGAGCCTCATTGATCTGTTGAAATCTGGTCTGGGCTTGTTTATCATTAGGATTAAGATCAGGATGATATTTCCTGGCCAGTCGCCGGTATGCTTTTTTAATATCGGCTTTGGTAGCCGTCCTGTCTAATTCTAAAAGCTTATAGTAGTCTATAAATTCCATTTAAAACCAGTTTTTAAGTCCTGAAAATTCCAGAGTCTATTTCTTTCTTTTTTAGCTGACTTTCTATCAAACCAATCTGCCCAAGATGGTATATATCATGCTGAATTAGGCCTTTTAGCAATGCTCCAAAATCGTAATCCTTACCGTCAACCTTTTTCTGAAGAAAAGAATCATCCTCCTGTTCATTTAATATTTCATAGATACTGCTTTGCGCTGCGACCAACTCTCTTTTTAATTCTTCCCATTCTTCCCGGGAATGTACATCAATATTTGGCCAGTCCTCTTCTGAATCTTTTTCTAAATGACAATCCTTACAACCGCTCATTTTCTTTGCAGCAAACTTTTTCCAGGCAATTAAATGACCTACAATCTGGGCAACGCTATGAGATTCAGGTATACAGGTCTTATATCCTATGACATAGGGGACATTCTCCAGTTTTCGCATCACTGAATCTCCATACCAGGGTTGCCCCTCAAAAGTTTCAGACATTGCTCTTATTATTTCATTAGTCATTTTCTTCATAGGCCAATGAAATTACAAAAATCCGGTAATTAGCGCAGTTAAGCTTTTGCCAAAACCTAATGCAGAGTATGGTTTCAGGGCGGGATATCAGTAAACAAAGCTTAAACTCTCAAGCGCTTCAGATTCAAAGATTGAACAAATTATAAAGTACTTTAAATTAGTTCTAAATAGCCTTGAAAAAGCCTTCCAAAGTTTGTTAAAAATTAGAAGTAAACGTATTTTTGCTCCACTTTATCAAAATAATTCAAAACATTTATGGCGAAATCTGCGCTTTTAAAGTCATCACTGGCAAAAAAATATTGGATGGCTTTCACCGGCCTTTTTCTGTGCCTGTTTTTAGTAGGTCATTTATTCGGGAATTTACAATTGCTTATACCTGTTAGCGAAGGCGCCAGGGACCAGTTCAATGAATATGCGTTATTCATGACCACTAATCCCGCTGTTAAATTGCTCTCCTATGTAACATATTTAAGTATTCTTTTCCATGCTATAGATGGGATCATCCTTACCATAAACAACCGTAAGGCCAGACCACAGAAATATGTGAGTTTCAAACCTTCTACCAACACCATGTGGTCTTCAAGAAATATGGGGATCTTAGGTACGGTTATTCTGGCTTTCATCGTAATTCACATGACCATGTTCTGGGCAGAGATGAAATTCGGGGGGCTTGATGAAACAGTTTACACAACAGCAAATGGTGAAGAAGTAAAAGACCTTTACACCTTAACGATTAAAACATTCCAGGATGCTCAGTATGGATTGCTTTGGGCAGTTGCCTATGCAGTTGCGATGCTGGCGATCGGCTTCCACCTGTCACATGGTTTTGGCAGCGGATTTCAGTCTCTTGGAGTCAATCATCCAAAATACAATGGGTTTATTAAAAAATTTGGTCTTGCCTTTGCGGTACTGGTTCCTTTGGCCTTCGCGGTAATTCCATTTTATATTCACTTTGTACTAGAAAAAATTTAAGCTATGGGAATATTTGAATCTAATGCACCTAAAGGCCCATTGGCAGAAAAGTGGACCAATCATAAAAACGAAATAAATCTTGTAAACCCAGCCAATAAACGAAACATTGATGTAATCGTGGTTGGTACAGGTCTTGCCGGTGGTAGTGCTGCCGCGACCCTTGCTGAACTGGGTTACAATGTAAAAACTTTTTGCTATCAGGATTCTCCGCGTAGAGCGCACTCTATTGCCGCTCAGGGAGGTATCAACGCAGCAAAGAACTACCAGGGAGACGGAGATTCCATTTACCGTCTTTTCTATGATACTATTAAAGGAGGTGATTACCGTTCGCGGGAGTCCAACGTATACAGGCTTGCTGAAGTTTCAGGAAATATCATCGACCAGTGTGTGGCGCAGGGAGTTCCTTTCGCCCGTGAATACGGTGGTCTTTTAGATAACCGTTCTTTTGGTGGGGTACTTGTTTCAAGAACATTTTACGCCAAAGGGCAAACCGGCCAGCAGTTACTGCTTGGAGCCTATTCAGCTATGAACCGCCAGATAAACCGCGGGAAAATCCAGTCTTTTAACAGACATGAGATGCTGGACATCGTTAAGGTGGATGGCAAAGCCCGTGGTATTATTGCCAGGGACCTGGTAACAGGAAAATTAGAAAGACACTCGGCTCACGCTGTAGTAATTGCTTCAGGAGGATATGGAAATGTATTCTACCTTTCTACCAATGCCATGGGAAGTAATGTTACGGCAGGCTGGAAAATACATAAAAAGGGAGCTTATTTTGCCAACCCTTGTTTCACGCAGATCCACCCTACCTGTATTCCGGTTTCAGGAGATCACCAGTCTAAGCTAACGCTTATGTCTGAATCTCTGCGTAATGACGGTAGAATCTGGGTTCCGAAGAAGAAAGAAGATGCTGAAGCCATCAGAGCAGGTAAAAAGAAACCTACTGAGCTTTCAGAAGAAGAAAGAGATTATTATTTAGAGCGAAGATATCCTGCTTTTGGTAACCTTGTTCCACGTGATGTGGCTTCCAGGGCCGCTAAAGAACGTTGTGATGCAGGTTTCGGGGTAAACAAGACCGGAGAAGCGGTTTATCTTGATTTTAAAGCTGCAATAGAGAGATATGGGAAAGAAGCAGCGACAACTCAGAAGATCGATAATCCTTCAGATGCTAAAATAAACGAGTTAGGAAAAGAAGTTGTAGAAGCCAAATATGGTAACCTCTTCCAGATGTATGAGAAGATTGTTGATGAAAATCCATACGAAACCCCAATGATGATCTATCCTGCGGTTCATTATACCATGGGTGGTGTTTGGGTGGATTATAACCTGCAAACTACTATTCCAGGGTGTTACGCGATAGGAGAAGCAAACTTCTCAGATCACGGAGCAAACAGGTTGGGAGCCTCTGCATTAATGCAGGGACTGGCAGACGGTTATTTCGTATTACCATACACGATTGGAGATTATCTTTCGAACGATATTAGAACCGGAGCTATCTCCACAGAATCTTCTGAATTTGAAGCTGCAGAAGCTGAAGTTAGAGAAAGACTGGAGAAACTGGTAAACACAAAGGGCACTAAATCTGTGGATCACTTCCATAAGATCCTTGGTAAGATCATGTGGAATAAGGTCGGGATGGCCAGAAACGCTACTGGTCTTAAAGAAGCGATCAAAGAGATACAGGAACTTCGTGAGGAATTCTGGAAAGATGTAAGAGTTCCGGGAAGCACTAACGAAATGAATGCCGAACTTGAAAAAGCAGGCCGTGTGGCAGATTTCCTCGAGCTAGGTGAACTATTCGCTAAAGATGCATTACACCGGGAAGAATCCTGTGGTGGTCACTTTAGAGAGGAATACCAAACCGAAGAAGGTGAAGCACTTCGGGATGACGAGAACTTTATGTATGTAGCTGCCTGGGAATACACTGGTAATCCTGCAGATGCTATTTTGCATAAAGAAGATCTTGACTATGAAAATATTCAGGTAAAAACAAGGAGTTATAAATAGATGTGAGATTTGAGATTAAGATTACAAACACGGGTTTGTTAATTCAAAGATCTCATTTCTAATACTCAATACAAACAGTATGAACCTTACATTAAAAATATGGCGTCAGAAAAACGCCGACGTAAAAGGGAAAGTAGTAACCTACCAGGTTTCAGATATTTCTGAAGACATGTCTTTTCTTGAAATGATGGATGTTCTTAATGAACAACTTATCAATAAAGGAGATGAACCTGTAGCTTTTGATCACGATTGCCGCGAGGGAATTTGTGGGTCATGTAACCTTCAGATTAATGGAGAACCACATGGACCAGACAGGGGCGTAACTACCTGCCAGCTGCATATGAGAAGATTCAAGGACGATGACACTATCGTAATTGAACCTTTCAGAGCAAAAGCATTCCCGGTTATAAAGGATCTGGTAGTAGATCGCAGTGCATTTGACAGAATTCAGCAGGCAGGTGGATATATTTCTGTAAATACATCAGGAAATACCCAGGATGCCAACTCTATTCCGGTAGAAAAGGAAAATGCAGATATGTCTTTCTATGCCGCGACTTGTATTGGTTGTGGTGCCTGTGTAGCTGCCTGTAAAAATGCGAGCGCGATGCTATTTACCTCAGCAAAGGTAAGCCAGTATGCTTTGCTACCTCAGGGAGAGGTGGAAGCCGACCGCAGAGTATTACAAATGGTGGAGCAAATGGACAAGGAAGGATTTGGTAACTGTACCAATACCGGAGCATGTGAAATAGAATGCCCTAAAGGTATTTCTTTGGAAAATATCGCCAGAATGAACAGAGAATACTTAAAAGCGAGCGTAAAGTAATTAACACTCGTTTAATTAGATATACCTTATCCCGGACTTTGCAGTCCGGGATTTTTTATGCAATTTCAAGTAATCTTAATGATCACCTGAAATTTGCCTATGAGATCAAAATTACCAGGATCAAAGACCAGTATTTTCTCGGTGATGAGCAAATTGGCTAACGACCATAATGCCATTAACCTTTCCCAGGGATTCCCAAATTTTGAGACCGATCAGAAATTAAAAGACCTTGTCACCAGGGCAATGAATGAGGGTTATAATCAATATCCTCCAGATATTGGTGTACGGGAACTACGAGAACAGATCTCTCTTAAGATTAGATCTCTCTACGGAAAAAGTTACTCTCCAGACAAGGAGATAACAATTACCTCTGGCGCCACAGAAGCCTTGTATGCTGCCATTACTGCCTTTGTACATAAGGACGATGAAGTTATTGTACTCAAACCGGCTTATGACACCTATGAGCCAACCATTAAACTGAGCGGGGGAATACCGGTACAGATACAGTTAAAAGGAGATAATTACAGCGTGGACTGGGATGAGGTGAAATCGGCCATAAGTTCCAAAACGAGGATGATCATTATCAATACGCCACATAATCCAACCGGAACTATACTGGATAAAGAGGACATGCTCAAATTACAGGAAATCTTATCAAATACCGATATTATTTTATTAAGCGATGAAGTATATGAGCATTTGATTTTTGATAGCAATGAGCACCAGAGTGCGTCAAAATTTCCGGATCTGTCGCAAAGAGCGATCGTGTGTGCATCGTTTGGTAAAACATTTCATAATACAGGTTGGAAAACGGGTTACTGTGTTGCTCCAGAGAAATTAATGCAGGAAATAAGAAAACTACACGAGGTCACAGTTTTTTCTGTAAATCATCCCATGCAAAGAGCGTATGCAGAATATTTAAAAAATGCCGACAATTATCTGGGACTCGCTAAATTCTATCAGAGAAAAAGGGATCTTTTTCTGAATTTGATAAAGGACTCCAGATTTACCTGTACCCCTTCCCAAGGAACCTATTACCAACTTTTGAATTTTTCAGAAATAACCAGGGAAAAAGATGTAATTTTCGCTCAGAAATTAGTGAAAGAGAATGGTTTAGCCTCTATCCCGGTTTCTGTGTTCAATATAAATGAAGAAGATAATAGGCAGCTTAGATTTTGTTTCGCCAAGACCGACGAGACCCTTGAAAAAGCTGCAGAAATACTTTGTAAGCTATAGATGAATTTAAATATTAAGATCCAGGACCAGGACTTTGTATTACATCCATTTGGGGCAGCTTACTGGCCTGAACAGGAAGTTTTATTAGTCGCAGATGTGCATTTGGGTAAGGTTTCGCACTTCAGAAAACATGGAAGCGCGGTGCCGCTAAAGGCCGCTGCACAGAACTTTATTCGTCTGGATGAATTAAGAAAAGAATTCGATCCTGAACATATTGTGTTTATGGGAGATCTGTTTCACAGCTCGCTGAACATTGAATGGAATATGTTTGAGGAATGGGTATCCAGTATCGATAACCGCGTGCACCTGGTAGCTGGCAACCACGATATCATTTCTCCGACAAAATATGAATCACTAGGCATTGAAATATATTCTGAAATAAAGGTTGCCGGTTTTCATTTAAGCCATCATCCCGAACCCCAGGAAGATCACTATAATATATGTGGCCATATTCATCCCGGCTTTAAAATGCGTGGAGACGGAAGGCAATTACTAAAATTATCCTGTTTCTTTCGAAGCTCGAATCAACTAATCCTGCCGGCGTTTGGAGAATTTACCGGTAACTATTTTATAGAACCTGAAGAAGGAGATCGTATATTCGCTATTACCGGAAAGGAAGTTATTCAGGTAAATTAATGTCACTATTATGATAAAAAGGTTAGCAGTACTAAATTTTTTGTCCGTTATCCTCGCAATCTTTATTAATTATCTCGCCCAAACGGGTATTTTCAATGATTATACCATCGGGGAAATAAGCGACATTTATTCAAATCTCTTCACACCGGCAGATTATGCATTTTCAATCTGGGGCCTTATTTATGTTGAGCTACTACTTTTTTCGGGCTTTATGGTCTACCAGGCCTATTCTAATGGGAAGTATACAGATTTTATAAAGAATACATCTTTCTGGTTTATCATAGCGAATGCCGGCACCTGTCTTTGGGTCATCGCCTGGTCCTACATGTATATAGGACTTTCGGTCGTCCTGATGTTTCTCATACTCGCAAAACTGCTTAAGGTGATCCTAAATAATGATATGGAGATCTGGGACGCACCTTTCAAGGTCATTTTCTTTTACTGGTGGCCTATTTGCCTGTTTTCCGGATGGATCACCGTGGCAAGCATAGCCAACATGGCCTCCTGGCTTACCGAAATTGGGTGGGACGGCGCTGTTTTTACTGAAGTGGAATGGACAGTCATTATGATTGGAATAGCCGTGATTATAAATCTCTGCATGATCTACCTTCGGAATATGCGCGAATTTGCAGCCGTAGGGGTTTGGGCGCTTGTTGCCATTTATATACGTCACCGGGGAGATCAGGATTTTATTGCATATACGGCTATGGCCGGAGCGATCCTGTTATTTGTTAATATTTCCTATCATGGTTTTATTAACAGGAAAACCAATCCCATTCATAAAATGCTAACCGGCAACCAGGATTAAACCATGGATTTTATATCACTTGCCCAGCTTGGATAGGAAAAGATCATCCCTTTCAGGGTTCTGCAGTCCAGCTTACCGCACATCGCCATCACAAACATATTGATCATCTCCCCGGCATCTGCACCTATAAGATGAGCACCTAGAACTAATCCGGAATCTTTATCCACCAAAGTTTTGTAAGCATAGTAGTCATCGTTGATCCTTTTGGCATTGAACCATTTTGACACCAGTTTTTGCTCAACCTTAAAGTTGTATCCCTTTTCCCTGGCCTCTTTTTCATTAAGCCCTACCATGGCCAGATTTGGAATGGTAAAGACCACAGATGGTTGGGGTGGATAATCGATTTCCTTTTCCCTGTTTTTATCGAGAATATTTGCTGCTACGATTCTAGCTTCCTGGGAGCTTAATGGAGTTAGAGGCAGACCTTCACTGGCAGATACATCACCACAGGCATACACGTTATTATTAGAAGGACTTTGCAAATGTGCATTTACTACGATCCCCTTTTTGGAATATTCCACGTTTCCTTTTTCCAGATCGAGTTCATCTACGGCAGGCACTCTTCCTGCCGCATTTACCACAAGTTTAGCCTTCCTTTCAATCTTCTCTCCTTTTTGATTTGCCTTAACCCTGAAGTTTGTTTGTAATTTTTCCACCTCGGTAACCTCAGCATCAAAAATGAATTTGATCCCTATCTCCTCCGAAGCATCCTGAAGATATTTTACCATATCCTTATCGAAGTTATTCAGCGCGCGCGATTCTCCATCTATAACCGTAACATCCACGCCACACCTGGCCGCTATATGGGCGAATTCCATCCCGATATATCCTGCGCCTATAAAAATTATACTTTCCGGAAGTTCCTCCAGCTCAAGAAATTCATCACTGGTTACAGGCAACTCCCGACCTGGAATTGGCAGTTCAAAAGGTTGGTGCCCGGTAGCGATCACGATCTTTTTAGCATTCACAGTTTTCCCCTCTACAGAGAGAGTATTCTCATCAAGAAATTTTGGTGATTGATGATACATTTTTATACCCAGAGATTCCAGGTCTTTTTCAGTGGCAGCAGGAACTGCACTGGTAAAAGTCTTTTTAAACTCCATAAGCTCTTTCCAGCTGAATTCAGGCATTCTTGTAATTCCATGGCCTTTCATTTTACCTGCACGGTCGAGAATTTCGGTTAAGCCAACCAGAACTTTTTTTGGATCACAACCGCGATTTGCGCAGGTACCACCATACTCACGATTATCGGCAATAGCAACTTTCAAGCCTTCGGCCACACATTCTTTAGCCACACTTTTTCCGGCAGTTCCGGTACCAATTACAAAAACATCAAATTCTTCAAATCCCATAATATCCAGTCATTTTATGTGAAAATAGTCAAGATACTATGGACTTTGCGTTATGAAAATGGTAAATATGATCAAATGCTATTTAATCGTTAAAAATCAAATATCTGGTTGTAAGGCAATTTGGTTGAATTTATCTTTGCGGTAATGAGTACAAATCTTATCGCCCAGAAATTCGCACAGTCCCCGCAACAGCAGGAACTGCGAAATGCTATTGCCGCTTCCGAAAAAAATCAATCTAATATTCACTTAAAAGGCCTGGTTGGATCTGCCCTGTCATTTGTAGTTGCAGATGCTTTTAAAGAATCTAATCATCCCTTTCTTCTAATTTTTAATGATAAGGAAGAAGCTGCATATTATCTAAACGACCTGGAACAACTGGTCGGCGAAAAGAACGTGCTTTTTTACCCGGGCAGTTACCGGCGGCCTTACCAGATAGAGGAGACAGATAACGCAAACGTTCTACTCAGGGCTGAGGTTCTAAACCGTATAAATTCCCGGAAGAAGCCTGCCTTAATAGTCACCTACCCGGATGCATTATTTGAGAAAGTCGTAACCAGAAAAGAACTAGACAAAAGCACCCTGAAAATAGCCGTTGGTGATGACCTATCCATAGACTTTGTGAATGAGGTGCTTTTTGAGTACCAGTTCAAACGGGTTGATTTTGTGACCGAGCCCGGTGAATTTTCGGTTCGGGGCGGGATTATAGATGTATTTTCATTTAGTCATGATGAACCATACCGTATAGAATTTTTTGGGGACGAAGTAGATAGTATCAGGACCTTTGATGTGGAAACCCAGCTTTCTACAGATAAGAAAAAAAAGATTTCTGTAATGCCCAATGTGGAGAACAAACATCTGGATGAGGTACGGGAGAGCTTTTTAAAATATATTTCAGCAAAAACAGTCGTTTTTATAAAAAATCTGGACCTGCTGGCTGCCCAGGCTGATAAGCTTTTTAAAAAAGCAGAAGAAGCCTTCAAAAGCCTTTCTGAAGATATTAAGCACAGTGAGCCTAAAGAATTGTTTTGTGACGGCCAGCTCATTAAAAAACAGTTGCTGGATTATACTGCTGTGGAGTTGAGTACCCAGGCCTACTTAAATACTGGTGCAAGCATTGAATTTCATACCAAACCACAGCCTTCTTTTAATAAACAGTTTGATCTGCTAATCGATAACCTGATAGAAAACCAGGAATCCGGGTATACCAATTTTATATGCTGTGTAAGCGAACAACAGGCTAAACGTTTTCATGATATCTTCGATGACCAGGAGAAGGAGGTGAAATACCAGACGCCTGTTTTCTCTATGTTCCAGGGTTTCATAGATGAAGACTCAAAGACCGTCTGTTATACAGATCACCAGATATTTGAGCGTTACCACAAATTCCATTTGAAGAACGGGTATGCCAAGAAACAGGCGATCACCCTGAAAGAACTTACCAATCTTGAGGTTGGCGATTATGTTACCCATATTGACCATGGAATTGGAAAGTTTGGGGGATTACAAAAAATAGATGTAGAAGGAAAGAAACAGGAAGCGATCAAACTCATCTATGGAGAGCGTGATATTCTGTATCTAAGCATACATTCCCTGCACAAGATCTCAAAATTTAACGGTAAAGACGGAAAACCACCCAAGATATATAAGCTGGGTAGCAACGCCTGGAAGAACCTTAAGAAAAAGACCAAAGCCCGTGTAAAGCATATCGCCTACGATCTTATCAAGCTTTATGCAAAGCGAAGACTGGAAAAGGGATTTAAATTTGATCCGGATTCTTATTTGCAACATGAACTGGAAGCATCTTTTATGTATGAAGATACACCAGATCAAAGTTCAGCCACCGCTGCGGTAAAAGCAGATATGGAGAACGAACGGCCTATGGACAGGCTGGTATGCGGGGATGTAGGGTTTGGAAAAACCGAAATTGCCATTCGTGCAGCCTTCAAGGCGGTAGATAACAATAAGCAGGTGGCCATCCTGGTTCCTACTACTATTCTGGCATTTCAGCACCATCAAACCTTTTCAGAAAGACTGAAAGATTTCCCGGTGCGAATAGATTATCTAAACCGTTTTAGAACAGCGAAGGAGCGCAAAGAAACCCTGGCCGATCTTGAAGCAGGAAAGGTTGATATAATCATAGGTACGCACCAGCTGGTAAGTAAAAGCGTGAAATTTAAAGATCTTGGTTTGCTCGTGGTAGACGAAGAACAAAAATTTGGAGTAGCAGTAAAGGATAAACTGAAAACGATCAAGGAAAACGTTGATACCCTAACCCTCACCGCAACCCCTATTCCAAGAACACTTCAGTTCAGCTTAATGGCAGCACGGGATCTTTCCACCATAACTACTCCCCCACCCAACCGTTATCCTATAGAAAGTCATGTTATTCGATTTTCTGAAGAGACGATCAGGGACGCTATCTCTTATGAAATTCAGCGAGGAGGCCAGGTCTTCTTTATTCATAACCGGGTGGAAAATATCAAGGAAGTGGCCGGAATGATTCAAAGGCTGGTGCCCGATGCGAAAATTGGCGTGGGACATGGGCAGATGGAAGGAAAAAAACTGGAAAAGCTGATGCTTAGTTTTATTAATGGTGAGTTTGATGTCCTGGTATCTACGACTATTGTGGAAAGTGGTTTAGATGTTTCTGAAGCAAATACCATCTTTATTAATAATGCAAATAACTTCGGGCTATCAGATCTACACCAGATGCGTGGGCGGGTTGGCCGAAGCAATAAAAAGGCCTTTTGCTATTTTATAACTCCTCCATATTCTGCCATGACCGAGGATGCGCGGAAAAGAATCACTGCCCTGGAGCAATTTTCAGAACTGGGCAGCGGATTCAATATTGCCATGAAGGATCTCGAAATCCGTGGTGCTGGAGATCTTCTGGGAGGTGAACAAAGCGGATTTATAAATGATATCGGGTTTGACACCTATCAAAAGATTCTGAATGAAGCTATTGAAGAGTTGAAAGAAAATGAATTCCGTGATCTTTATGCTGAAACAGAAGACCTGGAGCATAAGGATTTCGTAAAGGATACTTTAATAGACACCGATTTTGAATTATTGTTCCCTGATGATTATATCAATAACATTTCTGAACGATTAAATCTCTACACCAAGCTTAATGAATTAAAAACGGAAGAAGAACTTCAGAAATTTGAAGCAGAACTTGTAGACCGATTTGGAGAATTACCGGTACAGGCGGTAGATCTGTTAAATTCTGTAAGGATCAAATGGATCGCAGCCAAGATAGGTCTGGAAAGAGTGGTAATGAAAAAGAACAAGCTGGTGGGATATTTTATTTCAGATCAAAAATCAAGATTTTACCAGACCAGTAACTTTACCAAAGTGCTGCAGTATGTACAGACGCACAGGCAGAACTGCACAATGAAGGAAAAGCAAACCAGAAATGGCTTAAAACTCCTCCTAACTTTCGACAGGATCACTTCTGTGGAAAAAGCTTTAAAAGTATTACAGCCATTGGATTTCAGGGAAAAGAAAGAAGAGGTAGTTAGTTAAAATGAGCTGTATATTAAAATAGTTTTCCGGCCCTTCCGTTTCACCAGAGCGGGAAACTGTGCTGGAGTTTAGAGAGAGCTTCTTATAAAAAGCTCACCTCCCGTTGGAAGGGCGACCGCAGGTTGGGGTGGAACATTTTATAATTATTCCCCGATTACCCTAATATTGTCAAGATCATAGGTAGTGGTTTTATCTGGCGCCGCACCCAGATATCTGAACCCTATCCAGATTTTTCCTTGCAGACAGGAGATATCGATCCTCGATTCTTTGAAAATAGAAGAATTTGCACCGGAGGGTCCCAGAGGAATATTGGCATCTAACGGTCGCCAGGTGGCCAACGCCGGAGATTCTTCAAAATCCTGTGAAACATAAACCCTTAGAAGCAGGCCATTATCAAATGAAGAAAGAAGATCGAAGAGCAATACCTCGTTCTCTGAATCGTCTAACTGAATTGGCGGTGTGACCAGCCAGGCTTCCAGTGGACTTTCATTAGTATTATAGGCCGAGATCCTTAAAATTCTGTTTCCCGAAGCCAGGGTAGGAGTAAACTTCTTTTCTCCACCGCTAACATTAATATTGGTCCACTTCCTGGAGTTTAGGGTGGTATTAGAGGTCACCCCGTCAAAATTTTCATCAAGTAAGATTTTTGCACCCTCGGTAAAATTATTATCGCAGTTCAGATAATCGGGATCGCAGCGTTCACCATCCATAAAAAAAGTTTCAGGCGTATTTACCACGATTACGTAATGCCTGTCGTAGTAATCCCGGGATAAAATCCCCTCTATAACGCCGCTGCCGGTTGGCAGAAGCAGCGACTTAAAATCTGAAAAGGTACTCGTACTCAAAAATATCGTTGAGCCGGTACTGCAATCTGTCATCTGGCGTTCGCCGTCGAACCGGTCTACCACATTCGAAGCGAAGGAAAACCTGTTATTTTCCCTGACAAAATTGAGATCAAATTGAACATTTTCTATACGTACATATAGATTTTTCATTTCATCATGGATCTCATTAATTTCAATTTCAAGAGGAATGATCTCCTGTCTTACGCTAGTTCTTATTACATGGTTCTCTATGACAGACCTGGGAATAGCAACAACATCACCCCTGTTTTGAAACCCAAGTTGCAATACCCCGTTCTTATATCCCAAGCTTAAACCATCCAGTTTAATAATCACCTTTCTACCAAATTCAAAAGTATCTGAAAGGGAAGTATCATCTAACAGGATCTGGATCCCGGCAACAGGACTTTGAAACTTATCCTGAATAATTAATTTTTTATAAAAGTTCCCTGCGGCATCACTTGAAACAACATAACCTTCTATCCAGGTATTAGAATCCTGAAAAGTAAATATTTCACCAGTACGCAGATCAAAATTTCCTTTGATAGCTGCTATACTTGTAAGATCACCGTCAACAGTAAATTCAGATAAGGTCATACCGGGCATGTCATAATCATCTGTTTGAACGCAGGAAAGTTGCAAGGCAATAATGAGCAGGTTTAGTATTTTCGTAATTCTCATAATCCTAGTTTTAAAATCTTAAACTCACATTTGCAAAAAAACTGGTACCATATCCCAGCCAGTATTTGTTCCCGAAGACCATAATTTCCCTGTCTCTATCCTGCTTCAGGGTACGGTAATTTGCATTCCTGGCTTGCTCAAATCCACCCGATTTATATTCCCGATCCAGCAGGTTATTGATACTTACAAAGAATCCCAGGTACTTATCTCTTAATCGCCACGATTTCCCTCCCACCATGTTCACTAAAAAATAATCATCAAATTGTTCCTGTTGCAGAAGCTCTCTGGCAATTGCAGGATCGTAATCCAACAATGGCAGACCATCAAAGTCGGTTTGGAAATTCGAAGTCCTGGTAAGAGGGTTAACATCGAGAAAAGCATGGGAGAAATAATTAACCGTGGTTCCAAACCACCAATATTCCGGATCACGATATTCAAAACCCGCCAGGGCAGCTCGCTGCGGTCCCCCGGCCAGAAAGTAATTTTTCAAATAGGCTCTGCCATAATCTTTTGATTCCGAAAAACTTGCTGAATTTAAGTAAAGGGAAGGATTACTGGCATAGGTAAACTGGCCAAGTGAGGCAGCCACCTTAGCTTTTAAGGTAGAAGTGATTTGATATTCAGAACCAATTTCCAGCCCGAAATGCTGCCGGTCTATTCCGGTTAAAACCTCCTGCACAAAAGCCGCTGTATTTTCACTCCCCAGGCCTCCTAAACCATTGGCGAAATAATTGGAAACCTCTGTACCCTCATCTATGGTAGTAAAGTAACCCGTAAGCCTTACATTGAATTTAGATGTGCGGTAGCGATAGCTAAGGTCTGTACTCCTTATTTTTTCTTCACGGACGTTTCTCACCACCGCATTATTTTGCCTGGGATTAACAAAGGTATTTCTGAATGCAGGCGGCTTCAAGAAATAACCCAGGTTGAATTCGACATTCTGCCTTCCAGAAAATTTATACAGAAACCCGGTTTTTAAACCAAAGTTCTGGAAGTTGAGTTCATCACTTTCTCCCAACGAATTTGAGGCATAGAGTCCGTTCTGAAAATTTCCAGTGCGCTGATACATTACATTCCCAAATTTACCGCTAAGGGTTAGTTCCAATCGTTTCCAGGCATATTGACCCTGAATAAAAACTTCAGAAAGATTAGCCCTGATGTCATAATCATATTTGTAAATGTCCGCTTCCTTAACGAGTCTATTCAAATTTGAAAGATCTGATTGCTTTGCTAATATTAAGGGGGTATCCCCAACCTGTTCTGCATACACATCAATATCCAGAAACGAGTTTCCTCCCAGGAGATCGTTAATTCTGGCAAAATTTCGATTTTTGAGATCGGTATACCGCAGAGACCCGGTAAGCTTCAATCTATCTGACCATTCCCAGTTCAAAATTGCATTTACATTTATCAGATCATCCTTATTTACATCTTCAGCTAAAACATATGCGCTATTATTACCAATTTCAGTATTCGTGGTATTCGCCAGATATAGCCGGTTCCAGTCCAGCTGCCCGTCTTCCAGAAAATCACTTTGAGCACGGTAAGCAGCTTCAAAATTTTGATTATTCTCAAATCTTAGATAATATCCCGGTAAATTTTGGTAATAGGTAGGATCTGGATTGGCCCCGGCACCAAAATAAAATGGCTGTCCATCCAGGTTTCCTGCGGTGGTGCCACCATAATCGATTCGGGAATTTGATATTTCCCCGAATTGGTAAGCAAGATTCGTATTTAACTGTACCTTCCGGGTGATTTGCCAGAAGTGGTTTAACATAAGGATAGGTTCCTTGATCTTCCGGATCCTTGAATTTCGTATTTTGCCATTCTGTAAACCCCAGTGAGGGTTATATTTAGAGCCTTTTAGATCCAGGACTTCCTGAGTGAGCGGGGCAGACCTTCCCCGCGTAACAGGTGTGAATATCCCGGTAAGGTTTAAAGAATGGTTTTCATTGATTCTTTTCTCTACAGCCGCGAAGAAGGAATTCGAATCGTATGCCGTTCCTTCGATGTAAGCCTCTTCAGCATAACGTCTTCCTATAGAAATGGCATAGAACCAACCAGATCCCTGTTCTCCCGAAGCGATGGTAGCCATCAGCCTGGCATTATAACTTCGGTTAGATCCTGCCAGTGATATCCTGTTTGCTTTTTGATATTTTGACGCCCGCATTATAATATTGGTAGTTCCTCCCAGACCTCCAAAACCATATTCATTTGCGCTTATACCATTGCTAAAAATCTGGTTACGCTGTACATCATTTAATCCTCCCCAGTTACTCCATTGCGGCCGGCCATCAAATAATTTATTCATTTCAATGCCATTGATCATCAATTTACCATACTCAGACCCAAAACCTCTAACCCTGAAAAAGGTCTGGCTGAAATCGAAGGCGGCAGCATTGAGAAATACATCCCTGGTAGATTGAAGCAGGCCCGAAATATTATCAAATTCTGCTTCTTCTGAAATTATATCGGCATCAGAAAGGCTTATTGTGGACTGCTGACTGCGCTCATAAAAAGCGTCTGGATTGAGGCTGATAGTTTCCAGGGTTTTTTCTCCAATACCAATATTTAGGGGAAAGCGTTTGGTGGTATAGCCGGTTTTAGAAAAGACGACCACAACTTCAGTCCGGTCCATAGAATCCAGGCCAATGCTGAACTCTCCATCAGGATCGGTTAAGGTTTCTATTACTAAACCTTCAATTGCAATTTTAACCAGTGGTAAGGGCACGTTGGTGATTGCATCTACGAGTCTGCCTTTAATAACAGACTGCTGGGAATTCATTTTAAAGCTAAAAAGCAAAAAAATAAAGCCCCAGAAAATCGAAATTTTCATCTGGTGCCTCTTCAACGAAATGTTGTATAATGTTAGTAAATAAAACCGTAACTAACAAAATATCAGTACTTTAAAGGCATATTTAAAAATGTACAATTTGAAATCTCACCTTTTAACGCATTTAATAGTTTTTGGTCTGGTTTTTAGTCTTACA
This sequence comes from Christiangramia sabulilitoris, assembly GCF_007050985.1. GTDB lineage: Bacteria > Bacteroidota > Bacteroidia > Flavobacteriales > Flavobacteriaceae > Christiangramia > Christiangramia sabulilitoris. The sequence continues at coordinate 1,105,673 of NZ_VHSF01000001.1, forward strand.
AATGAAAGTTTTTGTCAGGCTACTAAAGATTACCAGATCGAAACAGTAGCATTTTACAATGTAGAGAACCTTTTTGATACCGTAGACGACACTTTAACCTTTGATGATGATAGGACAGCTCTGGGAAAAGATCGCTGGACAGAGGATCGCTACAGGAAGAAATTAGAAAACATAGCAAAAGTACTTTCAGAAATCGGGGTAGATCAAACCGGCGATTCACCATTAATTATTGGCCTGTGCGAAATAGAAAACCGGTTGGTACTGGAGGATCTTACCACGCATCCATATTTAAAAGAAAAGAAATACGGGATCATACATTTTGATTCACCGGACGAGCGCGGGATAGATGTTGCATTATTATACAGAAAAGCGGGGTTTATCCCTTTAAATGCACAGCCCAGAAAACTACTGATATATGAACAGGATAAACGTGATTATACCCGGGATCAACTAGTGGTGACCGGTCTTCTGCGCGGTGAGGAAGTGCACTTTATTATTAATCACTGGCCTTCACGCTCTGGAGGAGAAGCTAAAAGTAGTTATAAAAGAGAGAAAGCAGCTTTGCTAAATAAAAAGATCATTGATTCACTATATAAAGAGAATCCCGCCGCGCGCATTATTGGAATGGGCGATTTTAACGATGATCCAACCAATAAAAGTTTTAAAAAATTTCTGCAGACAAAAGGTAGTATAGGGGAAGTTGGTGATAAAGAACTTTTTAACCCAATGGAAATAATGCTGAAAAATGGAAAGGGTACTCTAGCCTACCGGGATTCATGGAATCTGTTCGATCAAATCTATGTTTCACAAAGCCTGATTTCAAAAGATTTCAACGGCTTTCAATTCTATAAAGCAGGTATTTTCAATCCTCCTTATGTTATTACCCAAAACGGGCAATTTAAAGGATATCCTTACCGAACCTATGGAAGTGCCGGCTACGAACCAGGATACAGTGATCACTTTGCGGTTTATATCTATTTGATAAGGGAGGTAAAACAATAAAACCTCCGGTAGACCGAAGGTTTTAATTCTATTAAAAAATCATATTTTCACCTTAGGTGATATGATGATTAGTTCTTACTAATCGAACCAGGCATTCCATGGAATTCTGGATAACATTGCTACTAATGCAAAACCATAAAATATAGCCAGCATCTTAAATTTTGGCCTGGAGGTAAGTTTCTTTTTATGCTTCGAATAACCAATAGTGATCAAAGCAATCGCGATGATCATTACCAGAGGATGTTCAACATTATATAACCTGAGCACAGAGTCTTTCATCACTCCACCCATCCCTTCCTGAGACCAGGCCTGGAAATAAGGCGCCGTAAAATAGAGCACAAACCCGATAAGCAGTTGAATATGCGACACAATTAAAGTGAAAAGCGCGATCCTGAAATTGGTAGCTGAATATTCTTTATTAGCCGCATAACCAATAATCGCATTAAAACTGGCGATAAGGAGCAGGAATAACACTAAATAGGCCCAGTATGAATGGATAAACTGAATTGTTTCGTACATAAGTTTAATATTTAAGTATTGGCTAAAATACTAAATGCATTTATTATTCCCACTTGTTTTCTGCTTCTGCACCGCCCCAGATAAGGGTAGCCAGATAAGGATTATCAATAAATGGATTCCTGTTGCCCTGAGCAGCCTCGATGGCATTGTTACGCTGTATCTCAAAATCTGAAACCGGGTCTTCAATATTCCATTTTAAGAAAAGTTCTAAATTTCCAACATCAGAAAAGTTATCTCCATATCTCACATTAACATACATGATTATCCTGGCCACATCACCTTTCCACTCATCTCCGGGATACCATTGATCGTCTCCTATAAGTTTATTGTTCCCACTACCATCAGTAAAAGGATAATTCCATCTTGCCTCATTAACATCGGCATCGGCAACTCTCAATACGTGAAGATCGTTTTTAGACTCTTCAGTATTTAGCTTAGACTGCGGGTAAACATGTTCTGTATTATAGGTTTGAGGATTATAACTATTAGATCCAGACTGGTATTCTTCCCAATACCTGCTTTCTCCGGTATACATCAGGATCACATTTTCAGGGTTATTTAGATCCTCATCGGCATCATACAAATAATCATGACGATCTGTATATTCCAGAAATACAGTTTGATTGGCTGAAGTATGATCTGAAACGAATTCGTAGTTGAGTTCTGTACTGGCAGAAATACTTAGATCTGAATAATAATCTGCAAGTTCTGAAGGAAAATTAAAAGTTATTGATTCTACTACATTTACCGTAACCAGAGCTGAAGAACAGGTAGACTCCACGTCGTCGTCACAAATTGTATAAGAGAAAGTATCTTCTCCCTTATAACCGGAAGCCGGGGTATAAGTTACCGTTCCGTCGTTATTAAGAACAGCGGTTCCTCCGGCAGAAGTGGTCGTTTCTACTGAAAATATACCTGCTTCATCTAAAAGATCATCGTTAGCCAGCAGATTATCTATAGTAAGAGTTTGATTTACCACTGTATTGGTTTCATCGGCATTAGCCTGTGGCGCGCCTTCATCCTGCACGGTAATACTCACAGTAGCTGTAGAGCAATTATTATCTGAATCACAAATTGTATAGGTAAAAGTATCCACACCAGTAAAATCTGCTGCCGGGAAATATGTGAAGCTCCCATCACGGTTATCTGTTATTTGGCCGCCATTGGCAGTGTATTCATCAAATTCTTCCAGCCTGGCATTATTTTCCAAAGCATCATTATCTAAATAACCATCCAATCTGCTTTCATCATCTTCTACTACAGTAAATGAATCATCATTGGCAACGGGGTCTTTTTGTACCGGTTCCGGAGTTACTTCTGTACCCGGACCAGGATTTTCCTCTGTGCTACAACCTACGAGTATTAGCGTAAGTGCTGCCAGCATCAACTTTTTCATATTAAAAATTTTAGGCTTAATTCAAATTGAAATTTGGATTACAAATATCTAAATTTTAGACATTAATCGAATAAAAAAACCTCCCGGACTTTAACGTTCAGGAGGTTTTTATTAATGATATTCAGGATAATAGACTATTCCTGGTAGATCCATACACCACCCTCTTTGATAAGGTAAAGTGTTTCAGATACTGTTGAACCTACATAAGTATCAAATGTAACTTCATATTTCTGACCATCTTCAGCAGAAGGCATCATTCTGTCTAGAAGGAAATTCATAGCTTCAAGCAGCATAGTATCATTCCAGTAATTGTCACTGGTAGATCTTCTGTCAAAACTGCTAAAGTAAGCCACGTTATCTCCCGGACCAGGATACTCTTCGATAAATTCATTTCCAATTAATCCGTAATCTGAACTATCGAAAGTATACTTAATAGTATTATCTGGAACCCAGGTAGTACCATCATGACCAAACTGAAGTGATTCATTTATCACATTATTATAAACAGCCCATGTAGAACCATCATAAACGAAATACTTTACATAGCTGTAAGTAGTTCTGTCATCGGTTTTACCGTCACCATCTACATCATCTACATCTGTAGTGTAAAGTTTGTACATGATAGAAGTGATGTCTCCATTTTTAGGATTACCATACTTCATTTTCTCATTAAGGAAAATAGGTAATTTAGCTTCTGCCTCATCCTCGCTTGAGAAATTAGGGTAGCTTTCGCCCATAGCTTCGTATTCATCATCTGTAAGACCAGGAATCATCATCCACTCTCCATTCAATAAAAGGAAACCGTTGTTTACTTCTGAAAGACCTCCATCATAATAGTCGTAGGTAAGAGAAACCAAAGTTCTATTTTCAGCATCTGCAAACTTATCCTCGATAAGATCCATTACCTGCCATTGTCTGTCGAAACTGGCATACTGGTCATCACCGTACTGCTCGTAATCTTCGTTAGTTACCTCATAAACGATAAGGCTTCTCTCATCTCTTTTAGGAGCATATAACTTGAAAGTTACATTAGCCAGAGATCCTTTACCCCATACAGGGTATTTGTTACTTAATAGACCAGGAATCATTTCTTTAGCATCATCAAGATTGCTGAAGTTTCCATAAGAAAGGTCTAATGCATCGTAATCCTCATCTGTAAGAGTATAGTCTACAACGCCTTCGATGCTTTGAGCTTCAAGGTTTGCATCTATTTCATCATGAATGTCTTCCATTGGCTCACAGCTGGTAAAAGCAAGGCCAACGAACATCATTAGAAAGTATATTGACTTTTTCATTTTATTATGTTTTAGAAATTAAGTTTTGCTCCAATAGTATATGTTCTTCCGAAACCGTACCATACAAGAGCTTCCTGAGCTGTTGAGTTTCCTCTGTCACGAGCATCAGCGATATATTCAGTATCCAACAGGTTGTTCACGTTACCGTTTAAAGTAGCACGAAGCGATCCTATATCAAATCCATAAGTAAGACCTGCGTCAAGTAGACCGTAAGCAGGAGCTTCCCATGCCTGTCCCTGATCTGCATCTGATCTTCCGTTAGGATCGAAATCTGCATAGTAATTATCGTAGAAGTTATAATCTAAACGTAGTTTTACGTCTTCGATCACTTCATAGTTAGCTCCCAAAGCGAATGTTGTTTGAGCAGCATCACCTACTTTAAGATCCTCGATGAAAAGGTTCACTGTACGAACAAGGTTTTGCTCTTCGTCGAATACCTGAACATCTGTTACATTGTTAGCCCATCTCCAGTCTCCAATAGAAGCCATACCTGTTAAAGTAAGCTCATCGAATGGACGGTAAGAGAAGTCTACCTCGATACCCTGGTGAAGTGCATTAACACCTAAAATGTTTGCAGATCCAAAAGTTCCATCCTGGTTTCTGAAAGATTGCGTAAGAGTTCTGTCATCCCACTGAGTTCTGTAAAGGTTTACATTAGCTCTGAAGTTTTCAGCACGGTAACCGTAACCTAGCTCAGCACTAAAGATCTTTTGATTTTCAGCATCAGCGTTGATGTCATTCTGGAAATTAAGGAATACTGCATTAAAAAATGGAGCCTTCTCAAAATATCCAACGTTAGCGAATACGTTATGGTGAGCATCCAGGTTGTAGTTAGCACCACCTTTTGCGCTATATCCAAAGAAATTCTGGAAATCTGTTTCCTGAAGAGGATCACTATCAAGATAGTTGAAGTAATCGATTCTCTTATAAGAAGTATTTGAAGCAGCAAGAGCAACAAAAGCAGAAAGGTCATTTTTAGAATACTCTAACTGAGTGAATACACCTTCCCAAAGAACGATACCATCATTCCAGTAAGAGATCTTATCTCCTACCATTGCAGGATTGTTAAGATCGTTTTCGTTACTATCGTCATCAAGGAAATAAGAACCACCTAGAAGATCTGTAACTTCCTGGAAGTGTTTTCCTTTATAATATCTAAGATCTACACCACCAATTAATTCAATATCGTCAGTGATTGCAGTAGATAGAGTAGATAAAGCTCCGTACCAGTTGTGATCGTTACGTGATGCTCTTAAAATAGTTTCAGAACCTAAAGCTCCTCTTTCTACGTTCTCGTCTACGATAAGATCAAGATTCACAGGCTCTAAATATCCATCACGGTATTCAGAATCCAAACCAAATTTGTTTACACCTGCAAAACCTCCACCACCTCCGGTACCGAAAGAAGCGTATACTGCAGTAGAAAGATTTGTTTTTTCAGAAATATCCCAGAAGTGATTAAGAGACATTTGTGGCTTGTGGTAGAAGTTATCTTCTATATGAGTAACCTGACCGTTCTGGAATCCCCAGTCACGGTTAAATTTAATTCCTCTTTCACTTTCTCTGAAAGTTGAGATTAATTCTCTGTTCTGACGCTGACCGTGTCTCTGTGGAGCACCAAAAGCAGTAAAAGATAATTCATGATCTTCGCCAAATTGTTTTGCGAAGTTAATGAAGTAAGAGTATCCTTCGAATTCAGTCCCGTCTACAAAACCATTACCTGTAGTTCTTGAAGCAGAAACTGTAGCAGCTACTCCGTTATCAAGCAATCCTGTAGAAACGGTAGCACCATACTTAGTGTAACCATCGTTACCAGTAGTCATAAGTACATTCCCTCCAACTTCAGCATCTGTAGTTTTAGTAAGGATGTTAACAGTACCACCAATAGAAGGTACAGCAAGTTTAGAAGCACCAAGACCTCTTTGAACCTGCATAGAACGGGTTACGTCTGAAAGACCAGCCCAGTTACTCCAGTATACACGACCGTTTTCCATGTCGTTTACCGGTACACCATTGATCATTACCGCAATGTTCTCTGAGTTGAATCCACGAAGTCTTAACTGCGCATCTCCAAATCCACCACCAGCTTTAGTAGCATAGATACCAGGTGTAGATTTTAAGATCTCCGGGAATTCCTGGTTACCAAGTTTAGTTTCGATGTCGGCAGCTTTGATAGTAGAAACAGCTACTGGGGTCTTACGGTCTATCGCAAGAGAGTAACTTGTAACCACGATCTCATCTAGCGCATCTGCGTCTGGCGTAAGAACGATTTGTCCTAAATCCTGAGTAGCTCCATTTGCTACAGAGAAATTTAGAGTTTTAGCTTCGTAACCAACGAAACTAATTTCGATAGTTCCTTTTGCCTTGTTTACCTTAAGACTAAATTCACCATCAAAATTTGTAGTAGTACCATTGTTTGTTCCTGGCACCATTACAGTAGCTCCAGGAAGTGGTCCATCCATTTCAGAATCGATTACCGTTCCGGTAACAGTTCCCTGAGCAAAAATCGTAGCAGATGCAAAGAACATCGCTAGGAATAATAATTTCCTCATTGTGTTATTGTTTGTGTTTGATTAAAATTCGGTGCAAAAAAAAGCAATTCTTACATAATAACCATTATCTAAATGTTAAGAGTTTTAACTTTTTACGATTTAAAAAGACCATTTTTAGCAGTTTTAACAAGACAAACCGAAGAATTTCCTACAAAAATTATTACAATATTCTGATTTACAGGATGTTATGCATGCATAGTAAACACGCTTTTATTGTTAATAAATTTTCCACAAAAAAGCCCGGATGAAATCATCCGGGCTTATAAATTTTGATTTAAGTATCTAAAAACTAGAAGTTATACCTCAGCATTAAGTTCCAGGTTCTACCCCAGCCAAAGAATACCCTGTTGGAAGTATTTATCCCGTCGTAAGTTGGGTCTCCGGGACTGGCAAACCTGTTGGTATCGGCCTCTGATATATAAATCTTATCGGTCACATTATTCACATTTACTCTAAAACTAAGAGAAGTATCGGTGAAATCTAACCTGTATCCCGCACCCACATCCAGCAAACCAAAGGAAGGCAATTCCAATGCTTTAAAATCTGTATCTCCAAAAGCATCTGTAGCATCAAAATCTGCATAAAGATTATCTGCAAACCTGTAAGTAGCGTCTACATCCAAACCAGATATAATCTCATAATCTGCTCCCAGACTGGCAGTAAACTGCGCGGCATCACCCACTTTCACACCATCAAGTTCAAGAATGGCCGTTTCAGGATTTCCATTTTCATCCAGGATAGGCGCCTGGTCATTATCAAAGAATGAAGCTTCCACATCACCGTCGAATTCCCAATTCCCAATAGAAAGCATACCGGTAATTTTAAACTGATCTGTCACTCTCGCCACAGCATCAACCTCGATTCCCGTATGCACCTGTTTTATACCTAACAAGTTAGCAGTACCTCTCACCTCATTTGGTTCCCCGGCATTAAAAGTAGCACCTACACTTTCAAATCTGTCTTCCCAACTGGTTCTGTAAAGGTTAACATTGGCCCTTAAAAAACTGGATCTGAAACCATAACCAAGTTCAGTACCTATTACCGTCTCATTAGTAAGATCTGGATTCACGGTATTGCTAAAATTGATAAACACCGCATCGAACAATGGTTGCTTGGAGTAATAACCGGCATTGGCAAATACATTATGGTTTTCATTAATGTTCCAGTTCACACCACCTTTAATATTACCCCCAAGAATATTTTCAAAATCTGTTTTTTCAGGAGGTACCTCTCCGAATAATTCCTCTCTGGCAAAACCCTGATTAGATAATGAACCCTGAACGAAAGCCGAGATCTCATCTCCTACATATTCCAGCTGCCCGAATACCCCGGCCCAGTTCACATAACCAATATTATAGTAGTCTATCTTTTGTTCCTCATCGATATCAGCAAAAACCCACCAGGGCTGGTCTGCATCATAAGTTTCCCTGAAAATATTGGTCTGGCTGTCATCATCTGTAGGATTATTTCTATCATCGGTTTGCTGATAAGCATCCCCGCCTAATAGATCATTTACCCTGCGATAATGAAAACCCTTGTAATTCCTAAGGTCGATACCCACATCCAGAGTCAGGGTTTCAGATAATTCATTGCTTAAATTTGCCAGGATACCGTACCAGTTATGTGAATTTATGGATGCTCTCCTGGTAATTCCATTGGTATTTAATTCATTATCGTTCCTGTCACTGTTATTTAAGAACAGTCCATCAATTCTTTCCCTGGGCTGATCGCTAAAATCTGGCACCAACTGACCACTGTTATAAGCGATAATATCATCAACTCTTACCAATCCATCTTCAGATCTAGGTAATTGAAACTGACGCTGACCATTGATCTCTCCTATTTCACCGGTTCCACCACCACGCCCAAAGGACGCGTAGGCCGATGTTGATAATTTAGAAACACTATTTATATCCCAGTCCCAATTCAATGAAATAATGGGTTTATGGTAAAAATTACGTCTGAAGTTAAATTCTTCGCCGTTTCTAAGTCCCCAGTCACTATTATATTTAATGTCTGGCTCTCCTGCTTCATCACTATACCTGATATAATCCCTGATAGAAGGAGCGAAAGATCTCTGGTGGTGCCACTGTGGCGCTCCGGTTACCGTGAATTGAAAATCATGATCATCATTAGGCCTGAAGCCCAGACCGAAATAATAGTTATAACCTTCGAACTCGGTTCCATCTACATAACCATCTCCACTGGTTCTACTTAATAATGCCGTAGCAGAAAATCCGCTATCCATTAATCCGGTGTTATAGGATGCAATGGTCTTTATATATGAATCATTACCTATACCCTGGGAAATAAATCCACCTTCATTTCTTTCTGCAGACCTGGTCACCACGTTAATGGTACCACCTACAGAGGAGACCGCGAGCTTGGAAGAACCAAGACCTCGCTGCACCTGGATGGCAGTAGCCACATCACTAAGACCCGCCCAGTTACTCCAGAATATCAAACCGTTTTCCATATCATTTACCGGTACACCGTTGATCATAACCGCTGAGTTTTGCGTATCAAAACCACGAATATTTATCCTGGCATCCCCGAATCCCCCACCTTGTTTGGTAGCATAGATCGAAGGAGTGGTACTTAATATTTCAGGGAATTCCTGGTTACCGAGTTTTTCCTGGATCTCTTCCATTTTTATGGTAGAAACTGCCACCGGAGTTTGCCGGTCTTTCGCAAGGTCGGCAATACTGGTGATAACCACTTCGGCCAGGGCATTGGCATCAGGATTAAGAAGGATCTGTCCCAGATCTACCGTGCCGCCCTGGGGAACATTGAACTGTACGGTTTTAGGCTCGTAACCTACAAAACTAATCCGGATCTTTCCCGTAGAACTTTCAACCTGGAGACTAAAATTCCCGTCGAAATCTGTCATCGCGCCTTGTTGTGTGCCAACCACCATGACATTGGCACCCGGCAGGGGGCCATCCATTTCGGGATCCATAACCTTACCGGTAATGGTTCCCTGAGCAAATACTGAAGCCGATGCAAGAAACATCGCGTAGAGTAGAAATTTTTTCATAGTTAGAAATTTGTTGTTTTTATCTAAAAATCGCTATAAAAAAAGCCAATTTTGAATCTTAAAAAATTAGGGAAATGTTAAGATTCAAAAATTTAACTTTTGTCTGATATCAAATTACAACAAAAAAATAAGCGCCTGATAACAAGCGCTTTAAACTACGAACAGGTTTTTAACAACCGGTCTTATTTATTTTTTCAGATAAAATTCCAGCAACTTTTTAGTGGAAGAATCGTGGTTGATTACTGAATTTGTTGAGAATTCTGCAAGGATCTTATTGGCTAGTTGTTTTCCCAATTCTACCCCCCACTGGTCATAACTGAAAATATTCCAGATGATCCCCTGTACAAAAATTTTATGCTCATATAGCGCAATAAGCTTCCCCATACTCTCCGGAGTAAGTTGATCTATTAAGATAGTATTTGTAGGGTTATTCCCCTCAAAGACCTTAAAAGCACTAATCCTGTCAATTTCCTGCTGGCTAAATCCTTTTGATTTTAACTCTTCTTCTACCTCCTCTGCATTTTTTCCATGCAATAAAGCTTCAGTCTGGGCAAAGTAATTGGCCATTAACTGATCCTGATGGGCATTATTTCCAAATAAGGATCTCTTAAAACCAATAAAATCTGCCGGGATCAATTTTGTTCCCTGATGTATCAGCTGGAAAAATGCATGTTGAGAATTAGTTCCCGGTTCACCCCAGATGATGGTACCGGTTTCATAATTCACTTTATTCCCGTTACGATCCACACTCTTACCGTTACTCTCCATAATAGCCTGTTGCAAATATGAAGGGAATTTGTGCAGATATTGCGAATAAGGGATCACCGCTTCACTTTCTGCCTTAAAGAAATTATTATACCATATGGTTAACAAAGCTAATTGCACAGGGAGGTTTTCCTTAAATGGCGTTAATCTAAAGTGATCATCCATTTTACGGGCTCCTTCAAGTAACGATGTGAAATTATCATAGCCTATAGCCAGGCTTATTGAAAGACCAACGGCACTCCACAGCGAGAATCTACCTCCAACCCAGTCCCACATCGGGAAAATATTATCAGGATCTATTCCAAAGGCCTCTACTTTCTGCAGGTTGGTGGAAACCGCCACAAAATGTTTAGAAACTTCTTTTTCCGGGACAGATTTCAGGAACCATTCTCTTACCGTCGTAGCATTACTCAATGTCTCCATTGTGGTAAAGGTCTTAGACACTATCAGAAAAAGAGTGGTTTCAGGATTAAGATCTTTTATAGTTTCAAAAACATGATCTCCGTCTACATTAGATATAAAATGCAGGTTCAGGTGATTTTTATAGAACTCCAGGCTCTCGGTGACCATTACCGGTCCCAGGTCAGATCCTCCAATCCCGATATTCACCACGTCTGTGAATGCCTTGCCGGTATAGCCTCTTCTGGTTCCATTTATGATCTCATTACTAAAATCACGGATCCTGGCTTTTACTTCCTGAACTTCAGGAACTACATTTTCGCCTCTAACCTTGATATCTGCTGCCTTTTCTGCTCTAAGGGCAGTATGCAACACCGGGCGGTTTTCTGTCTGGTTAATAGAATCTCCTGTAAAGTAACTTTCAATTGCATCTTCAAGACCACATTCTTCAGCAAGCTTTAGGAGCAGGTTTTGAGTCTCTTCAGAAATTCTGTTTTTACTTATATCAACATAAAAATCTTCCCATGTAATGGTGAACTTATCAGCTCGATCTTCATCATTATTGAACATATTTCGCATATGCTCATTCTTTATTTCGCTAAAATGCGCCTCTAATTCCTTCCAGGCTTTCGTAGTGGTTGGATCTATATTCTTCATCTAAATGTTTTTGTAGGGTATCTGTTCTAATTCTTCCATTAAAGGCTGGATATAGGCAAAATATTCATCCTTAAGTCCATCTTCGATCTTCTTGGCAGAGGGTAAATTCTGTCTGAAAGGATCTACCTGCTTACCATTAACCCAAAATCTATAACAAACATGCGGACCGGTAGCCAGTCCTGTACTACCAACATAACCAATTACCTGACCCTGCTTCACGGTCTCCCCTTTTCTCACTGCTCTTTTTGTCATGTGAAGATACTGAGTTGTGTACTTATCATTATGGCGTACTTTCACGTAATTTCCGTTACCTGAAGTATATCCCGAAGCGATCACCCTTCCATTTGCTGTACTTACAATAGGGGTATTGTATGCTGCAGCATAATCTGTTCCTAAATGCGCCTTCCATCGTTTCTGTACCGGGTGAAAACGCCTTTTGGTAAATCGTGATGAAATCCTTGAATAATCCAGAGGTGCTTTAAGGAAGAAACTCTGTAAAGCTTTAGCCTCTTCATCATAGAAGCTGGCCTTCCCGGTTACGGTATCATTGAGATATCTAAAGGCATAGAAAGGTTTATCTGAATGTTTAAAAACAGCAGCGTCCACTTTCTCCACTCCAACGAAAACAGTATCATCGATGTATTTTTCATGATAGACCATTTTGAACTGGTCGCCCTTCTGAAGTTTGAAAAAATCTATGCTCCACTGGTAAATATTAGACAATTCATAGACCAGCAAATTGCTTAAACCCTGCGTTTCCATAGCTTCTGAAAGAGAAGACACGATTACCCCTGAAACCTCTCTCCTTTTTACGGTTACCGGTCTTTTTTTCTTCTCTGCATAGATGCTGTCGCCAATAGAAACCACCGTGTAGTTGATCTTATCGTTTTCATAAATAAAAAACTTCGGGGTTTTAGCAGAATCTTTTGCCTTGAGGATCACATATTTCTTCCCTGCAGTAATTCTTGCAGGATTGAAAGTATCCTTAACCTTATTTGAGATTTCAAATACTTTTCCATGATCCACGCCATTCTGGTCCATGATATAACCAAAACTATCACCGGGCTGGATAGTATCCTTTATAACTTCAAAATCATTAAGAACAAATCCGTATTCTTTCTCTATAGGAGGTAATTTTTCTTTTTTAACCTCGGTTTTTACAGCCTGGTCTTTCTTTTCGTCATTGCAGGCAAGGAATGCCAGCATCATCATTAACAATAAACCTAGTCTTTTCAATTTTTTTACTTTTTATTTTCAGTATTAAACGTATGGTTCACCCATTGCTTGCCCCAATTATTTTTTTCTTCGTCTGTCCACAAGTCGGGGAAAAAAGAGATTCTTTGAAAGCTTGGTGGCAGGAACTTCTTCCAGTTCGTACCGCCGGTTGCTTTAACAGTTTCCCTGTCTTTGCTCAAATATCTGTAAGCCGCTCCCATATGCATCAAAAGCCAGTTGATATTAACATTAACATCAAGATTTCGCATTGCCTTAATCAGCTCAGGATTATTGCGGTCATCCTCATGCATTTTTAAATACCTGTGGTAAACGGTATTTCCATAAACCCCATTGGCAATTCTCAAAAAACGGGGGGTGTATCTCTTTTCGAACTGTCTTAAAGTAAGCGTTTTCTCACCTGTTTTAAGATCTATTCCTCCTTTTTTCCAGTAGATGTTTTCATAGAGCTCTTCCGGGGTATTTTCTGCGGAATATCCTGAGCGAATATCTGAAGATACAAGATTCTCCAGCGGAGTTGAATAAAGTTCGATCATTCTAAACTGCGCAGATTGAAATCCACTTGCAGGCAGTAAGGCCATCCTGAATTTCAGGAATTGCTCTCTTTCCATTCCCTTGATCATCACATCAAATGAATCGATAAGAATTCTGAAATACCTGTTAATCCTGTTCAGTTTTTCAATGAAAAATGAAGCGGTAAGCGTATCACATTCAATGATCTGTTTTTGCTCGTGGATTATGAGTTTAAAATATAATTCTGTAATTTGATGATATGTGATAAAGATCATCTCATCAGGGAAGTGCGTATTTGTTTTTTGCAGACTTAATAATGTGTCTACTTCTATATAATCCCAGTAGGATAAATAACGGTCATAAAGCAGACCATCCAAATAGGACCCCATATCCTGTCCCGAATTTTTGAACTTTTCCTCAAGTTTAATAATTCGTTCTGCGATCTCGGGTTTAATTTCCATATTTAATTCATTAAAATACTAAACTGATGTTTAAGACCCTTATATGCTTCTAAATCTGCATCTAAGGACCCAACAGCCAGGTCTGCTTCTATTTTAACGGGAATTTTATTCTTATCGTCACTTATCCAGAAGGTTAAACTTTCTTTTTCTTTGAACACCCTGCCGGCAAGAACGTATGGTCTGAATTTAAGGGTAGCCACATTTCCAAATTTGGTTTTGATCACTTCCCTTCCCAGGAATACCAGCTTAAAATCAACACTTTCATCATCGATGAACATGTTTACCCGCATTTCTTCCCCGGGCTTCAATTTATCCCCGTCAATTTGGTTGCGAATATAATAAAATGCCGATAACATATCGTGCACATTATTGGGTACAGAGAAGCTACGTCGATTATTATTTTCGCGATTTAGCACATGAGCTCTGTTCTCCTTGTGATCAAAGTCTATTTCAAGGTCTTTGGTATATCCACCCTCATTTATTTTTCTGATAAATTTGTAAGGTTTCCCTGATTTTTTATCAATATACGTTTGGTAATCATCATCCACCTTAAAGAAAAGACTTAATAACCCCGTAGACTTCCCCCTTCCTTTTATATGGTATACCGGTTTGTTTTCCAGCCTGGTCTCATCCACCTCCAGGGTTGCATAGCTGGCATTAAAGATGCCATAGTGAATACGAAATTTAAACCATTCGCCTTCCTTATATGCCTTTTGGGAAAATAGCTGAGATGTGCTGAAGATGCAGCAAAGAATGGTAATTGCAAAGATTTTCTTCATAATAATAATTATCCTAACTGTCAGTATTTCTGGGGTTATAACACCTTTTACAATTACTATTCCAAAAGTATCAAAACAAAAAACCCCATCAAATTAATGACGGGGATTTTTATCTTATTAACCAACTAAAACTTAAATTATGAAAAAAATTTAATAATGATTTTTGGTAACCACTCCAAAAATGCGGTGCAAAAGTCTGATATTTCTATCTTACCCGCAATAGTAAAATTAAGTTTAACTAAATATTTATCTAATTGTCAACTTTTCAATTTACCCGCTTAAGTTTTAGCAATTTTTTAAATTTAATTTAATGTACCTCGCAAATCCTGCTCTCTTTCGATCGCTTCAAATAGAGCCTTGAAGTTTCCTTTTCCAAAGGACTGCGCTCCTTTTCTCTGAATTATTTCAAAAAACATGGTTGGTCTGTCCAATACAGGCTTCGTGAAAATCTGTAGAAGATATCCTTCATCATCACGATCTACCAGGACCCCAAGTTCTTTTAATGGCTCCAGTTCCTCGTCGATCTCTCCTACTCTATCCAGGAGATCATCATAGTAAGTTTCCGGCACATAAAGAAATTCTACTCCCCGATCCCTTAGTGCAGTAACGGTTTCAATAATATTATCTGTAGCCAGAGCAATATGTTGCACGCCGGCTCCATTATAAAAATCTATATATTCCTCGATCTGAGATTTTTTCTTTCCTTCAGCAGGCTCATTGATAGGGAATTTAATACGACCATTCCCGTTACTCATCACCTTACTCATCAAAGCGGTATAATCTGTAGAAATATCCTTATCATCAAAAGATACCAGCTGCGCGAATCCCATCACTTTCCCATAGAATTCCACCCATTTGTTCATTTCGTTCCAGCCAACATTTCCTACCATATGGTCGATAAACTTAAGACCTGTATCTGGTGATTTCGCTTTGGTATCATAAACTCTGTATCCCGGTAAAAAAGGCCCATCATACTCTCCCCTTTCCACAAAAAGGTGAATAGTTTCACCATAGGTATGAATTCCAGAGATCACCGCTTTTCCATTCTCATCTTCAATCTCGTAGGGCTCTACGTAGGACTTAGCACCTCTTTTAGTGGTCTCTTCGTAACTCTTCCTGGCATCATCCACCCAAAGAGCAACAAATTTAACCCCGTCACCATGCTTATTTATATGCTCGTTGATCTTACCATCTTTTTCCAGCGGCGATGTTAGAACGATCCTGATCTTTCCCTGTTGCATTACGTAAGATACGCTGTCCTTCTTTCCGGTTTCAAGCCCTGCATATGCTATTGGCTGAAATCCCCAGGCATGCTGATAGTAATAAGCTGCCTGCTTGGCATTACCTACATATAGTTCTACAAAGTCTGTTCCCAGTATGGGAAGAAAATCTTCTGCTTCAGGAACTACTTTCTCTAAATTTAATGATGTTTTATCTGTTGACATTTTATTTTATATTTTAAGGATTATTGATATTGTAAAATCTGAAGGTAATATCAAGATCTTACCACATCGCTCTATCCTGAGCTGATAAATCTTCTTTCATATTAATGATCATGCCCATCTTCTAACCAGGATTTATGGTAGCTTTCATCGGCTATCTCCATAGCATCCTCAGTTAACATTAATGGCTTAAAGGTATCCACCATTACTGCCAGCTCTTCTGTTTCCACCTGGCCAATACTTCTTTCTACCGCACCCGGGTGGGGTCCATGAGGTATCCCTGCGGGATGAAGCGAAATATGCCCCGCTTCGATATCATTCCTGCTCATAAAATCACCATCTACATAATACAAGACCTCATCACTGTCTATATTACTGTGGCTATATGGTGCCGGAATACTTTCAGGGTGATAATCATATTTACGAGGACAAAAGCTGCATACTACGAAGGCATCTGTCTCAAATGTCTGGTGTACTGGTGGTGGCTGATGTATCCTGCCGGTTATAGGCTCAAAATCGTGAATTGAAAAGGCATATGGATAATTATACCCATCATAGCCTACCACATCGAATGGATGCGTGGCATAGACCATATCAAAAATTTCTCCTTTTTTCTTGATCTTGATTAGAAAATCCCCTTTTTCATCATTTGTTTCCAGCTCGTATGGCTGCCTTAGATCACGTTCACAAAATGGAGAATGCTCCAGCAACTGCCCAAACCAGTTCCTGTATCTTTTTGGGGTATAGATAGGTCTTCTGGATTCCACTATAAACAGCCTGTTATTCTCGTCATCAAAATCTAATTTATAGATCGTACCCCTGGGGATCAATAGATAATCTCCATATTTAAAATCCAGATTTCCTAAATGTGTTCGCAGTTTACCACTTCCCTTATGAATAAAAAGAAGTTCGTCTGCATCTGAATTTTTATAGAAATAATCGTCTGTAGAACTTTGAGGGGATGCCAGGATAATATCACAATCTGCATTTGTCAATACCGGCTTCCTGCTTTTTAAATAATCTGGATGTGGAGTGACCTGGAAACCTTTCAACCTGTATGATTTCAGGTTATTTTCTATAGCGATCTTAGGTTTCACATCATAACTGCCTTTGATCTCTTTCACCTGGGTAGGTCTATGCTCATGATACAGATTTGAGGACATCCCGTCAAAACCTATTGTACCAAAAAGTTGCTCATAATATAGACTGCCATCTGGCTTTCTAAAAATGGTATGGCGTTTATGTGGAATTTTACCTAGTTTATGATAAAAAGGCATAAGCTTTTGTTTTTAATTCTCGTAAAATCCAGTATTTCTTTAAAGGATTAGGATTTTTTCGAGTTTATTTTTCGATTTATACAAATATCAAGAAAATTTAGCAAAACAATCTTAAAAACAGTCTAAAAACCATGCTGTAATAAGTGCGCTGGCCGTAACTAATCTTAATACTCTTAAAACCAGAATCCAAGACTGAAGAACCAGTAGCTTTCCCGGAGTTCAGGAGAGTATGTATACTTTGCTTCTAAAGGCCCCATAAAGGTATCGATCCCGTAACCCAGGGCATAACCAGTAAAGTCTGGAAGAGTGAACCAGTTTCCGGTGGAATATAAACGGTCTTCCACATTAGCGATATTCGCGCTGGCAATGAGGTGGTTTTTTCGCCATATCTGGTAATCGATCTCAAAAAGAGCTTTTATATAACTATCCCCCGAAAGGCTTAGAAAATCGTAACCATAAAATGGCTTAATATTATTAATAAAATCATTCCCGTAGCCACCCAGGAAAAAGTCAAGAACCTCTGTACCATCATTTCCAATTTTGAAACCTGTTTCAGAAGAAAGACGGGTAGTTAACTTTTTAAAGGGTGTAACCGCATATCCTATTGTTCCCCTGGCAATAGAGAATTCGGCAAAATTGTCATTAAAGTCTGAAGAATAAAGATACAGGTGAAAATCCCCGCTAAAGCTCACCCCCTTAGTGGGGAAATATTTATTGTCGTAGGAGTCATACTTTAAATATCCAAAGGCGCTGGCATAATTACTATTATCGAAAACCAACTCGCTATTCTGGTTATTGGGATCATTCACCGAGCTGCTGCTTAACTTCAAGTATTTATGTTCCAGCCCTGCACCAATTGAGAATACCTGTTGGAAAAGAGTTTCTACATAAAACTGGTTGGTGAAATCTTTCAAATTAATCTCCAGCTCGGCAATTGAAGATAAGCCTCCATCATTTTCACTTTGTCTTATATTCTCCAGCTTGACACCTTTTCCGAAGGTATTATATCTTGAATTTATCCCCACGCTCCAGTAATAACCTTTATCTATATAATAGTTAAAATTATACCTGAGATTATCACCTACGATCACATCGAGAGAAGCCACATCATTGGTGAAAAGCAAACTTTTCCTGGTTAGGTTGACTAAGGCACTACTTTTATATAGTTCGTCATAATGCAAACCAAGCCGCAATAACATCTTATTCTCACTCTCTTCGATCTGCATTGCCAGTGTATAATTACCTTTTTCGTCTACAGGCAGTAGTTGATAATTTATCCGGTCAAAATTCCCGGTCGCTGAAAGGTTATTAATACCAATATTCAGCTCATTAAAACCATAGGTTTTTTCATAGTTCAGTTTAAGTTTTCCCTGAACGTAAGCTTTAGGATAAGTACTGTTCCCTTCCAGCGTAAGGCCACTAATATTGAAAGTGTCAATCTTTTCAACCCTATCCCGCTGAAAATCTTCTGAGGTATTCCGGGCCAGATCCTTTATTTCTGTCAGCTTGCGTAAAGCTGCCACCTTACCTGAATCTATGATCGCATTTCCTTCTTCAAAAGACATTACCGTAAATGGTGAGATATCAGGTTTAATATAAATATCGGTTAAAGGGATCTTTTCTTTCATATCATTGATCGTCCTGAAATTGCTTATTTGGGTCATGATATCAAAAACGCCTTTTAACTTATCTCTTTTTACCAGGCTATCCTGTACATCAACCCCAATCACAATATCTGCACCTCTTCTGCGAAGTTCTTCAACAGGATAATTATTAGCAACCCCTCCATCGGTAAGCAACTGGTCATCAATTTTTATGGGACTTAGAATAGTGGGGATCGCTCCGCTGGCAGAAATTGCTTTTGCCAAAGATCCTTTATCAAGGATCACCGCCTCTCCCGTCTCCACATTGGCAGCCACGCAAAAGAATGGTATTTGAAGTTTACTAAAATCGTTGACATCACTTACATGTATCGTAAGCCGGGACATTAAATTATAGATATTCTGACCTTTAAAGAGGCCCGTTGGAAATGAAATATCAAAATTATCGAAAGGAAGGGTGATCGCGTATTTTTCAGAATCCTCTTTTTCGTAGAAGGTTTTTGCTCTTCTGGGGAGATCATCCTGGATAAGAATATCAAAATTTGTCTGGTTAAAAATGGAATCGAGTTCCCTGGCGGTATATCCAGAAGCATACAAACCACCAATGATCGCACCCATACTACTACCCCCTATATAGTCTATTTTTACACCCTGTTCTTCCAGAACTTTCAGCACGCCAATATGAGCCAGTCCTTTTGCTCCTCCTCCGCTTAGCACCAATCCAATTTTAGGCCCGGCATTCTCCTGGGCTATCCCTGGAAAGGTAAAACAAAGTAAAAGTAGAGCTAAAAGTTTTCGCATTTATTCTGTATGGTAATGATTGTATATAATTCCCGCCCGGGATGCACCTACCACTTCGCTAAGGTCTTTTATCGTGGCCTCTTTCACTCTTTTAAGTGATCTGAAATGCTTTAGTAATTCCACCACAGTTTTTTCCCCTATTCCCGGTATAGACTCCAGCTCTGTATTGAGGGCTGCCTTACTCCTTTTATTGCGGTGAAAGGTGATCCCGAATCTATGCGCCTCATTTCTTAACTGCTGAATGATCTTTAAGGTTTCCGATTTCTTGTCTAAATATAAAGGAATTGGATCTTCGGGGTAAAATATCTCCTCGAGTCGCTTCGCAATACCTATTATAGCGATCTTTCCCCTCAAACCCAGGTCATCAAGGGCTTTTACCCCGCTAGATAACTGTCCTTTACCACCATCTACGATAATAAGTTCCGGCAGATCTTCTCCTTCATTTAATAACCTGCGGTAGCGCCTGAAAACGACTTCCTCCATAGAAGCAAAATCGTCTGGTCCTTCAACGGTCTTAATATTGAATTTACGATAATCTTTTTTACTCGGCTTACCATTCTTAAATACTACGCAGGCAGCAACAGGATTACTCCCCTGAATATTGGAATTATCAAAGCACTCTATATGTCTTGGCTCTTTACTTAACCTAAGGTCCTCCTTCATTTGTGCCATTACCCGGTTAACATGCCGGTCTGGGTCTACGATCTTCATTTGCTTGAATCTTTCCTGACGGAAATACTTCGCATTTCTTTCAGAAAGTTCAACGATCTTCTTTTTATCACCAAGTTTTGGAACAGTGATCTTAAGGTCCTCACCCACATCTACCTTGAAAGGAACGTAAATTTCTTTAGAATTTGAGCTGAATCGTTGACGTATTTCTACAATAGCAAGTTCCAGGAGCTCATGATCACTTTCATCCAGCTTCTTCTTCATCTCGATGGTATGTGACCTTATAATGGCCCCATGGGAAAGCTGGAGAAAATTCACATAGCCATAACCTTCATCTGTAACTACTGAAAATACATCCACGTTATTGATCTTTGGATTCACCACCGTTGATTTTGCCTGGTAGTTTTCCAGCACATCGATCTTATTTTTAATTCGCTGGGCATCCTCAAATTCCATCTTCTCTGCATGCGCCTTCATTTGATTTCTGAAACGCTGTAAAGAGTCCTTGAAATTACCTTTTACGATCTGCCTGATGGCCTCGATATTTTCATTATACTCTTCTTCAGATTGCAAAGCCTCGCAGGGTCCCTTGCAATTGCCAAGATGATATTCCAGGCATAGTTTGAATTTTCCCTGCCTGATTTTGTCTTCTGCCAGATCATAATTACAGGTTCTTAACTTATACAGACCTTTAATTAAATCCAATAAGGTATTAACCGTTTTAAAACTGGTAAACGGTCCGTAATATTCGCTGCCATCCTTAATCAATCTCCGGGTAGGGAAAACCCTGGGGAACCGCTCATTTTTAATGCATATCCAGGGATAAGTCTTGTCATCCTTTAGCATCACATTGAAACGAGGTTGCAGCTTCTTTATAAGATTATTTTCGAGTAAAAGAGCATCGGTCTCAGAGGCAACCACGATATGCCTTATTTCGCGAATTTTCTTGACCATAACCCCAATACGGTGGCTATCGTGATTCTTATTAAAATATGAGGTTACTCGTTTCTTAAGATTTTTGGCCTTGCCAACATAAAGTATCTTCCCATTCTTATCGAAATATTGATAAACTCCCGGGCTGTTGGGCAAAGTTTTTAATTGAACTTCCAGAGCAGGTTTTTCCATTACTCCAAATTTAAAATTTAATTGACAGTCTACTTCGTTTTTTGGCGTATAAAATTTTACAGCTATCTGCCCTTAAAATCCAGTAGCCACGTTTTAATTTTGCACCTTTTTACCAATTCAGAAAAGCTCTTCCGGCTCCCTCTCTGGCAGATTCCAGTTATTTCAAAAAATTCTGAAGCATACTTTTTTTGAAATTAGAAAATGCGCTTTACTTTACAATTGCCCAGGTAAACAAAAAACTTTTCTGTCCATTTTCCCGTATATAGGATAGGAACTTTTTTAAAATGCCCCAATCAACCAAAAAAATGAAAGGAATATTCAATATTATTTATCTGATCTGCGGAATCGGTTTTGCCCAAACTCAAATATTTGAAGGTGAAATAAAAGATGCTAATGGAAATCCTCTGGAAGACGTTGCCATTTATGACAGCTCATCCGGATACCACACTCACACAAATTCTTCAGGAGAATTCAAATTAAAAAATGCCACAGCTGGAAATATCATAAATATTACGATCCTTGGTTTTGAGAGGGAAGATTATATGATCAACCCGGAAGACTTTGATAAAGTAAAGGTTTTCGACCTCAGGGAAGCTACATTCAGCCTGGAACAGATCATTTTGAGTAGTAACCGTGATCCTCTTAACGAGGTAATTAAAGTAGATCTTCAAACCAATCCCGTAAAATCATCACAGGAGATTTTGAGAAAGGTCCCGGGGCTAATCATTGGTCAGCATGCAGGTGGTGGAAAAGCAGAACAGATCTTTTTGCGGGGATTTGATATAGACCATGGCACAGACATTTCCCTTTCTGTATGCGGAATGCCGGTAAATATGGTATCTCACGCCCATGGCCAGGGATACAGCGACCTGCATTTTCTAATTCCTGAAACAATTAAAAATATCGAATTTGGTAAAGGGCCCTACTACGCAGACCAGGGGAATTTTACAACCGCCGGATTTGTCGATTTTAGGACCATGGATAAAATTGATGAAAATATGGTCTCCCTGGAGTTGGGGCAGTTTAATACAAGGCGAATGGTTGGAATGTTCCAGGTTCTTGATAAAGACTACAGTAGTGCTTATGTGGCCAGTTCTCTAAACCTCTCTGACGGGCCCTTTGAAAGTGAGCAAAATTTTAATCGCTTCAATATCATGGGTAAGTATAATTATAGAAAACCCGGGAATGAGGAATTAAACCTGACTCTTTCCCACTTTCAGAGTAAGTGGGATGCCTCGGGACAAATACCCGAAAGAGCCGTTGCAGATGGTTCAATAAATAGGTTTGGAGCTATTGATGATACCGAAGGAGGTAATACCTCAAGAACTAACCTTCTATTAAATCACACTAAATTCCTTCCAGGTTCAAAAAAGCTAAGATCACGGGCTTTTTACTCTCATTACGATTTCGAGCTTTATTCTAATTTCACCTTTTTCCTTGAAGATCCTGTAAATGGAGATCAGATAAAGCAGAAGGAAGACCGTAATATTATAGGTGCAGAGAGCAGTATTGATTATTCCGGCAATGAATTACCTCTGGGAATGAGTTATTCTGCGGGGATCGGATTCAGGTATGATGATAGTAATCTTAATGAACTATCCAGAACTAAAAACAGAAGGGAATTACTGGAAAGGCTATCATACGGGAATATAGACGAAACCAATATTTATAGCTTTTTAAATTCAGAATTTAACCTGGGCGGGCTTCAGATAAATCCCGGGATCAGATTAGATTACTTTAATTTTGATTATGAGAATCTAATTACTGAAACTTATGACCGCAAAAGTGAAAATAAACTGTTCTTAAGTCCTAAACTGAACTTTAACTACGCAGCTTCAGGCAACCTGCAATTATATCTTAAAAACGGTATTGGCTTCCACTCGAACGATACCCGGGTAGTAGTTGCAAGGAATGCGGAAAAAATTCTTCCCGCAGCCTATGGAACAGATCTTGGAATGGTCTTCAAACCCGGCAATAAATGGATCTTTAATGCTGCGGCATGGCTATTATTTCTGGAACAGGAATTCGTTTATGTGGGCGATGCAGCGATCGTGGAACCCAGTGGTAAAACCAGAAGATATGGTTTGGATCTTGGCGCCAGGTTTCAGGCCAATGACTGGTTATACCTTTATACAGACCTTAATTACACCTATGCCAGAAGTATAGAGGCGCCAGATGGAGAGGATTATATTCCCCTGGCACCTGAGCTTACTTCATCTGGCGGACTGGCAATAGAAAACCTATCAGGATTTTCTGGTGCGATCTCATACCGCTATGTAAATGACCGGCCTGCCAACGAAGATTTTAGTATTACGGCAGATGGCTATTTAGTTACAGACCTTAATGTGAATTATCGTTATAAGAACATCCAGGTGGGAATAATCGTAGAAAATCTACTAGATACAGAATGGAACGAAACCCAGTTTGCCACAGAAAGCAGGTTGCGGAATGAACAATCCCCCGTCGAGGAGATCCATTTCACCCCGGGTACTCCTTTCTTTCTCAGGGGTAAATTAAGCCTGTACTTTTAAAATTATACCTGGAAGGATTTTAATCTCCGGGTATATTATTTTTCCTGGAATAAATATTATATCCCTTACTTTTGCTAAAAAATAAAACAACTGCTTTTTAGTATATTGCATTATGGAAAAAAAAGTGATCGGAAGGATTGATAAAGCAGATTTTCCCTCGTTACATCTCAAGGAGATTGCTATTAAAATCGATACCGGCGCATATACCTCCTCTATACATTGCAATAATATTATCGAGAAAGATGACGGGATACATTGTACCTTCCTTGATGATGAGCATCCAGATTACAACGGCAAAGAATTTATTTTCGAAGATTATGATATCACCTTTGTAAGAAGCAGTAATGGTATTATTCAAAAGAGATACCTGGTCCAGTCCAATATCAAGCTGTTCCAGAAAATTTATAAGATTACGCTTTCCCTCTCAGACAGGCAGGAAATGAGATATCCGGTCCTTATAGGTAGAAAATTTTTAACCAAGAAATTTATTGTGGACACCGAGTTAATCGACGTGTCTTTTAACATGAAGTAAATGAAAATAAGAATTCTTTCAAGAAATCCCCGATTATATTCCACCAGCCGACTCGTTGAAGCTGCAAAAAAAAGAGATCACGAAGTAGAGGTAATAGACCCTATTAAGTGTGACCTTATTATTGAAAAGAAAAAACCCACAATATTTTATAAAGGTCATTGGCTGGAAGAAACAGATGCTATAATTCCCAGGATTGGTGCTTCGGTTACATTTTTTGGTACAGCCGTGGTAAGGCAGTTCGAAATGATGGGAACCTTTACCACCACCGAATCACAGGCATTGGTAAGAAGCCGGGATAAATTGAGAAGTCTGCAAATACTTTCCAGGGCTAGACTTGGATTACCAAAAACTGTGTTCACCAACTATTCTAAAGATGTTTCTGAAATACTGGAACATGTTGGAGGTGCTCCGGTAATCATTAAACTTTTAGAAGGAACACAGGGATTGGGAGTCGTACTTGCTGAAACTCAAAACGCTGCTGAATCTGTTATTGAAGCTTTTAATGGCTTGCAGGCCAGGGTAATTGTTCAGGAATTTATAAAAGAAGCCGGTGGAGCAGATATTCGTGCATTCGTAGTAGACGGCCAGGTGGTTGGAGCTATGAAAAGACAGGGTAAAGACGGTGAATTCAGATCTAACTTACACCGTGGTGGATCCGCCACAGTTATTCAGCTTACAGATGAAGAGGAGAACGCTGCCATCAAAGCGGCAAAAGCCATGGCCCTTGGTGTTGCCGGGGTAGATATGCTGCAGAGTAGTCGTGGCCCGCTTATCCTGGAAGTGAACAGTTCTCCGGGTCTGGAAGGCATCGAGGCTGCTACCGGGAAGGATATCGCCAAGACGATTATTAGATATATAGAACGAAACGTATAGTTTATGCCCCGTATAGACAAGAACAATGTTCTTGAAATTTTAGGTGAAAAAGTATTACCGGGAAAAGGCGCCACTATTAATTTCAATATGGCTAAGCTGTATACAACCACTTCGGTGGAAGTACCAGTGATCATTGAGCGTTCCAAAAAACCCGGCCCGGTAGTTTTGTTAACGGCAGGTATTCATGGAGATGAGATCAATGGTGTGGAAGTAGTTCGCCAAATCATCTCTAAAGGCATTAATAAACCAAAAACCGGAACGATCATTTGCATTCCTATTGTAAACATTTTCGGCTTTTTGAATATGGCACGGGAATTCCCCGATGGCAGAGATCTAAACCGGGTATTTCCGGGTACCAAAAACGGCTCTCTGGCGAGTCGATTCGCTTTCCAGTTTGTAAAAAAGATCTTACCTATCGCCGACTTTTGTCTGGATTTTCATACCGGTGGCGCAGCACGATTTAATGCCCCGCAAATCAGGGTGAAAAAAGGAGATGAGCAAAGTATAAAATATGCGAAGATCTTTAATGCTCCTTTTACGATTCACTCAAAGACCATTACCAAATCATACAGGGAAACCTGTTCAAAATTAGGTATACCTGTACTATTATTTGAAGGTGGAAAATCCCAGGACAGTAATAAGGAGGTCGCCAGATATGGAGTTGAAGGAGCTATGAGGATACTGAGTCACCTGGATATGCTCGCTCCAAAATTCGATTATCCTGAAGTAAAAAAGGAAACGGTGCTCATTGGCAGCAGCGCCTGGCTTAGGGCGAAATACAGCGGACTGCTTCATGTGAAAATACCTTGTGGTAAACATGTGGTAAAAGGAGAGTATATCGCCACCATTACAGACCCTTACGGAAAATTCAGCCATAAGATCAAGAGCGTCAGCGAGGGTTATGTCATTAATGTAAATGAATCCCCTATCGTGTATCAGGGAGATGCCATTTTTCATATTTCTGTGCAGCCTAAAACAGAGGAACATGAACAAGGAGGAGCTTAGAAAAAAATACAAGGATCTGAGGAAAACTTTGGAACCTTCAGAAATTGAAGAAAAGAGTCTTGAAATAGCCAACAGAACCCTTCAGTTATCCATCTGGGATCACAGATATTACCATATCTTTCTTAGTATTTCTGAAAAAAAAGAAATAGATACCGAGTATTTATTACATATTCTCCAGGGAAAAGACAAGGAAGTAATTATTCCGAAGACCAATTTTGGTACCGGTGAGATGCAGAACTACCTGTTAACAGATCATACCGTGATTAAGAAAAACCGCTGGGGAATCCCTGAACCGGTAGATGGTATAGAGATAGCCAGTGAAAAACTGGAAGTTATATTTGTTCCCTTGCTGGCATTCGATAAACAGGGGCATCGTATAGGTTATGGTAAAGGTTTTTACGACCGGTTCCTGGCATCCTGTAAACCTGAAATTATCAAAGTAGGGCTTTCATTTTTTGAACCGGTGCAAGAGATAAAAGAGATCATTCAGGATGATATTCCGCTGGACTACTGTGTGACCCCTGAAAAGATTTATGACTTTGGTAAAAAATAATTTTTGTAGGGAAAGGCTTAATACGTTATTTTTAACCTGAACAAATCTCTTTGATGCTTAACGATCTGCAGTTAAACAGTATACTGGAAGACTTTGACATTGCCTACTGGAAAATTAATCTTTTTTCCAAGGATATCGTTTGGTCTAACCATTTCAACATACTGGTAGGCCAACCCGAGATTGAAGAAGACAGGTTCGAGTTTTTTATAAATCATATCCTGCATCCAGATTACCGCTACGATTTCAGAATACATTTCGAAAAGCTTATCAAGGAAAATGAGCCGTTTAGTTTTGAGATAAAATTAAAGCTCGAGAATGGCAAGTACCGCTGGTTCGAATGTAAGAACCAAAAAACCCGCGATACCGAGTTTCGTGAAACGGCCGTTCTGCTATTCGTAAATATCCATCAAACCAAGCGTGATCAATACACGATAGAAGAGAATTTTTTCTATTACCGGGAAACTGCAGAGATGACCTCTACCGGAGGCTGGTATGTGGATACCGTAAATAAGAATATCTACTGGGATGATGTGTCTCTGAAGATCGTTGAATGCCCCCGCGATTTCCAGCCGGCATATAAAGACCGTATGAAATTCTATGCCAAGGAGCACCACAACCGGATGCGGAATGCTTTTGACAAGTGCGAAAACTTCGGAATTCCTTTTAAACTGGAACTTAAAATGGTCTCTTTTCAGCATCGGGAATTTTGGGTAAGACTTACAGGGAAACCGGTCTATAATGACGAACAGGAAGTTGTAGGAATAAGAGGTGTTCTTCAAAATATCGATGAGAACAAAAACAATGAGCTTAACCTGCAGAACTCACTGGATATTATCGCCACACAAAATTCGAGATTATTCAACTTTGCCCATATAGTGTCTCATCACCTGCGATCTCATAGCAGCAATCTTAGCCTCATTGTTGAACTGCTACGGGAATCGAAAACAGATCGTGACAAACTCGATCTGCTGGCAAATGTGGAGGATGTTTCAGACAACCTTGATTCTGCTATTTCCAGACTGAATGATATTGTAAGTATCCAGACATCATTGAAGAAAGAACCGGTTACAATTAAGTTTGAAACTGCCCTTGAGGTTGTTCTAGCATCAATTTCTTCACTGATTAATCGAGAAAATGCAAAAATCGTCGCTGAATTTCAAGACTTGAAAGAAATTCGCTATATCCCTGAGTATCTTGAAAGTATTTTACTAAATTTAATCACGAACGCTATCCGGTATAAACAGCCGGGGCGAAAACCAGTCATTTTTATACAGACCTACGTCGAGAACGACAAAGAATACTTAGAAGTCAGCGACAATGGTATGGGTATAGACCTCGATGAATATGGTGAAAAGATGTTTGGCATGTATAAAACCTTTCATCCCAGTAATCCCGAGGCAAAAGGAATTGGCTTGTTTATAACGAAAAACCAGGTAGAGGCCCTTGGGGGTACTATATCTGTTAGCAGTACCTTAAATATAGGTACAACATTTAAAATCAAATTCTAGATTCTATTACAATGGGGCAAAAAGTAGAACTAGCGTGTATCATCGATGATGATAAGATATACGTGAACTTAGTTAAGAAGATCATTGAGATCAAAAAACTTTCAGAGAACCTTCTCATTTACAAGAACGGGAAAGAGGCTTTAGATTATTTCAAGGACATTATGGAAAATGTCACCGATGAAGATAAGCTGCCAGACATTATCTTTCTGGACCTTAATATGCCAGTTATGGATGGCTGGGAATTCCTAAATGAATTTATAAAGATCAAGAACAGCCTGAATAAAAAGATCACTCTTTACGTGGTGAGTTCCTCTATAGATCCTCGTGATCTTGAGAGAGCCAAATCTTTTAACCTGGTCACCGACTACCTTATAAAACCAATAGAACTTAAAAAGTTCGAAAAGATCTTTGAAAAAACTGCCGCTTAAATCTTAATTTTCAGACTTTTTCTCTTTTGGGAATGCTCTTTTGTTGAACAATAACAACATAGCCACTCCAACGCTTATTGCAGAATCTGCAATATTAAAGACCGGTTCAAAGAAAGTGAAATATTTTCCACCCCAGAACGGGATCCACTCGGGTAAATAGCCCTTCCAAAGAGGGAAATAAAGCATGTCTACGACCTTCCCATGGAAAAGAGAACTGTAGCCTCCACCTTTCGGTAAAAAGCTCGCTACCTGCCCGTAACTGTCGTTGAAGATAATTCCATAGAAAACCGAATCTATAATGTTACCAAAAGCTCCGGCAAAGATCAGGGCAATAGAGATTATAAGAATCCTTGAACCTCCTTTTTTCACTGAATCCCATAACCAGTATCCAATACCCACAATGGCAATAAGACGAAAAAGGGTTAAGGCTAATTTCCCGTATTCCCCAGGTATTTTAGTACCCCAGGCCATACCTTCGTTCTCTACAAAAAGAATTCTGAACCAGTCAAAAACCTCGATTTCTTCCCCTAAGGCAAAATTAGTTTTAATATATAACTTGGAAATTTGATCTATTAAAAGGACCAAAATGATAAGTATTCCTGCTTTTTTAAGGGACATGGATCTTTTTTGTTTGAAAACGGGTCAAAAATACTAATATTATTTAGTTTTTCGCACCATAATGTTGCCGTCTATACTGGCGAGTTTTAACGGATTTCGACCAGGTAGAAATTCAGGAATATCCACGCGGCCATTTCTACTGCTGGCCTCGATCATTCCTGTTGAAGTTTCTACGTGAATATAACCCGAGAATGTATTAACCACGGCACTCCCGGTAAATTCAAGAAGTTTGCAGTAACCCTGTTTTAATTCAGCAAAGATGGATTCGAATTTCCCTGAGCAGTGCAGTGAAGCTATATTAGATTGAACATTTACCTGTAATCCCGAAGGAACCTCCATTTCAATTTCCAGTGAAAAAACCTTATGTGCACTCAATTTATCATAGCCGCCTCTAAGTTCTTCAGGGTATTGAGTAGAGATCGTCAGGATATTTCCGGCTATTTCTGAATTTACAATAATCCGGTTAAAATATTCTCCCTCAGAATGGGTCCTTATTTTTATATGGCTGGTATTGGTAGAAATTATCCTGATAAGATAAACCTCATCTGTCTCTATCTGGATATTTTGAATCTCTGAAGCGTCTATAACCTCAGCTGTATCTTTCTGCGAAAAAACTACCGAACTAAAAAGCAAACTAATCAAAAGCAACGTCTTCACCATCTTTGCCAATAAAAGTAAAACGTCCGGACGTAATTATCCGGACGTTTTTAAATTCTTAAAATTTACAGGTTAGCGCTGCATGTTCTTAGCCTCAATGCTAAGAGTTGCATGCGGAACAAGGAGTAATCTTTCTTTAGCGATAAGCTTCCCGGTAACTCTGCATATACCATAAGTCTTATTCTCGATGCGCATCAACGCATTCTTAAGATCTCTGATAAACTTTTCCTGACGAATAGCCAGCTGGGAATTCGCTTCTTTACTCATTGTCTCACTTCCTTCTTCAAAAGCTTTAAATGTTGGAGAGGTATCATCTGTACCATTATTTCCATCATTCTTGTAAGCATTTTGATAGAGCTCAAGTTGTTCCTGCGCTTTCTCGATCTTCTTTTTGATCAGAGCCTTAAACTCTGCCAGATCGGCATCACTGTAACGTTCTTTTACATCTGTAGACATGGCTAATGTTTTTTAATAAACAATTTGGTGGCAACTTCATCAAATTCGACTTCAGCACCTTCATCTACCACCTCTGCAAATTCGAGTGTTGCAGTTAATGTTTCGTTTTTAATATAAGTTATATTATCGTTAACGGCATCCTCGATTATACCGTCCTTTTGTAGGGTAACATCTATTGTATCAGTCACTTCGTAGCCTGAATCCTTTCGGAGGTTCTGGATCCTGTTCACCAATTCCCTAGCAACACCTTCCTTTTTCAACTCCGGACTGATACTAACGTCCAGTGCTACTGTTAAGCCACCATTACTGGCAACTAACCATCCTTCAATATCCTGAGAGGATATCTCCACTTCTTCAAGAGACAATTTAACAAAATTTTTGTTTATTTCTATCTCTATTTCCCCTTTGCGTTCAATTTCAGAAATTTCTTCTGCGCCAAACTGACCTATCTTACTGACAATCAGCTTTATATCTTTTCCAAATCTAGGTCCTAAAACTCTAAAATTAGGCTTTATCTGCTTCACTAGCAGGCCGGAAGCATCATCAATTATTTGGATTTCCTTAACATTTACTTCAGATTTGATCAAATCTTCCACTGCTTCGATCTCTTTTTTCTGAGTTTCGTCAAGTACCGGTATCATTATTCTTTGCAATGGCTGACGCACTTTGATCATCTCCTTTTTACGCAGTGAAAGCACTAAAGAAGAGATGGTTTGAGCTTTCTCCATCTTCCTTTCCAAAGATTTATCAACAAATTTTGGTTCATAAACCGGGAAATCAGCGATATGCACAGATTCTGATGAATCTCTACCTGTGGCCGTATTCAGGTCTTTAAATAACCTATCCATAAAGAACGGCGCTACCGGAGCTCCTAATTTCGCAACCGTCTCCAGGCAGGTATAAAGAGTTTGATAAGCAGAGATCTTATCCTGCTCATAATCTCCCTTCCAGAATCTTCTCCTGCTTAATCTAACAAACCAGTTACTAAGGTTCTCCTGAACGAATTCTGAAATTGCCCTGGTCGCTTTAGTTGGCTCATAATCGGCATAGAACTTATCTACTTTATCAATAAGCGTATGCAATTCTGAAAGTATCCACCGGTCTATTTCGGGTCTTTGCTCTAAAGCTACATCATCTTCAGCATAACTGAATTCATCGATATTAGCATATAGCGTAAAGAATGAATAAGTATTGTATAAGGTTCCGAAGAATTTACGCTGAACCTCTCCAATTCCCTCTATATCGAATTTTAAATTATCCCAAGGATTCGCATTGGAAATCATGTACCAGCGCGTAGCATCTGGTCCAAAGGCTGCAAGGGTCTCGAACGGGTCTACCGCATTCCCCAGGCGCTTGGACATTTTCTGACCTTTCTTGTCCAGTACCAGTCCATTAGAAACCACATTTTTGTATGCAACATCATCAAAGATCATAGTTGCGATAGCATGTAAAGTATAGAACCAGCCACGTGTCTGGTCTACCCCTTCTGCTATAAAATCGGCTTTACGCCATTTATCTTCTACTTTTTCCTTGTTCTCGAAAGGATAATGCCATTGCGAATATGGCATAGAACCGGAATCAAACCAAACATCAATAAGGTCTGCCTCACGTTTCATCGGTTTACCAGAATCTGAAACAAGGGTAATACCATCTACCACATTCTTATGAAGATCTACCTTTTCGTAGTTCTCCTCGCTCATATTACCCGGCTCAAAGTCTTCGAAAATATCTTTCTCAAGAACTCCTGCCTCAACGGCTTTCGCCATTTCTTCCTTAAGCTGAGCTACAGAACCAATTACCTTTACTTCTACTCCATCTTCGGTTCTCCAAATTGGTAATGGGATTCCCCAGTACCGGCTACGGCTTAGGTTCCAGTCATTGGCATTTGCCAGCCAGTTTCCAAAACGCCCCTCACCGGTAGATTTTGGTTTCCAGTTAATGGTCTGGTTTAGCTCATGCATTCTGTCCTTGAATTCGGTCACTTTAATAAACCATGAATCCAATGGATAATATAATACAGGCTTATCTGTTCTCCAGCAATTTGGGTAGCTGTGAACATATTTTTCCACTTTAAAGGCCCTGTTCTCTTCTTTTAATTTAATGGCGATCTCAACATCTACAGATTTCTCCGGAGCCTGTCCTTCGTCATAATATTCATTCTTCACATACTTCCCGGCCAGTTCACCCATTTCTGGTCTGAACTTTCCCTGAAGATCTACAAGAGGAACTAAATTTCCATTCTCATCTTTAACCAGGAGTGGCGGCACTTCAGGAGTTGCCTGTTTGGCCACCAGGGCATCGTCTGCACCAAAGGTTGGCGCGGTATGCACGATACCGGTACCATCTTCTGTAGTTACAAAATCTCCGGAAATTATTCTGAAGGCGTTTTCAGGATTATCATTTGGCTGGGCATACGGCAGTAATTGCTCATATTTGATCCCAACAAGATCTTTTCCGGGAAAACTTTCTCCAATTAAATAAGGGATCTTCTTGTCCTCTTTTGAATAGGAATTCAGATCTTCTTCAGATTCTGCTTTTCTGAATTTCTTATCGAATTGCTTTTCAGCAAGCTCCTTCGCCACGATAATACTAACCGGCTCGAAGGTATATTGATTGTAGGTTCTTACTGCAACGTAGTCGATCTTAGGACCAACGGTTAATGCGGTATTCGAAGGCAGGGTCCATGGAGTTGTGGTCCATGCAATAAAATACAAATTCGGAATTTCCTTTAGAAAATCAGGAAGTGTATCTTCTTTTACTTTGAACATTGCCGTCACCGTGGTATCGGTTACGTCCTGATAAGTGCCGGGCTGGTTAAGCTCATGGGAGCTCAAACCTGTTCCCGCTTTTGGTGAATAAGGCTGAATGGTGTAGCCTTTATAGATAAGATCCTTTTTATAGATCTCAGAAAGCAGCCACCAGACTGTTTCCATATATTTGGACTTATAGGTAATGTATGGATCTTCCATATCTACCCAATAACCCATCTTTTTGGTAAGGTCATTCCAGACATCGGTATAACGCATCACCGCATTTTTGCAGGCTTCGTTATATTTTTCAACGCTTATTTTGGTTCCAATATCTTCCTTAGTGATTCCAAGTTCTTTTTCCACTCCAAGCTCGATAGGAAGACCATGAGTATCCCACCCTGCTTTTCGTTTAACCTGAAATCCTTTTTGAGTCTTATAACGGCAAAAAATATCTTTGATAGAACGAGCCATCACATGATGAATTCCCGGCAAACCATTTGCTGAAGGAGGACCTTCAAAAAATATATAAGGTTCTTTTCCTTCGCGGGTAGATACGCTCTTGTCGAAAATATCATTCTCTTCCCAATAATTTAGGATTTCTTCTGCCACTTTAGGCAGGTCAAGACCTTTGTATTCAGGGAATTTTTTGCTCATTTTATCCATTTTTCAAATGATGTGCGAAAATAAGGATTTTAAACAAAAGATGATATTATTCTAAGCTAAAATACATGTGGATTAATTCTGACAGGAATCCTTAATCCCCTGGAGATTAACACATTTTAAAAATACCAGGTTAAAAGGTATAGGAAAGCGCCAGGATTAGATTTCTCCCGGCAGAGGCAATACCCGATGAATAGGTGCGGTAGCGCTGATCTGTAATATTTTCTATGGAAGCGGTAGCGAGCCAGTTAGCATTCAATTCATACTGCCCGGTTAGATTCAAGGTATACCATGCCGGCGAGTAAGGATTCCCATTCTCATCCAGGGCATACAGGTAAGCTTTATCCTGTTCTCCGGGCGCAAGATCCTCAAAATCGAACTGCCCGTTATATTCAGCAAAAAGATCAAATTTCAATCTTCTTTTATTCCAGATCAAATGGGTATTTCCAAATAAAGGGGCAGCATGTCTCAAAGGCACATACTCTCCACCTTCATTTTCTTCCCCATGGGTATAACTGAATTGGGACTTTAACCTGAGCGCAACAGAAAAATCTACTTCCAAACCAGCTTCAACCCCATAAACATAGGCATTGGCCACGTTCTGAATAGCCTGTACCCGGCTTAGCTCTCCCTGATATTCAATTTCTGTTTCTCCGTTTAAATTAAAATCACGGCGTACCATGGCATTTTCCAGGTAAGTATAATACCCTGTAAGGGCCAGGCGAATATTTTCGTTGAAATTGAAGTCGGCTCCAAGTTCAGCATTGTAGGCATATTCAGATCTAAGATTTGGATTAGGAACTACTACAGATCCAGGTTCGGAATCAAATATCTTCCCTATATCATCGATATTTGGAGCACGAAATGCGGTTGAAAGGCCAAGTCTCCAGCCCACAAAATCATTTTGCCTCCAGTTTATACCCAGGCTTCCCGTTAAAGCACCGGTATTGATATCTGCATTTTCAAAGGGAAAATCATAGAAGCGGTGAGAGAAATCTGCATCTATTAAAATATAATTATACCTGAAACCCGATTGCAAGGATAGATCTTCCCTCAACTTCCATTGATAACTGGAATAAAAGGCCATGGATTGCCACATGGAAGCATCGGGATACCTGCTGGCAGTTTCCCCTGTGTCTAAGGTTTGGATATCGCGAAATCTTCCCTCTGAAGAAACTTTATTCAACACATATTCTAACCCGTAAAACAGTTTACTATTACCAAAATCTTTCTCAAAATCAAGGTTACCAGACCAGGCATCTACATTTTCTTCGGTGGTAAAAAGTATATTCTCTCCAAAATTCCGGTCATTCCTGCTTTCGCCAAAATTTTGATATGCCGCGGTGAACTGTACCCGGTCATAAATTTGAGAATCACTTCTGTGATTGATATTGAAACTTCCAAAGAACCATTTCTGGGGACCATAGTACCACTCGGCAGCGCGAAACACTCCATCCCGCTTGCGGTAAAGTCTGTCATAACGCGGAAAATCTGAGGTCTCTGAATAGATAATACCAAGATTAAAATCCCAGTCTTTGGAGGGCATATATTTTATTTTCTGAAGCAGATTTATTTGTTCATAACCCGTAGGTTTTTGAACCAGCGGATCCTCATTCCTTACCATCACATCCACCCCATTTTCCTGAACCGTATATTCCCTTCGAAGGTAATCATCCGGACCATGCTCTCCCATTTTGAGATCACCAAAATCCGAATAGGTAAGCCCAGACCTGAAAGCCCAGTTTTCCCGACCGATATTCACATCTGCATGGACCGTATTTTCATTATTCGCGGTAGAGAACCGGGTATAAATATTTCCTGAAACAGAGGCACCTTCCTTAAAACTGAAATTCGGCTTCAGGGTAAAGAAATTCAAGACGCCTCCAATAGCATCACTTCCATAAATCACAGAACCCGGACCAAGGATAACCTCGGCACTCTCAACCATAAGAGGATCTACAGAAATGACATTTTGCAAGTTTCCGCTTCTGAAAATAGCAGAATTCATACGAACCCCATCCACGGTTAAAAGCAGTCTGTTTGTTGAGAATCCTCTTATCATGGGGCTTCCGCCTCCCAATTGGCTCTTTTGCACAAAAACCTGCCCGGTACTTTCCAGTAAATCTGCAGAGGTTTGCGGACTCACCATTTTGATTTCTGAAGGGGAAATACTTACTATTTTCTGGGGGATCTCATTTTTTTTCAATTTAAACCTGGCTACAGAAAGGGTTACCTGGTCAAGTTGATTTTCACTTGAATGCAACAACACGATATTGCTGTTATTAACGATTTCCCGTTTTCTGCGGTAAGCTTCCAGATAATATGGCGAGCTAAAAATGATCACCTCAGTATCTGAAAAATCTGAAATATCTGCTTTCCCGGATTCACCGGTAATAATAGATACAGATCTGTCCTTATTGTAAATCGCTACCTCCTTTACCGGCTGCCCGGTACTATTATCCAGAACGGTAATTTCCTGTGCTGAAGAAAAATTGAAAATTAAAGTAAATAAGAAAAGTAGTGTTAATCGCATTTAACCGAAAATTTCATTTAAAACGCTTAAAGATTTTGGTTTGCGAAAACCTTCAATATGCAGACTATAGTACAAAAGCAGCATATTGAGAAAATCATTGCGTGAAGTCTGATTCAATTTTATGTTAGCTAAGGCATCAAAATCAGTGCCCAAGAGACTTTTCAGCAAATCTACATTTTTACCTTCTATACAGTAATCATTCGTTGAAATTTCCTGGAACACCCCGTCCAGTAAATTGAAAACAGGCAGGTCTCTCCATTCTGTCTCTGGTTGAAAACCCAAATACCTGGTAAGATTCAACAAAAACAATAAATGAAAATTTGCGATACGTTCTGAGGTATCAAGAACGCCAAGGCTATACTCGAGATATTGAAAAAGCGGCTCATTGCTTTCTTCTTCCTGAATGGTATTCCGCAGCATTTCAGCCAGGAACATGCTCATTGCCTGCTTCACGGGATGCGTGTGCAAGGTCTGGTAATTCCCAATAACCCGAGCTTCCTTGAGATATTCCATCTTTCCGCCGCCACGATGATTGGCAACAATGTCTAGCTGCGTAAGACTCTGGAACATTGACGCTTTAAATTTCCCTTTTTTAGACTTCAAAACCCCCTTTAGCATATAGGTACACAACCCATCTGAAAGAGTATATGCCTTGACAATAAGATCTGCCTCAGCATACTTTAAAGCGCTAATTATTATTGCTTTGGTTTGAATGAGCATTCAGAAAATTTGACGTGAATTTATAAAAAAAGAGACCGTTTAAAAAGCCTTTTTTCGTCAAGCTGCCCCGACGCATCGGGAGTTTCAGCTTTTAATTGAATTAGATCTTCAATTATTAATATCCTGAAATAAAACCAGGACGACGTTTTCTTGACTTATTAAACGGCCTCTCCGTTATCTTGAAATAGTGAGTTATACTACTCCCTGCGCCAGCATTGCATCTGCCACTTTTACGAAACCTGCAATATTGGCTCCCTTCACGTAGTCTATATAACCATCTTCATCTTTACCATACTCCACACATTTTTCATGAATATCGTTCATGATCTCATGAAGCTTTTTATCAACTTCTTCAGCTGTCCAGTTATATCTCATTGAGTTCTGCGACATTTCTAAACCTGAAGTGGCAACACCACCAGCATTGGAAGCTTTCCCCGGAGAGAATAATATTTTTTCCTTATGGAAGATCTCAATTGCTTCTGGAGTACATGGCATATTGGCTCCCTCGCCCACGCAAATACATCCATTATCAACCAACGTCCTGGCGTCTTCTTTATGCAGCTCGTTTTGAGTAGCACAAGGAAGCGCTACATCACATTTAATTCCCCACGGAGTTTTACCTTCGTGATATTCTGCTGAAGGATATTCATCAACATACTCGCTGATTCGTCCTCTTTTCTCATTTTTCAACTCCATGATGAATTGAAGTTTTTCTGCATCAATCCCATCTTTATCATAAATGAAACCACCAGAGTCTGACATGGTCACGATTTTCGCACCCAGTTCAGTAGCTTTTTCAGCAGCGTACTGCGCTACATTCCCTGCTCCGGAAATTACCACAGTCTTCCCTTTAAGTTTTTCATTTCTTGTCTTCAGCATATTCTGGGCAAAATATACATTCCCATAACCTGTAGCTTCAGGTCTTATCAAGGAACCACCATAAGAAAGTCCTTTCCCGGTGAGAATACCGGTAAATTCATTCTGGATTCTTTTATACTGCCCGAATAAATAACCTATCTCACGGCCACCTACTCCAATGTCACCGGCTGGCACATCACAGTTAGCACCAATATGTCTTTGAAGTTCGGTCATGAAACTCTGGCAAAATTTCATCACCTCATTATCTGATTTTCCTTTTGGATCAAAGTCTGATCCTCCTTTACCACCACCCATAGGCAGGGTTGTAAGACTGTTTTTAAACACCTGCTCAAAAGCGAGGAATTTAAGAATACTAAGGTTTACTGAAGGATGAAAACGCAAACCTCCTTTATATGGTCCAATTGCTGAATTCATTTGTATCCGGAAACCTCTGTTTACCTGGATATCTCCCTTATCATCCAACCACGGCACTCTGAACATCACGACTCTCTCCGGCTCCACCATTCTTTCCAGAAGCATTTTGTTCTGGTATTTTTTATTTTTTTCGATAAAAGGAATCACCGTCTCAGCTACTTCATGAACCGCTTGCATAAATTCCGGCTCATTTTGATTTCTGGCTGATACTTTATCCAGGAACTTTTTGATGTTTTCTTCCATAATGACTGGCACTATTATTAAATTATAAATATTTTATCCAAATACTGCCGCAAATATAAATATTCTCTAAGGATTAAAACTTTCATTTTATCATTTGATATAAAATTAACTTTTATCTTAAAAGTCCCCCGGAATACTAATGCCATTAGAAATTTCGTTATTGTAGTTTTGCTATATTTGTTGATACTACTAGGCAATACTCATGATTTATACCAGGGCATTTATTTTTATTCTGCTTGCACTCTCGCTTTGCCCGGGTAGAACACAGGCTCAGCTGAATATTTCTCACGAACTTGGAGTCATTACCGGTCCGGCCGGTTTTTTTACAGATTATGGTGAAAGGTGGAACGTTCGAAACAACCTGGAAAATGAGGGATTTGGAATTGGACTGGTACACTATATGAACTTTGCCTTTAAACCTGAATGTAGTTGCCGCCCTACCGCACTTTTTTTCACCAAACATTTCAGGATACGATCTGAGATAGATTATATGCGTTCCAAGCTGGATCATTTTGGCCCGGTTGCCTCAAAAAACACTGAAGGCGGTGCCCAGTTGAGAGCCATGCACGGAAATACTGAATTATACCAGGGTGGTCTAACCCTGGAATATCACTTCTTCGGAATAAAGGAAGCCCGGGATTTTGGGGTTTTATTTGCTCCGTTTATAGGGCTTGGGGTGAACTTTGTTCATTTTAGACCGGGCGCGTACTCAGACCTGGGACCGCTGGACAATCCCAAAGTTTTGTTTAATACGTTTGAAGATGGACTATTTCTTGAACCCGGGAATACTTTTGCAATTCAGGGAATGGGCGGGGTGAGATACCGCCTGGGAAGATTCAACGATCTGCAGCTGGAAGCCAGGGCGATTTATTATGATTCAGATAAGATTGAAGGACTTGATGTGCAGCGTCCACAGAACAAGTTCAATGATTTTGTACTCTGGTTCAATATCGGGTACATCTATTATCTCAATTTCTAGAATTTTAATTCCCCGGAACTTATCACCTTTCCTCCTTTTCTAAGGATATCTATTTTTGCCTTTTCGAAATCGTTCGCATTGAGTGCCCTGGTGGCATCTTCAATCAAAGTGGCGTCAAAACCTTCACTAATAGCGTCCAGTATAGAAAAGTAAACACAATATTCAGCAGCAAGGCCACAGAAAAAAAGTTTCCCGACCTGCTTATCTTTCAGGTAACCTCCGAGCCCAGTGGATTTGAGGTGAGCATTATCATAAAAACCACTGTAGCTATCGATATTAGGGTTGGTTCCCTTTCTGAATATGGCTTCGATTTTCGCTGTTTCCAGGTTTTGGTGGAATTCTGCTCCCTGGGTATTTTGTATACAATGTTCCGGCCACAGAACCTGGTCCAGGCCTTCAATCTTAATTACATCAAATTCCTTTGCCCTTTCATGTGAGGTTGAAAAACTGGCGTGGCGTTCCGGATGCCAGTCCTGAGTTGCCAGCACCAGGTCGAATTTATCCTGCAAGGTATTGATCACCGGCAGGACCTCGTCCCCTTTTGGCACGGCCAGTGAACCACCGGGCATAAAATCATTTTGAACATCGATTATTATTAAGGCATTCATTTTAATTTCTCTTTATAGGTTGTGATCAGTTTTTCCCGTTCGTCCCTTAACGCCCCACTAATACCAATTTTATATATATGCGGATTGTTAAATCGCTTGTATTCCAAAGGTAGTTCTGATAGTCGTTCCCGGGAATAAGCTGAAATATCCTGCAGACTACGTTTGTTAATGAGCATCTCCCCGTTTTCCATCACTTTTTGCAAAAGTGGTTCCTGGTGGAATTTAGAAAGTTCCATGGATTTATAGGGTTCAAAAGGGTGGAACATCTGCATCACCCTTTCCTGGTTAGAAAGAGCTATGGCATCTGCTCCAATACATTTCCCGTTATCATCTTTTATTCTGAATACCTGCTTTTTATGCGGGAGCGTTATCTTAACTATGCTTTCAGATATCTTAATCCTGGGTTTACCATTGGAATATGCCAGCTTATAAACACCGTCAAGGGCTCCATCGGGGTCTCCGGTCACCAGGTTAGTGCCAACGCCAAAAATATCAATGGGCGATTGCTGTTCCAGAAGACTTTTGATTACATATTCATCCAGCTGATTTGAAGCAGCGATCTTTACATAATCCAGGCCTGCTTCATCAAGTAATTTCCGGCTTTGTTTAGAAAAATAAGAAAGGTCACCACTATCCAGCCTGATGGCTAAAAGCCGTTCTCCCCTTTCTTCCATTTCCTTGGCCACCTTAATAGCATTGGGGACACCGCTTTTTAGAGTATTATAGGTATCCACCAGTAACACACAGTCCTTAGGTCTGCCCGCAGCGAAATCCCTGAAAGCCTCCAGTTCATCATCATAGCTCTGTACATAGGAATGTGCCATAGTGCCTGAAACAGGAATTCCAAATTCTTTGCCCGCAAGCACATTACTGGTGCCATCAAATCCTCCCACTATTGCCGCCCTGGTGGCAAAATAGCCTCCTGTCGCCTGGGCCCGTCTAAGGCCAAAGTCCAGCAAACTGGCGTGTCCGGCCACTTCCCTTATTCTGCTGGCCTTGGTGGCAATAAGCGTCTGAAAGTTTAATAGATTCAGGAGAATGGTTTCAATGATCTGCGCTTCAATAATATTCGCTTCAACCTGTAAAACAGGCCTGGTTGGAAAGATGATATCCCCTTCCTGTGAGGAATAAACCGAACCCCTGAATTTGAAATCTTTCAGGTACTTCAAAAAATCATCTTCAAATGCCTGGGATTTTAAAAACTCAAGATCTGTATCTGTAAATCTTATATTAGAAAGTATCTCCAAAAGATATTCCAACCCTGAAAATACTGCATACCCACCGTTATATGGAAGTTCCCTGAAATAATAATCAAAGATAGCCTGATGATCTTTATGTCCTTTTTTAAAATAAACCTGGGCCATTGCCAGTTGATACTGGTCTGTATATGTAGCAGAAAAATTATTCATTGAAATAAGTTAGGTTAGCCCGGACTTATTTGGGCCAGTTTTGATTTATACAGATTAAAGTCCTCATCGCTGAATAACACAAATTTAATCTTTTTGAGATGCTGAATTCGGGGCAATACTCCTAAAACTGTATTAAAAACAACATCTATAGCTTCTAAAGGAGGATATCCAAAAATACCTGTGGAAATAGCCGGAAAACCGATTGATTGTAGTTTATGCTTATCTGCCAGATTGATGGAGTTTTGGTAACAGGCAGCCAGGAATTTGTCCCCGGGAATATCTTTGCCATAGACCGGACCCAAGCAATGGATTATATATTTATTTGGCAGACCAAAAGCTTTAGTAATCACCGCCTCACCTGGTAAAATAGGTGCAAGATCTTTACATTCCTTATATAAATCTGGTCCGGCTTTGCTATGAATCGCACCGGCAACACCACCGCCGGGAGCCAGCATCGAGTTTGCAGCGTTTACCACCGCATCCAGGCCCGGCTGTACAGCGATATCCCCTTTGGAAATTTCTATCTGAATATTATTCAGGGTTTTGATCATATGAATAAGTTATGTCATTAATATAACTAAATTCCAGAAATGGCCATCAGAGCTTTTTACTTCCGGTAAGAAATAAATAGAAAAGCCCCTCTTCTCAGAGTGGCTTTTAATTTGAAGGTTTAAATATGATTATACCTTTTTATAACTGGAGTTATACTCCTCCATAAGATTCATGATCGCATTCATCAATTCCTTAGTCTCAAGTAACAGGTTAAAATACAAAGTTGTATTCTTTGGACTGGATTCTTCAGTTCTTGTTCTTGCAACCTGCGATTCTATCTTATCATTGATAGATTGCAGCATTCTTGATTTAGATGCAACAATATCACTTATCTCAGTAAAATTCCTTTCGGTAAAAATTCTATCGATCTTTGTAAGCAATTCACTTAAAGTATCATCTACCTCTTTAAGATCGATAATTTGATTGTATTTAAGTGGCTTGTGATTATTATTCACATGCTTGTGACTCTTTTTAGAAATATATTCCAATGATTGAGCAATATCTGTAAGGTGACCAAGAATAGCGATATAGAAACTACTTCCTCTCACGCTGGTCTCATCAAGACTTTTGATGAAGAAGAAGATATGATCGCGCAGTTCTTCGATCTCAGCCTCTAGTTTATCCACACCTTTTTTACTCTTCTTCAGTTTCTTTTTATCCTGCTTGGCAAGACCTGTTAAAACATCAGAGTAAATTTTGTTCGACCTCGAAACAACGTTGGAGATATTATCGGCACTTTCAGCAATAATACCCTGAACTGTTTTGCTTTCAGACTTCTTAAGCCCGGATTTGTCAGCCTTGGCAGTCGATTTGTTCTTATGTGAAACATAGTTTCTTACTAAAAGTCCGATGGCAGCTAAAAGCAGTATTGCTATTGCAGGTCCTTTTCCTAGGTAAATAATATAAGTAAGAATACCTGCTGCAGAGAATGCACTAAAAGCGGTGAAGAACCAACCTCCAATTACATTAAGAACACCCGCAACTCTGTAAACTGCACTTTCTCTCCCCCAGGCTTTATCTGCAAGTGAAGTACCCATCGCGACCATAAAGGTTACATAGGTAGTAGATAATGGCAATTTATAAGAGGTAGCGATAGAGATCAATACCCCGGCAACGGTTAAGTTGATGGAAGCCCTGATCATATCAAAAGCAGGCTGCTCTTCAGATTTATCACCTACAAGAATATCATCTGGCTTATAAAAGCTTTTACTGATCTTTCTCTTAGTTCCAGTTGGAAGAATTAGTCTTAGCGTATCTGCAAGTTTTGTACTTCCTGCCACTACGGCCCTGGAAAGCATGTTAGGATCAAATTTCTCAGTTCCATGACCTTGTCTGGACAGGCCAATTTCAGTCTCTGCTACAGTTCTTGCCTTTTTAGAGAACCATAGGGTTAATACCATAATACCACCTGAAATGAATAACAGAATTGGCTCTGCAGGTACTTTTTCTCTTAAAACTTCCATAGAGAAAGTAGAAGCCGCCTGCCCTGAAGCTACCCATGCCTCATAAGAGTGGTAAGCTGCCATAGGTACCCCAATAAAGTTCACCAGGTCATTCCCGGAGAATGCCAGGGCCAAACCAAATGTCCCTATCGCGATCACTATGATAAGAATACTTTTCTTAAATATCTTCATGAACAACCATGAGAACAGTGTCCAGAAAACAAAGCTTACCCCAATCACTGTAATCCACTGGCTCGCTAAAATATCTTTAAAACTATCGTAATAAGGAGTTCCTTTTAGCCCTTTGAAGAAAATGAAATATCCAATAGCGGTCAAACAGAACCCTCCAAATAAAGCTCCAAAGTTTTTGATCTTCTTTTCATACTCAAAAGAGAATACCAGTCTGGACAACCACTGCACCAGAGCACCAATAGTGAAGGCAATGATTACAGAAAGGAATATTCCCGAAATAATTTCGGTTGCTTTATCTGTATTTATGTATCCTGCCAGGTTTGAAAGCGTTTGCGTATCTGAAGCACTTATTTTGATAAGCGCCATTACAACCGCTGCCCCAAGTAATTCGAAGACAATAGATACCGTGGTAGATGTAGGCATCCCCAGGGTATTAAAGAAATCCAACAGTAATATATCGGTTATCATGACGGCCATAAAAATGATCATGATCTCATCAAAGTAGAACTGGCCGGGCATAAAGATCCCTTTACGTGCTACTTCCATCATTCCACTGGAAAAAACAGCCCCGAAAAAGATTCCCAGGCTGGCCACGATCATAATAGTTTTAAAAGAAATGGCTTTAGAACCAATCGCTGAGTTCAAAAAGTTCACTGCATCATTACTAACCCCAACCACCAAATCTGCGATGGCAAGAACCACTAATGCTACTAACATCAATAAATAAATATTTTCCATTTTGTCTATTTATAAAGCGGTGCAAGTATCCAATCAAAAAAAGGAACTAATGTTACCAAATTGTTATTTTTTAAAAGTGAAAGTCAAAACCTGCTCTAAAGGAGATGAAAT
The DNA here is from genome assembly GCF_007050985.1 of Christiangramia sabulilitoris. Classification (GTDB taxonomy): domain Bacteria; phylum Bacteroidota; class Bacteroidia; order Flavobacteriales; family Flavobacteriaceae; genus Christiangramia; species Christiangramia sabulilitoris. The sequence continues at coordinate 1,150,587 of NZ_VHSF01000001.1, forward strand.
CATTGATTTCGTTCTGTCTCGCGTAGGTAAGATCTGCCTGGATTTTCAATTTATGTCCAACAATATATTTAGAAGCACCAAGAGTATACTGCTCTGTGTCTAGTAAATTCGTTATTTCGTTGAAATCATTCATTGAATATCTTGCTGCAATCTCGTAATTATTCTTAAATAAATAACCTGCCTGGAAATTAAACGCGTCTCCTTCTGCTACAACATATTCAGCAAAATTAGATTCACCCTGTTGTCTGGCCAGTGGTTCATCTGCTTCCCTGTTTGCATATTCAGTCATTACAGACAATCCTTTATATTTAAAAACAGCGTCTACGAATATAGAAGTGATATCTGTCTCGTAGATATCCCCATTATCAAGAATCATATAACTACCCTGGTTACTACGAGTTTTAACAGCATTATCATTATAATCGTAAACTGCCCCAACCATTAATTTAGGTGTTTGTTCGCGTTCCAGGTCAGAATTTGAATAATCACCTTTTTTCTTAAATTCACCAAAAGGTAAGAATTCCAGTCTGCTGGTGTATTGCATTCCACCCAGATTTCCTACAGTAATATTTCTACCTTCTCCCTGTGAAAGTGCAAACTTCTCCTTGATAACAAAGTTTTCACCTACATTGATCTTATGGTGCAATTGCAATCCAATGTCACGGTCTATATTGAACCTGCTGTTTAGGATAGAACGATCTATAAACTGAAGATTTCCTGAAGAAATTACACGCTCTACGTTCCCAGGAAGCTTAGTTTGCCCGGCCCATAGTTCAAAATTCTCATAGAAGTTCCACTTAAGTACAGCATCCAGAATATATCTAGGAGCATTCGCGGTAAACTGATTAGCTCCCCCAATATCATTGTTAGATAATCCCAGCTCGATCTTATATTTTAATTTTGGGGTAAGTGCCCAGCCATCAAATTTTAACCTGGCTCTTCTTATTAGGAAAGCCTGTTCTGGATTCCCGTAATCTTCACCATCATAATCGAAAATAGTATAAGATCTGAACTGCATGCGGGGAGCAAACTTTACACTAAAAGAGCTATCCTTTGCAGTATAATTGATAAGGCCTTTTCCAAATTTAGTATCGCTTATCTCCTGCGAAGACATATTGAAAGACATCAAAAGAAAAGCAAATACGAAATAAAATGTATTCTTCATTACAACCGTTTTTTTAGTTTTTGTCGGCCGCAAAGAAACAAAAGGAGTGTTAAGTTAATGTTAGCATAGCATTAAACCTAAGGTATCATTTAAATGATAAAAAAGGGCTGCCGGAGAGGGCAGCCCTGCACACTATTTCCATCAAGTCGACAAAAACTAAACGATTATAAGCGTGTGCTTAAAGTGCTAACAAATAAATACTACCAGTTTAACCTTATTATCAACAATATATTAAGTTAAAATTAATAATGTTTCCTACAGGTGTTCTCTATGCATGGTTTTTTACTAATCACCTTTTAATTTATAGCTCAGCATAGCCTCACGCTCAAACCTTAATTGCATAAAAAAAGCCCGGCATAAATACCAGGCTTTTCACTTTGTAGCTCCTCCTCTTGGGCTCCCTTCGACTCGTACCTCGCTCAGGATAAACTTCTCGCCCAAAGTAAAACCCATAAAAAAAGCCCGGCGTAAGCACCAGGCTTTTCACTTTGTAGCTCCTCCTCTTGGGCTCCCTTCGACTCGTTCCTCGCTCAGGATAAACTTCTCGCCCAAAATAATTCCCATAAAAAAAGCCCGGCGTAAACACCAGGCTTTTCACTTTGTAGCTCCTCCTCTTGGGCTCCCTTCGACTCGTTCCTCGCTCAGGATAAACTTCTCGCCCAAAATAAAACCCATAAAAAAAGCCCGGTGTAAACACCAGGCTTTTCACTTTGTAGCTCCTCCTCTTGGGCTCCCTTCGACTCGTTCCTCGCTCAGGATAAACTTCTCGCCCAAAATAAAACCCATAAAAAAAGCCCGGTGTAAACACCAAGCTTTTCACTTTGTAGCTCCTCCTCTTGGGCTCGAACCAAGGACCCTCTGATTAACAGTCAGATGCTCTAACCAACTGAGCTAAGGAGGAATGTTTTGCTCTCAAAGCGGTTGCAAATATAAATCAAATTTTAAATGCTGTCAAAAGATTTTTTCGATTTTTTTCGAAGAATTTTTTAAGTTTTTTGAATCTATCGGATTGTCAATATTTTAGATACCTCCAACCTTAATGAATATATAAATTATTTAAGTTCCGGATTGCCTTAATAAAAAAAGCAGCCCATTAATGACTGCTTTTAAATATTATTAGAATTGAATTTTATTCAAATAACCAGCGGTAAATATCATTCCCGTTTGCGTAAAGTACCAGCGCAATCAATAAAAAGAAACCTACCATCTGTGCGATCTCCATAAATTTATCATTAGGTTTTCTACCGGTTACCATTTCATATAATAAGAACATAACATGGCCGCCATCAAGGGCAGGAATTGGCAGTATATTCATAAAAGCAAGAATGATGGATAATAAAGCTGTGGTGTTCCAGAACCCATACCAATTCCAGGTATCAGGAAACAGACCTCCAATAGCACCAAAACCACCTAACTGGGAAGCTCCTTTCTGGGTAAATACATATTTGAATTGAGCAATATAATCATGAAGAGTCCAGTAACCGTAATCGAATCCGGCACTAATACTTTCTACCAGACTAAATTCTTTGGTCTGTACCTCCAAACCGGTCTTAGGACCAATTCCCAGTTTCCCATCTTCATCTGGGGTCACCATTACACTTTGCAATTCGCCGTCTCTCCTGAATATAACCTCTATCTCTTCTCCTTTATTCTCATTGGAAACCGGGGCAATCTCGTGCCAGTAACCTATTTCAATGTTATTCAGAGATATGATGCTATCTCCTTTTTTTAGCCCGGCCAATGCGGCAGACTTATTTTCAAGAACGGTGTCGAGAACCGGATAATTAATTGGTATAAAAGGCTGCATTATCCCTTCCTGGAACATCTGGCTTCCTATATCTTCAGGAATTTCGATGGTTTCTACAGAACCATCCTGGTGCTCTACCGTAATATTTTCTACATCTCTTAGAAAAAGATATTTATTAACGTCATTGTAACTCTCAACATCTTTCCCATTCATTCTTAAAACCTTGTCCCCGTCTTCAAACCCAAATTGCTTGAAATTTTCAGCAACAGCATAACCATTGGGAAGATCTGCAGGGTCTATATAAGGTTTCCCCCATACGAACATGATCATCATGTAAATAAGAAATCCCAGAACCAGGTTTACCGTAACCCCGCCAAGCATAATAATAAGACGCTGCCAGGCCGGTTTACTTCTAAATTCCCACTCCTTTGGAGGAAGAGCCATCTGCTCCTTATCCATGCTCTCATCTATCATCCCGGCGATCTTCACATAACCACCAAGGGGCAGCCAGCCTATACCATAGACCGTACCTCCTATTTTCTTCTTAAATAAGGCAAATTTAACATCGAAGAACAGGAAGAATTTCTCAACCCTGGTCTTAAAAAGTTTGGCCGGTACAAAATGACCAAGTTCATGCAGAACGATCAAAAAGGACAGGCTTAGTATTAATTGTATGGCTTTTACTAAAAATGGATCCATCTAGTTTCTTCAAATTTAAAATCGCACAAAAGTAAGTTTTTATAAGCTCCTACAAAAGTTTAAGTTTCATGTGATATGTCACCATAGTAAAAATTCACCGATAGAATTCGACTATTTGAACCACAGGCCATAACTTTGCAAAAAATTAAACTTATGCTCAAGTTTTTTGCCAGATACAAAACCTTTGCCATAGTTTTCTTTATCATCTCGGTAATTATAATTTTCTGTATTTACACTTTACTTAAACCTGTGGAACGTCTTCCTGTATATCAGCCGGATATGGTGAATGCAGAGCTGGTGGATTCCACGATGCAGTATGTACGCAAATATCATAGGATCGCAGATTTTGAATTGATTAATCAAAACGGGGATACCATTACTGAAGAATATTATAAAGACAAGATCTATATAGCAGATTTTTTCTTCACCACCTGCCTAACTATCTGCCCGATCATGACAGATCATATGATAAAAATACAGGAAGAAATCAAAAATGATGATGAGATACTTTTGCTTTCGCATACCGTATTCCCTGTTGCAGATAGTGTTCCTGTCTTAAAAAAGTATGCCCTGGAAAAAGGGGTGTTAGATGAAAAGTGGAACCTGGTGACCGGCGACAAGAAAGAGATCTATGATCTTGCCCGCAAATCTTACCTGGCCTCTAAATCCAACGGTGATGGCGGTAAATATGATATGATCCACACAGAAAATTTTGTCCTTGTAGATAAGAACCGGCAAATTAGGGGATTCTACGACGGGACAGATCCTGAGGCCATTGAAAACCTGATGCATGACCTGAAAGTGCTGAAGGCAGAGTATCGCTAATAAATTCCCGTTTAACTTTTGTATTGCTCTAAATTCCATTACTTTTGCCTTGTTTAAAATCAATCTAAATAAAAGGTGAAGGTGACGGTAGCTAATTTAAAGAGGGGTCAGCGGGGAATAATTAAAACATTCTCTGCAGAAATGCTGCCATTAAAGCTTCTGGAAATGGGTTGTCTTCCCGGTAATGAAGTGGAACTTGTGCAAACGGCACCATTTCAGGATCCAATGTATTTAAACATCAACGGCAGTCATCTGGCCATAAGAAAAGAAACCGCTCTTTTAATAGAAATTGAATTAATAGGTTAATATGGGTAAGCAAATTAATGTTGCTTTAATTGGTAATCCCAACACCGGCAAGACTTCCGTTTTTAATCAGTTAACAGGCCTTAATCAAAAGGTTGGTAATTATCCCGGTATCACAGTTGAAAAGAAAGAAGGCATCTGTAAACTTCCCCGGGGATTAAAGGCCCATATTCTTGACCTTCCGGGTACTTATAGTCTTAATGCTTCCTCTTTTGACGAGAATGTGGTAATTGAACTTCTCCTGAATAAAAACGACAAGGATTTTCCGGATGTAGCTGTAGTGGTGAGCGATGTTGAAAATCTTAAACGGAACCTGCTTCTTTTTACCCAGATAAAAGACCTTGGAATCCCCACGATTCTGGCCATTAATATGGCAGACCGGATGGAACGTAAAGGAATTACGCTGGACGTTGAACTTCTTGAAGAACGATTAAAAACCAAAATTGCCCTTATTAGTGCCCGTAAGAGAATGGGCATCGACTATCTAAAGGAACTCATCCTTAACTACAGGCATATTTCAGTAGAACCCTGTGTGAACGCATCGGTCATGGATCCTGAATATTTTGGTAATCTGAGAAAGGCATTTCCAAACCAATCTATTTACAAATTATGGCTGGTAATTACCCAGGATGTCAATTTCGGGAATATAGATCGTGGCGAATTAAAGAAAAACTCAGATTTCAGTACGAAATCTGTAAGCGATCTTAAAAGGCTTCAGCAGAAAGAGACCATATTAAGATATCAATTTATCAATGGTGTTTTAAAAGAAGCCATGAAGGTTGATAAAAATGCCGCTACAGATCTAAGATCAAGACTGGACCGCACCTTAACCCATAAATTCTGGGGTTATTTTATCTTCTTCGGAATTTTATTATTGATCTTTCAGGCTATTTACAGCTGGTCCAGCTACCCCATGGATATGATCGATGCAGCCTTCGCCTCGTTAAGTGAATGGACCAAGAATAACCTGCCCAATGGATCTTTTACCGATCTTATCGCTGAAGGTATCGTCCCGGGACTGGGAGGAATAGTAATTTTTATTCCTCAGATCGCCTTTTTATTCCTGTTCATATCGATTCTGGAAGAATCGGGTTATATGAGCCGGGTTGTATTTTTGATGGACCGGATCATGCGCCGCTTCGGGTTAAGCGGGAAGAGTGTGGTACCGCTGGTATCAGGTACCGCCTGCGCTATCCCGGCAGTAATGGCAACCAGGAATATTGAAAACTGGAAAGAACGGCTTATCACCATCCTTGTGGTACCCTTCACCACCTGTTCGGCCAGATTACCTGTGTATCTTATCATTATAGCTTTGGTGATCCCAGACCGTACCTTTTTAGGACTTAATTTACAGGGAATTACCCTTATGATCCTTTATTTACTTGGTTTCGGGATGGCTATATTTTCAGCCTGGATCCTGAACAAGATCATGAAAACGAAAAGTAAAAGCTATTTCGTTATCGAAATGCCCAACTATAAACTACCTATGCTCAAGAACGTTACGATCAACGTTGTTGAAAAAACAAAATCTTTTGTTTTTGGCGCAGGTAAAATTATCCTGGCAATTTCAGTTATTCTGTGGGTGCTTGCCAGCTACGGTCCCGGTGAAGATTTTGAGAATGCCGAAGAAATTGTCACATCGCAATACACTACAGAAAGTAATATTTCTCAAAGTGAGATCGATGAGGAGATCGCTTCTTATAAATTGAAGAATTCCTATATCGGGATCATGGGAAAAGGGATCGAACCAGCGGTAGCCCCATTAGGTTATGACTGGAAGATCGGGATTGCAATCATTAGCTCCTTCGCAGCGAGAGAGGTCTTTGTTGGTACTTTAGCGACTATTTACAGTGTAGGAAGCGATGAGGAGGAAACCATTAAAAACAGAATGGCCGCAGAAACCAACCCGATACTCGGAGGTCCTCTGTTCACTTTCGCCAGCGGAATCAGCCTGCTGTTATTTTATGCTTTTGCTATGCAATGTATGAGTACACTGGCCATAGTAAAAAGGGAAACGAATACCTGGAAATGGCCATTATTGCAACTGGTAGTTATGAGTGTTTTTGCTTATGTAGTGGCACTAATAGCCTTCCAGATCCTTAAGTAGTAAGGAATAGAATGTTAAACGACTTAAATTATATGGAACTTTTACAGGAAATACTGGTCTTTATAACTTTCTTATTCGCGTTGGGATATATGATCACCAAATTCGTGTGGAAACCATCTTTCCTGGGAAGAAAGAAAAAAGAGGGTTCCTGCGGTGTATCAGATTGCGGGTGCAGTGATTAAGGTCTAATTATTCTCTTCTGAAATTTTCATCCACAGCCTGTATTCGTCGTCCGAAGTTTTCGATTTGATGCTGGGATAAGGTTCAACTTTAAGGCCTTGAATCAGGAGATTTTCAACCCCGAAAACTTCTGAAATATCAACCCCGGCAACCGTTACAATTTTTTCTCCTTTTCGCTTTCCGTCTTCATAGAACTCGAGCAGCACCTTTACTTCTCCTGCCCAGACACAAGTAACCTCAATGGGACATCTGGAATCTGAAATCACTTTTTTAAAAACGATCTGCTTACTACCATTTAAAGGCAATTGATCGCCTAAACATAATGTAGCTTCCGTGACTTTATATTCATTCTGAACCGGTTGCTGAAAAAACGTAATAGCGGAGTAGCACAATATCAGGAATACAGATATTTTCATAAGAATCTTTATTTTAAAGACGACCCGCTAATATAAAAGTTGCAGAAATTAACCCAGACCCACATCCAGGGTCATCATCACCATAAACCCACCTATGAATCCCATGGTGGAAATATCGGTAAAGTTACCTTGCTGAGCTTCCGGCACCACCTCTTCCACTACCACAAAGATCATAGCCCCGGCAGCAAAACATAACGCATAAGGCAAAATTGGTTGAAAGGTAAGAACAGCCCATGCGCCTAAAACTGCTGCAACCGGCTCCACAATTGCCGACATTTGCCCGTAGTTAAAACTTTTCCAGCGACTTAGACCCTGTCTTCTTAAGGGCATAGCGACCGCAAAACCTTCGGGGAAATTTTGCAGGCCTATCCCTATTGCCAGGGCTACAGCTCCACCGATACTTGCTCCTTCAAAACCTGCCGCAACTCCTCCAAATAATACACCTACGGCCAGGCCTTCAGGAATGTTATGCATGGTTATTGCCAGGGTAAGTAATACAGATTTATGCCAGGGAGTTTTGATTCCTTCAGATTCACTCATTTTAAAATTTACATGAAGGTGAGGCAATACTTTATCCAATCCAAAAATGAATAAAGCGCCTAATCCAAACCCAACCAGTGCCGGGATCACTTTCACAAAACCTTCTCCCGGGCTCATTTCAATTCCCGGCGCAAGAAGACTCCAGAAACTGGCTGCCACCATCACACCGCCGGTAAATCCAAGCATTCCGTCAAAAAAAGCCCGGTTCATTCCCTTAAACAGAAATACCAGTGAAGCACCTAAAGCCGTAAGTCCCCAGGTAAATAGCGTAGCGATGAACGCCGCAAATACCGGGTCCAGTGTTTCAAAATAGTTTATAATATAATCCATTTCTTATGTCGTTTTTATAAATAGGTTAGCCGAAATCAAATTGGAGATCATCAACTCATTTCCATCCATTTCTATTAACATTGACTGATCGAATTCTTCTTTTTCCAGGACCCTGATCTCTTTGCCAAGAGAAATCTGATTCTTATCCAGGTATTGTAAAAACTCTGTTGAAGAATCCTTTACACCAACGCAAATACCGGTTTGCTGTTCCTCAAGATCAGATAAAAGAGCCCGGTTAGCCACAGAAAAATTTCCCTGTGCATCTGGAATAGGATCGCCGTGAGGATCCCTTTTTGGGAACTCCAGGAATTTATCGAGTTCGTTGGTGAGTTTTTCAGACTTGATATGTTCTAGTTGCTCTGCGACTTCATGAACCTCATCCCAATTAAACCCAAGTTTTTCCACCAGGAAGACTTCCCATAAACGGTGTTTCCTTATTACTTCAATAGCCGCACTTTTCCCGGCAGAACTTAGTTTTACACCCTGGTATTTTTTATAATTCACGAGGTCCTTGTCTGATAGCCGCTTGATCATGTCTGTTACTGAAGAAGCCTTGGTCTGCATTTCTTCAGCCAGGGCATTGGTACTCACCCCTCCCTTGTAAGAATTCTCAAGGTGGAAAATGGCTTTCAAATAATTTTCTTCAGATAAACTGAACATAAATCCTGTTTTATTGGCCCAAAAATACATTTTTAAATTTGATAAATCAATTTTTTAGATGAGACTAAATTTATTTTATACCTTTGTAAAAAAATTGAATGAGATATTTATCCTTACTTATAATTTTAGTCACCTTTACGGCTCAATCACAGGAAGCTACTGTCTTTGGACGGGTAACTTCTGAAGAAGGACCTGTAGCTTTCGCCAGCATCTACCTTAAAAATACCGACACTGGTGTGGACGTAGATATAGACGGAAATTATGAAATAAAGGTACCGGCAGGCGAGCCTACCTTAATAATTCAGTTCCAGGGTTATCGCACGGTAAAAAGACAGTTGAACCTGACTAAAAATGAAAGGAAACAACTTAATATCTTTATGGAGCCTAATCCTTCATCGCTGGATGAAATAGTAGTGACCGGAACCAGAACTTCAAAAAGAAGGACAGATTCTCCCGTAATTGTAAACCTCATTAATAGTGAAACTCTGGAACAGGTTACGGCAACAGACCTTTCCCAGGGTTTAAGATTCCAACCGGGACTTAGAGTAGAAACAGATTGCCAGACCTGTAATTACACGCAGTTAAGAATGAACGGCCTACAGGGTGGTTATTCGCAAATAATTATCAACGGCAGACCAATTTTCAGTCCGTTAACAGGTTTATATGGTCTTGAACAGATCCCGGTGAACATGATTGAAAGGATTGAAGTTGTTCGGGGAGGTGTCTCTGCATTATATGGTTCCAGTGCTATTGGAGGAACGGTGAATGTCATCACCAAGATTCCGAAGCAAAACAGCTACGGCCTCTCCTATACTTATGAAAATATAGATGGACAAACAGATCAGAATATCTTTGGAGGAAATGCCACCGTCGTTTCAAAAGACTATAAATCTGGAGCAAATTTCTTCGTGAGCCATAGAACCCGGGGCCTTTACGATGCTAATGGAGATAATTTCTCTGAATTACCGGAACTGGAGGATAATTCATTTGGTGTAAATGCTTTCTACATACCTACAGAAGATTCAAAAATAAATCTGAGTCTGAGCAGCCTTTATGAATACAGGTATGGCGGAGAAATGGTTACCGGTCCTGCTTATCTTTCAAAACAAAGTGAAGAGCGAACCCATAACGTGCTGATGGGTAGCCTGGATTACCAGGTCAATTTTAATGAGGACAAAAGCTCTCTCATTTTCTATTATGGCGGTCAAACCACAAAGCGGGATCACTATACCGGAATTATTCCTGATGACGAAGAAGAAAAAAGCGAATTTTTCGCCAATCCACCTTACGGAACTTCTGAAGTTACCACCCACCAGGGAGGTGTACAATACAATCACAGGATCGATAATTTTCTAGGTGGTAGTTCTGTTATGACCGGGGGATTGGAATATGTCTATGACGATGTCTATGACGAGATTGAAGCCTACAACTACCTTATAGACCAGACAACCCGTAATCTTGGGATCTTTTTTCAAAATGACTGGGATATTTCTAACAACCTGAATTTTCTTTCCGGTTTTCGGGTTGATAAACATAACCTTGTAGATCATGCGATCGTAAGCCCACGGCTTTCACTGCTTTATAAACTGAAAGAAACCACCCAATTCCGTTTGGGATGGGGAACGGGGTTCAGGGCACCGCAGGCTTTTGATACCGACTTACACATCGCTTTTGCTGGAGGTGGAATCTCAAGAATTTCCCTGGCAGATAATCTAATTGAAGAGAGATCGAACAGTTACACCGCCTCGATAAATTATGACCGGGCTACAGAGCACTTTATTTGGGGATACACCGTAGAAGGATTCTACACCACCCTGGATGATGCCTTCTTTTTATCCCCGCTGGGTGAAGATGATTTTGGGGAAAGATTCGAAAAGAGAAATGGAGAAGGTGCCACGGTAAAAGGGTTTACCCTTGAAACGAGGGCAAACTTCGATTACCTTTTTGAACTGGAAGCAGGATTTACCCTGCAATCAAGTAATTTTGATGAACCGGTGGAAAACATCGCCGGCCTGGAATCCAGACGGGAATTTCTAAGGACCCCGAATGACTATGGTTATGCCACTCTTACTTTTACGCCAAATAAAAGATTCAGCGCCACCGCCAATTTTGTTTATACCGACGAGATGGATATAGTTCACTTCGCGGGAGAAAATACGGGACAGGATATCGATGAATATGATGTTACCCCTTCATTTGCAGAAATCAGCCTGAGGCTGGGATATGATATTCCGTTAAAATCTATAAACTCGACCCTGGGTATATTTGGTGGAATTAAGAACCTTGGCAATGCTTACCAGGATGATTTTGATACCGGGAAAAATCGAGATAGTAATTATGTATACGGGCCGGGGGTTCCCCGTTCTATTTTTGTGGGATTAAAAATTGATTCATTGTAGTGAAACTAAAAGTTTTACATATAATTTGTATTACCTGTCTTTGTGCATTCAATTTAAATGCTCAAAAGCAGACCAGTGGGGTTAACTGGATCACTTTTGAGCAATTGTATGATTCCATCCAGAATAAGCCTAAGAAAGTTTTTATAGACTTTTATGCCGACTGGTGCATGCCCTGCAGGAAAATGGATAAGGAGGTTTTCCCTGCTCCGGCTATATCCAAAATTCTCAATGAAGATTATTACGCAGTAAAAATGAATGTTGAAAGTGCCGATACCATCAGGTTTGGTAACCAGATCTTTGTTAATGAAAGATTGAATCGCAGAAATCCCGTGCATCAAATCGCTCTATTGATGGCGAGAAGAAAAAACAGGCCATTTTCATTACCGGCAATGGTCATTTTGGATGAAAATTTTGAAGCTAAGGCAAGATATTTTCAATTCCTCAATACAGACCAACTGCTTGACATACTGCAATCAAACTAATTAAATTGTAAGGGTTCACCGGTTTTTACGGCTATTTCTATATAAACCCTTTCCAATAAAAAATTAAGCTGTTGATTTTGTTATTAGATCTATGGCGTTTTAATAATCCAGATCACACCTCTGTTTGAAGCTTATATGGACTACTGGTGAAGATCTGCAAATCATAACGAACTTTCCTACTCTATCAGTACGGGTGTTCAATTATTGTTCACTAATATGTTGATCTCGATTCTGGCCCTACCCGGGATCTTTATTCAGCAGTGGACAAACCGAACCCCGTACTCTTTTTAAGGAAATAACATAGATCTTCCAGGGTAACTTAAAGGCCTCTTTCTTCCTGGATCTGTTCGTATGCTTCCTGTACCTTGGTAAATTTCTCCTGTGCACCTTTGCGGTAAGCTTCATCCATATGACCTAATTTATCGGGATGGTACTTTTTGGCCATTTTTCGGTATGCCTTTTTCACTTCAGAATCTGTAGCAGATTTATCTATTTCCAGGATAGTATAGGCAGAGTCTGTATTTTTGAAGAACATGGCTTTAATACTCTCAAAGTCCCGTCTCCCTATCTGGAGATAACCCGCAATTTCCTGGATCACCTGTGCTTCAGCTTCACTTACATGCCCGTCTGCTTTGGCGATTCCGAAGAGAAAATGAATAATTTGTAACCTGGTAGGATATTTGGTTCGTGCAGCAAGATATCTCGCAATATTGGAAGCAGAAACCTGCCTGTTTTTCACCACCTCATTAAAAGTGCGAAAGGTTGCATTCGCACGCTCTTTTCCATAGGCCTGGATAAAATAAGACCTTACATAATCCAGTTCCTGCTGGGATACATTGCCATCTGCCTTGATAACGATCGAACTTAGCGACAACAAATTCAATTCAAAATCACCGGGCGAAACACTTTGCTTCTGCCCCCCGACCATCGAATTGAAGATACCACCCGTAGACCGGATATAGTTATCCAGTAAAGAACCTAAAATAAATCCTAGAATAGCACCGGGAAACCTGAAGTACATATATCCCAGAACTGCGGCAAGCCATTTGATCATTGGGCAATTTTCTTAAAGCGCAAAGATAACATTTTCAATATTTAAATAGCAATCTAAGCTGCTCCGTTCTTATTCGATGCGATAAATTGAACCTATTCGCACATAGTAATTTGAGATACGCAAGCTGAACTTAATTTGGTATCTTTGTGCTTCAATAAAGTTTAATAAAAAAGAAATTATATATGTATCCAGCAGATTTAGTTAAACCAATGAGAGAAGATCTTACTAACATTGGATTTCAAGAATTACATACTGTAGAAGATGTGGAAAAAGCAATGAAACTAGAAGGAACAACTTTAGTAGTTGTGAACTCTGTTTGTGGATGTGCTGCAGCCAATGCACGTCCCGGAGCCAGAATATCTCTACAGAACGCTAAGAAGCCAGATAACCTGGTAACCGTATTTGCAGGAGTTGATAAAGAAGCTACTGAAAAAGCAAGAGATATGATGGTGCCATTCCCTCCATCTTCTCCTTCTATGGCATTGTTCAAAGATGGTGAGTTGGTTCATATGTTAGAGCGTCACCACATTGAAGGTCGCCCTGCAGAAATGATCGCAGAGAACCTGATTGGAGCTTATAACGAATTTTGCTAATACTTTTTATTTTAGCACATGAAACCACGCATCCTGCGTGGTTTTTTTATTCCTGATAACCTGAAATACTTATTTTTGTATTTTTAAATTAAGATGAAAAAAATTTTATCCTACCCCTTATCGGTTGTTTTCTATTTTTTCTTTTTCCTGAGCATGTTCATTTTCCACCCCATCCAGTGGATCTGTCTTAAATTAGGAGGTTACCAGGCTCATAAAAAAAGTGTCGACATCTTCAATTTCTTTCTATTGAAATGTCTGAATATTCTCGGAACTACCTTTACCATAGATAATGGCCATGATCTTCCTACAGACAGAACTATTATTTTCGTTTCCAACCACCAGGGAATGTATGATATTCCACCAATAATCTGGTATTTTAGAAAACACCACCCCAAATTTGTGAGTAAGAAAGAACTGGGAAAGGGAATTCCAAGTATCTCTTTCAATTTAAGGCATGGTGGATCGGTTTTGATAGACCGTAAAAATCGCCGGGAATCCCTGGTGAAAATGAGTGAATTCGGTGATTATCTTAGAGAAACGAAGAGATCTGCAGTTATTTTCCCGGAAGGAACCCGCAGCAGAACCGGTGCTCCTAAAGAATTCCGCAGAAACGGATTGCTCATGCTGTTCAAGAAAATTCCTGATGCCCTCGTTGTTCCTGTTACCATTAACAACTCGTGGAAACTTTTCAAACACGGTAATTTCCCGATAGACCTGGGCGTGAACGTACAGCTTAAAGTTCATGAACCTATAGAGGTTAATTCCATGGATGCAGAAAATCTTATCGCCAGGATAGAACGTACCATAATTGCAGATATTAAATAAGAATATTTTTATGCCCAATAGTAAGCTTGTTGAAAATACGATCGCGTTTGTAAAAAATACTCTCGAAGGAGCCGAAGGAGGTCACGACTGGTTTCATATTGAACGGGTCTTTAATAATTCGAGGTTGATCGCCGAAGGTGAAGAATCAAATCTTGAAATCGTGGAATTGGGCGCATTGCTTCATGATATAGCAGATTCTAAATTCCATAACGGTGACGAAACGGTAGGACCAAAAGTAGCATCAGATTTTTTAAGATCTCAGGGAGCTTCAGCAGAGATTATAAGTCATGTAATTAAAATCATCGAAAATATCTCTTTTAAAGGTGGGAATGAGGACCAGGAATTTACATCTACAGAGCTTGACATTGTACAGGACGCAGACAGGCTCGATGCTATAGGCGCCATAGGAATTGCCAGGTGTTTCAATTATGGTGGTTTTAAGGGAAGAGCGCTTTATGATCCTGAAATTGAACCCAACCTAAAAATGACCAAAGAAGAATACAAAGCTTCTAATGCTCCAACTATCAATCATTTCTACGAAAAATTATTGCTCCTGAAGGACAGAATGAATACCGAAACCGGCAGGAGGATCGCAGCAGACAGACATGCTTATATGGTAGGTTTTCTGGATCAGTTTTTCAATGAATGGAATGGAAGGCGATAATCTTATTTGATTTCCTGGCATTCAGGACAAAAATAGGTGCTTCTACCTCCTATTTTTATCATTTCAATTTTCCCCTTTCCATTAGGGCAGCTTTCTCCTTCAGTTCTATGCGTTCGTAAATATGAATCTGGAACCGGAACGCCCTCAGTTTTACATTTAGTGACCGTATCCAATATATTAACCATGTTTTTATACATGTTGTGCAGGTCTTTTTTATCCAGATTTTCTGATTTTGTTTTGGGATGAATGCCGCTTTGGAACAACATTTCATCAACATATAAATTACCCAGCCCTGCTATAAATGACTGATCTATCAGGGCGGTTTTCACATTCCCTTTCTTCTTTTCGAATAATTTATGGAAATCGCCTTTTTTAAGTCCGGTAGCATGCGGACCTAAATTCTGTTGATGCTTAAAAGCCGACATACTTTCTGTTAGAAACAGTTTTCCAAATTTACGGGGACAGATAAAAGACAGTTTACCTCCATTATCAAAAGTGAGAGTTAACTGTGCATGTTTATGCGTTTCATCGTGTTTAAAATAATCCAGTTTGCCGGTCATCCCGAAATGGATTACCAGAAAACCTTTCTTTTTCAATTCCACCAACAGATATTTACCTATCTGGGAGCTTGATATCAACTCGTTGCCAGAAAGGGTATCTACAAAATCTTTCTTTGGAGACTGGAATATTTTATCTGCTCCCGTTTCTACATTTACTATTTGCTGGTGCAAACTGGTGGATTCTAAATAGATTTTTTGATAGGCCACCTCTGGTAACTCGGGCATAATTTTTTGTTTTTAAGTTACTGAAATATCAGAAAAAACTAAAATCAAAAAAGTTTCATCTGTCCATCTTTGTACTCTTCGTGCAGTTTACAATTTAACTGAGGCTTTTTCCTGTCTTTCAGGTATAATCTCTTAGCTAGTTTAAACTGTTGCCGCACCTGATCTGCAAACTGCCCTTCACCTTTCATCCTGGTTCCAAACCTGCTATCGTTCAAACTACCACCGTGGATATTTTCAATTTGGTGGAGGACGCGTTCTGCACGATCTGGCATGGCTTTTTTGATCCAGTCTGAAAAGATCCCTCCAATTGAACCATTTAATCTTACAATGGTGTAGCCAACCCCCAATGCGCCCCGATCTGCAACTTCCTTCACCAATGCCAATATCTCGTGATTATTTATGGAAGGAATAATGGGCGCCATCATCACGCTAACAGGAATATTAGCCGAAGCCAGTTTTTCCACTGTTTCCAGTCTTTTTTTAATCGTCGCTGTCCTGGGCTCCAGGATCCTCCTGGTCTCTTCTTTCAGGGAAGTAATAGAAATATTCACATGCACCAGATTATCTGCAGCCAGTTCCCTGAGAATATCCATATCTCTCTGGATAAGGGCATTTTTTGTGATCATGCCAACGGGATGCCTGTATTTTAGAAAGGTTTGTAAAAGGGCCCGGGTTATTTTTAATTCTTTCTCAACTGGCTGGTAGCAATCTGTATTTCCAGAAAGTATTATTGGTAAGGCTTTCCAGGACCTGCTTTTCAATTTCTTCTCTAAAAGCTCTACTGCATTTCTCTTAACAAGGATCTTTTTTTCAAAATCCAGACCAGCACTATAACCCCAGAATTCATGCGAATTCCGGGCATAGCAATAGATACAACCATGCTCACAACCCTGGTAAGGATTCAGGGAAAAATCCATGCCCACATCGGGGCTGGTTACTTTGTTAATAATGCTTTTCGGAAAAGTCTCTATCATTGTGGTCCGGTGGTTTTCTGGTTCTTCTCCCTCTGTAGCACAATAATTTAGAAAATCAGCCCTGATTTCATGCCTGTGCTCATCAAACCGATTAGACACATTTTTTTGTGCGCCCCTTCCTTTAATATATTCCTCATTCGACATAAAGACAAAAATATGGAATATTTCCCAATAAAAGGATTTTATCCAAAGTGCTGAGAAAAGAAAAGACCAGAACTCTCTGAGTACTGGTCTTTTTAAATTTTTGCCTGCCTATCCCGAAATTCGGGGTTTAAGCTTACCTGCTTTAGAAAGCAAAGACCCTGAAAAAAGTGAAGCCTTATTTACCCGGGAAATCTGCCTTTCGCTTATTAAGAAATGCAGAAGTACCTTCTTTGAAATCGTCGGTTCCAAAGGAACGTCCAAAGGCATTAATTTCTACCTCGAAACCGTTAACGCCGTCTTCATAATTTGCATTTATCGCCCTGATCGCTTCAGAAACCGCTACCGTTGAATTTTTCATGATCTTCCCGGCAATTTTCGCAACGAAATCATGCAGATCGTCCAACTCCACCACATGATTTACCAGGTTATATTGCAGAGCCTGGTTGGCATCGATCATCCCTGCGGTCATGATCATTTCCATCGCTCGTCCTTTACCCACTAACTGCGGAAGCCGTTGTGTACCTCCATACCCCGGGATTACTCCAAGAGAAACTTCCGGAAGACCCATTTTTGCATTATCACTGGCAATCCTGAAGTGCGCTGCCATGGCTAGTTCCAGGCCACCACCAAGAGCAAATCCATTAACCGCTGCAATTACCGGCTTGGGAAAATTTGCCACGTAGTTAAATAGTTTTTCCTGACCATCTGCCGCAAGTCTTTTTCCTTCTTTAGGTGAATAATCTGCAAATTCACTTATATCTGCGCCGGCCACGAAAGCCTTTTCACCGCTTCCGGTTATGATCACGACTTTAACCTCATCATTTGTCTTAGCTGCCTTAAAAGCCTCGTGTAGCTCCTGTATGGTCTCCCGGTTGAGGGCATTCAGCTTTTTGGGCCTGTTTATGGTGATGGTTAGAATATGGTCTTCAATCTCTTCTAAAATGTTTTGATAGCTCATAATATTATTTTGGAAATCGTACGTTAAATATAGTTCCTTTATTCTGTTTAGAGACAAAGCTTATACTGCCATTATAGGTCTCTACAATGTTTTTTACCATGGCCAGACCAAGTCCCATTCCGCTGGATTTGGTCGTGAACTTAGGCTCAAATACCTTGGCTTTGTTCTCGTCTGAAATTCCTGATCCATTGTCTGATACGGATATAAGTACCGTTTCTTCTTCCTCTTCTACCATGACCATGATCCGCGGATCCTCCACATCTTTCAAAGCCTGGGTTGCATTTTTCACCAGGTTGGTTACTACCCTTATAAGTTGTGTTCGGTCAAACTTAGCCAGGATCTCTTCTTTATCACACTTGAATTCTATATAATTCTCGTTGAAAATATCGAGCGCAAGTTTTACGATCTTCGGAACATTCAAGACCTCGCTCTGTTGTGCCGGCATTTTTGCGAAATTCGAAAAAGCCGAAGCAATAGAACTCATGGTATCTATCTGGTTGATCAATGTTTTACTGTATTCATCAACTTTGTATTCAATTTCAGGATCATTCCTGTCAAAATTTCGCTGAAAACTTTGCACGCTCAGCCGCATGGGAGTCAACGGATTCTTGATCTCATGAGCCACCTGTTTGGCCATTTCGCGCCAGGCTTGTTCCCGTTCACTGGTAGCCAGTTTCACGGCAGATTCCTCGAGCTCATCGATCATACTGTTATATGCCGAAACCAGTGAATAGATCTCTTCAGTTGCGTTGGACAACTCTATCTTCTGGTTTCTTTTATCCAGTCTTGTTTGATTGATCTTTTCTGAAACTATCTTCAGGGATTTGGTAATATATTTTGAAAGGAAAAAAGATAAAATGATCGCGATAAGGAGCATGAATAGGTACACCTCTGCCATACGCACCAGGAAATTGTTGAGATCCCGGTTTAGCAAACTATCATCCTGCAAATAAGGCAAATATAATATTGCCAGGGGCTTGAATTTATGATCTGTTATATATGAATAGGAAGATTGGTATTTTTGCCCATTAACCTCTGTCTTTCTAAGGTATCTTTTATTGGCCGAAAGCATCAGTTTTTCGAGTATATCTGCCGAGATTTTTACCTGGGTGGTATCCTTAAAGAACGATTCATCAGATTTGATGATAAGATTTCCATCAAGGTCATAGATATGGATCTGCATTTCATGAACCTCGGCCATTTCATCGATCTTATTTCGTTCCTTGAAGATGGGTTCAAGATTTTCTGTATCTACTACATAAGTAGTGCTAGCCAGAACGAATTTTATGTTTTCAAGGATTGCCTTCTGTTTACGCTCCAGCCTTTCTTCATGATAATTTTCAGCTTCCTGCTTATATTGATAAACTGTAACCCCAAAGATAAGGATAGAAGCTCCCAGTACCAGTAAGATCATGGAGATGAAGATCCGGGTTCGTAAGGATAATTTAAGCAGTTTCATAATTGGCAGCTTGCCTCAATTGTTACAATTATCGCACCACATCAGGCATCTGGATCTTTAGCGCGGATTCTTTTATAGATTCTTATTCCTAACATCAACATAAGAGCCAGAACAAAAATACCTGCCACCCCGTAGATCCAGTTGATCGCATCCCTTACGATCACCAGGAAGACTACTGAAAACAAAATTAAAGTAGAACCCTCGTTCCATAAACGCATCTGGTTTGAGGTCCATTTTATTATATCCTGTTGAAGCTCTTTAAAAATAAGATGACATTTAAAATGATAAGCATATAGCAATACTACAAAACCCAGCTTTACATGCATCCAGGATTGTTGTAACCAGTCTGGAACCATCACCAGTAAAGTAATGGCAAAGATACTCGCCAGGATCGCCGAAGGCCAGGTAATTATAAACCAGAGCCTCCTGGTCATAAGTTTTAGCTGACGAATAAGAATACTCCTCTCAGGCTCTTCTTTCCCGCTGGCCTCGATCTGGTAGATAAATAGTCTTGGAATATAGAACAAACCTGCAAACCAGGTGATCACAAAGATGAGATGCAGGGCTTTTATGTAATTGTAATATTCCATTAATCTTCAGTCTCCACGAATAGATAATTCAATTCCAATTCGTTGAATTGATTATTAAAATCTTTTATCTCCTCTTGTAGCAGATTATCAAATTTATCCAACTCTTTATTTATTGCAGCGGTCAGCTCATTTTTAACTGCGATATCCTGGGTGGTTGGAGGAAAATCATCCATTCCTACCAGGCTATTCAGATGTGCCAGTTTATTGGTGAGTTTAATTGGAAAATTGAGAGGGTCCTGGTTACTTCTGTTTTTGGTCTGGTAAAGTGCGTTTTCGATCTCAGATAGTTGTTCACTTAATGTTTCAGCCTTTTCAAGCAAAGGCTGCACCTTGACATTTCCTTTATATTGCTTCTGAAAATCCTTTAACTGAGCATCGACCATTCTCATTTTCCGGATGCTTTTATGTGCTTTATCAACAGTGCTGTTAACGCTGCTGATAAATTCATACTGCTTCTGCATACCAGCAACATCCGCTTCGGCATTAGCATTTGGCAGGATGCTAAATTCTTCAGTTAATACCTCACCATCTACTTCCAGAACAACTTTATAGGTTCCAGGTACCGCCTGTGGTGCTTCGGTACTCGCCCACCATAAGATCATTCCATCCAGTTTTTCTGCACCTTCACCGCGCATATCCCAGTTATGCATATTAGCTCCAGGAGTTACCTCAAGCTTATTCCTGTCATCTGTGGTGCTGAAACTTTGAATAGTATCATTATCCTTGTTCAAATAACTAAGCTTTACTTCCTTATTTTCAGTTTCCTTTAGGTAGAAGTATGTAATAACCCCGGCAGGATGATTCTTTCCCGCTGTGAGCGATTTAGAAGAATAACCATCCATTCTATAACTATCCTTAGGTTTAAACAGAATATTCGAATTCTTAGTGTCTTTCTTTAACTGATGGATCAGGGTAAGATCATCAATGATCCAAAGGCTTCGACCCTGGGTTGCTACAATCAGGTTATTATCTTTAATGGTAAGATCTGTAATTGGAACAATCGGGAGATTCAGCTGAAATTGTTTCCAGGTTGATCCGTCATCAAAGGAAATATACATTCCGGTTTCGGTTCCGGCATAAAGCAATCCTTTTTGTTCTGGATCTTCTCGCAATACCCTGGTAAAATGCTCTGCCGCAATCCCATTAGTAATTTTTTTCCAGGACTTGCCAAAATCTGTGGTTTTGTAAAGATAGGGTACAAAATCACCCAGTTTATATCTGGTACCTGCAACGTAAGCAGTTCCCGCATCGAAAGCAGAGGGTTCTATACTATTGATCATCATCCATTCCGGCATTCCCTTTGGTGTTACATTCTGCCAGTTTTTACCTCCATCCATCGTTACATGGATCAATCCGTCATCACTACCTGTCCAGATCACCCCTTCCTGTACCGGAGATTCTGCGGCAGCGAAAATTGTACTGTAATATTCTACGGAAGTATTATCCTGGGTGATAGGCCCGCCCGAAGATTTTTGCTTTGTTTTGTCATTCCGGGTTAGATCTGGACTTATCTCTTCCCAGCTCTCACCTTCATTGGTGGTAACATGAAGATGGTTGGAAGCAGTGTAAAGTTTGTCCGGATTATGTGGCGAAAAGAAAACAGGGAAATTCCACTGAAACCTGTATTTAAGGTTTTCTGCCCCATGTCCCATAGGATTGTCTGGCCATACACTAATACTTCTAACTGTTCCCGTTTCATGGTTATATCGTGTAAGAAACCCGTCATAGCTGCCTCCATAAACAATTTCACTATTCTCGGGGTCAACGGCTATATGGGCGCTTTCACCACCCGCTGTAGGTTCCCAGTCGTTTTCTCCTATACTCCCGCCTTCAGTTCTATGTTTGATCCTTACTGTAGAATTATCCTGTTGAGCAGCATATATCCGGTAAGGGAATGAATTATCTGTTGTAACCCTGTAAAACTGCGCAGTAGGCTGGTTATGGTAAGTACTCCAGGTTTCACCACCATCATAAGTTACCTGTGCCCCGCCGTCATCTCCCATGATCATACGATCAGGGTCATTTGGCGCGATCCAAAGATCATGATGATCTCCATGAGGAGCATTTGCGGCGGAAAATGATTTTCCTCCATCTGTACTTTTATGATAATTTACATTTAGCACATATACAATATCCTTATTTTTTGGATCTGCGTAGATACGGGTGTAATACCAGGCTCGTTGCCGTAGGCTGCGGTCATCATTGATCTGTTCCCAGCTTTCTCCTCCATCATCACTGCGGTAGACACCTCCTTTTTCTTTATTCTCTACGATAGCCCAGACTCTGTCACTATCTACCGGAGATACAGTAACCCCGATGATTCCCAAAGTATCTGACGGGAAGCCTTTATTTTTGGAGATCTCCTTCCAGTTTTCCCCGCTATCTGTACTTTTCCATAATGCCGAACCTTCTCCTCCACTGCTTAAACTGTAAGGAGTTCTTTGTACATTCCAGGTAGAAGCAAATAAGATCCTTGGATTATTTGGATCCATAATGAGATCTACCGCCCCCGATTGTGAGTTAGAAAAAAGAACTTTTCTCCAGTTTTTCCCGCCATCTGTAGATTTATATACTCCCCGCTCTTCAGTGGGTTTGTATATATTTCCCAGTACTGCAGCGTATACGGTGTTATAATCATCTGGATGTGTCACCATCCTTGCCACGTGCCTGCTTTTCTCAAGACCTGCCTTATTCCAGGTTTTTCCGGCATCTTCCGTTTTCCATATTCCGTAGCCGGAAGAGACATTACCGCGTACGGTTTTCTCTCCACCACCCACATAAATCACGTTGGGATCACTCTTGGCAACTTCGATAGAACCAATAGATCCACCAAAATATCCATCTGATAAATTTTCCCAGCTACGCCCACCGTTTTCAGTTTTCCAGACACCCCCACCGGCGGCACCAAAATAAAACAGGTTAGGTTTACCGGGCACTCCGGTTACGGCAGCACTACGACCACCTCTAAAGGGACCGATTAACCGATACTCGAGAGCATCATACAGTTTTTCATCATAATTCTGAGCGCTTAACTGGTCTGTAAAAAGGCTGCTAAATAGCAGGCAGACACATATGCTTAAATGCAGTAATCTCTTATTCATTTGGATCTGGGTTGAAAAAGTTTTAAAGATAAGGATTTAAGTGAATTTTCAAGAGGGCTTATTTCAGGGTTCTAACTATCTCGCGGTTCAGAAAATATGCGGTAATAATGGTAGACAATAAATCTGCAATAGGAAAAGAGATCCAGACCCCGATCTCTCCGTAATAATAGGGTAAAATCAGTATAAGCGGGATAAATATAAAACCCTGCCGGGACAAAGTGAGCAGGAAAGCGGGCACAGCTTTACCTATCGCCTGAAAATACGCTGCTCCAATCAGCTGAATAGTTACAATCGGGATCGCCCCGAAGACCCAGCGCATTGCATCTGGTGTTTGTGCTATGATAGATTCTTCATTGGTAAATACTTTTACTATTTCCGGGGCAAAGAACATAATCCCCAGAAAAATGAGCAGCCCCATTATGGAAGCATAAAGAATTGCTGTATTTATGCTTTTTCTTACCCTGGAGTACTTTGCCGCGCCGTAATTAAAACCGGCTATAGGAAGAAATCCCTGGGTTACTCCCAGAACGGGAAACAAAGCGAACATGAGCATCCTCGCGATAATGGCATATACGGTCACAGAATCTTCTCCACCAAGGTCAAACAAAATATTGTTCATTAACAGGTAAGTGACACTTACCACTGCCTGCCTGGAAAGAGTGACCGCACCTAGTGAAGAGATTTCCTTTAAAATTGGCAGGTTTAGACTAAAATGTGAAACACTGATCTTTAATTCAGAATTTTTTGAAAGAAAGAACCAGATAATATAGCCAAGGCAAAGCACATAAGATGCGGTAGTTGCCAGGGCCGCTCCCTCCATTCCCATATTCAGCTGATTTATTAGAATATAGTCCAGGATCAGGTTCCCTACAGATGGAATGATCATAGCGATCATGGCAAATCTAGGCTTTCCCTCTGCCCTGATGACGTTATTCCCCATCATGGCCAGCGCCAGGAATGGCACCCCGCAGAGTACAATGATATAGTAGATCCTGGCGGGATCAAAAATTTCTCCTTTACCCCCAAAGGCCGGGATTAAACTGTCTACAAAGAGTAGTCCTGGAATCACCAGTACAGTAGAAAGCAAAATGGTAAGCGTTATTTGGTTGCCAAAGGTCTTTAATGCCTTAGTCCTCTCGTCGGCACCAAGAGCCCTGGAGATAATAGAAGATCCACCAATCCCGATGGCCATCCCCAAAGCGGCTATAAAAAAAGAAACCGGCAGTACCACATTAATAGCCGCTATGGCAATTGGTCCTATCCAGTTTCCAACAAATATAGTATCTACAAGAATATTAAGGGACATCACCAATATTCCTATAGAGGCTGGAACAGCTTGCTGGATGAGCAGCTTTCCTATAGGTTTTTCACCCAGCTCCTTAGAGTTTTTGACATTCATTATGCCTCGACCGGCGTTTGATGAGCCCACTCATCAATCCATCTGGAAAGTACTTTCACCCATTCTTCACGGTCATTCAGGCAGGGAACCACGGTAAATTTTTTACCTCCAACCTCGTGAAAGATTTCTTCACCTTCCATGGCGATCTCCTCCAGTGTTTCCAGGCAATCTGAAACAAATGCCGGGGTGACGATAGCAAGGTTCTTCATTCCCTGTTTTCCAAATCTTTCGATAGTTCGGTCTGTATATGGTTTTAGCCATGGGTCGAAACCTAATCTGGACTGGAAGGAAACACTATACGTGTTAGGTTTCATTTCTAAATATTCTGCTACTAATCTCGTGGTCTCATAGCATTGGTGGCGATAACAGAACTGATGGGCGGTAGATGCCGACTGGCAACAGGAGCCATCTATTTTACAATGCGAGTTAGTAATATCACTTTTTCTTATATGTCTTTCCGGGACTCCGTGGTACGAAAAAAGAATGTGTTCGTATTCCTTATCTATCAGGGTTTCGTCTATACTGTTGGCAAGAGTCCTGATATAATCCGGGTGATTATAAAAAGGAGGCACCGTGGTAAAGCTCATTTCGGGAAAATGCTTTTTCCGGAGTTCTTCGGCCAGCACCAGAATAGTTTCAGTAGTCGCCATGGCGAACTGTGGGTATAACGGGAATAGCAATACCTCATCCACTCCTTTATCATGCAATTCCTGTAAACCCTGAAGGATACTCGGGGTTCCATACCTCATCGCCAGAGCAATGGGAACAGAAGTATTATCATCTATCTTAGACTGCAATCTTTCTGAAAGTACAATAAGAGGTGAACCTTCTTCCCACCAGATCTTCTGATAAGCCTCGGCAGATTTCTTTGGCCTGGTATTCAGGATGATTCCCTTTACCAGCAAAGTTCTGGCCCAGTAAGGAACATCTATCACACGCTCATCCATCAGGAATTCACCAAGGTATTTTTTAACGTCTTTGGGGTTTGTACTATCCGGTGAACCCAGATTTACCATCAATACGCCTTTGCTCATAATTTTTCTTTTTCAACTCAAAAATAATAATCTGTATCAAACCTGAATCTTCTTTTCAATTAGAGTTTTCTATGGTTAGATAATAGCAGATCAATTTACTGAAAGTGTATATTTCTTCGGGGTGGTCCCGAATTTCTTTTTAAAGCCGGCAATAAAATGACTGGCAGTACTGTAACCAACCTTCAGGCCTACTTCGTTTACATTATATTCTCCCGTTTCCAGCAATTTACGGGCATATTCCATTTTGTAGTCAAAAAGGAAACTATATACCGAATCTCCGTAGATCTGCTTAAAGCCCTCTTTTAATTTTTTCAGACTTAGACCAATTTCATCTGAGAGTTCCTGTAATGAAGGTGGTTCAGCCATCCTGGCAATCACAATATCCTTAGCCTTTCTTATTTTTTTAATATTCTCTTCATCGCTTAAAAAGGGACATTGTTCCAGGTCTGGATTTTCTGCTTTATTAAAATAGAGGCTTAATAATTCAAAAGCCTTGGCTTTGAAGTACAGGTTTTTAATACTAGGCGTTAGGTTGAAATTCATTAACTGATTAAGCACCACCGCCATAGAAGGTGTAATTGGAGCGTCTTTATAGTATTTCTTATCCTTATTATCTGAACTCAGAAAAGTGATATAATCTGCCTCCTGAGAAAATAAAGCATGAAATTTTTTTATGGAAATTACCAGCGAGATCAGCCAGGATTCAGAGGCCAGGGAGACATTTAGCGGCAGGTCCTGTTGAGGATTATACAGCAGCAAAGAATTTTCTTCTGCCAGCGGTAATTCATAGTTTCCATTATTAAATAGAAACTTGCTCCCACCTTTCACATTAAAGTGAAATTGAATAAAACTATTATCTATATCCCTGGACATCAGCTTATCTTCTGAAGTATCATTCTGAAACTTCAAAATGAAAAAACCATCTTCTATCTTAATTTCCTCAGAGATACTTACAGCGTTATTTTTTAAGTGATCTTCCATAGATTTCATTTTTCATTTATTTAGAATCAATCTAAACTAATTCTTCTATACACTCTATCATTACTACAAAAGTAGGGCATTTTCATATTTCGGGAGCGAATTTCATGATAATTATCATCTATCGACACATTTAGTGCCTCCAGCGTTATTTTTTCATTTAACCTTACCTTAATTTTGCACCCGTGTCCACCTAAACTGATGCATGGAAGATTATCACATTTCTAAAGGAAAGCACTTTTATACTATAGGATTAAGCTACAAGAAAGCTGATGCTGAGATCAGAGGTCATTTTAGCCTTACTGAAGAAGGCAAGCAAAGACTTCTTGTACAGGCTAAAGATGAAGGGATCGATGGTATTTTAGTGACTTCTACCTGTAACCGAACTGAAATTTACGGTTTCGCCCAACACCCATTTCAGCTCATCAAATTGCTTTGCGAGCATACTCACGGTACTGTGGAGGAGTTCGAAAAAGTGGCTTACGTCTATAAGAACAAACAGGCGATTTCGCATATCTTTAAGGTAGGAACCGGGCTGGACAGCCAGATCCTGGGAGATTTCGAGATCATTAGTCAGCTCAAGGTAGCTTTTGTAAGATCAAAGAAGCTAGGACTGGTAAATGCTTTTTTGGAAAGACTGGTGAATGCCGTGATCCAGGCGAGTAAACGAATTAAAAACGAAACAGAGATCTCCAGTGGTGCAACTTCAGTATCCTTTGCCTCTGTACAGTATATTTTAAAAAATGTGGAAGATGTTTCTGAAAAGAACATACTTCTTTTCGGGACGGGTAAGATTGGTAGAAATACCTGTGAAAACCTTATAAAACATACCCGCAATAATCATATCACCTTAATCAACCGTACCAAGGATAAGGCCGAAAAGATAGCCGGCAAGTTCAACCTTATTGTAAAGGACTACGCAGATCTGCAGGCAGAAATACGCAATACAGATATTCTTATAGTTGCGACAGGTGCACACAATCCTACGATCTCGAAAGAACTCATCTATCCAAAAAAAGAACTCTTAGTACTGGATCTCTCCATTCCTAAAAATGTTTCAGACGATGTTCAGGATCTTGAAAACGTAAAACTTATCCATCTGGATCATCTTTCACAAATGACCGATGAAACCCTGGAGCGCAGGAAACAATTCATTCCGCAGGCGAAAGAGATCATTAATGAAGTGGAGAACGAATTCAATCAATGGCTGGAAACCAGGAAATTTGCTCCTACAATTAAAGCTTTAAAGAAAAAGCTTAAGATGATGAAAGAAGATGAACTTAACTTTCAGCGTAGAAAAATATCTGACTTTAATGACGAGCAGGCAGAAATCGTTAGTAACAGGATCATACAAAAGATCATGAAACATTTTGCCAATCATTTAAAGGAAGACAGCGAAACCACAGATGAAAGCCTTGAATTAATTCAGAAGGTTTTTCAACTGGAAGAAGTTAGCAAATGAGCAAAATAATAAGAATAGGTACCCGCGACAGCGAATTAGCGCTTTGGCAGGCCAGAACCGTTCAAAATGCTCTGGAAAAAACAGGCCATAAATCTGAACTGGTTCCGGTAAAATCCACCGGCGATCTAAACCTGGATCAGCCATTATATGAAATGGGAATTACAGGTATTTTCACCAAAACCCTCGATGTTGCTATGATCAAAGGAGAGGTGGATATTGCGGTACATTCCATGAAAGATGTCCCTACGGCCTTACCCAAAGGTATCGTGGAAGCTGCGGTTATGAAAAGAGCGAGCAATAAGGATATCCTTGTTCATAAAGGGACAGAATTCCTGGAAAACGGAGTTGGAACTATCGCTACAGGTAGCCTGCGACGCAAAGCGCAGTGGTTACATAGATACCCAAACCATAAGGTAGTGGATCTTCGCGGGAATGTAAATACCCGTATGCAGAAGCTGAAAGATAATGATTGGGATGGAGCCATTTTTGCTGCGGCCGGTCTGGAAAGAATAGATTTGAAACCTGAGAATTTCCTAGATCTAAACTGGATGATCCCGGCTCCCGCACAGGGTGCTATGCTCATCGTAGCTAATGAAAAAGACACCTACTGCCGGGAAACAATTGCTTTATTAAATCATAGGGAATCTGAGATCTGTGTGCATATAGAACGCGAATTTCTTAAAGTTCTCGAAGGCGGTTGTACTGCACCAATTGGAGCATTGGCCAGAATAGTAGACAATGAGGTCTATTTGAAAGGAGCCTTATTTAGCCTGGACGGAACGAAAAAGATAGAGGTAGATAAAAAAACACCAGTTTCACAGGTTGAAAATTTTGGGAAAGAAGCTGCACTGGAAATTTTGAATAAAGGAGGAAAGGAATTGATGGCTGAAATTAAAACGGTACTTA
Organism: Christiangramia sabulilitoris; assembly: GCF_007050985.1. GTDB lineage: Bacteria > Bacteroidota > Bacteroidia > Flavobacteriales > Flavobacteriaceae > Christiangramia > Christiangramia sabulilitoris. The sequence continues at coordinate 1,179,366 of NZ_VHSF01000001.1, forward strand.
AATAGCTGAACAATGCCTACTGTTCTTTCCACCAAAAAGCTCGCCCTGAATCAAAAAGAATTACTGCTCAATAGCGGAATTGGTATAGTGGAATATGATGCAATTTCAATTGAATTTATTGATTTTCAATTGGAGAGTCTTGAAATTGAATATGCAATTTTCACCAGTAAAAATGCGGTAAAGGCTGTGGAAGGAAAGTTAACTTCTGCTACAAAGTGTTTTTGTGTAGGTGAGAAAACTTCGGCTTATGCCAGGGATATAGGCTTTCAAGTCTTGGAACAGGCTGATAATGCCAGTAAGCTTGCAAATATCCTGATTCAAAAATACAGAAATGGTAAATTTCATTTTTTCAGCGGGAATAAACGCAGGGAAGAATTACCGGCATTGCTAAAAGAAAATAATATTGCCTTTGCAGAAACAAAGGTTTACAATACGCATTTGAATAAAAGAGAATTTAAATCTCAGTTTGACGGTATCTTATTTTTTAGCCCAAGCGCCGTCATAAGTTTTACCGCCACAAATAAACTTGAAACAAAGGCATTTTGTATTGGAGAAACTACAGCCTCAGAAGCCAGAAAACATACAGATAAAATTATCGTGGCAAACAAACCGGGCATTGAAAACGTCATCGCCAAAGTTGTTGCGAATTTAAAGAACCATTAAATACACCAGGAAATGATAAAGAACGACCTGTTTATAAAAGCATTAAAAGGAGAAACTGTAGAGCGTCCACCAGTTTGGATGATGAGACAGGCCGGGAGATATTTGCCCGATTTCATGAAGCTAAAGGAGAAATATGATTTCTTCACCCGGTGCAGGACTCCCGAGCTTGCCACCGAGATCACCGTAATGCCTATAAGACAGGTTGGACCCGATGCAGCAATTCTTTTTAGTGATATTTTAGTGGTACCGCAGGCTATGAATATCGAGGTTGAAATGAAACCCGGGGTGGGCCCATGGCTGCCAAATCCTGTAAATACTGCAAAAAAGGTCGAAGAAGTTATAGTTCCAGATGTAAATGAAGAATTGGATTATGTTTTTGAAGCCATCAAACTCACTAAACAGGAACTGAATGATGAAGTTCCATTAATAGGTTTTGCAGGTTCCCCATGGACGATCCTTTGCTATTGTGTGCAGGGACAGGGCTCTAAAACATTTGATAAGGCAAAAAGATTTTGTTTTATGGAGCCTATTGCAGCTCATACATTATTACAGAAGATAACCGATACTACTATTGCCTATTTAAAACAGAAAGTAAAAGCCGGGGTAGATGCCATTCAGCTTTTTGATTCCTGGGGTGGTCTTCTGGAACCTAAAGATTACCAGGAATTCTCCTGGAAATACATGCAGCAGATCATTGATGCCCTGAAAGATGAGGTGCCTGTGATCGCCTATGGTAAAGGTTGCTGGTTCGCACTAAAGGAAATGTCTCAATCTGGAGCTTCTGCATTGGGCGTTGACTGGACCTGTGAAGCAAGAAATGCAAGGTACCTAAGCGGTGGACAGATCACCCTGCAGGGGAATTTTGACCCTGCAAGATTGTACTCCAAACCAATCGAAATTAAATACATGGTGAACGATATGATCAAAGCATTTGGCAAAGATCGATATATCGCCAACCTGGGGCATGGAATCCTTCCGGATATTCCGGTGGATAATGCCAGGGCATTTGTAGATACCGTAAAGGAATACAGGGAATAGGTGTTAATCTGGAAGAGGCTGAAATGTTTAGGAATAAGGCAATTTTTAAAATTGTCTGGATTCTTCATCAAAAAGCCACAATATATTCTTCCAGCATTTAAAGCAACTGAAAAAACGCTAAAGGTCTGTGATCAAAAATTCGGGAATGAACATCATCTGGATAACCAGGCGAATGCTTACAGGCATGCCCTCTGGAATTTTCTTTTGAGTGATAGTTTTTATAAAGTATCCGGCTCGATGGATAAGGCTGTTTTTTTGAGTAAAATGATCACCGATCTACATGAAGAAATATTTCCGAATTCAGCATTATCCAGGATGATGGATCTTCATAATAATAAAATTGGAAGGAATCTGTTCTTTAAAGATAAGGATATGGATATCATCTTGTGTCTCGAACAGATGGTGAAAGATGCCAGGAAAGTTAATTCTGAAAAGGATCTCAGGAACCTCAAGGATCAACTGGTATATTTAAAAGATTGAAAATAGAATAAATGAAGAAACGTTTTTACGCATATATACAGGAACTTCAGGACAGGATAACCTCGAAACTTGAGGAAGTAGATGGCAAGGCCAGTTTTCAAGAAGATATCTGGAAAAGAGAAGAAGGCGGTGGCGGCAGAACCCGGGTTATTGAAAACGGAAATGTTTTTGAAAAAGGCGGAGTCAATATTTCCGCGGTTTATGGCCCTTTGGCACCAGCAATGCAGCAATATTTTAAGGTTGGAGATGTTGATTTTTTCGCCTGTGGGCTGAGCCTGGTATTACATCCCAAAAATCCCATGGTACCAACGGTTCATGCGAACTGGAGGTATTTTGAAATGTATGATAAGGACGGGACGGTGATAGACCAGTGGTTTGGTGGTGGCCAGGATCTTACGCCCTACTATTTATTTGAAGAGGATGCAAAACATTTCCACAAGGTATCCAAAAAAGCATGTGATCCACATGGATTCTCTTTGTATACAGATTACAAACAGAAATGCGATGAATATTTCTGGAACGCCCATCGTGATGAAGCGAGAGGAATTGGCGGTCTTTTCTTTGATTATCTTAAAGGGGACAGCCATATGAAGATCGAAGACTGGTACGACTTTGTAACAGATGTAGGAGATTCTTTCCTGGAAGCTTATGTTCCTATCGTGGAAAAACGTAAAGATTTACATTATACCAAAGAGCAAAGAAACTGGCAGGAAATAAGACGGGGCCGTTATGTGGAATTCAATCTGGTTCACGATAAAGGCACTCTATTTGGTTTAAAGACCAATGGCCGTATTGAAAGTATTTTAATGAGCCTGCCACCTCATGTTCAATGGGTTTATGATCATCATCCCGAACCGGGAACGCAGGAAGATAAACTTCTGCAGGTACTAAAAAAACCAGTTTCATGGCTTTAACATGAAAGCCGATTTAAACTTAAAAACATATGTATCCATTAAGACGAAACCGCCGACTAAGAATTAATGAATCTATAAGATCTCTGGTAAGAGAAACTGTCATTTCTCCTAATGATTTTATTGTGCCCCTGTTTATTGTTGAAGGGAAAAATATAAAAGAGGAGATCGCTTCTATGCCGGGTTACTACAGGTATAGTCTGGACCTGATCAAAAACGAGATCAGGGAGTTATGGAGCCTCGGGCTTAAATCTGTGCTGCTTTTCGTAAAAGTTCCTGAAGATCTTAAAGATAATTCAGGGAAAGAAGCATTAAATCCAGACGGATTGATGCAACGTGCTATTAAAACGGTTAAGGAAGTCGCTCCGGAAATGCTGGTAATGACAGATGTTGCCCTGGATCCCTATTCACAATATGGGCATGACGGGATTATCTCAAATGGCAAAATTCTTAATGACGATACTACCGCAGTACTTGCAGAAATGTCTCTGTCTCATGCCAGGGCTGGTGCAGATTTCGTTGCTCCCAGCGACATGATGGACGGGCGTATCTTCGAAATAAGAAGCCTTCTCGAAGATGAGGGTTTTCACGAAACCGGCATAATGAGTTATTCCGCTAAATATGCTTCCGCTTTTTACGGACCTTTCAGGGATGCGCTGGATTCTGCTCCTGTAGAAGCTCAAAATATTCCGCGTGATAAAAAAACTTACCAGATGGATCCTTCCAACCGCGATGAAGCGATAAGGGAAACTTTGATGGATATCGATGAAGGTGCCGATATAGTTATGGTAAAACCTGGATTGTGTTATCTGGATATCGTCAGAGATATTAAAAATACGGTTAATGTTCCGGTTGCGGTTTACCAGGTAAGTGGTGAATATGCCATGATCAAAGCCGCTGCGGAAAAAGGATGGTTAAATGAGGATGCCGTAATCCTGGAACAGTTAACGGCGATAAAAAGAGCAGGAGGAGATATGATCGCTTCCTATTTCGCCAAAAAAGCCGTCAAATTAATCTCCTGATATTCTGAAAAATATAACTAAATTTTTCACCTGCGAATTGCTTTTCTAGCTACGTTTACCGAGTGAAAGATTTGAGATTATTTTCGGTTCGTTTCTGGCTGTTGCAGTTGATTTTGCTCACTGCAGCAAATAATGCGTTTGCAGAAATGCAAAAGGTTCCAGACCTGGATTCGAGGCATGGTGAATTCTTTATTATTTCTCAAAATGAACTGGCGGTTATTTTTGAGATCGCAGGAAGTGAATTCACTGTTGCGCCCTCCAATAAGATTAATAACAATACCACAATTAAACTCTCCTCTTTTGAGTTTAATCAGGGCCAGACATTAAATCCATTCAACAGATTATCATTTTCAGGTTTCCAGCTGGATCATAAGATTCGATTGGAAAGCCAGATATATCCATTTCATTTTTTTTGGTAAAGGCGTAATTGATCCTGGCTTCATTAAGCCCGGTTTTACCCCGGTGAACTAATACCGGGGTAGTTTACAATGTTACAATCACTTAATCATTAAAAAAAAAATGGATAAATCCTCAATTTTGATCGGAACCCTCTTATTTGCATTGTTCATGTTCCCGATCTTTTATATTATTATTTTTCAAAAAACCAAAGAGGCAGGAATCAGAAAGAAACTGAATAAAGTTGCTTCCTCAAACAATTTAAAACTCGATAAGTTTGAAACTTTTGGTCATTTGAGCCTGGCCCTGGATAGCACCTCTAAAAAATTGCTGGTGTATGATTCATTCACTTCAGTAGAAATCCGGATTATAGATCTCAGGAAGGTGAGCAATATTCAACTTTCCAAGATACTTCATCCTGGAAGGTCTAAAAAGGAGCGTATCATTCATTTAGGTTTACAGATAGTAGATTTCAGCAGTTCAGACATTACCGAGATCATCTTCTATGATGAGGATGATTATGAGAGTACAGATGCCGAAATCAGGTTAAATGATGCCCGGAAATGGGATGCTCTTTTAAAGCAGAATCTGGTCACTTAAACCGATAACCCCTTTTTTTCTTCAGCCTTCTTATAACAGAGAAGGCTTTTTAATTTCCTTTTATCATTTCTTTTTAATAAAATGCTTTCAGAATACATAAATTAGCCAGTCTAACAGTAAGTTTATGGGCTTATTAATAACTTTTGCAGTCATTTCGATCTTCTTTTCATTTCTGTGCTCTATTCTTGAGGCAGCATTGTTAAGTATTACTCCTTCTTATATAAAGATCAAGAAAAAAGAAGGCAAACAGTATGCGAAGATACTTGCGCACTTAAAACAGGATATTGATAAACCTCTTATTGCGATCCTCACGATCAACACCATATCTCACACTGTAGGGGCTATCCTTGTAGGAGTCCAGGCAGAAAAAACTTTTGGCGATGGCGGGAACGCTGTCGGGATCGTTTCGGCCATTATGACTATGGCTATTCTGGTCCTTTCAGAAATTATACCCAAAACGATCGGGGCAACCTACTGGCAATCCTTAGGCAATTTTACAGCCAAGACCTTAAACATCATGATCTTCCCCTTGAAATACACAGGTATTTTATGGTTAATGATGCTTACTACTAAATTGATCGGGAAATCTGCACATGTGACCTCCATGAGTAGGGAAGAATTTGCGGCGATCACAGATGCTGCGGAAGAAGAAGGTGTTTTCGAAGAAAGCGAAACCACGGTTATCAAAAATTTACTGGTTTTTAAATCTGTTGAAGCCAAGGATGTGATGACCCCGTTTTCAGTAGCGATTACCGAAGATGAAAGTATGTCGCTAAAGGATTTCTATCAAAACCACCGAAATCTTAAATTTTCCAGGATCCCGGTTTATAAGGATAAATCGAACAATATTTCCGGTTTCATTTTAAAGGACGATGTTCTGGAAGAGGTAATTGATGAAAAAGGACACCAGTCGCTTAGCGATATTAAAAGAGATATCCTGGTGACTAAAGACAATACCCCGATCCCTGAACTTTTCGAGATCTTTGTACAAAAGCGTGCTCATATTTCCATGATTGTAGATGAATATGGAAACGTAACCGGGATCGTTACCATGGAAGATATTATCGAAACCCTACTTGGACTGGAGATCATGGATGAGAGTGACAGTGTGGAAGATATGCAAATGCTGGCCAGAAAGAACTGGGAAAGAAGAGCCAAGAGACTTGGACTTATCCAGAGAAAGCAGGATCAGGAAATGGAAAATGAAAGCACTCCAGACCAGAAAGAGACCAATGAAAAAAGCGAGAATTGAAACTCCGCTGGGCATTGCAGAAATTACCGGCGATGCTGAAGGAATAATTTCTGTAAAAGTTCTGGACGAGGGGAAGATCACCAAAGAGATTCCCGGTCTACTTAAGGATGCTGTTCAACAGCTTCAGGCTTATTTTGAAGGGAAATCAGAGAATTTCAATCTGCCTTTAAATCCCCGGGGAACAGAATTCCAGAAAAGAGTATGGAATGAGCTACAAAAAATACCATACGGAACAACTACCTCATACCTTAAATTAGCTCAAAAGCTTGGAGACGTAAAGGCTATTAGAGCAGTTGCTTCGGCAAACGGAAAGAACCCTCTGTGGATTATTATTCCATGCCATCGGGTCATTGGTACAGATGGATCCCTTAGGGGATATGCAGGTGGTCTATACCGAAAAAAATGGTTGCTAGATCATGAAAACCCTCCCTTACAACAAAGCCTCTTTTAAAAGGTTTTTCTTCATTTTTAAAGCTGCGGCTGGATAAGGGTCTTAGTTTATAAACAAATTATGGTAGATTATACTATCAAAATATTTACGAATGAAAAGATTCATTAAAGTCATACTTATTGTTCTGGGTTTTTTACTGCTAGCATCTGTCGTGTTGTACACCTTGGGCTATGGTTATATTTTCAAAGCGATACGAACTACTTACCTCACCGGCCATAAAACCGCCTTTATAGACGATTATAAGTATTTTGAGAACCGTACTATCAAAAATTCTGATAGTATCGCCACGTGGCCTCTACATAAAGACTATAACAGAATAAGAGCGACCTCTACCCTGGATAGTTTGCATAAGGAGCTGGAAACAGCTGCATTTTTAATTATTAAGAACGATAGTATCTGGTACGAGAATTACTATCACAACTACGACCATCGCTCCAGGACCAATTCTTTTTCCATGGCGAAGAGCATTGTCACTGCACTTATGTTTAAAGCCATACAGGAAGGATACCTCGAAAACATTGATCAGCCGGTAGCAGATTTTTATCCGAAATTTGATAGCCGTCTTACCATAGGAGATCTTTCTTCTATGGCTTCAGGATTGAACTGGAATGAGAATTATTACAATCCTTTTGCTTCGACCGCAAGAGCATATTTTGATGACGATCTCAGGATGCAGGTTCTAGATCTGGAGGTTACCGGGCAACCCGGGGAAGAATTCAAATATCTTAGTGGAAATACGCAATTACTGGGAATGGTCATAGAAAAAGCAACGGGAAAAAGCCTGAGCAGCTATCTCAGCGATAGTTTCTGGAAACCTATGGGTATGAATGATGATGGTCTCTGGCAAATAGATAGTAGAGAAGCTGGCATGGAAAAGGCCTATTGCTGTATATCCAGTAATGCCCGTAATTTTGGAAAATTCGGGAAGCTTTTTATTAATCACGGGAAATGGAATAATCAGCAATTACTGGATTCTGCTTTTATTGCTAAGGCATCCAAACCAAGGTTCAAAGAAACTCCTCATTATGGTTACGGTTTCTGGTTAAGTGATCATCTTGATAAAGAGATCTTCTATATGCGTGGTGTTTTAGGCCAGTACGTTATAATCATTCCAGAGGACGATCTGGTCATTGTTAGACTCGGAAGAAAATTAATTCGCAGCACCAATGGCGATAAACACTATAAGGACTTTTATATGTATATTGATGAAGTATACAAAATGTTAGATCATGCTTCATAATTTAAGTCTGGAAAATATCCTGTTTCTGGATATTGAAACCGTACCTGAATTCAGGAATTATTCTGAAATGAGTGAAGAAAAGAAATTGCTCTGGGCAGAAAAATCAAAATATCAGCGAAAGGATGATTATTCGCCGGAAGAATTCTATGAGCGTGCAGGTATCTGGAGTGAATTTGGAAAGATCATCTGTATTTCTGCAGGATTTTTCAGTCTTAAGAACGGTAGTAGAAATTTCAGAATAACCAGCTTCAAGGGCGCAGAAGAAAAATTATTGAGCGAATTCACTGCTCTTCTGGAAAAGCATTTTTACCAGCCCCACCATTTATTATGTGCACATAACGGTAAGGAATTTGATTTTCCCTATATCGCCAGGAGAATGCTCATTCATAATATGAAACTTCCCTCCAAATTAAATCTCTTCGGAAAAAAGCCCTGGGAAGTTCCACACCTGGATACCCTTGAGCTATGGAAATTTGGTGATTACAAACATTTCACTTCCCTCAAACTACTTACAAATGTTTTAGGAATCCCATCTCCTAAGGAAGATATAGATGGATCCATGGTTCGTGAAGTGTATTACGAAAAAGAAGATTTAAACCGGATCGTGGAATATTGCGAAAGAGATGTTGTGGCAATTGCACAGGTAATTCTGAGATTAAGACAGGAATCTCTTCTACGCGAAGATGAGATCACTTCTATCGATTGAATTGCTTTCAAAAATTCTCCAGTTAATTTGTTTAACAAAACCTTAACTACACTATAAAAACCACTCCCCTCTCATAAGGCGTAGATATAGCAGTTAAAAACAATAAAGTTTTTGATCTAAATATAAACCTTATGAAAAAAGTTAAGCTTTTCGCAGTTTTAGGAGTTGCTCTTTCCGCAGCAATTTTTATCGCGGCAGACCATGTAGATGCACCGGGAGTTGCAGGGTCCTCAGCAGATATTGCTGATTTCTACGCCTTTGAACCTACCACAGGATCCAGTAACACGGTATTTATTGTAGACGTACAGTCTAATGTATTACCAGATCTTACCTATGGAGCCTTTGATGAAGATGTGCTCGTGGAGATCAATATAGATCTTGATGGTGACCTGGTTGAAGACCGTGTCATTCAGGCTATACCACGTGACGGGATGATGTATTTCTTTGGTCCTTTCAGTCCAGAATCTACAGGTCTCAATAGCGAAGTTAATACCGACAGCGCTTTGGGAATGGTAGAAATTTCTTCTGCAACTGCAATCACCAGCACTACTTCTAACGGAGTTTCATTATTTGCCGGTCCAAGACAGGACGCATTCTATTTTGATTTTGTAAGATTCAACGAAGTAATTGCTCCTTCTCCAGAAGATAATTCAGGATTTAACGTGCCGGGTACAGATACGTTTGATGGAGCCAATACGCTTTCTATAGCAATGGAAATTCCAAACTCGTTACTTGGAACACCAACTGCACAAAATGTACTGGGAATTCCTGTATATAAAGCATGGGTTACAACTAACCGTAAACAATAGACTTTTAATTATATAATATATAAAATTATGAAACTACGTAATATAAATATTTTGTTCTCTGCCTTATGCTTAAGCGTATTAATGGTAGGTTGTAGCGAAGATGATGACTTTATGATGACTGAAACTGAAGTCATGAACCCACCGGTAATGGAGGTAGATTTCAGTGGAACTTACAGCCAGGTAGACCATATGGGTCGTCCGGGTATCAACACAGTACTTAACGGAACTCCAGAACTTAAAAATATGCATAACAGAACGATCCCTTCAGAAATGGGAGCGGCTTTCCAGGCTTCTTTCGAAGCTAGACTGGAAGCATTGCATGATGCCTATGCCGTTGCTTTAGGCGCAGATCCTGCAAATATCAATTTTGAACCTAATATCCTTGGGGATATTTTAAATGGATCGGAACCAACTTCTATGGATAACCCAAATCCTGTATCGGCAGCAGTTTTGACCACTGTACTGGCTTCAGATGTACTGGAAGTAGCACCAGATGCTCCTACCACCTATTTTAATCCTGGTAGTGGAGCTCCAAACTTTGAAGGTGCAGTAGGTCTTACCGGAAGGATGCTTCAGGATGATGTGATAGATGTATCTCTTATCCTATTATTTGGTGGAGAAAGCGGTGCACGCTTTAATGGTGAAGGTGGATTACCTCAACTGGTTACAGATGGGGTTTCCTTAACTGCAGATAATATCAGCAGCAGTTTTCCATATATCGGAGCACCGGAATAATTTAATTTGCCCGAAGGCTGTAGGATTCGGTTTCTTAATAGATGACCATATTCTACAGCTTTTACGGCATATAAAACTTAGAAAAAATGAAATTTAATATTCTTATTTTACTTCTTTCAGTCTTGATGGTAGGTTGTGATCAAACAGACCAAAACGTTTCCAGCCCCGGGGATTATAATTCTTACCTGGCAATAAACGAAGCCAGAACGACCTCTCCATATTTTGAACTTTGGAATAGCAAAATCACTTCAGATAGTGTGGAGTTACCAAGCTTTTCTGCAGTTGCAGGTCAGTATAACTCTTTTTTCGAATCTACAGGAGATATTACCTATTTGAAAAAGGCTGAAAAATCATTAAAGAAAGCGGTGGAAATAGCGAATATTGATAAAGATAAATACTACCGTTCCCTTTCGCGTAATTATATATCCCAGCATAGATTTAAAGAGGCCCTTATTTACGCCGATTCTGCGGCAAAATTAGGCAAAGATTTACCTGAAAATCAACATTTGCTTTTTGATATACATATGGAGTTGGGGAATTATAAAAAAGCTGACAGCCTGCAAAAACTCTTTGCAGATCCTTATGATTTTAATTACATCATTAGAGCGGCCAAATGGAATGATTATAAGGGTGACCTGGACCGAACCATCATGTTCATGGAGAAAGCTAAAGTGAAGGCAGAAGATAGTAAGAACAGAAGCCTGTTACTATGGGTTTATTCCAACCTGGGTGATTATTACGGACATGCAGGTGAAATTGAGCAGAGCTATAAACACTACCTTAAAACCCTCGAAATAGAACCCTCCAATGCCTATGCTAAAAAAGGGATAGCCTGGATCGTTTTTTCTCATGAAGATAATTCTACTGAAGCCTTACGTATTTTAGATTCAATTTTAGAGAGCCACAGGTCTCCGGATCTTTATTTGCTTCAAGCTGAAATTGCAGAACATACCGGAAATAAAGACCTTTATGATACTTCCATGAATAACTTTCAAAACCTTATTTCCAATGCGAATTATGGCGAAATGTACAATGCGCATAATCTGAAAGTATACTTCAGCGAATCTGGTAAAGAATTGAAGGCGATAGACCTCGCCAGAAAAGAGGTAGCAAACAGAGCTACCCCGGAAACATTTCAGTTACTGGCATTGGCCCATCTTAACAACGGAAATAAAAAAGAGGCTTTAAAGATCATACGTAATAAGGTAGAGGGAAAAACCTTTGAACCTGAAGCTCAACTGGCCATGGCGAAAGTATATAAAGCGAACGAGTTAACATCTGAAGTAGAAAGACTTAAAAAAGAACTTCTGGAAGCCAAGTATGAATTAGGACCAGTGACCTATAAAGAGATCCAGAAATTGTAACAATTTTCCAGTATGAACCTTAATGCCCTGAATATCGCAATATTCAGGGCTTTTTATATTCAAAACACTCAATATCAAAACTTTAAGTTGAAAAACACAGCTTTTTTTAAAAACTGAATGTTACCTTTATATAGCGATAAAACCATTTTTCTAATTAAAACTTTTAATCTATGTATTTATATATTGAAATGTGGAATGTCACTACAAAATGGATGAAATTAAGCCGTGAAAAAAGAAAGGAACTCATGGAAGATATGCATCAGCGGGTAAAAAATATGAAAGCCAGCGGTGTAGAGAACCTGGGGTGGGCCCGTAATGATGAATTAACTCCTTACCGTAGTGACTACAGGTATATGACGGTATGGAAAATGCCCTCCATTGAAGAGGTGAAGGTGCTGGAGAACAACCTTGCCAGAGTGGGCTGGTATAATTATTTTTCCCAGGCAAATTCCAGAGGTGAATTGATTAGCCAGGATGAGGCCATTAAATTTCTGATAGATATCCAGGAGAATTCAACATCTTTTGCATAAAAAAACCGGATACTCAGATCCGGTTTTTCAAACTATTATAATTGCATTTCGGGAATATCTCCTTCAACGATCAACCTGCCCTCTGTAGCTTTTTTAATCTCTTCTACACTCACACCGGGTGCGCGTTCAAGAAGTTTAAAACCCTGGTCTGTAACTTCAATTACCGCCAGATTGGTCACAATTTTTGTAACACATCCCACACCTGTTAGAGGAAGCGAGCAGCGTTTTAGCAGTTTGGATTCTCCAGCCTTATTGGTATGCATCATGGCCACGATAATATTCTCTGCAGAAGCTACCAGATCCATCGCTCCACCCATACCTTTAACCATTTTACCTGGTATCTTCCAGTTGGCGATATCTCCATTCTCTGCCACTTCCATGGCTCCAAGAATGGTAAGGTCTACATGCTGCCCGCGAATCATTCCAAAACTCATCGCTGAATCAAAGAAACTTGCTCCGGGTAATGCGGTGATGGTTTGCTTTCCGGCATTTATAAGATCTGCATCTTCTTCCCCATCAAACGGGAAGGGTCCCATGCCCAGAATTCCATTTTCACTTTGAAATTCCACCTGTATATCGTCTCTAACGAAGTTTGCAACTAATGTGGGGATACCTATACCCAGATTGACATAATAGCCATCCTTTACTTCTTTCGCAATTCTTTGCGCTATTCCGTTTTTATCTAACATAACTAATTTAATAATTAATTAATGAAGCAATGTACCAATGATCATTGCCTTATTTCATTAAGTTCTTCTTGCTTGTACTAACAATTTTATACAAGATCAAGCCCAACTCATTAATACCAGTTTTCAAGTCTGAATTAAAAGGATAAGACTCAGCTCTTTCACAAAGAGTTAACCAATATTTTGTCTCTTCCAATTCTTTTAATGCAATTTTTATTTTATGAATAAAATCGATCTTGCTTTCTGCATTTTGTGCTTCATGCACATTAGCACCGATACTTGTCGCAGATTTCAAAAGCTGATTGGAAATAACATATTTTCGTTCAATTTCCAGTTTTTCGCAAAAATCAATTATGATCAACGAAAATTCGATACATTTTTCTAAGACAATATTTTCTTTTTTAATCATTGATTAATTGATTCATTAAAACATTGCTTAATTACTTTTGACGAACAGTACGTTGCTCAATTCTTTTTTCGTAGTCTTTCCCCTGAAAGATCCTTTGAACCAGGATGCCGGGAATATGGATCTGGTTAGGGTCTAATTCGCCGGGCTCAACTAACTCCTCAACCTCAGCAACCGTAATTTTGGCTGACCCACACATTACCGGATTAAAATTCCGTGCCGTTCCTTTAAAGATCAGGTTGCCTGCCTTATCGCCTTTCCAGGCTTTTACAAATGCAAAATCTGCTTTAAAAGCTTTTTCCAGCACGTACATCTTCCCGTCGAATTCCCTGGTTTCTTTGCCTTCGGCTACCTCTGTTCCATAGCCTGCAGGGGTGTATATAGCCGGGAAACCCTGTTGGGCAGCCTGGCATCTTGCGGCAAGCGTTCCCTGCGGAATCAACTCAACATCGAGTTCACCACTAAGCATTTGCTTTTCGAAAATGGCATTTTCTCCGACATAGGAAGAAACCATTTTATCGATCTGTTTTTTATGAAGTAATTGCCCGAGTCCAAAGTCATCGACCCCGGCGTTATTAGAAATACAGGTAAGATTCTTTACATTAAGACGTACCAGCTCAGAGATCGCATTTTCAGGAATTCCACATAAGCCGAAACCTCCCAGCATAAATGTCATACCATCCTCGACGCCTTTTACCGCAGCCTGTACATTATCAACTGTTTTTATGATCATTTTTTCAGAATTTTACCCGAAAATACGAAAATAAACATGTGGTCACAATGCAGGTTTGTGACTTCCTTAAATTATCTGGAATTTTAAATAGCTTTTTTTGAGAAAAATTTAAAAATCCAGTTCATCAGGCACCGAATTATCGGTTTCTCTAGATGAACCATAGTTCGCGCAGTCCACAGCGATACTAAGATTTTCCGGTCTTTCAAATTCCTCTTTGGAAACCTTTAATTCAGGATCTGCATAGACATCTTTCATATACATTCCCCAGATAGGTAAAGCCATCGTAGCACCCTGACCGTAAGTGATCGTAGGAAAATGAACGGCACGGTCTTCAGCACCAACCCAAACTCCGGTTACAAGGTCTGGCACCATTCCCATGAACCAACCGTCACTTTGGTTTTGCGTAGTCCCGGTTTTCCCGGCAATAGGATTTTTAAAGTCATAAGGATAGCCGGTAACAGCTCTTTCGTAATCCTGGCGGCCTTTGGCCCAGGTTCCTCTCAATCTTGTTCCAGACCCTCCCTGGGTAACGCCTTCGAGCAGGTTTACGGTAACGTAAGCAGCTTCTTTGCTCAGCACATCCCTTGTTTCGGGTACATTCTGATACAGAACGGTTCCGTTCTTATCCTCGATCCTGTTCACCATGACCGGTTTTATATATACGCCCTGATTGGCAAATGTGCTATAGGCAGAAACCATTTCGAATAGGCTGATATCTGCAGTTCCCAGAGCGATAGAAGGTACCGCCGGAATATTTTTAGTATCGATTCCTAATTTACCAATAAGATCAATCACGGGCTCAGGTCCTGTTTTATCAATTAAACGGGCGGTAATAGTATTTACAGAATTAGCTAGCGCTTTTTTCAGGGTATACATTCCATCATACTCACCATCACTGTTTCTTGGCGACCAGTCGTTCATGTTCCCGTGTTTTCCTGCTTCAATGGTAAACTGGCTTCTAGGAAGCGTGTCACAGGGAGAAAATTTTAACTGGTCTATTGCTGTAGCATAAACAAATGGTTTAAACGTAGATCCTACCTGGCGTTTTCCCTGTTTTACGTGCTCGTACTTAAAATGTTTAAAATTGATCCCTCCTACCCAGGCTTTTACTTCCCCGGTTTGCGGTACCATAGACATCATTCCGGCCTGTAGAAAAGATTTGTAATACAGGATAGAATCCCTGGGAGTCATCACCGTATCTATAGTTCCATTCCAGCTGAAAACCCTCATTTCGGCTTCTTCATCAAAAGATTTTTTGATCTCTTTTTCAGATTTGCCCTGGGCTTTCATCTTTTTCCATCGGGCAGAAACTCTCATGGCGTTTTGGATACTGCTTTCGATCTGGGATTCATCAATATCCCGGAATGGAGCCGTAGGATTACTTTTATTTTGCCGGTCAAATTCTTTCTGAAGTTTGGCTATATGCTTTGTAACCGCCTCCTCAGCGTATTTTTGCATTTTTGAATCTATACTAGTATAGATCTTAAGACCATCACGATATAAACTATATTCGGTACCGTCTGGTTTTGGATTGTTCTCAATCCAGTCTTTCATGAAACCCTGGAGATAAGCTCTAAAATACGTGGCCATACCTTCGTCATGACCTTCCGGGGTAAACTCTATTTTCATAGGTAATTTCTGAAGCGAATCCATTTCAGTTTCAGAAATAAAGCCATTACGGTTCATCTGTTCAAAAACCTGGTTTCTTCTGGAAAGAACAAGTTCAGGCCTTCTCATAGGATTATATAAAGCTGAATTTTTCAACATTCCCACAAGTACCGCTGATTCTTCTATCTTTAGCTCCCTAGGCTCCTTGTCAAAATAAATTTTTGAAGCTGACCGTATTCCTACCGCCTGGTAAACAAAGTCATATTTATTGAAATACATGGTGATGATCTCTTCCTTTGTATACTGGCGTTCCAGCCTGGTTGCGATCACCCATTCTTTAACTTTTTGAAATACCCTTTGTAAATCATTCTGGGCTACATCTGCGGTAAATAATTGCTTTGCCAGCTGTTGAGTAATCGTACTCGCTCCTCCTCTTGTGCCAAGATATACCGCAGCACGAACAGTTCCTTTCGCATCTATACCAGCATGCTGATAAAAACGTTCATCTTCTGTAGCTACCAGTGCCTGCACTAAATGGTCTGGAAGGTCTTCATATTTGATTGGAGTCCTGTTTTCACTGTAGTATTTCCCTAAAGTTTTTCCATCTGCTGAAAATATCTCGGTGGCGAGGTTGGTTTCGGGATTTTCAAGCTCATCGAAGGTGGGCATTTTTCCGAATGCTCCCCAACCGGCGAGTAGGAAAATTAATACACCGGCTAAGATCCCAATGCCGAAAAGGGTCCAGAAACCTGCTATATATTTACGATTGCTGTGTGCAGGTTTGTTCTTTTTTTTAGGTGTGCGGGCCATTTATATTTCTAAAATTAATTATCGCTATTTTCTATTCTGAAACCAACATCGGTGATCCCTTCTAAGACCCGGATGCCATCCACTTCCCCATTTTTTCGCATTGCCTGCTGAATGGTGACCTGATATTCTCCCGGCTCATCGAACTTAACATTTTCCTTATACCAGAGTTTACTTTCTTTTATATCACCAAATCCTGTGCCGAGCCATTCCCCGTTCGGTTTGGTCATTTCATATTCTAAGGTATCACTAATCACCTTTCCCTGCGGAAACCTGATCTCTGTAATCAGGAAAAGATTACTGTAATTATATTCGCTGTTGTTTCTAATATTTATAAAAAGATCGTAAATCTTAGAGGAATCGATATTGTTCAGATCAAAAGTTACCAGAGAGTCTTTATGCCAGCCTTTTAAAGATTTGTATTCATCATATACCCTGTCCTTATCGCAGGACGAAAAAAGTATGATAAAACAAGCAACTAAAGAAACAATAAAAGCACTACGCATTCTTAGATCTTGAAGGATTTCCTTTACGTTTTTTTCTCTTCTTATTATTTCGCTTTTTGCGCTGCTGCTTAGGCCTGTCAAACCTGGTAAGGCTATCTTCACCTACAGCATTGCTGAAACCTTTGGTTTCGGCTTCATCCAGCTGCAACTCTACAGCATATTCTTCAAGGCTGCTAACCGGCTCATCCTTTTTATTCTTAGCGATGATCTTATTGGCCTGTTCTGGTGTTAGCGTATGCCAGTTCATCCATTCACCTTCATAGGCATACCATAAAAGGCCTTTGAAAATGTCGATCTTTTGACATACAGCAGTACCTTTTTTAGTTTTAAGTTTAACGTCGGTTTTTGGAAAAGATTTTAATGCCTCGAGATAAGTATCCAGTTCATAGTTCAAACAGCATTTCAATTTCCCGCATTGTCCCGCTAATTTCTGAGGATTTAGCGACAATTGCTGGTATCTGGCAGCAGAAGTACTTACAGATCTAAAGTCTGTTAGCCAGGTAGAACAACAAAGCTCACGACCGCAGGAACCAATTCCACCAAGCCTGGCGGCCTCCTGGCGTAAACCAATTTGTTTCATTTCTATGCGTGTACTGAATTCACGGGCAAATTCTTTGATCAACTGCCTGAAATCCACACGATCTTCGGCGGTATAGTAAAATGTACATTTAGAACCGTCTCCCTGAAACTCAATATCGCTAATTTTCATGCTTAATTTAAGCCTGATCGCGATCTGCCTTGAACGTTGTTTGATCTTCTCTTCACGGTCCCTGGCTTCCTGCCAGACATCGATATCTTTTTGAGACGCTTTTCGGTATATTTTGAGAACTTCGGGGGAGTCTACGGCAACTTTCTTCTTTTTCATCTGCACTCTTACCAGTTCCCCGGTAAGGGTAACTATCCCGACATCGTGACCCGGACTGGCTTCGGTAGCCACCACGTCACCAATACTAAGACTCAGTTTTTCTGTGTTCTTAAAGAAGTGTTTGCGTCCGTTCTTAAAACGAACTTCCACAATATCAAAGGGTTCTACGCCTCCCGGAAGAGACATGTTCGAAAGCCAATCGAAAACGGTAAGTTTATTACATCCGTCGGTTCCACAGGTTCCATTATTCTTACATCCTTTCGGCTGACCGTCTTTGCCGGTCGAGCAACTTGTGCAAGCCATATATTATATATATTGAGGAAGTTACTTTTTGGCGTGTTATTAAAACATCATTCTGTCCTGCCAATCAGGCATTTATCGCAGAATCTCCTTCATCATCACATGGCTAATTTCCAGCCAGGCACGCGTTTCTAAGCACCTCCTTGAGGTTCATAAAAAATTTCAACAGTAAATATACCAATATTAATTGGCTCCACCATTTTAGAAAAGAAACCTATTGCTTAAATCGCAAAACTTCAGACCTGCCTTTTTTAAAGATCTTATTACTGGCACCTTTACCTTTTCTAAGTGCTTTTTGCTCCTCATAAGGCAATGCCGCGATCTCTTTACAGTTATCTGAACAGCAATTGTTCATTTTTTCAGCACATTCCTCGCACTGAATGAACAATAAGTGACAGGCTTCATTGGCACAGTTCACGTGGGTATCGCAAGCTTTTCCACATTGGTGACACTGGGCGATCACATCTTCTGAAATTCGTTCGGCGCGACGGTGGTCAAATACAAAGTTCTTACCTATGAATTTATTTTCGAGCTTCTGCTTTTCAACCTGGCGGGTATATTCAATAATACCACCTTCGAGCTGAAAAACATTCTTAAAACCACGATGTTTATAATAGGCACTGGCTTTCTCACAACGAATTCCGCCGGTACAGTACATCACCAGGTTTTTATCTTCTTTATGATCTTTAAGGTCTTCTTCAATGATTGGCAATGAATCCCTGAAGGTGTCCACATCTGGAGTGATCGCTCCCTGGAAATGACCAATCTCACTTTCGTAATGATTCCGCATATCCACAAGAACCGTATTGGGATCACTGATTAACTCATTGAACTTTGCAGCATCTACATGCACTCCCTTATTGGTCACATCAAAGGTTTCGTCGTTTAAACCATCTGCTACGATCTTATTTCTAACCTTCACCTTTAGTTTCAGAAAAGATTTGATATCGTGTTCAATAGCGATATTCAATCTCACATTTTCAAGAAAATAAATATCATCTATGAATGCTTTGAATTCATTGAATCTTTTGGCAGGCACAGAAAGCTGCGCGTTAATACCTTCGTGAGCTACGTAGATCCTGCCAAGAACATCCATCTGGTCCCAGGCGATAAATAAATGATTTCTGAATAATTCGGGGTTACCGATCTTGGCATAGGCATAGAAAGAGAGCGTAAGCCTGTCTTCTCCGGCTTCTTCTAAAAGGGCTGCTCTTTCTTTAGCGCTCAATTTATTGTACAGTTGCATGCTATACTAATATTTTAAGTGTTAAAGAAAAATTTTTGCAAAGATACATATTTCCATCGATCGGCCATATGAGAACCTTCAAATAAGACCCTGTCCAAATTTTTGGAATAATTCCATAAATCAGAAATGAGTTTTATTGTATTGTAGCAAAACTTATCTTATTTTAGCAGTCCTTATTTCATATTTAAAATACATTAATGAGCAACGATAAAGAAAAAGACGCGAAATTAAAGGCATTAAAGCTTACGCTGGATAAAATGGACAAAACCTACGGAAAAGGTACGGTCATGAAAATGAGCGACCAGGTCGTGGTAGATGTAGATGCAATTTCCACAGGTTCCCTGGGCCTTGATCTTGCCTTAGGTGTTGGCGGATATCCTCGTGGAAGAGTGATCGAGATCTACGGTCCTGAATCTTCAGGTAAAACCACGCTTACCCTGCATGCAATTGCTGAAGCTCAGAAAAAAGGAGGAATTGCAGCTTTTATTGATGCAGAACACGCTTTTGACCGTTTTTATGCGGAAAAACTTGATGTGGATATAGATAATCTTATTATTTCCCAACCAGATAACGGGGAACAGGCATTAGAAATCACCGATAACCTCATTAGATCTGGAGCTATTGATATCATTGTCATAGATTCTGTGGCAGCCCTTACTCCTAAGAGTGAGATCGAAGGCGAAATGGGAGATTCTAAAATGGGTCTACATGCAAGGCTGATGTCTCAGGCTTTAAGAAAACTTACGTCTTCTATTAGCAAGACCAATTGTACGGTTATTTTTATTAACCAGTTAAGAGAAAAGATCGGGGTGATGTTTGGGAATCCGGAAACTACTACCGGAGGTAACGCTCTAAAATTCTACGCTTCGGTAAGATTGGATATTAGAAGATCCACCCAGATAAAAGACAGCGCCAACAACGTGATGGGTAACAAAACCCGCGTTAAGGTTGTTAAGAACAAAGTAGCACCTCCATTTAAAACTGCCGAATTCGACATCATGTACGGAGAAGGAGTTTCCAAGATCGGTGAGATCATAGATATTGGGGTGGATTACGAGATCATAAAGAAAAGTGGTTCCTGGTTTAGTTATGAAGATACTAAATTAGGCCAGGGTCGTGATGCAGTAAAAACCCTGCTTAAAGATAATCCGGACCTCATGGAGGAACTGGAAGAAAAGATCAAAAACGCGATTAAGATCGCGAAAGAATAGAAAAAGATCCCCGGTAGGGGATTTTTTTTGTGCTGTACGCAACCATTCAGCCAATTGAGCATCTAGCATATAGATACTAAAAATTAGCGAAATGAAAAGGTTTGTGTTTCTCCTACTATTAGGAATTGCGTTCACAGGATGCTCGACAGATGATGATAGTTCAACTGTATCTTATGAGTTCGCAGCAATTACAGATTCAGATCTACCTGAATTCTTTGAGCAAGGCAAAGCTTACGATCTAAAATTCACCTATAAATTGCCTTCTACCTGCCACATATTTCTCGGCTTTGATGGTGGAAGAGAAAATGAAAGTTCAAATGAATTCTTTATTTATGCTCTTACCTCTATAAGTTCAGCGGCAACCAATTGCAATGATTCCAATGAAGAGGACCTGGTTTTTGAAAGTACGATAAGAAATTTTAGAATTTCCAACATACCCGGCGAGGCAGAGAAAATAATCTTTCAGCTATGGACAGGAAGCGATGCCGAGGGTAACCCAATATTTGATACTGTGGAAGTCCCTATAGGGGTACTAAATGAATCATCATAAGTTTAAATATCTTTGAATAAAGATTTGAATTTAGAAATTGGTAGATCTCAAAACTCTTATCCGGCAGTGTAAAAACCAGGATAGAACTGCCCAGGAACAACTTTACCGACTATACTCGGCTAAGCTGTTCGGGGTTTGCCTTAAATATTCCAACAGCCACCAGGAGGCTGAAGATAATTTACAGGATGGTTTTGTGACTATTTTCCAGAAGATCTCTCAATATAAAGATCAGGGATCCTTTGAAGGCTGGATGAAAAGGATCCTTATTAATACTGCATTGCAGAAACACCGGCAGCAGAAAGTTTACAGCATCATTAATGAGGATTTTTTACAGGAAGAAGAGCTAGAGATCGAAACAGAAAATATTTCGGTAGATTTTTTACTGGATTGTGTACAAGGATTGCCAGACAGGTACCGGCTGGTTTTCAATCTCTATGTTATGGATGGTTATTCGCATAAAGAAATTTCAGACCTGCTCAATATTAGCATAGGCACTTCCAAGTCTAATTTATCCAGAGCGAGAATGGCTTTAAAAGAAAAGATCAGCAACTTTCATAATAACGAAAATTCGGCGCAATCACTATGAAGGAAAGAAAAAGCATAGACCGGATCTATCAGGAGAAGTTTAAGGATTTTGAGAAAGAACCTAATCAGGATCTCTGGGATGGTATCGCAACTAGATTGGACGAAAAAGAGAAAGATCAGGCCCTGGTAATACCGCTTTGGATGAAGTTAACCGGAGTTGCTGCTGTTGTGGCCCTTATAATTTCAGGTCTTTTATTTACAGATTTGCAACCGCCGGTTCAAGATGCTCCCGGGGTAGTATATGAAAATGATGAGAATCCTGCAGATGACCAGATCAATAAAATAAAAAAGAAGGCAACAGATGTAGAACCGCAGGGAAGTATCGCCTTCGATGAAGAAATTGCACCAAAAGAGGATGATAAAACCGAAAGGAATGCCAATTCACCCGCTTCTCAGCCTGGTTTGACTCAAAAAAATAGTATTCAGAATGATCCTACGGCAAAAATTTCTTCCCAGGGATCAATTACTGCATCTTCGAATACCGGGCGAAATGAAAATTCAGCAGAGGAAACCCCGGCAGATTTAAGAGAAAACAGAATTACTGAACCTATACTAAAAAATAACACAGAACAGATAGCAGAGGTTTCGCCTGTTTTAGATTCTACGGCCGCCAATTTGTTAGAGGACAGCACTAATGCCCTGGCTGAGATAAAAGCTGAAAAAGAAAAAAATGAAAATAAAGAGGTGACCAATGCTCTTGCCGATGCAAAAAGATTAAGGCTATCCACTTTCGCCGCACCAGTGTTTTATAAGAATATTGGAAGTGGAAATCAACTATCCAACCAGTTTTCAGATAATAGCTCCTCCTCTGAAATAACATTCTCTTATGGCGTGAAGGTGGCTTACCAGATTTCAGATAAACTAATGATCAGGACAGGAATTAGCAAAGTGAACCTGAATAACAAAATTAGTGATATATCATTTTCTCCCACAGCAAGTTCAGCTGGTTTTGAAAATATAACTCCAGGTGAAGAAAATATTCAGATAAGGGATAATAGCTCTTCAGAAAGCCGTTTACCAACAGGTGTTACAGGTTTAAATAATGCCGTGAGCGCCGGCAATTTCATTCCCGGGGAGATCAGCCAGCAATTTGGATACCTGGAGATTCCGGTCGAGCTGGAATTTGCGGTTATAAATAAAAGATTTGGACTGAATATTATTGGTGGCGGAAGCAACTTATTCCTGGATAGCAACCGTGTTGACTTATTATCTGGCGAAAGCAGGACGCTTCTGGGTGAAGCTTCCAATATCAATAAAACCAGTTTTAGTACAAATATCGGGTTTGGTATAGATTATAGCCTAACCGATCAATTCCGTATAAGCATGGAACCGGTTTTTAAATATCAATTGAATACTTTCAACAATGTGGATAATGTACAACCGGTGAATTTTGGGATCTATTCCGGGCTTAATTTCAGATTTTAAACTACCGTAGGGTCTTTTAACTCATCCAGAATAACTTTACGTGTTTTCTCTTTTAAAACTTTCCGGCATTCAGTTTCCAGACTTTTAGTTTCAATAAAATTATGGATTTTAACCCTTAGTTTCCCGGGACTTCCACTAAAGAACTTATAGGAAAACCTTTTTTTATTATCATGGAAGGTAATAGGCACGATTGGGATCTTATGATCCAGTGCCAGCCTGAAAGCTCCATCTTTAAATTGATCCAGGATAATGCTGGTATCATTGGGCACGCCTCCCTCAGGAAATATACAAACGCTATTTTCCTGCTTAAGTCTTCGCTGAGCTTCTTCAAATGCAGCCATCCTGCTTTTTTGATTATTCCGGTCTACCAGAATACAGGTGCGGCGATAAAAGAATCCGAATACCGGGATTCTTCCCAGCTCTTTTTTCCCAATGAAAACGAAAGGTTGTTTTATAACCGTTAGCATTAACATAATATCCAGCATGGAGGTATGATTGGCTACGAGCATGTAACTTTTATGCTTCTCTAAAATCTGGTCTGCTTTCATTTTTACCCGGAAACCCATTCCGTAGATAATGATCTTAGACCATATCCTGGCGCAAACAAAGAACTGAGGATAAAATTTTTCTGAAGAAGTGAATATGAGCAGGAACGGAAGCATAATGATTATGGGAACGACCATCAAAATATAGAACCAGATTCGCCATAACAGAATTGCCGCCGATTTAATTATACTCATAGCCCCAAAAGTAGTAAAATGAACTGAGCGAATTCTATAAAAAAATTACCTTTGCATCAAAATTCAAGAACTCAATGTCCAGAATACTTACAGGAGTACAAAGCACGGGAACACCGCATTTAGGAAATCTTTTGGGAGCTATTATGCCGGCGATAGAGATGGCAAATCAGCCTGAAAATGATTCATTTATTTTCATAGCAGACATGCATTCGCTTACCCAAATTAAAGACGCTGAAACACTTAGGCAAAATACCTATTCTGTAGCGGCAACCTGGCTGGCCTGTGGACTTGATATTGAAAGAAGTGTTTTTTACCGCCAGAGTGATATCCCACAGGTTACCGAGCTTTCGTGGTACCTAAGCTGTTTCTTTCCCTACCAGCGCTTAACTCTAGCGCATTCATTTAAGGATAAGGCAGACCGGCTGGAAGATGTGAACAGTGGTCTTTTCAGCTATCCTATGTTAATGGCTGCAGACATCTTATTATATGATGCCGAGATCGTACCTGTTGGAAAAGACCAGCTACAACACCTGGAAATGACCAGGGATGTAGCCTCAAGATTCCATGCTAAAATGGGTGAAGTGTTCGTAATTCCTGAAGCGAAAGTTCAGGAAGAGACCATGTATGTGCCGGGAACAGATGGTGAGAAAATGAGCAAATCCAAGGGAAATACGATCAACATTTTCCAGACAGATAAAA
Organism: Christiangramia sabulilitoris; assembly: GCF_007050985.1. Classification (GTDB taxonomy): domain Bacteria; phylum Bacteroidota; class Bacteroidia; order Flavobacteriales; family Flavobacteriaceae; genus Christiangramia; species Christiangramia sabulilitoris. The sequence continues at coordinate 1,203,930 of NZ_VHSF01000001.1, forward strand.
AGCTCAGAAAACAGATCATGGGAATTGAGACTGACAGCACCCCGCTGGAAGAACCAAAAGATCCTGATACCTGTAATGTTTTCGATTTATATAAAATCATGGCCTCTAAAGAGCAAACTGCCGAAATGCGAAAAAATTACGAAGCCGGAAATTATGGCTATGGTCATGCCAAACAAGCTCTTTTCGAATTGGTAAAAGAAAAATTCCAACAGACACGAGAAAAATATGAATACTACATTAATAATCTTGAGGAAGTAGATAAAGCTCTTGTAAAAGGTGCAGAAAAGGCCAGGATCGTTGCTGATGAGGTAATCAAAAAAGTAAGATCAAAATCTGGATATTAGATCACCTCGAACAATTTACCCGGCAAAGGTCTAACAGCACCTTTCAACTCCATATTGAGCAATAAAGAGGCGGTTTTAAAGGTGGGAAAACTGCAGTTCAGGGCTAAATGATCCAACTCTGTTTTCCCGCTGGATTTTAAGAATTCATACAGTTTCTGTTCGTCTTCGTCCAGTTCTATAAACAATTGTTTCTGAACAGATTTTTCCTTTTCCCCGATCTCCCAGTTAAGGATATAGGCGATATCTGCTGCCGAGGTCAAGACATGGGACTGTTGTGATTTGATGAGATTATTACACCCTATACTTGCTTTATCTGTAGGCCGACCAGGCACTGCAAAAACCTCCCGGTCATAGGAATTGGCGATATCGGCAGTGACCAGGGCTCCTCCTTTTTCAGCACTCTCAATAACGATGGTAGCTTCGCTTATCCCCGCAATAATCCGGTTGCGTTTTAAAAAATTATTTCTGTCAAAATTATCTGTGCTCCAGAAGTCGGTGAAAAACCCTCCATTCTCCTCCACGGGAGCCATATACTTTTTATGGGATTTAGGATAGATCTGGTTCAACCCGTGAGCAAGGCATCCTATGGTTTGTAAATTATTCTTAATTGCAGCTTTTTGTGCGGTAATATCTGTCCCATACGCAAATCCCGAAATGATTACCGGATCCAATACCGCAAGATCTTCGATGAGTTTTTCACAGAATGCAATTCCGTGAGCGCTGATCTTCCGGGTGCCAACCACACTGATTATCCGTTTTTTATCCAGCTCTATATTTCCTTTGGAAAACAGGAGAACTGGCCCATCCAGGCAATGTTTCAATTTTTCGGGATAACCCCTATCCATGAAATAATGCACCTGGATGTTGTTATTTTCAATGAATTTCAATTCTTCTTCTGCCGCTTTTAAATGACCCGGATGATGTAGTTCATGAATACGGGTACTACCCACGCCATCAATTTTTAGCAGATTAGACCTTTTTTCTTTAAAGATATTTTCAGGTTTTCCGAATTTCCGAATAAGCTTCTTGGCCGTGGTATCTCCCAGATTTGGAATATGTTGCAAGGCCATTGCATATAATAAGTCTTCAGAATTCATCCGGGATAATTTCATTAAAATTACAGAAAAAAAGATTTGTTAATAAAATTTCTTTGGGTAACTTTAACCCACTGCCAATAACCTATATTTTTGCGACCAATGAATATTTCCAGCCACATCCAGGACCTGCTTTACAGATATGAATGCGTAGTTTTACCCGGTTTCGGGGCATTCCTTTCGCAAAAGCAATCAGCTTATATAGACGAAAATTCCAACGAATTTTATCCACCCAACAAAGTGATCTCATTCAACAGGCAGTTGATCAAGAATGATGGTTTACTGGCAAACTATATAGCAGAGGTAGAATCTGTAAGGTATAATACCGCAAATAATATGATCCAGGAATTCGTATATGACCTGGAAAATTCATTGCAAAATGATGCGAAAGCAGAGCTGGCTAATATTGGAAAATTTTACCTGGACCAGGAAGATAAACTGCAGTTTGAACCATTAAGCGAGGTGAATTACCTTGCCCAATCTTTCGGACTTGTACCTTATACCGTTAACCAGGTGAATCGTGAGGTTTATAAGAAACAGGTTGAAGAACTTGAGGAGAAAACTCCGTTATTATTCACCCCGGAGAGAAGAAGATCTTCTTTCCTTAAATATGCTGCCATAGGCCTTGTAGCTATAGGATTATCCAGCTTTGCAGGATTGAACATCTATAGCAGCCAGGTTTCCAAACACAACATTGCGGAACAGCAGGAAGCCGAAACTCAGCTACAGGAACAAATACAACAGGCTACTTTTGTAATTGACAACCCATTGCCTGCGGTAACTTTCGAGGTTGAAAAGCAATCCGGGAATTACCATATCGTGGCCGGTGCCTTTAGAGTTGAAGAGAACGCTCAGAAAAAGGTTGATGAATTGCGCAGCGAAGGATTCAAAGCGAGATTACTGGGCGTAAATAAATATGGTCTACATCAGGTGGTTTATTCCAGCCATCAAACCCGAAGGGAAGCCATTAACAAACTATATGAGGTTAAAAGAACGAATGAAGCGGCCTGGCTTCTGGTACAGGAACTTTAATTTAATACTTTCTTAACGACCGTTTTTATGGTATCCTCCTTACTTTTGCAAAAAAATTATAATGGAGGCTAAACCACCCAGTGAATCACGTACTACTTTAACTGATCTTGTTCTACCAAGTGAAACCAACCCATTAAATAATCTTTTTGGAGGGGAACTACTTGCTCGTATGGACCGTGCAGCCAGCATTGCCGCAAGAAGGCATAGTCGCAGGATCGTAGTTACAGCCTCTGTAAATCACGTTGCCTTCAATAAAGCAATCCCGTTAGGAAGTGTAGTAACTGTTGAGGCTGCCGTTTCCAGAGCATTTAAGAGCTCCATGGAGATCTTTATAGATGTCTGGGTAGAAGACAGGGAAAGTGGCCGCAGAACAAAGGCAAACGAAGCCATCTATACTTTTGTAGCCGTAGACGAAACCGGTGCTCCAATCCAGGTACCCGCATTAGAACCTGAAACCAAGATCGAAAAAGAGCGTTTTGACGCTGCCTTGAGAAGGAAGCAACTAAGCCTTGTCCTTGCCGGAAAAATGAAGCCGAACGAAGCGACCGAATTAAAAGCCCTTTTCGAATAAAAACTTCGATTTATATTTAATTACATTCTATAGATCCACGCTGCGGGATCCATTTTCTGATCATTCTTATAAAGTAAAAAGTGCAAGGTAGTTTTACCTGTAGATCTGCTGGTAGCAACTTCACCTATTTCCTGCTCGGTAGTCACTTTGTCGCCTCTCTTCACGTACACTTTTTGAAGATTATTATAAATCGTTATATAATCTCCGTGACGAACCATTACCGCCTGGTTGGCGCCTTTTACAGCCTGGACTTCACTTACGGTTCCATTAAAGACAGCACGGGCTTTCCCGCCTTGATCGGTATCTATTCTAACACCGTTGTTATTCACCATCACCGATTTTACAACCGGGTGAGGCTGTTTACCAAAGCGCATGGTAACAATTCCAGATTTCACCGGCCAGGGTAATTTACCTTTATTTTTGGTAAAGTCTGCGGCGAGGGCTTCGGCTGCCGGAGTAAGTTTATAAGTGCTTCTTGAGGTGGAACCACTCTCTTTATTCGCCTTAGCGATAGATTCCCTGATCATTTTATCGATAGCCCGGTCTATACCATCAATTTCACTTTGCTTTTTCCTAATCTGGGAGGCGAATTCTCCTTCACGCTTTTTGATAGTCGCCATCAGGGTTTGCTGGGATTTCCTGTTCTTCTCCAACTCGGCCCTGGTTTTCCTGTTTTCAGCGATCAAACGATCCTTTTGCTCTTTTTGTTGAACAAGCCTGGCATTAAGCTCCTGTAATTCCTGCGTATTGGCTTTTATTTCCTCTCCCTGCTGCTTTCTGTAATTCGTATACTGCTTCATATACTGAAGGCGTTTATAAGCCTGTAAAAAGCTTTTAGAGGATAACAGGAACATCACCCGGCTTTGCTGTGATTTACTTTTATAAGATTTCTCTATCATCCGGGCATAATCTTCCTTTAACTTCTCCAGCTCTTTCCTTAGTTTACCAATCTTACCAGTGTTGGTATTGATCTCACGGTTGAGCAGGTTCGCCTGTTGATTGGTTAGTTTTATAAGGTCTTCAGTGCTTTTGATCTGTTGATTCAGATCTTCCACCTGCCCTAATACAGAACGTTGTTTTTTTTGATTCGAGATCCTCAATTCATTGATCCTGGTGATCTCGTTACGAAGTTCGATCCTTCTTTTTTCAAGCTCTTCCCGATTGGTCTGAGCTGAAACAAGGTTGAAACCGAGAAATAAGAAGATAAAGAAGAGCAGGGTTTTGGGGTAATTTCTTGCAATCATTTTAAACTGATTTCTTCATATCCTGAAGGGATGTCAAATGGAAAACTTACTTCTTCATTAAATGTAATAGACCTGTAGGTGAGGTCTATGTTGGTGCTGTTCGAACCTTCACTGGCAATAATCCTGATATTTTCGGGAAAGACCAGGCCTCCTACCTCCTGGTAATCTTCATAGGTCACGGTTAAACCACGATTGGCTTTGTCCTGGATTAACTGCTGTGCCTTCGCCTTGTAACTGACAGGATTGAGCAGGAACATCTTTTTCATCAATTCTGCGTCATCTCTCACGAACTGAAATCCACGCGGAGATTGTGTAAAATCAAACTCTTCGTTTCTAAGGTCATATATCGCCTGCCCTATAAGCAGATTCTGTAATTTCTGAAAATCTAACGGCGTACCCAGAAAATCACTTACAAGGCTAAAATCACCTTCAAAATAGGTCTGAGATACTTTTTCATAATAACTTACGCTGGTAGGGGTTATATATGCCTTGGCAATGGGAAAACCCAGAATACTCGCACTCATCCAGATCGCCTTATCCTTAGCCATCCTGAAACTAAGATTTACAGATTGGGTTTTTTCAGCATCCTGATAAACCGCCCTTAATTTTCCTGAAACCGTATTAAAATCGGTTTCTGTGCTATAATGTTTCTTAATTACCGAAACAGCTTCAGCATTTCTTGTAGCTATTTTTCCGGTAGATCTTTTACTTCCACAGGAAATCAAAAATGTGGTAAGCAGGATTAGGGCAACTATTTTCTTTAGCATCAGTTTATTTCTTTTTTCAAATTTTCCGCTTTCCTGCGGAATTCCTCAGCTTTAACTGCATTATTCATACCATTGTAGCTAATGGCCAGCTGGGAATAGTAATCAAACTCCATTCTCTTATCCTCTATAAGGTAATCCAACCCATAATTCAGGCTTTCTTCAGCAGCTTCAAAATCACCAAGGCTGTTTAGAGCAACCGCTTGCAGCAAATAAAGCATTGGTTGAGATGGGAAACTTTCAAGTGCTTCTTCACTTAGGTCGCGGGCAGCCTCAAATTTTTTAAATTCGAGTTGCAGCAACAGGGTATTTCTAAGAAGGTCGAAATTTCCGGGGTTTTCCTTCAATCCCAGCTCAAAGAACTTGAGTGCATCTGCACGGTTGTCCTTATTCAGATAATATTTACCTAATTGTTCATATAATTTTGGTGCGTCCTCCCATTCGGTAAGTTTTCCGGCCACTTCGATAAGTTCCTCTTCGTATTCAGGATTATTCTGGACGAAATTTAAAAAATCATTCAGCACCTTGAATTTCGATTCCACGTCTATTTCTTCACTTTCAAAAACAATCTTCATAGAGGCGACAGCTGCTTCCGGATCATTTTTATTGAGGTAGAACTTATATAATGCCAGGTGAGCCAGCGATGAACCAGGATTGGTTTCCAGTAATTCCAGAGCCACCCTAAAAGCTTCCTCCTCCTCTCCCTGTTCGCTATAAATATAGATCAGGTTTAGATAATTTTGTTCCACATCTGGATTGGCAATAATGCTTTCCTGTAAATTATCTATCTGCGCACCTGTATTATTGGTACGTGCATAGACCTGTCGTCTCAAAGAAGTTCTATAGCTGCTGGTGCCCAGATCGTCGTCCAGTTCATCCAGGAGCTGTAGCGCTAGATCATAATCTTTGTTTAAAAAATATAGATTGGCCAGATCTTCCCTGTAAGCATCATCCAAAGGAATAAGCTTTTTTACAGTAGCTATAGCACTGTCATAAGCTTCGGTCATCCCATAAGTCTGAAAAAGATAAACCAGGATGGTTTCATTTTCCGGAGCCAGTTCCTGTGCCTTTTCTAGATTCGCTATCGCCAAGTCGAAATTTTCAAGCTCACGATAATTTCTACCCAGTTCAAAATATACCACGGCTTTTTCTGTATTCAGCTCGAGGCATTTTTCCAGGGCGGTTATGGCTTTTTCATAATTTTCGATCCCTTTTTGTTTTAAGGCTTCGAAAAAATATTCCTGAAATTCGTCACTAACGTTTCCAAGATCATCCTGATTAACATCCAGAAATAGCTGGGGCAATTCCTGGCTTTTAGCAGGAAGCACCGTAAAAACTACCATTAGGATGATAATCAGGTTTCTCATAATATTTTATTCTAAAACTGAAAAATCACCGATACTGATCTGGGTGAAGTCACCATCAAATCTTGCGTGATTTCCTATCATTGCATTATCCAGCCTGGCATTTTTCACTTCTGAAAATGTCTGAATAAGGCTGTTTTTGATGGTTGAATTTTCAATCCTTGTACCATCTCCAATTGAAACATTAGGGCCAATTCTGGCATTTATCAGCTCAACATTATTACCAATATAGCAAGGCTCGGTAATTTCAGAATCTTTGATCTTTACAGAATCTGAGATAAGTTTTTCACCATCCTGGTGCAGGAAATTAAGCATTTTACCGTTGGTTTCCACGGTTACGTTCTTGTTCCCGCAGTCCATCCATTCGTCTACTTTTCCCGGTACAAATCTCAATCCGCTTTTACGCATGGCTTCGATCCCATCATTGATCTGGTATTCACCACCACGGGTTAGTTTTGCATCCAGGACTTTTTGAAGTTCGTTCTTCAATACTTCAACATCCTTGAAATAATAAATACCAATCACCGCAAGGTCTGAAACAAATTCTTCAGGTTTTTCTACCAGGTCTGAAATCTCATTATTTTCATTCAGCTTTACTACTCCGTAAGCTGAAGGATTCTCTACCTTTTTAACCCACATCACCGCGTCTGCAGATTTATCCAGGTTAAAATCTGCCTTGAACAAAGTGTCTGCATATGCTACCACCGCAGGACCCGATAGAGATTCTTTGGCGCACATGATGGCGTGTCCTGTTCCCAGGGGTTTGTCCTGATAATAAATAGTTCCTTTAGCCCCAAGGCTATTGGCAATATTCATCAGGTCCTTTTCCACCTGCTCTCCAAAATCCTCTCCTATAATAAAAGCGACTTCATCTATTTTCTCGTCCAGTACCTTTGCAATATCTTCTACTAATCTATGAACAATAGGTTTACCCGCTATGGGAATTAACGGTTTTGGCACTGTTAAAGTATGTGGACGCAGTCGTGAACCACGACCTGCCATTGGTACAATAATTTTCATTTTATTTTTTTAATTTATATTTATTTGTGCCCGGTGCTACCAAAGCCTCCTGCTCCACGAGATGTTTCGCCAAGAATATCTACTTCCTGCCATGAAATATGCTCATGTTTGGCGATCACCATCTGGGCAATTCTTTCACCATCATTGATGATAAAATCCTCATTAGACAAATTTACAAGGATCACTCCTATCTCCCCGCGATAATCTGCATCAATTGTACCCGGAGCATTTAAAACAGTGATACCTTTTTTAGCAGCCAGACCACTTCTGGGTCTAACCTGGGCTTCATAACCCAGGGGTAATTCCATAAATAGACCTGTTTTCACAATTGCCCTTTCCAAAGGCTTCAAAGTTACCGGATCCTCAAGATTCGCGCGAAGATCCATACCGGCAGAAAAATCTGTTTCGTAGTGAGGCAATTTGTGTGCCGACTTATTTATAATTTTTATCTCCATAATTAAGATTTGATGATTTTCAGAATTTGATCCTTTTCAGAAAAATAGACGATTCCAAGGAATAGTAAAAGTAAAGGACTGGCAACTAAATAATTTCCGGGAAATATATAAAATGAGATGGCAGCAATAAGAGTTGACAGTAATAAATATCCCCCGATGCTTTTCATATCATAAGGCACCGGATAGTATTTTCTGCCAAGGAAATAAGAAACTACCATCATACTACCGTATGCTCCCAACGTGGCCCAGGCGGCTGCTATGAAACCCAAAACGGGGATGAGGGCAAGATTGAGCCCAATAGTGATTAAAGCTCCCAGGATTGATATGTACATCCCTGTGCGGGTTCTGTCGGTCAATTTGTACCAGACCGAGAGATTATGATAAATTCCAAGGAAAAGATTAGCCAAAAGAATGATTGGTACAATACTAATCGCCATCCAGTACTCAGGATCACGTATCACCAGGTTTTTAAAGAAATCAATAAAACATACCAGAACAAGGAAAATAAGACTGCCGGCAATGACGAAATATTTTAAGATATCTGCATAGATGTTTCTCGCATTCTTTTCTTCAGCATGATTAAAAAAGAACGGTTCTGCTCCCATTTTAAACGCCTGTACAAAAATGGTCATGAAAACAGCCAGTTTATAGCATCCGGCATAAGCCCCCATGGTCTCCGCAGAGATCATATCCTTGATTAAAAGTTTATCCAGGTTCTCATTGATCACAAAGGCAATTCCCGCTACCATAATAGGCCAGCCATATTTCCACATCTGTTGGAAAATCTTAATATCAAAACTGATCCTGGTTTTAAAGAAATAAGGTAATAACAGTAAAAAAGTAACCGCACTCGCAACGAGATTCGCGATAAAAATATATCCTACAATATCCCGTGGCCCATAATTATCCAGAACCAATTGCGGAGCAAATTGAGGATAATCCCTTACAAACCATAAAAAGTATAGGTTGAGAAGTACAACAAGTAAAATATTAATGATCTTGATCCCGGCAAATTTCAAAGGTCTGCCTGTAGCCCTTAAATAAGCGAAAGGGACTACTACCAGGGTATCGAGAACCAGAACGCTGAACAGCAGTTTAAAATAGAATGGATCGAGATCCATCAAGCCTATAAGTTCTTCCTGGAATACAAATATCCCTATGGCAAATAAGATGGTACTAAGACTTAATGCAATGAAAGCGGTTGAAAATACTTTCGTGTTTTCTTTAGAAGTACTAAAAAACCTGAAAAAAGCGGTTTCCATCCCGTAAGTGAGCATTACATTGAAAAATGCCGCCCAGACGTAGAAAACCGTATTAACCGAGTATTCCTCTGCCGGCAAGACATCGGTATGCAACGGTACCAGCACGAAGTTCATTAGTCGCGGGAATACCGTTGCAAAACCGTAAATAAGAGTGTCTTGAAAAAATCTTTTTAAAGTACTCAACAGGAGCGGGTTGGTTTACTACAAATATCTGAATAAATCAGGATTATAAAAGCTTTCGCTTTATTCCTTTTCCACAATTCCCGTAAGCTTATAATATTTGATTTTATCGTCCTGGGTGAATACAAGGATCGCTTCGTCTTTGTCTATAGAAAAAGGGCTTTCCTCTGGCATTTGAGGTGGTTGGTTCCCGTACTCTTCTTTTGGATCCTCGTGCATTACCATATCCTTACTACCCATCCTGAAATTGGCTACATATAAATTAGGTTGAGACTCACTTTTTTCCAGGTTAGACTTCATACCATGAAAATAAACCGCGTCCAGGCTTATTCTTTCATTCTGAATAGACCTAACCGGAATATTCAATTCGATACCATTGGAGTCGTAGGTATAGTAAACTTCATTAAACTGCGCCGGTGCCCTGTCCTGAAGGCCTTTATTGCTCATACAGGATGAAAACATGATCAAAGTAAAAATTCCGGTCATAAAAAATAAAATTCGGGTCATAACGATTGGTTTTAAAGATTCGAAGTTATAAAAACAAAACACGTACCAAATAAAAAAGCCCTCCATAATGAGGGCTTTTTTTATTCTTTTGGTCATCCAATATCAGGATCTCAATGATGCTGAATCATCCCGATAGCTATCGGGACAGCATGACGCAGAAAATTATCCATTCAATGCTTCAGCACCACCAACGATCTCAAGGATCTCATTGGTAATAGAAGCCTGTCTTGCTTTGTTATATGATAGTTTAAGATCATCACGAAGCTCTGTAGCATTCTCAGTCGCCTTGTGCATAGCCGTCATACGCGCACCATGTTCTGAGGCAAATGAATCCCGTAGCGCCTTAAAAAGCTGCATTTTTAGAGACTTCGGAATAAGATCCTTAACAATTTCTAATTTAGAAGGCTCAAAAATATAATCCAACTGTTTGTTCTCTTCAGATTCAAATCGCTCGATAGGCAAAAATTGTTCGTGTTTAACAATTTGTGTGGCTGCATTTTTAAATTGATTGTATACAAGCACGATCTTATCATACTTCTCATCAAGGAAAAGTTGCATCAACTCCTCAGCTATCGCAGATGAATTTTCAAAGCTTAAATCGTCGTAGATTTCATTATTGTTCTTACGTACATCATAATCCTTCTTCAGAATATCGTTGGCCTTTTTTCCAAGGGTATAGACATCTACATTTTTGGCATTATAATCATTCTTGGCCTTGTACTTAACCGCTTTAATAATATTAGTGTTAAAAGCACCAGCCAGTCCCTTATTAGATGAAATAGCAACGATCAAAACATTTCTAACTTCGCGTTCCTCGGCATATTTGCTTCCCGCATCATCATCTAGAGTAGCACTTAAATCCTGTAGCAACTGAGTTAGTTTTTCAGAATATGGACGCATCTGAGTAATCGCATCCTGGGCTTTGTTCAATTTTGCAGCCGATACCATTTTCATGGCTTTGGTAATCTGCATCGTTGAAGATACCGAAGTGATCCTGCTACGTAATTCTTTTAAGTTTGCCATTTTTATTTAGTATTGAGTATTGAGTGAATCTTTGTGCCGATCCACTCAATACTTTTATAATTTTCAAATTAAATACATGACCAGAGATTCAAGCCTCAGGGCTGTGTACTCAATACTAGTTCTTGTACTTAGATGAAAGTTCTTTAGCAGCCTGAGTTAAAGTATCAATTACTTCATCAGTTAATTTTCCTGCTTTAAGAGTATCCAGTGTATCTCTGTGCTTGGCATCAAGATATTCCAGATAGTCTCTTTCAAACTCTTTTACCTTTTCTACCGGTACATCTCTAAGAAGGTTCTTGGAACCTGCATAAATGATCGCGATCTGGTCTTCTACGGGGTAAGGATCGTTTTGTCCCTGTTTCAGGATCTCCACGTTACGCTTACCTTTTTCGATCACATTCATCGTTGCAGCATCAAGATCAGATCCAAACTTAGCAAATGCTTCAAGTTCACGATACTGAGCCTGGTCAAGTTTTAAAGTACCCGCAACCTTCTTCATCGACTTGATCTGAGCGTTACCACCTACACGAGATACAGAGATACCCACATCGATCGCAGGACGTACACCCGAGTTAAAAAGATCTGATGTTAAGAAGATCTGCCCATCTGTAATCGAAATTACGTTGGTTGGAATATATGCTGAAACGTCACCCGCCTGAGTTTCGATAATTGGAAGAGCGGTAAGTGATCCGCCACCTTTTACCTTGTCTTTAAGACTGTCTGGAAGGTCGTTCATTTGTTTTGCAATATCATCATCGTTGATCACCTTCGCAGCACGCTCAAGTAGTCTTGAGTGAAGGAAGAATACATCCCCAGGATATGCCTCACGTCCCGGTGGACGACGAAGTAACAGGGAAACCTCACGATATGCAACCGCCTGCTTAGAAAGATCATCATAAACGATCAAGGCAGGACGACCTGTATCTCTAAAGTATTCACCTATCGCAGCCCCTGCGAATGGAGCATAAACCTGCATTGGAGCAGGATCTGATGCATTTGCAGCAACAATGGTAGTATAGGCTAATGCACCTTTATCCTCAAGAGTCTTGGCGATCGCCGCAACAGTGGAAGCTTTTTGTCCAATAGCTACATATATACAATAAACCGGCTCACCGGCATCATAAAATTCTTTCTGGTTAAGAATGGTATCAATACATACAACTGTCTTACCAGTCTGACGGTCACCAATCACCAATTCACGCTGTCCTCTTCCTACCGGTACCATTGCATCGATAGATTTGATACCCGTTTGAAGTGGTTCAGTTACCGGCTGACGGTAAATTACCCCGGGAGCTTTACGCTCAAGTGGCATTTCAAAAGTCTCACCTTCAATTGCACCTTTACCATCAATTGGAGCACCAAGAGTATCAACCACACGGCCTACAATTCCTTCCCCAACATTGATAGAAGCAATTCGCTGAGTTCTTTTCACAGTAGAACCTTCTTTGATCTCCTTTGCAGGACCCAAAAGTACTACCCCAACGTTATCTTCTTCCAGGTTCAAAACGATCCCTTCCAGACCGCTTTCAAACTGTACCAATTCTCCATATTGAGCATTAGCCAGTCCGAAAATGTTAGCAATACCGTCACCTACGGTTAGAACGGTACCTACTTCATCTAAAGAGGCCTTGGATTCAAAACCTGATAATTGTTGTTTTAATATTGCTGATACTTCAGCAGGATTTACTTCTGCCATAATTATTCAAGATAAAATGGTAGGCCTGAGGCATACCGGTTTTAATTAAATTTTTGAAACGTATGTATTGTTTGTCAATTCCCTTTTTAGCCTGGTAAGATTACGGGATACACTTGCATCATATTGCAAATCCCCTACTCTTAGCACAAAACCACCAATGATGCTATCATCAACGATGTTTTTTAAGCTGGCTTCTGAACCTGTTAATTCCTTTACCTTGGCAAGGATCACAGCTTCAAGTTCTTTATCCAGAGGTACTGCAGTAGTGACAACTGCCTGCCGTACATTGTTCAATTCATTATACTGGATGATATACTGCCTGGCCACGATATGAAGAATAGCAATTCTTCCATTTTCTAACAGTATATCTATCGCACCTTTAGTTACCGCGTTCACATCCTTGAAAATTTCAAGCAGAACACTTTTTTTGGTGCTGTTCTTTATTACAGGACTGGTAAGCATATTCTCAAGATCCTTACTGTTTAGAACAGTTTTGGAAATCGAGATCATATCCTCATTTACAGCTTCCGCCGAATTCTTATCCTTTGCTAAAGAAAGGATCGCCTTTGCATATCGTTGTGCGGCTCTGGTTCCTCTCATAACTTAGTTTAGCTTAGCATCACCAATCATCTTCTCGATCATCTGGTGTTGTTCATTTTTGCCTGAAAGTTCTTTACGAACGATCTTTTCAGCGATCTCCACTGAAAGTTCAGCAACATGATTCTTTAATTCTGCCATTGCCGATTGCTTTTCAAGCTCAATGCTTCTCTTGGCATCTGCAACGATCTTATCGGCTTTTACTTTTGCCTCTTCAGAAGCATCTGTAATCACCTTTTCTTTTAACTCACGGGCTTCTCTAAGGATAGCATCTCTTTCTGCACGAGCTTCTTTTAAAAGCTGCTCGTTATCAGATCTAAGATTCTGCATTTCTTTACGTGCATTTTCTGCTGAAGCCAATGCGTCGTTAATAGATTCTTCTCTATTCTTAACAGAGCTAAGAATAGGTTTCCAGGCGAACTTCGCCATAAGGAAAAGTAATACTAAGAAAACGACGGTTTGCCAGAAGAACAAGCCAATTTCGGGAGTTATTAAATCCATAGTTTTATAATATAATCGTTAAAAACATCACTTTAAAAACCCTTCGTAACCAACCGTTACGAAGGGCTTCTGAAACTTTAATTATCTTAATACACCTAGTAAAGAGGCAACTACTCCAAAAAGAGCAACACCTTCTACAAGTGCAGCAGCGATAATCATAGCTGTCTGGATTTTTCCAGAAGCTTCTGGCTGACGTGCGATAGCATCCATGGCAGAACCACCGATTTTACCTACACCTACTCCGGCTCCAAGAACCGCTAGTCCAGCTCCTAAAGCTGCAAGACCTACATACAATAATTCCATAGTTGAAAAATTAAAAATTAAAATTAATGATGTTCATGTTCCTCAACTGCCATCCCGATAAACAGGGCAGACAGAATCGTAAAAATAAACGCTTGAAGGAATGCTACTAACAATTCCAATACTGTTATAAATAAGGCAAAGGGAACCGAAACTCCGGCGATGCCTGCATTTTCCAAAATAAATATCAGTCCAATTAAACTCAGGATGATAATGTGCCCTGCGGTAATGTTCGCGAATAAACGAATCATCAATGCAGCAGGTTTAATAAGTAACCCCAGCCCTTCTACGATCGCAAGGATAGGCTTTACCCACGTTGGGATACCCGGCATCCAGAAGGTATGCTTGTAAAAATCCTTATTTCCATTAAAAATCATGATCAACATGGTAAATAGACCTAAAGAAACCGTCACGGCAATATTCCCGGTAACGTTGGCAGCTCCCGGCAAAAGACCCATTAGGTTAGTAATCCAGATAAAGAAGAACACGGTTAAAAGAAACGGCATGAACTTCATATATTTTTTCTCTCCTATTTGAGGAATAGCGATCTCATCTCTAACGAATAAAACCAGGGTTTCAAGTACATTATTGAACCCCTTAGGAGCACTTTTACTTTTCTTATGATGCCTGGCAAGACCTACAGAGAAGAACAGGATCATTAAGATTACCGTTAAGAACATTGCAGCAACATTCTTGGTAATAGAAAGGTCCCATGGTTTAGAAGCATTTACTGGGTGATGCTCTGCATCAAACTCCACTACTTCAGCCCCTTCATCCAGTTTGTAAATATCCTCATGAAGATTCACAAAACGCATTCCGTCTTTTTCAACTATATGCGTCCCGTCTGTATCATGGTGAAACTCGCTGGACATAAAACTTACGAGTCCGTTTTCTGTATAAAGAATCACAGGTAAGGGTAAAGTCACTGAACTCTCACCTTCACCAAAGAAATGCCACTCATGAGCATCCCCGATGTGGTGCATGATCATTTCAGTTGCATTAAACTCCTCTTCAGCTTCCTCGAGCGAAGTATGCTTCTCATTACGCTCCTGCGCAAATGTAAATAAAGGAAGAATGGCCAAAGCCAATGTAAAGTACACCCTAATCACTAAAGATTTTTGTGCTGTCATAGTACCTGTTCTACTTAAAAATTGTGGGCTCTAAATTTCCGTGCAAAGGTATACTTTTAATTTTTATCTGAAAGTCCACTGTATAATTTTTTAGCAGTTTCAGTAATTTTAACGATTTTACTGAAATACAGATAGTTATTTGGTATTAATAAGTTTTACAGCGTAAAAAGTTTCGAAAATCAGGAATAAAAAATACGGGATAAAAAATGCCATTAAATCAAGAAACGGCCTGGCTACATCGTTCAGCATCATAGGTAAAAGAAACAATACCGCGGCGAGCATCTTTAAGAGGCTGCAGGCCATAAAGGCAAAGCCTGTTTTATCGCTAAAAGTTTTATGCACAAAGGCCAGGAAAAGGAAAATTAAAAAAGTAGCTATAACATGAAACCCATATATGGCTATGGTTGAGTAATAAAGTTCGGTCTTAAAAACATAGTTAACAAGTCCAAACTGGATTAGAATTAGGAAAATAGAAAATGGTATAAATACTTTAAGGAAAGATAGGATTTGTGCCTGCATTTAATCGTCTTCATTAAGATCTTTTACTCCCCTGTATACCTGGTACAACGCAATAAAAACTCCCAGCAATGATAGGGAAATTGTATAAACTGAATATTTATTCGGGAATTTACCGTCCAGCCAGATTCCAAGAAATACTCCTGCCGCGATAATAATCCCCATTTGAAAGGCAATATTAACAAAAACAAGATACCTGTTACGCTGATCTTTTTTCATTTTCTTTATTCAGAGGCTTTACACCCCCATTCATTTCACAGGTTGCGTTGAAGACGGCACCCGCCTCCACGGCAAGCTTACCGGCAATGACCTCACCTTCGATATTTGCAGGACTGCGCAGGGTTAGAATGTCTTTAACCAGCAGTTTGCCCTTAAAATTCCCCTCTATATCGGCACTTGTGCATTCCAGGGTACCATTAATAAGACCGCCTTTACTAATAACAACCTTTCCCGGTGTTTTTAAACTTCCTTCAAGCGTACCTTCGATTCTAAAACATCCTTTACCGGAAATTTCGCCTTTAATAACAGTACCTGCAGCAAGCCGGTTTTGTTCGTTTTGATTGGAGGAAGGTTTATTTTTCTTGGTCTCTGAAAACATGATAGCAGGGTTTAGAAATTGTCCAGAAAACTTCTTAAAGTTTTCTTAATTTGTACAATTCTATAATTTTCTGCCGACATGACAAAAGACTCCCTCTCTATTTTATACTTTTTATTTTTCTGTAATAACTCCTGGAAGCCCAGACCTCTGGATTTATCAGAGAATCCATGAACCACAACAAAATTCTGTTCAACATCATAAATATCTACAGAAACCTTTAATTTATTGTAGTCTAAATCTGACAAGGATTTTTCTATGGTCATTTTCAGTTCTTTAGCTTCTTCCTTTTTCTCTTTATCGAGAGGATAGACCAGCTTAAAATTATTTTGAAGACTATCTGCAACGAATTCCAGTTGTTTTAATTCCCGTATACTAGTGTTGAGTGTATTCTGCGCCTTTTGTCCTTCAGAAGATTGCGGATAAGTCACTGCCAGATAATTCAGCGCCTGCTCATAGGCATCTAATCCCATTAACCTGGCTACCGCCCGTGCTTTTAAAAGTTCCAGTTTTGGAACTATTGGATCCCCGGTAAGCCGCGAAACATATTCATTAGCCTGATCTATTACTTCCTGGTATTCCTGTTCCTCGTATTTTCTAAAAAGAGCCTTATACAGAACTTCAGGGCTGTTCTCATCTGTTTGGATACTCTCAGGGTTTCTGATAAAGGCAGCATACCGTGAATCTGAATAATTCTGAAGTATATCATTTTTCATCACCTCCCGGGCTTCGAAATTCTCCTGGGCACCGTAGATGTTGTAAAGATTATATTTTGCAGGAAGAATAAGACGTTCCTGGGGATCATTATCCAGCAGAAACTCCAGTTTTTCTGCAGCGAGGTCGTATTCCTTATAATTTTCATTATAAATCACGCCCAATTGAAAATAAGCCAGGTTTCTTTGCGTCGCCAGGCTATCCAAAACAGATCGTTCTCCGGGAATCTGATTTATATAGGTCATCGGATCATAAAAAGGATCGTTATCTAGGTTGATATCCATCAAAGTACCCCGAGCATTTATAGAGCTTTGATTTAAAGCGGTAGAGCCCCATCTCCAGTTATCCTTTAGTTCTCTGGTCCCCCAGATACGCAGAAATTCCTGGGCTCCCCTGGAAACACGCAATGGATTGTAGAAATAAAATGAATTACCTTCACCTGCAGGTGGCAATCCTGCCGATGGAAAATTATTCTCGGGCCCTATACTGGCCGTGTAAACCGGTAATTCTCCCTCCTCAATATCTTTCATGGCCTTCTCCCTAAGATCATTCGTATATTTGGTAAAATAGGCCAGTAACTCGTCTTCAGACAGGCTGGAAAGTTTTAGAATACTATCGGTTTCCTCTGCGATCTTCTCAAATTTAATTACATCCTCAAGGTTGGTTCTTTTCTTTTTAATAATTCTGTATTCCAAAAGACCGGGTGACATGAAAGTAAGGGTACTATCATAATATTTACCTGCTTCCTGATAGCTGGCCAGATCAAAATTTATATCGGCAAGGATTTCGTAATTAATTGATTTCAGGAAAACATCACTGGAAGGCGATCTCAGCGATTTATTGTAATATTCTATGGCCAGGTCTGTAGAGTCAAGTTTCTGGTAATATTCACCCAGCTGAAAATATATTTTATCAAGGTAAGGCCGGTTTTCCCTGTCTTTTTCGAGTTCTGTGAGTAACTCCAGTAAATATTGATCATTCCCGGAATCTTTATTAAAATTTCTAGCCTTTTGAATATAGGCATTCACATAATAAATACGTGGAGATTTGCGATGTAGCTCAATAACCTCATCAAAAGCCGCATTGGCTTTGGATTCCTCTCCCAGCCTTTCATAAAGCTGACCGAGAATATAATAATATCTTCCTTTTTCAGCATTCTTACCTGTAAATTCAGCCGCATTCCTCAGGGGCACTGTGGCAGAATCTATATAGGTGAGATTAATATAGGCCTGCGCCAGGCTCGCATTCGCATCTGCCACATCCTGGTCTTCAATTCTGTCTGAATCAAGGATCTTTTTCAGGTTTTTGATCGCAAGTTTTTCGTTGCCAATCCTCACGTTCGTTTTTTCCCTCCAGATACGGGCATGATTTATATTATCACTGGCGGGATAGCGATAAAGAATATAATTGAAAGCATCAAGTGCCGGGATAAAACGCTGATCGAAATATCTCGCTTTTCCCAGGAGAAGATATGCATCATCCATTTTTGGATTACGCTCCTTTCCCTTGATCTGCATGGAATGTTTTTGAATTGCTTTAACCGCTTTTTCTTCGGCTCTGCCAAAATTCTGGTTTCTGATGCTGTCTGGAAGAATGATCTTATCATCTACGTCCAGGCGCTCTACCGGCAGGATGTCCCAGTAATTATCCGCATAATTCTGGTTGATCTCCTCTTTGCCCTGCTCAAAAGCTACTTCGCCATTGTAGAGGGTATTATATTCGGCCGTAACGGCGTGATAATTCCGGTTTATAAATGAATCTTTCTTTCGGGAACAGCTAAAAACAGCTGCCGAAAGTATGAGAAAAAGAGTATAACGGGTAAACCTATTCAAACTGAACCTTTTATGGGTATCATGAATAACTTTGATACAGCTAGTTTAGTATGTAAAAGTAAACTTCTTTTTCTAAAGTCCAATAAACGGCAATTACTAGATTTGGGTGACCTCGGCAGAAAAGTAAGCTTCCAGTTCGTTCAGGGTAGCTTCTGAAGTCTCCAGGTCACGTACAATCACACCTTTATCCAGGACGACGATCCTTTCACATACTTCAGTCACATGAATAAGATCATGACTGGAGATCAAGATCGTTGTACCTGAAGTCTGAGAAAGACTTTTTAGTAATTGCTTTAACCTGATCTGGGTTGTTGGATCAAGATTAGCAAAAGGCTCATCGAGAATAACAACTTCAGGGTTACCAATCAAAGCTGCTACAATTCCAACTTTCTTCTGGTTTCCTTTGGAAAGGTCCCGGAGATATTTTTTTCTGCCTATAATCTCCCCGTTGAAAAGGTCTTCAAACTGGATAAGAAATGAATCAATATCAGCTTTATTCTGGTTTCTAAGCTCTCCGATAAAATAGAAATATTCCTCTGGCGTGAGGTAACCAATCAAAAAGCTTTCATCAATGAAGGAATTGGTAAAAGGTTTCCAATCTTCACTCTCACTTACGGTTATATCCTTGTTGAAGATATTTCCGGAAGTTGGTTCAATAAGATCTAATAAAAGACTAAAAAAAGTGGTTTTCCCGGCGCCGTTGTTTCCAACCAGGCCAAAATTCTGTCCAGACGGAATATCAAGATGCTCAATATCCAGCACTTTAGTGCCATTATATACTTTCGAAAGATTCGTTGCTGTAATCATGATAAATTTTTTAGTCTCCTTTTTGTTTAAATCCCTGTATCATTACATATTTTCTTCGGCGGTACCGTTGAGCCAGATAGGTAAGCAGGGCTGGTCTTAAAATAAGTCCGATAATTCCAAGCCCGGCTAAAACGCCAACTGCAACTTCATAATTAATAAACTTATTAATAATCCAGAAGAAAAATATTGGCACCAGTAATAAAGGTAAACCAACCAGCCATTGCGAGGCTCCGGTACCCTGGTAGTTCATAAAAGGACTTTTATCCAGGTCGATTCTCTTTTTGTTGAAAGACCCTGAAAATAACAAAAGAGGTATATTCACCCCCATATTGTAAATAGCGCAGGCAAGGTTAAGCAATAAAATGTTCCATCCAAAATAGACATAGGGAGTAGATAATATCGCCAGGACCACCACGCTAAAGGTTATAAGTCCCATTTTAGAAGCCAGATATTGCCTCATCGGGATATTCTGTGCCATGATCATAGGGTAATAAGATGCATCCCAGGATGGGATAAACTGCCCGAAATTGATCATAAAAATACCGGTGATGAATATTCCCACAAATACGAAAAATGCCGGCATATCCTGGTAAGTATCATTGGGGTAGAATATTAAACCATAGGCCAGGAATATGAAAGAAAGATATATCGTGGTTTTTGGTCTTTTATTTCGCCAGATCAATTTCAGATCCTGCTGAAGAAAGGGTGCGATACTCCCAAATCTTTTAGTCCAGCCAAATTCCTTGGTGTTCACCGTCTTATTTTTCCCTTTCAACCCGGAATCAAGGTAGAATTTACTCTTTAAATTCTGAAAGTTCCAGCTATAAAGCATTACCAGCAATACAACAGGAACCAGGAACAGTATTGGGAATTCCAATACATAATTTAAAAGACTTCCGAAGTAAGCGGTAATATCAAATATTCCCAGATAGTCCAGTAAAGCGATCCCAATACCAACAATTACAATAGGAATAAGTGCTTTGAGGTTCTCAGTAAAGCGTTTCTTGATAATGAAATTGAAGTAGTTCATACAAAGTGTGGTCGCATACATGGCGGCCATCCAGGCAATCATATCGCCTGCCGCGTAACCTTCTTTGAGAATACTGTATAGGGTAAAAGGAATGATCAATAATAAAGGCAGAAAATTATAGAATGAGAAAAGAGATTTGATCAAAACATAATTCACCACTTTAGACCTTTTAATAGGTAATACCATAAGCGGCTTAATATCCATCACAGGCAGGGTTTGCAGCATAAACCTGAATAAGAGGTCGAAGGTGAAATATACCAGTGCAAAATTATTTACGATCACCAGGGGATCCTGCCCTGGATATACCTTTTTAAGAATTGGAAAAAGGGCAACACCAAAAAACAGGAACATTGCCGAGAAGTATAAAGCAAGAAATGCCATCAGGATCTTAAGACCCAGACTTTTTCCAAAACTGGCCGATCTTAGAAAGGATTTCCATTCGAGCCAGGTAAATTTTCTGAACATAAATACTGTATTTGGTTAATTGGTATGGAAATTTAAACTTTTGTTACATTTTTAAAAGCATCAGACTTTGTATTTTTGCGCACAAATAAAAAATAATGAGCAAGTTCTATCCGCTTAAAATAAAGGAAATAATTCGTGAAACTTCCCAGGCGGTAAGTTTATCTTTTGATATCCCCGAAAATCTGATAGAGGAATTTAGTTTTTCTGCAGGTCAATATATTACCATCAAAACCGAAGCTGACGGTGAAGAGATACGCAGGGCATATTCCCTGTGTTCCGCTCCAAATTCAGATGAGTTCAAAGTAACTGTAAAAGAAGTTGAAGGCGGCCGATTCTCTGTTATAGCCAATAATAAGCTGGTTGCCGGCGATATTCTCCAGGTACATCCTCCGGAAGGAAAATTTGTATTTGAGCCAGGAGATAAAATAAAAAATTATGCGGCTTTTGCTGCAGGAAGTGGGATCACCCCGGTTTTGTCTATTATAAAATCTGTATTAAGAGACGAACCTCACAGCAAATTTGTGCTTACCTACGGTAACAAATCCATAGACGATACCATATTCTTTAAAGAACTATTGAAACTTCAGGCCGAATTCCCGCACAGGCTATTCGTGGAGTTCATCTATAGCCGTACCCGCGAGGATAATGCACATTTTGGGCGTATAGAGACCAGCACGGTAAATTATATCGTTAAGAATAAATTCAAAGATCATCCTTTCGATAAATTTTATTTGTGTGGTCCCGAGTCCATGATCAACCACGTATCTGAAGTTCTACTGGCTAACGGAGTTAAAAAAGAACAGATCCTTTTTGAACTCTTTACCACCACCGATGAAGAAAAAGAGATACAGGGTGATACCGATGGTGCTACCCAGGTGACTATACTTGTAGATGATGAGGAGTACACCTTTTCTATGGATAGAAAATCTGTTGTTCTGGATGAAGCTCTGGAGAATGATATCGATGTTCCCTATTCCTGCCAGGGTGGAATTTGCAGTAGCTGCATGGCCAGGATTACTGAAGGTAAAGCTGAAATGAGTAAGAACCAGATCCTTACAGATGAGGAGATAGAAGAAGGTTTTGTGCTAACCTGCCAGGCGCATCCAACAACTCCTACCCTAAAAGTAGATTTTGATGATGTTTAATCTTTAAAGATTATCCAGGATCTTAGCAATAACATTTTCCGGGGGTATGCTGCGCATGACGTCTTCGTAGCCCTCCGGAACTTTATCACCGTAGACCGAAGTTGGGATCTTGGGATATTTATCCAGGTCTGGCAGGATACAGTTTTCCATAGGCTGATTAAACGCTCTGAAACCAGCATAGGGATGAGTTACCCCCCAGAGACTTATTACAGGAATTCCAAAGATAGCTGCCAGGTGAGCATTTCCGCTATCCATAGACACCATAGCATCCAGATTAGAAATTAAGCTTAACTCCTCTGCAAATCTGAGCTTTTTTACTACACTTATACAATTTTCAAACTTCTCTTCCCATTCTTCCAACTGTTCCTTTTCTGAATCGCCTCCTCCAAACATAATGATCCTGATGGTGGCCAGATCAGAAAGTTGAGACAATACCTTTTCCATCAGGTCTTTTGGATAGCACTTGGATTGATGTTGCGCAAAAGGAGCTACTCCGAGCCACTTCAAAGACTGCTTCCCAATTATTTCATATACAGAAGGCAGTAATTCCCTGCGTGCAGGTGGAGTATATTCTGAAAGATCTATAGGATAGCCTAATTTTTCAAAAACATCAGCATAACGCTGGTGTGTGGATTTTAACTGGCGAAACTCCTTGTTGTTTTCTCTCGTTAAAGCCTTTTTTTGGGACCTTCCTTTATCGATCTGTTCGAATGGAATTCCGTAAAAATAGAAAAGCGACCTTAGTACATTGGTACGCAAAACGTCGTGTAAGTCTGCAACTGCGTCAATCTCTTCTTCCCGAAGTTCCCTGGCCAGTGTACCAAGACCCAGGACCCCTTCGTGAACACCGGTTAGATCTGCTTCGTAGATCCTTACATTAGACAGGTGACTGAAAAGAGGGGCAAAAAAATTCCGGGTAAGCACAGTGATGGTGAGTTCAGGATATTTTTTTACCAAAACACTTAGAACGGGAACGATCATAGCGATATCACCCATGGCCGAAAATCTAATCACCAGGATGTGCTTTTCTTTTCCGCCGTTTTTAGCTAAAGAATTGCCGGAACCCTCCATAAATCTATTTATTACCTCGAAGAACCGGGTTTAACTCGTCGTCATTATACATCTTCATTTGCTTGTAGACTTTCATATATTTCTCGCCATTGGCGATATCTTCCAGCAATTGATTGATCGCTGTAGAAAGGTCTACTCTCTGCTCAAGCAAAACATCGAGCTTGGCTTTGCACTTCATCTGGTGTTCCTGAGATGCATCCTCCCTGTTCGCCTCTTCATGCATATGATAGATCTTCAAGGCAAGAATTGACAGCCTGTCTATAGCCCAGGCAGGGCTTTCAGAATTAATAGTAGCATCTGTATTGGGCTGTACATCTTTATATTTCTCAAGAAAATAACTATCAATATATTCAACAGTGTCTGTACGATCCTGGTTAGAAGCGTCTATCATTCTCTTTAGCTTCAAAGCTTCCACGGGATCGATGTTCTGGTCACGAATGATGTCTTCGTAATGCCATTGCACGGTATCTATCCAGCATTTTCTATATAAAAGGTGTTCTATAAGATTTTCTTCAGCGGTATACGGATTATTAAATTCCTGATCTACGCTGTCTTTTTCATGATACTTCTCAATTACTTCTCTAAAAATCGTGTTGGCCTTATCTGAAAACATATATTTTATTTCTTCTTTAACTATAATTATTAGTGTGTAACCACGGGCCCTGTAAACGCCTATGCAAAGATATTATTTTTCAAAAGAGTAAACCTTAAAAGGGCTGTAAACATTCAGGTTTAAACGAAAAAAGCTAAAATTATCGGCATTAATATAAGGGTGGCCAGGATGATTTCCTTAAACAGTTTATCTCTTTTCCCGTCAAAATAGTTGGAAGAGATTATACTTAGAGGGACAAAGAAAAAGATTAGTTCGCTTCCATTCTTGTAAGGTGAAAAAATGGCTACAGCTGCAGAGATCCCTAAGCTGAACAAGATCATACTAAGAACCGGCCTCCTGGTTATACTCGCCTTTTGGATTGCTGAAAAATACTGGAATAATGTCCAGAGCAACAGGCCAAGAAAAACGCTTAAGGGTATCAACATTCCAATTTCTCCATATTGGGAGAAATCAAAGTTGCTGGTCTGGTACCAGTCATTGAATGTATAGAAGCTATCATTAGCAATTAAATGATAGCACACAGTGAGAAGAGCTACAGCAAGAAAAGCAGTTAGCGGCACGAGCCAGTTTTTAAATGCGGCAGCAAAATTTAGTATCGCCAGGAAAACCAGGATCAGGAATAAAACTGTCCAGAAATGGTAAAGTGTTGCAATACAGATCCAGAATGTAGCATCAAAGATCTTTTTTTGCACCGCGATATGTGACTTTAAACTAACGATTCGTCGCAAACCAAAAAGCACACATAAATTCGCGATGATAATGGATTCATTTTGTAATAAACTTGAAAATGAGATACAAAAAAGCGCAAAAAGAAGGGTTTTATAGGCACTCCTTTTGGTGAGCTCATTCTTCTTTGCAATGAAATTCAACACAAGCAGACTCAAAACTAAAACAAGCAGAACTCCTGTTTTTTCCACCAGTTCCAACCAGTCAAAACCATTATTCCAATCATTGATATTGGCTCCAATGTAAAAAAGACTCATCAGTAAAATGATGACAGCAAGATTAAAAGGCTTGGATTTGCTAAAAAAGCTTGTTAGCATTGGCGTTTTTTATATTTTTGTAATCACAAATAAAGTTCAGACAATGAAAGATTTTTTTGAGGGAATACAGTATGTTGTTGAATTGGTACTATTAAACCCACTTGACGAATTAAGATCACTTGAATTAGACTCCTGGTTTCTTGCTAATATCCTTAACTGGGCATTCATGATCATTGGTTTCTTGGCTTTCCTTTACTGGATGAAGCAATTGAAAACTTTCAACGACAGGAATGAAGAAAACAGAGAATCTACTTCTCACTCCTTCCTAGGATAAATCAAAACCTATATCGTTTCTAAAATACATCTTATCAAATTGCAGCATTCCTGCACTTTGGTAAGATTTTTTTAGTGCCATACGGTAATCATCCCCAAAGGAAGTTAATGCTATTACCCGGCCTCCACTGGTCACTACCTTATCACCATCATTGGTGGTACCGGCATGAAAAATGATCGAATCTTTCACATTTTCCAACCCGCTTATCACTTTTCCTTTTTCATAAGATTCCGGGTATCCTCCTGAAACTAACATGACTGTTGTCGCAGATCTTGGGTCTATTTCCACACTGGCCTTATCCAGGTCTCCAGACCAGGTTTTTTCCAGTAATTCCACCAGGTCTGATTGAATTCTAGGCAGAACAACCTCGGTTTCCGGGTCTCCCATCCTAACGTTATACTCGATCACATAAGGCTCTTCACCTACTTTTATCAGACCAATAAAAATGAATCCTTTATAATCTATTTCTTCTTCCTGTAACCCCTTTACGGTAGGCTTAACAATGCGTTCCTCAATTTTTGTCATCAGGGTTTCATCTGCAAATGGAACCGGAGAAATAGCTCCCATCCCGCCTGTGTTTAAACCGGTATCCCCTTCTCCTATTCGCTTATAATCTTTGGCGGTTGGCAGAATCTTATAATTTCTACCATCGGTAAGCACAAACACACTCAATTCAATACCATCCAAAAACTCTTCGATCACCACCTTTTGGCTCGCTGCACCAAATTTCCCCGATAACATATTCTCCAGCTCTTTTTTGGCTTCGTCCAAATCATCGATGATCAACACACCTTTGCCAGCGGCCAGACCGTCTGCTTTGAGTACATATGGGGAATTCAGCGTTTCCAGAAAGTTTTTACCCGCTTCCAGGCTTTCAAAACTAAAGCTTTCATAGGCTGCGGTAGGTATTCCATGAATGGCCATAAATTCCTTGGCCCTTTCCTTACTCCCTTCCAAAAGTGCACCACGGCTGGAAGGACCAATAATCTGGATGTCTTTTAGACGCTCATCATTTGCAAAAAAATCTACTATTCCTTTTACCAGTGGGTCTTCAGGACCAACCACGATCATATTAATCTCCTTTTCCAAAGCGATATTTGCAACTGCAACGAAATCTATCGGGTTCAATGGAATATTTTCAGCGATACTAGCAGTACCGGCGTTTCCGGGAGCAACATATAGCTTCGAACATTTACTACTTTGAGCGATCTTATAAGCAAATGTATGTTCACGGCCACCTGAGCCAAGGATTAGAATATTCATTAGTTGTGGTTTTTAATATTGCTTCAAAAATAATTGTTTGTAAATTGAAGCACGAATAAATTCGTTAAAAAAGCTTCCCTGCCCTTGGATTGGTTTAAACTTTCTTTACAGCTTAACAAATTCCCCATCAAAAGGGCTCAGAACAAACTGAAGGAAATTCAAAAGATTCCAGAGGAAGAATATGCAAAGTATCAGCAGAAAAGGAGGAATGCTATTTTAGATTATCACATCCAACATAACGAATTCTACCGCGAATTCTTTAATTGGGATGGGTTTGATAACTGGGAGAAGGTTCCCATCATGAAAAAGTCTGATCTGCAACAACCGCTTAGTGAAAGACTAAGTAAAACTTTTAATACCAGGACCGCCTATATAGGGAAGACTTCGGGCAGTAGTGGACATCCGTTTATTTTTGCCAAGAACAGGTTTGCGCATGCTTTAAGCTGGGCAGGCTTCCAGGATAGATACAGCTGGTATGATATAGACCTCAACAAATCATTACAGGCAAGGTTTTATGGAATTCCCCTGGATTTCTTCGGAAATGTTCAGGAACGTTTAAAAGACCGGATAAGCCTGAGACGCCGATTCAACATTTTTGATCTCAGTGAAAAAAAGATGGAGATCTTCCTGGAGCGTTTTAAAAAGTCAGATTTCAATTACCTCAACGGTTATACCAGTGCCATCCTTCTTTTTGCACGATTCCTTAAGGATAAAAATATTGTCCTGAAAGACCTCTGCCCCAGCCTTAAGATCTGTATCGTGACTTCTGAAAGGCTTTTTGAAAAAGATAAACAATTAATAGAAGCTGCCATAGGTGTCCCGGTGATCAATGAATATGGGGCAAGTGAAGTAGGCCTTATTGCTTTTGAGGATTTGGAGAATCACTGGATTGTGAACTCAGAAGATCTTTATATCGAGATTCTGGATAAAAATGATAAGATTCTACCCTATGGAGAGGAAGGTCGCGTAGTGATAACATCCATGTACAATCATGCCCACCCCATGATACGCTATGATATTGGCGATATTGGCTGCCTTTCCACGAAAAGTACCTTAAAAAAGCCTATTCTGGAGAAATTGATCGGCAGGACCAATGACATTGCCAGGCTGCCCGACGGTAAAGTTGTACCGGGCTTAACATTTTACTACGTTACCAAAACTATTATTGAAGATAACGGTAATATCAAGGAGTTTGTCATTATTCAGACGAAGATCGATGAATTTAAAATAGAATATGTAAGCGAAAAAGAACTCTCTGCAGAGCAAAAAAATAAGATTCTGGAAGCGGTAGGAACTTATGTGGGGAAAAATCTAAAGATCATTTTTGAAAGAAGGGATCTCCTGAAGCGCAGTGTAAGTGGGAAATTGAAGCAATTCACTTCTCAAATTTCGTAGGAACAATTTGTTTGGACTTAACAAAAAATTGCTCATTTAAGAATACGAGCATTTTCCATAGGCTTTCATACCTGTTGTACCCCAGAATATCATGATAGACCCTGTAATTATATCTCAGCATCTCCAGTTTGTTCCGGGAAATTGAATTCTTTCTTATTCGGTAAACCGCCAGAGCTTCCTGAATGCCTTGCATAGACCCTCCTTTTTTTATCACCTCCAGCCATAAAGCCCAATCCTGCCTTTTCGAAATCTGGGGAGAGTAGATCTTACCCAACATTTTTGAATTATAAATGCCCGTAAGGTTACCTACATAGTTTGCCTTCAACAATTTTGCATAGCTAAGTACAGGTAAGGCCATCACTTTCTTATTGATCCTTTCCCCATTTTCAGAGATCAACTCATAAGATGAGTAACAGGCATTGAGATCATGTTCAGAAAGAAAATTCAGCTGTGTTTTAAGCTTTTCTGGCTTCCAGAGGTCATCTGCATCAAGAAATGCAATAAAATCTCCCTGCGCAGCTTTAATACCTTTATTACGGGTATGATGAGTACCCCGGTTCGTGGAATTTTTCAGAAACCTGATTCGATAATCTTTACCTAAAAACTCCTGAATTATACTGGGGGTAGAATCTGTAGAGGCGTCATCAATGATCAAAAGTTCCCAGTTTGAATAGGTTTGATCCAGAACAGACTGGATAGATTCGGCTATAAAGGCCTCTGAATTATAAGCCGGCATTATAACTGAAACCAATCCCTGATCTTCCATTTCTACCTGCGGATATGTTCAGAAAAATCCTTGTGTTCCCTTTTTTGAAGTTCATCCTGGCTAAGGCCTCTAAAATAATCATAAGTGATCTTCATTCCCTCTGCCCTGCTCACTTTAGGTTCCCAGTTTAATATCTTCTTTGCCCGGCTAATATCCGGCTGTCTCTGCATGGGATCGTCCTGGGGAAGTTCTTTATAAACGATCTTTTGATCTGTTCCGGTAAGTTTTATGATCTCCCGGGCAAAATCCAGAATGCTTATCTCATGTGGATTACCAATATTTACGGGATCTGAATAGTCGCTTAGAAGCAGCCTGTAAATACCTTCCACCTGATCGTCAACAAAACAAAAAGACCTGGTTTGTGATCCATCTCCAAAAACGGTAAGATCTTCGCCTCTCAAAGCCTGTCCTATGAAAGCCGGGATCACTCTGCCGTCATTTAGCCTCATTCTTGGACCATAAGTGTTGAAGATCCTGGCGATCCTTGTTTCAAGGCCGTGGAAACGATGATAAGCCATAGTTATGGATTCCTGGAATCGTTTTGCTTCGTCATACACTCCTCGCGGTCCTATCGCATTTACATTCCCGTAATATTCTTCATTCTGGGGATGCACCTGTGGATCTCCATAAACTTCTGAAGTAGACGCGATTAGGATACGTGCGTTCTTTTCTTTAGCCAGGCCCAGGCAATGATGTGTGCCTACAGATCCAACTTTTAAGGTCTGGATAGGGATCTTCAAATAGTCTATAGGACTTGCCGGTGAAGCAAAATGCAGGATATAATCTAAATTACCGGCTACATGAACAAACTTTGTAATATCATGGTGATGAAACTCGAAATTCTTTTCTTTTATAAGATGCTCGATATTTCTAAGATCCCCGGTTATTAGGTTGTCCATTCCAATTACCTCGAACCCTTCTTTGATAAAACGGTCACAAAGATGCGAGCCTAAAAATCCGGCAGCACCGGTGATCAAAATTCTTTTAGCCATAATTATAATCCTGGTTAAAAATTAATCAATTTTCATCAATTAACTGATGCAGACTAATTTTCCAATTTTGAACAGGTCCAAATGTCCTGTTCGTCTTTTTCTTTGAAAGTACACTATATCCAGGTCTTTCTGCCAGGGTTTGATAAAAACCTGTTTTATTCAGGGTTACCCCCTCTTTTTTCCCGGAATAATCCAGGATTTCTTTGGCAAAGTCATACCAGGTCGCCTCCCCTTCATTACTAACATGATAAATACCATATTGCGCTGACCCGCTATTGATAATCTGGAGGATATATTTAGCCAGATCGTTCGCATTCGTAGGAGTTCCAACCTGAGAGGTAGTAATATTTAATTCAGCTTTTTCTTCTGCTTTTTTCAGGATAGTATTATAGAAATTATGCCCGAATTCCGAATACAACCAGGACGTACGAAGGATGAAAAATTCTTTTAATATCTCCTGAATTTTTTCCTCTCCCTTGAGCTTGGATGCACCATATACGTTGATAGGATCCACTTCATCTGTCTCCAGGTAAGCTTCATCTTTTCTGCCATTAAAAACATAATCTGTAGATATATGGATCAATTTGGCTTGAAATTCCCGGCAAAATTCTGCAATATCTGCTGCTGCATCAGCATTTACCCTGAATGCTTTTTCCCGCTCTTTTTCTGCCTGCTCCACATTCGTATATGCCGCGGCGTTAATACAATAATCAATTTTATTGCTTTTAAAAACAGATTCAAGTTGCTCTTTTGAAGTTATGTCCAGTTCCCTGGAAGAACAGAACAGAAAACTAAAGTCTGGATAAAGTTTTGAATGCTTCTGAAGGCATTGTCCTAACTGACCTGTTGCACCGGTGACTAATATAGTTTTCATCCAAATGTTGCCTTTAAGGTTGGCAGTACACTATCTTTTTCTGAAAGGATCATTTTTTCTTCTGGAAAATTCCAATCTATATTAAGATCAGGATCGTTGAAGATAATACCTCCTTCAGAACCGGGTTTATAATAATCATCGCACTTATAAGCGAAAACCGACTTTTCTGAAAGGGTTAAAAATCCATGCCCGAATCCCTTTGGAACATACAATTGATGTAGGTTCTCGTCGTCAAGAATAGTTGAATAAGTCTGCTTATAGGTTGGAGAATCTGGTCTAAGGTCCACTACCACATCCAGGACTTTTCCAAAGATTACTCTAACCAGTTTGGTCTGGGCAAAATCACCCTTTTGATAATGAATACCACGAAGTACTCCATGAGAAGACACTGATTGGTTATCCTGTACAAATTCTGTATCTATTCTCACCAGTTCAGCAAACCGCTCCCGGTGATAGGTTTCCAGAAATATCCCACGCTTATCCTCGAAAATGCGGGGCTTGATCAAATAGCAATCTTTTAAAGGCGTTTCTTCTACCTGCATTCTACCGGTTTAAGAGTTAAAAATTTGATCAAGAATTTTTTCAGTGATTAAATAAGTTGGTTTTACCCCCGAGGTTCCCAAACCACCTGAAGCGAGCGTACTACCGGTTTCCAGCGGATTATCTGAAGCATAGTAAGCATATCTCACCTTAACGTCTTCAGAAATACTTCGCCTTAGTCTTGAGGCCGCCTGTATTGCTTTTTGATAATGCGCTCCTTCCATCTCCAGCCCACATACATTCCAGGTAGATTTGTGAAAGAATCTCAAAATATCCTTATTCTGCAGGGATGTTCCCAGCACAGTGATCATTGCACCATCTACCACTTCAATTCCATGACCTTCAAGATCTGATTTTTTAAGCTGGTTTTCAAAAGGATAATTATCTGCCGTCCCCTCAAAAAGGTGGGCATCAGGAATCATAATATCACCTTTTCCACCAACAAGAATCCCGGCTTTACCCATTATTGAAATAGATTTCACGTTCATCTTGATGTCTTTGCCCTTATTGTTGTATGGTTTTAAGAGTTCATCCATGGTTTCATAGGCCTGCTCTCCAAAGGCATAATCCATCACTATGATCACCGGCTTATCTTCCGGTTTGAGATCTTTGAATTTAGTACCGCTAAATCCATCTTCCAGCTTTGCAGTATCAAAGATCTGTACGTCGATATTGGTGCCGCTCTTATCTGCAATAAAAGACATGCCTTTATCCAGGGCAGCTTTATTTACTTTATTCCGCAGCGAACCATTGCCACTGTCACTAAGTTCTTCGTAAATATCCAGCGCCTTCTTTTTCTTTAATTCAGTTTTAAGGGCATAAGGAGTGTAAAGGGTATTCATCACACTGTGCATATTGGCGCTAATGATATGCAGAGGTCTATCCATTAATCCGTTTTCCAGCAGACAATGCTTGATGTCATTGGCCCAGATCTCTCCATGGATATGATGCCCCAAACGCTCTCGCAAGACCGGGCTAAAAGTTATGATTCGTTTTTCATTCTTCACACCTTCCCTAATTGCCATATTTCCTAAAGACCATACCAGTCTTAAGAAACGATCAGGGTTATCTGGGGTGGAGAATTTTGGATACAATTTAGAGATCTCATGGAAGGTTCTTCCAAGTATGCTCGCTGTATGGGTTAAAGCTACTTCGCGCTGAGCCTGGGTAAGATCACCCTGGTGCTTAACTGCAAATTCCAGTTTTTCCCAATCCCGGTTTACACTTCCGTCTTCATCGATCAAAACTCTTTTCATGATCTTATGAGACTCGATAAACATAAAAGTCAGGTGAGTTAGAATATCATAGATCTCAGATCTACCTCTGGTAATCTCAATATTCATTTGTTCCTCATCAATGCGGTAACAGTTTCTTCTTCTTTTTGGGGGAACAATGGCCTTAAAATGTGAATTTCCATAACCTTCATCGCTGGTAAGGTTAATAAAGCGACATTCCTCAATCCCATGCGGAAGTCTGTCTATAACATATAAAAGGCCTTCCAGTTCTGCTTTATCATTGGCAATTGAACCATAAATCTCCGGTCTTAGAGTTAATAGAGATTCTCTCAAAGTATCTCCGGAAACACCCATAGGTTTATAAAAACCACGGTTAAAAAGGTGTCGCATGGTTATATACATACGTTCTATAGCTCCTGAACTCTCCTGTGCTCTC
This sequence comes from Christiangramia sabulilitoris, assembly GCF_007050985.1. Taxonomy (GTDB): domain Bacteria; phylum Bacteroidota; class Bacteroidia; order Flavobacteriales; family Flavobacteriaceae; genus Christiangramia; species Christiangramia sabulilitoris. The sequence continues at coordinate 1,236,620 of NZ_VHSF01000001.1, forward strand.
GTACGTCCCTGTAATTTTAATATCGACATAGTAATTTTTTAAATAATCTCTTTAAGTTGATCTGCTATCTTGCGATCGTTGGATAATCTCGGCAGTTTATTCTGTCCTCCCAGCTTCCCTATGGATTTCATATAATCCTGGAAACCATTGCGCGGGACCTTAGCGATCTTTAATCTCTGCAAAACATGACCTTTGATCAGGTCCTGATAATACGAGTTTTGTCGCTGAAGTGAACTGTCGATTATTTCAGCAAATCTATTTAAATCTTCCGGTTCCTGTTCAAATTCAATAAACCATTCATGGAAGGGCAGCTGTTCTCCTTCGGGATTTATCTGCGGGGCTACCGTAAATTCACTAATTTCTGCCCCTGTTTCGGCAACGGCATCCTGCATAGCCTCTTCTACTTCTTTCGCGATCACATGTTCTCCAAATGCTGAAATAAAATGTTTAATCCTTCCTGAAACAATCACACGGTATGGATTAACCGAGGTAAACTGAATGGTATCCCCGATATTATACGCCCATAATCCAGCGCTGGAAGAAATGATCATCACATAATTTACACCAATCTCAACCTCCCTGAGCAAAAGTCTTTTTGGTTCCTGCTCATAAAATTCATCAGCCTTTATAAACTCATAAAACATCCCGGAATCCAGCTGTAAGAGCATCCCTTTCACGTCCTGCTTGTCCTGAAATGCAAAGAAACCTTCTGAAGCGGGATAAAGTTCTATACTATCCACTTTCCTGCCTATCAGCGTTTCGAATTTGGATCTGTATGGTTCATAATTTACCCCTCCATAAATGAAGAGGTTAAAATTTGGAAATATATCGCCAACCTTTTTCCCGGTCTTATCTATTAGCCGTTCAAAATACATCTGTACCCAGGATGGAATCCCGCTAATGACCGACATATCTTCCTGTACCGTCTCTTCAACAATGGCGTCCACCTTTGTTTCCCAATCTTCTATGCAGTTCGTTTCCCAGCTGGGCATCCTGTTCTTTTGCAGGTAGGCCGGCACATAATGTGCTACGATCCCGGATAATCTACCCAGTTTCACGCCATTCTTTTCTTCCAGTTCCGGGCTGCCCTGTAAAAAAATCATTTTGCCATCCACAAATTTAGATTTTCCCGTATCTGCGATATAACAAAGAATGGCATTCCTCGCAGCATTAATGTGAGTAGGCATAGATTCCCGGGTTAGGGGAATATATTTAGCGCCGCTGGTAGTACCTGAAGTTTTAGCGTAGTACAAAGGTTTACCCGGCCATAGAATATCTTCCTTCCCCGCAACCATAAGATCTACGTAATCCTTCAATTCCTCGTAATCCCTAACCGGAACTTTCTGAACAAATTCCTGATGCGTTTTTATATTACTGAAATCATGGTCTCTTCCAAATTTGGTATCCCTGGCCTTTTTTATAAGCTCATTGAATACTTTATGTTGGGTATCATGAGGATTTTCAGCCCATTTATTAATTTTTTTCCTGATGTGAGAAGCAAATATTTTAGCTGCTAACGATTTTATCGACATATTCTAATTAAAATCAATGTATTCTGAAGGATCCACCGGGTTTCCTTCATTCCATAATTCAAAATGCAGGTGGGGACCGGTAGTGAATTCACCGGTGTTTCCGGCGGTTGCGATCACTTCTCCGGCTCTTACCATATCACCCTGTGTGCGGTTGATAGAAGCATTGTGTTTGTAAACGGATATTAATCCATAACTGTGTTTAATAATGATCACATAGCCGGTATCTGCAGTCCATTCAGCAAAGATCACCCTTCCATCTGCCACAGACTTTACCGGGGCATTACGGGAAGTAACCACATCTACGGCATAATGCTTTTTCTTTATGCTATATGGGTCTGAAATGGAACCTTTAACCGGAGGAAAAAGGGAAAAATTTATATTTTCTGTAGCGGTAGGCAAAATATTGTACTTATCCTCCTGTTCCACTTCTTCTCTAAGCAGCGAATCTGCTTTTATACGATTTATCTCTTCATATTCAGCATCAGTGATAGGTTCGCTCAAAATAGAATCCCGGTTCAATTGATCCAGGTCCAGTTCCCCGGTTAAAGCGTTTTTAATTGAAGAAAGATATTGGTCATTCATCCTGATTACTGTTTGCAGGGAGTCTGAAACATAGGACAGGTTGGCGGCTTTTTCCTTTAATTCTGCAGAAGAATACCCTGGAATATATTCCCGAAGCGGTGTAAAAGCTATAAGAATAGTGGTAATCGCTATTAAAAAGATCGCCGAAAGGCCTACGGTTACAAAAACATTCAGTCGGGTTAATCTAAAAGAAAAGCGTTCTTCAAAGGTATCCTCATTTAGAAGGACCACACGATATTTATGCAGAAGTTTTTTCGTGAACTTCTTTTTTTCCTTTTTATTTTCAGCCATAGCTATAATTAGGTCTACAAAGATAAATTAAAAAAATTCCCTTGATATAGCGCCTTAAAAGTAATTAATCAGGCGGTTCGTCAAAGTCAATTTATTGCCTTCTTAACGTTTAAATTGCTGAATTCTTGTTAAGTTTGTAAAACTAAATAATAAGACATGAACGCAATTATTTTGCCTTTGGCTATAGGAGCTCCACAAATCATCTTAATTGTGGTGGTTATTTTATTGCTCTTTGGAGGTCGTAAAATTCCTGAATTGATGAGAGGATTAGGTAGTGGAATTAAAGAATTTAAGGACGCTTCCAAAGATGATGATAAAGCACCGGACGATAAAATGACCGAGGAAAAAAAGTAAAACTCAAATTTTCATAAAAATAAAAAACCCAACTGAAAAGTTGGGTTTTTTATTTACTCGAATTTCGCCGATTGCAGTATGGCATCGAGTTCAAATATATTGTCCCGCTTTCCTCTTGAAGGAGAAAAGACAAATCCTTCCAGGATCACGAACCTGTTGTTTTCTTCATCCTTTACAGCGTAGTTAACAAACGGGCCAGCCATAAAATCATTTTCTACTTCCCAGGTACCGCGTGTTTCATAAGCGAATTTGCCGTCAATCTCGGTTTCGAACAGGTAAGGTGCATATGCTTTTTCAGTGATCATATAAGAACCTTTAAGACGTCCCGGAACCTTTGCCGCACCTATGGAATCTCTCATTTGAATTATATTGGCTATAACACTGGAATCATTTTCAATCTGGCTTATAGGTACTTCGTAAACCAGGATCTCCATACTCCCTTTAGGGATCTCCTTTCTTATCCATGAGAATTGCTCATCCTCTTTGGCATATCTGTAGGCAGAAGGAAACTTAAGGTTAATCCCAAATTTTTCACTTAAAGCATCATCCTTCTTCAGAGACTTTCGAATTCTTCGCTGTTTTTCGGTTAATTCAGTCTTTTTAAGAAGTTTTACAATAGAATCTGACTTCTCATTGATAACTTCTATCAGGTCTTCAGAATTGCTACCCATAATCACCACACCGGTCTGCGGCCTGGCGAATTCATTCTCAATTAGCTGCATCCCTTTACTGGAATTGTCTTCGATCTTTAAAAAGATACGGCTGTTTCTAACGAAACCGGTAAAGGTTTCAGGAGGAATCTGGCTTAAGCTGAATAATGGTTCTTCCTGCGGCAATCCATCAACAGGGGCTGCAAGGTTGTTCCTGATAGCTTCTCCTACTTCCCCTTCCCAGAGGTCATTTTCAATTACTACGGTTAATTGATTTATGTTACCAGAGCTATCTGACAGGATTCTGTCATCTTTCTCAGATTTCTGGTTATTACAGGAAATTAAAAGGAAAATACTGGCTAGCAGGATAAAACTACGTTTCATTTTTTCGGTTTTGATTGGAAGTCCTTTACCCTTTTGAGATCTTAATTTTCATTCCGGGTTTAAGACTTGAAGTGTTCATATCATTCCAGGACTTCAAATTTTGTACCGTAACGCCCGGGAACTTCTTAGAAATACTCCAAAGTGAGTCTCCACTCTTTACTGTATAGAATCTAGGATTAGAATTTTTACTGCTTTTAGAGGAATTATCAGAAGCTACGCTTACCGGTTTATTAGGGTAAATGGTAAGGTACTGCCCAACTCTAATGTTGTTACTTCGCATATTATTCCATCTCCTTATACTACTTACTCCAACCCCATATTTCCCGGCAATTTTACCCAGGTAATCGCCATTTTTCACCTTATACCTAATACGATCATTAGTTTCAACATATTTAGGCAGCTCCTTTTTTTCTTCTTCTATCTGAGTTTCTGCAAAGTCATAAATAGCAGTTTCGTTTGCTACAAATTTCCCTGTCGCCGGTTTGGGAAGTCTTAAGCTATACCTTTCTTTTTCAACATAAGGGATAATATCAAGTTTATAGGAAGGGTTAAGAAATTGCAGCATTTCTTTTTCTACTCCGGTTACTTTAGAAATTTGATCAAAAGTAAGTAGCTGTTTCACGTGAATGGTATCTGTCTCAAAATAAACCACATCTGGCTTATTTGGCTGGAAATTATGCTCATCTGCATACTCAAATAAATATAAGGTAGCCAGGAAAGCAGGAACATAACCTGCTGTTTCACGTGGAAGATATCTTCTTAATTGCCAGTAATCTGTGGCTCCGCCGCTTCTTCTAATCGCTTTGGAAACATTTCCCGGCCCAGAATTATATGAAGCAAGTACCAGGTCCCAGTCTCCAAAAGCCTTGTAAAGATTAGATAAATACTGCGCTGCCGCCTCGGTAGACCTTTCAGGATCCATACGCTCATCTACATACGAGCTAACATCAAGACCATGCATTTTCCCCGTGGTAAACATAAATTGCCATAAACCGGTTGCACCAACCCTGGACTTGGCCCTGGGATTTAGGGCAGATTCCACGATAGCAAGATATTTTATCTCTAAAGGAATATCATATTTATCAAGTTCCTGCTCGAACATGGGGAAATAATAATTACTCAAAGCCATAAGGCGCTCCATACCCTGCTTATTCCTTTTCAGGTAAGATTTTATAACACTTTCAAGGATAGGATTATATTCTATATTGAACGGGGTTCTTGCATTTAGTTTAGCCAGGCGCGCTTTTAAAGTATCTGTAGGCAATTCCTTATAAACCACATCTTCATAATCCTGTTCCCGGATACTTTTTTGCATGCTCTCATACAAATCTGAATTAGTCAACTCCAGTTTCCACAGGGAATCTATAGTTTTAGCATGCGGCAAATCCTGCAGTTTAACTTTTGCAGAATCGGTGATCACAACAGATAAAGGCAGTTTATCCCTGAATTCTGGATCTGGTTGTGCAAGTTTGATCTCTGTATCATCGCTCTTCTGGAATATCTGAACTCTGAAATTGGCTTTTTCCACCCGTTCTTTGTTCTTTTTTTCCTGGGCCAGGGTAGACATCCCGGCAAGAAGCAATAACATTAAATATTTTCGTTTCAGCATAAATTCATTTTTCAATAACAACGTCTGCGTATCAAACTTCGTACCCGTTTAATTTTTTATTGCCTCAATTCCAGGTAAAGATTTACCTTCCAGCATTTCCAGCATAGCTCCACCACCGGTAGAAACATAACTTACCTTGTCATCGAATCCGAATTTTTTAACAGCTGCTACCGAATCTCCGCCTCCAACCAGGGAAAAAGCCCCGTTTTTAGTAGCTTCAACGATCGCTTCTCCTAACTGAATGGTTCCTTTAGCGAAGGTGTCCATTTCAAAAACACCTAAAGGACCATTCCATAATATGATCCTGGATTTTTTAATTACTTCTGAAAAATTCTCGATAGTCTTTGGACCAACATCAAGTCCCATCCAGCCATCAGGAATATTATCCACACTTTCGGTTTGTGTACTCGCCTGTTCAGAAAAACTATCTGCAATTACAGAATCTACCGGTAGATGAACTTCTACGCCTTTTTCTTTCGCCTTTTTAAGTATTTCCAGGGCCAGTTCCTGCTTGTCATCTTCCACCAGTGAGGTTCCAATGTGCCCTCCCTGGGCCTTGATGAAAGTATAGGTCATACCACCACCAATGATAAGGTGGTCAATTTTATCAAGAATATTCTCTATAACGGTAATCTTAGAAGAAACTTTGGCTCCGCCTAAAACGGCAGTAACCGGTTTTTCATCACTGTTCAGGACCTTGTCCAGACTTTTAATCTCTTTGGCCAGTAAGTATCCAAAACATTTTTCCTCAAAGTATTTCGCCACAATTGTAGTAGATGCGTGAGCTCTGTGAGCCGTTCCAAAAGCATCATTTACATAGATATCACCCAGTTTCGCAAGTTTTTTTGCAAACTCTTCATCACCGGCTGTTTCTTCCTCGTGGAAACGAAGATTTTCCAAAAGCAGGATTTCTCCAGATTCAAGATCGTTAGCAGCATTTTCTACCTCCTCTCCTATACAATCTCCAACAAACTTAACTTCCACTCCAAGTACCTCAGAAACCTTTCCTGTAATATGCTGAAGCGAATATTTGCTTTCCTTTCCTTTTGGTCTTCCCAGATGCGACATTAAAACAACACTTCCCCCATCTTCCAGAATTTTAATAATAGTTGGCCTGGCAGCTTCGATCCTGTTCGCATCGGTAACTTTCATCTCTTCATTTAGCGGAACATTGAAGTCAACCCGGATAAGTGCCCTTTTATTATTAAAATTGTAATCATCTATAGTTTTCATAGTATTGCTTTCTTACAAATATAAATTTTTCCCAATATATTAAAGCGTATATAATTTTATATTTGCCTATGCTTTTTAACGATGTAATTGGTCTTCCACACATAAAAAATCACCTGACGACCACCGCCGACAGAAACCGGATTCCACACGCCCAACTTTTTACCGGGCAGCCGGGAAGCGGGGTTCTGTCTATGGCGATAGCTTATGCACAATATATTCTTTGTAATAATTCTGGAGGAGAAAATGATAATCCGGAGGCTTCCGCCTGTAATTTAAAATTCAGGAACTTTTCTCATCCAGATCTGCATTTTGTCTTCCCCGTTGCTGCCAACGAAAAGATAAAAAAGCACCCTATCTCTTCTCATTTCCTGGAAGAATGGAGAGGCTTTTTAAACAATAATCCTTACGGCAGTTTATATGACTGGTATCAATACGTGGGAATTGAAAAAAAACAGGGTCAGATAAGTGTTTATGAAGCTCAGGACGTAGTAAAATCTCTTTCCTTAAAAGCTTATGAAGGAGGTTTTAAGGTGATGATCATCTGGATGGCTGAAAAAATGAATATCGCGGCCTCAAATAAGTTACTTAAGCTCATAGAAGAGCCTCCGAATAAAACCGTTTTTATCCTGGTGGCAGAAGATGAAGAAAATATCATCCAAACCATCAGGTCCAGGTGCCAGAGCCTGCATTTCCCTCCTTTAAGCGAAACAGATATAGAAGAAGCCCTGATTAAAAGAGAGGATTGCGAACCGGCATTAGCCCGCAAAATAGCCCACCAGGCTAACGGTGACTATACCAAGGCTATACATATCTTTAAAAAGAATGCCGGCTTCGAGCAGTTTGAAGCCTGGTTCATCAGCTGGATAAGAAGTGCTTTTAAAGCAAAAGGAAATAAAGGAACAATATTGGAATTAGTAGCCTGGAGCGAAGAAATAGCCGCGCTGAACCGGGAGACTCAAAAAAGTTTTTTATTGTATTGCCTGGACTTTTTCAGACAATCTCTTTTGCTTAACTATAAAGCAAAAGATCTTGTATACCTGGAGCCTTCCGCTGAAAAATTTAAACTTGAGAAATTTGCACCTTTCGTTCATGGTAATAATATTATGGATATAACCGAAGCGCTTGAAAAAGCGATTTATCATATAGAACGTAACGGAAATGCCAAAATAATCTTGACCGATCTTTCAATTAAACTAACCCGATTTTTACATAAAAAAGCCGCTTAAAAAATGGATAGCATTAGCACAAATTTTACTGAATTACTTATCCTGGTATTCATCCTGATCACCTTTCTACAGTCTGGTATAGACAAAGCCACCGATTGGGGAGGTAATACCGGGTGGTTAAAAGATCATTTTTCCGGAACATTTCTTTCGGGAATGGTTCCCTTAATGGTAGGTATAATACTTATCATAGAAGTTATTACCGGTTTAATGGCAATTTTAGCTATTTGGTGGTTAATTGCTTATGGCGACACCAGCATGACACTATACACCTGTGTACTGGCCTGTGTCACTTTATTGATGCTCCTCTTCGGGCAGCGTGTAGCTAAAGATTATGCCGGCGCATTTACCTTGACCGGTTATTTTATCGTATGCATGTTTGGAGTTTATATCACGAGTTAAACTTCTCATTTTAAAGCATAAAAAAGCTTCAGATCTCTCTGAAGCTTTTTTATTTTGACATTGTTACAGCTCTAGTCTATTCTTCTTCTGTAGTTTCTGCTTCTACAGCTTCGTCTCCACCATACTTTGCATTTAATTCCTTAAGAATATCCTGGGTTATATCAAGACCTTCTTCAGCATACATAATGTTTGCGCTTTCGTTTGAACCGAAAATGTAAGTATAGTTGTTTTCTTTACCGTATTCCTTCACATAATCCTTGATCCTGGTAACGATAGAATCCATTACCGCAGTGCTCTGCTCTCTTAGCATATTGCTCTGCATTTGCTGTTGCTGCTGAAGCATCTGTTGCTTCTGCATTAACTCCTGCTCTTTAGCCTGACGTTGAGCATCAGACATAGAATTCATTTCAGACTGGTAAGCCTGTACTTCCTGTTGAAAATCGCGTGCTACGGAATCCAATTGTTTTCTTACTGAATCTGATTTAGAAGTGAACTCGGCTTCCACATCTTTCATCTCCTTATATTCCTGAATAATTTTTGTGGTATCCACATAAGCCGTTTTTTGCTCGTTACATGAAACCATCATAATTGCAACTGCTGCAACTCCAATAAATCTTCTGATCATAATTTTTTCGTTTTGAATGGCAAATGTATAAAATCATTTTTTCTACAAAAGCCTAATATTAATCTGTTATAATTATTTTTTATACACTCAACCACATCTATAGTATTCCCTTATTAAGAAATAGGGATTTTAAGCGCCTAGAACGCAAAAATATCAATTTCACCTATAATTAGCCCATTTGCAAGCTTAAAAGGCCTTTAAAACCCTTTAAATTAAGAATTAGGTGATTTTTTAAAGAAATAGGTGAGTGACGAGTACTCCCCACTGCTTGCGGCCTTAAAATTAGAAATCCATCCACGGTAAACCGCATTCAACAAACTAAGGGTTGTGTTATTATTTTTTTCACTTAATAGACTTACATAATAAGAATCAAACTTCAATGGTTTTTCATCTATAAGTTGAAAATTGTGTTTGGCTAACTTTTCTTTCAGACCCGTTCTTGAAAAATGCCAGAGGTGACGAGGCACATCCCAGGCAGCCCAATTCTCTTTATAATATTCTGCATCGTAAGATTTAAAATTTGGAACGGCAATGATAAGTACTCCATCATCATTTAAAAGTTCCCGTAATTCATCGATCTTTTTCTCAAGGTCTGGCAAATGCTCCAGAACATGCCAAAGACTTATTACATCAAATTTCTGATCTCTAATTTCTGAAAGATCAGGTCTTAGATTAAGACCTTTTAATATCGCAAGTTCTCTTGCAGTTTGATTAGGCTCTACTCCTTCTACTGTCCATAAGAAGGTTTTCATCTTATTTAGAAATTCTCCGGTTCCGGCGCCTACATCTAAAATTCTTCCCTGCTTGAAATATCGTCTAACCCATTTTGCTTTTTTTGAAAGCATATGTGATTTAACAAATTGATAAACTTTATCCTGAAGGTTATTTTTAGAATCGTTATGGGAAATATAGTTTTCACTCTCGTAATATTCAGAGAGATTTTCAGGAACCGGATAAGTCTTCAGGATCCCATTTTCATATTCAGAAATCTCAAATTTTTCACCGGTAACCAAATGATCTTTACAAATCATATTGGTAGGTTTAGAGTTTCCCGAAAATTGTTTTTTAGTTGCTGTAGCCAAAAATAAAAGCAATATGTTCCACGTGGAACAGTGAAAATTATCTACCCATATAAACCAGTAGTACCGATACATCGTTAGGGCTTACGCCGCTAATTCTTGATGCCTGGGATACGGTAGCAGGTTGTACTTTTTTCAATTTTTCCCTGGCCTCGTAAGACATGGATTTGATCTTAGAATAATCAAAATTATTAGGGATCTTTACGTCTTCTAACCTGTTTAATTTATCAGCATTGTTTTTTTCCTTTTCTATATAGCCGGAATATTTAACCTGTATTTCTGTTTGCTCGATCATTTCCTGATCTAATGAATTTTCAGAAATGAATTCCTCCACTCCACTAAATTGCTTTACATCCTCCATCGTGATCTGTGGCCTGGAAAAAACTTTAAAAACCTTATCACTTTGCTTCATGGGGGAAGATTTACGTTTCTCCAGAACTGGATTTGCTTCTTCCGGCACCACGCTAAGATCTTTCAGGAATTGAACGAATTTAAAAGATTTCTCCTTTTTATCCTCCATTTTTCTCATACGCTCTTCAGAAGCCAAACCAATATTATATGACTTTTCAGTCAACCTGAAATCAGCATTATCCTGTCTCAACAAGGTTCGGTATTCAGCACGGGATGTAAACATTCTGTATGGCTCCTCTGTTCCCTTCGTAATTAAATCGTCGATAAGTACACCTATGTATGCCTCATTACGCTTAAGAATAAATTCATCCTTCTCCTGCACCTTCAAGGCCGCATTTATTCCCGCCATCATTCCCTGGCAGGCTGCTTCCTCATAACCCGTTGTTCCGTTTATCTGCCCAGCAAAATATAATCCTTCCACAAGTTTGGTCTCGAGAGTATGCTTCAATTGTGTTGGCGGAAAATAATCATACTCAATCGCATATCCCGGACGGAAAAATTTCACGTTTTCAAAACCAGCAACAGAGCTTAATGCTTTAAATTGAACATCCTCTGGTAAGGAGGTAGAAAAACCATTTACATACACTTCTACCGTATTCCAGCCTTCCGGTTCTACGAATAATTGATGCCTGTCTTTATCTGCAAACCTATTTATTTTATCCTCAATAGAGGGACAGTACCTTGGACCAATACTTTTAATCCTACCATTAAACATTGGTGACCTATCAAATCCTTCTTTCAGAATTTCATGCACCTCATTAGAGGTATAGGTCATGTGACAGGAGCGTTGTTTTGAAAGCGGTCTGGTTTCGTCTGAATATGAAAACTTCCCGGGAATCTCGTCACCCGGCTGCTCAACCATTTTGGAATAATCCAGAGATCTTCCATCTACCCTTGGTGGGGTTCCGGTCTTCATTCTTCCTGCTTCGAAACCAACTTCAATAAGATCTTTAGTTATTCCTGTTGCGGCTCTTTCTCCTGCTCTACCGCCACCAAATTGTTTATCTCCAATATGGATCAAACCATTGAGAAATGTGCCATTAGTACAGACTACAGATTTACCGAATATCTCCAGACCAAGTGAAGTTCTAACTCCAACAATTTTTTCATTTTTGATAATAAGACCAGCAACCATTTCCTGGTAGAAATCAAGATTCGGTGTTTGCTCCAGTTTTAATCTCCAGTCCTCTGCGAACCTCATCCGGTCACTTTGAACCCGGGGGCTCCACATTGCCGGCCCCTTGGATTTATTCAGCATTTTGAATTGAATAGCGCTGGTATCACTAACAATACCACTATAACCCCCCATAGCATCGATCTCCCTAACGATCTGCCCTTTTGCAATACCACCCATAGCAGGGTTGCAGCTCATTTGAGCAATATTTTGAAGATTCATGGTAATAAGAAGCGTTTTGCTACCCATATTTGCGGCCGCAGCGGCTGCCTCACTTCCGGCGTGCCCAGCCCCGACAACAATAACATCATACTGCTTTTCGAACATAAACTGATCTTTGATTCTAACTATTGTTCCACGTGGAACAATTTAATTTTTTCCTCTTCCATATGTCGCATTGTCTCCTTCTCCCTTTCAGTCTTATCCTTATATCCACAAAAATGCAACACACCGTGTATGATTACACGCTTTAATTCTTCGATAAAATTTACATTGTAATTTGAGGCGTTCTCCTCTACTCTTTCGGTACTAATATAAATATCTCCGTGTAAGGTATTTCCTAAAGAATTATCGAAGCTTATAATATCTGTATAGGTATCATGGTTGAGATATTTTAGATTGATGTCGTGTAAATAATCGTCATCACAGAAAATAAAATTTATATCTCCAATAAATTTATTTTCAGATTCAATCACCTGTTCCACCCAATTGCGAAAATCATTCTCCTCTTCTAAAACAAAGTTATTTTCGCTAAAAAAATTAATCTCTCCCTTTTCCAAAATAGTCCTTTACTTTCTCTCTGTAAATTTGGCGCAAAGGTAAGGTTTGTCTGTTTAAAATTTCAGTAGAATTAAAATATTCTTTAGCCCTATCAATCTGATCTTTAAGCCGGTTCTGGAAGTCTTTTCTATTGGTTTCAGATTTACGTTTATCATCACTTCCCTGTAGTTTGAGTGCTTTCTCATATTTGAGAAGTTCATACTGCAGTTGCTCCATTCTTTTCTGGGTTTCAGGATCAAAACCTTTATCAAGCAATTGCTCTTCTATACGTTTCATTTCTTCAACGGCCCGGTTGCCAGTTTTCATTCCATTCTGTTCCATTAACTGCTCCATCTGCATCCTGAGCATTTGCTGCTCCTTATAAATCTCGTACAATTCCCCGCTTTGGCCTTCACCTTCCCCTTGCGGCATCCCTTCAGGCTGTTCTTTTTCACCCTCAGATTTCCCTTTCATTTTATCATTTAACTGCTGCTGCTCATCAATTATATCCTGCAACTGGAATTCCATATCTCCTTTACCGTTCCCGGGTTGTGGATTGGCCATCATCTGTTGCATGGATCCTAAAATATTATCCAGTAAATTAGCCAGATCATTAGCCCCGGTAACTACATATTGCTGACTGGATGTTCCCTGGGGGATCTGGTTATCTGATAATCTTTCGATAGATTTCTCGATATCGAATTCAATATTGGTAAGTTTATCGGTAATTACTTCATTCACCATAGGATTTCGCATTGCCAGGGTATACAAGCTGTCATCAATATGTCTGAAATTTTCTCTTAGATTACTTTGTTCTTTCAACCTGCCCGCATATTTTGGATTATTCTGTTGTATGACCTTAAAGTCCTTGAGTAACTCTTCCTGCTCAAAAGAAAAGACAATAAGATTGTCCAGAATTTGCCGCAAGGTTTCCGCGTCGGCCTCTAGTTGTTCCTGTTGCTGCATGGAAGAAGATTGCTGCATCTGCTGACTCATCTCCAACATCTTTTTCGCGGCATCCTTTTGTTTTTGCTTTGCGCCCGCTTTGTTTTCCTGTTCAAGATCTTCTTTGGCGTCCTTTTGTTCTTTTTGAATACTCTCCTCTTCTACCTCTTCCCTATTTAAATCCTGAGGTTGTTTTAGCTGCTCATTTTCCTTTTCAAGTTCATCCATTTCCTCCCGGAATTCTTCAAAAGCTTTATTTTGTTGTTCCTGTTCCTCGGGAGAATTCTTTTCATTATCTTCTGCAAGCTTCTCCTGCTCGCTGGCTAGTTTCTCAAGTTCACGGGCTAATTTTTGCTTCTTTTCTTCGATATAGAACCGCTTGGTGAGTTCAAGCAGCTGTTCCAGATTTCTCTGGTTGTTCTTATTTTTTTTAGATAATTCATCAAGCTTTTTCCCCAGATTTTCCTTCTTTATCTTTTCAGCGTATTCTTCAAGCTCCTTAAGTAATTCTTCGTTTTCTTCCAGTCGCTTTTCGTTATTATCTAACCTTTCATTCAATTCCTTTTCCATTGGAGACATTTCTTCATCCTGGTTTTTCTCGAGACTTTTTTTCAGTTTCTCAGAGTAACTCTTCATCATCTCATTCTGCTTCTTTTGCCTTTTGATAAATTCTTCAAGCTTTTTCCTTTCGTTATAATTTAATTCTTCCTTCTCTTTATCGAGATTGGAGATCTCCTTTAACTCCTCCTCACTTTTTTCATATTCATCAATTCTTTCACTAATGTTTTTTATAGCATCATTCTGCTCCTGTAATTTTTCGTCCTTAATCTCTTCCAGGGTTTTTTTCCGGTAAGTAAAAACATCAGACCGGGCAGATTTAGATCCATTTACCGCATCATTATCATAAATTCTGAAAAAATAACTATAGCTCATCCCGGGAGTTAATTCTATGTCGCCGGGAAAACTGAAATGAAATTCATCAAAACTTTCTTTTGAAACCGGAATCTTCAATCTTTCGGGATCGCTCTTCTTCTCTTCAGTATAATAAACCAGTTCAAGCATTTTTAATCCATAGTCATCTGAAACTTCTCCTTTAAAATACTGAATATCAGAGTCTAATGAATCTATTTGTGCAACAACCTCTATTTCAGGATATTGATCCTTGATCACTTTGATAGCATAATCAAGGTTTTCAAAATCTGTAACCAACTGGTTGGAAGCACTAATTTCGTATGGAAGGTTCTTAAGTACTTCTTTGCTGAAATTTGCTGAATTATCCTTTACTGGAAGACTAACTAAAGAATCGGTAGTTTTAAATTTAATCAGATCTGTATTGCGGGTCGTAAAATTCCAATTCACCATGGTACCTTCAGGAATAGTTATGTTACCAGTGCCGGTTATTTTTTCATCCCTGAACCCGGTGTAAGACGGATAATCAAGCACCATTTCAAAATTCAGAAGTTTCGGAACTTTTATGACCCTAAGTGTATAATCTTCCGAAGTCACCTCATTAGATCTTAACCGAAATTTTAAATCTTCAGAGGCTTCAGAAAAAGTATATTCAAAGACTCCAGGTTGGGTCTGCTTCATGAAATTTTCGTTTCCGTCAAGCAGGAGTTGTACATTTTCAGGATTATAATCGCCAACGGTTTTAACCTGGAATTTAAAACTCTCCCCTTCCCTAACCTCTAAATTGTTATTCTGAATGATAAAACTAAAAGGAGCAGGTTTTAAGTAAGCGGTATTATAATTAGTTATCCTTCCAAAACTATTTGTGATCACCTCACTCTTACCGGCTACGATAAGACCTGCAATAATTAGAAAAGGTAAAATAATATACTTCAGGTACCGTTTGTTACCGGAAAAATCCACGGCATTGGAAAAAGGAACCGGGTTAAGTTCTTTAGACCGCTGATCGATACTGGCTATTAAAAGATCTGATTCTTTGCTGGTATGCTTTAACTGTAGAAGGTTTGTAAGTTTATCATTCACCCCAGGAAAATGCCTGCCAATAATTTCTGAAGCCTGAAATTCATCTATACCCTTTTTAATTTTGAATAGCTGAAATAAGGGTATCCCGATAAATTTATAAACCAGGAGAATTTCCACCAGGATGAAAGCCCAGAAAAGAATGCTACGACCGGTAGTAGATAGCCATAGAAAGTGTTCCAGACCAACAATTAAAAGAAAATAAAGCAGGCCGACAGACAGAAATAATATACTCCCCTTTAGTATTAAATTGAGATAATACTTTTTAATGAAAGCCTCCAGTTTTTGCTGCACCATTCCAAAATTCTCCATTTTCCAGCCAATGTTTTCTTAAAAATACAATAAAAATCCTTCTCGGGCCCGATGAGCAACGGCAGGTTTAGGATTGCTTTAATAAGGTTGTATCTTTACCCTCAAAAATTAAATATCATGTCTTCAAAAGTAAGAGTAAGATTTGCTCCAAGCCCAACAGGACCATTACATATTGGAGGGGTAAGAACAGCTTTATATAATTATTTATTTGCTAAAAAGCACGGTGGTGATTTTGTATTAAGGATCGAAGATACAGACCAAAACCGGTATGTTGAAGGAGCTGAAGATTATATCATTGAAGCCCTGAACTGGTGCGGAATTCCTTTTGATGAAGGTCCCGGAAAAGAAAAAGGTTATGGCCCGTACAGGCAGAGTGAACGCAAGGAAAAATATAGAAAGTATGCTGAAGACCTGATTGCTTCGGGTAATGCCTATTATGCATTTGATACTGCAGATGAGTTGGATGCACACCGGAAAGATCATGAAGAAAAAGGCAAAACCTTTATATATAACTGGCATAACAGAGAAAAATTAAAAAATTCCCTTTCTCTTTCTCAGGAGGAAGTTCAGCAGAAACTGGAAGCGGAAGAACCTTATGTGATCCGTTTTAAATCTCCTCAGGATGAAGTACTTCTTTTAAAGGACGTGATTCGCGGGAATATGGAAATAGATACCAATATCCTGGACGATAAAGTACTTTTTAAAAGCGATGGTATGCCTACCTATCACCTGGCAAATATCGTTGACGATCATCTTATGGAAATCACCCATGTTATTCGTGGTGAAGAATGGTTGCCTTCCCTGGCCCTGCACTACATGCTTTACAGAGCATTTGGCTGGGATGCTCCGGAATTTGCCCACCTTCCTCTAATTATGAAACCACAGGGAAAAGGTAAACTAAGTAAAAGAGACGGTGATAAAATGGGCTTTCCGGTATTTCCTTTAGAATGGAAAGATCCTAAATCTGGGGATGTTTCAACTGGTTACCGCGAGGAAGGTTATTTCCCGGAAGCGGTGGTTAATATGCTCGCATTTTTAGGCTGGAACCCGGGTACAGAGGAAGAATTCTTTAAAATTGATGAGCTAACCCGGGCTTTTGAATTGGAAAGGGTACATAAAGGAGGGGCTAAATTTGATCCTGAAAAAACCAAATGGTTTCAGCAGCATTATATGCAGCAAGCAGATAATGATAAGCTTGCTGATGAATTTCAAAAGCTTCTGGAAAAAAAAGAGATCAAGGCAGATAAGGCATATATCAAAGAAGTGGTCGCATTGATCAAAGAAAGGACAGTCTTTGCTGAGGATTTCTGGGATCAGGGATATTTTTTCTTTATACCTCCTACTTCATTTGAGCCAAAAGATTCTAAGAAAGCCTGGAAAGAAGATACCGGAACTTTAATGGCAGAATTAAAACAGTTCTTGAGTACCGAAGAAAATTACGAAGCCGAAAATTTACAGAGCACCGTAAAAGGCTGGATTAAAAGTAAGGAGATAGGTTTTGGGAAGATAATGATGCCATTACGTGTGGCCTTAGTAGGAGCTTTACAGGGACCAGACCTATATAAGATCGCAGAATTCATAGGGAAGGAAGAAACATTATCCAGGATACAAACAGCCATAGATACTATGGACTAGTACTTTAGATATACAATTGGTTAAACCGGCTCTGGATTTTATTCAAAGCCGGTTTTTTTATAGACCAGATATCAGGCAATTGTCTTAAATTGAAGCATTCTTAATTTAATTTTAATCTCATGCTCAATTTAGTATTAATACCCGTTTTAACGGTTATTACCTTATTGGTGGTATTTTCAGGAATATTCATCGTAAAACAACAAACTTCTGCTATAATAGAAAGATTTGGAAAGTTCACCAGTATTAGAAATTCTGGTTTACAGCTTAAAATTCCAATCATAGACCAGGTTGCCGGAAGAATAAACCTTAAAGTTCAGCAACTTGATGTACTGGTAGAAACGAAGACCAAGGATAATGTATTTGTAAAACTTAAAATTTCAGTGCAATTCCAGGTTAGGAAAGATAACGTCTATGACGCCTTCTACAAGCTTGAAAGCCCGCATGACCAGATCACAGCCTATGTTTTCGACGTAGTGCGCGCAGAAGTGCCTAAAATGAAGCTGGATGATGTATTTGAACGCAAAGATGACATAGCTATAGCGGTTAACCGTGAATTAAATGAAGCTATGCAATCATACGGTTATGATATCATTAAAACCCTGGTGACAGATATAGATCCAGATGTTCAGGTTAAAGCTGCCATGAACCGTATAAATGCTGCTGAAAGGGAAAAGGTAGCTGCAGAATATGATGCAGAGGCAGACAGAATCAAGATCGTGGCTAAGGCAAGAGCTGAAGCTGAAAGCAAACGTTTGCAGGGACAGGGTATTGCCGATCAAAGAAGAGAGATCGCCCGCGGACTGGAAGAAAGCGTGGACGTTTTAAATAATGTGGGGATAAATTCGCAGGAAGCCTCTGCCCTTATCGTGGTAACCCAGCATTATGACACTTTACAGGCTATTGGAGAAGAAACCAACAGTAACCTGATTTTATTGCCTAATTCACCGCAGGCAGGGAGCGATATGTTGAATAATATGGTTGCTTCCTTTACAGCATCTAACCAGATAGGTGAGGCTATGAAAGAACAGAACCGGAAACAACGGGGAGATTCCAAAAGAAGATCTGATAACGATGAAGCATAAAAAAAGCCCCGGTTGGGGCTTTTTTTCTTTATACCTATTTTATTTTTTCCTGGTAGAAGCTACAACCCGCTTTACCCCCATTATCTTAGAAACTGCCTTTAAAACCAATGCTTTTTGGATAATTGAACCTATAGTACTCCCAATAAGGGAAACAGGAGACAGACTTTCTTTGGTTTGATCTATGCTAAGTTTGATCTCTTCCTTGTCTATTTCTGTCTGAAGCTTCAGGATCTTAAGATCTTTATCTATTTCGTCGAAGGAGGAATATATACGCATTACTCTTCTTTTTCATTAAATACGGTTTTAGAGAATTTCCTTAAAACTAATTTCTCTATTGGTTCTTTACCAAAAATAAATATCAGGACGAACACAATTAA
The DNA here is from genome assembly GCF_007050985.1 of Christiangramia sabulilitoris. Lineage (GTDB taxonomy): Bacteria > Bacteroidota > Bacteroidia > Flavobacteriales > Flavobacteriaceae > Christiangramia > Christiangramia sabulilitoris. The sequence continues at coordinate 1,255,268 of NZ_VHSF01000001.1, forward strand.
ATAGAAGCCGCCCACAATAAAATATCCGGAACTTGGTTCCCCAATTGCTTCACTAATAATAATTGCCAGGGCAAAAGAAAGCATCATTCCAGCCACGCTCAAAAGAAAACCCATAATGAGGAATCGAACCAGAGCGGTCCCTCCTTTCATTCCCTGTTTAAAGGCTAAGAGTTTATAATATTCAGAATTGCTATGCATATAGCTCTGAATATTAGAATTTAGATCATGTATACTGTTGGATATTTTCTCAAATGCCATAAACGATTATACTACTGCTTTATCTGGAGAACTACCTGATGATTTACCAGTTTTATCTTTTTGCAATTTAGCATTCTGCTTTCTCAATTCTTCCAACTTGGTCTCCATTGCAGCTAAAATATCATCTGCTTTATGACTGGCAGTAGACAAAGTTTCTTCCAGTCTTTGCTCAAAATCCATTCTCGCTTTTTTGGCTTTTTCGCTCAAATTAGAGCTTGTCTCCTGATAACGCTTATTCAGGTTATCCTGAGCCTTCTGTGCATCTTTTTTCAGCTTTCCACGGGTCTTTTCGCCACTGTCTGGTGCATAAAGTAATCCTACTCCGGCACCAATAGCCGCTCCAGTAATTAATGCCAAAAGTGTATTTCCAGTGCTCATAAGTTTTTGAATTTTAAGTTAATATTCTATCAAAGGTAACGGATGCGTCTACTATAGGTTGTTAACAACCGGTTAATATGTTAAAAAACCTGTATTAAAATATTCTTAAAATACAGTAATCTACTCCTAGTTACTAATCTTAGCCCAGGAATCACGCAAGCTCACAGTCCTGTTAAATACAGGCTTCGCCGTAGTTGAATCCTTATCCACACAAAAATAACCAATACGCTGGAACTGTACCTTATCCTGCACCTGTGCATCTGTAAGGCTTGGTTCCAAATATCCGGTTACCACTTTGAGTGAATCTGGATTTACAAATTCAAGATAGTCTTTATCTTTAACACCGTCAGGGGTTTCTTCAGTAAATAACCTGTCATAGAGCCTTATTTCAGCTTTTATAGCATGCTTCACAGATACCCAATGCAGCGTACCTTTTACTTTTCTAAGAGATTCCTCAGTACCACTACCACTTTTACTTTTTGGATCATAAGTACAGTGGATCTCTGTTATATTTCCTTCGCTGTCCTTTACTACATCCTCACCTTTAATAATATAGGCGTTTTTTAATCTTACTTCTTTACCCAGGGTAAGCCTGAAGAACTTGCGATTAGCACTTTCTTTAAAATCTTCCCTTTCAATATATAATTCTCTTGAAAACGGAACCTGTCTGCTTCCTGCAGATTCATCTTCAGGATTATTTTCAGCCTCCAGCCATTCCTCTTCTCCTTCAGGATAGTTGGTAATTACCAGCTTAACCGGATCCAGAACACCCATGACCCGGGGAGCGATCTTATTCAGGTCTTCACGGGCACAGAACTCTAGGTGCGAAACATCAATTAGATTCTCTCTTTTACCAACTCCTATGGAATCTGCAAATTTCCTGATTGCATCGGGGGTATATCCCCTTCTTCTCAATCCTGAAATAGTTGGCATTCTTGGATCATCCCAGGAATCTACAATACCTTTTTCCACCAATTGAAGCAATTTTCTTTTGCTTACCACAGTATGACTAAGGTTTCGTCTGGCAAATTCGCGCTGCTTAGGCTCAAAATCGCCGGGTTTACTTACTTTACTAATAAACCAGTTATATAATTCACGGTGGGGAAGAAATTCGAGGGTACAGAATGAATGCGAAACCTGTTCAATAAAATCACTTTCACCATGAGCCCAGTCATACATAGGATATATTTTCCATTCGGTCCCGGTACGGTGGTGACTTTTATGAAGACAACGGTACATTACAGGATCTCGCATCAACATATTCGAAGCCGCCATATCTATTTTGGCTCTGAGCACGTCCCCTTTTTCCGGAGTATCTCCGTTCTTCATTTTCTCGAAAAGCTCCAGGTTTTCCTCCACAGACCGGTTTCTGTAAGGACTTTCTTTACCCGGCTGGGTAGGAGTTCCTTTCTGTTCTGCTATTTCTTCTGAAGTCTGGCTATCCACATAGGCATCCCCATTTTTTATCATTTCTACAGCCCAGTCATACAACTGCTGAAAATAATCTGAAGCATAACATTCCCTGGCCCATTTAAATCCAAGCCATTCTATATCTGCTTTTATAGCATCCACATATTCCTGCTCTTCCTTTGCGGGATTAGTATCATCAAAACGAAGATTAACCGGGGCGTTGTAACGCTCGCCCAATCCAAAATTTAAACAGATCGAGGAAGCATGCCCTATATGTAAATATCCATTAGGTTCTGGTGGAAACCTGAACTTAAGCTGATCCTTTTTATATTCCTTTTGCAGATCTTCTTCAATAATTTGTTCAATGAAATTAAGCGACTTTTTCTCTTCGGCCATAACTAATATAAAATGAAGAGCAAATTTATCAAATTTTAAGTCGCCCGCATACTAAACCTGGAGAAAGCTTACTAATTATAAACTATCTTCATAATCAGAAAAATCCTTTCTATAACAAGTTGGAATAGTTTGTTCTGTGATAAAGCATATTTATTGGATATTTTAGCAAAAAAAAAAAAAGTGGGAGTAATAAAACTGAAGAACATCAAGGTATTTTCCTACCATGGATGCCTGGATGAGGAAAGTAAAATTGGCAGTGAATACCGCGTAGATCTAAAGGTTCACGGTGATCTTTCACACTCAGCCAAAACAGATGATTTGAGTGATACCATAGATTATGTACATTTAAATAAAATCGTAAAAGAAGAAATGGCTATAAGGTCAAAATTACTGGAAAGTGTGGCTGAAAGAATATTGAAACGTATCATGAACGAACTCATTATGGTTCAGAAAGCTAAGGTTGATGTTTCAAAAATAAACCCGCCAATAGGCGGAAATGTAGCTATGGTAACGGTAAGCAGAACGAAATCCCGTTAGATTTTAGTTTTGAAACTTAAAATTTTTATTACATTTGCCATCCTGTAAAAGGGCATCGTGGCCGAGTGGCTAGGCAGAGGTCTGCAAAACCTTGTACAGCGGTTCGAATCCGCTCGATGCCTCAAAAAGCTTCCTGTAATCAGGGAGCTTTTTTTATTTATAAAAGTTAGGTAATACAGCGGTTCTCCCGAAGCATCGGGACGCTCGATGCCTCAAAAAGCTTCCTTTAATCAGGGAGCTTTTTTATTTATATAAGTTAAGTAGTACAGCGGTTCTCCCGAAGCATCGGGACGATCGATGCCTCAAAAAGCTTCCTTGAATAAGGAAACTTTTTTTATTGATTATCATCACAATTAGTACATAACTACTTCCAAACCATAGAGGTTTCTATATGGAATTACTATTGGGAAAAGTTACCTTGCCTCTTCAAATTCAGAATATAAGACACAGAGTAAACCCCTTTAAGTTATATTCTTCAAATTATTCTTTATAAAAATATTGACTATTCTTCCCCGGAAGTGAAGTTTTCAATTTTGCCTATAAGTGAATCATTTGGGGTGATCTCTTCGATCTGGTCTTTGATCTCATTTACCTGTTCTGGAAAAACTCCCTGGAAAATCAATACACTGCCAAAAACGATCAATAAGACACTTATCGCTTTTTTCATTATATAGATTCTGTTAGGCGTGAGTTTTCTGTTTAGTTTCTTAGCAAGGAGGATCTTGGCGATATCAACGATAAGGTAAGTAAGCAAAACACTACCTAAAAAAACTGATATCCGGTTTGGGACCATATCCAGTTTAGGGCCAAATACAATGATTACTCCCAGCCAGAAACCCAATACACCAATATTGATAAAATTTAGAATAAAACCCTTCGCACACAGACTGAAATAGTCGCTTTTACCAAGTTTCCTTATCTCTGGAGTTTCCTCATCTGTAATAAGCACTTTCTTGGTCTGTATAAAACTCATCAGGCCATAGGTCGCAAGGATCATCCCACCGAAAATAAATAAGGCAGGATCATCTTTAAGCCTTTCGAGAAGTTTTGTGGTACTAAAATAGGCAATGAAGATAAAAACAACATCGGCAAGGATTACCCCAACATCTAAGGCAAAGGCTGCTCTAAACCCTTTTATTGCAGCTGTTTCCAGCAATACAAAGAAAACCGGACCAAATAAGAAAGCCAGGAAAAATCCAAGTGGTAGGGCAGCTAAAACGTCCTGTAACATACAGTTAAGTTGTTTTGCAAATGTAAACTTTTTGTTCTTTTTACAGAATCAGGGTTTTCAAAGCAAATCCTTCGGAACAGATTAAAAGATACCCGTTAACTCGCTTCAACCTCTGCCCTGTTCCCCAGCAAGGTAAAATCAAGGTGTCTTCTTATCAGATCGGCATTTTTAACTTTTACATATACTTCATCCCCAAGGGTATAAGACTGGCCTGTCTTTTTACCTACAACTGAGAATTCATCCGGATTAAATTCATAATGATCATCGTTCATATCTCTCAAACGTATCATTCCCTCGCATTTATTTTCTACGATCTCTACAAAAATACCCCATTCGGTTACCCCGGAGATCACACCAAGGAATTCTTCATTTTCGTGATCCTGCATGAATTTTACCTGCATGTATTTAATAGAATCCCTTTCGGCATTGGTTGCCAGGTTTTCCATTTCACTACTATGATGACATTTTTGTTCGTATTCTTCCTCGCTGGCAGATTTCTGGCCGTCAAGATAATGTTGTAATAACCTATGCACCATCACATCAGGATATCTACGAATAGGAGAAGTGAAGTGGGTATAATAATCAAAAGCTAAACCATAATGCCCTATATTTTCAGTTCCATAATAGGCTTTACTCATGGTTCTTATGGCCAGCGTATCCACCATATTCTGTTCTTTCCTGCCTTTTACATCTTCCAGTAAATTGTTTAAGGAAGCAGTGGTGGTACTACGATCCTTTAAATTTAATTTATGGCCAAACCTGCCCACTATGGTTTGTAAGGCAGCTAGTTTCTGGTCGTCTGGTTCATCATGACAACGATAAACAAAAGTCTTTTTAGGGCTTTGTTTACCTATGAATTCTGCTACTTTCTTATTGGCAAGCAACATAAATTCTTCTATTAATTTATTTGCATCTTTAGCAGTTTTAAAGAATACCCCAACCGGTTCATTTTCTTCATTTAAGTTGAATTTCACCTCAACCTTATCAAAAGAGATCGCTCCATCACGCATTCTGCGGGAACGCATCTTTTTAGCCAGCCTGTTTAAGGTTACTACAGCTTCAACTAAAGCACCACGCACACTGTAAGCATGGTTTCTTATAGAAACATCATCAGGAATAGTCCCGGTTCCTGTTTCAATAATATGCTGAGCTTCTTCATAAGCAAAACGTTCATCAGAGTAGGTTACTGTTCTTCCAAACCATTGGTCTACAACTCTTGCATTATCATCAATTTCAAAAACGGCTGAAAAAGTGAACTTTTCTTCTTTCGGTCTTAAAGAACAGGCGTTATTAGATAAGATCTCGGGTAACATAGGCACTACCCTGTCTACAAGATATACCGAAGTTGCCCGGTCATATGCTTCATCATCCAGGATCGTTCCCGGTTGAAGATAATGTGATACATCTGCAATATGGATCCCGATCTCGTAATTCCCATTTTCCAGTTTTTGAAAACTTAAAGCATCGTCAAAATCCTTGGCATCCTTAGGATCAATAGTAAAAGTAAGCACGTCACGCATGTCCCTTCTTTTATTGATCTCTTCCTCATTTATGGAAGTATCTATTTCATTGGCAAAATTTTCTATTTCCTCAGGGAATTCATGGGGTAATCCATATTGAGCCAGGATAGAATGAATTTCAGTATGATGTTCACCGGGAGTTCCAAGCACTCTGGTGATCTTTCCAAAAGGAGAATCAGCTTTTTCAGGCCATTCTTCGAATTCAACCACCACTTTATCTCCGTTTTCTGCTCCATTAAGTTTATTACCGGAAACAAAAAAGTCTGTATACATAGATTTATCATCTATAACTACAAACCCGAAATCCTTCTTTTGCTGAAGAGTTCCTACGAATTCTACCCTTTTTCTTTTAATGATCTTGGTTATCTCACCTTCAGATCTTTTCCTTCTGCGTCTGTTATAAACATAGATTTCTACCGTATCACCATCAAAAGCCGCATTGAGATCCTTTTGAGCGATGAAAATATCATCGGCGAATTCTTCTACCATCACATAGCCATAACCCTTTGTGGTTAGGTCCAGTACACCGGTAAAGTAATTCTTATTTTCTTCGATTGTGAATTTTCCACGATCTATCTCTTTTATCTCTTTTTTAGCCGCTAACTGGGCTAATTTTTTGATAATCTGATTCCTACTGCTGGCATCGTTAACTCCAAGGACTGAAGCTATTTGTTTGTAGTTGTAAGTTTTTCCGGAATTTTTGCGAAGTATGTCAATGATACTTCTTGATAAGTTTCCTGGTATTTTAGGACTACTCTTTTTCTTTCTATTCATTATCACTTAGTATACGATAAAATTACGTCAATATAATAACACCTGATGAAATTCATTTTAAAGTTTTGTTAAGTCATTGAGGATTAATTAGGTACATTAAATAGTCAAAAAATAAAAAATTTATATTTTTTTTATTTCTTTTAAGATTTATTCTTAATAATTTCTTAATTTTACTTTAACATTCCCCCCGACTACTAGCACTATTTTGGTTGTAACATTATGAAAGTCAGCAAGTCAGTCAAATTCTCCGCATTATTTTTCCTGATATTTATATTTGGAATTCTCTTTTTTGTGAACAGCATTAACAAAACTCTGGACAAAAATTCGCAATCTTTTGAAAAAGAGCATTTCCAGCAAACCTTAGCTTCTACCTTATCTGAATAAATCCTACCTTTAAGGTAGTTAATCCTTGAAGATGAAAGAATATTTATGCCTGGCGACCTTTACCTATCCCCACGAATATTTTGTTGTTAAATTAAAATTCGAAGAGGCAGGGATACGTCATTTCTTTCAGAACGAAACTCTCATTGGTCTTTTACCCCTTTCTTCAGTAGCCTTTGGCGGAATCAGGTTAATGGTCCACCCTGCAGATCTTACCATAGCAAAAGAAATCATAGATTCTTTAAATGACAAATCTTCTCATCTAAGGATAGTTTAGTTATAAACATTATATATCATATTTATTATTTCTTCTTTTTAAAAAAATTTAAATGATGTTATATGATGGTGTGTTCATTTGTACAACAATTTTTTTAAGCTTTGTTTGGTATTTCACTTGTAAACTTTTGGTAACAGGTTATCAACACAGCTGTTAATTGCTAAGTCCTTGAGCCTCTAGTGATTTTAAGAATTACTTAACAAAAGTTCATAAAATTTATACAATAGATTTTATTGAAAAGTTAGAAGTTAACAATTGTGAATAACCTGTTTTTGGGTGCTCATAAGTATCTTAAAAATTCTATAGTTATAATTTGATTTATTCAACCCAATTCTGGTATTGTTATTATTATCTTAAAAAACAAATTTCTTTGTGAGATTTTCATCAAAGGTTTTGAACAATGTACTGTCAATTTTAAAGCACTGGAAAATAAGAGATTCTATAAAGTAATTAACAATCAAAATTAAGCCGGTTAACAGCCTCTTTTTTTAACTTTGTCACAAACAACTCAACTATGAAAATATCAATTGGAAATGATCATGCCGGTACAGGTTATAAGGAAATGATCAAGGAAAAGCTGGAATCAATGGGACACACTGTTACTAATTATGGTACAAATTCTGAAGACAGCGTTGACTATCCAGATTTTGTACATCCTGTCGCTGAAGATGTGGAAAATAAAAAAGCAGATCTTGGTATCATTATATGTGGTAGTGGCAATGGAGCTAACATGACCGCTAATAAGCACCAGGGCGTTCGTTCTGCCTTATGCTGGAATGTGGAGATCGCAAAGCTTGCCAGGGAACATAATGATGCTAATATTATAAGTATTCCTTCCAGATTTGTGGCAGAAAATCTGGCTACAGAAATGGTAGAAACCTTTGTCAACACAGATTTTGAAGGTGGTCGTCACCAAAGAAGAGTAGATAAGATCCCGGCAAAAAAGTATTGTTAATAAGCATGGATCTAACCATAGAAGTAAAAAAGTTCAGTGATTTGAAGCTCACTGAACTTTACGATATTCTGCAACTACGCTCAGAAGTTTTTGTAGTCGAACAGGATTGCGTTTACCAGGATATTGATGGTAAGGATGATAAGGCCTTACATATAATTGGATTCAAAAATGGTAATATAGTAGCTTATACGCGGTGTTTCGAACCCGGTTATTATTTCGACCAGGCCTCTATAGGCAGAGTCGTGGTAAAAGAATCTGAAAGAAGGTATGGTTACGGTCACGAGATCATGAAAGCTTCAGATAAAGCCATCAGGCAGAATTACCAAACTTCAAATATTAAACTTTCAGCTCAGCAGTATTTGATCAAATTTTATCAGGCTCACGGTTATGTAACCACCGGTGAAGGTTACCTGGAAGATGGTATTCCACATATCGCCATGATCAAGGATTAATTCCTTGTTTTGATACTTCGGTTAAATGGAATTTTTAACTGGTAGCTTATCTTATCTGAAGTACTGTCTTCGATTAAATCTATTCCGTAGCGTATCTTTTGAGTTTGATCATAAACGAATGTTCCAAAGATCCTGTCCCAGATACTAAGCATATTGCCATAGTTACGGTCTGTCCAGGGTAGCTTATAGTGATGATGGAATTTATGCATATTAGGAGTTACGAAAATATAACTTAAAGTTTTATCTATTCTTAGCGGCAAATTGATATTTGCGTGTGTAAAATATGTAAAGAAAACGCTTAGGATCCTGTAGAAAAAATAAAAGGCTACCGGCATACCCATTATGATTACTGCAACAAGAGCGAAAGATTCACGAATTATAAAATCCAGGGGATGATGTCTGGTTCCCGTAGTTGCATCAACATGCGTGTCTGTATGATGAATTAGATGTAACCGCCACATCCATTTGACCTTATGTAATAGAAAATGCACAAAATATTGAGCTATCAGGTCAAGAACAATAATAGCTAATACTAGTTCTATCCAGGTGGGTAATTCTATAAGTTGAAGTAAGCCAAATTGTGTTTTATCCAGCCAGATAAAAATCCCGGCAGTGAGTATGCCAAAGAGTGTATTTATAAGCAATACAAATCCCAGGAAAATAAAATTGGTCCGGGCATGTTTCCATTTATCGTAGTTGAATTTTACCAGAGCATAATAACCTTCCAGAATCCAGAATCCACCAAGGATCAATACTATCCAGGACAATTTTTGCCAGACCGGCATTTCCTCGAAGAATAGTAAAAAATTATTCAAAACCTTAGATCTACTTTAAAATCCTGGAGTATTCTGATGGATTATTCAATATGGATTTCGCTTTATTGATCTCCGGATTGTTTTGGGTATAAAACTCATATAAACCTTCCTTGTAAAAATATCTTTTAATGATCTCGTCGGTAAGAAGGCTCACAATCTCAGGTTTTTTGTTTTCCAGTTCCTGAGCTTTAAATTCATTTATCCGGGCTTTTATTTTATTGACTTCTGAAGCTATTTTACTTTTCAATTCTTCATCTTCAGCTTTATCCATCATTTCGCTTAATTCTTTCTCTGTTGCCGTTTGATATTCAAAATCTGAATTTTTCAGGAAGCTTTTAAAGTCTTCATAATCTGAATCTGTAAAGCTGAAATTCTCCGGATCCTCCAGATTATGGGAATAAAAATACTTAGTGGCATAATCAAAAATAGCATCCTGTAATAAAAGAGAATTGGTGATATCACTAAACTCTGAGGTTTCCAGCTTTACATCTGGCAATACGCCTCCTCCATCAAATACCTTACGGCCGTTTCTTGTTTTAAATTCATTATAATCTTCCACTTTTGTTCTTACAGCTTTACCGTCTTCATTTCTCCTTCTATAATCCAATGCCTGTATGCAACGCCCGCTGGGAGTAAAATATCTCGATATCGTTATCTTTAACTGAGTGCCGTATGCCAGCTCACGTGGTCTTTGTACAAGGCCTTTTCCAAAACTCCTGGCGCCAACAATAACTCCGCGATCTAGATCCTGGATCGCCCCGGCTACTATTTCACTGGCAGAGGCACTCCTGCCGTCAACCAGAACAACCAATGGAATTTTAGTATCTACAGGCTCTTTTTTAGTGTAGTACTCCCGGTTATATTTTTCAATCACAGATTTGGTGGTTACTATAAGTTCGCCCTGATTAATAAAGATATTACTTACGTTGATCGCTTCATTTAATAATCCACCGGGATTACCCCTCAGATCCAGGATGATCTTATCTGCTCCTTTGTTTTTTAGATCTTTCAATGCACGGACAACTTCAGTGGATGCCTTGGCATTAAATCTCGAAAGAACGATATAACCAGAATTATCTTCTAAAAGTTTATAAAATGGAACTGCCTTAAGATCTACGGAGCTTCTTCTCAAAGAAGTTTCTTTAATTTCTCCCTGTCTTTTATAAGTAATATTAATATCGCTGTTAGGCGCGCCATTAAGGAGCTCTCCTGCATCTTCTTTAAAATCTGCTACATCGATATTCCCTATCCTGATTATCTCGTCCCCGGCCTTTAAACCTGCTTTATCTGCAGGATAATCTTTATATGCCTCGATAACTGTAATACTGGTAGGACCTGCTTTTACCAAAGCACCTATCCCGGTATATTCCCCGGCACTGTTTATCCTTGCTGCCTCCACATCCTGCTCATTCCAGTAATTGGTATAAGGATCCAGGTCTGTAAGCATGGATTTAATAGCCGTATCCATCAGGGCCGCAGGATTGGTTTCATCTACATAATTCATATTGATCTCTTTGAACAGCGTGGTAAAAATCTCTATCTGTTTGGCGATCTCAAAAAAGTCTGATTTAAAGCTGATCGTACCAAAAAAAATTCCAATTAGTAAGACCGGCAATAGGATGATTTTATTAAAGCGTTTTTTCATAAACTTAATTTTTATGACTGAAGTTCTTCAGAAGTTTGATCATGCTCGCTTCCAGTTTATCATAGGGCATTTCCTCACGGGAAATATAAATAAACATAAAAGCATGTGAAGAGGATAAATCACTGGTAACAAGATACTTATTTTTTCTGAAAACCTCCCGCATCAACCGCTTAATTCTATTGCGCTTTACGGCAGTTTTAATCAGTTTCTTTGGTACTGAGACCCCGGTTTTAAGGACTCTTCCTTCAACTTCTTCAATAGAGGTATATACCAATTTAAGCGGGAAAGACTTTATACTCTTTCCTTCTATAAATAAGCTGTCTATTAATTTCTTACTTTTTAAACGCTCCTGCTTTCCGAATTCCTGGTTCATGTTGTTCAATATGCCGTAAAAGTAGCAATTCCACGAGGAAATAAAATAAATCAAACATGACAGGAATCATTTTTTTATTCTTTGATTGTCAGTTACTTGTAATTATAATTTATAAGTATGGGAAATCTGGAAGTTTTGGTATTGGAAAAAAAGAAAGACAGGGCAAAGTATGTGCACCAGCTTATTAATGATCTGGAAGCCCTTGAATATATGATCAGAAATGGTTTGATCGAAAAAGAACCTGTCAGGATTGGTGCAGAGCAGGAGTTTTGCCTCGTCAATAATTCTTTCCTGCCTGTTAATACCTCCATGGGAATACTGGAAGGTCTTAATGACAATCATTTCACCACTGAAATTGGTAAATTCAATCTTGAGTTGAATCTGGACCCACTGGAACTGGGAGGAGACTGCTTTTCCAGACTGCATAAAGATGTAGTAACATTTCTGGATAAGGCCAAAGAGATCGCAAAAAAACATCAATCCAGGATTTTATTAACCGGGATACTTCCCACCCTCAGGCTAAGGCATATTTCTGAAGAATATATGACTCCAAAAAAACGATATTTTGCTTTGAATGAAGCTATAAAAAGATCCCGGCAACAGGATTTTCGTATTCATATCAAGGGCGTGGATGAGTTAAATCTCTTAAACGATTCTGTTATGCTGGAAGCCTGTAATACCAGTTTCCAGATGCATTTACAAATTAATCCAGATGAATTTATAGATAAGTATAACTGGGCCCAGGCTATTGCAGGTCCTGTACTTAGCGCATGTGTAAACTCCCCAATACTCTTTGGAAAGGAATTATGGTCAGAAACCAGGATCGCAGTTTTCAATCAAAGTACAGATACCAGGGCGAATTCGTTTGTTCTAAATGAAAAGCAGGCCAGGGTAAGCTTTGGATCACATTGGGAAACCAAAGGTATCTCAGATATTTTTAAGGATAATATATCCAGGTTCCGCAGTCTTTTAACTTCAGATTTTGAAGTCGACAGTATGCGCCAGCTCGCAGATAATAAGATCCCGCATCTGAAGGCACTAAACCTGCATAATGGTACGGTTTACAGGTGGAATAGGGTTTGCTATGGAGCAGCCGGGAATAAAGCTCATGTTAGGATAGAATGCCGCTATATTCCTGCAGGTCCCAGTGTGGCAGATGAAATTGCCAATATGGTATTTTGGGTAGGTCTAATGCAGGGACAGCCAGAGGAATTTAAGGATATCGCCAATAAAGAAGATTTTAAGAATGTAAGGGCGAATTTCTACAAAGCCGGAAGAACAGGATTGGATTCAATTTTCACCTGGAATGACAGGCAGATTTCAGCCAAAGACCTGATCTTACATGAACTTTTACCTATTTCGAGAAGAGGCCTGAAAAATTCAGAAATTTCAGAAGCAAATATAGATCTATACCTGGGAATTATTGAAAAAAGATTAAAATCATGGAATGGAGCCGAGTGGATGGTAAAGAGCTACAGAAATCTTCAGCATAAGAAAAAACCGCTTGAAGCAGTGCAGGTATTGACAGCTTATATTTATGAAAATCAGGAAAAAGATCTACCCGTACATAACTGGCAGATCCTGCAGCCAGAGCTTCAGACACATTTTCATATTCAGAGAATAGTCAAACATAATATGAATACCAATATTTATACGGTTGATGAAAAAGATAGTCTTGAACTGGTCATAAATATGATGCAATGGAATAATATACATCACATGCCGGTCATTAATTCTAAGAAAATGCTGGTAGGTCTGTTAAGCTGGAAAGATGTGGAAAAGTTTATAAAGGATACGGGATCCCGGCATCAATGTGTGAAGCAAGTGATGAAGAAGGATCTAATTACCACGACTCAGGATAAACCTTTAGAGGAAGCTATAGAGCTTATGAAGATTAATGAAATTGGGTGTTTGCCGGTAATTAACAAAAATAAACTAATTGGTATTTTGACCAGGAATGATATTCACACATGACCCGGAATTTTTCAAGCCTACCTGAAATGAAAGAAACCAGGAACCCCAGACTTCTTAAAGTAGTCAAAAGAGCAAGCCAATCTCCTGCAATTATATTTTTTGCCGGTATTCATGGTAATGAAAAGGCCGGATATACCGCAATAGAAGAGGTTTTAAATGAAATAAAAATTGAAGATATTCAGGGAAGTATCTATGCGATCGCGGGTAATTTAAAAGCGCTTTCAAAAAATAAGAGATTTCTGGATTATGATCTAAACCGAATGTGGACCTCAGCCCGCATGGACAAAAGGTCCTACGAAAAGAAGATTTACCGGGAAGATGAGGAACAACTTGAAATTCAAAAAATTCTTGACGAAATTATTCAAGAACAACATGCCCAGCTATATTTTATAGATCTGCATACCACTTCCAGTGATACTCTTCCATTTATAACCATCAACGATAGCCTCATTAACCGCAGGTTTTCAAGACTTTTCCCGGTTCCTGTAATTCTTGGGATAGAAGAATACCTGGAGGGACCATTATTAAGCCATATCAATAAAATGGGTTATGTTTCCCTGGGATTCGAATCTGGACAACATGCATCTAAACAGGCTATAACCAATGCCCGGGCTTTTATAAGACTGGCCCTGCATTTTGCCGGGGTATACAGCTTCGAAAATAGTGAAGAGGATTTTAGAAGCCTGCGTATATCTGCGAAAGAGAATGAGCATTTTTATGAAATCGTGTATCGCTACAATATTTTAAAAAATGAACATTTTAAAATGAAACCCGGTTTTTCCAGTTTTGAAGTTCATCAAAAAGGTACATTACTAGCAACTAGCGATGACAGGGATATTTATCTTTCTAAAAAGGCCACCCTATTTATGCCGTTGTACCAGAAAAAAGGAGAAGATGGCTATTATCTAATCCGGAAAATTAATCCCATTTTCTTGAGCTTGTCTGCCTGGTGCAGAAAGATCCAGGCAGATGGAGTTTTGGCTGTTTTACCCGGTGTTAAATGGGCAGATGCAAATAGATCTGAATTGCTTATAGATCTTAAGATTGCCAGGTTTCTGGCCAAGCCAATCTTCCATTTATTGGGCTATCGGAGTAAAGAAACTGGTCCTCATTTTTTAAAAATATCCAGCCGGGACAGAGTATCTAAAACCTGGTTATACGAAGACCAGTACTGGTACAAAAAAAACCCTTTCCGTTGAGAAAGGGTTTATGAGTTTCAATCTAAAAACAGATTAATTGCTGGAAGATCTTTGTTCAGGATTTTCAGAACCCCTCCATTTATTGTTGGAACGATCTATATCTGCCATTAACTGAGAAGCATCGATCTCAATACTTTCAATTTTTGATTTAGCAACCGGGATCTCCAACTCATATTCAGGGAATCCCCAGGCCCAGTCTTTAACCACGGTTCTGTTCGATCCTTCTTTCGCAGGTTTTTCCCACCTCATCATTTGTAATGGAATATAAAATGTTTCAGAAGTTCCATCCTTATAAGTTACATTAATATCTAAAGGCATTGGCATTAACGCTTTTCTTTGTAAGCCAACCTGGGTAGTTTCCTCCTCACCTTCAACAGAATCTATGGCGTAATCTATGGTATTCGTAGTCTGCGTCCAATCTTGCAGATACCAATCCAGCTCGGCCCCTGAAACCTTTTCTGCTATCCTGATAAAATCATTAGGGGTTGGATGTTTGAACTTCCATTCGTCATAGTATCTTTTAAGGGTCTTAGCTAAGTTTTCCTCTCCAATGATATACCCTAATTGTGCCAGGAATACTGCTCCTTTAGAGTATGCAGATGCTCCGTATAGGGCATTCATGGCATATCTGTCTGCATGGGTGGTTTGGGGTTGTTCCTTGCCAGATCCGGCTAAATAATTGTAACCCCTGTAAGATCCCTTGTGTGGATTTTCAGCATTGGTACCAAGCACAATATTTTCAGCTTCAGAAGAAATGTAGGAAGTAAAACCTTCATCCATCCATTCGTGAATACTCTCATTGGTCGCTAAAAGGTGCTGAAACCAGGCATGAGCCATTTCATGTGCCGTCACCCCTACCAGGCTGCCGAAAGATCGTTCTCCGGTGATCAATGTAAGCATGGCATACTCCATTCCACCATCACCACCCTGTACTACTGAATATTGATCCCATGGATATGGTCCAATATGTTCATTGAAATAAGCCAGTAATTCTGCAGTTTTAGGTTGTAGATTTTTCCAGTTTTCTTTGATGTCTTTGTTATCCTTGTAAAAGAAATGAAGAACAGTACCATCTTCTGCGGTAAGTTTATCATGGATATATTCAGGATCTGCAGCCCAGGTAAAATCATGAACCTGCGGGGCTACAAAATGCCAGGTAAGTTTATCACCTTTGATCTTAACCCTGGTACCTTCTTTTTGGTAACCATGACCAATCTCCTGCGGGTTCTGAAGGTATCCCGTGCTCGCAACAGTATAATCTTTATCAATGGTTAATTTTACATCAAAATCTCCCCATACCCCGTGAAATTCGCGGGCGATATAAGGATCTGCATGCCACCCCTGAAAATCATATTCGGCTAATTTTGGATACCACTGGCTCATGGAAAGCGCAACTCCTTCAGTATTATTTCTACCAGATCTTCTTATCTGCTCCGGTACCTGACCTTCGAACGTCATATTGAAGGTGGTTTTTTCTCCGGGAAGAATTGGCTGCGCCAGTTCTACTTCTAATACTGTTCCTGCTACCTCATAGGTTAAATTTTCACCGTTCTGAGTGAGCGAATTTACCTTTAAATAACCCTGTTGTGCCGGTGAAAGCCCCGTGATCCTGCTAACGATCTCGGGATTTTCTTTAGTTCCCTTATTCATGGTCATCCTGCCATCGGGATCTGGAACACTTTCCAGGCGCGCGTTCATTTCGCTATCTGGCTGAAAGGCATTGAAAAAGAGGTGATAAAATACTCTGTTTAGGGTATCTGGAGAATTGTTGGTATAAACCAGTTCCTGAGTACCGGTATATTTAAAGTTCTCAACATTCATATCTACTTCCATGGCATAATCTACATGTTGCTGCCAGTAAGAAGTATTGTTCTGGGCCTGTATAAACCCTGTTGTAATTAATAAAAGGCTAAAAAATATTTTTTTCATTTTAATTGCTTTTTGAGATTTGGTCGGCTAAAATTAATGCGTTGTACAGGTTGGCCATTTTTCCTGAGGTTGAAAGGTTCTGGAATTTTTTGGTATTTGAATTGTCCCCGGCTACGATCACTGTTGCGTTAGTAGTTAAACCGCTGTCCATGATCACCTGCTTAACCTGGGCCGCACTTAATTTAGGATAATATCCTCTTATAATTGCTGCAATACCTGCAACTGCCGGAGAAGCCATAGAAGTACCCTGTAAATATTCATACTCATCATTTGGAGTGGTAGACCATATTTTGGTACCTGGAGCGAAAACATCTACGTTGGTTTTTCCGTAATTTGAAAAATCTGCCACCAATCCTGCACCGTACTCATAATTTAATGCCCCTACAGTAAGAAAATTATCTGCGATTTCCTGAGTATTTACGGGATCCTGATCATTTGGGTAAACTCTTTTAGTATCGAGGTCCAGGCCTTCATTACCGGCAGCATTTACAATTAGCACATCATTTTTAGCAGCATATTTAATCGCATCTATAACCCATTCAGGGTTAGTAGAGAAATATTTTCCAAAACTGGTATTGATCACTTTCGCACCATTATCTACGGCATACCTAATTGCAAGGGCAATATCTTTATCGTATTCATCACCATCTGGCACCGCTCTAACCGCCATAATTCGTGCATTGCTCGCGATTCCTTTTAAACCGATGTTATTGCTGCGGTCTGCGGCAATTATTCCGGCTACATGGGTTCCATGTTTTGCATTTTTCTTTTTATCTGAGCTGGGTCCCGAAACCTGGTTATTACCATAGTTTACATCTGTAATATCATAAGGATCATCCCCGGTTTTAGCACGGCCGTTCAGGTCCAGGTTAAAATGGGTGGTTAACCTGTCTTTGTAGTAATCTATAGCCTCCTGCAGTTCGCTAATAGCTTCCGGTATATTTTCATTTATATTATACTGGATCTGGGAGAGTATGGATTTATACTGTTTCATTTCCTGAGTTTCAGCCTTAAATTCTGAAAGCTCTTCCTTGGTATAATCCTCTTTACCTAATTCGCTGGAGATAGCATTATGTGCAGTCAAAATCTGCTCTTTGATCTGCAGGTACTGGTCACGGGTTTGAACAGATTCCTGGTACTCCTTTTCGTATTCGGCTTTTGCCGCTTTATACAGGTTGTATTCCGCACGATCTGCTGTACTTACACTGCTATCAGACTTACCTTCATATTTAGGTTTAAGTCTTTTATAGATACGGGTGTATTCCATGTTTTCTGCTACGGCATCGCCAAGAAAATTCCATCCGTGGATATCATCTATATAACCGTTCTTATCATCATCTTTTCCATTGCCTGGAATTTCATCAGAATTGGTCCAGATCACCCCTTTCAGGTCTTCATGATCAATATCAACCCCGCTGTCCACAACTCCAACGATCACCGGAGAGGGCTGGTTGTTTTTGATTATTTCGGCATAAGCCCGGTTTACGCTCATTCCCGGAATAGTATCTAAAATAAGGTCCCGGTTGGTCCAGTCCTTTAATTCTGAATCTGAGAGATCCCTTACTTTTAAAGGGATGGAATCTATTTGTTTTACGGGTGTAGAAACAATTTTTGGGGCCGTACTGCTACATCCGGTAATAATTCCGGCAGCAAGCAGCGATAGAAATGGTTTAAAAAAAGGTATTTTCATATTTGGATTTAGTTAAATATTTCAGCGAAAGTATGGGTTTTGTCAAGTCTCACCCCTTTCTCTGTATGTTTTAAGGTTATAATTTCATTATGAGCATCATGTTCCAGGAATAGGTAGTAGTTTTCGCTGGCCGCAGTCTCCAGGAAATTCTTTTTTTCCGGAAGGGTTAGCAACGGCCTGGTATCATAACCCATCACATAAGGTAAAGGAATATGACCGGCTGTGGGTAAAAGGTCGGCCATAAAAACCAGTTTCTTCCCTTTATAATCTATATGCGGGATCATTTGTTTATCTGTATGTCCATCTACAAATAATACGCCAAACCCCAGCTCCTTGTAGTTTTGTATACGATTATCTCCTTCTCTTTTCAGGAAGTTCAACTGTCCGCTTTCTTGCATGGGAAGGATATTTTCTTTTAGAAAAGATGCTTTTTCCCGGGCATTGGGTTTAACAGCCCATTCCCAGTGCTCTTTGTTGCTCCAGAACCTGGCATTTTTAAAAGCAGGCTCATAACCGGTCTTGTTCTTATTCCACTGAATACTTCCGCCACAATGATCAAAATGCAGGTGGGTCATAAAAACATCGGTGATATCATCTCTATGAAAACCATATTTTTTGAGGGATTTGTCAATGCTGTGATCGCCCCACTGATAATAATAACTAAAGAATTTTTCGCTTTGCTTGTCCCCCATTCCAGTATCTATTAGAATTAGCCGGTCGCCATCCTCAATTAGTAAACACCGGGCTGCGATATCTATCATATTATTGGAATCGGCAGGGTTTGTCCTGTTCCAGAGGCTTTTAGGGACCACTCCAAACATAGCGCCGCCATCAAGTTTAAAATTTCCGGCTTCTATTGGATATAGAGTCATGGTTAAAGTTTTTACAAATTCTCCGCAAAATAGAAAAAGTTAAAGCCTTTTCGAATTATTTTCATTTCATTTAACAGGATGTTACTATAGAAAGCCTTTATGTATAAAGCTTTCAGAATAAAACATTTTTAATATTTTTAGCTTTTATAAGTAAACTAAACGGTATGATAGAATTAGCAGGAATAGTGATTTTAGGTATTCTGGCCCAGTGGTTAGCATGGAGATTTAAAATTCCGGCTATCCTGCCGCTAATACTTATTGGACTCGCTGTAGGTCCTGTTTCGACCTTTTATACTGCAGACGGTTCAAAATTAATAGAACCAATATGGAATGGAGATTCGGGATTGTTTCCAGGTGATAGCCTGTTCTATTTTGTCTCCCTGGCAATTGGGATCATACTTTTTGAAGGTGGTTTGACCCTGCGAAAAGGTGAAATACTGAATGTAGGACCTGTTATTCTAAAACTTATCACTGTTGCGGTGATAGTAACCTTTTTTGGTGCCGGGATTGCTGCTCACTTTATTTTTGATCTAAGCTGGCAGATTAGTTTCTTGTTTGCAGCATTAATAATCGTAACCGGTCCAACGGTAATAACCCCAATCCTGCGAAATATTCCATTAAAAAAGGATGTTTCGGCTATTCTGAAATGGGAAGGTATCCTGATAGATCCAATTGGAGCTTTGGTTGCGGTACTGATGTTTGAATTTATTAGTGCCGGTACAGGTACAGAATTCACAGAAACAGCTCTGTTGGAATTCGGTAAGATTGTGCTGTTCGGATTTACTTTCGGATTTACTTTTGCCCATGCTCTCGCTTTTGCGATCAAGAAAAACGTGATCCCTCATTATCTATTAAATGTCTTAACCCTGGCTACGGTACTGGGAGTTTTTGTGCTGGCAGATCTGTTTGCTCACGAAAGCGGACTTCTGGCAGTAGTAGTGATGGGTATGGTTATGGGAAATATCAATCTACCTAACCTCAAGGAACTGCTTTATTTTAAAGAATCCTTGAGTGTCCTCCTTATCTCTATTTTGTTCATTCTTCTGGCGGCCAATATCAATGTAGAAGACCTGCTACTGGTATATGATATCAAAGCACTTATTTTATTTGCCATGGTGGTTTTAGTGATAAGACCTTTGGGTGTATTTGTTAGTAGTATAGGCTCTTCTTTAAAAACCAATGAAAAACTTTTTATCAGCTGGGTAGGCCCCAGAGGTATTGTGGCTGCGGGTATTGCTTCCCTTTTTGGGCTGGAACTGGCCAACCAGGGAGTGGCGGGTGCTGAATATATTACTCCGCTGGTATTTATGATCGTGCTGGGAACTGTATTGTTAAATGCGACTACGGCCCGTTTATTTGCTCAACTGGTAGGGGTCTTTTTAAAGAATTCTCAGGGTATCTTGATCGTTGGAGCATCAACAATTTCAAGATTGATTGGTTCATATCTCAAGAAGAATGAAAGACATGTCGTTTTAGTTGATAGTAATGGATCTAACATTAAAAAAGCAAGGGAACTTGGCTTGGATGCGATCCAGGAAAATGTATATTCAGACGATCTTATTAATAATATAGAACTTAGTGATGTGGGTTATTTAATGGCAATGACCGGGAATACGGAAGTAAACCTTAATGCTATTGAAAAATTCAGGAAGCATTTTGGTGAAAATGGATCTTTCAGGGTAGTTTCTTCAGACGAAATGTATGATCCCGAAAATAATCCCAAGGAAGGCCTGTTCTCACAGACAGATGATTATATCAAACTAACGAATCTCGCCAGAAAATATCCATCAATTCACGAGCTGGAATTAAACTCTAAAGAACATTATGAAGGCTTAATCGAGATCAGTAAAACAGATCCTGATATTATCCCGCTTTTTGTGAAGGATACCGAAGGAGAGCTGAGTATTATTCCTTCTAATAGTATGGAGGTGGAGATCGAAGAAGGCTATTTACTTGTATATCTGGGTAAGCAGATCGAAAATGGTGAAAGCGAGGAAAAAGAGAATATTGAAGAAAATATAAAACAGGACTAAGCCTGCTCTTTTTCCATTTTTTCAATTAGCTCATCTGTGATTTCCAGATTGTGATACACGTTCTGTACGTCATCGTCATCTTCAAATTTTTCTACAAGGTCGAGTATTTTTATGGCATCATCCACAGGTAACTCGACCGTATTTACAGGAATTCGTTGTACTTCTGAATTCTTCGGCTCTAGGTTGAGCTCTTCCAGCTTGGAAGACATGCTGCCAAAATCAGTGAATTCTGTATATATAGTAAGATAATCATCTTCCTTTTCAATCTTGCTGGCACCACCTTCTATAAGCTCCAGTTCAAATTCCTCCGGGTCCATTTCGATCTGCTCTTTTTCTAGGACAAACACTCCTTTTTTGTCGAAAAGAAACTCTAAAGACCCGTTAGTGCCCAGACTTCCCCCATTTTTTGAAAATATGGAGCGAACTGAAGCAACCGTTCGGTTGGTATTATCTGTCGTACACTCCACAAAAATAGCAATGCCGTTAGGGCCGTATCCTTCAAAGGTGACCGTTTCATAATTATCGGCATCTGCGCCACTGGCTTTTTTTATAGCTCTTTCTATAGTTTCCTTAGGCATGTTTACACCCTTGGCATTCTGAATGGCATTTCTAAGGGCAGGATTTGCTTCCGGATCTTCGCCACCTCCCTCTTTTATCGCCACTGTGATCTCCTTGATCGCCCTGGTGAATTGTTTGGCTCTCTTCTTATCCTGTGCTCCCTTTCTGTGCTTTATATTCGCCCATTTACTATGTCCGGCCATTTTTAGAAATAAGTTTATAGTTCGTAGTTCGGAGAATTCCGATTCTTTAGAAAAACAAATTTAAAAAAACTATAGAGAGACTTAAAATAGAAATCTAACTAACTGAAAGTTTATGGGTTAAGAAGTATATTGGTTATAAAGAACGTAAGAATGGGTTCTTTAATCTATAATAGTATGGAATATTTCAATTTTGAAAAACTCGAGGTTTATAATAAATCAATATTATTTACCGATTTAGTATACCGAATTACCAGAGGCTTTCCACGGGAAGAAATATATGGTTTGACCACTCAATTTAAAAGAGCAGCAAATTCAATTTCATCATATTGCTGAGGGTACTGGAGGTTCCATAAAGTTTTGCAGATTGCTTGTATCTCTTTCAATTCTTTGTGGGAATACGGAAAAATACAGGTACTGAAGATCAAACGCAAAAGCGTTCAAATTTGACTGAGATATCAAAAATGATATCGGGTCTTAAAAAATATCTTTTAAGAGAATAATCTATCTATGAATTCTGAACTAAAATCTCTGAACTACAACAATTAATCGTTCAGCTTAAGAACCGCCATAAATGCTTCCTGCGGAATCTCTACATTTCCAACCTGGCGCATACGCTTCTTACCTTTTTTCTGCTTTTCCAAAAGCTTTCTTTTACGAGAGATATCTCCACCATAACATTTAGCGGTAACATCTTTACGAAGAGCTTTAACGGTCTCTCTGGCGATGATCTTGGCTCCAATTGCAGCCTGGATAGGAATATCGAATTGCTGGCGGGGAATAAGCTCTTTTAGCTTCTCACACATTTTCTTACCTATATCGTAAGCATTGTCAACATGTAATAATGCTGAAAGTGCATCTACAGTATTACCATTCAATAAAACATCAACTTTTACCAGTTTAGACTGGCGCAAACCTATTGGAGAATAATCGAAAGAAGCATATCCTCTTGATACAGTTTTTAGTCTGTCATAAAAATCGAAAACGATCTCTGCCAAAGGCATGTCAAAAGAAAGTTCCACTCTTTCTGTGGTAAGATAAGTCTGGTTGGTGATCTCTCCCCTTTTTTCAATACAAAGTGACATTACATTACCAACATAATCGGCTTTTGTAATGATCGTAGCCTTTATAAAAGGTTCCTCCACGCGGTTCAAACTTGATGGCTCGGGAAGATCTGATGGATTGTTTACCAGGATCACATCATCGGGATTCTTATTGGTATAAGCGTGATAAGATACGTTAGGAACCGTAGTAATCACGGTCATATCGAATTCGCGTTCCAGTCTTTCCTGGATGATCTCTAAATGCAGCATTCCCAGGAATCCACAACGAAAACCAAATCCAAGCGCCGCAGAGCTTTCAGGAGTAAAAACCAGTGAAGCATCGTTTAGCTGAAGCTTCTCCATGGAAGCTCTCAACTCTTCATAATCTTCAGTATCCACAGGATAGATTCCAGCGAATACCATAGGCTTAACATCCTCGAAACCGGCAACGGCTTCAGTGGTAGGATTGACCGCACTGGTGATAGTATCACCTACTTTTACCTCACGGGCATCTTTAATACCGGTTATAAGATATCCAACATCGCCTGTTTTGATCTCTTTACGCGGAAATTGCTTTAAACGAAGTGTACCTACTTCATCTGCATCGTAGGTTTTATTGGTCGCTACGAACTTAATTTTTTCACCCTTTTTAATAGAACCATTGATAACCCTGAAATAGGTTTCAACTCCTCTAAAGGGATTGTAAACAGAGTCAAAGATCAGGGCTCTTAACGGCGCATCCACCTTTCCGCTTGGAGCCGGTACTCTGTGGATGATCGCATCCAGGATCTCTTTGATCCCAAGACCTGTTTTGGCACTGGCCGGGATTACTTCAGATGGGTCACAACCTAAAAGATCTACGATATCATCGGTAACTTCTTCCGGATTCGCACTTGGAAGATCCACTTTATTCAACACCGGAATGATCTCGAGATCATTCTCCAAAGCCAGGTATAGGTTTGAAATTGTCTGGGCCTGGATACTTTGTGCAGCATCCACTACCAGTAATGCCCCTTCACAGGCGGCGATTGAACGGGAAACTTCATAAGAAAAATCCACGTGTCCGGGAGTATCAATAAGATTCAGAGTATATTCTTCACCTTCATGCACATAGTCCATTTGTATGGCATGACTTTTTATGGTGATGCCGCGCTCACGTTCCAGATCCATGCTGTCCAACAGCTGTTCCTGTTTTTCCCTTTCAGTTACCGCACCGGTATAATCCAATAAGCGATCTGCTAGGGTACTTTTTCCGTGATCGATATGTGCAATTATGCAAAAATTCCGAATATTCTTCATCTTCAAGTTTTGAATCCATTTTCCACTGCAAAAAATCAGTGGAATTTAAGTGTACAAATATAATTGATTTAAAGGTCTTAAATAAAATTTCAAGTTTATGTTTATTTACTTGCGGAATCCACTATAGATATAGAAATTTAGTACCTATTTTTAAATCGTCTTAACCCTTAATTCTATTCGGTTTAGGCTTAAAAAACGTTAATGAAAGAGCATAATCCCGATACCGAGAAAAGTTCTAAATATGATCATCTGGAAAAGATGAATACCACAGAACTACTGGAAAATATCAATAAAGAAGACCAGACGATCGCCAAAAGTGTTGAAAAAGTGATTCCGAAGATCAGGGAATTAGTAGAGGTTATTGTTCCTAAAATCGAGCAGGGAGGAAGGCTGTTTTATATAGGTGCCGGTACCAGCGGTAGACTTGGAGTACTGGATGCTTCAGAATGCCCGCCTACCTTTGGGGTAAGTCCCGGAATTGTAATTGGATTGATCGCCGGCGGTGATACAGCGCTTAGAAATGCCGTGGAAAATGCTGAAGATCACACCACCCAAGCCTGGAAAGACCTTCAGGAATACGATATTTCAGAAAAAGACGTCCTGGTAGGGATTGCCGCATCAGGAACTACACCTTACGTGATTGGAGGGATAAAGCATGCCCGGAATCATAATATTGTTACCGGATGCATTACCTGTAGCTCTAACAGCCCACTGGCACAAGCTTCGGAATACCCGGTCGAGGTAATTACAGGACCTGAATTTGTCACCGGCAGTACCAGGATGAAAGCAGGAACTGCCCAGAAAATGGTACTTAACATGATCACAACCTCAGTAATGATCAAATTAGGCAGGGTAAAGGGCAATAAAATGGTGGATATGCAATTATCTAACGACAAACTCGTTGGCCGTGGTAGAAGGATGATCATGGAGGAATTAAAGATCGAAGATAAAGAGGCTGAGGGATTACTACTAAAATATAAAAGCGTTAGAAAGGCTATTGAAGCTTATAAAAACAAATTGCATTAATGAACAAACCCCAGGACTTTTGCAGATATTTTCTGAAACTTACAGGTATGCTCTGTCTTTTTTTAAGTCTGAATGCATGTAAATCCACCCAACCTGCAATAGTTAAATCTCCAGAAAAAGAAGCCATCGAAGAACCAGCTATAGTAGAAGAATCTGAAGTTAAAAAGAAACAGGAAAAATCAACTATTCAGGAATTTGCAATTCCACCGCTTGATATTGCAGAGTTCAGGGCAGCCTGGATCGCCACAGTGGCTAATATCAACTGGCCAAGTAAACCCGGCCTTAATTCTGAAATTCAGAAAAATGAAGCTCTGGAACTACTGGATTTTTTAGAAGAGCTGAACTTTAATGCGGTAATCCTGCAGGTTAGACCTCAGGCAGATGCCCTTTATCAAAGTGACCTTGAACCATGGTCTTATTTTCTTACCGGAAAAAGTGGAAAAGCACCGGAGCCCTTTTATGACCCGCTGGAATTCTGGATTGCCGAAGCACATAAGAGAGGAATAGAACTTCACGTCTGGTTAAATCCATATCGCGCCCATCATACCACTGGCAAAGAGATAGGGGAGAAGTCCATAATAAAGACCAATCCAGAACTGGTCAATGAATTAAAGAATGGTATGTGGTGGATGGATCCTGGGAGTGCGAAAGTACAGGATCACGCTGCTAAGGTAGTCCTTGATATTGTAAAAAGATATGATATAGATGCTGTTCATTTCGACGATTATTTCTATCCTTATGCTTCTTATAATGGGAAAAAGGATTTTCCGGATGCCCGCAGCTGGCAGAAATACCTGGATACCGGTGGTGATCTTTCCAGGTCTGACTGGAGGAGAAAGAACGTTAATGATTTTATTGATAGAATAGCCGGGGATATTAAAAGTGAGAAGGCCTATGTAAAATTTGGGATTAGTCCTTTTGGTATCTGGAGACCGGGTTTTCCAAAAGGCATCAGTGGGATGGACCAGTATGAAGAGCTATATGCCGATGCCAAATTATGGCTGAACAAAGGCTGGATAGATTATTTCACACCGCAATTATACTGGTCTACTAAGAAGATAGGGCAGAGTTTCCCGGTTTTATTAGGCTGGTGGGAGTCTGAAAATGTTGTGGGAAGACATGTTTGGCCGGGGATAAATATTGGGCTCGAAGCCGAAGCAGAGAATAAGGGAGAAATTGTATCACAGATCATGATCTCCAGGGGTATTCTTCAGGATGATCCGGGAACGGTACATTGGAATATAGGATTATTAAAGCAGAATTCAGAACTTACAATTGCCCTGAAAAAAGGACCTTATCAAAAAAATGCCCTTGTACCTCCAAGTCCATGGCTCGATGAGGAACTGCCAGAAGC
Source organism: Christiangramia sabulilitoris (assembly GCF_007050985.1). Classification (GTDB taxonomy): domain Bacteria; phylum Bacteroidota; class Bacteroidia; order Flavobacteriales; family Flavobacteriaceae; genus Christiangramia; species Christiangramia sabulilitoris. The sequence continues at coordinate 1,281,847 of NZ_VHSF01000001.1, forward strand.
TCCGGAAACTAAGCTGGATCTTGAAAAAGAAATCTTAAAGATAAGCTGGAACCATGATGATCCTACAGATATTTTCAGATGGGTGCTTTATTTTAAGTATTCCGGGGAAGAATGGGATTACAGGATCCTGAATTCTTATTCCAGGAATTCAGAATTATCCATACAAAAGCATGGAAAAAAATTAGAGAAAGTTGGGATGACTGCTGTGGATAGAACAGGAAATCAAAGTAATTTCAAATTCATCGACCTTTCAACCGTTAAAATGAATGAAAATACATTTTAAACAATTTGATCTGCAGTTAAGGGACACTTTCAAAATAAGTCACAGCTCCCGCGATTATCAGCCTACCCTGATCCTTGGATTAGAGGATGGTAAATTCACCGGCTATGGAGAGGCTGCTGCCACCAACTATTACGGGATCACCGTAAATAAAATGATCGCGGCAATTCAGAGAGTTTCCCATATTGTAGAACAAAATATACATAGGACACCAGAGGAGCTTTGGGAATTAACTTTTCCTCATTTAAAAAACGACCTGTTTGCCCAATGTGCCCTGGATATGGCGCTTCATGATCTTCACGGGAAAAGAAAAGGACTTCCGCTGTATAAATTGTGGCAATTGGATCATACCAGAATACCTGTCACTAATTACACAATTGGGTTGGATTCTGTAGAGAAGATGATTCAGAAGATCAATGATTTTCCCTGGCCAATTTATAAGATCAAACTTGGAACTCCAGATGACATCAGGATCATTAAAGAACTACGTAAATTTACCAACGCTGTATTCAGGGTAGATGCGAATGCTTCGTGGAAAGTAGAGGAGACGATTAAAAATAGCGGGGAATTGAAGAGGCTGAATGTAGAGTTTATTGAACAACCCCTGGATCCCGAAGATATTGAAGGCCTTCAGAAGGTATATAATAATTCTGTGCTGCCGCTAATTGCCGATGAAAGCTGCATCAGGGAAGAAAATGTGGAAAAATGTGCAAATTATTTCCACGGGGTCAATATTAAACTAACCAAGTGTGGAGGTATTACCCCGGCAAGAAGAATGATCTCGAAGGCGCGAGATTTAGGCCTAAAAGTAATGATAGGCTGCATGACCGAGTCCAGTGTGGGAATTTCAGCGATCGCCCATCTTGCTCCTTCCCTGGACTATGTAGACATGGATGGGGCGATGTTATTGAAAAAAGATATTGCTGAAGGAGTGAAAATAACCAAAGAAAAAGTAATTTTTCCAGACCGTAACGGGATGGGAGTTATACTAATAGATGATCAAAAAAATATTGAAAATGCAGACAAGATCTAAATCCTGGATAAAATTTATTTTAATCCTGAGTACAATTTTTGTGATCTCTTGTTCAGAAAAGACTGAAGACGATCAGGAAATCGAAACCCTGGTTGCCGGGGTTAAAAATGAATTTGCCCCAGATAAAAGAATAGCAATATTCGATATTGACTTCGAAAAGAAGGACGGTGCTTTTGAAATAAAAGGAGAAACCAATATCCCCGAAGCAAAAAACCGGCTACTTGAAAAATTAAAGGCCAGGAACATAAAATATTCTGAGAGTATAAGTGTGTTGCCAGATAGTAGTGTGGCCGGTGAACAATACGGGGTTATTTCGAATTCTGTGGCGAACCTCAGGGGAGAAGGCAAACATTCTGCAGAACTGGTTACCCAGGCGACATTGGGAACACCTGTGAAGATCTGGAAGCGCACTAAAGAATGGCTTTATGTGCAAACTCCAGACGGCTACCTGGCCTGGGTAGACCATGGTGGGATTACTGCCATGACCCGCGAGGAATTTGATATGTGGAAGTCTTCAGCAAAGGTGATCTATACAAATACCTATGGGCAGTCCTATAAAGAGGCATCAATTGAATCTAAACCGGTTTCAGACCTTGTAATTGGGGCTATTCTCGAACTGGAGGCCGAAAACTCTGACTTTTTTAAAGTAAGATATCCAGACGGCAGACCGGCTTTTATTTCCAAAAACGAAGCCGCGGTTTATTCAGACTGGCTTTCACAAATGGAAACCGGGCAGGCAGAACTGGTAACAACCGCCGAAAATTTAATGGGGTTGCCTTATCTCTGGGGTGGTACCTCTTCTAAAGGTGTTGATTGCAGCGGATTTACAAAAACTGTCTTTTTTATGAACGGGATGATCCTTCCCCGGGATGCTTCTCAACAGATAAGAGAAGGAAAATTAGTTGATTCCATAGGTCAGTTTGAAAAACTTGAGGTTGGAGATCTACTATTCTTTGGCAGACCGGCAACAGATTCAACTTCAGAGAAAGTGGTGCATGTGGGCATGTGGATAGGGAATAATGAATTTATACATGCTTCCGGAGATGTGCATATTAGCAGTATGGACACGGCTTCTGAGAATTTTGATGAATTTAATAAGAACAGGTATCTGCGAACAAAACGTATGCTTGGGCAAAACTCTAAGGGCTTAACCTATTTAAGCGAAAAGGACATTTATATGGTTTCAAATTCTAAGGATACGATAAGCAATTAATCCTAATATTTTGCTCTAAATATTTTATATCCAGCTCTATATTGTGAAAAAACTTGCTGAAAAGCCTATATATTCTATATTTGCTACGCTTTTGCCCAATTAACCCAAATCTTTCATGAAATTATCGAAGATCATCCCCCTGATATTCCTTATGTTTTCCCTCGTTATAAATGCACAGAGTGATCTTAAAGGGAATATTGAAAATATAAATAAAGAACCGGTAGCATTTGCCAATGTAATTCTTCTAAATGCCCAGGATTCCACAAGTGTATACAAGGGTACAATTTCTGAGGAGGACGGGAGCTTTCTGCTTGAAAACGTGGCAGACAGCACTTACCTGCTAAAAGTATCATTTGTAGGTTATGCTGAAAATTTGCGGCTAGTGAAAGTAAAAGGGGATACAAAACTTAAAACTATTAGTCTTGATGTAAGTTCAGACGCGCTGGATGAGGTAGTATTGAACGCCAGGAAGCCTACAGTGAGCCGGCAGGTGGATAGATTAATATTTGATGTGGAGAATTCTACCTTATCCACCGGGAATACCTATGAAATCCTTAAGAGAACTCCGGGTGTGATCGTTAGCCAGGGACAGTTACTGGTCAAGAACAATGCTGCCACTGTATACATCAATGACAGAAAGGTTTACCTTACGTCTCAGGAGTTGCAGCAGTTGCTGGAAGGTTTTTCGGCAGAAAATATCAAGTCTGTAGAAGTGATCACTAACCCTCCGGCGAGGTATGATGCTGAAGGAGGTGCGATCCTTAATATCAAAACTTCTAAGAACATCTCCATTGGTTACAAAGGAAGTTTTAACGCTTCCAATACCATCGCCGTCGTTCCCAAATATAACGTGGGAACCAGCCACTATTATAAAACCGATTGGTTGAATGTATACGCCAGTTATAATTACAGCCAGCGTGATCTTTTTAAAAGAGACGAAGGTTTTATTGAATTTTATAGACCTAACGGTAATGTGGACTCAAGGTGGCTAACAGATTTTGAAAAGGATACCGAAACCTATTCTCATAATATCAATTCAATTCTTGATTTCACCCTTAGTGAGGTAAGTACTTTAAGTTTAAGTGCAAATATCCAGGTAAGGCCAAAATCTGAAAATGATATAAATGGTCTGACCAATATTCTGGATAGTGCGAATTCCCTCGATTCATTATTTACTACAAACAGCAGTTTGAACAGTGAAACAGATAATATTCTTCTGGCGGCAACTTATAATACAAGCCTTGGCGAAAATGCTACGCTCTCTGCCGTGGCAAATTATATAAATTATGATAATCGCCAGAGACAGGATATCATGACGGAGTATTTTGAAGATAACGGAAACTTCCTCAGAGATAATTCATTTGAAACCCTTGCCGAGCAAAATAGCAATATATACACCGGGCAAATCGATATTAGCTCGCCAATTGGAGCTTCTAATTTAGAAACCGGGATCAAGTATGCCGGTCTTAGAACCAAAAGCGGACAGGATTATTTTGATACAAATACGGGAACCAGGCAGTTTTCTCCGGATTTATCAGATTTGCTGAATTATGAAGAAGATATCTATGCGGCTTATGCCAGCCTGACCAGGGATTGGGAAAAATGGGCTTTTAAACTTGGTATTCGTGGAGAGTACACCGATGTGCAGGGAAATTCTGAAAGCTTCGGACTGGTAAATTCGCAGGATTATTTTCAATTATTTCCCACTTTTTATCTAAGCTATAATGCTTCAGATGTGCATTCTTATGGTTTGGAATACAGCCGAAGGATCAACAGACCTAGATTTGAGAATTTAAATACCTTCAGGTATTTCCTGAATGAGAATAATTTCCAGGACGGAAATCCAGATCTGAATCCGGCAATTTCAAATATGGTCAAGTTCAGTTATGCCTACAAAAACAAGTTGTTTTTCGATATTTACTGGGACAGGGCAGAGGATGCAATTGGAAATTTACCTTTTCAGGATAACCTGAATAAGACTTTGCGCACCGTAAGTCTTAATATGAATTATTCAGAGCAGTATAGTTTTGATGTTAGCTATTATGATTATCTCACAGACTGGTGGATATTGTCTGGTTATGCATCCTTCTTTTATATGCAGGACGATTTTCCTGCACTCGAAAGTAGTGGACAGATAGTAAACAATGATGTTTTCAGCACTTATATTTCAGCAGGGAATTACCTTACTTTATCCAGGGATGGTACTTTTAGCGGGGATGTGACGGGAATGCTCCTGCCAGATTTTGTGGTTGGCTCTTACAACTTCGAGGAAGCTCAATTTGGACTTAATTTCGGTTTAAGAAAAACCTTCTTCAATTCCAGGTTGGTGGCCACGGTAAATGTGGATGATATTTTTAATAGTATGAACGTACCTATGCGTTCTGAATATCTAAATCAAAATAACTCCTTTTTCGCTATGCCTGAATCCAGAATGTTGAGATTTGGAGTAACCTATAAGTTTGGAAATTTCAAACTGGGCGATAATAAAAGGGCGATTACGGCTGAAGAAAGTGAGCGTTTAGGCTCATAAGATCAATAAATTAGCTGTGTGAAGAACTAATTTTCAGGCATTAGAATTATTTAGTAATTTTGCGACCTGAAAAACAGCAGCTTTGGCAAAAATTGGAAATATAGATGTAGGAGACTTCCCGTTGCTTTTGGCACCGATGGAAGATGTGAGTGATCCGCCATTCCGTGCACTTTGCAAGGAACAGGGAGCAGATGTGGTATATACAGAATTTATCTCTTCTGAAGGGCTTATTCGCGACGCCGCGAAAAGCACCATGAAACTTGATATTTACGAAAAAGAACGTCCGGTTGGAATCCAGATCTTTGGAGCCAACCTGGAATCCATGCTGCAATCTGTGGAGATCGTTGAGAAATCAGGGCCAGATATTATTGATATCAACTTTGGTTGCCCGGTAAAGAAAGTGGTTTCCAAAGGAGCAGGAGCTGGTATTCTTAAGGATATAGACCTTATGGTTTCGTTGACCAAGGCTATGGTAGAATACACCAAACTACCTATTACGGTGAAGACCAGGTTGGGATGGGATCACGATTCCATTAAGATCGTTGAAGTCGCAGAAAGACTCCAGGATGTAGGTTGCCAGGCCATATCCATTCATGGCAGGACCAGGGCGCAGATGTATAAAGGCGAAGCCGACTGGGCTCCAATCGCCGAGGTTAAGAATAATCCCCGTATGCATATTCCTGTATTTGGAAACGGAGATGTCGATTCACCTGAGCGCGCCGTAGAAATGCGCGATAAGTTCGGGCTTGATGGCGCTATGATTGGAAGAGCCAGCATAGGTTACCCATGGTTTTTCAGGGAAGTAAAACACTTTTTTAATACCGGCGAACATATGGCACCACCAACCCTGGAAGAACGGGTGGATGCAGCCAGAAGGCACCTGCAAATGGCTATCGACTGGAAGGGAGAGCGTTTAGGGGTTTTTGAAACCCGTCGTCATTATACCAATTACTTTAAAGGTATTCCGCACTTCAAGGAATATCGAATGAAGATGGTCACCAGCGATGATTCTATAGATGTATTCAAAGCATTTGATGAGGTAGAACGTGAATTTGCCGGTTACGAATTCGCTTAAGCGAGGGCTTTTTTACTTCTTCCGGCTGCGATATAAGATGCGATCAAGCCAAGGGTGAAAATCGTTATAAGGACTATCAAAATATTTTCCACCTTCATTTGTACAGGATAGGGAAGACTTGGTGTGATCATCACCAGGTCATAATTCATTTGTAGCAGGATAAGAATTATAGCGAAACTAAGGCCTATAACCCCGCCAAGACCGGTCATTAACATACCCTGAAGGAAAAAGATATTCTTGATCTGGTTAGGCGTAGCGCCAAGGCTGTAAAGTGTTTTAATATTCTCCCGCTTATCCAGGATCATTACGATAATAGAACCTACCACGTTAAAAAGGGCTATGGTTAATACCAAAGTAAAGATGAGGTAAACGAAGAGATTTTCAGAATTCAGCATCTTATTCAAAGCATCATTCAGCTCTGCCCGGGTTTTTATAATAGCATTACCTTCGAAAATAACATTGATTTTTTCTGCTACTTCCGCTAGGTCAGCTTCAGGGGTAAGTTTAAATTCAATAGCCGAAAATTCAGTTTCTTCCATATCCAGTAGTTCTCTGGCATAATTGATATGGGTAAATACATATTTATCGTCTAATTCTTCATTAACGCTGTAAATACCGCTTACAATAGCTTGTTTCGCCCTGAAAGCATCCTGAAGATTGGTCATGTTTATCGCAGCCTTCCCGGGTTTAGGCACCATGATCTTCAGAAGATTTTGATAATTAAAGGTACCTACATCCAGCAATCTTGAAAGACCGTTTCCGATGACTACCTGCGGTTCACTACTGGTAAGCCAGGTGCCGAATACGATCGCGCTGTCTATTTGATTTACCCGCCGGTAGTTTTCATCCACCCCTTTGATATAAGCAGGATTGGTTTTGGATTTGTAACTTAAAATGACCCTTTCTTCAATAATCTTACTAAAATTAATCACCTCAGGGATCTGTTGAATTTCGGCTAATTGTTCTTCAGATACATTCAGGACCTTTCCCTGTGCGGGAATAGCCTTTAGATCGGGATCAAATTCATTCGAAAAAGAAAGACTGAAATCTCTAAGTCCAGAAAACCCGCTCAGTACTATAAATAGGGAAAAGGCTCCGGCAAACACTCCAATCGCGGCAATGATCGTAATGATATTGATCGCATTGCTTTTGCTCTTGGTAAATAAATACCTTTTGGCGATATAGAGCGGGAACTTCAAATTAAGATTTTTTCCTCTTGTCTAAAAGATCGGGATTAGCCACAGGATCTTCTTTGCCTTTGATAGATTTTTCGATGCCATCGATATATTCGAGCGAATCATCTATGTAAAAGCTAAGATCGGGCATCTTTCTAAGCTGGTGCCTGGTACGCTGGGCGATCTCATGTTTGATCTGTGATTTATTCTCATTGATCTCTTCGATCACCTCTGCCTGGTGTTTCGAAGGGAAAATGCTTACATACGCTTTGGCGATAGAAAGGTCTGTAGTTACTCTAACTTTAGAAACAGAAACAAGAATTCCCGTTCTGCCGCTGTCTCTTAAAGAATTCTGTAGGACATCAGCCAGATCCTTCTGCAATAATCCACCTATCTTTTTTTGTCTGTTTGTTTCTTCCATGCTACAAAAGTAAAATTTTTAACTGTCATTTATCTTCATATAAATGAATTTGAATCATATATCATTATTTATTGATATTTGTTTTACTAATTTGAAGATACATGAGGAGAATAGAACATATAGGAATCGCGGTAAAAGACCTGGAAGCGGCCAATAAAACCTACAAAGCTGTTTTAGGAGCTGAACATTATAAGACTGAAACGGTGGAAAGCGAAGGAGTGTCTACTTCTTTTTTTAAAATTGGAGAAAGCAAGATAGAATTGCTGGCAGCTACACGAGCTGATAGTCCGGTGGCGAAATTTATTGAAAAGAGGGGAGAAGGGATACACCATATGGCCTTTTACGTAGATGATATTAAAGCTGAAATAGAACGACTTAAAGGAGAGGGATTTAGATTGCTTAACGAACAACCTAAACCCGGAGCCGATAATAAAATCGTTGCGTTTATGCATCCAAAAGATGCTAATGGCGTGCTGGTGGAGCTATGTCAGGAAAAATAGGAATATTTTTGTTTGGTGCATAAGTTGCAATTATCTAAATTTGCGCTCGCGATACCAATATGTATCCGGTCCCATAGCTCAGTTGGTTAGAGCACCTGACTCATAATCAGGTGGTCCCTGGTTCGAGCCCAGGTGGGACCACGAAGAAAAACCTGCTTTTTTAAGCAGGTTTTTTTTATTCTATTTAATGGGCGAGAAGTTTATCCTGAGCGGAGTCGAAGGAAGCCCAGGTGGGACCACAGGTAAACAGAAGCCTTGCAGAGATGCAGGGCTTTTTATTATGCTTAATATATGCTCCTTTAATTTATTAAAATCCTGAATTACGAAAGGCTTTAAAAGAAAGGTAATAATCACCCCTGAACGAAGCTGATAAATTTATGGAAAGGGTTCAACAATTGCTAAAATACTGCCGGTTTGAAAATAAGCTGTTATCTTACCTTAAATTCTATAGTGATTAGAAAAAAATTAAGGCTTATTTGTTGAATGGAAATCACTAATTCTATAAATTTGAGAAGTGATTGGTATTTAGACCAATAGGTTGGGTTACCAATAAATATCAGGCTCCTTTTTTTATTTGAAAAACTTTGATGCTATTTATTACGTATATTTTAGGAAAGTGAGACTTCTAAGCGATAACTTTCATCAGTAAAAAGATGCGCAATCGTGTTAAAATCTTACTTTAGCGCCATATACTATTGTAAAATATTGAAAATAAAGTCTTTGACTAAAAACGCTAACCGATTATCAATGAGGCAACTTAGAACTATATTGCTTGCGTTGACTCTAATTCTAGGGGTTTCGATTACGTCTTTTTCTCAAAAAAATGGCCCGCCGGCGCCTACTGAAAAGCGGCATAAAGGACCGCCTTGTGATCCCGGTACTTCCGGTAATGGTAGCGGTAACGGGCAGGGTGTTCCTCCGCCACCCGGGCTTTGTTTACCCATAGATGACTATGTCTATCTTTTAATGGCTGTGGGAGTGATGTACGGTTGTTATAAGGTGAGGAAGTTCGAGATTACCTAAGCTACTTCCGTAATCCTTTTTACATATTTTCCTATAACATCAAATTCCAGATTCACAATATCTCCTTCTTTGAGATTTTTAAATGTGGTGTGCTCATACGTGTAAGGTATAATAGCTACACTAAATTCGTCCTTTTTGGAATTCACTACCGTTAAACTAACCCCGTTAACCGTTATCGATCCTTTTTCTATAGTGATATTACCAATAGCAGGATCATATTTAAAAGTAAATTCCCAGCTGCCATTAGCCTCTATAATTCTTTTGCATGATGCTGTCTGGTCTACATGACCCTGGACTATATGTCCATCGAGCCGGTCTCCCAGCTTCATGCCGCGTTCAAGATTTACGGGATCTCCGGTTGCAAGGGAACCCAGGTTGGTTTTATCCAGTGTTTCCTTCACTGCGGTTATAGTATATTCGTCACCATTTATAGAAACTACGGTTAAACAGGTTCCATTATGAGCTATACTTTGATCTATCTTTAGTTCCGGCGTCATTTTTGCCTTTACCGTAATATCCAGATTACTACCCGATTTGCTAAGATTGGTGATTTTTCCTATTTCTTCTACGATCCCTGTGAACATTCCTTTCTATAATAATGGTTACATTTGTGTGTAAAATTAAAATATTATATCGGGAAACTTTATGAAACAGGCCGAAATGATCAAATTAGGAATTAGTATTGGTGATCTTAATGGAATTGGAAGTGAAATTGTACTTAAAACCTTTGATGATTCCAGGATGCTGGATTTTTGTACCCCGATTATCTTCGCGAATTCCAAGATCCTCAATTTCCTAAAAAAGCAATATAAATTATCTGTTCATCTCCAGGTAATCGACCATCCGGCCAACGCTGTGGATGGAAAAGTTAACGTAGTAAATGTCTGGAAGGAGAACGTAAATATTAATTTTGGTGAAGAAGATCCGGAGATTGGTAAATTCGCTTTCAGATCACTGGAAGCTGCAACAGCCTCACTGAAAAAAGATGAAATAGATGTCCTGGTGACAGCTCCTATTAATAAGGCTACCATCCAATCTGATAGTTTCAGCTTTCCGGGTCATACAGATTACCTGGCCAGGGAACTTGGCGGCGAAAGCCTGATGTTAATGATCACAGATAATTTGAAAGTAGGACTGTTAACAGATCATGTTGCCCTTAAAGATATCGCGAACGTTATTACCCCTGAATTGATCATTAAAAAGATCAAAATTATACAGGAAACCCTTAAAAGTGATTTCAGGGTTAGAAAGCCTAAAATTGCCGTTTTGGGTATTAACCCGCATAGTGGCGATAATGGACTCATAGGGAAAGAGGACGAAGAAGTTTTAAAACCTACCATCAAAAGACTAAGAGATAAAGGAGACCTGGTTTTTGGACCGTATGCGGCAGATAGTTTCTTTGGCACCAAGAACTACAAGAATTTTGATGCGGTGATCGCATCTTACCATGACCAGGGTCTTATCCCTTTTAAAACGCTATCCTTTGGGATGGGCGTGAATTTTACAGCCGGTCTTAATAGGGTAAGGACTTCGCCAGATCATGGTACAGCTTTCGAGATCGCGGGTAAAAATGAAGCGAATATCAATTCTTTTAAAGAAGCCGTTTTTAAGGGAATAGAAATCTTTAAAGCAAGAAAAGAATATAAAGATCTCACCGAAAATCAGCTGCAAAAACAGGGTAGGAAGATATAAACATAAATTTGTTTATAAAAAGAACATAATTAATTAATTTTTATATCTTTGCACCCGCCTTAACGGAAACGTGGGCACTCAAAACTGTGGAGAAATGAGGAATTTAGCAGAGTTTACGATTCCTTTTAAGGGATTAAAGCTTGGAAAGCACCAGTTTGAGTATGAGTTAGATAACAGGTTCTTTGAACATTTTGAGTACGAGGAATTCAATAAAGCCGGTGTTAAGATCGATTTGTTGTTCGAGAAGAAAAACACCATGATGGAGTTAACCTTCAGAGCAACCGGAACAGTAAACGTTAATTGCGATCTTACCAACGAGCCTTATGATCAACCTATAGAAAATGAATTGTTTCTGGTGATCAAATTTGGCGATGAATTCAACAATGAAGATGAAGATTTGCTCATTTTACCACATGGTGATTATGAAGTAAATATTCAGCAGTATATCTATGAATTGGTCGTACTTTCGGTGCCTCAAAAGAGGATACACCCGGGAGTGGAAGACGGTACATTAGAATCTGAAGTACTTGACAAACTGGAAGAACTTAGTTTGAAAAATCAGAAAAAGAAAAATGAGGACGATACAGATCCTCGCTGGGACAAATTAAAAAATTTACTAAACGAATAATTAATAGGAAGCCATGGCACATCCAAAGAGAAAAATCTCGAAAACCAGAAGAGATAAAAGAAGAACACATTATAAAGCTTCAGCTCCAAAAGTGGCTGTAGATTCTGTAACAGGTGAAGCACACCTTTATCACAGAGCTCACTGGCACGAAGGTAAACTTTATTACCGTGGTCAGGTATTAATAGATAATACTGAAGAAGTAGAGGCTTAGTCTACGCTTAGAGCTTCAATAAAATACAGGAACTCTCACATTGTGGGAGTTTTTTGTTTTTAGTTGATTAAGTCCTAAAAAGACCTTAATTTGCACGCCGGTTATATTTTAATTTAGTAATTTCCTGTAGATGGAAATGAGTGATAGAAGGCTGGCGATGGGTGAATTAAATCCAAATTTATGAGTAAAATCACAGCAGCAATTACAGCTGTAGGTGCTTACGTGCCTGAGGATGTTCTAACCAACAAAATGTTGGAAGAAATGGTAGATACAAATGACGAGTGGATCACCAGCAGGACAGGAATCAAAGAAAGACGTATACTAAAAGATCCTACAAAAGGAACTTCATATTTAGCAATCCAGGCAGCAAAAGATATTCTTCGAAAAACCAATCTGGATCCCAAAGAAATTGACCTTATTATAATGGCCACGGCCACTCCAGATATGCCCGTAGCTTCTACCGGTGTACATGTCGCCACGCAGATAGGTGCTACCAATGCTTTTTCTTATGATCTGCAGGCAGCATGTTCCAGTTTTTTATATGGAATGTCAACGGCTTCAGCTTATATAGAGTCCGGGAGATATAAGAAGGTACTTTTAATAGGTGCAGATAAAATGTCATCTATTATCGATTATACAGATCGTGCAACCTGTATTATATTTGGGGACGGGGCTGGCGCTGTTTTAATGGAGCCTAATACCGAAGGACTTGGACTGCAGGATGAATTATTACGCAGTGATTCCATAGGTAGAGAATCTTTGAAGATCGAAGCCGGTGGATCTATTACTCCGCCGACCGAAGAAACCGTTGCAAAAAAATTACATTTTGTTCAGCAGGATGGGAAAACGGTATTCAAATTTGCTGTTTCCAATATGGCCGGGGTGAGTGAAGAGATCATGAAAAGGAATGATCTAACCAACGAGGACGTGAACTGGCTGGTGGCACACCAGGCCAACAAGCGTATCATTGATGCAACTGCAAACCGCATGGGGCTGCATGATGAAAATAAGGTATTGATGAATATTCAGAGATATGGAAATACCACCTCTGCGACTTTACCGTTATTATTAAGTGATTACGAAAAGAATTTTAAGAAAGGAGATAATTTAATATTTGCCTCTTTTGGAGGTGGCTTCACATGGGGAGCTGCTTACCTTAAATGGGCTTATAACTCATAAAAACCAACATCAAATATTATGGATTTAAAGGAAATTCAGAACCTGATTAAATTTGTTGCCAAATCTGGTGCAAGCGAGGTGAAACTTGAAACTGGTGATGTTAAGATCACTATTAAAACAGGTTCAGACGATAAAGAAACTACCATAGTACAACAGGTTCCAATGGGAGGGCACCAAATGCCACAGCAAATGCCGGCCCAGCAACCACAGCAACAACAAACACCTACACAACAGGAAAGCGCTGCTCCGCAAAAGGAGTCTAAAGATTCCGGCGATGATGACTCGAAGTATATCACTGTGAAATCTCCAATTATTGGTACTTTCTATAGAAAGCCTTCTCCAGACAAACCGACATTTGCTGAGGTTGGAGATACAATTAAAGAGGGAGATGTACTTTGTATTATTGAAGCGATGAAACTTTTTAATGAGATAGAAAGTGAAGTTTCTGGTACGATTGTAAAAGTACTGGTAGACGATTCTTCTCCGGTAGAATTCGACCAGCCATTATTTTTGGTTGATCCTTCATAATTTACTGCCCGTTTTAACCACTGTGAGCCCTATTTGGGCTCCAGAACTTTAAAAGCAACTAGGTATGTTTAAAAAAATATTGATTGCAAACAGAGGGGAGATCGCATTGCGTGTTATCCGTACCTGTAAAGAAATGGGTATAAAAACAGTGGCGGTTTACTCTACTGCAGATGCTGAAAGCCTGCATGTAAGATTTGCAGATGAGGCCGTCTGTATAGGACCGGCACCGAGTAACCTTTCTTATTTAAAAATATCGAATATCATCGCTGCGGCTGAAATTACCAATGCAGATGCGATTCATCCCGGATACGGATTTTTATCTGAAAACGCTAAATTCTCCAAGATCTGTGAAGAGCATGACATCAAGTTCATTGGTGCTTCACCTGATATGATCAACAAAATGGGGGATAAGGCAACGGCAAAAGCTACCATGAGAGCTGCCGGAGTACCATGTGTTCCTGGTTCAGAAGGAATAATTAAAGATTACAAAGAATGTCTTAAGCTGGCCAAAGAGATCGGTTTCCCGGTAATGCTTAAAGCTACCGCCGGTGGTGGTGGTAAGGGAATGCGAGCAGTTTGGAAAGAAGCAGATCTTGAACCGGCATGGGAATCTGCCAGAAAAGAAGCAGATGCCTCTTTTGGTAATGACGGAATGTATATGGAGAAGCTTATTGAAGAGCCTCGCCACATCGAGATACAGATAGTAGGAGATAGCAGCGGTAAAGCCTGTCACCTTTCAGAAAGAGATTGTTCTGTTCAAAGACGTCACCAGAAACTTACCGAGGAAACTCCGTCGCCATTCATGACAGATACTTTGCGTAAGAAAATGGGAGACGCAGCTGTAAAAGCGGCAGAATATATTAAATATGAAGGAGCCGGTACGGTAGAATTCCTGGTAGACAAGCACAGGAACTTCTATTTTATGGAAATGAATACACGTATACAGGTGGAACATCCAATTACCGAGCAGGTAATAGATTACGATCTAATTCGTGAGCAGATACTTGTAGCGGCAGGAGTGCCGATTTCAGGAAAGAACTATTTCCCGCAATTACACTCTATAGAATGTAGAATCAATGCGGAAGATCCTTATCATAACTTCCGTCCATCTCCAGGTAAGATCACGAATCTGCATGCACCCGGAGGTCACGGTATTCGTATAGATACTCATGTTTACAGTGGCTATACTATTCCGCCAAACTATGACTCCATGATCGCGAAATTGATCACCACGGCTCAAACGAGAGAAGAGGCGATCAACAAAATGAAACGTGCACTAGATGAATTCGTAATTGAAGGGATCAAGACCACCATTCCTTTTCACAGGCAACTGATGGATCATCCAGATTATATAGAAGGTAATTATACCACTAAATTCATGGAGGATTTTAAAATGAAACCTCTGGATGCCTAATAAAATCAACCCCGGTTCTGCCGGGGTTTTTTATGCGCAATATTTTGTAATTTCAGCCGAAGAAATACTAACCTATGAATTTTTCTTTCTGGGAAACCGACTCCTGGTTCTCTGATATTGATTACTGTATTATTGGTAGTGGAATCACCGGGCTTAATTGTGCCCTGACTTTAAAGAAGGCGAAACCATCTTCCAAAATCCTAATCCTGGAAAAAGGAATCTTACCCGAAGGAGCCAGCACCAAGAACGCCGGATTTGCCTGTTTCGGGAGTATTTCTGAGATCCTGGACGATCTAAAGTCACATTCTGAAAGTGAAGTTGTAAAGCTTGTAGAAAAGCGTAAAAAAGGCCTTGAGCTGCTTCGGAAAAACCTAGGAGATGAAACCATAGATTTTCAGCAGAAAAAAGGATACGAATTATTTACCCTGGCAGATGAGGAGCTTTATGAGGAATGCTTACAAAGGATACCAGAGATCAATGAGCTTCTAAGACCTGTTTTTCCAGAAGATGTGTTTGAGGTGGCTGAAAATAATTTTGGTTTCAGGCAGATACAACCCAGACTGATCGTTAATAATTTCGAAGGCCAGATAGATACCGGTAAAATGATGAGTGCTCTGGTTAAGAAAGCCGGCGAAAGTGGCATCCGCATTCTTAATGCCATCACTGTAAAATCCTACAAAGAGACGGCTGAAGGCATTGAAATAATAACAGATAAATTCAATTTAAAAACTTCCAGCTTATTCATCGCGACGAATGGGTTTGCCTCCCGATTAGGCATAGAAGGCGTGAAACCTGCCCGGGCACAGGTGCTGGTGACCAAGCCTATCAACAATCTTCCTTTTGAAGGGACCTTTCACCTGGATAAGGGCTATTATTACTTCCGTAATATAGGAAACAGAGTGCTTTTTGGGGGTGGAAGAAATCTTGATTTCAAAGGGGAAGAAACAGATGAAGCCGGTCTGACAGACCTGATTCAGAATAGATTAAAGGAACTTCTAAAAACCTGTATCCTGCCCGACACCGAATTTGAAATTCAGCAGTCCTGGAGCGGGACCATGGGTGTTGGAGAACAGAAAAATCCTGTGGTAAAGCAGATCGCTGAAAATGTATATTGCGGCGTTCGTCTTGGTGGTATGGGCATCGCTATTGGAAGTTTAGTAGGAAAAGAACTGGCAGAACTGGCATTAAAATCATGATAAAAAAATTCTTCAAATTAATATTTAAGATTCTCCTGGGATTATTTCTATTCAGCATCATGATCGTAGTGATCTATAAATGGGTGCCGGTTCCCTTTACACCTTTGATGGTGATCAGGTACTTCGAAAATCCCGGGGAACCTGTTGAACATGACTGGGTGCCCATAGAAGATATATCGAGGCATCTGCAACTGGCTGTAATTGCGAGTGAAGACCAGAACTTTGCGAATCATAGCGGATTCGATTTTGAAGCCATACAAAAGGCGATGGATAATAATCGCAGTGGCAGGAAGATCCGTGGTGCATCCACGATCTCGCAACAGACCGCTAAAAATGTATTTCTTTGGCCCGGAAGGACCTGGTTTAGAAAAGGAGTGGAAGCTTATTTTACCTTTCTTATCGAGATGATCTGGAGCAAGGAAAGGATACTTGAAGTTTACCTGAATAGTATAGAAATGGGTAAGGGTGTTTATGGAGCACAGGCCGCTTCACAGCACTGGTTCAAAAAAGATGCTATAAAGCTCGGGCCTTATGAAGCCGCTGCGATTGCCGCCGTTTTGCCCAACCCCAGGGAATACCGGGCAAACCCTGCATCAAATTTCATTCAGAGAAGAAAGAACTGGATCGTGAGACAGATGCAGAATTACGGAAAATTCATGCTGGAATAATGGAAGGAGACAAGCGAAATGATTTAATAAAAGCCTGCTGGGAATATCTCCAAACCAGGATGTCTGTGGTGAAAAAAGCCATGGAAGGACTCAAGGAAGACCTGGAGAACGAATCCAAGAGCAGCGCCGGCGATAAATTTGAAACCGGCAGGGAGATGATCAATATTGAATGGAATAAGTTAAGCGTTCAGTTAAACGAATATGACCGGCTGGGAAATATTCTTAACAGGATCCAGGAGTATAAACCCAATGGCAATGTTGTTCTGGGAAGTATTGTGGTGACGAATGTTGCGAATTATTTTATTTCCATTCCGGCAGGAGAGATTTCCAGTGGAAAAGAGAAATTCTATGCTGTTGGTATCAAATCACCTATTGCCCGGTTACTACTTGGTAAAAAAGAAGGCGATAAAGCTAATTTTAACGGTCGTGATTTTGAAATTCTAAAGGTTATTTAAGCCTGTCTTCAATCAGTTTTTCAGGAACGCTTAAAGCGATGATTTCCCCGGGTTTGATATCCGTTTTGTGTTCAACAAGAATATCCTCGCCATTTAATTTCGCCTGAATAAGAAAATTTTCACCCTTAAAATAAGTATTCTTTACTTCAGCTTTAATAGGTGAACTTTTCACAATGCTAATGTCATGAGGATATAATACCACTCTTTTGCGGCTGGTCTCCTTATCTTTCAAGTTTTTCAGCATGATATGGTTCACATCACCAAAAAGGGCGGCGATATATTTATTGGGCGGATTTCGATATAAATCTTCAGGGCGGCCATCGGCATAGATGCTCCCGTTCTTTAAAACAAAAGTTCTATCGGCAAAAGATAAGGCATCTGTACTGTCATGGGTAGCGACTATGCAGGTTATGTTTTTCTCCTTGAGGTAGGCAAATAATTTTCTGCGTAGATTATTTTTTCTAAAGTGGTCTATATGGCTAAAAGGTTCATCTAGAAGGATGATCTCCGGCTCTTTAGCCAGGGCCCTGGCCAGGGCAATTCGCTGTTGCTGGCCACCGCTTAATAATTTTGCTTTTTTATCTGCCAGGTCTTCCATCTCAACCACTTCCAGCAATTCTTTAATACGTCGTTTCTTTTTTATAGGATAAAAATTGCTAAGATGTTTACCTACATTATCTGCCGCAGAGAGTGGAAGCATCAGGTCAAAATCCTGGGCCAGGTATTTTATAAAGGATTCCCCGGGCACCAGGTTGAAATTGGGCCCCAGCATTTCTTCTCCCTTCCAGGTAATCTTGCCATCTGTATGCAGAAGTCCATAAATGAGCTTAAGCAAAGTACTTTTACCACAACCGCTTTCCCCGATCACGGAAACATTTTCACCTTGTGCTATCTCAAAACTAATATTCTTAAGGACCGGTTCTTTATGATAAGCAAAGGATACTTTCTGAAGTTTCAGCATAGAGCAAAATAATATTCCGGCTCAAAGTAATAATATTTCCCGACGGAAAATAAAAATTTATATATTTAGCTATATCTCAACTCATTACTTCTTACCTCATGGAAAACACTATTCCTAAATCCAGGCCTGTTGCAGACAAGTCAGCATATCCCAGATTAACTTTAAAGGAAATAAAAGATGAAATTTGCAGTCACCTTTATCTTGAAAAGGGATTACTCTTTACTTTCTGGAATATGCTAAAAAGTCCTGCAAACACGTCAAATATTTATTTGTATGAGGATAGAAAGAAAGTACAGAATCCCTTTAGATATCTTATTATAGCCGTTGCCTTTGCGACTTTTATAACCTTATCTAATCCCGCATTTCAAAATTTTATTTCTGAAACCCAGGATGCCAATAAAGGTAAATACGAAAAACTTGAACAGGGAGTTGGAGTACCCGTCTGGGAAACGTTCAGAGAGGCACAGGATATCTATATATCTTACCAGAACCTGGTAGTGTTGCTGGCAATTCCATTTATTAGTCTCTTTACCTATCTGGTATTCAAAAGGAAGGGTTTCAATTTTGCCGAAAATATGGCGCTCAATTGCTTTATTTTTGGAACTATCTACTGGATATCTGGCATCACGAATTTGTTTTTATATTCTCTGGATGTCAAAATTTTAATGGCTTCCGGCTGGATAATAATGACAATCCTTGGGTGCTATTTCTATTTTAGAATATTCTCCATTAATATTTTCAAGGCGATATTAACCACAATAGGAAGTAATGTATTGTTGATGATCACAGGGGTAACTTTCCAGATCATCGTCTTTTTTATATTATTGATGCTATAAAAAAAGCGCGAACCTAAGCCCGCGCTATTAATTTTACCAGGATGAAATTTCTTATCCCTTAAGTTCTTTTTTTAGTTCATTAGGCAGTTTTTCATAACCCATATTATATAACGTAAAACCGAAAATATCGGCATACTCATCAATGATCATGCTTGTTGGCTTCCCTGCTCCGTGACCGGCCTTAGTTTCGATCCTGATCAAAACCGGTTCATCTCCTGCATGCTTTTCCTGCAATTCCGCAGCAAATTTGAATGAATGCGCAGGCACCACCCGGTCGTCATGGTCTCCGGTAGTCACAAGAGTGGCGGGATAGGCCACACCTTCCTTCACATTATGAACGGGTGAATATCCCTTCAGGTATTCAAACATTTCCTTGTTATCTTCAGCCGTTCCATAGTCATAAGCCCATCCGGCGCCTGCCGTGAATGTATGGTATCTCAGCATATCCATAACTCCCACCGCCGGCAGAGCTACCTTCATAAGATCTGGCCTCTGGGTCATGGTTGCCCCTACAAGTAGTCCACCGTTAGAGCCACCTCTTATCGCCAGGTGTTCGCTGGAAGTATAATTGTTCGCAATCAGGTACTCTGCTGCTGAAATGAAATCGTCAAAAACATTCTGCTTCTGCATTTTGGTACCGGCATCATGCCATTCTTTACCATATTCACCTCCACCGCGAAGGTTAGGTACAGCGTAAATTCCTCCCTGTTCCAGCCACACGCTCATTGCGGTGCTGAATCCCGGGGTTAGGCTCACATTAAAGCCACCATACCCATATAACATCGTGGGGTTCTTCCCGTTCATTTCAGTCCCTTTCTTGTAGGTAATGATCATAGGAACCTTAGTTCCATCCTTTGATTCATAAAAGACCTGCTTGCTTTCATATACTTCAGGATCAAAATCGATATTTGGTTTATTGTAAACCTCTGAAGTACCATTTTCGATATCATACTTATAAATCGTACCCGAAGTCACATAGTTGGTAAAGGAATAATACAGCACCTTTTCGTCCTTTTTGGCGCCAAAACCACCGGCAGAACCAATTCCGGGTAGTTCTACATCTCTTATAAGCTTACCGTTATAATCATATTGCTTTACTTTAGAAATGGCGTCTACCATGTACTCTGCAAAGAAATATCCGCCACCATTAGAGGGGCTCAGAACATGCTCTGTTTCAGGAATAAGATCCTTCCAGTTCTCAGGTGCTGGATTCGATGCGTCTACCGTTACGATCCTTTTGTTAGGAGCATCAAGATTCGTTACTATAAATAACTTACTTCCCTGGTTATCTATGACGAAACTGTCTGAATCGAAATTGTCCAGGATCGTTACCAGTTCGGGATCTTTTTCACTTAGATCCATGAGGTATAATTCACCACCTGAGGTAGAATTTCGGGCAGAAATGATAAGAAATCTGTTATCTTCTGTGGTATACCCACCAACATATCTTCTTTTCTGTTCCGGGGTATTTCCAAAGATGACCTTATCCTCGCTTTGGGCAGTCCCCAGTTTATGGAAATATAATTTGTGCTGATCTGTCTTAGCTGATAGCTCACTTCCATCGGGTTTATCATAACTGGAATAATAAAAACCCTCGTTTCCTTTCCAGGAGAGTCCGCTGAATTTCACATCCCTGATCGTGTCTCCAAGGATCTCCTTGTTCTCAGCATTCATTACGATCACTTTTCTCCAGTCGCTCCCGCCTTCAGAGATGGCATAAGCCAGAGTTTTTCCATCTTCAGAAAAGCTAAGACCGCCTAGAGAGGTAGTGCCATCTTCACTGAATTTATTCGGATCAAGAAAAACCTCGGCTTCAGAGTTTTCATTCTTTTTACGATAGAGCACGCTCTGATTTTGTAATCCATCATTTTTATAAAAATAGATATGATCACCTTCAATAAAAGGAGCTCCTAATTTTTCATAATCCCAGAGCTGGGTAAGTCTTTTCTTCAGTTTATCGCGGTAAGGAATATTATCCAGGTAATTAAAGGTCACCTTGTTTTGTGCAGCCACCCAGTTGCCCGTTTCTTCGCTGCGATCATCTTCCAGCCAGCGATAAGGATCTTTAACATTGGTCCCGAAATAATCGGTGACGGTATCTACTTTTTTGGTTTCTGGATAATTCAAGGCGATTTCTTCGGTTTTTTTAGTGTTATCATTACAGGCAGCGATTAACCCGGCCGCAGCAACGATAGTAATCATTTTTTTCATAATGGTAGTTTGGATTTAGCCTAAAATAAGTATAAAAAATGCCTGAAAGTTACATTCCTTCAGGCATTTAAATCTATGATTATATTAAATATTTCTATACCAGTTTATTTTGAATGAGATATTCAGCGATCTGTATGGCATTGGTAGCAGCACCTTTGCGCAGATTATCTGCAACTATCCACATATTCAGAGTGTTTGGCTGAGAGTGATCCCGTCTTATCCTGCCAACAAAAACATCATCTTTTCCTTCAGCATATATGGGCATAGGATAAGTGTTTACCGCGGTATTATCCTGTACGGTCACTCCGGGAAATTCACTTAACAACTTCCTTACATCAGCTTCTTCAAAATCCTTGCTGAACTCAATATTTACTGATTCTGAATGCCCTCCAACCACAGGAATTCTAATCGCCGTTGCCGTTACATTTACAGAATCATCTCCAAGGATCTTTTTAGTTTCCAGGGTAAGTTTCATTTCTTCCTTGGTATAACCATTATCCTGAAAAACATCGCAATGCGGAAGAGCATTCCTGTGAATAGGATAAGGATAAGCCATTTCACCTTTTTCGCCGGCATATTCGTTTTCAAGCTGTTTTACTGCCTTGACTCCGGTACCGGTTATAGACTGATACGTGGATACTACTACCCTTTTAATATTATAAACATCATGTAATGGTTTTAAGGCCATTAAAAGCTGTATCGTAGAGCAGTTTGGATTCGCTATAATTTTATCGTTTCTATTCAGCAAACTTGCATTGATCTCAGGAATGACCAGTTTATTCTCGGGGTTCATTCTCCATGCTGAAGAGTTATCTATAACCGTGGTTCCTGCCGCCGCAAACTTCGGGGCCCATAACAACGAAGTCTCACCTCCCGCAGAAAATAAAGCAATTTCCGGTTTCATAGAAACTGCTGTTTCCAGGCTCACTACTGAATATTCATTATTTCCATATTTGACCTTCTTCCCTACAGATCTTTCGGAAGCGACAGGGATCAATTCGGTCAAAGGAAAATTCCTTTCTTCCAGTACTTTGAGCATAACATTACCTACCATCCCGGTGGCTCCTACAACAGCTACTTTCATAAGTGTAATTTAAATTATTGGTCCAAAAATATAGAGTTTAAACAGTCTTACCACATTTTTATGCAAATTTCACTAAATCATTGGTTTCGTTATTTTTGATATAACATCTTTAAAACTAAGCATTTTTGAAGGGAAAAAACCTGTAGATCCTGTGGTGGCTTTTATAACCCAGGATATTGCGGGCTTGCGGAGAAAAATCCGGGTGTATCCAGGTTTCTAAGAATACGAGCAATTTTTTAAGTCTCTGGTTATTGTAAAAAAAGACCCCGACTTGCATCGGGGTTTATGGTTAAAAATGAATAGTGTAGCGGTAAGCGTACGTCTTTATGGGTTTTGTTTTCTCAATTCGTCTCTTATCTCCAACAGAATTTCTTCCTGGGTTGGTCCTTTTGGTGCCGGAGCGTCTTCCACATTTTCTTTTTTCTTGGTTTTCTCGTAAGATCTTAGGACCAAAAATATAAAGAATCCAATAATGATAAAATAGATAATTGCCTGAATAAGATTTCCGTAGGTGATCACGGCCGCCTCGGCTTCTTTGGCCGCCTCCAGGTTGGCATACCTCTGGCCATCAAGGGCGATAAATTTTTGAGTAAAATCTATACCACCTGTGATAACACCTATAATAGGCATGATCACGTCGTTTACCACAGAAGTAACGATCTTGTTAAATGCCCCGCCAATAACTACCGCTGTGGCCAGCATTACGATGTCCTTCTGCATTAGGAAGGTCTTAAAATCTGAAAAAAAGCTCATTTTGATTTGTTAAAGTTAGTTGAGCTCTAATTTAGAAAAAAAAAGTTACTGGAGGTTTAAAGCTATTCCGGGATAACTTTTCTGGTTACCCTGCGTTGCACACCCGTAATAAGTTCATAAGAAATAGTACCCCCGGCTTCAGCGAATTTAACCGCGTGTTGAGGTCCGCCAAATACGATCACTTCATCACCTTCTTCACATTCAATACCGGTAACATCTATCATGATAATATCCATACAAACATTCCCTACGATGGGAGCGTATTTACCATTTACAATTACCCCGGCCTTTTGTTTGCCGTAGATCCTGTTGATCCCATCTGCATGGCCGATGGGAAGGGTGGCAATTCGCGATGGACCTTCTACTTTATAAACCCGGTTGTACCCTACGGTGGCTCCTTTATCCAGTTTTCGTATCTGTGAAATAATAGTTTTAAGGGTCACGACCGGTTTTAGTTGAGGATCTACGGTTTTGTCATTTCCAAAACCATACAGGCCAATTCCAGATCTAACCATGCTAAAGGCTGCTTTTGGATAATTGATGACCCCCGAGGTATTACATATATGAAGTATTGGCTCATAATTCAGATCGGCAACCAGTTCCCAGGTCATTTTCCTGAAAAGATCTATCTGGCCTACTGTAAAATCCCGTTCCTGCCAGTCATCACTCGCGGCAAGGTGGGAAAAAATAGAAGCGATCTTTATAGTGGAAGTATTTTTTATCAATTCCCTGATTTTGGGAATTTCGGGTTGGTCAAAACCAAGACGGTTCAGACCGGTATTGAATTTAATATGAACGGGATAGTTCTTTTGGTTTAATTTTTCTGCGGTGGAAATAAATGACCGCAGGATCTTCTCACTGTAAAGGTTGGGTTCCAGGCAGTGCTCTATGATCTCTTCAAAATGCGTGAATTGAGGATGAAGAACCAAAATTGGTTTGATGATCCCGTTTTCCCGAAGCCTGATTCCTTCTTCCACGTAGGCCACGGCAAAATAATCGGTACCCAATTCCTGTAGTTTTTTGGCGATCACTACAGAGTCGCTTCCGTAGGCATGAGCCTTTACTACCGATAAAAACTTAACGTCCTTATCTATTTTAGATCTTAAAAAATGATAATTATGAGCCAGGTTTCCAAGGTCGATCTCCAGAACGGTTTCTTTGGCTTCAGGCATTTTCTTCTTTTGGTTTAGATTTCAATTCTTCAGGGTCCTGCACATCGAGTTTTTTCACTCTTTCCTTAAGCATAGCCTTATAATATGCGGCGCGGCTTAAAGGTTCATATTCTTCATTTTCCCCAAGGAATACCAGGTCATCATTGATCGCTTTTCTATAGCTGAACTGCGCCAGGTTTCCTGTTCTGGTGCAAACTGCATGCACCTTGGTCACATATTCTGCGGTAGCCATAAGATTAGGCATTGGGCCAAAGGGGTTTCCTTTAAAATCCATATCCAGACCAGCAACGATCACCCTAACCCCACGGTTAGCCAGGTCATTACAAACCGTGACGATCTCATCATCAAAGAATTGTGCTTCATCGATACCAACCACATCACAACCGTCTGCCAGGATCCTGATATTGGAGGCTGAAGGCACCGGAGTGGAACGTATTTCATTGGAATCATGAGATACCACCATCTCTTCATCATACCTGGTATCTATCGCAGGTTTAAAGATCTCTACGTTCTGTTTGGCAAATTTCGCACGTTTGAGTCTTCGGATCAGTTCTTCGGTTTTACCGGAAAACATAGAGCCGCAAATAACCTCAATCCAGCCAAATTGCTCTTCGTGATTTACTGTATTTTCGAGAAACATTTTGTATTTTTCAAGTCGAAATGGGGAAATACCTCATTCGCATAAAGGTGGAACAAATTTATTAAAAATACAACCCTGGTAAAGGGGGAATCCTTAAAGTTATGAAATAATGAAGGCATATTTTTCCACAAAAATCGGGAATATTGGTGCCGGCCTGCTTCTAACTTATAATCGAAAAAATTAATTACAGATGAAAAAGAAAATTGAAGCAAATTTGATCAGCATTGCCGAAAAGATCCTTCAGGAAAAAGGCAATATGGACGCTGCTCAGCTTAAAGAAATGGCGAAAGATCTTTACGAGAAGCTTACCATTTTATCTTTTACAGAAAAGCATCTGGAAGAAGAACCAAAAAAGGCCAGGAAAAGTGAAGTTAAAAAAGAGCCTAAGTTTAAAGCTCAAAAAAATCTTTATGACGAATTCTATCCTGATGGAACTGAATATAATGAAGATTCTGATGCTATTACCGAGCCGAATACAGAAAAGATCAAGGATATAGTAGCGCAGATGCCTCCGGAATCTGAAAATGTAGATTTGATCATGGAAAGTATTAATGCCGCTCCCCCGGCTCCGGAAAGGACCAGTCCTAAGAAAGATAAATCTGATTTTAGAAATATCGGCGTAGATTATGACAATCTTCCCGATTTTGAGCCGGTTAATAATGTGGAAAAAGCGAATAAACCAAAATCACTTAATGACCGTCTTAAAAAAGGTATCAATATTGGCTTAAATGAACGTCTGGCTTATATCAAGCACTTGTTCGATGGTAATACGGCAGATTATAACCGGGTTCTTTCTCAGTTAAATACCTTCAGCAGCCTCGAAGAGGCCAGTAAATTTATAGAATTGGTTGTAAAACCTGATTATAATCACTGGGAGGGAAAAGAGGAACATGAAGAAAGATTTATCGCGCATATCGAAAACAAGTTCGACAAATAGCAGCATTTAATCTATGGGAAAATTGTTTCTGGTACCAACACCAATTGGTAACCTGGAGGATATTACTTTCAGGGCAATAAAAGTTCTGAAGGAGGTTGACCTTATTCTAGCAGAAGATACCCGCAACAGCGGTAAATTATTAAAACATTTCGAGATCAATACCCCTATGCAAAGCCATCATATGCATAATGAGCATAAGACGGTAGATCATGTGGTTTCCAGGATTCAGTCAGGAGAAACCATTGCATTGATTAGTGATGCCGGTACGCCGGCGATCTCAGATCCGGGATTTTTGCTAACCCGGGCCTGTGTGGAAGCAGGGTTGGAGGTAGATTGTCTTCCCGGGGCCACAGCGTTTGTGCCCGCCCTGGTAAATAGCGGACTACCTAATGACAAATTCATTTTTGAAGGTTTTCTTCCTGTTAAAAAAGGAAGACAAACCCGGTTGAAAATCCTTGCAGAAGAAAACCGTACTATGATCTTTTATGAATCTCCTCATAAGCTTATAAAGACATTAGGCAATTTTGTAGAATATTTTGGAGGAGAACGAAAGGTATCTGTATCGCGTGAGATCACGAAAATGCATGAAGAAACCATTAGGGGTACTGCCGCTGAGGTTTTGAAACATTATACAGATCGTCCGCCTAAAGGAGAGATCGTGGTCATTGTAGAGGGAAAATCCTGATATTTTGAAAGACCTTTTATGCGAAATAAGGGATTGCAGGGTTTGTGCAGAACATCTGCCACTTGGTCCCAGGCCAATCATAGAGGCCAGTGAAAAATCAAAGATTATCCTTATTAGCCAGGCCCCCGGAAGAGTGGTCCATGAGTCTGGAATCGCCTGGAAAGATCAAAGCGGAAAGAAATTGAGAGAGTGGCTGGGGGTGGATGATGATACTTTTTATGATACCTCAAATTTTGCGATCTTACCGATGGGATTTTGCTATCCGGGGAAGGCAAAAACAGGGGATTTGCCTCCGAGGAAAGAATGTGCCCCGCTATGGCATGACCAGGTTTGGAATCAACTTTCAAACACTAAATTAAAGATCCTGATAGGTTCTTATGCCGCAAATTATTACCTGGGAAAAAAGGAAAATCTTACTCAAAAAGTGCAGAATTTTGAAGAGTTTCTACCTGAGTACTGGACATTGCCCCACCCGTCTCCGGTGAATAGATTCTGGAGAATGAATAATCCCTGGTTTGAAGACGAAGTCGTACCCCGACTACAGAATAAAATTGCTGAAATTTTAAGTTGAGGAATTAAAATCCTGTAACTTGTTTTTGCTAATTTCGGCATCCAAAAATAATTTATCAGATCTATGCGCTGGACCTTAAAACCCAAACCCGACCCTATTACTGTAAATGCCCTGGCAGACAAATTAGGAGTAGGTGTGCCGGTTGCAAAACTTCTTGTTCAGAGGGGGATTACCACTTTCGAAGAAGCTAAGAAGTTCTTCCGGCCAGACCTTAAGCTATTGCACGATCCTTTCCTGATGAAGGATATGGAGAAAGCAGTAGACCGCATAGAACTAGCCATTAAGAATGAAGAAAATATCATGGTCTACGGGGATTATGATGTGGATGGTACGACCAGTGTTGCCTTGATGTCTTCTTACCTGAAATTCAGGTATCCAAATGTGGCAACTTATATTCCAGATCGTTATGAAGAAGGATATGGTGTGTCCTACAAAGGGATAGATTATGCTGCAGATAATGATATAAGTTTAATTATTGCTCTCGATTGTGGAATTAAGGCCATTGATAAGGTGGCATATGCTAAGGACAAAGGGGTCGATTTTGTCATCTGTGATCACCACAGGCCCGGGAGCGGGATTCCCGACGCTGTAGCAGTACTGGACCCTAAAAGGGAAGATTGCAATTATCCCTATGACGAACTTTGTGGTTGTGGTGTAGGTTTTAAACTTATCCAGGCGATCACTCAAAAAAATAATGAACCCGAGGAAACATTATTGCCTTACCTGGATCTCGTAGCTACCGCAATAGGAGCAGATATAGTGCCTATCACCGGGGAAAACAGGATACTTGCCTATCATGGTTTACATGTTATAAATGTGGCGCCGAGAAAAGGTATCAAAAGTTTACTGGGGGACAAGAAGAATGTAAGTATCACCGATGTTGTTTTTATCGTGGCTCCAAGGATCAATGCTGCTGGAAGAATGAAACACGGCTTGCATGCGGTAAATCTCCTTACGGAAGAGGATGAGGAAATTTCAAAAAAATATACTGAGGAGATCGAAGTCTATAATACAGACCGCAGAAGTGCCGACAAAACTATTACCGAAGAGGCAAAGCGGCAGATCATAGAACAAAAAGAGGAGCAGAGATTAACTACAGTGGTTTATGATGAGAACTGGCATAAGGGAGTTATCGGGATCGTAGCTTCCAGGTTGACCGAAACCTGGTACAGGCCAACGCTGGTATTTACCCGGAGTGGAGAGCGACTGGCGGCTTCGGCAAGGTCTGTAAAAGGATTCGATGTGTATGAAGCACTGGAAGGATGTAAAGATCATATAGAGCAGTTTGGAGGCCATAAATACGCCGCCGGCCTTACTTTGCTGGAATCTGAATATCTTAATTTTAAGAATAAGTTTGAACAGGTAGTTGCTGAAACAATAGACCGGAACCTCTTAACGCCGGAGATCACTATTGATGAAGAATTGAATTTAAAGGATATCACTCCTAAATTCTACAGGATACTTAAACAATTTGCGCCATTTGGTCCCGGCAATATGTCCCCGGTTTTTATGACCCGCGGTTTGACCGATACCGGTTTTGGGAAATGTGTGGGAGAAGATAAAACCCATCTTAAATGCCAGGTGAAACAGGAAGGCTCAAAGGTCACTTTTGATGTAATAGGATTCAATCTGGGAGATAAACTGGATCTAATAAAAGAGGGTAAAAAATTTGACGCGGTTTACAGTCTCGATGAAAATACCTGGAACGGGAACACCAAAATCCAGCTGAAATTAAAGGATATCAGGGAAAGTATTTAATCCTCAAGCTTCTTAAGGCTTAACTTTTCACCGTCGAATTCGGCATAAGTGTAAAAATTGATCCAGTCACCGGTATTCACGTAGCTGGATTTTCCATTAAGCTCAATTTCCAGGGGGAGATGACGATGTCCAAACAGGAAATAATCATAATGCTTTTCCTGCAGTTTTCTTCGGCAATACTGAATAAGCCATTCCTTTTCTTCGCCAAGAAATTCCTGATCTTCATCCCCGGAGATCATTTTATTCTTTACAGAAAAATATTGCGCCAGGGGTACTCCAAGGTCCGGATGCAGCCATCTATAAAGCCATTTTGACAAAGGATTTGTGAATACTTTCTTCATCCTTTTGTAACCTTTATCTCCCGGGCCCAGGCCATCACCATGGCCAATAAGAAAAGTCTTGTTATTGAACTGGAATTCTTTAGGTTGATGAAAAACGGGAATATTTAGCTCGGTTTCAAAATAATCGTTCATCCAGAGGTCATGATTGCCCACGAAAAAATAGACGGGGATGCCGCTGTCTTTAATTTCAGCAAGTTTCCCCAGGGTTCTTACAAAACCTTTTGGAACAACGTGCTTATATTCAAACCAGAAGTCAAAAAGGTCTCCTAAAAGAAAAATAGCCGCTGCATCTTTTTTGATTTCATCCAACCACTTCACAAAAATAAGTTCCCTTTCACGGCTTTCCTCCATAGTAGGAGCGCCAAGGTGATTATCACTGGAAAAATAGATCTTTTTGCCTTTCGGGATATCCATAGATGATTTGTTCGGGGTAAAGATATAAGATTTCTCGCGTTGGTTGAAATGTCAGTTATTTTTTACAAAATTTAGTCATCGTCAACTTATTTAATGGTCCTGAAGAAAGACGAATTATTTGCAGAAAATAAGGCTCGGTAAATATTTCATTTCGAACAGAGAGAAAGGTTTAATTAAAATATGGTTCACTAAAGAGATCTCTCAGATAAATAAAAAGCGACACTTATTTCGGCAGGCTCAGAGCAACAATTAAATAAATTCAACTGCCTGCTGCGACTTAAAACTGTATACTGATATTTGCGCAAGGGATAGCAGCGGTTAGCTCCCGCATTTGCGGGACTATAAGCGCATAGCCCGACCCGTTAGGGTTGCGGCCTAATTATTATCACTAGCGTACCATTCTGCAAAAGAAGTCTCTGTCTCCTGAAGTTTCAAAGAATGAAGATTGATGTGTGTGGGTAAATGCTTTTTGATCTTTTTAGCAAAATCTATGACCATATTCTCGCTGGTAGGCTGATATTCAACGAGGATCACATGGTGGCCACGATCTTTTAATTCTTTGGCCAGCTCAACGTGGGGAGTATTTTTATTGAAGACCGTAGCGTGGTCGAATACATCCACGATCTCAGATTTCACGATCTTTTTTAGATCACCAAAATCTATCACCATCCCGAATTTTACATGATCATGATCTGTAATTGGCTGTCCAATCACGGTAACACTGAGTTTATAACTATGACCATGTACATTGCGGCATTTCCCATCATAGCCATAAAGGGCATGACCGGTTTCGAAGGTGAATTGCTTGGTGATTCTAATGTTACTCATTCCAACTAATTTTGCTGCAAAGATAATTGAAATTTTCAGCTTGAATTTTTAACTTTTTTGAATTGAAATATAATTTACATTTGCGAAATTTCTCCAGGCAATGACTACTTGTATCCCTGAACTGTATGACCAATTAGAATTTACTGAAAATCCGCTTTATGAGAGGATTATTGGTGAAATTATTGACAAGAAGTATAGTATCATCGATGACTTTTTCGACCTTGAAGAAGTTCAGCTTTTGCGGTCGTCACTATTGCAGAAATATGAGGAAGATGATTTTAAGAAGGCTGCCATTGGCAACCGTACCAATGAGGTAATTGCCAGGTCTGTGCGTGGTGATTTTATTCTCTGGATCAATGAAGCCAATGCAGGCCCGGCAGAAAATGTGTTCTTTAATAAGATAAATTCCCTGGTAGACTATTTAAATAAGACCTGTTTTATGGGTATTTTACATAAGGAGTTTCACTACGCGGTTTATCCAGAAGGAACCTTTTATAAGAGACACCTGGACACATTCCAGAATGACGGTAGAAGAAAACTTTCCATGGTTTGTTATTTGAATCATGAAGACTGGAAACCTGAAAATGGCGGGGAACTGGCTATTTATTTAAATAAGGATACGGGGGAAGAGCAGGTGACGGTATATCCCTATCCCGGGAGAGTGGTCATTTTTGAAAGCCAGGAGCTAGAGCACGAGGTGAAACCGGTTAAAACACCAAGGTTAAGTATAACCGGATGGTTAAAAACGCGCTAAATTATTTCCTGAATTTTTTATAAGCGACCACTGCTATAAGAACTATGGCCAGGATCAACCAGAAGCCCATGCCGCTTATAAAACTGAAAAATTCCCAGGTATCCTTGTCCATTAGTTCTTAAATTTTCTGGAATTTCTAACTTTCCAGCGATGTCTTGCGTAATAGAAAAGCGCCAGTAAAATGAGAATAGCGAGAAGATACCAAAAGTTTTCTGTGATGAATTCTTCCAGAGTCCATCCCCATTCCTGCACTTCGCTGGGATCTTTATCTTTTGGTAAATGTTCCTGCATCATGGTTTTGCTTTCAAATTCTTTCTCATGATCACCGCTACAATGATTCCTATGAGCAGTCCTGCCATAAGGTATATATTTTCGCCGATAAAATTTCCTATCGAATAACCAAATTCATAGGCTTCAGTATTTTGAGTAGCGAGGAATAAGCTTGTGATTTTCATCTTTTATTTTTTAAATTTTGCCAGTGCTTCTTTTGTAAAGTCAGACAGTACCAACTCTCCCGAAATAGAAGCCCTTTCGTCTAGAAGTTCATTCCAGTGATCTGTACCTTTCCAAAGGATCTTTTTCATTTCCATTAATGCCTTTGGGTTATAAGATGCAAGTTTAGAAGTAAAGAGATCAAGTTCCTTATCCAGGTCTGCAATAGTTTCAAATACCCGGGCATATAATCCTTTTTCTTTAGCCCAGTAGGCATTCTTCCATTCATGGGCGGCCAGGGTCATTTCAGCGAACGCATCCACACCCATTTTACGTTCTACGGCTGGAGCAATTACAAAAGGGCCAATGCCAATGCTAAGTTCAGAAAGTTTGACTGCAGCAGCATCTGTTGCCATCGCGTAATCACAGGCAGATACCAGCCCAACACCGCCGCCAACAGTTTTGCCCTGAACGCGGCCTACGATTAGTTTTTTACACTTTCGCATGGCATTGATAACCTTAGCGAAACCGGAGAAAAACTCTTTTCCGGTTTGCAGATCTTCAATTTCTATAAGCTCGTTGAACGAAGCGCCGGCACAAAAAGCCTTTTCTCCTTCAGATCTAAGGAGGATGATATTTACGCTGTCGTCTTCAGACAATTTATTGATCTCTTTCTCCAGTCGGTCCAAAAGCACCGATGGAAACGAGTTACTAGCCGGGTGACCAAATTCTATCGTAGCGATCTTGTTCGAGATTTGGGTATACAGGCTTCCGTTTTCGCGGCTGGTTGTCATAAAATTCAGGTTTTCATCAAAGTTAATGATAATGATGAATAATAAAACCTGAAGTTACGGTTCTAAACCTCTTTCAGGAGATATTTTCTTCGGAAATATATGACCAGGGTAGTACTTCTTATAAGCATCCAGACAAAAAATGCGATCCAGATACCGTACAGCTGCAACCCAAAGTAATCTGAAATGAGAAGCACAGGCGTGAAACCCAGGAAGGTGGCGGCCAAAAGCACGTTGCGAAGGTATTTGGCCTCCCCAAGGCCTTTAAAGATCCCATCGAACATAAAAGCGATGGCATTTACCGGCTGCATTAGCAGTACGATCCAGAATACTGAAGAAAATAAAGCAAGAACACTCGCTTCTTTATTGAAAAGCAGACCGATCTGTTCATAAAATAATGCGCAAACGGCCATTAAAATCAGCGCAATTAGTACTGCATATTTACTTATCTTTTTACTTAGTTCCCACAAATTTTTATAATCGAGTGCACCTAATAGCTTCCCGCCAATGGCATTCCCTGCATTAGCGTATCCATCTATAAAAAAGCTGAAAAACAACCAGATATTCATTAATATACTTTGAGCGGCGATATAATTTTTACCGTAGTCTGTGGCATAGGCATTTGCCAGGTAAATGGCAAAGTTCAGCGCTGCAGTCCTGATGAACAGGTTGGCAGCCATTAGTAACAGCCCTTTCATTCTGGGATTTATGGTAAAACTCAGTTTTAAATGGAATGGTGTTTTTTTAAAGAAAAACCATAAAGCCATGATGAGCATGGTGGCCTGAGCGGCCAGGGAAGCATAGGCGGCACCTTTGAGATGCAATGCAGGTATTAAGCCTTCAATTCCGTAAACTAGTACATAATCCAGGAAAACGTTCACTGCTGCACCGGTAAGACTACACTTCATAGCCCATAATGTATTCTGTAGACCTCTAAAGACTCCGAAGATGGCAAAGGTGACCAGCGTAAGAGGATAACCCAACGCCCTGATCTGGTAATAGTCTTCTGAATATTGCAGGATTAGACCATCAGCATTGTAGGCGCTAAATATTGCCCTGGCAAAATAGGCCGTGGAAACATAGATTACGAGGCTAAAAAGAAAGTTAAAGAATATAGCCTGGGGGATAAGCGTTTTCACGGCATGCAACCTGTTAGCCCCTAAATGTTGAGAAACGATCGCAGAGATCGCTGTTTTGGTCTGGGCAACAATCCAGATAATAGCTGAAAGGAAGGAACCTACGATCCCTGCTGCCGCTAATGCCTCGATCGAATTTTCATCTACATTGCCTATGACCGCAATATCGGTTAGAGAGATCAATGGTTCAGCAATACCCGCAATTATGGCCGGGATGGCAATTTTGTTGATATTCCTGAAGCTAATCGAGTTGTTCAATGGTGAAACGGGTGAAGGGCAAATATAAAGGCCAGGACATTAAAAAAGCAATTCGTAACAATAAAATGGATGTTCGCTTTGCTTTGGGAAGTAAATATTACCCAGGCGCTGATACCCCCTGTCTTCATAAAACCTTTGGTTTCTTGAATTCCGGCTGAAGGTGTCCAGTCTTACAGATTCAAAATTATGAGTACGGGCATAGGTCTCAGCAAAATCCATAAGTTTTCGAGCATATCCTTTTCCCCAGTGATCAGGATGGGTTGCCAGCCGATGTATATAAAGACTGTTTTCTGTTTTACTTCGCCAGTCTACATGCTCATATTCCTTGTCCTTATCTGGGGTGATAACAATAATTCCCACAATTTTCTGACCTGTGAGCAGGACATATAATTCGTCTTTGCGAATATCTTCCCTGAGTCTTTCTAATGAAGGATAATGCTGGTTCCATTGGAAAATACCCTTATTAATCATTGCTTCAGCACAAGCTTCCGTCAATAATTTGATGTTGGGCAATTCTTTTTTAGCTGCTTTACGGATCATTTTAAAGTAGAAAAATAAACATTTCCAGATTTAATAAAAATTATTACATTTGCTCCCAGTCGGGGGATTAGCTCAGCTGGCTAGAGCGTTTGGCTGGCAGCCAAAAGGTCATCGGTTCGACTCCGATATTCTCCACAAGAAACCACTGCATCGCAGTGGTTTTTTTATTTAGGAAGGTCATCGGTTCCCCCGACGCTTCGGGGCGATATTCTCCACAAGAAACCACTGTATCGCAGTGGTTTTTTTTATTTAAGAAGGTCATCTGGTTCCCCCGACGCTTCGGGGCGATATGTTCTACATAGACCATTGCGTCGCATCTGTTCTTATTTAGGAAGGTATTCAGATCCTTCAAAGCTTCAGGGAGAATGATACTTCACCATAATTTAATGCCTAATCATCTTCAGTTTCACCATATTCATCCCAGAGCACTTTTGAATCTGTCTTCAGAAAATCTATAGTTTTAGATATCACATGTTTGAATTCCTTTGGTAATTCCTGCTCATTCCAGGGATGACTTATTCCAAAAACATGATCTGCATTTTCTACCAGTAATAATTTAGGAGCCGGGCTCCATTCAAAAAGATTTCCAGCCTCTCCAATAGATACACTGGTATCACTGCTCCCGTGGGCAATAAGGTGTGGTATTTGCAGTTTTTTGGCAGCTTTTTTAATATTTAGTCTTTCCTTATTTTCCTTATAGGATTTATAGAATTGGTAGTGGTGGGGCAGTTTACGGCCGGTCCTTGTATTTAAAATATAACGCACGCCTTTTTTCTCCCAGGCTTCCAGTTCTTTTCCCTCAGGAAAACGCGAACCATAATCTGAAACCGATGCCAGCGTAATGATCTTAGTGATCCTTTTTTCTTCTGCAGCCTTGATCAAAACGATGCCGCCTCCACGTGAATGACCTATAAGACTAATTTCATCGGGTTTTATTTGTTGCGCAAATTTAAAATCGGGCATCAGTATCCAATCCAATACCGATTGCAGATCATCCAGTTCTATGATAAAATTGTTATCCCCGAATGCTTCAATATCTCTGAATTCGGTTAAATTTTCAGGATCTGTTCCATTATGACTGAAATTGAACTTAACAAACATGAAACCGGCCTCCGCAATTTTCTCTCCCATGACTTCCCAGGCGCCCCAATCCTTGAAGCCTTTGTATCCGTGGGTAAAAATCACGATCGGTTTTGGTTTACCGTCATCTTTAAAAATAAGATCTGCCACAATTGGCTTATTGTGTTTACCTTCTATGACGAGGTTTAATTCTTTAGAAACTTCCATAACTTTTCTTTATTTCCTTTTCAACAAATGGAATATCCGGATCACAGATCTCCATTATCAATTTTTTTAATTCTGCCTGGAACAGGTCCAGGGTCTCTTCGGTGATCATTGAATCCTTATTTCTACTGCCTTCTTCTTTTTTAGCAAACTTTAAAAAACCCGATTTCAGATTTTTGAAAGAAACGATTCCTGCCTCAGCCGGGAATTTAAGGTCTTTCTGCAGTGCAATCAAGCTGGTATAAGTTAAAACCTGAAAACTTTTGGAGTAATTGTCATAATCTTTTGTTATTTCACTCCAGTCGCTAACCGTGAGATGTCTGGATTCCACCTTTCCGGTCTTATAATCTATAATACGGGGTATCCCATTTGATCTTTCAAAGCGATCTACTTTCCCGCGAAGATAGACTGAAAATGGTAATTCTTTTATAGGAAGAGCAACCTTAAGGTCTTGTTCGATCTGAATAATTTGAATTTCTTCACCGGCCTTTAAACGCTTTAATTCGAACCTAAGGAAATTGTGCAGATACCTTTTCGCTACTTCAAATATTAAAAGGTTCTTTCCCTTTTCCAGCGGAAGTTTACTATAAGTCTCTGAAAATTCCCTGGAGATCTGAGCATCTGCCTGCTTTATAAAACTTTTTATGATCTCCTCATTGATCAACTGGCCTTCGAAACCCTTATAAAGGTTTTCAAGAGCATTATGAACCACTGTACCCAGCGTATTGAAGGCAACCGTTTCTTCCACCTCCTCCTGGTCTCTTACGCCTAAGACATATTGATGGTAGAAATCAAGAGGGTTCCTCACGTAGGTAGTAAGAGCCGAAGGCGAAAAACCCGATCCTGCCAGAGCCTTTAAGCGATCCAGCATAGCCGGCGTTTTTTTTATCTCCCTGAGTTTATTTTTTACCTGTGGAACTTTAGGCCCTACCAGTATCTTTTTAAGTTCGTGTTGAGGTTGCTTTTCAATTTCCAGTTGAGTAAGAAACCTGCTCTTTTCTCCTGAATTAAGTCCATCTGCCTCAGTATTATAAAGTAGATAGACATTTTTAGCTCTTTGCAGTAATCTGTAAAAGTGATAAGTATAAACCGCATCCTTCTCACGATAGGTAGGTAATTTATATTCCTGTTTAAGATCATATGGTATAAAAGAGTTATCAGATTTCCCTGCGGGAAGTACCCCTTCATTAAGAGAGGTGATAATCACCGTTTCAAAATCCAGGGCTCTTGATTCAAGCATTCCCATTAACTGCAATCCTTTAAAAGGTTTTCCCTGAAAATCGAGGGTTTCTGTAGATAATAGTTCCTTATAGAAATTGTACAGGGATTTGATGGATTTCAGGTGAGGATACAGATCGTTAAGATTTTCCAGCTTATTGAAAAGTACATGAAAATGATATAGAAATTCAAGGCCTATTTTATCTTCTTCCTGTTTAAGATACTTCTTTAGGATCTGGATTAATTCATGAAAATCTGAAATTAATCGCGAAACTGAATCATTCTTGGGGTCGAAGCAGGCCTTGATAATCGCCTTTTGATTTTCTGAAAAGCCCGAAATTATAGATTCGTATTTAAGATATACTAGGTTTTCTGTATTGATCTTTGCCAGGAGATCTTCCGCCTCTCGATTTAAGAGGGGATGTAATGAGGGATGATTTAAAATAGAAATAACGTCCTTATAATAATATTCTTTATTATCATTTAGGTGAACCTGGAACAAATTTTCAAATAAAGAATTCAAGGGCGCATTTTTGACTGGGAAGCCCATCGTGATGTTAAGCTCATTAATTTCTGAAGGCAGCGAATTTAGAACAGGAAGTAAAAGTTCTTCTTCTCCAAGTACCACTGCTGTATTTTCCAACTTTTCCTGCGGCAGTGAGGTAAGGATCTCTCCAATATATTTAGCCTGGCCTATATTTTTTGGTACCCCAATAAATTGGATATTTTTTTTGGTGGAATAATTTTCTGTGAAATATTCATAGGACCTGTTTTGATAGAATTCCCAGTCCTTTAAATATTCCCTTATAAAGATAGAAGCGGCATGATCTGCATCCTCATAAAAGATTTTATCCATATCCCAGTAAACTTCGGCACATTTCTTAGCCAGCATGGCCTGGATGATATGTTGTTCAGCGGCATTAAGGGCATTAAAACCTATGAATAAGTGCTTACGGCTATTTTCAGAGATATATTGCGGGATGTTCTGCGCAGCCCTGCGATATATAAGTCCCTGGTAACCCTGTTCTTTCCGGGTTAGACTTTGGGATAATTCCTCATAGTACGCTGGAAGGTTTTTCCAGAACTTTAGATATCGCTTAATGAGTTCGGTCTTTTCTTCCTGAACGTACCAATGGGTAAGGTCCTGTATTCCGGAGAGGTAATCAAAGAAAGGCTTATGGTCTATTAAGTACCTGTCTATTTCGTTAAAATCCTGGATCAGGCTTTGGGCCCAGGTCACGAATGTTTCAAAGTCTTCGATATCATCCTGCGGGGTCAATCTTTTATACACCTCGTAAAACTCAAAAAGGCTGATAGTGTTGTCGATGGTCTGCAATCCCGATATTTTCTCTGTGAATTCCTCTACACTATAAATAGTTGGGGCAAAAATGTTCTTTTCAGAAATTTCAGCTAACTCCTTTATTAGATATGAACCGGCTCTTTTACTGGGGAGAATGAAAACGATCTCTGAAAGGGGAGTGGTGGACTGCTGAAGCTTCAGCAGGACTTCGCGTATAAATGATTTCATACGCCTAAAATAAAAAAACGCCCCGCAATGCGGAGCGTTTTCTTGTATGATTTATTAGGAATTAATTCCTATTCTTCAGAAGATTCTTTCATCTCTCTGTCTTTGTCTAAAGAGATTTCAACACGTCTGTTCTGTTGTCTTCCTTTTGCAGTACTGTTAGTTGCAATTGGCTGAGTTTCACCGTATCCTTCAGAAGTTAATCTCTTAGAAGGTACACCATTCTCTTCTAACCATTTAGCTACAGAAGCAGCACGCTCCTTAGAAAGCTTCATGTTGTAAGAATCGCTACCAGTACTATCTGTATGTCCTTCAACGTGGAAGATAGTAGTAGAGTACTCATTCATGATGTCTACGATAGACTGAAGAGCTTCTTCAGATTCTTTTCTGATAGTTGCTTTATTAAGATCGAATAATACAGTTTTAGAGTATTCGTTCAATTCAGTAATTACTTCAGCAGTTGGCTCTGGACATCCGTTAGATGAAGCAGGACCAGCTTCTTCTGGACAATCATCGTCTTTATCAAGGATTCCGTCACCGTCAGTATCAGGCCAAGGGCATCCGTTGTTTTCAGCTGGACCAGCTTCTTCAGGACACTCATCATCACCATCTCTTACACCGTCACCGTCAGCATCAGGACAACCGTTTAATTCAGCAAGACCTGCAACTTCTGGACAGTCATCATCAGGATCGGCTATACCGTCACCGTCAGTATCAGGACATCCGTCAAATTCTGCAAGACCAGCTTTATCTGGACATGCATCCTGACGATCTTCGATTCCGTCACCGTCAGTATCAGGACAACCGTTGAATTCAGCTAGACCTGGAGTTTCAGGACATTCGTCATCTTTATCATAAATTCCGTCACCGTCAGTATCTTTTCCTCCGAAGATGAATTTGATACCGGCTGTGTGTTGAAAATGCTTAGCGCTTTCCGGCTCGAATGCATGCTTATATTTTGACTCTAGAGATAAAGCGATGTTATCTGAAAACCAGAAGTTTAATCCTACTTTACCATTAAGGGTTGCAGCATCTGCGTTTGCGATATCGTCACCATCCTGGTCACCAATCCAAACATAACCACCACCAATACCAACAACAGGATCAATCCATCCGTCGTTTAGCATTGCTCTCAGGCTATAATCAGCACTTAGATCTAAAGAGTAATAGGCTAGATCACCTACGCTTCTATCACCATACTTATCGATCTGGTTGATAGAACCACTCAATTCACCAACAAAACCTGCTCCGATATATCTGGAAACAGAAAGTTTTGAGACCGCAGGAAGGATATTCCAGTGATCACCAGTATTAAAGTATTCGTCGAACATACCGCCGCGAGGAGCATCCTCTCCAACCGGATAGAAATCGACTGCATTGGTACCAATACCAATTGCCCATGGGTTGTTAGCATCCTGTGCCTTAACCGAAGAAAAGCCAAATATCAGTAAGGTGGCCAACACAATTTTGTTAAGATGTTTCATATTTAATTGTTTAGTTTTAAGTGTTAATTGTGAACAAAAGTATATTCTTAATGTATATTAACAAAGGTAAAAATAATAAAGTTTTCTTAATTACAGCGCGATTCCAAAGGATTTCTAAGACTTCTGATAACTGAATATCAATTAATTTACTAATAAATTAGTGACTTTAAAATCGCTTTTTTCTGTTTTAAATTACCCCAAGATCTTTCCCGACTTTTTCAAAAGCCTTGATTGCTTTATCCAGATGCGCTTTATCATGAGCAGCAGATAGTTGCACTCTTATCCTTGCTTTTCCCTTAGGAACTACCGGATAAAAGAAGCCAATCACATAAATTCCTTCTTCGAGCAATTTGTCTGCCATATCCTGTGAAAGCTTGGCATCATGCAACATTACCGGTACTATTGCAGACTCTCCATCAATAATTTCAAAGCCTGCATCCTTAATGCCTTTTTTAAAGTATTCTGTATTTTCCTTTAATTTTTTTCTAAGGCTGTTATCGGTCTTTAGCATATCAAAAACCTTAATAGAAGCTCCCACAATTGCCGGGGCCAGAGAGTTGGAAAAAAGGTAAGGTCTGGATCTTTGTCTTAATATTTCTATTATCTCTTTTTTTGCAGTTGTGTACCCACCCATGGCACCTCCAAGAGCTTTCCCCAGGGTACCGGTGATAATATCCACCCTGTCCAGGACACCTTTTTCTTCTAATGTTCCAATTCCCTGCTCTCCTATGAAACCTGTAGCGTGGCATTCATCGATCATTACCATCGCGTCGTATTTATCGGCGAGATCACAAATTTTATCCAGGGGAGCTACCAGGCCGTCCATAGAAAATACTCCGTCTGTGACGATAAGTATATGACGTGCGCCGTTCTCTTTGGCTTCCTTCAATTTATTCTCGAGATCTGCCATATCGCCGTTCTGGTAACGGTACCTGGCAGCCTTACATAGTCGTACCCCGTCAATGATCGAGGCATGATTCAATGAATCTGATATGATCGCATCTTCCTTGGTTAATAAAGGCTCAAAGATCCCGCCGTTAGCATCAAAACAGGCCGCGTATAAAATTGTGTCTTCTGTACCATAAAAATCAGATATCTTTTGCTCCAGTTCTTTATGTATATCCTGGGTTCCGCAGATAAAACGGACACTGGACATACCAAATCCGTGAGAATCCAATGTGTCTTTAGCAGCCTGAATAACTTCCGGATGTGAGGACAATCCCAGGTAATTATTCGCACAAAAATTGATCACCTCTTCTCCTGAAGCTATTTTAATAACTGCATCCTGCGGACTTGTTATAATTCGTTCTCTTTTATAAAGACCCGCGTCCTTAATTTCTTCAATTTCTTTTTCTAAATGTTCTTTTATAGCTCCGTACATAATTCAATGTTGTTATTTAAAAAATAATGGTGGCACAATAACTATCCTGGACAGGATAAAGCAAACCGGTTGCACCAAATGCATCACAAATTTATAATTCTTTTATACATTTTTGATGATAATAGGCTTATTCGTGTAGATCAATAAACATTTATCAATTTCATAGCCCATATCGCGCAGGGCATTAGCATATTCTGAAACCTGCCTGGTGTGTGTATCTACAAATCCACCTGTCTTGTAATCTAAGACGCTTACTTTACCAGCCTGAATATTTATCCGGTCTGGTCGCAGCCTTTTACCTGAAGTGGTGATGATTTCCTTTTCGTTTAAATTCTGAACTCCCCGGGCAAAATATTTTGCCAACTCGGGATGCATAATAATATCTGCAATAAGACCTTTGATTTCCTGCCTGGAGTCTTCTGTAATGAGGCCATAATTTACGGCCCAGTCTATGGCCGAATCCAAATTAGAAGCATCATTGATTCTGGCCAGAATTTCGTGTGCGATCTCTCCCTTTTCGATCGCTTCCTGTTGCCTGGAATCCCAAAGACTACCAGACCTGGTCACAATGTTTACCGCCTGGTTTCGTGTGTTTGAGGAATAATAGCGGGAAGGCTCTATGCTGGAATTTTCAGAAATTTTGCCCGGAAATATATTATTAGAATCTCCAAATTCATAAGTGAAACCGTCATTCCACTTTTCTGCAGATCTCAGGTAATCGCATAAAATATCAGATACATTAGCAGACTTTTTAGGTTTTTCATTGAAATTGGAAATTATATAAAGCTGTTGTGCTGCCCTGGTACAGGCGACGTATAAAACGTTTAACGTATCCAATTCATTTTTATAAAGAAGTTCCTGGTATTTGTTCGCAGCATTCTCATTCCAGTTTAGCATCTTTTGAGATGCGCTTACATATGCAATGGGGATATGTTCGTCATTTATTTCCAGCCAAAGGTTGTCATTCCTCGTGTCCTGCAGGTCTGAATTCGCGAATGGGTAAATCACTACCGGGAATTCCAGGCCTTTAGATTTATGGATCGTCATGATCTGTACCGCATCATCTGCATCTGGTATCACAATGCTTAAGCTGTCCTTTTTCTGATCCCATTTAATAAGAAAATCATTGAGGCCATTGGATGTCTTTTGCGCAGTTTCAAATACAAAATCCAGGAAGAACTGTATATATGCATTAGAATCCTCAACCAGATGAAATGATCTTATAATATATTCCACAGATTCATACAGGGAAAGCTTTTTCAAGGCATTAAGATCGAATTCAAGACCATACTCTCCCAACCATTCCAAGAATGCCGCCCCGTTATTTGGTAAAAATTCCACCAGGGTTTGATGCGTTGAAGCTTCATCCAGAAACCTTTCAGATAGATAATCAAAGATGCTCAGTTTTAACTGATCATCCTGCGAATTAAGAGAATAGGAAAGAACGTCCACGATGAACCTGACTTCCGGTGATTGGGATAATAAAAGGGTTTCAGAAGAAATAACAGAAACAGAATTTTCACTTAAAAATTCTGCAATGGCGACTCCTTCACTACGTTTTCTGGTAAGTATGCAAAGG
Source organism: Christiangramia sabulilitoris (assembly GCF_007050985.1). Lineage (GTDB taxonomy): Bacteria > Bacteroidota > Bacteroidia > Flavobacteriales > Flavobacteriaceae > Christiangramia > Christiangramia sabulilitoris. The sequence goes on from NZ_VHSF01000001.1 coordinate 1,324,641, forward strand.
TCTTTTCGCCGGAATCCCTTTTTATCCAGATCATATATTGTTTCCAGAATCTTTTTTGGGTATATCTCAAATTCTTCTTCGCGGTTATCGGCTTCAATAAATTGAATATTTACGTATCCAAAATCACCTTTTTTAGGATTCTGGGCAGAATTTTTAAAAAGGTCTGCATATTCAGGATAGTTAAGCGATAGTGCGGCGAATTTGAAAAAGCTGTTGTTGAAGTTTACTACCTCAGAGCCACTTCTGAAATTATCGGGTAAGTTTACCACATTCTGGGCGGTTTGAAACGGGACGGTTTTTAAATTGCTAAGATCTATTAACTGCTCGGCCCTCCCGCCGCGCCACCTGTAAATACTTTGTTTTGCATCTCCCACGATAGTGAGTCCTCCCGGCTCTGCAGAATCCAGTTTATTTCCAACCAGGGGAATCAGGTTTTCCCATTGCATGGTAGAAGTATCCTGGAATTCATCTATAAAATAATGCTGATAGCGTTCCCCGAGGCGTTCGTAAATAAAAGGAACCGGCTGGTCTTTCACCTGTTCGCTGATCCTGGGATTGAATTCTGAAATAAGAACAAGGTTGCGGTCTTTCTTTATAAGCTCGACTTCGCGGTTGATCTCGTTTAGAAGCGAGAGCTGTACAAGGTTCTTTTTTACCTCTCTGAAAAATTCAATATTAAAATAGGCTCGTTTCGTCGTCTCAAATAATTCTGCGATCTCTGGCTGAAGGCTATCCATTATAGATTTACCTGCATCATCGAGAGATTTATTATAAAGGGGAGCCTCGGCAATTTGCAGAGCCCAGTTCGTGGAATAATTAATGTTCTGATCGCCATTCTTTATTTTTTTAAAATAACCCGGAACAGATCCTCTGCTGAACCATTTTTCATCTACTGCGTTCGTTTGGATAAGTTCAAAAAAATAATCTGAGGAAACTTTTAGAGTTTCTTCTGCGGCTTTGATATCGGCATTAAGTTTTCTGCCAAATTTCTCAAAATCCTCTAAAGTTTTTGTCTTTAGCGTTTGAACCGCCTTTTGGTGGTTCTCATTTATCAACAGTCTCGCGATCTGGAAAAGATCCCGACTTATATCCCAGCTTTTATCGTCATCTGTTTTCGACAGGGTATAATCGATTAAAACCCGGGTTAGTTTTTTATCTTTTCCTGCTTTACCTATAAGGCTTTCCACCGCTTCCATCAAAACTTCATCTGCACTTAATTCTACCTCAAAATTCATTGGGATTCCCAGATCCCTGGCGAAGGTGCGCAGTACTCTATGGGTAAATCCATCTATGGTAGAAATTTCAAAAGCTGCATAGTTGTGAATGATACTTTTTAAAATTTCCCTGGATCTACTTCTTATCTCCACCTCAGAAATGCCTGTTTCTTTGGAAATTGCCATTAGCATCGCATTTTCTGAAGAATCATCTTCTTCCCTGGAAAATTCTGCCAGGCTATCGATAATCCTTTTCTTCATCTCACCAACAGCTTTATTGGTAAAGGTAATGGCGAGTATATTTTTATACCGGTCCCTTTTAGGAGATGTAAAAAGAAGACTAAGGTATTCTTTCACAAGGGTAAAGGTCTTGCCAGATCCGGCAGAAGCATTATAAATATTGAAGGAATTTTTCAATGGGGCTATGATTATTAGGTTTAGCGGTAATGGGAAACTTTAAAAGTAAAATAAAAATGAGTTTCACATCTGCAATGCTTTTAAGTATTTTATAACACGAAATAATTTCCATTAAATGCCCTAATAGCTAAATTTGGGACAGTTTAAGTACTAATCACTAAAAAATCAGATAATTATGTCTTTTGAGTTACCAAAATTAAAATATGCTTTTGATGCATTGGAACCACATATTGATGCTAAAACTATGGAAATCCACCATGGAAAACATCATGCGGGTTATACTAAAAAATTAAACGACGCCATTGAGGGAACGGATATGGAGGGTAAAAATATCGAGAACATTCTTAAAAATCTTGATATGTCCAATAAAGCTGTTCGAAATAACGGTGGTGGATTTTATAACCACAGCTTATTCTGGGAAATCATGTCTCCGGAAGGCGGTGGTAAACCTGAAGGTGAATTGGCCGAAGCTATCAATAGCGCTTTTGGATCTTTTGAGGCATTCAAAGAAGAATTCTCAAATGCTGCAGCAGGCCAGTTTGGATCTGGATGGGCGTGGCTATGTGTTCATGAAGGTGGTAAGGTAGAAGTATGTTCTACTCCAAACCAGGATAATCCAATCATGCCGGAGGTAGGATGTGGAGGAACTCCAATTTTAGGTCTGGATGTTTGGGAGCATGCATATTACCTGAACTATCAAAATAAGCGTCCGGAATATATCGATGCATTTTTCAATGTTATAGACTGGACAGAAGTTTCCAGCCGTTACGCGAAAGCAAAATAATTTTATTTGCAACATATACTAAAGGCCGCTTTATGCGGCCTTTTTTTTTGTGATGATCACGATATTTCAATTTACAGCATAAAAAAAGGCGGAATAAATTCCACCTTTTTTTGCCCCAAATCTACCATGAACTTAACCTACTTATGCTATGGTAGGTTGAATATAAAACGAATTTTTGTAGCAGCTTTAATTATTAGACGAACTACCTGTAAAATAGTTAAAATACTATAAAACAGTATTTTATGATTTATTTCCATAAAAAAAGGCGGAATAAAAATTCCACCTTTTTTTGCCCCAAATCTACCATGAACTTAACCTACTTATGCTATGGTAGGTTGAATATAAAACGAATTTTTGTAGCAGTTTTAATTATTAGACGAACTACCAGTATAATTGTTAAACGGCTATAAAAGAGTATTTTACACTTATTTCCATAAAAAAAGGCGGAATAAAAATTCCACCTTTTTTTGCCCCAAATCTACCATGAACTTAACCTACTTATGCTATGGTATAGTGAAGATAAAACGAATATCTGAATCAATTTTATTTATTAGACAAACTACCTGTAAATTAGTTAAACTGCTGAAATACAGATTTTTGTAGTATTTTTTAACTTTACGTTTTAAATTGTTGACATAAAAAAAGGCGGAATAAAAATTCCACCTTTTTTTGCCCCAAATCTACCATGAACTTAACCTACTTATGCTATGGTATCTTAAAGATAAGAAGAAATTTCAGGGAAAATTAATTTTTTAGATGAACTACCGGTTAAATGGTTAAGATACTGAAAATCAATATATTGATAGTTTTCGAGTAATCTAATACAACATTATAGTGACCGGCGGGACATAAAAAAAGGCGGAATGAATTCCACCTTTTTTTGCCCCAAATCTACCATGAACTTAACCTACTTATGTTATGGTGATACTAATGTATATAGAATTATAGGCTATACAAAGAATAATAGACCAAGTGCAGAAATATCTGTTAAAGTGTAAACTTTAGTAAGCCCTGTCCGTTTTGCCTTCGTAAAAATTCATAAAAGCGCGATTCACAACCCTGTTCCCTCCTGCAGTTGGATAATCACCGGTAAAATACCAGTCGCCAAGATTTTTCGGACATGCTTTATGCAAGTTATCAACCGTTTGGTAAATAACCTTTACCTCTGCCTTCACATCTTTATCGCAAAGCAACTCAGAAATCTTATCTGAGATCTGCTCATTGGTAAATGGTTCATAGATCTCCTTGACAAAATTCTGTACTTCGCTATCACGCAGATCTACCTGGTCTCTACATTTTTTGTAGACTTTCTCGATAATGTCGTATTTGCCGCAATCCCTCAAAAGGTCCAGCGCTGCCCTAAAAGCTACCAGATCTTCCAGCCGGGCCATGTCAATACCATAACAATCTGGATATCTTATTTGTGGAGCAGAGGATACCACCACAATCTTTTTAGGTTTTAGCCTGTCCATCATTTTTATGATACTTTTCTTGAGGGTAGTTCCCCTAACAATACTATCATCGATAATGACCAGGTTATCATCCGGTTTTACCACTCCGTAGGTTACATCATACACATGGGCAACAAGATCGTCGCGGCTACTGTCTTCAGTGATGAAGGTTCTCAGCTTAACATCCTTTATAGCGATCTTTTCTGTTCTTAGTCGATGAGATAGGATCTCTTGCAGCCTTGCATCGGTTAAAGTTTCCTTTTCGTCGAGGATGGCTTCATTTTTTTGTTTGTTCAATTCATCCTGGGCAGCTTCTACCATTCCGTAGAAGGATGTTTCCGCAGTATTAGGAATAAAGGAAAAAACAGTCTTTAAAGTATCGTGTTCTATAGACTTTAAAACATCTGGCATTAAAAGGCGCCCCAGCATTTTACGCTCCTGGTATATTTCTGCATCGCTGCCTCGAGAAAAATAAATACGCTCAAAAGAACAGGCCTTCCTTTCCAGAGGTTCAATAATCTCAGTGATAGAGACCTCCCCGTTCTTTTTAGTAATGATAGCATTTCCCGGAGGTAATTCATGCACGTCATTAAAGTCTACGTTGAAAACCGTTTGAATAACCGGTCTTTCTGAGGCAACCACGACCACTTCATCATCCTTATAATAATAGGCAGGTCTTATCCCCGCAGGATCACGTAATACAAAAGAATCACCATGACCAATTAAGCCGGCCATAGCATACCCACCATCCCAGTTCTTGGAAGATTTCTTCAGGATCTTCGCGACATTTAATTTTTCTGCAATTATAGGTGAGGCTTCAACTTTGGAGTATCCTTCGTTTTTCAGCTTTTTGTAAAGTTTTCTAACTTCAGAATCTAAAAAATGACCAATCTTCTCCATTACGGTCACCGTATCTGCTCGCTCTTTAGGATGCTGCCCGAGTTCGACCAGATTATTGAACAGCTTATTTACATTGGTCATGTTGAAGTTTCCGGCAACAATCAGGTTTCTGTGCATCCAGTTATTCTGTCTCAAAAAAGGATGTACACTTTCGATACTGTTCTTGCCAAAAGTCCCGTATCTCACGTGGCCAAGAAAAACCTCGCCCAGGTAAGGGATATATCTTTTTTGCAAATCTGTATTGTCTGCATACTCAGGATTTGCTTTTATTTCATCATTGATCCTTTGATTTATCTGTTCAAAAATATCCTGAATTGGCTGAGCCTGGTTGGAACGCACCCGGCTTATATAACGCTCCCCGGGAATTGTATTGAGTTTGATACTTGCAAAACCGGCACCATCCTGCCCACGGTTATGTTGTTTCTCCATGAGGAGATACATCTTGTTTACTCCATAAAATGCGGTACCGTATTTTTCTTTATAATAGTCAAGAGGTTTTAAAAGCCTAATATGCGCAATTCCACATTCGTGTTTTATAGCATCACTCATAAGTTGTATTCTTAGGTATTTGTTGTGTTTGTCACAAAAAAAGCCCTGTAATTACAGGGCGTTATATTAATCAAGTTGTGTTTCGAATTGAGTTAATTTCCTGAACTCGTCAAGTCTCTTGTTTACTTCATCACCGGTTAGCGTTTGCATTCTTTCAGTTCCAAATTTCTCTACGCAGAAGGAGGCCAGGTTGGAACCATAGATGATGGCACTCTTCATATTTTCAAAAGAGATATTTCCTGTTCTGGCTAAGTATCCAATAAATCCGCCGGCAAATGTATCACCTGCTCCAGTAGGATCAAAGACTTCTTCCAAAGGAAGCGCCGGGGCAAAAAACACCTGGTCCTTGTGAAATAACAAGGCTCCGTGTTCACCTTTTTTAATCACAACATATTTTGGACCCATTTCCTCGATTTTTCTGGCGGCCTTAACCAAAGAATATTCACCGGATAGTTGCCTGGCTTCCTCATCATTGATCGTTATCACATCTACTCTGGCAATAACTTTCATTAGATCTTCCAGGGTATTGTCCATCCAGAAATTCATGGTATCCAGAACAACCAGTTTTGGATTTTTTACCTGATCCAGAACACTTAACTGTACTAAAGGATGCAGGTTACCCAGCATTACAAATTCTGAGTCCTTATGCGAATCTGGCACCACCGGTTTAAAATCTGCCAGTACATTTAACTGGGTGTCCAGGGTGTCTCTGGTATTCAGATCGTTATGATACTTTCCGCTCCAGAAGAAGGTCTTGCCTCCTTTAACAACTTCCAGTCCTTCTATATTTACATTGTTCTTTTCTAGCAGGTCAAGATATTCCTTTGGGAAATCTTCACCAACAACAGATACCACGGCACTTTCCACATCAAAGTTTGATGCCGAAAGACCGATGTAGGTAGCAGCACCACCAAGGATCTTGTCAGTTTTTCCAAAAGGAGTTTCAATAGCATCAAAGGCTACGGTTCCAACAATAAGTAATTTGCTCATAATAGATTTTAAAATTACGCTGCAAATATACAGTTTGTTTTTCAAGGTATAAACCTCAATTTCTCTACGAAATGTTAAGCTTTGTATCCTACATCTTCCGGAAGATTATTTCTTTTTGAGGCGCTAACCGCCAGGGCATCGCAACGCTCATTCTGGGGGTGGTCATTGTGCCCCTTGATCCACTGAAACTGTACTTCGTGTTTTCTAAGCTCTTTTAGAAGTTCTTTCCAGAGATCACTGTTCTTCCTGTTGATAAAGTTCTTTTTCTCCCAGCCATACAGCCAGCCCTTATTGACGGCATCTGCCACATATCTGGAATCTGTAAAAACCTTTACTGGCGTTCCGGGATTTTTTAATTGTTTCAGTGCGACAATAACCGCGAGTAGTTCCATGCGATTATTAGTGGTTTTTTTATAGCCATAGGAAAATTCCTTTCTGTAAGGTTTTCCAACCCATTCCATAACGATACCATAACCGCCGGGTCCCGGATTGCCACGAGCGGCACCATCGGTGTAAATATGAACTTTTGGTGTCTGCACTAATTATTTTTTTCGAGGATTTGCTGAATTACCTCCGGGAAGTGGCGGTATTCAAGCTCATGTATTTTACTGGCAAGGCTTTCTGCGGTGTCATTTTCATCTACGGGTGTAGTAGCCTGAAAAATAATCTGCCCATCATCATATTTTTCGTTGACATAGTGAATACTAATCCCGCTTTCCTTCTCTTTGTCTGCAATTACAGCTTCGTGGACCTTAGATCCATACATTCCTTTTCCTCCAAATTTTGGCAGAAGGGCTGGATGTATATTGATTACCCGGTCTGGAAATTCTTTGATGATCTTGGAAGGGAACAACCAGAGGAATCCGGCCAGAACGATCAGGTCGGGATTAATGTCTTTAATAATGTTCAAAACATCGTTGCTTTGGTAAAAAGCTTCCTTATCAAAAAGTAAGGCTTTCACGTTATGATTATGGGCTTTTTTCAAGGCACCTGCAGATCTGCGATTAGAAAATACCGCTACGACCTCTGTATTATCTGACTTTTGGAAGAATTTGATGATATTTTCGGCATTAGTACCGGAACCTGAGGCAAAAATTATAATCTTATTATTTCTTGCATTCTCTTTCTTACTCAAAATAAGGCTGTTAACATTTATTAGGATGTAAAATTAAAGGCTTTCAACGAATTTTATGTAAATTACCGCCACATTTTTAGAGTAAAAATCGGTTTTAAAATAAAGTTTTTTATTTTTGCCACCTAATCAAAATTAAAATAAAAAATTATGTCAGACATTGCATCAAGAGTAAAAGCTATTATCGTTGACAAATTGGGAGTTGACGAGAATGAAGTTGTAAACGAAGCCAGCTTCACCAACGACTTGGGTGCTGATTCACTAGACACAGTAGAATTGATTATGGAGTTTGAGAAGGAATTTGACATTCAGATCCCAGACGATCAGGCAGAAAACATTGCTACTGTAGGTCAGGCAATTTCATATATCGAAGACGCTAAGAAATAAAATCAACACACCATATGGAGTTAAAGCGAGTAGTAGTTACAGGCCTTGGTGCCTTAACCCCAATTGGTAACAATTTAGAGGAATATTGGGATGGACTAAAAAACGGTAAAAGTGGTAGCGCGCCTATCACTTATTTTGATACCGAAAAGTTCAAAACTAAATTCGCTTGCGAACTCAAAAATTTCAATCCCCTCGATCATTTTGACCGTAAAGAGGCAAGAAAACTTGATAGATTTGCTCAGTATGCCATGGTGGCTGCAGACGAAGCTATAGAAGATTCTGGCCTTGACCTGGATGCTGTAGATAAATACCGCGTTGGTGTTATCTGGGGTGCAGGTATTGGTGGATTAGAAACCTTTCAGAATGAGGTAATCAATTATGCTGAAGGTGACGGTTCTCCCAGATTCAATCCCTTTTTTATTCCAAAGATGATTGCAGATATTGCTCCTGGTAATATTTCTATCAAACATGGATTTATGGGGGCGAATTATACCACAGTATCTGCGTGTGCCTCCTCGGCTAATGCAATGATAGATGCCCTGAACAATATTCGGTTGGGCCACTGTGATGTAATTGTATCTGGAGGATCTGAAGCTGCGGTTACTATCGCTGGGATGGGTGGATTCAATGCAATGCATGCCCTGTCTACCAGAAATGATAGTCCCGAAACTGCTTCGAGACCATTTGATTCTACCCGTGATGGGTTTGTGCTGGGTGAAGGTGGAGGTGCTCTTATCTTAGAAGAATATGAGCATGCCAAAGCCCGTGGTGCAAAAATCTATGCCGAGGTGTTAGGTGGAGGATTATCTTCAGACGCTTACCACATGACGGCGCCGCATCCTGAAGGAGACGGAGTTGTAGCGGTCATGAAAAACTGCCTTAAGAACGCCAACTTGAAACCAGAAGATGTTGATGCGATCAACACTCATGGAACATCTACTCCTCTTGGAGATGTGGCAGAACTTAAAGCGATTACCAAAGTTTTTGGGGATCATGCCAAGAATATCAATATCAACTCGACCAAATCGATGACCGGTCATTTACTTGGTGCCGCAGGAGCGATAGAAGCAATAGCTGCTATACTTTCCATGAAGCACGGTTTAGTGCCGCCAACGATTAATCATGAGCATATTGATGAAAACATTGATCCACAGCTTAACCTTACCCTGAACAAAGCTCAAAAGAGAGATGTCAAGGTAGTGATGAGTAATACCTTTGGATTTGGCGGGCATAATGCCTGCGTGGTGTTTAAGAAACTTGACGAATAAACGATGAGCGTTATTCGTAACATATTAAATTCCCGTTCTGGACAAGGCGGGAATTTTTTTAATATACTTACTCAAATACTTGGATTTAAACCTAAATCCATTACTTACTATAAAAAAGCTTTTACCCACCGTTCCTTAAACCGAAAGGACGAAGAAGGGAATGCCATTAATTTTGAGCGCATGGAATTCCTAGGGGATGCTATGTTAAGTGCCGTGGTGGCTTCGCATCTTTATAAAGCTGTTCCGGGTGGCAACGAGGGTTATCTTACCAAGATGAGATCTAAGGTGGTAAGCCGTAAGCACCTGAATGAGCTTGGGAAAGACCTTGGACTTATAAAGCATGTTCAAACCAATATTCCCAAAGACCAGTTTGGGGTAAATATTCATGGGAATTTATTTGAAGCTCTGGTAGGCGCTATATATCTTGATCGTGGATATAAATATTGTAAGCGTTTTATTTACGAACGGGTAATTGATCCTTACGTAGACATTGAGCAGCTTGAAGGTAAGGTGATCAGCTATAAAAGCCTGGTGATAGAATGGTGCCAGAAGGAAAAGAAAGAGTTTGATTACGAGGTTTATGAAGACACCGGGAATGATGAATTAAAACATTTTGCGGTTAAACTAAGGATCAACAACCGGGTGGTGGCAAAAGCCAGGGCTACCTCCAAAAAGAAAGCCGAGGAAAAAGCATCGAAAAGAGCCTATTATGCCCTTCAGAATAAGATCGATTAAATTTTAAGGAATTGTCGCAAACTACAACGTTTTCGTAGAAAATTGTGAATTTTAGGGCCTTTAAATCTTCATTTTGTTAATCAAATAGTATCTTTAACCTTAAAGTGATAGTTTATGCAATCGCATAAAATTCTGGAAGTTGAAGATGATAACTTTAATTTAATCGCCATTTATTCCTCTTTGGAAGGATATAAGCTGGCGTATTTTTTAAATAAGCATCTTAAAATAAAACTCGAAAGAGAACCGCGGGATATAGACTTTAATCACACAGAATATGATGCTTTTTATGCATTGTTTTCTCATAAGGACCCCAATTCATATTATAGCCTTGACCTTGTTTGTAATAAATTTAAAGGGAAGCCAAAAAAGATCCTGAGTTCGGGATCGCTTTTCGCAGAGGAAGAATTGAGTCCGCAGGAAGTATATCTTATTCCTGAATATGATAAAGTGGATTATTTCCTTAAAATAAGTGAAGAGATCCAGCCCAGAGAATTTATGAAAGTACTTAACAAGATCGGGCAAATTCCCGGTGTTCAGGCTGCTTATGCAATTGATGTTGATAATCTGAAATCCAAACAAAATCTAATTTTCGAATAATGCCTACCAACAAGAAAACAAAAATAGTCGCTACACTGGGCCCTGCAACCAGTAGTAAAGATGTCTTAAGAAAAATGTTGCAGGAAGGTGTAAATGTATTCCGAATCAATTTCTCCCATGCCGATTACGAGGATGTAAAGGAGAGAATCCAGATGATTCGTGAATTAAATGAAGAAGATGGATTTAATGCAGCTATCCTGGGAGATCTTCAGGGTCCTAAACTAAGAGTTGGGGTCATGAAAGAGGAGGTGGTTGTTAGCGAAGGTGATGAGATCGTTTTTGCGACCGGAGAAGAATTTAAAGGAACTGCAGAAAGGGTTTATATGAATTACGATTCGTTTCCCAGGGATGTAAAAGCAGGTGAAAGGATACTTCTTGATGATGGAAAATTAATCTTCGAGGTGGTTACTACCAATAAGAAGAATGAGGTAAAGACCAAAGTGATCCAGGGAGGACCGTTGAAGTCCAAAAAAGGAGTAAACCTGCCAAATACAAATATCTCTCTTCCTGCTTTAACTGAAAAGGATGTTAGAGATGCCATCTTCGCCTGTGAAATAGGAGTAGACTGGATGGCCTTATCCTTTGTAAGACATGCTGAAGATCTTATCGAGCTTCAGAATCTTATTAAAGAGCATTCAGAATACAAGATCCCAATCGTTGCCAAAATTGAGAAACCAGAAGGGGTAGAGAACATAGATAAGATCGTTGCTTATTGCGACGGATTAATGGTTGCACGTGGAGATTTGGGTGTAGAAATTCCTGCGCAGGAAGTTCCTTTAATTCAGAAGAAACTTGTTTTAACGGCCAAAAAAGCCAGAATACCGGTAATTATTGCTACCCAGATGATGGAAACCATGATCACCAGTCTTACCCCTACCCGGGCAGAGGTAAATGATGTGGCGAATTCTGTAATGGACGGTGCAGATGCGGTGATGTTGAGTGGTGAAACTTCTGTTGGACAGTATCCGGTACAGGTAATCCAGAAAATGTCGCAGATCCTGGAAAGTGTAGAAAATTCTCCTTTGATCAAGGTTCCGCATGAACCTCCACACGTTAAGACAAAAAGATATATCACCAAGGCGGTTTGTTATCATGCAGCGCATATGGCTAACGAGATCAAAGCCAAGGCTATTTGTACACTTACCAATAGTGGATATACAGCTTTCCAGATCTCTGCATGGAGACCGGAGGCTCATATTTTAGTATTTACATCCAACAGAAGGATACTTAATCAATTAAGCCTGCTGTGGGGAGTTAAAGCTTTTTATTATGATAAGTTTGTAAGTACAGATGAAACCATCGATGATATTAACGATATGGCGAAAAAATATAAATTCGTGGAAGTTGGCGATTTCGCTATCAATCTTGCGGCTATGCCTATTACCGCAAAAGGGATGGTAAATACCTTAAGAGTATCTGAAATAGAATAGTACAATTAAATTTAAGTATAATAAACCGGGGACATATCAAAGGATATATTCCCGGTTTTTTTAATGGTGAAAATAACGGTCACCAATATCAAGATCTTCGCGTACTAAAATATCGGTTATCCTGCGATAAGTATCTCCATACTGCTTGTGCTTGAAAGAGATCTTTAAAGTGTCTTCGGTAAGTTTCAGGACCTTAAAATATTTGTAATCCTTCTCTGTATTTAAAAGTTTAGGTATGTCCGGACTGCTTATTTTTATAAATGAATTTCCTTCCGGACCTTTTTTAAAATTCCATTTCCCGGTCAAATTAGGGCCGCAGTCTCTGGTATCTTCATTATTGTCCTGTACAAGATGGTCTACCTTAAAGGTCTGGCGGTAGGCCATAAAACAAGGCCCCATATTCATGCGGATATCATCATTATAACGCCGGGCTATCTTCCAGGTTTTCGTACTGTCCCCATGTAAAAGCTGGTTGGCATTATCTGGAAGATGAAATGGTTTTTGGGAATCGCTGCAAGAAATAAAAGTAAACGCAAGCTGGAGAAAAAATAAACGGTATTTCATGAAAATTTAAAACCTGAACTTTAATTGTACAGAGATCTCTTTATCGATCTCTTTTGAAACTGCTTTTTCTGTATTTAAATTAGATAAACTGATTCCCAGAAGTCTTACTGAATTCTTCATTTTCTCCTGATATAATAGCTCTTTTGCAATTTCCAGGATCAGTTCTTTGCGGGCAATATAATAATTTACGGTCTTACTGCGCGTTTGGAGGGTGAAATCACTGTACTTTATTTTAAGAGTAACGGTTTTTCCGGCCACTTTACTTTTTTCGAGTCGACGTTCAATCTCTTCTGCTATATTTTTGAGTTTTTCGAGCATAAAAACTTCAGAAGAGATATTCTCATTAAAGGTTCTTTCTGCGCCCAGGGATTTTCTTGTTCGGTGAGGTTTGACTTCACTGTGGTGAATGCCGCGTACCACATTATAGAAATGCGAACCGCTTTTTCCAAAATGTTCGCTCAGGTATTCCTCGGTCTTTTCTTTGAGGTCCTTTCCGCTGAAAATACCCAGCCGATACATTTTTTCTGCTGTCACCTTTCCCACCCCGTAAAACTTCCTGATATCGAGGTCTTCAAGGAACTGTAAAACTTCTTCCGGAGGTACTGTTTTTTGTCCGTTAGGTTTGTTCACATCACTGGCGACCTTGGCTATAAACTTATTGATAGAAATTCCCGCAGAAGCATTCAGGCCGGTCTTTTCCTTTATCCTGTTACGAATCTGTTTTGCGATAAGCGTGGCGCTGGGAAGACCCTTTTTATTTTCAGTAACGTCTAAATAGGCCTCATCCAGAGACAAAGGTTCAACCAGGTCTGTATATTCATAGAACACTTCTCTTATCTGCCCGGAGATCTCCTTATATCTCTCAAAACGTGGTTTTACAAAGATAAGGTCAGGACAGTTCCTTTTTGCAATGACGCTGCTCATTGCACTGCGCACACCAAACTTTCTGGCTTCATAACTAGCAGCACTCACTACTCCTCTTTGAGAACTACCTCCAACCGCTACGGGTTTACCCCGAAGTTCCGGGTCATCTAGTTGTTCTACTGAAGCGTAAAAAGCATCCATATCGATATGGATAATTTTGCGAAGTTTTTCCACCTTGTAAATTTAGTGAAACTAATTTTCTGCTATATCTGTGGTAGCAAAATATGCATGCTGGTTTTCAAAAACATAAAACTTATCTTTGATAGAGAAGATATTCACGGCAATGGAACATAAAACGGCAATTATTCTGGGAGCTACCGGTTTAACAGGAAGTATACTGTTAGATAAGCTGCTTCGGGATGAAAGATATAGAAAAATAAAAGTATTTACCCGGAACCATGTAGCCCAGAAACATGAAAAGATCGAGGAGTACCTTATCGATCTTTTTGAACTTCATCAATTTAGTGAACTATTTCAGGGTGATGAGGTATACTGCTGTATAGGGACCACCCAGAGTAAAACACCAGACAGAGAAATGTACCGGAAGGTTGATTACTGTATCCCGGCCACAGCGGCAAAATTAGCACGTAAGAACAACATTAATACTTTCCAGGTGATCTCGGCTATGGGGGCAGATGAGCACAGCAGGATCTTTTATAACCGTGTTAAAGGCGAGATGGAAGGTGCAGTCATGGAACAGGGAATATTGAATACCTATATTTTACAACCTTCTCTAATTAGCGGAGACCGGGAGGAAAGGCGCCCTTTTGAATTTATTTTGAAGAAGATTATGAGTGTTGGTGATCATTTACTGGTTGGAAATTTGAAAAAATACAGAAGTATTCATCCTGAAACTATTGCAAATGCCATGATCATCCTTGCTAACAGGGAATATCAAAGCGGAAGAATTCAGAATGATGAGATTAAAAAAATAGCAGATAGTTAACTTGATAATGATAGAAATAGAAAGAAAGTTTTTAGTAAAGTCTGAGGATTTCAAGAAGGAGGCTTATAAAAAGACCTTTTTTGTTCAGGCCTATTTGAATACAGACCCGGAAAGGACAATTAGAATAAGGATTACAGACGATCATGCTTTCATGACCATTAAAGGCAGATCTACAGAAAACGGACTTAGCAGATTTGAATGGGAAAAGGAAATACCGGTGAGCGAAGCTAAGGAGTTACTTAAATTATGTGAGCCGGGAAAGATCGAAAAATATCGTTATCTCATTAAGCAGAACGATCATCTGTATGAGGTTGATGAATTCCTTGGAGATAACCAGGATCTTATCCTTGCAGAGGTGGAACTTCAGCAGGAAGAGGAAGAATTTTCCAGGCCACAATGGCTAGGCGAAGAAGTTACCGGAGATATAAATTATTATAATTCTAATTTAATTAATAACCCTTATAAGAATTGGAAACAATGAGAAATGTATTAATACTGATAGGTGCTTTGTTTGTTATAGGCTGTGGGGATGAATCTAAACAGGAAAATACAGATTTAATCAGTGCTGAGGTTAAGAAAGAAACACCAGATAAAGAGGATATCGCCTCTCTGGAAGCGCGGTTAAAAAAGGAGGGATACCAGACTTTTAGTTATAAATCTGGGGATACCACCTATTTAATGCAGCAATATTTTATGGTATTTTTAAAATCGGGTACCACCCGAAGTCAGGATTCAACAGAAGCTGCTGAATTGCAAAAGAAACATCTGGAGCACCTCTCGAGGCTTTATGAAGATGGATATACCAGCCTTACAGGACCTATGGGGGATGATGGTGACATAAGAGGAATTGTTGTTTTTAATACGGCAACTCAGAAAGAGGCAGATAGTCTGGCCAGGCTGGACCCTATGGTGAAGGCAGGCAGGCTGGAAGTCGAAGTGCATCCCTGGTGGGTTGCTAAGGGCGGCAAATTAAAATAAATATTATGGCTACACATGTATTACCAGATCTAAAGTATACCGGGCACGAAAAGAATAAGCTAACTCTGCATCTGTTTTTTCAGATTATGGGAAAGATAAGAATGAGTTTTGCGCCCAGGAAAAATCACTGGTGGTACATAACCCTGTATGTGAATGAAAAAGGCTTTACCACCGGCCCGATTTCTATAAATGAAGGCTTTGATAGCTTTTCTATCACGATGAATATTCCTGAGCATAGGGTGGAAGTATTCCATAGTGCCGGCGATCTAAGGTCTTTTCGCCTGGAAAAGAATTTAAGTGTGGCAGATTTTTATAACTACCTGTGTAGTATTCTGAAAGAACTTGATATTGTGGTAGGTATTAAAGCCGAACCTTATGAATTAAATATGAAGAAAAGGTTTTCAGAAATTGTAGAATATGAACATTACCATAAAAAATATACAAATACCTATTGGAAAACTTTTCTATGGATAAGTTCAGTATTTAAGGAATTTAGCGGAAGGTTTTATGGTAAAACCTGTCCTGTCCATTTATACTGGCATTCTATGGACCTTGCCGTAACCAGGTTTTCCGGGAAAAAGGCGCCAGCAATGGATGCAGATGCCAGTATTCCCAATAAAGATGCCTATAGCCATGAATGTATAAGCTTTGGATTCTGGGCCGGAGATGAAAATATGCCCGAACCTGCTTTCTATTCCTATACCTTCCCATCACCCGAGGGTCTTGAAGAACAAAAATTAGAGCCGGAAAGTGCAAATTGGATCATGAATAATGGAAGTCCCATGGCAGTACTCACCTATGCAGAGCTTCAAAAACAGGATGAACCGAAAAAGGTTTTACTGGAATTTCTGGAATCTGCTTACCAGGCAGGTGCCTGGCTGGCAGGATGGGATATTGAGCATTTCAATGTACCCGGTTTAAAAGAGCTTTAGACAGATTCGATCATATTTTTGATCTCCTCTTTCGGCAAAACTCCAGATTTTCGCCACATTTGATTTCCATTCTTAAAAAGGATCATGGTGGGAACTCCGCGAACCTGATATCTCGAGGCCAGTGTCTGGTTCTTATCAACATCTATTTTAACAATTTTCACTTTATCACCAAGATCTTCCTTCACCTGTTTGAGGATTGGAGCCAGGGATTTGCAAGGTCCGCACCAATCAGCATAGAAATCTATGAGCACAGGTGTTTCGCTATTAATTATTTCGTTGAAGCTACTTTTCATAGGTACTGAATTTTGAATTCTAAAGATAATAATTAGCCATGAGGATAATATTTAAAGGCTGGTTAAAAAGTACCGGTAATCCCTATTCTTCCCAGGCCTACATTCATTTTCCAGCTGATGGGCTTCTTTTTCTCATAACCATAATCCCGTTCAAAACTTAAATACTTATCTATAGTGTCTACCACAACCACACTAATGGCGAGGCTCAGCCCAACATCTGTAAGCCAGTGAGCACCATCCCAGAGTCGGGAAACCGGGGAGATCAATCCAACACCAATTAAACCGGCCCGTAAGAAAGGATTTTCGAATTGTTTGGATAAGGCATATAAAGTGGTAAAAGCAAGAATGGTATGCCCAGAAGGGAAAGAATGAAAATCACCTTCATTGCTGAATGGTTTAAAACTACCTTTTCCTTCCCCGGCTCCTGGCCGGGCGCGACCTACAACAGTTTTGGAGATAGACTGAATTATGCCGGAAGCTGTGGCAGCAGAAATCATTAATACCCCAGTCTTCCTGATTTTTTCATTTTTGGTAAATAGCCCGGTGAGGTAAACCGCTCCGGTAATACCGTAATTATTCTGTGGACTACCAAAATACCAGCCAAAATCACGCACCACTCCAGGTACATCTTCTTTCTGATCTATAAAGTAATCACTGGTTTCCTCATCAAATATATAAAGAAAGGCAGTTCCTGCAACTACAGCTCCCGCAGTAATAAAATCGTCTTTCTGCCATTTCAATGGCGCAGTATAGGTTCTTTTAATTCCACCCAAAGCGCTGGAGCCATCATACTTTAAAAGCTCCCATGTAGTCGGGATGCTGTCCTGCTCAACCAGGCCCTGGGCTAGTAACGGGCGCGATAAAACAAGACTTAGAATTAAGAATATGCAGAGCAGTAATTTTTCTTTCATATTAGATATTCAGGCAAATATTTGGGACGATGGGTCATTTCGAGCCCACGTCTGTAGATTTTTGTTATATCCAATTCATCATTGTCAGGCATCCAGACCCTTTTTTATAATTATCACTAAAATAAAGTGATTTGAGAATTTTACTTGCCCAATATTGATCTCTCCCAAATCCACATGTGAGAAATCACAGAAAGCAGTTTACTTCTTTTCGTTTTCGCTGTATAATCCCATGGTAAGTTCTCCATTTTTGTTCATGGCAGCGCGGTACATGCCAGAGGTATTGAATTCCATAGCCACATTCCCCTGGTGATCTATCGCAATGATACCTCCATTTCCGCCAAGTTCAGGCAATTTTTTCTGAATGACTTCCTGTGCCGCTTCCTGCAGAGTAACACCTTTGTACTCCATCATTGCTGAAATATCATAAGCAACCACACCCCTGATAAAGAACTCTCCCCAGCCGGTGCTGGAAACCGCACAGGTTTTATTGTTGGCATAAGTGCCTGCGCCAATAATCGGGGCGTCTCCAATGCGATTATATTTCTTGTTGGTCATCCCTCCGGTGGAGGTGCCGGCAGCCAGGTTTCCATATTTGTCCAGGGCAGCGCATCCTACTGTTCCAAATTTCTCGTCTTTGATAAATGGATCGTAAAAAGCAGTTTTGTTATTTTTTTCTTGCTCACGATCCCTTACCCTTTCCATGGATTTGTAGCGGTTTTCGGTATAGAAATATTCAGGATCTACGATCTCCAGACCCTGTTCCTCTGCAAATTGCTCTGCTCCCTTACCTGCCAGCATCACGTGTTCTGAATTTACCATCACCTCATAGGCCAGGTTTATTGGGTTTTTTACGTTAGTTACCCCGGCGACCGCACCGGCATTTAAAGTTTTACCTTCCATAATGGAGGCATCCAGTTCATTTTTTCCTTCATTGGTAAAAACAGCTCCTTTAGCCGAATTGAACAACGGGCTGTCTTCCATGATATTGATGGTTCTTTGCACGGCTTCTAGGGCTGTGCCACCATTTGCAAGAATTTCATGCCCGGTTCTTATGGCTTCCTCCAGTTTTATCTTATACGCCTGTTCCAGCGAGTCGCTCATATTTTCCTTCTTTATATTACCGGCGCCGCCATGCAGAACAATTCCAAAATCAGGCAGGCTATCCTCCTGAGTGGCAATCTCCGGTTGATTCGCAGATAAATCCCGGTTTTCTTTACATGCAAGCAATAAAAGTAGGCTGAATAGGTAAAATATGTTTTTCATGTTGGATTTTTTGAAACCTGAAGGTACTAAAAAGTTTAAATTTAACTGCGCCAGCGATAGAAGTGGAAAGCCCGCAGGAGCCTTTAGGCGACGAGGACTTGCAACAGATAGCGCGGTACCCTTATTTAAGGGTAGGCGCCCCCATAGATATTAAGATTATACTTGGACTTTTCTAAAAAGTAATGATTAATTTTAGTGAAAATTAGAATATATGCCGGTTAATGAGCCTTTTAATTTAAACAAATGGATTGAACAGAATCGTGATTCTTTGAAACCTCCTGTGGGAAACAGGAATCTTTATAAGGAATCTGGAGATTATATCGTGATGGTCGTAGCAGGCCCAAATGCCCGCAAAGATTACCATTATAATGAAACCGAGGAGCTGTTCTATCAACTGGAGGGTAATATAAAGGTTCATATACAGGAAGATGGCAAGAAGAAAACCATGCATTTAGGTCCCGGTGATATGTATTTGCACCCGGGAAAGATGCCGCATTCGCCAGAAAGAGGAGAGAATTCAATAGGACTGGTGGTAGAGCGAAAGCGAATAGGAGAATCTGGCAAGGACGGGTTATTATGGTTCTGTGATAATTGCAATCATAAATTATACGAGGTGTACTTCCCGCTGCAGGATATTGAAACCGATTTTTTAAAACATTTCAGGCACTTCTACAATAGTGAGGAACTACGAACCTGCGATAATTGCGGGGAGGTCATGCCGGTTGATCCAAGATTCATTTCTAAAGAGGAATAGCGGTTTATTTTTCCTATTTTCGCAACAACTACACAAATTAATCGATAAAAACGCAAATTAATGAGCAAAATTGCTGAAGAATTCGGGATTAAACAAGCCCTGAAAGATTTAGGATTGAACGAGATCAATAATGGTACTTCCACCGGAACCGATTGGTTTAGTAATGGAGAAATTCTTGAATCATATTCCCCTGTGGACGGTGCTTTAATTGGTAAAGTAAAAGCCACAACAAAAGAAGATTATGAAAAAGTGATCACTACCGCTGAAAAAGGTTTTAAAGAATGGAGAACCTGGACGGCACCACAGCGTGGCGAAGTAGTGAGACAATTTAATGACGAGTTAAGAAGATTAAAAGAGCCACTGGGTAAACTTGTTTCTTACGAGATGGGAAAATCTTACCAGGAAGGTCTTGGAGAAGTTCAGGAAATGATAGATATCTGTGATTTTGCGGTTGGACTTTCGCGCCAGTTATATGGTTTGACCATGCATAGCGAACGCCCGGGACACAGAATGTATGAGCAATACCATCCCCTTGGAGTGGTTGGAATCATTTCTGCATTTAATTTCCCGGTAGCGGTCTGGGCCTGGAATACGGCTCTGGCCTGGGTATGTGGTGATGCCTGCATCTGGAAGGGATCTGAAAAAACCCCGCTTACTTCTGTTGCCTGCCAGAATATTGCAGAAAGAGTATTTAAAGAGAATGATGTGCCGGCAGGGGTTTCCTGTTTGATCTCCGGCGACTATAAGGTTGGCCAAATGATGACCACAGATGATCGTGTGCCTTTGATCTCTGCAACCGGATCTATAAGAATGGGTAAAATCGTAGCCCAGGCTGTAGCAGCCAGACTTGGTAAGACGCTTCTGGAGTTAGGCGGAAATAATGCAATTATCGTTACCCCAGATGCTAATATTAAAAATACAGTAATTGGAGCTGTTTTTGGAGCTGTAGGTACCTGCGGGCAACGATGTACCTCTACCAGAAGGTTGATTGTACACGAAGATATTTACGATAAGGTAAAAGATGCTATCGTGAACGCATACAAACAAATAAGAATTGGAAATCCGCTTGATGAGAATAACCATGTAGGACCACTTATAGATAAAGATGCCGTGAAAAATTACCAGGCTGCTCTAGATAAGGTAGTTGAAGAAGGTGGAAAAATACTGGTTGAAGGTGGAGTGCTTGAAGGTGAAGGTTACGAAAGTGGATGCTACGTAAAACCTGCCATCGCTGAAGCTGAAAATCATTTCGAGATCGTTCAGCACGAGACTTTCGCGCCGGTACTTTATATCATGAAATATTCAGGAGATGTAAGTGATGCATTAAAACTTCAAAACGGAGTTAAACAGGGACTATCTTCTGCGATCATGACCAATAACCTTAGGGAGGCTGAAAGGTTCCTGTCTGCAGAAGGTTCAGATTGCGGTATTGCCAACGTAAATATTGGTACATCGGGAGCTGAAATCGGCGGAGCCTTTGGTGGCGAAAAAGAAACCGGCGGAGGTCGCGAAAGTGGATCTGATGCCTGGAAGGTTTATATGAGAAGACAAACCAATACCATTAATTATACAACCGAATTACCGCTGGCACAGGGAATCAAATTTGACCTGTAATCCAGTTTTTTTGAGTGTTAATCAAAGCCCCGGAACTATCCGGGGCTTTTTTTATTTTCTGATTATCATGTTACTACGTTAAATTGGACTTAAATAGGCCGAAGAGATTTGTCCTGAGGGATAACATTCTTTATTTTCGGCAAAGATTAAAATTTAAGAAAATGAACGAGATTTCCAGAGAACAGGCCGAGGAAGAGCTTTCCAGAAGGACCGAGAAATTTGAAAAGGATGATGTAAAAAAGGTTATTGATAAAGAAGAGAAGATCCTCGATAAATTTGAGAATAAAGGGAAATTAAAAAGATATTTTGATGATGCAATGCTGTTGTTTTCTTTGGTAAAGGATTATGCCAGCGGTGAATACAGGGAAATCCCATTCAATATAGTCGCTGCTGCAGGTGCAGCACTGCTATATGTGTTATCACCTATAGATCTTATTCCTGATTTTATCCCGATTGTAGGATATCTTGATGATGCTGCCGTAGTAGCATTTTGCCTTAACCTGATGGAGAAAGACCTGGTTACCTATAAAATATGGAAAGATAGCAGGACCAGTAATGCTTAAATATCTAACATAAAAAAACCCGCTACATTAAATAGCGGGTTTTTTTATGTTTTTATTTCAATATTAGAACCTGTATCCAATATTGAATCCGGCATTGAATTCTATCGCAGAAAACCTGTCTTTAACCTCATCGCTAAAGTTTCTGCCCACATTAACAAAGGGACCTAAAACGAAAGTGTCGTTAAAATTCCATTTATAACCTGACCCTATACCTATAATAAAAGAATTCATATCTGTTACCACATTGTTATTTGGTGCTGGCTCCTGGAGGTTACCGGCATCCTCTGTAAATTCACCAGTACGATACTTAAAAAAGGGATTAATATATAGTCCGGATGCATCATACTCATCCCCGAAATAATAATTATAACCTAACTTAAAACTATTGGTATCAAATTTACGGCTGCCTTTTTCTGAATGATAATTTATCCGGTCATTAATAAGCACCACTCCCTCAATAGACTGGTGATCATCTATAAATCTTTCATAACCAAATTCTACAGAGGCTATCGCGATGGTATTAATGATATTCAATTTTATTTCATTTTGTTTATCTCCACTTTGAGAATATCCCACTTTAAAAGTGGCAATAAGGATCAGGGCAAATAATATTTTTTTCATAAGAATTTGTTAGTCAGTTTGTTCAATTTAAAAGGTACATCAAAAAACCCTGCGGTGATATAGCAGGGTTTTATTATATGTTCTAATATAAAGTAAATTATTAAACCACTCCGTTGGCTTCCACCCATTTAAATTTATGTTGATCCTGAGGGATGGAAATCCTGTCGGCAATCCTGATCATCCTATCGGGCAGGGCCATTAGATAATCACGGGCTTTTTCAGCTTCATCTGTTAACGCACGCATTTTATCTATTTCCCAGTAATCATTGAGTTTTTTCAGAATGTCGATATAGTCGTAAGTCGTATAAACACCCAGCCTTTGAGCGGCATTTGAGAAATTCTCAAAAGCTGCAGCTATATCATCTCCAGATTCCCTGATGAATTGTGCCGGCATAACGATCTTCTTTTTCATCATATCATGGAAGGCCAGCATCATCTCGCTGGGATCATGCTCAAAAATAGTTTTTACAAATTCCCTGTAAGCCATGTAGTGTCTCATCTCGTCACCGGCGATGATATTACACATTTTGCTCAGCATTTTGTTTCCTTTTTTCTTTGCCAGCTGTCCTACACGCTTATGGGAGATATTCGTGGCCAGTTCCTGGAAACTTGTGTAGATGAAATTACGATATGGATCCCTGCCCGTACCAATATCAAATCCATCATTGATAAGGTGTTGGGTGGTTTTCTCTATCTCCTTCATATCCACCCTTCCAGAAAGATAAAGATATTTGTTCAGCGTATCACCATGCCGGTTTTCTTCCCCGGTCCAGTGGCGAACCCATTTCGCCCAGCCATTCTGCTCTCCTCTTTGTGCCCCATGTTGCTCAACACCTTCCATATCCATTAGCCAGGATTCATAGGTAGGTAAAGCTTCTTCGGTAACCATATCTGCAACCAGGACCACCCAGAAGTCATAACCAAGTTCCTTGGCTTCTTCTCTAATCTGGTGTACGTCTTCAAAACCTGATTCATCCTGAAGATTAGGCAGCAGGTCTGTAGGTTGCCATATTTCTTCTACGGGGATCAGGTATTTTTCGATAAAACCCTGCACAGATTTCTCCACCGTCTGCATTACTTCTAATCGTATATTGTTTAAGGCCATTTATTTTTCTTATTGTTATTATTCTTAAAGATGTTAATTCTCAAAAACCAGGCTTATCCTTAAAATACGATAAACATGCAGTCTTTCAAAATTCTGTTTTTGAAACTATTGGAATCAAATACTGATCAAATATAGGAATAGTCTTTTACAGCACGTAACAATTTAAGGCTAATTTCTACCTTGTTCATCAGGGTAAAAAGTATATACGGGATCGCTTTGATAGACCTCCTTGGTAGCTACATCTATAGCCGATACAGGTCCCTTAAAGGCAGCACCCGTATCCACGTTCCAGATATTTGCTTTATTTACCGGTGTGGTTTTACCTATTCTGGTTACCGGGGTGTGACCAATATAAATTTCTTCAAAATGTTTCAGTCGTTGGGGATAGTAATCATCTTCCGGCTGCAGGTTTGGGTTCATAGCCATAGCCATTTCCCATAAGGTCCTGTCCCAATAAAACCCGGTATCATAATATTCATATTCAGGTCCGTGGAGATTGGTAAAACCGGCGTGAACATATAACCGGCCATCATTATCTTTATAATAATTCACCATTTCACTGAAAAATTTCTTGTGCCTATCCTTAGCTTCTTCGTCAAATTTACGATAAGCATTCAGGCTTGACTGGCCTCCGTGCTCCAGCCATTTTTCATTCATTTCTCCTGTTTTAAGCCATTTATGAGCCAGATCATCATGATTGCCTCTTATGAAAACACAGGAATTTTGCCTGGCCAGCTCTATGAGATAGTTCACCGTATTTGCTGAATCACTCCAGCCATCGACATAATCTCCTAAAAAGATCAGTTCGTCACTTGGACACAGGTCGATTCTTTCAAGTAGTTGGATCAATGCTTTTAAACCACCATGCAAATCTCCCAGCACTAGTTTTCTCGCCATATTAATTGTATTTCACCTTTCTTAAAATTCGCATACTTTCTTTATAAGAATGATACACTTCTTTACTGAAGGCCTTAAGATAAGGTTTGGCTTCCTCGAGTTTGGTTAAAGCTTCGGTAAAATTATTTAAATAACATAATAAATATGTGGAAGGCAGGTTCTTTAAGTCTTTCTTTTCCACCGCATTCAGTTCATATCCTTTTTTCAGTTTATTTATAAGGGCTTTATTGGTGTTATAAATATGATAAAGGGTTTTCCGGTCGAATTTAGGAGGCACGAAAAGAAGTTCACTGTTAATATCATAATTGCCATTATCACGAAACTTAATAACCACTTCCTCTAATGGATAATACTGAAACTGGTCATGTAATCCTAAATGCACGTATTCTATGATTTTAAACTGGTCGTTATCCTGTTCTATACTTACTTCGTCCAGATCTGAATAGAATAATTTTACCTGTTCATTGATCAGTTCAATATCCACGCGGGAGAAATAAATTTCATTTTTAATTCTTTTTTCCTTCCCGGCCCAGCAGACCACGAAATATTCTTTGAATACCTTGTATCTTGGATTATAATCCCTTCTCTTTTTCATGAAATCGAAAACACCGTCCAGGGTATATTCAATATTATTGTGTGAGTGATTTTCTATGGATGAAACAATCGCTGAATTTACGTCCTTGATCTCGATATCGAAAACTTTGGGCATACTGATGCTTCCGTCTCTCAAAAACACAGAGCCACCATAATATTTCCAAATGTTTTTCCGGAAAGAACAGATCTTTCCATAATTAGGCCTTATCGTTACCAACCCTACCACCAGGTTATCAGAGAGGTGTGGAAAAGGAATGTTTTCATAAGAAATGACCGGTGGATTGCTGAGGTATGCGTTTACCAGGTTCTGGATCTTGCTGTCATCAAAAAAGTCTATGCCTACGATTTTACTGTCTTCGTCTTCAACTCCAATGACTATGTAAGAATTATTCTCGGGATTGGAATTAGATAAAGCACAGATATGTTTCAGGAATTTTGCCTTGCCTTCCTTTTCGCCAATGTTCAACTGTCTCTTTTTATCATAGAAGCTGTTCTCATCATTGTGAGCAAGCAGGTTTTTGATAAGCAGGCGTTTGTTGATCATTTTTTTATGCTTTAAGCTTAAGGCTCTAAGCTTTATCCACAATAGTACTTGATGCCTGGGCCGTTGGCATTACTGTAAGATCTGCGATATTCACGTGATAAGGCCTGGTGACCACGAAATGTATGATATCTGCGATATCCTGTGGTTGTAATGCTTTGAATCCCTGGTAGACTTTTTCTGCCTTATCTGAATCTCCCTTAAATCTTACTTTACTAAATTCGGTCTGGGTGAGTCCGGGGTTTACAGCGCCTACACGAATTCCATTGCCATTAAGGTCTATTCTCATGCCCTGGTTGATAGCATCTACGGCATATTTACTGGCGCAGTATACATTACCATTCGGATAGACCTCTTTACCGGCAGTTGAGCCGATATTAATGATGTGTCCCGATTGTCTTTCCAGCATTCCGGGAATTACAGCCTTACTTACATATAGAAGACCTTTTACGTTAATATCCAGCATGGCATCCCAGTCATCTATATTTCCTGACTGTATGGGATCAAGGCCATGAGCATTGCCCGCATTGTTCACCAGGATATCGATCTTTTTGAATTCTTCGGGAAGGGAACCAATTTTCTTTAGAACATCCTCGTGGTTCCTCACATCAAAGTTGAGGATATGTACCGAAGTTTCTACAGATAGCTCGTTTTGCAGTTGTTCCAGTCTGTCATTTCTTCTACCACATAAAACGAGTTTGAACCCGTCAAGGGCAAACCTGATCGCCGTAGATTTTCCTATACCGCTCGTAGCGCCGGTTATTATGGCAGTTTTCATAAACTTTTATTTTATTTCTAATGTAAGAAAGTCCGGAGTATTTGTAGATATCAGACTATTAATACATGGTTAAGTTCCGTTAAATTTCGTTAAATAAAAAGGCAAACATAAAATGTTGCATAAACATTGACGTTATCCTGCCTGAACCAATAAAATCTATCTATGAAATATTTGAAAAATGTAACCTTGAAAGGTTTGATGATGGCAACTTTCATATCCCTTGGCTTAACAAGTTGTAGTGATGATGACACCAATCCCGGCGATGGAACCTCAAATCTTACCGTTAGAATGACCGATGCTCCGGGTGATTATGATGCCGTCTTTGTTGATGTACAGGATATTGAGATTCATGTAGATGCTGAAAGTGAAACCCAGGTGGAAACCGATGTAGATGGTGACGGCTGGATAAGTGTGGGCGATGTTAATGCTGGGATTTATGATCTTCTGGAATTAACCGGTGGTGTATCACAGTTACTGGCAGATACTGAGGTTCCTGCCGGCTATGTTAGCCAGATGCGCCTTGTCTTGGGAACAGAAAATTCTGTGGTGGTTGACGGAGTTAAAAAACCCTTGAATACTCCCAGTGCACAACAATCTGGACTAAAATTACAATTGAACCAGGAATTTATTGCTGGTGAAAACTATGCTTTCCTGCTGGATTTTGATGTAGATAAATCTATTGTAACCACAGGAAATGGCAGTTATAATTTAAAACCGGTAATTAGACTCTCTGCCGAAGCCAATGCAGGAGCAGTAGTAGGTAAGGTTGTGATGCCGGTGGATATTCAGGTAGCCGTTCAAAGCCTGGTAGTATTAACCGATGGCAATGTAACCATCTCTGCTTATACAGATGCCGATGGTAATTTTTCCCTGAATGGAGTTCCGGCTGGAATTTATAGCTTACAGGTCATTCCAGATGCAGATGCCAATTTAAATACTTATGCAATTGGTACCGTTGAAGTAAAACGTAACGAAACTACAGATCTTGGAGAACTGAATTTATAGATTTTCTGAAGATCAAATAATTACTAAAAGGCAGCACCTAACGGGGTTGCCTTTTTATTTTAACCTTTTTTTAACGACTCCAAATCCAATAAATTTTCAATTTGCGACGCTTACAACTAGTGCGTATATTCACGACATCAAAATCTGAAAATCATGTTGGAAAACGATTCATCTGTTGATATCGCCAGTATTAACGAGAAAATTGAAAAGGAAAGTGCTTTTGTAGATGTGCTCACCCGCGAAATGAATAAAGTTATCGTAGGGCAAAAACACATGGTAGAACGTTTGCTTATAGGATTGCTTGGCCAGGGACATATTCTTTTGGAAGGTGTGCCGGGACTGGCGAAAACCCTGGCAATTAACACTCTGTCGCAGGCCGTTCACGGTAGTTTTAGCCGGGTACAGTTTACACCAGATCTGTTGCCCGCAGATGTTATAGGGACTATGATCTATAATATGAAGGTGAACGATTTCAGTATTAAAAAGGGACCTATATTCGCAAATTTCGTACTGGCAGATGAGATCAACCGGGCTCCGGCAAAAGTGCAATCGGCGTTACTGGAAGCTATGCAGGAGAAGCAGGTAACCATTGGTGATGAAACCTTCAAATTAGATAAGCCATTCCTGGTAATGGCCACCCAGAACCCGGTAGAACAGGAAGGTACTTACCCGTTACCGGAAGCCCAGGTAGACAGATTTATGTTAAAAACTGTGATCGATTATCCTCAAATGGCAGAGGAGCAAATGATCATCAGGGCGAACCTCAAAGAAAGTTTTGAAAAAGTTAACCAGGTGGTAAGTCTTGAGCAGATCCTTAGAGCCCAGGAAGCCGTAAGGGAGGTTTATATGGACGAAAAGATCGAGAAATATATTCTTGATATCGTTTTTGCCACTAGGAATCCTGAAAAATATAACCTGGAAGACATTAAACCGCTTATAAGTTTTGGTGCTTCCCCGCGAGGTAGTATTAACCTGGCCGTGGCCTCAAAATGCTATGCATTTATCAAGCGCCGGGGTTATGTGGTGCCCGAGGATGTTCGCGCTGTAGTGCACGATGTATTGCGCCACAGGATAGGAATTACCTATGAGGCTGAAGCTGAAAATATTACTTCAGTAGATCTTATCAATAAGATCGTGAATGAAATAGAAGTGCCATAACAATGAACAGTTATCAATTAGCAGTATTTGTTTATTGATCATTGAAGATTGTTTATTAGAAATATGGATACAAAGGAACTCCTTAAAAAAGTTAGAAAAATAGAGATAAAAACCCGCAGGCTGAGCGATCATGTCTTCGGCGGGGAATATCATTCTACTTTTAAAGGCCGGGGGATGACCTTTAGTGAAGTAAGACAGTACCAGTTTGGAGATGATGTAAGAAGTATAGACTGGAATGTAACCGCGCGTTATAACGAACCTTTTGTAAAGGTCTTTGAGGAAGAAAGGGAATTAACCATGATGTTGCTGGTAGATATATCCGGATCTGAAATGTTCGGTACCCAGGAGCAATTTAAAAAGGACGTGATCACTGAGATCGCGGCCACCCTTGCATTTTCAGCAACCCAGAACAATGATAAGATAGGTCTGATGCTATTTTCAGACCGAATAGAATTATATATTCCACCCAAAAAAGGCAGGTCGCACGTACTGCGTATCATCAGGGAGCTATTGGAGTTCAAACCGGAAGGCAGGAATACCGATATTGCTGGAGCCTTGAGATACCTGTCTAATGTCATTAAAAAGAAAGCCATTGTTTTCCTGCTTTCAGATTTTATGGCAGATGATTATCAGCATACCTTAAAAATTGTTTCCGGAAAGCATGATGTCACCGGGATCAGGGTTTTTGATAAGATGGAAGAAACCATTCCCAACCTGGGAATTGTCCAGATGCAGGATGAGGAAACGGGTGAATACATTGCCGTAGATACAGGTTCCAGGGCAGTAAGAAGGGCTTATTCCAAATATTACCAGGAGCGTCTTGATTATTTTCACCAGAGCTTTTCGGTAAGTGGTGCCGGCACGATAAATAATCGTACCGATGATAGTTATGTAAAAAAATTATTGGGCTATTTTAAAAGAAGGGCTTAAAAGTAAATGTTCAGAAAAACCAAAAACATATATTCAAATTCAAAAAACTCCGTTGGGCTGGGATTTCTGTTTTTGTTATGCTCAATTTTATTTCCAGTTGAAGTGAACGCTCAGGAGGTATCTGCTACGGTAGATTCTACGACCATTAAAATAGGTGAGCAGATAAAATATAAAATCGAAGTAAACACCTCTGCAGAAGACCTGGTTGTTTTTCCAGAAGGAAATACTTTTTCACCATTGGAGGTTGTGGAATCCCCAGAGGTAGATACAGTTCGGGAAAATGGCAATTACAGGCTGCTGAAGGAATATTTTCTAACCCAGTTCGATTCAGGAAAATATATAATTCCGCGGCAGGAAGTAATTATAAAAAGCACTTCCTTTTTTACCGATTCTATCCCTGTACAGGTCAATGATGTACTGGTGGATACGACCAAACAAAAATTATATCCAATCAAACCTTCAGTTGAGGTGCCTCCGCGATTTAGTATCCCGGAATGGATTTGGTGGTTGTTGGGAATATTCCTCCTCGCAGGTTTGGTGGCATTCCTTGTTATTAGAAAGAAAAAGAAAGATGCAAAGGAACCGGAATTACCTCCTTATGAAGAGGCAATGGCCGAACTTGAAAAGCTGGATAAAGCTCATTATCTTGAAAGAAGAGAGATCAAGGAATATTATTCCCAGCTCAGTTTTGCGGTAAGAAAATATCTGGACCGCAAGATCTATGACCACGGTCTGGAAAGAACCACCGGGGAATTAATTATGTATCTCGAAGATCAGAAAAAGCAGGGGAAATTAAAGCTTACTGATGAAACCATCAGGGATTTTGAAAGGATCCTCAAAAGGGCAGATCTCGCGAAATTTGCCAGGTCCAAGCCCGATATTATCACCGCAAAAGAAGACAGGTCCAAAACCCAGCATGTCATTGATGACCTTAGAGCTTCTGTACCTGAACCTACCGAGGAAGAATTATTGCAGGATGAAGCTTTCAGGGAGGAGCAATTGAGAAAAAGAAAGAAAAGAAGGATCATCTTAGGGGTTGCTGCGGGGATCGCAGTGATCATAATTGGGATAACCGCTTTGATTGCTACCAAGGGTTATACTTACGTAAAAGATACCTACCTGGGCCATCCAACGAAAGAATTGCTGGAAGGTGAATGGATAAGAAGTGAATATGGGAATCCTTCAGTTGCGGTAACCACTCCCGAAGTGCTGGTACGGGGCGAGATCGATATGCCCAGGGATGTGGAACAAATGATGGTAGGCTCTGAGACTTTTATCTACGGAAGTTTCCTGAGTAATTTCTATGTTACGCTAAATACGATCAAATTCCAGGGAGAGGTAAAGTTCGATGCGCAGAAAGCTATTGACGGCATTTATGCTAATCTTGAAGCACAGGGCGCCCGGAATATTATCATGAAACAGGAGGATTTTACTACGGTAAACGGTACTGAGGGTGTAAAGATCTTTGGAACCCTGGAAGCTCAAAATCCTGTGACCGGAGAATCTATACCTAATGAATACGAGATCCTGAATTTTGCTGAAAGAGGAGGTTTTGAGCAAATTATGGTCATCTATAACGAAAATGACGAATACGCCAGGGAAATTACTCAGCGCATCATCAACTCTGTAGAGATAAAAAATATAAACGAATAATGTTTGCTAATTTCACATTCGAAAATCCGGAATTCTTCTGGTTGTTCCTGCTGCTTCCGCCGGCTATAGCCTGGTATTTCTGGAAGAGGAATAAGCAAACGGCTGAATTAAAAATTTCATCTACAAAAGGTTTTAAGGCAAGATCTGGTTTACTTCCAAAATTAAGACCGCTTTTGTTCATACTGCGTTTGCTCGCGCTTTCCTTTATCATCATCGCTATGGCGAGACCAAGAACGGTTGATATTTCTACAGAAACCAGTAGTTCGCAGGGAATAGATATTGTAATGGCCATAGATGTCTCAGCGAGTATGCTGGCCCGGGATCTGCAACCAAACCGCCTCGATGCTTTAAAAGCGGTGGCTGAAGAATTCGTGGAAGGAAGGCCGGGGGACCGGATTGGTCTCGTAGCCTATGCCGGTGAAAGTTTTACCAAAACACCCATCACCAGCGATAAATCTATCGTTTTAAAAGCCTTGGAAGATATCGAGTATAATAACGTTCTGGAGAATGGTACGGCCATAGGCTCCGGTCTGGCGACTGCGGTTAATAGGTTAAAAGACAGTCAGGCTGAAAGTAAGGTTATTATCCTGCTTACAGATGGGGTTAATAATTCCGGGTTTATAGACCCCAATACTGCGAGTGAACTAGCCGTGGAGTTTGGTATCAAGGTTTATACTATCGGGGTGGGAAGCAATGGAATGGCACTTTCGCCGGTAGCGATGTCTCCAAGCGGGAGAATGCAGTTTGGAAGAGTGCAGGTAGAGATCGATGAAGACCTGTTAAAAGATATTGCAGCTGCTACCGGTGGTCAGTATTTCAGGGCTACAGATAATAAAAAATTGGAAGCCATTTACGAGGAGATAGATTCACTGGAGAAAACAGAAATAGAAGAATTTCGTTATTATAATTATGATGAAAAATACAGGCCGCTGGTTTTACTGGCCGGAGGAT
This sequence comes from Christiangramia sabulilitoris, assembly GCF_007050985.1. Lineage (GTDB taxonomy): Bacteria > Bacteroidota > Bacteroidia > Flavobacteriales > Flavobacteriaceae > Christiangramia > Christiangramia sabulilitoris. The sequence goes on from NZ_VHSF01000001.1 coordinate 1,356,470, forward strand.
TACTTTTATTTGAAATATTATTAAGACTCACTTTATTCAGAGGATTTATATAAGATGGTGGTACTGGAACAAGAAATATGGTTTTGGCTTTTACTGGTGATCCCGGTGATCATCTTGTTATTTCTTATCCTGATTCTCTGGCAAAACAAAACCCGGAAAAAATTTGCCAGCAGCACTTTAATGCAGCACCTGGCACCAAATAGATCCCGGTCTAAACCCATACTAAAATTAGTACTAATATTACTTGCTTTCGCCAGCCTGGTGGTCGCGATGGTAAACCCGAAAATGGGTACTAAACTAAAGACGGTCAAAAGAGAAGGGGTAGACATCGTTTTCGCCATAGACGTTTCCAAAAGCATGGATGCTGAGGATATTGCCCCTAGTAGAATAGAAAAAGCCAAACAACTGGTTAGCCAGGTTCTTAATAATCTTGGCAGCGACCGGATAGGTTTAATTGCATATGCCGGCGGGGCATACCCGCAATTACCAATTACTACAGATTATTCTGCAGCGAAAATGTTTCTGCAGGCTTTGAATACAGATATGATCTCTTCCCAGGGAACCGCCATTAGTGACGCCATAGAACTCGCTACCACCTATTATGACGATGCCCAGCAAACCAACCGTGTCCTTTTTATTATCAGCGATGGGGAAGACCATGAAGGTAATGTTGAGGAGATCACCGAGCAGGCTTCAGAAATGGGAATCCGTATTTTCACCATTGGAGTAGGGACAGAAAAAGGTGGTCCTATCCCAATTAAGAGAAACGGGGTGATCCAGAATTATAAAAAAGATAACCAGGGAGAAACGGTAATTACTAAACTGAATCCTGAAACCTTAAAAGAAATAGCGAATTCTGCCAAAGGCAGCTATATAGAGGGTAATGTTACCAGTGAAGTCACTGAAAAAGTTACCTCTGAACTTCAGGATATTGAGAAAACAGAGTTTGAAGCGAAACAGTTTGCCGACTTTGAATCTCACTTTCAGTTGTTTCTGGGAATTGCTTTGGCATTATTATTTCTTGATATCTTTGTATTGGAACGCAGTACCGCCTGGTTGCAAAAATTAAATCTTTTCAATGAACGTAAGAAGAAAGGAGTAAAAGATGAAACCTTATAAAGCTTTAAAAGTTTGTATTGCTGGTGTTTTTGGCCTTTTCTGGGTTCTAAATATGAATGCACAGGAAAAACCTGAAAAACTGGCCAGGGAATCTAACAGGTATATTGCCGATGCCCAGGATGCCTTAGCCGAAGATGATTTTGCAGTCGCGGAGGCTTACTATCGTAAGGCTATAGCTACAGACCCTTCCAATACAACTGCCAAGTATAATATGGGGAATCTGTATTATACTAAAGAAAAGTCCTTAAATGCTGAGGACAGGCTTAAAGAAGCTGCCGAAATTGCTCAGACCAAAACTCAGAAACACCGCATTTTTCATAATCTGGGTAATTCCTATATGCAGCAAAAGAATTATCAGGCTGCAGTAGATGCTTTTAAAAATGCCCTTCGTAATGATCCTACAGACGAAGAAACCAGGTATAATCTTGCTTTAGCTAAAAAAATGCTGGAAAAAGAACAGCAAAATGAGCAGGGGGATCAGGATCAAAAAAAGCAGGATCAGGAAAATAAGGATCAGAATCAGGATCAGCAGAATAGAGACCAGAACCAGGATGGTGAAGGGGGTGAAGATGAAAAGGAAGATCAAAAGCCTAAGGACCAGGGCGATAACGAAAAAGATAAAAAAGAGGGAGATCAGAACGAAGATAAGCAGAAGGATAAGGGAGATGAGCAGAAAGAAGATCAGCAAAAAGGTGATAAGGAGAAACAGCAACAGCAAAGACCTACCCAGGGACAATTATCTCCACAGCAAATCCAAAGTCTTCTTGAAGCTATGAATAATGAAGAAAAGAAAGTGCAGGATAAGATTAATGCTCAGAAAGCCAAAGGAGTAAAAGTAAAAACTGAAAAAGATTGGTAACATTTTTGAGGGTCTTGCGACAAAAAAGATTGAGTTTACAGGAGGGAAAAAGATGAAATTGAAGTATTTAATTTTAAGTTTTTTATTATGTGCCACCGGTATCATACAGGCCCAGGTAAGATTTGAGGCCAAGGTGAGCAGGGAAAAGCTGGGAATTAATGAACGGCTCAGGGTTGATTTCGAAATGAATGAAGATGGAGATAATTTTGAACCACCTTCATTTGAAGGTTTTACGGTTGTAGGCGGGCCTAACCAAAAAGTGAGTCAGAGCTTCTTTAACGGGAAAATGGAATATTCTAAAACCTATAGCTTTTACCTTCAGCCTAAAAAAACCGGGAAGCTAACCATTGGCCAGGCCGAGATCATTATTGACGAAAAGGTTTATAAAACCTCTCCGTTGCGTGTAGAAATTACCTCTGCCGTAGATAAGCCAACAGATGGTGACAATACAGAATTAATCGCCGAGGATAACCTGCATCTGGTCGCCGAGGTTTCCAACGCTAATCCATATCTTAATGAAGCACTTACGGTGGTTTATAAACTGTATGTAAGTCCGCGGGTGAGTGTAAGTAACTGGCGCGAACTGGATAGTCCGAAGTATAATGACTTCTGGAGTCAGAGTATAGATATTCAGCAATTAAGAGTGGAAAACGGTGAATATGATGGCGAACCTTACCGCTATGTGACCTTAAGAAAAACCATTTTGTACCCTCAGAAGACCGGGGAGTTAAATATAGAACCGCTTACACTTTCCATTGCGGTGGATGTTCCAAGTGAAAGAAGAGATATTTTTGGTAGCAGGATCTATAAAACGGTTAACAAAACCGTGGCCGCAAGTAATAAAAAGATCAAGGTCAAGGCTTTACCCGATGGTAAACCTGCAGATTTTACCGGGGCCGTGGGGAAATTTAGTTTTAATGTTACCACCAGTAAAAATGAGCTGAATGCCGGAGAAAGTTTTCAGGCAAAAGTTGAGGTGAGAGGAAACGGAAATTTAAAATTATTCGATCTTCCTGAGCTTACCGCGCCTCCATCGCTGGAAATGTATGATCCTGAACGACGTGAAAATGTGAATACCAATCTTGGTGGGATGCAGGGAAGTATTTCCCAAACCTATACCGTAGTACCCACCAAAAAAGGGAAATACCCAATCCCCGCCCTTAATTTCTCCTATTTTGATCCATCTACAGAGACCTATAAATCACAAGCTTCTGAGGAAATCCTGATCAACGTAAACAGTGGTCCCTTAGCAGGCAATGAGCCTTCTGGTATGTCTTCCAGCAACAAACAACCATTGTCTATAGAGGGCAATCAGTTCAGGTATATAAAACTGGATACAAATCTAAAACCAATTGGCAGCGGTGATTTCCTAGGGTCGGTGGCTTTCTGGAGTGCCCTGGTACTTCCGCTGGCGGCTATCCCTCTGTTTATTTTATTCGGAAAGAAAAGGGAAGAAAGAGCTAACGACATAAGAGGAAACAGGATTAGAAAAGCAGACAGGCTTGCCCGGAAATACCTTTCTGAAGCTAAAAAGAACCTTGGAGATCAAAAGGAGTTTTATTTGTCTCTGGAAAAATCCATGCATAACTATCTTAAGGCAAAGCTGCACATTCAAACCAGCGAAATGAGTAAAGAAAGGATCAATGCATTTTTAAAGGAAAAAGGAGCAGATGATCAAACCATCACTGAATTTATTTCCTTGCTGGAAAGTTGTGAATTTGCAAGATATACTCCTGCATCTTCAGATGCTATGCAGCAGGATTATGAGAAAGCGGTTAGTGTTATTTCAACCCTGGATAAACAATTATAGTGATGAGAAAGTTAATCTTAATTTGTTTTCTATTTATTAGCTTCTCAGGATTTTCCCAAAATGATGATATTTTTGAGGAAGCGAATACTGCCTACCAGCAGGGGAATTATCAGGAAGCTGTAAAGGGCTATGAAGCGATCCTTGCGAATGGTGAAACTTCTGCAGAGTTATATTTCAATCTTGGGAATGCTCATTATAAACTTAACCATGTAGCCCCGAGCATTTATTATTATGAAAAGGCGCTGCAGCTGGATCCTACAGATGAGGATATTCAAAATAATATCGAATTTGCCAGGAATATGGCTATAGATGATATAGAATCTATCGAGAAAACAGGATTTGACCAGTGGTTGATTAGCTTCACTTCATTTTTCAACTATACTACCTGGGCGGTTATGGCGATCATATTTTCAATATGCTTTGTTAGCCTCTTTTTGTTGTATTATTTCTCCGGGCGACCCCTGTATAAAAGGTTATTTTTCGGAGGTGCAATGCTTTCAGCTCTATTAAGTGTATTATCTGTAATATTTGCTTTTCAGCAGCAGGATTTTATTCAGGATAATCAATATGCAATTATTTTTAAGGAAGAAATTGAAGTCAGGGATGAGCCTAACTTAAGAGGTGAGGCCAGCTATGAACTTCACGAGGGTACCAAAGCCAGGGTTCTGGAAGATTACCAGGAATGGTCCAGAATTGAGCTTGCTAATGGCGCCCAGGGATGGGTAAAGAGTGCAGATATCAGGATGCTATAAGATCGTTCTATATTAGATTTAATATACGATATGGATGATTTATTGAGTTTCTAATTAAATATCTTATTTTTGCCTTCTGTGAAAAATTTTGCATACATACTTTCTTTTGTATTTATTAGTTTTCTGTTCACGCCTAGCATCATCGCTTTAGTAGACAGTTCTATAGATATTTCCATTGCCTATAATGTCAATGAGGAAGAAAGTTCTTCAAAGAATCAGATTACATTTGAGTATACAATTGAAGAAATGGATTCAAATTATGAAAGCATTCATTTCTTGCAGACCAGAGGGACAGACGGACATTATTATAAAGAGAATGTTTATGATGTCTTTCTTAGTGTTACTTCTCCCCCTCCAAAAAGAGCATAATACTGCAGATTTAAGCGATCATTCTGTGATCTATGGTGTTTCCGAAATTCCGGATTAGCCTTTCCCAATTTTTAAAATTTAATAGCAGGTTCGAATGTGTTGAGCCTGGATAATAATATTGTATTATGTTTAAACATCTTAATAAAGATTTTCCGGCAAGTATTGTCGTGTTTTTTGTCGCTCTACCTTTATGTCTGGGTATCGCTCTAGCCAGTGGAGCGCCACTTTTTTCAGGTTTAATTGCCGGGATTGTTGGTGGTATTGTAGTTGGATCTCTTAGTGGCTCCAGCCTTGGGGTAAGTGGTCCTGCAGCAGGTCTTGCTGCAATTGTGCTAGCTGCTTTAGCAACACTTAGTTACCAGGATTTTTTACTGGCTGTAGTTCTCGCCGGAATCCTCCAGATCCTTTTTGGGGTTCTTAAAGCCGGTATTATAGGTTATTACTTTCCCTCTTCGGTTATAAAAGGAATGCTTACCGGTATCGGGATCATAATTATTCTAAAACAAATCCCGCACTTTTTTGGTTATGATAGTGATCCGCTGGGAGATTGGGCCTTTTTTCAGGTAGATGGAGAGAATACTTTTTCAGAGATCTTTAATATCGTAAATAATATTAGCCCAGGGGCAACGATCATAGCGTTTATAGGTATGGCCATACTTGTATTATGGGAAAAAGTATTATCTAAAAAAGGTAAGATCTTTAAATTGATCCAGGGACCTTTGGTTGCCGTTGCAGTAGGGATCATTTATTTCCTTTTAACCAGGGATTCAGAAAATTTATCTATCTCCCAGGAACACCTTGTTAATGTTCCAGTTCCAGATAGTTTTGATTCCTTCGTGGGGCAGTTTACCTTTCCATCCTTTAAAATGATAGGAACTTCCCAGATCTGGATCACCGCCTTTACCATGGCTCTGGTTGCCAGTCTGGAAACCCTTCTTTGCGTGGAAGCAACAGATAAGCTGGACCCTCATAGAAGAACAACTCCAACTAACCGTGAGCTATTTGCCCAGGGAACCGGAAATGTGGTTTCAGGATTAATCGGGGGTCTGCCAATTACCCAGGTAATTGTAAGAAGTTCGGCGAACATACAGTCTGGAGGACAAACCAAGCTTTCGGCTATTATGCATGGTTTCTTATTATTGATCTCGGTAATAATTATTCCTCGTGTTTTGAATTATATTCCGCTATCAGTATTAGCAGCTATATTATTCCTGGTTGGATATAAACTGGCCAAGCCGAAATTATTCGTACAAATGTACCAGGCAGGATGGAAGCAATTTGTTCCATTTACCGTGACCGTAGTAGGTATTGTTTTTGGAGACCTTTTAATAGGTATTAGCCTTGGTCTTATTGTAGGGATCTTTGTGATTCTTATTAAGAGCTACCAGAATTCTTATTTTCTACATATTGAAAATATTGACAATGGCGGAAAAACCGTTAAAATGAGACTTGCTGAGGAAGTTACTTTTATAAATAAAGGTGCGATTTTGAAGGAATTGAATAATCTTGAAGAAAACTCTTATTTAATCCTTGATACCAGACAAACCAGATACCTTGATAATGATATTATCGAAATCCTGGATGATTTTAAAATTAAAGCTGAAGAACGAAATATCGATATCAAATTAGTTTCTGAAAGAGGTATCGTGGAAAATCCTGACAGCTATCAGCAGTTTTTTAATTTAGATAAGAAACCAGCTTAAACCAATAAACATATCAAATCGATGTGATTTGCACATCGATTTGAATTAAACAACCATAATTATGATCAAAGAAATAATAAACAAAGAAAAACAGGATTCCTTAACTCCAGATGCTGTACTACAAAACCTGATGGACGGTAATAAAAGATTTACCGGGAAGAAAATGGAGGCGAGGGATTATTCTTCTCAGATAGAGAAAACCAGTGGTGGACAGTGGCCTCAGGCCGTGGTTCTTGGATGTATAGATTCCAGGGTTGCCGTAGAAACGGTCTTTGACCAGGGAATTGGAGATATTTTTGTAGCCAGGGTTGCGGGTAATTTTGAAAATACAGATATTCTAGGAAGCATGGAGTATTCCTGTAAGGTCGCCGGTAGTAAATTAGTACTTGTACTTGGCCATGAAGGTTGTGGAGCGGTAAAAGCTGCCTGTGACAATGTGGAATTGGGCAATATTACTCACCTACTCAGCAATATTAAACCGGCTGTGGAAGCCACGAAAACAGAGGGTGAAAGAAACTCTCAAAATGATTCTTTCGTTGCTGATGTAGTAGAGAATAATGTTAGACTCACTATGGACAGGATAAGAGAAAAATCTCCTATTCTAAAGGAAATGGAAGAGAATGGAGAAATAAAGATCGTAGGAGGAGTTTATTCTATTTCTACCGGGAAAGTAAGCCTTTTATAGAATTTTACAGGCATAACAATTTTTAGAATCAAAAGATCCGGGGAGGTGACTTTTTAGTTATGTTCCCGGATTTTCTATTTGGTAGAATAACGGTCGTCTTCGCCATCATTCAAAAGATCTTTTTCTTTCACTTGTTTGATGATAGAAGGTAAGATCACCGGGGCTATTACTGCCACAGGATCATATAAGATGGATTCCTGTAAGGTCTGGCTTTCCACTATTTCGATACGCTCGTTCGTGGCATTAAAGAACATTATAATAACACTGGCGATAAAAGCCATTTTCAATAATCCGAATACCCCGCCTAACAGCTTATTCACGATTCCCAGGGCGGCAAAAGCTGCGATTTTGGTCAGCATTTTCCCCACCAGGGAGACAAGAACTACTATGATCACGAAAGTGACTGCAAAACTGATGAGATTAATGTATTGAGGTTGCCAGTCGACTCTTAAGGAAAGGAAATCTCCGAAGAAATGGGAGAGGTGTATTGCGCCGTAAATTCCGGCTATGATCCCTACCAGCGAAGCAAGCTCTGCAAGCAAACCTCGAAAAAAGCCCCGTACCAGCCCATATAATAGCACCAGGCTTAAAATAATATCCACAGTATTCATAAATCAAATATAATAATTATTAAATCTAGATGGTATCTTTGCGGCATGGCAAGAGACGAACAATTAAAAGAAAGATGGGAGAGAGTCCAGAAAAAACTTTCAGACCAGTTTGCAGACGGGGAGTTAATGGAGCTGGATGCTATAATATACCTTATTGGAGTACAGGAATTAGGACAGCCACACCGGCGTTTCAAGAAAGATCATAAACTGGATCTGATGCATATCGCTATTTGTACGTTGCTGGAACCTTACGGATATTACGAATTCGACTTTTTTGATGATGATGGCTGGCCGCATTTTAAAGTAAAGGAGCAATTGCCCACCCTAAAAGCCGGGGAACAGTCTGTCCTTATGAAAGAAGCCATCGTACAATATTTTATGGAAAAAGAATATATCTCTTAAATGAACTGGCGGGCACTTTTACTCGCGTTTCCTTATGATAGCGGTCCGGTTTACCAGGAAACAATGGCCGGCAGACTGCCTGTAGAGCCATTTAATACTTATAGTAATATTCTTTTTCTCTGCATAGTCATTTACTATTCGCTAAAAGTCTATAAAGACTATAATAATCACCGGTTTCTGGCCTGGAGCATTCCGGTCCTCTTTTTAGGTTTTATTGGTGGGACCGTATATCATGCCACCCGGAGCCATGATATCTGGATGTATATGGATTGGCTGCCTATCGTTTTACTTTGCCTGGCAGTTTCGGTGTATTATACCATTAAGCTAAAAATGACCCGGAAAAGCAGAACGACCCTGATCCTTGTCGTTCTTTTCCTGGTCTTCGGAATCAGAATGCTGCCGCTTCCAAGGGGGTTGGAAACTTCCATAGGTTATATCGCCACGGCCATCGGGTTACTGTTGCCCCTCGTTACTTATTTCTATACCACGAAACTACACAATTGGGGATATGTACTTCTGGCTTTTCTTAGTTTTGGTTTTGCCATCGGGTTCAGGATCCTGGACGGATTTTATTATATAATTCCAATGGGAACCCATTGGTTATGGCATGTATTTGGAGCCTTATCGGTCTTTTTCCTGATAAAGTATATCTATAAGGATAAGCTGCCGGTACAACAAGCCGGGCTTGAGATTAAACCGAATAAGCCTTTAAAAGAAGAGGTTTAGGTTTAAATTTTATTAAATTTGCGCTTCCGAAACGAAATCACCTATGATCGATAAAATTAAAGAGCATATCGCTGATGTTGAAAGCTTTAATGCTAAAACGAAAGACGAGATCGAAGCTTTTCGAATTAAATATCTTGGTAAAAAGGGATTGCTGAACGAATTTTTTGCGGAATTCAGGAATGTTCCTAATGAGGAAAAGAAAGCTTTTGGGCAGGCAATAAATGAATTAAAGACGGCTGCACAGGAGAAAGTAAATGCTTTAAAAGAGGAGCTGGAGAATAATGAAGAAGAAAAAGGTGTTTACGGTGATCTCACGCGACCGGCAGAGCCTGTGGAGATCGGTTCCCGTCATCCAATTTCCCTGGTAAAAAACCAGATTACCGAGATATTTTCAAATATTGGTTTCAATGTTTCTGAAGGACCGGAAATGGAAGATGACTGGCATAATTTTACCGCCCTGAATCTTCCAGAGTATCACCCCGCAAGAGACATGCAGGATACTTTCTTTATACAAACAGACCCGGATATTTTACTAAGAACCCATACATCTTCGGTACAGGTGAGGTATATGGAGGAGAATAAGCCGCCCATCAGGACCATTTCTCCGGGAAGGGTTTTTAGGAATGAGGCTATTTCTGCAAGATCACACTGTATTTTTCACCAGGTGGAAGGACTATATATAGATAAGAACGTATCGTTTGCAGATATGAAACAGACCATCCTGTATTTTACTAAGCAGCTGTTCGGGAAATCCAAGATAAGGCTCAGACCTTCATATTTTCCGTTTACCGAACCAAGCGCCGAGGTTGATGTCTATTGGGGACTGGAAACCGAAACCGATTACAGGATTACCAAAGGTACCGGTTGGCTGGAAATCATGGGTTGCGGTATGGTAGATCCAAATGTTCTGAGAAATTGTAATATAGATCCTCAGGAATATTCCGGATTTGCTTTCGGGATGGGAATTGAAAGGATCGCCATGTTGCTATACCAGATAGAAGATATACGTATGTTCTATGAAAACGATCTTCGTTTCCTGGAACAGTTTAAATCTGCCCTTTAGTGAATAATAAAGTTCTTCTTATTCTCGCAGCAGTAATCATAGGCATCATCATATATGTCACTTTTGTTGTTGCCTTGATCAAGGTTACCCTGGGCTTAATATTATTAGCTATTGCCCTGGCGATACTTTGGATCTTCTGGCTAAAAATAAAGAAGAAAGCGAAAGATAAGTTTTGAAAAAAGATATTGAAATACCCGAAGTTAAGGATGTTCATCTGGCCGCGGTCAAGGTTTTTAATGAACAGTTTGAGACTTATGAATGGAACGTATACCTCATAAACAATTCTAACGATCCATTAGAGATGGTTTTAATTGTTTCTAAAGGGTATGATAAGAAAAGAGAAACCTCATTAATGCGGCATAAAATAGAGGTGCTCCCGGCCAGGAATTTTGCTAAAATCGAATATTTGCAGGATGAGGTTCTTCAGCTTAATAACGAGTTTAAAGTAACTTATTTTGAGGGTTCGAAGATGATGGAGAAAACTTTCGTGTTTAGAGCAAATAGTATAAAAGAAAAAGATCTTACGAAGATCCCCGTGATCCCTGAAAAAGGAATTTTGGCAAAATAGATCTGTGGGATATCCTACAAAATTGAAAGAGCCTCTGAGTAATTCCAGAGGCTTTTTAATTGATATCAATGTGATTTGTTAGAATTTATTATTTAGATCTTCGAACTCTCCCAGTACTTCTCCGCCACTGTGAACCCGAACTTCTCCAGATACATAAATCTTTGAATCGTTCCCTACGAATTCAAGGGTTCCACCACTGTTTATATGAAGATCTCCATGTATCTCCATTACACCTTCTATTTTAAATTTGCTGTTGGAGTTTATTATAAGATTTTCAGTAGATTTTTTATTTCCAAGCTTAAAGTTACCAGACATATTTAAAATAGCGTCACTGCTTAGGTTGGCACTACTTTCAATAAGCATATCCCCGCAGAAGTTCAATATTCCATTCACATTAAGGTGTTTCAGGTTCATCAATCCACTGTAAGAGAATTCTTTTCCAGAGGCTATATTTAAATTTTTATCTCCGGCGTAAGCATTATATTCTGAACAATTCAGGAAACCGGCAGATTGTATTTCATCAGCCTGAGGAGCTACGATCTTCAGGATCTTCAAACCGCGGCCTGAAGCTACGTAAATATATTCTCCTTTGGCCTGAACAAAGTTTGCACTTCCCTGAATTTCAGCAATACCTTCGGCCAGGGGATTCAACCTCTCATTAAGTTTTATGATATCAAGGCCCGCACCACCATTGGCCATATAGATGAAGTTGTTGTCGGTAGAAACAGCATTGGTAACCTGGTCGCTCGTGCTAATTGCAGTAGCGTCAGGATGTACCTTTAATGGAAGGCTGGCAATTTTTGTGCCGGCTTCGAAATTGTAAATTCCTACTCCTTCAGTGCCTTCAGATACCAATACATTATCACCAAACCACGCGATAGTCCTTTTAGATTCCGGGGTAAGGGCAGCCGTTGGTATTCTGGAATTCTCGACGAGTCCACCATTAATACCAAGGCTTAAAAGACCAGCTTCACCACTTAATACGGCCAGGATATTGTTTTTATATGCTGCAGATCTAAGGTCGCCATAGTCCAGAAAAGACTTATTGTCAAAAGGGGTAAGATAGCCGGGATACGTGAAATTCCCTACTCCTCCCGCATCTCCGCTAATAATGATCGCTTCACCATTTACTACGAGAATATGAACACCGGCATTACCGGGATTGCTGTAATCTATCTGGAAATCTCCTGAAAACCGACCGTTTTGAACAGCTACAAACCCCTGAATGCTGCGGTTACCGGCACCATCATTTGCTTCTCTAGCCGAGGCTCCCGTGAAAACCAGGTAGCCCTTATTGTCCATATATAATGAATTAATATCGGCAATATCGGTTTTCATTCTGCTAACCAGCACCGGGTGGTATTTATCGCTTACGTCTATAATATCTATACCGCCAAGATAAATTGCGCCTTCTTTGTTATACGAAACATAGGCGAAGTCACCTTTTACATCTACATGGGTTGCGCGTAAGGATTCGCCATTGACCACAGGAGGTTCTATAAAAGCGATTTGTTCTATACCAAAGGCAGAGGCCGATTCTTCTCCCCTGTGACTATTGATATTTGCTATTCCTATAACCCCGGTCTCATCAAAATTGATCGCTGAATCAAGTTCTGATTCATCATTAGAGGTGTTGTAATCTTTATCCAGGCTTTCTGGAATAGAATCGTCATTTTCACAAGAGGTGAAAATTAAGGCTGTAAAAAGGCCTAATCCTAGTAATCTTTTAAACATAAATAGTTAGTATTTCGGGAAGTAAAATTAGCAATTGGTTTCAGAAGAAAAACATAAATTAATCAGTGAGCCCTGGTTTTCGATGAAGAGTAAGAAAAAACTGATAACGGATATTTTTAAAATAAAAAAGACCGGTTTTTAGCCGGTCTTTAAAACTTTTAATGGGATTTTATTTTTTGATAATGTTCGATACATCCTCGAATGTTCCCTGGATGATGGCTTTCTTATGTACTTTAGATTTACCATTTACCTGTAGACTGCTTTCCTCTCCCAGGAATTGTAAAGTGGCTCCTTTACCTAAGGTAAGATCACCTTCGATAAGTACATCTCCTTCTATTACAAAGTGCCCACCATAAAGTACGGTTACATCACCTTTAACATGCATTTCTCCACCAAAATTGAATACCCCGGCATAATTGATTTTTACATCTTCACTGGTTTCAACAGTTCCGCAGATATTTAACTGGTCGTTTAATTCAATATTATTCACACTAACTTCTCCATGGTAAGATTGTGGAGTTTCCTCCAGGACCATAATGCTGTCGCCACCATCATAATGATGATAGGTGTCACAATCGGCTAAGGCACCTTTGAAGAATTGAGGCAAATGTAAATTAGCGCTTAAACCATCTTCTGGTTCATTCCGCATAGGGATGTGAAGTTTGTTAGGGTCGTGTTTTTTTTCTTTTAAAGAATTCTGAATTTCAACAACTTCCTGAGGATCCTCAGCAGTTGCATCAGATTGACAACCTGTAAAAGCCAGTCCAAGAGACAGGCTTAAAATCAGCAGATTTTTTTTCATGATAATTTGGTTCATTAGATTTGGAAAAGTAAATATACTGCTAAAATCTTTAACATTCCAAGATATATCGTTGAAATGTTTAATTGTCAGTTCTTTGAAGATGATGTTGTAGGAAAAAACTTATATTTAATCCAGCTTGTCAACTAGTTTCTTGAAGACCTGCTTAGGATTCTTACCCTCATAGAGAATGGCATAAACAGCATTGATTATCGGGGTTTTGGCACCTTTTTCTTTATTGATCTTATAGGCACTTTCCGTAGCATAGTAGCCCTCTGCGATCATACTCATTTCCATCTGCGCACTTTTCACGGTATATCCTTTACCTATCATATTACCAAACATACGGTTACGGCTAAATACAGAATAACCGGTCACCAGAAGATCTCCCAGGTAAGCAGAGTCATTAATATTCCTCTTCATTTTATGGACCTTCTTGATGAATTTCTTCATTTCTCTAATGGCGTTACTCATAAGTACGCTTTGAAAATTATCCCCGTAGCCTAACCCGTGTGCAATACCCGCGGCGATCGCATAGATATTTTTCAGAACAGCAGCATATTCTGTTCCTATTACATCATCACTAATTTTGCAGGTGATGTAATCACTACCTAAAAAGCCGGCGACGATTTGGGCTTTCTTTTCATCCTGGCAGGCAACAGTAAGATAGGAGAGTCTTTCCAACGCAACTTCTTCTGCATGGCAGGGACCTGTAAGAACCCCGATGTTTTCCATGGGAACATCGAAATATTCATTAAAATGTTCTCCCACGATCAGGCTGGTTTCGGGAACTATCCCTTTAATTGCTGAAAAAACCACCTTATCATGCAAAGGTATTTTTAGATTGTCTAGTTCGCGCTTTAGAAATGCTGAAGGAATAGCAAATATTATAAAATCTGATACCTCCACCACTTCATTTATATCATTGCTAAGATTAAGTTGATCTACATTGAATTCCACAGAACTTAAATAATTCGGGTTATGGTCCTGTTTCTTAATGTGCTCCAGGGCATAAACGCTGCGCATATACCAGTTCACCTCACTAAGGTTTTCACTTAACATCTTTACAATTGCGGTAGCCCAACTACCACCACCAATAACGCCAAAACTAGGAGCTTTATCCATATACATTAAATTCTCGGCTTCAAAAATAAGCAAAATTAGATGTATTTAAAGGTTTTCTCTGTTTTTAGGTTTTTTTATTGCGAATTCCATAATAATCTGATATTTCAACTTTAACAGAAGAATAGCTTTAGAAGGTGCAATCTACTCTGAATGCTATCGTTATTAATATGTTCTAAAAGGTAAGTATTCCCTTTAGAGCGTCTTAGTTTTTTTGGTTGGTTATTTAGTTGAAAAAACCGCTTCCACAGAGGCGGTTTTTTTAATTAAGGTTCAGATTAATTTTGGAAAACTTTAGGATTAGAAAGACCTTCTAACTTCCTTCACTTTTGTACATTTAATTAACTAACTACAAATCAATAATATGGGATTATTTTCTTTTATTAAAGAAGCAGGAAAAAAGATTTTCGGGAAGGAAAAATCAAATACCACCGAAGTTGAAACTGTAGATCACAAGCAGGAAAATGAAAAAGCAGCCAGGAAACTTGAGGAAACCATTGCAGACCTGAATTTAAAGGCTGAAAATCTAAAAATAAACATAGAAAATGACATGGCAGTGGTCTCCGGTAAAGCAATGGACCAGGCGACCAGAGAGAAAATAATACTGGTGATTGGAAATACTGAAGGTATTGCCCAGGTTGATGACCGGATGGATGTAATTAACTCAGAGCCTGAAGCTGTTTTCCATACTGTAGAAAGAGGTGATAGCTTAAGTAAGATTTCAAAAGCTCATTACGGGGATGCGAATCAATACCCGCTCATCTTCGAGGCTAATAAGCCAATGTTGCAGGATCCCGATAAGATTTACCCGGGGCAGGTTTTAAGAATTCCGCCACTAGACGAAAAAAGAAAATAAAAAAAAGACTGTTTAAGAATTTTGAGGATGTTAAATTGAGAGCAGACGACGTTCTAAAGCTTGTAGTTCCACGATGAAAAAAGTAGGATCAATCAGCTAAAAGGAAGATTCAAAATAGGTTTTTAAACAGTCTTTTTACTTTTTATAAAAATTCATCAGATCGATGAATTTCCAGACTTCCCGGTCCAGCAAGGGCCTGATATTTTTACCCTCTTTTATCGCGTTTCTAATAAATGTAGATGAGATCTCCACGATAGGAGCATTTATTTTCGTGATTTTAGGATTATCAGTTAATTCAGATTTAACTTCTCCTGAAGATATCCTGGGATAGACATATATCTCGTGATTTTCAAGGATAACTTCATGATTTTTCCATTTATGGAAGCTTTTCAGGTTGTCCTCACCCATAATTAAACAGAAATCGTTCGTAGGAAATTTTTCCTGGAGATGCGCCAGGGTGTTAACAGTATAATTAGGCTGGGACAAACCAAATTCTATATTACTTGGTTTTAGTTTATGATAATTTTCGCAGGCCTTATAAACCATCTCCAGCCGGTGATTATTATCCAGCAGGCTGCTTTTTTTCTTGTGTGGATTATGTGGTGTAACCACCAGCCAGACTTCATCCAGGTCTGAAAATTCAGCCATATGATTGGCGATAATCAGGTGGCCGGTATGAATAGGATTAAAAGTTCCGAAAAACAAACCTACCTTCCTGTTCATTCTTCTGGTTTTTCAGCACCAACATAATTAGAAACCAGGCTATAAGCCTCTTTTAAAGCGGTGCCTAAATGATTATTTTCTATTATAAAGTCGAATTGCGGGGCCGTAGCCAGTTCAATAGAAGCCTTCGCTACCCGCATATTGATCTTATCGTCACTCTCGGTCTTCCTCTTTTTCAATCGTATCTTAAGCTCTTCTATACTGGGCGGTTTTACAAATACAGCAAGCGTTCTGTCTGGATAAATGTTCTTAATATCAAGGCCTCCAACCACATCGATGTCAAAGATCACATGCTTACCTTTATTCCAGATACGTTCTACTTCGCTTTTTAAGGTGCCGTAGAAATTGTCACGGTAAACTTCCTCCCATTCCAGGAATTCATCGTTTTTGATCTTCTGCTTGAAATCTTTTAAAGACAGGAAGTAATAATCCTGGCCATCCACCTCGTTTCCTCGTGGTTCCCTGGAAGTAGCAGAAATGGAAAAATCCAGTTTCAATTCCTGGTGCTTTAATAAGTGACGTACTATCGTAGTCTTACCCGATCCCGAGGGAGCAGAAAATACGATAAGTTTTCCTTCGCTCATTTAGAGTACGTTTAGAATTTGTTCTTTAATCTTTTCCAGTTCATCCTTCATTTGCACCACCATTTGCTGCATGGGTGCATAATTGGATTTACTCCCAATCGTATTTATCTCCCGTCCTATTTCCTGGGATATAAAGGCAAGTTTTCTTCCGTTGGAATCATCACTGTCTAAAGTCTTTTGAAAATAATCCAGGTGATTATCCAGTCTTACTTTTTCCTCGGTAATATCAAATTTCTCAATATAATAAACGATCTCCTGCTCAAAACGATTTTCATCGGCCTGTTCTTTGATCTCTTCAATTCCCTTTCTTAACCTTTCCCGAACTGCATCTACCCGGTCTGGATCTATCCTGATGACATCTTCCAGGAGTTGCCTGATGTTGGCAATTCTTAGCGAAAGGTCATTTTCCAGCGCTTTACCTTCGTCAGACCTGAATTTGTTGATCTCGGTTAAAGCTTCCTTAACAGCAGTCTCGATCACTTCAAATTCTTCCTCATCAATTTCATCACGCTCGGTCTTTAGAGAATCTGGCATTTTTACGGCCATTTTCAATAATTCCACTTCGCTAACATTAACGATCTCTCTAAGCTGTTGCATATAGTTCCTCACCACCGGAGCATTCACATTGGTAGAAGTTTGTTCTCCCGTGTATTCCACATAAATGGAAAGGTCAACTTTCCCGCGCCCCAGGGAATTAGAAATGATATTCCGAAGATCTAATTCTTTTTCACGGTATTGAGAAGGAATGCGGGCATTCAGGTCAAAATTTTTACTATTCAGAGATTTTAACTCTACTGTGATTTTTTTGTTGGGAATTTGTGTAACGCTTTTCCCGAAGCCTGTCATAGATTGGATCATGCCTGAATTTTAAAAGCTTGCGCAAAGATAATCAATTCTATAGCATCTCCAATTGAATCACCTATCGATGCAGAATTAAAACTAATGGTTTACAGCAACGATTCAATAAAGTTTACTGCCCGCTGTTCGTGGTAATAATAGGCATTGTTGGTTACGAAACCAACATGACCACCATAGGCTGGAACCTCAAGATGAAGATATTCTGAATCTTTGGCGGCATTATATGGGTAACATTTCTCTGAAAGAAAGCTGTCGTTCCCGGCATTGATCATAAGAGTTGGTACATTAATTCCATCCAGGAAATTTTTGGCACTGGCTTCACGGTAATATTCTGAAGCATCTTTAAATCCATGGGCCCGTGAAGTATACAAATCATCTATATCTCTCAGGGACTTACAGGCCGAAATGTCTTTTTTGCTGATCCTCTCCGGAAATTTTTCTGCCCGGTCATAGAGATGTTGTTTTAGGTTTAGCTCAAACCTCTTCGAATAGACAAAATTCCGCATTTTATTGATAGCCCCCAGGGATCCGGCAAGATCGCAGGGGACAGAAATACCCACTGCTCCAATAATCTGCTCCGGGCGGCTTCGGTTTTCTCCCAGATACTTCATGAGCATATTGCCCCCAAGACTAAACCCGACGAGGGCTATTTTATCATACCTGTCCAGGGATAAAACATGAGTCATTACCTGCGCAAGGTCATCGCTGGCCCCGGCATGATAGCTGCGGAAACGACGGTTTAGATCCTCACTGCATCCCCGAAAATTCATAGCTAGAATATCCCAGTTATTATCATTAAATGCTTTGACCATTCCCTTCATATAAGGCCTGTCGGTTTTACCAGCAAGACCGTGCAGCAGGATGACCAAATTGTTTGGATCATCTTTTTGTTTCAGGATCCAGTCCAGGTCCAGAAAGTCACCGTCGCTGGTTTCTATGCGTTCCCTTTTATATCCTGGCAGATCCACCTTTCTTAATGTTGCGGCATATATAGTAGAAGCATCTCCATTCTTAAATATTCCCGGAGGACTATAATTTCCCTTGACAATCGGCATCTTCCAATTTTAATATAAACTTAGGTAAAATAGCTTATGCACGCATAATAATTATTGGTAGTTTTGAAGAAATTGAAGAACATGTACCATAAAAAATTCGAAATAAGATGGAGTGACCTGGATGCGAACAGGCACCTGGCAAACTCAGCCTTTATAAATTTTATGAGTCATACCAGGATGAGTTTTTTAACTGAAAATGGTTTTGGCCAGAAGCAATTATCCCACTATAATCTTGGACCTATTGTTTTTTACGAACATGTGTATTATTTCAAAGAAATCTTTGCCGGTGAACCGGTAACTGTTACCCTGGAATTAAGCGGTATGTCTGAGAATGGAATGTATTTCGAATTTACTCATAAGATATATGATCATTCTGGAAATCACTGTGCTTCCTGCGAAATGATGGGATCCTGGATAGATCTTGAGGAACGCAAACTTACCACCTTGCCTCAGGAATTGTTCAATAAACTAGACGGGAGTTTGAAGTCAAAAGACTTCAGGATCTTATCTAAAGAAGACACCAGAAAGTTTGGCAAACGCCCCCAGAATCTTACACCTGAAGAATTGGAGAAGATCTAATCTCACTAATTCTGCGGGTTTTTAAATAGTTGATTATTTTATGTCTGGCATGTAAGATACTGTTTAAGGTTTTATCTTTCTGATAATCAGTATCTTTATATTTTGAATTTCCCTTTTCTTCCTGCGCTTATGCTTAATCGTTAATCTCAGGAATATGAAAATTTTTCAATTTACCTTTAAGTTGCTGGGGCAGGCTTTGGCTGTTCTAATTCTTCTTCAAAGTTGCAGTATTTACCGGTCTCAAAATATTAGCCTGGACCAGGCGGCTGAAACCAGCCGGAAAGTGAGAGTGAAATCGCAGGGAGAAAAAATCACTTTAAAAAGAATAGAAATTAGTGGTGATGCAGTGTATGGCTATGCCCGTGAAAATTCAAGTGCCTCTAAAAAGCTGCAGGATTTTGGTATAATTGGCCGTGAAAGTGGTAATTTCTATCGTTTCAATCTGGAAAATTTGAAGATCGATGCAATCCAGGCAAAAAATTATACTACATCTACTCTGGCCACGATTGGTCTTGCAGCAGTGGCTGCTTTTGTGGTAATAGCAATACTGGCAGCAGGATCAAGTGCAGTGGGGCCGGGGTTCTATTAAATTATGAGCTTAGGCTTTTATTTTTGTTTTCTTTATGCTTACCATATAAACTCCTATAAATACCAGTGCCGCAGCGATACCTTTGACCGGGGTTAACTTGTCTGCACCTACCGAGATCGCAAAGCTTATGGCAATTAATGGCTGTAAATATATAAATGCACTTATTGTAGAAGGAGAAAGTTGTTTTAGCGCATATATATTTAATAGGTAGGTCATAAATGTTGTACCCAGCACGACAAATCCCATTTTCCAGATAGCATCAATTGGAAGTACCGCCCAGTCCACCTCCATAAACTCGTTCAGGGTTACCGGGAGATTAATAAAAACAGCAATAAGGAAAAGCCATTTCATCAGGGTAATTGAATGATATTTTTTAGTAAGTGGCTTGACCAGAATAAGGTAAAGACCATAGGAGAACGCATTTATTATAAAAAGAATATTTCCCAATGGGATATTAGGAGCATTAAAATTCTCTCCTTTACTGAAAAGTACGAGGACTATCGCCCCGGCCATTCCTACAATGATACCTAAAGTTTTTAGCAGGGTGATCTTTTCCTTTATGAGGATGGCTGCTAGGATAAGTACCATTACCGGCGAAAGCGTGATGATCACCGAGCTGTTAATAGGTGTGGAAAGACTAAGGCCCTTAAAAAAGAAAAGCATATTGATCACCATGCCAAATACGGCACATCCCAGAATTCTGGGCCAGTCTGAATTGGCGATCTTTTCCTTTGGAGCAAAAATACTGATGATCCAGAATAGAATAGCGGCGCCGGTAACCCTAAGCAAAATAAAACCGAAAGGTTCAATATATAAAGGCATAAGACCTTTAGCAATTGTGTGGTTAACCCCGTAAATCGCGCTGGCAGTAAATGCCGCTATGATGGCCAGCATCCTTTTCTTATCCATTGATAGAATCTTTCGCCTGTGCTACGGTCTTTTTTGAATTCCCAATAAATATCCTATCCTCATTAATGATCACTGGTCGTTTTAAAAATGTATAATGTTCCAGGATGAGGTTCCTGTAATCATCTTCAGAAAGCTCCTTATTTTTAAGCTCTCTCTCTTTGTAAAGCATGGCTCTTTTACTGAAAAGTGATTCATAACTCCCAGAAAGTTTATGCATCTGCGTCAATTGTTCCGCTGATATTTTTTCGGATTTAATATCCTGAAGTTCGAAAGAACCGGGGAGTTTCAATTCATTTAAAATTCGTTTACAAGTGTCACAGGTAGACAGATAATATACTTTTTTCATAACCGGTATTTTATTTTTGCTGTGATGATGGATCTTCTTTAATCTTTAAAAACTGAGCAACTTCAGACTTCTGGTAGGTCATCACGAAATGCCCGTCAGAATAAGGCGCAATATCATATGCGTTATAGTAAAGGGTAATTTGCGATTCATTTATACCTATATTTTCTGGTAGGTGAAATTCGTCATTTTCGAAGAGTAATCCCGTGCTGTTTATATTTTCATCTAACGGAATTCCCTGTTTTTCCCGAAAGTCCTTTTCCACAAAATCTTCAAATTCTGTTGAAAAAAGTTTTGTATTGTTGAGGATCTCACCAGTTTCGGGATCGAAATTCACAAAATTTGTACTTCGGTACCCATGAGCACCACCGGTAAACATATCTGTATTGAATTGTATGGAAATTATTGCAGAAGACCGGTAATGTACTTTTCCATGTATGGTAGCTTCCCAGGCCAACTCATGGTCTGGAAACTCCTCTGCAGCTTCTTTGTAATCCTCGATAAAATTTGCTGCTAGTTTTTCAGCATCATCGGTATTTCTATCATCCTGGAAGTCCAAAGTTCTTACTATAAAATCTTCGATCTTAGTATTTATTTTTTCCGCAGCTCCATTACCATTTTCAGCGACCGGGAAACTAAGGCTTATAAAAGTGCAGTCTCCCTTTTCAGGATCACAATCATCTAACTTCTTTTCAATGGTTTTAGAAGTAAAAGAAAGGCTCTCAGGTTTTGCACTTTCATTTCCGTTTTTCTCATCGGCACAGGAAGTACCCATTAATACCATCAAAAATATGGTCAAAATTCTTTTCACAATATATAGCTGTTAAATACCGAGATAAAGGTAAAGGCAATTTTGTGATTGCCCAACGTGCCCGCTACATTTGTTTTTCAAATTTATAGATGATTATCTTACGGGATGATTAAAATTAAAACTGGACAATCCGGTTGTAAATTGCAGGATTAACCAGGATAAAATCAACAATATGAGATTCAATACAAAAACCATACATGGAGGACAGGAGCAAACAGACCCTGCCTATGGATCTGTGATGCCTCCAATATATCAAACCAGCACATATGCCCAGAGTACCCCTGGAGGTCATAAGGGATATGAATATTCCCGAAGCGGAAATCCCACCCGGACCGCCCTGGAAAAATCTCTGGCAAATCTTGAAAATGGGAATTATGGACTCGCTTTTGGATCTGGTCTGGCCGCCATCGATGCTGTCTTGAAGTTATTCGAACCCGGTGATGAGATCATTTCTACCAATGATTTGTATGGAGGGTCGTACCGGTTGTTTACCCGGATTTTTGAAAAGATGGGGATCAAATTTCATTTTGTAGGAATGCAGGAGGCTGGGGATATAGAAAATTATATCACGCCAAATACAAAACTAATCTGGCTGGAAACTCCTTCTAATCCTATGATGAATATTACAGATATCGAGGCTGTTACCAGGATCGCTAAAAAGCATGGAGTCCTGGTGGCAGCAGACAATACCTTTGCCTCGCCATATTTGCAAAGACCTCTGGACCTGGGTGCAGATATAGTTATGCATAGTGCTACAAAATACCTGGGTGGACACAGTGACGTGGTTCTGGGAGGATTAGTGGTACGAGATAAAGTGCTTTACCAAAAGCTGTATTTTATCCAAAAGGCAAGCGGAGCCATACCCGGTCCTCAGGATTGTTTTCTGGTGCTGCGCGGAATTAAGACGCTTCATCTTAGAATGCAGCGACATTGTGAGAATGGGGAAGCTGTGGCAAAATTCCTTAGGTCTCATCCCGGAATAGACCAGGTTTACTGGCCCGGTTTTGATGATCATCCTAATCACGACATAGCTAAAAGGCAAATGAGCGGTTTTGGAGGAATGCTTTCATTTACAACTAAAGAAGGTTCTCTTAACAGTGCCACTAAAATTGTTGAAAAACTTAAGATCTTCACTCTTGCTGAATCACTTGGTGGTGTTGAATCCCTTGCGGGTCATCCTGCAAGTATGACTCATGCCTCTATTCCCAGAGAAGAAAGACAAAAGACTGGCGTCGTTGACTCGTTGATCAGGTTAAGTGTGGGAGTAGAAGATATAGAAGATCTCCTGGAAGACCTAAAGCAGGCGATCGGCTAAAAATTGGTTCATATTTGATAAATTGCGCTCCCGGACGCTAATCCGGTAATATTTAACTCAATCATGAAAAAAAGCTTACTTATTTTCTTCCTGTGTATCATAGGAATGAATAACACGATTTTTGCCCAGACTTTAAATTCCCCTGACGGTCAACTGGAAATGAACTTTTCCCTGCTGGAAGATGGAACCCCGGTTTATGATCTTAGCTATAAAGGTAATAAGGTCATCACGACCAGTAAACTGGGACTCGACCTAAAAGATGAAAAAGATCTTTTAGCAGATTTTAAAATTCAGAAGACCGAAAGAACAACCTTCGATAAAACCTGGACACCGGTTTGGGGAGAAACCAGGCAGATCAGGAATCACTATAATGAACTTGAGGTTCATCTCTTTCAACCGGCCACAGATAGAAACCTGGTTGTGAAATTCAGGCTATTTAATGACGGGTTGGGGTTCAGGTATGAGTTTCCAGAGCAAAAGAGTCTCGTCTATTTTGTCATCGAAGAAGAGCGAACTCAATTTGCCATGACCGGAGATCATACTGCATTCTGGATTCCCGGAGATTATGATTCCCAGGAATATGATTATACCGAGTCCAGGCTTTCTGAAATAAGAGACAAATTTGACGTGGCACTTACAGATAATGCTTCTCAGGAGCAGTTTTCCAAAACAGGCGTGCAGACCTCGCTTATGATGAAAACAGATGAGAATATCTATATAAATCTCCATGAAGCCGCATTAAAAGAATATTCGTTAATGAACCTTAACCTCGACGATGAAAAAATGATCTTTGAATCCTGGTTAACGCCAGATGCTATTGGTAATAAGGCTTATATTCAGGCTCCCGCGGTGTCTCCATGGAGGACGATCATGGTTAGTGATGATGCCAGGGACATACTTTCATCTAATATGAACCTAAACCTTAATGAGCCGAATAAACTCGATGATACTTCCTGGATAAAACCAATGAAATATATTGGTGTGTGGTGGGAGATGATCACGGGAAAAAGTAGTTGGAATTATACAGATGAGCTTCCCTCGGTAAAACTTGGAGAAACAGATTATTCTAAAACCAAACCTAACGGTAAGCATGCAGCTAATACCGGGCATGTAAAAGAATATATAGATTTCGCGGCCGAGCATGGTTTTGACGGAGTTCTGGTTGAAGGTTGGAATGAAGGCTGGGAAGACTGGTTTGGAAATTCTAAAGATTATGTTTTTGATTTTGTTACTCCATATCCAGATTTTGATGTGGAAGCTATTCATGAATATGCGCAAAGTAAAGGAGTTAAAATGATCATGCATCACGAGACTTCTGGAGCGATCAGAAATTACGAGCGTCATATGGATACAGCATATCAGTTCATGAATAAATATGATTATCCGGCGGTTAAAAGTGGATATGTTGGAGATATTATTCCCCGGGGAGAATATCATTATGGACAGTGGGCGATAAATCATTTTCTATATGCGGTGAAAAAGGCAGCAGATTATAAGGTGATGGTGAATGCGCATGAAGCTGTTCGGCCTACAGGATTAAGAAGAACGTATCCTAACCTCATTGGGAATGAATCTGCCAGGGGAACAGAGTTTCAGGCATTTGGAGGTTCCAAACCAAATCATGTGACCATCCTTCCCTTTACGAGATTGATTGGAGGTCCTATGGATTATACCCCCGGAATTTTCGAAATGGATATAAGTAAATTAAATCCAGATAATAATTCTCATGTGAACAGCACCATTGCAAATCAGCTGGCCCTTTATGTTACAATGTACAGTCCTTTGCAGATGGCGGCAGATCTTCCGGAACATTATATGCGTTTTCCAGATGCTTTCCAGTTTATTAAAGATGTCGCCTTAGACTGGGATGAAAGTATTTATCTGGAGGCAGAACCAGGTGATTATATTACCGTAGCCAGGAAAGAAAAAGGTAGCGGAAATTGGTTCCTGGGGAATGTGAACGGTAATGAGGCCAGAATTTCGAAGATCAAATTCGATTTTCTTGAAAAAGGGAAAGAATATATAGCAACCATATATTCAGATGCTGCAGATGCCCACTATAAGACCAATCCGCAAGCCTATGAGATCAAAAAATACAGAGTGAATAATAAATCTTCTTTATCACAAAAATCTGTACCGGGTGGTGGATACGCGATTAGCATCATGGAAGCTGATAAAACCGAATTGAAGAATTTAAAAAAACTGTAATAAATATAAAGGCCTGAACCATTGATGTTTATTTGATGGTTTCAGGCTTTTTCTTTAATTTCAAGCTATTCTTCATTCAAACTGAAAAGGATCATATCCTATGCTTAAAAAGTCTGTTTTTTTACTGCTAATCTTTTTTGCCGTAAAGTCTCATTCGCAGCGTTATCGCGATTATGAGATAGGTCCTATGGTAAATTATGAACATACTTCTTTGTATGCATCGCAGGGTGTTTTTCCAGGCGGGGTTGGAGATGATAAAAGTATATCCGGGTTTGAGCCAAGCTACGCAGCAGGTGTTTATTATATTTATTATTTCAAACCTAAATTTGGTCTGGGAACAGAACTTTATTTTCAGAGGACAACCTCTTCAGACCTCGAGAGCGGCGAATACTATAATTCCCTGACCTTTATGCCTTATGTCAATTTTGATCCTTTCAGGCAGATAAGCAACTGGTATTTTGGAGCCGGATTCGGTGCGGCGTTTATTCAGGAATCGCCAGATTATGGAGCAAGGGTTAAAGAAGAAGATATCAGGGTTATTACGGTACCCGTAAAAATTTCCACCTCTTACCGCATTCGAAACCATATTACTTTCGAACTTGGAGCTCAGACAGAAATCCTCGAAGTTGTAAATGATAACGTGAGGAGGATGGCTGTTTTCTTCGGAATAAAAGTACCTCTTAACCGCCTTAACCGTTATTACTATCGTTAGCAGGAACTAAAATATCCCTCTGAATACGGTGATTAAATTTTCTACCTCCTCTATGGTGTTGTAATGTACCAGGCTTACCCTAACCACACCATTTTTGTCTTCAAGATCCAGAGCCTGTATCAGCTTTTTTGCATAAAAATCACCGAACCTTATTCCAATACCGTGCTGGTCCACCTTTTCTACTATCTCATCACTTTTAAAGTCTCTGTGAATAAAGGAGATGGTAGGTACCCTAAGTATGGCATCTGCACTTGAAATCCCTATGATCTGAATTTCCGGAATTCCTTTGAGATAAGATAGGAGTAGTGCCGCGATCTTTTCTTCATGAGCCCCTATGAGTTCATAGGCAGAGGATAATCTGCCCGAAAAGCTTAGGTCATCCCCGTTAAAATGATGCCTGTACATTTCTTCGTAATAATCAATGATGCCCTGGAGGCCATAGGTGAGTTCAAAATTGAAATTTCCCGGCTGTAATTTATAGGGAACAGACTCTTTTCCTATAAAATAGTGATTGAGGGAATCAAGCTTGCTAAGCTCATTATATTTTCCAAACATCACTGCCAGGTGCGGGCCATACGTCTTATACCAGCTGAAAGTATAGAAATCTGCGTCCAGATCACGCACATCTACTTTTCTATGCGGTGCAAATGCCACCCCATCTACACAGATAAGAGCTCCGGCTTCATGTACGGCCGAGGCAATTTTCTTTATTGGGTTTATAGTGCCCAGAACGTTAGAAGTATGCGTTACCGCCACCAATCTGGTGCGATTGGTCATTAATTTTTTCAGTTCTGATATTTCAAGTTCCAGGCTTTTCCGGTTCACCTGCCAGATTTTTATATTAAAACCTTTTTCCTGCAGATCTTTCCATGGAGAAACATTGGCCTCGTGATCTGTATCTGTGACTATGATCTCATCGCCCTCCTGCCATTGTTGACTAATGGTTAGGCTTAAAATTCTTAGCAACATAGTGGTGGAAGAACCAATTACGATCTCTTCATCCCGGGAAGCGTTAACAAGAGCGGCTATTCCTGTGGTAACCTGCTTTAGTTTTTCGCCTGCCTCTGCAGATATCTTATTTGAAGCGCCCAATTGAACATTATAGTTTAGCATATATTCACTAATGCGATCTATAACCTTGCCCAAAACCTGGGATCCACCCGCATTATCCATAAAAGTAAAACCTTTGCCAAGTGCCGGGAATTGTGTTCGGGTAAAATCCAGGTCTAATGTTTTATTCCTAACCTCTGTTTTCATGGATAATTAAAATTTAAGTGCGGGATCAATTTTACCGGCCAAGGTAATAATTTTCTATTTTCTTATTTTCTATTTTTAACTATTGAAAATCAGTCTTATACGAAAAAAGTTATAAATTTAAACTCCACTAAAATTAAGCGTCATGTTGAGAAAAAAGTATTTTCACGTAGCGCTCCAAATCATCTTTTGCTATTGTTTATTAATTAATCTTACTTCCTGTGCGCCAGATGAAAGGGCGAGTACAGATGCTGATCTTTTAAAATTAGATCTTAAGACTGCGAATGCATCCGGGGAAAAAGTAAATCACTATTACGGTACTACCAGGCCATTTGGCAAGGGAGTGGTACGTAGTGTGGTTACTTTGGATAGTGAAGATAATCCCGTTGCAATGGGGGTAATTTTTTCTGAAAAAGCCCTGTTACATCCGGGTACAGAAGATGTAAACATCACTCTGGACCTCCACCCCAAAGCCAGGGGTATGGTGGTGGACCACATAGATTTTGGATACCATCCCCATGGTCACGCCGGCCCGGGTTTTATGAAAGAGCACTTTGATTTCCATTTTTACTGGATTACTGAAGAAGAAAAACTAAGTATTCCGTTTATTATTGATAACGGCCCTGCGGCAGATCTGCCACCGGCGCAATACTGGCCGGAAGGCTATGTATATGATCCGGTTACCGTTCCCCAAATGGGAAGACACTGGATAACCGAAGAACAGGCAGCTTCAGAAGAATTCGATGAAACTTTTATCTATGGATCATATAATTCTGAATTCACCTTTTATGAACCTATGATCACCATGGAATATCTAACGGCGGGGAATTTTGAAAGTTCTTATCCAATAACTTCTTTAGAAGGTTATGCTATTCCCGGTTATTATGCGAATTCTTATGAAATTAAATTTGATCCGGTTAAAAAGCAGTATAGCATTATGCTTACCAACATGACCTGGAAGGAATAAACAGCTAACATACAAACAGAGCTACCTCAATGGGTAGCTCTGTTTTATTCAGTGAAGATCTGCAGATGAGGATCTTTTACTCTAATTTTTTTCCAGCAAACTTTCGTTAAAAAGTTCCAGTATTCGGCTATACTCATCGGTCCAGCTGCTTGGTTCTACAAATCCATGACCTTCTACAGGGTAAACTGCTAACTCCCAGTCGTCCTTGCCCAGTTCAATTAAACGCTGCGCCAGCCGGACCACATCCTGAAATTGCACATTGGTATCTACCATTCCGTGGGCGATCAAAAGATCTCCTTCCAGACCTTCCGCAAAATAAATGGGGGAAGAACGGCGATAAGCTATAGGGTCTTCCCAGGGCCTGTTCAAAATATTTGAGGTATAGCCATGATTATAATGTGCCCAATCTGTCACCGATCTAAGCGCAGCACCGGCCTTAAATATCTCTGCGTTGGTGAACATGGCCATAAGGGTAATAAAACCACCATAACTCCCGCCATAAATACCCACCTTCTCCGGGTCGATATTATGATTTTCTATTAGGTATTCTACTCCATCCACTTGGTCTGTAAGATCTTTTCCACCCATATGCCTGTAAATACCAGTTCTCCAGTCTCTTCCATAGCCGGCACTGCCACGGTAATCTATATCGATCACGGTGTATCCAAGATCTGTGAGAAGATTATGGAACATGTATTCTCTGAAATAACTTGACCACCATTTATGGGCATTCTGGAGATAACCGGCACCATGAACAAAAACAATAGCAGCATCATTCTTTACGTTCTCTTCAGGCTTATAAAGACGGGCCGGGACCTGAGCTCCATCACGTGCTTTAAAAGTTACTAATTGCGGTTCTTTCCAGTTATAAGCCGAAAAGGCTTCAGATTGCCCGCTGGTAAGTTGCTTCGCTTTAGCACCTGCCTTATTCGGCTTGAGGTAGAGTTCCTCGGGTTTATTTATATAAGAATGCGTGATCGCCAGGTATTTCTCATCGGGGGAGAGTTTTACCTCATTTTTACCTTCCATAGAAGTTAGTTGGGTCATTTTTCCTCCCATAACCGGCATCCTGTAGAAATGTCTTTCTCCCGGATGAATTTGGGATGAGGTGAAATACCAGTTTTTCTTATCATTTGAAAGCTGCGGATCAAAAACTTCATATTTTCCCGGCGTAAGGTCGGTTTTAACTCCTGTTTCAATATTCAGGATATATAGATGAGAAAAGCCAGACTCTTCACTTTGAAAGTAAATATGTTTGTTATCTGGCAGCCAGCCTAAAGTTTCATTGCCATAGAACGTATTGCCAATTCCCGGGCCCGCAAGCCAGGCTTCATCCCTTTGTCTTTCCAGAGTTTTTATTTCTGCCGTATTAAGGTCAATCAGGGCAATCCATCTGTCTTTGTTGTCTTTAGATCTTAAGTTTACCACGGCCTGTTCGCCGTTTTCAGAAAAATGGATTTGCGAAGGAATGATCTCCCTTGCCTTTTCTTCCCGTTCCACATCCGGGTAATCTGAAACGTAATCTGGCAGGTCCTTTATCCCGGGAAGTCCCGACAGATCTATCATGAAAACGCTATCTTTTTTAAGATCATAAAGAGCAAGTTCGGCGGAAAATCCTACTTCCCCAACCTTACTGCGTGCCGATAGATTTTCTGTATATCCGCTTTCATCCACATAATTGGGAACCATGGTTGCCCGGCCACGTTCACGCTCTATAAGACTAAAACCTACAAAATCCCCGGTTGGAGAAATATTTAAATTTCTTATTTCCTTTCCTGAAAGGTGAAAAACATAGTCGTCTTTCGCTTTTATAGATTCAAGATAAGCTTTGGCGTTTTCCTTATCCTGTTTTCTCTGGTTTACCACTTCGAGAAGCTTCAGGTTCTCATTTTCCAGCCATTCATGTTTTGCGGAAACTTCCTTTTCTTTTTCTTTCTTTCCTGAACCAGTTTTTATATGTGTAAGTTGTTTTAAACTGCCTTTTTTCAGATCGTATAAAAAAGCATTATTGTCGGCTTCAAAAGAGATGATATTTTCATTTCTCATGAATTTCGCATCCCTGATATAAAAAGGAAGGTCCAGTAATACTGTCTTCTCACGAGTTCTCATATCATAAATAAAAAGATCACCATCATCTGAGAAGATCATTTTTGATCGTGAACTGTTAAAGTCGCCCCGATTTGGTATCAGGTCTCTTTTTTCCTTTGCAGAAACCAAAAGGATCTTATCAGGATTTTTCAGGTTGATGCGATGCAGGGAATCTGCAGGGTGATCTTCAGGATTGTAATCAAAATAAATATTTTCACTGTGTATACCCCATTTAACATTACTGGGGAAAGTTCCCATCCACCGGGTATCCTGCATGATCTTTTCTACGCTAAGTTCAGAGGACTGACTAAAACTGTGAAGGGAGCAGGATAAAAAAAGTACGAAAACAGATAAATATCTTAACATAATTTGAAGGCTCTGGTATTAAAAGATCGCCAAGATAAATAAAATTGGATCGTAATTTAAACTATAACAGCTTATAAAGGTCTAAAACGAATAGTAACCTATATTAGCAGGAATGCAAAAAACTAAATCAACTAAACCTTTTTTTTATGACCAATAAATTGAATGCAGTATTGGTACTGCTCTTATTTACGATTTTCCAGGTCTCTGCACAAGATCACCAGGAAATGGTGGAAAAGATTGTGGCAGAAACTAATAAAAATTCTCAATTAGAAAATCTGGCGCATGAGCTGCTGGATGTGGTAGGACCTCGTTTGGTGGGAACGCCTCAAATGAAAAATGCCCATAACTGGGCGGTGAAAAAATATAACAGTTGGGATATAGCTGCCAGGAATGAAGAATGGGGAAAATGGAAAGGCTGGGAACGTGGAATCACTCACGTAGACCTTATCTCGCCAAGAATTCAAAGCCTGGAGGCCAGACAACTAGCCTGGAGCCCTTCCACCGGGAAAAAACCGGTATCTGCAGAGGTTATTATTTTACCTGCAGCTAAAGATTCCCTGGATTTTGTAAATAAATTAAATTCTGTCAAGGGTAAATTTGTGATGATATCGATGCCTCAGCCTTCAGGAAGACCAGATTATAACTGGGAAGAATGGGCAACCAAAGAATCATTTGAAAAAATGAAAACAGAGCGTGACTCATTGGATAAACTTTGGGATCAAAGATTAAGAAATACAGGTTTATCCAGAAAGGAATTAGCAAGAGCTCTCGAAGATGCCGGTGCTGAGGGAATTATTTCTTCCTGTTGGTCCAGAGGATTTGGAGTGAATAAGGTTTTTTCTGCGTATACAAAAGAAGTTCCCACAATAGATGTTTCCCTTGAGGATTATGGTTTGTTGTACAGGCTGGCAGAAAATGGTGATAAACCGGAGATAAGGGTGCTTGCAGAATCTACAGAACTTGGAGAAATGCCAACCTTTAATACTATCGCAGAGATAAAAGGAACAGAAAAACCTGAAGAATATGTGATTCTTTCTGCCCACTTTGATAGCTGGGATGGAGCTACAGGGGCGACAGATAATGGTACAGGTACTATCGTAATGATGGAAACCATGCGAATTCTGAAAAAACTTTATCCTAACCCAAAACGAACCATCCTGGTAGGCCATTGGGGAAGTGAAGAACAGGGATTAAATGGTTCCCGTGCTTTTGTGAAAGATCATCCGGAAATAGTTGACAATGTTCAGGCACTTTTCAATCAGGATAACGGAACCGGTAGAGTTGTAAATATCTCTGGTAATGGATTCCTGAATGCCTATGACTATTTAGGGAGCTGGTTATATGAAGTCCCGCAGGAGGTAAGCAGGCATATAGAAACCAATTTTCCGGGCTCTCCGGGAAGAGGAGGATCAGATTATGCCGCGTTTGTTGCTGCAGGTGCTCCCGCCTTCAATCTTAGTTCTCTTAGCTGGGATTACTGGAATTATACCTGGCATACAAATAGAGACACCTATGATAAGATCGTTTTCGACGATGTGAGAAATAATGTAATCCTAACGGCTGTACTTGCTTATATGGCAAGTGAAGATCCCGATAAAACTTCGAGGGAGAAGATTAATTTACCTGTGAGCAGAAGGACCGGCGAAAAAATGTCCTGGCCAGAGCCAAGAGATGCCGAGCGGGCAGGAATGCTTGAAGATTAAGATTTAACACAGGCAGCTAATTATGAAATTTTGCTTTCAGGTGGTTAGCTGCCTTTGTATAACCACCATTGCCGCCATCTACAAAATGTATATGCTGGTCTGTGCTCATGTCCTTCACATAACAGGACATGATACTCTCCCCGCTAACGTGATATCCATATTTTATCAAGCCTTTCTGTTCCAGCATATCGAGATACCTAATCAACCTCTTACGCTGTTTGCTGTTTCCTGTGATCACGGTATTTATCCGGCCGTCCAGGGTAAGATTATCTGAAAGTTCTACTAATTTCTGAAGGTAGCTTTTGCCGGCACTGGTATTCCTTAGATATAATTCTCCAAAATTGGCAATCATAAAACTTTTAATAAAGGTTCCCAGATCCCATCTCCCGAGTTTTGTCTTCATTTCATCCTTGATCCTTTGTAAACCCGCTTTGATCTTAAGTCTTTGCACACTAATGGGTTTTCTATGATCTGCAGAGCCATAAATCTCGTCTATGGCCATCATTACCTTAGAATATCTGCTTGAATAATCTGTTTCACCACAACCGGTAACAATTAAACTAAGTACCTCCTGGTCACTATCAGGTGGTTTTATTTTATCCCATTTGCATTCCATCCCATCAAGATTCAGGGGAGTTTCGTCCACAACAATATCCTGAACGATTCCATTATGTTTGATCCTGTCTTCAGCATACTGGAGACCGTACCCGAGAACTACAGGTATATTCAGGACGTGGTTGGCTTTCACCCTTGCGATCTTGAGATCTACATTTTCGCTATAGATATCTGATACGCTTACGCTGCCTATAGACAGGTTGAAGCCGAAATTCTTTTCGGCGTTCTTATGGTGTTTTTTCAGAGCGGCAAGCGATTTTTCCCGGATAACTTCAGGAATAAGAAAGGTAGCGCCGTCACCTCCAAAAAAGAAGGGGACATTTATATCGTTGGCATCTGCCAGATTTAGAACCGCCACTACACAGCCTGTAGCCACCAGATTTACCTGATGATGTTTACCATTTTGTACGGCCTGGGTCGAATTGCGAATATCTGCTACCAGGATATGCCAGTCACCAGGAATTTCGGTAAACATCTCCCTTTGACTTATCAGGCTGCTAATTGCAATATCCTGAACCTGCAGATCTGAAAAGAAATTAGTATTGGTAGCTTTCATACATTTTATGTCGCAATCAAGGCCAGATAATTTCTATTTCATTTCGAGCCGGAAAAAAAATGATTATTTAAGTTCTGCACCAACTGCAATACTGCAGTCATGTCCCGGTTCACCATGCGGCGGATTGATCTTTGGAGCTGCTTCCCGGAGACGAACCGGAGAACTGTTCATGGGTTGAGTGCTCTGGGCAGCAGTATTTTCAAGTGGAGCTCCAACAGGCAGATCACAGCGGTGACCTTCTTCTCCATGAGCCGGGTTGTACTTAAGGTCTGAGTTTTTAGCCATATTTTGTTTCAGGTCTTCCGGGGAGGCTTCGCTGGCAACCGGTTCTTCACTCGTGGTCGTTTTTTCTTCATCCTTGCAGGAAAACAGGCAAACTGATACCATCAGGATCAATAAAAGGGATATACTTTGTAAACTTTTCATAACTATAGCTTTAGACTTATAAATGTATTTAAATTAATCGATTATTTGCCGCAGTTCCTCTTCAGAAATAGTTAGAATTCCTGATGGTGGCAACCTGGTGATCATCTCCTTCCAGTTCCTGTCTTCTTTAAAAACCTTCGTAAATATTGGTTTTGCTTCTTCAATTCTTCCGCTGTTGGCTAAGGCCACAGCTTTCCAGAATTTCATTTCCAGGTTCTCCGGAAACATCTTCTCTGCTGCTCCATATTCGGCCAGAGCTTTTTTCATATCTCCCGCTTCCACGGCAAGATCACCCCGGTTCATATGTTCATAGGCACGGGCGACTTTTAACAGCCGCGATAATTCTTTGATAGGCTCTGTATGGTCATCTACCCTAAGGTCTATCTTTTTTTCTTCCCAGCTATTATCGGTTCGGTCTGGCCCAACTACTATTAAGGCTGCAGATTGTTTTCCCCGAATATCGCCTCCTGCTTCCTGGGCTGCTTTTAATGCTTCCATGACCCTTTCTGCCAGGGGATATTCTGAAAAGCGAACAAAAGCTTCGGCCATTGCCGGCACCACTTTATCATTTAGCATCATATTTGCCTGGACAGAAAAGTTTTTCCCTTGCAGATCTTCCGCAGCTTCCACACAATTCTTTCCGGTGAAACCCGAAACATTTCCTTTAGCATCCAAAAAAGCAACCTGTCGGAAAGCCCGGCCTTCATCTTTTTCTATTAACCTGGTCAAAGCTTCTTCCGCAGGAATCCCATTAGCCATTAATTCCAGGCCCTCGGGACCATAGGCAGGATTCACAAAAGATTGTGTAGCAACTACTCCAACCCCGGCCTTACCCCAGGAAACAATAGATCCAACTGAAAACCAGTGACTTTGAACCCCGACGGCCATTTCTCCGGTAACACTATCCCTGGCTACAATACTGTAGGTATGTGCAAAAGCATCTTTTTCTACGCCGATATTTTGAGAGTGAATGGAGGTTATGCTGAAAATTAATAGAATAAGAAACGCTCTGCCCATAATGAGAAATTTTAAGATTGAATAAAGATAAACTTTCCGCGTAAGAATTTTAGAAAGAATGGTGCAGGCTTAATTGCAGCTGTCCTTTATCTAAAGCGTTCGTGCTTTGAATCATATAACCACCCTGGATCTTTAAATTGTCTCTTAGGGCATATCCCAGGGCAGTATAGAACCTGTTCCGGTCAAAGATCTCTACTCTTCTTCCTCCACCAATATCACGCTGGCCATTAATGAAAAGCTCATTATACAAAGCAAGATAAATGGCATTACGGTTGAGGTCGGGCTGATTGAAGGGGATATTTATAAAAAGGTTATAGCGATAGCGCGTCCTGAAATCCTGGTCTTCCACCCAGCGTTGTTCATACCGAAATCTGTGCTTTAAATAGATGCGCTCACTTATTTTCTGAGGGATCAAAGCCTCCTGATATATCCGGCTTTCGGTAGTGGTAGAGTTACTTTCCCCAAAGGCACCGGTGGTAATATGCCCATATCCCAGGGTTAATTTAACCTGGGAAACAGGAGAGTAGGTTATCCCGCCTCTAATTAATAATTGTTCCAGATCTCCAATGATATCCCAGTTCCTGTATTGAATATCACCCTGTAATCCGAATTTGGAATCCTTGAAAGAAGTGTCCCAGAAATACATGTACCAGGCTCCTGTTTGTTCATCATTTACCTGGGAATAAGCGTTTAAATTAGGTAATAAGCATAGAATACTTACAAATAGTAGTTTTTTCAAAGCAGATTTTTGGGGTAAAGATAATTTTCTGGAAGCCGTCAATCAAGTTTTACCAGTTCAACTTTTTTCACCTCGAGATATTCCGGGCCACCATCTACCGGGTAACCTGCGATCTTCTCTGCCCAAAGTTTTACTTCCTGATCTTCAAAATTGGTCAGATCTGCCTCGGCACTTCTAAGCGCATAAAAATCATCACCGCTTTCCAGGATGTGTGTACCGTATTGGTAACTGGTGATCCCTGCCGCTTTTATGGTTCCGGTGTATTGAATATTATTACCCATGTATTCTGTTTTGCACCCCAGACCAAGGCCTGTGGTTAGGATGATCACTATCACAACTATCTTTCTCATATTTTGATCTTTAAATTTCCAATTTACGATTTAAACAAATTTGGGAAATGATTTCAGCAATTCGCCCTTTAAATTTTGAAATAAAGCATTTATTTTTGTGCAGCCTTTTTTAGTATTGTTCATTACAAAAGATAGTTCTGAAAGATCGAGACCTTTTATTTTTAGAAAGTGTAAATTATAGACTAATAAAGATCAGAACGAATTAGATTTTTAGGCCTCATAGTTCAATGGATAGAATAGTCCCGAAGCATCGGAATCCTAAACTTAAGAATTTTGAGCATTGTTGAAAATAGTAAAGAAAAGTAGTTAACCGGCCCCATAGTTCAATGGATAGAATAGTCCCGAAGCATCGGGATCCTAAACTTAAGAATTTTGAGCATTGTTGAAAATAGTAAAGAGTAGCAGTTAATTGGCCTCATAGTTCAATGGATAGAATAGAAGTTTCCTAAACTTTAGATCCAGGTTCGATTCCTGGTGAGGCTACAAATCAAAACCTGTGAGCAAGTTTCACAGGTTTTGTTTTTTTAGGCGACAGGATCCCTTCTGAAAATTTCTATCAGGTTCAGCACCAGAATACAGAAAACCACCCAAATCAAACCGGCGATATACCCTCCAACGATGTCTGAAGGGAAATGTACCCCCAGGTAGATCCTGCTAATTCCTATACTTAGGATAATGAAAGCTATTAGAGCAATAAGACCCATCTTCAAAAATTTGTTGATCCTGAATTTAGTACACAGATAGATAAGGAAGCCATAAAAAGCCATGGCACTCATGGCGTGACCACTGGGATAGCTCAGGGTTTCAACCGAAACCATATGCTCTATGCCCGGGCGGGCACGGTTGATAAAACGCTTCAGCATGACGTTGGATGCCGTGGCCAGGATAAGGACCAGGCTGGTCTGGATCACATATTTCCATTTTTTCAGGATCAGTTTTGAGATCAGCAGGTAAATTCCAACTACGATAAGATAGCCATAAAGGTCTCCGGCTTTGGTCATGAATATAAAGTACTCGGTCAAAGCTGGAGTCCTGAATGAAATAATAAATTGCGTCACTTCATCGTCCAGTCGCGCCAGGGTATCAGTTTTCAGGGTATCGGTTAGTTCAACAAAAAGGTTTATGCTTCCTACAACCACGATCAGCGATACAATCACGATAATCACATAAGGTAGCTTTTGGTTGTAAGCCTGGAATTTCTGCACCAGAAAATCCCTGATTCCTGAGATAAATTGAATTAAAGTTTCTCGCATAGAATTAATATTTATGGGTATAAACAGGTGGATAATTTTCGATCATCCTGTGCACGGTCATTTTCATTTGAGTTTTAAGAATTTTTCCTAGTAATCTTTTAGATGTAAAAATATAAAAAGACTAAATGTTTAGATTTTTAGTTTAAAAAAGACTGAAAGAGAAATTACTTTTTTTATTTAATGAACAGAATGCCTAAAGGTGATTGTTTTCTCTAATTGATTTTCTGCAGGCTTGATATCTTCTAAATCTGAGTTAAAGAAACTGGTTAGCGTGCTTCTTTTATACTGTAAAATAAAGGGTTTCCCGATAAAATAAGATTGAGCATTTATAAGCGCTGATGTAAATAATAAATATGGTACTGTGCCATAATCAAAAATAGAATAGGTTAAAATCTATGCTGGTTGTTAATATCCTGTTTATAAACTATTTGGAACTCCTAAAAAACCAACTCATTCTCTTTTTAACTTGCAGGTAGCCAGAACTGCCCTACTTATAATAGCTGAATTTCAGTCATTTGATGATTGTTTTACTAATAAATCAGACTATGAGACTTTTTTTGCCCCAAATCGATTTAAGTGACCATTTGGAAACTGATTTCAATATTTTCGGTTTTCTATTCAAACTGATTTTAATTGGTGCTATTGCTTTGCTGGTCTTTTTTCTAACAGACAGAAGCTACCACGCAAAAGCATTTAATGATCAGGGTAATGCTACCCCGGAAGTATTAATGGCAGGACCGCCAGTGCCTTATTAAGATCTGTTGACATTCAAATTTTAAAAAGGAAAAACATTTGTTTTTCCTTTTTTACTTTCCTCACTATTGACCAAAACTGTTTAAGCATACGTAATTGTTGTTCTACAAGTTAAAAAATCGTAAGTTCCCGGTATTCTGGGTTCTGCAGGCTATTCCGTCCTTTTTAACTTGCTGAAATACACTGTACAGAAGTTAAAATAATAGTAATACTATTATGTTTAAAAGAAAAGATGTTATTTTTGAAAGCAATAATTTTAGGTATGAAACATCTTTTACAGAATATAAGGATTGGTGTAAATGAAAAGATCTTTTTGAAAGATCCGGAAACTACCGCCCTGGGTAAACGTATCGTGGAAAACAGTATTTTGTTAATCGATGAGATAGGTTTTGAAAGCTTTACTTTTAAAAAGCTGGGGGCCAGCATTAATTCCAATGAAAGTTCGATATACCGGTATTTTGAGAATAAGCATAAGCTACTGGTTTACCTGACCTCATGGTACTGGGGCTGGAAAGAATACCAATTGGTTTTCGCCACTAACAGTATTTCCAAACCAGAAGAAAAATTGCTGAAGGCGGTTGAGATTGTAACGCAAACTGTGGAAAAAGATGAAAGTTTCAGTCATATAAACGAAATCATGCTGAACAGGATCATCATTAATGAAGCTTCCAAATCTTACCTTACCAAAGAAGTAGATGTGGAAAATAAGGATGGCTATTTCGCTGTTTATAAAAGATTGGTGAACAGAATAAAAGATATGATCACGGAATCGGCTCAAGATTATCCTTTTGCCTTTAGCCTGGCCAGCATGATCGTAGATGGAGCGCTGCACCAGCATTTTCTGAAAGATCATTTCAAATCTATAACAGATTGCAATAATAAAGTAAGTGTTCAGGACTATTTCAGTGACCTGGTGGTTAGAACTTTAAATTTTAAAATTGATGAGTAATCCTAAACTTTCTGTCTGGCAACGCTTTATTGGTCTTATAAAACTCGAAAAAAAGGATTTTCTGCAAATCCTTTATTACGCCATCTTCGCTGGATTGGTAAACCTGTCTGTTCCTCTTGGAATTCAGGCGATCGTAAACCTTATCCAGGGTGCCCGAATAACTACCTCGTGGATCGTACTGGTAACTGTAGTTACCCTGGGGGTAGCTTTCGTAGGGGTGCTTCAACTCATGCAGATAAGAATTCTGGAGAATGTTCAGCAAAAGATCTTTACCAGGGCCTCCTTTGAATTTGCGTATAGGTTTCCCAAGATAAAAATGTCGCAGTTAAAAGACTTTTATCCACCGGAACTGGCAAATAGATTTTTTGATGTACTCACCATTCAAAAAGGTATCTCCAAATTGGTACTGGATTTCCCGGCAGCAGTACTGCAGATCATATTTGGATTAATTCTTCTTTCGCTTTATCACCCTTTCTTTATACTATATGGATTGCTTTTGGTATTACTAATCTTCCTTGTTTTTAAATTTACGGCACGTACAGGATTGAATACCAGTATGGACGAATCTAAAATGAAATATCGTATAGCCCACTGGATCCAGGAAGTAGCGAGAACCCTGGTGAGTTTCAAAACCTCGGGCAGGACTAATCATGCTATTACTAAAAATGACAAGCTGGTGACCAAATATCTGGATGCACGTGAAAGTCACTTTCAGATCTTACGCCTACAATTTATCCAAATGATCGTTTTTAAAGTGCTGGTAACTGCGGGTCTTTTGATCATTGGTGGACTGCTTGTGCTGAACCAGCAAATGAATATTGGACAATTTGTGGCCGCAGAGATCATCATTCTTCTTATCATTAGTTCAGTAGAAAAGATGATCATTGGCCTGGAAAATCTTTATGATCTTTTGACCT
The DNA here is from genome assembly GCF_007050985.1 of Christiangramia sabulilitoris. Classification (GTDB taxonomy): domain Bacteria; phylum Bacteroidota; class Bacteroidia; order Flavobacteriales; family Flavobacteriaceae; genus Christiangramia; species Christiangramia sabulilitoris. The sequence goes on from NZ_VHSF01000001.1 coordinate 1,396,287, forward strand.
CCCTGGAGAAACTCGGGGAAGTAGTAGACAAAGAACTGGAAACACAGGGTGGAGATAAAACATTTGCTGATAGTACAGAATTCAATGTGGAGCTTAAGAATGTTAGTTTTACCGGATTTAGCAAAAAAGTAGTCCTTAAGGATATAAACCTTACTATCCATCCGGGTGACAAGATCCTTCTCGAGGGACCTAATGGTTCCGGGAAATCTACCCTTTTGAAGATAATTGCCGGGCTAATTGAACCAACCTCAGGTAAAGTATATGTGAATGGAATTTCTTTGCAGAACATCGATCTCAATTTTTACCATTCTTTACTTGGACAGTCATTAACTGAAGAATCTCCGTTCGAAGGAACCCTGATTGAAAATATCACCTTCGGGGATAAATCTATTGGACAGAAAGAAATTTACGCAGCTCTGGAGAAAACCGGCTTAACCGAGTTCGTAAGGCAACAGCCCGATGGCCTGGAAACGATGATCTTCCCCGAGGGCATGCAACTCCCTTACACTATCGCGAAAAAGATCGTACTGGCACGGAGTCTGGTTAGAAAGCCCGGACTTTTAATCCTCAATGAACCGTTAGACCAAATAGACAGAAAAGAACAAAGCAGGATCGTTGATAATCTTTTTGCTGAAGACAACCCCTGGTCTATTATTGTGACCAGCCAGGACGAAATTTGGAGAGAGAAGTGCAACCGGCATATCGTCATTGTGAATGGCGAAATTCAAAATAAATCCCGATAATCATGCTGAATATTACTAAAAATACACTGCACGAAAAGGTAGACCTTACCAGGTATGAGGCCGGGAAAAAGGTTTTTCATACCAGGCATTACAAGTATTTCAATCTGTTTCTCAAGATTTTTGCCATAGGTGGGATAATAATTCTTTTTTTACCCTGGACTCAGACCATTTCCGGGAAAGGTTCAGTAACTACCTTAACGCCGGAGCAAAGACCTCAAACCATTCAATCTGCAATTCCCGGAAGGATCAATAAGTGGTTTGTAAGGGAAGGAGATTATGTGGAAAAAGGAGATACGATTTTGCATATTACCGAGATCAAAGATGAATATTTTGATCCTGATCTTGTGGAAAGAACGGGTGAGCAGGTACAGGCGAAGACAAACTCACTTACTTCGTACGACGAAAAAATTTCAGCTCTGGAAAATCAGCTGGCTTCACTTCAAAGAGAAAAGAACCTGAAACTGGAACAGGCAAAAAATAAGCTTAAACAGGCCGGTCTTAAAATGAAGAGTGACAGTATAGACCTTGAAGCGGCAAAGACCAATTTGAATATAGCTGAAACCCAGTTCAACCGGACGCAATTATTACAACAGGAAGGTTTAAAAGCGATGACAGATGTGGAAGAGAAGAAGCTGAAATTGCAGGAAAATCAGGCTAAACTTATTTCCCAGGAGAATAAATTGCTGGCGAGCAGGAATGATATCATTAATGCGAGGATAGAACTTAACCGTATTGAAGCAGAATACAGTGATAAGATATCAAAGATAAGTAGCGATAGGTCCAGTGCCCAATCTGGTAAGTTTGATGCAGAGGCTGAAGTAAGTAAATTGAAAAATGCCTATGTGAATTATGGAATGCGAAAAGACTTATATTATGTACGTGCTCCCCAGAACGGATACATCAACACAGCTATTCGTGGAGGGATAGGAGAGACCTTCAAAGAGGGAGAAAAACTTGTAAGTATCATGCCGGCAAATTATGACCTGGCGGTAGAAACTTTCGTTGAGCCCCTGGATCTTCCTTTATTGCATAAGGGAGAAAAAGTACGGGTAAGGTTTGATGGATGGCCCGCCATAGTTTTTAGCGGATGGCCAAATGTTAGTTATGGAACCTACGGGGCTGAGGTGGTCGCAATAGAAAATTTTATAAGTCCAAACGGGAAATACCGTGTCCTCCTGGCTCCAGACCCTGAAGATCACGAATGGCCTGATGCTTTAAGAGTTGGCTCGGGTGCGAATACCCTGGCACTTCTGGACGATGTACCTATCTGGTATGAGATATGGCGACACTTAAACGGATTCCCTCCAAATTATTACACGCCGGAAGATCAAAAAACTGCAGCTAAATGAGAAAATTTCAGATCATAATCTGTTTGGTATTTGCTCCTTTTCTGGTATTCAGCCAGGAGGTTGATAGTACCTTCCTAAAACTGGACGATTATCTCGAGATGGTGAAGAAATATCATCCCGTGGTGAGACAGGCCAGGTTGATCACCGAGCAGGGAGAATCTAATTTGTTAAGGGCCAGAGGTGCTTTTGATCCGAAAGTAGAAGCTGGTTATGATCGTAAGGATTTTAAGGATACCGAATATTTCGACATCTTCAATGCTACCTTTAAAATACCAACCTGGTACGGGATAGAATTGAAGGCTAAATTTGAAAACAACCAGGGGGTTTTTCTAAATCCTCAGAATACGGTACCCGATAATGGTTTGCTGGCCGCCGGGATCTCGATACCCGTGGGGCAGGGACTATTTATTAACGAACGCATGGCGGCTTTGAAACAGGCGAAAATATTCCGGGATCAAAGCGAAGCAGAGCAGCAACTGGCGGTTAACGAAATCTTGTTCGATGCTTCCACAGCGTATTTCGATTGGTTTACCAGTTACAATGAGTTAAAAATTTACCAGAATTTTATTGAAAATGCCGAAAGGCGTTACCAGGGTATTCTTAAAAGTCATGAAGCCGGAGATAAGCCGGCCATAGATACGCTCGAAGCCAATATCCAGATCCAGGACAGAAAATTGAGCCTGGAACAGGCCAGGCTGGATCTATATAAAGCTTCCCTCAAACTAGCCACGTTTTTATGGACAGATAATAATACCCCGCTCGAGATTAGGGAAGATGTGTATCCCGAAGCCTCCTTCTTTGAGGAAATGAAAGATTATTTAAGAAGTCTCGATGAGGATTTGATCGTTTCTCATCCTAAAATTCAATCTCTGGGCTATAAAATTGAAATGCTGGAATATGAAAGGAGACTGAAAGCAAATAAGTTACTGCCAGAATTAAATCTTGAATACAATTATTTAAGTGGTGATCCGGAGGTTTTAAATAGTTTTGTAAATGATAATTATAAATTCGGCTTCAGTTTTAGTGTTCCCTTGTTTTTAAGAAAAGAACGGGGAGATCTGCAGTTAACCAGGCTGAAACTGGAAAACGCAGAATTCGAACTGGTAAATAGTGAGCTGGAATTAAGAAACAAGATCCTTGCTCTGGAAAGGCAATTCTCTTCCTATTTAGACCAATTGCAACTGGTGGAAGATCTGGTACAAAGTTATACCAGAATGCTGAGTGCTGAAGAAAGAAAACTGGAGCTGGGGGAAAGTTCTGTTTTTCTGGTAAATACAAGGGAGAAAAATTTGATCTCGGCTAAACTAAAAGAGATTTCCCTAAAACAAAAGCTCCTCAATACCAGGGCAGATCTTTATCGGGTACTTGCCCGTTTCGAAATATGATTATAGATCAGCAGGATTCATCGGTTAAATTTTTTAACAGGACGTAGGCATATATGCTAATTGAGCGTGAAATAACAAGTGCTTAACACCAAAAAAAACGCTTATTCGCTATCTTGATGTAAATCTAAAATTTAATGTTATGAGATTTCGAAATTCTATTTTGTCAGGTTTAATGATGCTATTCCTCTTATCCGGGATGCAATCTGTGGCTCAGACAGATGATGAGAATTGGGATGAGAAGGAGAATGAGCAGATGGTTGATGCCGACAAGAAACAACAACTAATTAGAGATGCTAAAGATTCCAAACAAGCATTCATAAAAAATTCGTCTAATTTAAAAGAGCTTTTTGATAAAGCGGTAGGCTATGTGATTTTTCCGAACGTTGGTAAAGGGGCATATATTCTTGGTGGAGCAGCAGGAAATGGCGTTCTTTTTGAAAACGGGAAAGTTGAAGGCTTTGCTGAATTAAGGCAATTAGATATTGGATTACAAATTGGTGGACAGGCTTACAGACAGGCTATTCTTTTCCAGACACAATCTGAGCTGGATAATTTTAAAAAAGGTAATTATAGCTTATCAGGAAATGCTTCCGCAGTTATTATCGAAAAAGGAAAGGCTAAAAATGTTGAATTCAACAACGGTAGAGCAATCGTCACCATGCCTAAAGCGGGAGCGATGGTCGAAGTATCTGTTGGAGGACAGAAATTTGAATACGCCAGTGCCGGGGATTATTAATAATTGAATTCACATATTTAATTTAAAAGCCGGTTTTTGCCGGCTTTTTATTTTTTGGAAATAACATGAGAAATATCAGCACCATTATTTTTGACGTTAATGAAACACTGCTGGATCTAAGCCCTTTAAAGGATAGTATAGATTCTAAATTGGGTGAGGGAGCAGCAGAAGTTTGGTTTGCAGAACTACTCCAGTATTCCCTGGTTGAAAGTATCTCTGGTTCGTACCATGATTTTAGCAAGATCGCTGAAGCGGTGCTGCAAATGAACGGCAGCAAGAAAGGAATTGAGTTGACCAGGGAAAAAATACAGCAAATTCTTGATCCTATTACTAAATTAGAAGCTTATCCAGATGTAGAAGAAGGTTTGTCTAAACTTGGTAATGCAGGGTTTAAATTGATCGCTTTTAGTAATGGTAAGCCGTCGGTATTAAAGGACCAGCTATACTACGCGGGGATAGCAAATTATTTTGATGAGGTGTTAAGCGTTGATGCCGTGAAAAAATATAAACCCCATCCGGAAACTTATAGATTTGCTTTAAAGAGATCTGATTCTATAGCGCAGGAAACCGTCATGGTGGCTGCTCATGGTTGGGATATCGCCGGTGCCGATCGCGCCGGGCTCAAAACAGCCTTTATGCAAAGGCCCGGAAAGTTTTTATTTCCACTCTCTAATAAACCAACCTGGGAGTTAAAAAAATTATCAGACCTGGCTGAAATTTTGAAGGATATTTAAGGAGGGCATAAATCTGTTAAGGCAAAAAAAAACCGCGCTGATCATATCAGCGCGGTTTTTTTCAAATAATTCCTGCTTAGAAGGCAAAATTAAAAGTGAAATTCAATCGTCCACCTTCATCACCAACATAGTAACCTATATTTCCGGTTGCTGCTTTAAAGGCATTGATAAAGATAGAACCTCCATAGTTCGTATGCCATTCAGAAGAGTTGTCGTTATCTACCCATACACGGCCATAATCAAAGCCTGCACTTGCACCGATTCTTACCGGTACAAAATCTGATCTGAATTCGGTGATCCCGCTTCGAAGATCTATATTCTGATAAAAGGCATATTTACCATTAAATCGATCGTTTCTATATCCACGTAAACTATTGGTATTTCCACCACCTAATGTAGCTGCATGATAAAACTCAAAATCATCCCCGATAATTGCTTCTCCTCCAATCTTGGTAGCCAACGCAGCAAATCCGCTTTCATGTAAAGGATAATTCAGAGAAAGCATAGGTCGCACATAGCCAAATTTGTTATCATTTTCATCGATATTAGACTTGTACCCGGCTGTAAGGTCAAGCTCAATTCCCCTGGATGGAAAAGCAACCCTATCCTTATTGAAATAATTATAATTTATTTCTCCGCCGGCATATAGCTGGCTATCGAAAACAGGATTCGTAGCTGCAAAAATATCTGATACGAAAAAGCCCTCGTCGTTTTTAACTTCAATCGACTCAATCATAGGTTTAATACTGAATGAGCTCTGGGTATCATTTCTCCAGATAAGGGACGGAGCAAATCTCCATTGCTGCATTCTAACCCGGTTGTATTCTTTGTCAATTTCATCGGGATCATAATCTGTTTCATTTCCCGTTCCAAAGTAGTTCATGGTAAAATTTGGACTGGAATAATAGGCATTCAGGCCAAAATTCCAATTATAAAATATATGAGCGAATTCACCGGTATAATCGGCTTCAAAACCTTGCGTTCTGAAGAAGTAATTAAGCGTTACGCTTTGCCTGGTAGTAAATGGATTTCGTACCAGTCCATAAGTGGTATAAGTGTTTCGCACTCCCAGCTTGAAACCCACATCAGAGTTGAAATCTGCACTTGGGAATAAAGTAAACTGTCTTATTTTTTTCTTTTTAGGGTCATAGTTGTTGATATCATAACTATCTACCAGCATTTTATTTACACCCGGGGTTTTGATCGTGCTTTTCTTACTCTTAAAGTCATAAAGTTTCGCCTTTCTGGTATTCTGAAAATCATAGATATCATTTTCTTCTCCTCCTATGATCTTTAAAGGAACCAGATTTGATCCATCACCTATGATCTTGAATTCATCGTCTCCATCCAGGCCATAAATCCATACTTCCCGGGTTTGGTCTGAGTTATATTTCTTTTCTGCTAAAAGTTCTCCGTCCTTATTCTTTAGTTCCACCAAGGTTATCCCGTCGGCCATTCTGGTTATTAGGAATTGGTCATCTTTCTGGGTACCGGTGAATACGTCAAATTCTGTCAAATGTTTGTAATATTCCCGGGCAATTTTTTCCAGATTTGCTCTACGCGCTTTCATGGTTTTTTTGATATCGCCAACATAGCCTTCTTCTACAATTCCCTGGGGAAGGACATCAAAGGCTTCTTTAATTACTTCATCTGTTATATTATTCTGGATATAATCCACCTGTGCTTTCCAATCCTCCCAGTCTGCATTTCTAATAAAGGCTTTATCAAGAGGGTAACCCGCAACATTGAACCATTTAGGTCTTTTAACTTCGTCACTGTATTCTTCCATAGCTCGAAGTGGTGGGGAAGCCAGTCTTAACATGGAAAGGGCGAAACCATCGGTTTTTGGAAAAACCTGGTCCCGGTCTTTTGCAATTGGCAGGTATCTCTTTTTGCCATTTTCTTCTTCAAATTCTGCCCATTCATATTGCCCTTCATGGCGATCCCAGTCTCCTAATAACATGTCCAGTAACCTGGCCCTGATGAACATTTCTTCATCTACATAAACATCTTTCGTTTCCTGCATTTCCAGCATAAGGTCTGCTGTATTTAGAATATCATCAGCATTTCCGAAGATTTCCAGGTCTTTATTTTCACCCCCTACATGGGCTTCGAACATATACAGTTCATTTCCATAATCTTCATTATAAACTCCAAGTGCTTCCTGTTTAGGTACATAATAGAGTTCTGAATTGGGGTGAAAAATACCCAGTTCATCCATGAATCTTCCGGCCGGAAATGTTCCGTATGGGAAAGCGGTGGTATAAAAATCTTTTACATACCTCTCTGCAATGGTATTTTCCAGATAGTCTTTGATATAATGCGTGGTGATCACTGTAGTTTGTAAAAACTGCAGGGCACTTTTTTCCAGTGCTCTCATGGTATATTCATGACCATCCTCGTCTCTGAAGCCAAGAGACCTTGATTGGTGTCCTCCACCGGCACCTAATACCTGCAGGTTTCCGGGCAGGGTGTCCAGGTATAATACCGGGAACTCGAATTTTTTACTGTATAGGGGTCGGTAATGTTCTCCCCACAGACTTTTATGGAAACCACTTTTATCGGTTTGCTCTTCGGTATAAACAGAGGCTGTGGCCGTGGGCCCTATTCTGGTTTCTGGCCAGGATACCTCTTCTAAAGTTGGTCTTTCCCGGCTAATATGATGGCTAAAAATCTTTTTGGTTCCAGATGGATTTACCTCGTAAAATTCAACATTAGAACTTCCGTTTCTGTTTATATTCATTTTAACATAACCCAGCTCATAAGAAGCAAAGCCATCCTTATCTTCTTCCGGTTTTGCTTTGGCCGGCTTTTCGGTAACCCCGGCGATTACCTGTTCTATTCCGTCATCTTTGATGTACTGAAGGTTTTTATCCTGTCCCGAAAGAAAAATGACATCGTTATATTGTCTCGCAATGGTTTCAAGAATACCCATTAACTGACCTAATTGCGGATTTCTCCTGGTTTGGTCACCAGCTCCAACCATCATTTCCCAGAAACTAAGTTTGGTTTTTGTCATAACAGGATGAAAAACGGCTACGAGCACTGTTTTTTTCTGGTTGTCTTCAAGCTCATCGTTGAATTCTTCCCGGAATTGAGCCCTCGTCTTGATCTCACATTTATTATTAATATAGGGGTGATCATCCCAGTTTTCTAGATACCATTGGGAGTCGACCATAATTAATTGTACACCATTTCCAAGACTTTCACTTTCAATGGGGCATCCGTCATTGGGCCAGAATTTTCCACGAGAATTATCCTGTAAAAATGATTCGAGATCATCAATATTGTCCGGGGCATCGGCCTGCCACTCGTGATATCCGGGAGTAAAAACAATATTTCCCTTGAAATCACTAATCTTTTCCAGGAGATTCTTTTTTAGTTCCTTTTCTACCTCATTTCTACCGTTATCTTTATCAGGATAGCCTTTTTCAGGGACAATATTTCCAACAAATATCAGCGTTGAAGAATCCTCTTTTTTCGAGGATTGTACGATCTCATTGAGAATAAGGTCATTTGAAGCATTGGTTCTTAAAGCAGTATTGGAGGTAATATATACCGAATGTACCTTTTCTTTGGTCTGTACAGAGTCTTTCTGCGCACTGGCAGGAATACAAACAGATAAAATTAGAACGGGAAGAAACAGAAATGAAATTGAAATCTTTAATTTCTGAGATCGGGTTATTATGCTCATAAAAGCCAGGTTGTTAGATTGTATCAAGTAGTAAAATATTGATTAGATATTAACCTTCAAAAAAATTCATTTTTCGCAGGCAATCATAGGTCTTTATCATAATTTAACATCCAAGCCTAAAAGTTTTACTAATAAAATCAATATTTAAAATCTTAATAAAATTTTCCATTTAAGCTGGGACTGGTTAACTTTCGCAGCCAATCCTATATTACTATTGAGTAGAATTTACTTTTTTATACAGATCATTTTTTCCGTTTTTGTATCCTTCGGGCAGGAACTGCCTCCGGTGATAAATTACGGGCCAAATGTATATGCCGGCGGTAATCAAAACTGGATGATCGCCCAGGCAGATAACAATAATCTCTATTTTGCCAATAGTACCGGCTTACTTGAATATAATGGTGAAAACTGGAATTTATATCCGGTTCCAAATAACTCGATTGTAAGATCTGTTAAAGTTATAGATGAGCGTATTTATACCGGAGCTTATATGGAAGCCGGATTCTGGGAGAAAAATGAATTTGGGACCCTGGAATATACCAGCCTCATGTCTTTGTTTGATGGCAAAATTGGTGACGGAGAACAATTCTGGGAGATAGACTTTCTGGATGGTCTGGTGATTTTCAGAAGTTTTGGAGGAATATACTTTTATAATCAAGAAACCAGTTCTGTTGTGAAAATGAAGAATCCTGAAGGAAAGCCTGTTTCCGGGATCTTTAAAGTTGAAAACGAACTTTATTTTCAAATAGTAGCCGGCGGTCTTTATAAAGTCAATAATGGTTCCTCAACATTGGTTATTCCCTACGAGGCTCTTGGCGACAGGACCATCATGCAATTTTATATAAAGGAGAATGCCTTTTACCTGGTTACCGGCAAAACAGAATTTTTGGTGTGGGAGAAGGGTAGTATGCTTGAAAATAAAAAACCTGTAAATGCCGAATTAGGGAATCCCACTATTCTGGATGCGATCTATTTGCCAAATGGGAAGATGGTATTAGGTACTGTTGGAGAAGGGGTACTGGAATTAAGTGCCGAAGGAGCTATCATAAATAAGTTCAACCAGGAAAATGTACTTCTTAATAACACGGTTTTAGATCTCTTTATAGATAAAGAAGATAATCTCTGGGCCGGTCTTGATTATGGTATAAGTATTATCCAGCTTAAATCTTCATTCAGATCATTTCAGGATAACCGTGGTGAAATTGGGTCTGTTTATGCTTCCTTCAAAAAAGATGGTGATCTATACCTTGGTACTAACCAGGGTCTTTATTATCGCAAATCTGGAGATACAAAATTTGAACTCATTCCGGGAACCAATGGCCAGGTATGGTTTATAAATGAAGTGGGAGGAGTCATCCTTTGTGGACAGGATAGCGGAACTTTTTTAATAAAGGAAAATAAGGCAGAAAAGGTATGTGACCGTTTAGGTACCTGGGTCATTAAAGAATATAAAGAAGGTGTTCTTATACAAGGTCATTATAATGGTATAAGCTTTTTAAGGCTGACTAACGGGGAACTGGAAGCTTTACCCATGCTTCCCGATTTTCCCCATTCTTCCAAGTTTATTGAAATAGATGAAGAAGAAAATATCTGGATAAGTAATGAGCACAAGGGAGTATTCAAATTAAGTCTTCAGGAATCTCTTGGAATATCTGATTCTGAAAATTATAAATTTACCGGCGAATCGGGGATTACTTCCAGTCTTTTTCAATTTAATGATACCATTTACTACAGTTCAAAGCAGAGCATCTATCAGTTCCGGGAGGATCTAGATCAGTTTTCTTCTGAAAACCAGCTTAATAATTTAATTGCCAGTTATGAAAGAGTGTCCGGAAAAATGGTTGGTGAAAATAACAGAGATAAGCTGTGGGGCTTTGCTGAAGATGGCATCTTTTCAATTCAGAAGGCAAAATTAAACAATGCTTATGATTTAAATTTCATATTCGTTAATCAGGAATTCAGGAATATAGCAATAGGTTATGAAAATATTTCGCATCTAAAAGACGATAAATATTTATTAGGTACCGCTAATGGGTACCTTAAATTGAATGACCAGGAAAAAGCTACCCGGGAAGTGGCTATAAGACTTAATAGAATAGAAGTGAGTGCCCTGGACGCTCCTTTTGAGCCTGTAAAACTGGATGAATTTAAGGAATTTGATTTTGACCATAACAACATTAACTTTCATTATAGTGTTCCGGTTCATAATAAATATTTGGAGGCTTTATATAGTTACAGGCTGGTTGGCTTAAGTAACAACTGGAGTACATGGAGCAGTTTGCCAGAGGCGAATTTTAAAAATCTTGGCTATGGAGACTATGCTTTCGAGGTAAAGGCGAAAGTTGGCCCTGCAGAAACAAATGTAGCAGTTTATGAGTTTTCTATTGACAGACCGTTTTATCTGAGTATATGGGCTATCGCGGCTTATGTGATACTATTTGTATTGATCTTGTATGCCGTTCATATTCTAAACAGGAGGCATCATCGCAAAACCGTGCAGGAAAATGAGCGTGAACTTAAAATGAAGCATTTACAGGCTGAACAGGAGATCATAAAGTTGAGGAACGATAAATTGGAGCAGGAGATGGCTAGTAAGAACCGGGAGCTTGCGGTATCTACGATGAGCCTTATTAGAAAAAACGAATTTCTTACCAATATTAAAGACAAATTAAAGGATGCCGAGGGTTCGTCTAAAGTAAACTCGGTCATCAAAACTATAGACAAGGATATTAGCGAGGAAGATAACTGGAAATTCTTCAAAAAGGCATTTAGTAATGCAGACAAGGATTTTTTCCAGAACATCAAACAGAAGCATCCAGAGCTTACATCGAACGACCTGAAATTATGTGCTTACCTAAGACTGAATCTTTCTTCAAAAGAGATCGCTCCGCTGCTTAATATTTCTGTAAAAAGTGTGGAAATTAAACGATATCGTTTGCGTAAAAAGATGAATTTGGACCGCGAAATCAATCTTACCGATTATATTCTGGCTCTATAAACTTTACAAAGCCTAAAAAAAACTCTACATTACCTCTACATTTTATTATTATATTAGTGCTTAGATCGTTAGGTTCAGTTAATATTATCTTCTGAAATGCCCTTTACTATTGTTATTTCGACAAAATCATAGCAGTAAAATTGTCAAATCTATAATTGTAGATTTTTTGTAAAGGTCATTTTTAACTTATCACAACGATCTGTTAATATATTCATAGAGTAATTAAAACTTTAAATCACATGAGGAAATTTACCTGTCTTTTGATTGTATTTCTAAGCGGGTTTTTCGGTGCTTATGCGCAATCGTTTTCGGTTAGCGGATCGGTTACCGATGAAAGCGGAATGCCTTTACTGGGGGTTAACGTAATTGTAAAAGGAGAGTCGCGCGGTACAACTACCGATTTCGACGGGAATTATACAGTACAGGATATCTCCCCGGGAGATATACTTCAGTTTAGTTATATCGGTTTTGAAACCCAGGAGGTTACTGTAAACAATCAGGAACCTATTAATGTAGTATTGAAGACCGATTCAGAATCTCTTGACGAGGTCCTGGTAATTGGATATGGTACTCAAACAAAAAAGGAGATCACTGGTGCCGTTAGTGTGGTAGGATCTCAAACAATAGAGGACCTTAACCCGGTTAGGGTGGAACAGGCACTTCAGGGAACTGTGCCTGGTGTAAACATTACATCAGCTTCAGGATCTCCGGGTAGTGCATCTACCATTAACATCAGGGGAATTAGTACCAATGGTGATAACAGACCATTGATCCTTGTAGATGGTAACGTAATTGAAGATCTTAGTGTAATTAACCCTAACGATATTGAAAGTATCAATGTCTTAAAGGATGCTACGGCCGGTATATATGGAGTGCGTGCTGCCAACGGGGTAATCCTGATAACTACAAAATCTGGAACTTTCAATACAGAACTTAAAGTGGATTTTGATGCTTATACAGGTATACAGGAAACCACCAGGAAATTACCGGTTCTTAACTCGGTAGAATATGCTGCTATTGTTAATGAAGCTTATGCCGCCGGTGGTGAAAATCCTCCTTTTCCTAATTTCAGAGAAATAGGGCGTGGCGTAAACTATCAGGATGAAGTCTTTTCTACTGCACCAATATCAGACATGAACCTAAATGTCTCTGGTGGAACAGAAAAGTCAACCTATTCTGTAGGTGCCTCCTATTTCAACCAGGATGGTATCGTTGGCTTGAGTAAAGCCAATTATAACAGATTAACTGCAAGACTTAATTATAATCTCGAAATTTTAGATAACCTTAAACTTAATGTTTCAGGGATCTACACCAATACGAATAGAAGAACCTTAGCCGAAAATGCTTTAGGTTCGGTTCTATTCAACGCGGTGAATATGAATCCTACCCTGCCTATCTTTGATGAGAACGGTGAATTTACTTTAGCCGAAGGATTAGGGAATGAGGTAATTAACCCGCTCGCTCAAATAGAGAATACTTATAATGATACCGAGATCAACAAAATAAGTGGTGTTGGTGGATTAGAATATACCTTATGGGATAAGCTTTCGGCAAAAACACAATTCCAGTTTAACTATTCTGAAGTGGACGGTAGATTTTTCTCTCCCGAAGTATTTTACGGATCGGGAAAGGTTTTTAACGTAGACAGGAATAGTGTTACCGAAAATTTTGACATTTATCGGGATTATACCTGGGATAACTATTTAACTTATGACGACAGTTTTGGTGATCATAATATAAAGTACCTTTTAGGTATGTCTGTCTTTAAGACTACCGGGGATCTTTCTTCTTTCACCGGGTTTGAATTGCCAACGAACGAATACTCTGCAGCAAGCATTGCCAATGCAGCAGAAGTTCAGGACAACTATCAAAACGGAGGAAATACATTCGACTCAAGGCTGCTTTCTTATTTCAGTAGATTGCAGTATGATTACCGCGGGAAATATTTATTCTCTGGGTTAATTAGACGTGATGGTTCTACTGCCTTTGGTCCTGAAAATAAATTTGGTTGGTTCCCGTCTGCTTCTGTAGGTTGGGTAATCTCTGATGAGAATTTCCTTAGAGACAGTGATTTCCTTAGCTTTTTAAAACTACGTGGTAGTTACGGTATTATAGGGAATGACAGGATTCCGGCATTTAGATTTACTTCTTTGCTTAATGGAGAAGGAACATATGTTTTTGATAACGAACTTGTTTTTGGTAAGGCCAGTGGAGCTCTTGGAAACCCGGAGATCAAATGGGAAAAACAGAAAACACTCGATATTGGTCTGGATGCAAGATTCTTGGATTCAAGGGTAGATGTTACCATGGATTACTTCAAGAAGCGAACTGAAGATCTTTTAGTGGTGTCTCAGGTTTCAGGAATTTTAGGAATTGGAGCACCTGGTGCCGCGCCACCTGTAGTGAATGGTGGTATCGTAGAAAACGAAGGATTTGAATTTTCCATTGGATATAATCAAATGGTAAATGATGATTTTAAATTTAATATCAATTATAATTTAACTGCTCTTCGCAACGAGGTGCTGTTTGTAGACAGTGAAAATGGCTTTTTAACCGGAGGAGCTTTCGGTATTGGTCTGGAGCCGCCTTCAAGAATGGAAGCGGGACAGCCACTTGGTTATTTTTATGGCCTTGAAACCAATGGGATCTTTCAGACTCAGGAAGAAGTAAATAATGCCGCAGTGCAACCAAATGCAGCTCCCGGAGATCTTCGTTATGTAGATCAAAACGGAGACGGTAAGATAGATACAGAAGACAGGGTGAATATTGGAGATCCTATTCCAGATTTCACCATGGGTATGAATTTCGGCTTTACGTATAAGAATTTTGATTTTAACGCCTATGCTTTTGCATCTTTAGGTAACGAGATCGTGAGAAATTATGAGCGTAATCAGCTAAATACGAACAGGACAAATTCTTATTTAGGCAGATGGACAGGTCCTGGAAGTACAGATAGTTTCCCTAGGGTTACTATAGGTGCTAATTCCAATAACCTGTTTTCAGATTTTTATGTAGAGGATGGTTCATATTTAAGACTACAGAATATTCAGGTTGGTTATAACCTGGATTCAGATATGATCGCTGCAACGGGATTGACGAAATTCAGAATATATGCTTCTGTTAATAATGCCTTTACACTTACAGAATATACCGGATACGATCCTTCAGCTTCAACCGGAGCTCCTATTGGAGGTGGTATAGATCAGGGATTTTATCCTGTACCCAGAGTTTATATGTTAGGAATTAATTTGAAATTTTAATAAATGAGAACGAAATTATATACAATCAATTGGATCCTTGCTTTTGCCTTTCTGGCACTGGTCGGATGTAGTGATGACTTCGTGGATGTACCTAGTGAGGATGAAAACTCTGAAGACTATTTTAACACTCCAGAAGAATATGATCTGGCACTTGTAGGAGCATACGATCTGTTACAAGCGACCTATCTTAATGTAATGCTGGGAGAAATTGCCTCAGATAACACCCTCGCTGGTGGAGAGAGTGCTACAGATGTTCCTGGGATTCAGGAAATCGATGATATGGTGCATACGCCGGTAAATGCACAGCTGCGGGATATCTGGAGTTGGATGTTCGCGGGAGTGAATCGTGCGAATTATGTTTTGGAATTCCAGGATAATATAGATTTTGCCGGAAAGAACGAGATCATTGCCCAGGCAAGGTTCCTGAGAGCCTATTACTATTTTGAACTGGTAAAATGGTTTGGAGATGTGCCATTGGCAATTGATAGCAGAATCCAGTTTGGTGATCAATTCGATATTCCAAGAGCACCAAAATCTGAGGTATATGCTCTAATTGAGCAGGACCTGATGTTCGCTGCGGCGAATTTACCTGCAACGCAGGCTGAGAAAGGAAGAATTACCTCCGGAGCTGCTCAGGCATTGCTTGGTAAGGCTTATTTATATCAGAATAAATTTGGTGAGGCGGCTTCAGCTTTCGAACCGGTGATCAACGGGCCATACAGCCTGGTGGAAGATTATGAATTTATATTCGAACCAGAAGGTGAGAATAATGCCGAATCTATTTTTGAAGTTCAGTATACCGATAAAGAAGGTGCTGGCTTCGGATGTCTGCAGTGTAGTGAAGGTAACGTAGCTGTAGGATTTAACGGAGTACGTAATATTTCTTACCCTCCAAACTTTGAAGGTGGGTTTGATTCCGGGTTTAGTTTTAATGTTCCGGTTCAGGAAGTAGTAGACCTGTTTACAGAAGATGACATTAGAAAAGATGTTGCGATCCTGGATATTGAAGCCCACGCGGCAGAAACCGGAGCAACTTATGCTACAGGGTTTGAACATACCGGATATTTCAATAGAAAATATATCGCCAGAAGAGGTGATCTTAATACGGGAGATGCCAATCTTACCAATCCGAATAACTACCGGGCTATACGCTTAGCAGATGTTCTGTTGATGGCTGCTGAGGCTAACTTTAAAAAATCGGCGGCAGATGAAGACAAGGCCAGAGCTTATTTGAACCTTGTAAGAGAACGTGCAGAACTTGATCCGGTTACTTTATCTGGAAATGCTCTTCTGGAGCAGATCTACGAAGATCGTCGCCTGGAACTGGTAGGGGAAGGACACAGATTCTTTGACCTTGTGAGAACAGGAAGAGCTGCAGCAGCAATTGATGGTTTCCAGACTGGAAAACACGAATTGTTCCCTATCCCAGCAATAGAAATTGAACTTGCCGGCAATAACTGGCAACAAAACCCAGGTTACTAAAAAAATAATTAAAACGAATAAAGATGAAAATATTCAAATTCTTAGCAATGCTTACCATCTCGGTGCTGTTCTTTACAGGATGCGAAGATGAAGAAATTACTAATTACGCCTTCCAGGAGATCTCTGCTCCCACAAACGTTTCTGCTATTTTTGATGTTTCGCAGGACGATACAGGAACAGTAACTATCACCCCTAGCGGTGAGGGCGCACAGGTTTTTCAGGTCGATCTTGGAAATGGAGAGACAGCAGAACTTGCGGCAGGCGAGTCTGTGACCACTGCCTATGCAGAAGGAGAGTACATGGTAAAGATCGTAGCTGTAGGATCTACGGGTCTTACCAGTGAATACAATCAAATGCTGAATATTTCTTTCAAGGCTCCAGAAAATCTTGAAATTATTATAGATCAGCCTGCTTCAAATCCAAAATTAATTACCGTTTCTGCCACTGCAGATAATGCTACGGTATTCGATGTGTACTTTGGAGATGTTGATGATGAAGAGCCTACACAATTGATGCCTGGAGAAAGCGTTCAGCATACTTATGCGCCGGGAGTTTATGAAATTACCGTTGTAGCAAGAGGTGCTGGTGCTGCTACTGCCGAGGAAGATGCTATTGTTATTATTCCTGAAGCTACAGACCCACTAAAATTACCTATCACTTACGATATGGGGACTGTGAACTATGCAGCAGATGTATTTGGAGGAACCAGTTATGAAATAGTTGTAAATCCAGATCTTTCTGGAGCTAATACTACCGAGTCTAATGTAGCAGCAGTAACAAATTCCGGGGCAAACTGGGAAGGTATAGTATATACCCTTGGGGAACCTGTAGATTTTAGTGGTGACGATAAGATCATAACCATGAAAGTATGGTCTGATGTTGCTCAGCCTGTATTACTGAAGTTCGAAGGTGGTGTAAATGATGAAAGACAAACAGAAGTTGTGGCCAATCACGGTGGGACCGGATGGGAAGAACTTAGTTTCAATTTTGCCACAGATGCGGTTAAAAGCTTCATAGACGGCAACCAGGGTGTTGGTGAACCGTTTGTTCCAACAGGACAATATGCTGCGATGGTTATCTTTTTTGATGGTCCTGGTACAACAGCAGGTACTTTCTATATCGATGATATCATGCAGGAGTCAACGGCACCAGACTGTGTGGCTGAAACTACAGAAAATATAGATGCCGCTAATGGCCCTATTAACTGGACATTTAAAACTGATGATGACGAAGATTTCGATTTTAATCCATTTGGGAATATCGAATCAGAGATTGTTAGAAATCCAAAAACAGATGGTATTAACAACAGCTGTAACGTTCAAAGAGTAATAAAGACTCCTGGTTGCGAAACCTGGTCTGGTGTTGGAACTGAAATTCCTACAGCTATAGACTTTACTACAACAGACAAGAAGATATTCAAGCTAAAAGTTCTTGCAGAAACACAAACTGCAGAAGTTACTTTAAGACTTGAAAGAGAACCGTTCCCAGATGTAGACCCTGCAGAAGACAGAGTAGCACAAATTACTGAAACCGGAGTTTGGCAGGAATTAACTTTCGATTTCTCTGATGTTGATGATAAGACTTTCAGGAGTATAATCATCTACTTTGAGAGAGATGCCTCATGTGATGGTGATGTATATTATTTCGATGATCTTATCCAGACAGATGGTACAGGTGGAGGAACTCCTCCTGCCTCTACTACTACCAGCTTCCCGGTAGATTTTGAAACTGCTTCTAATGGCGGTGCTTCTGCCAATTGGACTGTATTTGAAAATGTGGATAACCCTGCATTAGAGATCATTGCAAACCCTGATATGACCGGAAATGCTTCTGCTACGGTAGCTAAGTTTACCGCGAGACAGGATGGCCAGCCTTTCGCAGGTACTATCACTCAATTAACAAATCCATTTACTCTGGATGCATCTAATGCTATTGTGAAGATGTGGGTTTGGAAATCTAAGATCAGTGATGTAGGGATCAAATTTGAGAACGCTACTCAGGGATCAACCGGTGAGATCAAAGTTGCCAATACAAAGGTGAACGAATGGGAGGAACTTACTTTTGATTTCTCAGGAGTGATTGGAGATCCTAACAATACAAATATTACAGGTCTGGTAATATTCCCGGACTTTGAGGACAGAGCGGCAGAATCTGTGTCTTATTTTGATAATATTACTTTAAATTCCACAACCGGAGGAGGTTCTGGTGGTGGAGATCCGGTTGTGGCTACCAGCTTACCTATAGATTTTGAATCTAATGAAACCTTACAGGGTGTATTCGAATCATCACAGGGAGTTACTGGTATGCCGGTTTCGAACCCGGATATGACGGGAAATAATTCCAGTACGGTGTATGAGTTTAATAAAGCAAATAATGCAGCATGGTATTCTGGGATCTTCCATATTTTCCCAAATAATATTGACCTTTCGCAGGGAACTACGTTCTCAATTAAAGTATGGTCACCAAAGGCCAATGTGAATGTAAGATTCCAGTTAGAACTTGAAGGTTCAGATGCAAGTCCAAATATTTCCGTAGATCAAACAGTGACTCAGGCAAATACCTGGGTTACCCTAACGTATGATTTTGCAGGAATTATTGACACAAACAATAATTACGATAAATTCGTGATATTCCCGGATTATGACGACGTAGCACAGGCACCAGCCGATGGTTCAGTTTACTACATCGATGATATCGAACAGAATTAGAAAAATTAAACTATGAGATATTTTAAATTAATTTTTAGCTTATTAGCGGTTAGTTTGCTGCTTTCCAGCTGCCAGGAGGATGACCTCGAGCTGGGTACCATTCTGGTCCCAACTAACCTTACTATTAATAGCAATATTAGTGACGATGGTTCAGGAGTGGTTGAATTTACAGCATCTGCAGATAATGCTATTACCTACGAATATAACTTTAGTGATGGTACCTCGGCAGTTGCTGCCGGCGGTACTTTTACCAAGCGTTTTACCCGTGTTGGTTTAAACACCTATCTGGTTACTGTTGTAGCCTACGGTAAAGGTGGCGTGAGTAGTTCCAGGACTATAGAAATTGAAGTTAGAAGTGATTTCGACGATCCTGAAACCAAGCAATTCCTTACCGGTGGTTCTTCAAAGACCTGGTACATTGCTTCACAGGTAGGCGGTCATTTAGGAGTTGGACAGAATATTGATGACGATGGTAATGCTATCGTAGACGGTGGTGCCTTTTTCCAGGGACCTCCGGGATTTGGTCCAGATTGTTTCTACGATGACCAGATAATCTTTAGCCTTGATGCTAACGATAACCTAACTTATGACTATAATGATTTTGATGCTTCTTTTGTAAACTGGCAATATACCACCCAGTTTGGTGGGAATGGAGAACAATTTGTAGATGAGTGTCTGGATACAGATGTTGCAGATGGGAGTGTGCCGGCACAATTAGTGCCTTCAAGCGCCGGTATTTCTGAAGATGTATCAACGGGTACTGTTATCGAACTTCCGGCCGATTCATTTATTAGCTACTACATTGGTCAGAATCAATACGAGGTACTATCGATAGATGAAAACAGTATGTACCTGCGTGCCGTACAGGCTAATGATACATTCCTTGTATGGTACCTAATCTTAACTACTTCTCCTGATGGAAGTATTGGTGGCGGAGGTGGAGAACCCGATCCCGGATTCGAATCTCAGTTTACTACAGAGATCTGGGCAGATGAATTTGATGGGGATGCTCTTGATACAGATAACTGGCAATACGCCATTGGTGACGGTTGTCCCGACCTTTGCGGCTGGGGTAACGGTGAAGCACAGTACTATACTGATTCTGAGGAAAATGTAAAAGTAGAGAACGGTAATCTTGTGATCACTGCGAAAAGACAGGCTATGGAAGGTAAAGACTTCACTTCTGCCAGGATCTTCACAAAAGATAAAGTAGAATTCACGTATGGTCGTGTAGAAGTTAGAGCAAAACTTCCTGCCGGAGGTGGAACCTGGCCTGCAATCTGGATGCTCGGTGCCGAATGGCCTGAAGAAGCATGGCCTGGAGTAGGTGAGATGGATATTATGGAATTTGCCGGTAACAGGCCAAATGTAGTTTCATCTGCACTTCATTTTCCTGGAAATTCCGGTGGGAACCCAATAATGGGTGAAACCACAGTAGGCGATGTAACTTCAGAATTTCATATCTACGAGGTAGAATGGACTGCAGATAAGATCACATTTTTAATGGATGGTGAACCGCATTTGGAATTTGATAATGATGATTCCACACCTTTCCAGGATGACTTTTTTATATTATTAAATGTAGCCATGGGAGGATCTTTTGGCGGAGCTATAGCCGATGATTTCCAGGAGTCATCGATGGAAGTAGATTACGTGAGAGTATTTCAATAATTGTTTGTTTAGGCTAATTCCCGGGGTGCAAGCTTCGGGAATTTATTTTTATAAAGAATTATTGACTCAGTCCTGGGGTCTTGAGATTAAGTATTTCTCAGGAACAGGATAATGTTACTTTTAAAAATAATAGATATGAGACACCGCTTCTTAAAAACCTTTATGTCACTGGCGTTGATTTGTAGTTGCAATTTATTCGCCCAGGACTCATTTGTAAACAAGGAACCGGATACTCTATTCTTTGATGATTTTTCCGGGAATTCCCTTGATCGGGAAAAGTGGAACGTTATTGGACCCGATTTTTGGGTTAATAATGAGCAGCAGATCTACGTGGATTCCACCGCAACCATTTTCATAGCGAAAGGTGATTCTGCCAAGGGAGCAGAAAATGCACTTGTACTAAAAGCTCACTACAGTCCGGATTATATCACATTTCGTGGAAATCAATTTGACTTTATTTCGGGAAGGATAGACACCCGGGACAAAGTGATGTTTACCTATGGGACGGCTTCGGCCAGGATGAAACTACCGGAAGGCAACGGCTACTGGCCTGCATTCTGGGCTCTCGGTGGGGGTAATTGGCCTGAAACCGGGGAGATAGATATCATGGAATATGTGGGTGAAACAGATTGGATAGGGGTTGCCCTGCACGGTCCGGGGTACTCCGGAGAAACCCCGCTGGTGAATAAGTATTTTTTTCCTGAAAATGAAGATGTGACCAGCTGGCATATTTATTCAGTAGACTGGTCACCACAGGGTTTTGATTTTAAGGTTGATGGCAGGTTGATCTACCGGGTGACCAAACCAATGGTAGAGCATTATGGAAAATGGGCTTATGATAACCCAAAATTCCTCATCCTCAATTTTGCCCTGGGTGGTGCATACCCATTTAAAACCAATGGAGTTCGAAAACCTTATAACGGTCTGCCTGAAGCTACAGTAGAGCTAATAAAAGAAGGCAAAGCCGAAGTGCTTATCGATTGGGTTTTAATAAGTAAAAAAGATAATTAAGTATTTGTCATTTTAAAAATACTCTGGAAGGTATTTTACTGAGTTGAGGTTTTTGGCTAGTGAATTGTTAGACTGAAGTAATAATCAGTCGCCGGGTCATGACTTGAAAAATAAGATTGGAACCAAACTGCGGACGGTCTTGTAAAAAATAAATTTGGAGAGGATTCTGTTCTCCGGGAATTAATTTTATAGAATATGAAAAAATATTTATTAATAACGACACTTTGCCTGGGAAGCTTTTCTTTCTACGGCCAGCAATCAGGGATTAAAAGTTCTGTTCAGGAGGTAGAAAAAAAGGTGGATTCAGTTTTAAACCTGATGACCCTTGAGGAAAAAGTTGGGCAAATGATCCAGTATAATGGTAGCTGGGACTTAACCGGTCCGGCTTCTGAAACTGGAAATAAAGAAAAAGAAGAAAGACTTAAAAAAGGCCTTGTTGGTTCCATGCTCAACGTTCTTTCTGTAGAAGCTACAGAAAAAGCACAGCGTTTAAACATGGAAAATTCCAGGATCAAAATTCCACTCATTTTTGGTTATGATGTGATACATGGTTACAACACTATCTTTCCGGTCCCTTTGGGGGAAACTGCCAGCTGGGATATGGAAGCGGCACAGGAATCTGCACGTATAGCTGCTCTCGAGTCTGCAGCACAGGGTGTGAACTGGACCTTCTCGCCCATGATTGATATTTCCAGGGATGCCCGTTGGGGCAGGATCATGGAAGGATCGGGTGAAGACCCTTATTTAACCGCAAAAGTAGCTGTAGCGAAAGTAAAAGGTTACCAGGGAGATGATCTTTCAGATCCACAATCCATAGCTGCCACCGCGAAACATTTTGCCGGTTATGGTCTAGCTGAAGGCGGTAAAGACTATAATTCTGTACACATCGGTGAGAACGAACTGCGCAATGTTGTACTTCCTCCATTCAAGGCTGCCGCAGATGCCGGGGTGGCAACTTTTATGAATAGTTTCAATACCATAGACGGAATTCCGGCGACCGGTAGTGAATATCTGCAAAGAGAAATTCTTAAAGGAGAATGGGACTGGCAGGGGTTTGTGGTTTCAGACTGGGGTTCTATCTCTGAAATGATCCCGCATGGATTTGCACGAGACAAAGTTCACGCGGCAGAGATCGCGGTTACTGCCGGGAGCGATATGGATATGGAAGGCGGTGCTTACCAGGCGGGTCTTGAGCAACTGGTAGAAGAAGGGAAAATTGACGAAAGTCTTATCGACGAAGCTGTAAAAAGAGTACTTCGAGTAAAATTCAAATTAGGTCTTTTTGAAGATCCTTATCGTTATAATAACCCGGAGCTGGCAAGTGAAATACCATTTGCTGAGCACCGGAAGACGGCGAGAGATATCGCTAAAAAATCTATTGTTCTTTTAAAGAACGAAAAAGGTCTTCTACCACTAAAATCTTCAGTAAAAAGTATCGCGGTGATCGGGCCACTGGCAGATGACAAGGATACTCCTATTGGGAACTGGAGAGCACAGGGGGAAGCTAATTCTGCTGTCTCTGTTGTAGAAGGTTTGAAAAATGCTGATATAAATGCAGAGATCACTTATGCCAAAGGGGTAACCCTTGGCGAAGGTGAACGTAGTTTCCTGATGCCATTGAAGATCAATAAAACCGATACAACAGGAATCTCTGATGCTGTTGAAAAAGCAAGGAAAGCCGAACTTGTTATAATGGTTCTGGGAGAGGATGCTTTCCAGTCTGGGGAAGGTCGCAGCCAGGTAAATATTGGTCTGGCCGGTTTGCAGATGGAACTATTGAAGGAAGTCCAAAAAGTAAATAAGAATATTGTTCTGGTGCTAATGAATGGAAGACCGGTGGAGATCACCTGGGCTGCTGAAAATGTTCCTGCAATTGTAGAAGCATGGCAGCTGGGAACTGAAAGCGGGAATGCCATTGCAGATGTGTTAACCGGGGATTATAATCCTTCGGGAAAACTGCCGGTATCATTTCCAAGAGCAGTGGGACAGGAGCCTTTGTACTATAACCGTATGAATACCGGGAGACCTTCTAATGATCAGCACGTTACTTACTCGCATTATACAGATATTACCAATGGGCCACTTTATCCTTTTGGATATGGACTTAGCTATACCACTTTCGATTACGGAGATGTAAGTCTTTCGGCTTCTGAATTATCTTCCGGAGGATTACTTACTTTAAGTGTGCCGGTAACTAATTCTGGTAGCGTAAAGGGTAAAGAAGTAGTTCAGCTATATATGCATGATCTTGTGGCTAGTGTCGCCAGGCCAATAAAAGAATTAAAAGGTTTCGAGCTGGTTGAATTGAACCCCGGGGAAACTAAAACTGTAGAATTCAGCATTGATGAAGAAATGTTAAAATTTTATACTGCTTCTGGTAAATGGGAAGCAGAACCGGGAGAGTTTGAATTAATGGTAGGAGGTAATTCAGTAGACGTGAAAACCGTAAAATTTGATTATAAAAAGTAATGATCAGTTTTTCTAAAATATTATTAACCGGGAGCTTTCTATTAGGCAGTATTTTTTCATTTAATGCTCAGGAAAAGATCATCTTCGAAGAGGATTTCGACGGAGACAGCCTGGATATGAATGTATGGAATTATGAGGAAGGTGACGGTTGCCCTAACCTTTGTGGCTGGGGAAATAATGAAAAACAGATCTACGACCGCAAATATGTGGCGGTAGAAGATGGTAAGCTGGTAATTACTGCCGTTAAAAAGGATGGTAAATATTATTCGGGTAAGATTAACTCTAAAGATAAAGTCGAATTTACCTACGGCGTCATCGAGGTAAGAGCAAAATTAGCCACTGCCAAAGGTCTCTGGCCGGCGATCTGGATGTTAGGTTCAGATATTAACGAGGTAGGATGGCCTGCCAGCGGTGAAATCGATATACTGGAATATATTGGCAGGGAACCCGGAATTGTGTTTACATCTTTACATACCCCGGCAAGTCACGGTAATACCATAAATACCAAAAAGACTAAGATCGAGGGTATAGAAGAAGGTTACCATGATTTCAAAGCCGTCTGGACTGAAAAATATATCGAATTTTTTGTAGACGGCCGGCAGTTGTACAGGTTCACCCCGCAACAGTATAATGAAAGGGATTATCCTTTTAAAAAGAATTTCTATTTCCTGATCAATATGGCCGTAGGAGGAAATCTTGGTGGTGCAGATATCAATGATAGCGCACTACCCGATAAATTCTATGTAGACTCTATTAGGGTAACCGAGTTACCCCAAGAATTGCAATAATTAAAAAAAGCGAAACCTGAAAGTTTCGCTTTTTTTAATTCAGGTTGCGACGTTCTATAAAAAACCGCTTTAATAGTCTGGAGGCTTCTTCTTCAAGAACTCCAGATTTAACTTCGGTTTTGGGATGAAGCTGAACACCAGACTTTCGATACCCGCGCTGTTTGTCTTCGGCTCCAAATACGATTTTTGAAATCTGGCTCCAATACAGGGCACCTGCACACATCTGGCAGGGTTCCAGGGTAATATACATGGTACATTTCTGAAGATATTTTCCACCCAGATAGTTAGCTGCCGCCGTGATCGCCTGCATTT
Source organism: Christiangramia sabulilitoris (assembly GCF_007050985.1). Lineage (GTDB taxonomy): Bacteria > Bacteroidota > Bacteroidia > Flavobacteriales > Flavobacteriaceae > Christiangramia > Christiangramia sabulilitoris. The sequence continues at coordinate 1,421,627 of NZ_VHSF01000001.1, forward strand.
CTGCATGAGCCGTCACATCATTGAGAGTTTCCGTTAGATTGTGGCCCCGGGCGATGATCTTATCGTTGATTACCACAACAACTCCAACCGGTATTTCCCCTTTTTCATAAGCAGTTTCAGCTTCTTCCAAGGCTTTTTTCATAAAATATTCATCGTCAAATGGAGAGAGCATGTTTGAATTTTTGTGAAAGATATAAATTTTGTCCCTTCAATTTCAAGACCCGGTATGCAATTCAGTTTGCAAAATGTAACTTTGCTGTATATGGCCGGAATTTTAGAAAAAATAAATATACCAGAAGACCTTAGAAAATTGGGGGAAGATGAGCTAATTCAGCTTGCTGTTGAACTTCGCAGATTTATTATAGATATTGTAGCTACTAAAGAAGGTCACCTGGGTGCCAGCCTTGGGGTAATAGAACTTACAATCGCCCTGCACTATATTTTTAATACTCCTGAAGACCTGTTGGTCTGGGATGTGGGCCACCAGGCTTATGGCCATAAGATTCTTACCGGCAGAATGGATGATTTTGAAACCAACCGGCAATTACATGGCCTGAGCGGATTCCCAAAAAGAGATGAAAGTGAATATGATACTTTTGGGGTAGGACACTCCTCCACATCAATTTCTGCAGCCCTGGGAATGGCCATTGCCTCAAATCTAAAGGGTGAAACAGAGAAACAGCATATTGCCGTAATAGGTGATGCCTCGATCGCCAGCGGAATGGCCTTCGAAGGCCTGAACCATGCCGGGGTTACCAACGCCAATCTGCTGGTGATCCTTAATGATAACGCAATTGGTATAGATCCAAGTGTAGGTGCACTTAAGGAATATTTGACCCGGGCGAGGGTGGGTTATAAACCTGCACGCGATAATATAATTGAAGCGCTGAATTTTAAATATTTTGGACCGGTTGATGGTCATGACCTAAAAGGACTTTTAAAGGTGCTTAAAGAGATGAAAGCTATTAAGGGGCCTAAGTTCCTTCACGTGATCACAAAGAAAGGCAAAGGTCTTAAAAAAGCCGAAGAGGATCAGGTTAAGTATCATGCGCCGGGTAAGTTCGAACCAGATACCGGGGAGTTATTGAAGTATGATACAGATGGGTTGCCCCTGAAATATCAGGATGTATTTGGACTCAGCCTGGTGGAACTGGCTCGTAAAAATAAAAAGATCATTGGTATTACTCCGGCTATGCCTACCGGCAGCTCCCTTAAATATATGATGGAAGCCTTTCCCGAAAGAGCCTTTGATGTGGGTATTGCCGAGCAGCATGCGGTCACACTTTCTGCAGGAATTGCTACTCAGGGGTTTACGGTCTTTTGTGCCATATATTCCACCTTTTTGCAACGGGCTTATGATCAATTAATACACGATGTTGCTTTACAAAACCTGCCGGTGATCTTTTGCCTTGATCGTGCCGGCCTGGTGGGTGAAGATGGTGCCACCCATCACGGGGTATTTGATATTGCCTATGCACGTGCTGTTCCCAATTTAATTATCGCGGCACCATCTAATGAAGTAGAATTGCGAAATTTATTATATACTGCCCAGCTGGGATTAGAGAATCCTTTAATTATAAGATATCCTCGGGGAAGAGGGGTATTAAAAGAATGGCAGCTTCCTTTTAAAGAAGTTGAATTTGGTAAAGGTGAATGTTTGCGGGAAGGAAATGATCTGGCCGTTCTAAGCATTGGCAATATGGCAATCAATGTGCAAAAGGCCATCGCCCAAATCAATAAGCCAGGGAAGATCGCTCATTACGATATGAAATTCATAAAACCTCTGGATACACATTTACTCAAAACTATTTTTGATAAATTCACCAGGATCATTACCGTTGAAGACGGGGTCATTACCGGCGGATTTGGAAGTGCTGTCCTGGAATTTGCCGCAAAGTCTGGATTTAGAGGGGATATAGAGGTTCTGGGAGTGCCCGATGAATTTATTGAACAGGGAAGTGTGGATGAATTACAAGAAATTTCCGGAATTAGCGTTGAAGGTTTAAGACAAAAAATGAAATCAATGAGTTGATTTTTTTATTTTTGCGAATCTGAAACCCGAATCGATAAATGAAGTTGCCCATCCTGCTGTTTTTCTGCTGCATTTTTTTCCTGAACTCCATGGCCTCAGAAAAAAGATATCTTGCAGTAAAGGATACCACATCAACCATTACTAAAGACACCACCAATACAGATTCTATGATGATCTATTGGACCGAGAAGAACACCTTCGGGGTGAATCTTAGCGAGGTTGCTTTTGTAAACTGGAACTCGGGGGGTAATAATTCTGTTTCAGCTTTATTTTATGCGAACTTCCAGAGAAATTTCGAGCGGGACCTTACCATGTGGCGTAATACTGCTTCCTTAAGATATGGTATCAATGCCCAGGAAGGTCGTGAAATAAGAAAAACCGAAGATGAATTACGCCTTAATTCTTCTTTTGGTTTCAGGACAGACAGTACTTCCAACTGGTACTATTCAGGAAAATTCAGTTTTAACTCGCAGTTTTCCAATGGATATAAATATCCAGATACAGAGGTTGCGATCTCCAGATTTATGGCGCCGGGATATACTTTCCTGGGGGTGGGTACAGAGTTTTCTCATCCTGAAGAGGATCTTACGATCTACCTGTCTCCAATAACCTTTAAATCTACTTTTGTACTCGATCAACGACTTGCCAATGAAGGGATGTTTGGGGTTGAAGCTGCGGTAACCGATGAACTCGGGAATATCCTCAGGGAAGGAGAAAATGTGAGAACAGAATTTGGTTTCCTGGTTACCAGCGATTTTAGGAAGGAGGTCTATGAAAATATAGATCTAAGTAATCAATTGAGCCTGTATTCAGATTATCTCAATAAGTTTGGAAATATCGATGTGGACTGGCAATTGACGGTTAATATGCAGGTGAATGACTTTGTAAAGGCCAACATAGGCTCCCACATACGGTATGATGACGATGTTAAGTTCAAGGAAGACACCAACGGTGACGGGAAGTTAGAAACTTCCGGTCCTCGTATTCAGCTCAAGCAAATGCTGGGTGTTGGTGTGGTCTATGAATTTTAATATTATAAACTTTGTCCTTTGTACTTTTTAAAGGATGCCACCGTCATGCCATCTGTAAGTGATGCAGTATAAGAGCAGATCCCTATCAATTTATCATAAACCGAATCAATTTCCTGTAACGGCTCCAGCTGAGGTACAGATTTTAATACCAGGCTTGTAAAATTGGAGTCCACAGATTTTTCTTCTGGCAGCAAGGCATTGGTATAAATATCCAGCAGATAAGAAAGCATTCTGTAACCTGCAATTTCTTTACTTATCACCTCTTCGCTCTGGTAGATCTTTTCTATGCTTATCTTGATTATATCCTTGATCTGGGCTTCATAGCTGCTCATATCAAAAAGAGATTGATGAAAATCACCATCTAAAATAGTCTGCTCATTCTGGATGAAGATATCTGCCGCCTCTGTAATGAGGGTGTTGATCGCCAGGGAGCGTAAATAGGCAAGCCTGTCTGCCGTATTTTTTAACTGGTTGTATTTAGTGGTATTGATATTATCCTTGACCAGTTTGATGAGATATTCCAGGGCATAGTCCTCGTCGATTAGCCCAAGATTGATCCCATCCTCAAAATCGATAATGGTGTAGCAGATATCATCTGCTGCTTCTACCAGGAAGGCCAATGGGTGCCTGGCGTAGCCAATATCCTTTCCTTCTCTTGTTTTCTTGAGGCCTAATTCTTCGGCTACCTCCTCAAACACAGCCTTTTCACTCTGGAAAAAACCAAACTTCTTATCTTCTATCTTCCTGCTGGGTTTATGCGGTAATGATTCTTTCGGATACTTGGTAAAAGCACCCAGGGTGGAATATGATAGCCTGAGACCACCGGTGATACCCGGCCTGTTCTCTGTCAGGATCCTGAAGCCATTGGCATTACCCTCAAATTTCACCAGGTCCTGGAATTCTTTTTCTGACAGCTGTTCCTTAAACCGTTTTCCGTTCCCGTGGCTAAAATACTCGCCGATCGCTTTTTCTCCTGAATGGCCAAAAGGTGGATTACCGATATCATGAGCCAATGCCGCTGCTGCAACGATCGCCCCGAAGTCGTTCATCCGGTAGCCGAAAGTGTCTTTGAGATGGGGATGCTTTTCTATTAGTTTTTGCCCGGCCAGTCTTCCCAGAGAACGACCAACGACTGAAACCTCCAGGCTATGGGTTAATCGGGTATGTACGAAATCTGTTTTGGAAAGTGGTATTACCTGCGTCTTATCCTGTAAACTTCTAAAGGCCGAAGAAAAAATGATCCGGTCATAATCTACCTCAAAACCAAGCCTGGTCTCATTTTGTTCTTTTCTTAGTCTTTTGTGTGTATCTCCATATCGTTTTAGTGATAAGAGTTGCTCCCAATTCATAGTATTTGCTTTGTTGTGGCCCAAAAATATTAAAAAAGGGAAGTAATCACTACTTCCCTTCCTTAATTCAAATTCGAATTAGCCAAATTTTTAAGATCCGCACATCAGACAGTCGTCTCCTTCTGCTTCCTTTGATTGGGCTATGATCGCTCTCAATTCTTCGGGAGACAGAGCTCCTTCTTCTGTTTCCGAGGAAACCATAGCTTTGGATTGCGCCTGCAGTTTTTCAGCCGCTTTCGCCGGAGCTTCTGAGGCAACTGCTGCAACGGGTTCTTTTTTCTTCTCTTTTTCCAGGGTAAATTTAATAGCATCTACCGCAGATTTTGTGCGCAGGTAATACATACCTGTTTTTAAACCACTTTTCCAGGCGTAGAAGTGCATGGAAGTAAGCTTGCTGTAATTCGCATTTTCCATGAACAGGTTAAGCGATTGGGATTGGTCTATAAAATATCCTCTGTGCCTGGACATATCTATAATATCTTTCATGCTCATTTCCCAGACTGTTTTGTAAAGCTCTTTGAGATCCTGAGGTATGATGTCTATATCCTGGACGGAGCCATTATTTCTCATTATGGCATTTTTCACATCTTCGGTCCAGAGATCTCTGGAAACAAGGTCTTCCAGCAGATGTTTATTGACTACAATAAATTCTCCGGAAAGAACCCGCCTGGTATAAATATTAGAAGTATATGGTTCAAAAGCCTCGTTGTTACCAAGGATCTGCGAAGTAGAAGCAGTAGGCATTGGTGCAAGCAGCAGTGAGTTTCTAACTCCTGTTTTCATTACCTGCTTGCGTAATTTTGCCCAGTCCCATCTTCCGCTTAATTCTTCATCTTTAATTCCCCAGAGGTTATACTGAAACTCTCCCTGGCTTATAGGTGATCCTTCAAAAGTTGAATAAGGTCCTTCCTCTTTGGCCAATTCCATGGAAGCCGATACGGCAGCGAAGTATAAAGTCTCAAAGATCTCCTGATTGAGTTTTTTCGCTTCATCTGAAGTAAAAGGTAGACGCAGCCTGATAAAAGTATCTGCCAGTCCCTGAACACCCAGGCCCACCGGGCGATGACGCATATTGCTGTTTTCAGCTTCCTGTACCGGGTAATAATTACGGTCAATCACCTTGTTCAGGTTTTTTGTAACTCTTTTGGTGATCTTATATAATTCCTTGTGGTCAAATTCATCGCCTTTAATGAACATAGGCAAAGCAATAGAAGCCAGGTTGCACACCGCTACTTCATCTTTGCTGGTATATTCCAATATTTCTGTGCAGAGGTTGGAAGAGCGAATCGTTCCAAGATTTTTCTGATTAGACTTCCTGTTGGCCGCATCTTTATACAGCATATAAGGTGTACCTGTCTCGATCTGAGACTCCATGATCTTTTCCCAGACTTCACGTGCTTTTATAGTTCTTCTGCCTTTGCCTTCAGCCTCATATTTTTCATAGAGCTTTTCAAATTCATCACCATAGGTATCAAAAAGTCCAGGGCATTCATGCGGGCACATCAGGGTCCACTTGCCGTCTTCCTGTACTCTCTTCATAAAAAGATCTGGTATCCACATGGCGTAGAAAAGATCACGCGCTCTCATTTCCTCTTTTCCGTGGTTCTTTTTCAGATCAAGAAAATCGAAAATGTCTGCATGCCATGGCTCTACATACATCGCAAAAGATCCTTTTCTTTTTCCGCCGCCCTGGTCTACATACCGGGCAGTATCGTTAAAGACCCGTAGCATGGGCACAATTCCGTTAGAGGTACCATTGGTTCCAGAAATATAAGAACCCGTCGCCCGTACATTATGAATAGATAAACCTATTCCGCCGGCCGACTGAGAGATCTTGGCAGTCTGCTTTAGGGTATCGTAGATGCCGTCGATGCTATCATCCTTCATGGTTAAAAGGAAACAGGAAGACATTTGAGGTTTTGGTGTACCGGAGTTGAAAAGCGTTGGAGTAGCGTGGGTAAAATATTTTTTAGACATCAGCTCATAGGTTTCTATGGCTGCGTCGAGGTCATCTATATGTATACCAATAGAAACTCTCATCAGCATATGCTGTGGCCTTTCGGCAATTTCTCCATTAAGTCTTAAGAGATAAGATCTTTCCAGGGTTTTAAATCCGAAGTAGTCATAACCAAAGTCACGGTTATAGATGATCGTGGAATCAAGTTTTTCCTTGTTATCCATGATTACTTTATAGACTTCTTCAGATAATAGCGGTGCTTTCTCTTCGGTACGTGGATTCACATATTCGAAAAGATCTGTCATCACCTCAGAAAATGTTTTCTTGGTATTTTTATGCAAATTAGAGACAGAGATTCGGGCCGCAAGCTTTGCATAGTCGGGGTGGGCCGTGGTCATGGTTGCCGAGATCTCGGCTGCAAGATTGTCCAGCTCGCTGGTAGTCACATTATCATAAAGCCCTTCGATAACCCGCATGGCAACTTTTACGGGGTCTACTAATTCATTAAGGCCATAGCAGAGTTTTTTAACTCTGGAGGTGATCTTGTCGAACATGACGGGTTCCCTTCGCCCATCTCTTTTAACTACATACATACACTGCGGTTTTAGTTGGTTGTGCTAAACTGTCTTGCAGGAAGAATATTAGCATCCAGGCCGGTGGTTAATCCGGATTAATAAAATAAAATTTTCGGGTGAATTAATTAAAGGTCAACCTGCACCGAATTGGGGGTTTCGGCGCAGTTGTCCTTTAGAAATCAGCATCAAAACTGATCTCGTCTGATTCTTTATCCTTATTCATTACTCCTGCTTTTTGATATTCGCTTACGCGTTTTTCGAAAAAGTTGGTTTTACCCTGCAGGTTGATCATATCCATAAAATCGAATGGATTGGAAACATTGTATTCTTTTTCACATTCCAGTTCTACCAGCAGACGGTCTGTTACAAACTCCAGGTACTGTGTCATTAGCTTGGCATTCATACCTATCAGGCTAACCGGAAGTGACTCGGTAACGAATTCACGTTCTATGTTGAGGGCATCTATTATGATCTCCCTTATCTTTTCTTTAGGAACTTTGTTTACGAGGTGGTTGTTATGAAGGTGGACCGCAAAATCACAATGCATCCCTTCATCCCTTGAGATTAGCTCATTCGAGAAGGTGAGCCCCGGCATTAAACCACGTTTTTTTAACCAGAAGATGGAGCAGAAAGCACCGGAGAAGAAGATCCCTTCCACCGCGGCAAAAGCGATAAGCCTTTCTGCAAAGGAATCTGATTCTATCCATTTTAGTGCCCAATCTGCTTTTTTCTTTATTGCCGGGAATACTTCAATGGCTCTGAATAATTTATCCTTCTCCTTGTCATCTTTAACGTATGTATCTATCAACAGGGAATAGGTTTCAGAATGAATATTTTCCATCATGATCTGAAAGCCGTAGAAAAATTTGGCTTCAGAATATTGCACTTCATTTACGAAATTTTCGGCCAGGTTTTCATTTACGATCCCGTCAGATGCCGCGAAGAACGCCAGGATATGTTTAATAAAATAACGTTCATCAGAATTTAATTTATTACTCCAGTCCGTAAGATCCTGGTGAAGATCAATTTCTTCTGCGGTCCAGAAACAAGCCTCCATTTTTTTATACCAATCCCAAATGTCATGATGTTTGATCGGGAAGATCACAAAGCGATCTTTGTTCTCCTGCAAAATGGGTTCGTTCTGGGCCATAATTGTTAAATTTTTGGATCTTTCGGGTTATTATTGAAAAGTGTCTAACAAATATTTAAAAATGAGACAGATAATGAAAGAATATAGCGCAAACGTTTTCAACAAAGTTGTCAACATGACTCAGCCTAAGTTTTTCATACTGTTTTGTTAAATCAAGCATCTAAAATACTGTAAGGCAGCACTTTATAAATTGTTAATAAAATTATTACCAAAAAAACATTGAACTAATTTGCGATGTATTTGGAAAGTACGAAATCAAGCCCTGAAATGCCTAAAACAGGGCCCTAGTAAACACGAAAACCGGCAAGAAAAATTGCCGGTTTTCCAGAAAACAGAATTAATTTTTTGGTTGGTCCACCTATAAAAATTTGTGGGATAGGTAAACTTTTAATTCTGTAATTACTTTAAGATTCAGGAGAGACAGATCAAACTGTCCTGCTGAAATATGATTCTAAAATTCTCGGGGGGATCAAAAGAACGGAATTTCTTTTGCTGTACAGACATAAATATAAAAAAATATAGCCTGAAATAAGAATTGCAGGAGTTAAAGTTAATCCTGCGCACTTCGCTGACCCTGAACTTCTTTGGCGATTACCTCGAGTTCATTATACCAGTCTTCTCCAAACTTCCGAACCAGTGCATCCTTGACGAATTTATAGATAGGCACCTGTAATTCTGCACCAAGGCTGCAGGCATCGTCGCAAATTTCCCAGCGATGATAGTTTACTGCAGAAAATGAGGTGTATTCTTCAACTCGAACGGGGTAGAGGTGACAGGAAACAGGTTTCTTCCAGTCGATATCACCCTGGTTGTATGCCTCTTCTATACCGCATAAGGCCGTACCGCGGTCATCGAAGGTTACATAGGCACAATCTGCACCATCGATCAAAGGAGTTTCGATTTCACCATTTTCCCGGGTAATATAGACGCCCTGTTCTTCAATTGCTGCTATTCCTTTTTCCCGTAGATAGGGCTTCACCTTAGGATAGATCTCTTCAAGAATGGCCCTTTCCTCCGGCTCTACCGGTGCGCCGGCTTCCCCGTCTATACAGCAGGCTCCTTTACAGGCTGAAAGGTTGCATACAAAATCATTTTTTATGATTTCTTCTGATACTAAAGTTTTACCTAATTGAAACATGCCACAAAGATAATTTTCTATGTTTTAGGCAGAAGAAATTTGCCAATAAAATTTACATAAATTTAACCTGCCTACTCGATTGTCAATCAGATAAGTTGAAGTACTTTTGCCGCCAATTTTGAAAACAGGCAGTTATGTTTAAAGTGTTAGATTTCAAGCAAATATTTACCGCGGGGATGGTGCTTTTTGCAGTGATAGATATTATTGGAAATATCCCCATCATTATAGATCTCAGGAAAAAGGTAGGTCATATACAGAGTGAAAAAGCATCTGTTGTTGCCGGTATCATTATGGTGGTTTTTCTGTTCCTGGGTAAGGAAATCCTTAACCTAATTGGTATAGATGTAAATTCTTTTGCCGTGGCGGGTTCATTTATCCTGTTCTTCCTCGCGCTGGAGATGATCCTGGGTATAAGCCTGTATAAGGATGATGCCCCGGAAACTGCCTCGGTGGTGCCCCTGGCTTTTCCATTGATCGCCGGTGCCGGGACCATGACCTCGCTGGTTTCCCTTCAGGCAGAATATGAAACCATAAATATCATTGTCGCTATAGTTATCAATATTATATTTGTATACCTGGTTCTAAAATCTTCATCCAGGATAGAGAAGATTCTTGGATCCCAGGGTATTAATGTAATTAGAAAGGTTTTTGGAGTGATCCTGCTTGCGATTGCTGTAAAACTTTTCGCTGCTAATATTCAGAATTTATTTTAATGAAGTATTTAATTTATACCATTATTCTTTTGGCTTTAGTGTTTATTGGGATAAGTATCAGTAAACTCGATTTTCAGAATTTAATGGAAGGTGATAGTGCTAATGCGTTAATCGTGTCTGTAGCCAGTTTATGCGTCATAGTCCTTATGATCATTCTACTGGTATCCAGAACGATCTCTAAGAAGCATGGCTAAAACCCCAGATTTTGATGTATTGATAATTGGTGGTGGTGCAGCAGGTATCTCCTGTGCACTTGTAATTGGCTCTGCGATGGAAAAAGCTTATGCCCGGGGTAGGAAAGCTGGTATCATTTTACATCAAAAGAACTCTCATTTACAATCTGCACTGCTGAATAATGTTTTCGGGATTTCTCCCGGAACAAAAGGGAATCACTTGCTGGAACAGGGAGTGGATCATCTGGGAGATCTATATCCCCAGATTCTTCAGATTGGAAAGGAAAAGGTAAAAGAGGTTGCCGAGGTTGATGGATTTTATAAGGCGCTAACCAATAGAAGAGAATATACCGCAAAAATCATTGTCGTTGCTGTAGGCTATACCAGCCCGATGAGGATATCTGGTTTTGATCAATATCTTATACCTCATAAAAAAGCCAAAGCTTCCAAGAATAGAATCCAATTGCAAAATAACGATCATCTCGTAAAACCGGGTTTATATGTAGCCGGAACGCTTGCGGGATGGCGCAGTCAATATGCCATTGCCTGTGGAAGCGGTGCTGCCGTAGCTACAGATATTCTCACTATTTGGAACGAAGGTGAGCACACAAAGGTGCATGATAAGCTAGTACAGGAAGAAAAACAGTAAGCTTAACGGAAGGCTGATCAGGGCGAATGCAAGGAAGCTCTTATGCAGATTTCTAAATATTAGGGCCCGTCTCAATTGCCTGATAAAATCAGGATCTCTAGCCATTCTTATTTCCTTTTTTATAACACTCCTGGAAACGTTGGGCGAAGTCGTGACGATCTCCTTTTGCAGGAACAGATAAGCACTGTTGTCCATTAGTTTGAAACTAACCGCAACTATAAAAAGAAATAAGGGAGTTAAAGGCCAGATCCCCGAGAGATATAAAAGAAAATTCTGCATTGGCCATCCAAAATATTATTTTTCATTGGACAGCTCAATCACTTTTTCAATTATTCGGTCATCTTCATTTAAAAATCGTTCAAATACATTAGTTCCGAAAAGTTGCTGGGCTATTTCGGCCTTCAGATATTTTCTGAGAAGGGGTTTGTGGTAATCACTGGTTGGTTTTACTCCAACATTCATTTGACTTATATACCGGTCAAAATCGTTGATCATCTGGTCGGTGATTTCGATCTCATCCCTGAAATCTTCCTTGGAAATGCTATTGTAGTATTCCCTGTTTTGTTCCAGGATATAAAAAACGTAGCGGCTCATATATCCTCCTCGAAGAAGAAAGGTGAGTTTTTCCTTTTCTGAATCTGTATCCTTGGGAACAAAAATATCCGGAATGATCCCACCGCCACCATAAACTATCTTTCCTCCCGGAGTTTTGTATTTTAGTGAATCATTTACCTCGATACTATCTTCGCTATTTAATTCTCCATTCTTATATCGGCGCATATAATCGTTGAAATAGCTCTCATTTCCATTATCGTAGGGCTTTTGAATAGACCTTCCCGTAGGCGTATAATACCGGGCAATAGTAAGTCTTACTGCGCTGCCATCACCTAATTCCATTTCCCGTTGTACCAGGCCTTTTCCATAAGAACGGCGTCCTATAATGGTTCCCACATCGTTGTCCTGTAAAGCTCCGGCAACTACCTCACTCGCTGAAGCTGAGTTTTCATTGATGAGAACATACACCTTTCCATTTTCGAAACTACCCTTTCGTTGCGCATAAGTTTCCTCTATAGCGCCGCTTTTATTCTTAGTGAAAAGTATCAGCTTTTCATCTGCTATGAATTCATCTGCAATATTGATCGCTTCAGAAAGATATCCTCCCGGGTTGTTTCTAAGATCCAACGCGATCTCTTTTGCTCCTTCGGCTTTTAATTCTTTTATCGCTTCACTGAATTCGGTAAAAGTGGTTTCAGAAAAGCGGTCAACTTTGATATAACCAAGTTTATCTGTAAGCATATAAGAGGCATTCACACTTTTCAAAGGAACTACCCCTCTTTTGATCTTAAAGGTAAGCAGGTCTTTTATGCCTTTCCGTAGAATTTTTAAGGTGATCTTGGTATTGGCTTTTCCCTTTAACCTGGTAGTAATGGAATCTTCGCTGATATCCAGGTTAAAAAGTTTTTTTCCATCGGCATAAAGAATCCTGTCGCCCCCGCGAATACCCATTTTTTCACTGGGGCCACCTTCAAGAGCCTTGATAACCACGATAGTATCCTGGATATTGTAAAAACTAACCCCGATTCCCACAAAATCTCCTTTCATGTTATCTGTTACCCTGGCATATTCCTCCTTTGGAATATAAACTGAATGAGGATCGAGATTTTCGAGGATCTTATTGACGGTAACATCAACAATACTGTCTGTATTTACATCATCAACATATTCATAATCGATATAATCGATGAGTCGGTTTAATTTCTGTTTTTTGGGATTTGCGGTAAACAGTTCATCGGTAGGATCAAAGTTTAACCTCGCGCCAAGAATAAGTCCTATGGCGCAGGCAATGCTCAAAAGAAGCGGGATATATATTTTATTTCTTCCTTTCAATCTTCAAGTTCTGTTATTTGCTCTAATTCTACACCTGCCCTGGCTAAAAATTCCAGACCAGAATTATCTTTATAATCTATCTGGTAAACCAGCCTGCTAATACCAGATTGGTGTATCAATTTACTACATTCCTTACACGGTGACATGGTAATATAAAGAGTGGAGTCTTTACATGACTGCGTTGAACCTGCAACCTTTAATATCGCATTAGCTTCAGCATGCAACACATACCATTTTGTATAACCTTCCTCGTCTTCACAAAAATTTTCGAAGCCGGTTGGAGTCCCGTTATAACCATCAGAAATGATCATTCTATCCTTTACAATTAACGCGCCAACCTGCTTTCTATTACAATGAGATAATTTACTCCATTCACGGGCAATTCTCAAATAAGCTTTATCAAATTTTTGCTGTTTCTTTTTATTCATGGAATTTGGGGAGACTTAATTGAATTCTAATTATTAACGGACTGCAAATTAAAAGATTATTGGCAGAATTTCTTCTGAAACCTTTAATTTCTAGAGTGCCAGGTAACTTTTATGCAGGATCGGTAAAATAACCCCGATAACAATAGATGCAGTAACCAGGATCCAGTCTCTTTTAGAAACATTCAATACATTCTGTAATAAGAAACCTATGATCATGACTGCCAATACAACGATAAGCTGGGCAGCTTCAATTCCTAAAGCGAATTCTACCAGGGGAAGGAATTTACTTTCTGCACCTGAGGCTATCATTTTAAAATAGGAGGAGAAACCCAGGCCATGGATCAAACCAAAGAAGATGGTTGTAAAATACAGGATATTATAATTGGTATTCCTAACTTTTTTTCCGGCAGTTGCAATGTCGAAAACAGCTGTAGCCAGAATGGTAACCGGAATCAAAAATTCTACATAATCTGAATCTACTTTTACAATTTCATATACAGAAAGGAAAAGGGCGAGAGTATGTCCCAGGGTGAAAAGTGTCACCAGCCACAAGACCCGCTTCCAGGTGCTAAAACCATAAGACGCAACCAGCACAATTAAAAAAAGTACATGGTCATAAGCCTGCCAGTCCAGTACATGATCCAGTCCAAGCCTGAAATAGAGCCAAAATTGAGACATTTTTCGGTTTTAATTTGAAAAGACCCGAAAATACAACTAATTCAAATAATAGCAAAAGTGTGGATTCTGTACCTTGATGAAAAAGGTTGTAAAATGTCTCAGTATCGAAAACATTCGGCCGGTTTGGATTAGATAGGCAATTAAATATTCCTGGTTTTAGGTTTAAGAGTTATTGATCTTACCTGGTCTGAAATTGATCAAAATAAAAAGTCCTGCTTTTGGCAGGACCTGAAAATTTGAAATCTCTGGGATTTCTTATTACTTGATTTGTGCTTCCGGCGTTACCTCTGTCTCAGTTTGCAGGGAATCAACTTCTGCAGAATTAACCTCAAGGCTATCTTCAGCTTCTACATTCATTTCCTGAGTTGTAGATTCATTGATCGCAGTTTCTTTAGCTATTTCTTCAACAGCTTCAGCTTTTTCCTCGCGACAAGAAGTTACAGTAAACATTGCCAGTGCCAAAGCACCAAAAATAAGTTTTTTCATTTTTATTATTAAATTAAAAGTGAGCGAATATATACCAAAAACTAATACGGAATTTAAATTTTAAATAAATTATAACTAAAACTAATTCAGGTTTTTACGTGATTTTTAAACCTAAGGCAGACCTGATGGCAATGGTAAAAAAGCAGGAAAACACCCTGACAAATAAATTATATGAATATGATATCTGAAATCTAAAATTTTTATACTTTTGCCCTCCACAAGCTCGAGTGGCGGAATTGGTAGACGCGCTGGATTCAAAATCCAGTTCTTTCGGGAGTGCGGGTTCGATTCCCGCCTCGAGTACTAAGAAAATATTAACAAAAACCCTGTAATTGTTTAATTACAGGGTTTTTTTATGGTAAAATTTTTGGGTTCGCTTTGTAAAGCCTTTATTTGCAGCCGGGTTCTGATCAACCAGGACCACTTATGACTGGTTGTTGGTCGATACTTAGATGCTTTTTGTCGAAAGCACAGATAAGTGTTAACGAAATATTTAAGATTTTCTTTTATTGCCGGCCGAATAACCTATTTATCTGTTTTTATGCGTTGCTACACCCTCTTTGAATTACAATCCATGCCGATGTGAAATGTAAAAATCGGTTCCTAAATTCAAAACACTAACCCAAACCTATTATTGAATTTCTAATATGAAGAAATTTTTACTCCCCGGAATATTTACTATTCTGTTTCTATTATCTTTTGTCAATCTTTCAGCCCAGACCAAGGGCCTTATTTACAAACCCGCAACTTCCAGTGGTCAGGCCGTTCTTGATCCTAACCTGGATGGGTACACCTCAGATTCCAACCAGGGGTTCGTAGCCAATGACGAATCTGAAAGTGAAATCCCTTATACTCCGCTTCCTTCATTAGGTGCGCCTGAACCTCCTAGGGATTTGGGTCCGGGGCCGTCGTGTGGATTTACCGACCTGGTAAAGTCTAGTGATAATCATACTATCTATACCTACCTGGATGCCAATGAAAACCTGATGTTCAGATTCAGACTTGGGGGCACAGCAGAAAATTCCAAGGCCTATTCCATTTTAATCGATACAGATGAGAAGTTTGGGGCTACCGGGCCTAATGCCGATCCAAATTATATTCCGGGCAACCCTGGATTTGAGATAGAAGTGGTTTTACGAACTAATTTTGGGGTGGGGCTGTATGACGTAGACGGAACCGTTGCGGCGACTGAAATTGGTGATGCTACCGTGGACCGGCCTTATAACGATTTTGCTCAAAAGTCCATTGCTTTTTCTGAGATCTGTAATGACGATGATTACTTCTACGATTTCTATATTCCATTTGCAGATATCACGGCTGCATTTGGGATTACAACTTCAACGCCACTGAGAATGGTGGGGAATACGGTGATCAATCCCAACGAGGCGATAGGAAACAATGGAATTTCAGATCTGGGTGGGGCAGATGATTCCACAGGAACTATAGATAATTTATGGGGAGAACTTATTGATGTATTTCCTCCAACCAGTGTTTCAGAAATTGGAACCGGGACAACTTTGGCTCCTAGAGCGAATTGCCCTGGGATAGATAGTCCAATTGATATAAATGATACGTCGATTTCTGGTACTTCAGATTATAACGGTGCTACCATTGAACTTTTTCGAAATGGAATTTCTGAGGGAACCACATCTACTCAGGCTGACGGGAGCTGGGTGATGAGTGGATTATCACCTGCGCTCGATGATGATAGTTTTAGTGCAACTGTGACCCATTTAAGTGGAGATCCTGCTTATTCAACATCATACAGAGATTGTAATGAAACGGCAGTGGGAACCTGTACTAATCCCCCAATTATCGAAGGGTATACCTCTGGATCAAAAGGGCTTGTAGGAACAACAGATGGTCCCGCCGGGACTGTTATAAGAATTTATGAATATCCTTCCAATACTTTATGGGCTGGATCTGCAGACAATCCTTATACAACTGTAAGTGATAATGAAAGATGGGTAATCGAAGGTGGTCAGGGACAATCATTGCCTCAAGGAAATTATTATGCCACAGCACAGGCACCCGGACAATGTGAATCAGAAATTTCCATCATTGTTTGTCGTTCCAAAAATAATGGGGGTACGGCAGTAGTGCCAACTATATCTACTTCCCCAATATATACAACCGCTACCACTATATCCGGTACTTCCGGCTCTGGGGCATATATAGAACTCTATATAGATGGAATTAGAAGTAGTTATAATACTACAGCTTCAGGAACTACCTGGACTATAACGGGGATTACAGGTCTTACCCAGGGGCAATCTTTAATCGTTTTGAGCACAGAAAGCGGGGTTACCTGTCCTTCACAGTCTGAAGTATATTATGTTGAAGGAATTTCTCAGGCACCTCAAATCACCGGGGATTATTGCGTAAGCTCCGGTTCGTCAATATCTGCCGTACAGGGAATTTCCAATGAACCTGAAAACACAGAGATTAATGTATATAGCTCAAGTGTATCATCAGATCCCAATCCAACACTTGTAGGAACAGCTTTGGTAGATGCAACAGGAAATTGGGCTCTAAATGGATTAAATTTAAATTCCGGAACTTTTATTAGGGCAACAGCAATCGCGGCAGGTGAGTCTGAAAGTAATTATTCCAATGAGATCCAGATTCTCGATCAAACCAGTGATGCTGCTTTGGCGATTACTTCAGATCCAGTAACCGAAGGTGATGCAAGTATTTCAGGAACAGGGACGAGTGGAAACACGGTTTATCTTTATTTAGACGGAAATATCGTAGATGGATTTTCAGCAACTGTTGCCGGGGATGGAACCTGGACTATTTCAGGACTTGATGCTGCTTCTGCCGGTTATGACGTATTATATGCCGGGGCTGAAACCGGGGTGACCAGTAAGGAAGGGTCTTTATGTGAAAGCGTCGAGGTGACCGGCCCAATTGTACAATGTATTCCTCCAGCAGCACAGGGGTTTGCAGCCATTAGTCCGGTAGATATTTGTGATAATGAAACTATATCCTTTGAAATAAATCCTACCGAGGAATTTATAGTGTACGAACTAATAGATCAGGCAGGTAATCCAATAGGACCGGCGAAAATAGGAAATTCCAGTGGTGCTCCGGTTACTTTGACCACTTATCCTTTAAGTGCTTCAGCTAATATAATTTCTGTGAAAGTTAAAACTCAGAAGGTCGGCATTGAATGTGATGATGAATTTGGTCCGGCTATAAATATTTCTGTTAATGCCGTACCACAAATAAGCATGTCTAATGCTGCACTTGAGGTTTGTAAAGGTGAGACTAATGTAGATCTTACTTATGTTATCGATGCTAATGGACCGGCGCTGGATTATAGTATAGATTTTGATAATGATGCAAATTTGGCCGGGCTTACAGACGTACTGAATGATACGAACGTAGCCAGTCCAGTTGCCGTAAACATTCCATCAGATATATCTGGCGGAATTTATAATGGTGTTTTTACAATTCGAAATTCTGGTTCCACGGCTTGTACCAGTAATCAGATTTCCTTTACCATAGAGGTAATAGCTCCTGAAATCACATCAGCTTCCAGCACCGACCCATCTTCATGCGTAAGTACAAACGGAATTATTACCCTGCAGGGATTACTGCCTTCAGAAAATTATTCAGCATTAACTTATACAGATAATGGCGTTACTGTAAATAATGGGGTGTTTACCACAAATGCCTCGGGTGAATACCAAATAACCGGCCTGGACGCAGGAACATATGAAGATTTTGTAGTTGAATATAATTCCTGTGCATCCCCTGCTTTTAATGGACCTGTGGTTCTTGCTGATCCGGGAGCGGCCACCATCGCTTACGCCGGTCAAACAGATCCTACTAATTGCGATACTCCGAATGGTGAAATAATACTATCGGGGGTAACTTCCGGTAATTATACCGTAAATTATATCTTCGGGGGTAGTTCCGTTAGTCAATCTATTACGGCCGATGGAGGAGGAATAACGATTGGCGGTCTTCAGCCCGGTAATTATTCTCAATTTTATATCACTGATGCCAGTGGCTGTGATTCCAATGTATTATCGGGACCCATTTCACTGGCCAACGCCGGTATTCCAACAATTACATTAGGATCAAATCCATCAGTGCGAACCGGTACGGGAAATACAGAATTTACATATAGCGGTACTTCTAACAGTCCTGATACATATAGTATAGATTTTGATGCTGCCGCAGAAACTGAGGGATTTGATGATGTGTCTAATTCGTTATCATCTTCGCCAATTTCAGTATCGGTTCCAGCTACCGCCGGTGCAGGTGTGTACAATGCTACTTTTACAGTGCGTAATTCTACTACCGGTTGTGTTAGTACAGGATATCCGGTGACAATAACAGTAACAGCGAATACAGCTCCAAGTCTTACCAATTTTTCCAGCAATCCTTCTGCTAGTCTGGATTACGCTGAAAACGGAACCGGAAATGTGATCGACTGGGATGCTACCGATGCCGAAAATGATGCTTTAAGCTTTACCTTAAGCGGAGCTGATTCAGTATTATTCAATTTATCTGCCGATGGAATATTAACCTTTATAACCGCGCCAGACTTTGAAGATTCTTCGAGCGATAATATCCATAATGTAACCATTACGGTGAGCGATGGCTTGCTTAGTGATACACAGGATTTGACAATAAATGTAACCGATGTTGTTGAAGAGGCTAATTTCACGATCGATCCAATAGCTGACGCTACGGTAGGTGAGAATTCAGCTTACACCGGTCCGACACCTGCTTTATCCGGAGATACTCCGGTTGGAGCAGTAACCTGGACGATAACTGGTGATGATGCTGCAGATTTTACTGTTGATTCAAATGGAGTAATTAGTATGGTAGCCAGGGATTTTGAAAATCCACAAGATGCTAATACCGATAATATATATGAAGTAACTCTAACCGCTACCGATGCCGATGGGAATACCGATACTGAAGCCTGGACGGTAACCGTAACTGATGTTACTGAAACTTCCAATTTCACGATCGGTACCATAGCTAATGCTACGGTGGCTGAGAATTCAGCCTACACCGGTCCGACTCCTGCTTTATCAGGAGATGCTCCGGTTGGATCAGTAACCTGGACGATAACCGGTGATGATGCTGCAGATTTCACTGTTGATTCAAATGGAGTAATTAGTATGGTAGCCAGGGATTTTGAAAATCCACAGGATGCTAATACCGATAATATATATGAAGTAACTCTAACCGCTACCGATGCTGATGGGAATACCGATTTAGAAGCCTGGACGGTAACCGTAACTGATGTTACTGAAACTTCCAATTTCACGATCGACCCTATAGCTGATGCAACGGTGGCAGAGAATTCGGCCTCCACCGGTCCGACTCCTGCTTTATCCGGAGATACTCCGGTTGGATCAGTAACCTGGACGATAACCGGTGATGATGCTGCAGATTTCACTGTAGATTCAGCAACCGGCGTAGTAAGTATGATAGCCAGGGATTTTGAAAATCCACAAGATGCTAATACCGATAATATATATGAAGTAACTCTTACCTCTACCGATGCCGATGGGAATACCGATACTGAAGCCTGGACGGTAACGGTAACTGATGTTACTGAAACTTCCAATTTTACGATCGATGCAATAGCTGATGCCACGCTAGCTGAGAATTCAGCTTACACCGGTCTAACACCTACGTTATCAGGAGATACTCCGGTAGGAGCAGTAACCTGGACGATAACCGGGGCTGATGCTGCAGATTTTACTGTTGATTCAAATGGAGTAGTAAGTATGGTAGCCAGGGATTTTGAAAATCCACAGGATGCCAATACCAATAATATATATGAATTAACTCTTAATGCTACCGATGCTGATGGGAACACTGCTTCAGAAGCCTGGACATTAACCGTAACCGATGTAACTGAAACTTCTAATTTCACGATCGATCCTATAGCTGATGCTACGGTAGCTGAGAATTCAGCTTACACCGGTCCGACTCCTGCTTTATCAGGAGATACTCCGGTTGGATCAGTAACCTGGACGATAACTGGTGATGATGCTGCAGATTTCACTGTAGATTTGGCAACCGGCGTAGTAAGTATGGTAGCCAGGGATTTTGAAAATCCACAAGATGCTAATACCGATAATATATATGAAGTAACTCTAAACGCTACCGATGCCGATGGGAACACTGCTTCAGAAGCCTGGACGGTAACCGTAACCGATGTAACTGAAACTTCTAATTTCACGGTCGATGCCATAGCTGATGCTACGGTAGTTGAGAATTCAGCTTACACCGGTCCGACACCTGCTTTATCAGGAGATACTCCAGTTGGAGCAGTAACCTGGACGATAACAGGTGCCGATGCTGCAGATTTTACTGTTGATTCAGCAACCGGCGTAGTAAGTATGGTAGTAAGGGATTTTGAATCTCCTGCAGATGCCAATACTAATAATATATATGAAGTAACTCTAAACGCTACCGATGCTGATGGGAATACTGATACTGAAGCCTGGACGGTAACGGTAACCGATGTTACTGAAACTTCTAATTTCACGATCGATGCCATAGCTGATGCTACGGTAGCTGAGAATTCAGCTTACACCGGTCCGACTCCTGCTTTATCCGGAGATACTCCGGTTGGAGCAGTAAGCTGGACGATAACTGGTGATGATGCTGCAGATTTTTCTGTTGATTCAAATGGAGTAATTAGTATGGTAGCCAGGGATTTTGAATCTCCGGCAGATGCCAATACCAATAATATATATGAAGTAACTTTAAACGCTACCGATGCTGATGGAAACACTGCTTCAGAAGCCTGGACGGTAACGGTGACCGATGTTGTTGAGTCAGCAATGTTTACATTGACTCCCGTTGAAGATACTACCGTTGAAGAAAATGAGGTTTATACTAGTAGCTCTCAATCTGTAGCTAGTGGTTCACCAATCGGAAATCTTACCTATTCAATTACTGGAGGTCTTGATAAGGATAGTTTTACTATAAATCCAACCACCGGAGTGGTGAATATGATCGCCAGGGATTTTGAGATCCCTGCAGATAGCAACCTGGATAATATTTATGAAATTGTTATAACTGCTACCGATGAAGACGGGAATACAGCTAATGAAGATTGGAAGGTAACCGTTACAGATGTTAATGAAGGTCCACTTTTTAATATTGATCCAGTGTCCAATACGATATGGGATGAAAATAGTGTTTATTCAAGCGGAGACCAATCTATAACTGGAATGCCAATTGCGCCAGTTACCTGGACGATTTCGGGGGGAACCGATGCCGATAAATTCACCATAGATTCTGCGACTGGGAATGTAACGATGCAGGCAAAGGATTTTGAAATTCCGGTTGATTCGAATTTCGATAATTTCTATGCGATCACCATAACAGCTACAGATAATGTTGGGAATACAGATGATGAATCCTGGACCGTACAAATAACCGATGTAAACGAAGCCCCGGTTATTACCAATTTTTCAAGTGATGCTACGGCTAGTATTGACTATGCTGAGAATGGTACAGGCAATGTGATCGATTGGGATGCCAGTGATGTTGATGGTGATGTGCTGACTTTCACGCTAAGCGGGGCAGATAGAGCTTTGTTCGATCTTGATACGAATACAGGAATACTTACGTTCAAGTCTTCTCCAAATTTTGAAGGAGCAGGAGATAATGTATACGAGGCTATTGTAACGGTAAGCGACGGATTCCTGAGCGATACTCAAACTCTTACGGTGAATGTAACCAATCAGAATGAAGCTCCTGTAATTACTAATAACGGCAGTGCGGCAATTCATTCCGTAGACTATGCTGAGAATGGTACAGGCAATGTGATAAACTGGGATGCCAGTGACGTTGATGGTGATGATCTGATTTTCACGCTAAGCGGAGCAGATGCAGCTTTGTTCGACCTTGATACCAATACGGGAATACTTACGTTCAAGTCTTCTCCAGATTTCGAAGGAGCAGGAGATAATATTTACGAAGCTATCGTAACAGCAAGCGACGGATTCCTGAGCGATACCCAAACTCTTACGGTAAATGTAACCGATGAAAACGAAGCTCCTGTAATTTCCAACAACAGTAGTGCGGCTACTCATTCCGTAGATTATGCTGAGAATGGTACAGGCAATGTGATCGACTGGGATGCCAGTGACGTTGATGGTGATGATCTGACTTTCACGCTAAGCGGAGCAGATGCAGCTTTGTTTGACCTTGATACCAATACGGGAATACTTACGTTTAAGTCTTCTCCAGATTTCGAAGGAGCAGGAGGTAATATTTACGAAGCTATCGTTACGGTAAGCGACGGATTCCTTTCCGATACTCAAACTCTTACGGTAAATGTAACCGATGTAAATGATACTTCGGTTTTCTATGCCGATACTGATGATGATGGTTTTGGGGATGCCTCCAATACACTAGTGGCAGAAACAGTACCTCCAGGCTATGTTACTAATAACACCGATTGTGATGATACTGATGAAAATGAGTTCCCTGGTCAGACCTGGTATTTAGATGCTGATGGGGACGGATATAGCGATGGTACCTCAGTGGTGACATGCGAAAGACCTGCCAGCCATTTTACTGCGGCAGAGTTAACCGGTACCTCCGGTGATTGTAATGATTCCAATGCCGCGATCAACCCTGGCGCTTCCGAAATACAATATGATGGTATTGACAATGACTGTGATCCATCTACTCCCGATACGGTAGATGCTGATGGTGACGGGGTGAATTCAGACACCGATTGTGACGATAATAACCCGGCAGTAAATCCTAATGCTACCGAGATTCCGGATAATGGTATTGATGATGACTGTAACCCGGCAACTTTAGATAGTTCAGCCGATACGGATGATGATGGAGACGGACAAACAGAAAACGAAGGTGATTGCGATGATACCAATCCAGCGATCTATTCCGGAGCTACCGAAGTATTGTACGACGGTATTGACAATGACTGTGATCCATCTACTCCCGATACGGTAGATGCTGATGGTGACGGGGTAAATTCAGATACCGATTGTGATGATACTGATGAAAATGAGTTCCCTGGTCAGACCTGGTATTTGGATGCTGATGGGGATGGTTATAGCGATGGTACCTCAGTGGTGACTTGCGAAAGACCTGCCAGCCATTTTATAGCCGCAGAGTTAACAGATACTACTGGTGATTGTAATGATTCCAATGCCGCGATCAACCCTGACGCTTCCGAAATACAATATGATGGTATTGACAATGACTGTGATCCTTCTACTCCTGATACCGTAGATGCCGATGGTGACGGGGTGAATTCAGACACCGATTGTGATGATACCGATGAAAATGAGTTCCCTGGACAGACCTGGTATTTAGATGCCGATGGGGACGGATATGGCGATGGTACCTCAGTGGTGACATGCGAAAGACCTGCCAGCCATTTCACTGAAGCAGAGTTAACAGATACTAGTGGTGATTGTAATGATTCCAATGCCGCGATCAACCCTGACGCTTCCGAAATACAATATGATGGTATTGACAACGACTGTGATCCTTCTACTCCTGATACCGTAGATGCCGATGGAGATGGGGTGAATTCAGACACCGATTGTGACGA
>NZ_VHSF01000010.1 GCF_007050985.1 Christiangramia sabulilitoris
TGATATGGGCGCAGGCAGTTATTACATAATCGGTACAGTAGCCTCTGGCAATGGGGTAGATACGTGTACCAAGAAAAGTGATACGGAGACCTTTACCGATCCAGCGGCCTTGAGTTTGACCTTGAAGTCTACGGATATCAGTTGTAATGGCGCGGGAGATGGAATCATCGCCCTTGATGATACTGCGACTAACAGTTCATTTGATAGTTATAAGCTTTACAAGGTTGGAGAGAATGGTGGTGACGATACAGAAGTAGGAAGTGTGAGCCCTGATGCCACCACTGGTGTCTTTAAGAGTGCTATGGGCGCAGGCAGTTATTACATAATCGGTACAGTAGCCTCTGGCAATGGGGTAGATACGTGTACCAAGAAAAGTGATACGGAGACCTTTACCGATCCAGCGGCCTTGAGTTTAACTATCTCACCATCAGATGAAACCTGTGCAGGTGATGACGGTGCTATTGATTTATCAGGAAGTAATAACAGTGCTTTCGACAGTTATCAGCTTTATAGGGTTGTGGGAAAGCCAGATTTTGATGAAGATCCAAGTGATTCTGGTACCGACACTGAAGTAGGTAGTTCTGTAACGGATGCTAGCAGCGGATTTACCGTTGTTCCTGGTAGTTATTATTTAGTTGGTACTGTGGATTCCGGGAATCAGCCTGGAACAAATTGTACAGCTACCAGTAATGTGGCAACCGTTAATGGTCCTACGAATTGTAATCAACTATTCCCAACACAGACAGATTGTAATGCTTTCCAGAATTGTGACAGGTCAAAATTTGTGCAGACATATTTATGTGTCGCCGTTAAAAAAGGCAATAAGAATGGACCAATACAGATCGCCAATGTTACTCCTGGAGCATATTTCTACTATGGGAATTTTGATCCTGTAAAAAATAGTGATGGTAAGTATGTTGTCACATTAAAACAGGAAACACCTCTTGGTTTCCCTGCATTCCGATATTTTAATAATGCGAATGTAAATATTTTTACTAAGGAGTGTGGAAATGTTCAAATAAATAAAGTTACAATTGATGATAAGGTGCCAGGTTTATATAAGATTATTGTTGAGTATACACCAGCAACTTTGGCTCCGCATGTTATAGGGGTTAAATTTGATTCTAAATCCATAATTGGATTCGAGACTACAAAAAGTGCAGCCAATGGAGCTGAATATTCTTTTGGTTTAGAAATCAACGGAATAGAAGAAGGTCCAAGTTTTGGAACTTTATATCTTGATTCTTCAAACGGTTGTACAGATGCAGCAGTTCCACCTAGTAACAATTGCGAATCAGAAAGTAGTTCTTCTGAATTAACTTTACAGTCTGAAAGTTTATCTAAAGAAAGTATTGCGACTGATCAGTCTATGGAGTTAACCACCAAATCACTGGAGCAAGGCTTCAGCGTGGCACCTGTACCATTCACAGATCAGGTAACGGTGAGATACGAGTTCGAGTATACTTCAGATGTAAAGATTCAGTTCTTCGATCTTAATGGATCTCTGTTGAGAACCTATGCAGATAAGCAGGTGACCAGTGGAGATGAAACCCAGATCAATATAGACTTTGCGCTTAAGGCGAACCAGGTTTATATTATCAGGGTAGAAACAGACAGGGATGCCTTCTCTAAGAATGTAATGTCTGGTAATTAATAAATAGTTTAATCATAAAATTAAAAGCAGCCGAAAGGCTGCTTTTTTGTTTTAACAGATGATAATGAATAATCATCTTTAAATCAGTATTGTAGGTTTGAAATTCATGCTAATTTTCGTAACTTTAAGTGATCTTTTAGCATTGGAAAATCTTCTGTTTCCAATGAGTTAACTTACCAGGTAATACTTTTTGGATCTGGAAATTTTAATACCCCCGGAATAACTGAGGCCCCAGTTAAACAGCAGTTACGAATACTGTAGAAAATCCCAAATCTTTTCATTATTTGCCCCGCGATTTTTTGACTGTATCTTGTTAGGTAGTAAAATATCCCTAATGTATACAGAACTTTTACCCCCCTTCGTAAGTATACTTTCTATAATCTATAAAATAATTCCATATGTATGAAATCCGGTAGTTACCGGTGTACTCTCAGGTTAAGCCCTGCGTGATGATGTTGATAGATAAACCTAAAAATTAATTATTATGAGAGTTATTACTCAGCCCGATCTTTCAAGATCTGGCACTAAACAAAATGATCCTAGCTGGCAAAAACTTAGCGCCGCTTTAAAGATCAATTGCAGATCTCTGATCCTCGCCTTAAGTTTGTTATTTATTTCTTTTTTACAGGCACAAACCACCATCAACCTTACTAATGAAGTAATTGCCAGGTTTGGTGTGGAAGCAGATCTATATGCAAATTATCCCTTAATTGCTGATCCAGATTTCGACGATTCAGATGATTGGTTTCTTAGTGGAACCTGGACTGGAGATGGCTTGAATGTGATCGCCCAAAGTGGTACAGATTCTGAAGGGAATGATGTAGCAGCTGTAATTTCTTCGATTACCAGTGGAAACAATTCCGGAGAAATTAGAATGTCTCAACCAATATATTCCATGCAGCCTAGTGGTATTATGTGGGTGGATGCCGTTTATTTCAGAGATCAAAGGACGAATGGAAACCTGGTCGATGGAACCTATTTTACGTCAGGTGATGATAAGAATTTTGAAGATCCTTTTACCTGGACCATAGGTACCGGGAATGGAGGTCCGCAGAAAAATGATATTATTGAATTTTTCGGGCACCTTAGAAGAGATGATGGTACTCCAAATGACGATGAGTATGCCATTGTAGGAGCCACTACACGTAGCCAGAGTGGTACCAGCCACCTGGATTTTGAATATTTTAGAAAAGATGTGGTAATAAATGCAGCCGGTACAGGATTAGAATATGATCCGGAAAGATATGGAGACCTGGCGGGAGATGAACTTGCAGCCTTCCTGGCATCGCTGGGATGTAACCGTACATTTTACCAGTTTAATGATGATTATAGCGTAAAAAAACATGGTGATGTGGTATTCTCGGTGAATTATGAATCTGGTGGGGGTGCTGTTAAGGTCGAATTATTCGTATGGATTAAGAGACAGGGCTTGAATGTCACAGAATTCAATAATGCGCCTAACCGACCATTTACCTTAGCCGATAGAAATGGAAATTTTGAATTTTATGAATGTCCAACAGATACCCGGTTTGGGTATGCGAAGATTCAGCCTAAAACAGGTGCTTCCTTACCTGTAACTGCTCAGGTAAACCAGACCTCTATTCTTGGACCGCCTTGGGGTTCATTCAATAGTAAAGGTCAGCCTGTAGGTGATTTGCCAAGTCTTGCGCTGGTAGAATTATCGCTGAATGCCAGTGAACTGGGTCTGGATACCAGGAATACTGAAGGGGAATGTGAAAGTCCCCTTGGTAGTGTGATCGTTAAAACAAGGTCATCAGCTCCCTTTACTTCTGAACAAAAGGATTTAGCAGGTCCCGTGAACCTTGGTAATACCCCACCAGTTGCGGTTGAACTCGCTAATATAGATTTTTGTGAAAGTGAACCTGAAGATCTTGTTGCTGATATAATGCCTGAAGAGGGGGATTATCTTATTGAGTGGTATTTGTTAACCGGAGAAGACCTGTCCACAAGAACTTTAAAACAATCAGAATCTGATATTAACGGAGGTACTCCAGGAGCGAGATCTTATACCCCAACAGAATCTGGTACTTATGAGGTTGTAGTTACTGTAATTCTGGGTGATGATCCAGACAATCTGGGTTGTTTCGCCGCCGCTCGAGCAAATGTTGAGATCTTTGATGATCCTGAAGCAGCTCTTGAAACAGATGGAGTATGTGACGGCGAGGATGCGATCTTTACCGCAGGTCCAAGTGGCAACGGAGAAGAATACACTTTCTGGATAGATGACAGTGAAGATGGAGTTATAGATGCTGGCGAGGAAATCCTTCAGGCAAAATCTACTGATAATACTTATGATAGTAATACCATCCTCGATGGTACTACGGTAAGTGTATTGGTAGAGACCACCGATGGTTGTACAGATTATGCTACTGCCGATGCAGTGATCTATGAAAATCCGGAAGCAGAACTTGAAACCGATGGAGTTTGTGATGGTGAGGATGCGATCTTTACCGCGGGCCCTAGTGGCAACGGAGAAGAATACACTTT
>NZ_VHSF01000011.1 GCF_007050985.1 Christiangramia sabulilitoris
TGGGATTGTCTATCATCAACGATAACGCCGGGTATGAGAATTACACCTATGCCTATGGGGATTTCTCCTACCGTCTGGATTTGAGTGATGATGTCACCCTTCGCCTGGGATTAAAGGCCGGGATGAGTTATTACAACCTCGAGGATGAACTCTTTACAGATCCCCAGGTATTAAGCGATCCTTTCTTTCAGGATCAGATCAACCGCTGGACTCCTAACTTCGGGCTTGGATTCTATCTCTCCTCCCAGAACTGGTACATCGGGGGATCGGCTCCTAAACTGATCAATAATGACAATAATGAGTTCAATGAATACCTGGCCCTGGAACAGGTGCATTACTACCTTACCGGGGGATATGTCTTCGATCTTAGCGATAATGTGAAGCTTAGACCCACTACCCTGTTCAAGGCTACCAGTGGAGCACCATTGTCGGTAGATGTTTCGGCAACCACCATCTTCAACGAGAAGTTCTACCTGGGAGCCAATTATCGCATCGATGATGCCATCGGGGCTTTTCTGGATGTGCAGCTCTTTGATGGATTTAGAGCAGGCTATGCCTATGAGTACCCTATCTCAGACATCAGACCTTATACCTCGGGATCGCATGAGGTATTGCTGATCTATGAACTACGCTTTAAAAATACCAGGTATAAATCACCCCGTTTCTTTTAATTTAAAGACCTGTTGATTATGAAAAATATATACACCATAGTACTGATACTCCTCTCCTGCTCTTTTGCAGTGCAGGCGCAGAGTTCCAAACAAAAGAAAGCAGACAGGCTTTATAAAGATTTTGCCTATCTCAAGGCCACCGAGGTCTATAAAGAACTGATTGAAAAAGAATATAAGGTCACCGARAAYAACCTGAAGCTCGGRGATGCYTATATGATGCTAAGAAGTCCGGAGAATGCCGTTTTCTATTATGGCGATGCCATCGAGGATACCAGCATCTCCCCGGAATATTACTACAAATATGCCCAGGCCCTGCGCGGGGTAAAGCGCTATGAGGAATCCAGGCAATGGCTAAAAAAATACCTGGAAAGTGGTCGCGGCTCCCAGGAGATYCGGAACATWCTCGAGAAAGATGAATATAAAAGTAAGGCCACCTATCGCTTGCAGCCTGCAGAATTTAATTCTGAAGTAAGTGATTTTGGAGTGTTTGTAAAAGACGACCAGGTCTATTTTGTTTCGGCTAGAGCGCAGGATACCGATGTAAAGGAAAAGACCTATAGCTGGAATGGGGAGCCCTTTCTGGATATATACCTGCTGGATAAGGCTTCCGGTAATGTGGTTCCCGTAAGCGGAGACATCAATACCAAACTGCATGACGGCCCCGCCGTGGTGAGCCCCGATGGGAATACCCTCTATTTTACCCGGAATAATTATTTGGGAAAGAAAGAAGGAAAAAGAGATAAAGATAAAACCAATCACCTGAAGTTATATTCCGCAAAAAATGAAGGTGGAAAATGGAGCCAGGTAAAGGAACTGCCTTTTAATTCCAATGAATATTCGGTAGGACATCCTGCCCTCTCTCCCGATGGAAAGACCTTATACTTTACCTCCGATAAACCAGGAGGCCTGGGAGGAACAGATATCTATATGGTGAGTATCGAAGAAGACGGAAGTTTTGGTGCTCCCCAGATCCTTGAAGGACCGGTAAATACCGAATTCGATGAAACCTTCCCTTTCATGGATACCGATGGTACTCTCTACTTCTCCTCTAACGGACATGCAGGACTGGGGCTCTTCGATATCTTTAAACTGGAAGATGGAAAAATTGAAAACCTCGGAGAAACAATCAACAGCAGTAAAGATGATTTTGCCTATTTCCAGGTAGCAGATTCTAAAGAAGGATATCTCTCGACCAACCGTGATGGCGGTAGTGATGATATCTATGTATTCAATAAACTAAATCCTCTGGTTCTAAAAGGACAGGTGACCGATGCCATCAATGGCAAGCCGGTAAGCTCTGCCACCGTACGACTTATGGACGGGAATAACACCGAGATCGCTTTTCTGGAAACAGATGCCGAAGGTAATTATCAAACCGAGATCACCCGCGATAACAATTATCCCATCGAGGCCAAGGAAATAAAATACCAGACTTTTGAAGGCATGGTAAGCACCCAGGACAGCGATGAAAAGGAAGAGATCATTTATAACATTCAGTTGCAGCCGGTAGAAGATCCCGATTATTTAGCTGAAATAGAGAACATCTACTTCGATTTTGACAAATCCAACATACGTCCCGATGCGGCCAAAGAACTTGATAAGCTCATCAAACTCATGACCGAGGACTATCCGGAACTGGTCATCGAGATAGGCTCCCATACAGACCGCAGGGGTAGCAATGCCTATAACGAAAAACTCGCTGAACGCAGGGCCAAAGCTACCTATAATTACCTGGTAGCCAATGGTATTGCTCCAGAGAGGATCGCCGCATATCAGGGCTATGGAGAAACACAGCCGGCTATCCC
>NZ_VHSF01000012.1 GCF_007050985.1 Christiangramia sabulilitoris
GATGCAACAACCACTATTACTCAATCGCCAACACTGACCGTAACCAATACCGTAGCACCGACTGATATCGCTGCTCCGCAAACGCTAACCTATACCATTGTGGTGGACAATACGGGGAATACCAGTTTGACCAATGTCGCTGTAGTAGATCCTCAGGCAACCACTGGACCAGCCTATGTAAGTGGAGACTCGAACTCCAATGACATTATGGAGGTCGATGAGACCTGGACCTATACCGCGACCTATGAAGCCACACAGGCTGATATTGATAATGGAAGTGATATTGTACATACTGCCAGTGTAACTACAACAGAAGTAACTACTGCGGTAACTGATGATGCAACAACCACTATTAACCAGGTAGCTGTTATGGAGCTTACTAAAACCGATAGCCTGGCAGATACCGATGTCTCAGGAGATGACTCTGCAGGAGATATCATTACCTATACCATCACCGTAAGAAATACCGGGAATGTTACCCTTTCCAATATCGTGGTAACTGATAATGATGCCAACATCCCCGCAGGAGATGAGACCATTGCTAGCCTGGCTCCGGGAACCAGTGTGGACATTAGTGCTACCTATACCCTTACCCAGGCAGATATCGATGCGGGAAGCTATGCCAACCAGGCTTCAGCCATCGCCGATAGCCCGGGCAATACAGTAGACGTAAGCGATGTATCTGATGATCCGGATACCGCAACTCCAGATGATCCGACCACTACCAACTTTACTCCGCAACCGGCTATAGAACTGGTTAAAACAGCGGTGTACTCTGATACTAACACCAACTCCGTGCAGGATGCCGGTGATCAGATCACCTATACCTTCACCGTAACCAATACCGGGAATGTAACCGTAAGCAGCATCAGCATTGATGATGCCCTGACTGGAAGCAACGACCTGGCCATCTCCCCCGCCGATCTGGCTCCGGGAGCTACAGGAACTGCTTCAGCGACCTATACCATTACCCAGGCTGACATGGATGCTGGATTCGTATCCAACTCTGCGACTGCTACAGGTGACAGCCCAGGTAATACCGATGATGTAAGCGATGTGTCTGATAATGGTGATGATACCGATGGAAATACAACCGATGATGCGACCGTGGTGAACTTTACTCCGCAACCRGCTATCGAATTGGTGAAAACAGCGGTGTACTCTGATACTAACACCAACTCCGTGCAGGATGCCGGTGATCAGATCACCTATACCTTCACCGTAACCAATACCGGGAATGTAACCGTAAGCAGCATCAGCATTGATGATGCCCTGACTGGAAGCAACGACCTGGCCATCTCCCCCGCCGATCTGGCTCCGGGAGAAACTGGTACTGCTTCAGCGACCTATACCATTACCCAGGCTGACATGGATGCTGGATTCGTATCCAACTCTGCGACTGCTACAGGTGACAGTCCAGGTAACACTGATGATGTAAGCGATGTGTCTGATAATGGTGATGATACCGATGGAAATACAACCGATGATGCGAC
>NZ_VHSF01000013.1 GCF_007050985.1 Christiangramia sabulilitoris
AAGAATTAGCTATCACATTATTAGCAATCAGTCCAGGATTTTCAACAGGAGATTGACAAGATCCCAAATAAACTCCATGATAACCAGGACCACCTCCTATCAACCTATTATTAATTATCTCTCCTCCTCCTTCTGAATCACTTACCCATAATGAAGTACCATTATAGTGGGGCTGAATAGAAACAGAATTATTATTAAAAATAAAACCTGATTGATACTGCAAATGAACACCTCGGTATCCTGAGTTTTCTATGACATTATTTTCTATTACAGTACCCGGAACTCTTGAATAATAATCCCCCTTATAAGAAATACCCATAGAACCTCCTGTAATAAAATTATTCAGCAACCGAATATCACTCGAAGAAGAAGGATCAAACCAAATAACTGCTAAATTTTCATGACTCGAAGTGGTAGCAGGGCTACTGAACTTACAATTCTCTATCAAAATATCATCTCCCCGGCCAAACATCTGCAGGTTTCTGCTATAGCCTGTTCCGGTAGCCTCAAAACTTAAGTTCCGTAAAATGATATTGGAAGTGTGCCTGAAATAAATGATAAAATTATCACCTGTTCCAGTAGCACCAAAAGTCAGCTTCACATCATCGGCATTGCCACTGGCTGACTCATAAGTAATAGTGTTGGCTTCTGATCCACCTACTATATCAGGAATGATTAATTGTTCATTATAGGTGCCATTGACCAATTTAAAAACTACGGATCCTGATATACCATTAACTTCCATGGCTTCTATGGTAGCACTTAAACTAAGAAAGTTACGTGATCCGGAACCATTTGGATCTACTGTATACTCACCGGCTAAAGGAGCTAGGTCAGCAGAAATATATTCATCAGCACCTATACTCGGAGGATTCTTTCTCGTCTCTCCATCTATATCAATAGTGACTTCAGAAACTGTAATTCCCGCATCAGATAACCCAGGTGCTTGAGCATGTAGATCTGTATCCGATACATATTGTGGGTCAAAACTTAATGAATTGGCCTCCATRTTGGAAGTTGCCTGCCAAGTAGGAAGATCAGGAATATTAGTATTACCCCAACGACCCAGATAACCACCCGAGGTGAAGAAATCATTGTAATCCGAAGAACTTATTCCTGAAGAATTATATACCTCTATTGCATAACCACTATTAGATCTGAAAATGTTATTCCTTAACTCATTCCCTGAACCAGAGCCCATTCGAAAAGCACGCCCCCCTCCCTGATTGTTGACACTATTATGATATACCCGATAGTTGGTATTACCGCCAAATTGAATTGATTGCTCAGAAGAATTAGCTAT
>NZ_VHSF01000014.1 GCF_007050985.1 Christiangramia sabulilitoris
GACACCGATTGTGATGATACCGATGAAAATGAGTTCCCTGGACAGACCTGGTATTTAGATGCCGATGGGGACGGATATGGCGATGGTACCTCAGTGGTGACATGCGAAAGACCTGCCAGCCATTTCACTGAAGCAGAGTTAACAGATACTAGTGGTGATTGTAATGATTCCAATGCCGCGAT
Source organism: Christiangramia sabulilitoris (assembly GCF_007050985.1). Classification (GTDB taxonomy): domain Bacteria; phylum Bacteroidota; class Bacteroidia; order Flavobacteriales; family Flavobacteriaceae; genus Christiangramia; species Christiangramia sabulilitoris. Next base: position 183 of record NZ_VHSF01000014.1, read on the forward strand.
CAACCCTGACGCTTCCGAAATACAATATGATGGTATTGACAACGACTGTGATCCTTCTACTCCTGATACCGTAGATGCCGATGGAGATGGGGTGAATTCAGACACCGATTGTGACGATAATAACCCGGCAGTAAATCCTAATGCTACCGAGATTCCGGATAATGGTATTGATGATGACTGTAACCCTGCGACTTTAGATAGTTCAGCGGATACCGATGATGATGGAGACGGACAAACAGAAAATGAAGGTGATTGCGATGATACCAATCCGGCGATCTATTCTGGAGCTACGGAAGTGTTATATGACGGTTTAGATAACGACTGTGATCCATCTACTCCTGATACGGTAGATGCCGATGGTGACGGGGTGAATTCAGAYACYGATTGTGACGATAATAACCCGGCGGTAAAYCCTAATGCTACCGAAATTCCGGATAATGGTATTGATGATGACTGTAACCCGGCGACTTTAGATAGTTCAGCCGATACTGATGACGATGGAGACGGACAAACAGAAAACGAAGGTGATTGCGATGATACCAATCCGGCGATCTATAGTGGAGCTGCGGAAGTATTATATGACGGTTTAGATAACGACTGTGATCCATCTACTCCCGATACGGTAGATGCTGATGGAGACGGGGTAAATTCTGATACTGATTGTGATGATGCTGATGCAAATGAGTTCCCTGGTCAGACCTGGTATTTGGATGCTGATGGGGATGGTTATAGCGATGGTACCTCAGTGGTGACTTGCGAAAGACCTGCCAGCCATTTTACTGAAGCAGAGTTAACAGATACTACTGGTGATTGTAATGATTCCAATGCCTCGATCAACCCTGGCGCTTCCGAAATACAATATGATGGTATTGACAACGACTGTGATCCATCTACTCCCGATGCGATAGATGCCGATGGTGATGGGGTAAATTCTGA
>NZ_VHSF01000015.1 GCF_007050985.1 Christiangramia sabulilitoris
CCACACAGACTGATATTGATAATGGAAGTGATATTGTACATACTGCCAGTGTAACTACAACAGAAGTAACTACTGCGGTAACTGATGATGCAACAACCACTATTACTCAATCGCCTTCGCTAACCGTAGCTAATACCGTAGCACCGACTGATATCGCTGTTCCGCAAACGCTAACCTATACTATTGTGGTGGACAATACGGGGAATACCAGTTTGACCAATGTCGCTGTAGTAGATCCTCAGGCAACCACTGGACCAGCCTATGTAAGTGGAGAYTCGAACTCCAATGACATTATGGAGGTCGATGAGACCTGGACCTATACCGCKACCTATGAAGCCACACAGRCTGATATTGATAATGGAAGTGATATTGTACATACTGCCAGTGTAACTACAACAGAAGTAACTACTGCGGTAACTGATGATGCAACAACCACTATTACTCAATCGCCTTCGCTAACCGTAGCTAATACCGTAGCACCGACTGATATCGCTGYTCCGCAAACGCTAACCTATACTATTGTGGTGGACAATACAGGGAATACCAGTTTGACCAATGTCGCTGTAGTAGATCCTCAGGCAACCACTGGACCAGCCTATGTAAGTGGAGATTCGAACTCCAATGACATTATGGAGGTCGATGAGACCTGGACCTATACCGCGACCTATGAAGCCACACAGGCTGATATTGATAACGGAAGTGATATTGTACATACTGCCAGTGTAACTACAACAGAAGTAACTACTGCGGTAACTGATGATGCAACAACCACTATTACTCAATCGCCAACACTGACCGTAACCAATACCGTAGCACCGACTGATATCGCTGCTCCGCAAACGCTAACCTATACCATTGTGGTGGACAATACGGGGAATACCAGTTTGACCAATGTCGCTGTAGTAGATCCTCAGGCAACCACTGGACCAGCCTATGTAAGTGGAGACTCGAACTCCAATGACATTATGGAGGTC
>NZ_VHSF01000016.1 GCF_007050985.1 Christiangramia sabulilitoris
GATGCAACAACCACTATTACTCAATCGCCAACACTGACCGTAACCAATACCGTAGCACCGACTGATATCGCTGCTCCGCAAACGCTAACCTATACCATTGTGGTGGACAATACGGGGAATACCAGTTTGACCAATGTCGCTGTAGTAGATCCTCAGGCAACCACTGGACCAGCCTATGTAAGTGGAGACTCGAACTCCAATGACATTATGGAGGTCGATGAGACCTGGACCTATACCGCGACCTATGAAGCCACACAGGCTGATATTGATAATGGAAGTGATATTGTACATACTGCCAGCGTAACTACAACAGAAGTAACTACTGCGGTAACTGATGATGCAACAACCACTATTACTCAGTCGCCTTCGCTAACCGTAGCTAATAYCGTAGCACCGACTGATATCGCTGCTCCGCAAACGCTAACCTATACCATTGTGGTGGACAATACRGGGAATACCAGTTTGACCAATGTCGCTGTAGTAGATCCTCAGGCAACCACTGGACCAGCCTATGTAAGTGGAGATTCGAACTCCAATGACATTATGGAAGTCGATGAGACCTGGACCTATACCGCKACCTATGAAGCCACACAGGCTGATATTGATAATGGAAGTGATATTGTACATACTGCCAGTGTAACTACAACAGAAGTAACTACTGCGGTAACTGATGATGCAACAACCACTATTACTCAATCGCCAACACTGACCGTAACCAATACCGTAGCACCGACTGATATCGCTGCTCCGCAAACGCTAACCTATACCATTGTGGTGGACAATACGGGGAATACCAGTTTGACCAATGTCGCTGTAGTAGATCCTCAGGCAACCACTGGACCAGCCTATGTAAGTGGAGACTCGAACTCCAATGACATTATGGAGGTCGATGAGACCTGGACCTATACCGCGACCTATGAAGCCACACAGGCTGATATTGATAATGGAAGTGATATTGTACATACTGCCAG
>NZ_VHSF01000017.1 GCF_007050985.1 Christiangramia sabulilitoris
TACAAGGTTGGAGAGAATGGTGGTGACGATACAGAAGTAGGAAGTGTGAGCCCTGATGCCACCACTGGTGTCTTTAAGAGTGATATGGGCGCAGGCAGTTATTACATAATCGGTACAGTAGCCTCTGGCAATGGGGTAGATACGTGTACCAAGAAAAGTGATACGGAGACCTTTACCGATCCAGCGGCCTTGAGTTTGACCTTGAAGTCTACGGATATCAGTTGTAATGGCGCGGGAGATGGAATCATCGCCCTTGATGATACTGCGACTAACAGYGCATTTGATAGTTATAAGCTTTACAAGGTTGGAGAGAATGGTGGTRACGATACAGAAGTAGGAAGTGTGAGCCCTGATGCCACCACTGGTGTCTTTAAGAGTGATATGGGCGCAGGCAGTTATTACATAATCGGTACAGTAGCCTCTGGCAATGGGGTAGATACGTGTACCAAGAAAAGTGATACGGAGACCTTTACCGATCCAGCGGCTTTGAGTTTGACCTTGAAGTCTACGGATATCAGTTGTAATGGCGCGGGAGATGGAATCATCGCCCTTGATGATACTGCGACTAACAGYGCATTTGATAGTTATAAGCTTTACAAGGTTGGAGAGAATGGTGGTGACGATACAGAAGTAGGAAGTGTGAGCCCTGATGCCACCACTGGTGTCTTTAAGAGTGATATGGGCGCAGGCAGTTATTACATAATCGGTACAGTAGCCTCTGGCAATGGGGTAGATACGTGTACCAAGAAAAGTGATACGGAGACCTTTACCGATCCAGCGGCCTTGAGTTTGACCTTGAAGTCTACGGATATCAGTTGTAATGGCGCGGGAGATGGAATCATCGCCCTTGATGATACTGCGACTAA
>NZ_VHSF01000018.1 GCF_007050985.1 Christiangramia sabulilitoris
TAATACTTATGATAGTAATACCATCCTCGATGGTACTACGGTAAGTGTATTGGTAGAGACCACCGATGGTTGTACAGATTATGCTACTGCCGATGCAGTGATCTATGAAAATCCGGAAGCAGAACTTGAAACCGATGGAGTTTGTGATGGTGAGGATGCGATCTTTACCGCGGGCCCTAGTGGCAACGGAGAAGAATACACTTTCTGGATAGATGACAGTGAAGATGGAGTTATAGATGCTGGCGAGGAAATCCTTCAGGCAAAATCTACTGATAATACTTATGATAGTAATACCATCCCCGATGGTACTACGGTAAGTGTATTGGTAGAGACCACCGATGGTTGTACCGATTATGCTACTGCCGATGCAGTGATCTATGAAAATCCGGAAGCAGAACTTGAAACCGATGGAGTTTGTGATGGTGAGGATGCGATCTTTACCGCAGGCCCTAGTGGCAACGGAGAAGAATACACTTTCTGGATAGATGACAGTGAAGATGGAGTTATAGATGCTGGCGAGGAAATCCTTCAGGCAAAATCTACTGATAATACTTATGATAGTAATACCATCCTCGATGGTACTACGGTAAGTGTATTGGTAGAGACCACCGATGGTTGTACAGATTATGCTACTGCCGATGCAGTGATCTATGAAAATCCGGAAGCAGAACTTGAAACCGATGGAGTTTGTGATGGTGAGGATGCGATCTTTACCGCGGGCCCTAGTGGCAACGGAGAAGAATACACTTT
>NZ_VHSF01000019.1 GCF_007050985.1 Christiangramia sabulilitoris
TATCACTTCCATTATCAATATCAGCCTGTGTGGCTTCATAGGTCGCGGTATAGGTCCAGGTCTCATCGACTTCCATAATGTCATTGGAGTTCGAATCTCCACTTACATAGGCTGGTCCAGTGGTTGCCTGAGGATCTACTACAGCGACATTGGTCAAACTGGTATTCCCTGTATTGTCCACCACAATATCACTTCCATTATCAATATCAGCCTGTGTGGCTTCATAGGTCGCGGTATAGGTCCAGGTCTCATCGACTTCCATAATGTCATTGGAGTTCGAATCTCCACTTACATAGGCTGGTCCAGTGGTTGCCTGAGGATCTACTACAGCGACATTGGTCAAACTGGTATTCCCTGTATTGTCCACCACAATGGTATAGGTTAGCGTTTGCGGAGCAGCGATATCAGTCGGTGCTACGGTATTAACTAYGGTCAGTGTTGGCGATTGAGTAATAGTGGTTGTTGCATCATCAGTTACCGCAGTAGTTACTTCYGTTGTAGTTACACTGGCAGTATGTACAATATCACTTCCATTATCAATATCAGCCTGTGTGGCTTCATAGGTMGCGGTATAGGTCCAGGTCTCATCGACCTCCATAATGTCATTGGAGTTCGAATCTCCACTTACATAGGCTGGTCCAGTGGTTGCCTGAGGATCTACTACAGCGACATTGGTCAAACTGGTATTCCCCGTATTGTCCACCA
>NZ_VHSF01000002.1 GCF_007050985.1 Christiangramia sabulilitoris
AAGAATTAGCTATCACATTATTAGCAATCAGTCCAGGATTTTCAACAGGAGATTGACAAGATCCCAAATAAACTCCATGATAACCAGGACCACCTCCTATCAACCTATTATTAATTATCTCTCCTCCTCCTTCTGAATCACTTACCCATAATGAAGTACCATTATAGTGGGGCTGAATAGAAACAGAATTATTATTAAAAATAAAACCTGATTGATACTGCAAATGAACACCTCGGTATCCTGAGTTTTCTATGACATTATTTTCTATTACAGTACCCGGAACTCTTGAATAATAATCCGCCTTATAAGAAATACCTATAGAACCTCCTGTAATAAAATTATTCAGCAACCGAATATCACTCGAAGAAGAAGGGTCGAACCATACCACGGCCTGATTCGGGTGAGTTGATGTGGTCGTTGGACTGCTGAGCTTACAGTTCTCTACCAAGATATCATCTCCACGTCCAAACATCTGTAAGTTCCGACTATAACCAGTTCCAGTAGCCTCAAAACTTAAATTTCGTAATATGATATTGGAGGCATTGTTGAAATAAAAAATATAGTTATCTGCCGTACCGGTTGCTCCATAGGTCAATAAAACATCTTCCGCATTTCCACTGGCTGATTCATAAGTGATCGTGTTGGTCGTGGAAGATCCCAATATTTCTCCTATTAAGACCTGCTCGTTATAGGTGCCTGCTGCAATTTGAAAAACTACAGGCCCACTAACCCCCTGGGTTGTAATATCAGTTACTGCATCATTGATGCTAGCATATTCACTACCGTTTCCTCCTACAGAGTAGGTTCCATTAAGCTGTGCTAAAAGGTTAGCGGAAGGGATTAGGAATAGAAGAATTAAAAGAAATTTAAAATTCCTGATCGAAAATTTTGAGTAAAAAGTTTCCATACGAATACTCGTTTTGGTTGTTTAATAAAAATGCAGGCCATCAATGAGTCAGGGCTTGACTATTGAGTACGTAGGGGAACTCGTAAAATATATTATTGAATAATGAATTCTATTTATGAATCAATTATTTTCTTCTTAAAACTGAACCGTGATCTCATCTGAGCACAGTTCGAGGGAATTTGAAATACAAACTTTATAGGTAAGCGATGTACTCCCTTTTACACTAATTCTATCGGTATATGATCCTGTATTGGGAACTCTATGTCTTAACCTGCCATTTAGATAAATATCTATTTCCTCTGAGGTATTTGAAGGTGTCCAGGTCAGATCAGTGTACTCCTGACCTTTTATTCGATACCCATTAACGGTAAGAACTAAATTAACGGGGTCCGGTTCAATTGCCTCCATCCATCTATAAAAAAGATTACTCCCTCCCCGATCATCTGTTACGGTTAAGCTTACTTTATAATATCCTAATTCACTGAAAGTATGGACAGGATTTTGTAGCGTTGAAGTATTCCCGTCTCCAAAATTCCATAACCAGTTTTCAATTGTACCATCGTTATCCCAGCTGTCATCCTTTAAAAAGAAGGTAACACCATCTTGCTGATACCAAAATGATGCAGAAGGTGGCTTATTAGGCATTTCATCTGGATTTTCCACCTCGACAGGAATTAATACTTCAGAGCAATTATTATAATTTGTTTCACAGATCTGGAAATTAAAAGTATCATTTCCTTTTGCAGAAAAGGACCCAAAATACAACCCGTTATTTTCTACCTGACCAAAGAATTCACCGTTCTTATAAAGTTTTATGTACTGGTCCGCTGTGGGTTCCCAGGTTAAAGCGACCTCAATTCTTCTTTTCTCTTTATAAGAAAATACTTCAAAGTTTAACTGCGGAGGTGCGGGTGGAGAAAAATTGATATTATTCCAGAGACTATTAGCAAAATTACTGGAACCCTCAGGCACATTAGTTATATAATCCGGGGTAGAATTCTCTCGTATTGCAGAATGAACTTCCTGGGGAGTTGCAGAATTGTTTGCCTCCAAAAAAAGCGCGGCAATCCCTGCAACATGAGGAGAAGCCATAGAAGTACCGCTCATGATCTGCGTTGATGTATTATCTATATGTGAAGCTGAAAGAATATAGGTGCCAGGTGCAAATATATCTACACATTCACCAAAATTGGAATACCCGGCCATGTTATTATTTACGTCGCTTGCACCAACTGTAATTGCTCCATCAACATTAGCAGGAGTAAATAAACAGGCATTATCATAACTATTTCCGGCAGAAACCACATAACTGATTCCTTCTGAAATAGAGTTTTCTATTGCAATGGTCACAGGTTCGGTTTCTACAGAAGCAGTTCCTCCTAAACTCATATTCACTACTGCTGGTTTAAGGGCATTTAGTGTAATCCATTCTATCGCGGCCAGGATCCTTGAAACCGAAGATCCTCCATTACATCCAAAAACTCTTACTGAAACCAGTTTTACGTTCTTAGCAACACCGTAAGTATTCCCACCAACCGTTCCAGCGACATGAGTACCATGACCTCCACAATCTTCTCCGGGTTTTTGATTAGGATCTGTATTTTCCGGATTTTCCTCTAAAACAAAGTCATATCCCAGGCTCGCCCTGCCATTAAATTCTTCATGAGAGTAATTTATTCCCGAATCCATAATATAAGCATTTACACCGCTTCCCGTAGCGGAATACGCGTATGCCCTATCCATAATAATGTCTCTGGAATCTAAACGATCCAGTCCCCAGGTTACATAATTCTGGACGTAGCTTTCATTCGGATAGACATGAACATCCTCATAAACAGCCTCAACCCGCTTATCATTTTTAAGTTTTAAAACCTGTTTTTCTGATAATTCTGCGGCAAACCCTGAAAAAACTCTTTGGTATTTTCTGGTTACCCTAGCTTGTGATGGAATATTATTTATCTCTTGTAACAATTCATTTAAAACCTCTTCCCTCTTTAAGTGACCCTTTGATGGCCTTTTATTTAATATCACTATATAACTTTTATCAACTTGAGAAGTTTTGGAATGAACCCGAAGGATTGCATCTGGATCATCTTCGAAGTTTTCTGATGTACACGAAACCAGAAACAAAAAAAATAGAAACAATAAAATTTTGTGACAGGAAGCTGTCCAAGAAAAGTAATTTAAAAACATACCCTACGTTTTTTTTGGTGATTAGCTAGGTTTCTTATACTCGATCGGGGAAATCGATGCCGTAGGGAACTTCGACAGGAAATTCTAAAAACTGAGATTGAAGATAGAACTTTTAATTGAAACAGAGGGCAAAAAACAACCTAAATACCTGATTTACAATTATTAATAATATTTTCAAAAAACTTTTTAGTATAAGTTTAACTGGCCATTTGCTTTATTTTCGAGGGGTAGAATGTAATTTTAAAAACATTTTTAACTAATTAACTGAACCAAAAAAATGAAAACCTATCATTTAGAATTAAATGATGTAGACGATATAATTCCGGAACTGGCCAATCATTTTGGAACAGTCTATCAGGAAGAACTTGGAGAATATAATCTCGGGATACCCGCTTCCATTGGTGAAGGAACCATAAGCGTAATTAACTTTCCAAACGGGATAGGCCTTCATACTTACCAATGTACTTTTAAAGAAGATACCCAATTCATTTTATATCATCTTAAGGTTAAACCTATCCGGTTTATTTACTGTTTGGAGGGTGTTATCACCAGTGATTTTGGAAATAATCAGGATACAGAAACACTGCAAAACCATGAGTACCTCATCGCTGCACCAAAATCTGATGAAACCCATAATCTATGTATTCCCGGAAACAAGGAGGTAAATTTATGTTACCTGGAAATTGACCGGGTGAAATTTCAAGAATATTTTTCTTTTGACCTGAAGGATTTGGAGCCTGTCTTTTTTGAATTATTCAGTGATACCAAAGCTGGTACCAGGATCTCAGAAAAATCAAGTTTCAGCCTCAAGACAGCAGAAACCATCAAGGAGATAAAGAACACAGATATCCAGGGTTTTCCCAGGATAAACTTTATAGGTGCTAAAGCTTTGGAGATCCTAAGTTATATGCTAACCCAGTTTAAAAAAGGCGAAAATTCTTCCGATACAAAAAAACTGAAGGAGAAGGACATAAAAGCTATAGAAAAAGCTGTGGATTATATCGATACCAATATTTCCAACACCGGAACTGTGAATGATCTTGCTAAAATCGCGGGCGTAAATACCAACAAACTTCAGGAAGGTTTTCAATCTATTTTTGGAAAAACAGTGAATGAATATATCAGGGATATCCGTCTAACCAGGGCACTGAACATCCTCTCTGCAGGAAATAAAAACGTAAGTGAAGTTGTTTATGAACTGGGACTGTCCAGCCGAAGCTATTTTTCCAAGATCTTTAAAGAAAAATATGGAATATCCCCACGCAAGATTCTAGCCAGACGTACGGTGAATAAAAAACTCGAGGAGAATTAAACTGTTTTTTCCTGAATATTGTTTTCTATGCCCTGAAACTTCAAAAATGCATATAGTTTTTTTCTCTCTTTACCAAGACTAAATCTATTTACAAGCTTAATCCAACATATCATTTCTTCGTATATTCAGGCGAAATTTAAGAACCCAAATAAATGAACCCACACTTAAAAAAAGGACTGTGTTTTATAGCAATGGTCAGTATTTTAGGCTATGCTCAAAGTCAGAAAAAACCACAAAATACCATGAATAATCCTTTACTCACAGACTGGACCGGACCCTACTCAGGAGTTCCCGCATTTGATAAAATGAACGTGAAAGATGTAAAGCCAGCTATTAGAAAAGGTATGGAAATGCATCTTGCTGAAATTGATAAAATCGCGGAAAACCCGGCAGAACCAACTTTTGAAAATACAATTGTCCCAATGGAAAAGGCAGGATCTGAACTTGATCGTGCTTTTACATATTATGGCATTTTCAGCAGTAATGTTTCCAGTCCCGAATTCAGAGAAGTTCAAAAGGAATTATCTCCGGAGATCTCAGAGTTTTCCTCGAAAATAAGTCAGAATGAAAAGCTGTTCAAACGAATTAAAACGATTTACGAAAAATCCCGTAATAATCCGCTAGAACCTTCAGAACAAAGAGTTATAGAACTGATTTATGAGGATTTTGCCATGCAGGGAGCAGATCTTGATGAAAAAGCAAAGGAGCGCTATGCAGAGATCAATAAAGAATTATCAGGTTTATATACGCAATTCTCGAACAATGTTCTAGCAGACGAGGAAAACTATGTTCTTTATCTGGAAAAGGATCAGTTAGGCGGTTTGCCAGATTCTTATATTAAATCTGCCGCCCAGGCAGCGGCCCAACGTGGTAAGGAAGGCTTGTATGCTGTTACCAATACCCGCTCTTCTATGGATCCTTTCCTCACTTACTCTACAGAGAGAAGCCTGCGCGAGAAAGTCTGGAAGAGTTATTATTCCAGGGGAGACAATGCTGATGAATATGATAATAATGAGATCGTAAAACAGATCCTGAAACTTCGCGACGAAAGGGTGAAATTATTAGGTTATGATAACTATGCCCAGTGGAGACTTCAAAACAGGATGGCCAAAAATCCTGAAAACGCTATGAACCTTATGATGAAGGTTTGGCCTGCTGCTCTGGCCAGGGTTGAGGAAGAAGTTGCAGATATGCAAAAAATAGCTAATTCTGAAGGTGCCAATATTGATATCAAGCCGTGGGATTATCGCTTTTTTGCTGAAAAAGTTCGCAAAGAAAAGTATGATCTTAATAGCGAAGAGGTAAAACAGTATCTTGAATTAGGTAATTTAACTGAAGCTTTATTCTTTACAGCTGGCGAACTTTTTAATTTTAATTTCAAGCTGGTTAAAGAAGGTAGTGTACCTGTTTTCCATGAAGATGTAAAAGTGTGGGAAGTAACCGATAAGGATACTGGAAACTTAATTGGTCTTTGGTACCTGGATCCATTTGCCAGACAGGGCAAGAGATCTGGAGCCTGGGCTACAACTTACAGGAGCTATAGCGAATTGATGGGTAAAAAACCTGTGCTCGCTTCCAATAACTCGAATTTTATAAAACCTGCACCGGGAGAACCTGTATTGATCTCCTGGGATGATGCCGAGACATTCTTCCATGAGTTTGGACATGCCCTGCACTTCCTTTCTGCAGATATTAAATATCCCACGCTCAATGGAGGAGTTCGGGATTATACCGAATTCCAGTCTCAGTTACTGGAAAGATGGCTGTATACAGATAAGGTGATCAATCAATTTTTGAGACATCACAAAACCAATGAGGTCATTCCTCAAGCCCTTGTGCAAAAGATTAAGAAAGCATCTACCTTTAACCAGGGATTTGCGACGACTGAATTTCTTGCCTCGGCGATTATGGATATGAAATACCATACTACCAATCCAGATAAGATTGATCCTGACACTTTTGAAAGAGAAACACTTAATGAGTTGAATATGCCGGAAGAAATTGTCATGCGCCACCGCACGCCGCATTTTGGACATGTTTTTTCAAGCGAAGGATATGCTACCGGGTATTACGGCTATTTATGGGCAGATGTGCTTACTGCCGATGCTGCTGAAGCTTTTGCAGAATCTGAAGGCGGTTTTTATGATAAGGAACTGGCTCAAAAACTGGTTAAATACCTGTTCGCCCCAAGAAACGCAATAGATCCTGCTGAAGCTTATAGGAAGTTTAGAGGCAGAGACGCGAAAATCGATGCTTTGATGAGGGATCGCGGATTCCCGGTTCCAGCAGAAAGCAATCAATAATACCAGCCTTTTATATTTAAAAAATGTCCCGTAATTCCGGGGCATTTTTTAATTTCGGCCCATGCATAGACATTTCAAGATCTATAAACCTTTCGGCTTTTTAAGTCAGTTTATTACCAATCAGAAAACCGCCGGTAAATTTAAATTACTGGGTGAGCTACATGATTTTCCAGAAGGCACCATGTCTATCGGCAGGCTGGATAAGGATTCTGAGGGGTTGCTTTTACTAACTACCAATGGAAAGCTAAGCACCAAAATCACAGCAGGTAATTCAGAAAAGGAATATTATGTACAACTGGATGGAAAAATTACCCGGGAGGCGGTAAATGAACTAAGGACCGGGGTTGAAATAAGTATATCTGGCAAAAAATATATGACCAGGGAATGCAAGGCTGAAATTCTGGAGCATATCCCGAATTTCCCCGAGCGGGCAAAAAAGATCCGGGATGAACGCCACGGACCTACCAGCTGGGTAAGCATTACCCTTACCGAAGGTAAATTCAGACAGGTAAAAAAGATGACCGCTGCGGTTGGATATCCTACCCTAAGATTGGTGAGGGTAAGAATTGGTAAAGAATTACTGGGTGATCTAAAGGCCGGCGAAGTAATAGAAATAGAAAAAGTTGATCTCTAATCAGTCTGAGTCAATTGAATATTGAAAGCTTTTTCGAAAAGTAAAAAAGTCTCTTTTGCTTTACTTGTAGCCAGATCGATCTCTGTTTCACTAAATTCTTTTGAACGTAAAAATTTCAAATACTCGTTCCAGTTCCTGACACTATCCCGGTGACCATTAAAAAATAACGGAGCAGCAATTGTTTTCAATTCAGGACAATTTGAAATCTCTTTTCCAATGAGCATACCACCCATTGCCGATCCTTCAACCACATAAGCGGCACCAATCGCCTCTGCTTCATTACTACAAATGAAATCCAGATTATGCTCCAATTCATGTACCCCCAGATTATTAAGATCCTGGGCTAACCTCTGGGTTTTATCTGTAGAATAATTTTTCAGGTAATTCCCTATCTGCGCCTCAGCAGCATCATAGGCGATATAATTCTGAAACAGTAATAATTTATATTCTTCAAGGCTAATGGAGTGATCCATAATTTTCCCGGCAAGATTATCCTTTTCGATCTCGCGGTGTAAAGTAGAAGTTTCCTCTCTAAGCCTGTTCAGTATCTTCGTCATCTAGCTTGAATTGGTTTATGGCCAGTTTGATCTTTTTAATATTCTGCTGGTGTTCAGAATTATCTTCGTTGATCTTGTCCAAATAATCGTAGATCTGGTTTACAGTTATCTTGTTATCCCTTATCCTGTTCCTTAGTTCTTCCCGGCCGGTCATATTAATAACCACCTTTTTAAGCAATGGCTCCAGTTTTTCGCTAAGGTTGTTCATATGTTTTTTCAGGATATATCCTGAAGCACCATTCAAAATAGTATTTGCGGCAAGTTCCTCATCATTGATAGTACCTGTAATAAAGATGAAATCTATATTTTCATCAATACTTTTTACAAGTTCTAGTACATCCAGACCGGTACAGTTGGGAAGATTAAAATCTGACAGAACCACCTCGGGGGCAAAATTAAGCAGGAGCTTTTTGCAGTCTTCCAGGCTATCTACGATTTCGATCTCGGGAGATTTAACGATCTTATTAATCTGTCTTTTAATAAGCATGGCATCTGCCTCACGGTCTTCCACCAATAATATTCTAAGCGACGTATTAATCATTTAGTACAGATATAGTTTACGAAAGTATTATAAAGAGGATAAAAAGGCAATTATAGATTGTTAAACATGAAAATAGAAAACCGATCCCTGACCCGGTGAGCTTTCGGCCCAGATTTTTCCCTCATGTTTTTCGATTATTTTTTTTACGATGGCCAGGCCAATTCCGGTGCCTTTAAAATTCTCTCCTGAAAATCTTGAGAATAAATTAAAGATGTCTTCTTTATATTTCATATCGAAGCCTACCCCATTATCCCTGACGAAATAAACGGTCCTGTTCTCTACGGTCGCAGATCCAATTTCTATTCCGGGCCGGTCATTATTCTCAGAGTATTTCAGCGCATTAGTAATAAGGTTAGACCAGACCTGAGCGATCATTCTCTTATCTCCAAACATAGCCGGTAAATCTGGCTCTATAGCTATTTTAGTAGCTGGATAATTCACTTCCATATTCAGAGATTGTAGAATATCTTCAAGCAAATGCTGCACAGAAAATATCTGTTTATTCATTCTTTGAGCTGAAACACCGGCAAAAGAAAGTACATTATCTATGAGTTCACCCATTTCCCGGGTAGAACTCAGGATAGTATCTATGGCCCTTTGTCCTGGTTTAGGGAGACCGGAATAATAGTCTTCTTTCAAGATAAACGCATAGCCATCAATTCCCCGCAAAGGCGCTTTTAGGTCATGAGACAGTCCCTGGCTGAATAATTTCAATTCCTCATGTGCATCTACCAGTTGCCGGTTAAGATCATCTATCTTTCGCTTTTGTCTTTCCAACAATATATAGCTAAGACTTTCGCTTAAATTACCAGCTCCTGCAATTTCGTGGTCCTTCCAGCTATCAGAATATCCTGTAAGTTTTTCAGACCATTTATCAAAAGATTTCCTTGGGGTTAATCGCTCTTTATTTCTATCGTAGGTGGCTTTATTGGCGGGGTTTCCTCCCCAGTCTACAGTTTGAATAACCTCAGGCCTGAACCAAAGGATAAAATCCCTTTCGCTACGACCTAAACGTACACTTAGTAACCCCGAGGCAACCTCCTGAAATTCTTTGGCTTCAGGATATATTTCAGAAAGATTATTAGTACTGAAAAGATTTTGCTCTCCCGGCAGTATAAGTTGCTTAAAAAGTTTTTTGACCTGCCTTTTTTCCGGTGTTTCACCAACCAGTTTGATCTTTCCATTTAAAATTATGGCTGCCCCGGAAGAGGGTAACAAATCGGTTATTTTTAATGGAAACTCACTAAGGCCTTTTTTAATATTATCCAGTTGCTGGATTTGATCGATTAACCTGATCCTAAGGGCATCGTATTTTTCAATTTGATTCAAATAATGCTGTGATTCTTTTACAGACAACTCATTCGAAAATATTTGAATTAAAAATTCACAGGTTTGTCTCTGGTAATAATTTATAAACCTGGCCTCATTATGGTGACAGGCCAGTAATCCCCATAGTTTACCATTACTTATCAATGCGGCGGTAAGTGATGCACCCACCTGCATATTTTGAAGGTATTCTATATGTATTGGTGACACTGCCCTTAAATTAGAATTTGAAAGGTCTAACGGCTCGTTATTAATTGGAGAAATTTCAGGAGTAATTTTTACCGGCGTATAATTAACATCAGCAATAATGCGAATCTTATTTTTCAGGAAAAGCGCCCTGGCTTGTTTTGGAATATCACTGGCCGGATAATGCAGGCCCAGCCAGCTTTCCATGTCTTCATTTTTCTCTTCAGCGATGACCTTACCATTCCAGTCCTCATCGAATTTATAGATCATCACCCGGTCATATCCAAAAGTTTTTCTGGTAATCCGGACCGCATCCCGGCATAGATCTTCACTGGTGCCGGCGTTATTCAAAGTGCTGAGGATTTCAGATAATTCTTTCTGAAAATCCAGACTATTTTCGTTTTTCTGAACCGGTTCAATATCCACAATCAGGCTTTCACCACTGGAATGCGTTATCGCTACAAAGGTTTCACTTCCTATCTTCACCTCTACTACCGGGAAAGTATCTTCTTCAGAATTGGCCTTAAGAATTTTATTACTCAATTCTTCACCTAATAAAGATTTTAAATTGCTTTTTAAAAGCTTTTTTTCAGGCCAGCCAATGATCTCCTGCGAATTTGCACTTACCTGAGTAATCTTTCCGTTAAACCTGTTACAAGCCAGCAGCAGGCCGTGATCCTGGGTAGCACCAATAATATGAATGGGCTCTTTTTCACAACTGGATAGATCAACCTTTTCAGGATAAATGTCTCGCGGCATTTATTAATTCGCTTTTAATTTGAAATAGAAAGTACTTCCAACACCTTCCTGGGAATCCACCCAGATAGAACCTTCATGCAGAAGCACTATTTTCTCCACATGAGCCAGTCCCACTCCGGTTCCATCCATATTTTCATTACCGGGCACCCGGTTGAAAATGGTAAAAATATTTCGTTGGTCTTCTTTGGAAATACCTATTCCATTATCCATAATTGAAAAAACCCAATGCTTATTTTCCTTGTATGCAGAAATTCTAACTTCCGGATCCCTGCCTTTAGGTACGTATTTGATAGCATTACTGATAAGGTTCTGAAAAAGCAATCTTAGTTCTACTTCATAACCCTTTAATTTAGGCAAAGCGCCGGTATGTATCTTGGCATTGGTATCCTTAATACTTTTACCAAGATCATATTTTACAACCTCCACAATTTCTTTTGTATCCACCAAAGTCTTCTGCCCGTTCTTCCCAATACGGGAATGTTCCAGTAGAGCTTTTATCTGTTCTGAAAGTCTGTCTGAAGCATTTTTTATATACTTAATATAATTAACTCCCTTCTCGTCCAGCTGGCTCGCATACATTTTACCAAGCACATCACTACCAAATTTAATAGTGGCCAGAGGTTCCTGGAGATCATGAGAACAAATAGAAACAAACTGTTCCAGATCTCGGTTTGCTCTTTCGAGATCATTCTTCTGTTCTCTCAATTGCTCCTCTGCTTTCTTTAAAGCCGAAACATCAACACAAGTGAAACGAATAGTTATAAGTTCATTATTTTCATCTTTCTCTGCCGTGGCATTTACTATAACCGGTAAAACCTGACCTTTCTTAGTCACCATATTCCGTTCAAGGTTGATCAACTCACCGGTTCTTTCGATACTGGATTTTAAATTCACATCTGAAAGTTGAGAATCACTTTCAAACAACTCATGAATTGGTTTCCCAATAAGATCATCCTTTGAGGCAAACCCCAGCTTTTGAACTGCTTTCTTATTACATTGAACTATTTCTGAAGTATTGGGATCTACACTAATGTGTAATACCGGGTCATCTTCGTAGAAAGATTTGAATCTCTGTTCACTGGCTATTAGCTTTTCCTTGGATTTTTGAATCGATTCAATATCCACGAAAGTGATTACCACACCATCTACCTTCTCCCCCGATCCCATATAAGGACTAATACGTTGCAAATAATTCTTACCTTCCCTGGAAACTATATGTTTTTCAAGGGTTTTACCCGTATTAAGCACCTTCTGGCATCTATCCAGAAAGTTCTGCTTCCGGGTAAGTCCAAAGCTATTGGTAAAATTATCTATTGGCCTGCCAATATCGCCGTTGATAAGGCTGAAGTGTTTTTTGATTGCCGGAGTAAATTTCCTGATCTTAAAATCTGAATCAAGGAAAATCACCCCAATATCTGTACTTTTTAGGAGGTTGTTCATATCGGCATTTAATGCTGCTAGATCGTCCATCTTCTGGATATTCTCAGCATTTACCGTGTTTATCTCCTCATTAACACTCTGCAGCTCCTCGTTGGTACTTTGCAATTCCTCATTAGAAGCAAGCAACTCCTCATTGGCCGCCTGTAATTCCTCGTTACTGGTTTCTATTTCTTCTAAAGAAGACTGCAGATCTTCCTTGGTAGTTTTTAATTCGTGCTCGAGTCCTGCTACATATTCTTTGGTTTGATTAGAAGGGCTCAATTTAGGCACCTCCTCTACCTCCTCAAAGTTTAATTCCTTTTCAATAAATGTGATCACATAATTGGTTTCTCCTTCTAAACTATGATCTGTAAAAGGTTTGATGACAATATCTGCACCAATTTTACCGTCCTTATTATTAATGATCACATCTCTGTAAACAACCCGTTTATTTTCCTTTAGAGCTTTATTAAAGGTTGACTGGACGGCATATTTCAACTCCTTATCCAGCATATCCAGAAGATTGATTGAAAAACCACTTAAAGGAAGGTTGGCATATTTCCTGAATTCACCTACTGCCTGAAGGATATTATAATCTGAATCTACAAAAACTGAAGCTCCGCCAAACTGTTCTAAAATGGTTTCATTAAGCTCAGCCTGTAACTTCTGTTTGATAGGATTACCGCCATGGGCACGATTTCTCTTAAATATTCTATCCTGACGATTCTCAATTAAGCTGGAATTTTGCGTTTCCGTAAGGGAGGCATGACTTATGCCATTCTTGATCCTCGTACTGGGTTTAATATTTTTATAAATTTTCCATCTACGGTCTATTTCTGTAAAATGCTCTTTATGGCTTTGCACACTTTCACTGGTACCTAAAACCAGTATGCCATTTTCCTTCAGCGCATAATGCAGCATGTTCATCGCCTTCCTCTGGATACTATTTTGGAAATAGATCAATAGATTTCTGCACACCACCATATCCATATTACTAAAAGGTGGATTCTTTATAATGTTATGCCTGCTAAAAATGACAGATCTTCTAATTTTCTCAGAAACCTGGTACCCTTTGGTCTTGCTTATAAAATACTTAAGAAGTAGATTCTTGGAAATATCGGCGACTATACTTTCGGGATAAATACCTTTACTACCTATATCAAGATGAGTCTGCGAAATATCTGTGGCGAAGATCTTAATTTCTATATTTTTGCCCTGGGCTTCCATTTCCTCGTGCAGGCACATGGCAAAGGAATAAGCTTCTTCACCAGTACTACAGGCTACATCCCAAACTTTTAGAGTTTCACCATCTTTCTTTTCAGAGATCATTTTAGGGAAAACATCAGTCCGTAACTTTTCCCAAACTTCCTCATCCCTGAAAAATTTGGTAACTCCTATCAGAAATTCCCGGTAAAGGATTTCTACTTCCTCGTCATTATTCTTAAGGTATTTAAAATATGCTTTTAAGCTTTTACACTTACAAATATTCATCCTCCGTGCTACCCTCCTGGCCAGGGTGGCATATTTATATTCCCTAAAATCCAGGCCTACTATTTCGTCAATATAATTCAGGATTCGATTTAATTCTTTTTCATCAAATTCTGAATCGTCACCTTCGTGAGAAAAAATGGCCGGAGCAGAAATAAAATCTAACAGTTCAGGACCCATATCTTCTACCGGAAGTATATAATCTACTAATCCGGTATTGATAGCGCTTTTAGGCATTCCATCAAATTTGGCATCTGTTGGTTCCTGTACCATCACCATCCCGTCATTTTCCTTAATTGCACGGACTCCTCGGGTTCCATCACTGCCTGTGCCACTTAAAATCACTCCAATACTGCGTTCCTTACGCTGTTCTGCCAGAGATTCAAAGAACATATCAATAGGCAGATTGAGCGTCTGGTTATTAGGCTTTTCAGTTAAATGAAGGCTATTGCCGTTGAGGATCAAATTATTAGGGGGTGGTATCAGGTAGATATGACCTGGTTTGATCTCCATCTCATCAAAGATCTGAACAATGGGCAAATTGCTGTTCTTCTCAAGCAATTCTCCCATCATGCTTTTATAATCTGGGGAAAGGTGTTGAATTACAACATATGCATTACTATCTCCTGCCGGAATGTTTTTAAAGAAAGCTTTCAAAGCCTCCAGACCTCCAGCGCTGGCACCAACTGCGATAATCCTTGGTGATGATATTTTTTCTTCAATAACAGCCTCGGCTGTGGAATTTTCTTTAATACTTTTCATCAATCTTCAAAGTGGTTAGGGCATCTCTAATCTATAAGAAAGCAGACCTGTAATGATAAATAAATCTTCTATTTCCCAGTACTACTTTTCCCACATTTATTACGGTAAATGCTATACTTCACCAAAATTTCTTTTTCTAACGGAAATTTTCATGCCAGAAATTTCTATATCATCAGAAGTTTTAAAAAATTTAAAACATGACATTATTACAGCAAATTGCCATTTCTGCAAATATTTAGAAAATTTAAGAATCGAGAATTATAAATAACATTACTTTAAGACTTGGGATTTATCCCGATTTCTACCTGAAATTTGCATTTATTATATCTGCATTTATCCCCCATTGAATTTCATATATGTGCAAAGGCTTTAGCTTCATTTTGTGTATTTCACAACCCCACCCCGCTAATTTTTAGGATATCCCATCAGATTTTTAAGAATTTCTTATAGCATACACCTGAATTTTCAGGGTAATTTGTAAATAATCGATATAAGACCAGGAAATAGATTGGCATTATCGCACGGTCTTTGAACCATATACGGCACGACTTATTGGTATAGCACCAAAATAAATTGAACCTAAAAATTTAAAATGAAGACATTAGTAATTGGAGCAGGAAATATGGGATTAACTTACGCCGAGGGAATGGCGCAATCTGCAATGCTTAACAGAAGAAACCTCATGGTTTTTGATAAATCTGCAGATGTGGTTATGAGATTGAAAGACCTTAACCATTTTGATGTATATGAGCATTTAGAAGAATGCTTACCCCAGGCAGACATGGTTTTTATAGCCGTGAAACCATATCACTGCGACGAACTATTTAAGGAAATGAAATCTATGGTTAATAAGGATCAAATCTTTGTATCTCTTATGGCCGGAGTTACCATTAATAAGATACAGGAAGGTCTTGGAGCCAAAAAAGTGGTTAGATCCATGCCTAACCTACCCGCACAGGTTGGAAAAGGTGTTACCTCCTATACTGCTTCCAAAGAAGTGTCCAGAGTAGAGTTATTAATGGTACGTAATCTTCTGGATACTACAGGAGAATCCATTCACGTAGAAAATGAAAATTTCATAGATGCTTCCACCGGTATTTCTGGTAGTGGACCTGCTTATGTATTCTACTTCATGAATTCTATGCTGGAAGCAGCAAGGAAGATGGGCTTTTCAAAGAACGATTCAAAAGTACTGGTAAGTCAAACATTTGAAGGTGCCGTAACCTTGTTCAACGAAAACGACCTTTCTCCAGATACCTGGATGGAAAGAGTGGCCTCCAAGGGTGGTACTACCAGAGCTGCTTTAGATTCCATGGATGATAATAATGTAAAGGAGTTGATTAAGGAAGCAGCTTATGCTGCCTTTGATCGTGCCGTAGAATTAGGTGAAGAGAAATAACAAAATCTAAAATTAGAAAATACTCTTAAGATGGAGAATAAAAGAAGGATTGTTGTTAAGGTTGGAACGAACGTGATGACCAATAAAGACAATAGAATTTTAGGACCAATATTAAAAAGCCTGGTTAGACAGATAGCCACGCTGTATGAAGAAGATATACTGGTGGTACTTGTTTCCTCTGGTTCTGCAATAGCAGGAAAAGAAATTTTGGGAGAGATAAGCATCGTAGACGAAAGTAAACGCAGACAGGTATATTCTTCTGTAGGCCAGCCGCGAATGATGCGACATTATTACAGCATATTTCATGACTACGGGATGAGATGCGCTCAGGTTTTAGCCACAAAAAGAGACTTTAGCCCAGGGATACACAGAGAAAACATGATCAATTGCTATGAATCATTATTATCTGAAGGTATCATCCCGATCGCGAATGAAGATGACGCTGTATCAGTGACCATGTCTATGTTTTCTGATAACGATGAACTTGCCAGCCTGGTTGCAGAATTGATTGGAGCAGAAAAGTTGATCATTTTAAGTGATACAGACGGACTTTATACCGGACATCCTGAAGATGAGGATTCAGAAAAACTGAATAAAGTAATGGTCGATGAAAATGTTGAGAAATATGTTCAGGAATCAGACAAAGGGGAAGGCGAAGGCCGAGGCGGAATGGAGTCTAAAATTAAGATCGCCAAAGGAACCGCTTCTAAGAATATTACTACCTATATAGCAAATGGTAAACGTGAAAATGTAATACTTGATATTATGGCCGGAAAGCCAGTAGGAACTAAGTTTACCATATAAAGAATTAGATTAATCTAAAAAGTAAATGAATATGAAGTTGATAAAATCTGAAATTAAAAATAAAGTACTTAAGTCCATGATGACTATCCTGGATAGAAGGCGCAAAGAGATAATCGCTGCGAACAAGCAGGATCTTGAAGCTTTTAAAAAAGACGATCAGGCCATGTATGACCGGTTGATCGTAGATGACAAAAAAGTGGACGGTATGATCCAGTCTGTTAAAGAAGTAATGGATCAGGAAGATCCTGTTGGTCAGGTAATCGAACACAGAAAACTGGATACGGGTCTTGACATCACCAATAAGACTTCTCCTTTTGGAAATATTATGATCATTTATGAATCCAGACCCGATGTAACTATTGAAGCGGCAGTTCTGGCTTTTAAAGCAAATAATAAGATTTACCTGAAGGGCGGTAAAGAAGCTATTAATTCTAACAAAATTCTGGAAGAATGCTGGCATGAAGCCCTTGAGGAAAATGGATTGAGCAAGGACTGGATCAAGCTTTTACACCTGGACAGGACTGAAACTCAGGAATTTTTGAAAAATCCACCAGAGCAACTGGATCTTATTGTGCCCAGAGGCGGCGAAAGACTGATTGCATTCGTAAAAGAACACGCTACCGGAGCAGTTCTTGTAAGCGGTCGTGGAAATAACTTCCTCTATGTTTCGAAAAATGCCGATTTCGAGATCGCCAAGAAAGTCATGCTTAATGCCAAGATCGATAAGATCTCAGGTTGTAATGCTTTAGACAAGGTATTGGTCGATAAGAATATTGAAGATTATGAGTCGAAACTGAAAGAACTTCAGCAGTTATTCAGCGACAATAAGGTGAATATTCTGGTAGATGAAGAAGTTTCGAAAGTACTTTCTTCAGAAGAATTAATCCCTTCAGAAGATACCTGGTATGAGGAATTCCTGGCAATGAAAATCGTAATAGGCGCGACTGATGGTTTAGATTCTGCTATAGCGAAGATTAATAAATATTCAGGTGGTCATTCGGCATCCATTATTACAAAAGATAAAGATGAAGCTCTTACTTTTATGGAGCAGGTAGATAGTGCCGCAGTATATCACAATGCCTCTACCCGTTTTACCGATGGAGGACAAATGGGAGTTGGAGCAGAGCTGGCAATTTCTACAGATAAACTGCATCACAGAGGACCATTAGGTTTGAAGCAGCTGGTTACCAATAAATACTACGTGCTTGGTGAAGGCCATGTTAGAGTGTAATATCAGAAAAAAATAGTAGTATTAAGGCGCCAAATGGCGCCTTTTTCTTTGTAACATTTCCACCTCAATGCAGTCATATATATTAAAGTAAACATTTTATGAAAAAAATAATAATGGGATTTGCTGCAGCTACCCTGCTTTTTAGCTGTAAAACTCAAAATGTAAATCAACCAAAAGTAGAACAACCGGTTGTCGCCACGATCAACCTGGTAGATGTGCAGGATGATAAGGTATGGGTCACCGTAGATCCGGACAGATTTACCGTGGAGTCCACGACTTTCAATATTCCTAAAACCGTACCGGGGACATATTCAGAAGACAACTACGGAAAATTTACCGAAGGCTTCAAAGCAATCGATTACAAAGGCAATGAATTACCTGCAACCAGGGTCGATGATAATAGCTATAGCATACCAAATGCGAAAGACCTGGATAAGGTAATGTACATGGTCAATGATTCATTTGACTGGGATAATGAAGGTGGAGTTTACTCAATGGCCGGAACCAATATTCTTGAAGATGAGAATTTCCTTTTGAACCTTCATGGGTTCGTTGGTTATTTCGATAAAATGAAAGAAAAAAAATTCAGGTTAGAAATTCTAAGACCTGCAGATCTTGTAGCCGGAACTTCACTTACTATAGATAGCACTGTTGATGGAAAAGCTCCAAATACCAGGCTGGATGTTTATAACCTGAACCGGTACTTCGAGGTAATTGATAACCCTATCATGTATTCTGCACCAGATACTACCAGCTTTATGGTAGAAAACATGAAGGTCTTACTTAGCGTCTATTCTCCCAATAAAAAACATTCCGCTCAAAGCTTAAGACCAGGAATGGAGAAAATGATCCGTGCTCAAAAAAGGTTTTTAGGCGATATCAATAGTACCGATAAATATGCGATCCTGGTCTACCTTTCAGATTCACCGGGAGAAGGTAATGCCGGGAATTTTGGCGCTTTGGAACACCATACTTCTACAGTAGTAGTGATGCCAGAATCAATGGAAGCCAATGCACTGGATAAGAGCATGACCGATATTGTTTCTCATGAATTCTTCCATATAATCACTCCCTTAGGAATTCATTCCAACGAAGTGCATTACTTCGATTATAACGATCCAAAGATGTCTCAGCATTTATGGCTGTATGAAGGTGTGACCGAATATTTTGCAAACCTTTTCCAGGTAAATCAGGGTCTTATCGAGAATCAGGAGTTTTATAACCGCATGGTAGACAAGATCAATTCTTCCCGAAGATTTGATGACACAGTACCTTTTACGGTAATGAGTAAAAATATCCTTGAGGATGAATATAAAGATTCATATTACAATGTTTATTTAAAAGGTGCCCTTATCGGGATGGCCCTGGATATTCGTTTGCGCGAATTAAGCAATGGGAAAATGGGAATTCTTCAGTTGATGAAGAAACTAAATGATAAATATGGTAAGGACAGGCCTTTTGAGGATGAAAACCTTATCCCGGTGATCGTTGAGCTTACTTACCCTGAAATTCAGGAATTTTTTGACACCTATATCACTGGATCTACACCTATTCCTTATGATGAGTATTTTGCCAAGGTAGGACTGGAAGAAAAGGAAATTCTTAAAGAAGTTGATTTTTTCATCAATGGGCAAACTCCTTATATTACTGCCAACCAACAAACAATGGAAATTATCTTTAGGAGTGATATCGAAATGAATACCTTCCTGAAGGATCTGGGAATTAATGGTGGGGAAACCCTGAAGTCTGTAAATAGTACAGCTTATAATATCCAGAATGTGTATGATTTGATCATGGCCAGTCAATCCTGGGAAGAAGGTAATGATATAACCATGACCGTTGTAAGAGATGGTGAAGAAATAAAACTTGAAGGTAAAATCACCGCACCTAAGGCAATGAATAAGACCTATACTGAAATTGAAAATGCAGATTCAGATCAAATTGAGCTGCGTAACGCATGGTTAAAAGGATAAACTTTTTAATATTTTAATATTTAAGCAGCTGGAATAATCCAGCTGCTTTTTTTTGTTTCTTTTTGATGAAAGCCTGCATAACTTGTTATCTTTAAATTCGATTTAAACCGATCAATTTATGGAAAGCATGCTCCTGCAGGATGTCGTTATTATATTAGGATTATCTATTATTATAATCCTTGCCTTTAACCGGCTTAAATTACCAGCGATCCTGGGCTTCCTGCTGGCAGGGATCATTGCCGGGCCTTATGCATTTAATCTCATAAGTTCTAAACATGAGGTCGAATTATTATCTGAGATTGGAATCATCTTCCTGTTATTTGTAATTGGGATAGAACTTTCTCTAAAAGGCTTGGCATCGATCAAGAAGATCATTTTCCTGGGAGGTGGCTTACAGGTTGGCGGAACCATTCTTATAACTGCCTTAATCTCGACCTTTATAGGGCTACCAATGAATACCTCCATTTTCCTAGGCTTTCTGTTTAGCCTGAGTAGCACAGCAATTGTGCTGAAACTTCTACAGGAGCGCGGGGAAATTTCAACACCTCATGGAAAGATAGGACTGGGAATTTTGATCTTTCAGGATATTATCGTGGTACCTATGATGCTTTTTACACCCTTACTGGCTGGAGAAACACCTAATATTCTGTCCACGATTGCTATCATGGCGATAAAAATTTTACTGGTTCTTATTATTGTATATATCCTCGCCAGATATGTCGCGCCAAAGGTCTTTGGCTGGGTCGTAAAAACGAAAAACCAGGAATTATTTATACTTACCGTGGTTGTATTTTGTTTTGGTGTAGCCTGGCTAACGGCAACTGTAGGTTTATCCCTTGCCCTTGGAGCATTTTTCGCCGGTTTGATCATTTCTGAATCAGATTATAGTCATCAGGCTACCGCGAATGTACTTCCCTTTAGAGAGATCTTCATCAGTTTCTTTTTTATATCTGTAGGAACCTTATTGAATCTCGAATTTTTCATCAATAACCTGGTTAATATAGTCCTTTTGGTCATTGGAGTGATCCTCCTCAAAATGCTGGTAGTAGGTATAACCGTCCTGATCCTGAAATATCCGGTGAGGACCGTTTTCCTGGCACTATTCAGCCTTTTCCAGGTTGGTGAATTCTCTTTGCTTTTATCTGGTGTGGGGAAAGAGAACGGTATAATTCCGGAAAATATCTACCAGTATTTCCTGGCAATTTCGATCATTACCATGGGGGTTACGCCATTTCTAATTTCCTATGCACCAAAAATCACTTATTCCTTACTAAAGGCTCCTATTCCTTCAGCAGTGCGTAAGAGACTGGAAAATATCAAAAAAAGTTCCAAGGCAGAT
This sequence comes from Christiangramia sabulilitoris, assembly GCF_007050985.1. Taxonomy (GTDB): domain Bacteria; phylum Bacteroidota; class Bacteroidia; order Flavobacteriales; family Flavobacteriaceae; genus Christiangramia; species Christiangramia sabulilitoris. The sequence goes on from NZ_VHSF01000002.1 coordinate 21,134, forward strand.
GAAGAGTTTTCAGAAGAGAACCTGCACGATCATCTGGTCTTGATTGGCTATGGAATAAATGGTACAAATATTTCCAAAGCTGCTAAAAAAGCTGAAATTCCATATGTGATCATTGATACAAATCCTGAAAGTTTTGAACAGGCAAAAAAGAATAACGAACCAATTATATTTGGAGATGCTACCCAGGCGACTATCTTGAAGCATGCTCATGTTCAGGAAGCCCGTGTTATCGTAATCGCTATTTCAGACCCCGGGGCCACCAGGAAAATGCTTACCACCATCAGGCAATTTACCCAAACCGCAACTATTATTGTAAGGACAAAGTACGTTAAGGATATGGAAGATGCCATGCGACTTGGGGCAGATGAAGTGGTACCTGAAGAATTTGAAACCTCTATCGAGATCTTTACCAGGGTGCTGAAGAAATACCTGGTTCCCTTTAATGAGATACAGGAGTTCATTAACCAGATAAGATCCTCTGACTATGAGATGCTAACATCCATGAAAAAAAGCCCTCACTCCCCTGCTCTGCAGCATTTAAATATTCCAAACCGGGAAATAGTTACCTTAAAAGTACAGCGTGCTAACCATCAAATCGTAGGGAAGACAATAGAAGAGTCAGGGATCGGGAAAAATTACCGGGTGACGCTATTAGCGATACATAGGGACCGGCGTTACCTCACAGAGATCTCTCCTGCCACCGTAATTGAACAGGGTGACCTGCTTTACCTTTTTGGGCATCCCAACAACATTACCCATTTAAATGAATTGCTTTCTTTTTAGTGTTGCTATATTTTATAAATTTAAACTTCTAACCATTCCCTGAAATTGATGAGCAATACACCAGATAAGATCAGAAGATATTACAAGTTCATTCGTTTTATGCTAAAATACTGGAACAGCGACCTTTTTCGCAAGACCAGCTCTGTGGCAATCAACGGCAATATTTCTGAAGACGATGAGGAACATCAGTTTGATCAAACCCCTGAAGAACTCGTGGAAGATCTTAAAGCAATGGGACCTACTTATATTAAATTAGGCCAGTTGCTTTCTACCAGGCCAGATCTTCTTCCTGATGAATACCTGAATGCTTTAGCCAATTTACAGGATAATGTCTCACCTGTACCTTTTAATGAGGTACAGAGTATTATTGAAAAAGAACTGGGTACGAAAATTTCAAAAGCTTTTAATTCTTTTGAAGAAAAGCCCTTGGCCAGTGCATCCATAGGACAGGTACACAGGGCTGAACTGCGCTCGGGAAAACCGGTGGCAGTAAAAGTTCAGAGACCCGGCATTACTAAACAATTTCTGGAAGACCTGGATACTTTAGATGAATTAACCGCAATGGCGGTAAGACATCTGGAAACTGCGAAAACCTATGCCATCGATGAGGTTTTTGCAGAACTAAGAAGGATTCTTCTTAATGAACTGGATTACAAAAAGGAAGCACAGAACCTCAAGAGATTAAAGCGTAACCTGGCTCAATATGATCATCTTATAATTCCGGCGCCGGTTGATGATTATAGTTCATCTCGCGTTCTAACTATGGAATTTGTAAGCGGTAAAAAGATAACCTCACTATCTCCCTTACGCCAGATGGAAAATGATTTTTCTGAACTGGTAGAAGAGCTGGTAGAAGCCTATCTGCAGCAAATAATCAACGATGGTTTTGCGCATGCAGATCCTCATCCAGGTAATATAAAATTTACAGATGATAACCAGATCGCATTGATAGACCTGGGCATGGTAGCCAGATTTTCTCCTCAATTACAGGAAAACTTAATCGAATTACTGTTAGCCATAAGCCAGAGTAACGGAGAAAAAACGGCTCAGACACTTCTAAAAATGAGTGAGCTGGACGAGCAATCTGAGAAAAAGCGTTTTACAAAAACGGTTACCGACGTGATCATGGAAAGTGAGAACAGCCTCGCCAAGGACCTGCAGACCGGGAGAATTCTAATCCAACTTAACAGACTAGCACTCACCACTCATATCAAGCTGCCCGTAGAAATCAATATTCTGGGTAAGATACTTCTAAACCTGGATCAGATCGTGGCTCTTCTAGATCCTGAATTTGATCTGAGACGGGCTATAAAAAGGAATGTGCATGAGATCATGCGCAAAAAGATGCTGGCAGAATTAAAACCAGAGAATTTTTTTGGCACTTTGATAGAATCAAAGCATTTCCTGGAGCAAATGCCCGGGAGAATGAACCGCATTACTGAAAATCTGGCCAATAACGAATTTAAACTTAAGATCGATGCGATCGATGAAAAACGGGTAACTGATGGTTTTCAAAAAGTGGCAAACCGAATTACCCTGGGTCTTATAATTGCAGCTATGATCGTTGGAGCCTCCATGCTTATGCAGGTGCCTTCAGATTTCCAAATATTTGGATATCCAGGCCTGGCTATGATATTCTTTCTATTAGCCGCTGCCGGAGCGATAATTCTTAGCTACGTAATCGTCTTTCGGGATGAAAATTTAACCAACAAAAAATAATTTTTAACCTTTAGAATTCAGAATCAGGATGAAAAGATTTTCCTTTTTAATTACACTCTTATTATTCCCTTTTTTAAATAGCAAATCCCAGAACGTAGAAATACCAATGGATACGACGGTTACTACCCAACATTCGGTAACCATCAACGGCAAATCCATTAATTATAGCGCCGAAACTGGTTTTATGCCTCTTTGGAATGACCACGGTGAACCAATAGCAAGTTTATTTTATACCTATTATAAACGCAGCGGCATTAAAAATATCGAAAACCGGCCTCTGGTTATTTCATTTAATGGCGGGCCCGGATCTGCTTCTGTCTGGATGCATATCGCCTATACGGGACCACGTGTTCTGAAAATAGATGATGAAGGTTTTCCTATTCAGCCCTACGGAATAAAAGATAATCCACATTCTATCCTGGATGTTGCAGATATCGTTTTTGTAAATCCTGTGAATACAGGTTATTCCAGGGCAATTCCAGATGCTGAAGGAAAAATTGACCGCGAAAATTTCTTCGGAGTTCAGGCAGATATAAATTACCTAGCAGAGTGGCTGAATACCTTTGTGACTCGCAAGAACAGGTGGTTATCGCCAAAATATCTTATTGGAGAGAGTTATGGTACCACCAGGGTTTCAGGATTAGCCCTGGAATTACAGAACAGCCAGTGGATGTATTTAAATGGTGTTATTCTCGTTTCACCAACAGAAATCGGGCTGGACCGCGAAGGACCGGTGGAAGTAGCTAACAGATTACCTTATTTTGCTGCTGCTGCCTGGTATCATAAAGCATTACCTGCTGAATTACAACAAAAAGATCTCGACGAGGTACTACCTGAAGTGGAAAATTATGCCATTAATGAACTTCTTCCAGCTCTCGTAAAAGGTGGATTCATGGATGAGTCTAAGAAGAATGAGATAGCTGAAAAAATGGCTTATTATTCCGGAATTGATAAAAAGGTAATTCTTCAAAATAATCTTGAAGTCCCCTTCAGATATTTCTGGAAAGACCTTTTAAGAGAAAGAGGTGGATTTACCGTAGGTCGCCTGGATTCCAGGTACAGAGGTCTTGATGCCAGGGAGGCCGGTGACAATCCTGATTATAATGTTGAATTGACCTCGTGGCTGCATTCCTTTACTCCTGCCATAAATTATTATCTACGGGAAGAGCTTAATTTCAAGACAGACTTAAAATATAATATGTTTGGCCCGGTTCATCCCTGGGATCGCAGTGGGAACAATACCGGTGAAAATTTAAGGCAGGCCATGGCCCAGAATAAAAATCTGGATGTTCTCATCCAGGCCGGATATTTTGACGGAGCAACCACCTATTTCAATGCCAAATATTCTATGTGGCAGCTAGATCCAAGCGGAAAAATGAAAGATCGTCTAAGTTTTAAAGGCTACCGAAGTGGACATATGATGTACCTGAGAAGTGAGGATCTTGAAAAAGCCAATGATGACCTTCGTCAATTCATAGAAAATTCTCTACCGGGGAATGAACCGGCGAAATATTAAAATTTTTTAATCCATTAAATATCCCTTCAGATCCTCATAATTATTGATCTGAAGGGATATTTTTTCTTTGTGCATTAAATTCTTTATTGATGCGGGTAATTTGATCCTGGTCCCTATAGCTTCTTCTACCGAATCCAGAAATTTAACCGGGTGGGCGGTTTCCAGGAAAGTACCATGATAGCCCTCATGCTCCTTTAAAAATTTCTGAAGCCCAAGGTAGCCAACTGCTCCATGCGGGTCTAAAACATAGCCATTCTCAGCATAAACTTCTTTCATAACCCTCTTGGTAGCTTCATCGTCGAAACTGTAAGCAGAGAGAACTTTTTTGATTTCTGTATATTCATTTTTAAACAAATTCAGGATCCTAATAAAATTGCTTGGATCACCTACATCCATTGCATTTGAAATTGTTGGAACACTGGGCTTCGGCTCGTAATTTTCGGTTTCCATAAATTTTGTTACCGTATCATTGGCATTATTGGCAGCTACAAATCGATCTACAGGTAAACCCATTTCCCTGGCCATCATCCCGGCACATATATTTCCAAAGTTACCGCTGGGGACAGAAAATACAAGCTTTTTATCCTGCTCCCGCAACTGCTGGTAAGCCAGAAAATAATAGAACATCTGTGGCAGCCACCTGGCCACATTAATGGAATTCGCCGAAGTTAATTTCCGTATTTTGGTGATCTCTGAATCCAGAAACGCCTGTTTGACCATTCTTTGGCAATCGTCAAAAACACCCGCAACTTCCAGGGCAGTAATATTCTTTCCCAGAGTGGTTAGTTGTCTCTCCTGTATCTGGCTTACTTTACCTTTTGGATAGAGTATTACTACATCTATGCCCTCTACTCCCAGGAATCCGGTGGCGACTGCCCCACCGGTATCTCCAGAAGTAGCTACCAGAACTGTGATGTTTCCTAAATTTCCTTTTTTTATAAAATGACCCAAACTGCCAGCCATAAATCTCGCGCCAACATCTTTGAAGGCAAGAGTAGGCCCATGATATAACTCCAGTGAACTGATATTTTCCTCTATATTAACCACCGGAAATTCAAAGTCCAGGGTATTGGAAATGATCTTTTCAAGATCGTAATCAGGGATCTCTTCAGCCACATAGGGTTTAATGGCGTTATAAGCGATCTCATTCTTCCCGAATTGGTGTATTTCAGCAAAAAATGAAGCGGGTAATTTCTCAATTTTTTTTGGAAAGTATAATCCTTTATCGGGGGCGAGGCCACGAACAACAGCATTTTCAAAATTGCTGATATGATTTCTATCGTTTAAACTGAAATATTTCATAAAATCCTTACTCCTGATTTGTTTATAGACGATTGATGCAATTCAAAATCTATCATTTTGTCTGAATAGAAATTCTGAATTGCGTTTTTCACTTTCGTAGCATTTTTATCTCCTCTGCATAAAGCATACACCGAAGGACCAGACCCGGAAATGCCAAATCCCAAAGCCCCGTTAAAAGCGACCAGGGCGGCCAAATCATTAAAATAAGGGATTAATATAGAACGTATTGGCTCTACAATTTCATCCTGAAGACTCCGTCCAATTAGATCATAATCTTTGGTATAAAGTGCACTTACAAAAGCACCCAGGTTACCCCACTGGTTTATGGCAGATTTCAGACTTATATTTTGCTTGATAATAGACCTGGAATCTTTAGTCTTGATCTCAATCAATGGATGCAAGATCACTACCCTCAACTCTTCTGGTACCGGAAGACTAAGTACCTCCAAAGGACAATAACTTCTTACAAGGCTAAAACCTCCCAATAGCGCAGGTGCCACATTATCTGCATGAGCATTACCACTGGCAAGTAATTCCCCTTTCATTGCAAATGAGATCAATTCCTGTTTGGTAAATGGCTCCCCCATGATCTTATTTACAGCGAAAACTGCCCCGGCAGAACTGGCTGCACTACTACCTATTCCACTTCCCGGTTTTATTTTCTTATCTATTTCAATATCAAATCCCTGATCGATATTTAATTCACTTAATAGGGCATTTACTGCTACCCCAGCAACATTTTTATCTGCTTCCAGCGGAAGGTCCTGCCCGGAAATCCTGGTGATTCGTACCGTCTTGAGATCGTTCTTTTTGATCAGCATTTCATCACCTACGCTATCAAGGCAACATCCCAAAACGTCGAAACCACAAGAAAGATTTGCCACAGTTGCCGGTGCGAAAACTTTTAGTTGCTCCATAATTATTTCTTTCCTATTCTAATGATATCGGCAAAGATTCCAGAGGCGGTCACCTCTGCCCCTGCTCCTGCACCTTTAACGATCAATGGTTGTTCGGGGTACCTGTCTGTAAAAAATAAAACGATATTATCACTTCCGCTCAAATTGGCAAAAGGATGATGTTCATGCACTTTCTGTAAACCTACCCGGGCTTTGCCATCTTCTAACTGGGCCACATATTTTAATTCGGCATTTTCTTTCTCAGCATCTCTATATAAGTTCTGAAATTCAGGTTCGTCCCTTTTTAATAATTCAAAAAATTTATTATTCGTTTCGCTATTCAGGCTTTCTGCAGATAAAAAATCGTCCCTTTCAATATCTTCCAACTCAAGCTGATGGCCGCTTTCACGTGCCAGGATCAGGATCTTTCTGGCTACATCCACTCCACTTAGATCAATCTTGGGATCTGGTTCTGTATATCCCTCTTTCATTGCTGTCTCCACGACTTTATAGAAAGGATCGGTAGCATTATAATTATTAAAGACGAAATTCAAACTTCCTGAAAGGACAGCCTGGATTTTTTTAATCCGGTCGCCGCTGGCCATTAAATTCTGTAAGGTGTCTATTATAGGAAGACCTGCACCAACATTCGTTTCGTATAAAAAAGAAGCCCCATATTCTCTCGCCAGATTTTGAAGATTCTCATAATTTTCAAAAGCATCTGCACAGGCTATTTTATTACAGGTAACTACAGAGATTGAATTTGCGAGATAATCTTTATACCAACCGGAAATCTCAGCGCTGGCCGTATTATCCACGAAAATACTATTCCGCAAATTGAATTGTTTTACCCGCTTAAAAAACAACTTTTTATCTGCCTGTTCTCCCGTTTCAAGAAGTTTCTGCCAATTCCCTAGATCTATCCCGTCTTCATCGAAATACATTTTCCGGGAATTGGAAACAGCCAGTACTCTTACCTTTAATCGTAATTTATCAAGCAGATAAGTCTCCTGCTTTTTTAGTTGATCCAGTAATTTACTTCCTACATTTCCTACCCCGGTGATGAACAGGTTCAACTCTTTAGAAGGCACCTCAAAAAACTGCTCATGTAGTGTATTTAAAGCTTTAGTTACATCCTTTTTAGCAATCACGGCAGATATATTCCGCTCTGAAGAACCTTGCGCTATGGCTCTTATATTGATATTGTTATTTCCTAAAGCACTAAACATTTTCCCGCTAAGACCATGATGACTTTTCATCCTGTCACCTACCAGGGCAATTATTGAGACATCATCCTCAATTTCCACAGGTTTGATCTTTTTAAAAGCGATCTCGGCATCAAAAGATTCGTCCAGAGCTTCCTTTGCTTTTTCTGCTTCATCAGCTTTTACTGCTATGCAGATACTATGTTCAGAAGAGGCCTGAGTAATTAATACCACATTAATGTGTTCCTGGAACAGCACTTCAAAAAAGCGCTTCGAAAAACCTGGAATTCCAACCATCCCGCTACCTTCTATATTCAATAGTTTAATTGAGTCGATATGAGTGATACCGGTAACCCATCTAAAATTCTTTTTACTGGATTTTGAGATGATCGTTCCTGGTGCTTCAGGTTCAAAGGTATTTTTAATATGTATCTCGATATTTTTGTCGAGTAGAGGCTGAAGGGTTGGTGGATATAAAACTTTTGCCCCGAAATGTGATAATTCCATAGCCTCTTCATAACTAATATGATTTAGTGAATAGGCCTGGGGAACCAGGTTTGGATTGGCTGTAAACATCCCGTTCACATCGGTATATATATAAACTTTATTCAGATCCAAGGCTCCGGCAATAATAGCCGCAGTAAAATCTGAACCCCCACGGCCCAGTGTAGTAGGTACTCCCTGGTCATTTTTCGCAACAAATCCCGGAACTATATAAAAATCTGCCTTGTGTTCCTGGAAAAAATCTGTAATGTTTTTATTAGTGACCTCGTAATTTACGACCACCTTTTCGTTAGTATTTTTACAAACGATTAATTTTCTGGAATCGGTAAATAATGAATCGAGGTTAAGACTTTTGAAATATTCAGCGATGATCATCGAACTTAATATTTCTCCAAACCCTGAGATCACATGTCTGGTTTTATCTGAAAGTTCATTTAAGAGGTAAACTCCTTCATACAAAGTTTCCAACCGGTTAAATTGATTTTTTACTTTGCTTAAAATACCGCTTTGGGCGGTTACCGGTAAAAGTTCCCGGACTACATCCAAATGTCTTTTTTCTGTCTTCTCAAGGACCTCCTTATACCTTAAGTCTTCTTTTGAGGCAAGTTCAGCCATGGTTAGCAGGTCATTGGTAACACCTCCGAAAGCGGAAAAAACTGAAATAACAGCATCTTTTTCCAAATGTTCCTGAATAGTTTTTGCAACAAGCTTAATTCGTTCTGAAGTGGCTAAAGATGAACCACCAAATTTCAGGATATACATAACTGAAACTGTTTAAAGATTTATATAGATTTAGATATACTGGTACGGACGGATGTTATATAGCTAGGACCCCAAATGGGGTAATACCTGTAATCGTGATAGCAATAATCAGCATTGGAAAGATTGAATTTCCGGCAGTCTTATTGATATTTCCCTGTAGTTTTTGCACGATTTTTTCTCGAAATGTTTTTTAAAGGTATTCAAATTAATTTACCAACAAAATTATTTCCATGCTTCCCTTCAAAAATTATCAATTTACTAAAAATCAACAATAAAAAACCCGATAAAAACAATTACCGGGTTGAAAATGTGATAATTATAAAATTAATATTTTATAATCCACTGATGTAGCTTCCATAAAGATCCTTAAATTGAAGGCCTTTCGCGAAACGTTGTTTACTAAGTTTTTTATGTTCCACCAGAGCCCATAATAAGAACTCCTTCATGAAATATTTATCCTCTTCCTTAAGATCGGGCTGATACTTTTTTATTAAGTCATTAAGAGGTTCTATTGAATCTAATTTTTCTTTGTAATCAGATTCAGTAAGATCATCGGGCAATTCGAATCCTGAACCGTCAAAGAACCACTCTATAAGATTGTCATACGGAGTTGTAGCATCTGGTTTCTGTAATTTTTCGATCGGCGGAAAATAATTAGGAAACAGGGATTTAACTGCATCACCTATGAGCTGCATGGCAACAAAGGCAGCCCCTTCCTGCTCTCCTTCATAGACCAGCTCCACCTTACCGGTAATCGCCGGAATTACACCAAGGAAATCACCAAATCTAAGCAGCGTTTCTTCTTCTCCATTCTTTATAGCCCTTCGTTCCGCAGTACTTAATAAGTTTTCGAATGCCGTGATACTCATCCTTGCACTCACACCACTTTTATGATCTATAAATTCACTGTCCCGGGCCTCAAAACTTATCTGTTCTAAAAGATCTTTAGCAATTTCTGGCACGTAAATCAAATCGCTCTGTCTTTTATCCAGTCGGGCTTCCTGTGAAGTGATCAATTTCGCTATTTCTATACTTTCAGGGTAATGTGTAAGAATTTGAGAGCCTATCCTATCCTTTAGCGGAGTCACGATACTTCCTCTATTGGTGTAGTCTTCTGGGTTCGCAGTAAAAACGAATTGCATATCTAAAGGTAATCGCAATTTGAAACCCCGAATCTGAATATCACCTTCCTGTAGAATATTAAAGAGTGCAACCTGAATTCTTGCCTGTAAATCAGGTAATTCATTGATTACAAAAATGCTCCTGTTTGCCCTTGGAATCATTCCGAAGTGGATCACCCGGTCATCAGCATAACTTAGTTTCAGGTTGGCGGCTTTAATTGGATCAACGTCACCAATAAGATCTGCTACGGTGACATCTGGGGTTGCCAGTTTTTCAAAAAAGCGTTCTTCCCGATGGATCCATGAAATCGGAGTATTATCGCCTTTAGCAATGATCATTTCCCTAGCATATCTGCTAATTGGTCTTAATGGGTCATCATTAATCTCTGAACCTTCTATGGTAGGAATCCACTCATCCAGAAGGTTTACCATAAGTCTGGCCAACCTGGTTTTAGCTTGTCCGCGTAAGCCCAGGAGATTAATATTATGACGGGATAAAATGGCTCTTTCCAACTCGGGAATTACCGAATAGTCATATCCATGAATGCCTTCAAAGGCTTTTTCATTATTCCTGATCTTTTGCTTGAGATTATCTCTTAATTCGTCTTTGATGCTCTTACTTTGGTAACCTGCTTTCTTGAGGTCACCTAAGTTTTTAATGCTTTCCTTGTCCATATATATTCTCTTATCCTCTTATTCTTTTCTTCCTGTTAATTTCATAATCTTCAAAGATCATTTCACCCAGGCCTTTTAGTCCTGTATAAAAGGCTTTACCCTGATTGGCAGCCGTAAATTCCTGAACGAACCTGGTAAGGTAGGGATCCTGCGCGATCATAAAAGTGGTAATAGGTATTCTAATTTTTCTTGCCTGGCGTGCCATGTTATAGCATTTATCCACTATATAGGGGTCCAGCCCCATACTATTCTTGTAATAACTACCGTCACGTTCCCTAACACAACTAGGTTTACCATCAGTAATCATAAAAATCTGTTTATTGGTATTTCTTTTTCTGCGCAACAGGTCCATAGCTAATTCCAGGCCGGCAACTGTATTGGTATGATAGGGTCCAACCTTAAGATAAGGTAGTTCTGCGATAGAAATAGGCCAGGCATCATTTCCAAACACCAGAATATCCAGAGTGTCCTTTGGATAACGGGTAGTGATCAATTCAGATAAAGCCATTGCGACTTTTTTGGCCGGTGTGATCCTGTCTTCTCCATATAAGATCATACTGTGACTAATATCTATCATAAGTACAGTACTCATCTGGGATTTATAGTGCGTTTCCTCAACAACAAGATCATCTTCAGACATGGTAAATTCACCGATACCATGGTTGATCTGAGCATTACGCAAACTTTCTGTTACCGAGATCCTGCTTAAAGAATCTCCAAACTGATAAGCCCTAAAATCTCCAGTATGCTCATCTCCTCTACCGGTCTGATCTGTTCTATGGTTACCGGCAGATCCTTTTTTCAATTTTCCAAAGATCTGTTCCAGGGCCTGTTGTCTTATTGCCCTTTCAGTTTTGGCTGTAATTGCCATTCCGCCATTGCCGTCATCATCAATTTCCTCTCTTATATATCCTTTCTTTTTGAGATCTTCTACAAAATCATCCAAAGTATAATCCTCATTGGTAAGTTTATATTCTTCATCGAGTTGTTTCAACCAATCCAGGGCCTCATCGAGATCTCCCGAAGTATGCGTAATAATCTCTTTGAAGATTTCGAATAACTTATCAAAAGGAGATGTTTCTGGCGCGTCATATTTATTAAATATAAATCCTCTAATCTCCTTATCTACATTCCTTTTCATAAGCTTAAAAATAACCCTTTTTCAAGAGAATTAGAATACATGCTTTGTAAACACTAACTAAACTTTTGTTAATTGAGTTAAACCATCATCCTGCCAGAGCCTGTTATTCTTTTCTTAAATACTTCATGCATTACGAGAGATATTAGAGATTTGAAAAAAATATATCATGAAAAAAATCGCTCTGCTTTTGTTAGTATTTTTCATCTCTTCTAATTTTTATGCACAGGAGAGTACTTCACCCTATAAAACAGATTTCTGGAAAGACGGATCCTGGATTGCCGGCTCTACCGCCATGAATGTGCTGGGGGTCATTACTATCCAGAACAAAGAAAACCTTACTGATGCAGAGCTAATTGAACTGGATAAAAATGATCTTTGGAAAATCAACCGGGGAGCAGCGGGTAATTATTCTGTAAATGCAGATGAACTAAGCTATATCCCTTTTTATGCCTCATTTGCCAGTCCTTTACTTTTTCTTTTAAATGAAGGTGAAAGAAAGAATTTTGGACAGATCTCTGTTATGTTTATTGAAACAATGGCCACTACCGGAGCATTTTTTACCATTACTGCCGGAACCGTTCAAAAAAGCAGGCCGTTGGTTTATAATGAATCGCTTTCAAACGAGGAAAGAGCAGATTCTGATGCTCAAAGGTCTTTCTTTGCAGGGCATACTGCTGCTACCGCAGCAGCTACCTTTTTCTCTGCTAAAGTATACCAGGACTACCATCCCGAATCGCCTGCGGTTCCATTTGTCTGGGCAGGAGCGGTTGCTGTGCCTGCTTATGTGGGTTACCTGCGAACAAAGGCCGGCAAACACTTTTTAACAGATAATATTGTAGGTTTTGGAATTGGTGCCGCATGTGGTATCTTAGTTCCTGAAATACACAAAATCGGGAATGAAAAATTGGACATTTATCCAACTGCGCAGACTAATGTAATGGGAACCGGTGTTGATACTAAAGGTATTGGTATGAGCTATTCGTTTTAAAAAAAGTCTGAATTTTATGAGTGTTGGAGAAATTATTATTCTGTTTTTTTCTGTTTTAATGTGTATCCCTACACTGGCCTCAATTACCAAATTTGATAAATGGTGGGTAAGGGGCTTCGATTTTCCCCGCATTCAGATTAGTTCATTAATCATCCTGGTCATCATATTTTCATTTTTCATATATGATTTCTCAAGGGTATGGCATTTTGTAATTACAGGTTTATTAATCCTTAGTTTGCTCTATCAGTTTAAAAAAATCTTTCCTTATACCTATTTTGCTAAAAAGCAGGTATTGAAATTCGAAGGAAAAAATACTGATGGCACTATATCTATTCTTGTAAGTAATGTTTTAACACCTAATAGAAGAAGCGATAAACTTCTTGCTCTGGTCGAAGAAAGACAGCCAGATGTTCTTCTTACTCTCGAAACAGACAAAAGATGGGAAGATGAACTTTCTATACTGGAAGAAGAATATAAACATACCGTTAAGATCCCTCAGGACAATTTATATGGAATGCATTTATATTCTAAACTTGAGTTGCAGGAAATCAAGGTTAGAAATCTGGTACAGAATGATATACCTTCCATTCATGGAAAAGTTGTCCTGAAAAATGGTAAAAAAGTAAACCTTCATTGTTTGCACCCTATGCCACCAAGCCCTTCAGAAAGTGATACTTCCACCAACAGAGATGCAGAACTACTTATGGTGGGCCGTGATCTGGATGCTGAAAATGATTCTATCCTGGTGATTGGTGATCTTAATGATGTAGCCTGGTCACGTACTACCCGGCTGTTTCAAAAACTAAGCGGACTTATGGATCCACGGAAGGGAAGAGGTTTTTTTAATACTTTTCATGCAGATTATTTTCTGCTTAGATGGCCCTTGGACCATGTATTCCATACTAAGGATTTTACCCTGATAGAAATAGCGAGGGAAAGAAATATAGGCTCAGATCACTTTCCCATGTACATCAAATTGAATTACAAGCCTAAAGCCATGGCAGCCAATGTAGATACAGATGAACCTGCTGAAGAGGAAAAGGATTGGGCCGAGGATAAGATCAAAGATGCTGACCCAATAATGGAGAAAATGGAATTTAACTCTCTTCGAAGTACCCAGACAGCTTAGAAATCCCCTTTAATTTAGAGCAATGCCTTGCCGAAACGGGTTTCTCGATGAAATCCACAACATGAGGATCGTTCGCTGCTTCACGCTTGTCCTTTCGGTCTATAGAAGAAGTTACCATCACTACATAAAATCTTTCATTTCCTGGAATCTCTTTTAATCTTCTAAGAAATTCCCAGCCATCCATTTTTGGCATGTTAATATCCAGCATGATTAAATAATCAATATCGCTTCCAGCTTCTTCAGCAAGAAAATCAAGTGCCTTCTGACCATCTTTAAAACTATATGGATCCGGATCAAGTTCGGTTTTAGAAACTATTTTTCTTTGTAAAAAAGTGACTATTTCGTCGTCATCTATAATAATCGTGCGCAACATTTGTAAAGTTATTTGGGACATATTACAATTCCTTTTCAGTTTGAACTGCTATTTTCCTGATAATACCATCCAGCTCATTTGCTGAATTTAAAATATTTTTAAGTAATTCTTCTGTATCGTCAAAATCATCTTTATAATTTAAAAGGAGGTCTACCAGACCCATCACCTTAGCCAATGGTGCCCGTACCAGGTGAGATTGAGTCCAGGCTATTTCCTTGAGTCGCTTATTATGATTTTCTATTGCGATCAAATTGCGTTTTCTTTCGGTGATATCCTGCATAGAACCTATAATTCTAATTGGTTTTTTGTGACTATCAAAGATCAAATAGCTTCTATCCAGTACATATTTATAAGAACCATCGGCACATCTAAATCTGTATTCGATAGTTAGGTTTTGCAGACCTTTATTTTTCATTCGGTTCTCTGCTGCTTCTACCTTTAATCTATCCTCAGCATGAACTTTTTCATTCCACCATTTTCCCGAATATAAATTACTAACGTTTTTATAGCCAAAAACCTCTTCTATAGTATCACTAACCTTGACGGCATCCCTGGCGATATCATAATCTGTTATGACATCACTGGTTGCCTTAGCAACAATATCATAACGCTTTAAGCTTTCGATAAGCTCCTTTTCCTGCTCAACGAATTCAGTAATATCCCTGGAGTTCATTACTATCCCGCCAATTGCTGGTTCACTTTTAAGATTCGTAACGATAGTTTCAACCCATCGCCAGCCATTTCCTTTTCTTTTTACCCTGTATGAAGGTAATTGAACCCGTTTTTGCTTTTCAAGTAAAACTAGTTGATCCTCCAGACTTTTAAGGTCATCTTTATGGATATGGTCCATGAAATTGGAACCATTTAATTCCCAGGGATGCAGACCAAACATAATTTTGGAGGCCGGGCTATTATAAAAATAATTATAATTTTCGTCTACGATTGAAATAAGATCAGACCCGTCCTGGACAAGAGCTTTAAAGCGTTGTTCCCTTTGCAGTAATTTTTCTTCAGCAATGATCCTGTCGGTTACATTTCTAACCAAAGAAACCCTGGCTTTATGCCCATCAAAATGAACCGGATTACTGTTAACATTTACATAGATTGCTTCTCCGTTTTTCTTGAGATGTTTGACCTTAACCTGGAAGAAACTTTCTTTTTTAGCCGAAATGATTTGTTCTATATTTTTGTCTTCCCTCTTTTCCCATAGATCTCTTACCGTCATTCCTGAAAACTCTTCTTCAGAATAACCGTACAGATCTATAGCAGCTCTATTTACCTTCAGAAATTTTAACGTATACCTATCTAATACCCACATAGGTAAAGGACTCCCATCAAACAGGCTTCTATATTTTTTTTCAGATTCAGCTAGTTTTTCCTGGGTAAGCTTTCTAACTTTTATATTTTCAGATAGCTCTTCATGTACTTTTTTTAATGGAGTAATATCTGTCCCATAAGTAAATACAACGTTCTCTTCTGCAAAGAACTGGGAGAAACGCCATGAAATCCAAAGGTAGCCACCATCTTTTTTCTTGCACCTAATTTCAAAATCTTCGCCGCCTACCGTTAAATTACTAATGGCAGCATAAGTCTTTTCCAGATCTTCTCTATGAATAAAATCGATAAAGGGCTTGGTTAAAATTTCACATTCCGTATAACCGAATTTTTCAATAAATGAAGGGTTGATTTTTTTAACAAAACCATCCATTCCTATTACTGCAATTAGATTAGGAGAATACTGGAAAAAGTCATTTAACTGTTCCTGGCTTCTTTTTCGCTCAATGGCTGATGCAATCTGAAGAGTTATATCATTTAAGAGTTCTGTTTCTATCTTCTTTTTATCTCCGGTTGATCCAAGGCAAAAAATAGATACCAATTTACCTTCAAAAATTATGGGAAATCCTACCGCAGATTGAATTGACTGCCCCCCTTCGAGTACCATACCCTGAAGAAGGTCTCTTTCATCTTCATTCCGTATCACTTTCATTTCGCCGGATTCCCAAACCATTCCCGGCAATCCAACTCCTTTTTCATATATCTTACCGGCAACAGATAAATCTTTTCCTTCAGGCCAGTAAGCTGTTCTAACCAGTTTTTGATTATTGATACTCACCTTGTAAGATTCGGCATAATCAAAATCAAGATCTTCACAAAAGATCTTTAAAACCTTCATCATCGAATCATGTAAGGATGAATTATCTCCAAAGGCCTTAATTACTTTAAAAACTAATTCCTGTTTTTTATTGTAAAGGTAGGTCTCTGTTATATCTCTGGCTATACCAACCAGGCCGATAATTTCTTCATCCTGATTTTTAAGGGGTACTTTTGTGAGCAGCACTTTTTCTTCGAAACCGTCTATATTGATTACCGTATCTGGCCTGTTAATAACGGCTTCGCCAGAATTCATAACCCACTCATTATCTGAAATTATTTCCTCTCCCTTCTTCGAGTCAAAATAATCTTTAGGGGTATATCCCAGACTACTGTCATCTGAAGGTTTACCAAGTATTTGCTGATAAAATTTGCGATTGGATAAAATACTTTTGTGCTCCCGGTTCTTTACAAAAATATAATCAGGAATATTATCAATGATAGCACGCAGCATCTTCCGTTCATCTAAAACTTTTTTTTCGGCAAGACGCTGTTTGGTGATATCTTTTGCAATACCATAAACCCCAATGATTTTATCATGATGATATATGGGGAGGTTATTTATCTCTAAAATCCTGGCAGTACCTTGAGTACTGAGAAAATTGGCAGTATAACTTTGATTTTCTCCTGCCAGCGCTTTTTGAAAATGTCCTAAAACCTTTGGTTGATCTTCTTTGGTTATAAATGGAAGGAAATGCATTTTCAGCAACTCTTCCTGGGTAGTTTCAGCAATCTCTACCGATCTATTATTGACATTGACGAAATTACCATCAAGGTCAAATGAAAAAACTGCATCGGGATTATTATAGAATAAATTGGAATAAACCTGTTTATTATACTCAGTTACCGTAGCGGCAATATTAGTAGAAGCTGAAGTCTGCGTTTTTTCAGCAGTATTAATAACTATCGAGACCTTATCTATTAAATTATCATTTCCAAGTATTGGCAATAGGGATAAATCTAAACTATATCCATTCTTATTTAAAACAATAGTCTGGGGATTTCCGGCAAGGCAAACTAATAATTTGCCGGTAAATTCTGTAGAAAACTGATCTTCTGAAAGATCGGTAAAACTGAAGCCATTTTTTAAAACTAAATTGAAAGATTCCAGGAAGATCTGGCTTGCCTGTTTATTGAAACCACAAATACCTTCGTCATAACTATAGGTAATGACAGCCACACACTGGTTCAAGGTAGGGTCCTGGTTCAAGTTAATTGCTAAGATTTAAGGCGTGAGGAAAGTACAAAAAAAATATTAATTGGGGCCTAAAAGATCGTTTTAGAAAAATTAATTCCAAATCCGTAATTAGATTTCTCGAAAGACTTTATATCGGCTCCAATCTGTGCTTTAAGATTATAGTCGCCATCTAGAATTTGCATTTCTAAAAGAGTTGATAAAATGTTTCTGGTTTCAGGAAAGAAGGAGTCTTTAACTCCATAATTTTTTCGATAGCTTAGCAAAAACCGATAAGGGTGATCTTTTATTAGCTCTCCTTTCAAGCCCAGGTGATGAACCATGATAATATTTGTGCCAATCCTGAAGTTATTATCATTTAAGAGTATAAATGGTACTCCAAGAATCTGGCTATTATAGGTCCAGCCGGAACGATACAAATTGTTATTAAAGTAATTATCTGCACCGTCTACCAGGGAGCCAGCCCTATCCCGACTTTGATTCTTAGTATAATAGAATTCATACATAAAAGCTTTCAGGATGGAGGTTCCCCAAAAATCATCACGGTTATCTTCAACATAAATCCCATATCTGCCATCTGGAAGATTTCCTCCTTTCAAACCAGAGGCGTCCTCAAAAATATGATTATATAAAAATTTAAAATCTAAGTCTCTTATTTTCGTTTTTACCTTTATTTCGTAACTACCTATTTGATTTCCAAGAGCATTCACCTCCTGGCCGTTCCCTACGTCTCCTTCACTGGCCATCCCTGTAAAAATTCTCAAATAATCTTCGAAAGACTTTGGCAGCTGACCGAATTCCTCTGAGACCCCAGCCCACTGTACAAAATGTTGAGCCCCGATTTCAATCTGAAAACCGGCTACGCCTCGGTAAACAGCGTGCAGAGATTTGTGATGAACCCTGGTATCCTGGATGTAACGGTTATCGTCCATTAAATATTCTTCCAGACTTACCTTAAAACCAATTCCCCGATCTTTAAATAAAAATATAGGATCACGGCTGTAGAGTCTAATTCCAGGCATTGGTCCTGCATTCAAAGACCAGAGTATATTTTCATTTGAAGCACTTAGACCTTGAAAAATATCTTCCCTTTGCATTTTACCTACAACAACACCGATTTTAGGTGTCACAAAATTAAAATAAGCCTCATCGATTCTAATTCCATTTGTGAATCCATCTTTGTAAAGTCCACCCACACCGAACTCGGCATAAGTATCTGAACTCAGGTTAAACCTGGATGTTGCAGAAATTAAACCCGATAAATTAGATTCTTCATCTACCCTGCCCCGCCTATTTGAATGTAACCATAATGGCGACTCTTCCCCGGAATACAGTAAACCTATCCCTTCCAGATTTATATTAAAATCAGTTTGGCTCTGACATTGAAAAACAGAGACGAATACAAAAAAAACAATAAAGGGAATTCTCATTGGTTAGTTCTACGAACACTGCAAATATTAAGAATAAGAATTAAAATTATGTAATTTTGGTTCCAAAATAATTTCAATGCTCTCATTTTTTCAGAAGAATATTTATTTAGTCGATTTAATTGAAGGTATTACTGATTTTCATAATCATATTTTGCCCGGAATAGATGACGGGGCGAAATCTATTGAGGAATCTATTGGGCTTATAAAGGCATTTGAGAATATAAGTATTACCAATTTTGTGGCTACTCCGCACGTTATTGGAGAATATTACCCTAACACACCACAAACAATATCTTCCGCATACCAGAATTTGGCCAAGCAATTAGAGGATCCGTCACGTATAGCTTACGCTGCGGAATATATGATGGATCAGCACTTTATAGATATACTGGAAAATGGCGAAATCCTGAACATCATAGGTTCCAAAGTACTGGTAGAGATGTCCTACTTCCAACCTCCGTTGAATTTGAACGAAATATTATTTAAAATACAAAACGCTTCATATTCCCCTATTTTAGCACATCCAGAGAGGTATGCATTCTTCCATTCTAAATCTCTAGAGAAGTTTAAGGATCTTAAGTCCAGAGGCTGTGATTTTCAACTTAACATGCTTTCCCTCTCAGGTCATTATGGACTGGGAATTCAGAAAACTGCCTTTCAAATGCTGGAGAACAAAATGATCGATTTCATTTGCAGTGATGTACATAGAATAGACCATCTTGAAAAGATCAAAAAAATCAAAGTTCCAAAGAAATTTTCAGCCGGGATTCAGACTGTTATTAATAATCAGAAAAATTTATTTTCTTAAGAAAACAACTAGCTAAATAATCTTCTTTTAATTCTGGTCCATCTGGATTCTTTATCTACTCCATATCCATATCCATAGCCATAGGAATACCCGTATTGCGCACCATAGGAAAATTTAGAATAATCAACATCATTTAAAATTACAGCCAGTCCTTTAAGCTTACCTTGTTTCTTCAGATCTTTAGGGAATTCCAGTAAATTTTTCTCTGTAAAATCAGCACGAGTGACGTACAAAGTATAATCTGCAAGCTGACTAATTAACAAGGTATCGGTTACTATCATGGATGGAGCGGTATCAACTATGATATAATCATAATCAGATTTCACATTATCAATCAGTTGCCGCATACGGTCATTCATTAATAGTTCCGCAGGGTTAGGAGGTATAGGTCCTGAAAGTATAATATCTACAGCTATACTATCATCATTAGTTTTTGAAATAACATCGGAATGGGTAATGGAATAATCATATAAGAAATCTGACAATCCTTTTTCTTTGGCTCCCTCCATCTGGTCCGTGTACCTATGCAATTTTGGATTTCGAATATCTGCACCGATTAAGAGGACAGATTTACCAGTACTGGCTAAAGTTCTAGCCAGGTTAAAAGAAACAAAAGTTTTCCCTTCCCCTTTAACTGTAGATGTAATAAAAATCACCTCACCTTTATCCTGATTCCGATTCTGTATTAAATATGCCAGATTTGTTCTTAAAATTCTGAACGATTCAGCTAAGGGAGAACGATCGTTTAACTGGATTACATCTGCCTGTTCCGGTCCAATTCGAGGCACTTCCCCAATAAAAGGTACTACTTTTAACAAGGAGGCCAGATCACCCTTGTGATGAACTTTGGTATCCAAAAGATTTTTAATAAAAACGATTAAAATTGGAATAATTAAACCCAAAAGAAACCCTCCAACTAAAATCAACCATGGCGCTGGATCAACCGGTGTATTTACGGTGTATGCAGAATCCACAACCCTGGCGACCGAGCCAGTTGCAGCATAAGATATTGCCGCCTCCTCTCTTCTCTGTAATAAAAACAAATAAAGTTGTTCTTTTATTTGTTGCTGTCTTTCTATACTCCGCATGCCTTTTTCAAGACCTGGGAAAGAACTAAATTTTCCTTGCGCAATATTTTCTCTATTGTTGAACTCTTTAATTTTAACTTTAATTGACTCCCGAGCAGTTCTTATATTTTCATACAAATTAACTTTAAACGTATCTAGCTGATCTGTAATAGATTTCACAACTGGATTATTGACGGTGGAACTTTTTAAATAAGTATTCCGTTCTACAACTAACGAATTATATGAATTTATAAGCCCTCCGACATTTCCTTCATTAATTCCTACCTCAGGAAGAAAAACATATTCTTCCTTGTCCTTCAATAAATTTTCTATAAAATTAAGTAATTCTAATTGTGTTTCAAGATCAAATATTTCTTGTTCAGCTTTAGTATATTTGGCACGAAATTCAGCAGCGCCAGATTCGACACTCATTATGCTGTTATCACGTTTAAAATTAGCAATTCCACCTTCAACTGAATCCAATTCATTTGTAATCATTTCCAGTCGTTCTTGAATAAATCTAGTAGTATTTTTTGCAACCTCTTGCTTATTTTCAATGCCTTCTTCATTGAACCGTTCCATAAGTTTATTCAGAAAATCTTCAGATTTGGCCGCAGATTCATTAACCATAGATAATTCTAAAATATCTTTTGACTGACCTTTAGGAGTTATTAATAAATTCTGAATAAATTGATTAGCTGTCTGCTGAATTGGCGTGACTAAAACATTTACCGTTTTAAAATTTTTAAAAGTGTTAGAATTATTCCCAGATTTAGATGAAACAGTAAATTGCAAGCCTGAGTAAGTAATCGTTTCCCCTATATTAAAATTTTCATTAAAGTCAGATAAAAGGGACTTCAAATTAAACTCTGTATTTGAAATGGGTGTAATTAATAAATTTAAATTTGATTTGTTAACTAGCGAATCTGGAGATATAAAATTAAGCTCAATAGGACTGTTTTTATATGCTTCTACAGTAATTACATTACCTTCTATAAAATATGATTTATTGAGATTTAATTCATCTACCACACTCGAAATTAATTGTTTCGATCTTAGTTTTTCAATTTGACTTTGTAAGCCGACGTTTTGGAAGGCCAGCAATGCTCCTCCCCCACCAGGCAATGCACTCATTGCACTATTTTTTTGGTCATCAACCATAATCATGGTAGACCAGGTTCTATATTTGGGGATCGTATACCTGTTATACAGATAGGCTATTACCAAACCTACAATTATACCTAATAATATCCATTTCCAATATGCAAGATATTTATATATTTCAGCTTTGAGATCAAATGAAGATTCTTCCTTTTCATCAATAAAGTCATTAAGTTCTTCCATAATTATTTAAGACTATTTATAAGAACATAAATCCCAATTATCGTAGTACCGAGTGATATTATTCCCTGATAGCTAGTAAAAAAGCCGGCAGATTTTACGGCTCGGTAAGTAGGTTCAACATAGACAATATCATTTTGTTTTAAGTAAAAAAATTCACTTGAAAACAAAGATGTATCAGTCATATCGATAGTTCCTATCTTCTTTACACCTTCTGTTTCTCTAATAATAGTAATATTTTCCCTCTTGCCATTATAAGAAATATCCCCAACCATGGCTATCAACTCGGGCATTGTTATTCGGCCGTCTGTAATTTGAATTCTTCCGGGACTTCCAACCTCTCCTAAAACCGTAACACTAAAGTTGACAATTCGCACATCAACAATAGGCTCTTTTACGTAATCCTGAATTCTGTTTTCCAGCTTATCCTGAAGCTCAGTACGGGTAAGGCCTACTACTTCTACTTTACCCAGGACAGGAAAGTTAATGATGCCATCGGGACTAACCAGATAGCCTGACAAGGATGGATCCTGTCTGCCAGCACCACCTTGCTGCTCGCCCATTCGCATTTGGAAAGGTTTTACAATTTCTTCGTTTATTGATGAGGAAGAGACATTAATTCGTAGAACGTCATTTTTTTCAATTTTTGGCTCGTAATCCAGTAGATTTTTGCTTCCTTCTAAAACCTCCTTACCTTCATAAAAATAAACGATTTCTTTTTTAGTAGCACAACTATTCAATAAAAGGGTTAGTAGGCATAGCCCTATAAAATTCTTCATAAATATTAATCTATTCTTTCTTTAATTCTGCGATATTATCGAGACGCTCATAAGAAGAGTTGTTACTTTTAAATTCGGGAATGAGATCCTTTAATTTAGCAACTACTTTATCATTCTTTAACTTATTTGCCGATTTGATAATTTTAATGATTTTACCGTTGATCAACTCATAATTTCTAACCACATCCTGGCCGATCATAATCTTTTTGTGATGGGTAGGTAAGGTTTTACACTCATCATTCAACAATTCTTCATAAAGTTTCTCACCAGGTCTTAATCCGGTTATTCGAACTTTAATATTTTTATTTGGTTGATAACCAGCGAGTTTTATCATTTTGATGGCTAAATCCATAATCTTAACGGGTTCTCCCATGTCAAATACAAAGATCTCTCCCCCTTTTCCCATTGCACCTGCTTCAAGAACCAGCTGACATGCCTCAGGGATGGTCATAAAATATCTTATAATATCCGGATGTGTAATCGTAACAGGACCACCTTTCTCAATTTGTTTTTTAAACAAAGGAACGACAGATCCATTTGAGCCCAGTACATTTCCAAACCTGGTAGTTATGAATTTGGTGTTATGGCCAGAATGATTAAGCTGTTCATGATAAAGTGACTGTACATACATCTCTGCGGCCCGTTTAGAAGCACCCATGACATTGCTTGGATTTACAGCTTTATCTGTAGATACCATAACAAAATGACCAACCTGATACTTGACTGCCAAGTCTGCTAAATTCTTCGTGCCGTGAATATTGACAAAAACAGCCTCATGCGGATTGCTCTCCATCAAAGGCACATGTTTATAGGCAGCAGCATGATAAACTACATCAATATCCTGATTTTGAAACATCAATTCTAATCTCATTTGATTGCCAACATCGCAAATCACCGCCTGGAAATTGAGATCAGGGTATTTTGATTCGATTTCAAGTTGGAGATTATGAAGAGGAGTTTCTGCCTGATCTAATATAATCAACTTTCTTGGGTTATATTCTGCTACCTGTCTTACTATCTCACTCCCAATTGAACCAGCAGCGCCCGTAACAAGAATAGTTTTACCAGTTAACTGTTCGATTTTATTTTGAACATCTAATTGAATAGGCTCTCTATCCAGCAGATCTTCGATTTGCAGAGTTTTAATGCTCTTGGTTACAGGTTGGTCCCCATCCCATGAGGAAACCAAAGGAGCATTATATACAGCAATATCGTTTTCAAGACATTCCTCTACCAATTTGAATTTTTCTTCAGAAGTAAAAGAGTTTTCAGAAAATATAATTGCCTTTGCTCCCAAAGAACTTACTTCTTTGTGAATTTTTTGGGTATGTCTAAGCACCGGTTTATCAAGAATACGTAAACTTTTATGCGCATTCGGGCTTAAAAATCCAACAATCTTGAATCTCTTGGGATGCTCAATATCTAGAGCTCCTGCAATCGAAATTGCATTTTCATCAACTCCTAGAATAACCGCTTTAATTAAAGCCTCATTTTTCTGTACGATCTTAAAATACTCGTAAACTTGCTTTACCCCAAGTCTGAATAGGAACAAAAGTGAAAATGAGATCCATAAATTTATAAGCAGGCCTCCAATTAGAAATATTTTTTCTCCGACAATAAAGTAGGTGGTATAGTTTATTATTATTAGCGTAAAAAAAACACTTACTGTAGCTAGCAGTAATTTTAGGGCATCTATATTCGAGGAATATCTTATAATTCCGGCGTATGTTTTGAAGATGTAAAAATAAAGGATATTGGTCAGGACTATAATAAAGCCTTTTTCAACGAAACTCAATAAAGTATATTGAAATGGGGATAGATCTAATACTATAAATATTGTTAGTATTGTGGAAATACTAACCAATCCTATATCGATCAATAAAACAGCCCATCGAGGCAAATACTTAAGATTTCTTATATCTAAAGCATTATCCGGACCGGTGAGAATATTTTTCAGGGCTTCGTTGATTTTACCCATAATATAAATCTATTTTTTCAAACAATCCAAGATCGCATTTTTAATTCGATCCCTGTCATTATCTGAAAGATTAGAACCACTTGGCAAACATAAGCCTTTTTTGAAAATATCTTCAGCCAAACCAGTACCGTAGAAAGGATATCCTTCAAAAACAGGTTGCATGTGCATTGGTTTCCAAAGTGGACGACTTTCAATATTCTCCGCTTCCAATGATAATCTTAAATCTTCCCGACTTATACCATTTGTTTTACTTTCCTCCACCTCAATAACGGTTAGCCAATGATTACTATAAAAATCGTTAGTTGGCTCTTTATGTACCTCCACACCTTCAATAGAATCGAATAAATTTACATAAAAATGAAACATCTCCCTTCGGGCAGCCACTCTTTCAATCAAAACTTCCATTTGTCCCCGACCTATTCCTGCAGAAATATTGCTTAACCTGTAATTATAACCCACCTGGCTATGCTGGTAATGTGGAGCATCATCTCTGGCCTGTGTAGCTAAAAACACAGCTTTTTGCTTTTCTTCCAAAGATCGGGTCACTAATGCGCCACCACCAGAGCTTGTAATTATTTTATTACCGTTAAATGAAAGAATTGAATATTTACCAAATGTCCCACAATTTCTTCCTTTATACGTGCTCCCTAATGCTTCAGCACTATCTTCAACAACAGGAATATCATACTTTGCTGAAATTTCCGCTATTTCGTCAACCTTATAAGGAGTTCCGTATAGATGTACTGCAATGATTGCTTTCGGTTTTTTTCCCTGTGAAATCCTGTCCTGAATGGCCAGTTCTAATTGTTTTGGACAAATGTTCAGGGTAGCTCTTTCACTATCAACAAATACAGGGGTTGCTCCCAGATACATTATTGGATTTGCTGATGCAGCAAAAGTCATACTTTGACATATGACCTCATCACCACGCTGAACTCCCAGTAATATTAGCGCTAAATGCAATGCGGCCGTGCCTGAACTTAGTGCGGCAACTTCAATTTTACCTGATCCATTCGAATTAAGGTAGCTTTTAATATCCTCCTCAAAACCATTCACATTAGGACCTAACGGTGCAATCCAATTATCATCAAACGCGGCGTTTATATATTCCAGTTCTGTTCTTCCCATATGCGGTGAAGACAGCCAGATCTTTTCTTTATTCATTTTCAACCCTATTATATTTTATAATTCTTCCCGGGCTACCCACCACTACTGCATAATCGGGAATATCATTTATAATTACAGCACCTGCACCTACAGTTACCCATTTACCAATACTCACTCCCGGAATTACAGTAGCTCCTGCACCTATCTGAGTACCTTCTCCAATATTTACATTCCCGGTTATTGTAGCCCCGGGAGAAACATGTACGAAATCACTAAAATTTGCATCATGCTCAATTATAGCTCCGGTATTAATTATACAATGATCTCCTATTATTGAGGAAGAATTAATTGTAGCATTAGGCATCACTACAGATCCATTACCAATCTTAATATCTTCCGAAATAATCGCAGATGGATGAACTATAGCTTTAATAAATGGATTTGAAACTTTTTCAACAATTTTTTTTCTTATCCTATTATTTCCTACGGCAGCGATCACCTCTTTACCGGTCATTTCCTCTGTAAAACTATGGAAGACATTCAAACCCTTGATATTTATTATTGAAGGGTCATCATCAATTATAAAATCTATAGCCTGGCTATTAATAGAATTAACAATATCTATGATAACTTTCCCATGTCCGCTGGCGCCATATATGATCATCAGTTCTTTCCGTTAAAAGGTTCTGTTGTGGCCATATTTTTAGTATTTATTCCCTCTGAAATCAATACTTTCTTTATGGTTTTAAATAATATCCTTAAATCTAAAGCAAAAGAAATATTTTCTACATACCAAACGTCATATTCAAATTTCTGGGTCCAACTTATGGCATTTCGCCCATTTATTTGAGCCCAACCGGTAATCCCAGGCTTAACTTC
Organism: Christiangramia sabulilitoris; assembly: GCF_007050985.1. Classification (GTDB taxonomy): domain Bacteria; phylum Bacteroidota; class Bacteroidia; order Flavobacteriales; family Flavobacteriaceae; genus Christiangramia; species Christiangramia sabulilitoris. The sequence goes on from NZ_VHSF01000002.1 coordinate 47,983, forward strand.
ATGCCTTTTCCTTTGTTCCCTGTTATACAGACTTAAATACTGCGGAAGTAAAGGTCTTGGTCCAATAAGACTCATATCACCCTTAAACACATTAATTAATTGGGGGATTTCATCTATAGAAAATTTTCTAACCAATTTCCCAATAACCGTTAACCTATCTGAATCTGGCAATAATTTTCCGGATCTATCCTTTGCATCAGTCATCGTCCGGAATTTTATTATTTTAAAAATCTTTCCGTGTTTTCCAGGTCTTTCCTGGAAAAAAAATGGCTTACCATTATTAGCAAAGGCCAGCAGTACGGTAAAAATTAGTAATAACGGACTTAAAATAACTAAGCCTATCAGAGCTACGAAAAAATCAATAATAGGTTTCAGGTATTTTTTATACATTAAATAAATCTTTTCGCAGCGGCGAATTTAATCATGTTTATAGAGGCCTTCTAATTCTTTGTATTCTTTTAACAATAATTGCCAAAACTGAGCACGTTCATAATTATCCTGAATTATTTTCCGGCTATTTGCAATTAAGTTTTCTCTTAAATTTTCATCCAGTACCAAGGTTTTCATTGCTGTCTTCAAACCTTCTTCACTTTTCACCTCTACAATAATCCCATTAACGCCATCTTTCACTATCTCGTTACAACCGTTAATATTAGTAACAATCACGGGTAAACTCATTGCATTAGCCTGCATCACTACGTTAGGAAATCCCTCCCGGTAACTTGGAAATGCTAAAATATTTGCAATAGAGAAATACGGCCGAACATCGGTCTGGTAACCTGTAGTAATTATTTTTTTATGCGACTTAATCGTTTCGTAAACATCAGGTAATAGAGGATCAAGTTCCTTTTCAAACGGCCCAACCAATAACAGCGTGATATTATCGATTTCAGAATTCAGCTTTTCGAACGCCTTCACCAATTCATTAATCCCTTTTTCAGTTACCAGGCGCCCCACAAAGATAAATACCAGATCATCTTGCGGAATATTCAATTCCTTTCTTAAAATCCGTTGATCATCCTCTGAAAATTTTGCAGGATCGAAATAATTGGTATCTATACCATTGGAGCTACCCTTGCCTAAAACCTTCAACTTCTCTTCCCTGGCATATCCCGATTTAAAACAAATCCTTTTTAATTCCACAGAGTTTGGATATACCCTGGTGGCAAGCTTATAAGTTAATTTTTCTACCAGATCCAGGATTTTTCTTTTTAGACCCCTGGTCTCCAGAAGAGGTAAACCAGCGACAGTGTGTAAACGGATAGGGACACCGGCAAGGCTAGCAGCCAACATTCCAATTATTCCGGCTTTAGGTGTATGAGTATGCACAATAAGAGGTTTCTCTTTTTTCAGAAACCAAAATAACCGCAGAACGGCCTTTAAATCCCGGATAGGCGTTATAGCACGGGTCATTTCAACATGAAAGGTATCAACTTTATTCTTCAGCCCATATTGCACTAAACGATCCTTTTCAGCTGAAACCGCTATAACCTCATAATAGTTATTCATGTAAGTCAACTGTCCTTCCAGTAATTTCTCTAAAGACAAGGGAATTGTCGTAATTCTAACCAGTTTTTGCACTCACAGTAAATTTGGATATCGGCAAAGCTAATATTTTTATAGCGTTTTACCTTCTGATTAAATATCAGGTTGTAACAATCTTTCTTGATTTAGAAGAATTCAGAATATGCAACCTTCTTTTTACTTCTTCAGATTTGTCATAAGCCAGGAAATAATAAATAACAAAGAACATAAAATACATGATCATCGTTTTTTGTCTAATCATGATCCCAAGATTGGACATAATAAAGGTCATGGCAACAGAAGTTGAAAGAAAGATCATCAAACAGGTCTTTACATGAGAAGGTGCATTTTTCCAGAATTTGAAAAAATTAAGGCGAAAGATCTTTCCAAAAAGTAACAGATAAATAAGATTTTCAATAGATACTATTATTCCAAGAAATCCCGGAGCATCCAGAAAAAGTGGCCTAAACCAAAAAGTAAGAACTTTTTCCAGCAAACTATACCCGGCCATATTTACTCCAGAATTTGCTTCACTAAGGTTTTGTGACCTGTTGTCAGAAAATTGCATAAAATCGGCAACCAGAGTTGTAGAATCCCCAAGATTTACAACGGAAAGGATCTGATCTTTAAGTATCAGTATACCGACCATTACTATTGATGTCAATAAAACTTTATATCTCAGAGCTATAATGTTTTTCCCGAAATACAGCCCGTATAACCCGCCGGCGCAGAGAAGCAGAAACATATGCGGCCTTATAGCGAAAACCAGTAAAGAGGAAAACAGGAGTCCTAATATCCGAGCTCTTGGCTTATTCAATGAAAATGCAAAAAGCATTAATCCAAAAAAGATCAGCGCTCCTTTCCCTAGACTTGCAGACCAGAAGTGCATATTCGGGAAGAATAATACTAAGGTTAGCAGATCTACCTTTTTAAAAACCCGAACTTTGACATTAATATTTTCTTTAAAAAATAGAAAGCCGAGAACAAAACCCCAATACCCAATCCAGGTAAATAGAAGCATCATCAATTCAAACGAAAATTCAAAATAATTGATAAAGGGATACGAAAAGAAATCAATAAAAGTGGTTTCAGTTCCAAAAAGCTGAAACCAACTCCCTTCGAAGTTATCTGCTCTGGAGAAATAAGCCTTACTATCAGATCGATGGGACAAAGTATAGACATAATAAATAATTCCAAAACCAATATGGTAAAAGAAAAGCCAGTTCATTTTCACCTTTGGCAAAAAATGGAATTTCGAATGAAGATAAGCCAGTATTTTCTGGTTGACCTCAAACAAAAATGGAATCAGCATCAAGGCTTCTAAAATCCGGAAAATTAATTGGTATTCCATAGTTCAATGATTGAACATGGATTTTGCAAATAGCCTGCCATTTATGAATTGATCATAAAATCAGATTTTTTACTATGTCTATCTTATTTGACTTCGTTGTTTCTGTCGAAAATTTCCTCAAAATTGTGGATTGAAACCATTTTAAAATAAGAAATACTGGGAAAAAAAAGACCGTCAATGCTGACGGTCTTTTTTTTCAATATTTTTTTAGTTAATCTGCAATTACTCTTACTGTAAGGTTCACTGAATCTGAACAATCCCCATCTGTAATAGTATATGTAGTAGTATAATCACCAAGTTTAGATTCCCGATTAGGATCGTTAAACGCACTGATTAAGTTCCAGATGGATGGATCAAATGAACCATTTCCTGGCACACCTCTCTCTAGTAGACTTAGATAAAGTTTTCTCACCTCATCCCAACTTTCAATCGCTGCAGCCTGACTTACGGTCATTTCGATTAAATTGTCTTGGCCAGCATTAATTTCACATAAGGGTTCATCTAACTTATCTGGAATTACAATGATTGTTAGCTTGACTGAATCTGAACAGTCGCCTTGTTCTATTGTATACGTAGTGGAGTAATCACCTAATTTCACCTCATTATTTCTAAATGCATTTATCAAATTCCAGATTGTAGGATCAAAAGTTCCATCCCTTGGAATTCCCTGAGCTAAAAGGCTCAAATAAAGTTTTCTTACTTCGTCCCAACTTTCTATTGCCGACGCTTCAGAAAGTTCTATCTCCAAAGAAGCATCAGGCCCAGCGGTAAAAGCTTCACAATTATTCGCATCGTCAGCTGGATCTGGCACAACATTTACAGTTAAAACAACTGAATCTGAACAATCTCCATTCAACGAATAGGTAGTTGAATACTCTCCAATTCCTTTCGCTTGAAATTCCCTGATAATATCCCAAATTCTAGGATCGAAAGTTCCATTTCGGGAAACACCAGGTTGAAGAAGACTTAAATATAGCTTTCGCACTTCATCCCAGCTTTCTATGGCAGAAGCTTCAGAAAATGTGATAGTCTTAGCAGCATCTATTCCGGCACAACCGGCATCAGTAATTCCGGCATCAACACTTTCTACCGGATTAGTTATTAAGTCTTCTTCTATTGGATCAATACTACAGCCAATAAAAAGAACACATAAAATTAATTGAAAAAATAATTTTGTTTTCATATTGAATAAAGTTTAGAATGGTTACTCAAATGTAATTCAACAAAAATCAGTTTTTCAACAATTTCGATATGTAACTAGAATACTTGTTAAATAAGAGAATAAGTCTTACTTTAAGATTTCATTTGAAAGTATTAATCTTTAATTTGTAGTACAAATTTTATAATTCTAAACCTATAATTTTTCTGCGTATTTTAATTCCTTTTTACTGCGAATCCGGCACCACACGAAGAATTAGATTAGTAGAATCTGAGCAACTTCCAGTTCCTAAGGTATAGGTTGTAGGATAATCTCCTAACTGAGTTTCTCTACTTGGATCATTAAAATCATAGATTAAATCCCAAATACTTGGTTTATACACCCCATCCTTTTTATTCACGCCGGAATCCAGCATAGATGCATACGTTTTTCTAACTTCATCCCAGCTGGGTAATGCCTGTGCTTCTGACAAAGTAATTTCACGAATTTGATCTGTACCAGCATAATTTTTAAAATTTTCTATCTGGTAGGTAAAATAAAATTTCCCATTAGTTAATGTTTCGTCTGTAGCAAAATGTTCCTCTCTATTTTTTCCCTTTCCAAATTGTGCTACCGCACTAATCATAATTTCCTCGCCAACAGCAATATTAAGATCTTTGAAATTAAATCTCAATATTACTTCATCTACTGCCTTGTCTACAGATTCAGAATAATAAAATTCAGAAGGATTCAATTGACCATTCCCTTTCTTGGGAAAATCTGCCAGATCTTTGGCAAAATGAATGCTCATTTTATTTAAAGATTTTGAGCTTATTTTATTAACCCTTACCTCTAAATAATCGTAAAAATTTCGGACTGTTATTATAGCTTCTTGCCCAAACTCCAGATCGTAAACACTACACCCATCTATATTAGATATAAGGTTAACCTCGGATATTTTCATGTCATCCAAACTTTCCTGGTCCGAAGTGCAGGAATACAAGGCCATAATAAATGACAACATCATCAATCTTTTCATAATTAGCTGGTTATAAGTTAGATTATGAAATTTAGCAGATATGACCGATAGAACAAATTAAATCCTATTTAATTCGTTGAAAAGTTATTTTAGCATGGTAGAATACACGGATGGCGTATTCCATATGATATTTTTTGACTAAACTTGTCCTAGACTTAAAAATTCGTCGGTACTTTCAGAAATAGCAAAAATCTAATATGAAATCTAAATTATTAATTTACGGAATTGGAAAATTCGCCGAGTATCTGGCATTTCTGTTTAATAATGATTCCAAATACCAAGTTATTGGATATTGTATCGAAGAAAATTATTTAAAAAGTAATAAAGTTAAAAGTATAATTAATAACCTACATGTTTATTCATTTGAGAATGTCACGAATGAAATAACTGATGATTTCGATATTTTTATAGCCATAGGAAACAATGACATTCGAGCAAGAATCTTTAAAAAAGCTATTGAGTTGAATTTAAGTTTCGCCAATTATGTATCTTCAAAAGCGACGATCTGGGAAAATTTTGACAACGCTAGAAACATTTTTATTGGTGAAGGATCGATCATTCAGCCTTATGTAAATATTGGTGACAACACCTTTATTATAGGTGGACGAATTGGTCATCATTGCAATATAGGTAATCATGTGCTAATGACCGGCAATACTATTGGAGGGAATGCGACCATCGGAAATTTTTGCTATTTAGGTATGAATTCTACCATTAAGCAAAATTTGGCAATCGCTCAGAATACGGTTATAGGTATGGGATGTAATTTGGAAAAAAACACAAATCCTTACGAAGTTTATTCTAATAAAGGAACCACAATTAGAAAAGTTGATTCCAAACAACTCGGCAATAGATTTTTAAAGTAATGGATTTTAGACAATTCCAGGAACGTTATCAAAAATCACCAGTTGAACATTATAAACATAGCAAAGCTAATGATATATTAGTTAGCGTATTGGTACAAACTTATAACCACGAAAAATACATTGCAGAATGTCTCGATTCAATAATCAAACAAGAAACCAGTTTTAATTTTGAAATTATTGTTGGAGAGGATGATTCTACAGATAAAACTCGTTCAATTTGTTTTGATTATGCAAGTAAATATCCTGAAAGAATTAGGTTAATATTACATAGTTCAGAAAACAAAATAAAAGTTAATGGAATCGGAACAGGAAACTTCAATGCTATATATAATTTCTATGCAGCAAAAGGCAAATATATAGCCTTTTGTGAAGGTGATGATTTTTGGACAGATCCCTTTAAGCTTCAGAAGCAGGTGGACTTTTTAGCTCAGAATGAAAACTTTTCATTCTGCTATCATCAATTTATTGAAAAGCCAACTTATGATGTAATGGATTTTATTCCTCTGGATCAACCAAAATTTGATCTTAGCAGTGAAGATATAATTAACCTCAAGTCCCATCCACAGTTATCTACAGTTTGTTTCAGAAAAATATTTCCACAACTTCCGGAGGAAATATTAAAAGTTATTAATGTAGATAGCTTCATATTAAGCATCCTTGGTAATTATGGTCCAGCTAAGTTCTTAGGCGAAATAACTCCAAATATGTACCGAAGACATAGCGAAGGAATCTGGACAAAGAATGAGAGAGTTCTACAATTGCAGCTTAAAGCGAAAACTTTTAAAAACTTGCTGGAATATTATCGAAGTGAACAAAAAACTGAAGCGGCAAGAGGAATTGATAGGTATCTGCGTAATATTAACCGGAGTTTATTTATTCTTTATATAAAAAGGAAAAATATATATTCAGCATTGAAGTTAACACGAGATATTTTTTAGGCCCAGTTTCTTTAATTGATAATGAAGAATTTTTAAAAATGGTTTAAAATAAAAAGGTCTTTTTTTAAAGGCCAATTTAAAAAACTCATAGGCTTCTTCTCTCCTCTTTAGTCTTTCATTCAAATAACCAATCTGATATAATAACCTTGAATGTGAAAGTGAATCTTCAGAATAAATTTTCGCATGCTTTTGTAATAAATACTGTAAAGATTTTAATTTGGAACTAGGTTCACTATTCGGGCGACAGCCCAGATTAATATTATATTCAAGATATATAGAAGGTAGAGTTATAGTTTTTAAGTCTGGAAGATGAGCAATTCGCATCCCCATTTCAAAGTTCTCCCCAAATATAATATTAGGATCAAATCCACCTACAGACTCAAGAATTACTTTCCGGTAACATACACTTCCAGACAAAAAACTTCCCCTTATTCCATTATATATTTTTTCGAGTTTTCTAGGTTTCCAGATGGATGTAGTTTCTCCCGATTTTTTTTTAACCTCCCAGAAAATAAGATCATATTTTTTATGGTCCAAGAAAGTAAGATCCCGAATTAGATCTGGATAAAATTTATCATCTGAATCTAAAAAAATAATATGATCAGAAGATGCCAGTTTAATTCCATGGTTACGAGCCATGGAAACACCTGAATGCTGCTGATATACGTATTTGATCTTATCGTTTACTAAAAACTTCTGAATTTCACCTTTGGTATTATCAGTTGAACCATCGTCTATAATTATTAAATTCCAGTTATCTACAGACTGATTTATAATACTTAATATTGCTTTAGAAATCTGCTGGGCTCTGTTATAGGTCGGAATTATTATGGAAAAGTCAAATTCAGACACCTTTCAAAATATTATTTATCCCTTTCATAGAAAGAGATTGAAATCCATATTTATTTTTACAATCTAAAAAGTGCTTTAAGATTAATTCTAAATCCTGAAGATTTTTCCTAGGATTATTACCGAAGTTATGAGGATGCCACCATAAATGATAAACCTTAGCATTTCGCGCTGCATAAGTTATTTCGTCTATAATTCTTTTCATTTTTAGTTTATCTAAAAGCGGCTTTCCGGTATAAGGCCTGAGTAATCTACTGGCAGGCTGAACACTCACTTGAAATTTACAATCAATATCTGAAAACTTATAGGGTTTATCCTTTTTTCCTAAATAAGCATCTCCCGTCCGGAATATTTTTTGTTGTAGAGAATCATTTTCAGTATCTTTCCAATACCAGGTCTCTGGATTAGAGCGCACACTTTTGATCCCAAAATCACTACAAATTTTAAGATAATTAGTGTTTAACTGATTTCGTGGAAAAACAAGGGAATCTAAATCGACACCAAAATTTCTTGCCATCTTGATGGCAGTGTTCATATCAGCAGAAAAACTATCTGCATTTTGCCCATCTTCTCTACAATAATAATGTGAATAGGTGTGAGTTGCTAATTCCTGATTTGCTGTTTCAATAATTTGTTTAACTAACTTAGGAGCAAAACATAAATCTTCGGTTTCTTTTTCTTGGATACTTTTTCCGAAAGTATAGGCAGATAAATTTTTATTGAAATATTCAGGTAAGTAATCTGGAATATTTTCATTCCATTCTTCCCAGTTTTCATTACAAAGCATTCCTACTGTAGCCCAGGTGCAATGAATATTATAATCTTCAAAAAGCCGTAGGATTTCAGGAATAAGACTGCGGGTATTTTGAAAATATTTTATTCTATCTCTCCATTCAACCTTATCAAAAACTCCCCAAAGCAATTCGAAATCAAGTGAAATTACTAAAGCTCCATTTCCCATTTACGTATAATATATATCTATAATTTTAAATTAACTGACTCCCAATTCCCTGCTCTTTAAAATTTTATTTTTCCTTTTTTTCAACATAACTATCCTGTCGTATTTCTTCTGAGCCAAATAATAATAAATTACAAAAAATAAAAAGTACATAACCATCGACTTCTGACGCATAATTATTCCCAGATTAGACATAACGAAAGACATCGCCAGCGAAGCAAGGAAGAAAACAGTAAGGCTCATTTTTACAGTTACCGGTGATTTCTTTAAAAATTTAAGGAAATCCTTTTTCAGTATTCTTATAAATAACAGTAAATAAATTAGGTTTTCAACTGAAACAATGAGTCCTAGCATTCCCGGTGCATCAAAAAATAATGGCCTAAACCAAAATGTAAATAGTTTTACTGGCAAGGGGTAATCTACCATATCCACTCCCGAACCTGATTTTGCCAGCTCCCCCCCTCTGTCTTCTGAAAAATCTTCAAATCCTTGAACCAAATTCTCAGATTCATCTAAACCGGCCATTCCGAGAATAGTGTCCTGCACCATAATCAAGCTACCAATCATTCCAATATAGATTAACATTTTTTTCCAAAATGCAATTTTCTCTTTACCTGTCATATATCCTAACACGGTACCCGCCGCAACAAATAAGAACACGTGCGGCCTAATATAATATATTAATACAGAGGCAAGAATGAGAGTAAACCACCTGGATTTAGGTTCCTTAATCGCATAAGCGAACATCATTAAACCCATAAATATTGGAGCGCCCTTACCTAAAGAGGCTGTCCAAAAATGCATATTTGGAAGAAATAAGACAAGAATTAAAAAATCTAATTTGAAGACTTTTAATTTTATTGGTATGTTTTCTCTAAAGAACAAGTATGCATAAAGAAAGCCTATATATCCAAACCAGGCATAAAGAACCATCATCATTTCATAATTAAAACCTAAAACATTAATAAAAGGCCAGGACATAAAATCAATGAAAGTTGTACTGGTTCCGAAATACTCCCCCCAGGCACCATATTGAGGACGTGAATAGTATAATCGGGAATCGGAATTATTAAATAAAGCGTAAGTGTAATAAACTATGAAAAAAAACAAATGATAAAGAAATAATGTATTCATCAGTTTTTTCGAAAAGAACTTATGTTTTTTCGAAAAAGTGCTGTACATCATTTGATTGATGACAAATAGTGCTAACATTAAAACTAAAGCTCCAAGCATTAACTAGAATAATTCAAGATCCCCAAGGCTATACTCCCAGGATTTAAATTTTAAAAACATATTTTGATCAAGGTTTTCATCAATTAGTTTAAAGGTTAAAACAGGTCCAAGACCCCCACTTAAACTTCTTTTAAAAATAGTACCTTCCAAAGGAACATTCAAGCTAACAAACTGGACCCCAAATTTTTTAGCCCAATTCATTATAATTTTTTTAATCGTCTTTCTAGAAGCATCTTTTGTAAACAACAACTCCGAAATACGAAACTCTTTGAAATTTTTATGAATTTTCACATAGCCAGCAATAAAATATTCAGAATTTGATTTTATAAAATAGGATTGCATTGGGTTATTTACATATCTCCAATTTAAATAACTCTCCCCTTTTGGTGTGAAAACCTTATCCGACCCTATAAGATCCTCATTCCATTTATCCAGATCTAAAAATTCATTTGGTACGTCATTACTGAAATTTTGCATTATTTCTTTCTCCTTTTTCCAGTAAAAAGGGTTCACGGGTATTACATGAATTCTTAACTTAGAAATTTCTTTCCATCCCATTTTAAGATACCCCGGCTTACTCTGGGCATTTGGGGTGTTAAAAACGAAATGATCCCCACGTTCCTTCCCCATAGCCAGAGCATTTAGAGTTAGTTTTTTAAAAATTCCCTTACCCTGATGATCAGGATGTGTTGCAGTATCTACCGCTCTGAAAGCAGAGTACACTTTATCCCCCTTCTGCCAATTCCATCGCATAAAAGCCCGTACTCCAATGATCTCATTTTTTTCTTCTGCTACCAGAATTAAAGACTCCCCAAATGGATTATCTATATGTTTATATCTCCAAACCTTTTCGGTTTTTTCAGAAGATCCTTCTCCCAGACTGGCTTTCAAAACTTTAATAATATCTGGTATATCACTTTGACTAGCTTCCCTAATATTCATACTGCTATTATTAGTGCTCAAGTTTAGCCTGATTACTGTATAATTCTTCCAGCTCCTTAACCATTATATTTAAACTGAACTTTGCTCTCACACGGTCTCTTGCAGCCCTTTTAAATTTAGTGAGACTATCAGGGTTTTTTATCATTTTCTGAACAAGCACTTCTAATTTCCCCAACTCATTCGTCTCACAAACAAGACCATCTATTTTATTCCTTACTACTTCTTTAATACCTCCAGCATTTGTAGAAACTATTGCACACTCCATACTCATTGCTTCCAGCAGTGCTATAGGCAGACCTTCAAAAGAAGAACTCATCATAAAAACATCCATGACTTCAAAATAAGGCTTCACATCTGTTTTAAGGCCAGGAAAAAAGACTTTATTTTCTAATCCAAGACTTTTCCATTCTTTCTTTATCTCATCTTCCAGGGGGCCGGCACCAATAATTAAACCATATACATTTGAATTCCTGTCGCTTATAGTTTTAAATACCCGTAACCATTCAATTAATCGCTTTTGAAATCTAAAAACAGCGACATTACCAATAACTAAAGCATCCGCTGGAATTCCCAGTTCCTGCTTGGTCCTTAAAGATCCTGATTTTATAAAAGCATCAGTATTTACTCCATTTAAAACTGTTTTTACCGGAATGTCTGGGCTAATATTTTTCGATATAGAAAGTGTCACATCTTCCGATACTCCTATAGCCATTGACTGACTGTTAAATGAATATTTATTTAAAATTTTAGTAACGGGATGATAGCGTTCCTGCATATTATGTTCACTATAAATCACCGGAATATTTGTTCTCCAATGTACCAGACGCCCGGCAAAACCTGCCCATGGAAGATGACAGTGGATCAGATCTATTTTGTGCTCTTTACAATATCCAATAATTTTTTTATACTGCGTTAACAAACGGATATTATCCTTCGCTTCAAAACAGGTAACCTTTCCACCAGCCTCCTTAATTGCCTCAACCATTTGATCTTTCCAGGATAGAAAGTAGATATAATGAAACTCAAATTTTTCCTTATCATGCAGCTTTAAGGTTTCTGGCAATAACATTTCAGCCCCCCCTCTTCCCAATGATTTTATAATATGAAGTATCCTGATTTTTTTCATAGAAAGGCAAAGTTAACCGAATTGCAACCTCTATCAATTAATTAAAAAAAAATTAGTAAAATATTCTTTTTCAGAAATGATAATAATAGGTATCCTGAAAACGCTTTGCAATTTCAGAATTGAAATATATTGATTCTACCTTTTTTCTGGCATTTTCAATGATCTCCAGATTAGGACTATGTAAGATTTCTAGAACTGAATTAATGAAATCTTCTTGATTATTAGCAGTTACTATTATTCCGGTTTCCTCGTTTACTATTTCTGAAATCCCCCCAACATCATATGCAACTACAGGTGTTTCGCAAAACATGCTTTCCAGTAAGACACCAGGCAAACCTTCAATTATACTAGGTAGAATCAGGACATTTGCCGCTTTAATATAAGGAAGAGGATCAGTGACAAAACCATAAAAAGAAATCTTATCTTCCAGTTCCCTTTTGCTTACAAGTTTTTCAATTTTTGATCTTAAGGGGCCATCTCCCAAAAGGTGTAAATGGGCATCTGGATATTTTTCTAAAATCTTTTCAAAAATATTGATTAAGCCTTCATGATTCTTTTCAAAAGTAAAACCTCCTACATGAATTATATGTTTCTTTCCAAAAGGTTCTAATTTCTCTGGCATTATCGTTTTAGAATTCTCAATACCAATGGGTATCGTTACAGCTTTATTTTTTAAAACCGGGAAGTTTGCAACTATATCATGCTTTGATACATTGGATACTGAAATTACCTGATCAACCTGATTATAAAGGAAGTTATTGAATTTCTTCTGAAAATTGCTTTTTAAATACCTTCCAACTTCGCTAGCATTTCTAAAAACAATCGGGACCTTCCAATTATATACTTTTTTAGAAAAGACTGCATATTTTAAAGTATCACCTGCATTTGCCTGAACTATATCGGGTAAAAAATTTAGAATAATCTCATTAAGTTTTTTCCAGGCCTTTAAATCAAAAAGCCTTCTGTTGGAAGAAGCTCCTAGTGACTCTATTTCTCCCTTCCATGGCAGATCTGTTTTTCCAGAAAATACAGAAACTATTTTCACAGTATTACCCAGGCTATCCTGATGATTCGCTAATTGACATGCAAAGGTCTCAGCTCCTCTATTTTGAGGTCTTTGTATTAAATGCAGGATACGTAAGCGATCTTTTTTATGGTGCTTTTTTATCCTGAAATAAAAATTCTGATAATCAGAAATTCTTTTTTTTAATTCAAACTTATGGACAGCCTGTCTGCGCGCATTCTCTCCAAGTTTATTATACTTCTTTGGATCCTTAAGAACTTTTATTATAGCATCTGAGAGTTCAGAAATATTCCCTTTTTCATATATTAAAGCCGATTCCTCATCAACGCATTCAAGATTTTCCGGGATGTCAGAGCAAATAATAGTTTTCCCGGACATCATTGCTTCTATTAGAGCTCCAGGCAGACCTTCAGAATATGATGGATACAAAAACACATCTGCTTTAAGAAGTAATTTATTAATATTATCTATACGGCCAAGGAAATGGATGTAAGGCTCTAACTTTAATCTTTTAACTTCCCTTTCAAGATGTGTCCTGTATGGTCCGTGACCAGCAAAAACAAGTGAAACATCTCCACATTCTCTTAAAACCTTAGGCATAGCCTTTAAAAGATCATTCTGACCTTTAAGCTGGATTAGACGACTTACATTGAGGAGAATAATTCTTTGATTATTAAGATATGGAAATTTTCCATTTTTTTTATCAGGGTCAAATTTAGAGCTATCTCTTCCCCTATAAATAACCTCGACCTTATCCTTTTCAATATTTAGAGCTTTTCCAGTTTGTGTTTTTATAGTATGTGAATTGGAAATAAAATAATCTACATATTTCACACTTCGCCGATCAAGCTCAAAGAAATAATTTAGTTTTAATTTGTCTATGGCATTTTTTCCTCTAAGTCTTTCAGGAGAATAAGCATTACTTACAAAACTACCAACAAGGCAAATAGCAGGAATTTTCTTTTTAAGTTTTCTGGCAATAATTTCAGAACGAAATAATGTAGCATGTACAATATCAGGCCTTTCCCGGTAATAAATAGGAATTAATTTATCCAGCGCCTTATTGAATGCGTACTTATCTTCTAAATCCAGTGAGTATACCTTTATCCCTGCCTGCTCCAGATGGGGCTTCAACATATCTCCCTGATAGATATGCACAAAGACAGGTGTTACTTCTGTAAAACCCCTGGCAATTTCAACCAGACTCTTTTCAGCTCCGTATCCCTCTAAAGTATCTATCAAAAAAAGTACCTTCATTTTTTATTTCTCTACTTCTTTTAATATTTGATCATACAGGAGTTCATGTTGCCGGGAAACTTTTCCTATTTCAAATCTTTCTTCAGCTACTTTCATGCCAGTTCTCCCTAATTCCTGCATTTGTTCAGAATTCTCTATGGCCCAAATAATTTTCTGGCTTAAATCATGAATATTTTTTGGTTCAAACAATAAGGCCGACTTTTTATCTTCAACAGATTCCTCTATTACCGGTATTTTAGCCGCAACGATCGGGGTTCCCATAATCATAGCTTCTACAAGGGCTCCTCCCTGACCCTCATAATGTGAAGGGAAGAGAAATAGATCTGCCCGTTTTAATAGTCCCGGTACATCGCTCCTGTTGCCTAAGAGAATAACATTCTTTTTTAAATTCAATTCTGAGATCAAACTTTCAAAAACAGACCGGTCGTGACCTTCACCCGCAATTAAATAAGTTAGATCAGGAACCTTTTTTATTACTTCGGCCATAGCTCTAATTGACTCTACATAACCTTTTCTTTTTAATAACCTTGATACAGTTAGTATTACAGGGCTATTTCCAAGTTCTTCTAATTGCGAAAATTGAACCTCGGCTTTTGCTCTAAAATGACCAATATGTCTGCCCCTGTAAATAACTTTAATATTGTCCGCATTAATTCCCAGGGCTTTAGAATTTGAGGGAATAATTGCGTTAGTAATAGACATAAACCTATTTGCACGCCTAGCTGTAATTCTATCTATAAAGCGATAAAAATTTAAGGCTAATGTTTCTTTGAAATTTAGACTGCTAAAACGTTCAGAAGAATAGCTGTCATTTACAAAACTATTTAAAACAGGTATATTATACTTAGGTCCTAAAATCCGGCTAAACTGCTCTGCCCTAAAAAGTGTGGCATGAATTAGATCTGGATTTTCTTTTTCAATTATACTTCCTATTTCCTTCAGACCAGGAATTATACCGAATTTATCTTCCAAATTCAGGGTATATACTTTAATCCCTTCATTTTCAAATCGAGATTTCAAAGTATTCCCCTTATATATACTTATAACAAAAGGCTGCCACTCCTTTAAGCGCGAGGCTATTTCAAGAATACTGGTTTCAGCTCCCCCTATTTCAAGTGTATCTATTAAATATAAAATCTTTTTCATTTAGGCCGATAACTTTTGATGTATATAAGAGGCTTGTTTTAATGGAAGTATTTCATATAGATATTTAACGATCTTTATTTTAATACTTTTTAATTCAGAGGGTATTTTATTGTAATAATGCCTTGCTCTTTCTTTTTCATATATGTGAAAATTGAGCCACATTAGTTTATAATAAAATTTAGCCTGAAGAATTTTACTCCCATCTATTATATCAAAATGCTCAGGAAGAAAAATATTATATGCCACAGCTATTTTCTCAAAAGATTTAGACATCCTATCATCCCCTTTTTTGATTACGTTCATTAAAATCTTATCACTATTAACATAATCATATTGCTGGGAGATCCTAAGAAAAAAATCTGTGTCTTCCACAGCAGGTAAATTTTCATTAAATCCACCACATTCAAGAAAAGCACTTCTTTTTAAAGTAATTCCAGATCCAGAACCAATTTGTAAGTTATGTAGAAAAGTGATATATGGATTTTTTTTTCTAGGTGGAGTCCATGCACGTTCATATGTTCTGTCTTTATAATGATATCTTACCCCTGTCCACATAAAACCAACATCAGTTGAAGTTTCAGATAACAATTTATTGCTTTCTTCCAGAAAATTCTTCTCGTAAAAATCATCACTATCAAGAAAAGATATAAATTCCCCCTTTGCCAGGTTCACTCCATAATTTCTTGCAACAGCTGCGCCTGAATTTCTTTTTAATTGGTGAACAAATATCTTTTCACTCTTTAACTGTTCAATTTCGGAGATAGAATTATCCGTAGATTTATCATCAACAATTATTATTTCAAAATCGGTATAAGTTTGATCAAGAACACTCTGTATTGCAACTTTAACCTTTTGAGCTCGATTATAATTTGGAATAACTACACTGAATTTAGGCATTCTTAAGTGAGGTTGATTTATTACTTATCTTTTTAATTATATTTTCTAAACCATTTCGTTCCTTTTCCAGACTAAAATGATCTTTTATTCGATCGACAGAATTCGCACTCAGACGACTTCGTAAATCAAAGTCATTATATAATTGAATTAATTTCTCGGCATGTCCTCCAATATCTCCAGGTTCAATTAAAAATCCTGTAACTCCGTCCACAACACTATCTTCCACACCTCCACACTTACCTGTTACGACAGGCAATCCAAAAGACATTGCTTCAATTATCGTCACACCAAAAGCTTCAACCTGGTTTGTATAAGCATCCACCTTATTATGCGCAGTAAAAATATTACATTGCTGATATAAAGTTTCCGCTTCTTCTTTATTAACCCAACCAAGTAATTTAATTCTATCCTTATATTTTGACTGGTTGATTTTCTCCCGACATTGATCTTCCATTTCACCCCCTCCTGCAATAAGCAACTCTCCCTTTAATCCCAGTTGGCATGCTCTTTCAAAGGCCTCTATTGTTTCCAGTGGTCCTTTAAAATCGACCAGCCGACCCAGGTAAAGAATCTTGAATGTTTTATTATTTATAGGTGTAATAAGCTTTTCTTTTATTTCAATTCCAAAATGGTTGATGAAAATTCTTGATTCATCCACTCCTTTT
This sequence comes from Christiangramia sabulilitoris, assembly GCF_007050985.1. Taxonomy (GTDB): domain Bacteria; phylum Bacteroidota; class Bacteroidia; order Flavobacteriales; family Flavobacteriaceae; genus Christiangramia; species Christiangramia sabulilitoris. Next base: position 64,936 of record NZ_VHSF01000002.1, read on the forward strand.
TTTAATAATTGTTTTCTGGTAAACTGTGAGTTAGCAATAAAATAAACATCTTTGGAAAGTTCCTCTAATGACTTAAAATACTCCGGTGGGTGGACTGGTATACCTGTTCTAATATCTTTCAAATCCCACATCACATCTTTACCGTGACAATGAATTAAAGTAGGATTTTTAGACTTACGGATAAATGTTTTAAATTTTATCGCATATCCAATAAAATGAATATAATTTATATTGGTATTTTCTTTTTTCTCAGCTTTTAATAAAATTGTTGGATACGTAAAATTAGAATTAAGATCCTCATTTATTCTTCTTAAGATTTTCGAATAAAACGGATTTATATTTAACTGGTCAGTTTTTATTCTTTCCGTATTTATTTCATTTGTACCTATAACCGCAATAGAGCCGCCTAGATTTTCAATTAACCTGAAGATCCATTCAGATTTTATCTTCAATGAAGGAAATAGCATTAATAATTTCATCATTCTAAAAATTTTATATAACTCTAAGTTTAACTATCCTTGATTCTTGAAGTATACATTTAAAAATATCTACATGAAAATTTCATAGTTTCAAAATTCCTACTTAAATAAAATATGCACCCCGTGATAACAAGTTTTTACCAAAATTAAGGTGTTAGAAAGAAAATATTTGAACTCTCCTTTTTTAACAGGTCTCGTAAAATTAAAAATCATGTTTTTAAAAAGATATTTAAATCTCCGTCCAGATAAATTCCCTTGTTTTTTTAAGCTTTTTATAGCATAATATCTTGCCAGTATTTGATGTTTATAGTGGAATGAAAAAGATTTCTGATTATGCATTTGCTCTGAGTGCATTCTACTATATACCAAAACTTCATCGTCGATATGGTAATTAGGTTTCTTAGACAGTTGTTGAACAAGCATTAACCATTCCTGAGAATTCCTTAGATCTTCTTGAAATGGAGAAGGACCAATAAATTGTTTTTTCCATAAACCATCTCCCGTACTAAACCTTATTTTTCCAAATAAATAATTATCAAACGGATCCTTTAAAGGAAAGAATTTGGACCAATATTTATCCCAGGTAAAATGACCATCACTGCTTATTTCTTTAAAAAACCTGGACCTTGAGAATACTACATCTAAATTATTTTCTTTTATAAAACTCATTTGTTTCTCCAAGCAATGTGGTGCCAAAAGATCATCTGAATCAAGCCATTTCACATACTTACCTTTACTTACCTCAAAGCCCCAATTCCTTGCTGCATTTCCCCCTCGCTCTCTATTTGCAGGTCGTTGCTGATAAATTATCCTGGAATCCCCAAATTGTTTAATAATTGATTCCGTATTATCTGAAGATCCATCATCTACAATTATTAATTCCCATTTTGGATATGTTTGATTTATAATACTCTTAATTGTCTCACCTATAATATGAGCCCTATTATAGGTAGGTATAATTATGGAAACGTATGTAGTTTTGATCATTGAATAAACTTTCAATTTTTTAAAAAGCGATGGATTATAAAAAGTAGGAACATCTTTTGAATGAATAAAAGACTATTGACCTTTTTTATTCCTTTTACATGTTTAAAGTATAGCTTGCAATAATTAATAAATGCTTCCCAATTTTTACTTTTAGCATATTCGAAAATAATGGGTCTTAGTGTTCCACTTATTCTATCAGAATAGTAGAATGAAACTTCCCTATCTTTTGATCTATAGAAAGAATTGAGACTTTTGAATAAACTTAACCTCATTTCAAGTTTCTTTATTTGGGCTTTTTTACCCCAAACACCTCCTCCATGTAACCTATAACCAGCTTTTTGAATAAATGGCAAATATTTTCCCTTGCCATAATTTCCTAAAAGGCTAGTAATAAAAACATCTGGAGTAGAAACACTATAAATTTCCCTTGGATAATCTTCAATAATGTTACGGAAACATATACTTAGAAAAAGTAAATATGCTCCTTTCATTAATTCAATTTGAGTAAAATCTTTTCGACAGCTAGCCGGTAACTTACTATCTTTTAATACTTCCCCATTTTCATTGACAACAAGTGCATCGTGATAGGTAACTACATAATCCTCATGATTTTCTAAAAATTCAATTTGCTTCTGCAACTTTGTTTCATCAGTCCAAAAATCATCTCCTTCACAAATAGCTATATACTTTCCCTGACATTGTTTTAAAGCAAAAATCAAATTTTGAGTAACACCAAGATTTTTTTCAGGGCAAAAATATTTTATACAGTTCCCTTTATTATGATTAGCAATAAGCCTTTTAACTATTTCGGCTGTTTTATCTGGAGAATTATCATTAGAAATAACTAATTCCATTTCAAACTCTCCTTCTTGCATTAGAATGCTCTCAACAGCCTGTTCCAAGTAATTTTCATGCCTGTATGTAATCATACATACACTTATTAGTGGCTTTATTTTTTTAGGGCTAGTTTCATCAGATAACATCAAATTTGGTTTCTTATTAACTTTTCTTTTTCTTTAATATTAAAATAAGTTCCTTTAAACTATTCCAGCCTAATAAATATGCAATTCCGAAATAACTTATTACACCTAAAAAAGTTCCTCCAATGAGCCTTATCAAATCCATTCGATGATTTAATAAATAAAAATCTAAAATAAAAACGAATGCTCCGGCAAGAATAGCTACTAGTACAGTTGGTAAAACATCATAAATTTGCTCTAAAGCAGAATAATTAATAAACTTTCCCGAATAATGTGTATTTACCACAAAGGCCATGACTGAAGTAAAAACCTGACCATATAACAGGGCAATAATTCCATAATTTATGGTAAGGGCAATAGTAATAATGATAATGATCTTCTTAACAACTTCTAGTTTAAGAAAAAGATCACTCCGCCCCTTTACATTCAGTATATTTAGGTTATACGAATGAATAGGATATAGTATCCCTGTTGCACATAGGATTTGAAAATAAGGAACTGCAGGCAGCCACTTTTCTGTAAATAAAAATCTAAAAAGTGGTTCTGCCAAAACGGCCATAAAGACTAAAACTGGAGCAACTACAAAAATCACCATTTGCATTAACTGCTTATAAACCCTCTTAAGTCTTACATCGTCATCTTGTATACTTGCAAATAGTGGATAAGTAACTTTATTTAGAGCATTTGAAATATTGGTTACCGGCAATTGCTTCAAGGTTTGGGCCCGCGTGTAAAATCCCACCTGCCCAGCTGAAAAGAAACGGCCTATGACTATTATAAAAAGATTATTGAAAACCGAATTTAATAACTCAGACAGTGTTAACTTATAACCAAAATTAAAATGATCCTTGAACTTTTTTATATTAAAAACAAAACCTGGACTCCATTTAGAGTAAAACCAAAGCTGTACTGAATTAATAAAAGCACTTGCTAAGGAACTCCAAACTAGGCTCCAAACACCAAATCCGGTATAAGCCATTCCAATACCAATTATTCCTCCAATAATATTTGATGGAATCGAAACGATCGTGAGGGTCTTAAAATCCATCTTCTTTGTCAACCGTGAGCCCTGAACTGCAGAAAATGCCGATATTAAAAACGTTAGGCAAAAAACACGAATAATATTAATTAATATCGGTTGTCCATAGAAATCAGCTATAAGTGGCGCAGAAATATAAATTACTCCATAAATGAATAGACTTGCAGCTAGGTTAAAATAAAACACTGTAGAATAGTCTTCCTCATCCAGATTATCGCTTCGGATTAATGATTGTGTTAAGCCTGCATTAAGAAGTGTTTTCCCAACTGCTATAAATACGGCGATCATACCTATAAGACCAAATTCTTCCGGCATCAGAATTCTGGCTAGAATTAAAGAAACCACAAATCCTATTGCTTGGTTTCCAAACTGTTGAGCGAAAGTCCATGCTATTCCTGAGGTAGCCTGTTTTCTTAATGACATAAATACTTTGTGATTAGGCCCTATAATTACTCATCTGGAGTTAATGTAAGATTCAAAAATATCTTTTTCCCATCCTCTTGAAAAAAAGCGTTTTGATATTCACCATGTGTTAGTGCGCGTAATCTATTAATTACTTGCCCGTAGGTTGCATTTTCATTCAAATTTATTTCACATAGTTTATAGAAATCTTTTTTAGAGTAAAAATTCCCCCTCCCTTCTGGAACAATTTTCTCATAAGTATTATCAAAAATTTGATCAAAATAAGTATAGAACAATTGCATTTCGGCCTCCAGAACTCTATTATAGATATCCAAAGAAGTATCCCAAGGATATTTTTCAACTAACATTCGACAGATAATTGGGCCATTATCAAGTTTTTCATCCATCTCGTGTATTGTAGCACCAATTTCCAGGTTATTCACAATTGCAAAGACTTGAGGATACCAACCTCTATTTATAGGATTATACCCTGGATGAATATTAATACTCCTAATATTATCCACAATCCGTTTAGGAAAAAATTGATAGCAATGCACGGAAATGACTAAATCGTAATTTTTAATGATCTCCTCCTTGTGATCATTAACATTAATAATCGAATCCTTATTTAGGAAATCTTCATGATCCCAAATTGCAGTTTTTATACTGCTATGTTTAAACTCAAAGTTTAGGTCATTTCTATTCTTTTGAAGGATAATTTTTTGCATTCGATCATACTGAACTCTATTATCAATAATAACCAGTATATTTTTCATATTGACTCAACTACTAAATTGCATATCCTTTGAATTTCATCAAATGTCAAGTCTTTGTATAAAGGCAGACATAATATTCTTTTAGAAATATCCTCAGATATTGGATTTTCCTGATAGTCAACTATTTGTGTATAGGTATTAACTGAAGGATAGAAATACCTCCTTGGATATATCTGGTTATTATTAAGCTTTTTTTCAACCTGTAATAATTGATGTTCAGACTGAAAGATAACGGGAAAATACGAGTAATTACAAGTGCCTAAGTCAAGTTTCTGAAAACTCAATGAGTTTTTATTCTCTAAAAAATTCTTATAATAAAAGTATTTTTTCTGCCTATCCCTCAATACTTTGTCAAAGTATTTAAGGTTTGCCAAGCCAAGTGCAGCATGTATCTCAGTCATTTTGCCGTTAAATCCATCTTCGATCACATTTTTTTCTTGATCGTGCCCAAAAAAACGGATTCTTCGTAATTTTTCATGTAGCTCGGAAGAATTAGCAATACAAGCACCGCCTTCCCCGGTATTAAATAATTTAGTTGCATGTAAGCTTGTCGCAGAAATATCACCATAGCTTAAAAGACTTTTATTATTATAAGTACTCCCAATCGCATGAGCCGCATCATATATAACCTTTAAATTATACTTTTTTGCAATCGAATCAATTTTTTCAACATTGCAGGGATTGCCGAATACATGTACCGGCATGATTGCTACTGTATCATCTGTTATTAGCGATTCTATTTTATTTTCATCAATATTGAGAGTACCGGGATCAATATCACAGAAAACCGGTTTACACCCTTCCCATTTAATTGCACTAATTGTAGCAACCCAAGTAAAGGAGGTAGTAATAATCTCACCTTTTAAGCCAAGAGCTTTGATAGCCATCTGTAATGCTATTGTTCCATTTAAAACAATAGAAAAATTATTCAGCCCGAATTTTTCAGCTACTTCAGCTTCCAGCTGTTGCACTTTGGGACCATTATGAGTTAGAATTCCTGAATTCCACACTTCTTCCATCAACTCTACATATTCTGATAAAGGAGCCAAGGAAGGTTGTGTCACATAAATTGGCTTACTTTCGCTATTCATTTGCTTTTTGTTTTATTTCCTGTAACAGGCAGGATTGATTAATGTTTTCAAGATATTCTTGTTGTCGTAATTTTTCGCTTCCAATAACTTCTCTGAAATATTCCAGCATATTGATAAAATGATTGGCTGGTTTCAGTTCAATATTCTTCACTCCATTCTCTTTTGTTTCAAGAATTATAGACGGTGTAACATTTTCACCTGCTGTAAATATTCTGTTGGTATAAATTCTTCCTTCCGAACCTAAAATTTCCACATTACACTGGTAATAGTTATCAAAACCAAAATTTATCTGTGATCGCAAATTGCCTTTACTTTGTTTTAACGTCGCTCCTCCCCAAATATCTACTTCAAAACCATTATTTGAATTAAGACTGGCATCTGCTACAACAATTTCTTTTCCAAGAATAATCTGAGAGATCTTAACCGGATAAGCCGCTGCATCCAGCAATGCACCTCCTCCAAGTTCTTTTTTATACCGAATGTTATTTTTATCTGGAAAAGGAGGAAAACAGAAGCTACTTCTTAAATACCGAAGCTCTCCAATTGCTTTATTTGACAAAAGTTCCAGAATATATTTCAATTGGGGATGGAACCTGAATTGAAAATTCTCAACTAGAGCTAAATCTTTATTCTCTGCTATATTATTTAATTCAATTACTTCAGAATGTGAACATGCAAGTGATTTTTCTACTAAAACATGAATACCCTTATCCAAAGCTTGTTTTACCCATTGAAAATGAAGAGAATTTGGTAAAGGAATATATATTGCATCCACAAATTCTTTGTCAATTAGATTTTCATAACCTTCAACAAGTCTATAATCATCATTTAATGATGATTTTTCAATGCTTCTAGTGGCTAATCCATAAAGCATGAATACATCAGGCAGAGCCTTAATAGCCGGGATTACTGATCTAGTTGCTATGTTAGCACTACCCAGAACTCCTATTCTAATTTTATTCGATTGTTTCTTCATAAGCCAGTTTAAAGGATAAAGCAGATAAAAGACTTCTTGCCTGAATATTTAAATAATTATTATGTTTTAAGAACATTTGAAGTTGATTATAGCTCATCCAAATATAATTTTCAGGAAGATTTATAGGAATCTCATCCTCATCAAAAATTATCATGCTCCTATTTTGTTCTTTATAAAACCTTCCTCCCTCTTCGGACTGAAAAGTATCAAATATTAATTTTCCCTTGTCTGTATTTAAAATGTATTTTAGATAAGGCAATCCTTCAATAGAAGAATCAGTTCTATAATTATCTGTCAAACACTGAACCGTCGGGGCTAGCTCTATTATATCAAAATTTCCACACTCTAACTTAGCTTGCATAATAAAATGCAAGACACCATTTATATTCTTACAAATTAAAGCACATAATCCTTCTTGCACAGGTTTCACCATAGGTTGAGACCAGTTTACAACCTCCCTATTATCTATTACGATATCTGCAGCTATTATCTCAAAATATTTATTGTCAATATGATAGATATTTCTATCAGTGATAATCCAATTTTCCAGTGAGTGAAGTGGTTTTTTACAAACATCTAGTTCCCACTTACATTTTTGATACGTAATAAATTTAATTATATCATCCAAAGAGTTTACATTTTCAGAATCATATGCACAAGATTCGAGTAAACCTTCATTAAAATTACTAGAGGAAAAACCAGGAAAAGTGTGACGGAACTGATCAAGATTTATCTTGGAAGATTCAAATAAGGGAATACCTGAAACGACCGTTCGAGTATCCATATTCACAACATTATCAAACCTCATAAGCTCTTTTATTTGAGACAGGGTGAGCCAAATGAAATTATCCAATATTTCCAATTCTTCGTCAATCTTTATTATGATGTTTCGGTTTCTCTTTTTTAAAAACCTGGCACCCTGCTCCGATTGCAACTGGTCTATGAGTATTTGTTCCTTTTTTACGTTTTGAAAATAATTCAAATAGGCAGGAGCATTCCCTTTATGAACTTTAGAGTAATTACTTTTTGTTGCCTGGAGAGTTGGAGAGAGTTGAACGAAATTTATATTGCCCGGCTCTATTTTTGCCTGCACTAAAAAATGAAGAACCCCGTCAAACTCTTTTGTAATAAATCCCAGATAGCCTATTTCAGGCTGATTGATTATTGGCTGTTCCCAGTCAGTAATTTCTCCATAATTAGTAGATATCCGGATACCATCAATTGAAAAAAATTTTCCTGAATTGTGCATTAATGAATTTTGACTAAAATCCCAGTCTTTAAGACTGGAAAATGGAACTTCATTAATATCTACATTCACTTTTCTGTTTTGCTCCTTAATCCATTTCAACGCATAGGAAGTAGAATGAACAGCTTTATTCCCTAAAAGACTTTTGGTAAAAAGATTTATTAAATAATTATTCATATTGATTCTCCTAAAATTTCTACTGGCTTTTTACCTCAATAAATAATTTCTACAATTTCTTTCAGATAATTTCCGTATTTAGATTTCCCATATCGTTTCGAAAGTTTTTTAACTCTTTCCTTATCGATAAAATTACTTAGATAAGCAACTTCCTCAATACATCCAATCATAGTACTCTGTCTATTTTGTAAGACTCGAATAAATTCTGTAGCATCATCTAAGGATTCAACTGTTCCAGTATCAAACCAACTCATCCCCCTGGTCATTACCCCAACTTCTAACATTCCATCATCCAAGTACATCTTATTAATTGTTGATATCTCTTTTTCCCCCCTATCAGATGGCTTTACTTCTTTGGCATATTGGACTACTTTATTATCATAAAAATATAATCCTGGAATAGCAAATTTTGATTTTGGTTTTGAAGGTTTCTCTTCTATACTTTTTACTTTCCTTGCTTCGTCAAATTCTACAACACCATAACGCTCCGGATCTTTAACCGTATAAGCAAAAATTGATGCCCCTGTAATATCAGTTTTACTCCGCAATAAATTAACAAGACCATTGCCATAAAAAATATTATCCCCTAAAACCAATGCAACTTTATCCCGACCTATAAAATCTTCACCAATAATAAAAGCCTCAGCGAGGCCATTAGGCTTATGTTGTACAGCATATTGAAAATTACACCCAAGTTCACTGCCATCTCCTAAAAGTTTTTTAAAAGCTTCCTGATCATGAGGAGTTGTAATAAATAATATATCCTTTATTCCGGCTAGCATCAATACCGAAAGTGGATAATAGATCATAGGCTTATCGTATACTGGCAACAATTGTTTACTTACAGCAATTGTAATTGGATACAACCTCGTTCCACTTCCTCCAGCTAATATAATTCCTTTCATGACTTGTATTGTTTTATATAGTAATCTTGGTATTGTCCAGAAGTGACATTTCTCAGCCACTCCTCATTAATAAGATACCAATCGATTGTTTTTTCCAAACCTTCTTCAAAAGTTACCGAAGGTTTCCACCCCAACCCTTTATTAATTTTATTTGCATTGATCGCATATCTTTTATCATGGCCAGGCCTATCCTTTACATAAGTTATCAAATCTGCAGAAGTGCCTGGTAATCTGTCTAGTTTCTGATCCATCAATTTGCATAATAGTTTGATCAGGTCGATATTTTTCCACTCATTAAAACCTCCAATATTATATGTCTCCTTAATTCCACCATTGTGAAAAGTTAAGTCTATTGCCCTTGCATGATCTATAACATAAAGCCAATCCCGCGTGTAATTTCCATCTCCATACACAGGCAATGATTTTTTTTGAACAATGTTGTTTATAAATAAAGGAATTAATTTTTCAGGAAACTGATTTGGCCCATAGTTATTTGAACAATTAGATATTATATAGGGAATACCATAAGTTTCTCCGTAAGCTCTAACAAAATGATCTGAGCTAGCTTTAGAAGCCGAATACGGCGAGTTCGGATCGTATGCAGTCTCTTCCACAAATAGACCGGACTCACCTAAAGATCCAAATACCTCATCTGTGCTAATATGATAGAATAATTTCCCATTATAATTGCCACTCCATGTTTTATTAAAAGCATTCAGTAAATTTAATGTTCCAATTATATTAGTTTTAACAAAGGCTAATGGATCTTTTATTGACCTATCTACATGAGACTCAGCCGCTAAATGAATGACTCTTTCAAATTTATGCAAGTTGAATAAATCTTCAATTACAACAGCATCATTAATATCCGCTTTCAAGAAATGATAATTTGGTAAGTTCTCGATATCCCTCAAATTCTCAAGGTTACCAGCGTAAGTCAATGCATCAAGATTATATATTTCATATTCTGGATATTTATTCACAAATAACCTCACCACGTGAGACCCGATAAAACCCGCACCACCAGTAATTAAAATTTTCATTTTTCTTTAATTTAACTTCCTATCGCATAAAATTCAAAACCGATCTCTTCCTTGGTCTTTCTTTCCAGTAACCTACGACCATCGAAAAGGAAAGCAGGTTTTAACATATCATCATATATCTTTTTCCAATTCAGCTCCTTAAACTCATCCCATTCGGTAAGAACCGCCACGGCATGAGCATCTTTGGCTGCCTCATAGGAAGTTTTCACCACTTTTACCCGAGATCGGTTTTCCTCTGAAGACCGGCTATTCAAATAATCCAGATCTGCATAGATCTGTTCGGCTTTTACCTTAGGGTCATAAACCACGATCTCAGCTTGTTCGTTTAAAAGGTAATCGGCTACATAAATCGCAGCAGACTCCCTGGTATCGTTAGTATCCTTTTTAAAAGCCCAACCTAATAATGCGATCTTCTTACCTGATACTGTATTGAATAAGGTCTGAACCATTTTTGCGGCAAACCTTCTCTTTTGATGATCATTCATGATTATTACCTGTTCCCAATAATCTGCAACTTCATTAAGGCCAAAAGATTTCGCGATATAAACCAGGTTTAAAATATCCTTCTGAAAACATGAACCACCAAAGCCTACAGATGATTTAAGAAATTTGGAGCCAATACGGGAATCCATACCCACGGCTCTTGCCACTTCATTTACATCTGCCCCGGTTTTCTCACATAACTCACTCATTGCATTGATGCTAGAAACTCGCTGAGCCAAAAATGCATTTGCGGTTAATTTGGAAAGTTCTGAAGACCATACATTCGTAGTCAAAATCTGATCTTTAGGAACCCAATGGGCATATACATCAACTAAGGCCTGGACAGCTTCACTTCCTTTTTCAGTCTCTATATCTCCACCTATCAAAACCCTATCCGGATTCATCAGGTCATTTACAGCTGTTCCTTCAGCCAGAAATTCGGGATTAGACAAGATCTGATAATTGACTCCATTACCAGTATTATCAAGAATATTCTTTAAAGCCTCTGCAGTTCTTACAGGTAGTGTCGATTTTTCAACAACAATCTTATCTGAAGTTGAAACCCTGGCAATCTGCCGGGCACATAATTCTATAAATTTAAGGTCTGCTGCCATCCCCTTTCCAATCCCATAGGTCTTGGTAGGTGTATTTACAGAAATAAAGATCATATCCGCTTTATCTATCGCAGAATCCACATCTGTAGAAAAGAATAAATTACGATCTCTGGCTTCGGATACTATTTCAGACAATCCTGGTTCGTAAATTGGTATATTTTCAACATCCTTATCGTTCCAGGCAGCAATCCTGGATTCATTAATATCCACGACGGTAACATTGATCTCTGGACATTTTTGAGCTATAACAGCCATGGTTGGCCCTCCAACATATCCTGCACCTATACAACAAATATTTTTAATTTTCATTCTGACTTATAATTTTCGATCACATTTATTACCCAAAACTCCTTTTACGTCATAGACCACAGCTCCATTATTTTTAAAAGCATTAAGATCCAGCTTCATAAATTCCTTATGAGCAACCGTAAGTACGATGGAATCGAATTTATCTTTAGGTAAACTGCTTATAGTTTCTAATTTATATTCATGCATGACTTCTGCCGGATTTGCAAGAGGATCGTAAATTGTAACATCCACACCATATTCTTTCAGATTTTTTATTACATCCACTACCTTAGTATTGCGTACATCAGGACAGTTTTCCTTGAAAGTTATTCCAAGAACCAGAATTTTTGAACCTTTAACCTTGATATCATTCTGCAACATCAATTTTATCACCTCTGAAGCTACATATTGTCCCATGGAGTCATTCATTCGTCTACCTGCGAGAATAATTTCAGGGTGGTAACCGATTTCCTGGGCCTTCTGGGCCAGGTAATAAGGATCTACACCTATACAATGTCCTCCAACAAGACCTGGTTTAAATGGTAAAAAATTCCACTTGGTACCTGCCGCTTCCAGAACATCCTGCGTATCAATATCCATCATATTGAAAATCTTTGCAAGTTCATTTACAAAAGCGATATTTATGTCCCGTTGTGAGTTTTCAATGACTTTAGCAGCTTCTGCTACCTTGATTGTTGGCGCCAGGTGCGTACCTGCAGTAATAACATCGGCATACAGGCTATTTACTTTTTCGCCAATTTCTGGAGTGGATCCTGCAGTTACCTTTAAAATTTTTTCTACGGTATGTTCTTTATCGCCAGGGTTGATTCTTTCCGGAGAATAACCTACGAAGAAATCCTCATTAAATTTTAATCCGCTTACTTTTTCCAGCACCGGGACACATTCCTCTTCGGTAACTCCCGGATATACAGTAGATTCATATATTACTATATCACCTTTTTTCAGGACCTTCCCTACTGTTTCACTTGACTTATAAAGAGGGGTAAGGTTGGGCCGGTTATTTTTATCAACCGGAGTGGGAACTGTAATTACATAATAATTACAATCTTTAATATCTTCAAGGCTGGTAGTGCAGAATAAACCTAAAGCATTTGAGTCCTGTTCTTTTAAAACAGAGCGTAAAAGATCATCTTCAACCTCTAGGGTAGAATCCTTGCCACTCATTAATTCATCTACTCTGGCATCATTAATATCAAATCCGGTTACAGGATATTTGGTAGCGAATAACCTGGCTAGAGGTAATCCTACATAGCCAAGACCGATTACTGCAATTTTATTATTAGTCATCTATTCTAATGTATATTATTTAAGATTATCCCAATACCAGGCAACGGCTTCTTTCAAACCTTCCTTAATTTTATGGCTTGGTTTGTATCCAAGTAATTTTTCTGCTTTTTCCACAGAAGCTAAAGAATGTGGAATGTCACCAAGTCTGTTTGGTCCGTGTTTGATTTCGATATTTGCAATTTCAGGATCAAATTCCGAAAGGTAATTTTTAAGCAATTGAGTTAGCTCAATTAAATTAGTTCTATCTCCTACGGCAGTATTATATACTTCATTTAGCGCATCCGGATTATCACAAGTCAAAGCCAGTAAATTCATTTGCAAAACATTGTCGATATAAGTAAAGTCCCGGGAATATGTACCATCACCATTGATAACAGGACTTTGGTGATCCATAAATTGCATGACGAATTTTGGAATGACTGCAGCATACGCGCCATTTGGATCCTGTTTTCTTCCAAAAACATTAAAATACCTAAGACCGATTGTGTCTAATCCATATGAACTACTAAATATATCGGCATACAGCTCATTCACATATTTAGTTATAGCATAAGGCGATAACGGTTTACCTATATTGTTCTCAACCTTAGGTAAAGATTCCGAATCACCGTAAGTAGAAGAACTGGCAGCATATACAAATCTTTTCACCTCATTATCCCTTGCAGCAACAAGCATATTTAAAAATCCGGAAACATTTACTTCGTTACTGGTGATAGGGTCCTTTAAAGAACGGGGTACAGAACCCAGAGCAGCCTGATGCAAAACAAAATCAATGTTTTTGCAGGCATTTGAACATGTTTCAAGATCACGAATATCCCCTTCTACAAACTCAAATCTTGGGTTTTCAATAAATAACTCTAAATTTTTTATGTGGCCGGTAGAAAGATTATCCAGGCATTTTACTCTAGCCCCCAATTCTAAAAGAGTCTCGCAAAGATTAGAACCTATAAAACCAGCTCCTCCGGTTACCAGTATATTTGAATTCGATATAATTTCTTTCTGATTTTCAGTAATCAAGATCTATTTTTTTACTTTTTCAGTTGGCAAATATAAAATTTCCTATTCTGCTTTTTAAGATCGTCTTCTTAAAGAATTCCCAAAAACTTTAGGAGTAAGCTTAAAACCCAGTCGACTCCAAATGCACCATTGTAGTCGTGATAATCTTTTCTTCAAACTGACCAGATTCATATTTTCCTTGCAGTCTGTTATTTAAGACCTCAATCGCTGCTACTCCCAGTTCTTTAGGGTGTTGCTCTATATAACTCAAAGAGGGGGTCAAGTATTCCGCCACCTCCCGGCCAATATAACCTATGAGCTTAAGATCCTGCGGTACTTTAATTCCTTCTTCATAAGCGACACGTGTAGCCAAAATAGCACTTTCAAAATCTGTACAGAGTAACGCCTCTATCTTTTGATCAATTACGAGATCTTTTATTTTTCTTTTTAATTCATCGGCTTTAGTACTGGTTGCCATAGGTAGCATATTTTCTCCCTGCATGGCTTTTTGATAACCTTTTATTCTTAATTGCCCGATTCCTACATGATGAATAGCTGAGGCCAGTCCTATTTTCTGTAATCCTTTAGCCTTAAAAAAACTGGCGGTATCATAAAAACTTTTTTCGTCATCTACCCCGATCTTATCTGCCGGAAGGTCCAGATTGATCCTGTCATAAATTACAACCGGAATATCATAATCCAGCAAAGCGAATAAATGATCGAATTGTTTTTTCTTTTGAGTCTCTTCTGAAATAGCTATCAATACACCGTCTACCATTCCTGAAGTTAACATATCACAAATTTGTTTTTCCCGCTCCAGAGATTCGTTGGAAATATAGGTGATAATTTGCTGTTCGTGTTTATGTGCTTCAGCTTCCATTCCAGAAAGTACTCTAGCAAAGAAACTATTGGAAATATTCGGAATTACCACTCCTATGGTTCCTGTTTTACTTTTTTTGAGATTTACCGCGACCGGATTGGGCCTGTAATTATGTAATTTAGCCAGCTCCTTCACTCTTTCAGCAGTCTTTGGACTTATTTCGGGACTATCATGAAGGGCCTTCGACACCGTTGAAACACTTACATTCAAAAGTTTCGCCAGCTCCTTTAAAGTGATCTTGCTTTTCATAGAGAAATTTAATTTTTATCAGCCTGAAAATACTCAAAAAAGGTCAACCTTTATCTAAAAGGTGATTGTTATGCCGAATATTTCAATTTCCATACAAAGAAAAGAATAATAAATCGTTTACAAGTACAGAGCTATTGCTATTGAACCGAAACACAAAATTATTTCTCTGTAACGCCTGAAATACCTTAATTATATGCCCGACAATCCTGGAGGAAAAATAGTTTGATTCAGATTTATAAATTTGATTATTATCTTCAGACAATTAAAGGTAACATTATATGAAATTGCCCAAATCATACTGGTTTTATACCATTGCTGCTATTATCACAATTATAGGGCTAATTACCGGTTGGTATTTTTTTCTATTTATACTAATACCATTTAGTTTCTTTTCTTCAAAAAAGGATGATTAAGCCAGTATAATTGAGGTCTATACCGTAGTTAAACTTATCCTAAACAACCCTGAGTTCTTGCTTAAATTCGGCTTTCAGCGTAATTTGATTTTATAACTAAATGCAATAAGATGAAAGATTACGGTACATTATCACAAGCTATTAACAAACTTAAACTTGAAGAAGGTTACGAAGAAGATTTCAACCTCCTGGATGAAAAGATCGAACTCAAATCCAAGGATGAAACTTTTGGTGTGGAAGAATTTGAAGTAGATAAGGTATTGAGATTTGAAGGGATGAGTAATCCAGATGACAATGCTATTCTCTATGCAATTACCACTTCAAACAATCATAAAGGGGTTTTGGTAGATGGTTACGGAATTTCCAGTGGTCAAATATCCAAAAAAATGATGGATAAACTCGATCTTAAAGACCACAGACCGCTTAAATAGGCTTAGTTAAACTTCTATTAAAATAAGCTCACCAATTGCTCAAATTGCAGCGCTATTGTATTTTTGTATTGAATTTTACAAAACAATAAATAAAAACTATGAATTACTTAGGATTGGATTCCAATAAAACAAAGAAAACGGTAGAACAACTAAATATTCTTTTAGCAGATTATCATATATATTATCAAAAACTTCGTAATTTCCATTGGAACGTTATTGGTAAGAACTTCTTTGATCTTCACGAAAAGTTTGAAGAACTTTATGATGATGCAAAACTAAAGGTTGATGAAATTGCCGAAAGAATCTTAACTTTAAGGTATCAGCCCACTAGTAATCTAAGCGAATATCTGGAAAGTTCAAATCTTAAAGAATCTCCTTCAGATATAACAGATAAAAAAATGATCGAGATTTTACTTGAAGATCACGGTATCATTTTAAAGCAAATGAGAAAAGTTATCGAAACAGCAGATGCGGCAGACGATGAAGGTACGATAGATCTAATTGGAGCGTATATACGCGAGTTAGAAAAAACAAGTTGGATGCTGGATGCATGGAAAATGAAAACCAGTGATCAGCACAAGCCGGTAAGTAACTAATTTAATTAAAATATGCAGGAATTTAGCATTCAGGATTCATTAAACGGTATAATTGATAAATTAGGCGGATGGCTGGACTCTTTAGTCCTGAATCTGCCTAATTTTATTTTAGCCGTTCTCGTATTTATAGCTTTTATTTTTATTGCCAAATACGTAGGTAAACTTTTCGATAGAATTACAAAAAACCAGATAAAACAGGATTCTATTCGCATGATAACCATAAAAGTTATCAAAGCGATTGTAATCCTGATAGGTTTCTTTATCGCCTTAGGTCTTTTGAACCTGGATAAAGTGCTTACTTCTGTTCTCGCTGGTGCCGGGGTGGTTGGTCTGGCCATTGGTCTGGCTCTACAGGGAACTTTGAACAACACTTTTTCTGGTCTTATATTAAGTTTTTTACCAGAAATTCAAATCGGTGATTGGGTTGAAACTAATGGATATGCAGGAAGTGTTACCGAAATCAATCTGCGTAATATTGTCATTAAACAATCAGATAACAATTATGTGATCATACCTAATTCAAAGATCGTAGAAGAGCCTTTTAAAAACTTTTCAAGCACAACACGCTCAAGAGTATTTGTAAATTGTGGTGTTGGGTATGAATCAGACCTTGAGATGGTTCGGGATCTTACATTGGACGTGATTAGTGACCTGTTTCCACAGAGAGGTAATGAAGAGGTAGAATTTTTATATAATGAATTTGGGGACAGTTCTATAAATTTTGTAGTTCGGTTCTGGACAGATGCCACTAAGAACAGGGACCTTCTTGTAGCCCAGAACAAGGCTATTATTGCTATCAAGAAAGCATATGACAACAAAGACATCAATATTCCTTTCCCAATACGCACCATAAATTTCACCAATGAATTATCTTTAAATAAAGCTAAAGGATAGATTCAAATTTATTATAATAAAAAAAAGCCCCTAACCGGGGCTTTTTTTTATTTGCAATTTATTTAGAATTTCAAGCCTAAACCAAACTGGAATCTTGCTCCTTCTTCACCCGCGAAAAGGCTGAAATTAGCCTGGATGGCATCAGCACTGTTAATCCAGATACCACCACCATAACTGTCATGCCATCTTTTACTTTCCTTACTGTCTAACCAAACCCTTCCCAGATCATAACCCAGATAAATGCCGGGCTGGAAAGGAAGAAAGCTCGTCTTCACGGTTTCAAAAGAATAGCGCAGATCTGCTCCTGTACCAAAGGAACTCTTTCCAGTAAATCTTTCCAGTCTATATCCACGCAAGCCTGAATCTGCACCTAATTGCGCAGCCTGATAAAACTCAAATTCATTCCCTATGTTTAAATGTGCCTCAGCCCTCGTTTTCAATACCAGTTTACGGTTCCTGGTCAAGGCATTATAAAATCCCATATAAGGTTTAAAATAACCGTATTGCCTTTCCGGATCTGTAGTATTAATTTTTGCCCCAAGATTCAATTCGAAGAGCATTCCCCGGGTTGGATTGAATCTGTCATCATAACTTTCGTACCTGTAAATTGCATCCAGACCAGCGAAATACTTTCTGTCAAAGAAATTTTCATCTTCAGGAACAAACTCCTCGGTTAAAAATCTTCCTTCATCTTGCTGAACTTCAATGCCTTCAAAATTTGCCGTAAAACCGAAAAAACTACCAAATGGAGTTTTATTGACCAAAGCCGCCATTATCCCGTATTTACTTAATCCAACCCTGTTGTATGAAAGCCCCCTTTCATCATCGGGATTCCGGGTTTCGTTACCAAAACCGAAAAAGTTTTCTGAAAAATCATTACTGGCAAAGTTCGCACCTACCTGCAAATTATATTTACCCATAATACTGGCGAATTCGGCTACATAATTCAGCCTGAATCCGTTGGTAGCTGAGTGTATCTCCCCTGAAAAAGTCTGCTGAGAGGTAAAGGGATTTCTTTTAAATCTATTCACTGATTTTGCATATTCAAACCCAAAATTTAAGCCATCATCGGGATTATAACCAATCGCAGGAGTTATAGAACCAGAAGAAAATGTCTTTTTATCTTTATCGTACGTATTGATCTCATAATTATCAGTAAACCGAAGTCTGGCCCCATTATTCTTCGCTACCGTGTTAGGCAGGGAAACATGATCATAGATCTTTAATTTTTCTCCACTGTTAATGGTATAAACATCATTATTCTGTCCTCCAATAATCCTGACAAAGATCTCTACCTTACCATTACCATCTACAAATATTTTATCATCATCATCTAATCCATAAATCCATATTTCTTCGGTTTCATTAGATTTATATACCTTATCGCTTAATCTTTCAGCCCTTTCGCCATCTTTATTTCTGGTTATCGTGACGCGGGTCTTACCTTCTCCAAGCCTTTCAACATCAATAAAGTCATCCTTATCTGTTCCTGTAACTATAGCCAGGTTAGCAAGGTGTGCATAATATCTTTCAGCTATATCAATGATATTATCTCTCCTTCCTTTCAGGTTCTTAATGAGTTCCTGCGTTGTTTCACCTCTGGTTTCTTCAGGTAATTTTTCAAAGGCCTTTTCAATAGCTTTATCAGTTACATTTTCTTTAATATATTCAGCTTCTTCCAGCCAGGTCTCTTTTCCTGTATTCTGAAGCAGGGACCTGTCCAGGCCTATCGCCGCGATATTGAACCATTCCACATCTTTAATATCATCGCCATATACTGCAAATTGATTTGCAAAACCGGTGATAGCTCTTAATGTGCCAAAAAATGCCCCGTCAAAATTGGAATATACCTGATCCCGGTCTCTGGGTATGGGCTTGAAAAAATGTTTTCCATCTTCATTTTCGATCTCAGCCCAGCGCCATTGATCCTGGTGCCTGTCCCAGTCCCCAATCAACATATCGAAAATTCGGGCGCGTACATATGCTGACTCATCGAGGATGTATTTTTCATCACGCCTTAATCTTTCCAGCATATCTGCAGTGCTTACAATGTCATGATCTGGACTGCCAAAAGATTCATATCCTGTCCAACCCTCTTCAGGTCGTTCCACGATCATATATATATCATCTCCATGTACTGAATTATATTTTCCCAGTGCCTTTTGTTTTGGTAGGTAGAATATTTCCGGGTTGGTGTGATAAACCCCGGCAGCATCACTAAGAGTAGGTATAGTTAAAAATCCATAAGGATGGGCAGCGGTATAGAAATCTGTAAGCAGGTTCTCTGCTACCGTATTTTCCAATTTATCTTCCACTGGCTGGTTTTTAAACGCTACATTTTGCAAAAACCTTAAGGCATCCTTTCTTACACGCCTTATATTATATTCCCTTCCTAAACTGTCTTTTACGCGCAAAGAAACTGTCTGGTGTCCCCCACCCGATCTCACAACTTCAAGGCCTCCATATAAAGTATCCAGATTGGCAACTTTAAGGGCCACATCTGTACCATACAATTCCCGGTATCTTTCTCCCCATACCGTCTTGTGAACAGGACTTTTTTCAGTTTCGGTTTGCTTATAAACAGAGGTAGTGATAGTTGCCGGGAAACTAGCTGGATAATCCTTAAACTCAAAGGGAACCGGTGTTTTAAGTACTTCCTTCTGAAAAAGTAATTTTGGTTTGTTCTCTTCATTCCCGTAAAAACTCACCCAGGCAGAACCATCCTTGAAAACATCCAGTACAGCGAATCCCTGACCATTATATGCAAATACTCCATCGTTACTGAGCGTTGCATACGAAGCTTTAGATCCCGACCCGGAAACAATCTGCTTTACACTGTCATGTTCTATATACTGTAAGGAATGTTCGTGTCCTGAAGCGAATATTAACCTTTCAGAGCCCGTGGCAATGGTAGAAAGTCTATTTGCCAGAGATTTATACCTGTTATTCTGCGCATCCTGAATGGAAACCCCGCCAGTGGTCCTAATCAAAGTGGCTAAAGATCCAAGTATAGGAAGAGGAATTTTCTTTTGTGATGGATAAATATGCCTGTCTATAGTATATTGCCCGCCATGTACCCCGTTGGTATAAACAGGATGATGCAAGGTTATTAGAACCGTTTTATTCTGATTCTTTTTTATTTCAGATTCCAGTTCGAGAAACATGGCCTCCCTGGTTTTGATCTGATCACAGTCATCATTTATTTTTGGATTCTGATCCCAGTCCTCAAGATACCATTGAGAATCTATAACAATAAGCTGTATATTTTCTGAGATATCTATTGATTGCAGGCCACAGCCAATTTTAGGACTCCAAATCAATAAATCGTCAAATTTACTTTTCAGGTAATCCTTCTGCCTTTCCAGACCTTCGATCTTTTCATTGTACCAATCGTGATTTCCCGGGATCACCACTACCTTTCCATTGTAGTTTTCTATAGCATCCAGCTGTGCATCCAGCCTGTATTCTGCTGCCTCACGTTCAGGAGAACCTTCAGGAGGCATCCCGTCGGGATATATATTATCACCCAGAAAAATGGTGTAATTATCGGTTTTATTCACTGAATCCAGAAACGTCTTAAAAGCTATGAGTCCTAAAGATGTACCACCAGGAGGCGAATACCCGCCATCTCCAAGCAGATAAAAAGATTTTTCTATCTCTTTATTAGCTGGATAGTTAAAATCTGATTTTGGTTCGCCTTCACGATATTTAGGCTCTACCGTAGCGCAGGAATAGAATATAAATAATGTAAATAGCGGGGCTAAAAGTTTAACTTTTTCCATAGAAAGTTGTGGCTAAATTTTTTCGTAATTTGGACAGTAACTTAAGAACTTCAAGTATGAATAACCTCATAGCAAAAGCTGATAAATTTGTTGAAGAATTATTTAAAGAAAAACTCCCAAACACCTTTATATATCATAACTACCAGCATACTCAGCGTGTGGTTAAAAGTACTAAAGAATTAATCGATAATTCTGAAATTAATGTTAAAGAGGAAGAACCGCTAATGCTGGCCGCATGGCTGCATGACACGGGATATATTCATACATATAAGGGGCACGAGGAGAAAAGCGTAGAGATAGCTGAAGATTTCTTAAAAGATAATAATGCGACGCCAGAACTTATAGAAAAAGTAAAAAAATACATTCTGGCTACAAAGTTTTCTACTATTCCAAATTGCATTGGTGAGAAAATAATTCGTGATGCAGATTCATCACACTTCGGTAAGAAATATTTCGAAGAAACCAGTGAATTTCTTAGACAGGAATTAGAACTTCATAATATTAAAAATTTCACCAATGCCGAATGGTTGGAGGAAAATATTACGGTTTTTACAGAGAAACATCAATTCTATACAGACTACGCGATCAAGGAATGGAAACCTGTAAAAGAAGAAAATCTTCTTGATCTAATTGAGAGTAAAAACAAACAGGAGAAAAAGCTCAATAAGGAGGAACATAAAGCCAGGATGAAGGCTAAATTCAAGAATGAAAATCCGGAAAGGAGTATACAAACCCTGTTCAGGGTTACTTTGCGAAACCATATTAAATTGAGTGATATTGCCGATACTAAGGCGAATATCCTGCTATCTGTCAACGCAATCATTATTTCCCTGGCCCTGGCCAACCTTATCCCTAAATTAGAAGCCGAATCCAACAAACACTTGTTGATTCCCAGTTTAGTTTTAGTTCTTTTTAGTGTCGCTTCTATCATCCTTTCGATTCTTTCTACAAGACCGAATGTAACCAGTGGAGAATTTACCAAAGAGCAGGTCAAGAACAGAAACGTGAACCTGTTATTCTTTGGTAATTATCATAAAATGCCTTTCGATCAGTTTAAATGGGGCATGAACAAACTTATAAAGGATAAGGATTATGTATATGAAATGCTGATGCTGGATCTTCATTTACTGGGTAAGGTACTGCATAGAAAATACTTCTTATTGCGCCTAACCTATACGGTATTCATGATGGGAATAATAATTTCAGTGATCGCTTTTATCCTGGCGTTCTACCTAATGTAGTTCTTCCATTAGATCTTCGTAATTGATAACCTTGTCTGGCTGGTTGCTATCCGGTGTGTAAAGTATATTCACCCGGATGGCCTTTAAGCCAACCACGCCCTGGACATCCTCAAGCTTAAGCAGCTCTACCTGGTCTCCAAAATACTTTTTGGCCTGAAGGTATTTTATGTATTGCAAATATTCTCTTTCATCGCTTCCCTGGGAATATACAATGGTCATTTTACCCTTCTGGGTCACACGCTCCTCGGTTCCTTTCACGAAAGCTTTGTCAATGCGTTTCTTAATGATCTCGTACCTGGCGTTGTATGTGCCGTCAACATCAAATTTCTTTTCATCCATTCTATAACGTATAGACATGGTACTATTATATACAAGAATGAGAGACGCAGCTTCAAGATTGATAGGCGTTTTTTCCTGCAACTGGTAGAAACGGTTTTCCATCTCACACATGGTACTCAATTGCCAGAGTCTCAGGTTGAATAAATAAACCTTATTAAAAGGACGCTTATTCGCCATGGAGGCACCAATATACATGTTATGATCTACCCCGTCTGTCTTATATCTTTCAAAATAATGCGGATAGATCTCCTGGGCCTGTACCTGTTTTTTATCGATATACCGTGACATGGTGCGATTGATCTGCTGCACGGTATCATCATATTTTTTGCGATGATTATAGACCAGACCGGTTTCCGGGTTGAGCATATTAGAATACTCATCTACCAATTCCCTGATTTCAGCAGATTGCTTTTTTAAATGGCTCATTAAAGGATTCACTTCCTTTTGAAGAAGATTAAAAACCTTTTGCTCACTACTTGCATTCAGTTTATCTAAAAGTTCTTCTCTGAAATCTGAGATCCTGTATTTTACCTGGTCATATATCGGCAGCTCCTCGATTTGATAAGCTTTTTCAATAATATTCAGAATGATTTCCAGCTGGTCCAGGAGATCCTGCTTAATGGCCTCATTACGAGCTTCTGAAGAGGCCACGATATCAATCTGTCCATAAAGCGGATAAACATCCTTAAAGGTGATATCTTTAAAGGAGGCCAGGCCGTCTTTATCGAGGTCTCTAATGAATTTTTTAGCTTCTTTTTCAAATACCCAAAGCACACTTGGGTGTATGGAAGTACATTCACTTTGTATCACTGCTTTAATCCTGTTTTCGAAATCATTTCGATTACGTTCCACAGTAGAAACAATATAGGGAAGAATATCGTCAAGTTTAATCGCATTGATACTATTCAGTTCATTTTTCCTTTGCGATACCAGTTCCAATATCCCCAGCAGTTTACCGTTTTTGGCTATAGGTGCCAGCAAACAGCTTTTAATTTTATTTTCAGCAAGATTTCTTGCCAGGAGGTTATCATTTTCCTTTAAATAATCTTCAACATTCGAGATAGTGAAATAAGTATTACTATCTATCAGTTTCTGAAATCCCTTTTTACATATACCCGTTTCACAGTCATTAGCCAGCTTATTATTCAGAATAAAACTTCTGGCATCATCATTCTCCATTCGTTCAAAGATCATTTCTTTATGATTAAAAACCGTGAAGCCAACCCGCAGATCTGAAATTTTATATATAGACCTGAAAATTTCCTGAAGTTGTTGTAATTCTTCAGCTTCATTTACTTCCTCAAATAAAAGAGTTGTTTTTAATTCTGAAATAGCATCATCTATAGTCACATCTGTAAGGTTCACAATAGTAAAGCCTTTAAAAATATAACTACCGGGAGGAAATTTTTCCTTCCACAGGTCTGAATCATCTACGTTTTGCAGCAGTCTATCCACATCTTCCTGCGATATTTCTGGTGCATCATCTTTCTTAATGATTTCAACAAAATCTGCATTCATGGCTATACGGTAATGACGCTGGATGCCGTTCTCATCTGGAATATCATAGTATAAAGGCCTGGATACGTCTATCTGGAAATCATAGTGATGCTTTAGTATCTGGATACAGGAAAATATATAAATCATATCTTCATCTGTATTCCTGAAAGTGAGTTCAAAATCCTCGCCGGCATTTGCCAGGATCTGTTTCAATCTTTTGGATTTATTGAACAAAACATCATGAAACGGTATAGAGGCAGCCTTGATTTCATTATTAGTAAGTATACTGGGAAAAAGATCATCTAAAAGAATTTTTATAGGCTCGCGGTATTCCTTTAAAAGTTCGAGATCATTAAAACCTTCTGCCAACGCGGGATAATCTGATATATAATCCAGCATTTCCTGCAGGTATTTCCGGGAAATACTGCTTTCGATCTCATTTACTTCCCTCTGGTATTGTTCAATTACCTTGTGAAAGCTGATCTTTATTTCTAAAGGAAACTCTTTTAACTGCTTCGTCATAACCTGGTAATTTAAGGTAAAATTAAAAGTAATTGCCTCTGTAGGTAAGCAACTACTTTTAAATTAACAATAATTTATAAATATTGCCCGTCTATAAATAAGCAGTTCTTTATTTTTGTCAAAAACACGGAACAAATGAAAAAATTGGCCATATTATTTTTTGGTTTTGCTTTAATTCTTAGCAGCTGCCAGGAAGATAAAGGATACTATTTAAGTGGTACCATCGACGGATTTGAGGATGGCAAAAAAGTTTATATATCAGAGAGGGATGAATCTACCAGAAGCCTTAAAACTATTGATACCGCAGTAGTCAAGGATGGTAAATTTGAAATTGACCTTGAAGAACAGGAATTACCAACTTTGAGTTTTTTAGGATTTGAAGGCTTAAATGGTAACGTGGTCTTTATTTCTGAGAATCAGAAAATAAATTTCGACATTAATAAAGATAGCCTGAGGAACTTCCTGGTTACGGGAGGAAAAGAGAATAAAGCTTTAAATGAATATTTGAGCCATTTAAAGGAATTAAACCGGAAAATGGTTGGTATGCAAACCGATATGAGAAACGCTGCATCGGCAAGGGATACCGCCCAATTGAACAGTCTTAGAAACACCCAGCAGGAATTGAGGGATAATGACAAAAACTTCAAAGAAGAACTTTTCAGCAGAAACAAAGATTCCTATGTATCGGTAATGTTGTTAACAGATATGCTTAACATGAGATCGCATACTTCTGCGGAAGTAAGAGAAATGTACGGTGAAATTTCTGAAAGACTGAAAAAAACACCTTTAGCCAAATCCTTAAAGGAGACCCTGGATAATAGTCTTGCTGCGGAAATAGGAAGCAAAGCACCTTCATTTACAGCTCCTACTCCAGATGGTGAGCAATTGTCACTTGAAGATAATCTTGGTAAAGTCACCGTGGTAGATTTCTGGGCTGCCTGGTGTAAGCCATGTCGCATTGAAAACCCAAACCTGGTTAAAACCTATAATAAGTACAAGGATCAGGGCTTAAATATCATAAGTGTATCCCTGGACAGACCTGGTCAAAAAGACAGGTGGGTGAAAGCTATTGAAGATGACAATCTTGAACAATGGAGCCATGTGTCCAACCTTAAATTCTGGGATGAGCCTGTTGCCAGGAAGTACAGGGTGAGATCTATTCCTGCAACCTTCATCCTTGATGAAGATGGTGTGATCGTCGCTAAAAATCTAAGAGGTGAAGAATTGACCAATAAGATCGGTGAATTATTGAAGTAATTATTTTCAATTTGAATAATAAAAAAAGCGCCTTTCGGCGCTTTTTTTATTTTAATTCGAATCCTATACTCACTTTGATCTTAATTTCTAACTCTCCCGGAGCTATTGTTTGCCCTCCTTCGTTCGACATATTCATTTCCTGCATTGCGGCATCCATCTTATATATTGGCTGAAAACTGTTGTAATCTGTTTCGCTAATAGTAATAGCCCTGCCTATAGTTTGTCCTAAAGGTTCTGCAAGTTGCCTGGCGATATTCTGAGCATCTAGAACAGCTTTTTTCCTGGCCTCCTGCTCATATTTTTCCATTTCAGAAGATTTAAATTGTATACCATCTATTCGGTTCAAACCATTTTCTAACAGGCCACGCATGATCTTTTCATATTTACCAATATCATGGAGCGTTATTGAAATCGCCTGATTTGCCACATAGCTATAGGTCTTCTCATTATAATCATACCTCTTATTAAGATTCATATAATCTGTTTGTATATCTTTTTCAGAAATATTTTGAGATTTTAGATATTTGATGACCTGAGCTACAACTTCATCATTTTCTTTCTTAACCTGGGCAGCTGTAGAACCTTCGTGTTCTATTCTTGATTTAATGAGCACCTCATCTGGCTCAACATTTACAATACCTTCCCCGGTTACATGAACTACAGAGCGGTGCGGTTCTTGTTGCGCTATGATTGGCATAGTGACTATCAGAGCCAGAGCAAATAATATATTTTTCATAGTAATAAGTTATTAGAGTTACTATATATCCAATAAGAATACCAAACTATATATAGCCTGTTCTTTGCAGAAAAAAAAGAATAACAATGGGAATCGCCAAAAGCACCACCATCAATAAGTGCGCTTCAAAGACCCATGGAGCAAATAACATCGTGATGAGGTATCCGCCGGTAGCACCTCCAAAATGTGCGTCGTGCCCAATATTATCTGTCCTCTTTTTCATCCCATAGATTGTGTAAAGTAAATAACCTATTCCGAAGATATAGGCCGGAACAGGAATTACAAAGAATAAGCCTAAGGTCATATCTGGTTGTAAAAGTATCGCGGAATACAAAACCCCCATAACTGCTCCACTGGCGCCAACGGCAGTATAATTATAATCATTCTTGTGAAAGTAGAATGATAGGAGATTACCTAATAATAAACTACCTAAGTAAATTATAAGAAATGCAATAGAGCCTAAATTGTAGATCAGGACATTCGCAAAAAAATACAGGGTTAGCATATTTACAAAAAGATGCCCTGTATCTACATGAAGAAAACCTGAGGTGAAAATTTGAAATTTGGATCCACCTTTTATTTCTGCTATGTTAAATTTATACTTGTTAAAAAAAGTTTGTTTACTGAAACCTTTAAAAGAAACCAGAACGTTCACCGCAATTACCACGAGCGTTACAAGGCTTAATTCTCCCATATTTGCTTAAGTTTAGTTTCAAATATACCATATATTTGCCGAAAGTTTTTTTATGCATGGATTAGTTTTTTGGCTTGTTTACCCTATTCTTTGGGTGGTTTCCATTCTACCTTTCCGATTATTTTACATGTTTTCTGACGCCATTTTTTTCCTGGTTTATTATGTGATTGGCTATAGAAGAAAAACTGTAAGGGAAAATCTCAAACTTGTCTTTCCCGATAAACCTGAAATGGAAATCAACAGGATAGAAAAAAAATTTTACAGCCATATGTGCGATATGTTTCTGGAGATGATCAAGAGCATCAGTATTTCAGAAAAAGAGATCGCCAAACGCTTCACCTTTACCAACCTGGATTACCTGAGGAAATTAGAAAGTCTCGACAAAAGTCTTATTGTAATGTGTGGTCACTATGCCAGCTATGAATGGATAAATGCCTTGCAGCTATACGGACTTAAATACAAGACTTACGGTATCTATAAAAAAATTAAGAATGAACATTTCGATTCTCTGGTAAAGAAAATCAGAGGAAGGTTTGGTGGAACTTTGATCACCACCCAGAAAACCACAGAGGTCATAAGGTACAACCAGGAGCATGGTATCCTTGGGAATTACGGAATGATCGCCGATCAATCCCCAAAATTAAGTCGCGCGAAACACTGGATAGATTTTATGGGAATTAAGGTTCCAGTATTCGATGGATCAGACCGGCTGGCCAGGAAAATGGATATGGCTGTAGTATACCTACATGTAGAAAAAGTTGGGCGGGGATATTACGAAGCAACTCTCAAACCAATTACTGAGGATGCTCCCGGCGAACCACCACACGCCATCACCAAAAAATTTGTTGAATACCTGGAGAAGCAAATTTATAAGAAACCGGAATATTATTTATGGACTCATAAACGATGGAAACATCGTAATGAGCCCATACCTGATAATGCTGAGATAATAGACTAGGTAATAATATCCTGAATTTCCCTGATCATTTTTTGGGCAAGTTCATCTGCTTCCTGCTGTGATTTCGCTTCAGTATAAATACGAATGATTGGCTCTGTATTGGATTTCCTCAAATGTACCCAGTTTTCCGGAAAATCTATCTTTACCCCATCTACAGTCGAGATCTCTTCCTTTTCATGCCTTTTCTCAACAGATTTTAAAATACCATCCACGTCCAGTCCCGGTGTGAGTTCGATCTTATTTTTACTCATAAAGTAGGAAGGATATTCGCTCCTTAATTCAGAAACTTTTTTACCATTTTCAGCTAAATAAGTAAGAAATAATGCAGAGCCCACAAGACTATCTCTTCCATAATGGGCCTCAGGATAAATAATACCTCCATTGCCTTCTCCTCCAATAATAGCATTATTATCTTTCATTAACTGTACTACGTTCACCTCACCTACAGCGCTGGCTTCATAACTGCCGCCGTGCTTTTCGGTAACATCTCTGAGGGCGCGGGACGAAGATAGGTTACTTACCGTATTACCCGGTGTTTTAGATAAAACATAATCGGCGCAGGTCACAAGGGTGTATTCTTCTCCGAACATTTCTCCGTTTTCATCAATAAAAGCAAGTCGGTCAACATCTGGATCTACCACTATACCAAAGTCTGCCTTTTCTTTTTTAACCAGCTCACATATATCTCCAAGATGTTCCTTCAATGGCTCGGGATTATGCGGAAAATGCCCATTTGGTTCGCAATAGAGTTCAATTACCTCCACACCCATTCTCTTCAACAAAGCGGGAATAGCAATCCCACCTGTGGAGTTCACCGCATCCACAGCCACCTTTAGCTTGGCACTGGCAACTTTATCTCGGTCCACCAGCTTCAGTTTTAAAACTTCATCTATATGCTTTTCTATATAATCCTCGATGATGGTTATTTTGCCAAGCGCATCCACATCAGCAAATTGAAAACTTTCCTCCTCGGCGATCTGAAGTATTTTCGAACCCGCTTTACCATCTAAAAATTCACCCTTACTATTAAGTAGTTTAAGGGCATTCCACTGTTTTGGATTGTGACTGGCCGTAAGAATGATCCCTCCATCAGCTTTTTCCAGAGGAACTGCGACTTCTACCGTAGGTGTGGTAGATAAGCCAAGATCAACTACATCTATGCCTAATCCGGTCAGGGTATTCATAGTTAGTTCCTGGATCATCTTACCGGAAATTCGGGCATCCCTCCCCACAACGACTTTCAGTTTTTTATCTTCTGAATTTGCTTTAAGCCAGGTTCCATATGCTGCAGCAAATTTTACAGTATCTACCGGGGTTAGATTTTCACCGGTTTTACCACCAATGGTTCCGCGAATTCCTGAAATTGATTTTATTAAGGTCATTCCTGATTTTTTAAAATTATTATAGCCTGTCTAATCTGGTATTATCAATAATCCACAAATATACATGGGAGGTCACCTACTCTCCAAAACTTAACAAAAATTAACCCCTGCATTGATAAAGTTGTATATTAACGAAATGAATTTCCTTGCCCACATCTACTTATCAGGCGATAACGACCAGATCAAAATTGGTAATTTTATGGCCGATTCGATAAAAGGAAAGAAATACAAGAAATATCCGGCAGAAATTCAAACCGGGATCATACTTCACCGCGCTATAGATTTTTATACCGATACCCATCCTGTTTTTATGCAAAGTACAAGACGCTTATTTCCAATTTATGGCCATTATAGCGGGATCATTATTGACATTTTCTATGATCACTTTTTGGCCGCGAACTGGTCCAGATATTCCGGAACACCATTAAAAAAATATACCCTGGATTTTTATGCTCTATTAAAAGATAATTTTGATGTTTTGCCATCGAAAGTTCAGAGTTTCCTGCCTTATATGATCAGGGATAACTGGTTGTTAAGTTATGCCTCGATTGAAGGGATTGAACACGTACTAGCCGGACTGAACCGGCGCACAGGAAAAAAGTCTGACATGCACCTGGCGATAAAAGAACTAAAAGAGCATTACCAGGATTTTCAATTTGAATTCGAAATATTCTTTGATGAGGTTATTATTTTCAGCAGGGAAAAGATCCTGGAACTTGAAGAAGTCAAAAAAGGCCGGTAAAATACCGGCCTTTTCATTTTTTAATGTTAAAATTTCTATTTAACGAATCTCCATCTACCGCTAATTAGCTCTACTTCTTTAAGATTTTTACCTTTTTCAACATACCAGGTATCATTCTTTCTTAGAACCATTACCCCTTCAATAACATAGTATTCCCCATTGATATATTCTGTTTCAGGATTAGTAGGTTCTGGTTCGGTTGGTTCAGGCTCTGTAGGCTCAGGTTCGGTTGGTTCAGGCTCGGTTGGCTCCGGCTCTGGAACTGCTCCCGGGTACATTACCTGGATTCCCTCAAGATCTCCGTTAGAAAGTTCAGATCTTTGCACTGAATATGTTGAACCATCTTTCCTTGTAATAGTAGGTTGACCATTCGCAGAAAATGAATAAGAACTATACATCATTATAGAACCAAGGTCCAGACCTGCAGTATAATCTGCTCCATCATACCCTGTTTCTACGTAGGTATAAAAGTTATGTTCTCTTCCAGATTGGATATTATCAAAATGTACGGTTATCGTTTGATCGCGATCTGCACGGCTCTGTTCGTGCCACAGGCCTACAGCATGCCCTATCTCGTGGATAGTATTCCCTGTAGAGCAAGCGTCTGCTAACGTGATAGGCTGTCTACCGCCTATCATTCCCACGTATGAAGAACATCCTCCACCCGGTGTAAAATATATATAATTTGATTCAGAAGAACGTCTTACGAATTGAACTGCCGTCGTAGATTCCCAATGAGCAATAGCATCATTTACCCTTTGCTGATTCGGAAGGGAAGGGTCGATATCATAATAAACGGTATTATCTGGCCACAAATATTCTGTTCTTCCAACACTTTTGTCGGTCGTCGCAGGATCCTCATCTGCTTCCAGTATCAGATTAGCCGGACCTTTAGTGATATTAGACTCCGGTAAAAAGATATCACCCTGATAAAGATATTTACCTTCAATTACCTCGACTGGCAGCTTTCTACCCGCGAAGTAGATATTGGAAACTTCTCCAGATTTGGAAGGAAAAGCAACTTCTGTGAACTCATCGGCCAGATAAGCCAATGATTCATTTTCTTCTGTTAGCGAATTAGACAGCTCATCTTCGCTACAGGCAATTAATCCAAACAATGGAATTGCCAAAAGATACTTGAGATTTTTCATAAGTAGGATTTTAGTTAAACGTGATGGAAAGAATCATTTTGGGTAAAGGATTCGTCCCGGTAAATTCAGTTATTATTTTTATCGATTAAATTTACTCTTTATCGATTGTCTTAAAATTGCTTCGAAGCCAATGTTAAAAAATTAACTGTGTAATTATTCCACAATGGGTGTTGCTTTAACATTTTCTTTACACAGTTAATTTTAAAAAATTGTGACTATTATATTAAGCCCAATACCAGTATCCATTATAAAGCTTAACCTCTCTCCAACCAAAAGGTCCATAGTAGAACCAGGCATCCGAATACCTTAAAACTGTCAGACCACTGATGGTGTAGTATTCACCATTTATATAGTTGCTTACAGCCTCAGTTCCTGCTGGATACATAGAATTCACACCTTGTATATCTCCACTAGACAATGCAGACCTCTGGGTGCTATAAGTACTGCCATCTTTCTTGGTGATCGTAGGCTGCCCGTTACTTGAAAAAGCATAAGCGCTATACATCATAATAGATCCAAAATCAAGACTGGTAGTAAATTCTTTACCATCGTAACCTGTGGCTGCATAGGTTTTGAAATTATACTCCCTCCCACTTTGGATATTATTAAAATTAATCGTGATATGATTATCTCTGTCTACACGGCTTTGTTCATGCCATAGGCCTACAGCGTGCCCAATTTCGTGAATAGTATTACCTGTTGAGCAGGCATCAGCAAGGGTAATGTTTTGTTTGCCGCCAACCATTCCAACGTATGAAGAACAACCGGAGCCTGGGGTAAAGTAGATATAATTAGACTGCCCTGAACGTTTTACAAATTCCAGGTTAGTATTGGCCTCCCAATGGCTAATAGCATCATATACGCGATTCTTATCTGGCAGACTACCATCTATTTCATAATATACTGTATTGTCTGTCCAGTAGGCAGAAGTCCTCCCTACACTCTTTTCAGAAGGGGTTTCACCTTCTTCGTAAACTAACTTTACAGGACTTTTAGATGTTTCGGACTTTGGGATAATAATATCTCCCTGATAGACATATTTTCCATCTATATCCTCAACTGGCAATTTGATTCCAGTATAATAAATTTCTGTTTCAGCTCCCTTAGAATCAGGGAAAGCCATTTCTGTTAGATCATCCTGAAAAGTAACTGTTTGAGTTTGGGGCTCATTCTCAGTTCCAATCTGATCGGTAACTGGATCTTCACTACAAGCTAAAAATGCAAGAACTGGTAGTACGAAGATAAATTTCAATTTTCTCATAAGTAGGTCTTTTTTATTTATGTATTTAAATGGT
The DNA here is from genome assembly GCF_007050985.1 of Christiangramia sabulilitoris. Lineage (GTDB taxonomy): Bacteria > Bacteroidota > Bacteroidia > Flavobacteriales > Flavobacteriaceae > Christiangramia > Christiangramia sabulilitoris. Next base: position 97,785 of record NZ_VHSF01000002.1, read on the forward strand.
TCCTAAGTTTCGATTTCCGGTCAGTGATTTACAAAGTCCGTTCCAAAAATTTTAACTTAACTTTCAGTTAATTTTTTAACAATCAAATTCTTACAATTTTTTTGAATTTGAATTATTGAATAAGATCTGGGGATCTCGATTAAACATTGAAAAATTGTTTTCGAACTTCTCAAATCCGCTGAATCCGTTATAGTTTCCCGCAGATTTTAAGATTTAAAAACAACCTGATATCCTTGTTTGATAACCTCAACATATTATTTTTTTTGAAAACCTTAACTTTTTTTAAGAAAATAAAAAAAAAGGCTGTCCGGAAAAGATCCGGACAGCCCATACAACATCCTCAACAGAGAATGAGTAAATTAACCCGCAATATTAGTCACCCCCCGGTCAAATAATAGTGTCGGGTTAATATCTAATATTCTAATTCGCAGAACATGCATTAATTTGTATCCTAACAAAGAATGAATAATCATAATTACCGAGATTACTAAATTCTTCGAAAATATCAGGCTCGTCTCCACCGGGTGTTGGTAGTGAAATACCGTTTTCGCAAGTGACGTCACTTCCACTTTCGTCTTTCACTTCAATAATATAATCATCTGCACTGAAACCTTCGTTTAAAATTACGGTAACTACAGGATATAGGTCATCACTTAACTGTATTGTAACACTACCAATTCTGTCATCGTCACCGCCACCTTCAGGTACTATAAAGTACGGATCTGGAAATTCACCGGCTGGCTGAGTAATTTGAACAAAACCGTCTAACCCTTCAAGAAAATATTCTGAACATCCAGAATCTGGAGCTGGAATAGTAAGGTCACAAGCCACTGGTCCGTTAGTTTCTCCACAATTAGCATCAGGATCATTTATACATCCCGGCTTCTCGTCCTTATCAGCAATTCCATCTTCATCCGCATCAGCACAACCTTCAGAAGTTACTGGAGTATTCTCAGGAGTATCTGGGCAAAGGTCATCGCCATTGTCAACACCATCGTCATCACAGTCGGCTAGTGGATTAGTTGGATCACATTCGGTACCTCCACCGTTTCCGCCAGAGCCGTCACCAGACAAAGCACCTTCGCATTCACCTATTAGGATGTGATCATATTCATTAGTGGTTCCATCAGCGTTCAATAATCCATTCACATCATTCCAGCTCAATTGAACCTCGATAGGAGAATTATCGATATCTCCATAATTTCCATCCCAGTCATTAGGATAGATTACCAGGAATAAATATGGAGCATTTGCTGCAAGAGCATCTGGTTTACCAGGAACTATAAGACATAATGGATCTGAATAGTAATTTCCAGCCACAATACCATAATCTGCATCATCTACATCATCTAATGATATACCATCATATAACTGGATACCGGTATCATCAGGACCAAAGTAAAGGTCTACGCTGTAATTAGCAACAAAGTGTCTTCCATCCTCGTCACAGTAGTTTATAAATAAACAGTAAGGGTAAATTACCTCGGGCACTACATCAAAGAATACGTAACCATATTCATTAGCCATTCTTCGGTCATAACATAAAACCTCAACATCTATATAAGGCTTTGTTCCGTCCTGTACTGAGAATACGAATTCCAATGGATCTTGCACATAACCATCATATAAATCTGGATTATCATCCGGGGCGATGGGTGCAATCCAAATTCTATTGCCTTCGGCATCGAATACAATAAAACTCTTTAGGGTAACATCTACTTCATCCCCATCTGGAACGGGAATTTTTAGTTTCTCGGAATAATCGGTAAAATAATCTCCCCCTTCAGAAAGAATATCTATGGTAATTACGCCCATAGATTCTGCCGACTGGCCTGCATAAGAAATTTCCAGTTCCACATAGGCAGGTTCTGCATCTGAACAATCAGGAACATTGTCAAAGTGTTCTTTATTAACTTCTGCTTTCCTGGACAGGTCATTCAATAATGCACCAAAAGTTAGATCTACCGATTGAACCGATGGGTCATTTGAAATTGTAGTATTTTCATCTTTACTACAGGAAGTAAATAGCATTGCCACAATTGCGGCGAAGGCTAAATAGTTATATATAAATTTCATAATACTTTTTGCTTTAAATTAAAAATATAGATAAAGCCGGTCGCCAAAGCGACCGGCTTATATAATTAGTCATCGCTATCGTTATCATCACACGCATCTGCATGAACGATTACCCAGAAATCATCTGCTAGATCATCAAGAATATCCAGGCTCTGATCTTCCAGTCCAACCAATATGCTATTTCTATTATATCTTCCAGGAGATTTGGCTACACCATAAGCTTCCTCTTCCGTATCTGCTACGTGAATATGCAGGCTGCTAAAGCTGTAATCTCCCTCTAGATCGAAATCGAATTTTAAATTCGAACCATCTCTGGAAATAGTAACGCTACCTATATTGGTACCTTTACTCAGATCATTTTGACCTGCTCCTACGTAAATATCCCGGGTTATGCTTCCGTCCTCATCAAAGAACTCGATCCAGCCCCAACGATTAGAGTTGGTAACTTCATTTATTCTAAGGTTGTCAGAATACATGAATGCGGTTCCACATTGTCCTTTTTCTGGTTCATCGCAGTTATTTGATGCATCATCCGGACAAGGATCATCGTTGTTTGGTAAACAATCGCCGTCATTATCATTCTCAGGTTTTACCAACGGACATACGTCACACTCATCTCCTGTTCCATCAAGATCTGTATCTTTTTGATCATTATTTGGCTTTTCCGGACAGTTATCACAAACGTCTCCATATAGATCACCATCAATATTCGATTGGTCGCCATTAGGGACATTCGGACAATTATCACAGGCATCACCATCACCATCACCATCTGAATCGGCTTGATCTGGATTATTTACACCAGGACAATTATCACAGTCATCTCCAACACAATCGTCATTATCTGGCACACAATCCCCATCTCTGTCAATTTCAGGTGAAAGTGGACAGTCCTCAATTGGTGGCTCACAGCCAATAAACAAGTGAATGTATTCTACAGTGTCACCATCGGCATTCAGGTAGGAATCAATATCATTCCAGCTTAATCCAACCTCTGGAAGAGGCGTGTTATCAATATCTCCATAACTTTGTTGCCAGTCTAGTGGAGTTACGGTATAGAAAATATAGTCTCTGTCCAGATCATCAAACGGTGATTCAGGAATAACCAGACATAATGGGTCTGCGGCGCTGCCGTCAGCTGAAACATCTGGAGTTTGAGAGGTACTATAAAGAGAAATTCTATCTCCGTTTATATCTTCATATTCTAAATCAATGCTATAATATCCAACATAATGTCTACCATTAGGACTTGGACAATAATTGGCAAAGAAACAAACCGGATATAATTTGCCCGGTACAAGATCAAAGAATGGATAACCATATTCGTTTACCATACGTCTGTCATAACAAAGTACTTCAACCGGAATATAGGGCTTGGTACCGTCCTGAACCTGGAATACAAATGGGAGCGGGTTGCTCACATAGCCATCGAATTCACCTGGTGTTTCTTCAACCGGTGCGATCCATATTAAGGCTCCTCCGCTATCTGGGTCACCGTCATAGACTCTAAAGCCGTTCAGGGTAACGTCTACAGATCCTCCATCTGCTACGGGGATTTTAAGTTCGTCAGAATAAGCAGTAAAAAAATCTGTTCCATCTGTTAAGATTTCAACATCAGTTTGATAGTCAGTACCGCCATATTCATAATTGATTCTGGCAAAAGTTGGTGTTCCATCAGAGCAATCTGGCACATCACTAAAATGTCCTTTATTTACTTCTGAAGCCCTGTTTGCCAGGTCATTTAAAAGAGCTCCAAATGTTAGCTCTACAGATTGCACATTGGGATCATCTCCCGGGGAAGTCCCCTCATCTTTACTACATGAGGTAAAAAGCAATGCTATGATTGCCAGGCAGCTCATGCCGATTTTTAATTTTTTCATTATAAAAAGTTTTAATTTGATATTTAGAATGGTTAATAAATAATCAGAAGCCTGTCTGAGGATCCCAGACAGGCTTTGATCTTCTATTCTATTTTTTCCAGTTCACCACAGGCAACCGGCAATAAATCTTCTCCTATGCCATGTAGCACGATCACTTTTTGGTCAAGGGGTGTTAAACCTGCTTTTTGGTCTGCGCTAAGGGTTCGGGTTCGTTGATATATGTAATTACCCATAGCATCTGCAGTTGGGAAATCCCCTCCTGGCATATCTAATCCTAACCGAACTCCTCCATAGAATGGCACTCCCTCTGTCAAAGTAATTATGTCATCATCTCCTGAAGCTGATTCTGGTGGACATACAGCGTCCATTCCATCTTTACCATGAATATGTTGCGGATGTTTTCCTGGTTCCATTCCTGTAGCCAGAATTGTTACATCGAGAATAGATCCCTTAATAGAAACTGCTGCGAGAGCTATGACTCCTGAATCATTCAACTCTTTAACACAGGTTTTATAGGTCATTCTGTTATCACGAGGATCATCAAAGATTGGTGGGGTATCTGGCTCATCACATCCTTCGAAGAAGTGGAAGTATTCCAGGTTGTCATCTCCGTCAAAGAAAGTACGAACTTCCAGATCTGAAAGAATACTAGTTCTAATGACCTGTCCGGCATCCGGACCTTCTTCAATTGTTATTTCAATTCTATAACGGTCTTCTTCACCAAGTTTATCTGGTAAAACCATACATACAGGATCTGCTGCCAATTCACCGGCATCGTTCTCTTCAATTTTACTAAACAATTCTTCATTGGTATATAACTGATCCAGGATTTGATCCTGATCATCAACTGTCCAAACAGCTACGCTGTATGAAGCCAAAGCATGTCTAAGCCCTGGAGGTGGACAGAAGTTTCCGAAAATACAGAACTCAATAAGCTCGGTATTTTCAAGCTCAAAGAATACATAACCATATTCGTTAACCATACGATTATCGAAACATAAAACCTCAACATCTATATAAGGTTTAGTACCATCCTGTACCTGGAACAATACTGGCAGAGGATCGTCAACATAGCCAGAGAAATCACCTGCAGATTCCATAGGAGCAATCCATATTTTCACTCCTTCAGAATTATAGACCACAAAGCTGTCCAGCGAGACAGTAACCTCACCATTATTTGCTACAGGAATTTTTAATAATTCAGAATATTCTGTGAAATAGCCGTCTCCATCTTTTAGAATGTCCAGGGTAATAACTCCCGTGGTTTCTGGAGCCTGTCCAGTATAGGATATTTCTAATTCTACATAAGCTGGTTCTGTAACAGAACAATCTGGAATATCATCCAAATGATCTTTATTCACTGCAGCTGCCCTATTAACTAAATCATTTAGTGTGGCTTCAAAAGTAAGTTCTGCAAAGGTAAGATTGTCCTCAGGTCTAACTGAGCTTTCTTCTTTACTACATCCGGCTAAGAGCAGAGCAAGCACAGCGCATAACGCCAGTAATCGATTAATTTTTTTCATAATTACGAAGTTTAGGTTTAATATTTAGAATGGTTAAAAAACTTTAATATCACCTCAAATGAACAGATGGCCACAGAGGATCTTAGGATCAATAATCAAGATCTGGGGAAGTTGAGATTGGGTGGGAGTGACTTAATTTTTCATACGAAACAGTATTGGTTAATAATATTTAGAATGGTTAATATATATACAGACCTTCCCTCGGGAAGTGAAGTATCAAAACATTAAGTTAAAGTGACTTGGGGGGTCCTGGAAATAATTTCGCAATAAAAAACCTATTGGTTTAGTTCATTTCGAAACATTGTAAAACTATAAAACTATCTCCGGTAAAGGCATGGGGGAATTCCCCTATATTCGTTCAACAAACCACTGTTTAACAGTAATTTGGCTTTTATTTAAGACTTAGGAAGATCCACAAGATTATGGTTAATAGCAAAAATAATACTCTCCAGAATAGTTTCTGAATTCGTCCTTTTTATAATATTAGATCTATGCTTTTCTATAGTTTTTGGAGAGATAAATAAAGCATCTGAGATTTCCTTGGTTTTGTAACCTTTACATAATAAAGATATTATTTCCTTTTCTCTTTTTGTAAAGCTGAATTCTGCCAGTTCACTGTTATCCTCGAAGCATTTTTCAACCTGGTTTGCGTGGCTGCCAATACTATCATCCATTTGTAGTTCGTTACCTGAGAAATCGACCATCATTATAAACTGGTCTGTAATATTCCTGCTTAGCTTGGAAAAACTTATGCGGGCATTTCTCAATTTATCATTATGTAACAACAAGGAAGTCTTAGTTACTGCCTTCATGTGCTTACCCCTGGAAAAATTTCTAAGACTGGTCTTAACTTTGGCTTTATTCTCAATATTCACAAAATCGGTTAGCTTCAGCCCCTCGGTTTTATCTAAGCGAAAGGTTTTTTTGAAGCTATCATTCATTAAAAGGATATTATTTTGTTTTAACAATACCACAGGCTGAGCCATCAGATTGAACAATCCCATAAAGCAATCATGCCAGTAATTAAAACATTGCGACTGTACGTTTCGGCGAATCCTTAAGGCAATCTGGTCTATGCCCATAGTATCTGAGAGGTATTCATCGATAATAGCTTTATATCGTTTATTCAGAATAGTCAGATCTTCCTCTTTTCCATATACAAAAAGAAAACTTTTATTTAAAAAATGAGTGGATTTGAAATTTTTAAGATTGCGAAAATCGGAGGTTCGGTTATAGGAAGTTTTATCAAAAAAGATAGTATCAGGTAATAAATTCAGGGCTGTATTAAAAGCAACGTGAATTGATCTCTCCCTCGTTATCTCGAAATTGACACTTACCTGTTCTACAAGTTTATCTACAAAATCCTCATTACTACTTACAATTAAAAGTTGTCTTTTTTCCATCATCAACCGGCATTAAAAAAGGTAACATTAAATCATGAACATCGCAGAAGCCTGCAAGAAATTGCCAGGACTAAGAGATTAACGTAAATGGTAAAAATAGATTGGGAGGGTAATTTTCGAATGAATCAAATATAAGTGTTTTCCCCTATATTTGGGAATAATACAGGTAATATTATCCTGACACAGATAATCATAAATCGAAGTTTAAAAGCAACTTTTAAGACCTGTAGAACTTCTGTATTTTTTAAATTGAAATGATTTTTAAGCACATTTACAATTAATCTTTCAAAATCCCTTAAAAATTACAGCAACCTTAACATCAGTAGATTGGTATTGACTTTTTAAATATTAATACAATAAGTAACTTTGCCGTCTTGAAAAATTTTATGGCGAAAACTGAAGATAGAATCGAAGTACTGGGCGCGAGAGTCCATAATCTTAAAAATATTGATGTTAATATACCTAGAGAAAAACTGGTGGTCATCACCGGTCTTTCCGGTTCCGGAAAATCTTCTTTGGCATTCGACACGATCTACGCCGAGGGTCAAAGGCGCTATATAGAAACTTTCTCGGCCTATGCCCGGCAGTTTCTGGGTAGCCTGGAACGACCAGATGTAGACAAAATTGAAGGGCTTTCTCCTGTAATCGCTATTGAACAAAAAACAACTTCTAAGAACCCTAGAAGTACGGTTGGAACCATTACCGAAATCTATGATTTTCTAAGACTCCTTTTTGCCAGAGCCGGCGAGGCCTATAGCTATAATACTGGCGAAAAGATGGTAAGCTATACAGATTCCCAGATCCAGGAATTGATCCGGGAGAATTTTAGCGGAAAAAAAGTTAGTATCCTGGCACCGGTGGTTAGAAGCCGTAAAGGTCATTATAGAGAATTATTCGAACAAATTGCCAAACAGGGATTCCTGAAAGTGAGGACAGATGAGGAAATGGTTGACATCGAAAAGGGAATGAAACTGGATCGGTATAAAACACATGATATCGAAATCGTCATAGACCGTCTCAAAATTGAGGAAAAGGCAGAATCAAATAAGCGTCTTGGTGAGAGTATTAAAACGGCCATGTACCATGGTGATGACACTTTGATGATCCTGGAACAGGAAACCGGAAATGTGAGATATTTCAGTAGAAATCTTATGTGTCCAACTACCGGGATAAGTTACCCCAATCCTGAACCAAATAGTTTTTCTTTCAATTCTCCAAAAGGTGCCTGCCCAAAATGTAACGGGATAGGAACACTTTACCAGGTAAATATTAATAAAATTATTCCCGATAGATCCAAGTCCATAAAAAGTGGCGGTTTAGCCCCTCATGGGCCACAAAAGAAGAACTGGGTTTTTTCTCAACTTGAACTGATCGCAGAAAGGTTTGATTTCAAATTAACAGATCCTTTAAGTAAAATTCCAGATGAAGCTTTGGAAATGATTCTTAATGGAGGAAAAGAAAAATTTTCAAGGGAGTCAAAAGCCTTAGGAATCACCAGGGATTATAAAATAGATTTTGAAGGGGTAGCAAATTTTATAGAGACCACTTTTATTAATAATGACTCTACATCTCTGCGGCGCTGGGCAAAAGAGTATATGGACAAGGTAAATTGTCCAGAATGTAATGGTTCAAGGCTAAAAAAAGAAGCCCTGTATTTCAGAATAAACGATAAGAATATTTCTGAATTGGCTCATTTGGATACCAGTGATTTATATGAGTGGTTCGATGGAGTAGAAAAGAAACTTACAAACAAGCAGTTACAGATCGCTGAGGAGGTTATTAAGGAAATTAGAACCAGGCTTCAGTTCCTGCTGGATGTAGGACTTACCTATCTGAATCTTAACCGTGGATCTAAATCACTCTCAGGTGGTGAAGCACAAAGAATAAGACTGGCCACACAAATTGGATCCCAGCTGGTAGGAGTCCTTTATATTCTGGATGAGCCCAGTATTGGTCTGCATCAAAGGGATAATGAAAAACTGATCAATTCGCTGGAATCTTTGAGGGATATTGGTAATACCGTTATTGTGGTAGAGCACGATAAGGATATGATAGAACGGGCAGATCATGTGATCGATATAGGTCCGCGCGCCGGTAAGCATGGAGGTGAGATCATTTCTGAAGGCACTCCTGCAGAACTAATGACACACAGCACACTTACGGCAGATTATCTAAGTGGCAAAAAGGAGATCGCTATCCCTGAAAAGCGCCGAAAAGGGAACGGTAAAAAAATCGAACTCAAAGGAGCTACGGGTAATAATCTGAAAAATGTAAATATTAGTATCCCTCTAGGAAAGATGATCGCGGTTACCGGGGTTTCCGGAAGTGGAAAATCCACCCTGATCAATGAAACCCTTTACCCCATTATGAACGCGCATTATTTTAACGGGGTAAAAAAGCCGAAACCATATAAGAGTATCAAGGGACTTGACCACATTGATAAGGTAATAGATATCAATCAAAGTCCTATTGGCAGAACTCCGAGATCTAACCCGGCAACCTATACCGGTGTATTTTCTGAGATTAGGAATTTATTTGCGAAAACGCCTGAAGCTTTAATTAGGGGTTACAAACCGGGAAGGTTCAGTTTTAACGTTAAAGGGGGTAGATGCGAAACCTGTAAAGGTGGCGGCCTAAGAGTGATCGAGATGAACTTCCTTCCAGATGTATATGTAGAATGTGAAACCTGCCAGGGAAAAAGATTTAATAGAGAAACTCTGGAAATAAGATATAAGGGGAAATCAATTTCAGATATCCTGGAAATGACGATCGATGAAGCAACTCCATTCTTTGAAAATATCCCGAAAATTTACAGAAAATTAAAAACTATTCAGGATGTTGGGCTGGGCTATATAAGTCTGGGACAGCAGTCTACGACCCTTTCGGGTGGTGAAGCGCAAAGGATAAAGCTGGCAACAGAACTTTCCAAGCGTGATACCGGGAATACTTTCTATATATTAGACGAGCCAACAACGGGTCTTCATTTTGAAGATATACGCGTTCTTATGGATGTTTTAAACACCCTTACCAATAAAGGAAATACGGTTTTAATAATTGAACATAACATGGATGTTATTAAAATGGCTGACCATATTATCGATATTGGATACGAAGGCGGAAAAGGAGGCGGAGAAGTTGTTGCCACCGGCACTCCCGAACAGATAGTTAAAAACAAAAAAAGTTATACGGCAAGGTTTCTTAAAAAGGAACTGCCCTAATAAATAAATATGAAAACACAGAATAGCAATAAAGCCTGGAATGAGATAAAAACAAATGATTCCTGGGCGATTTTTAAAATCATGGGGGAATTCGTAAATGGTTACGAAAAATTAAGCCAAATTGGCCCGTGTGTATCCATTTTTGGTTCTGCCAGGACCAAGCCAGATATGAAGTACTACAAACTGGCAGAAAAAGTTGCAAAAAAGATCGTTGATCACGGTTATGGGGTGATCACAGGTGGTGGACCCGGTATTATGGAAGCAGGTAATAAAGGTGCGCACCTTGCAGGAGGTACCTCGGTAGGTCTGAATATAGATTTGCCTTTTGAACAACACGATAACCCATACATAGATAATGACAAAAGCCTTGATTTTGATTACTTCTTTGTACGCAAGGTGATGTTCGTAAAATATTCCCAGGGATTCGTAGTGATGCCAGGCGGTTTTGGTACGCTGGATGAACTTTTTGAAGCGATCACCTTGATCCAAACACATAAGATCGATAAATTCCCAATAATCCTGGTAGGTACAGAGTTTTGGTCTGGTCTTGTAGACTGGATTAAAAAGACCTTACTCGATAGTTTTCAAAATATTAGCGAGGGGGATATTGACCTGGTTCAGGTTGTGGATACAGAAGACGAGGTTATCGAAATTCTTGATCAATTCTACGGGGAATATAATCTTAGTCCTAATTTCTAGTTAACGGCTTAATTGAAGGTATCAAACTTTGATTATATTTAGCCCTGATTCCTCATCAGTACTAAAATTATTTAATTGAAACACCTTCAGTTCTTCCTGATCCTTTTATTTTTTTCCGGATGTCTTTCTGCCCAGAATGCCATCGAGGTGAATGCGCGTCTTATAGATAGCATTCATACTATACAGATCGATCAGAAGATTAAGTTTATCAATACCGGAGACGGGGAATTAAACACTATTTATCTTAACGACTGGAATAACGCTTTCAGCAGCAAAACTTCAGCATTGGCAAAACGTTTCGCAGAGGATTATGCGAGACGTTTTCATTTTGCTAAAGATCACGAACGTGGCCATACCACTATTAAATCTATCACGAATATTTCCGGCGACAACCTGGAATGGGACCGGCCCGGTAAAGTCGTCGACCTGGTGAGGATACAGTTAAGGGAACCACTTTTAACTGGAGATTCTGTAACGTTTACACTTAATTATGACCTAAAAATACCCGACGACAAATTCACCCGGTATGGCCGTGACGACCTGGGTAACTACAAATTACGCTACTGGTATATGGTACCCGCCCCGCTGGATAATAATTGGAAATTATACAGCCATAAAGACCTGGGAGCGCAGTACGTAAATCCATACACGGTCAAAATCAGCATTGATGTTCCCACGCAGTATTATGCTGCCTCGGGTCTGGACCTCACTCAAACCCAAACAAAACGAGGTTTTAAGACCATAAAATTTGAAGGAAATAACCGGGTTGACAGTGAAACCTACCTTTCCAAATCTTTTATTTTCGAATCTATAAAAACAGATCCTAACCAGGTAATTACCAATATTGCAGATGAAAATATAGCGTTTGAACTTAAAAAGACTTTATTGGAGAGAAGTATGGATTTCCTGCAGGAAAGGCTTGGAGCATACCCCCACGAAAATATTTTCATCACCCAGGAAGATTATCTAAACAGTCCTATATATGGTCTAAACCAGTTGCCGGGATTCATTAGACCATTTCCCGATGGTTTTCAATATGATATTAAGTTATTCAAAACGATCACGGCCAATTATCTCAAAAATACGATCTTCATAAATCCAAGAGAAGAAAAATGGGTTATAGATGCTATAATGGTTTCACTTATGATGGATTATGTGGATACTTATTATCCAAATATGAAATTGATTGGGAAGCTAAGCGAGATCATAGGAATACGCTGGTTTCATGCAGCAGACTTGGAGTTCAATGATCAATACCAGTTCTTGTATATGAACATGGCCAGGATGAACCTGGATCAACCACTAACCACGAGCCAGGATTCACTTGTGAAATTCAATAAAAATATTGCCAATGCTTATAAGGCCGGGGTTGGGATAAAATACCTTGAGAATTTCCTGGGAGATCAGTCGGTAAAAAAATCTATTTCTGAATTTTATTCTACCTATAAATTGAAGAAAGTGAACGATGAGGATTTTATGAATATCCTCCAAAAAAACACTTCCAAGGATATTTCATGGTTTTATAAAGATTATGTAGCTACCAACAAGAAGATAGACTTCAGAATAAAAGAAGTTAAGAAACTGGACGATTCTTTAAGAGTTACCATTCAAAATCTTCGAAAAAACAATTTCCCTGTAAGCCTCTACGGCCTCCAGGACAAAGAAGTGGTTTATAAAACCTGGGTAGAAAATATTCGGGATACTCTTAGTGTAACAATCCCAAAAGATAATATAGAGAGACTGGCTTTGAATTATGAACAGGAAATCCCGGAATTCAACCAGCGTAATAATTATAAGGCCGTCACTACGCTTCTGGATAAACCTATCCAGTTTAGACTACTACAGGATGTGGAGGATCCCAGGTATCACCAGGTTTTCTTTATGCCGGAATTTGATTATAATCTATATGACGGAATTTCCATAGGCCCGAAATTATATAACAAAACAATTCTAAGCAGAACTTTTAATTTTGCCATTTCTCCAAAATATGGGTTTACTAGTGAAACCCTGGTAGGATCGGCTTCGCTCTATAACGAACACCAATTCGAGAATGAAAATCTCTACAGTATTTTTTATGGTGTCTCCGGTACCCGGTTTTCCTATGGTTTTGATCTGTTTTATGAAAAATTCACTCCTTTTCTGGCATTTTCCTACCGTAACTCCTACTTACGAAGTAACGAAAGGCAACGATTAATTATACGAAATATTAATGTTCGCCGGGACCAGAATCCAATAGAACCCCTACTCCAACCAGACTATAACGTACTGGACGTAAAATACATTTACAGCAACCCGAATTTCCTAAAACACTTAACCGCATCTTTCGATTACCAGTTATCAGATAAATTCAGTAAAGTTTCGGTAACTGCAGAATACCGTAAACTTTATACTAATAACAGGCAGATCAATCTCAGGTTCTTTACCGGTGCGTTTCTTTATAATGATGACAGCTCCAACGACTATTTCAGTTTTGCCCTGGACCGTCCTACAGATTACCTGTTTGATTACAATTATTATGGACGTAGCCAGGGAAGCGGTTTATTCAGCCAGCAAATTATTGTGGCCGAAGGTGGTTTTAAGTCCCAGTTACAACCGGAATTTGCAAACCAGTGGTTATCCACGGTAAATGCCAGCACCAATATCTGGAACTGGATCTACGCATATGGAGATGTTGGATTGGTAAAGAATAAAGGTGAAAAGGGTGAGGTCTTATTTGATTCCGGGATCCGGATTAGTCTGGTCCAGGATTATTTTGAACTTTTCTTCCCGGTGTATTCTACTTTGGGATGGGAACTGGGCGCACCAGATTATGATCAGCGAATTCGGTTTATTGTTGCTTTAGACATAAATACGCTTATTAAATTATTTACCAGGCGGTGGTATTAAAAGAAAAACATTTGAATTAATTTTTCCGTAATTCAATTTCGGAATTATCAACAAATTCCTAATACTTTCCCTTTTAATTCTAAAATAAATACTATTTAAAGGTTAAAATTACATTATTATCAATTTTAGCTAAATAATTTGAATTGTATTTAATGATACTTTTCGCTACATTTGTTAGCATCCAAAAATTTGTTCATGCATAGCGAAACTCAAACTGAAAATTCAATTTCTTTCGATGAATTCAAGTCTCAGGTACTTGAAGATTACAGGATTGCTGTTACCAGCCGGGAATGCAGTCTTTTAGGGCGCCGGGAAGTTCTTACCGGTAAGGCAAAATTTGGAATATTTGGTGACGGAAAGGAATTACCTCAGTTGGCTATGGCCAAAGCCTTTAAAAAAGGTGACTGGAGATCTGGATACTACCGGGACCAGACTTTTATGATGGCAATAAATGAATTAAGCCCAGAGCAGTTTTTCGCCGGCTTATATGCCGATACCAATCTGGAAAATGAACCAATGTCTGCGGGACGGCAAATGGGTGGTCACTTTATGACCCACAGCCTCGATGAACACGGAAATTGGAAAAACCTGATGGAACAGAAAAATTCCAGTTCAGATATATCTCCCACTGCCGGCCAAATGCCACGCTTACTGGGACTGGCCCAGGCATCTAAGATTTTCAGAAATGTAGAAGGAATAGATGCTGAAAAATTTTCAGACAATGGAAATGAGATCGCGTGGGGAACTATAGGTAATGCAAGTACCAGTGAAGGTCATTTCTGGGAAACAATCAATGCAGCCGGTGTTTTGCAGGTACCAATGGTGATCAATGTATGGGATGACGAATATGGTATTTCTGTACACGCAAAGCATCAGACCACAAAAGAAAATATTTCTGAAATCTTAAAAGGTTTCCAGAGAGATGAGGAAAATGACGGTTATGAGATCATGGTCGTGGAAGGCTGGGATTACCCCAAACTGGTAGACACTTATGAAAAAGCTTCGGCAATAGCACGAAAGGAACATTTGCCGGTTCTAATCCATGTAAACGAATTAACCCAACCTCAGGGACACTCAACATCCGGATCTCACGAAAGATATAAGTCTGAAGAAAGACTGAAATGGGAAAAGGAATACGACTGTAATATTAAGTTCAGAGAGTGGATGATCGAGAATGATTTCGCAACTTCAGATCAACTTGAAGAACTGGAAAAAAAGATCAAAAAGGAAGTAAGAACGGCAAAGCATAATGCCTGGACCTCTTACTTAAAACCAACCCTCGAGAAAAAGAAAGAATTGATTAAAATTCTTGAGGATGCTGCAGGTTCAAGCTCTAATGCAAACTTCATCAATCCATTGAAAAAAGAGATTGAAGGAATTAAAGAGCCTCTAAAAAAAGACCTGGTTTCAATAGGAAGAAAATGTCTGCGGTATTTGATAGGTACCGATACCCCTGCAAAAAATACGCTTATAAACTGGCTGGATAAATTTGCAGACCAGGCCTATGAAGATTATGCCGCGCATTTATATAAAGAAGAAGATACAGATCTTGAAATATTACCAACTTATGATGATGAAGCGGAAGAAGTTGACGCCAGAATCATATTAAGAGACAATTTTGATACAATCTTTAGTTCCAAACCCAATACCCTTATTTTCGGAGAAGATTCAGGAGAAATTGGGGATGTAAACCAGGGGTTGGAAGGACTTCAGAAAAAATACGGTGAATTCCGCGTTTCAGATACGGGCATTAGAGAAGCCACAATTCTGGGACAGGGTATTGGAATGGCAATGCGAGGTTTGAGACCAATTGCAGAAATTCAATACCTGGATTACGTAATGTACTGTCTGCAGGGATTAAGTGATGACCTTGCAACGGTTCACTATAGAACAAAAGGTAGGCAAAAAGCGCCCTTGATAGTTCGCACCAGGGGGCACAGGCTGGAAGGAATCTGGCATAGTGGATCACAAATGGGTGGTCTTCTAAACCTTCTTAGGGGAATGTATGTGCTGGTACCGCGAAACATGACTAAAGCGGCTGGTTTTTATAATACCCTGCTAGATCTTGATACTCCTGCGTTAGTGATAGAATGTCTTAATGGCTACAGACTTAAAGAAAAGTTACCTAATAACCTTGGTGAGTTTAAAACCCCTATAGGAGTTACAGAGACCGTTAAGGAAGGAAAGGATATAACTATTGTATCCTATGCTTCTACCCTAAGGATCGTGGAAGAAGTCGCCAAAGAATTGCTTGAGGTTGATATTGATGTTGAAGTGATCGATGTACAATCGCTGCTGCCATTTGATGTAAATCACGATATTGTTAAAAGTGTAGAAAAGACAAATAGATTATTAGTTATAGATGAAGATGTACCGGGAGGAGCCTCCGCATTTATTTTGCAAAAGGTACTGGACGAACAGAATGCCTACAGGTACCTGGATAGTAAACCTCAAACCCTGACAGCGAAAGAACACAGACCGGCTTATGGAACAGACGGGGATTATTTCTCGAAACCATCTGCTGAAGATATTTATGAGAAAATCTACTCCATCATGCATGAATCAAACCCCGGGAAATATCCTAAATTGAGATAAAAGACAATTTATATAATTAAAAAAGCCATGAACGATTTCATGGCTTTTTTAATGGAATTTTATTAGTGACTACGGAATCCATTTCTTTTCAAAATTAGGCTTACGTTTTTCAAGGAATGCGTCCCTGCCCTCTTTAGCCTCATCGGTCATATAGGCGAGTCGCGTAACCTCTCCGGCGAATACCTGCTGCCCTACCATACCGTCGTCTGTAAGGTTCATGGCAAATTTCAACATCTTAATAGAGGTAGGTGATTTTGCCAGGATCTCCTGAGCCCATTCATAGGCGGTATCTTCAAGTTCAGCATGCGGTATGACCGCATTTACCATTCCCATTTCGTATGCTTCCTGGGCAGAATAATTACGCCCTAAAAAGAAAATCTCACGTGCCTTTTTCTGCCCTACCATTTTCGCCAGGTAAGCAGATCCATATCCTGCATCAAAACTGGTTACATCTGCATCGGTTTGCTTAAAGATCGCATGCTCTTTACTCGCTAAAGTAAGATCACAAACAACATGCAGACTATGTCCTCCACCAACGGCCCAACCGGGAACAACGCAGATCACTGCTTTTGGCATAAATCGAATTAATCGTTGTACCTCGAGAATGTTCAGACGGTGGTAACCATCCTCCCCAACATACCCCTGGTGTCCTCTTGCCTTTTGATCTCCACCGCTACAAAATGCCCATTTTCCATCCTTAGCTGAAGGCCCTTCGGCAGATAAAAGTACAACCCCAATTGAAGTATCCTCGTGGGCATCATGAAATGCATCCAAAAGTTCAGAGGTGGTTTTAGGTCTGAAGGCGTTGCGTACGTCAGGACGGTTAAAAGCAATTCGGGCCACTCCGTTAAATTTCTTATAGGTAATATCTTCGTATTCTTTTACAGTTTTCCAGTCGATTTTAGACATGATATAATTTTTGTGTTAAAAATAGTGCTTTACAATGATTTCAGAAAGCTGAATAAAAAAAGCCTGCGAAAATGCAGGCTTGCTATTTTTAATAATATAAAACTTAGTTCATATATTTTGCCATAAGTGGCTGCAATTCCATTCCCCAGGCCTGGCCTATTTCCATTCCTTTTTTAGTAAGTTCAGGAGTTATAGCAACCATTTTCTTACCTACAGGGGTAGCGTAAAAAGCGAGGATCTTATCTATCTCGGCTTCAGTAAAGCTTTCAGTATAAATATCTGCCATTTTATTATAAAGCTCGGTGGTACTTGCGGCCAGTTCTTTTTTAAATGCTGCTCTGTTCTTTTCAGGGATCATTTCCACGATAGGCTCTGTCATTATATCAAATTGCTGACCTGCAGTAAGTTTAATAAGAGTCACCGCTTTATCCTCAAATGTATCTGCTTTTTGAGCAAAAGAAGAAAGCCCGATTGCGCAAAATGCCAGTGTAAAAATAATTTTTTTCATAATATTAAATAAGATCTATATTTTGCTGCCAAAAGTAATCGTTTTCAACTTTTAGCATAGTGTTATCCTTCAATTTTTCAGAATGTATATTATAAATGATATAAAAATATCTAGGTTTGCACTGTTTTTGATGTGTTAGCTAATAAATTATAAAGATGAGATTGAAGTTGCTGTTCATATTCCTGTTGGTAGGAACTCTGGGACAAGCTCAGGAATACTGGGATCGTAAGGATTTCGAGATCAGTAATCGTGGGATTGATAACACCTGGAGGGAATTTAGCTTTAACTGGCAGCAACAATCCAATTTTAATTTACCCGATGGTTCTTTTCTGCATTTGAGAAATGAGTTTCAGAAAGAGGAAATTGATATGCTGGCAGTTATTGATAAATCGAACAGAAACAGGGTAAAACAACAGATAAACCTGGGATCTCCCTTACCACTGCAAAAACCCAAAGAAAAGAAATTATTCGAATTAACCGGAGAGGTTAAGGTTAGGGATGCAAATGACTCTTTTATGAATCCGTTTTATCCAAGTCCGTTCTTAAATAATTTTAACCGTCGATCTTATAATACCCGAATATATTCCCCCTACCGCTACAGCAATTAGTCTTTTAGATGAATTCCATCTTCCTTAATTTCGACTAATCTTTGTTTGTAAAGATTTCCCACTGCTTTTTTAAAACTCTTTTTACTCATCTGTAGTCGGTTTTTTATATCTTCCGGATCAGATTTATCTGAAATATCCATAAATCCACCGGCAGACTTTAATTTATCCAGGATCTTTTGAGCATTAGGCTCTATACCTCTATAGCCGGGCCGCTGGAGCATAATATCCAGTTTATTATCCTTCCTGATTCTTTTAATAAAACCGCGAACGGAATCGCCAATCTTTAAAGGTTTGAAGACTTCATCATGATATATTAAACCAAGGTGCAGCTGGTTCACGATCACATTATACCCCAGGTCTGTTTCATTACTTACCAGAAGATCTACTTCTTCGTTAGGTTTAACCGTAAGTTCATCATTATCCAGGAAGGCATGAACTTTTGAAGAAGCTGCAAGTCTGCCTGTTTCAAGGTCCAGGTAACAAAATACCAGGTAATCATTTCCCGGTTGCATAGGAATTACCTGTTCTTTAAAAGGAACAAAAAGATGCTTTTCAAGTCCCCAATCTAAAAAGGCTCCAAACTTATTCACCTCAACACAGGTAAGTTTACCAAACTGGTCAAGTTTTATTTTAGGCTTAAGTGTAGTTGCCACAGGCCTTTCCTCATGATCAAGATATACAAAGACCTCGATCTTATCATAGACCATCCATATTTCGGGTACATATTTATTAGGTAGCAGCACCTCATCACCTTCTTCATTTTCTAAGTAAATCCCGTGATCAGATTCTCTGATGATTATTAAATTGTGGTACTCTCCTAACTGAATCATATATTAAAACTTTAGCGTACAAAGATACTCTTAATCATAAATAAAAAAATCCGTTTCAGGGATTATCCCTAAAACGGATCATATTATAGAAAACAGCTTTATTTATAGATACTCTCCTTTTTAAAATGTTTGGTTAACAAGTAATAGATCACCACTCTGTATTTATTTCGGTTGGACTTTCCATATTTTTCCAGCACCTGGTTCACGGCTTCATCTACCTTTGACTCATCCTTGATCCCCAACTTCTTCATTACAAAGTTCTTTCGTACGGTTTCTATCTCAGATTTGCTGGATGAGGAAACCGTTTCTGCATCGGCATTATAAATGCTGGGTCCCATAGATTCTGTGATCTTTCTTAGCAGGTCCACATCGGGATCACTCTCCCCGACTTTAGATTTTAAATCGTCAAGATATTTACCTACTTTTTCATCAAGTTTACTCATAATTCGCTTTTTTTGATTAATCAAAATCAAGATAGGAATTAGAATTCTTAAGAAATGTTAGACTATACTTAAGATTTCATAAAATTAAAGTACTCTAGCAGCACTTCATCATTGAGTTTGCGAGGGGTTAAGATCTCCAATAGTTTTGGTCTTTCTGAAGCCTCAAAAAAATGGGTTAAATTTTCTGAAATTGCTTCTTCGGTATCTGCATATGAATATTCCAGTCCATATAAATCACAAATCGGTTTCGCATTTAGCGCGTGTGTGGTTTCAAAAAATGTTTCGAAATTTTCAGAATTTTTATTCCCGGGTAAGATTCTGAATATCCCCCCACCCTGGTTATTCAAAATAATGATCCTGAAATTTGAAGGAAGGTAATTATTCCATAACGCATTACTATCATAGAAAAAGCTAAGGTCACCGGTGATCATCAAAACAGGATCTGTACTACTTACCGCCGCTCCCACGGCCGTGGAGATGCTCCCGTCTATTCCACTGGTTCCCCGATTACAATAGGTTTTTAAACTGGGGTGCCATTCAAAAAGCTGGGCGTATCTAATAGTCGAGCTATTCCCAAAATGCACGATCATATTCTCTGGAACCTCAGGCACTATTTTCTGCATTGCCTTAAGATCTGAGTATGGAATTTCAGACATATATTTCTCGTGCCTTAATTGTCTCTTTTTTCTGATTTCTTTCCAGAAAGAGCCGTAATCGCTTTCAGCATGTCCAGTCAAAGGCAAAAATCCAGAAAAAAATGAATTGACATCGGTTTCAAAATGTTTATTGAGACAGAAGAAAGTATTATATGCTTTCTTTGGGTCTATATGCCAGTGGTGCTTCGGATTATGATTTCTTAAGAAAGACTTGATCTTCTTGGAAACGATCATTCCCCCGAAGGTCAATAGAATATCCGGTTGTAATTGCTGGAAAAGTTTCTCCCTGTCCTCATCTTTTTCGATAGGTCCAATGAGCGTGTCTATCCTGGTAAAAAATTCCCGGTGGTCCAGGTTAGAGGTCGTTTCGGTGAAAACGATCACCCCGGGATCTTCAGCAAGCAGGTCCAGGTATTTCTGTTCCACGACATTTGGCTGTGCAACACCTACGATCACCATCTTACGTTCTGCTTTATTCCATATATCTGCATAATTCTGAAGTTGAGATTCAGAATATGTTCTCTCTTTAAGCTCGGGAAGGATTTGTAAAGGATTCACTTCTATATTTTCCACAGTATCATAAAGAGGTTCATAGAACGGAACATTTATATGAACTGGCCCTTTTTCCTCGATAGCCTTATTCAAAGCCAGGTTCACTTCCCTTTCGTTATGTTTCTGAGCTTCGAATTGTTTCTGTTGCAGTTTGGGATTAACTGGCTCATCGTCCAGCACCAATTCTGAATATAAATTCGCCGAGTACAGGATATGATTCTCAAATACATTTTTTTGCCTTATGGTCTGCCCGTCTCCAATATCTATTCGCTCTACTGGTCTGTCTGCTGAAATTACTACCAGTGGAATATCACTATAGTAAGCTTCGGCTATGGCGGGATAATAGTTAAGCAATGCTGACCCGGATGTACATACCAGCGCCACAGGCGTTTTCAATTGCTGGGCCATTCCCAGGGCAAAAAAGGCAGCACATCGCTCATCTACGACACTATAGGCATTAATTTCATCGTGATGTGTAAAGCCTATGGTCAAAGGTGCGTTCCGGGAGCCCGGGGAGATCACTACATTTTTTATGTTTTTTGCCACGCATAAAGCAACAACAGAGCGGGCAACAGGAATTTTTGAATATTTCATAGAAGCTCAAAATTACAATTTACAAGAATTTTATAAGTGGCTTTTTGAGCTTATTTAACAAGTACGGCTTTCATGGTCTGGGATTTATTGACCGTTTCCATCCATTCATCTGCTGCATTGGAGTCTTTGGTGATCCCTCCCCCTACATAGATTCGGGCATTTCCCTCTTTAAGTTTCATGCAACGAAGGTTTACATAGAGATCTGTTTGTTTTGAGATGGAGGCAAATTGTTGATTTTCCTGGTTCTTTTTATTTGAATTACGCTTCTGCTCAAATTTAAAATTCAATTCGCCCAGATAACCTGAGTAAAATTCTCTGGAATGATCTTCATTTTCCTGAATAAATTTCAGGGCTGGTTCTTTAGGCAACCCACAAACGGCCGGTGTAGGATGTAAGGCTTCTATAAGATCCTTTAAACTCTCTTTATCCTTAATATGCCCGGATATATCGGTACATATATGGAGTAAGTTTCCGGCCTTTGCAGAGTAGGGCCTGGAGGCCTGAATCTTTTCTATTGCGGGAAGCTTTTCCAGAGAATCTAAAATATAATCGGTTACAAATAGTTGCTCCTCCACTTCCTTCGTCTGCCACTCAACATCGGTTTCACCTTTGTATAGCTGGGTTCCGGCAAGGGCCATGGTCTGGAACCGATTCCTTTCTGCTTTTAGCAAAGTCTCAGGAGTGGCTCCAAGCCAAATGCCGGTATCCGGATGGTACCATAGATAAACCATCGCCGAGCTATACTTTTCAAGAAGATTCTTAAATATTCTTATAGGATCGGGATCATGTACCGGCACACGTTCAGACCGTGATAGCACTACTTTTTTAAGATCGCTCTCTTTGATCTTATCAATGCCCTTTTGGACCAGTAATTCATGCTTTTTTTGATCTTCCTCCATCATTTCAAAATCGAAACCTGGAAAAGATTGCTCTTCCTCATCTGTTGGATCACCCTTAAATTGAAAATCAAAAATTTCAGATTCGTCCGAAGGGATCAGGTAAGCTTTACTGCGTATATCAAAAGGTGCAAAAACAAACCCGCTTTCAGACAGGTCTTCAGCGAGGTGAGAATGAATATCTTTTTGCAATAATGCTTTAGCCTGAAACATTCCGGGTTTCCTGTAAGCCACAAACGGGCGTTTTTTCTCTAACTGAGTTCTAAGTTTAGAAAAAAGGTCCACTGCGTTTATCATTTCTTTTCTTTAGGAAGTGCTATCGTTGTTAACTTAACAATAGAAATTAGATTTGACTTTTCGTCTGTTATACGAATTTCCATAAGCTGGGTGGTTCGTCCCTTATGAATAAAGGTCGCTTTAGCGAAAACATAACCTTCTTTAATACTTTTTAAATGATTGGCGCTTATTTCAATACCCCGAACAAAAAACTTCTCCCGATCCATAAAAACAAAACTAGCCATGCTACCCACGCTTTCAGCAAGGGCCACACTGGCTCCCCCGTGTAAAACCCCATCTGGCTGGTGCACTCTTGAATTTACCGGCATTTTCGCGATTAAATAATCTTCTCCCAGTTCAGTAAATTCAATTTCAAGGGTTTCCATCAAAGTATTCTTACATATCTTTTTGGAAAGCTTCAATAGTTCGTCTTTAGTCATTATTGAAAAGATTGGTTACTTTGTAAAAGTACAAAAGAGTAAAGAACCATGAGTAAAGAGAAAAGTCTTTCTTACACTATTACCAACACCTATTCCACATTAAATGAAAAAACCGAAAAAACCAGAACAGTATGGTTAGCATTTCACGGTATCGGCTATTTAAGCAGGTATTTTCTCAAATATTTCAAACATCTTGATCCTGAAAAAAATTACATAATCGCACCCCAGGCACAATCAAAGTATTATCTGAACGGAGCTTACCGGCATGTTGGAGCTTCGTGGCTCACCAAAGAAAATACCGAGGCCGAAATAGAAAATATGCTGAACTACCTAGATGCCGTTTTTAAAGCAGAAAATCTGCAGGAAATTGAAAACCTGAATATTTTAGGTTACTCTCAGGGAGTTTCTGTCGCGACAAGGTTCGTGGCCAGGAGAAAAATACATTGCCAAAATTTGATCATGCATTCCGGAAAAGTTCCTCAGGAACTAAATCGGGGAGATTTCAGTTTTCTCAAGAACACCAGCTTTAGTTTTATCTATGGAACTAAGGATGAATACCTTCAAAAAGGAATCATTGAAGTGGAAGAAAAGAGAGTAAAAGAATTGTTTCCCGGGAATCTGGAAGTTTTGAGCTTTGAGGGTGGTCATGAAGTAAATACTAAAATCATCAAAGAACTGGCGAAATAAAAAAAGCGCAACCTTCAGTTACGCTTTTTTGTATAATTAGTCATGATCCTATTTTTGCAGTCCCGGACTTCTTTGAAGGAATTCTTCATAAAGTTCGGTATGCCTGCTTTGCATAGGGATCTTCCAGCCATTGATAAAAACATGTTCAATATCTGTAGAAGTCTCGAATGGGTGTCCGGTGGAAATGAACAGGTTTGCTTGTTTTCCTACTTCCAGGGATCCTAATTTATCTGAAACCTGGAACAATTCGGCTGGCACAATAGTAATGGCCTTAAAAGCCTCTTCTTCGGTCATTCCGTAAGCAGCGGCAAACCCGGCATTATAAGGCAGGTTACGCACATTTTCCGCTTCAGAACTCCTGATAGCAACCTTTACTCCTGCCTTTAAAAGATCAGAAGGATTGGTATATGGCCTGTCGTAACGATCATAATCTCTTGCAGGAGTACTTAGGGTTGGTCCAACGATCACAGG
The DNA here is from genome assembly GCF_007050985.1 of Christiangramia sabulilitoris. Lineage (GTDB taxonomy): Bacteria > Bacteroidota > Bacteroidia > Flavobacteriales > Flavobacteriaceae > Christiangramia > Christiangramia sabulilitoris. Next base: position 121,935 of record NZ_VHSF01000002.1, read on the forward strand.
GATTCCAGCCTCAGCGATCTTATCTGCCACACGGAAGCCTTCCTGCACGCCGGTGAAAATTGCTCTTACTCCAGTCTTCTCAACCCACTCCAAAGCCTTTTTTATATCCTTTTCTTTATTCACTTCTATCATCAAAGGCACTTCTTTTCGGTAAACCGGAAGCAGAGCCTTCATTTCAGGATAATAATCCATGTCTACAGAAGTTCCTCCATTGGCCTTAATACTATCCAGTTCATGGTATTGCTCCACTTTTTTCCAGATATCATCCAGTTCCTTCATGTCTTCCTTGGTCTCCTTTTCGATCTCTTCATCAGAACGCCGGTCCCACCAGCCTCTTTTTCCCGAAGAAGGAAAATTCATGACTGCTGCAGAAAAACCTGCCGACATCTGGTTTGGAGTATATCCGTGAAGATTGATCAATGCAGCCTGTCCAGGGAATAATCCTCCATCTGGTACGGTAAGAGCCGAGGTTACACCACTCACCCTGGTTACAGGAATCAGCGCTGAGTTTGGATTTATTGCAGTTAGTGCTTTCATATGAGGGATCACATTACCAATTTCCCTTGAATCATCGGTTCTATCTACCGAGCTTACTTCCACAAGTCCCAGAGAAGTTCCGCTATCTATCATTCCAGGGAAAATATGTAGCCCACTACAGTCTATCTTTTCGACTTCAGCTCCCAAGTTTCCTAAATCCCCGATCTTCGATATCTTTCCATTTTCGATAAGCAAATTCGAATTCTCGATTGTACCGTTGGTCACGGTATGTATAGTAGCGTTCATCAGGGCAAAGCTCCCATTTTCAGCCTTTGGACTCTGAGCTGAACAAAATCCTGCTATCGCTATAATAAGTATAAAAGTTAATTTTCTCATGTCAATCTTTTAATTTGTTAAGAACCATTCTGCATTGGCCATACACTTCTCATGCTCGGTTCTGCTTCTCATCACATCGATCTCCTCGCTAGGATCTACATAAATTCGCATATCGTCCTGATCCTCGTTGATGTCGAAATATTTTACACCATCCACAAAGGTCATTTGCGGTACCGCGTAGATCGAAAGCGGATGATTCTTGAAGATCACCACATCGCCATCCTTCCCTACTTCCAGCGAACCTACCCTGTCATCTATTCCAAGCTGTTTAGCCGGATTCAGGGTGATGAGTTTTAAGGCTTCATCATCGGTAAGATCTCCGTATTTCTGGGTCTTGGCAGCCTCGTGAAATAAGTGTCTGATCAATTCTCCACTGTCTGAATTGATCGAAGTGGTTACCCCGTTCTTTGTTAGGATGGCTGCGTTGTAAGCGGTAGAATAATAAACTTCGAATTTGTAGGCCCACCAGTCGGCAAAGACTGAAGCCATTGCTCCAAATTCAGCGATCTCAGGAGCTACCTTGAATCCTTCGTTCACATGCTGAAAAACCAGTTTTTTAATTCCATAATCCTTGAATACATCCATAAGCATCAGGATCTCGTCGGCACGATAAGAGTGGCAATGCACAATGATCTCTCCGCGAAGTATATCTGCGATCACTTCCTTCTGAAGATCATATTCCGGAGCCATTCCTTTATAACCTCTTTTATTCTTATTGGCATTATACTCATCCCATTTTTCCAAGTATTCTTTAGCTTCAGAAAAAGCTCTGCGGAATACCTGCTCTACTCCCATTCTGGTTCTAGGAACGATGTTATTACCTGTTCCATGAACCCGGGTTGGATTCTCACCAAGAGCGAATTTAATGGTACGTGGCGCACCTTCCATCCTAAGCTCATCCATCTTCACGGTGCCCCATCTATGCTTGATGGTCTCATTCTGTCCTCCAATCGCATTAGCCGAACCGTGCATGGAATGAGAAATGGTCACTCCACCTGCAAGGGCTCTATATATGGAAACATCGAATGGATCCAGTGCATCACCAACCCAAACCTGAGCGGTTACCGGGCTGGTAGCTTCGTTCACAGCATCCAGAGCGATATGCGAATGCGCGTCGATGATTCCCGGCATTACATACTGTCCGGTCGCATCTACAACCGTGGCGTTGGAAGAAGCTGAAAGATCTTTCCCGATCCCGGCTATTTTTCCATCCTTGATGTATACATCTGTATTTTCCCTGGTGCCATCGGTAATCGTGATCACCGTGGCGTTCTTGATCAATACTTCACCTTTCTTCGTTTGAGCCCATACAGAAACGGCTACGAATTGAAGTATCATTATAAAGATTATATGTTTTCTCATTTCTTTTATTCTGTTTTTGAAATCTCCTGAATTAATTGCGTTTAGCAGGCACTTTACTGCCTTCTACCGGAAAACTTTCACCGCTTCCGGCTATTTCCATATAACCATCGAAGCTTTCTCCTGAAATCGTCAATGAAGCTTCAATGTCCAGGTTCTGACTCTGAAAGGTCACACTATATTCAAATGAAAGTACATCAGCAGAAAGCTGAATATTGCGAAGTTCGTTTTCCTGGCCTGTAATAGTGTTATAGATTGTTCCGGTAAAATCACCCCCTTCATCCTTCAGGATGGTAATGGTACCGGTCATGGTTCCGGCCGGAGTTTCAGCTTCAAAGGTCCAGTCTCCACTTACTATATCCAGAACTTCAGCATCCGGTTTTTTAGATTCCTTTAGATCATATTCATACAGCTTGCCCTCGATCATCACATATTTGATCCTGGCGTCTTTTTCAAAATATGGTTTATTAGAAATTAAAAGGTTGGCGAGCTTGCCCTTTTCCACTGTCCCGATGCTTTTATCCAAACCTGCCTGTCTGGCTGGTGTAGTGGTAAGCGCGGCAAGAGCAGCATCAGTACTCAAGCCGTTCTCAACGATCTTTTGCAGGTTCTTTTGAACATCCTTTGGTTTAACCTCCAGGCCTGAAAAAGAAAATGGAATTCCGGCCGCAGCATATTCTGCCATTTGAGAATAATATTTTTTCAGAAATTCCTGTCTTCTGCCTTCCAGTGCTATCTGCTCCTTGGAAGTATCTTCGGTTTTTGAAGAATCTTTTTTCTTCTCTTCCCATTTCGGCATATCAAGACTGAACTGAACCTTTGAATTGCTTGTTTTTACATCGCTCACAAGGTCCCAGCCTTCCTTTAGTTCGGTTAAAACCAAATCGAAGCCAAGATCTTTCTGAAGAATCATCGCTCGCTGAGCTTCCAGAATTTCTTCGGTCTTAAAGAAAACAGGCACCTGGTTTTTGATGACCGGGTAGAACGCCTCTAGTGTTCTGTTCTTTGTAGGACGTTTTCTTCCGGATGGATCCTTGTCAAAAGCAATTGAATATTCCATCGACTGATCTGCTTGCCGGTAAAGCTGGCGGTAATGTGCCATGACCCCAAGGATGGTTGCAGGATACATTCTCCTGGCTCCATCGAAAGTGGAATACAAAGCTGTTTCAGCTTTAAGGATTGGGTTTTCAGGATTTCCACCTAAAAGTATCATCGATCCGGTTCCTGGAAGCATTCCTCCTTTTGGTGAGGTTTGAGCAACAGTAAATCCTGCCTCCCTCCATTCAGATACCGATTTATCTGTCATATCCAAGTACTGGTAAACTTTTCGCTCAGGTGTGATTCCGGCAAGTTCATTCGGTGGATTACCAGGATCCTCAACCTTGGCATTACGGTCTTCCTTATTTTCCGGCATTTTTATACCTACATGAGAATGACCGAGTATAAAACCAGGATATAGATGTAAACTGTCGGCTTTCAAAATACGAGCTCCAGGCGGAATTTGAATATTTTTGCCAACAGCTTCAATTAAACCATCTCTTACCAGGACGGTTCCATTTTCAATTATTTCTCCGGGTTTTGGATTTATGGTTATGTTGGTGATCGCTACCGTACCGGTCACCGGCGCAAGTTCTTTATCCTGTGCCCTACCCGAGTAGGTAATAAAAAGTAAGAGCAAAAATGCCCAGGTAATTTTCTTCATATTGTACTTTTTTATCAATGAGCTGCTGAAGATAAAATATTTTGAATGAATCGTTCCATCAAAGTGATTTGAAACCTTATATATCTTTAAAATATCTAATCATTTTTTGAAGCTAGCTGAGATAAATTCTGAAATAAGGTTAAAATTATCTTTATTTGAACTTGATGGGAATACACAAATTCCTGGCCTAACCAAATTTTTTAACCAAATGGAAAATACCTCCAATTCCAGCAATTCAATTTTTAAGACCATCGGACCCGGGTTTCTACTAGCCGGTGCCGCCATTGGAGTTTCGCACCTGGTGCAGGCCACGCGAGCTGGTGCAGATTACGGTTTTCTATTATTATGGGTTTTAGTCCTGGCCTGTGTCACCAAATATCCATTCCTGGAATTTGGACCGCGCTTTGCCGCCGGATCTGGCAATCATCTAATTACCGGATATAGAAAAATGGGCAAGTTCCCATACTGGACATTTATAGTTATAACCGTTGGAAGCATGTTTATCATACAGGCTGCGGTAACCATTGTTACTGCCGGCCTCGCCGAAAGATTATTTGGGATGGGCTGGTCAACCTTCACCTGGAGTTTCGTAATTCTAGGTACCTGCATTGCGCTGCTTTTGATCGGAAAATATCCTGCTCTGGACAAAACCATGAAGGTGATTGTAAGTCTTTTAGGACTTGCCACGCTAACCGCAGTGCTGCTGGCTTTTGGCGAAGGCCGGGTTGAAAATGTCCTTTCCATCACTCCTCCTGAAGTATGGAATAAAGCCGGCATCGCCTTTATCATTTCATTTATGGGATGGATGCCTATTCCCCTAGATGCCTCTGTCTGGCATTCCATCTGGACTAAAGAGAAAGCTGAAAGAAACAAAAGAAGAACAACGATCAAAGAAGCCTTTACCGACTTTAATGTTGGTTATATGGCTGCAGCAATTATCGGACTTTTATTTTTCCTGATGGGTGCCCTCATTATGTTTGGTTCCGGGGTTAGCTTCTCGGGCAACGGAGTTGAATTTTCAGGCCAGCTTATAGATCTATATGGAAAAACCCTGGGAGACTGGAGTAAACCAATCATCGCTGTGGCGGCTTTTATTGCCATGTTTTCCACCACCCTGGCCGTTACCGACGCCTTTCCCAGGGTAATCTCAGAAATATTAGCCGAAAATAAGCCTCGTTCCAAGCCTAAAATTAAATGGATAAATTATAAAATCAATGTATTCCTCATCCCAGGATTGTCGCTTCTAATTCTGTATTTTTTCACAACCTCCTTCACCACCCTGATAGATTTTGCTACAGCTCTTTCTTTTCTTTCGGCTCCGTTTATAGCCTGGTTCAATTATAAACTGGTGACCGGAGAACAATTGAAGGTAGTGGACAGACCGGGAAAGGTCTACCGTTATTTCAGCTTGGGCTGCCTAGCCATTCTGGTACTATTCAATCTTGTTTATATCTATACGCTAATAGAATAAAAAAAGCCCCGCATTTCTGCGAGGCTTTCTATCCGTATTATGATTTGATTTTATGAAAACCCCTCGTTAACCTCGGGATAAGCGACACTTAAGGTCTTGCTTATTTCACTTCCTCAAAATCTACGTCTTCTACATCATCTCCGGCTTTTGCGCCTTCACCTTCAGCACCGGTTGCACCTTGTTGCGGTCCACCTGGCTGTCCGTTAGCACCGCCCTGAGCTTCTGCCTGTGCTTTATACATCTCTTCAGAAGCTGTTTTCCATGCTTCGTTGATCTTGTCTAAAGCAGGCTGAATAGTTTCAACTTCTTTAGTTTCGTAAGCTTTCTTCAGTTCTTCTAAAGCTTCTTCGATCGGCTTTTTCTTATCATCTGAAAGTTTATCGCCAAATTCCTTCAACTGCTTCTCAGTCTGGAAGATCATTGCATCAGCTTCATTCAGCTTATCAACTTTTTCTTTGGCTTTTTTATCAGACTCAGCATTCGCTTCAGCCTCTTTCTTCATTTTTTCGATTTCCTCCTCAGTTAATCCTGAAGATGCTTCGATACGAATATCCTGAGACTTACCGGTTGCTTTATCTGTTGCACTTACTTTAATGATACCATTGGCATCGATATCGAAAGTTACTTCGATTTGAGGTGTTCCTCGTGGCGCTGGTGGAATTCCGTCTAAATGGAATCTACCAATAGTCTTGTTATCTGCCGCCATTGGACGCTCTCCCTGAAGTACGTGGATCTCAACAGAAGGCTGATTATCTGCCGCTGTAGAGAAAGTCTGTGACTTCTTGGTTGGGATCGTAGTGTTCGCCTCAATAAGTTTAGTATTTACTCCTCCCATAGTTTCAATACCTAGAGAAAGTGGAGTAACGTCCAGAAGCAATACATCTTTAACGTCTCCGGTAAGTACACCACCCTGGATAGCTGCACCTATTGCAACAACCTCATCTGGGTTTACACCTTTAGAAGGTTTCTTACCAAAGAATGTCTCTACTTCTTCCTGAATTTTAGGAATACGTGTTGATCCACCCACAAGAATTACCTCGTCGATATCACTTTTTGTAAGACCTGCATCGCTTAAAGCTTTTTTTACAGGCTCCATAGATCTGGTTACTAAATCTGAAGCTAACTGCTCAAATTTAGAACGGGTTATAGTTTCTACAAGGTGTTTTGGTCCACTTGCCGTAGCAGTAACATACGGTAAGTTGATTTCTGTTTGAGAAGAAGATGATAATTCGATCTTCGCTTTCTCTGCAGCTTCCTTCAATCTCTGAAGTGCCATAGGATCTTTTCTAAGATCGATGTCTTCAGCTTTTTGGAAATTATCTGCAAGATAGTCGATCAATACCTCATCAAAGTCATCCCCACCAAGGTGAGTATCACCATTAGTAGAAAGTACTTCAAATACACCGTCACCTAATTCAAGAATAGAAATATCGAAAGTACCACCACCAAGGTCATACACAGCGATCTTCTGATCCTGAGATTTTTTATCCAATCCGTAAGCAAGTGCTGCTGCGGTTGGCTCGTTTATAATTCTTCTTACTTTAAGACCTGCGATCTCACCAGCTTCTTTAGTAGCGTGACGCTGAGAATCATTAAAATATGCAGGTACGGTAATAACCGCTTCGGTTACATCCTGTCCAAGGTAATCCTCGGCAGTTTTCTTCATCTTCTGAAGAACCATCGCAGAAAGTTCCTGCGGTGTATAAAGACGACCGTCTATTTCTACTCTTGGGGTATCGTTGTCACCTTTTTTAACGGTATAAGGCACTCTTCCAGCTTCCTTAGAAGATTCAGAATACTTATTCCCCATAAATCTTTTGATAGAAGAAATAGTCTTAGTTGGGTTTGTTACAGCCTGACGTTTTGCAGGATCTCCAACTTTTATCTCGCCACCTTCTACAAATGCGATCACAGAAGGTGTAGTTCTTTTTCCTTCGGCATTAGGTATAACTGTTGGCTCACTACCTTCCATTACGGCTACGCAGGAGTTGGTTGTACCCAAGTCAATTCCAATTACTTTACTCATAACTATATAACTTGTTTTTACGTTAGATTATCAATTTTACAGTCACTAGAAGTCAATCATTATGCCAGCGCAAATCTTCTGACAGACTGTCACATTTTGAACCAGTCCTTGTCACAGGCCGCTTTTTAAACGATTTACTACAACGATATAATTTTCGCAATTTTTAATGCATAGGATTAAACATTCGTTATTTTTGTTTCCAAATTTTCTTTCTAAATGCGAAAAATAGAATGCATTAGCGTTTTTGACATGTTAAAGGTTGGTGTTGGACCATCCAGTTCACATACCCTGGGTCCATGGAGGGCTGCTCAGCGATGGATTTCCGAATTAAAAAAGAAAGACAGGTTTGAGGAGGTTGACAAGATCCATATAGATCTTTATGGCTCTTTGAGCTTAACCGGGAAGGGGCACGCTACAGATATTGCAACTCTGCTGGGTTTACTGGGGCATGATCCTGTGACCATGGACATTTCTATTATTGAATCTGAAATAGGTAAAATCAGGGAAACCGGTAAGTTACTGTTGAATGGGGAAAGACTCATCGATTTCAATATTTTAGAGAATATTAAATTTAACCGGAAATTTCTAGAATTTCATCCAAACGGGATGACCTTTAGAGCCTGCCTGTTTAATGGAAAGAAAACATCTTCCTCATTTTATTCTATTGGTGGCGGTTTTGTGGTCAAAAAAGAGCGCAAAAATGCAAGCAGGAAGATGAAAAATTTCCAGCAGTTTCCTTTTCCGGTGGAAAAGGCGACAGAACTTTTGCTTTATTGTAAACAGGAGAACAAGCCAATTTCAGAAATAGTTCTCGAAAATGAGCGGTCTTTAAGAAGTGATGACGAAATAGATGCCAATTTTAAGCAGATCTGGAAAGTGATGCTGGAATCTATGTATATAGGCTGCCATACCGAAGGGACTTTACCCGGTGGGCTTAATGTGAAAAGGCGAGCTTTTGAGATGCATCAGCGCTTAATTGGAGAAACCAAATATACCAATACCAAGGATTGGATCCCTGCCATTAGGCAAACTGAGGTGAAATTCCGTCAGATTTTAAAATGGGTTACCTGTTTTGCTTTAAGTGTAAATGAGGTGAATGCGTCATTAGGAAGAGTAGTTACTGCCCCTACCAATGGAAGTGCCGGCACTGTTCCAGCGGTGTTGATGTATTATATGTGTATTGAGAATCACGATGCCACCTATGAGGATATTAAAAAATTTATGCTGGTAGCGGGAGAAATTGGAAGTCTCTTTAAAAAAGGCGCTACTATTTCGGCAGCTATGGGTGGTTGCCAGGCAGAGATCGGGGTTTCTTCAGCAATGGCTGCCGGAGGATTAACCGAATTAATGGGAGGAACTCCGGAAGAGGTACTTATGGCCAGCGAAATTGCCATGGAGCATCACCTGGGACTTACCTGCGATCCTATTGGAGGATTGGTTCAGGTACCATGTATAGAAAGAAACGCCATGGGAGCGATAAAGGCCATAAATGCAGCTGAGATCGCTATGGAAAGTGATGCCAGCAAAGCCAAAGTACCCCTGGATAAGGTAATCGAGACCATGTGGGAAACAGCCAAGGATATGAATATAAAATATAAGGAAACCTCAGAAGGAGGGCTGGCAGTCAAAGTGAGCTTGAGTGATTGCTAATAATCTTAAAGGAATTTGAATTTACTTGCAGAGAATAATATAAAAGCTAAAGTGAAAAACCTGGTGAGGAATTTTGCTTTAATGCTCCTGTTTTATTTTCTCTTTTTCTTCATTATCCGGATTCTTGATGTTTTTGTATTTGATCTGAATTTTCAGAAATATGAACAGCTGGAACTATTGAAGATACTCCAGGAAGATCCCTTGAAATTTGTTTTCCTTGCAGCAATCGTAGCACCTGTTATCGAAGAAAGTATCTTTAGAAGCATTTTGAAACCCAATGCCACGGGCATTAAGATCTTTACCTGCGCCCTGCTTTATCTTTTAGGAATTGCGATCATTCCGGAAAATGCACACTGGGCTTTGAAATACACTTTGCTCTTTGGCAGTCTTATCTTTTGCTATTACGCTTTGGGAGAACTTGTACCCACCTGGTTTTTTAAAAAAATCTGTTACTGGCTGCACAAATACTACCTGCTTATCTGGTTTGCCGGAGCATTAATTTTTGGGATAGCTCATATCTATAATTATGTAGAGACTTTTCAATTGGACCTGGTGCTGTTATTCCTGATCTTTCCCCGGGTCATTGCCGGCTTCTTTTTCGGAAAAGTAAAAATTGAAAATAAAGGATTGATATGGCCGGTCCTGATGCATAGCATGAACAACTCCATGGTGCTAATCGTACTTCTTCCTTTTACCTGATCACTACGGTTTATAAAATGCCTCAAATAACCTTACTCCCAAATTTATTACCTGCCTACTTAATGCTTATTCGCATTCCTTAATTCTAGTGTCTATAAGGTAAACGACCTTCCATTCATCATTGAATTTAACCAGCTGAAAACTGTTTACACCGCAATGACTCAGCTTTCCATTATAATAAAATGAATAAGGCGTGATAACTGTGGCCAGTAAACCATTCTCTTCTACCCTGAATTCCTTTATTATCTCTTCAAAAGAAGCTTCCGCAGGAATCGAGGCAATACTCTTTAAAAAATTAGAATAATCATCTGTACTCAGTTTGATATTCCCTTCTACGTCATTGGAAACCGATTGTAATTTAGTTCCTTCAACAGCAAAATTTTTGAGTTTTACGGTGTCCTGCGCATGAAATGCTGCAAAGAATTTTTCTACCGTTTCTTCAGGAGTGGACTCATCCTTATCTATCTGGGCAGAAAGGGGAATATTTACAAGCAAAATAAGGGCAATAATAATTCTTTTCATGCTAAAAGTAGTTTTGACTGTGGCTCCCGAATTTACTACTTTTACTCAAATTTAAAATCGACCAAATGTCAGTTGCAAAAAAGGAGTACAAACGTATCACCACCAAGTCTCTAGTAGACATGAAATCTAACGGAGAAAAGATCAGTATGCTAACTGCATATGATTTTACCATGGCTCAAATTGTTGATGGTGCGGGAATAGATGTGATCCTTGTTGGCGATTCGGCTAGTAACGTCATGGCGGGTCATGAAACCACGCTGCCTATTACCCTGGACCAGATGATCTATCATGCTACAAGTGTGGTTAGAGCGATAAATCGTGCGCTGGTAGTAGTAGATCTTCCCTTCGGAAGTTACCAGAGTGACCCGAAAGAAGCTTTAAGATCGGCTATCAGGATCATGAAAGAAAGTGGCGGTCATGCCGTGAAACTTGAAGGCGGTAAAGAGGTAAAAGAAAGTATAAAGCGCATACTACATGCAGGTATTCCGGTAATGGGACATTTAGGTTTGACACCCCAATCCATCTACAAATTTGGTACTTATACTGTAAGAGCAAAAGAAGAACAGGAAGCTGAAAAATTGAAATCTGATGCAAAAATGCTGGAGAAAATGGGCTGCTTCGCTTTAGTTCTGGAAAAGGTTCCGGCGAAACTGGCCAAAGAAGTTGCTGAGAGTGTGACCATCCCGGTAATTGGAATTGGAGCAGGTAATGGTGTTGATGGCCAGGTCCTGGTAGTGCATGATATGCTGGGAATGACCCACGAGTTCAACCCCAGGTTTTTGAGACGTTATGCAGATCTACATGGGGAAATGACCAAAGCATTTCAGAATTACAGGGACGATGTTAAAAGCAAGGCGTTTCCTTCTGACAACGAGCAATACTAATCGAAGTTAGAAAGGTCCAAAAGCCTGATTTCTTAAAAATGCCATACCTGAAATACTTCAAAAATCTTATTATAATTGGGTTCAGATAAAACATTTTCCAGCAAGGATAATTTAAAGGTACTCCATGAGGATAATCATATCATCATTGTGAACAAACGTCCGGGAGATATCGTTCAGGGCGATAAGACCGGTGATAAACCTTTAAGCGAAGTCGTAAAATCTTATCTCAAGGAGAAATATAATAAACCAGGGAATGTATACCTGGGAGTTGTACACCGGCTGGACCGGCCTACCAGCGGGATCGTTGTATTTTCAAAAACTTCCAAAGCCCTGCCCCGACTCAATAAATTATTTCAGGATAAAAAAGTGAAGAAAACCTATTGGGCTGTCGTTAAAAATCCGCCTCCAAATGAAGAAGGTGAGCTGGTACATTACATGAAAAGAAATTCTAAGCAGAATAAATCCTACGCCCATATTAAGGAAGTTCCGGAAAGTAAAAAAGCGATCCTCGATTACCGGTTATTAAAAAAACTTGATAATTACTATTTACTTGAAATAGATCTGCATACTGGGAGACATCATCAGATTAGGAGTCAGTTATCCTCCATTGGCTCTCCCATTAAAGGTGATCTTAAATATGGTTTTGATCGTAGTAATAAGGATGCCAGTATTCATTTGCACTCAAGAGAATTAAAATTTATCCACCCGGTAAGTAAAGAACCTATCCGTATCGTTGCTCCTCCTCCTTCAGACCCAATCTGGAATTCTGTTATGATTTAATTTTGAATTTTGTGCTTCATTAATGATTATTTTTGATTAAAACTTATCAAAATGAAATGGCGAGGCAGAAGACAAAGCGGGAATGTCGAAGATCGAAGAGGTTCTTCGGGTAAAGGTAAACTTATCGCAGGTGGAGGAATAATAGGGGTAATCTTTGTTATTGCACAGTTCATTTTAAGCGATGGTGACGTTTCTGTCCTGAACCAACTCGAGGGCGTTGGAGCGGGTACTGAAGAAACACGGGAGCTAACGGCCGAGGAGAAAGAACTGGGACAATTCACAGCTACCGTACTCGCCGACACCGAGGACGTCTGGAATGATATTTTTGCTGAAAATAATATGAACTACCGGGAACCCGGCCTGGTATTATTTTCAGATGCCGTACAGACTGCCTGCGGAGGAGCTTCCGCCGCTAGTGGTCCATTTTATTGTCCGGCAGATCAAAAGATCTATATGGACCTGAGGTTTTTTGATGAACTAAGAAAAAGGTTTGGTGCAAAAGGTGGTGATTACGCCATTGCCTATGTAATAGCACACGAAGTGGGACACCACGTTCAAACCTTATTGGGCACGGCCTCAAAGGTTAGAAATTTGCAGCAACAAACCAGCAGGACCAAAGCAAATGAACTCTCTGTAGCATTAGAATTACAGGCAGATTATTATGCCGGCGTTTTTACCCATCATAATAAGGAGTATTTAAGCGAAGGAGATATTGATGAGGCGCTTAGTGCCGCAAATGCCGTAGGTGATGATTCTATCCAAAAAAGAACTAGTGGCAGGGTAAATCCTGACTCCTTTACTCATGGAACTTCTGAACAACGCAAGGAGTGGTTTATGAGAGGTTTTAGATCTGGTAATCTGCGCCAGGGTGACACTTTTAACGTCATTCTCAATTAGTAATCGGCTTATACCATCAATTTCCAGGGTGCGCTTTAAAAGATTAATTAGCGTTCTACAGCCTGAACTAGATACTAATTTCGCTTACTTTTTATCGAGATCAGGCTTTCAATTACTACAGCGCTTATTATAAGGGTACCTCCAACGAAGGTTTTTAAAGAAGGTATTTCGTTCAAAAAGAAAAACGCGATAATAATACCATAAACGGGCTGTATACTGCTCATAATACTGGCAGCCGTTATACTAAAATTCTTGAAACTCTGCAGGAATAAGGTATGCCCAATACAGGTAGTGAGAATAGCCAGGACAACAAGAGGTTTCCATTGATCGAGAACCAATTCAAATTTGCTGTAGAAAACCGCAGGAAATAGCAATAGTGAAATCACCAGTATCTGGTAAAACATTAGTACAGACCCATTATATCTTTCAACTTCACGCTTCATTAATAAATTTCTCAAGGCATAAAATATCGCTGATGCGACTCCAAAAAGCACTGCTAAAAAATAATCATTATCCAGATCAAATTCCGGACTTAAAAAATAGATACCCGCCAGCACCAGAAACCCTAAGGCAATATGAACTTTATCAAACTTTATTTTAAAAAGTATCGGCTCCAGGAAAGCCGTAATAACCGGGTAAGTAAAAAGTGATAACAAGGCTATTGCTACACTGGAATATTGCAATGAAAAAAAATAGGTGATCCAATGAGCCCCCATTAAAATTCCTCCAAGTATCAGTTTTAGCAGATCCCCTTTATTTTCAATTTTGAGATTTATATTCTTCCATCTGCAATAGATATAGAAAACCACTGCCGCAAGTAAACAACGATAGAAAATAGTGGTTACAGGATGAAGCGTAATATATCTTCCCAGAGCACCGGAGGTACTTATGAGTAAAACAGCCAGGTTAAGCTGGAGTAGGTTACCGAGATATTGCTTCTTTTCTGTCAAATCTCAAAATTTACCTTGAAAGTTCCTTGAATTTCTCTGAAAGGATCTCCTTCACGGGTCGCTCTTCAATATTGCTTTCAAGCCAGGAAAGAATATCGAGATAAAGAAATGCCCTCCTTTCATAAGGATGATCTTCGAATTTCTTTAAAGTAGCATGGAGTTTTCTGAATTCGTCCTTTATTTCCAGAGGCGATACATCGGGTAATTTTCTAAGGAATTTTATCATTTCTACCTGTACCGCGTGCATATCATCCATCTTGATTAGAAACTTATAGGTAGATTTTATCAGGCTATCCAAATGGTAGTCCAGACCGGCTTCATAATGAGCTACCAGGTTCAGTATCCTGGCAAAGCACATAAGGTCCTGGCGCATTTCCAGAGATTTGTTATTAATAATCTTTTTAAGGTATTCAATAGATTTCTTATTGTCTCCGGCTCCAAAATACAAACAGGCGATCTTATAATAAAACACCATGATATGATGCTCATCTATCCTCCCCTGAAATTTCAGGATCTTCTCATTGATTTTTTTGATCAGCTCTTCAGAATCCACAAATTCACCTTTCATGAATCTTAGATTCAGCTTATTGGTATAAACATACAGAAAGGAGAGCGCAGAGATGTTATCATTATGTGGAATCTTAGGATCCCTAAGCGCATCTTCCAGTTGTTTGAGGGTTTGTTCAAAAAGATCTGTATGGTTTAAATAAAATAATGACTCCAGCAAGTAATGACTGCCTTTTAAATATGAAACCGGATGAATGGGAATAAGGTGATTATATTCAATAAATAATTCCTTCCATTTCATAGAATAACGGTAGCAGCCCAGAAAATCCTGGATCAAAAAACTATACCATAGATGTACTTTATACAACCATAAACGCTCTCGAAAACCCAGATCCTTGTAATTGTATTCCGGGAGTTTTTCCTTGAAATATTTTTTGATTTTGAGCGCTTCTTCTTCACTCTTACAATAGCCGTTTTTCAGGAAAATGGAATATAATTCCAGGGAAAGGTTAGATAGTTTCCCCCATATAGTATTAAGCTTTCCAATTTCCTCGGTCTCCTTAATGAGTACATCTGCCCTGTTACTCATACTACGCGTGATATACTGGGATTCAATGATCTTTTCCAACTCTAAAATCTCATAGGTAAGATTCTTTTCCTCGTAATTGATCGCCAGGGTTTTTACCTTATCAAGTAATTTCAAGCTTTGCTGGTAAAGTCCTTTATGGTAAAGGATATAAGCAAAATCTACCTGTTCCCTTATCTGGACTGGAATGCTTTGATGTGCAGGATTCAACCGTAGAGAGATTAGCAGCTGTTTATAAAGGTGTGTTTTGACGTTAGAAAGCTGTAGTTTACTTATACTCGTGCTTTTCAGGATTTCAGCTTCATCATATTTTTTCTGCCTGGACATGACCTTATACAGGTTAAGGAATTTAGAATCTGTATTTACTCCTACTCTACCTACATATAAGGAAAACTGTCTCTTTTCTGAAGCCGAAAGGGATTTAATTAAAGAAAACAGGTTTTCGGTTAAGTCATTGGTCATTGTAAATAAATATTTTGCAAACCTTTTAAAAACAAGGCTTTACGATCTTAATTACCTGTTTCAAGTATCGTAACACTTTGGTGTTAGCAAAACTTGTTGCATAAGGATTCCGATACTTTAGATAAAGATAAAGTAAAATAAATCTCATATGCGCACTGAAAAGGTAGAAATTTTCGACACTACATTGAGGGACGGCGAACAGGTCCCCGGCTGCAAACTGAATACCGAACAAAAATTAAAAATTGCTGCGCGACTGGATGAACTGGGCGTGGATGTTATAGAAGCTGGTTTTCCTGTTTCCAGTCCTGGTGATTTTCAATCGGTAACCGAGATCTCAAAACTCGTTAAGAATGCAACTGTATGTGGACTTACGCGTGCCGTTAAAAATGATATCAGAGTTGCTGCCGAGGCGCTTAAATATGCCCGTAAACCAAGAATTCATACCGGAATTGGAACTTCCGATTCTCATATAAAATATAAATTCAAATCCAGCAGACCCGAGATCATTGAAAGAGCTGGCGAAGCAGTTGCTTATGCTAAAACTTTTGTTGATGATGTTGAATTTTATGCGGAAGATGCCGGAAGAACCGAGAATGAATTCCTTGCGAAAGTATGTTCAGAAGCGGTGAGAAATGGCGCTACAGTATTGAATATTCCGGACACCACGGGATATTGTCTTCCTGAAGAATATGGGAAAAAGATCAAATATTTAAAGGAAAATGTGATAGGTATTGAAAATGTGATTATTTCCTGCCATTGCCACAACGATCTTGGATTGGCTACTGCTAATGCTATTGCAGGAATCACTAATGGCGCCAGACAGATCGAATGTACCATCAATGGTATTGGTGAACGCGCCGGAAATACAGCCCTGGAAGAGGTCGTCATGATCTTGAGACAGCACCCATATTTACAATTGAATACAGATATTAATCCTCAGTTGTTATACGATACCAGTAAAATGGTCTCCAGGGAGATGGGAATGTACGTCCAGCCTAATAAGGCCATCGTCGGAGCCAATGCTTTTGCTCATAGCTCAGGTATCCACCAGGATGGCGTCATTAAGAACAGAGAAACATACGAAATTATAAATCCAGCCGACGTCGGGGTCACCGAGTCGGCTATTGTTTTGACTGCCCGGAGTGGAAGAGCTGCTTTAGCTTATAAAGCAAAGAAGATGGGATACGATCTTACCAAAATTGAGTTAGACCATGTGTACCACGAATTCCTGAATTTCGCTGATGCTAAGAAGGAAGTGGCAGATCATGATATACACACTATTATGGACATTTTTAAAAAGAACTCCAGAGCAATTGCTTGATAGATTATGAAGAAAACTTTATTTGACAAAATATGGGATTCCCATGTTGTGGAAAGCATATCTAATGGGCCGGACATTTTATATATCGATAAACATCTGATACATGAAGTGACCAGCCCACAGGCTTTTAATGAATTAAAGGAAAGAAATATTCCGGTTTTTCGTCCGGACCAGATCGTTGCAACAGCCGATCATAATACACCTACAAAAGACCAGCACCTGCCTGTTAAGGATCTTTTGTCCAGAAAACAACTAAAGGAACTAAGCCAGAATTGCGAAGAGAACAATATCACTCTTTACGGGTTAGGACATCCCTATAATGGGATTGTTCACGTGATGGCTCCCGAGCTTGGTATTACTCAACCGGGTATGACCATAGTTTGTGGTGATAGCCACACTTCTACTCATGGTGCCTTTGGAACAATTGCTTTCGGAATTGGAACCAGCCAGGTGACCCAGGTGTTTGCCAGCCAGTGTTTATTGGTTGAAAAGCCTAAGAAACTTCGGGTGAATGTGAACGGAAAACTGAAAAACGGAGTTCTTCCAAAAGATGTTATCCTTTACATCATCAGCAAACTTGGCACAAATTCGGGTACAGGATATTTCTGCGAGTACGCAGGTAATATTTTTGAGGAAATGTCTATGGAAGGCCGAATGACCGTTTGTAATATGAGCATTGAAATGGGCGCTCGAGGCGGGTTGATCGCTCCAGACCAGACTACTATAGATTATGTGGAAGGACGCGAATTCGCTCCTAAAGGCGCTGAGTTTGAAAAAATGAAAGCTCACTGGGAAACATTGAAAACCGATACTGACGCTGAATTCGATCAGGAATATTCCTTTGAAGCTGAAGATATAGAACCGATGATCACCTACGGAACAAATCCGGGAATGGGGATCAAACTTACAGGATCTATTCCGGTGGAAGGAAATAAAAGTGATGCCAAGGCACTTGCGTATATGAACTTTAAGCCGGGCGAATCCTTATTGGAAAAGCCGATAAATTATATTTTCATTGGTAGTTGTACTAACTCCAGGATCGAGGATTTCAGAGTTGCTGCCTCCTATATCAAAGGAAAAAAGAAAGCTGAAAATGTGAACGCTTTGATCGTTCCGGGTAGCCGTCAGGTTGCAGAACAGATCAGAACTGAAGGTTTGGATAAGGTTTTTGAAGAAGCCGGTTTCACCTTGAGACAGCCGGGATGTTCAGCATGTTTAGCCATGAATGATGATAAGATTCCTGAAGGGGAATATTGTGTCTCGACAAGTAATAGAAATTTTGAAGGCAGACAGGGCCCCGGCTCCAGGACCATCCTGGCCAGTCCGCTAACCGCAGCTGCCACCGCTATTTCAGGTAAGATTTCAGATTACACCCAAACATTGAACTAAATGGAAAAGTTTATAAAATTAACAGATACGGTCGTGCCGTTGGATGCTGAGAATGTAGATACAGACCAGATCATTCCGGCCCGTTTTCTAAAGGCAACAGATAAGGAAGGTTTCGGAGAGAATCTTTTCCGGGACTGGCGTTTTGATAAGACAGGAGAGCCAAATGAAGATTTTGTGCTGAATCAGGATAAATATTCAGGTTCCATTCTCCTTGCAGGAAATAATTTTGGTTGCGGTTCCAGTCGTGAGCATGCCGCCTGGGCCATAAAAGCTTACGGATTCAAAGCAGTCGTATCCAGTTATTTTGCAGATATTTTTAAAGGAAACGCGTTGAATAATGGGTTATTACCCGTACAGGTTAGCCCCGATTTTCTTCATAAATTATTCACCGCAGTAGAAAAAGATGCCGATGAAAAAGTGATCGTCGATTTAGAAGAACAAAAAATAAGTATCGAAAGTTCTGGTGAATCTGAAAGTTTTGATATCGATCCCTACAAAAAAACCTGTCTTATTAATGGGTATGACGATATCGACTTTTTAACCAGTAAACTGGATGCAATAAAGAAATTTGAGAAGAAGAGAAGCGGAAATCAGGCAGAACCGCAACAAACCCTACAAACTGAAAAAATATGAAATTCAATATAGCCGTACTTCCCGGAGATGGGATTGGTCCTGAAATAACGCAGCAGTCAGTGAAAGTGCTGAAGGCTGTTGCAGATAGATTTGATCATGAGTTCAATTTTGAAGAAGCTGTAGTGGGTGCAGCCGCAATAGATCTATTGGGGGATCCGTTGCCTGAAAATACACTGAAACTATGTAAAAAATCTGACGCTGTGCTATTCGGGGCAATTGGAGATCCAAAATATGATAATGATCCATCGGCCAAGGTTAGGCCGGAACAGGGATTGCTTAAACTTAGAAAGGAACTTGGACTTTTCGCTAATATCAGGCCGGTTAGAGCTTATGAAAGCCTTATCCACAAATCTCCTTTAAAACCTGAGAATATTGAAGGGGCAGATATGGTCATATTCCGGGAACTTACCGGTGGTATATACTTCGGAGAAAAAAGTACTGCAGAAGATGGCAGAAGCGCATCAGATCTTTGCACCTATTCGGTAGAAGAAATTGAGCGAATAGCACACCTGGCTTTTAAAGCCGCCGAGGAAAGAAGAAAAAAATTAACGCTGATCGATAAAGCCAATGTCCTTGAAACTTCCCGTCTCTGGAGAAAAACGGTTACTGAGATCGGTAAGGAATATCCAGGCGTAAAAGTTGAGTATTTATTCGTGGATAATGCCGCAATGCAAATGATCCTGAACCCAAAACAATTCGATGTAATCCTTACCGAAAATATGTTCGGGGATATTATTTCTGATGAAGCCAGTGTGATCGGTGGAAGTATCGGACTGTTAGAGTCTGCTTCTATTGGAACTGAAAACGCTCTGTTTGAGCCTATTCATGGTTCCTATCCGCAAGCTACCGGACAGGGAATTGCAAATCCAATAGCATCCGTACTTTCCGCAGCGATGATGCTGGACCATTTAGGACTGAAGAAAGAAGCTGAAACGGTGAGAATGGCTGTGGAGTTAAGCATTAAACTGAATGTTTGCACTATAGATATCAATAAAGATAATCATTATTCAACCGAAAGAGTTGGAGATTTTCTGGAAAGTGTGATCAGCGATACCGAAGGTCATATCGTAAATAACGAAAACCTTAACCTGGGACAAATGACCATTATTTAAGAATTAGTTCATAATTGTTTTTAAAAAGCTGCCTCCTGATGAATATTTATCTTCAGGAGGTTTTTTTATAAAAATGTCTCTGTCATTCAGAACGTAGGCGAAGTGAAGAATCTTCATAATATAGATTCCTCTCCCGAACCCTCGGGATCGTAATGACAACCAATGTCATTCAGAACGAAGCGATAGCGTAGTGAAGAATCTCTAAATTCTATAGAATTCTACTTTCGTCGCAATGACAACCTAATATAATTCAGAGCCTAAAGCTGTTGCAACTTGTTCTTGATCATGTTCAGAGAAAGATTATCCTTACTTCCCGAATGCGTGTGCTTCATTCCTTCTGAAGCTTCATAAGCACCATTTTGAACCTGCTCCCCTATTATTTTATAAGCATCCCTGAATGATTTACCGTTGATAACCAGTTCGTTTATGCTGTCTACAGTAAACAGGTATTTATACTTTTCATCCCTAAGATCTATTTCCTTCACCTTGATTTGAGCAATAGAGTGGGTGAAAACATCCAGTATCTCTTTCATATTCTCAACCGCGTAAATGCTGTTCTCCTTGATTAGCTGAAAATCCCTGTGGTAACCACTAGGCAGGTTGTTGGTGATAAGGATCATTTCATTAGCAATGGCCTGTAATTTGTTACATTTTCCTCGAACCAGTTCAAAAACATCGGGATTCTTCTTATGGGGCATAATACTGGAACCTGTGGTAAGCTCATCGGGGAAAGTGATGAAATCAAAGTTCTGACTCATGTACAAACAAATATCCATCGCGAACCTGGATAATGTGTTAGCCAGTGAGGCGATATTTGAAGTAACGGTTCGTTCACATTTCCCCCTGCTCATCTGTGCCGCCACCACATTGAATTTCTGGGTTGAAAAGCCTAATTCTTTAGTGGTGAATTCCCTGTCTATAGGAAATGAGGAGCCATAACCTGCTGCGGAACCTAAAGGATTCTGGTCTACGATTTTTAAACCGGCTTCAAGCAGATAAAGGTCATCAATTAGCAATTCGGCGTAAGCTGAAAACCACAATCCAAAGGAAGAAGGCATTGCTACCTGCAGGTGGGTATAGCCAGGAAGGACCTTATCCTTATGCTCATCGGCCAGGCTTAGAAGAACATCTATCAGGCTTTTAGTTTTTCGGGAGATCTGTAGCAGGTTTTCTTTAAAATATAACTGCTGGGCTACCAAAACCTGATCGTTTCTTGATCTGGCAGTATGGATCTTTTTTCCGGTATCACCGAGTTTTTTGGTTAGTTCGAATTCTATTTTAGAATGAACATCTTCAAAATCCTCTTCGATCTGAAACTCACCCTTTTCAAGCTGATCTTTCAGGACATCAAGTTCTGCTAAAAGTGATTCTACTTCTTGTTCCGTCATTATTCCAACCTTTCCCAGCATTTTAGTATGTGCTTTGGAAGCCTGAATATCATATTCGGCCAGATGCATATCCAGTTCACGATCATTGCCTACGGTGAACTTTTCTATCTGTTTGTCTATTGAAATACCTTTATCCCAGAGTTTCATATTATCTAATTTAATATTTCGTCATCCTGTCCCGATACTTCGGGAGTTTCAGGATCCCAAGAAAAGCTGAAATAAATTCAGCTTGACGCATTGTTCCAATTAATGCTGTTGCACTGAGCCTGTCGAAGTGCCTTTTATAAGTTGCCACTAATGCACGAATAACAATTTATTAGTACATCCGTGGCTGACCTTAGTATAAACTTATTTTATTCATTGTCATTCCGAAGGAGTTTACGACTGAGGAATCTCAGATTTCTCACTATGGTCGAAATGACATTATTTAATTATTTGTTGCACTGAGCCTGTCGAAGTGCGATTATTTTAGCGCCTTCTCAAGCAGCTTTATATACTTTTCTATTCCTTCTTCAATCTCCTTTACATAAATAAATTCATCTGCCGAATGAGATCTGGTGGAATCACCGGGGCCTAACTTTAAAGACGGACAACTCAACATAGCCTGATCACTCAAAGTTGGAGAACCATAAGTATCCATTCCAAGGTCGATGCCGGCCTTAACCAATTCGTGATCCAACGGAATGGATGATGAATTTAATCGTAGACTTCGGGCATTGATCTCGTCAACCGGAGCATTATCCTTTAAGATCTGCTCGATCTCCTTATTGCTGTATTTATCATTTACCCTAACATCGATGACCAGATGCGTTTTTGCCGGCACTACATTATGCTGACTCCCGGCATTGATCTGAGTTACGGTCACCTTTACTTCTCCAAGGTTTTTAGAAACTTTTTCCAATTTGAAGTTTTCAAACCACTCCAGAACTTTCGCAGTCTTATATATCGAATTATCAGTATTTGGATGAGCGGCATGCGAGGGAGTGCCCTGCACCACCGCATCGAAAACCACCAGGCCCTTTTCAGCAACCGCGAGGTTCATAAGTGTTGGTTCTCCTACAATGGCAACATCTATTTTCGGGATTTCCGGAATTAAAGCAGCAATTCCATTCTTACCGTTGATCTCCTCTTCAGCCGTTCCCGCAAACAGAATATTATGACTTAGATTTTCTTCTGAATACAAATAAGTGAATGTTGCTAACAGGGAAACAAGACATCCCCCGGCATCGTTACTACCTAAACCATATAATTTGCCATTTTCGATCTCTGCTTTGAACGGATCTCTGGTATAGGCCGAATTCGGTTTTACCGTGTCGTGGTGAGAGTTAAGTAAAAGTGTAGGCTTGGTCTTGTCAAAATGCTGATTAACGGCCCAAACGTTATTTAAAAACCTCTTATGCGGAATTTTATGCTGTTTGAACCAATTCTCAAGGAGATCTGCTGTTTTATCCTCCTCACCGGAAAGTGACTGGGTCTGGATCAGGTTTTTAAGTAATTCTACTGCCGCTTGCTGAAGTTGTTCTAACTGCATTATTCTACAATTTTGGTATGGATAGAATTCTTCTTCAATAACCCGGCACCTCCCAGAATTACTGCAGAAACTCCTTTATTTATTGCTTCAAAGCAATTATGAAGTTTAGGCAACATTCCGTCTGTGATCACTTTTGAAGCAACTAGTTCTTTATAGTTATCAGAATTCAACTCCGGGATTACAGATTCTTCATCTTCAATATCGGTCAAAACACCTTTTTTCTCCGAACAGTAATAAAGCTTTACCTCAAAAGACTTACTCATCTCAACCGCAATCTCTGAAGCAACTGAATCTCCGTTAGTATTTAACAAAACACCTTCCTCAGTACATGAAATTGCCGAAAATACCGGTACCATATCCATAGCAAGACATGAATTAATGAAATCTGAATTCACTTTTTCAATATCCCCTACAAAACCATAATCGATCTCTTTTACTTCTCTTCTTTTTGAGATCAGCACCCTTCCATCGGCCCCACATAATCCGATTGCATTTTGTTTCCTGGCCTGGAGGTGAGCAACGATACTTTTATTCAATAGTCCGCCATACACCATGGTTATTACTTCCATAGAGTCTTTATCGGTGATCCTTCTGCCATCGACCATTTTAGTCTGAAAACCAAGTTTCGCCGCAACCTCGGTGGCCTTATTACCTCCTCCATGAACAAGGATCTTTGGACCTTCCAATTGCACGAAGTCTTCCAGAAAGGAATTCAGAGAAGTTTCATATTCAATGAGCTTCCCTCCTATTTTTATGACTTTCAGGGTTTGTTTCATATTTATTTTTTTTGGCCACGAATGCACTAATATTTTTATCTTTCTATCGACTCTTTAATTTAGTCATTGCGAGCCTGCGCCTAGCAGGCGTGGCAATCTCAACTTAGGAGATTTCTCACTGCGTTCGGAATGACATTCAATTATTCCTTTCTACACTCCAGAATCCTCTTTAAAACCGCCTGTGCGGCAAAGGTCCTGTTATTAGCCTGGTGGATCACGATCGAGTTTTCACTATCAAGAACATCATCTGCAATCACCACATTTCTTCTCACCGGGAGGCAGTGCATCACCTTCGCATTATTAGTGTTTTTCAATTTAGCCTGATCAATTGTCCAGTTCTTTTCTACATTTAAAACCTGGCCATAATCCTCATAACTACTCCAGTTCTTCACATAGACGAAATCTGCATCCTTGAAAGCCTTTTCCTGGTCATGTTCAACTTTCACCCCATTTCTAACATGGGGCGCAAGATCATAACCTTCCGGATTGGTGATCACAAAATCGACTTCCAGGCGCTGCATCATTTCTGTAAAAGAATTCGCTACAGATTGCGGTAAAGCTTTTGGATGTGGCGCCCAGCTTAAAACAACTTTAGGCCTTACAGCTTTGTTGAATTCCTGAATGGTGATCGCATCGGTAAGAGCCTGTAAGGGATGTCCAGTGGCACTTTCCAGGTTCACAATTGGCACCGAAGCATATTTTTTAAAACTATTCAGCACATGTTCAGATTCATCTTTTTCCTTATCCTTCAGCCCCGGAAAAGCTCTAACGGCGATAATATCGCAATATTGAGAAAGTACGGCCGCGGCTTCTTTGATATGCTCGGCTTTATCTGAATTCATCACCGCCCCATCCTCAAATTCCAGCGCCCAGCCATCTTTATCGGCATTCATAACCATTACTTCCATACCCAATAACTTTGCAGCTTTTTCAGTGCTTAAGCGTGTACGCAGACTGTTATTAAAAAAGAGCATGCCCAGGGTTTTACCTTTTCCTGGTTTTGATGATGGATTTTTAGATTTCAGGCTTCTTGCTTCCCTGATGATGGTTTCGACATGATCTATGTCTGATAATGTGATGTAGTTCTTCATACTAGAATTTAGTTAGTTGTCATTCCGAAGAAGTTTAAGACTGAGGAATCTTAGATTTCTCACCTTGTTCGAAATGACATTCTTCTATTTTATTTAACCGTCATCCTGAATTTATTTCAGGATCTCAGAGAAGCTGAATCTCCCGATGCTTCGGGACAGCTTGACGTAAGTATATTTTTATTTTGGTCCTTCAAGGCTGCTTTTAGCGCACTAAAAAAACTTTCAAAATGTTCTTTTTTAATATTTAATGGTGGTAGGATACGCAGCAACTTCTTATTAGAAGATGCCCCGGTAAAAATCTGATGTTCAAATAAAATTTCTTTCCTGAGGGCAGCGATCTCAAAATCGAATTCCAGCCCGATCATCAAGCCTCTTCCTTTGATCTTTTTGATCTCTGGAATTTTAGTCGCTTCTGCCTTTACAAATTCTGAAACCTCAGCTGCATTTTCCATCAAATTTTCGTTCTGGATGATATCCAGAACTGAGATTCCTGCAGAACAGGCTAGATGGTTTCCTCCAAAAGTAGTTCCCAACATGCCATATTTAGGCTGAATATTATTATCGGTCAGGATCCCGCCAATCGGAAATCCGTTGCCCATTCCTTTAGCCATAGTGATAATATCGGGCCTTATGCCATGTTTCTGAAATGCGAAAAAATCGCCAGTTCTTCCGTAACCAGATTGTACCTCATCGGCAATGAGCATTACCTGATTTT
This sequence comes from Christiangramia sabulilitoris, assembly GCF_007050985.1. GTDB lineage: Bacteria > Bacteroidota > Bacteroidia > Flavobacteriales > Flavobacteriaceae > Christiangramia > Christiangramia sabulilitoris. Next base: position 147,259 of record NZ_VHSF01000002.1, read on the forward strand.
CCTTACACAATTCAGCCGCCGATCTGTAAAATTCAGATTCAGCTTCATCAAGTCCTCCAACTCCCTGAATAACTTCAAAAATAACCGCGGCCACATCTCCTTTTTCGATCTCATTTTTCAAAGATTCAGTATCGTTAAAAGCCAGTTTCGTTGCTTTATGACCAAGATTGAAAGGAGCCTTTATAGATTCATTATCGGTAATGGCTACAACTCCGGAGGTTCTTCCGTGGAAAGCATTTTCAAAATAGATGATCCTGTCTTTCCCGGTTTGAAAAGAGGCAACCTTTAAGGCATTTTCATTCGCTTCTGCTCCTGAACTGCACAGAAATAGACTATAATCCTTAACTCCCGAAACTTTTTCCAGTTTATCAGCAAGTTCCTGTTGTAGTGGATTTTTGATTGAATTCGAGTAGAATCCTAGTTTCGCTGCCTGTTCCTGAATAGATTTCACATATTCCGGGTGTGCATGCCCAACCGAGATCACCGCATGCCCGCCATAAAGGTCCAGATACTTTTTCCCGGATACGTCAAAAACATAACAACCTTCACCTTTCACCGGAGTGATATCATATAGTGGATAAACATCAAATAATTCCATAATTACTGATCTGAGATATTATTAATTTTTTTGAATGAGGCCTGAATCCCTTTGATCAATGAGGAACTAAGTCCGTTATGTTCCATTTCATTAAGACCTTCTATGGTACAGCCTCTGGGCGTAGTCACTTTATCGATCTCCTCTTCAGGATGCTTACCAGATTCGATCAACAGACTTGCAGCACCCAGACAAGTTTGCATAGAGAGCTCCTGAGCGTCTTTCGCGTCGAAACCGAGTTGTACTGCTCCCTGAGTGGTTGCGCGTATCAAACGCATCCAGAATGCTACTCCACTGGCGCAGATCACTGTAGCAGCCTGCATCTTATTTTCAGGAATAATGATACTGCTACCAAGCCTATTGAAAATAGCTTCGGCAATGGCGATCCTCTTCTGTCCTTTCTCATTACTGCATAGACAGGTCATCGACTTTCCAACAGCAATCGCAGTATTAGGCATTGATCTTATGATAAAATGGTCTTCCCCAACGATGCTTTCCATGCGTGGAATTTTGAACCCGGTGACGGTAGAGATCAAAACATGTTTATCGGTGAGTTCATCTTTTATCTCGTAAAGAATCTTTTCCAGTTGAGTGGGCTGAACGGCAAATATCAGGATGTCTGATTCTTTTACCACTCTTAGATTATCTGAAGTTAAGCTAACTTTTGAATATTCAGAAAAATCCTGAATGTCATCAAGCTTACGTTTGCTCAGATAAAGCGTGGTAAAGGCATTACTAAAGATGAGTCCCTTCGCAATGGACACTCCCAGATTTCCTGCACCAATAATTCCTATTTTCATATCAATATTCTTTTTAAATCGTCCAGCTTACAGACCTCACAGGTTTCGCAAACCTGTGAGGTCTCTCTACCCTAATTATATTTAACCGTCATTGCGAGCGGAGTGTTCACGAAGCGACGCAATCTTAAGTTTAAGAACTACCACAATTCGACTGCGCTCATTGTGACAAAGCTTAAACCGATTCTTCGCAGGACATTTCTCAATACTCAATACTCACTACTCAATTCTAAAAATAACTCGCTTTTAAATTCAAGCCCATTTTTTCATCCAGGCCGAACATTAGGTTCATATTCTGTACCGCCTGACCGGAAGCTCCTTTCAACAAATTATCAATTATACTGGTCACCAGCAATTTATCACCAAACTTCTGTAATCTTAAAAGACATTTATTCGTATTGACGATCTGTTTTAAATGCAATTCCTCATCGGTTACAAAGGTGAAAACTGAATCTGCGTAAAAATCTTTATAGATCTTTTTGGCTTCTTCCAGGCTTCCTGAAAACTTCGTATAAGCCGTAGCATGAATTCCTCTTGAGAAATTTCCCCTGTTCGGAATAAAGTACACCTCAGCTTCATGATCAGATTGCAGCTGCTTTAAACTCTGGCCGATCTCGTTCAGATGCTGGTGCTCAAATGATTTATAAGCTGAAAAATTATTATCCCTCCACGAAAAATGAGTAGTTTCTGAAAGCGAAGTTCCCGCTCCGGTTGCTCCGGTAACTGCATTCACATGAACTTCATCCTTTAAATGTCCATTTTTTGCCAGAGGAAGGATTGCCAGGGTGATCGCTGTGGCGAAACATCCGGGATTTGCTATAAAATCAGCCGACTTAATTTCCGCATTATTCAATTCCGGAAGCCCATAAACAAAAGAGTGATCATCAGATTTCTGTCTGAAATCGGTGCTCAGATCAACGATCTTTGTCTTTTCTGAAAACTGATTTTCAGCGAGGAACTTTTTTGAATTCCCATGCCCCAGACAAAGAAAAACAACGTCTACTTCTTTATTGATCTCATTGGTAAATTGAATTTCGGTCTCGCCAATAAGGTCCTGGTGAATACTATGAATCGGTTTTCCTGGTTGAGAAGTACTAAACACGAAATTCAGATTCACCCCAGGATGATTCAGAAGAATCCTGATCAATTCTCCGGCCGTATACCCTGCGCCACCTATTATTCCCGCTTCGATCATATATCCTGATTTACGTGTTGATAGATCTTTCCGGAGTTCGAAAGGATCTTGATAAATCCTTTGGCATCATCTGCGGTCCAGGCTTTATTCTCTTCTCCATAGTTTCCGAAACTGCTGTTCATAAGGTCATTCGAAGATTTGACTCCATCAAAAGTAAATCTGTAAGGATGAAGAGTGACGAATACATCACCGGTCACCTTAGCCTGAGAACTTTCAAGCTGTGCTTCAAAATCACGCATTACAGGATCCAGGTATAATCCTTCATGCAGATGCATCCCATACCAGTTCGAAGTATAATCCTTATGTTGAAGCTGCCATTTGCTCAAGGTATGTTTCTCTAACAAATGATGTGCTTTGATAGTGATCAAGGCAGCAGCGGCTTCAAAACCGACTCTTCCCTTGATCCCAATTATGGTATCACCCACATGAATATCCCTGCCAATGGCATATTTTGAGGCGATGCTTTCCAGAATTTCTATGTTCTTTTCAGGATAATTTTCCTCGCCATCAATTGCGGTAAGCTCACCTTTGGTGAAACTAAGTTTTACCTGTTTTGGTTCTTTTTCTTTTAACTGAGAAGGGTAAGCTTCTTCCGGTAAGGCTTTTTCTGAGGTCAGTGTTTCTGCTCCTCCAACACTGGTGCCCCAGAGTCCTTTATTTACAGAATATTTGGCTTTCTCCCAGTTCATCTCCACGCCTTTGCTATTAAGATACTCGATCTCTTCCTGTCTGCTAAGCTGTTTGTCCCTGATTGGAGTGATGATCTGAATATCTGGCGCAATGATCTGGAAGATCATATCGAATCTCACCTGGTCGTTCCCGGCTCCGGTACTCCCATGAGCGATATACTTTGCTCCTACTTTCTTGGTATAGTATACGATCTCGATCGCCTGGATGATCCTTTCTGCACTTACCGAAAGTGGATAGGTATCATTTTTAAGAACATTTCCAAAAATGAGATACTTCACTACTTTTTGATAAAAGGAAGAAATGGCATCGATATTCTTATAACTGCTGGCACCTATCTTTTTTGCATTATCGCCTATCTTCTTAATTTCTTCTTCTGAAAAACCACCGGTATTCACGCTTACCGCATGTACTTCAAATCCTTCTTCTTCAGATAAATATTTCGCGCAATAGGAGGTATCCAATCCTCCGCTGTATGCTATAACTACTTTTTTCATTTTTATATATTCTTCAAACGTCAAGCTGTCCCGAAGCATCGGGAGATTCAGCTTCTCAATAGATCCTGAAACAAGTTCAGGATGACGAGTTATTTATATTTATTCCTTTTTTGCCACAAATTCACTAATAATTTACGTCATTCTATATTTCCCTTCCTTTTAAGGAGGGGTGTCCGACATTGTCGGACGGGGTGGTCAGTTTTCTTTCGCAGCCTTTTCCTTCTTATAAAAAAGCGTTTGTTTAATATGTTTTAATCTTTGAAATGCCTTGTCGTTGAATTTGCTAATGCTATTCGAAGTTTTCATATTTTCTTTTTTCTTTTCCGGGTCGTATAACATCCCTGTGCATAGGCACATTTTGTGTTCAGTCCGGGTAAGGATATCATAATTTTTACAGGTCTGACAACCTTTCCAGAAGGTCTCATCATCCGTTAATTCAGAAAAGGTAACCGGTTGGTATCCCAGTTCGTAGTTGATCTTCATAACCGCCAAACCGGTGGTGATCCCAAAGATCTTGGCATGGGGATATTTGGTCCTGGAGTGTTTGAAGATCACTTTTTTGATCTCCTTGGCCAGCCCATGATTCCTGAAATCGGGATGCACAATAAGACCGGAATTAGCCACGTATTTATCATGACTCCAGGTTTCTATATAGCAAAAACCGGCAAATTGCTCCCCTTCAAGAGCGATAACGGCATTTCCTTTTTCCATCTTATTAATGATGTATTCAGGAGTTCTGCGTGCAATACCGGTCCCACGAACCTTTGCCGACTCTTCGATAGTATTACAAATGATCTCAGCGTAAGAAGCATGAGATTTATTAGCAATGATAATTTTCATCTGCTAAGGAATTAAATTGAAAAAAAATTTGATTTGGGGGATTCGAGAGCGGAACCGGACTCACCTAAGTTCCATAGATATATAGACGCACTTACGTGCGGGGGAAACGGCGACGCAGAGAAGTAACATCAGAAAATGCTCTGATATTAAGGTTATATGCTATGCTGTTTAAGTATTTCAAAATGGAAAAAATCAAATAATATTAATGGAAAAGGATTTCAGGGGCACAACCTAGAAGCGGCGGCGGGGCCTGACATTGAAACGGGGTAATATTATTTGTTTGATAAAAATCATATTTCAAATGTACATAAAATTTTAACCTGCAAGCACTTACTAGATTAAAAATTGAAATAAATTTGGATTATCGTTTAGATATTCCCCGTAAAAATTCTTCTTTTTCATTCTATCTACCAGTGGTTTAAAGTCGTTTGGATCTTTTAACTCTATCCCAACCACCGCAGGTCCGTTAGATCTATTGTGCTTTTTAGAATATTCAAAATGAGTTATATCATCATTAGGTCCAAGAACTTTAGCCACAAACTCTTTTAAAGCACCCGCTCTCTGAGGAAATACCACCACGAAATAATGCTTCAATCCTGAATATAAAAGAGCTCTTTCCTTAATTTCAGCCATCCTGATGATATCGTTATTGCTTCCGCTAACGATACATACCACATTCTTACCTTTAATTTTTTCTGAATAAAGGTCTAATGCTGAAATAGCCATTGCTCCGGCTGGCTCTACCACCATCGCATCCTGGTTATAAAGATCAAGAATGGTCTGGCAAATCTTCCCTTCGGGAACCGTGATCATTTCGTCGAGGTTCTTTTTACAGATCGCGAAATTCCTGGCACCAACTTTCTGAACAGAAGCACCATCTACAAACCGCTCGATATTCTCTAGTTCTACAACTTTACCTTCCCGTAAGGAAGTTTTCATCGAAGGTGCTCCTTGAGGTTCTATACCTATGATCTTGGTATTAGGCGATAGTTCCTTGAATATGGATGAAACCCCGGCAAGTAATCCACCGCCTCCAAGAGGAGCAAAAATATAATCTATAGGTTCATCAGCCTGTTCTAAAATTTCCAAAGCTATGGTCGCCTGGCCTTCTATTACTTTTTCATCATCAAATGGATGAATAAATACAAGGCCCTGCTCTTCCATCTGCTTCATTGCACTCTTAAAAGAATCGTCATAAGTATCTCCTTTAAGAACCACATCAATCCATTCTCCTCCAAACATCTGGGTTTGCTCAACCTTTTGTTTTGGAGTAGTTCCGGGCATATAAATTACTCCCTTAACCTTTAATTTATTACAGGCAAAAGCAACTCCCTGGGCGTGATTCCCTGCACTGGCACAGATTACTCCCTTTTTTAATTGCTCTTGCGGTAAGCTGGAAATCTTGTTATAAGCACCCCGAATTTTATAAGATCTTACCTGTTGCAGGTCTTCTCTTTTCAGCATGACATTGGCCTCAAAGCGTTTGCTATAAGTAAAGGATTCGGCTAAAGGAGTTTTTAAAACAACTTTGGAAATTCTTTCAGCAGCCTGTTTAACGGCTTCAAGGCTTGGTATATATGTTTTATCTTTTTCCAGCAAAGTATTCATTACGCGTATATTTTCTTCATTGCGGTCATCGCAGATCTTAATTTAGCTCCAACCTCCTCAACAGGATGATTTTTTACTTCCTCATTAACTTTTTCCAGTTTCTGCTCATCAACATTTGCACCTTCAAATTTCTTGCCGGCAACTTCAGGCTCAAGAGAATTCACATAATCCTTGATCAAAGGTTTTGCAGCATGATCAAACAGGTAACAACCATATTCAGCTGTATCTGAAATTACCCGGTTCATCTCATACAATTTCTTTCGGGCGATGGTATTTGCGATAAGCGGAGTTTCATGAAGGGACTCATAATAAGCCGATTCTTCAATGATTCCTGCATCTACCATGGTCTCGAAAGCCAGCTCCACTCCAGACTTTACAAAAGCGACGAGCAATACTCCCTTATCGAAATATTCCTGTTCGCTGATCTCTTTAGAAGTCGCTTCGGTCTTTTCAAAAGCGGTGTTCTCGGTTTCAGCTCGCCAGGTATGCAATTCATTATCGTCATTCGCCCAGTCTTTCATCATGCGACTGCTGAATTCTCCGGATATGATATCATCCATATGCTTTTGAAATAATGGGCGCATGGTTTTCTTAAGATCTTCGGAAATTTCATAAGCTCTCAATTTTGCAGGATCAGAAAGGCGATCCATCATCTGAGTGATTCCGCCATGTTTCAATGCTTCCGTAATAGTTTCCCAGCCATACTGAATCAATTTCGCAGCATAGTTTGGATCTACTCCTTCGGCAACCATCTTATCGAAAGTCAAAATTGAGCCTGTTTGAAGCACTCCACAAAGAATGGTTTGCTCACCCATAAGATCTGATTTCACTTCAGCAACGAAAGAAGATTCCAGTACTCCTGCCCTATGACCACCGGTGGCGTAAGCATAGGCTTTTGCCCATTCAAGGCCAATGCCTTGAGGGTCATTTTCAGGATGCACGGCGATAAGCGTAGGTACTCCAAAACCTCTTTTATATTCTTCACGAACTTCAGATCCCGGACATTTAGGTGCGACCATGATCACGGTCACATCTTCACGGATCTTCATTCCCTCCTCCACGATATTGAAACCATGGGAATAAGAAAGTACCGCTCCTTTTTTCAAATGAGGCTGAATAGCTTTGATTACAGAAGTATGTTGCTTGTCTGGAGTTAGATTGATCACCAGGTCTGCTTCTGGAACCAGTTCTTCATAAGTACCCACTTTGAAATCATTTTCAGTGGCATTTTTCCACGACTGGCGCTTTTCCTTGATCGCTCCTTCTCTTAAAGCGTATGAAATATCGAGTCCGCTGTCGCGCATATTGAGTCCCTGGTTGAGACCCTGGGCGCCGCAGCCCACGATGACTATTTTCTTACCATACAGGGCTTCTGCTCCATTACTGAATTCATCCAGTTCCATGAAACGACAGGTTCCTAATTGATCTTGTTTTTCAGCTTTAGAAAGGCTGTTAAAATAGTTGGTCATGATAATGAGTTTGTTGTATTAAATTTTTCTAGTATGCCTGAAATAGGCATTTCATTTTTTGTTACCGCGATGGTTCCAGATCTTACAAATTGCATCAATCCATAAGGTTTCAATGTTTCGTAAAGAGCATCTACCTCAGTTCGTTTTCCGGTCTTTTCGATCACGAAAAATTCCTTGGTAACTGTCACAATGCGGGCATTGGTTTCCTTAATGAAGTCCTGAATATTATGATCGTCTAAAAAGTCCTGAGACTTAATCTTATAAAGAGCGGTTTCCTGATAGATGGTTTCAGCATCGGTGTGATAAAATGCCTTGATCACTTCTATTTGTTTCTCGATCTGGCCCACGATCTTTTTAATCTGTTCCTCGGTCACATTCACAATGATGATAAACCGCATCACTTCAGTCACCTCACTAGGCGAAGCGGTGATACTCTCAATATTGATGTGCCTTTTTAAGAAAATGGCCGCTATCCTGCTCAATAAACCAAGGTTATTCTCGGTATATATTGATACTGTATAATTATTTTTTTCCATTACTCTAATAATATGTCTGAAACTGCTGCTCCCGTTGGAATCATTGGGAACACATTTTCTTCCTGTTCAACTTTCACTTCAAGGAAATAAGCCTCCTCAGATTCCATCATTTCCTTTACAGCTTCTTCTAACTGACTCCTATCATTCACCTGTTTTGCTTTGATATGGTATCCTTTGGCGATGGTTATAAAGTCTGGATTTACCATAGTGGTGGATGCGTATCGTTTGTCGAAAAATAATTGCTGCCACTGTCTTACCATTCCCAGGAATCCATTGTTCAAAAGCACAATTTTCACGGGAACCTTAGTCTGAAAAATAGTTCCTAATTCCTGTATGGTCATCTGGTAACCGCCATCACCAATCACGGCAACAACCTCCCTTTCTGGCTTGGCCATTTTAGCACCAATAGCTGCCGGAAGCGCAAACCCCATGGTTCCTAATCCGCCGGAAGTCACATTGCTTCGAGTGCCATTGAATTTTGCATATCTGCAAGCGGCCATCTGGTGCTGGCCAACGTCGGAAACAATGATAGCGTCTCCCTTGGACTGCGTATTTATTTCCTGAATAACCTCAGCCATACCAAGGTCCTTTTTATTTACATCAAGGTTGCCTTTAATGACCTTTTCATACTCGGTCTTATACATATCCTTGAACTTCTGGTGCCATTCCTCATGAGAATTAGGCTCTAAAAGTTCCAGCAAAGCTTTCAGGCTTTCTTTCACGTCACCCAGAACCGGGTAGTCTGCATGTACATTTTTATTGATCTCGGCAGGATCTATTTCGAAATGGATCACTTTGGCCTGTTTAGCGTATTTTTCCAGATTTCCGGTTACCCGGTCATCGAACCTCATCCCAATGGCGATCAAAACATCACATTCGTTGGTAAGCATATTAGGCCCGTAATTTCCATGCATCCCAACCATTCCCACATTCAGCGGGTGATCTGTTGGTAATGCCGAAAGACCCAGAATAGTCCATGCTGCCGGGATACCTGCTTTTTCAACTACTTGTTTAAACAGATCTTCTGCTCCTCCAAGAATTACTCCCTGTCCCCATACTATCATTGGCTTTTTTGCATTATTAATCACCTCGGCAGCTCTTTCAACTTCAAGCAGGTTCAGCTCCGGGTAAGGCTTATAACTTCTAATTCCGGAACATTTCTTATAACTGAATTCCAACGAGGCAAACTGGGCATCTTTGGTAATATCTATAAGCACTGGCCCTGGTCTTCCAGATTTAGCGATATAAAAGGCCTTCGCCATTACTTCCGGAATTTCTTCAGCCTTAGTTACCTGGTAGTTCCATTTGGTAATAGGCGTGGAAATACCAACAATATCGGTTTCCTGGAAAGCATCGCTTCCCAGTAAATGTGATCCCACCTGCCCGGTAATGCATACCATTGGGGTAGAATCTATTTGTGCATCAGCAATTCCGGTAACCAGGTTGGTTGCTCCGGGGCCCGATGTGGCAATGGCAACACCAACTTTTCCCGAAACGCGTGCATATCCCTGGGCTGCATGTGTGGCGCCCTGTTCATGCCTGGTGAGCACATGGTGAATTTCCTTCTGATATTTATACAATTCATCGTAGACAGGCATAATTGCCCCTCCGGGATAACCGTAAATTGTCTCCACACCTTCTTCAAGCAAACATTTAATCACTGCTTCGGCTCCCGAAACAGTCGTTTTAGCTTTTGTTTTCTCTTTTTCGAAACTTGCTGTCTTTACCTGCATAATTCACCGTATTAAAATTCATCTGTAACACATCCCTGTGAAGCTGATGCCACTGTTTTTGCGTATTTATAGAGTACACCTCCGTTTACCTTAAAAGCAGGCGCTTTCCAGGCTTTCTGTCTTTCACTAATTTCTTCATCGCTTAAATGCGCTTCGATCCTGTTGGTTTCAGCATTGATACTGATCTCGTCACCATCTTTAAGAAGTCCTATAAGCCCACCTTCCTGAGCTTCTGGAGTGATATGACCCACTACAAAACCGTGGGTTCCCCCTGAAAATCTTCCGTCTGTAATAAGGGCGACTTCTTTTCCAAGACCAGCGCCCATGATCGCTGAAGTAGGTTTCAGCATTTCGGGCATTCCCGGCCCTCCTTTGGGGCCCTCATAGCGAATGACGACTACGTCTCCTTTTTGAACCTTACCGGAGGAAATCCCTTCGTTAGCTTCAAATTCACCATTAAAAACTCTGGCCTTTCCTGTAAATTTCAATCCTTCCTTACCCGTTATTTTAGCGACGGAACCTTCAGAAGCCAGATTACCGTATAGAATTCTGATATGTCCGGTGGCTTTGATAGGTTTTTCTACAGGATGAATTACATCCTGGTCGAAAGGCAAAGGATCAACATTTTCAAGGTTTTCAGCAATAGTTTTCCCGGTCACGGTCATACATTCGCCATGAAGTAATCCTTTTTCCAACATATATTTCATAACCGCGGGAATTCCTCCTATCCTATGAATGTCTTCCATTAGATACTTTCCGCTGGGCTTGAGATCTGCCAGAAATGGCGTCTCTTCACATATCCTCTCAAAATCTTTTAATCCAAAACTGATATCGGCTGCTTTGGCGATCGCTAAAAAGTGCAGTACCGCGTTGGTAGAACCTCCCAGCACCGTGAGTAAACGCACGGCATTTTCAAATGACTTGGCCGTCACGATGTCCTTTGGTTTCAGATCATTTTCCAGCAAATATTCCATTGCCTGTCCTGCCTTAATACTTTCCTGAACTTTTTCGGGTCCGGTCGCCGGATTGGAACTATTGAAAGGAAGGCTCATCCCCAATGCTTCAATTGCTGAAGCCATGGTATTGGCAGTATACATTCCTCCACAAGCTCCTGCACCGGGGCAGGCTTTTTCTATGACCGCCTGGTATTCTTCTTCCTGCATTTCCCCGGAAACCTTAGATCCCCAGGCTTCAAAAGCGGAAACCACATCCAGTTTTTTACCATTATGGCAACCCGAGGCGATAGTACCCCCATAAACCAAAACTGACGGTCGGTTTAATCTTAACATAGCCATTAATGCTCCGGGCATATTCTTATCGCAACCAACAACAGTCACCAGCCCGTCATAAGACATTCCGGCCACCACCGTTTCCATGGAATCTGCGATAATATCCCTGGAAGGAAGCGAATAGCGCATTCCCGGCGTACCCATGGAAATACCATCACTCACCCCAATGGTGTTAAAAATGAGTCCATTCAAGCCTGCATTCTGAGTTCCTTTTTTAACTTCTTTAGCAAGATCGTTCAGGTGCATATTACAGGGATTACCTTCATAACCGGTACTTCCTATTCCCACAAATGGTTTTTTGAGATCTTCTCTATTTAGTCCAATTGCGTGAAGCATTGCCTGCGAAGCAGGTTGCGAATCACTTTGGGTTATTTTGCTGCTGTATTTGGTGTTCATTTAATTTGTTTCGGTTTCAATAAGAATTAAAAATAGTTTGATAAGTACAGGCCTGTCTTTTCTATACTGGTACCGAATTACTTCCAACTACAGCTACACAAACTTAATTATTTGATTTACAGTAGGTTACGACTATCGTTATTACGATAGCTAATAATTGGGTTTTAATTTTCTGACGGGTGGTAAAACAAAAAAGCCATCATTCCTGATGGCCTCTTATCAATTCGTCCTTTTATGGACGGGTATTGATTACTTTATTTCTTCTTTTTAAGTGAATACAGGTCTTTTCTTCTGTCTTTCATATTTCGAACGCTACCAAAATTATGCAGCTCTTTTAAGAGATCCAGGTCTACATCTACGAGCAAAGTACTTTCGGTGTTTGGAGTCGCTTCAGCCTTGATCCCATTTACCGGAAACGCAAAATCTGAAGGGGTTAGTACAGCACTTTGCGCGTACTGAATATCCATATTATCTACTTTCGGCAGGTTGCCCACTGATCCGGCCATAGCAACATAACATTCATTCTCAACAGCCCTGGCCTGAGCACATATTTTCACCCTGGAATATCCATTCTGAGTATCTGTCATGAAGGGTACGAAGAGAATGTTCATTCCTTCTTCTGCAAGGATCCTGGACACTTCCGGGAACTCTATATCATAACATATTAGAACCCCGATCTTTCCACAATCTGTATCAAAGGTTTCCAGTTTATTTCCGCCTTTCATCCCCCAGGCTGTTTCCTCTGCCGGAGTGATATGCAGTTTTTCATACCTTTCATAACTACCATCCCTTCTACATAAATACCCCACATTATACATATGCTCTCCAATTGGCTGCGGCATACTACCGGTGATAATGTTGATATTGTAATTAATCGCAAATTCTCTGAAGGTCTCCAGTAATCGCTCTGTATATTCTGACAGTCCACGAATTGCCTCCGGCTCTGATAAATGATTAAACTGAGCCATTAAAGGCGCATTGAACAGCTCTGGAAACAATATAAAATCGCTCTGATAATTACTAACGGCATCCACAAAAAATTCGATCTGTGAGACCAGTGCCTCATAATCTTTGAAAAGGCGCATTTGCCATTGCACCAGGCCTAACCTTACTACCGTCTTAGTAGTATTCACCAGCTTTTGAGGCTTGGTATAATAAATATTATTCCATTCCATCAAAGTAGCAAATTCCTTACTTTCATGATCCCCCGGTAAATATCCTGTGATCACCTTTTTAACATGAAAGTCATTATTCAATTGGAAAGACAGGACTGGATCGTGGATCTCCTGTAATTTGACTTTTTCAATATATTTTTTTGGAGTTAGCTCTGAGGCATATTTCGCATAATTGGGAATCCTGCCTCCAAATATTATAGCTTTCAGATTAAGATGTTCACAAAGCTCTTTTCGTGCCTCATAAAGTCTTCGACCAAGACGCATCCCCCGAAATTCAGGGTGTATAAAAACATCTATGCCGTAGAGTACATTCCCATTCTTTGTATGAGTAGAGAAATTTTCTCCCCCTATAATCTGTTCGTAATTGTGGTTGTCATCAAATTTATCATAATCCACAATGATAGATAAGGCACAACCGGCAATTCGGTTATCTATAACGATACATAACTGGCCTTCAGGAAATTTATTAACCAGGGTTTTGATCTCTCCCTTGCTCCAGTATTCATCTGGCATTGCCTGATAACTCTTGACCATGGAAATCTTTAGTTCCTCATAATCTTTAACGCGTAAGTTCCTTAGTTCTATTTTTGCTGAATCTATCACACCTTAATTTTTAAATACGAAGATACTGTAGTTTGCGCAGTTTAAAATAGTTGCAAGGAAGAATTGAATTAAAGTATTCTTAAATTATTAAACCTCCATCAAGCCTTCCTTAATGGCATAGATCACAAGCCCTACCCTGCTCTTCACATGAAGCTTTTGGAAAAGGCTTTCACGATAGTTCTCCACCGTCTTGGGACTCAGGTTCATTTCGTCTGCAATGGCCTTGTAGGTCTTTTCACTGCAGGCCAGATTAAGGAATTCGAATTCCCGTTTGGTAAGCTCCTCATACTTCTTTTGCCTTTCTTCGCGGCTTAAGGCATCAGAAATTGTTTTGTTTGAATAATATCCAGTGCGATCTATAGCGTTTAGGGCATGTTCCAACTCCTCAGGATCTATATCCTTGAGCAAATACCCGCGACAACCCAATCTTAGCATTCTTATGATACTTTCATCTTCCTGATCAACAGTTAAGGCAAGTACCTTTTGTTCAGGATGATTTTCTTTTAGCCATTTCATGGTTTGCATTCCATCCATCACCGGCATTCGCATATCAAGAAGAACAATATCTGGCGAGCCGGGACCTTCTTCTAAATGCTTTACTAATTCCTCACCATTTTTGAATACATGATCTACATGGAAACCATCAAAGGAATTCACCAGTATTTGAAGAGACTGCGCAAAAAGTTTATGGTCGTCAACTATTATGATCGACTTATTCATTGGTTATGATCTTGGTTGGATAGGTCAAAGTTAAGTAAGTTCCGTTACCAGGCGAAGACTTCAGCAGGAAACCAGCATTAATGATCTCGGCACGGCTGCGCATATTAAGCAAGCCTGAACCGGCTTTTGTTTCTTCAATATTAAAACCTTTACCGTTATCCTCGATTATGATCTTCAAAACATCCCGGCCATAAATAAAGTTTACATGTAGCTTTGAAGCGGAAGCATATTTTATTGTATTGGAAAGAAATTCCTGTATGATCCTGAATAATATAATACTGTCTTCCTGTGAAACCATAAATGGCGTGCCCTTAATTTCTATTTTAGCTTCCAGGACGGCCAGCCTGTTAAATCTTTCAATTTCATTTTTTACGGATGCCTCTAAACCAACATAATCTATTACCTCATTATTCAAAGATCTTGACAAGGCTCTGATTTCTGAAAGCGAATTAGCCACAAGATCTTTTACGTCGTTTACCGTTGTATGAGTTGCTTCGTCAACCTTTTTACTCAGAATATTAAGTTGCATACTAGCAATAGCGAGCAATTGACCAATGTTGTCATGCAGTTCCCAGCTAACATTTTTTAGAGTAGCTTCCTGTATTTCCAGCTTTACATTAGAAAGTTCAGCCTTAAAGTTCTGCTCTGCCTCATATTTTTCCTTAAGGATCTTATTCTTTCTTCTTTGATAGGTTATAAAGAAGAGAACCGTAAAACCTGCCAGGAAAAGAATGACCAGAATAAAATATATTATTAATAGAATTTCTTCTTTACGAAGCATGCTATAGATTGATTAGTCTAAACAAGTATACATAAAATATATAATAATATTTAGTCACTAAAAATATGGTTTTCCTTTGAGTGATAGGTCTCTCGTTGATACCTGTAATCTATAAAAAATCCTATAGCAAATGTGGAGTAAAGGAAGATATTACCATAGCGTAAAACTGTTGCATAAAAGTGAATAAAATCAGGATTTTCAGTATTAAAATAGGAGGTGTAGATCTGTATTGGAATTATACAAAGCTGATAGATTAAGATTCCAACTGAAATAAAAAATAC
This sequence comes from Christiangramia sabulilitoris, assembly GCF_007050985.1. Taxonomy (GTDB): domain Bacteria; phylum Bacteroidota; class Bacteroidia; order Flavobacteriales; family Flavobacteriaceae; genus Christiangramia; species Christiangramia sabulilitoris. The sequence continues at coordinate 162,461 of NZ_VHSF01000002.1, forward strand.
TACATCTTTATTGAATTTCAGGATTTTATCTGAAGTAAGAATATCATAATAATATGCACCTATACAAATCATTATAAAGAAGGCACTTAGAATGATCACACTAATATCATAATCATATAAAAAATCTCCGAAAGTGGAAAAGCAAACTATGCTATATACAACAAATAGGTATACTCCTATTTTTAGCCATCTTCGCATTGCAGACATTTTCCTCTTAATCAACTGCCTAATGAAAAGTTGGGAATAGAAAACAAATATGACGACATGAAGCAAATTAAACCACCAAAAGTTTCGATGTAGAGGTGAATCCTTTAAAAATGGTAAAGTCTCATAATTATCATAATACGCCCAGACAGCGTAAATTCCGAAGACATCTGCAAAAAATATGAAACACAGGTAATAGACAAAAATCTTAACTCCGGGCTTAGGCCTGGCAATTTTTGTAAGATAAAACATTCCCGCCACTGCGGCTAAAAATTCAAAGATATAGGTAACATATATCTTGTTTTTTATAATAAATTCGATCACTTACTCAAGGGGGTTAGGTTTCAAATAAAATTTATATTTAATAAACTCCAGGAGGCCATAACCCACTACCGCCATTCATTGGATCTATTTCTTCGTTCTCCTCAAAATCATTTTCACCTTCTTCATAAGTCCCTGGTGCCTTCTTCCTGGTAGGAGACAGAAAAACAGTACTATATCCTTTTTTCTTTTCCGGAACTTTTTCATCATCCTCCGGGTAGGTTCCCATCCAGATAGAGATTCCCGGGTCATTCACATCTTTTGAATTCTCCTTCACATAGGCAAGGTAGTCTTCCAACTCTGCAATGCTAAAATTAACTGCACAGACATCTTTATGTTTTACGGCATTCTCGATAGCCTTGCCACGTGAATTCCACCAAGTTTCAGATAGTTCATGTGCCTCTGATCTTGGAATACAGTTTTCAGGTTTTTCCATTATAAATGATTTGGTTGGTTTAGAGGTGGTTAAAAATATAATTTCTTCAGGTTAATTTCGGTTTAAGATTGAAGAAAGGGGAAAATTCCCCTTTCCACCCATGAAGTTGCAGGCTATATTTGTCTCAGTCATTTTAGTAAAGCTAAAGTGTTTTGGGGCAAAAAAGTGCTATCCAAGGTTAGTTATAGTTCTGAGTAGGGTCTTTTCTATAGCATAAAACCGCGGTGGCACTTTTTTATTTGTGGAAATGCGGATACTCCTTTTTCCTAAACCTAATCATCTCACCGGGTATTTTTTGAGATATAGTTTGTATTCCATTTTCAGAAAGCTGTAAAATTCTGGGATATCCTCCTGTGGTTTGACAATCTCTCATAAGAGCGATAAGTTTTCCGGAAGGCGTTAATTGTACCGTTCCCGGAACAACAGGAGCTGTAATAATTGGTTCCAGATCATTATACAATTCCTGATTAAACTGAACAGCCATTCTGTTACTGCTTTGGTCTAAAGTGAATTCTGTATCAAACAATTCTTCTTTTTGCTTTGGAGATAATTTTTCGAATTCGGGACCTGGGTATGCTTCTATGTTCTGAGATTCTAAATAATCCATTTCTATTTTAAGTGAAGAAAATGTATTAGCATCTTTAAAGTTACTATGATCATATTCCAATAGCATTCCTTTTTTTAGACGGAATTCATCGGTTAAGCCTTCATACCAACTCTTACTTCCTAAAACTTCCTGCGTATTAAATCCTCCGCGAATTCCCAGATAAGCGCGAAATCCTCTTTTAAGTCTACCAAATTTTAATATATCGCCCGGCTTGATTGTAATAATTTCCTTTTGCGGAACTACTTCAGAATTCAATTTTGGAGAAATATCGGCTCCACACATATAGATATAGGCCGATGCAGAAAATTTCAATTCAGGGCCCTGCATGGTAATTTCCATAACCGCGGTATCCTGAGAATTCCCCAGGATCATATTACAAATACGCATGGCATATCTATCCATGACCCCACTTTGAGGAACCCCGAATTTTTGATATCCAAATCTTCCCAGATCCTGAATACTTGAAAACAATCCCGGTTGTATAACTTCAATTTCAGCCATGATGATCTTCAAATTTGAGTTCGTAATTCCCTTCGTTTATTTCCTTATGGATACGATCATATTCTTCTCGAGAAACCGCAAAGAATTTTATTTTATCACCGGCAGAAAACGGACATGGCAGATCTTCATTTTTATCGAATAATTTAAGTGGAGATCTGCCTAAAATTTGCCATCCTCCCGGACTGTTTTTTGGATAGATCCCGGTTTGATTTTCACCTATTCCAACCGAACCTTTTTCGACCAATTTACGGGGGGTCTTTTTCCTGGAAATTTGAAGTTGTGGATCAAGTCCACCCAGGTATAAAAATCCGGGTAGAAATCCTATGAAATAAATTTGATAAACGGGTGCAGTATGCAACCTGATTATTTCTTCAACCCTTAGGTTTTTCCTTACAGAAATGAAATCAAGATCCCAGCCAAAATCAGCGTCATAACAAACCGGAACATTAAAAGTTTTATAGTTGTTGTTTTTTGGTATCTTAGCCTCACTAAATAGGCTATTTAGCCTCAAAAACTCACCATAGACATCCTCTATAGCTAACTCGTAACTTACTAATAATGAGTTATATGTATTCGTTATTTCAACCTTTTCTTTAATTCTTTCATTTTCCAGTATATTTTTATAAAAAAGAACTTTTTTAAGCGTTTCCTCCCCTATTCCGCCACCAAAATCAATCAAAAAAGAGCGGTCTCCAAAAGCTGATATTTTAGGGTAATCCGGCATTAGGCGTTCTTAATTCTTATTCCTTTTTCTGCAAATTTTTTATGTAAAAAATTTAGAATTTCCAGGGAGGACTTAGTATCGCTATGCACACAAAATGTATCAGCATTACAAGGTAGTTTTTCACCATTCACGGTGATAATTTCACCTTCTTTATACATGGAAAAAACATGATTAAAAACCTTCTCTTTTTCGCTAAGTACAGCGTGATTTTCTCCTCTTGGAACCAGGGTATAATCTTGCCGGTAGTTACGGTCTGCAAAAGCTTCGAAAACCAGATCGAATTTCCCCATGGCAAATTCAGATATTTTGGAATTGAGGGGAACATATAATTTGAAATTATCACCAAATTCCTGTAAACATTCTACAATGATTTTCGCAATATTTTCATCTCTGGCTGCATCATTATAAAGGGCTCCATGAAGTTTCACATGATCCATAATCGCTCCTTCAGATTCTGCGATCTGCTTTAAACTTAACACCTGACCTTCGATGGATAACCTGAGATCTTTATGGGACATTTCCAGATGATTCCGGCCAAAATTTTTCCTATCGGGATATGAAGGATGTGCTCCTATCTCCACTTTATGCTCCATGGCCAGTCTAACCGTCCTGTGCATAGTTTCCAGGTTACCGGCATGCCCCCCGCAAGCAATATTACAGGCAGATACCAGGGGCATTAACTGCTCATCAAAATCTGAACCTTCCCCAAGGTCACAATTAATATGAATAGAATTTTGCATAATGGTTGAATTAAAGATTTTGAACCACGCTATAAATAGACTTTATTCCAAGAAAGACAGATAGGGCAATGACCAGTAAACCTACGAGGTTCTGCGTAAGACTATTCCTATGAACACCGAGCAGAGATCCCTGATTCACAATCCAAAATAAGAAAATAGCAATGATTGGTAATACCAACCCATTAGCAATTTGCGCAAACTGGATAATTTCCACAGGCTTAATTCCTAAGGACGAAAAAAGTATCCCAAGAAAAATGATTATCATCCAAACAGCTTTAAACTTTTTAGACTGCATACCACCTTTCCATCCTAAACACCCCTTTACCACATAAGCTGCGGCCAGAGGCGCAGTAATAGACGAAGTAACTCCTGCAGCCAGTAAGCCTATGGAAATAAATAGCGTGGCAGAATTTCCAAATAAGGGCTCAAGACCCAAAGCCAGATCTGCTGCATTTTCTATTTTATCTATTTGAGAAGCTGCAGCACATACTACGATTGCCATTGAGACGAGGCCACCCAGGATCAAAGAGAATACAAGTTCCTTTCTTACTATACCCAGGTTTCCCGCTCCCTGCCACTTTTCGCTTACCAGGGAGGCATGAAGAAAGAGGTTATATGGCACTACCGTAGTTCCAACCAGGGCGATAATAGTGAGAATACCACTATCCAGGGAACCCGGAACAAAACCAGATAATACCTCACTAATTACAGGTCGGGTTAATACCGCTGTAACTATGAATGACAAACTCATAAGCAAAACCAGGCCGATAAAGATCTTTTCAAGTTTTTTATAACTCCCCAGATACAGTAATGTAAAGGCAAAACCACCAATTACCAGACTCCAGATATTGAGCTTTATCCCTGCAATTTCAAAGTTAACCGAGAAAAAGACAGACTCTAAACCCAGAACAGCTCCAGAAATATTTCCTGCTTCATAAGCAGCATTCCCTATTACTATAGCAGAAAATATTAAAAATAGCGTGAAAATCCTCACCACAGGATTTTTCATTTCATCCCGAATACATTCGCTAAGACCTTTTCCTGAAATAAGACCAAGTCTCGCAGACATTTCCTGAAGTATAATACAGGCAAAAATCGAGATAAGCAGTGCCCACAATAAGGAATACCCAAAGGTTACGCCTGCAATACTGCAAATAGTCACCGTACCAGGCCCTATAAAGGCAGCGCTCACCAGAATCCCTGGCCCTAAATTATTCAGAAATTTTCTCACTGCTTTACTTTAGCCTGAGCTTCCTGTAAAGCATAAATTGCAAATGTTCCCAGCCAGTGACCTCCTTCATAACTATCACCAACCACATTTGGGAATGAATACGCCACATGTTCGTTAGCCAATGTTTTTAAATGCCCGAATTGTTGCGGATACTGGTTGGCCAGACCATATAACACCCATGCCCTGCTAAAGTTGAGGCCGTCAAGATGCACTAGTTTCCCATCTGTACGATCTGATACCTCTCCCACTTCCATTTCAAAATCCTTCTTTTTCATTTGTGGCATGAAGTCGTCCATCCACAGGCTAAACGCATTTTTAGGCAATACGCGTCTCATAATATCAATTTCAGAAAGACATGGAGAAAGAAAGTCATATCCACCCGGCTCCCAGGATACAGGACAATTATCGTCTTTTAAATAAAAATCCTGCGCCCTTTTCTTAATGGCTTCCAGAAATTCTTCATTTCCGGTAGCATTAGCATAATCGTATGCGAGGGTTAATCCAAAAGCGGTATTTGTATGTTCACCAACTCTTATAGGATAGTTCAATTTAGGTAAAAACTCAATATACTCCTGCACTATATAATCTGTCAAAGGTTGCAGGTTATTTGCTAATTCCTGTCCCAATGGATCCTCCCAGGTTCTCAATTCCTCAGCAAGTTGAAGTAACCAGGCCCAGCCATAAGTACGCTCAAAAGAACCACTCTCTGCCCGATTGAAATATTCCAATTCACCCTGGATATTTTCTGATGACAGAGAATTTTTCAAAGTTTCACGAATGGTTTCTTTTTTTTCGAGTTTCGGAAATTGTTTTAGCAAGCTAACTAAAGACCAATGTGCATGAACAGATGAATGCCAGTCGAAGCAGCCATAAAAAGCAGGATGCAACTCATGGGGCTCGCCCATCGCCTCCTTGTTCTCCAGGGTTTGACCTAATTTATTTGGATATTCTGTAGCGATACACCCGAGAGGTAATTCTACCAGCTTATTCGCCTCCTCAACATCGAGAATAACGGGCTCTGAAGTTGCCAGTCCATCTGGCAGCAAAGCTTCAACATCAATACTATCTGTGGAGGTTTTATTATTTTCGGTTTCGTTAGATTTATCCCCTTTGCAGGAAATTACTCCAAGGCAGAGAATAACTAAAAAAAATCTTTTCATCGAATTGGGTTAATTGAGATTGGTTTTTAAGGTCTTTCCAAAAATATAAAAAAGCCTGATAGGTTTAGTTAATTAAACCTCAAGATATTCAGGCTAACCAACCCTCCCGATCAAGACTTCTATACTGGATCGCCTCGCTAATATGATCTGCTTTAATATTTTCATTATGCTCAAGATCTGCAATGCTCCGGGCTACTTTCAATATCCGGTCATACGCTCTGGCAGACAGATTTAAGCGTTCCATGGCGGTTTTGAGAAGATTTTTGGAAACCTCATCCATTTTGCAAAATTCTCTTATCTGTCTGGGACCCATTTGTGCGTTATAATGTATATGCTCAATTTCCTTAAACCTGTTGGTCTGTATCTCCCTGGCCCGGGTTACCCTTTTTCTAATGTTTATACTGCTCTCGCCTTTGCGTTCTTCACTTAATTTTTCAAATGGTACCGGAGTTACTTCAATATGAATATCGATCCTGTCTAGTAAGGGGCCGCTTATCTTACTTAAATAACGTTGCATTTCATATTGGGAAGAGGTCGCGGGAGATCCGGGATCATTAAAATAACCTCCCGGACTTGGATTCATACTGGCGACAAGCATAAAACTGGAAGGATAGGTAACTGTAAATTTCGCTCTGGAAATAGTAACCTCACGGTCTTCCAGAGGTTGTCGCATTACTTCCAACACACCTCTTTTAAATTCTGGCAGTTCATCAAGAAACAAAACCCCGTTATGAGAAAGTGAAATCTCTCCGGGCTGTGGATATGCTCCTCCGCCGACTAAAGCTACATCAGAAATCGTATGATGAGGACTGCGGAAGGGTCGCTGGGCCATTAAACCAACATTATCCCTGATCCTCCCTGCTACACTATGTATTTTTGTGGTTTCCAGCGCTTCCTGCAGGGTCATTGGTGGTAAAATAGTGGGCAGCCGCTTGGCCAGCATTGTTTTTCCTGCTCCCGGAGGACCAATGAGAATTATATTGTGACCGCCCGCAGCGGCAATTTCCATACATCTTTTTATAGACTCCTGTCCCTTGACGTCTGCGAAATCAAATTCAAGGTTATCCAGACTATTGTAGAAAGTTTCCCTTGTATTGATCTCTGTCCTCTCTAAATCCAATCCCTTGTCGAAAAAATTGATGACCTGGGTAATATTGTTTACTCCATACACCTCCAGCCCGGCCACTATTGCCGCTTCCCGCGCATTTTGCTCGGGCAGAATAAATCCTTTAAAGCCTTCCTTTTTTGCCTGTATGGCAATTGGTAATGCTCCTCTAATGGGTTGAAGGCTGCCATCCAGTGATAGCTCTCCCATAATTATATACTGGTCAATATTTAAAGCTTTGATCTGCCCTGAAGCAGACAGAATTCCAATAGCAAAAGTCAGGTCATAAGCAGAACCTTCCTTCCGGAGATCTGCCGGAGCCATATTGATTATAATCTTTTTACCGGGTAGTTTATACTTGTTATTCTGAAGGGCGGCCGCAATTCTATAACTGGATTCTCTTACCGCATTATCGGGAAGACCTACCAGGTGATAACCAATTCCTGAGGCGATATTTACTTCCACCGTTATTGTAGTTGCCTCCACGCCAAATACCGCACTACCATATACCTTTACCAGCATATTGAATTTCTTGATAATTAATAAATTCTGGAGGTCACACGAACAAGTGTGTAGGGATGTACTTTTTAATGCTTCAGATCAATTTTCTGAATAATTGAGTTCAGTTCGGACTTTACCAGGTTTGTTTGCATATTTTTTAAGAAGTAAGGAAAAGGTGGTTCCATTTACTTCGTTGCTTTCCAGTTGGACATTTCCGCCATGGGCCCTGGCTACACTTTTCACCAATGTAAGACCCATACCCCAGCTTTCTAAAGTAGAATCACTTTTAACTGCACCACGACTTAGAAATTCAAAAATTTCATCCTGATCTTCCACCGGTATAGGTTTTCCTTCATTATGAATTTTTATAATAACTTCATCATTATTGGACTCTACCAATATCCTGACCGGAGAATTTCGGGATCCATATTTAACCGCATTCGTAACCAGGTTTTCTATGACTCTTCTTATGGCTGTACCATCAAAGATTCCAATAATCTTATCCTTACCTGTCTCCAGAATTATTTCATTAGAATAAATCTCTGAAGCTTCTTTATACACCCATTTCAATTCTTTTAAAATGTCGATCTCAGAAAAATTAAGGGAAATTCCTTCCCCGGCTTTAACGGTAATGGCATCCAGCAGGCCTTCGAGCATTTCTAAAGATTTACGGAGACTTCCTAATCCCATTTTTTTCAATTTCATGATCCTTTCAGCATTATCTGTCGGGCTGATGATATCCAGGGCGAAATATGCCGCAGTAATTGGATTTCTAATGTCGTGGGCCAGGGTTCCAATTAATTTCTCCCGCATATCCTGCAAGGATTCTGTAAATGAACCTGCAGAATTGAGCATTGAAGTTTCAAGGGTATATTTCAAAATTATACCTACCTCTGTCGTATAAAGGGAATTATTCACAAGTGTTTCTGTAAGAACGCGGTGAAAAATGATATATTCTTTGAGAATTTGCGTTACCGTATAGTGGGAGGATGTAGCCCGGTGCCGACCATGCTCTAAACTATTCTTAATGATCTCTTCAAACTTTTCCTCATGTTGAAGTTCCTGTTTATCTGTATAACGCTCAATAATATCTGCAAAATCTTCCAGTAATTTAGGAAGTTGATTTCTTAAAGCAAGATTACTGGAATTATAAGCTGCCGGTATCTCTTCCTTTACTTTGGATTCCCAATTTTCAATAATCTCAGGACCACAATTTCTTAAGATTTCAGAAGCTTTTTGCATGAATATATTTTAGGCTTGTTAATTTAACTTATTATTTTGATTTACAGGTAATTAAAACCTGAAAATAGCACCTGATAACAAAAAAGGCCTGCGTTTCCGCAAGCCATTCAACAAATAAATTAAAATTGTTTAAGAAACCTTGATCACATTCTGCCGGTAGTATTCTATAAGAGCATCAATAGGCCTTCTTACGATATTCCCTAATTCTATGCCATAAGGCTGCAGAACAGCCCTAATGATATCTTCACTAAAAAAGGCGATGGTCCCGATAAAATGGACCGGGACAGAAGTCACCTGTGGATATGCGAGAACACGTGAATGAACAAAATCTGTCAATCCTTCGTGCAGTAATTTGTAAAAATAACCATTGCGCTCGTTCGTGAAAATGAATTCAGCAAAGTGAGCCAAGTAGGTATTAGGGTTTTCTTTTCGATAAAGGTTCATCTTAATTGTATCTGAATTAAGATCGAATTTCTTTTCAAAACTTTCAGCTACTTCCGGAGGCATTCGTTTATAATAATAATCACGAATTAACCTTTTCCCGAAATAATTCCCACTGGCCTCATCCATAAGGATGTAACCCAGTGAAGCAACAGCCTGATGAATATTCTCGCCGTCATAATAACAACTATTGGAACCTGTTCCCAGGATACATACTATTCCAGGCTCAGTAGTTGCGGCATATACCGCTGCAACCATATCTTCCTTTACCAGAATTTCATCTGCATTGGTAAAATAATTACCAATAATACTTTTCAATAATTCTGTAGGTGTGGGAGTTCCACATCCAGCCCCGTAGAAATGAACTTTTTCTACCTGATCCCTTACCTCGGCAAGTTCAGGGTTTTCAGCAAGTCTTTCTTCCAGCACCGGCTCCTTGAAAACCGCCGGATTAAGCCCTTTAGTCCTGGTTTTAAAAACCTGGTCACCCTCATTATTCAGAAGTATCCAGTCACATTTGGTGGAACCTCCATCAGCTATTAAAATCATTTTTCTTATGATTAATTAAAACCAGAAATAAGCACAGTTCATCAGAATAAAGTTACGACTTAATCTATGGAATCTGTGCTTTATCAGATTTAAAAATATTATAGTGAAGCTACGTGTGCAGCCAGATCGACAAGTTTCGCAGAGTAACCATACTCATTATCATACCAGGCGATCAACTTGAAGAAATTGTCGTTAAGTGCAATTCCTGCGCCGGCATCAAAGTTACAAGTGTGAGCATCTGAGACGAAATCCTGACTTACCACTTCTTCTTCTGTATAAGCGATCACCCCTTTAAAAGCACCTTCTGAAGCTTTTTTGAAAGCTGCCTTGATCTCATCGTAGGAAGTACTTTTCTCTGTACGTACCGTTAGATCTACTACTGAAACATCTGTGGTAGGAACACGAAAAGCCATCCCGGTAAGTTTTCCTTTTAAAGAAGGAATCACTTTGGTTACCGCTACGGCCGCACCAGTAGAGCTAGGAATGATATTCGCCATAGCGCTTCTTCCTAATCTAAAATTCTTTCTGGAAGGTGAATCAACAGTGAATTGTGTAGAGGTAGTCGCATGCACGGTAGTCATTAACCCTTCTACCAAACCAAATTCGTCATCGATCACTTTTGCAAGTGGTGCAAGACAGTTGGTAGTACAAGAGGCGTTAGAAACGATATGGTCGTCTGCCGTTACATCCTTATGATTCACTCCCATTACAAACATTGGAGCTGTTTTAGAAGGTGCTGATATCACTACTTTTCGCGCTCCCGCGTCTAAATGTGCTTTGGCATTATCCTTATCGGTAAAGATACCCGTACAATCAAGAATAACCTCAGCTCCAACATCGCCCCATTTAAGGTCTGCAGGGTTCTTTTCTGAAGTTACACGTATTTTATTTCCGTCTACAAACAGGTTGCCGTCTTTAACCTCGACAGAACCTTTATACTTTCCATGTACAGAATCGTACTTTAATAAATATGCCAGGTGATCTACATCAAGAAGATCATTAATAGCTACAACTTCTACATTATCATTTTGAGCAGCAATTCGGAAAGCAATCCTTCCAATACGCCCAAATCCGTTAATTCCAATTTTAGTACTCATTTCTCTGGTTTTTAATTAAACAGAAGTGATGTCTGCCACCCTTCTTAGTTCTTTATCAATTTTTGCGTCACCTTTGATCGCGGTAACAAGATCTACATGCACCACTTTCTGGTGATGTATACCTATCATAATTTCTGTTTTATGGTTCATTAATGCCTCCACGGCACCTACACCTAGCTTACTTGCCAACACACGGTCAAAACAGCTTGGGGAGCCACCTCTCTGAATATGGCCCAGAACAGAAACCCTGACCTCATATTCATCCATATTCTCTTCTATATAAGTAGCCAGCTCAAATATGTTCTTTCCACTTTTTTCTCCTTCAGCCACGACTATGATACTGGAAGTCTTTCCCGATTTCTTACTCTTCCGCAGAGATTCGATCAACCTTTCTGCCCCTAAATTTTCTTCAGGTATGAGTATTTCTTCGGCTCCCGCACCAATACCACTATTTAAAGCAATATCACCGGCATCTCTTCCCATAACTTCGATAAGGAAAAGCCGGTTATGTGAACTGGCAGTATCGCGAATTTTATCGATCGCCTCCACCACCGTGTTTAAAGCAGTATCATACCCCAGGGTATAATCTGTTCCATTAATATCATTATCTATGGTTGCAGGTATACCTACTATGGGGAATTTAAATTCCTTACTGAAGAGTTGCCCACCGGTAAAAGTACCGTCACCTCCAATAACGATCAGGGCATCAACATTGTTAGCCTTAAGATTATTGTAGGCTTTTGTTCTGCCTTCGGTAGTTTTAAATTCTTCTGAACGGGTAGATTTAAGAAAAGTACCTCCCTTATTTATGATGTTCCTTACAGAACGGGCATCGAGGGTTTCGAAATCGGCTTCGATAAGTCCCTGATAACCTCTATATACGCCGGTGCATTCTAAATTATAAAAAGAACAAGCACGAACGACTGCTCTGATTGCAGCATTCATTCCCGGAGCATCTCCCCCGGAAGTTAAAACTGCGATGTTTTTAATATTTTCAACCATTTACCTCAAAACTAACTTCTTTAAAGCCAACTACCTAATTTCGGAAAAAACTAAAACGTTTTCGGTTAATAACTAATAAAAAAAGCCACTATAAAGTGGCTTTTTGCAAATATTTATGAGTTTAATTACTTATTTATCAAAATTTTATACTCCCAGGGTTCAAATTGCATTTCCTGGCCTTGATTAATTGAGATGGCTGAATCGCTCATATAATCCATAAATTCGCCTTGAAAATCAGCAGTAAAGGTCACCGGCTTGCTGCTCATGTTTGCAACGTAATATAAAACTTCACCATCCTTCTCTCTTCTAAACGCTAATACCTTTTCTTCATCAGAAGTTTCAACATCGGTATAACTTGCTGCTTCTTTTGCTCCATGCAAAGCCGGATTATTATTTTTCAATTCTCCTAATTTTTCCAAAAGAGGGTAAACCTTCCCTTTAGTCTTTGGAATAGTATCCTTTTCGAAAAACAGGAGCCTTTTATCCATATCATATTCCTGACCACTATAGATTAGGGGCATTCCTGGAAGCGTGTAGGTTAATGCAAGCATAGTTTCTGAGGCATCCCCCATTCTCTCCTTCACCGTACCTGCCCAGGAGTTCTCATCATGATTGGTTACAAAGTTCATCAGGTAATCGTCATCTTGAAAAGTCGAATCCACCTTTTTCATATAATCATCCCAGTCTTTTGCCGTTTTTTCTCCTTTTGCAATGCTATTCAGAATATGATGGCCTTCCCAGTTATATCCCATTTCGAATGCAGCATGAAAAAGATCTTTAGGACTTTCGGCTTCAGCTAACATTAAAACCGGCTTTTCTTTCCTGATCTCTTCCGCAGCTGTTTCCCAGAAATCTGTTGGGACAGAGTGAGCTGCATCTGCTCTAAACCCATCTACATCGTGTTCCCTGACCCAGAACAGCATTTCATCTATCATGGCCTTTCGCATTTCCTGGTTATCGAAATTTAGATCTGCCACATCTGTCCAACCCCAGGATTCTCCGGTTTCGTCATTAATGGGGTCTACCACTTCTCCTTTTTCATTCTGAGTATACCAATCCTTATGATCTGTAAGCCATTGATGATCCCAGCCGGTATGGTTTGCAACCCAATCCAGGATCACATACATCCCGTTATCATGAGCAGTCTGGACCAGTTCGTCGAAATCTGCCATGTTCCCATGCTCAGGATTTACTGCGGAATAATCTGAGATTGAATAATAGCTCCCCAGGTATTTCTTGCGCTCTTCCGGGTCTTCAATGTCTGCTACATCCCTGCCACCGGTAGCTTTTCTATTCTTTTCTGAAATTGGATACATCGGCATTAACCAGATCACTTTTACCCCTAATTCTTTTAGCTGCGGAATATCTTTGGTAAAAGCATCAAAAGTTCCTTCCGGAGAATACTGGCGAATATTAGCTTCATAAATCACAGCAGATTCGAGTATATCATTGCTTATTGGGGCAAGACTGTCCTTTTTCGTTTCAATTTGTTCGTTTGTTTTCCCAGGATCATTTTTACAGGAAACCATCATCCCCAGGGATATAAAAAGCAAAAGCAAGTTTTTCATATAATGTATTTAAATATATTAAGTATTAATCCAATTTAGAAGTGAAAAGGTAAGGTCCCCTTGAAGATAGTTCTATCATACCATCCCACTGAATTTTCTCACCGGTAATAACATTCCTTAGGGTTGAGCCATCCAGACCAAGCTCCTTGAACCTGTTAAGATCAAGGCTCACCATTTTTTTATTTTTATTCAAAATTAGAACTACGGTCTCATCACCCGCTATTCTGGAAATAACATAGATTCCATCCTGAGGAGCAAAATGTGTGGTCCTGCCACTATGGATCGCCGTACTGTTCTTTCTGAAATTCAATAAATTCTTCACAAAGCTTTGCATGTCTTTTTCTGCTGCTGTGAGACCAGCCCCGGTAAAAGCATTTTTTTTACTTCCTGTCCACCCACCCGGAAAATCTGTACGAATTAATCCATGATCTCCAGGCTTTGCAGAGTCGTTCATTAAAATTTCAGTCCCGTAATAAATTTGAAGAATTCTAGGCAGGACAGACATATAACTCAGGGCCATCTTAGTATTTGGAATATCTTCTTTAAGCTGGGTATAGATCCTGCTCATATCATGATTATCTGGAAAGATCATAATATCTTCCGGCGAAGCATAAGCAAAATCATTTGCCAGCCCATCATAAATCTTTATTAGTCCCGTATCCCAGTTCTCATCCTCATTTAATCCCTGGACAACATTTGTTTGCATGGCAAAATCCATAGTAGATTTTAAATTAGAATCATACCCATTGTCCACTCCATCCTGCCAGTATCTAATAAGCAAAGGATTATTGCTCCACTCTTCTCCCACAATATTGAAATTTGGGTACTCCTTCATAATTCTTCCGGCCCAGTCGCTCATAAAATCCTTATCGGGATAAGGATAAGTGTCCTGGCGAATTCCGCCTAAACCTAAGGTTTCCACCCACCAGATACTGTTCTGAATAAGGTATTTGGCCAGAAACGGGTTTTTCTGATTCAGATCTGGCATGGAATCCACAAACCATCCGTCATTCATTTGTTTCTTATCGGCTTCGGAAGCATATATATCCTGGTTAGTAGTTCTGCGATGACTTGAATAGATCACTTCTTCCTCATTCTCATACCTTTCCTGAAAGTTTATCCAGTCATCAAAAGGCAGATCTTTCATCCACCAGTGTTCAATGCCAATATGATTTGCCACCTGGTCCATAACGATCTTGATGCCTCTTTCCTTTGCTTTTTCAGCCAGCTCCTTATATTCTTCCAGGCTGCCAAAGCGCGGATCTACCTTATAGAAATCTGTCATGGCATAACCGTGATAAGAAGCAGATTTCATATCATTGATCAATAAAGGAGAGGACCATATAGCCGTAAAACCCATGTCTTCAATATAATCCAGATGATCTATGATCCCTTTAATGTCTCCACCATGCCGCGCATAATCATCATCCCGGTTAATAGTTTTCTCATTAAGGGATTCATCGATGTCATTTGAAGGATCTCCATTGACAAAACGATCTGGAGTAATAAGGTAGATGGCATCGGTATTATCAAATCCAATAAATTCTTCCCCCTTCTTTTCACGGGCTTTTAATTCGTACTGATAGGAATATTCCTTACCATCGGGCATTTTAAATTTCAGAGCGAAACTTCCCGGGTTCGCATTTTCAGAAATATTGAGATCGATGAACAGATAATTTAAATTATCTGCCGGTGTAAAGTTTTCAATTTCCACACCATTGTAGTCAAGCTCTGGAGTAGCTTTTCCAATATTATCTCCATAAACCATAATCTGAAGCTCAGATTCCTGTAATCCAACCCACCAGTTTGGTGGTTCCACTCGTTCTATTTGGGAGAAAGTATTCATACTGTTCAAGAAGATGAATAGAAGGAGAAAGTTTTTCATTTTAAGCAAATTAGAAAAGGGCTTCCTGGATATTCAGAAAGCCCCCTGATATATTAAGCGGTTACAGTTGAGTCTGGGGTAATTTTCAAAGTTTTACCATTTACCAATATTTCAAGAGACTCCTGTCCTTCCAAAGAGAATCTGGTCTGTTCTTCAGAAACGTGAACCTTTATTATACGGTCTCTAAAATTTATCTTGAATGAATAAGCATCCCATTGTTCCGGGATCTGAGGTTTGAAGGATAATTTATCGTCTTCTACCCTCATTCCTCCAAAACCTTCAACAATGCTCATCCAGGTACCCGCCATACTGGTGATATGGCAGCCCTCTTCAACCTCCTTATTATAATCGTCCAGATCCAGACGTGAGGTGCGTACATAAAACTCATAAGCCTGTTCCATTCTACCCAATAACGCTGCCTGTATACTATGAACACAGGGGGATAATGATGATTCGTGAACAGTTAGAGGTTCATAATAATCAAAATGTTTCTTTAGATCCTCTTTGCTGAAGTGATCTGCAAAGAAATAGAACCCCTGTAACACATCTGCCTGTTTTATATAGCATGATCTCAGAATCCTGTCCCAACTCCATTTTTGATTGATTGGTCGCTGGGTTTTTCCAAGTTCAGAAACCGGAATAATCTCTTTATCAAGAAAGCCATCCTGTTGCAGGTATACTCCGTGTTCCTCTGAATATGGGAAATACATATTATCTGCTACCTTCTTCCATTGAGCCAGTTCATCATCGCTTACCGATGTTAATCCCATTACTCTCAGGTAATCTTCCTCATAACTATCTTTTACCTTATCCAGCATCTCCAGGCAGTATTCAATGCACCATTTCGCTATATAGTTGGTATACCAGTTATTATTAACATTGTTCTCGTATTCATTGGGACCGGTAACTCCCAGGATAACATATTTATCCTTGTGTTTACTATAGTTTGCCCTTTGATGCCAGAACCTGGCTATTGCGATCATAACTTCAAGCCCTTTTTCAGGAATATAACTGAAGTCACCTGTAAAGCGCACATAATTATAAATAGCAAAGACCATGGCACCATTTCTATGGATTTCCTCAAAAGTTATTTCCCATTCGTTATGACTTTCTTCACCGTTCATGGTTACCATGGGGTACAATGCAGCTCCATTGGTGAAACCTAATTTTTCTGCATTTTCCTTAGCCTTCTCCAGGTGGTTATAACGGTAGGAAAGTAATTTCCTGGCCACTTTTTGATCTTTGGTAGCCATATAGAAAGGAATGCAGTAAGCCTCTGTATCCCAATAAGTACTACCTCCATATTTCTCACCGGTAAACCCTTTCGGGCCAATATTCAGTCTTTCATCTTTACCAAGGTAAGTCTGATTTAACTGAAAAATATTAAAGCGGATTCCCTGTTGAGCCTTAACATCGCCGGCAATGGTTATATCTGCCATTTCCCAAATGGATGCCCAGGCTTCTTTCTGAGCCTTCCTTAGATTATCAAAGCCCTGTTCCTCTGCCTTTTTCAAAACCATAGTGGCCGCCTGTACGAGGTCTGCCCTTTTATGATTCATATCTGTAACATACCCGGCATACTTTATAATTCCAGCCGACTCACCTTTATTCGCTTTTATGGTGTAGGTAAAAGAAACCGTATCATCACCGGTATTTATCTCTGGGGACAATTCAATTCTATCCCCGTTCTGGAAAATTTCAGATTTCATATAAGTACCAACATGAAATTCTGTTTTCAAGGTTTTGGAAACAATAAAACCTTTATCCTTATCTGTGGTTACTTCCAGGGTTTTCCAGAACCTTTCTTCCCAGTTGGCATCGGTATTCGTAATACTTCCATCCAGGTAAGGTTCAAATTGAATAACAGCATCAGAATTTAAAGGGGTTACCTCGTATTTGATTGCTCCAAGTTCGTCATTTACTATTGAAAGAAAACGAAGTGATTTAACCTGAATTTCTACTCCATTGGGAAGAACAGCTTCAAAAGACCTGGACAGGAAACCTTCTTTCATATTCAATTCCCGGCGAAAGTTCTTAACCTCTTTACAGGTATGAAGATCCAAAGCCTCATTATTCACAAAGACATTGATCCCTATCCAGTTTGGGGCGTTTAATACCTTGGCAAAATACTCCGGGTATCCATTTTTCCACCAGCCAACTTTAGTCTTATCTGGATAGAAAACTCCTCCTATATAACTTCCCTGGAAGCTTGGTCCGGAAAAACGTTCTTCAAAATTTGCTCTCTGGCCCATGGCGCCGTTACCAATACTGAAAAGACTTTCAGAAGATTTTACCCTTCCGGGATCAAACTCTTCTTCAATGATAGACCATGCGTCTGCTTTAATATAATCCTGGTTCATTAGTTTTCGTTTCTCAATAAGTTTTCAATAAATTCGATTGTAATCTCAGTAAAATCAGAAAATACATAGTCTGCCTCTTCCAGAACAGTCTTTTCTCCAATTCCAATACTTGTCATTTTGCCGATATTGGCAGCCTGTATTCCGGCTACCGAATCTTCAAATACCACACAATTCTGCGGGTTGGTCTCTAATTTTTCTGCCGCGATAAGGAATACTTCCGGATCTGGCTTGGCTTTTTTTACATCTGTACCATCCACGATCGCATCAAATTTTTCGTACAGGTCGATCTTTTTTAGGATGGGCCGGGCGTTCTTACTTGCTGAACCCAGGGCGAACGGGATCTTATGCTCTCTAAGATATTTTAAAATTTTCTGAACTCCCGGAAGGATCTCTTTAGAATCCATTTTATCAACATAAGATAGGTAATTTTCATTTTTCATGGCCATCTGCCGCTGGAACTCATCTTCCTCAAGCTCCAAATTCCCCCAGTTGAGGATACGTTTTAAAGATTCTACCCTGCTAACACCTTTCAATTGTTCATTCTGTTCTTCGGTAAAATCAAAACCCAGATCGTTCGCCAGTTTTCTCCAGGCTAAAAAATGGAATTTCGCAGTATCCACTATTACCCCATCCAGGTCGAAAATGAATGCTTTATTATTTCTATTTGGCCTAGACTGGCTCATATTTGATCGCTTTTTTATCTGTAATTAATAAGTTCGAGAACGCTGCCAGCAAAAGAAAAACGCCGGCGACGGTCATCGCATGTATAGATTCCTCTCCTATAAGCTGTTGCAAAAACACAACACCGCCAAGAGCTGCTATGATTTGAGGGATCACAATAAACATATTGAAAACTCCCATCATCAATCCCATTTTAGCGGAATCTACCGAGCTGGAAAGCATGGCATAAGGCATGGACAGAATACTTCCCCAGGCAAAACCTATCAGGGCAAAACTCACATACAACATTTCAGGATCACCCGGAATAAATAGCATCAACAAGAAACCTAATCCTCCCAGGATTAAACTCACCATGTGCACAAGCCTTCGGTTAATAGAAAATTTCGAGGTATAAAAGGTAAGTAAAAGTGCGAATACCATCGATGATAATCCATAGATACCCATTTTTGAACCTACATCATCACTTGCTTCATTATATCTTTTATCCCTGGCTTCATACTCTGTTTGAGCCTGATCGCTGTTAAATAAGATAACGCGATCTGCATCATACTGAATATCCCCGTTTTCATCCACTTTTGCAAATTCCTCGATCTGAGGCTTGGGGGCATTATAAATGTGACTGGTCAAAGCCGGATTGGCCAGAGTCCACATTGCAAAAAATGCAAACCAGGAAAAAAACTGAACTACTCCCAGTTTTTTCATAATCCTGGGCATAAGAGCATAAGTTCCCAGGATGGTTTTAATCATACCTTTATCCTCCTCTTCTACCGCATTACCATTGAAAGCCTTCATCTCTTCGGGAGAATATTCCTTGGTCGTAAAAATGGTAATAAGAATAGAGCCAAGGAAAACCACTGCCCCAACGATAAATGCAACCTTAACCGATTCTGGCACAACTCCCGGGGGAGCCTCATTGCTTATATCCAGGACATTATTCATGAATTTAGGCAGGTTACTCGCTACCCACGTTCCAATCCCGATAATTAGGGTTTGAATGACGAAACCATAACTCCTTTGTGAATCTGGCAGCTTATCTGCAACTAAAGCTCTAAATGGCTCCATTGAAATGTTGATGGAAGCATCAAGAACTAAGAGCAATCCTGCGGCCATCCATATTGCCGAAGAATAAGGCATCAGGACCAGGGCAATAGAACTTAAAATAGCTCCTAAAAGAAAAAAGGGTCGTCTTCTGCCCAGGGTTTTATGCCAGGTGTTATCACTCAAATAACCAATAATTGGCTGAACGATCAAACCTGCCAGAGGTGCGGCGATCCATAAAAGCGGAATATTATCCTTTTCGGCTCCTAAAGTTTCGAAAATACGGGACATTGTAGAGCCCTGGAGCGCAAATCCAAATTGAATTCCAAGGAATCCGAAACTCATGTTCCAGATATCCCAAAACTTTAAACGGGGTTTTTGCATATCGTGATTTAAATGTTTCTACGATAAGCACTAAGACTTATCAAAACTTAAATTAGGTAGGAAGTAAAAGTATAAGTTCTGATAAATTTCAACAGGGACAAATATATATAATTTTTAAAACGTCAGGTCTATTTCTTTGATTTTGTTGAATCACGTACTACCAGACCGGTCTCGACAATGATCGTTTTATAATAATCCTCTTCAGTTGGAGTTCTTTCCAGTTTTTCAATCAACAAACGCGCAGACTCCTCACCTATGCGCATTCCATGCTGACTCACGGTAGTAAGACCCGGGATAAACCTTTTGGATAGTTCTCCATCGGTAAAACCAATCACAGATACATCTTGTGGTACTTTCTTTCCACTCTCCTGAAGGGTTTTTACGGCCGAAATCGCAAAATGCTCATTCACAGCGAAAACGCCATCCACCTCACAATTGCTTAAGAATTCCTCAATTTCTTTCTCAGAATCTTCCATCTCCTCGATCTTAAGTATAAGATTTTCATCGAACTCAATATCATTTTCTTCCAGGGCTTCCTTATAGCCTTTGGTTCTAAGTTTTCCTACGCTCACATAATCTACCGTAGAAATCATGGCGATTCTCCTGCAGCCAACATCCAGCAAGTGCTGCACCGCTTTTTTTGCTCCTGCAACATCATCAATAATTACCTTATCACAGGCAATACTGTCTACGACCCGGTCAAATAACACCAAAGGCATTCCCTGGTTAATAGCTTCCTGCAAGTGGTGGTAATCCCCTTTCTGCATTGTTTCTTTAGCTAAAGAAAGAATGAAACCATCTGTACTCCCGTTAGCAAGCATCTCCATGTTTAGAACTTCCTTATCAAAAGAATTGTCAGACAGGCAAACCAAAACGTTATAACCCATTTCATTGGCAACCTTCTCTACTCCGCTAATAACCGTAGTAAAAAAGTGATGGACGATTTCAGGAATAATGATGCCTATTGTCTTGGTCTTTCTGTTTTTTAAACTTAGAGCTATATTATTGGGCTTGTAGTTATAATGTTTAGCAAATGCCTTGATCTTCTCACGGGTTTCCTCGCCAATTTCGGGGCTGTCACGCAGAGCTTTTGACACTGTAGAAATCGAAACGTCTAATTCTTTCGCAATTTTCTTAAGAGTAAGTTTTGGCTTCATGGGGTTGTGATATTCTCAATTAGGGCGTGCTCTTATTTTTGATAATCCAAATTTACCATATTTACACTATTAATCCCTCAAGTTAAAAAAGTTTTCAACACGAAAACGTTTTCGTAGTTTCGCAATGATTAAATCCCTCATTATTAGAGGAGATTTTACATACATTTAACCTCAGGAAGTAAAAGTATAAGGTTAATTTTTAGTCAAAACCAATAGAAATTTATGAGAACTTTAATTAAAAGCACATTGTTTTTGCTGTTTATGCTGCCAATGAGCTTTTTTGCCCAAAACACCGTGAGCGGTACCGTGAGCGAAAGCGCTACAGGTTTGCCCATACCGGGAGTAAATGTAATTGTTAAGGGTACCACGAATGGTACAGTAACAGATTTTGATGGTAATTATACCATAACGAACGTAGCCGGAGAGGATATTTTAGTATTCTCCTACCTGGGTTTCGTAACCCGGGAGATTCCATTTCAGGGACAAAGTACAATAGATGTAGTACTCGATGAAGATGCTGCAGCATTGGACGAAGTGGTATTAATAGGTTATGGTGCCACCTCAGAGCAGGATGCCACTGGTGCTGTAGAGAAAATATCGGCCAGTGAATTTAACCAGGGAGCTGTGGTAGCTCCGGAACAACTTATCGCAGGAAAGTCTGCCGGGGTACAAATCACTCCTGGTGGAGGAGCGCCCGGACAGGGAGGAACCATCCGTATTCGTGGTGGAGCCTCGCTTAGCGCATCCAATGATCCTCTTATCGTGGTTGATGGTGTGCCCCTGGATCAAAGAGGTGTTGCCGGTTCAAGAAATGCCTTGAACTCCATTAACCCGAATGAAATTGAAGATTTTACTATTTTAAAAGATGCTGCTGCAACCTCAATTTATGGTTCCAGAGCATCGAATGGGGTAATTCTTATTACTACCAGAAAAGGTAAAAAAGATTCGCCATTTCAATTTACTTATGATGTAAAGGCCTCTGTAGGAAACATTATCGATAAGGTGGATGTGCTGGATGCAGATGAATTCAGAAACCTTATCCAGAATACTCCCGGAACAGACCCTTCATTACTTGGTGAAGCCAATACAGACTGGCAGGACCAAATATATGGTACTTCTGTTGGGGCTATTCACAACTTTACAGCTACCCAGGGAGTCGGAAATTTCTACTATCGCTTAAACTTTAACCATACTGCAGAGACCGGAGTACTGGAAGGTGATTATTATGAAAGAAATGCCTTTAATGTTGCCCTTAACCAGGATCTTTTTGATAATCATTTAAAATTATCCTTAACATCTAAAAACAGTTTAGATAAAAACAAATTTGCAGATCAGGGAGCAATTGGCGCTGCCGTTGCTTTTGATCCTACACAACCGGTGCTTGATCCTACCAGCCCGTTTGGAGGATATTTTGAGTTTACCAGAATGTCTGGAGGAGAGATCACCCAGCAAAATCTTGCTACAAGAAACCCTGTTGCTCTGCTGGATCTTTACGAAGATGATAACCAGACCAGGCGATCTATCACTAATTTAAATGCTGAATACAAGTTCCACTGGTTACCGGAACTTAAAGCAGTAGTGAATGCAGGTTTTGATTATGCCGAAGCAAGAGGTGGTACTTTCCGCCCACTTACTTCTGCAGCTAACATTTCAAATATCAATCAGTTCAGCAATTACGAGAATATCAACCGTAACCTGCTTCTGGATGCTTATTTAAATTATAAGAAAGAATTTGATGTTTTAAGCGGAACAGAAGTAGATGTTACCGCCGGTCACTCTTACCAGGAATTCTATTCATATTCTGATGTAATTGGAACAGAACAGGATCAGGTATTTGATTTTCCGGAGGATATAAACAGAAACTCTCTTGAATCTTATTTCGCCCGTGCGAGTTTTGACATTAATGACAAATACCTTATTTCAGGAAGTATTCGTGCCGATGGTTCTTCGAGAGTGGCACCGCAAAACAGGTGGGGTTATTTCCCGGCTGCTTCTATAGGTTGGAAATTGCATAATGAAGATTTCCTGGCAGAGTCAAAATTCATTTCAGAGCTTAAACTTCGTGGTGGTTACGGTGAGACCGGAAATTACGAAATAGGAAGAAATTATGGATACCTTGGATTATATACTCCAAGTCAGGGTGGTGCGAGATACCAGTTTGGTTCAACTTTCGTTCCAACCATCAGACCAGAAGAATATGATGAAAACCTTAAGTGGGAAAGCCTTATTAACTATAATGCAGGTATAGATTTCGGATTTTTCAGCAACAGACTAAGCGGATCTGTGGATGCTTACTACAGAGAAACCGAAGATCTTATTGCTACGGTTCCTGTTCCTGCCGGAGCTAACCTTTCAGATCAATTACTAACCAATGTTGGTACTACGGTAAGTAGAGGTATTGAAGTAGGGTTAAGCGGCGATATCGCAAGATCTAATGATTTCAACTGGACCCTTAATTACAATATCACTTTCCAGGATAGGGAAATCACTAAATTAACTCTTGGAGATGATCCAAACTTTTTCATCCCTCAGGGAGGAATTAGTGGAGGAGTTGGAAACACAATCCAGATCTGGAAAGAAGATTATGACCCAACTACTTTCTTTGTGTTCAGACAGGTATACAACGAACAGGGGCAGCCAATAGAAGGTGCTTATGTAGATGTGAACGGTGATAATCAAATCACAGAAAGTGACAGGCAGCCTTATAAAAAGGCCACTCCAGATTACTTTATGGGTCTTACCAATTCCATGAACTATAAGAACCTGGATTTTAGCTTCACCTTCAGAGGAAGTTTTGGAAACTATATTTATAACAATACTCAATCTGCAAATGGATTTGTAGAGGCAGGAACAAATACTCCTTCAGACTACTATTCTAACTTAAACGCAAATGTTCTGGAAACAGGATTTGAGAACAGTCAATTCTTCTCAGATTATTATTTAAATGCAGCAGATTTCGTTAAATTAGACAACGTTAGTATCGGGTACACGGTACCGGGAGAGAAAGTAGACTTCAGAGCCTCTCTTACGGCAACGAATGTCCTAACAATTACAGATTACGAAGGTTTAGATCCCGAAGTATTTGGAGGAATAGACAATAACTTCTACCCGAGATCAAGAAGATTTGTTTTAGGGTTTAACCTTTCATTTTAATAACAAATAGAAAAATTATAAGACTATGTTTAATAAGATAAAATCAATTTTCCTGGTTTTCTTCAGCCTGACCCTTTTCTGGTCCTGCGAGAGTGAATTAGATCTTCAACCAGAAGATAATCGGGAGACAGCTGCTTCAGCTTTTGATGACCCTGAAGCTTATAAGCAGTTCCTTGCCAAGCTGTATGCCGGTTTTGCAATTAGCGGGCAGGACGGTCCTGCAGGTGACCCGGATCTTTCAGGTCTGGACGAAGGTTTCTCTCAATACATGAGATTATACTGGAAGATGCAGGAATTAACTACAGATGAAGCGGTTATTGGATGGAATGACGGTACTATTAAAGATCTTCATTCTCAAAACTGGACTTCTGGTAATGAATTTATCAGAACCATGTATTCCAGGATCATGTACCAGATTGCTCAGTCTAATGAATTTTTGAGACAGACGACTCCAGAGAAACTTGATTCCCGTGGAGTGGATGCAAGTCTTCAGTCTGAGATCGCAGTATTCAGAGCTGAAGCCAGGTTCCTTAGAGCACTAAGCTACTGGCATGCCCTTGACCTTTTTGGAAATCCTCCGTTTGTGACCGAAGAAGATGCGGTTGGAGCTTTCCTTCCAAGACAGATCAACAGCCCGGAATTATTCAGCTATATCGAAAGTGAATTACTGGCTGTAGAAAGCGAACTAAAAGCACCCCGTAGTAACGAATATGGGCGTGCAGACCAGGGAGCGCTATGGATGTTATTGTCTAAACTTTACCTGAACGCAGAAAAGTATAGCGGTACCTCACGATATAATGAAGTTGTTACTTATACAGAAAAAGTGATCAATTCAAACTACGGGCTGGTAGAAGATTACCAGAAACTATTCCTTGCAGATAATGATACAAATGGTGCACAGGATGAGATCATTTTCCCAATAACTTTTGACGGCCTTAACACACAGGCTTACGGTGGTATGACCTTTATAATTCATGCTGCTGTAGGGGGTGATATGGATCCTGATGATTTTGGTATTAATGGTGGTTGGGCAGGATTGCGAACTACTTCTGCACTAGTTAATAAATTTTTAGACGATAATGATGATCCTATTGAAGAGGTTGAAGATGACAGAGCTTTATTCTTTACTGATGGCCAGACTAAAGAGATAAACGATATATCCAGTTTTACAGATGGTTATGCCGTAACCAAATTCAAGAATGTTGATGTAAACGGTAACGCAGGGTCAGATCCTACCGGAGATTTCCCTGATACAGATTTTCCTATGTTCCGTTTAGCAGATGCATATCTTATGTATGCTGAAGCTGTATTAAGAGGTGGCGGCGGAAGCCAGGCCGATGCAGTTAGCTATGTAAACGAACTAAGAGAACGAGCATTTGGAGATACCAGTAACAATATATCTTCCGGAGATCTTACTTTAGATTTTA
Organism: Christiangramia sabulilitoris; assembly: GCF_007050985.1. GTDB lineage: Bacteria > Bacteroidota > Bacteroidia > Flavobacteriales > Flavobacteriaceae > Christiangramia > Christiangramia sabulilitoris. The sequence continues at coordinate 187,975 of NZ_VHSF01000002.1, forward strand.
TCATCAATGAGAGAGCCAGAGAATTATACTGGGAAGCTCACCGAAGAACAGATCTTATAAGATTCGGACAATTTTCTGACGGTGGAATATGGCCGTTCAAAGGTGGGGTACCTCAGGGTGCAACCACAGAATCATTCAGGGATCTAATGCCAATACCGGCTTCAGACCTAGGTGTGAATACCAATTTAGTACAAAATCCAGGATATTAATATAACAATAGATTAAAAATGAAAAAGCTTTCAATTTTCTTATTAATGATAATCACCTTTGCAGGATTTACTTCCTGTGAGCAGGATGATGATGTAGTATTCGTTGCTCAGCCAGATCCGGATGGGGTAATGTTTGTTAATGCTACAGCAGAATCTTATACACTTACTAATCAAACTGCCAACAACCTGGCAGAACGTTTTGTATGGAATGAAGTTGATTTTGCTGCTCCAACCACGGTAACCTATGAATTACAGGGTTCTTCAGTATCAGATTTCTCAACTTTTACTACTATAGGTACTACCGGAGACAATAATCTGGGAGTAACTGTTAGACAAATGATGAGCCTGGCGATGGAAGCAGGACTGGATAATGATCCTGAAACTGAAATGCCTAATACCGGCCAGATCTACTTTAGAGTACGTGCTTATGCAGGAACTGATGGTTCTAACGGTTTAAATGCTGTTTCTGAAGCCATGTCCCTTAATGTTATTCTTCCGGAAGCTGAAGAAGAAACAGGTCCTGAACTTCCAAAGATCTATGTAACGGGTAACTTTGCTGTTGCCAGTGGATATGAAGCAGACTGGACCCCGGAAGCAGGAATCCCTCTAGCCGCTGCCGCAGATGGCCAGACGAATTATGAAGGTTTTATCTACATGAACGTAGATACACCAAACTACAAGTTCCTGCCTACTAATGAAGGTTGGGATGGTAACTGGGGTGATGCCGGTGATGCCGATGGTGCATATACAGAAGTTTTAGAATCTCCGGGTGTGAATGCAGGTACTCCTGATGGAACTGGTGGATACTTTTTAGTGAAAGCAGATACAGAGGCCCTTACCTATTCTCTAACCGAAACTAACTGGGGAGTAATTGGTAATGCCACTCCTACAGGATGGGATTCTGATACAGATATGGTCTATGATGCCGATAACAAGATATGGACTCTAACTCTTGATCTTACTCAGCAGGAAGCACCAGATAATGGAATTAAATTCCGTGCAAACGACGCCTGGGATCTTAACATTGGTGATAATGATGCTGATGGCACCATGGAATTCAATGGTCAGAATATTGGAGTTCCGGAATCAGGAAACTATACTATTACTCTTGATCTAAGTAATCCAAGAATGTATACCTATACTCTTACCAAGAATTAGGGAATATCATAAGGTAAAGGGGCTATTTAATCATAGCCCCTTTTTTTATAAAAAAATTATATGAAAAATCAATTACTTTTTCCCTGGTTGTGCCTGTTGGGGCTGCTACAAACAGCTACAGCTCAGATACAAACAGCTACAGTAGAGGTTAACCCCCATCCTTTTGGAGAAAATGATACGGTAACCCTTACATTTTCAGATATTGATCTTAGCCAATGGGGCGTAAATGATGCCTACTTATGGGCATGGAGCTATAATAATGCAGGTGTACAACAGGATGCTCCGAATAACGGGAGCTGGGATAATTCTAATGAAGCGCATAAACTTCAGGAAGTAAATGGAAAATTAAGCATCAGCTTTAAAGTCTCTGAATTTTTTGGTCGAACCGGTATAACCAGAATTGGCTTTCTTGTAAAAGCCAAAGATGGAACGGGAGACAAAAAAACTCAGGATTTTATCGAAGATGTAGGGACATTCGAACTAACCATAAATAATCCAACTTCAGGGTTTACTTTATTAGAAAACGGGAATACTTTGTCTATTTCTGCCACATCCAGTGTAAATGCCCTTTTCGAACTATATGTTGACGGTACATTAGTAAACTCGACGAATACCCCATCACTTAACTATTCATATTCTTTAACTATTTCAGATTACAGCGAGATTACGCTAAAGGCTCTCGATGGTGACGACGTCCAGTCTAATGTATTTTATGCTGCTCCAAAAGCTGATGTGCCCGCTGCCCCGGTTCCGGCCGGTCTTAAGGACGGGATCAACTATGACCCGGCCAATCCCGGAAGGGCCACTTTTGTTTTCCATGCACCTGGAAAGCAGGTAGTACACTGGATAGGATCGCTTAATAACTGGGAAATTTCCAATGATTATCTAATGAATTATGATTCGGCTTCAGAACGCTTCTGGATTGAATTATCAGGATTACAGGCTAACAGTGATATTCTTTACCAATATAAAGTCGATTATTCCTTAGCAGTGGCAGATCCCTATTCTCACCTGATCATTGATCCCTGGAATGATCAATATATTGATGATAATACTTTTGCCGGCATCCCCTCCTACCCTACCGGTAAAACATCCAATGCCATTACCTGGTTTCAAACGAAAACCACTACCTACAACTGGGGAGATTCCGGATATGAAAAACCGGCCAAAGAAGACCTGGTTATTTATGAACTTCTACTAAGGGATTTTGATGAAGATCATTCTTACCAGGCTTTAATAGCCCGCCTGGACTACCTGGAAACACTCGGGGTTAATGCGATCGAACTTATGCCCGTTAACGAATTTGACGGTAATGAGAGCTGGGGATATAACCCATCATTCCATATGGCTACAGACAAATACTATGGTTCCCCCGAAATGCTGAAAAAACTGATCGATGAAAGTCATCAACGTGGGATTGCCGTAATAGCCGATATCGTGTTTAACCATGCGACCGGGCAAAACCCATATTTCAGGATGTATAATACCTCTAATGGAGATACCGGCGGGAGTCCATCCAGTGATAACCCGTTTTTCAACCAGTCTGCTAAACATGCCTATTCGGTATTTTATGATTTTAATCATCAATATCAGGGCACCCAGGATTACGTGAAAAGGATTGTCCAGTATTGGATCGAAGAATTCAAATTTGACGGTTTCAGATGGGACCTTACCAAAGGATTTACACAAAATTGCACTTCCAATGATGAAGGTTGTACCGGTTCTTACCAGGCAGACAGAGTGGAACTTCTTAAAAAATACGCAGATTTCCAGTGGGCCGTAGATGATGATTCCTATGTGATCTTTGAGCATTTGGGAGGAAATAATGAAGAAAGCGAATGGGCTAATTACCGCCTTGATGAAGGTAAAGGTATCATGCTATGGAGTAATTTGAACGGTCCGTATAGCGAAGCCGCTATGGGTTATAATGATAACAGAAAATCTGATTTTGAATGGGCCTCCTATAAGAACCGTGGCTGGGAAGAACCCCGTAATGTGGTTTATATGGAAAGTCATGATGAAGAAAGACTTATGTTCCGCGCTTTGGAATACGGAAACTCGTCTGGTAGTTATTCAACAAAAACATTGGGAACTGCTCTGGACAGAATGGGTCTGGATGCAGCCTTTTTCTTTACCATACCGGGTCCTAAAATGATCTGGCAATTTGGTGAATTAGGTTATGACTTTTCTATAGATTACAACGGAAGGATTGGGAATAAACCGATTCGCTGGGACTACTTTAATGACCCGGACAGGAAAGACCTTTACGAAACCTATTCTAAACTGATCGCCCTGCGTAACTCTGAAGTTATTTTTGATACTGATGATTTCACAATTAATGCGGGTAATTCTAACGGAATTAAAACTATTCACCTGAATACTTCTGCACCTGGTAATATCTCAAATATGTTGATAGTAGGTAATTTTGGAGTTACCTCCAAATCTGTCCAGGTTGAGTTCCAGAAAACCGGTGTATGGTATGACCTCTTTAATAATAATAAGAAGAAAACGATTAGCGAAACAACCACGACACTAACGTTGCAACCCGGAGAATGGCACATTTATGCAGACCAGCCTTCGGAGCTTTTCCCTAACGATAATTTTCCCGATGCAGACGAGGATGGTGTACCAGATTCTGATGATAATTGCCCGGAAACTCCATTAGGAGATACCGTAAATCTCGAAGGCTGTACTGTATTCACCTTACCTGCTGATGCTTTTAGCGTAAAATCTGTTGGTTCAAGTTGCAATGGTGAGAATAATGGAAAAATTGAAATAAGTACTTCAGTTCAGGATCATACCTACCTCGTTTCTATGAATGGGGAAGATCCTATTAAATTGAATACCGGTAACGGTCATTCCGCAAGTTTTCTTGATCTGGCGCCTGGCATTTATAATATCTGCATAAAAGTAGAGGGCCGGGATGATTTTGAACGATGCTACGAAATACAGATCACCGAACCAGAAACTTTTACTACCAGTACTGTGGTTAACCAGGCCAGGAACCAGGTCACTCTCAAACTGGATGGTGCTGAGACCTACTATATTAATTTAAACGAAAAGTTCTATGTCACTACAGAATCTGAATTTCAACTGGATCTTGAAAGTGGTTCAAACCGAATCTCGGTAAGCACAGATCTGGATTGTCAGGGTAGTTATTTCGAGGAAATATTTGTAAGTGAAGAGGTAGCGTATTATCCAAATCCTACAAAAGGTTACCTACAGGTATATGTCTCTGGAACAGATTCCAAGGTAAAGGTTGAAATATTTGGAAGTACCGGTAACCTACTCTCCCAGAAATCTATGGAAGTATTCGAGAACAGAGTGATTAAACTTGATATCAATTATCGAAGCTCTGGTCTTTATATGGTTCGCATTAAAGGAGAAACGGTAGATAAAACATTTAAAGTGATTAAAGAATAAAAGATGAAAAAGATATTGGCTATATATGTATTAGGATTTTTATTGATCACCTCCTGTGACAGTGATTCTCCTCCGGCTCCCACACCCGAACCGGATGTAAAAGCCCCATCAGAAGCGAATTTAAGCTTACCTGAAAACAATAAAGAATGCGAACAGGGTGAGATAAACGGAAATAATGCCGTTGTAGAATTTCGCTGGCAAGCCTCGGCAGATACAGATAACTATGATTTGAAGGTTACTAATTTAGACAGTAATGTTAATACGGTAAAAGCCGGTCTCACCTCAACGGTAGCTGAAGTAAGCCTTGAAAGAGGACATCCTTACTCATGGCAGGTTACCTCAAAAAACAGTGGGGCTATATCGAACAATTCCAGTACATGGCGATTTTACCTGGCAGGTGATGGAGAATCCAACTTTGCACCATTCCCGTCAAATGCTGTATCTCCAACGCCGGGAGCAACTGTAAATCCAGACAATGGCAAGGTATCCTTAATATGGGAAGATGTTCAGGATCCAGATGGTGATTCAGTTACTTACACTATATATGTGGATACTACCGACGGTTATCAAACAACTAAGCCAGAATGGAGCAACATTTCCGGGACAAGTTTAGAGATATCTGTTGAGACAAATACAGTTTATTACTGGCGAGTATTATCCAGCGATGGAAATAATTCAGCATCCACAGGTGTTTTCACCTTTAAAACATCCGGATAAGTTTTAAAAAAGGTTTTTATAAATTTTGTATACACTTCTAATTGAAGCAGTTAAATCTAAATTTTATGTAAACTAAGATCGGCCGGACAGGCTGAACGAAAAAGTTTTTTAATAAAGCTTGAAAATGCTTGCTATAATTAGAAAGAAAAGAAATATTATCTATATTAGCTTCCCTTACAGCAGTATGCTTGCTGTAAACTAAAATTGAAATATGTAGCCCTTTAATTTAAGATGCTGCTAAAAATATAACCCTACCTCCTTTTGGAAATGGAGTGGATCAAAAATGGTAACCATTTTGGAATAATCAACATTGGTCTGTCAAGGATAAACACTTTTATTTTTGGATTTTCATAGGTGTTAATTCAAGGAAGGCTCCGCTATCAGCGGGGCCTCTTTTTTTTCTGAATTTTTAGTTCCACAACATAATATACTGAAGAAATTTTTCTACTTTTAAAGTTCTTCGTTAGTATATTTCCCGTATTCCATATTTGCGAACACATATTCAAATAAGAAAAAATAAATTTTCATTATTTGTCAACTTTTCATTGTTAGTAAATTTTTATTACATTGAAAATCAGCTTATTAACAGTTTTTATTTGATAACTTTTTCTAAAGGAATTGTTAATAGTCTCATTTCTTTGTTTAGTTTTATACCACTCTAAAACAGAATTCTAACCTAAAAATCTCATTTATATGCCTGTAGAAGAAAAACCCGTTGTTCCACAAACCTACACCCAGGATCAGGCTTATGAAGCATCCCTGAAATATTTCAAAGGCGATGATCTGGCCGCCAGAGTTTGGGTAAATAAATATGCCCTTAAAGACTCCGATGGAAATATCTATGAACTTACTCCAGATGATATGCACAGACGTATCGCCAGGGAAATTTCCAGGGTAGAAAAGAAATACCCTAATCCAATGAGCGAGGATGAAGTTTTTGACCTTATCAAAAATTTTAAATACATCGTGCCCCAGGGAAGTCCAATGGCAGGAATTGGCAACCCTTACCAGGTAGGGTCCCTATCCAACTGTTTTGTGATTGGGAACAATGGTGATTCAGACTCTTATGGCGGGATCATGAAGATCGACCAGGAGCAGGTACAGTTAATGAAGCGCCGGGGCGGAGTTGGTCATGACCTTTCGCACATTAGACCCAAGAGTTCTGCCGTAAAGAATTCGGCTTTAACCTCTACGGGAATTGTTCCTTTTATGGAGCGTTATTCCAACTCTACCAGGGAAGTTGCCCAGGATGGCAGACGTGGAGCTTTGATGCTTTCTGTATCCATTAATCACCCGGATGCTGAAGATTTTATCGATGCTAAAATGGAACAGGGGAAAGTGACCGGCGCCAATGTTTCGGTTAGAATTGATGATGAATTTATGAAAGCTGTCAAAAACGACAGTAATTACACTCAAAAATACCCGGTATTTAGCGAGAAGCCTAAATTCCAGAAAGATATTGAAGCGAACAAGCTTTGGAAAAAGATTGTTCACAACGCATGGAAATCGGCTGAACCCGGAATTCTTTTCTGGGACACTGTGATCAACGAATCTGTACCAGATTGTTATGCAGATCTTGGATACAAAACGGTTTCTACGAACCCGTGTGGTGAGATCCCGCTTTGTCCCTATGACTCATGTCGTCTTCTTGCGATCAACCTTTATTCTTATGTAGAAGATCCATTTACAGATAAGGCTAAATTCAATTTTGAGCTGTTTAAGAAACATATCGGGGCTGCACAAAGGATCATGGATGATATCATTGATCTTGAATTGGAAAAGATCGATAATATCCTTGCCAAAATAGATTCAGACCCTGAAAATGAAGAGATCAAAGCTGTAGAGAAAAACCTATGGTTAAATATCCGTCAGAAAGCATATGAAGGTCGTAGAACCGGAATCGGCATCACTGCTGAAGGTGATATGCTGGCCGGGCTCGGCATTAAATATGGTAGCAAGGAAGGGATAGACTTTTCTGTAGATATCCACAAGAATATCGCTTTAGCGGCTTACAGGGCTTCTGTTGATACCGCTAAAGAAAGAGGAGCATTCTCTATTTTCGATTCAGAAAGAGAAAAGAACAATCCTTTTATCCTGAGACTTAAGGAAGCTGATGAAAAGCTTTATTACGATATGCTGGAATATGGAAGAAGAAACATTGCTCTTCTTACCATCGCTCCTACCGGGACTACCAGTTTAATGACCCAGACAACCTCAGGTATCGAGCCTGTTTTCCTCCCCGTTTATAAGCGCAGAAGAAAAGTGAATCCAAATGATAAGAATGCGAGAGTAGATTTCGTTGACGAAGTTGGGGATTCATGGGAAGAATATGTGGTTTTCCACCACCGTTTCAAGGAATGGATGAGTGCAAAAGGATATGATACCGATAAAAATTACAGCCAGGAAGAACTGGATAAACTTGTAAAATTATCTCCATATTACCAGGCTACTTCCAACGATGTAGACTGGCTTAGTAAAGTACAAATGCAGGGAGCAGTGCAAAAATGGATCGACCATTCTATTAGTGTGACCATTAATCTGCCGAATGATGTAAGTGAAGATCTGGTTGGCAAACTATATCTTGAAGCCTGGGAAGCCGGTTGCAAGGGAGTAACTGTTTACCGTGATGGTTCAAGATCTGGAGTACTTATTTCCAACGAAGAGAAAAAAGACGAAGAGGCTGAGGAAACCGGTGGATCCTTCCCTCTTAAAAGACCGGAAGTATTAACTGCAGATGTTGTGCGTTTCCAGAATAATAAGGACAAATGGATCGCCTTTATAGGACTTGTAGATGGTCGCCCTTATGAGATCTTTACAGGTTTCGCCGATGATGAAGAAGGAATTCTTATCCCACGCTGGGTTAATGAAGGATATATCATCAAGGCCAGAAATGATGACGGAACTTCGCGTTACGATTTCCAGTATGAGAATAAGCGTGGATACAAAACTACCATCGAGGGTCTTTCGCATAAGTTCAATCCGGAGTTCTGGAACTACGCGAAACTTATCTCCAGTACGCTTCGTCATGGTATGTCTATAGATAACGTGGTAGACCTCATTAACAGCCTTCAGCTTGATAGTGAATCTATCAACACCTGGAAGAATGGTGTGGTAAGAGCTCTTAAGCGCTATATCGCAGACGGTACTGTTGCTAAAAAGGAAAAGTGCAGCAATTGTAGCTCTTCAAATCTTATCTATCAGGAAGGATGCTTAACCTGTAAGGATTGTGGTTCTTCCAAGTGTGGTTAAATTACTGATATAACTTCTAAAAAAGGTCCTGGCATTTAGCGGGACCTTTTTTGTTGTGGTAATTATTGTTAGAATATTTTAAAAAGTATTCTACGGCAAGTTCTAAAATAGAGAACTTTAATTATCTTTGTTCTAGATTTTTTAGAATGAAAAGAATAGTTTCAAAAAAGACATTAAGAGAATTCTGGGAGAAACATTCTGATTCAGAACAGTATTTAAAAACCTGGTACGAAACAGCTAAAACTGCCAATTGGAATTCTCCGAATGATTTAAAGAAAACTTATATAAATGCCAGCATTTTAAAAGATAGTAGAGTCGTTTTCAACATAAAAGGAAACTCATATAGACTAATCGTAAAATTTAATTACGATAGACAATGGGCCTTTATAAGATTTGTTGGAACACACGCAGAATATGATAAAATAGATGCTGAAACAATTTAAAAATTAGAGTTATGAATATTAAACCTTTAAAAAATGAACAAGATTACGACAAAGCTTTAGAAAGGCTTGAGGTAATATTTGATGCTCCAGCTAATTCACCAGAAGGAGACGAGGCAGAAATTCTCTCAATGTTAATAGATAATTACGAAAATGAAAATTATCCTATAGAAGCTCCAGATCCAATTGAAGCTATCAAAATCAGGATGGAGGAAATGAACCTAAAACAAAAAGATTTAGTTGGTATAATTGGCGGAAAAAGCAGAGTTTCAGAAATCTTGAATAAAAAGAAAAGATTGACCGTAGACATGATTAGAGAATTGGAAAGAATTCTACACATCTCTGCTTCAGTATTGGTAACGAATTACCAGTTATCGAAGTAAAGAAATAGCAAATAATAATGGTTCATTACTAATAAGAGGCACCATTATTAAGATACAAATTAACCTGACCAACAATCCAATTCTAAGCCGACTCCAGATTCATCGAGATATCTCCCTTTTTTGGCCAACTGGCGATAACCTAGATCGATAAATCGTTCTGATAATCCTCAAACTACATTCGTATCAACGACCATAGACCCTGAAATAAATTCAGAGTGACGGTGACTTTTTTCGTCATGCTGAAGTAGTTTCAGCATCTTATCAATCATCAAAATCTTAACTACCTGGGAAGTAAGAAATCTAACCCAAAAACATACTTTCTATCATTCAATGCGAAACGTAGTAAAGCGAAAAACCTTAAAACAACAATACCCTACCTAAAACTGGAGATTCCTCCTATCGTCGGAACGACAGCCGATTCGTACAGAGCGAAACGTAGTGAAGAGAAGAATCTTTACAAAAATAACTTTATTCTTTCCAGTGGAGATTCCTCCTGCCGTCGGAATGACAACCATTTGTCATTCAGAGCGAAGCGCAGTGTAGCGAAGAATCTCTTGCAGATTGATTATTGCTCATTGATCATTGTTACTGTATTATTGAATCCTCACACTTCTGATGCCAACAGCATGCGGCTGCTGAAGTTGCTCCTCTTCTAATCCCGGTCCTATGGAAAACTGGATCGCTTCTACCTCCTCCATTTTTAGACCACCTTTATAGGAATGATCAAAGTAATAAGGCAGAAATCCGGGATATGGTCGCGGCAACGTAACCGTTCTTACCGGTTCGAGATCTTTAAGATCGACCTTTATTTCCTGTAATTCTTCTGAAAGTTCAATGGTCTTTCCAAAGGCCGCTCCGTTTCTCATTATCAAAGCTACCTGGATTTTACCAGAGGCATCTGCCAGGCTTCTCGCCTCAAGAATCAGTTTATTTTTATCTGATATTGATCTTGCTTGCAGTTTATCTAAAAAGTTATACCTGAAGGAATAATCGTCAACAGGATCTGCATGCAGGTTTTCAATATCCTCCTCGAATAACTTATCCATTCTAACCTGGAATTCCGCTTCATTAGGACCTACCGGGACTACATTATTCCCCCTGTTCCATCCCCTTACTACATTACCTGAATCTGTGGCCGCGTTAAAAAGATTGACCGGAATTCCTTGATCCAGAATAGCAGTTTCAAATTGCAGATCTGAATGGAAGTCCCAGTCGTCAGGGCTACCTTTTACTCCTCCTGGAAAAGTAAAATTTCCAGCGGTGGTAGAAACGATGATCCTGTATTTCAGGAAACCATTGTTCAGCATACTTTCGGGCACTTGTGCAGAATAATCATAATTGTTTTCGGCTTGCAATTCTATAGACTCATAATTATTCCCATTCTGTAACCAGGCTTCAACTTTAGTGACAGGATCTTTAGAAACCAAGGTCGCTTTGATCCTGATAGGTGTGCCCTCTGTAATTGTGGTCCCCGGTTCGTGAACCAGGTAGGTCTTGTCTACCGTGCTTTTCTGCGCCTCGAAGACTGACAGGTCGTAATTTTTATCGTGATCGTACGCGGAAATTTCAAATTCTATCCCTTCAGCTTTCAGCAAATATGTGCCTGGAGCGACTTCAAATTGTTTTCCTTGCGCCTGGATCGAAGTATTATTTCCTTCATTTAATCCTGAAACCTCGAAATTTTCAGCCAGGTCTTTAAGGTGCAGCTCCATCTTATTTTCTTTCCAGCTAATCACCGAAACAGTTTTCTCCAGACTATTGCTGCCAAACGGATTTCTAATAAGAATTGGGTCTGGCATTACTTCTAACCTCCATACTCCATCTTCCAGTTTATCCAGGAAATAAGCACCTTTACCTTCATACTTTGCAATTTCAGAATTTCCATGTCCCGCGATTTGCATTAATTCAGAAACCTGCTTTGGTTCAACTCCAGTTGAATTCGTGTAAATAAATTTTTCTCCGGAATTATAAGTGGCAACATCGCCTTGATAACTGATCTTAAAATCCCCAAATTCAAGATTTTCAGGATAAGTTCCAAGATCCTCATTCATAGGAACCTTATGAAAGATCTCTGAAGCGATCATCAGCGCCAGCGCCTTGTGCGGAGTATAATTCAGGTTCATATAATGCGTATTGTACTCGGTATTGGCATAGGCTAGAAACGTTGGATCATAGGCAAAATGTGTTGCCAGCTGTATTCCGGCTTCCCTGAAACTCCTCGCCATTGCCGGATACATATAAGATCTATTCACATCTGCTGCATCGAACTCATACACCAGTTTGGCCTTATTATTTTCTTCGATAACACCGTCAAACGGAATATTATAATCATTCACATTTGGCAAAAGATTACCCTGCAATTCCTTCTGAAAACCAAGCCCCGTGGGATACCACTGGAAGGTTCCCCCATCTATTTCTGAAGTGAAATAAGTTTCGGTAAGATGTACGCTATGGCTCACATTATAAAAGATCGGCTTTTTCGTACCGGTACTTCTCATCGCCCTAACCATTTTATTGATGAACGATTTCACCTCCTCTGGAGTCCCGCGGTGATGCGGTTCATTACTGATCTCAAAGGCAATCAGATTCGGTTCGTTCTTATAGGCAACACCAGTGTAAGGGTTCACATGCTCAAGAAACTGACTCAGATAATTCTCCTGTGCCTTGATGGCTTCAGGATCGATAAGACTATTTTCTTTTCCATATTTGTTGGAAAATCCCGGAGTATCTTCATCAGGCTCGGGCCAGCCGTTTCCCCAGTAGGCAATGGGGGTGATCACATAATTGATGTCGCGCTTCTTTAATTCGTTCAGCAAATAATCGAAGGCCTCTAAATGCTCATTTTCGATCAGATTTCCCTTTTCATCACTTATTTCGGTATCCCAGACATGAAGGCGGTACAGGTCAAAGTTCAACCGGGTGAAATGATAGATATCCTTATTCATTTCAGCTTTGATATCTAAACCTTTCTTTTCTGCCGATCTATAAGCATGTGCAAAGGGCGAAGAATAATTTACCCCGAAACCATGAACTTCTTCGTCGTTATGACCCCATCTCATGATGCCGGAATCATCTACATAAACATCTCCCTTTTGTTGATTTTGTGCGCTTAATCCGGTTAGAGCCATGATTAAACTAAGAGTCCAAAGGTAAAAATTCAATTTTAGTTTTGTCATTCGAGGTGAGTATTCAATTAAATATCACAGATCTGTATGCCTTCACGAAGAGCCGCTAGCTTATCATCATAAGTTGGAATAAATTCCTGAGCTACAAATCCGTCAAACCCGGTAGCATGAATAGCTTCCATAATGGCGGGATAATTCAATTCCTGGGAATCATTTATCTCGTTCCTGCCGGGCACTCCCCCGGTATGATAATGATTTATGTATTGGTAATTTTCCCGGATGGTTCTAATCACATCCCCTTCCATGATCTGCATATGATAAATATCGTAGAGCAGTTTAAAGTTAGGTTTGTTCAGCCTTTTAGCCAGTTTCACTCCCCAATCTGTGTGATCGCACATATAATCTTTGTGGTCTACTTTACTGTTGAGCAGTTCCATGACCAGATTTACATTTAGTTCCCGGGCATAGTCCAGTAAAGGAGTAAGGCCTTTTACACAATTGGTAATTCCAGTCGCCTCGTCCATCCCATTTCGATTTCCCGAAAAGCAAATGACATTCCTGATTTTACGTTCCGAAGCCTTTTTAATAAGACCTCTATACTTTTCCTGAAGGACAGCGTGATTCTTCAGATCGTTAAAACCTTCGGTTATACTGGCAAATACATCTGTAGCCATAGTACACACCAGGCCTTCTTTTTCTACGGTATCCCATTCAGATGGCTTTAAAAGATCAATGCCCTTTAGTCCCATTTTCGCACAGGCTTTGGCAAACTTTTCAAGCGGGATATCTTGGTAACACCACCTGCAAACCGAATGGTTAATTTTTCCCGAAATGGAATAAGGAATCCATACCTCAGTCTTTGAATTTAGTTCTGAGGCAAAAACACCTGAAATACCGGGAACACTTAGAATCCCTGCACCCAGGCTAAGATTCTTAAGCAATTTTCTTCTGTTCAATCGATCTGCCATGGCATATATTTTTCTAAAATTAAGAATAAATGTAAATATTACAATTATTATTCAGAAAAATAATACCAGGTAAAGATCAGGCTATTTCGAAGTTGTATCCCGATTTTAAAAGTTTCTGATAATTCTCGTAATTGAATTTGTATAAAAAGGCGCCTCTTTTACTTGTGGACTTATCTTTCTCGTCCAGTTTTTCCAAGACATTAAATGAAAAAACCTTTTTCCTGAAATTTCTTGGGTCGAGTTCTTTCTGGTAGATCGCTTCGTATAATAACTGTAGCTGCGGGATGGTGAATTTCTCCGGCAGTAATTCGAATCCAATGGGCTGATACCTGGCATTTTGCCTTAATTGTCTTAACGCGTCCTGTACCATAAGATCATGATCCAGAATTAAAGCAGGCAGATCATCAATTTCGAACCATTTAGCACCATGTTCTTCTACTACCTGTTCATTATAATCATCGATCCTGATCAAAGCATATTGGGCTACTGAAATACAGCGATAACCGGGATCCCTGTCCTTTTTGCCATAACTTTTTAATTGCTGCATAAATACATTCTCGAGCCCGGTAGCTTCATGCAATACCCTTTGTCCTGCTACCTCAAGGTCTTCGTCCAGCCGAACAAAACTCCCTATCAGGGACCACTCTCCGCTTAAAGGTTCTACTTTCCTCTTAAATACCAGAAGTTTTAATTTACCTTGGTGTAAACCGAAAATGATACAATCTGTGGCCACATACATTTTCTCTTTCACCTGATAGAAATCCGGGGTATTTTGAGTCATTTTTAAATTTAAATTTTGATAAAGATAGAGATTTCAAAATTTTTCAAAAATCATATTAAATGTATATTTTACATTTATTACCTTTGAGTTGATATCAAAAAAAATATTTTGAAGAATATCACATCTTTTACTAAAAAACCTAAGGATCATGAGAACAATGATTTCGAACTCATAGTATTCTCACCGGGCCGTATCAACCTTATTGGGGAGCATACAGACTACAACAACGGTTTTGTGATGCCTACTGCAATCGACAAGAAGATCATCCTAAAGTTTAAGAAGAATGGAACGAAAGACTTCTGCCGAATCTTTAGTAAAACCTTTCAAAAAGGATTTGAATTTCACCTGGATAAAACTATAGAAAAAGGCAAGGGTTGGGAAAATTATATACTTGGTGTGGTACAGGAGATCATCAGTAATGATCTAAAACCTGAAGGTTTTGACTGCCTTATCGAAAGCAAATTACCGGTGGGTGCCGGCATAAGCTCCTCTGCAGCCCTGGAATGTGGTGTCGCCAGTGGAATTAACGCTCTTTTTGATCTGGGACTAACCGATCTCGAGATCGTGAAATTGTCTCAAAAGGCTGAAAATGAATTCGTAGGATCCAACTGCGGAATCATGGATCAGTTCGCCTCGGTTATGAGCAGGAAAGGAACAATTATAAAACTTGATTGTCTAAATCTTGAACCTGAATATATTCCTGCAGATTTCAAAAACTGTAAATTATTATTGTTGAATACCAATGTTTCTCATAACCTGGCCGACAGCGACTATAATTCACGGCGTGAAGAATGTGAAACGGCCGTGAAGATCATTCAGAACGAATTTCCTGAAATAGCATCCCTAAGGGATGTTAACTTTGAAATACTGAAGAATTTCAAAAATAAACTCTCTGCGAAGATGTATGATCGCTGTCTGTACGTTCTTAAGGAAAATGAGCGCGTTTTAGCTGCGGCCAATGAACTTAAGTCTGGTAACCTGAAAAGCTTCGGAGAGCTCATGTATGCTTCTCACGAAGGTCTTCAAAATCAATATGAAGTTAGTTGTAAAGAGTTGGATTTCCTGGTAGATCATTCCAGGAATAAAGATTTCATTTACGGCTCCCGTATGATGGGCGGCGGTTTTGGTGGCTGTACCATCAACCTTATTGAAGAAGATCGAATAGATTCCTATATCCAGGAAGTTTCAGAAGCATATTTACAGGAATTCAATATCAAACTGGATGCGATTAGTGTGCTACCAGACCAGGGCACTCAGATTTTGAAAAATTAATACCATGAATAGCGAGCTGAATAATATTCCGCATAAAAGATATAATATACTTACCGGGGAATGGATCCTGGTTTCCCCGCATAGAACTAAAAGACCATGGCAGGGAAAAACCGAAGAAAATAAATCTCATAAAAAAGAAACTTATGATCCATCCTGCTATTTGTGCCCAGGAAATACGCGGGCAAGCGGAGAAACAAATCCAGACTATAAAGAACCCTATTCGTTCATAAACGATTTTTCATCCTTACTCCCAGATTCACCTGAGATAAATTTCCAGGAAGGTTTGCTAAAGGCGGAAAGCGAAAGAGGTATCTGCAAAGTGGTCTGCTTTTCTCCAGATCATTCGCATACTTTACCACTCATGGAAGTTGAAGATATCACCAGGGTTGTACAGACCTGGAAAAAAGAATATCTGGAATTAGGCGCGGAAGAGGATATAAACTATGTGCAGATCTTTGAAAACAAAGGGGCGATCATGGGTTGCAGCAACCCACATCCTCACGGACAGATCTGGTCACAATCTTCCATACCTACCGAGATCCTGAAAAAATCTTCAAAATTCAGGGAATACTGGGAGCAGCATAAGAAAAGTATTTTATCAGATTATTTAGAGCAGGAACTCGAAGCCGGTGAAAGGATCCTGGATGAAAATGAGCATTTTGTAAGCCTTATTCCTTACTGGGCGGTCTGGCCTTTTGAAGCGATGATCATCCCGAAAAGACATCTTCAGCATATTGGCCAGTTAAATGAAGCCGAAGAAGAAGCATATGCCGAGATCATTAAAAAACTCACTATTAAATATGATAATCTTTTTGAGACCTTTTTCCCCTACTCTTCAGGAATTCACCAGATTCCAACAGACGGGAAAGATTATCCAGAATGGCATTTTCATATGAGCTTTTACCCGCCATTACTTAGATCTGCTACCGTAAAAAAATTCATGGTCGGCTATGAAATGTTCGCAGGACCACAACGGGATATCACAGCAGAGCAGGCAGCTGCCAGGTTGAACGATTTATCGCCAATACATTATTCCTTACAGTAAAAAAGAATTCATAATTTTCAGGGATATACTAGAACATCCAGCCAGGTTATACCAATTAAACATAAAAAAACCGGGATTTTAGATTACCCGGTTTTTTAATCTTACTATATTTTAAGTTGACTATGCGAAATATGCATAGATCCCGATCACAATTACTATGATCATAACTCCTACTGGTTTAACGTATTTCCATGGCTTAATATCCACCTGCTTGGTATGCTCCTGTAAATAAGGCACCTCTCTGGGCCATATCTTTCCAATAATCAACATAATTGCAACATTCAGAACAAATAGGATCGCCATCACGTCTAAGAAGTGAGGATAGGCACTCGCTTCTACCGCGGCTAGTTCTGCAACCCCGGACACCCCGTTAGCCTTAGCATCTGCAACGGCCTGATCCTGGAAATATGGCTGCAGCACGAATTGGCTGATTATATATAAAACAGAACCAGAAACCACCCCAATTTTAGCTGCGATCGCAGGTACAAATCTGGTTAAATAACCAACCACAATGATCGTAAGGATTGGAATACTGTAAATACCATTCACCTCCTGTAAATAAGCAAAAAGACTACCCGCATCTGCAATAAATGGAGCGATGAACATCGCAGCGATCGCCAAAAATGTTCCGAATATCTTACCATATTTTACTACTGTTTTCTCTGTCGCTTCCTTATTTATATGTTGCTTGTAAATATCGATCCCAAAAAGTGTGACCGAACTGTTAAGTACACTATTAAATGAACTTAGTATCGCTCCAAAAATTACTGCGGCAAAGAAACCTATCAGGGTACTTGGCATTACTCTGTTCACTAATAATGGATAAGCTTCATCGGCATTTTCAAGATCTGCTCCAAAAATATGGAAGGCAATGATTCCCGGTAACACAACGATAATTGGACCTAAAATTTTAATAAATGAAGCAAGCATTAAACCTTTCTGACCTTCTTTCAGGTTCTTTGCGGCCAGGGCTCGCTGGATGATCTGTTGATTAGTACCCCAGTAAAATAACTGTACCAGCATCATCCCTGTAAATAGAGTATGGAATGGTACCGGGCTGGTTTCTGCTCCCATAGACTGAAATTTCTCAGGGTTAGATTCCATTAACGTAGTAATACCTTCAAAGAAATTTCCGTCGCCTATGATGATCAATCCAAAGATTGGTACAAGAACACCTCCTACTAGAAGGCCAATTGCATTAATACTATCAGAAACTGCTACCGCTTTTAAACCTCCAAAAACGGCGTATATAGAACCTACAATTCCAATTCCCCAAACACAGATCTTTATGGCGGCATCATCTGATACATTTAACAGGGAAGGCACATCAAACATACCGCTGATAGCGACAGACCCCGAATACAGGATAATTGGCAATAATACAACCACGTAGCCGGTTAGGAACAGGGCTGATGTTATTGTCTTGGTGGTAACATCATAACGCTCTGCCAGAAATTGAGGCACTGTAGTAAGTCCGCCCTTGAGATATCTGGGCAGTAAAAAAATTGCCGTTACGACAATCGCAATTGCGGCCAGGGTTTCCCAGGCCATAACAGACAGGCCATTGGCATAAGAACTTCCGTTTAGTCCAACGATCTGTTCTGTAGAAAGGTTTGTTAATAATAAGGATCCGGCAATTACCCCGGCTGTAAGACTCCTACCCCCCAAAAAATAACCGTCACTGGTAGATTCATCTGTTTTTCTGGTAGCGAAGTAGGCAATTATGGCAACAAGCACCGTAAAGCCCACAAAAGATAGAATTCCAATCATAATGTTTTCTTAAAATTTTTCGGTTAAATATAGAATTATTATTTCACAGAAAAAGCAAAAGTGATATTGTTTTCATAGATATCACCGGGCTTTACCAAACTTGATGGAAAATTCCTAAAGTTTGGAGCATCGGGATAATTTTGAGCTTCCAGGGCCACAGCGGGATATTTTTTATCAATATTACTAAGATATGTCCAGGTTTCCGGTAAGCTTTCTGGCGAATATACCACCAGAACCGGCTGATTGCTGGAGACTTTCATTTTGATTCCGCTTAACGGGGAAAACAACTGCGCCTGTACCTCATCTTCCTGGACGTCCAAAATATAAACATCGTCCAGCTCGCGGTTACCCAGCAACTTATTCTCACTATAATCTTTAGCATGCTCCTTCAATTTAGTGAGATTGCCCGTTGGCAGGTTATTTTCATCCAGCTCGAGAATTTTAGAGGCATGAAGCTGCATAAAATGATCGCTCACACTGCCTGAGCCATTTAGATTAAAATAAGAATGATTGGTTAGGTTTACTATAGTAGCCCTATCTGTTTTTGCGGTATACCTTATCCTAATCTCGTTATCTTCAGTAAGCGTAAAGGTGGCGCGAACTTCCAGGTTACCCGGGTAGCCTTCTTCCAGGTGTTCACTTCTATATGACAGAGTCACCGATGGATTTTTACCTTCATGAACATTCTCAAAATTCCAGAATTTATATTGAAATCCGTATTTGCCACCATGTAAATGGACGCCATCGGTATTATGTTCCAGAATATATTCCTTTTCTGAAATATGGAATTTACCCCCCGAGATCCTTCCGGCAAACCTGCCAATAGTAGCTCCAAAACATTTATTTTGATCGTGATAGGCAGGCGTTAAATATTCTTCTGCAGATCTGGGACCTACCACTACATCGATTAGTTCATTCCTTTTATTACGCGTTTTAAAGCTGAAAATCGCAGCCCCGTAATTCATTATTTGCAACTTGCTATTGCCAGAATTTACAAGGTCTACGACCTTAAGTTCAGATGTCTGGGTCTCATTCAAGATTATCTGTTTTTTGATTTAATCCATGAATCCACCCTAGATTCCAGAATCGTTAACGGTAACGCTCCATCGGTAAGGATAACATCATGAAATTGCCTGATATCAAACTTCTCACCCAGTCTTGTTTTCGCTTTCTCCCTGAGCTCAAGGATCTTATTCATCCCTATCTTATAGGCCGTTGCCTGTCCCGGCATTACAATATGGCGTTCTACCATTTTAACACAGGCACTTTCCGCGGCGGGGGTATTTTCTTTATAATAATCGATCCCTTCCTGCCTGGTCCACTTTTTAGCGTGAATTCCGGTATCTACCACAAGCCTGCATGACCTCCAGAGTTCCATAGAGAGTCTTCCAAAATCTGAATACGGATCTTTATAAAAACCTATCTCTTTCGGTACATATTCACTGTAGAGTCCCCAGCCCTCTACATAGGCCGTAAAAAAGCTGAATTTTCTAAATTCAGGAATACTGTCCAGCTCCTGGGCGATAGCGATCTGCATATGATGCCCGGGAATACCTTCATGGTAAGCCAGTGCCTCCATTTCGTATTTCGGCATGGCAGCCATGTCATAAAGATTGGCATAATAGGTGCCGGGCCTGGAACCATCTATAGCTGGTTGCTGATAAAAAGCTTTTCCGGCACTTTTTTCCCGGAAAGGTTCCACAGCTTTCACCACGATATCTGCTTCGGGCCTGGTATTAAAAAGCTCCGGAAGCATTTGCTCCATATTATTAATAATCTGTTTTGCTTTCTTTAGATAAGCCGCTTTACCTTCTTCTGTATCTTCATAATAGAACTGCCGGTCATTTTTCATAAATTCAAAAAAGTCCTGCAGGCTGCCTTCAAATCCTACTTCTTCCATGATCTTTTCCATCTCACCATGGATCCTTGCCACTTCTTTTAATCCGATCTCGTGGATCTCATCGGGAGAAAGATTGGTGGTAGTTACCCTTTTAAGAGTAATATTATAAAATTCATCTCCTTTAGGGAATTTCCAAACTCCAGCCTCTTCTGTAGCTCTTTTTTCCTGATTCTCGAGAAAATCTATCAAGCCTTCATAAGCCGGTTTCAGATGGTCTACCAGTGCTTTTTCTGCCTCGTTCTTGAGCTTCGTTTTTTCTCCTTCGGGGATCATCAGTTTATCAACCTTGGAGGAGAAGTCTTCCATAAGGGTGCTGGATTCCATGGATTTTGCAAATGGTTTTCCTTTGATGAGATTTCGGGAAGCATCCAGGGTTCGCTCAAAAACAAATTTTGGTGGAATAATCCCGTTTTGCTCACGTAGTTTCAATTGCTCAATGATATCTGCCATTACCTTTTCCAAACCAACCAGTCTGGAAATATACGCCCGGGCATCTGCCACAGAATCTATTTTATGCATATTAATTAAAAATGCCGGTAATTCTGCATGCAGCCCATGCATCTGTTCTATCGGGTAAGAATAGAAACGATACTCATAATCATCGATCTCATTCTCTACCTGTCGCTTGTAAAGCTGAAAACTCAATTTAGTTTCTTCATCCAACGTATTGGTATCTATCTTTTCCAGATACTCAAGCCGCTTTTTAGCTTTCTCGAGATCTTCAGCATATTTTAAATTGGAGTAATCGTCCCACTTGTCATAATTGGTTTTCATCCCTCGCCGGGTTTGAGTTTCCGGTACGTCTTCTACATCCTTTTGATATTCTTTAGCAAAATACTCGTTGAGTTCTGCTGAAGCACTTTTACGAACTTCTGCAGAAACTTCATCATCCTTTTGGTCGGTGCCGCAGGAAATTATGGTCATCCCCAGCAAAACCGGTAGTATATACTTCTTAAATCTCATCTTTTTTCTCTTCTAGAACACTAAACCTGATTGCTGAATCTCCATAAACAGTATGGGTTTGTTTCTGAAAATCTTTTTCTTCCGCTTCAAAGATATTGTCCACATAGGTCTGCGGATTTCTATCGATCAAAGGAAACCAGGTACTTTGAACCTGCACCTGCAGTTTATGCCCTTTTTTAAAGGTATGATTTATTCCCTGTAATTTAATGTTTACATCTGTTTTGGTATTAGGTTCAAAAGGTTGTGGATCATCAAAACCGTTCCTGAACCTGCCGCGCATCACCTCGCTTCTTACCATCATATGATAATTGCTCATTTTAAGGTGTGGCATGGTTTCTTCATAATTCTCGGCATCTGGCGGATATACATCGATTACTTTTATCACCCAGTCTCCTGCAGTTCCGGTTGTAGCCACCTTTAGCATTGCTTCTATAGGCCCCACGATCTTCATATCTTCCTCGAGAACTTCAGTTTCAAAAACCAGTACATCTGGCCTTCTGGCGGCAAAACGCTGGTCACCCGTCATATATTCACGCGGTGTAAACACCATTTTGATCTCATTGTTATAAGAAACAGGCTTATCAGGATCACTAACATATTCTTCCTTATTGTCTGTAGGATCTTCTGTAAATCCCTGGCCATCTCCCAGGTACCAGGTTTTGGAAGTGGTGTTTTTTGGAGGCCATTCAGTATAATCATTCCATTGCCTCAACCCGGTATCATAAATATGAGCTTCAGCAAGTCTTAACTGGTCTTTGGTCTTTTTCTTCAGAAAATGATTAAAGAACTCAGTTTCATAATCTTTCTGAAAATGTGTGGAAATACTGTCTCCAAAATAGACATTGCCAACTCCCTGTCTTCCGGTTTCCCTGGCCCAGTCACCGTGACTCCAGGGTCCAAATACAATACTATTATAATTATCACTGTGCCCCTCTATACTTTTATAAATGGCAAAAGGACCATACAGATCTTCAGCATCAAATAATCCACCAACGATCATAACCGCAGGTTTGATATCTTTCATATGCTGAACAATCCCTCTTTTTTGCCAGAAATCGTCATAATTTGGATGCTCCTTTAATTGCTGCCAGAATTCATTATCTTCTTTATAATATTTATCCAGATTGCTCAAAGGGCCTGCATCCATAAAGAACTGGTACTGGTCTTCGGTATTCAATTTTGGAAAATCATACCATGCAGTATCTGTTGGCTTATCTTTTTGATACCCGAATACGGCTGTAGCTCTCCAGTAGCTTAAAAGGTATGCTCCGTTATGATGAAAATCGTCAAAAAAGAAATCACCAATACTAGCCTGTGGAGAAACCGCTTTTAGTGCCGGGTGCCCGCTAAGAAGTGAATAGGTAGCATAAAAGCCGGGGTAAGAAATTCCCCAGGTGCCTACCCTGCCATTATTATTTTCCACATTATTAACCAGCCACTCAATAGTATCATAAGTATCGCTGGCTTCGTCTACCTGTTTTCCTTTTTTATTAGGGATATAAGCTCGCATGTTGTCATATTTGCCTTCGCTCATCCATCTCCCACGCACATCCTGATAAACGATGATATTTCCCTGTTTCATAAGGAACTCATTCGGTCCTATCTTAGAACGAAATTGATCCTCCCCATACGGCCTGCTGCTATAAGGAGTTCTTTGCATCAAAATTGGATATTCCTGTGAAGTGTCTTTAGGCGAATAGATCGTAGTGTGAAGTTTCACACCATCCCTCATGGGGATATCCACCTCCATTTTATGGTAATTTTCTTTTACCTTATATTCTGAAGTAGTCTGAGCAAAAACGGGATTAAGCGCAAGGAGGAATAATAAAGTAAAAAAGGAGCAATTATAAATTTTCATCAATAGGATTTTTTAAAACGCCTAAAGATAGAAATTAGGCTTTTAAACCTAAAAAATTTTAAACCTTTATGTTATCGGGTAACTTTTGAATTTTTAATAGCCAGGGGAACCCGATTACGAAATACAAATCTTCAGTATCCTGCCATCATTTTCTTCTACGGCAAACCGGTTATCTGCCCTGTGGTTGATGATCCAGACTATTTCATTATCTGAACATAGTATCCAGACATGTTCTTTTTCTGGAAGGGAGAATTTCTCATCCTTAAAAAAATCGCTTAGTTTTTTTCTCCCGTTCATCCCAAAAGGATAGAAATAATCTCCTTTTTTCCACTTTCTTATAACCAGCGGAAATTTTAGTTTATGCTCAGGAACATAAATACAACTTTTAGAAGCAGCCCCAAGTTTATCGGTTTCATTGAAGTGAAAAGTACCCAGCTCTGGTATCATCACCAGATCTTCCTCCCGTTCCAAACTGTATTCCTTACCCACAGAATTTTCCTGATGTTCGGTAAGCAAAAGCTTATTCCTGTCCTTAATAAGCCGATGAGAGTCAGACAAGACCATCTTGCCGGTTTGAGCGTCCAAAAGATTATAAACATCATTCCATTCAGTAAAACCGAAGGATTTCAAAAGCTGATAAAGGACCTGCTTTTGATTGGGGACTTTTTTTAAAAATCCGATATCTATGGCATATCCATAAGTTACTTTTTGGACCAGTTTGGGATAAAGCAAACTAATATAGTCCTCAACCAAATCCAGGCTTTCCTGTAAATGCTGCTGGGTCTTAGCAAAGCTATCCAGGAAATGAGGATTTATCTCTTCAAGTACAGGTACGATATTATGCCTTATTTTATTCCGCATGTATTTATCAGAAGAATTGCTGCTGTCTTCCCGCCACTTATAATTCTTTTTTCGTGCAAAATCTTCTATTTCAGACCTTTTGAATTCCAGCAATGGTCTTATCACTTTATTACTGTCTTTTTTAATACCGGTAAGACCTTCAGGGCCGGTTCCCCGGATAAGGTTTATAAGAAAGGTTTCCAGATTATCATTTGCATGGTGGGCGGTAAGCGTATAATCAAACTGCGCAGAATTGCTTAGTTCAGAAAACCACTCATATCTCAGTTCCCTAGCTGCCATCTGGACAGACAACCCATTATTTTCAGCATATTGTAACGTATCAAAACTTTCTGTATATACCTCAACCTCGAGAAAATCTGCCAGGTCTACCACAAATTTTTCATCACCGTCACTTTCATCCCCTCTTAAATTAAAATTACAATGGGCAATGGCAAAATCCAGTTTTGCCGTATGGCACAAATGAGCCAGCACCACACTGTCAACACCTCCACTAACCGCGAGCAGTAACTTACTTCCGCATAAATAAGGATAGTCAGATTTTACAAGATTTTTGAAGGATTTTTCCATAGTCACTCAAAGATACAAAGGCACCATTTAAATCTTCCCGCTATGAACAGACTTTTTTCTGCTATTTAAAATTTTAAAATCGCAAGCTTTGGGAAACTTATAAATTAGCGAGTACTTCCCGCATAGCCTTAGCTTTGAGCAGGCATTCCTCATATTCCTTCTCCGGGGTAGATTTAGCCGTAATCGCACCTCCCACAGAGAATGAAAGATATTTATTTTTAGAATTGTAGAGGATACTTCTTATCACAACATTGAAGTCAAAATCCCCCTCTGGGGAAAAATAACCAACTGCACCGCTGTAAAGCCCACGTTTGGATTCTTCCAGATCCTCTATGATCTTCATTGCAGAAATTTTAGGAGCTCCGGTCATGCTACCCATGGGAAAGCTGGTTCTTAAGGCTTCCACCGGCGGAATATCAACTGCAATTTCAGCCGTAACGCTGGAGATCATCTGGTGTACCTGCTTAAAGGTGTAAACCTTACAGAGTTCATCGACTTTTACGCTTCCCTTTTTAGCGATCCTTGAGAGATCATTTCTTACCAGGTCCACGATCATCACGTTTTCAGACTGTTCCTTGGGATCATTAGCAAGGTCTTCTGCGATCTGACGATCTTCCACGGGATCTGCAGATCTCCTGGCCGTACCTTTTATTGGCTGGGTCAATAATATATCCCCTTTCTTCTTTAAGTATCGCTCAGGTGAAGCTGATATAAGATTAAAATGCTCCAGTTTAAGGTACGCAGCAAAAGGCGGCGTAGAAATTTCATTTAGAGACCTGTAAATATTGAAAGGATCTATATGTACATTTTCAGAATAATATTCCTGGCAAAAATTTGCTTCATAGATGTCGCCACGATGTATATGATGAAGCATCAGGCCTATCTTATTCAAATATTCATCTTTCGGGATGCGGGCCTGGGCCTCAACCGCGCGGTGGTTAAATTCTATCTGATATTCAAAATCCTGGATCTCATGGAAATCATCTTCAATTTCATCATCGACCATTCTCAGGTAATGAAACTCGACTTCGCTGCCTTTTATGAATATCAGTTTTTGTGGTTGAAAAAAGTACAGGTCTGGAAATTGTAAACCATCAAAATTAGCAGATTTCAAATTTTCCACATCGTTCTTAAGGTCATAACTTAAATACCCAAAAATCCAATCGGCAGTGGTTTCCTGATATTCCTTTAATTTATCGAATGCCTGGACATAATCTGTTTTTATGGCAGTAAAGGCTTCTGCTGCAAGAACCGCTTCATATTCTCCCGCTGCCGAATCATCCTCATTGCTATCCAGCCAGGCAATTTCCTGAAACTGGCAACTCCAGGACAGCAATCTTTTCTTAAAATTTTGTGGTTCTTCTACTGAAAAAACTCTCGTTGTCCGCACTTAATTCTCAATTTGATGCGCAAAGGTAGTAAGCACATCTTCAATTCCCATATCCAGAACTTCGTTTATCACTTTTCCGTCGTCAAAATTGTCTTTAAAAGAAGGGAAGCTAAAACTCTCCACCACTTCTCCACCAAATCTTCCAAAGATATTTCTGGTATACTCCAGCGAAGACTGGGCGCCTCTCTTACCGGGTGAGGTACTCATTAGCAATATCTTTTTGTCCTCAAGAAAATTTTTATTTATCCGGGACAACCAGTCTATAATATTTTTAAAAAAGGCAGAAGGTCCTCCGTTATGCTCATTAACAGAAATTATCAAAGCGTCATTTTCCAGAATTAAATTCTTGATGATTGTAGCATTGATAGGAAAACCTTCATTTTTCTCAATATCCTCGCTGAATATAGGAAGCGGGTAATCGGTAAGATTTATCTCTTTGATCTCGTGGCTGCGGATTCTCCCAAGGACATTGTCCAGCAATTGTTGATTAATGGAAGTACTGCTATTGGAACCGGCGAAGGCTAATATTTTTTTCATCAGGTCAATTTTCAGCTAAAAATACCGAAAATTAATCAGCAATGCATAACTAAGCCGTCCACTCTTCCTTGTTTTCGTAATTTTATTCCAAAATCTGAAATATTGAAAAAGCATAGTATAGAAAATGAATTCCTGAAAATAACCGTACAGGAGACCGGCGCTGAACTTGGCAGCATTTTTAATAAGGATAACCAAAAAGAATACCTCTGGCAGGCAGATCCCGAAATATGGGGAAGCCATGCTCCAAACCTTTTCCCGATCATTGGCGTGATCAAAGATGGAATATATAAGTATGAGGGAAAAGAATACAGTGTACCAAAGCATGGTTTTATTAGACATAATGAAAAGATCAGGCTTAAAGAGAGAACTGAACATCAGTTGGTTTTCGAATTACTATATTCTGAAGAGACACTGGAGATGTATCCTTTCAAATTTGATTTCAGGATCGCTTTTACCCTCATCGGAAAGTCACTGGAAGTGAATCATCAAATTATCAACCTCGATGAAAAACCTATACTTTTCTCATTAGGAGGTCATCCCGCCTTCAATATCCTGCATTTTGAAGGTGAAAAGATCGAAGACTATTTCCTGGAATTTGATAAAAAAAAGGACCTGGACACCTATCTTCTTAATGAAGACGGCCTGATTAGTTCAAAAACAGAAAATGTTCTGAAAAATGACAATAAGATCCAGCTCACAGAACATTTATTTGATCACGATGCCCTTATTTTTAAGGATATCAAGTCTAAAAAGGTGGACCTGGTAAGCGTCAAAAACGGCAGGATCCTTAGTGTTGAATATAAAGATTTCAAAAACCTGGGCATCTGGGCTAAGCCGGGTGCTCCTTACGTATGCATAGAACCATGGCTTGGAATTGCAGATGTTGAAGGTACAGACCAGAACCTTGAGAATAAGGAAGGAATCTTGAAACTTTCAGCAGAAAATGAATTCAATGCAGACTATACGATAAACATCAGCTGAGTTTTACTTGAGAAAAGCAGGTAATACTTTGGGTTTCATGCCGTACCTTTGCACGAAATTAAAATACGCATTTTGAGTTTTCAGGAATTAAATTTAAATACCCCGTTACGCAATGCTCTGGAAGATCTGAATTTCCAGACTCCCACTCCTATCCAGGAACAGGCATTTTCATCTATCATGTCTGGAAGAGACGTGGTGGGAATCGCGCAAACGGGAACAGGTAAGACCTTCGCATATCTTTTGCCTCTTCTAAGAATGCTTAAATACTCAGAACAAAAGAATCCGCGTATTTTAATCCTGGTGCCTACGAGGGAACTGGTGGTACAGGTAGTTGAAGAGATAGAAAAAGTAGCCAAGTATATCAATGTTCGTGTTTCCGGGATTTATGGCGGAGTAAACATAAATACGCAGCACCAGGATCTAATGCAGGGACAGGACATTCTTGTGGCAACACCCAGAAGGCTTTATGACCTGGTTTTAAGAAGAGCGGTACAGCTGAAGTCTATCCAGAAATTCGTGATAGATGAAGTAGATGTGATGCTGGATCTTGGTTTTAAATTCCAGGTTAACAACATCCTGGAATTGCTTCCACCAAACAGACAAAGTATCATGTTCTCTGCGACCATGACCGAAACTGTGGAGGAAATGATCGATGCGAATTTTAAGGCTCCGGAAAAAATATCTGTTGCCGTTAGTGGTACCCCATTGGAAAATATTGAACAGCGAGCCTATAAGATCGAAAACTTTAATACCAAAGCTAACCTTATGGTAGAGCTTTTCCAGGATGAGGAAGAATACCGGAAAGTGCTCATTTTTACCAGCGACAAAAGATTTGCCGATAAGCTTTTTGAAATACTGGATGATATCTTTACCAGGGATGTTAGCCTGGTGCATACAGGGAAAAGTCAGAACAGCAGACTCAACAGTGTAGCTGAGTTTGCCGAAGGCCGAACCCGCATTATGATCGCCACAGATGTGATGGCACGTGGTCTGGATATCGAAAATGTTTCACACGTTATTAACCTGGACACTCCGCATTACCCTGAAAATTACATGCACAGGATTGGTAGAACCGGTCGTGCAGAGAAAAAAGGGGTTGCTATTATTTTCAAGACTGAAAAGGACGAGGAGAATTTTGATAAGATCGAAGCACTCATGGGCATGGAGATTCCTGAGTTTGAAATCCCTGAAAATGTAAGTATTTCCAATGTTCTTATTGATGAAGAAAAGCCACGGGCAATAGAGATCAATAACCCGCATTCAGATTCTGTGGAAGCCGGACCGGCCTTTCATGAAAAGAAGGAAAAAAATAAAAAGGTAAATCTTGGTGGCTCGTATCGTCGGGAAATTGCCAAAAAATATAAAAAACCAAAAACGCGTGGCGACAAGAACGCCAACCGAAGAAGGAAAAAATAAAGAAGCAAAAAAAGGAGCGCCACGGCGCTCCTTTTGGTTTTATTAATCTTAGTATGCAGGTCATCCTGAATTCATTTCAGGATCTCGAATAATTGATATTAATATGAGAAGCTGAAACTGCCGAAGAATCGGGACAGCTTGACGGAAGCAATAAGGTTTATTTTAC
Organism: Christiangramia sabulilitoris; assembly: GCF_007050985.1. GTDB lineage: Bacteria > Bacteroidota > Bacteroidia > Flavobacteriales > Flavobacteriaceae > Christiangramia > Christiangramia sabulilitoris. The sequence goes on from NZ_VHSF01000002.1 coordinate 217,154, forward strand.
CTCTTTTACTAAGTTCTATTTTTCTTCTTTGCTGCTTTCGCTGCACGCTTCTCTTTTAAGCTCAATACCGGCTCTTTTTTTGCCGAATTCTTGGAAGGTGATTTTTCTTTAGACATGATTTCTAGGTTTAGAATTAACAGTTAAATGTAGTGATTGTTCTAATGCAAATCAGATATTTTTTCCATTCTAAATCATTAAATTTATATAGAGATTTCTCCCCGGTTTTTTCCTGACCAAAATTAAACATCATGAAAGCTAAATTTTTTTTGTTTCTGCTGTTCATTGTTTTTTCCTGTAAAAATTCAGAAAAGGAGCCGGAGGTGATCAGCGTTAATGAAACTCCGCAAAGCAAATACGGCTGTGCCCCTACCCTAACAGATCAGGAATGGTATCAAGGTGACAATAAAGCACCGCTTTTTGAAGGTCTGAATGCTGTCAACTATCCCGTTCAAACAACGAATCCTGAAGCCCAGAGGTATTTTAATCAGGGACTCGTGCTCGCCTATGGATTTAATCATGCTGAAGCCGCAAGGTCTTTTTACTATGCAACTAAACTGGATCCTCAATGTGCCATGTGCTACTGGGGATTCGCCTACGTACTTGGCCCTAACTACAATGCCGGCATGGAGGATGATAATTATGAAAGAGCTTATGATGCTATACAGAAAGCTAAGGAAGTTGGCTCATCTTCAAAAAAAGAAATGGATCTTATCAACGCCATGGCCAAGCGTTATGTAAAAGAACCTGTCGAAGACAGAAGTGATCTGGATGTAGCTTACAGCAAGGCCATGCACGACCTTCATAAAAAATATCTTCAGGATGAAGAGATCGCTGCAATTTATGCTGAATCTCTTTTGGACATGCATCCATGGGACCTTTTTGATAAACAGGGACAACCAAAAGAATGGACCCCGGAAATTGTAAGTCTGCTGGAAAATATTTTAAGACAGAATCCTAAACATCCCGGTGCCAATCATTTCTATATTCATGCGGTAGAAGCTTCAAATACCCCGGAAAGGGCAAATGCTTCCGCTAAAATTTTTGATGACGGGTTGGTTCCGGGTGCGGGACACCTGGTGCATATGCCTTCTCATGTCTACATACGCACGGGGGAATACCATAAAGGAACTCTTGCAAATATACGCGCCGTAGAGGCAGACAGTGCTTACGTTACCCAGTGTCACGCCCAGGGCGCCTATCCTCTTGCCTATTATCCCCATAATTACCACTTTCTTGCTGCAACCGCAACTCTTCAAGGAAATGCTGAATGGGCGATGATTGGAGCTCAAAAACTTTCAGATCATGTGCATCCCGATATCATGAAAGAACCTGGTTGGGGTACACTTCAACATTATTATTCTATTCCTCTGTATGTTCAGGTAAAATTAGGCCGGTGGGATGAAATCATAAATTCTGAATTCAACACCTATGACCTACCTTATTTGAAGGCGGTAAAACATTATGCCCGGGGTATGGCTTATATGGCAAATAATGATCTGGTTCAAGCCAGATCTGAACTGGCAGACCTGGAACAATTGGCGGATGATAAAAGTCTTGAAGACGTTACGATCTGGGATATTAATTCGGTTTCAACTTTAATGCAAATTGCCAAAAGGGTTTTAAAAGCAGAGATCCTGGCCAATGAGGGAAAATATGATGAAAGCCTTGCGCTACTTAACGAAGCCGTAGAGATCGAAGATTCTTTAAATTATGATGAACCGCCAGACTGGTTCTTTTCAGTGAGGCATCATTTAGGTGCGGTACAGATTGAAGCTGGAAAATATAAGGATGCGATCGCGACTTATGAAGAAGATCTTAAGAAACTTCCAAAGAACGGGTGGGCACAACATGGAATGCGCCTGGCTTATGAAAATCTGAATGATGATGCCAATGTTCAGAAGATAAATCAGCAAATAAAGCAAAGCTGGAAAGGAGCAGATATCGAAATTAACTCATCCAGGATTAAATAAATACTGAGGAGATAGTTTGAAAATAAAAAGCCCCGCTTTCAGCGAGGCTTTAATTTATTTTCTAACTTATATAATTAAATATGTAAAGGTCTGTTCTCTGTTGCTGCAAGAGCCGCTTCTTTAACCGCTTCCGCATAAGTTGGGTGAGCATGACTCATTCTTGAAATATCCTCAGCAGACGCTCTGAATTCCATCGCAGTCACCGCTTCAGCGATAAGATCTGCTGTTCTGGCTCCAATCATATGAACTCCTAGAACCTCATCGGTCTTTTCATCTGCAAGAATTTTGATCAATCCGTCAATGTCACCACTGGCTCTTGAACGTCCAAGTGCACGCATTGGGAATTTACCTTCTTTATATTTTACTCCTGCTTCTTTTAATTGCTCTTCAGTTTTCCCTACCGAAGCAACTTCAGGCCAGGTATACACCACATTAGGAATTAGGTTATAATCGATATGAGGCTTTTGACCTGCGATCAATTCTGCCACCATGGTTCCTTCTTCTTCAGCTTTGTGAGCAAGCATAGCTCCGCGAACCACATCCCCGATCGCATAGATATTATCTACGTTCGTTTGAAGATGATCGTTCACTTTTACTCTTCCTTTATCATCAAGTTCTACTCCGGCAGCTTCAGCATTCAACCCATCAGTGTAAGGACGACGACCAACTGAAACAAGACAGTAATCACCTTTAAATTCGATCTCTTTATCTTTCTTATCATCAGCTTTGATGATGATCTCATCTCCATTTCTCTCAACCGACTTTACTTTCGTGCTAGTATGGAACTTAACTCCCTGTTTCTTCAAAACTTTCTGAAGTTCTTTTGAAAGAGCGCTATCCATAGTTGGGATAATCCTGTCAAGGAATTCCACCACAGTAACCTCTGCACCAAGACGACGGTAAACCTGACCAAGCTCAAGACCAATCACTCCACCACCAATTACGATCATGTGTTTTGGAACTTCCTTCAGCGTTAAAGCCTCGGTAGAAGTGATCACTCGCTCCTTATCAAGTTCAATGAACGGAAGATTCGCAGGCTTGGAACCGGTTGCGATAATTGTCTTTTTCGCTTCGATCGTTTTGGTCTCACCATCTTTTTCAATATTGATGTGAGTCTTGTCCTTGAAAGAACCAACACCTTCAATTACATCGATCTTGTTTTTATCCATTAGGAACTTCACCCCGTCGCAAGTCTGACTTACCACAGAAGATTTACGTTCCATCATTTTTTCAAGATTAAGTTTTACTTCACCAGGAATTTCAATTCCGTGTTCCTCAAAATGCGTGATCGCATCATGAAAATGGTGAGAAGAATCTAAAAGTGCCTTACTTGGGATACATCCAACATTAAGACAGGTTCCACCAAGAGTGGAATATTTTTCTATGATTGCAGTTTTCATACCCAACTGGGCGCAACGAATGGCGGCTACATATCCACCGGGTCCTGATCCTATAACTGCAACATCATATGTACTCATAATTGTTTGTTTTTTTGTTTTTCAAAAATCGATCGTAAAAGTACAACTATTCTCTGCAATGACCAATACTCAGTTAGCAGTTAGAATTCAATTAAAGTTTAAAATCTAAACAGTTATAATAATTGGCTTTCTTATATTCTTACAAAAATAGATACCCTTCTTAAAACCAAAAATCTCCGGAATTTTTTCGAGCCTGAGATAACCCGGCGAAATAATCTCATCTTAGGAAAGTTCAACCTTTGCTAATTTAGGTTTCCATGTATGTAGAAGTGATCATGCCTGAGAAAATCAAATCTGAGCCTTTAATTTCTGATGAAAAACTACAAACTAATCACCGTACTTTGTTTCACTTTATTGATCGTAAAAATACTTTGTGTACTACCAATATGATCCAGGATCGTTAATTTAGTTACCAGGAATTCGCGGTATGCATCCATATCTTTCACCAGTACTTTCAGCATATAGTCAAATCCCCCACTTACATGAAGACATTCAATTACCTCAGGCAGGCTGGTAACTTCCTTTTCAAATTTGGTAAGAAAATCTTTTTTATGCTGCACCAGTTTGATCTGGCATAATACCATAAACCCTTTATCCACGGCTTCCGGATTAATTAAAGCAACGTAGCCCGAAATAACACCAGCTCTTTCCAGCTTTCTAATTCTTTCATAGATAGCGGTAACCGACAGCTTCAGGTCATTAGCAATCTCTTTATTAGTCTTTTTACTATCCTTCTGTAAATGCTGGAGTATTTTTTTATCTATCTCATCAATTTTCATAAACTATTTTTTTTCATCTATTTTAGATTTTATGCCTGAAATATAGTTTTTAAATCAACCATAATTAAATTTATTAGTTTTATTTTCTACCAAAACTGATATCCATTGTGTTTAAAACTATAATTTAGGAATTTTGAAATATTAAACCAATATATCATGAAATACAAACCGGCAGATCGCATCCAGGATTTACAATACTTTGGCGAATTTGGAGGAGTGAACCCTTCAATTTCAGATTCTTCAACCTATACATTTCTGTCTGCAAAGACGATGTTCGATACCTTTGAGGGTAATGCAGAGGGTTGCTATTTATACTCCCGCCACTCCTCCCCATCCAATCTATATTTAGGAGAGGCACTGGCAGCAATGGAAGGAACTGAAGCTGCCAATGTTGCTGCTTCAGGAATGGGCGCGATCACCTCGGTTCTCATGCAATTATGCAATGCCGGGGATCATATTGTGTGTAGCAGAACTGTATATGGTGGCACCTATGCTTTTCTTAAAAACTTTGCCCCCAAGTTCGGCATCACCACAACTTTCGTAGATATAACAAAACCACTGGCGGTTAACGAAGCAGTCCGGAAAAACACTAAAGTTCTTTATTGCGAGTCTGTAAGCAATCCATTACTGGAAGTGGCAGATATAGAAGCAATGTCCAATATTTCAAAAGTTCATAATTTAAAATTGGTGGTGGATAATACTTTTTCGCCACTTTCTATTAGTCCGGCGAAACTGGGAGCAGATGTGGTGATCCACAGCCTTACAAAATTTATCAACGGAAGCAGTGATACTGTAGGTGGCGTGGTTTGTGGAACTACAGAGTTCATCAATGACCTCAGAAATGTTAATGACGGGGCCGCCATGTTGCTTGGCCCAACGATGGACAGTTTGAGAGCCGCATCTATTCTTAAGAATTTGAGGACACTGCATATAAGGATGAAGCAGCACAGCCACAATGCCATGTACCTGGCACATAAATTTGAGCAGGACGGATTTAAAACAGTTTATCCCGGCCTGGATTCTCATCCCGGTCATGAATCCTTTAGAAAGATGATGAATGAATCCTATGGTTTTGGAGGTATGCTTACCATAGACGTTGGATTTTTGGATAAAGCGAATGAACTAATGGAATTAATGCAGGAGAAAAATCTGGGATACCTGGCGGTAAGTTTAGGATTCTATAAGACCCTGTTCAGCGCACCCGGAACATCTACCTCTTCTGAGATTCCTTTGGAAGAGCAAAAAGAGATGGGACTTAGTGACGGATTGATCCGTTTTTCCATTGGCCTCGATAATGATATTGCAAGAACTTATGAGATGATGAAAGAGTGTATGCTGCAAGTTGGGGTGCTGGATACTGAAATGGTCTAAATTTTTGCAGGATTAAGCCGAATGTCGTAAAATTACGATCAGAAAAAAATGATCAAAATTAACGACCGGATTTAAATTTATAGGCCTCAGGGTAGATCTGATTAATTTCAGGCTTATCCTGAGGCTTTATTTTTTCCGGATATAAAGCACAAAACCTTAATGGAAAACCCTGCGGCCAGTCCTGAAAACGAAAATATTGTAAAGAATAGAGAGCTAAATATCTGGGAAGCCTTAATACCTGTTGTAATTTTAATGGCATTACTAGCTTATAACATATTTTTTGCTGATGGGGTATGGCTTGGTGAATATAGCAATCAACTTATTCTACTTACCGGTGGCCTGATTGCTATGGTAGTAGGTTTATTCAACAAAACTGCTTTTTCCACGATGCTAGCTGAAATCTGGGAAAATTTAAAAAGTGTTTTTATTCCAATTTTAATCCTTTTACTGGTTGGAGCCTTGGCAGGATCCTGGCTGATAAGTGGAGTGATTCCGGCAATGGTGTATTATGGTTTACAGGTCTTAAACCCATCGATATTTTTACCTGCGTCAGTCATAATAGCCGCTTTAATTTCCATTGCCACAGGAAGTTCCTGGACCACATCAGCAACTGTAGGTATAGCCCTGGTAGGTATAGGAAATGCCATTGGCGTACCGGCAGGTATGATTGCTGGTGCTGTAATTTCCGGAGCTTATTTTGGCGACAAAATGTCTCCTTTGAGTGATACAACAAACCTGGCACCAGCAATGGCAGGTACAGACCTTTTTACCCATATACGCTACATGGCCTTCACCACTGGCCCTTCAATTCTTATAACTCTTGTTGTTTTTGGAATCCTGAGCTACACTACAGATGTTGCCGGAAAAACCGATATTGCCGGATTTTTAAATAGTATCGATCAAACCTTTACCATAACACCATGGCTTTTTATAGTGCCGATTATAGTGATTGCTTTAATTCTTTTAAAATCACATCCTCTCATCGCGCTTGGTGCAGGTATCGTTTCAGCAATTATTTGCGGTCTGATATTTCAACCGGAAGTACTAAACTCAATTAACTCATCTTTATTCTCTTCTATTAGCCAGGCAGTTTTTACCGATGTAGCAATTAAAACTGACAATGAAAGTTTAAATGAACTATTTTCATCTGGTGGAATGCTGGGAATGGTGTGGACTATCCTTCTTATTATATCGGCAATGGTTTTTGGCGGGATAATGGATGGAATTGGAGCCCTGGCTAGAATTACCAAGTCCTTATTAAAAATGGCTAAAGGTATCTTTGGATTGTTCGCAAGTACAGTAGTAAGTTGTCTTGGTCTAAATATTATTGCCTCAGACCAGTACCTCGCAATAGTAATTCCAGGAAAAATGTTTAAACAGGCTTATGAAGATAAAAATCTGGCACCTGAAAACCTTTCCAGGACTCTTGAAGATAGTGGAACAGTAACCTCTGTCCTAATCCCCTGGAATACATGCGGAGCATATCAAAGCAGTGTATTAGGTGTGAGCGTTGCAGATTATTTTGTTTATGCAATTTTCAATTATGTAAGTCCATTTATGACCTTACTTTTTGCCGGATTAAGTATAAAGATTAGAAAACTTACCAAAAAGTAAACCTGAGATATACTCATTAATCAAGTTAAATAATTGACAACTTGACAATTATAAATCTTGCCTATTGGTTTTAATTGAATCGATAAAGGAAACCTATCACGGGATAAAATTTAAAAATTTTCAGAGGTTGAAAAAGAGGTTCCAGTTCTTAAATTTGCACCTGTAAATGAAGAAATTTTTTAACCAATAAATAATATTTTAATATGGCATTAGTAGGAAAAAAATTCCCGAATCTTAGTGTAGACGCAATGGATGAAATGGGAGATACTTTCAAATTAAATATCCTGGAAGAGGCTCAGAAGAACAACAAAAAAGTATTGCTTTTCTGGTACCCTAAAGATTTCACCTTTGTTTGCCCCACAGAATTACACGCTTTTCAGAATGCGATGGAAGAATTCGAAAAGAGAAATGTAATGGTAGTTGGAGCATCATGTGATACTCCAGAAGTACATTTCGCCTGGTTGAACACTCCAAAGGATAATGGAGGTATCGAAGGTGTTAAATACCCAATCCTTGCAGACTCTAACCGTAATTTGAGTTCAAGACTTGATATTCTTGATATCATGAGTGAAACCTATGACGACGAAACCGGAGCGATCACTTTAGAAGGAGATAATGTTACTTACAGAGCTACTTACCTAATAGACGAGGAAGGAACTGTATTTCATGAAGGTATTAACCATATGCCACTTGGAAGAAATGTAAATGAATTCTTAAGATTGATCGATGCTTATACGCACGTACAGGAAAAAGGTGAAGTTTGCCCGGCGAATTGGGAAGAAGGTAAAGAAGCTATGAATGCTAACCGTGAAGGAGTTGCATCTTACCTTAGCCTAAACTAAAAAAACATATAGCTTAAATTAAGAATCTATAAAAAATTGCTATGATTAAAGAATTAGATCAGGATAACTTAAGCGAAGTGGTTAAGAACAACGACACGGTCGTGGTACAATACATGGCTGGATGGTGTGGTAACTGCAGGTTAATGAAGCCAAAGTTTAAAAAACTGGCTTCAGAAAATGAAAATGCTCAATTTGTGATGGTGGATGCTGAGAAGTTTCCGGAATCAAGAAAACTGGCTACTGTAGACAACCTTCCAACCTTCGCGACTTTCAAAAATGGAAGTTTTAAGAATCAGGTGCAAACAAACAAGTTTGACCAATTAAAAAACTTAGTTGATGAAGTTACCAGTAATTAAACACTTACAGAAGAACAACGAGGTTGAAAAGCTGGAGAACACAATAGATGTTCTTGAAAGTTTCACCGAGCACCGTTCTGTTTCTGAACAGGAAATGGATGTGATTGGTGAACTACTTACCAACCTCTGCGGAGCTGTAGAAGTTCATAAAATGATCCAGGATGGTGTTCCGGAAAGGGACGCTGCCAACAATTTTGTAAAGAAAGTATTAGGTTCAATAGACAAATAATCTTTCTTACAATTCATTTCACAGGGGCTGTTTTCATTAGGAAACAGCCCCTGTTGTTTTATGATAATTTTAGTAATAACCGAATGACAATCTTATAAATTTATAAAAAAAGTAAGCATGGCAAAGATTCAACTCGGTGATCAAATGGTCACAACCTATGGTAACCTTCCCGCTCTAGATGAAAAAGCACCACATTTTGAACTTATAAAATCAGATCTTTCCATTGGTACCCTGGAAGAATTTAAAGGAAAAAGGGTAATCATGAATATTTTTCCAAGCATAGATACGGGAGTTTGCGCTACCTCTGTTCGCAATTTCAATGAGAAAGCTACAGGTTTAAAAAATACCGTTGTCTTGTGCATCTCCAGGGATCTGCCATTTGCACAACAACGATTTGTGAGCGATGAAGGTTTGGAGAATGTGACTAATCTATCAGATTTCAGAGACCGCAATTTTGGCAAGGATTACGGTGTGGAAATGATAGACGGAGCATTCGAGGGATTGCTTTCCCGGGCAGTACTTGTATTAGATGAAAACGGGCACGTAATACATTCTCAACAGGTTTCCAGCATCGACGAAGAACCGAATTATCTCGCCGCCCTGAAAACGCTATTATAATGAAAAACAGTTTCCTCGGGAAAAGAATAAGAGGAGGTGGATATGCCATTAAAGGTGCATGGCTGCTATTAAAGCACGAACCTAGTATTCAGGTGCAATTCATCATTTCAATATTTGTATGTCTAACTGGCTGGTATTTTGATATTACCAGATCTGAATGGATCTTCCAGTTTCTGGCAATAGGGCTGGTGATGGCCGCAGAGGGATTAAATACCGCTTTGGAAGCTATGGCAGATTTTGTTCACCCCGATTTTCACAGCAAAATAGGTCATATAAAAGATGTGGCAGCTGGTGCTGTTTTTATAGCCGCTCTCATCGCTGTAATTATTGCCGCTTTCATATATATTCCCTATATATTTTAGTCCTTCCCATACTTTAATATCTTTCATATCTAATTTTTATTTATTGAGGTCCGGTTTTATTTGTTACAGCAAACCGTAATAAATTTGAGGTTTTTTTATACTTTGGCCGGCTTTAACCGGTAGATCAATACTTCTTGAAAAAAATCGCTCTAATAAGCATTATTTGGCTTATTCAATCTATTACCTACTCTCAAAACCATGATTCTGACTGGATCATTTGCCATGACCACCGTAATGGATCAATGACTTTTGATCTTCAGGAAAAAAATGATGAAATTCTCGGAAACCGAAATCCATCAGATTTTTCAATATCCTTTTACCAAACAGAATACGAGGCGAGAATTAAAGCTTCTCCCATTACTGAACCAGTACCGGTCGCTCCTGAAAGCGATAAAACAATTTTTTATAGACTGGAAGAAGTTAACGATCCGGATGCCTATGAGTTGGGCAGCTATCTTTTAAAAGTGATACGTACAGAAGTAAGAAAAGATGAAGGTTTTTATTGCGGAAATGCAGAAGGATATTATCAGTTCAAATTAGCAGATCTGGACGACGGGATGTTAAATCATCAGGATCCTAACAATGGTCAGGATCCTTCAATTCATGAAGTAACTTACTATTTAACCGAAGATGATGCAGAAAACCAGGTAAACCGGTTAGACAAAACGAACTGGACCAATACCATTCCGGGCTTTCAAACTATTTACGTTCGTGTCCAGCGAACTGATGATTATCCCTGCTTTCACGTTAAATTCTATGTTCTCTATATTCCCAGAACTCTCGATAACCCAGAAGCACAGGATGAGACATTTTGCATTGAAGGCAATCCTTCTGAGTTCAATTACGATCTTAACAATAAAGATCCTGAGATTCTGAACGGCGCAAATGCTGAACATTTCAATATTTTATATTTCGATTCTGAAGCAGACGCTTTAAGCCGGAGCTCGGAGATTACCCAGATTAATGGATCTCAGGCACCTAAGACAGTCTATTTTAGAGTGGAGGATAGTTCATTTCGAGACTGTTTTGAAACAGGTAGTTTTGAATTGGACTTTCAAAATGGTGTTCAGGCAAAAGAACCGGAACCATTAATGGCATGTGATACCGAAGAGACCGGCAGCTATATTTTTGATCTTTCCCTGAAAGATGCCGAGATCCTCAACGGACAAAATACGCAAGACTATAGTGTTTCTTATTTCCATAAGCAGGATGACGCCCGGCAGGATTTAAATACTATAGAAAAGCAAAATTATCGCTCCATGGCAGGAAACACCATCCTGTACGCCAAACTTTCACCCAGGGATGAGGGCTGCTCCAGCATTGTACCATTAGAAATTCAAGTTGCCGCCCTTCCACAACCAGAACTAGCCCAATCATACTATTTATGTGAGGACAATCCTTATCTCGAACTGGACGGGGGCGATTTTAACTCCTGGGAATGGCTTGGTGAAAATTATGAAACTATTGGCGACGAAAGAAATATTAAAATCACAGAACCAGGAGAATACGCTCTCTCTGTAACCAAAAACAATAATGGTTTGGTTTGCCAAAACACTATTTTTTTCCTTGTTGAAAATGCAGGCAGTATTGGGGAAATAGATTATTCCATTAATGGTCCAGATAATAACCGAAATTTAAACATAAGTACTGCCAACAATGCAGATCTCGAGTACTCTATAGATGGCATAAATTTTCAAGACTCTAATGTATTCCCAATTAATGAAGGCAATTACACTGTTTATGTAAGAGATAAGAACGGTTGTAAAGAGACTTTTATAGAGATCATCGTTCCGGGATATCAAACTTTTTTCACACCTAACGGCGATGGTATCCACGATAACTGGGAGATCATAGTAACCGAAGATGGCGAATTTCTGGACGTTCTTATTTATGACAGGTATGGCAAATTACTGGCTCAGATCCTAAGCGGGAAAAATGGCTGGGATGGAACATATAATGGAAAACCAATGCCCTCTAACGATTACTGGTTTAGTGTGGAATATTCTAACGGAGAAATTTTAACCGGACATTTTTCACTGGTTAGAAGTTGATATAATTTTAGCCTTTCACACAATTTTTAGTTTCTAAATACATTTATTTATTTTAATAGTCTCTTATTTGTATTTTTGCTGAAATCCGTTAACCTACCTATGGCTAAAAAGAAAGCTAAAACCAAGAAATCCCCTACTAAATCACGCAATATATCGCTAAAGCTCAACAGGCAGCAAAAAGTGGTTTTTGGAAGTTTCCTGATGCTTTTTGGCCTCGCCCTTATCGTAGCCTTTATATCCTTTCTATTCAACTGGCAGGCAGATCAAAGCGTATTGCAGGAATTTGCCAACCGGGAGATCGAAGCAAAGAACTGGTTGAGCAAATTTGGAGCGGGAATTAGTGATTTCTTTATCTATAAAGGATTTGGCCTCGCCTCTTTCTCTATCGCATTTTTAATATTGTTAAGCGGTATCTATTTGTTTTTCGGTTTTAATAGTTCTAATCTTAGGAAATTCTGGTTCTGGGGTGTGCTCGTGATGATCTGGATTTCTGTATTTCTGGGATTTTTCGCAGATACCAATGCTCTTCTTGGTGGCCGTATAGGATTTGAAACCAATGATTTTATCCAGGACTATTTAGGCTTTTTTGGCACTGTCCTTTTACTCACATTTCTATTAATCGCCTATCTGGCCATTCGTTTAAAGGTGACTCCTGAAATGGTTGCAGGATATTTCAAATCAGGTAAAAGGGAATTACAGGATGCGATGAAAGAACATAGGTCTGATATTTCAGAAACAGATGAAGAGAAAGACTGGAAGGAAACGGTAGTTATCCCTGAAAAAGAAGAGAAAAAAGAGGTAGAGACACCAAAAAGCATAGACCTTTTTAATGAAACTTCAGAGGTGAAAACCAACCCACAAGCTTCTCCTAAAATGGATATTACCACTCCTCCTGCCGAGGAAGTAGCTATGGAAGTGGAAGCAGCTCCAGAAGAGGAAGAAGATGATAACCTCAGCAAAAAACTGGTTAAAGATTTCGGTGAATTCGATCCTACGCTGGAACTTAAAAATTATAAATTTCCTACCATAGAACTGCTCAAGGATTACGGAGGAACCATTACCATAGATCAACAGGAACTAGAAGAGAATAAAAACCGTATTGTAGACACCCTCAAAAACTATAAGATCGAGATTGCTCAAATCAAAGCAACGGTGGGACCTACAGTGACTTTATATGAAATTGTGCCAGAAGCGGGAATACGCATCTCCAAGATCAAGAACCTGGAAGATGATATTGCACTTTCACTATCGGCGCTGGGCATCAGGATCATCGCTCCAATCCCTGGAAGAGGAACCATTGGGATCGAAGTACCTAATAAAAATGCCAGTATAGTTTCCATGCGTTCGGTAATATCTTCGGCAAAATTTCAGAATGCCGAAATGGAACTACCCCTGGCCCTTGGGAAATCTATTTCTAACGAAACCTTCGTGGTAGATCTGGCGAAAATGCCACATATGCTTATGGCGGGTGCTACCGGACAGGGAAAATCTGTAGGGTTAAATGCTATTCTTACCTCTCTATTATATAGTAAACATCCCGCAGAAGTCAAATTTGTACTGGTGGATCCCAAAAAGGTTGAATTAACCTTATTCAATAAGATAGAACGCCACTACCTGGCCAAATTGCCAGATACTGGAGATGCTATTATTACAGACAATACCAAAGTGATAAATACCCTGAATTCGCTTTGTATAGAAATGGACGATCGTTACGAACTGCTGAAAAATGCCATGTGTCGTAACATTAAAGAATACAACACGAAGTTTAAGGCCAGAAAGTTAAATCCTAATGAAGGGCATAAATTTCTGCCTTATATCGTACTGGTGGTAGACGAGTTCGCAGATCTTATTATGACTGCCGGTAAAGAAGTTGAAACTCCTATCGCCAGGCTTGCGCAGCTCGCCCGTGCCATTGGTATACATTTAATCATCGCCACGCAAAGACCTTCGGTAAATGTGATCACTGGTATTATTAAGGCTAACTTCCCGGCCAGGGTAGCCTTTAGAGTGACTTCTAAAATAGATTCCAGGACCATCCTGGACAATCAGGGTGCAGACCAGTTAATTGGTCGTGGAGACATGTTATTTACCCAGGGGAATGAATTGAAAAGATTGCAGTGTGCTTTTGTAGACACACCTGAGGTTGATAAGATCACCGAGTTCATCGGATCACAAAAAGCCTATCCGGATGCACATCAATTACCGGCCTATGAAAGTGATGAAAGTGGCACAGGACTTGATATAGATGTGAGCGAGCGGGATAAGTTATTCCGCGAAGCTGCAGAAGTGATCGTTACAGCCCAGCAGGGCTCTGCTTCACTCCTTCAGAGAAAATTAAAACTTGGTTATAACCGTGCAGGTAGAATCATAGATCAACTGGAAGCCGCAGGAATTGTTGGCCCTTTTGAAGGAAGTAAGGCAAGACAGGTTTTAATTACAGATCTAGCAGCTTTAGATCAGCTATTAAATGAACCAGACAATTAAAAATTCAAAATGAAAAAATTAGTCTTTATCCTGGCCGCGATCCTGGCCTTAAATGTACAGGCTCAAAGTTCTCAACAAGCAGAAAAATTACTTAACGAGGTTTCTTCGAAAGTGAAGAACTACGAAAACATGGTGATCGAATTTAAGTATGCACTGGAGAATCAGACAGAAAACGTAAACCAGGAAACGAGAGGAGACGTTAGTATCCAAGGGGAAAAGTATATTCTAAACCTTATGGGTACCACGCAAATGTTCGACGGTAAGAAGATTTATACTATTATTCCGGAAGATGAGGAAATCAATATTTCAAATTATGTAGAGGAAGATAGTAATAGTATTACTCCATCTAAAATGTTCACGTTTTACCAGGATGGTTATAACTATAAAATGGATATCACCCAGAATGTTAAGGGACGTGAGATACAATATGTAAAACTTACGCCTATAGACAGTGATGCTGAGATCAAGAACATCCTGCTTGGAATAGACAGCCAGACCAAGCATATTTACAATCTTATCCAGACGCAGGAAAATGGGACCAAAGTGACCATCACCGTAAAAACCTTTAAGACAGATCAACCGCTGGCAAAAAACCTGTTTACTTTTAACGAAGATCGTTACAGTGATTTTTACATCAACAGATTAGACTAAATTGAAAATACTCGACCGGTACATACTCACCAGTTTTTTAAAAACTTTTTTTTCGGTCTTTATCATTCTCATGTTCATCTTTGTACTCCAGACCATCTGGTTATACATAGGTGAACTTGCCGGTAAAGACCTGGATGCAGAAGTGATCCTGAAATTCTTATTGTATTTCTCTCCAAAACTGGTTCCGCTGGTATTACCGCTCACCATACTGCTTACCTCCATAATGACCTTTGGGGCGTTTGCTGAAAATTATGAATTTGCCGCGATGAAATCATCCGGAATATCTTTAGGCCGTGCTATGCGTGGCCTAACTGTTTTTATAGTATTTATAAGTCTCATTGCTTTCTTTTTTGCCAATAATGTTATTCCCGCAGCTGAATTTAAATCTATCAACCTGCGAAAAAATATCGCCCAGTTAAAACCGGCGATGGCAATTTCTGAAGGGATCTTTAATGATATTGGCACCTTCAATATAAAAGTTGAAGAAAAAAGTGGAGAAAATGACCAGTATTTAACCGATGTGATCATACACCAGAAGAAAAAAACAGGTGGGAATAATACTGTGATCAAGGCTAAAGAAGGGGAACTGGTGGGAAGTACAGATTCTGATGTACTTTCTCTGATTTTGAAAGAAGGGAATTATTACGACGAGGTTGAACCAAGCGATTATAAGAAGCGAAAACGAAAACCCTTTACCAAAAGTTACTTTGATGAATATGTCATCAACATAGATCTGTCAGATTTTAATAATGTAGACCTGGAGGATGAAACTTATAATTCTACTCATGGTATGCTTAAGATCTCTGAACTTGATGAAAGTATAGATTCCTTCTCTGTTTCTTACAACAAACGAATGGCAGAGTTTCGTGAGACGATGTACAATCGTTCAGGAATCCCTAATTTAAATATCAATTACAAAGCAAAAGACACTGTTTTTGAAAAGGATAAAGAACTTCTGGCCTATTTTGATACTTACGATGCGGCCCAGATCTCCAATCTGGCTTTGGGTACTGTAAATTCTGCACTCGCCCACCTGGCTATGAAAAAGCAGGAATTTAAAGTAAGCATTGTCCAGATTAATAAGTTTGAGATTGCCCTGCATGAAAAATATGCCTTGAGTATTGCCTGTATCGTGCTATTTTTTGTGGGTGCGCCTCTAGGTGCAATCATTAGAAAAGGTGGTATGGGTCTGCCAATTGTGGTAGCCATATTATTATTCCTTACCTATCACTTTATTGGGATATTTGCCAAAAATTCTGCCGAAAACGGTAGTATTCCTCCTTTTATCGCTACCTGGCTTTCTACATGGATCATGTTGCCATTGGGGGTATTTTTAACTTACAGGGCTACGACAGACCAGGGATTATTCGTATTCGATAATTTTATAGAGCCTTTCAGGAAACTCTTCAAAAAAGCAGGCCTTTTCAAGGACAAAAGTAAATCAGAATAAATATCTTTGCAGCCAGAAAACAAGATCTTATGGCTCAGGTGGAGAACAATCAATATTCAGTAAAACTTGATACTATTCAGGAGGCTATCGATGATATTCGTGCCGGAAAGGTAATTATTGTCGTAGATGATATTGATCGTGAGAATGAAGGAGACTTTTTAGCTGCCGCTGAAAAGGTGACGCCGGAAATGATCAATTTCATGGCCACCCATGGCCGTGGTCTTATCTGTGCCCCGCTTACCGAAGAAAGGTGTAATGAATTAAAGCTGGAAATGATGGTTGGTAATAATACCGACCCTATGGAAACGGCTTTTACGATCTCAGTAGATCTTCGGGGTAAAGGAGTGACTACAGGAATTTCAGCTTCAGATCGTGCCAAAACGATTGAATCTCTAATCGATCCTGAAACAAAACCCCAGGACCTTAACCGTCCCGGACATATTTTTCCGCTAAAAGCCAAAGAAGGCGGAGTATTAAGAAGAACAGGCCATACTGAAGCTGCCATCGACTTTGCAAGACTTGCCGGATTCGCACCGGCAGGGGTTATCGTTGAGATCATGAACGAAGATGGAACCATGGCCAGACTACCCCAGCTAATGGAAGTTGCCAAAAAGTTTGATCTAAAAGTAGTTTCTATAGAAGACCTGGTTGCTTACAGAATGCAGCATGATTCCCTTATCGAGAAAAAAGAGGATTTTGAACTGGATACAAGATTTGGCAGATACCGTTTAAGGGCATATAAACAAACTACCAACGCGCAGATTCATATCGCCCTTACAAAAGGAAGCTGGAAGCCTAATGAAGAGATTATGGTGAGGGTAAATTCAACTAGGGTAAATAATGATATTTTAGGCACACTTACCAATAATCTGGACAAGAAGCTGGATGGAATGTTCCAGGCGATCAATGAAGAAGGCCGCGGTGCAATCGTTTTCATTAATCCTGCTAATCAATCTCCAAACTTATTGAACAGGCTTACGGAATTAAAAGAAAGTCAGAAAAAAGGTGAAATAAAAGCGCCTCCGGTAAAAATGGATAATAAGGATTTTGGTATTGGAGCTCAGATCCTTCATGACCTGGAGATCCATAAAATTAAACTCCTTTCTAACTCCCAGCAAACCAAACGTGTTGGAATGATTGGATATGGGCTGGAAATTACCGAATACGTAAATTACTAATCGATCTCGATGACCACCTCATCCAGAGGTCTTCTCACCTTTTTAAAATTAGAAAATTCATCATCTTCAGCTCTGTAACCAACGGGAAGAACGAGCACAGATCTAAGGTTTTGCTCATTCAGATTTAGGAATTCATCATATTTCCCGGGCTCGAAACCTTCCATGGGGCAGGCATCTATCTCTTCTGCTGCACATACCGTCAGCAAAGTACCCAAAGCGAGGTAAGCCTGGTTGATCGCCCATGCTTCAATTTCCTTTACTTCCTTTGTTTTAAAATCATCTACCAGAAATTCATGAAACGGTTTTAAAATTTCTTCGGGAGTGTCCCTTACATGTTTAACAAGTCTGAAATAGTTGGTAATAAACTCTTCATCTATCCTGTTTTCAATACAAATTACCAAAACATGAGAAGCGGTGTCCACCTGCTGCTGACCGAATGAGAAATTTTTCAATTCAGACTGCAACTTTTTATTTGAAATTACCAGCATCTTTAAAGGCTGCAGACCGTAAGAAGTTGCGGTAAGATTAAAAGCTTGTTTCAGAACCTCAATTTTATCCTCTGAAAGCATTTTTGAATCATCAAACTTCTTCGTGGCGTAACGCCAGTTCAGGGCTTTTATATTACTCATAATTTGGATTAAATAATATTTTACAAATGTACACAATGTGTACGGCAACCCTTGCGTTAGCGCATAAATTAATCTGATACATCCAAATATTATGGCTATCTTCGATAAGACTTTCATCTCTCACTAATGCGTAGACTCAAGAAATTCATCCTGTTTTCGGTGATTGGTCTTGTACTGATCATCTTTGTAATACTGGGTATAGAGGCTATCTTTAAGAGAAACACTCAGGATCTTATCTACAGAGATATTTCTGAGCTCCCTAATTCGAAAACAGTTATAATTTTGGGCGCGAGTGTACATGCCGATGGTAAGCTTTCACCCATTCTCCAGGATCGTGTAGATACGGCTATTAAGCTTTTTCGGGAAGGTAAGGTTGAGGATTTTCTGGTTACAGGAGACCATCGTAGCGATGATTATAATGAAGTTGCAGCAATGGTGAGTTACCTGGAAGCTAAGGGCATAAATAAAGACCTTATCACTTCAGATCATGCCGGGCTAGATACCTATGACAGTATGTACCGCGCAGGAAAATTATTTGAAATTGATGATGCTGTAGTGGTCACGCAGGAATTTCATTTACCCCGGGCGCTGTTCATTGCAAGAAATTTAGGGTATAACTACACAGGTTTTCCAGCAGATCAACGGGCCTACCAGACTGAATACCGTCTGAAGCAAAGAGAGAAGCTGGCAAATTTAAAGGCTTTATGGGAAGTACTTTTAAAGAAGGAGCCTAAGACTCTCGAAGCCCGCCTTAGCAATAACTAACAAGCCCGCACCGGCCCCGGTAAACGCCAACTGGTGGAGTTGGCATTTAAACTTGAATTTGTAACCCATTAAGCAGTAACATTTCAGCTGATAGTATAATTAAAAGGCTTAAGATCGATCTTCTAAATCTGGTAGCCTTCTGAAATAGTACTCCACACAAAATAATAGAAATTACGCACAATATTATACTGACTATTAGAATCCAGTAAGCATTAGTTATAGGATAAAAAATACTCATAAAATGTTCTTTCCTTTCTGCCTGGGCACTGAATTTCTTGAAAGAAAAGTACCAGAAGATTTGAATTGATAAGGGTATCAAGACAGAGAAACTCGCGATTACATATTTTGCTCTTAGGTTACCCATTTAATCTTCAGAAATTGAATTTTGTTTTTGCTCAACAATTTGATTCAATTTAACTGTTATAAATTTAATTGAAAATTCAATGATTAAAGCTTCAAAATTAGGTGATCTTCTAAAGTAATATTTTAGGATTAACCAATCTCATTTCGTAGTTCATATCTTTCTGAAGCTTGCATACATGTTCTTTTTAAGTATCTTAGAGTACTTCCAACCTCAAAACAATCATTATGTTACAATGGTTAATTCATATCCTTGTAGATGCCGCGGTACTACTTATCGCCGCAAAATTACTCTCAACGGTTCATATAAAAGGATTTAGCACTGCACTGCTGGTAGCACTTATAATTGGTGTGCTCAGTTTTCTTTTGAGCTGGCTGCTCACAGCTATTCTAACCTTTGCCACGTTGGGAATATTCTATTTTCTGGGAATAGGATTTATCACCCGTATCATTGCTTTTGCCATCGTCATTGAGATCGCAGATAAGCTGACTTCAGATTTCAAGACCGATGGATTCATGGCCTCGATCTGGCTGGCTGTATTCATCGCACTTGCCGGCGGAATTCTAGACGCAATCCTGTTTTAATTATTCTGAACAATAAGGTATGACTATAGAGGTAGTGATAAATTTAACCTCTTATTAATCCTGCAGAAACTGCTATCGGTTACTTTTGTCCGCTTAAAGAGAAATCTATGATCAAGCTTATTGTAACCGATGTTGATGGAACGCTTTTAAATGATAATCATGAGCTTCATCCCGATTTCTGGAAGGTGGAGGAACAGCTTACCAAAAAAGGCATTCTATTTTCAATAGCAAGCGGCAGGCAGTTCTACAACCTTGAAACAAAGTTTAATAAAATTAAAGACCGAACTATGTTCTTTGCTGAAAATGGGACTTATGTATCGCATAAAGGCAAAGAACTATATGTTAACCCAATAGAAAAAACCGCTGCGAGGGAATTTATTGCGTTGGGCAGAAAACTCGAAAATACCCACCTGGTTTTATGCGGAAAAGATTCAGCCTATATTGAAACTAACGATGATAGTTTTAAAAACGAGATCTCTAAATTTTATGAAAGATTAAAAGTGGTAGATGATCTTACTAAAGTTGAAGACACTTATTTAAAGGTTACCCTATGTAATTTCAACGGAGTGGAAGATCATACTTTTCCTCATTTCAAAGATTACAGTGACCGCTACAAAATAGCCATAGCTGCGAGAGTTTTTATCGATATTACGGCGCTGGATGCAAATAAAGGAAATGCGATAAAGGGTATTCAAAAGGAATTAAATATTACCCCTGAAGAAACCCTGGTTTTTGGAGATTACCTCAATGACCTTGAAATGATGAAGGTGGCAAAGCATAGTTATGCCATGAAAAACGCTCATCCCGATATTTTAAAGGCAAGCAATTTCGTGACTAGCCACGATAATAATGATAATGGTGTGCTGCGTACCATCGAGGCCCTGGGACTTTTGAACGTTTAATTAATAATGATATTTGTTTTATCCACTCCGGTGTTTCCGGTTAGGGGATCATAAGCATATATCAAAAGTTCGTACAGCCCCTTCTCCAGATTTACCTCTGCAGTGAAAGTACTCGCCTTTTCTTTTTGTTCTAATTCTATTTCTTTTTTTGAATCATTCTGTCCGGTTATTACCGCTTTGACCTCATACTGGTGTGCGTCCCATATTCCATCTTCGGTTACGGGACATCCACACATCATGACCACATTAGCGGCTAACTTAATCTTTGCTGAAGCGTCAATTCTTTCATGTGTTTGCGGAGACAAAATATCAACTATAAAACCCGGTATTTCGAGAACAATACCATCTCCCGTAATATTTTTTCCAGGTATTACCCATAACTGAGTACTGCTGAGCACCACCGCCTGTTTCTTGTTCACTGGACCAAAAACTTCCACCGTAACAAATTTAGGTTCATCAATTTCCAGTTTAGCCAGAAAGCCGGCCGTTTCATTATCTGAAAGATCAACTCCACGTTTGTGATCCAACTTCATGATTTTTTCTGTGTTACCAGTACTCCCGGTAGTAATTCCTTCGGCAAGTATCTTCCCGGTGAGGGTTTCCTTCACGAGTACTTTCGCCCCACCTATGGATGAACCAATGAATTTAGCATCCTTAGCTTTAGCCCTTATCATTACTGAAGTTTCTTGTGAAAATGCCTGGGTTGGCAGGTACAGAAAACTTAAAATAAAAAGAAGCCGGTAAATTCTAATACCTTTCATAGTAGTGATATTTACCGGCTAATTTAATTAAAAAGAATCTCAATTAAGCTTTGGCTAATTCTGCCTCCATTTCTTTGGAAGCAATATTATGGTAGTTCTTAGGATCTTCCTGGTATCGTTTAACGTAATCCTCTAAAGTATTTATTTCTTCCTGGGTAAGGTCATTTGCCTTCATATTTTGCGAAAGATTCAACCATGGTTTTTCAGAATTATAATCATACTCTCCAAAAACCATAAAAGGTGTACCGTTTCTTTCAATCTGAGAACCGTCCAGGTCCCACATATTTGCCCAGTCAAAAATATATCTTGCATCATCCATATATAACCTAACACAACCATGGCTGGCCGGATAACCTGGTAACTCATATTGATGTACTCCTACCCCTTCAAAATTCATGAAATTAAAATAGTATGGCAGGATCCACGAAGGATCTACAGTACTAACCTTACGCTTTGCCTTATAATTTCCGTAATTAAGTCCGCTTGGTGTTCTGGTTGAACTCTTACCAGTACTTACCGGCCCCCATTTGATTAATTCTCCATGCTCATATAAAGCGAAGGCCTGCACTCTTTTTGAAATTAATACGGTTTTAGGAATACAGGATAACAAGCTCACATTATTTGGAAAGGGACTGTAGGTATTAAGATCTTCAGATAAACAATCTGGAATTATAATTGGTCTCTCTGGTCTTAACCTGTTCTGTTCTACTCGGTTTAAGGCCAGAATAGTTTGTAATTGACCTTCGGTATAAGTGTTCAGCAGACTGTCTATTTGCTCTTTCGTTTTAAGGGAATCAATTGAGTATTGTATTTTCTTTCTGTAAACTTTAGGCTCCTTTTTTACCACTGGATTTCTCATACTTAGAGTTTCAGTTTGGTGTAAAGGCTCCACGACCTGTGTGTTGGAATTACAGGCGATTAAAAATGCACTACTTATAAATAATAAAAGGGACTTCTTAAAGGTTTTTAAGCGTATCATCGTAACAGTAGTTTTGGTTTGATATGATGAAATTAGCCCTAGACCGCGAAACCTCCCGCTAACGTAGCGTTAATGCTTTGTTGAAATTATGATAATTAACCAATTTTTAGCAAGACTAGCCTTTTGTTTAGCTTAAAGTTTTCAGAAAAATTAACCTTTTGTTACAATTCTCATTTTCAATCATTTAATTTTAAGAAGTAAAAAGTATTAAAAATGGCGGGTAGAAGAAATTTTATCAAAAATACCAGCCTCCTTGCAGTCTCGGGTCTATTCCCCTGGAATTCTCTTAGTTTCTTTAGCAACAAAAAACTTGGAGTTGCATTGGTTGGCCTTGGATATTACAGCCGGGATCTCTTAGCTCCTGCATTACAGTTAACAGATCACTGCGAACTAAGGGGCATTGTTACCGGTAGTCCTGAAAAAATTCCAATTTGGCAAAAGAGATACAAAATTGCAGATGCGAATGTATATAACTATGAAAATATGCACCGTATTGCCAATAACAAAGATATAGATGTCATCTATATCGTGCTGCCCACCGGTCTTCACGCAGAGTATGCCATCAAAGCCGCAAATACCGGGAAGCATGTATGGTGTGAAAAACCAATGGCCAGGACAGCGGCAGAGTGCCGGGATATCATAGATGCCTGCAATAAGAACAGGGTTAAATTATCTATTGGATATCGCATGCAGCATGAGACAAATACTCAAAAAATCATGAACTGGGCTACAACTAAACCTTATGGCGATATTAAAAAGGTTATTTCTGAAGCAGGTTATAATGGCATAACTATAAATCCCTGGAAGCTCAAAAAAGAAATGGGCGGTGGCGCTATTTATGACATGGGTGTTTATTCCATAAATGCCGCCCGTTATTCTACCGGAATGGAACCTATGGCCGTAACTGCAAAACAAAGTACCCGCCGACCTGAAATTTTTAAAGAGGTGGATGAAACCACAAGTTTCAAACTCGAGTTTCCCGGTGGTATAATCGTAGATGGTAAAACCAGCTTTGGAGAAAATCTCAATAATTTGAAAGTGGATACTACTAAAGGCTGGTATTACCTTAGACCTATGCAAGCCTACTCCGGGGTGCAGGGAAAAACAAGCGACGGATTAATACTGCCTCCTATGCAGAAAAACCAACAGGCTAAACAAATGGATGATGATGCATTGGCAATAATCAATGATACCAGGGTCATGGTTCCCGGATCTGATGGAATGAAAGATATCCATATTGTTGAAAAGATAATTGAAGCCTCTTCTACCGGAGAAAGAATTCTTATTTAAAACAAATTCTGCATAACTATTTGCCCTGATAATTTATTCATCGTAATATTGCAATATATAATTCGAGTACTCAATGGGCCTTACTAAAGCAGATCTTTTTACACCGGAACAAAATGAGCTTGCCTGCCTGGCGAAAGCTTTCGCCCATCCTGCCCGTGTGGCGATCATTGAACATTTACTCAAATCCAACAGGTGTATTAATGGTGACCTGGTTAATGAACTGGGTCTGGCCCAGGCTACCATAAGTCAGCACCTTAAAGAGCTTAAGAATATTGGATTGATTCAGGGTAATATTGAAGGGGTTTCAATGAGCTATTGTATCAATACCAAAAAATGGAACAGCGTGCAACAACTGTTCAATACTATGTTTGATAGAATCACAAACTGCGGTATCGACGATTGTTGTTAAAAAAAAATTAGAAATCAACATCGTTGATATTACGATATAATCAAAAATATTATGAAACTTTCAGAATTTAAGGAACAATTATCTACTCTCAAGGAGATCGCTTTTCAACTTCCCGAAGGAAACCTGGTACCGGAGCATTTTCATGTCACAGAAGTGGGGAAAATAAGTAAACAATTTATCGATTGTGGCGGTACCTTAAGAGATGAAGTCAAAATATCTTTTCAGTTATGGGAAGAAAATGACTACAACCATCGCTTACATCCTGAGAAACTGCTGGGAATAATAGACCTGGCCATTAAAAAACTGGAATTACCAGATGCTGAAATCGAGGTAGAATACCAGGGTCAGAGCATTAATAAATATGCACTCGATTTTGATGGCAACAATTTTCTTCTGGTAAATACACAAACAGCCTGCCTGGCCAAAGAAGCTTGTGGTATTCCAACTGCTAAGCCAAAAGTAAAATTATCTGAACTTCAGAATTCCGGTTGTACCCCAGAATCGGGCTGTTGTTAATCCCTGATTTATGTCCAGAATAGAACTTTACCCTGAATTACAGAAAAAGCTGTATGCCCTTAAGGAATTAGAAATTCCGGAAGCACGAAAGGAAATTCTTCAACCTCTAATAGACTACATCCGGGAGAAAAAACGAACTGATAAGGAAATCCGGTTAAATTTTATTTGCACCCACAATTCCAGAAGAAGCCAGTTAGCCCAGGTCTGGGCGCAGGCAATTTCAGATCATTTTGGAATCAAAACGGTATGTTTTTCAGGCGGTACCGAAGAAACTGCATTTTTCTCCAGTGCGATAGACGCATTGAGAAGGGCAGGGTTTAAAATAGATGCCAATAACGATACAAATCCAGAGATCAAAGTTTCATATTCTGAAGAAAGCAATCCACTGATTTGTTATTCTAAAGTTTTCGATTCGCCGGTAAATCCTTCAGACGGCTTTGCCGCATTAATGACCTGCAGCCATGCAGATGAAAACTGTCCTTTTATCCAAGGTGCTGAAATAAGGATTCCGCTGGATTATGAAGATCCCAAGAAATTCGACGGCACCCCTGAGGCAGCCGGGAAATATACTGAAAGAAGCGATCAGATTGCTTCAGAAATGATCTATGTATTTGAAAATATAAGGTAGAATGCCAAAAAAATTAAATTACCTCGATAAGAATCTCACTCTTTGGATCTTCCTGGCGATGGCAATTGGGGTTGGATTCGGATATTTCTTTCCTTCCATACCAGATAATATCAATTCCTACAGCAGCGGAACCACCAATATCCCTATTGCACTGGGCCTGATATTAATGATGTATCCTCCCCTGGCCAAGGTTAGATACAGGTTGTTACCAAAAGTCTTTAAAAATGTAAAGATCCTGAGTATTTCCCTGGTACTTAACTGGATCATTGGTCCGTTTTTGATGTTCTTCCTAGCCATAATTTTTCTCCAGGATCATCCCGAATATATGGTGGGTCTTATTTTAATAGGCCTGGCCAGGTGTATCGCCATGGTACTGGTATGGAATGATCTTGCCGGTGGCAGCAGCGAATATGGAGCAGGACTGGTGGCACTTAATAGTATATTCCAGGTTTTCGCATACAGTTTTTATGCCTGGTTATTTATAACCTGGCTTCCACCGTTTTTTGGTTTTGACGGAGCGATCGTAGATATTTCGATTGCCACAATTGCCGAAAGTGTAGCAATTTATCTTGGAATTCCTTTTTTGATGGGCATATTAAGCCGATTGATCCTGGTTAAGATAAAAGGAATAGAATGGTATGAGAATAAATTCATTCCCATGATCTCCCCGCTTACCCTCATCGCGCTTTTATTTACCATCATTCTAATGTTCTCTCTAAAAGGTGAGCTGATCGTTGAGATACCGATGGATGTGGTTAGAATAGCTATACCTCTATTGATCTATTTTAGCCTGATGTTCCTTATTGGATTCTTCCTAAGTAAAGCCCTGGGTGCTTCTTATGAAAAGAATGCGTCAATTTCTTTTACGGCCGCGGGTAATAACTTCGAACTGGCTATTGCAGTGGCAATTGCAGTCTTTGGATTAAATAGCGGGCAGGCCTTTGCGGGAGTGATTGGCCCACTGGTGGAAGTGCCGGCCCTGATCCTTCTAGTAAGAGTTTCGTTCTGGTTAAAGAAAAAATATTATTTCGCTTTCCAGGGTTCATAAAAGCTTCAGAAATAAATACATTAAAAGGTGAATTTTTAAAAACTTTTTACCTGAAATCCAGGTGGAGAATTTTTAAACTATTACTTACTTTGCGCCTCCCTAAATGAGGATGACTTTAAATGGATAACAGTAAAAAAAGAAAGCGACAGGCCAGGATACTAAGAGGATTCAGGAAGGTACATCGTACCGCCGGCGCGTTTTTATTTATCTTTTTCTTTTTTATTTCTGTCTCTGGAATAATCCTGGGATGGAAAAAAGATAGTGGCGAGATCATTCTACCAAAATCTTACCGGGGTAGTTCTAATGAGCTGTCAGATTGGCTGCCTTTGGATTCGCTTCATCAAAAAGCAGTCAGGGTACTGCATGATTCCATTTCGAATGAGCTTTCTGCAAAAATAGACCGGATAGATGTAAGAAAAGAGAAAGGAATGGTGAAGTTTATTTTCAAGGAACACTATACAGGTATCCAACTAGATGGCGCAACCGGCGAAGTTCTGAATATTGGCAAACGACATTCAGACCTTATCGAAAATATTCATGACGGTTCCATCGTGGATAATTACCTGGGTGGTACGGGTTATTTTAAACTTTTCTATACTTCGGTTATGGGTATCGCGCTTTTAATTTTTACCATTACCGGCTTTTGGCTATGGTATGGACCAAAACACATGAGAAAATTAAGGAAGTAAAAAAGGCCTCCCAATTGTCACTAAAAATCCAGCTTCCAGGACTTTACTAGCATAGAATTTTTAATTAAATTTAAGTAAGATCTTCAGGATCTGACGGAATTTAAATGTTGGTATCATGGAAGAAAAAAGCAAACCAGACTGGAGTTCATTCACCGTCAATCAACCCATAGAACGGGAAAAAGAAGAAATTGTAAATGCCTGGTTATGCCAGTCTCAACTTGAAAAGTGGTTCTTAAGACTGGCTGAATTCAAAACACCTAAAGGTGAGGTCAGGAAAAGGGAAGAGCAGTTTCACCCCGGCGACCATTATCGCTGGCAATGGCATGGATGGCCTGAAAATGTTGAAGAACATGGAGAAATACTAAAGCCAACAGATGACGAATTTCTTAGGTTCATTTTTGGAAAAACAGGAACAGTTTCTGTTAAAGTTGTGAAGGAAAATGATCAGAATATTTTAAGGTTGACTCAGTCTAATATCCCTGTGGATGAACATTCCAGGATGAATTACTACGTAGGCTGTAAAACCGGCTGGACATTCTATCTTCTTAACCTTAAATCTATCTTGCAAAACGGACCAGATCTAAGGAATAAGCGCAGCGAATTACAAATGGACTGACCTTCCCGAAAAGTTTGGTTTTTTAGATTTTTTATAACTTTTTGCATTCCGAAAATATCCTCTAAAATCATAGCTTTAGTCTCCGGAAATTTCATTCGAATCTTAAAGCATGAAAAAAATACTGGCCTCAATTATTTTCCTTTTGATTATTCTGGTATCACTAACCTACTGGTCTGTTTCCAGCACCGATAAGAACTTCAAAACCTGCGAAATAAAGAATTTTGAGGACATGGAAGCTATAGATTTTAGTGAACATGATTCTGTATTGGTTGCTCCAAGTACTCTTTACGAAGGTAACCTGGTAAAAGAGTTCATGCAGGGTAAAAATTATCGCGATGCCTGGGCTACACCGGTAATGGTACCTATCGCCTTCCTGGACACGCTAAAAGGAGGTCTTGAAGTGATCAAAAAAGGTGGTGGCAAACAAACCCATTCCCTGAAATTAAGCAGTAAGGACGGTACGGTTTATACTCTGCGGAGTGTCACTAAAGATCCAAAAAAACTTATTCCGGAGATTGCTGAAGATCTTGCACTTGAAAATATCATTGTTGATGGTATTTCAGCACAGCATCCATTTGGGGCTATCCTCGCTGCAAGACTTGCCGATAAGGCAGGTGTATTGCATACACGGCCAGTTATGTATTTTATCCCCAAACAGGAAAAGCTAAAAGGCTACAATAAAAAATATGGTAATCGCCTGTATTTGCTGGAGTACGAAACAGAAAGTGACCGAAACTGGACCTCACTGTCTAACGTAAATAAGATCATCGAGACTAAACAGCTGCAGGAATTAAAACAAGAACAGGGTAACAACCTTAGCATTGATAAAGCTGCTTTGATCAAAACCAGGCTGTTCGATCTGCTAATAGGAGACTGGGACAGACATGCAGAGCAATGGGGTTGGGCTTTGCAAAAGTCCGGCGAGAATATTGTCGCCATTCCCATCCCTGGGGACAGGGATAATGCGTTTTTTAATCTGGAAGGATTGATCCCTTCAATCATCACTAACCAGAACATAGAACCTCTGGTTAGGCCTTTTAAAAAAGATATAGACTACATGCCCGGGCTGGTTTATCCCTTTGACCGTTATTTTTTATTGCATACCCCAAAAGAACTGTTCGTAGAACAGGCCAGAGAACTTCAAAAATCGCTGACCAATGCTGCGATAGAGGATGCATTCGAGGCATGGCCGGAACAGATCTCCAGACTTGATAAACAAGAAATCAGTGAAAAGATCAAAAATAGGCGGGATCATTTGGTTGATTACGCCGAAGCATTTTACAATATCATCCAGGAACAGGGCATATTAACGGAACCCCTTAAGGGCTCTGAAGATATACACCTGCAGGATTTAGCTTTACTGAATTGCTTTGAATGTAAATAAAAAGGACCCTGCAAAGGGTCCCGATATGATTTCTTTTACAACTTAATCGTCTTCGTTCTCTTCGTCTTCACCATTCCCGTCTTCTGCACTTTGGAAATTACCCGCGGCATCAAATTCCAATTCTACTCCGTTATTGAGGGTTACCTCGTAACCACCATCATCTTCAATTTCAGCTTCTATAATTGTATTATCAGGGTAATTTTCTGAAATATAATCGAGGACGTTTTGTGGCAGGTTTGCCGGGTCGATGTCTTCATCGTCCTCATCATCATCTTCATTCTCATCTTCAGCCCGGCCAAGAAAGTTCCCGTTAGCATCAAAAATCAATTCCACATCATTCTCTAATTCTATCTCATAATTACCATTATTCTCCCGCTCGGCTTCATCAATTTCAATGCCCGGAAAGTTTGAATTTATGAAGTCCAGTATATTCTGGGGAATCTCTTCTACAGGAATATACTCATCATCAAAATCTTCATTCTCATCATCGTCTATTCCCAGAAAGTTGCCGGCGGAATCGAAAATTAATTCCAGGCCATTACTAAGATATATCTCAAAATTACCGTTATCCTCTAATTCCGCTTCAATAATGGTAAGATCAGGATAATTACTACTAACATAATTAAGAATATCCTGGGACAGACTGGAAACTGCAACGTGAACATCTGCATTGAAAAAGCGAGCATCTAGATCCACATCATTTTCACGGGTTGTATCGTCATCACTACAAGAAACCAGCAAGGCGATTCCTCCCAGTAACCATACATATTTTCTCAATTTTATCATCGTTCTGTATTTCGATTTTTACTTCCCTTTAAACGTAATATCTGCAACAATATTATTAGTTTCCTATATTAAACCAGGCCTGTTAATTATAAAATTGTTTTTTATTTAAACTTAAGCTTAATTTGACCCTTAGTAAATCAACATTATATGTCCAGACTATTTTTAATCCTCATACTACTGGGAATAACCTTTAATGGTTCGTCGCAAAGCACCGCCTCCGGTAATGTCTCCTTTTTTGAATTAAAGGCCGAAAAACTGGATACGGTCAAAAGAATTTGGGTCTACCTGCCTGAAACCTATAATGAATTAGACAAGAGGTACCCGGTTATTTATATGCATGACGGGCAGAATTTATTTGACAGAGAAACTTCCTATGTAGGCGAATGGCAGGTTGACGAAAGCCTGGATAGCCTTGGCAGTCCAGAGTCTATCATCATTGGTATTGAACATGGAGGGAATAAAAGAATTGATGAACTAACTCCCTTTCCGCATAAAAAATATGGAGGAGGAAAAGCAGATGATTATCTGGATTTTATACTCGAGGAATTAAAGCCTATGGTAGACTCAACATATCGAACTCTACCAGGTCGTAAAAACACGGGTATTTTTGGATCTTCTCTGGGTGGTCTTATATCTTTTTATGCCGCTTTAAAATACCCGGATACATTTGGAATGATTGGGGTTTATTCTCCCTCTTTTTGGTTTAATAAAAAGATCTATGAATTTGCAGAAAAAGCCGAATTGAATAATAATACCAGATTTTATTTTCTGGCTGGAACTGCCGAATCTAAGGAGACTATACCAGATCTAAAAGAGATGATCTCTCTATTGCAGGATAAGGGTATAAAATCTCAAAATTTTAAGGTGAAATATGTCGAAGGTGGAAAACATAACGAAAGCATGTGGAGCAGGCATTTTATAGAATCATATCTCTGGCTAATGCAGGAATCATCAAATTAATATGAAGTATTTTTTTCTGGTTATAATTACAATTCTAGCCTGCGGGAATATTTCGGCGCAGGTGAGCCGCGATTCCGAATTATACCAGCAGTTAAAAGCCCGGGACAGTTTATTATTCGATGTTGGATTTAACCAATGTAAAATACATGAATTTGAAGATTTTGTAAGTGACGACCTTGAGTTCTATCACGACCAGGGTGGTTTGAGTACCACCAAAAAGGATTTCCTTGAAGCGATACGTAATAATATTTGCAATAATCCTGAAAAGAAGCCCATTAGAAAATTAGTTGAAGGAAGCATGGAAGTATATCCTTTATACGAAAATGGCAAACTATATGGCGCTATTCAGAAAGCAGTTCACGACTTTTACATTAAGGAACCTAAAAAAGAATTATATAAAACGAGTTCGGCAAAGTTCACCCATGTATGGTTGCTTAAAAATAATACATGGATACTCCAACGTGTTCTAAGCTACGACCATCAAAATCCGGATTAATCATGAAGAAAGTCGACGTCAAGGAAAAGTTCGGTCAGTTTTTAGATCACTGGAATCCCAGGATCGTTGGGGAATTAAATGGCCAACAGGTGAAACTTGCGAAATTAAAAGGTGATTTCATCTGGCACTCTCATGATGAAGAAGATGAAATGTTTTATATAGTAAAAGGGGTTCTAAAGATCGAATTTCGTGGTCGTACAGTGGAATTGAAAGAAAATGAATTTCTCATCGTGCCTCGCGGTGTTGAACACCGCCCTGTAGCTGAAGAGGAAGTTTGGGTAATGCTATTCGAACCTGCCACCACTAAACATACCGGAAATGAGCAGCACGACCTTACCAATAACAACCAGGCCTTTTTATAAGCTTTACCAGATTTGAAAATTCCCTCCAGGATCTTACCAATAATTGTTCTTTCCCAATTTTGCTGTACCTCTTTATGGTTCGCAGGAAATGCAGTAATGCCAGATCTTTTGATGGAATTTTCCCTTGGAGCTGCCTCACTCGGGCACTTGACTTCTGCTGTACAATTTGGATTTATCCTGGGTACCTTAAGTTTTGCTTTTTTTAGCATAGCAGACAGGTTTTCACCCTCAAAGGTCTTTTTCTTTTGTGCGCTTCTGGGAGCTATATTTAACCTGGGAACTTTGTTCGAAAACAATAATCTCTTTAGCCTGATCTTTTTCAGATTTTTAACCGGCTACGCTTTGGCCGGGATATACCCCGTAGGAATGAAGATCGCTTCAGATTACTTTGAAAAAGGCTTGGGAAGGTCACTTGGATACCTTGTGGGAGCCCTGGTATTAGGCACTGCCTTTCCGCATTTGCTCAAAGCGGTCTCTACCGAAATAGAATTAGCCTGGCGCTGGGTTATTTACAGCACTTCAATTTTAACTTTACTGGGTGGAATATTGATCCTGTTCCTGGTTCCAGACGGCCCCTTTCGCACCAGGAGATTAAATAAAGATTTCGGGCTTATTTTCAAGGTCTTTCGGAACACCGATTTTCGGTCTGCCGCGTTTGGATATTTCGGGCATATGTGGGAGTTATATGCTTTCTGGGCCTTTATCCCGGTTATTTTAAGCTTCTACAAACAAACTAATCCTTCCGCAAATTTCAGTATTGCCCTAAGCTCCTTTTTGATCATAGGCCTGGGGGGAGTCGCCTGTATTCTTGGTGGATATGTTTCTGAAATAAAAGGATTAAAAAAAACCGCAGGTTCAGCCCTGTTTCTATCCGGAATCTGCTGTTGTTTTTCCCCTGTCATATTCTTTCTGGATTCTGAAATTTTATTGATCTGCTTCCTCATCTTCTGGGGCCTGGTTGTGATTGCAGATTCTCCTTTATTTTCTACTTTGGTGGCCCGGAATGTAGATCCAGATGCTCGGGGAACTGCACTTACGATCGTAAATTGTATTGGCTTTAGCATAACGATTGTAAGTATACAGTTACTTAATTATATCTCTGCTGAAATTTCCCCTGCGTGGTTATTAATTTTTTTAGCTCCGGGGCCGGTTTTTGGATTACTGGCGCTATTCAGAAACAAAAATTTAAAGACTTAACTCTTTGTCCAGGGCTTCTGCCGGCTCGATCACCTTCCTCGTATTTTTCAAATCCCGGTTTTTCTTTAATCTATAGTTTATAACCGGATGTGCGGTAAAAGATCTGGAGGTAAAACCTTCTCCCATAATATCTTTAATTACTGTTTCCGGTTGTCCTTCCCTTATCCATTCAGATTCAAATTTCCTGTCCAGAACCAAAGGCATTCGCCTGGCTTTATTATGGACTTTTTCGAAAAGAGGATTAGCGTCCACGGTTACCAAGGAAGTAGAATAATTTCCAGATTTGTCTATATTATAAATGCCAGCGAAGGTAAATATTTCACGATCTTCATAGTTTCTACTTTCTTCGAGGTAACAGAAATATGGCTGACTTTGACCTGCAGCATGATGCGGTTCGAAAAAACCATCTGCAAAAATGAGACACCGGCCTTCCCTGATTGGCTTACCATAGATTCTCGAATCGAAAATTTTGTCATCCCGGGCATTCAGGGTGTTATATTTTCTATTGGCATAGAAATCCTCAGGATTTGTATAAGAAGGTACGAGACCCCAGTTTGCAGGATACCAGTGGCCGGGTTCATTCATGGGAATAATATATACCTTATCATGAGTGAATCCGTCATTCAAAAAATAGGGCTCAAATATTCCTTCATCGATGGGTGGCTTATCCATGTATCGGGTAAGGTTATCCTGAGATTGATTTAATGATTTCTGATAACACATGATTTTTCTTTTAAAGATAATAAACCATGAATTAAATCCCTGGAATTGTTAGCCCTGGTTAGGTTGCTAAAACTATTGCATATTAATTTCTAAATTTGTTAAACACATCTTATTTACTCGATTATGAAAATTGAAGCCGATTCTCCTGAAGATTATTTAGAAAAGGTTCCCGAAGACAGGAAAGAACCTATGGCAAGATTAAGATCTGTCATTAAAGAAAATCTTCCGGAAGGTTTCGTGGAGACTTTAAATTATGGAATGATTGGTTATGTGATTCCACATTCATTGTATCCCGGTGGATATCACTGCGACCCTGATCTACCTCTCCCATTTATGAGTCTTGCCTCACAGAAAAATTTTATCGCAGTGTACCACATGGGGATCTATGCCGATAAAGAATTACTGGATTGGTTCCAGGCAGAATATAAAAAGACTGTCGGCAAAAAACCAGACATGGGAAAAAGCTGCATAAGATTTAAAAAACCAGACGAGATCCCATTCGATCTAATTGCCGAACTATCAGGTAAAATAACTGCTGAGGATTGGATCGCTACGTATGAAAAAAATATTAAAAGATAATTAATTTCAATTAATTACACTGACTTAATCTCAGGTTGTACCAATTCTACGGCCAATTTAAACGTATTCTGAAATTCTAATTTTAACATTAGCTTTTAAAGCTGTTAAACCTTCCTTAACCAACCTGTTTATTGTCTTAAAGATTTATGTTCAACCAAAGGCAGGCATAATTTTCGCACTTAATGGCTTGAACAATAAAATTAGAAGAATGAAAAAATTATTTAGTAGTCTGTTATTTGTAATTGCATTGGGAACTGCGTCCATATCGGCGCAAAATACTCCTATGCCTCAGGAACAACAGCAGATAGAAGTGAGTGATGCAGAGTTGACTGAATTTGCTGAAGTATTTCAGAAAATGCGAATGATGAATCAGCAGGTGCAACAGGAGATGATTGCCGTGGTTGAAGAGAGAGATTTGGAAATTGAACGTTTCAATGAGATACATCAGGCAAAAATGGAAGATTCCAAAGCAATAAATACTACTACCGAGGAGGAGAAGAAATATCAGAAGGTCATTGCCGAAATTGAAGAAATTCAACCGGTAATTCAAAAGAAAATGCAGGAAGTGATTGAAGATTCAGATCTAAGCATGGAAAGATATCAGCAGGTCGCAATGGCACTTAGAAGTAATACAGATTTACAACTAAGGCTTCAGGAGATCATGAAAAGTTAAATCTTTTGAACGTATTAGATGAAAAGCAGGCACTTGCCTGCTTTTTTTATGGGAAAATCTTAATATAATCTCCCCAGAATTTAAGTCTATTTTAAAACCTTAAACTTCCCAAGGCATCAATTTTGTTGTATTTTCATTTTCAATAATAATCACATGGCAAACACTCTAAAAAGGATAATTTATTTTTTAAGCTTTTTTATATTACTACCTGTTTGTTATGGACAGCAATCAAACATGCAACAAAAAGACAGTTTAAAGTTCAAAAATAAAGTAGTACCAGATGTGATCTGGAGAGAAGCTTATGTCGCCTTATCACATTATCCGGAATTGAGAGATACCCCGATTGAATTTAAATTTAAAAAGAAGATCAAAAAATCTTTCATGCAGGCGCAGCCAAAGTTAGGTGGTTTACTTAAAAACCGGAAAAACCGAAGCTATGTCATCTATATGAACGAAAAGTTTAAAATAGAAGATGAAGTCTTTGATGTTACTGCAGTTCCCTCTGAGGTGCTTATAGGATGGCTGGGGCACGAACTAGGTCATATCATGGATTACCGGGATAGATCTGCCTTGGAGATGGTTTGGTTCGGTGTAAGATATCTAACTTCAGACAATTATATACGTGAGGCCGAAAGGGTCGCAGATACCTATGCCGTTAATCATGGCCTTGGACAGGAGATCATTGCGACCAAAAATTTTATCATAAATCATTCGCGGCTATCAGACACCTACAAGAATAGAATCCAGGATCTTTACCTTTCACCGGAAGAGATCATGGTCCTGATTAACGAAGTACCAGATTAGTTCACCGCTTTCTGTTCCTTGACAAATTTTTCCCATTCGGTAAACTTTTCTTCATTCATCACCTTTTCCATCTTTACCTGGCCTCCTTTTTTCTTATTAACCGCATTCCATTCATGAAATAAATTGGGATCTATACTGGTCACTTTTACTCCTTTCAGTGCTTTGGACCGTGCAACTTTATAATTCTTATTGGCACTTTTAAGGGCTTCATCCAGCGCCTCTGCCAGTTCATCATCATTGGTTTTATCCTCGCTACCCAGGTACCAGTAATGGTAATATTCACCATCTTCTCCCCTTTTTGCTGCAACTACAAATTCAGGAATCCTGATATCAAATTTATCTTCAAGTTCCTGCACGGCATCATTCATTTTATTCACCGATAGTTGCGAACCTACAACGTTTAAAAAGAATTTTGTCCTACCCGTAATGCGTATTTCCTTTCTTTCAATGTCAGTAAATTTAATAGTATCCCCAATTAAGTATCTCCATGCACCGCTTACGGTTGAAATAAGAAGTACATAGTCTTTTTCCTCTACTACTTCCTCCAGCGGAACCACCGGGGCATCTTCGGTAATTGAGCCATCCTGATTGATATATTCAGGTTTAAATGGCACAAATTCAAAATAGATCCCATTATCTGTAATCAATCTCATGGCATGAGTATCGGGTCTGTCCTGTAATGCCAGGAAACCTTCAGAGGCCAAATAGGTGTCAATCACCTGAATGGGTTTTCCCAGAAGGGCATTAAAACTTTTCTCATAAGGCTCAAAGGCCACACCTCCGGAAGCATAAACCTGAAGATTTGGCCAGATCTCGTGTATATTTTTCAGGTTATGGTACTCTATCACTTTTTTCAGCATCAATTCCATCCAGGAAGGAATTCCGCTTAGGGCACCAATATCCCAGTTCTTCGCATTCTCAGCGATCATTTGCACCCGGTCGTCCCATTCGTCTATTTTAGCAATTTCCTCCCCCGGCTTATAATAGCTCCTAAACCAAAAAGGGATATTACTGGCGCTTATTCCACTAATTTCTCCTTCTTTATGATCACCTTCTTTATGCAGATCTGTAGAACTTCCCAGCATCATAATCTCTTTTTCAAAGAAATCTGATGGCAGGTCAAAATTACTAAGTGCACTCACCTGCTTAATACCGGCTTTTCTGATAGCTTCCACCATTTCATCTGTAACCGGAATACGCTTACTTGATTTACCGGTGGTACCGGAGCTAAGGGCAAAATATGGCGGTTTTCCGGGCCAGGTAACATCCTCTTCCCCATCATGATATTTATGCCACCACTGTTTATCGATCTTGTTGTAATCGAAATATGGAACCCGTTCAGCAAAAGCTTTTCTTACGTCTTCAGCCTCAAGGATCTCATCAAATTTATAATGCTTCCCAAATGCCGTATTTCTAGCCTTTTTCAAGAGCCTGGTTAATACTTCTTCCTGATCTTTTACAGCCTCTCCCTCTGGAGTAAGGGTCTCTTTAAGATCAATAACGCTTTTGATAATAGATCCGAATATCGCCATCTTCTAATAGTATAAATTTGAAAGCTTAAAACTAAAAATACCATCCCGAGAAGCCGTATGCATTACCAAATATTTAACGCCAAAAGTTTCCATTGAATACATTGATAAACTCTGCAATGAATTGACAAACAACTTCATTAAGTTAAAATTCCCGGATGCTCTGAAAATTTAAAAAATTAAGATAATATTTGCATTTGTAAACCTAAGCCAGGCGAAACTGGCTTTTTAAATAATTCAGCATCACAGTAATGGAGGATAATACAGGCAGGATTTATCTGGTAGATGATCAACCAATTTCAAATTTTATCACCAAAAAATTGCTGGAATTAGAAGGCTATAAAGGAGCGGTTATAGATTTTACAGATCCAACCTTAGCTTTTGAAACGATTTCTGAAGATGAAAACGCCTTAATTTTTCTTGATCTGAATATGCCGGTAATGAATGGCTGGGATTTTTTAGAAGCCTTCAGGGAAAGAAATATAAATCATAGAATTATCATCTTAACCTCCAGCATCAGTAAAGTAGATATCGAAAAAGCCAAAGAATATCCTTTCGTTCAAAAATATATGATCAAACCACTGAATAAGAAAAAGTTCGCTGAAATTTCAGAATATTTGAACCCACCTGCACTTGCAACCAGATCCTAATAAACTTTTAGAACTCGCCTATGCTAAAATGCATTTTGGCAAGTATAAAGACTACTATCTTTCAGACATTCCCGAACCATATTATGTCTGGTTCAGGCAGAAAGGTTTTCCTCCCGGAAAGCTTGGAGACCAGATGCAACAGGTCTTTGAATTAAAGATAAACAGTCTGGAAGGTCTTCTCAGACAGATAAGAATGCGCTATCCCAAACCCAGATAAGCCGCGTTCACGCACGTTAAAAAGCTCTTAATAATAGCTTTCCAATTTGTCTGCTTTTTCTATTCTTCTTTGTAATTTAGCGCCCTGAATAAACAACACAACAAACGAGAATTAAAATGGCCAATACCAAGTATATATTTGTTACCGGAGGTGTGTCGTCATCCCTGGGAAAAGGGATCATCGCAGCTTCTTTAGCAAAATTGTTGCAGGCAAGGGGCTTTAAAGCTACTATTCAGAAACTGGATCCATATATAAATGTAGATCCCGGCACCTTAAACCCTTACGAACACGGTGAATGTTATGTTACAGAAGATGGTGCCGAAACAGATCTTGATCTTGGTCATTATGAGCGTTTTCTAAACGTAAATACATCACAGGCAAATAATGTTACTACCGGAAGAATCTATCAAAGCGTTATCGAAAAAGAACGCCGCGGTGAATTCCTGGGAAAAACGGTTCAGGTAGTTCCACATATCACTAATGAGATCAAGGAACGTATTCAGATCCTTGGCCAAAACGGTGACTATGATATCGTAATCACCGAAATTGGGGGTACGGTTGGTGATATTGAATCATTGCCTTATATCGAGGCTGTAAGACAACTGAAGTGGGAATTAGGTGATGACAACGCCCTGGTAATCCACCTTACACTGGTGCCTTACCTTTCTGCAGCCGGGGAGTTGAAAACTAAACCTACCCAACATAGTGTAAAAACTTTGATGGAAAGTGGAATTAAGGCAGACATCCTGGTGTGTCGAACCGAACATGAACTATCAGACGATATTCGCAGGAAACTGGCCATATTCTGTAATGTTCGCCAGGAGGCGGTCATCCAAAGTATAGATGCTCCTACGATATATGACGTACCCAATATGATGCTGAAGGAAGGCCTGGATACGGTGGTATTGAAAAAACTGGTATTGCCAGATGAGACTACGCCAAATTTGGATAGATGGAACCAGTTCCTGAAAAGACATAAGAACCCTAAAGCCGAAGTGCATATTGGTCTTATTGGGAAATATGTAGAGCTGCAGGATTCTTATAAATCTATCCTGGAATCTTTTATCCATGCCGGTGCAGAGAATGAAGTATATGTGAATGTGGAATATATACATTCAGAATTCATCAATGAAAACACCATTCACAATAAAATAAGTCATCTAGATGGTGTCCTGGTAGCGCCGGGATTTGGTGAGCGCGGAATTGAGGGTAAAATAGACGCCGTAAGGTACGCCCGTGAAAACGGATTGCCATTCCTGGGGATCTGTTTAGGAATGCAAATGGCGGTGATAGAATTTGCCCGGAATGTATTGCAGTTAAAAGGTGCAAATTCAACCGAGATGGATAGCGAAACAAAACATCCGGTGATCGATCTTATGGAAGCTCAGAAAGAGGTTACCCATAAAGGAGGCACCATGCGTCTTGGTTCCTGGGATTGTGAATTAAAGGAAGGTTCTATTATCTCTGAAGTTTATGGCACAGATAAAATTAAAGAACGCCACCGTCACAGATACGAATACAATAATAAATACCAGGAGCAATTGGAAAATGCAGGCATGCTAAGTACAGGAGTGAACCCTGAAACCAAACTTGTAGAGATCGTTGAGCTAAAAGATCATCCATGGTTTGTTGGGGTACAGTACCACCCCGAATATAAAAGCACAGTAGCAAATCCTCACCCACTGTTCGTATCCTTTGTTAAAGCTGCCCATGAGCATGCTGTAAAAAATGAAAATGCCAAGATGGCACAGAAACAATAATTGGCCATTTTTTTGACCTGGAAAGATTAAGCAAAATTAAATAATGGAAGAAAAGAAAGTAGATATTCAATCTATCATTGGATTTATTCTAATTGGAGGTATCCTGTTATGGATGCTATACAACAATACCCCTGAAGAAACAGCGGTTGAAGAACCACAGACAACAGAGCAGGTAGAAGACAGCACAAAGGATAATGAGGTAGCTGCTCAAGATCCTTCAGCAGAACCTGTACAAAATGATTCTACATCACTGGCAGACGCCCAGAGACGACTGGGAGCATTTGGATATTCAGAAACTTTAGCTTCAGCACAGGGTGGTACAACCACTATCTCTAACGATCTTCTGGAGTTGAAGATCTCAAATAAAGGTGGATATATTGAGGAAGCGAGATTAAAGAAATTTAAAACTTTTGACTCTATCCCGGTTTATCTGATTAAAGACAGTAACGCTTCTTTAAATTTAAAGTTCAGCACTACTGATGGCAGGACCTTAAATACTGAAAATCTGTATTTTGAGCCTCAGCTTACTGAAAATAATGGCAACCAGATACTTTCGATGAAATTGAAGGTTTCTGAAGATGAATTCCTCGAATATCGTTACTCCATGCGTCCGGGAGAATATATGATGGACTTCAGCGTACGCTCCCAGGGGCTAACCGGGGTTTTGAATACAGCTGAATCTCCTGTACTGGACTGGAAACTTAAAGGATACCGTCATGCCAAAAGTATTTCCTACGAAAACAGGTATACAGATCTTATTTATGAATATGATGGTGGCGATGATGATAACCTGAACAGTGGTGATGATGAAGAAGAAAACGTTAGCTATATAGCTTACAGACAACACTTCTTCTCCTCTATCCTATTGACTGACACTCCATTTAAGAAAGCGAGATTCGAAGTAGAGAATTTGGTGGAAGATGAGGAAATAGATACGGTTTTTACGAAAACCTTTGCCTCCACCATTCCACTGGATCTTAAAGCCGGTGAACTTAATTATAATATGAACTGGTACTATGGTCCTTCAGATTATAAGATCCTGAATGATTATGACCGTAACCTGGATGAAGTGATTCCTCTTGGATGGGGGATTTTTGGATGGATAAATAAATATCTCTTTATCCCTTTCTTTGCATTTCTGGCGGGAGTACTTCCAAGCTATGGCCTGGCAATTATCGCGATGACCATCGTAGTTAGAATAGTATTATCACCGGTTACCTATAAATCTTACCTGTCACAGGCGAAAATGAAGATCCTGAGACCAGAGATCAATGAAATTAGTGAAAAGTACAAGGACAATGCAATGAAAAAGCAGCAGGAAACCATGAAGCTTTATAGCAAGGCGGGAGCCAGCCCTATGAGTGGATGCTTGCCTGCACTAATGCAGATACCTGTATTTTATGCTTTATTCCAGTTCTTCCCAAGTGCTTTTCAATTAAGGCAAAAAGATTTCCTGTGGGCAGATGATCTTTCCAGTTATGATACGATCGCTGAGCTTCCTTTTAATATACCTTTTTATGGGGATCACGTAAGTTTATTCCCAATCCTGGCTTCTATTGCTATCTTCATTTATATGATGATGACTACGGGACAGAGTATGCAGGCTCAACAGCAACCGGGAATGCCTAACATGAAATTCCTTATGTATCTTTCGCCGCTAATCATGCTGATCTTTTTCAACAACTATGCGAGTGGATTATCACTGTATTATTTTACTTCTAACCTTATTACTATTGGTATTATGTTAGTGATAAAATATGTGATCATAGATGAAGATAAAATTCACGCCAAGATCCAGGAAAATAAGAAGAAACCTAAGAAACAGAACAGGTTTACCAAGAAGTTCCAGGATATGATGGAGCAGGCTGAGCAACAACAAAAGAACCAAAAGCGCTAATATTTTTAGCGCATACCAATAAAAAAGCCCCTTCAATTGAAGGGGCTTTCTAATTCAAACAATAAACAACAAATCAAT
Organism: Christiangramia sabulilitoris; assembly: GCF_007050985.1. Taxonomy (GTDB): domain Bacteria; phylum Bacteroidota; class Bacteroidia; order Flavobacteriales; family Flavobacteriaceae; genus Christiangramia; species Christiangramia sabulilitoris. The sequence goes on from NZ_VHSF01000002.1 coordinate 258,859, forward strand.
TAATCATCAAGTGTTGGCAATAATACCATATCAATAGCGTGAATTACCCCATTAGTTCCCTGCACATCTGCGAGAACTACAGTAGCAGTTCTTCCACCCACATCTGTCACCGTTACATTGTCACCTACATTGATAGTAACATCTTCACCCTGGAAGGTAGTTATAGTCATTCCATCTGTAAGTGTACCAGAGGTAGCGTTAGCTTCCGTTACCACGTGATAGGATAAGACTTCAGAAAGCACATCTGCATCGAGATCTGCTAATGCGTTTAATTCCAGATCTGTCAAAAGATCTCCAAAAGCCGCATTAGTTGGAGCAAAAACTGTAAATGGAGTGTTTGTATCTGGAGAAGACAGAATATCAACAAAAGTATATGAGTCTTCACGAGTTAAAGCATCAACCAGGATAGAGAAAGTAGGATCTGCCAGAGCAAAAGTAACTACATTTGGAAGGCCAATTACAGCATCAACAGCGTGAATCACACCATTATCAACCATTACATCTGCAGTGGTTACAGTACTTACGCCATTCAGGGTTACCCCACCATCTGTATTAACATATAAACTTAGATTTTCACCATCAGGACCCGCAGTTGAACTACTTGTGTAATAACCTGTTTGAAGATCTCCTGCAGTTATACTTCCTGCCTGTACGTGATTTAATAGTACCTGTTCAAGAACATCTTCGGGAACTTCATCCAGGGATGCAAACCCCATATCTGAAAGGAACGCGGCAAATGCATCATTATCTGGAGCGAATACGGTATACTCAGTATCCCCGTCAAGTACAGAAAATAAATCAGCTGCTCTCAGGGCTGCAAATAAAGATGAATAGTTTTCACTATTTGCGGTAAAATCTGCAATCGAATTATCTGGAGTAAATGCATCATCTTCCGGTAATAAAACTCTGTCAATAGCATGAATAACGCCATTCGTCGCCTGTACATCTGTTACAATAATGGTAGTAGACCTATCATTTTCATCTACGATGGTCACATTTTCTCCTAAATAAATAGTGAATGTTCCAGATTCAAAGGTGGTAACTTCCATGGCATCGGTAAGGTCGCCCGCAACCACGTTAGCATCGGTAACTACATGATAATTTAAAACTTTTGCCAGAAGGTCTGCTGGTATATCATCTAGTCCGGCCATGCCTAATTCATCCAGTAAGGCCACAAAAGCGTCATCTGTTGGAGCAAATACGGTAAAAGGAGCTGGAGAATCGCCTGAAGTTTGTAGGATCCCGGTTCCATCAGCAGCGACATAATTATAATCGTCTTCTCTGGTCAGCGCCTGTACCAGGATTGAAAATGTTGGATCTGCGGTTGCAAAAGTAGTCACATCTGGAAGACCTATAACAGCATCCACGGCATGTACCACTCCATTATCTACAATATTATCTGCAGAGGTTACGGTACTAACCCCATTTATAGTAACGCCTCCTTCAGTATTAATAAAAAGGCTCACATTTTCTCCATCAGGTCCGGCTTCAGCAGAACTGGTGATATACCCGGTACTAAGATCTGTAGACAGGATACTTCCAGCCTGGACATGATTTAGAAGTATTAATTCCAGCACATCTGTTGGTACATCACCTAAAGAAGCAAAGCCGTTAGCAGTAAGAAAGGCAGCAAAAGCCTCGTCTGTTGGTGCAAATACGGTATATTCTGTATCTCCGTCCAGGGTGGCCGTTAAATTAGCAGCTTCCAGTGCAGCTACCAAAGAACTAAAGCCATTTTCATCGGCAAAATCTACTATGGTATTAGCTTCTACTACATCATCTGTAGGATCTGGAGTTACAGTAACATCATCTGTGAACTGGAAATCATCCTCCTCATCACATGCGGTAAAACCTAAGCATATGATAAGCGCCAGGGCACTCAATTTTAAATTCTTTAAAATAAAATTCATAATTCTAAGTTTTAATTATTGATTGGTTTTAACTTTTTATAAAAGTAGAACCAAAAACCGTATAATTCTGTTTAATCTTTGTTAAAAATCGCTAAACACCCTAATTTTTTATTTTTCAATGTATTGTTTTACAGCATATTAAAAATTTAAAAAACTGGACTTCTCCCGGTATACAGATAGAAACCGGGCACAAAAGCAATGAATTCTGGACTTAAATATTACGAATTGAAGTTATTTTTTCACCAAGAAAAATTTTTTCAACTCCTAATAATTTCTAACCCGATTTCTTTGAAAAAGGAAAGTTTATTTTTTGTATCGTAGCGCAAAAAGGTATATGAAACTGAAAATAGAATACGGAAGAAAGGAATACTAAAAATCAATATATTTGAACAATTAAACTAACTATTATGAAAAAGCTATTAATCTTATTAGTATCAGTTTGTCTTTTTACCGCTTGCAGCGACGATGATGACTCAGGAGCAGTAGAAGGTAATATTGTTGGAACCTGGTTGTTGGTCGAGGCTAATAATGTTCCCGGTTTCGAGGTAGATGACTGTACTGGACAATCCACCCTTACCTTTAATGCTGATAACTCTGCTTCATCAACTTTCTTTTCTGAAAGTGATGGTATTTGTAGTTCAGCAACTGAAAACGGTGTATGGACAAGTTCTGAAAATTCAAAATATACTCTTTTAGTACCGGGATTTGATGACCCTGTAACAGGGACGGTTACTTTTTCGAGTAATAACAGGTTCACCTTTGTTCCCGATGTCTTTACAGCATCGAATTTTGTTTTTCAAAGAAATTAAATAATCCAGGTTATGTAATTAAAGGTGGCTTTCGCCACCTTTTTTTATTTCGTAATTTTGTGCCCGCTTATGCGACTGCTTAAGCGGTTATTAAAAAAGCAAATCTAAGAGAATGAAAAAAGTAGTGGTCGGTTTGTCTGGAGGTGTAGATTCAAGTGTATCTGCCTATCTTTTAAAGGAACAGGGATATGAGGTCATTGGTCTGTTTATGAAGAACTGGCACGACGACTCGGTCACGATCTCAGACGAGTGCCCGTGGCTGGATGATAGTAATGATGCGATGATGGTGGCCAATAAACTTGGGATTCCTTTTCAAACCGTTGATCTGAGTGAACAATATAAGGAGCGAATCGTTGATTATATGTTCAATGAATATGAAAAAGGAAGAACGCCAAATCCCGATGTTCTTTGTAATCGTGAAATTAAGTTTGACGTTTTTATGAAGATCGCTTTATCTCTGGGAGCAGATTATGTTGCTACAGGGCATTATTGCAGGAAGGCTGAGTTTGAAAAAGATGGAAAAATGATCTACCAGCTTCTTTCCGGAGAAGATAATAATAAGGACCAGTCTTATTTCCTTTGCCAGTTAACCCAGGAACAATTATCAAAGACTCTTTTCCCGATTGGGGAATTACAAAAATCTGAAGTAAGAAAGATAGCAGCAGAACAGGATCTGATCACGGCAGATAAAAAGGATTCCCAGGGACTTTGCTTTATAGGAAAGGTTCGCCTTCCGGATTTTCTTCAGCAAAAATTAAAACCAAAGGAAGGAGTGATCGTAGAAGTACCTGCAGATTCAGCTAATTTTTCTGAAGAAGAAGTGAGCTTCAATTCTCACTTGGAAGAGTTAAAGCACCTTTCTAAAAAATTCAATTACTCACAGGAGGACGGGAAAGTAGTGGGAAAACATCAGGGTGCACATTATTTCACCAAAGGCCAGCGTAAAGGTCTGGCGGTTGGAGGCACCCCGGAACCGCTGTTCGTTATTGATACAGATGTTGATGAAAATATTATTTACACAGGACAGGGTAAGGACCATCCGGGTATTTACAGGCAGGGACTATTTGTAACCGAAGACGAGATTCACTGGGTTCGAAAAGATCTACAAATTGATGAAAATGAAGAATTAAGGGTAAAAGCAAGGATAAGATACAGACAACCTTTGCAGGATGCCATCCTTTACCAAACCTCCAATGGAATGTATGTGATTTTTGATGATCCCCAGGCTTCAATCACTGAAGGTCAATTCGTGGCCTGGTACAGGAATGAGGAATTATTGGGTTCTGGAGTTATTTCGTAATTTGAAACTCTTTAGAACACTACATGAAAAAATTTTTCCTGCTTATACTTTTCGTATCGCTGAATATAAATGCGCAGCAGGAGCATGCGTGGGTTTTCTTCACCAATAAAACGAATGTTCAGGAAGCCCTGGAAGATCCTTATTCCATACTATCACCCAGGGCCGTAGAAAGAAAATCCCTGAGAGGCACCCCTATAGATGAAAGGGATGTACCGGTGAACGAAAACTATATCGCACAGATAAAAAACCAGGAAGGAATTAGCGTCAAAGCTAAATCTAAATGGTTCAATTGTGTCCATGTGATAGGCTCTTTGGAACAAATTTCAAATTTATCTTCCCTAAACTTTGTATCTAAGATCGAATTTGCCAGCAATGAGCTGGAAAATCGAGCTTCACTACAACAACTGGAAAAAGTTGATAAACTGGAAGCGAACGTTGAGTTTACCTATGGCCCGGCAGGCAACCAGGTTAAAATGCTGAATACAGATTACCTCCATCAAAATGATCTAACCGGGAACGGAATCATCATTGCCGTGATGGATGCCGGTTTTCCCAATGTTAATAACCTGCAGGCTTTTAGCCGCTTAAGAACTCAGGGGAAATTATTAGGCGGATACGATTTTCCTGGAAGGTCCTCGAATTTCAGTAATACCGATTTAGATGGCCACGGGACGGTAGTCCTGGCTACCATGGCTGGTTTTTTAGAAGACGAATATACAGGCACTGCACCAGACGCTTCTTACTACCTTTTCAGAACTGAAATCGCCCCAACCGAAACTCCTGTGGAAGAAAGCTACTGGGTTGAAGCTGCAGAACGCGCAGACAGTCTGGGTGTGGATATTATTAATACTTCTCTTGGCTATACCACCTTTGATGAAGAAAAATATGATTATTCTCCGCAGGATATGGATGGAAAAACAGCCTTTATCTCTCGCGGTGCATCTGTTGCTACAGAAAAAGGAATGCTGGTGGTAACTTCTGCAGGCAACCGCGGTGACCGGGAAAACTTTAACATTATTGGGGCTCCCGGTGATGCAAATGTATTGACCATTGGCGCAGTAGATAAAGACGGTGAATATGCTTTTTTCAGTTCTACTGGCCCCTCTGCAGACGGAAGGACCAAGCCAGATCTTGCAGCACAAGGGCTAGAGATCATTACAATAGATGAATTTGGAAACCTGGTAGTGGCTAGTGGCACTTCCTTCGCCTCTCCTATTCTCGCCGGTTCAGCCGCCAGTTTATGGCAAGCAAACCCCGAATGGACCAATCTTGAATTAATGCAAATACTGCGGGAAAGCGGCAGTTTATATGAAAATCCCAATTCCATGCTTGGTTATGGAATTCCTGATCTTAGTACCGCCTATCAGTCTACCGGAAGTGAAAATTTTACCCCTGGAGATTTCATATTTTCTCCTAATCCTGTAAAGAATATTTTAAATTTTGTAAGTCCTGAAGATCTGGCTTTCGATATAACTGTTTTTGATACTTTAGGACAGAAAATATTGCATCAAAAAAATACGAAGGATAAAATAGACCTTACCGGTTTTTCCAGTGGTATTTATATTGTTATGTTTGAACAAAATAGTTCAAAAAAATCATTTCTGATCATCAAAGAATAATGGCATCAAAAAATAAAATCACCAAACTTTTCAATATAAAATATCCATTGATCCAGGCAGGAATGATCTGGGCCAGTGGCTGGAAATTAGCCAGTGCTGTTTCTAATGCCGGCGGACTGGGTATCATTGGTTCGGGCTCTATGTATCCTGAAGTTTTGAGGGAGCATATTCAGAAATGCAAAAAGGCCACGAATAAACCATTCGCAGTGAATGTTCCCATGTTGTATCCTGAGATCGAAAAGATCATGGAGATCATTATCGAAGAGAAAGTCGGGATCGTATTTACCTCTGCAGGTAATCCTAAAACCTGGACAAATCATCTACAGCAACATGGAATAAAGGTGGTACATGTAGTAAGCAGCGTAAAGTTTGCCATAAAATCACAGGAAGCTGGCGTAGATGCCGTAGTTGCTGAAGGTTTTGAGGCAGGTGGTCACAACGGCAGGGATGAAACCACGACTTTTACCCTGATACCAATGGTAAAAGAAAAGATCTCTATTCCTTTGATCGCGGCGGGAGGAATAGCCACAGGAAGGGGAATGCTGGCGGCTATGGTCCTTGGTGCAGATGGCGTTCAGGTGGGCAGCCGGTTCGTAGCAACCCCCGAAGCGTCTTCACATAAAAATTTCAAGCAGATGGTCGTGGAGGCAGAGGAAGGCGATACGGTTTTAACCCTAAAAGAATTAGCTCCTGTTCGCTTATTGAAAAACAAATTTTTTGAAGATGTCCAGGCACTATATGCCAGGTCACCAAGTAAGGAGGAATTAAAGGATCTGCTGGGCAGAGCAAGAGCTAAAAAAGGCATGTTTGAAGGTGACCTGGAAGAAGGTGAACTGGAAATCGGGCAGATCTCGGGTTTGATAAATGAGATAAAACCGGCTGCAGAAATTGTGAAAGAGATGATCTCTGAATTTGAAGCCGCCAGAAAAGAAGTTGCTGATTTTTAACTTGAATAGCGCTCCAGTTTTTCAAGCTCTTTACTAACGAAATCTCTCCATTTCTCCTCTGCTACTTTGTTCGCACTATGCGAGGTTTCCCGATCAAACTTATTTTGCATGGCTACGCGCTGTGCTTCTATAGAATTATAAATCTTCTTAAGATCCTGTCGAATATTTCTACCCGGTATATAATTCTCCAACTCACGGCGTAATTTCCGGGCATGAAGTTCAGAAATATCAAAGTGTAATTGTTCGTGCGCCAGTAAATATTCTTTATCCTGAACATCTTTCACCCAGGATTTACCCGGATAAAAATTAGTATGAACCTCGTGTTCTAAAACAGGTTTTCCAGAGGCGGTGCTGTAAGTCCAGCTATAACTAAATCCCGAATTGGTATTTGCTGAATAGGAGTTTGTATAATCTGGTTTTGCCTTAAAATCATTCCAGCTGAGAGGTCTGTTCGCCTGCCATTTGATCTTCTCTGTTTTTTCCTGAGCGGTGATTCCGGAAAAAAGGAAAATGCAAATAACTAGCAGACTAAATTTTCTCATGAATATGTGAAAGAAATGTTCTTTTCAATATCCGGATGCAAACTATGGAAAACGGGACAGTTGAGAGCGGCGTTTTCCAGGATCTTCGCTTCTTTCTCGCTATATTTTTCAGGAAATTTGATATTGATTTCGATCTGCGCAATTCTTCTAGGCTCAGCAGCCATAACTTTAGTTACCTCAGCAGAAGTGCCTTTAATTACCAAGCCCATCGATTCTGCTTTTATGCCCATGATCGTTAGCATACAGGTTGCCAGTGAATTTGCGACCATATCTGTTGGAGAAAAAGCTTCTCCCTTTCCATGATTGTCTACCGGTGCATCTGTAATCACTTTGGAACCACTCTGCAAATGTTCAGATTCGGTTCTTAGATCACCAAGATATTTTACTTTAGAGGTCATCTGCTACACGAATTGTAAGGTCCTTGTCCAGTTTTAAGATATAGATAGCATCGTTGGTAAATCCACCATTTTCATTAGGGAGATAGTGAAATTTACTTTCGTAATATTCTGTATATCCCGGGTATTTTACAAAAGATTCATAAAGATCCTCAGCAGAAGCCAGTCTTAGAAGTACATCCATAGTTAGATCATAACCCCTTACGGCATACCTGTTAGGTTCCACCCCAAATCTTTCGATATATTTCTCATTAAAACTTTTTGTTGCCTGGGAATCATATTCCTTATCTACCGAAGGATAATGAAATTTCAAATTTCCGAGGTGATTATTTGAAACTATATCATTTTCGAAAGCGTTAGTCTTATTGGTCGTTAACAGCGTTATGTCAAAATTCCGGGCCAGCCTGTTCAATGCAGCAGTCACGCTGCTTACCAGGTTTACATTTTCAGATTCCAGAATAACATAATTAGATCCTGTACTTAGTACTCTCTCGATTTCCTGGTCTGCAACATAGTTACCGGTAGGAATTACAGATCTTGCATTTGGAAGTATATTGTTAAGCTCTCCTTTGATCTTAAAGGCTTTCCCATCGGCAATTACCACAACATTCTTTCCTTCAGCATGTTTTGAGATCCATTCCAGCATGGCGTTTTTCATAAATTCCTCACTTGGAACGGACTGAAAGAGATTTTGATAACCTCGCATGCTGCGGTTAGAAAGCGGATTGATAACCGGAATATTCCTGTTCTCCAGTCTTGAAGCAGCAACTTCAGTAGGATCCTGCAAAAGTGGTCCAATTACGGCATCTACATTACTAAAGTCATTGGTATTGATGATGGTAGCAACTTCAGATTCGTTTTGTTTGGTGTCGTACACCCTAAGATTTGTAGAAATCCCCATAGACTTCGCCTTATCCAAAGCCATTAGGACACCACTTTGAAAATCCAGCGAGATCCTTACCACACGCTCATTCATGATCGCGTTCCTGTAAGCTTTCAATGAATCTTCCTCGATCTTATTAAGGTTGTAAGGCAACATCAGAACAATCTCCTTCGTCCTCCGGTTACTTATAGCGTTGCTTAAGTCCAGTTTAGTATCGGCTTCAGAGTCCATCCCGGCGAAAGCTTTCTCTCCGGCAGATGTACCATCAGGATTTTCAGGCACCTTAAGAATCATTCCAAATTTGAGTCCGTCCTTTAAAGCAGGATTCAATTGTTTTAATGAATCGATGCTAACGCCAAATCTCCTGGTAAGGCTAAAAAGTGTTTCCTGAGGTTGTACCTCGTAAAAACTAAATCTATCATCCAGGATGATCACGGGTTCATCTTCGAGAACATCTGTTCCTACCCTTATCATCATACCAGGTTGCAGCTCGTCAACATTTGGATTTACTGAATTCAGCTCTTTGACGGTCATACCATATTTCCTGGCTATACCATATTTAGTCTCTTTAGGAAGAACTATATGCTCCCTGGTTTTAGTGATCTGATTATTCTGAACTTTAAAAGTTGGTGCAACATCTGAAGTTTTCTGAGGGCCTACAGGTTCGTTTCCTGATATTCTAGAATTAACTCCTACCGGAATATTAATGGTTTCGCCCTTTTGAAGTCCGCGGGAATAAAGCTGCTTATTGTATCTCTTAATAAGATCGATCTCCACATTGTACTTCTTTGATAAGCTGTACAAGGTCTCTTTCTTTTTGACCTTATGCTCCTTGAATTTTGTAGAATTTGCAACAGTGTTTTCCGAAGGTTTTGAGTCACTTACCGGAATGACCAGTTTTTCGTTTACCCCTATCCCGGCTTTAGCATCCGGATTGTATTTGTATATATCTTCTTCCGCTATATTATAAGACCGGGAAATACTAAAAACGGTCTCCCCTTTCTTTACAGTATGATATTTATACGCCTGGGCATGAGCCGAAGTAGAATAAATCTGAAAAAGAAAACATATTACAAACAGGTACTTCATTACTTTTCGATTTAGGTTGCAATTACAATATAATTATTCCCACTCAATAGTAGCAGGCGGTTTTGAACTGATATCATATACCACTCTATTAACGCCTTTCACCCGGTTTATTATTGTATTGGACGTCTTTTGCAAGAACTCATAAGGCAAATTAACCCAATCTGCGGTCATACCGTCGGTAGATTCCACAGCTCTTAGCGCTACTACCTGCTCATAAGTTCTCTCATCTCCCATTACTCCCACAGACTGAATTGGCAGCAGGATCGCACCAGCCTGCCAAACTTTATCATATAACATCCAGTCTCTTAACCCCTGGATAAAGATATGATCTACTTCCTGAAGGATTCGAACTTTTTCGGCGGTGATATCACCTAGTATCCTTATAGCCAGGCCAGGTCCCGGGAATGGGTGTCTTCCCAGTAACTCCTTGTCTATCCCTAGTTCCTTCCCTACTCTTCTAACCTCATCCTTAAACAGCATTCTAAGTGGTTCTACCACTTTTAATTTCATGAAATCGGGTAAACCTCCCACGTTATGATGTGACTTTATGGTCACTGAAGGTCCGTTAACTGAAACAGATTCGATCACATCGGGATAGATGGTACCCTGGGCCAGGTAAACCACATCTTCTATTCCATGTGCCTCATCATCAAAAACCTCGATAAAAGAATTCCCGATAGCTTTACGTTTCTCTTCAGGATCGCTTAGTCCTTTTAATGCATCCAGGAATCGTGCCGAAGCATCTACACCTTTCACATTAAGTCCCATATGCTTGTATTGATCCAGCACTCCTTCGAACTCATTTTTTCTAAGCAGTCCGTTATTTACGAAAATACAATACAGGTTCTTACCAATGGCTTTATGAAGTAAAACTGCAGCAACTGTTGAGTCTACTCCTCCACTAAGGCCAAGCACCACCTTATCATCTCCTATTTTTTCTTTTAATTCTGAAACCGTCAGGTCCACAAAGGCACCCGGGGTCCAGCTTTGTTTAGTCCCTGCAATATTCACCAGGAAATTCTCCAGCAGCTGTTTCCCGTCTGTGGAGTGATATACTTCCGGATGAAACTGTATAGCATAGGTTTCCTCCCCTTCAATTCTATAGGCTGCATTTAAAACATCTGAAGTACTGGCCAGGCGCACGGCATTTTCAGGCAATTCTATTATAGAATCACTATGACTCATCCAAACCTGAGAATTCTCCTTGATATTTTCAAATAACGGCTCAGCATCCTTGATTACAGTAAGGTTTGCCCTTCCATACTCCCTGGTATCTGAAGGCTCCACTTTTCCGCCGTGAAAATGGGCGAAATATTGGGCGCCATAACAAACCGCAAGAATTGGCAGTTTTCCACGTATCTGGGAAAGATCCGGATGCGGGGCATCATCAGCTCTAACCGAAAACGGGCTTCCCGAAAGAACAACCGCCTTAAACGTAGACAGGTCTTCAGGGATTTTATGATAAGGGTAAATTTCGCAGTAGATATTCAGCTCTCTAACTCTTCGCGCGATAAGCTGCGTGTATTGTGAGCCAAAGTCCAGGATGAGTACGTTGTTTTGCATGCGCAAAAATAGGAAATTGAGGCTAAAATAAAACCCGTGAACCAATTAAATTAAACTTAATAAAAGCCCCTGGATTATCAATTTGGATCAATAAGGTCTGCATCAAAACCAATCAGTGAAGGGTTTCCAAGATCTCATCAATATCTTTCTCGGTGGTATCTGGATTTATAAAGCAGAAACGAACCACGCTTTCATCTTTCCAGATAGAAGGAGTCACCAATGCAAATCCTGCATTGTGGTTTTTATAAGTCCAGTCCCGGTAATCTTCAGCGGTCCAGCCCTTCCTTTTAAATAGTACAACAGAGAGACTGGCAGGTCGCATTAATTCAAGGTTAGGATCTTTTTTGACCTTTTCTGCTGCGATCTGTGCAAGTTCAATCCCCCGTTCAATCGCTTCTTTGTATTTATTAGTTCCGTGCATGGCCAGAGAAAACCATAAAGGCATTCCGCGAAGCCTGCGGGTTAACTGTATCTGGTAGTCTGCCGGGTTAAATCCCTGTGCGCCTTCATCTTTAAAGATTTCCAGATAAGCACCCTTCTGGGAATGGGCTTTTTTAGCAAGTTCCAGATCTTTATAGATCACAGCACCACAATCATAAGGAGAAAACAGCCATTTATGAGGATCTATGGTAATACTGTCTGCTTTCTCAATCCCGTTGAATAAATGGCGTACAGAATCTGCCGCCAAGGCACCTCCACCATAAGCGCAGTCTACGTGCAACCAGATCTTTTCCTGTTCACAGAAATCTGCCACAGATTGCAGATCATCAATAATCCCGGCATTGGTGGTTCCACCGGTCGCAACCACCGCAAAAAGACGATTCCTGTCTGCCTCATTTAAATTATGCACCGCATCTTTTAATTGATCCCCGGAAAGATATTCCTCATCTGAGTCTATTAAATAGACATCTGCATCCATTACTTTCGCCATGGATTTTATTGAACTATGCGCCCCGGTAGAGGTCATTAATAATGCACGTTCCCTGGCGAAATCTGGTTTTTGTTCTCTCCATTCTTCACGGGCGGTTACCAGCGCAGAAAGATTCGCCGCCGTACCACCACTGGTAAATACCCCAAACGCAGTTTCCGGAAGACCGGTAAGCGAAACCAGCCATTTCATCGCCTGGTTCTCACAAAATATACCACCGGCACCTTCCATCCAGTAAGCACCATGTATACTGGAGGCAGAGGTTACCAGGTCGAACATGATCGCCGCCCGCGTAGGAGCTGCAGGAACAAAAGCCAGGTGTCTCGGATGATCTATAGGTACGGTAGCCTTCACAAGTACATCTCGGAATAACTGAAAGGCATTTTCCCCTCCGATTCCCTCTGGGGTGATAGTTTCTCCTACTATTCTAAGGAGTTCTTCTTCTTTTTTGGGAGCACCCAGTTCGGGTGTGATATTGGAGATACGGTCTATGGTATATTTCATGACGTCCAGGGTCATTTCTACCAGGTCCATATCTATGGTATGCATTCTATTTTTTTCCAAAAGTGAGAATTTTAAAGTTGGAATCAAGTGGATCCAGTTCTTCCTTTAATTTTACTATCAGGTCTTTGCCATACTCGGCATAAAATTCTGAAAAATTTGTCTGCCGTTCCTGAAGGCTTCTGTTTGGAAATAAATCATTCTGAAGTGCCGCGATTCGCTCCACCTCATCCTTTAATTTTCTTTTTTGAGCTTTCAGCAATCTTTTTTCAAGTTTGTCCAGGCCCTTCAATTGTTTCACTTCCTGTGCTTTTACAGCTCCAAGAAAAGATTCATCTGTTTTTTCGGCTAGATCATACATCTGTTGAAACTGTTTGACCAGGTGTTCTTTTTGATTGGAAAAATCGATATTGATATTCGAGATCTTCCGAACTTTACGGTTGATCAATTCATGCTGTTTCAGGAATAGTTCCGGCAGGGATATATCGAGCCTTTCTCTTTTTGAATTTTGTTTCTTAGATTGAAGCAAAGCCGAATTACGCAATAATAACATGGGAAAGCTCACTTCTTCTGCCTCAAAATAATCCTTTAGCTCCAGCCAGTAGGCCAGTTCTCCACCGCCGCCAATATAGCAGAGGTTAGGAAGTATCACTTCCTGATATAACGGCCTCATCATTACATTAGGACTAAAGCGTTCCGGATGATTTTTTAATTCGTTTAATAAATCATCCTTAGACCAGGAAATGCTAGTATCATGAATAAAGAATTTTCCGTCCCGAAAAATTATTCGCTCCCTTAATTCATCAGTAAGGTAGAATAGGTTGATTTCCCGGGGATTCACCTGTACACTATAACCCAGCGAGTTTAATTTTTCAACGGTACTGGACGTTTTCTTATAAGACACCTGCTCTAAAAGCTCATTCTTTACATAGGGGATAAAGTGCTTTTTTAATCTTTTATCCCCGGCGGAAAGAATGACCAGGCCATAATCGGAAAAAAGTTCATTGGCTATATAGCGAGTTGCATCGGTTAAATTGTCGTGGTCCAGGTAGGCCTTTTTAAACAGCTCTTTCAGAAAATCTGCATTATTACCAGACCCGATTTCAGCTGAAAAAAGTTTATAGACCTCTTGAAGACCTTCGGTAGAAAGGCTCCCTACCGCTGTTTTACCCGCTCGTTTATCGGCATTATTCCATTTGAATTTTTTTCCGTTAAGGTTGAAAAAATTGATCTCTTCAAAATCGTGATCTTCAGTAGCCATCCAGTAAACCGGTACAAAATCCTTATCCGGAAATTTTTGTTTTAATCTCTCGGCTAGGTTAATCGTAGACACGATCTTATATAAAAAATATAACGGACCCGTAAATAAATTTAATTGGTGCCCCGTAGTGACGGTAAATGTATTGTTGCGTTTTAGCGATTCAATATGATCGCGGGTTATAGCAGAAGTTTCTAACCCTGCATATTGATGCTGTAATACCTCAACCAGATCCTTCCTTATATGATGATCATAGGTATCTTGTTTCTCATTGATCTGAGCTTCAAATTGATCTAGTTTTGGAAATCTGATATAGAGATCGCTTAATTCCTTTTTTTCAGAGAGATAGTCAAGAATTAAAGCGGTAAAATAATTGGTTTCGGAATACGAAATACAATCGGTTGGCATAAATTTTAAATCTGTTTGCAAAGATATCGAAGATAGGTATTTTATTCCCTAAATTTTAGTTAATTCAAGCCTAGATGCTATCTTTACTCGGCTTATTCAAAAATAAAATCTTTACATGAAACAACCGCTTAACCTCATTATTTTCCTGTTTCTAGCTCTTCAATCTATAATCGCACAGCAAATTAAAAGTCCCTCAGAATTTTTGGGCTATGAGCTTGGAAGTCAGTTCTCGAGACATGCAGATGTGGTAAACTATTTTGAACATGTCGCTCAAAATTCAGCGCTGGTACAATACTATACTTATGGCAAAACCAACGAGCGAAGACCACTTACCTATGCGGTGATCACTTCAGAAGAGAATATGGGCAGAATTGATGAAATTCGGCAGGCACATTTGCAAAAAGCAGGTATTGGTGATACCAGTACCAATTCAGATATGGCGATAGTTTGGCTTAGCTATAATGTTCATGGAAATGAAGCTTCCAGTACCGAGGCATCCATGAAAACTTTATACCACCTTATTACCGAAAAAGAAGACTATCTAAAAAATACAGTCGTCATAATAGATCCGTGCGTTAACCCAGACGGTAGAGACAGGTATGCCAACTGGTACAACCAGGTGAAAGCAGAGCCTTATAATATTAGCCAGGAAGCTTCTGAACACCATGAGCCATGGCCCGGGGGACGACCTAATCATTATCTTTTTGACCTTAACCGGGATTGGGCATGGGCAACCCAGATAGAAACACGGGAACGGCTTAAAATTTACAATCAATGGTTACCTCATATACATGTGGACTTTCATGAACAGGGTATTAATGACCCTTATTATTTTGCCCCGGCGGCAGAACCTTTCCATGAGGTGATCACTCCTTTTCAGAGGGACTTCCAAACTAGGATCGGGAAAAATCATGCGAAATACTTCGATGAAGAAGGCTGGCTGTATTTTACCGGAGAGCGCTTTGATCTCCTATACCCAAGTTATGGGGACACTTACCCAACTTATATGGGTTCTATCGGGATGACCTATGAGCAGGCCGGTCATGGTCGTGCTGGTTTAGGTATCCAGACAGATGAAGGATTCGTACTCACTTTGAAAGACCGGGTAGAACATCACTTTACTACCGGAATATCTACCGTCGAAGTAGCTAGCAGGAATGCTTCAGAATTAAACCAGGAATTTCAGAATTATTTCGAGGGTGGAGATTTTCAATATAAAAGCTATGCTTTAAAAGGCAATCCGGATAAACTTAGAACCCTTCAAGAATTACTAGACCGCCATGAGATCACTTACTCAAAGGTGAGATCAGAAAAAATTAATGGATACAATTATCAAAACAAGGGTGCCGGCAGCTTACCTGCTGGCACCGGTACTATGATCGTATCTACAGATCAGCCTAAAGGGAAGATGGTCAAAGTATTATTTGAGCCACAAACCAGGCTTGTTGATTCACTTACCTATGATATAACCGCATGGAGCCTTCCATACGCCTACGGATTGGATGCTGTTGCGAGCAATAAACTACTTAGTGGTACAGCCGAAAATGCAACTGCCAGTATTGATAATAAAGCTAATCCCAGAGCCGCCGGTTATATTACCAAATGGAACAGCATGCAGGATGCGCAATTTCTTGCTGAACTTTTAAAAAGTGAGATCAAAGTTCGAGTTAGCGAGGTGCCTTTTGAAAGCAACGGCAAAAAATTTGCTCCCGGAAGCCTGATCATTACAAAAAGTGACAATCAAAATTTAGATAATTTCCATGCAAAGGTGGTGGCGATCGCCAATGAATACGAGCGTCAGTTATTAACTGCCGAGACCAGTTTTGCCGGTAGCGGGCCAGATTTTGGCTCATCTGATATCAAGATCATAAACCAACAACGAATTGGTTTGTTGAAAGGAAAGGAAGTATCGTCACTTAATTTTGGTGAGATCTGGTATTTCATGGAGCAGGATCTAAACTACCCCGTAACCCCTTTACATACTGATTATTTTGAGAGGGTAGATCTTTCAGACTTTGATGTTTTGATCATGCCCGAAGGATGGTATAAGGATTTTATGGACAAGAAAACCCTGGAAAAAATCAAGACCTGGGTAAGTAGCGGAGGAAAACTTATTGCCATTGGTAGTGCGGTGGGATCCTTCAAAGACAAAGCGGGTTTTAAAATAAAAGATAAAAGGGATAGTTTAAAAGATTCTACCGCCAAAAAAACCAACCTTATTCCTTATGCAGAAAGAGAACGGGAAAGCATCAAAAACCTTATTACGGGTAGTATTATTAAGACTCAGGTTGACCATACACATCCGCTGGCTTTTGGATATGATGATACCTATTTCACCTTAAAAGTAAGCAACAGCAGTTACGACCTGCTTGAAGAAGGATACAATGTCTCATATATTAAGGATGCTGAAGTGGTTTCTGGATTTGCCGGTAGCGAAGCCGTTAAGAATCTAAATAATTCACTGGTCTTCGGTGAAGTGTCAATGGGTAGCGGAAGTATTATCTATATGGTTGATAATCCACTTTTCAGGGCATTCTGGGAAAATGGGAAACTTTTCTTCGTTAATGCTCTTTTCTTTACAAACAATACTGTTAAGGACTATTAATAACAAAAACAATGAAATCAATAAGATCTATAATATATATACTCATGGTGCTTACCGTTAGTACGGTTAGCAGCCAAACAAATACAGAAAAGTTTTCAGTAGATTTTGAAACTTTTAACCTGGAGAACGGTTTAATAGTGATCCTGCACCAGGATAGATCAGACCCTGTGGTTGCGGTAGCGCTTACAGCTCATGTAGGTTCTGCAAGGGAAAAAGAAGGAAGAACAGGTTTTGCGCACCTGTTCGAACATCTCTTATTTCTTGAATCTGAAAACCTGGGTAAAGGAGGTCTGGACAAGCTAAGTGCCCGCATAGGAGGATCTGGCGCTAACGGTTCTACCAGTAGAGACAGAACCAATTATTTTCAAACCGTCCCGAGTGATGCCCTGGAAAAAATGATCTGGGCCGAAGCCGATAAACTTGGTTTCTTCATCAATACCGTAACCGAGCCGGTGCTGGCGAAGGAAAAGCAAGTAGTTAAAAATGAAAAACGCCAGGGAGTGGATAATCGTCCATACGGACATACATTTTATGTGGTAGACCGCAATCTTTATCCTGAAGACCATCCTTACAACTGGCAGGTAATTGGCAGCCTTGAAGATCTGCAGAATGCTACCTTACAGGATGTCAAGGAATTTTATAACCGGTGGTATGTTCCCAATAATGTCATCCTGACGATCTCTGGAGATTTTGATAAAGAGCAGGCAAAGGAATGGGTTCACAAGTATTTTGATGAGATACCTCAGGGCCCGGAAGTGCAGGAACTTGAAAAGCAACCAGTAAATCTTCAGGAATCTAAAAACCTTTATCACGAAGATAACTTTGCTAAACTACCGGAATTGACGCTCACCTGGCCTTCGGTCTATTCTTACCACAAAGATTCATTCGCTTTGGAGATCCTTGCCAATTATCTTGGTGACGGCAAGAATGCACCACTGTATAAAAAACTGGTAGAGAAAAAAAAGCTAAGCGGCAATGTAGCCATGTTCAATTATACCTCTGAGCTGGCCGGACAATTGATGCTTCAGGTTAGAGCCTACGAGGGCAAGGACCTGGATTCGGTGAAAATAGCTATCGAGAAAACTTTCTCTGAGTTTGAGAAAAATGGAATCCCGCAGAGAGATCTTAAGAGGATCAAGGCGGGACTGGAAACAAATTTCTATAATTCTATCTCCAGTGTTCTTGGAAAGGGTTTTCAGCTAGCCCAGTATGAGATCTTCGCTAAAGATCCAAATTTCATCAATAAAGAGGTCGATAAAATGCTGGCAGTTACTGCAGACGACGTGCTGCGGGTGTTCAGGAAATATATAAAAGACAAAAATTATGTCGCAACAAGCTTTGTTCCGAAGGGAGATATAAGCCTGGCCCTCGAAAATTCTCAAAAAGCTGAAGTTGTTGAAGAAAAGATCGTGGAAGGCGCCGAAGAAGATTTTGACCCTAATCAAAACGTGAGTTACAAAAAGACTCCCTCGAGTTTTGATAGAAGTATAGAGCCTCCATATCATGGAAAACCAGAATTGAATATTCCCGAGATTTGGGATGCAAGAATGCCATCGGGAATGCAGGTAATGGGAATTACCAACAACGAAGTGCCGGTTGTAAGATTCAGCCTGGAAATGAAAGGTGGTCAACTATTGGAAAACCGCGATAAAGCAGGAGTTTCAAATATGCTCGCCAGCATGATGACTAAAGGAACCGCTAAAAGAACCCCGGCAGAACTGGAAGAGGCCATCGAATTACTAGGTGCCGAGATCTATGTAAATGCCGGTGAGGAAAAGATCACTATATCGGGAAATACCCTCGCTAAAAACTATGCAGAAACCATGAATCTGGTTAAGGAGATCCTGCTTGAACCAAGATGGGATGAAAAGGAATTTGAATTACTTAAACAACAAATTTTAAGCGAGCTTCAGGAAGAAAAGGGTGATCCAAATGCCATCGCTCAAAATGAATTTAAAAAACTTATTTATGGCGAGAACAGCATTCTCTCCTACAATCAATTGGGAACTCCTGAAACTGTGAGAGGTCTGAGTATAGAGGATCTAAAGAATTATTATGAAGAGAACTTATCCCCATTGGCCGCTACTTTTCTGGCTGTGGGTGCGGTAAATAAATCTGAAGCGGTGAATTCGGTAAAGGCAATTTCGGCTAACTGGGCTCCAAGGAATATCAAATTCCCGGAGATCCCGGAATTTGAACTTCCAGAGAAATCCAGGGTATACTTTTATGATGTTCCCGGAGCGAAACAATCTGTCTTTGCTTTTGGAGCTCCTTCACTATCAGCAAAAAATGAAGATTTCTACCCGGCAGAAGTAATGAACTACCGTTTAGGTGGGGGCAGCTTCGCTTCGAGACTTACCCAGGAACTAAGAGAAGGAAAGGGATATACTTACGGGATAAGATCCAGGTTTACAGACAGATCTTATATTGGACCTTTTATGATCACCAGCGGAGTAAGAACTAATATTACCTATGAAGCAGCAGAACTGGTTAGAGACATCGTAAAAGACTATGCTACGACCTTTGACGAGAAAGATCTTGAGGTAACTAAAAGTTACATGATAAAGAGCAACGCCAGAAGATTTGAAACTCTTGGCGCAAAACTTAATATGCTTCGCGAGATAAGCGATTATGGCTATAATTATGATTACATAAAGGAACGAGAGCAAAAAGTTGAGGAATTAAATGTTTTAGATATACAGGACCTGGCGAAAAAATATGTAGATCCAGACCGGATGTACTATCTGATTGTTGGTGATGCCGAAACTCAGCTAGACAGGCTTGAAGAATTGGGTTATGGAAAACCGATACTTTTGAATGAGGAAAATTCGAGTAACTAAAAGTGGCGTGATAAATAAAAAAGGCGGGAAATCAATTTCCCGCCTTTTTTTTTCAGATCAATGATCCTGAAATGCTCCCCTTAATTTAGAAATATCATCTTTAGAGTAGCCCTTTAAAGGCGCCATTGTTCCCTGAGCACCTGGCGCTTTGATAATAAGGTTATTTTTAGAAACCGTAATATTTATCAAACTCTCTAGCTTATAGGAATGCACTTTTCCCATGTTGGGCTTGTAATTTAATTTCTCATGGTTCCATTCAATATATTCGGCATCTTTATTTCTGGACCGGTATGCCTGAAATAAGTATAACAGTCCAACTACCAAATAAGCAATACCTATGATCCAGTTAAAACTCAGGCTTTCATCTCCGCCTAAATTCAATAAGAAATAGAATACACCTAACACTAACCAGAAAAATCCAAAAAGAGTAAAGTGATGGCGTTTAAAAAAACCCAGTTTTCTATTTATTCTTTGCATTATTATAGAATCTCAAAACAGGGTTCTAAAATAATAAAATATAGAAATTACAGGAATACTTAAACCGTCTTGATCTTTAGCTCCTTACGTTTAGGTTTTTCAGCAGTTACATTTAATGGCTCCCCATAAAGGTCAAAATCTGCAGCTTCGGTGATCTTTACTTCGTAGTAGTCACCTGTCTTTAGATAAACTGAGGTAGCATCGATCAACACCTCATTATCCACATCTGGTGAATCAAATTCGGTACGTCCAACAAAGTAGTTACCTTCTTTTCTATCAATAACTACTTTAAAGGTCTCCCCTATTTTCTGCTGATTAAGTTCCCAGGAGATCTGAGACTGGATTTCCATGATTTCATTAGCTCTTTCCTGCTTCACATCCTGTGGCACATTGTCCTCAAGATTATAAGCATGGGTATTCTCCTCATGGGAATAGGTAAAACAACCAAGGCGCTCAAAACGCATCTCCTTAACCCATTCTTTTAATTCCTGAAAATGTTCTTCGGTCTCACCAGGATAACCAACAATGAGAGTGGTTCTAATCGCCATTTCCGGTACTGTCTTTCTGAATTCCTTCAGAAGTTTGGTAGTTTTTTCATGAGTGGTTCCACGACGCATAGACTTCAGAAGATCATCTGAAATATGCTGAAGCGGTATATCAAGGTAATTACAAACCTTTGGTTCACGTTTCATCACTTCCAAAACATCCATTGGGAAACCGGTTGGAAAGGCGTAATGCAATCTTATCCATTCTATACCTTCAACCTTTACCAGGTTTTCAAGCAATTCGGCGAGGTTACGCTTTTTATATAGGTCGAGACCATAATAGGTAAGATCCTGGGCGATCAATATCAATTCTTTTACCCCATTAGCCGCAAGCTTCTCAGCTTCGGTCACCAGGTTTTCGATCGGCGTGGATTTATGCCCTCCACGCATTAACGGGATCGCACAAAATGAACATGGACGGTCACAACCTTCAGCGATCTTCAAATAAGCGTAGTTCTTTGGAGTCGTGGTCATACGCTCCCCAATCAGCTCATGCTTGTAATCTGCTTCCAGGGCCGCAAGAAGTCCGGGTAATTCTGTAGTACCAAAATACTGGTCTACATCCGGGATCTCTTTTTGCAGGTCTGGCTTATATCGTTCGCTCAAACAACCGGTCACAAAAACCTTATCTACATCTCCCTGTTGCTTCTTTTCAACGAATTCAAGAATGGTATTTACAGATTGCTCCTTGGCATTATCAATAAATCCGCAGGTATTTATCACTACAATATTTCCGTCCTCTTCATGTACAACGTCTTTATCATTGGCCTTTAGCTGACCCATCAAAACCTCGGAATCGTAAACATTCTTACTACAACCAAGGGTTACCACGTTGATCCTGTTCTTTTTTAGTGACTTCGTCCTCATAAAATTATATACTTTTTAGCCCTGATCATTTCCGAAGGAATGTCCAAAGCGGGTGCAAAGATACAATCTAAAATTAGATATACCTGAAAGTCTTTACATTGAAGATATTAAGAGAAATATTCGTGCAGCTGAAGCATCCACTCCTGTTCATAGTAACGTACTATACTAATAAGGATCGCACCGGCAATAACATAGGCCCAGTGGTAGGAGTTTCTTTTTACCATAATACCGCCAACCACAGCAAAAACAAGGTATGGCAGGGATAAAATAAGGTTCGGGATCATCCAGGCACCCTGGAACATGGCGACTATCTTCATGATCACATAGAATATGCTATAGAAGAAAATGATCTTTGAGATTAGAACGAGATATCTTTGGGAATTACTACTCATTATAATTTTCTGGTGTTTTTCTTCTTTTAGTGGTGTTTTCGAAAATATAAGCGAATTGAAGCAATTGCTCTTCAGAAAAAGGCTTTCCAATAAAGGTCAATCCTTTAGGTCTGTTTTCAGCAGTATATCCCATAGGTACGGTTATAGCAGGATATTTCGCCACCGCAGCATAACCGGCATGGTAATTATTGATCGAAAGAACCGCATCCAGGTTATGTTCTTGCATAGGTTTTTCGAAGAACCTGGTACCATTATTTTTCAGCGTATCCTTGATGGCTGCAAATTCCTTTTCGGTAGCCGAATCGTTTATGATCCCAATAAAAAGTGCCTGTCCGTAAGGAGCGCGATTCACGGAATCCTTTTCATTATAAGCTACAACGTCCTGAACATTTTTATAAGCAACATCTCCCCCATAATTCTTTAAATAAGTCGGGAGGTCTTTTTTCATATCCAGGTTGAGTAATCTAAGAAAGTTTGGAAGATCAATTTCTTCAGCCTCGAATTCAACAATTTTAGCTCCCGCATTTCTAAGATCGTTGATCGCTCTAACATAAAGAGTGTCTTCCATTAAAGACTTTATTGAGCCAAAACGCTTTCCCTTTAAATTACCTTTTTCAAGATTTGCGTAATAAACAGTTTTTTGTTTTCCTGCACTAGCAGATGCTGGATCTGCCTTGTCTACTCCTGTCATTGCATCCAGCAGGATCGCGTTATCTATCACAGATCTGGTGATTGGACCCGGAGTGTCTAAAGTACTGGAGATTGGTACGATCCCTCCCCTGCTTAAAACCCCGATAGTTGGTTTTAAACCTACCACAGAATTTGAACTTGAAGGAGATAATATCGAGCCTGAAGTTTCAGATCCAACTGCTACGGGAGCAAGATTTGCGGCAACCGCTACCCCGCTTCCAGAGCTTGACCCGCCGGTATCATGAATTTTTCTTCCGTAAGGATTTAAAGTCTGCCCTCCCATGGTTGAAAAACCGTTTGGACAGCCCTCGCAAAAGAAATTAGCCCACTCACTAAGATTCGCTTTCCCCAGGATAAGAGCACCGTTCTCTTTTAAACGCTCTACGATAAAAGCATCTTCGGTCTTATTATCCTTTAGCGCAACCGCACCTGCGGTTGTAGGTACTGCAACGGTATTGATATTATCCTTTAAAAGCACCGGGATCCCGAAAATAGGATGATGATTTTCAGTTTTTCCTTTTTGCCCATCTTTTTCACGAGCTTCGTTAATAAGATCTGGATTTAATGAGATGACAGAATTTAAAGATAATTCATTTTCCCTGTCGTATTCCCTGATCCTGGTGAGATAGAAAAGAGCTAATTCCTCATAAGTTAGCTTATCACTAGCGATGGCTTCCTGAATTTCGGGAATGGATTTTTCAAAAACCAGGGCTTTTACTTCTTCATAAACCTCAGTTGAAAATTCTGAAAGATCTGCTTCAAATGGTTTCCACAGACTATCGTTGTTGATCATCTTTGAATCCACCTGTTTGAACTCTATCTCTTCTGCATTGGTTGAATCAGACTCAACCTCAGCAGTTTCAGCAATATTATCAGATTTTTCATTTTTACAGCTGAATAAAACAACTGCAGCGAGAAGAAGTAAAGTTTTTTTCATGTGGCTATTTAAAGAAAGAGTCTACAAATTCGTATTTATTGAATACCTGCAGGTCCTCAATCCCTTCTCCAACGCCAATATACTTTACAGGAATTTTAAATTGATCACTTATCCCAATTACCACCCCTCCTTTAGCGGTACCATCAAGTTTGGTAACGGCCAGGGAAGTAACTTCGGTAGCTGCGGTGAACTGCTTAGCCTGCTCAAACGCATTCTGGCCGGTAGAACCATCCAAAACCAGAAGAACCTCGTGTGGAGCGTCTGGAATGGTCTTCTGCATTACCCTTTTCACCTTGGTAAGCTCCTTCATAAGGTTTACCTTATTATGAAGTCTTCCTGCAGTATCAATAAGAACCACATCAGCATTCATTTTTACCGCACTTTGTACGGTATCAAAAGCTACAGATGCAGGATCACTTCCCATTTTTTGTTTTATGATAGGAACGCCTGTACGGTCTGCCCATATCTGCAACTGATCTATCGCAGCAGCTCTGAAGGTATCGGCTGCCCCGAGAACCACTTTCTGGCCTTTACTTTTAAATTGATGAGCCAGTTTACCAATAGTGGTAGTTTTCCCTACTCCGTTCACACCAACCACCATGATCACATAAGGTTTGGTGTTTTCCGGCACATGGATATCGGCATCTTCGCCGGTGTTGGTTTCAGAAAGTAAAGCTGCGATCTCCTCACGAAGAATTTTATTAAGCTCGTCTGTCCCAAGATATTTGTCCCGCGCTACTCTTTCCTCAATCCGGTTAATGATCTTTACTGTGGTAGCAACTCCCACATCACTGCTTACCAGTACATCTTCAAGGTCATCAAGAACTTCTTCATCTACCTTGGCTTTTCCGGCTACGGCCTTACTCATTTTATCAAAGAAGCTGGACTTTGTTTTTTCCAATCCCTTGTCCAGGTTTTCCTTTTTCTCCTTTGAAAATATCTTTTTAAATAAACTCATTTTATTTGGCAGGTTTAAAACTAAAAAAGGCTAAAAGCCTCTGATATTGCGGCAATAAATATACATAAAAAGAAAAAGCCGTCCAGATTAAATCCAGGACGGCTTTTAAAGATTATTTAAAATCGTTTGTGAACGATCCTTACTTTTTCAAAAAGTCGTTTACGTCTTCCGGAGCCATGATTGCTTCTACAAATGTGTAGGCACCGGTTTTCTCAGATTTAACCATTTTAATCGCTTTGGTTAATCTTTTAGATCCTGTTTGAATAGATGCTACTGATTTCTTTGCCATGACTCAATTATTTTATTTCTTTATGAACCGTCATTTTCTTAAGAATAGGGTTGAACTTTTTCAACTCCATTCTATCCGGTGTATTCTTCTTATTTTTAGTTGTAATATATCTTGAAGTACCTGGTTGTCCAGTTGCTTTGTGCTCTGTACATTCTAGAATTACCTGAACTCTGTTACCTTTCTTTGCCATTGTGAAATATTTTTAGGTGCTGCTAAGGATTATTTCTGAAGAAATCCTTTTGCTTTAGCTTCCTTAATTACGGCAGAAATGCCTTTTTTATTGATATCTTTTAATGCAGATGTACACACTTTAAGTGTTACCCATCTATCTTCTTCAGGAATAAAGAAACGTTTTTTAACTAGGTTGGCGTTAAATTTACGTTTAGTCTTATTCATGGCGTGAGAAACATTATTCCCAACCATAGCTTTTTTCCCGGTAAGTTCACAAACTCTTGACATTGCTCTATACTTTTCTCGTTATTTCAAAACAGGCTGCAAATTAACGATTTTTTTACCTAACCGACAACTAATTCAAAAAAAATATTTTAGCTCTAAAACAATATTTCTGAATTCTCGTTTAGCTACTATGGCAGCGCTATTCAGCCTGCAAAAATAAGATTTTTAATACATATAAATCAAGAGAAAACAAGGCTAATATTTTAATTTTCAGGTTAACTACCTTAAAAATTAATTTTCTTCACCAATTTTAAGAATGCTTTCCTGGATTAATTGCATAGCTTTATTCACCGATTTACCGATCACTTTCTCCCGGTGATTCCCAAAATTAAATTCATAGGCCTCTACTCCTTTCGGCGTAGCGATCCCTATGAAAACGACACCCAGGTCGGCATCACTATCACCTTTGGTTGGGCCGGCATTACCGGTGGTAGAAATGGCAAAATCTGTATGAAATTTGTTTCGTGCGCCTGTTGCCATGGCTTTAGCAACCTGGGCACTTACCACAGAATATTTTTTTATAATTTCTTCAGGGATATCCAGAAGTTCTGTTTTCGAAGTTGTGGAATAACACACTACACTTCCCTTAAAAGACGCTGAGGAACCGGGTTCCCTGGTGAAATTTGAAGCGAGTCTTCCACCGGTGCAACTCTCGGCAGTGGATAAGGTCCATTCTTTTTGCACCAGCAACTTGCTTATTACCACTTCCAGGGAATCATCGTCTTCCAGGCCAAAAATTATATCACCAATAATTTCGTGAAGTAAATCAATCTGGGTGTCCAGCAGTTTATTAAGGTAGTTCTCATCTACCCCTCTTGCACTCAACCTAAGTCTTACCCTTCCTAAATTAGGCAGGTAGGCAAGCTTGATTTCAGCAGGCAGATTATCTTCCCAGGATTCTATCTTTTCGGCGATGGCACTTTCTCCCAGTCCGTAAGTGATGACTGTACGATGGATGATAACCGGTCTCGAGAAAGTTCTCATCAATCCCGGGATCACTTCTCTTTCCATGAGTACCCGCATTTCGTAGGGTACTCCTGGCATAGATACAAATACTTTACCTTGATCTTCAAACCACATCCCCGCGGCGGTACCATATTCATTATGCAGGGCCGTAGCTTTTGAAGGCAATAAGGCCTGATCCCGATTGAGATCTGAAATGGGAGTGTCTATATATTTTTCAAAAAGTTCCTCAATATGCCTGAGAACCTTGTCATTTCGCACGAGTTTATCGTCAAAAAATTCACACAGGCATTTCTTGGTAATATCATCTTTCGTAGGACCCAGTCCCCCGGTTATAATAATGATATCGGCTCTTTGGGAAGCTTCCGTTAACGTCTGGAGTATATGTTCCCGTTCATCCTGAATAGAGGTGATCTGATGAACGCTTACACCTATCTTATTGAGCTCTTTGGAGATGTAAGCAGAATTGGTATCCACAATCTGACCGATGAGAATCTCATCCCCGATCGTGATTATCTCGGCTGTCATTCTAAATTGAAATCTCGTTTTAATGCTGCTGATGCTACTTCAACTTTTCTGGAAATAGTTTCTGCAGCCTCCGGCACCTTATCTTTACCTTTACCGTTCTTAGACCATGCTTCAATAGCAAGGATCTGGTCCATTAAATTTAATCCGAATAATTGCAGGTTCGGTTTCATCTTATGAGCAAATTGATATGCCAGCGAAGGATTATCGTTACTAATAGCTTCATTCATCGCCTCGACATCTGGCGGAATTTCTTCAAGAAAGGTTTGTACAACTACTAACATAAAATCCTCGTCACCCCCGGCCATTTCTTTGACTTCGTCTAGATTATAATTACTCATTAAGATCCTTATTTTACTCTTATTGAAAACATTTTATGTCCTTCCAGGTAACCGGTAAGACGGTCGTCTGGAAGCACTTTTCCAACACCCGCGGGAGTTCCCGTAAAAATGATATCTCCTATTTTCAGGGTGAAATACGTCGAAATATAAGCAATTAATTCATCAATCTTCCACAACATATGAGAGGTAGAAGCTTCCTGTACAACCTCTTCGTTTCTCTCTAACCTGAACTTTAAATCATCCAGGTCTCCTAATCCACTCTTATCCAACCAACTATCAGAAATTACAGCGGCGCCATCAAATGCTTTTGATTTTTCCCAGGGCAGGCCTTTATCCTTTAATTTTTGCTGAAGATCACGAGCTGTAAAATCAATACCCAGTCCTACCTCATCATAATATTTATGCGCGAATTTTGCCTGTATATGTTTTCCGATCTTTTTGATCTTTACCAGAACCTCCACCTCATAATGCACCTCTTCAGAAAAATCAGGGATAAAGAAAGGTTGTTTTTTTAGCAAAATGGAAGTATCCGGTTTTTGAAATAAAACCGGTTCCTCAGGTTTCTCATTATGCAACTCTGCTATATGATCTGTATAATTTCTGCCTACGCAAATGATCTTCATCTGATACTGGAATATAGAATTGAAAATTAAATTCGGGACCCAAGGTCACATTGGGTTTCAAATATAGAAATTTAAAGGATTTTAAAGCCCAGGAAATACGGCGGATTAAAGCTGATTTTTATACTATTTTAAATGGATTGCTTTTAGTCTGTCATCTTTACCTTAAAATCCGGCAGGGGAATTTTAGAATCAAAAGCTTCGTGTGATAATTCCAGTTCAGAGATCTTTTCCCAACCTAAAGGACCGTAGAACCAGGCATCTTCAGCTTCATCCCTTAGCACACCCTTAAATACAGGTGCATATTTCACAAGTTCAAAATCCTGCGCTACCAGGCTATCATTGATATAGTAATTCCTGGTTTCGGTAAATTGATTTTCCCTGATGAACAAATGTTCAACCCCTATAAAGATCCCATCTTCAGGGATACTGATCTTTTCTTTAAGCAGTTCGACAACGATACTGGATTCTCCGGGGTCTCTTTTAATGATCAAATTCTTCAGGAGATCCTCTCCTGGTTGTCCATTTTCATCCACATCATATAAGTGCAATCTGAATTTTGAAGGTCGCTGCCATTGCTCGGTCGTCTTAAAGAAATACACCTCCACTTCCTCCAAAAAACAGGATGCATTAAATCTACCGGGTTTAGGATAAAAAACAGCAATCTGCGAAGGATACTGACCGGCATTAAGATTCCCAAAGCCTATAGCTCCATTTCTCCATTCCGGTCGATAAGTAAAACTTTTGTTTTTCAGGATTTGTTTCAGAAGAATCTCATCCAGGCCTTCATTTTTAGGAAATAACTTAACATCCCTCCCGGCAAGATCTTCTACGCTGGCGATCCTGGAATGAAAGCCTACATAACTCACTCTCACCTTTTCATTCCTGAGACTATCCGGAATGCTGAAGGCAAAATATCCTTCAGCATTAGAAGTAGTCCCAATCGCATAATTCTGAAATAATAAATGCGCATATGGCAAAGGCTCTGAATTTTCATCTACCACCCTACCTTTTATAATTGTGTTCTGAGCCTGCAATAGCTGAACACAGAATACAATAAGTATAAGCTGATGAAAAAACCTCAATTAAGAAAGTTTATTATTTAGTTTACGAAGTTTAATAGCAGTAAGTACTTTCTTGGTATATAATGGAAAATCTGCATTTTGCATCCATCCAAAATATCCGGGCTCATCTTCCAGCACCTGCTCCACATATTTTCCTTTATACTTCCCAAACGCGAAAACCTCTTTCCCTTTTTTATCATAACTAATAAAACCTGCAAAATCTGCAAATTTCTTGCGGGAGCTAAAATCGGCCAGCCACTTCATATCATTTTCCAGGTCATCATATTTGTCCAGCTGAGATTTTAACACCTCGTAGGTAGCTTCGGTATCTGCTTCTGCGCTATGGGCATCGGTAAGATCCTTTCCGCAGTAAAACTGGTATGCCGCAGAAAGAGTACGCTGCTCTTTTTTATGGAAAATGGTCTGCACATCTACTGCCACCACGTTCTTCATTTCAAAATCTATACCTGCCCTGAGCAGCTCTTCCACCAGCAAGGGGATATCAAAACGATTAGAATTGTAACCTCCCAGATCACAACCTTTAATAAGATCATGGATTTTGGAAGCCAGCTCCTTAAAGGTTGGCTCATTGGCTACCTTTTCATTAGAAATACCATGAATGGCGATAACCTCAGCAGGAATCTCCCTTTCCGGATTTACCAGCCAGGTATGGCTTTCTTTATTTCCTTTTGGAAAAATTTTGAGTACGGCAATTTCTACGATTCTATCCTTGGAAATATTCGTTCCGGTAGTTTCAAGGTCAAAAAAACAAATAGGTCTGCTTAGTTTTAATTCCATGCGTTTAAATTATTTCAGGGCAAATATAATATAATTATAAGGCAGAAAAGCGGCAGTGTTTAAGCAATTTGAATATCGATTATTAATAAAAAACTTAGCAAATCAGCATGTTAGCGACAAAATATCATTTCGTAAAAATCATTTTATATATTTAGAACTTAAACAATAGTGAAAACAGTGTTGAAGTATATTTCCTATATAAGCCGGCAAGCACATATTTTAAACGATGCAAACCTGGAAAGTTTATTGACCAACTGCAGAAAAAAAAATACCGAAAGAAATATTACCGGCCTGTTGATTTCATATAAAGGTCATTTTATTCAATATATCGAAGGGGAACCTGATAAAATAGACAAATTATTTGGTAAGATAAAAAAAGATCCCAGGCATTATGAGGTGGTCGAACTGGCTTCAGATCATATAACTCAACGCCAATTCTCCAACTGGTCTATGGCTTTCAGGAAAGTTGATGAAGACCAGGCAGAAGATCTCCTTGGATACCGAAGACTTCAAAGAGATGAAGTATTTAATCAAACCGGTGACAAAATGAATTCCCCGGCAATGCAGCTACTTAATTCTTTTGTAAATAACCTATAAAAAAAAGCTGTGAATAATTTCACAGCTTTTTTTCTTTAAATCTATATTTTCTTAGATCTCACGGTTCTTATCAAAATCCTCGAGATATTGCGCTACCCTTTGCACAAATTGTCCACCCAGGGCACCATTCACAACCCTATGATCATAACTATGAGACAGGAACATTTTATATCTGATGCCTATAAAGTCTCCATCTGGTGTCTCGATCACCGCAGGCACCTTTCTTATGGCACCAAGGGCAAGGATCGCCACCTGTGGCTGATTTATAATAGGTGTTCCCATGATACTTCCAAAGGTACCCACGTTGGTTACCGTATAAGTTCCACCCTGGATATCGTCTGGCTTTAATTTATTTCGTCTGGCACGATCGGCAAGGTCATTTACCGCCTTAGCCATTCCCACAAGATTTAACCTGTCGGCATTCTTTATCACCGGCACAATAAGATTACCATCAGGAAGTGCTGCAGCCATTCCTAAATTGATATTTTTCTTTTTTATAATCTTGGTAGCATCTTCATTTACCGAAATATTGATCATTGGGAAATCTCTGATCGCTTTCGCCACGGCCTCCATAAAGATTGGAGTAAAGGTGAGCTTCTCACCTTCTTTTTTCTGAAATTCGTTCTTATGTTTATTTCTCCAATTCCAGATATTGGTAACATCAACTTCGATAAATGATTGTACGTGTGCAGATTTCTGAACACTCTCCACCATATGATGGGCGATCATTTTACCCATGCGGCTCATTTCTATGATCTCGTCTTCACCACTTGCAACAGGTTCAGGTTTTTTAGAAACCCCTGTTTCCAATGCCCTGGTATCTATAGACTTTCCATTAGAAGATGGAGTTTTTTCAGACTTACCTTCTCTGTTCTCAATATAACCTAGAATATCATTTTTTGTAACGCGGCCTTCTTTTCCTGTTCCTTCTATTTTCTCTAATTCTTCGAGAGAGATATTTTCCTCTTTGGCGATATTTTTCACCAGCGGGGAGTAGAATCTTGAGGAATCTGAATAATCCTCTGTAGATGTACCAGAAATTGTTTCCCTGGCATCTTCCATGGTTTTTTCAACTTCAGCAGCTGCCGCCGGGGCTTCTTCTCCAACTTCTTCTGAAGCATCCCCTGGAGTATCCTCAACGTCACCCTCAGTTTCTATAATAGCAATTGTTTGACCTACTTTTACCACATCATCTGCCTCAAATAGTTTTTCGACAAGTTTACCGTCTACTTCACTCGGCACTTCACTGTCTACTTTATCTGTAGCTATTTCAAGTACTGGCTCATCCATTTCAATAGTATCCCCTACATCTTTAAGCCAGCTGGTAATTGTTGCTTCTGCAACACTTTCACCCATCTTGGGTAATTTCAATTCAAATTTTGCCATATTGTTAAATCAGATGCGATTTTTGTTATTTGATTTGCGAATTTAATCAAAAAACCACTTATTAAATACTAAAAAACCAATAAAATTGAATTTTACTGAATTTATTACAGTGAATAATTGAGGCTAAATTCCTGCTAAAATTACAATTATAGATACGGAAACGAAAAAGTTTCGGAAATTTTTAAAGGATATGATGAAATATATCAGGATAAGAAGTTAACCCTTCATGGAATTTTCAAATGGGATCCTGTTGGTTATACTTCTGCCAAGAGTAACCTCATCTGCATATTCGAGTTCATCTCCCACAGAAATTCCACGGGCAATAGTGGATGTTTTAATTCCCGTTCCCTCAAGCTGCTTGAAAATGTAGAAATTGGTAGTATCGCCTTCCAGGGTACTGCTTAGCGCAAAAATAATTTCTTCGATCTTGCCGGCCTGAACCTTTTCTATCAGGGGTTTTATTGTTAACTGCGATGGTCCAACCCCATCCATAGGACTGATTTTTCCTCCCAAAACATGATAATGTCCTCTATACTGCCCCGTGTTTTCTATGGCCATTACATCCCGGATATCCTCTACCACACATACAATTTCTGAAGCCCGTGAAGGATTCGCACAGATTTCGCAAAGCTCGGTATCGCTGATGTTAAAGCAATTGCCACAAAGCTTTATATTCTCTCTTAAGTTTTGCAAAGCGCCGGCCAGCTGACTAGTCTGCTCTTTTGGCTGTTTTAAAAGATGCAGCACCAGTCTTAAAGCCGTTCGTTTTCCTATTCCCGGCAATTGAGACATCTCATCTACGGCCTGCTCCAGTAATTTTGAAGAAAAATCCATATGCGAATTTATGATTTTTTAAGCGGATGAAATTACTTAAAGCTTAATTTGTAAATTGCCCCGCAGAACTACTTACTATGCAACCTTACCAGGTACTCATTCTCATAGCCGCCTATTTTGCGGTACTAATTTTAATATCATACTTCACCGGGCGCGGTGGAAGTAATGCTGAATTTTTTAAAGCAAATAAACAGGCTCCATGGTATCTTGTCGCCTTTGGAATGATTGGAGCTTCACTAAGCGGAATCACATTTATATCTATTCCCGGAACCGTAGAAGCAGATTCCTTTAGTTATTTTCAGGTAGTTCTTGGTTATACCGTTGGATATGCAGTAATAGGTCAGGTTTTGCTCCCGCTGTATTATAAAATGAACCTGACCTCCATCTATACCTATCTGGAAACCAGGTTTGGAAATGCTTCTTATAAGACAGGAGCTTCTTTTTTCCTACTTTCCCGGGTAGTTGGAGCCAGTTTCAGACTCTTCCTCGTAGCAAATGTACTTCAGCTTATAGTTTTCGACAGCCTGGGTGTGCCTTATTATGTCACGGTTTCCATTACCATCTTACTAATCTGGCTTTATACCTTTAGAAGCGGAATCAAGACAATCGTCTGGACCGATACCCTGCAGACATTTTTCATGCTGCTGGCTTTAGGAATCACTATTTACTTTATTTCTGAAGACCTGGGTCTTTCCTTAAACAACCTGATGGGTTACCTGGCCGAAAGTGATCATTCTAAAATATTCTTTTTTGAAGACTGGAAAAGCAAGGATCATTTTGTGAAACAGTTCCTTTCCGGAGCTTTTATTGCCATCGTGATGACAGGTCTTGACCAGGATATGATGCAGAAAAACCTCACCTGCCGTAGTCTGAAGGATGCGCAAAAAAACGTTTTCTGGTTCACTATTGTCCTCGTATTTGTAAATTTTCTGTTTCTAACCTTAGGAGTATTATTAACAGATTATGCCGATATCAACGGTATTGCCGAGTCGAAAGATGACTTGTTCCCGGCGATCGCCACGAGTGGAAATCTGGGAATAGGCGTTGCTATATTTTTTATCCTGGGATTGATCGCCGCCGCCTATTCCAGCGCTGATAGCGCGCTTACAGCCCTTACTACTTCATTTAGTATCGATATTCTGGGTATTGAAAAGAAATATGATGAGAAAAAGCAGGTAAGGATCAGGAAGCAAATACACATTGCTATCTCCATATTATTAATAGTTGTGATGCTTATCTTTAAATATGCCATTGCAGACAAAAGTGTTATCAATAAACTGTTCCAATTTGCAGGCTATACCTATGGACCGCTGCTGGGCCTTTATGCCTTTGGATTATTTACCAAATGGAAAGTAAAAGATAAGCTGGTACCAATAGTCGCAATCGCTGCACCGGTTTTATCTTATATTATAAGCATTAACAGCCTGGTATGGTTTGGTTTTGAATTTGGATTCTTTATCCTGATATTAAATGGATTTCTAACTTTTACCGGTCTAATACTGCTGAGAAGAAAGCATAACTAAAGTACAGGCATTCTCATAGTCTATTCCATTTTTCTGAAGCAGTTTGTAGAGCTCAGGATTTTCTGTCCCGGGATTAAAAATGACCCTTTCAGGATTTAAAGAAATTATATAGTCATAATATTCCTGCTGTCTTTTAGCATTTAGATAGAGCGTAATAGTGTTGATATCTTCAAAAGGATATTTTTCATTTTTAATTTCAACGCCGTCCACCATGCCTTTTTTCAGACCTATAGCAACCGTTGGCTGACCATTTTTTACCAGTCGGTTAATGGCAAGATTTGAGTATCGTGATGTCTTTAAAGAGGCTCCAAGAACCAGGGTTTTTTTCTTCATATTCAAAGTTAATGAAAAATTGGTGTAACAATCTAAAGCGGGAACAGTCTTTAGGATGAAGTCCGGACTTTGCGAGATCATCTTATTAATTTTGATGGTTAGTGTTAAAAAGAATGATCTTGCTAAAACCTGCGTTTCTGAATGGAGATGCAGGTTCTTTTTTTTAAAAAAAATCATGTAACAAAATATTCCGGCATTCGTTGTTATAGTACAAGGTCATTAAAGTATGAGGTATTGTGACCATCTATTATGCAATACCAAGTAACTTGTATAACATTATTCATCAAAAATCAATCAAAAAATGAGACAATTATTTTTTAGCTTTTTATTTCTTTTTACCACATTCATCAGTATGGCATCTACAGATCCAACCGGGAAAATTTCAGGATCTGTAATAGATGAAGAATTAAATGAACCTATCCCTTTTGCTACTATTATTATTAACGACATGGATGGAAACCTTGTTACCGGGATCACTTCCAGTGACGATGGCACCTTCCAGATCAAAGATATTAAAGCTGGTGATTATGTTTTCAAAATTCAGTTTATAGGCTACAAAACCTACCAAAGAGAAATACATATAGACCGCAACAATACCAAAATTGAAATAGGAACCATAAAATTGGTGCCAGATATCGCCATGCTGGACGAAACGGTTGTTATCGCTGAAAGAACAACTATAGAGCAACGGGTAGACCGCAAGGTTATCAATGTAGGTAAAGATCTTATGACCACCGGAGCCAGCGCTTCTGAGATCATGAATAATATTCCTTCTGTTAATGTAGACCAGGATGGAAATATTGCTCTTCGCGGAAACTCTAATGTCAGGATCCTGGTGGACGGTAAACCAACCAATATGGATCCGGCACAGTTGCTGAAGCAGATCCCTTCTACTTCTATTAAGAGCATAGAATTGATCACGAATCCATCTGCGAAATACAATCCGGAAGGAATGAGCGGGATCATAAATATCGTATTGCATAAAAATGCGAATAAAGGATTTAACGGGAATCTTTCCACAGGACTTACCGTGGGTGAGAACACAAGGTTTAACGGGACCCTGGATATGAACTACAGAACAGGAAAACTGAATTTCTATACAAATCTAGGAACCGATTTTGGCCCCAGAGAGAATGGTGGAACCATTTTTCTTCCTGAGCAGAACATTGAACAAACCTTTAAGGTCGATAACCAAAGAGAATCATACCTATACAAAGTTGGTGTAGATTATTACTTAAATGATAAAAATACCTTGTCTTTTTATACCAACCAGAGTCTATTTGAAGGTGGGCCAGATGGATTTATCGCGGTAAGAGATCTAAGTGATGCTAGCATGAATATCACTCAGCTTCTAAACATGAACATGGATAACAGAAATTCATCTTATAACTTACTTTTTGACCATGATTTTGAAAAGGACGGTCATGATATCCAGTTCGAGTTAGATTTCAATGACTTTGCTGAAGATGAAAACACCCTGATAGATTTCGAAGAAACTAATCAAGGCCTTGTGCCTTATAGAGACTTCGTAGAAGAAAGCCGAGAAAATTTCACCGGAAACATCGATTATGTGAATCCGTTAAGTGACGTTTCAAACCTGGAAATGGGAGCCGAGGTAAGACTTCTGAACACAGATAATGCTTATCAGACCACCAAGCCTGTTTTCGACAATAGCGAATACCAGTATAAAAGGGATATTTATAGTTTTTATACCACCTTCGGGCAGAATTTTGAAAAATGGTCCTATCAATTTGGAGCAAGACTTGAAAGTTTTAATGTAGACGCAACTTATAATAGAGAACTGGTTTTCGAAGACGATTATTTCACAGTGTATCCTTCAGGATTTATAAGCTATACGCCGGGTGAAAAGAATTCATACCAGTTGAGCTTTAGCCGAAGAGTGGACAGACCAGGTTTTGGGCAGGTAAATCCAATACGTGAAGTAGCCTCCCCAAGATTGACCGTTGCAGGAAATCCAGAGTTACTGCCGCAATTTACCAATTCTATTGAGTTTAATTATACTCGCAAACTTGGAAAAAAAGGAAGTATCACCAGTGGAGTTTTCTATAGAAGAACTGTAGATGAGATCAACCAGGTATTCGACAATCAGGAAGGAGATCCGGGATCTATATTCTTGACTTTTGACAACTTTGATTCTAATGACTCTTATGGAGCTGAATTTTCTGCCAACTATAAATTCACCGACTGGTGGAGTACGAACACCGGATTAGAAATATATGGGCAGACCCTTAAGGGAGTTGCGGGAACTGAGTTCATAGAGATAGATAATAAAGCGTTCACCTTTAGAACCAATCATAATTTTAAAGCGACTGAATCTCTTACCTTTTCACTTTTCGGATTTTACCGAAGTAAAAGTCAGGACCTTCAGTTAGATGTAAAACCTCTCTACTTCATGAACCTGGGGGCGCGATATTCCTTCCTTGAAGATAATAAGGCAACCCTAAGCCTGAATTTTAATGATGTTTTCGACACCCAGGAATTCAGGGTTACAGATGGACGCCCTATTGAACAAAGAGGAAGGTTCAAAGGTGAAACCCAAACCGTCTATCTTGGTTTCTCTTACAGGTTCGGTGGCGGAAAGAACAAAGCTTTAAAACGTAAAAGTCGTGAAAATGACGATGAAGGTGGCGGCGGAGTATTCTAGTTGAAATTTTAACCAAAAAAGCCCCGGCAACTTGCCGGGGCTTTTTAATATTTTATGAATAAAGAATTATGCCTCTACCGCATACATTTTCTCTCTCTGCTCTCTAATGCTCTTATCACTCATGTATTCATCAAAACTTAAATAACGGTCTATTACTCCGCCCGGAGTTAGCTCAATGACGCGATTGGCGACTGTTTGAGCGAATTCATGATCGTGTGTAGTAAAAAGCACTGTTCCTTTGAAGTTTTTCAAAGAATTATTAAATGCAGTAATAGACTCAAGATCCAGGTGGTTCGTTGGTTCATCCAGCATCAAAACATTAGCTCTGATCATCATCATTCTGCTTAACATACAACGAACTTTCTCTCCTCCAGACAACACTCTACATGTCTTTAAGGCTTCTTCCCCGCTAAACAGCATTTTTCCAAGGAATCCTCTAATGTAAACTTCTTCTCTCTCCTCTTCTGTTGTTGCCCATTGACGTAACCAATCTACCAGGGTAAGGTCATTGTCAAAGTATTCTGAATTATCTGCTGGCAAATAAGACTGTGAAGTGGTCACACCCCATTGAAATTTACCATTAACAGGTTTTTGTTTTCCATTGATGATCTCATAAAACGCAGTGGTAGCCCTGGAATCCTTAGAAAATACAACCACTTTATCCCCTTTGGCCAGATTAATATCTACATTTCTAAAAAGTGTTTCACCCTCTATACTAGCTTCCAGCTTTTCTACATTCAGGATCTGATCTCCCGCTTCCCGCTCTCTTTCAAAAATGATCGCAGGATATCTTCTGCTCGAAGGCTTGATCTCATTGATATTAAGCTTATCGATCATTTTCTTTCTGGAAGTAGCCTGTTTACTCTTTGCTACGTTGGCGCTGAATCGAAGGATAAACTCCTGAAGTTCTTTTTTCTTCTCTTCTGCTTTCTTATTCTGTTGTGCCCTCTGTCTTGCCGCTAACTGGGAAGATTCATACCAGAAAGTATAGTTACCGCTAAAATGATTGATCTTTCCAAAATCTATATCAGAAATATGCGTACAAACCGCATCCAGGAAGTGACGGTCGTGAGATACAACAATTACGGTATTATCATAATTAGCAAGGAAATTTTCCAGCCAGGTGATGGTTTCATAGTCCAGATCGTTAGTAGGCTCATCCATGATCAGCACATCAGGATTTCCAAAAAGGGCCTGCGCCAGAAGCACACGTACCTTTTGCTGTCCATCAAGATCTTTCATCTGGGAGTAATGCAATTCGGTTTTAATGCCTAGATTAGAAAGCATAGAGGCAGCGTTACTTTCTGCGTTCCAGCCATCCATTTCTTCAAATTCTACCTGTAATTCTCCAATTTTATCTGCATTCTCGTCAGAATAATCTGCATATAATGCATCCATTTCTGTTTTAACCTTGAACAATGGCTTATTACCCCTTTGTACTGTCTCCAGCACAGTATATTCATCATAAAGGTTGTGATCCTGCTCTAATACAGACATACGCTTGCCGGGCTCCAGGTGCACGTGACCGGAAGTAGGCTCAGATTTCCCTGAAAGGATTTTTAAAAAGGTAGATTTACCGGCACCATTGGCCCCGATGATTCCATAACAGTTTCCCTGCGTAAAGGTTGTATTCACCTCATCGAACAAAACACGTTTTCCAAACTGTACAGAAAGGTTTGATACTGAAAGCATAAACAGAATAAATTAATTTTTTGCAAAAGTAGTTATAATCGTCTTCACTAAGAAAGATTAACGTTTTAATTATGTGTTTTAACGCACGCTTAACATAGCGCCCACACGGGTGGATATATATTTGTTAAAAAATGGGGCTAACCGAATGGCCTCCTTGCCCATTACTATAAATGAAGTACTTTCTTTTAATCGCCTTTAGCTGTGCGCTACTGTTCTCCGGATGCAATAAAAAATCTTCCGAAGACAATAGTATTTACGTTGGTGGTCAAATAAATAATCCTGAAACAGATTACGTTGTAATTTCAAGAGAAAATAAAATCATAGATACATTATTGCTCGATGAGAAAAATCAATTTGGCAAAACCTATGAAAATTTAGAGGGAGGGATATATACTTTCAAACACCCACCAGAAAGCCAGATCATGTATATGGAGCCCGGAGACAGTGTAGTAATCTACCTTAACACCATGGCTTTTGACGAATCACTCAATTTTAGCGGCAAAGGCTCCAGCAAAAGTAATTTTTTACTGGAAATGTTCTTAAAGAACCAGGACGACAACGATCTTATCCTTACATATTATAAAATTGAGCCTACGGAATTTGCCAAGATCACAGATTCTATTAAGGAAACAAGACTGCGCAGGCTTGAGGAACTTACCGAAAAAAATGATTTTTCTGAAGAATTTTTGAAGATCGCGAGAGCAAGCATAGACTATGAATATTATGACCTTAGGGAGCGATATACTTTTTTGATTAGGAAGTATTATAATAAATTTTCTGATGAGATCCCGGAAGATTTTAATGCCTACCGTTCAGAAATTAATTTCAATGACAAAGATCTGCAGGATTATTATGTTTATACGAATTTAATAGATGATTACCTGCGCTCAAAATCTATAGAACAATGCAAGGAAAATCATAGCAATCATCGTAATTGCTTAAATATTAACACTTTCAGGAATATTAAGCACAGAATGCTGCTCATAGATTCCCTAACAGAGCTGAAGACGCTTAAAAATGAATTTCTTGAAAGACTAACTGCCCAGGCGATTACCATGGCCGACAGAGAAAGTAGGCTGGATTCGATATTAAACCTTCTGGAAAGTATTAATTATTCAAATCTTAAGAATGCAAAAGAACTAGCTGAGATCCAAAAAAATTATTTTGTTGGCAGCTCATTAAAAAATCTTCAGGCGCAAAACACAAATGGTGAGATCATCACCTATGACCAGGTTATTAATAAACCAACGATCACCTATGCTTGGTCTATTTATGCCCCCGCTCATCACCGCTGGCAACATCAGATAATTGAGGACCTGAAAAAGAAATATCCCGAGTTAAACTTTCTTGGAGTGAATATAGACCTAGGTGAACGGGAAGAATGGTTAAGGACCCTGGAAACCTTTGGTTACGATAAGGATAATGAATATCAAATTGTAAACCGGGCACCTTCTAAAGAAACCTATAGAAAATACCTCAATAAGGTTATTTTCATTAACAGTAATGCGGTTATTGAAAGAGGCGATATTCAGTTTGGCAGCCCCGAATTTGAACAGGATATCCTGGAATTCATAAACCGATAAAAAAAAGGCCATCTTTTAAGATAGCCTTCCCTTCAATTAATTTTATCCTTACTTATTTATTTCCTTTCTTATAATCTGCAAGAAACTTTTCCAGACCAATATCAGTTAAAGGATGCTTAAGCAATCCTTCTATAGATGAAAGTGGTCCGGTCATAACATCGGCACCAAGCTTAGCACATTCTATTACGTGCATTGTATGTCTTACCGATGCGGCAAGGATTTCTGTTTCAAAACCGTAGTTATCATAGATAAGCCGTATCTCTGCGATCAGGTTAAGACCATCTGTAGAGATATCATCAAGCCTGCCTATAAAAGGAGAAACATAAGTTGCTCCTGCTTTGGCCGCCAATAATGCCTGTCCTGCTGAAAACACAAGCGTACAGTTGGTTCTTATCCCTTTATCGCTAAAATATTTAAGCGCTTTAACTCCTTCTTTGATCATTGGAACCTTAACAACGATCTGGTCGTGTAGTTCTGCCAGCTCCTCGCCTTCTCTCACCATCCCGTCAAAATCTGTAGAGATCACTTCTGCACTAACATCCCCGTCTACCAGGTCACAGATCTTTTTGTAATGCTTGAATATATTGTCTTTCCCGGTAATACCCTCCTTAGCCATTAACGAAGGATTGGTAGTAACCCCATCCAGCACTCCAAGATCCTGTGCTTCTTTGATCTGATCCAGATTGGCTGTATCAATAAAAAATTTCATAGTTGTGTGTTATTTTGAATATTAATGAAATATGTTTCGTGATTGAGATAAAATTACAATTTATAATGCTTCATAAGCATCTTCTCGTAGAGTTTATCTGGCAGTAAACTTTTCAACTTTACAGAGAGTTTCTGCAGTCGCTCACCCACTTTATAATGCACATTTGGCTCCGGTGTTTCGATGATCTTATGGATTTCCCTGGCCATTAACTCGGGATCCTGGCCCGCATCCACATGCTCATTCATAAGATCCAGGGTTTTCCCATAAACTGTCTCATATGGCGAGCCCTTAGTGACAGGCGCATGATACCTGCCTGAGGCAATATTAGTTGCAAAATCTCCCGGGGCCACATTGGTCATTTTAATTCCGAACTGTTTGATCTCCATTCGGTAAGCCTCTGCTGTGATCTCAAGAGCCCCTTTGGTAGCCGAATAGATCCCGCGATATGGAAGCCCCATATACCCGGCAATGGAAGTCACATTTATAATTAGACCACTTTTTTGGTTTCTCATTACCGGCAAAACATGTTTGATCATATTAAGCGGTCCAAAGTAATTGGTATTAAATGCCTTCTGAATTTCGACCTGGGGAGTTTCTTCAATGGGTCCGGTTATACCAACCCCGGCATTATTAATAAGAATATCTATTCTGCCCTCTTTATCTGAAACGAATTTTACAGCCTCGATAATACTTCGTTCGCTAGTAACATCCAATTGTATAAAATTAAACTCTCCGGCAGAAGAATTTTTAACTTTCCTGCTGGTACCATAGACAATAAAATTCCGTTTGCTGAGATAGGTCGCGATAGATTTTCCGATACCGGAAGAAGCGCCTGTAATTAGTACTACTTTTTTAGAAGATTCCCCGTTTTTCATATCGCACAAATATGCAATAAATTTAGGACTTGGTAGAAACAAAAAATGGCAAGCGACCCACATCACACCGCTACGACCGCCTACCCTTGCTGCGTTCCCGCCCTGGGGGATTCAGCAGGAGCTGGTTGTGTGGGACTTGCCGGTGCAAATATACAATCTTTGTATATTTAGGCAAGCTTTTTTTAATGCGAATTGGTTAATTTAGCTCAGTTTTCAAGCCTATTTTACAATGAACAAATTCAACTTACTGTTAC
Source organism: Christiangramia sabulilitoris (assembly GCF_007050985.1). Taxonomy (GTDB): domain Bacteria; phylum Bacteroidota; class Bacteroidia; order Flavobacteriales; family Flavobacteriaceae; genus Christiangramia; species Christiangramia sabulilitoris. The sequence goes on from NZ_VHSF01000002.1 coordinate 300,829, forward strand.
TCTTTATTTTAAGCCTTTTTATTTTTTCCTGCGGAAGTAACAATGGAAGTAAAAAATCTGATTTTTCTATTCAGCTAAATGAAAATAAGTCTCAATTTTCCCTTGATGATAAGCTTCAGGCCTCCATCCTTAATAAAAAGAACAGAAGCATAGATTCAGTATCTTTTTATTTTGGAGATCTTTATTTAAAAAGTTCTAAAACCGGAAAGGATTTCAGCTTAAATCTGGAAAATGCTTTACTCGGTAACCATACTCTTAAGGCAATTGTATATACTGAAGAGGTCACAGATACCATTACTACAGATATTAAGATCCTGAATTCAAAAGCACCCGTCGTGTACACTTATGAGATCATAAATTCTTACCCCCATGATATCACTTCTTACACCCAGGGATTGGAATTTGATGGTGATATTCTTTACGAGAGTATAGGGCAATATGGAGAGTCAAAACTACGCAAGCTGGATCTTGAATCTGGCGAAGTACTGAAGGAGATAAAACTAGACGATCAATATTTTGCAGAAGGCCTTACCGTGCTGGACGATAAACTATACCAGCTTACCTGGCAGGAAGGCGAGGGTTTTATTTATGACCTGGAAACATTTGAACGCACCGGTACTTTTGGATATAACCAAAGCAAGGAAGGTTGGGGACTTTGTAACAATGGAGAAAAAATCTTTAAGAGTGACGGGACAGAAAAAATATGGATCCTGGATCCTGAAACTTTAGCAGAACAATCCTATATACAGCCTACCACGCATAAATCTGTTTCCACGAAATTCAATGAACTGGAATGGGTAAATGGAAAGATTTATGCCAACACATATCAGAAAGATGGTGTGGCCATTATAAATCCTGAAAACGGAGCCATCGAAGGTTTGATCAACTTTAAGGATTTGAGAAATCAGGTGACTCAACATGATAAACTGGACGTACTCAATGGAATTGCCTATAACCCTGAAGAAGACAGACTTTATGTAACCGGTAAGAACTGGGATAAGATTTTCGAGGTAAAGATCATACAGAAATAATGGAGGTTACCCCAGAAATATATCAGAAACATCTGGTTGTTGAAAAGAAACACCTCGATAAGCAAAAGCATGTAAATAACGTTCAGTACGTACAGTGGGTGCAGGATGTAGCCGAAGAGCATTGGGAAAAGCGTGCTACCAAAGAACAAAAACAAGATGTACTCTGGGTGGTAGTTAAGCATGAAATAAGCTATAAGATGGAAGCGTTTCTGGGTGACCATATTTGCCTGGAAACATATGTGCACGAGACGACCCACGTCACTTCCCAGAGATTTGTATTTATAAAAAATGCCCATACCGGAAAACTTCTGGCAGAGGCCAAAACCACCTGGTGTTTACTGGATGCTAAATCAAAAAAGCCGGTTAAGATTTCTGAAGAAATGAAACAGGTGTTTCAGCAATAGTCTGCAAAATCCTTCGGGTTAAATAAATTTTAAAACCAAAAAAGCCATTCATGCGAATGGCTTTTTTCAATTTTATAATTCTTGTTTTTAAGCATTAAAAAGTGGCCTTCCATACATCATGGAATTAACCTCTTTTTTAACTTCTTCTATTTCAGAATCATTATCGATATTGTTGATCACACGGTCAATAAGGTCAACGATCTTAGACATATCCTCTTCCATAAGGCCACGGGTTGTGACTGCCGGGGTTCCTATCCTTATTCCTGAAGTCACGAAGGGTGATTTATCATCGAATGGCACCATATTTTTGTTCACGGTAATATCTGCTTTTCCCAGAGCTTCTTCAGCCTCTTTCCCGCTAACATTTTTGTTTCTCAAATCGATAAGCATCATGTGGTTATCTGTCCCTCCCGAGATCACCTGGTAATCCTTTTCCACAAATGCTTTAGCAAGTACCTTAGCATTTTTCTTTACTCTAACCTGGTAATGTAAAAATTCATCGGTAAGAGCCTCACCAAACGCAACCGCTTTAGCAGCAATAATATGCTCTAATGGACCACCCTGATTTCCTGGGAAAATTCCGGAGTTCAATAAAGCAGACATCTTCTTTAGATTCCCGTTCTTTAATTTCTCTCCGAAAGGATTATCAAAATCCCTGCCCATCATAATAATCCCACCTCTGGGCCCACGCAATGTTTTATGGGTGGTAGAAGTAACGATATGACAATGCTCTATGGGATCACTGATCAATCCTTTGGCAATTAATCCTGCCGGGTGAGCGATATCTGCTAATAATATAGCATTAACGCTATCTGCGATCTCCCTGAATCTTTTATAATCTATCTCTCTGGAATAAGCAGATGCACCGGCGATGATCATTTTTGGCTTCTCCCTTTTTGCTATCTCTGCAACCGCATCATAATCAATAAGGCCGGTTTCTTTATCGACCCCATAAAAGACAGGATCATATAATTTACCAGAAAAATTTACCGGTGAACCATGAGTAAGATGACCACCGTGAGATAGGTCAAAACCAAGGAATTTATCACCCGGTTTCATACAGGCATGAAATACGGCAGTATTAGCCTGAGAACCTGAATGAGGTTGCACGTTGGCATATTCGGCATTGAACAATTCTTTGAGACGATCTATCGCAAGTTGCTCTACCTTATCTACCACTTCACAACCACCATAATATCGTTTTCCGGGGTAACCTTCAGCATATTTATTTGTTAGCACAGATCCGGCCGCTTCAAGTACCGCATCGCTCACAAAATTTTCACTTGCAATAAGCTCTAAACCATTTAATTGGCGCTCTTTTTCTTCAGCTATTAAATCAAATACTTCTGTGTCTTGTTGCATTACAATCCTTTACGTTAAATATTCGGTAAAAGTAACAAATACATTCGGTTAATTACAGGAAAATAATATATTTGAGTCAACTAGATTTTAACAAAAAACCAACATTTTTATGCCAATTACCGCTAACGATCCAAAAAGAAAAACCTGGCTGGATATCCCTGGCGACACCGATTTTCCTATTCAAAATATTCCCTTTGGAGTTTTCCTTACCCGTGATGATGTGATCACGATTGGCACCAGAATTGGCGACTATGCGATAGACCTCGGAGCACTGCATCAATTGGGCTATTTTGAAGGAATTCCTTTAACTGACGATATATTTTTACAGGATACCTTAAATGATTTTATTTCTGACGGAAAGAAAACCTGGAGACTCGTACGAAATCGCATTGCCGATATCTTCGATGCGAATAATCCAAAACTAAAAGATAATCAGGACCATAGAAATACCGTGCTTTTCACCCTCGATGAAATTGAGATGCAGATGCCGGTTCAGGTTGGAGATTATACCGATTTTTATTCCTCAAAAGAACATGCCACCAATATTGGAACCATGTTCAGAGATCCCGATAATGCACTTTTGCCAAACTGGCTGCATATCCCGGTAGGATACCATGGAAGAAGTTCTTCTATCATCCCATCTGGCATCCCGGTACACAGACCTCAGGGACAAACTAAGCCTGCAGATTCTGATTCTCCAGTGTTTGGCCCTTCACAAAGGGTGGATTTTGAGCTTGAAATGGCTTTTATCACTACAGATGCGAATCATCTGGGAGAACCAATTCCGGTAGATGAAGCAGAAGATTATATTTTTGGAATGGTGCTTTTCAATGATTGGAGCGCACGTGATATTCAGAAATGGGAATATGTGCCATTAGGACCTTTCCTGGCGAAAAATTTCGCCTCTTCTATTTCTCCCTGGATCGTAACTATGGATGCTTTAGAACCATTTAGAACAGCGAGTCCTAAGCCTGAAAAAGAATTACTGCCTTATTTAAAATATTCCGGCGACAAGAGTTTCGATATTAATCTAGAAGTTTTCCTTCAGCCTGAAGAAGGTGAAGAAAACTCTTTATCTAAATCGAACTTCAAATATCTTTACTGGAATATGAGTCAGCAATTGGCGCATCATACCGTAAACGGTTGTCCGGTAAATTCCGGAGATATGATGGCGTCGGGAACGATCTCGGGATCATCTGAGGATTCGTTTGGATCTATGCTGGAACTAACCTGGAGCGGAACCAAGCCTATCAAATTAAAAGACGGCTCTGAACGGAAGTTCATTGAAGATAATGATACAGTGATCATGAGAGGATTTTGCCAGAATGGTAATTCCAGAATTGGCTTTGGAGAAGTGAGATCTAAATTACTTCCTGTATATCAGCCAAAGAAGAAATAAATTGATATTGAGAAATATCATCCATTAAAAAGCCCTGTTTTGAACAGGGCTTTTTAATTTTTATAATAATACGTTCCCGGAGCTTCAGAAGTTTCAGGAATTGCTTTTTTCTCTTCAACAAAAACTATTAAACCAGTTCCTTCAATTTATTAGCAGAAATTCCCTGGTGAGAAGAATGATGAACCACTTCCCTGTTCTTTAAAACTATAAGCTGAGGACTTTCATGCTGAACTCTGAACCTGGAAGCGATTTCGTTAGAAATTTCACGGTAAGTGATTAGATCTAAAAAATAAAGCTCTACCGGCTCATTTTCATCCAGATCATAATCTGTTTCAAACATTCTCAATACCATTCGGCTAACACCGCACCTGGTTGAATGTTTCAGGATAGCAACCGTCTTCTCCACAGAAATTTTCTCGATTTCATCTAATTGATTTATAGAATTCAATTCGATCCAGGGAGTACCACCCTTTTTTTCTTTATTCTCTTCTTTTTCTGAATTGAAAATTTTATCAAATAATCCCATAAGTTTTTTTTAGGCAAAAGTAAATCTAACTAAATTTAATAGAGAAAAATAAAGCTTAAATTTTAAGGATTTTCATTGAAACTGCCTTTTTGTCAATAATAATTCAAAATTACACGTCATTTTGACATTTATTCTTAATGGTATATCTATTGCCATAGAATCCATAAAAAAACATAGAGATGAATTTCAATAATTTTACCATAAAATCACAAGAGGCCATCCAGCAGGCACAACAGCTTGCTCAGGAAATGGGCCATCAACAAATAGAAAATGAGCATATTTTTAAAGCCATCATGATGGTTGATGAAAATGCCACTCCTTTTCTATTGAAGAAACTGAACATTAATGTAAACCTGTTTTCCCAAATTCTAGATAAAAGTCTGGAAAGCTTTCCAAAAGTTAGCGGGGGTGATATTATGCTCTCCAGAGAGGCAGGTAAGACGGTTAATGAGGCATCCAGTATCGCCAAGAAAATGGAAGATGAATATGTTTCCATTGAACATTTGGTGCTGGCAATTTTCAAATCATCTAGCAAAGTAGCCCAGATCCTGAAAGATCAGGGGGCAACAGAAAAAGGATTAAAAGCTGCAATTTCAGAATTACGTCAGGGCGATAAAGTAACCTCTCAAAGTGCTGAAGAAACCTATAACTCTTTAGATAAATATTCCCGAAATCTTAACCAGCTTGCCGAGGAAGGCAAACTAGACCCGGTTATTGGCAGGGACGAAGAAATCCGCAGAATTCTTCAGATCCTTTCCAGGAGAACTAAGAACAACCCCATGCTCGTAGGTGAACCAGGAACCGGTAAAACTGCGATTGCAGAGGGTCTTGCGCACAGAATTGTAGATGGTGATGTACCCGAAAATCTTAAGGATAAACGAATATTCTCACTAGATATGGGTGCTCTGATTGCGGGTGCTAAATATAAAGGTGAGTTCGAAGAACGTCTAAAAGCAGTGATCAAGGAAGTAACTTCCAGTGACGGTAATATTGTACTTTTTATTGACGAGATACACACCCTCGTAGGCGCAGGTGGAGGCCAGGGAGCAATGGATGCTGCTAATATTCTTAAACCAGCTTTAGCCCGGGGAGAACTTAGAGCTATCGGGGCAACCACCCTGGATGAATACCAGAAATATTTTGAAAAGGATAAAGCCCTGGAACGACGTTTTCAGAAGGTAAATGTTGAGGAACCAGATATTGAGAGTGCGATCTCGATACTTCGTGGAATTAAGGAGAAATATGAAACCCACCATAAAGTTAGGATCAAAGATGAAGCGATCATTGCCGCGGTAGAATTATCCCAGCGCTATATCACTAACCGTTTCCTTCCAGACAAGGCTATTGACCTTATGGACGAAGCCGCTTCCAAATTGCGTATGGAGATCAATTCCAAACCGGAAGAACTGGATGTGTTAGATCGCAAGATAATGCAACTTGAAATTGAAATTGAGGCAATTAAGCGGGAAAAAGATGAAGCCAAACTTAAATCTTTAAGAGCAGACCTGGCTAATCTTAAAGAAGAAAGGAATGATCTACACGCCCGCTGGATGAGCGAGAAAGAGATCGTGGATAATATTCAGAATCTAAAGTCTGAAATTGAAGATTACAGACTGGAAGCTGAACGTGCTGAACGGGAAGGTGATTACGGCAAGGTAGCAGAGATCAGGTACGGTAAGATCAAAGAGGCCCAGGAAAAACTGGAGAACCTGCAACAGAAAGTAGCCGAAAATCAGAATGAGAAATCGCTGATCCAGGAGGAAGTTACCAATGAAGATATTGCTGAGGTAGTTGCAAAATGGACAGGCATACCTGTTACCAAAATGTTGCAGAGCGACCGGGAAAAGTTACTACGCCTGGAGAAAGACCTTCATAAAAGAGTGGTTGGTCAGGATGAGGCAATCATCGCCGTTAGTGACGCCGTTAGAAGAAGCCGTGCAGGATTACAGGATCAAAAACGACCGATAGGTTCATTTCTGTTCCTTGGAACCACCGGGGTTGGTAAAACTGAATTAGCCAAGGCCCTGGCAGAATATCTTTTCGATGATGAATCTGCCATGACCAGGATAGATATGAGCGAATACCAGGAAAGACACTCGGTAAGCCGTCTTGTAGGAGCGCCTCCGGGATATGTAGGATACGACGAAGGTGGCCAGTTGACCGAAGCCGTGAGAAGAAAACCATACTCAGTAGTGCTGCTGGATGAGATCGAAAAAGCACATCCTGATACTTTTAATATCCTGCTGCAGGTACTGGATGAAGGAAGGTTGACCGATAATAAGGGTAGACTTGCAGATTTTAAGAACACCATTATTATCATGACCTCCAATATGGGAAGTCATATTATCCAGGAAAAGTTCGAGAATATCAAGGATATAGATACTGCTATGGAAGCGGCTAAAACCGAGGTGCTTGGATTATTAAAGCAAAATGTAAGACCGGAATTTATTAACCGTATAGATGATATAGTGATGTTTAGTCCGCTGACCAGGCAGGACATCAAAGAAATTGTAGGTTTACAATTAAAAGGTGTCAAGAAAATGCTGGCACATCAAAATATTGTGCTGGATGCTACTGAAGAAGCTATAAAATATCTGTCAGCAAAAGGTTTCGATCCACAGTTTGGAGCCAGGCCGGTGAAAAGGGTTGTGCAAAGAGAAGTTTTAAATAAATTATCTAAAGAAATTCTTGCAGGAAACATTAGTACAGATAGCATTATCTTACTTGATGAATTCAATGATGAGCTGGTTTTCAGAAACCAGCAGGAGCTTGCAGAAAATGAATAATTAAATATTGCATATTAAAAAAGGCGGTAGATCTCTCTACCGCCTTTATCTATTCTATTAACCAGATTTCTGAGGAATAATTAAAAGTATTGGATTGCCATCTACTGCCTATAATATAAATTTTCCCCTCAAGCATTGCCAATGGACCATATACATCCAAATTTGGATCTTCTTTAACCAAATTCCAGGTTATTGCATCTTCTGAGGTCCAAATTTGATACAAAGACTCATTTCCCGGTTCAAAGGATTTTCCAAAACCCCATATTTTACCATTGAAAACAAGAAATTCAGCTATATGCCTTGGGACAGGGGTAGTATGTTCAAGAATAGACCATTCCCCATTTTCCTCCATTTGCCTTATTGTAAGAGGTCGTGTATTACTTATTAATAATAACCGATCATTAAATACAATCGCTTTACTCCTAAAGTTTAAAAAATCCAATCCATCAATAACCTTCATCCAAGCAATACCATTAGAGGAATTATAAACAGCATCAGGTGTCCACCCCATTACCCACATTTTATCCTTAAAAACTTCTGAAGTATGGATATAACTAAAACCTGGAAAAGAACTATTAGTATTCACCTCATTCCAGCTCAACCCATCAATTGTATTATAAATTTTCTCTCCAATAATCCACAATTTATCCTGAAAGACATTTGATATTTGCGATTCCATAGGGATGGGCAAATTTTCTTTCTCTACCCATTCAGTCCCATTTGTAGAAACCCAAACATCATCCCTTATCCACTCTTCCCCTAATCTTTCACTTTCTGGCATTTGTCCTCCTGCTACCCAGATTTTACTATCAAAAACTGAAACTGAATGAGTCACTCTATCCGGGAAAGGTGATTCTCTAATTAATTGTGCGTCCTTTAGATTTCTCGTAGTGAAGTTAATAATGTCGCTGGTAGTTTCAGCGCCCTGAGAATCTTTAGCTACTACTTTCCACTTATAACTGGTTAATAAAAAAAGTCTGTCTGTCACCTTATATTCCTCTTCACTTAAATTTGAAGCAATTTTTTGAAGTTCTTCATTCATTATACCAACATAGAGATCATATGTCACTTCATCACCATCTGGATCTGTAGCAGATGTCCAGGAAAAAGTAGGATTTACAGACACTTCAGATTGATTATCACTAATCCCTTTTAGATCGAAGCTTGCTGGTGCAGAATTGGTTGATATTGAATTCGAAGTTGAGTTATCATTTGTGGTACAACCTAAAATAATGAACGTAAAAAGGATCCGGTTGTGTTGAAAAAATTTCATGTTTTACATCTATAATTCAGAAAGATATAAAAAATTCCCAGCATCAATAATTAAAAAAGGCGGTAGATTTCTCTCCCGCCTATTTTCTTTCATAATTTCTACATCACCATTTATCAATTTCCTTTTTCAACTCTTCTTTAGACTTTCCGGTTTTCTCTTGCATGCGACCCAGCATTTCATCAAACTTACCTTCTGAATAAGTGGTGTCATCGTCTGTTAGTTTGCCATACTTTTGCTTAAACTCACCTTTGATCTGTTTCCACTTTCCTTCTCTTTGATCTTCATTCATAACTTATTGGTTTTTTACAGTTAATTCCCTAAAGGTATTTAAACCTCACGGTGAGGCGTCCCAAGAAAGTGCTATAATTGTCTTAACAATTTGTTATTTTTGGAATCCAATAAATTCCTCATGCGAAAAATTATTACGCTGGTCATTATACCCTTTCTCTTGAGCAGCTGCGCAGTAACCAGAAAAGTTGATAACGATACTGTTGAAATACAATTTCTGGATGAGTATGTTCTACCATCAAATACGAAATTAGAAAGCACACTTGTTGGAGGGTTATCTGGAATTGATTATAGAAACGGAAAGTATTTTCTTGTAAGTGACCAGGCCTCAAATCCCAGGATTTATATGGCAAGTATCGGGATAAGCAACAATGCTATCGATACAATTAGTATAGACCAGCTTATCACCATTAAAAAGACCCCGAAATTCAGTGAGGACTATTTTGATCTGGAATCGGTTAGGTTTGATCCTCTCAGGGATGAATTTCTGGTAAGCAGTGAGGGTAAAATTGATGCCGGCAGGGATCCGGGAATTTATACTGTATCCAACCTGGGGGAAGTAAAATCAGCATTCAGGATTCCAGGTTATTTTCAGGCAAAAGGTGTTCAAAAGCCCAGAGATAATGGAGTATTCGAAGGTTTATCAGAGAGTTTCGATAATCGCGGATATTGGGTTGCGACGGAACTTCCCCTTGAAAAAGATGGCCCAAAACCTAAGCTATTTCCTTCCAGAGCACATATAAGGATCACTAAGTACGACAAAAATACCGGAGATGCAATGAAGCAATTCGTGTATAAACTGGATGGTATTTCCAAATTCCCAATTAATTATTTCGCTGTAAACGGCTTAACTGAAATCCTGGAATTCGCACCCGACAGATTCCTTGTCCTGGAACGATCTTATTCTGCAGGTTATGGCTCACATGGAAATACGGTCAAGATCTTCGAGGCAGATGCAAGTAAGGCATCAAACACGCTTCAACTGGAAAAACTCGCAGGAGAGAAATATAAAATTGCTGAAAAGAAACTTCTTTTTAATTTCAATTCAGTAAAAAAGGAATTGACGAAAAATATTATCGATAACCTCGAAGGTTTATGCCTGGGGCCTCTGCTGGAAAATGGAAAGCAATCTCTTATATTAGTATCAGACAATAATTTTAATAGCTATGCTGAGCAGATCAATCAGTTTATCCTGATGCAAATAGAATTCAAACAGCAATAATTTCAGAATTAGAATCTTAGAATATTAAAACTCTTATTATGCCAAATATCATCGCAATTTTCTTTTCATTAATTTTAGGTATTTCCAACCCTTCTGAAGTGAAAAATACAGAAAACCAACAGGAACCTGTGAGTACTTATTATCTTATTCGACATGCGGAAAAGGACAGAACCGATTCCTCAAACAGAAATCCTGATCTTAAAAGGGAAGGACTGGCAAGAGCTAAAAAGTGGGCCGAAGTTCTCAAAAGTGTCGATTTTGATGCCATCTACAGCACAGATTACAAGCGTACGCTACAAACTGCCAAACCTCTGGCAGACCATAACCAACTCGAAATCCTGAAATATGACGCGGGTAAATTATTTGAAGAATCATTCGAGAACGATACAAAAGGAAAAACTGTGCTTGTAGTGGGTCACAGCAATACCACGCCACAGTTTGTGAATGCTATTTTAGGGGAAAAGAAATATGCAGACCTTGATGATTCAGAGAACGGTGCACTTTTTATCGTTCAGGTCATGGCAGATGGCAGCAGCCATAGCCAGGTTTTATACATCAATTAATCTCCTCTTTATTTTAGGAACCGGGTGTGACCTTTATTTCTTTGGTTTCGATAACTGAAAGCAGATCCAGCTCTCGCTTTTCGAAAAGGCTGTCCAGGTCTTCTAAAGGGATATATATATCCTTGTACTGGTAATTTTCATAATCTACAAAACGGATCCCTTCGATAATCCGGTGATTAAAAGCCTTCCTGAACCTAACCCCTCCACCGTTTTCTTCAAAATTATAAGCCAGGTAATCCACTTCGAAGTTCTGGGTATCTATCCAGTACAGGTATTCATCCTCATGATCTGTACCTCCTCCGTTTTCGGTAAAGGTTACCTTAATTTCGTAATATTCTCTTCCGGCAATAGTATCTTTCCCTAATAATTCCTTCTGAACTGCTTCTGCATTCAGGCCGAACGGTAATTGCACAAAATAATGCACCGAATTCACTGAATTCCCATAAGCCACTTTCATTGAGTCGGCTACTTCTACTAAGGAATCATTAACCAATCTTTGAAACCCATTATTATCTAAAATATCAAGAATCTCATTTCCGGTGGAATCGGTCATTTTTCTCTGAAGGTTGAATTTCCCTCCTTCTCTCTTGCTCTTGTATTCAAGGTTTCTGAAAATGAATTCTATTTCGGCATTCCTGTATCTTTCTCCACCGGCATTCTTAATTGCTTTATCCACGATCTCGTTTGCGGTAAGTGCATCTTTTTTCTCGGCACAAGAGGCGGTGAAAAGAATCATCAGGACCATAAAAACATTTTTCATAGGAGGCAATTTGAGTGGCGCAAAAATAGGAATATTTGATTAGTATCCATATTCGCCGAATTTTAAAATTGCTTTAGTATGAAATTAGCTTAAAGCTTGTATTTTTGTGGCAATATGAAGAATTCTATCAACATAAAGAACCGTAAAGCGAAGTTCAATTATGAGTTCCTGGATAAATATACCGCAGGTATCAAATTAGCCGGAACAGAGATTAAAGCCATACGGGAAGGAAAAGCTAATATTGCGGAAAGTTTTTGTGAATTTAATAATCACGAACTTTTTGTGATCAATATGCATGTTGAAGAATACTCTCATGCCAGCCACTTTAACCATAATCCCAAAAGCGAGCGAAAGCTTTTGATGCAACGCCGGGAATTAAGGAAACTGGAGAAAGAAGTGACCAATTCCGGGTTGACCATTATCCCGCTCAGGCTGTTCATAAATGACCGCGGGCTGGCGAAATTACAGATCGCCCTGGCCAAGGGTAAAAAACTGTATGATAAAAGGGAAACCATCAAAGACCGGGAAAGTAAACGTCGTCTTGACCGAATCAAGAAGGATTACAAATAAATTTAAGATATTTCAGTTTTACTTAATACCCAAAATCTAATCCATGCTTAAAAAGCTACTTGGGCTTATGCTGTTTTTTACAGTTTCCCAGATGTCTTCTCAGATCACCGGGGAAGTCAAGGACGAAAAGGGCAATCCCCTACCCTATGTAAATATTTATACCGAAACCGGCACAAAAGGTACCACTACCAATGATGACGGCATCTATGAACTCAAAATAAACAAAGCCGGGAATTACACTCTGATTTATCAATTCCTGGGCTACAAAACGCTTAAAAAGCAAATTGAAGCTAATTCTTTTCCTGTTGAAATAGATGTTATTTTAAAACCCGAAAGCACAAGCCTGGAGGAAGTTTCGGTACAAAGTGGGGATAATCCCGCCAACAGGATCATTAGAAATGCTATAGATGTAAGAGAACTAAATGCCGAAAAGCTGGAGTCTTTCACTGCCAACTTTTATTCTCGCGGAATCTGGAGGATCAAGAACGCTCCGGAGAAAATTTTAGGCCAGCACGTGGGTGATCTTGGTGGAGGTCTTGACTCCACCAGAAGCGGAATTGTTTATTTGAGTGAAACCATTTCAGAGATCGCTTACCAGAAACCCGATGATTTTAAAGAGAAGATCATCGCATCTAAAGTTAGCGGGGATGATAATGGCTTTAGTTTGAATTCGGCGCAGGAGGCTTACTTTTCTTTCTATGAAAACACTTTGGAGATCAATAGTGAAATGATCTCTCCTATTGCAGATTATGCTTTTAACTACTACAAATATCAACTCGAAGGAACTTTTTTTGATGACTGGGGCAACCTCATTAACAAGATCAAAGTAACACCGAAGCGAGAAAACGATCGCGTTTTTTCAGGATATATCTATATTGTGGAAGACCTCTGGCAAATTTACGGTGTAGAACTCACCACCACCGGAAAAGCCGTGCAGGTTCCTCCTATTGAAGAATTGGTCTTCAGGCAGAATTATAAATATTCTAAAGAGAACCAGCTTTATATACAGATCTCGCAAAGCGTGGATTTCAGCTTTAAGATCTTTGGTTTTGGCGGCGACGGAAGATTTACGGCTGTCTACAGCGATTATAATTTCAACCCGCAATTCACAAAAAATAGCTTCGGAAGAGAGATCCTGAGTTTTCAGGAGCAAGCGAATAAAAAAGATTCACTGTATTGGAAAGAAAAAAGACCGGTGCCCTTAACTACCGAGGAGATCGAAGATTATGTAAAAAAAGACAGTATCCAGGAAGTAAAAAGCACCAAGAAATATAAGGACTCTGTAGATGCGGTCCGCAATAAATTTGGCATTACCGATGTACTTTTTGGATATTCATATACAAATTCCTGGAAGCACCGAAGTTTTAGTATCAGCGCTCCTGTAACTGGAATTGGTTTTAACACCGTACAGGGTTGGAATACAGATGTGACCTTATCTTACAGGCAGAGAACCGGTGAAGATCAGGAGAATTACTGGCGATTATTTTCAAATATAGATTATGGTTTAAGTGAAGATAGGTTCAGGATTAAAGGTGGTTTTTTTAAGAAGTTCAACAATTTCAATAAACCAGTACTTAGCATTTCTGGTGGAACCAGCGCAGAACAAATCAATGATAAAGAACCAATTCCTCCTCTTTTAAATAGTATCACCACAATTTTCTTCGAGCGAAATTATATGAAGCTTTATGAAAAAAGCTTTGCCCAGATCGGCTATGGTCAGGATGTTTTTCCGGGTATCAATTTGTCTGGAGAATTCGCCTGGGAGAACAGGAAAGCCCTTACCAATCATACAGACCACGTTATCATAGACTGGGAAGAGCGTGAATACACCTCGAATAATCCACTGGAACCAGAAAATTTCGAAAGCCTTCCTTTTGAAGAGCATTCGATATTTAAAACAAATCTAACCGCAGATATCACTTTTGCCCAGAAGTATATGAGTTATCCTAATGGTCGCTATGATGTGTATGAATCTAAATATCCCAAATTAAGACTCGGATGGGAAAAAGGATTTGCGGGCAGCGAAAACAAATACAATTTTGACCAATTCAAGGCCGAAATAAGACAGAGTCTGGATCTTGGCAATAAAGGTGAATTCCAATATCTCTTAAACGGAGGCGTCTTTTCGAATGCTGAAGAGATCAGCCTGGTAGATTACCAACATTTCAATGGAAACCAGACGAGAATAGGTTTTGGAAGTTACGTAGGCAAATTCAATTTAATGCCTTATTACAACTTCAGCACCAACCAGAATTATGCTGAGATACATGCAGAACATGATTTCCAGGGCTGGGCACTGGGAAAATTGCCGCTGATCAATAAACTGAATTTTAACCTGGTAGTTGGAGCACACAGGTTGATCACTGAAGACAGAAATCCTTATTCAGAATACTCGTTGGGAATAGACAACCTCGGATTCGGGAAATTCAGGTTCCTGAGACTGGATTATGTGGTATCGGACTTTGGAGGAAAAAGGGATGGCGCTTTTATTTTTGGGCTTAAATTCTAGACATTATTTCACCTGTCATTTCGAAGGAGTGAAACGACAGAGAAATCTTGCCAAAATCAGAGATCTCTCCCTATGGTCGAGATGACAACAGACCCTGAAATAAATTGCATATGTCAGTTCGAAGAAGTGAAACGATTGAGAAATCTGTTTTCGTAGCGTCACTGAATCAGAGATCTCTCCCTTCGGTCGAGATGACAATAGACCCTGAATTAAATTACACATGTCATTTCGAAGAAGTGAAACGACTGAGAAATCTCTTTGTTCCTGAATTATGAAAGACCCTGAACTAAATTCAGGGTGACGAACTTTTTTTTATTTGCGTCATGCTGAACTTGTTTCAGCATCTCAACAAAAAAGACCCTGAAAGTCCCGAGGCATCGGGGCAGGGTGACGGTTAAAGAAATATTCAGGTATAAAAAAAGCTGAAATATTAAATTTCAGCTTTTCATTTATTCTGTAACAAATCAAGATTCTATTCCTCTTCGTCCTTTTTATTTTCAGGGCTTTCCACTTTTTCTTCTTCAGCAGTGAAATCTGTAAAGCCATTATTGATCAAAATATTATACCACTGGAAGATCTTCTTCATATCACTGGTATATACTCTATCCTCATCATAATCTGGAAGTACCTCAGAAAAATAATCTTCAAGCTCTTTCTTAGACGCTTTATGGCTGATAGCTTCCTCACCATTCTCTTTCTCCTTGATCTTCTGGAAAACTTCACCTAACGGAATTTCTTCAGTATAAGTATAAATAGCGATCTCGCTCAAAATACTTACATTATGCCGCATGTTCACTGCGATCTTCTTCTCGTCCAGTAAAGATTTTGCTACAAAGCCACCTCTGGTTTGTGCAGTAAGCTCATATAAACCCGGCTTCCCGGAAATAGCAAGAATTTTATCTAATCCCATAGTATTTTTTTATTTAGGTTGGCAAATATCAATTCCAAGGTTCAATTATCAAAGCCTTTACCGGGCTTTTTTTGCATTAGGGAAACGCATTTTATATTCTACGTTAATCTTACCTTTTGAGATATTCATCAGTTTACTTTTTATCAATCTCTTTTTCAGGCTGGAAAGCTTATCGGTGAACAAAATTCCTTCAATATGATCGTATTCATGCTGAATCACTCTTGCTGCCAGGCCTGAATAGGTCTCAGTATGCTTTTCCCAATTTTCATCATAATATTCGATCGTAATATCCGGTTGTCTGAAGACATCTTCACGAACTTCAGGAATACTTAAACAGCCTTCACTAAAAGCCCATTCTTCGCCAGACTCTTCAATGATCTGGGGATTAATGAAGACCTTACGCATATCCTTTAGTGCTTCCTGTTCTGCTTCGTCTAATTCTTCATCTTCAGCGAAGGGAGCGGGATCTATCATAAAAATCCTGATAGGAAGTCCTACCTGTGGAGCGGCAAGACCAACCCCGTAGGCATTATACATGGTATCCCACATATTGTTGATCAATTCCTCAAGTTTCGGATAATCCTTATCGATATCTTTAGCTTTCTTTTTTAATACCGGATCTCCGTATGCTACAATTGGTAAAATCATTTCTTTAAAGTTTTCAGCTTTAAGCCTTAAGCTCTAAGCTTCTTTTTAATTTAAAATCTATTAATAATACTGTTAGGCATTTAAACCTTAGTCCTTAAACATTTGACCTTATTCATAAAGCCAGGTTTGCAGGATGATGGTCGCACTAATTTCATCAACCAGGGCCTTATTGCGGCGTTTTTTCTTCTTCAATCCTCCATCGATCATGCTCTGCATGGCCATTTTACTGGTAAAGCGTTCGTCGACTCTTTCTAAAGGCATCTCAGGGAATTTTTCAGAAAATTTCTTTAAGAATTCCTGAATATGAACTTCACTTTGAGAAGGTGTATCATCCATCTGCTTTGGTTCACCGACCAAAACCCGTTCCACTTTCTCATTTTTGAAATAGTCTTCAAGGAATTTTAAAAGTTCAGGAGTTTGAACCGTAGTAAGACCAGAAGCGATCATCTTCAATTCATCGGTAACGGCTATTCCCGTTCTCTTTGTTCCGTAATCCAGGGCTAAAATTCTGGGCATTTCAAAAATTTAGGCAAAGGTAAGGTTTATATTCGTTTGTCCATAAATATTGCCTTATAGCTGTTATATTTGAAAAAAATTTGATGATGGACCAGTTAAAAGCAAAAATCGAAGAGGCCTGGGAGAACAGAGACCTGCTTTCAAATAAAGAAACCATAGAGGCAATTAGAAAAGTTGTTGAACTTTTAGACAAGGGAGAATTGCGCGTAGCTGAACCAACCGCTGATGGATGGCAGGTAAATGAATGGGTAAAGAAAGGCGTTGTACTTTATTTCCCTATTCAGAAAATGGAAACCCTGGAAGCCGGAATTTTTGAATATCACGATAAGATCCCTTTGAAAAAAGGATATAAGGAGAAAGGAATTCGTGTGGTACCTAATGCCGTAGCGCGACACGGGGCCTATATTTCTCCAGGAGTAATTATGATGCCGAGTTACGTAAATATTGGAGCATACGTAGATGAAGGGACGATGGTAGACACGTGGGCTACTGTTGGAAGCTGCGCTCAAATTGGTAAGAATGTACATCTTAGTGGTGGAGTTGGAATTGGTGGTGTTCTAGAACCACTTCAGGCTGCGCCCGTGATCGTGGAAGATAATGCCTTTTTAGGATCAAGAAGTATTGTAGTTGAAGGGATCAGGATCGAAAAAGAAGCTGTTCTAGGTGCCAATGTAGTGCTAACCGCTTCCACCAAGATCATCGATGTGACCGGTGAAGAGCCAAAAGAATTCAAAGGATATGTACCCGCAAGATCTGTGGTGATCCCGGGAAGTTATACCAAAAAATTCCCGGCGGGTGAATACCAGGTACCCTGTGCTCTTATCATTGGAAAAAGAAAGGAAAGCACCAATAAAAAAACTTCCCTAAATGATGCCCTACGTGAATATAACGTGGCAGTTTAGATTCTAAATTTGAAAATACTTGTAATACAGATAAAAATGATTGGGGATGTGCTTACATCCTCAATCCTCTTTGAGGCCCTTCGGAAGGAATTCCCGGAAGCCGAACTGCATTACATGATCTATGAGCATACGTACCCGGTTGTCCAGAACAACCCGAATATCGATAAGTTCATTTTTACCGATAAGGATAGATCTCTAAGTAGCCTTATCCAGATGACCAAAAAGGAAAAATATCATGCGGTCATCGATGTCTATTCCAACTTAAAAACTGCCCTGATCACAGGGTTTTCTGGCGCTAAATATCGTATAGCTTACAATAAGAAATATACACGTCCGCTTTGTACACATTTGTTCAGCAGAAATATCCAGGCACAAACTATTGCCGGTGCTGCTATTGAAAAAAGAATGCGGATGCTGAGTCCTTTATCTTCAAATTTTCCAGTTGAAATTAAACCAAAAATATTTCTGACCAAAGAGGAAAAGAACCAGGCTGAAAAGAAATTGGAAAAAGCGGATATAGACCTTTCCAAAAATATTTATATGATCGGTGCTTTGGGAAGTTCAGAAAAGAAGACCTATCCCCTGCCCTATCTAGCCGAAATACTGGATAGAGTTGTTGCGCAAACCGATGCAAATCTTTTATTCAACTATATTCCATCGCAAAAAAAAGATATCGAAGAAATCTACCAGCTTTGCCAACCGGAAACTCAGAAACATATTCACATTGATATCTATGGTCAGAGTCTAAGAGAGTTCCTTGCGTTAACATCGCATTGTGATGCACTGATCGGGAACGAGGGTGGCGCGGTAAATATGGCCAAGGCTTTAGATATTCCAACTTTCGCTATTTTCTCTCCCCCACTGAATAAGGAGAATTGGAATATTTATGAAGACGGTGAGAAAAATGTATCGGTTCATTTAAAAGATTATCAGCCGGAATTATTTCAGAATAAGACCTTTAAAGAACTTTCAAAAGATAATACTGAGCTATACAACAGGTTAAAACCTTCCCTTTTAACAGATAAATTGCAGCATTTTTTAAAGCAGAATTCCAAATGAAATACCGGTTCCTCATCTACATAAACCATACCTACGGGTTACCCATAGGACTTCCTATACAGGAGCAGGCCAATAAAATGGGATATTCCCTGAAATGGTTTTCGGGTATGGAAGAACCAAAGAAGTATTTCCCCGAAAATGGAAATTTAATTGAAACTGTTGAAGAGGCGATCGACTACAACCCGCATTTTGTGCTGGCGATCACCGACACTGTCCCAGACTTCTTTCCGGGTTTGAAAGTCCAGATATTTCACGGTTTTCCAGCCAATAAAAGGAAAGGAACAGATCAATTTGTTATTAGAGGTTTTTTCGACCTTTATTGCACACAGGGACCTTCCAGTACCGGGCCATTCAAAAAGCAGCAGGAAAAGTACAGGAGTTTTGAAGTGATTGAGACCGGCTGGTCAAAAATGGACCCACTTTTCCCCTTGGAGCCTACTAATAATAAAAAACCGGTAGTCCTCATCTCTTCTACTTTTACACGCTATTATAGCCTGGCTTTAAGAGATGAAGTTGTCAGGGAAATAGACAGATTATCGAAAACAGGGAAATATCAGTTCATCGCAACTTTGCATCCCAAACTTGCTGCTGAGACCGTGGAAAAATTCAGGGCTCTTGAAAATGAAAACTTTACTTTCCACGACACGACAGACCTTATCCCTTTATTTAAAAAGGCCGATATCATGTTCTCTGATACAACTTCGGCAATTATCGAATTTTTAATTCAGCGGAAACCGGTGGTCACCTTTAAAAATAACATGCCCGGGCCATATCTTATAGATATTGAAAATGTTGCAAATATTGAAAGTGCTTTTGACCTGGCGCTCAGCAGGCCACAGGAGCTCATCTCAGAAATCGAAAAATTCGCGATGTTCTCCCACCCTTATTCAGATGGAAATTCCAGTGAAAGAGTGATCAAGGCCTGTATAGATTTTCTACATCACGATAAGTCCCATCTTAAGAAAAAGCCGCTAAATATCATCCGAAGATATAAGATAAGAAAGCAGCTAAATTATTTCACTTTAAAGTCGAACAGAAAAGCACCTTATATTCCGAAGAACAATTAATTTTTCCAGAATTTGAGCTTTTTCTTAATTCGTTTTTTTCGCTGAAATTTCTCC
Organism: Christiangramia sabulilitoris; assembly: GCF_007050985.1. Classification (GTDB taxonomy): domain Bacteria; phylum Bacteroidota; class Bacteroidia; order Flavobacteriales; family Flavobacteriaceae; genus Christiangramia; species Christiangramia sabulilitoris. Next base: position 320,678 of record NZ_VHSF01000002.1, read on the forward strand.
TGAAATTGATTGGTATAGAACCACATTTTTTCAAAAACTTCAGATTTAGGTTTACCGATCAATTTTGCATATTCATCGGCCATTACTTCCACCATTTCCTTTTTCGGCGTAAGCCTGGAGAAATTCAACATGCGCTCTTCAAAATTCAGCTTCTTAAAATTCATCCGGTTAAGATCCACCAGGAAAAACTTATAGTCATCTCCCGACATTTGAATTAACGTATTCCCCGGGGAATGATCCAGGAATTGAACCTGCTTTTCATGAAGCTCAAAAGTGAACCTGGTAAAAGCTCTTAAGATATTTTCGTGATCTGGATATCCTGGATCTGTAACCAGCTCCCTGAATGTAAGATCCGGATTAAGATTTTCACTCGCATAATAACTTTTCCCGAATAGTGCTCCTTCTTCCTCGGCATATGCCAGAGGCGTTGGAGTGCCAATCCCGTTTTCAATTAATGCCAGCGCATTGATAAATGACCGCTCTGCTTTGGATTTCCTAAAATATTGATAAGCTACTTTGTTAATCAGGTTTGGCTTCTTAAAAGATTTAATATTCACCTCCAGGTTCTCTACCTGGAAGATGCGCAAACTGTTTCTTAATCCGGGGCCCCATGCTCTACCCCTTTCCTCGTAATTAAGAATATTATCTTTTAATTCCTGCTTTATCCTATCTCCCTTATCTGAAAACCTGAATCGCATTTATTTATTTTGATTTAAAACACTTTTATACACTGCGAGTGTGTTTTCTCCTAAACGCTTAGCCGTAAAATTTTTCATGAAAAGCTGATATGATTTTTCGGCAAAGACCTCCCGAAGCCCCGGATCATTTTTCATATTTTTAAGGGATTCAGCGATTTTTTTATAATCTCCCACCTCGGCTGAAAATCCATTCTTACCGTCTTCGATAATTTCCTCGACTATTCCCACTTTAGTAGAAACCACAGGTGTTTTATAGTAAAATGACTCTATTACTGATGATGGTCCACCTTCCCTTTCTGAAGACATCACAAATACATCGAATTGAGGTAAAAACCGTGAAGCTTTTTCTGTAAAACCTAAAAAGGTTATATAAGATTCTACTCCAAGCTCCCTGGAAAGATCTTTATAAATTTCTGTGCGTTTGGTAAATTCACCAATCTGTACCAGATGGAAATCGGTTACCTTCAACTCATTTACCAGATGATGAACCGCCCTTACCAGTGTCTGTAGATCTTTAGCTTTGGTATGATTGGCGATATTTCCAATCAGAAAATTTGAATCTGGAATCTCCAGTTTGTGCCTTAATTGATACGGTGCCGGAACCTGGTTTTCATCCAGGTTGACTCCGTTCCTTACAATGACGAGTTTTTCCTTATTCTTATTACTAAGAATTTTACTAAAGTGATATTTTACATATTCCGAAAGGCAGGTGATCTTATGAATATTCTTGTAATTGTATTTTAACTGGCTTAGGAAACTATCTTTCCTTCTTATGGATTTACGGGCATAGATCGTTGGAGTCTTAAGGGTATAAATAATATCTGCCAGTACGTAACCTGTAACTGCATCACTAGTGTGTAAATGAATTATATCAATATTGTGTTCCTTAACTACTCTGTCCAAAAACTTTCTGTAAGCTGAAGAATGAGGTTTCATATAATCAGTAACTATCAACTCCACAGGCTTATCCTGCAATCTTTCATGAAGAGGTGAATCCCTGTAACAGAAAAATTTTTGATCTACTCCATGTTTTGGCAATTCATCGATTAGATACATCAGCTGTTGCTCATTACCTCCCCAACTCGTTGCGCCGGAAACATGTAAAACATTCATAAAAGTGATTTTTGGTCAAGAGCCCACAAAGATAGTTTTTTATAATTACAGGTCCCTTCCCGCATTCATTTTTGAATAATTGAAATGTTTCAAATTAAGTTACCGTATGAATCAAATCCCTTATTTTTACATCTTAATTCATTACCCGTTATAAACATGCCTCTTTCTGCCGGCAAATCCATGAATATTCTACATCTTTCTGCAGCTAAAAACTGGGGCGGTGGCGAGAATCATATAGAAAACCTTTGCCTCGAACTAAACCTGGCCGTAGGGAATATTCAGAATATTATTCTATGCGTTAAGGATGCGGGCTTTCATAAGAAGATCAAAAACGGGAAGCTTAAGGTGGAAGCTGTACCTATGCTGGTGAAATTTGACCTGCGTTATGTTTCTAAAATTCTTAGCTTAACCAAGAAATATAATATAGACCTCATCCATATCCATGATTCCACTGCTTTAACACTTGGAGTAATGGCTACGAAACTGGGTAAACTACCCCCGTTTGTGCTGAGCAAAAAAACCTCTTTTCCCATCAAGAACCGCACAAGGACTTTATATAAATACAATCATCCCCAGATTAATAAAATACTTTGTGTTTCAGAAAAGACGAAGGAGATAAGCTCAAGAAATATAGAAGATCACTCTAAACTGCAAACCATTTATCATGGGACGGCCATACCTAAAATATCCTCGGGCTTATTTAATCTGAGGGAAAGACTTGATCTTTCAGCTAAAAAAATAATTGTGGGTACTGTTGCGAACCATATCAGGGCTAAAAACCTGGAAACATGGATAGAAATAATAAATTATGTAATCAATATTAGAAAAGAGAAAAATTTTCATTTTGTCCAGATAGGGAGTTATACTGACAGATCACCGAAATATAAGGAGAGGATAGATAAACTTAATTTAAGTGAACATGTAAGCATGCTAGGCTTTATTCCCAATGCTTCAGAATTGATCTCTCAATTCGATATTTCCCTGATCACCTCTCAAAGTGAAGGCATACCTCAGTTCATTTATGAGAGCTTTTATCATAAGGTACCTGTAATAAGTACCAACGTGGGAGGAATTCCTGAAATTATCAAAGATGGTGAAAATGGTTTTTTAACCAATGCTCACGAACCACAAAGTTTAGCTGAGAAATTGATAGCTTTGTCCCGGAATAAAGATTTGATGAAAAGTTTTACGGAGAGATCTTATAAAAAACTGATCGAAAATTTTACCACAACAAAAATGGCCGAGCAAACTCTCGCCGAATATAAAAAAGTGCTTTATGGAAAGAATGGAACAGGAAATTAGAAACTGTTTAGACGTACTAAAAAAAGGAGGAATCATTTTATATCCTACAGATACAGTTTGGGGAATAGGCTGTGACGCCACCAATGCCGATGCTGTTGACAAAGTATTTCAGTTAAAGAAACGGGAAGAATCCAAGGCGCTTATTTGCCTGGTTTCCAATTTTAAAATGCTGGAACAATACGTGGAAGAAGTTCCTGAGATGGCTTACGACATTTTAAAATATGCTAAGAACCCAACTACCGTGATCTATGATAAGCCCATCAGGATCGCTGAAAACCTGGTAGGTAATGATGATACCCTTGGCATTAGGGTGGTGCGTGATTCGTTCTGTTCAGATCTTATAAAAAAGTTGAAACGTCCACTGGTTTCTACATCTGCAAATATAAGTGGACAACCCACTCCACAATCCTTTGATCAAATCAGTCCGCAAATTTTAAAAGGTGTAGACTATGTAGTAAATTTGCAGCGTTCAAAAAAATCACCAAAACCATCTGCCATAATCAAGTTGAGCAATGATGGCCAGGTGAGTGTGATACGCAAATAGACAGATGCCGAAATACCATAATTACAGTAAAGCTTTACATCATCAAATTTTTAATGTTATTTCTGAAGCTGCAGATGAAATTTCTGTAGATGCCTATGTAATTGGCGGTTTTGTACGCGATCATATTCTTGAACGAGGTGATCCCAAAGATATCGACATTGTTGCGGTTGGAAGTGGCATTGAACTTGCTCAAAAAGTTTCAGAAAAGCTACCTAACCGGCCTAAAGTCCAGGTTTTTAAAAATTTTGGGACGGCGATGCTTCGCTCTGGTGACATGGAAATAGAATTTGTTGGGGCACGCAAGGAAAGTTACCGGCAGGATAGCCGTAAACCCATTGTTGAAGACGGTACGCTGGAAGATGATCAGAATAGACGGGATTTCACCATAAATGCCCTGGCGCTTAAATTGAATAAAAATGGTTTTGGAGATCTCTTGGATCCATTTAACGGGTATGAAGATCTTAAGAACAGGATCATAAGAACTCCGTTGGATCCGGATATTACTTACTCAGACGATCCATTGCGTATGTACCGGGCCATAAGATTTGCCGCCCAGCTGAATTTTATAATAGAAGCTGAATCTTTAAATGCGATCAAAAGAAATAAAGAACGCATTAAGATTATCTCGAAGGAGCGTATCCTTGATGAGATCAACAAGATTATGTTAAGCGATAAGCCTTCAAAAGGTTTCGCACTCTTATATAAAACGGGATTATTAAAGAAAATACTTCCTGAACTTACCGCCCTGCAGGGTATTGATGAAGTTGAAGGTCAAACCCACAAGGATAATTTCTGGCATACACTGGAAGTAGTTGATAATATTGCTGAAAATACCAATGACCTTTGGCTTAGATGGGCCGCTTTATTACATGATATTGGAAAAGCACCAACCAAGAGATTTCATAAAAAGATTGGCTGGACCTTTCACGGCCATGAATTCGTAGGGGCAAAAATGGTCTATAAATTATTCAAAAGGCTAAGGCTTCCTTTGAATGAAAAATTGAAATTCGTTCAAAAAATGGTCTTAATGAGTTCCAGGCCTATTGCGATTGCAGATGACAGCGTCACCGATTCTGCTGTGCGCAGACTTATTTTCGATGCCGGAGACCATATCGAAGACCTTATGATTTTATGTGAGGCAGATATCACCACCAAAAATCCGAAAAGATTCAAAAAGTATCACAACAACTTCAAGCTGGTTCGCAAGAAAATTGAAGAAGTTGAAGAGCGAGATCATGTTAGGAATTTCCAGCCACCTGTTAGTGGTGAGGAGATCATGGAAACTTTCGGTATCAAACCAAGCCGTGAAGTTGGATTAATTAAGGATGCGATCAAAGAGGCTATTCTTGAGGGGGATATACCAAATGAGTATGAGCCGGCGAAAGATTTTATGATCGCCAAAGGTGAAAAGCTCGGACTAACAGTGGTAAGTAGTGAAAAATAATAGGTGGGCCTGAGCATAGTCTAGGTCTATAACATGCAACCATAAAGATGTATCGTAAATTCGTAAAGATCTCGTTAATCCTGGTTTACCTGGTAATCGTTGCCGGGGCGGTAGTAAGAATGACCGGTTCCGGAATGGGATGCCCGGACTGGCCAAAGTGCTTTGGATATTACATCCCTCCTACCGAGATCTCTGAACTGGAATTTCAGCCGAACAGGGATTATAATAAAGGTCAAGTGATTATTGTAGGTCAAAGCCTGAAAGTTGCGGTTGAGGATTTCAAGACTTCCGCAGAATATCAGTCTTCCAACTGGGAGGATTACGAAAAACACGATTACGCTATCTTCAATCCCACGCACACCTGGGTGGAATATATTAACAGGTTGCTTGGCGCACTTGCGGGCCTTGCTGTTCTGGTAATGGCACTTCTATCTTTTAAAAAGTTCAGCCTAAAAAAACGCATTCCCATTTTATCCTGGTTGTGCGTTTTAATGATGGGATTCCAGGCATGGCTTGGAGCTACAGTGGTTTATTCTGTCTTGGCACCGGCAAAGATCACCATCCATATGATCATGGCTTTGGTCATAGTAGCGGTACTGTTGTACCTGCTCAAAATATCTTCTGAAAAGGAAAGCAATAAATTTAAGACGAAAAGTTTTCAACTACTACTGAGTTTTGCGGTGATCCTCACCCTCATCCAGGTAGTTATGGGCACCCAGGTAAGGCAGTTCGTGGATGAGCAGATTCGCAGTTTTGGTTATGATGCCAGATCAATGTGGTTATCAGATCCTAATACCATGTTTTATGTACACCGTTCTTTTTCAATCCTTGTACTACTAGTGAACCTGGCCTTGTGGTGGCAAAACAGGAAATTCGGACTGAATCTTCACCGCATCAATATTGTGATCGCCCTGATTCTTTTAGAAGTAGCGACCGGGGTAGCCATGTATAATTTTGATTTCCCTTATCTCTCCCAACCACTCCATCTGGTGATTGCTTCCCTACTTTTCGGATTCCAGTTTTACCTGTTAATGGAAAGTATTTATGCGACAGAGAAGATTAAAAAATTGTAACTTTGACCTCCAAATTTTTTAGATATGGTTTATAGATTCCGAGTAATTCTCGATGCTGATGAAGATGTTTTCAGAGATATAGAAATACTACAGGAAAGTACCCTGGAAGACCTCCACAATACTATCGTACAGTCCTTTGGATTTGACGGTAGCGAGATGGCTTCGTTCTACATTAGTGATGACGAATGGAATCAGGGCGAGGAAATCCACCAGTTCGATATGAGCGGTCATGATACCTCCATTAAATTAATGAACGAAACTTCCTTGGACAGTATTCTTTCAGAAAAACAGACCAAACTTATTTATATTTATGATTTCCTGAAAATGTGGACATTCTTTGTTGAACTGGCCCAGATCGCGGAAATCGAGGAAGGTCGAGACTACCCGAACCTGATGTATGTTCATGGTCAGATCCCGGAAAATGCACCTGAAAAGGAATTTACCGGCGAAGATGACGGTATTCTTAATGGAGATTATGATGATGATTTCGATACCGATGGTTACGATGATTTCGAGTTTGATGAAAACTGGAACTAATTCTGTTCCGAAAGCTTTCATTTAATTTCTTTCTGAGAAACTTCTTTCAGAACTCACAATTTTCAACTTTATTTAGTCAAAACTTCAGATATAGATGATCAATCTTTTTAATGCCCAAATTGAATCACTTTCCATACATCGCGTGGGGAATAAAAATCGTGGTGAGAATATTTTTATTTCTGCATCTACTTTTCATTTAAATGATGAAATAAAGCCTTTAATCAAGGAGTATTTTCTAAAACCATTCCGGGAAAAAGAAGAAACCTATTATCGCTTTCACCATGAATCTGATATTGAATTTAACGAATTGTACAATCTCTCTAACCAGATTTTTGACGATCAGTTCAACACACATGAGTATTCTAAAAAAATAGCTACTCTTTTATATGAGCAGTCTACTCATCCTCATATTAAAAGCGGGGAAGTCTACGTGGTATATTTTGAGGGGATGCAGCTGGATAATGAAAAAGTTTCGGCTATCGGAATTTTTAAGTCTGAATTGAAACATGATTTTCTTCAGTTCGAACAGAAACAAAGCAACCTGGAAATGATCGTTCAGCAAGGCGTGAATCTTCAGAAGCTCGATAAAGGGGCGATCATTTTTAATAAGAACAGAGAGGAAGGATACAAGATCCTTTCAGTAGATTCCAATCGTTACGACACCAAATACTGGCTCGAGAATTTCCTGGGAGTAGATGTGCTGGCAGATGAAAATTACTTTACCAAAAACTACCTGAATTTTGCCAAAAATTTCGCTAAAGATGTGGTTTTACCTGCAGAAGATAAAAAGCAGGAAGTGATGTTCATGAACCGTAGTATGGATTACTTCGCTAAAAATGACGATTTCGAGGAAAGCAATTATATTAATTCTGTGATCGATAACCCTGCGTTGATCCCTGAATTTCAGAATTACAAAACTGAAAAAGCACCTAAATACAAGGTAGAGGATCTAACGAATTTTCCTATTGCCAACAAAGCGGTTACAGACGCTCGTAAAAAGATCAAAAATGTGATCACTCTGGATACGAACATCCAAATAAAAATGGATTTTGTTAATGCAGAATCTGCGGAGAAATTTGTAGAAAAAGGCTGGGACGAAGAAAAACAAATGTATTATTACCTGGTATACTTTAATAAGGAAGAAAAAAAGTAATTCCAATTTAAATACTAAAAAAAAGGGAAGCGACCAGATGGTCGCTTCCCTTTTTTTATGCCTTTAATATTATTGCAGAAGACGCTGCATATTCACATTTTCATAGTTTCGTTTTACAAAATCCAGTGCAGTCCTTAAGATCTGACCCATGGTACTGGCTCTTTTAAATTTCATGTCCCTGGAAAACGCATACAATTCATTTCGAAGCTCCTTGACATTATCTTTCGTAGAGACATGATCATTGATCATACATCTTATCAACTCCTTATACCTGCTTTGCGTATTTATCATCCTTTTAGCCAATAAGGATCGCTCTTCTTTTCTGTATTGCTCAATCGAAGAGTTTTCTAGTTTTTCTGAAACCAGCTTGACCATCTTATAATTCTCCTTAAAGAACTGCGGGCGGTACACCTTTAAATTACCTTCAAAACATTGCTGATCAAAATCTATCGCTCTAATCTGATATTCCACATGATCAAAATCATGGGTTGGAATAACCACGTAGTTGTAGGACCTCATATCTCCCAGCAAACGAACGGTACATCTTTCATTGAACTTCACGAATTGCTTGGCGATCTGGGTTTGTGCCCTTAAATCGCATTCAGGTAAGTGATCCTCAATAAAAACATCTCCGGGAATTCCAGCAATATGTTCCTCGATTAAAGTATCCTTATACACCAGGAAATTGATACGGTGAGGAGATAGTAAATGTTCGAATTCGAGCCCATATACTCTGGAAGCATCCGCTTTTTTCACATAGAAATAAGTAAAACTATCATTCAGGATATTCCTGACCTTAATCCGGAATGGTTTTGAATTTCCAAACGTGCAATAGTCGATTGCATCCACATTCAGGTAATCCAGCGAGTCTTCACTACCGTCTGAATGCAGAATGGTATAAACCTTCTTCAGACTGTTATCTATCTCAATTCTTTCGTGGTCGGGATAGTAACAACGCACCCAGAAGGTGTCTTCGTCATGCTGGTCATAAACCACGATAGAACCAGAAAACCTTAACAGGTCATCATAAAAAACGGGAATCTTCGTATTGCGGTTATATTTAGCGAGATATCGGTTAAAGCGATCATTGATCGGAAATGCCGGCTTTTTCTTCGACATTAATTTCTCTTCCATAAATTTGCTCGTTTTGCTCAAAATTAAGCTTATTATAGGGAAACCTGTAACAAAATCCTATTTTAGACGTCGTATTTTAAACACTTCACCAATCTTGGAAACAATTTTAAGTTTAAATAACCTGACCAAAAAATTCGGCAGGATCACCGCTGTCGATAATTTAAGTTTTAGCATAGAAAAGGGAAACGTTTATGGCATTTTAGGCCCTAATGGTAGTGGGAAATCCACCACCCTTGGTATGGTACTGAATGTAGTAAATAAAACCTCGGGAGACTTCCAGTGGTTTGACGGCAATATGTCTACCCATGAAGCTTTAAAGAAAGTAGGTGCCATTATTGAGCATCCCAACTTTTATCCATACATGACCGCAGAACAAAATCTGAAACTTGTTTGTAAGATCAAGGGAACCCACAAAAGCAAAGTCCTGGAAAAGCTGGAAATTGTAGGTTTACTGGATCGCAAGGACAGCAAATTCAAGACATTTTCACTGGGAATGAAACAAAGACTAGCCATTGCGTCTGCCCTGTTAAATGACCCGGAAATACTAATATTAGATGAGCCCACCAATGGTTTGGATCCACAGGGAATACACCAGATAAGGGAGATCATAAGAAAGATCGCATCTGGCGGAACTACCATTCTACTGGCATCGCACCTTCTGGATGAAGTTGAAAAAGTATGTTCTCATGTGGTCATCATCAGAAAGGGTAAAAAGTTATACAGTGGCCCGGTAGACCAGATCATAAACAGCCATGGATTCTTTGAACTAAAAGCTACAGACATGCAGAGGCTTCAGGAATTACTCCATACCCATCCAAAAATCGGGAAGATTTCCGATAAAGAGGGAACTTTGACCGCTATCCTGGAAGATCCAATGGAAGCTGAGGAGATCAACCGATTCCTTTTCGAAAAGGGACTTTCCCTCTCCTATTTAAATAAACGAAAAGAAAGTCTTGAAGAACAATTCCTGCAATTAACCAATCAAACAGCCCAGAACTAATGTTACGCTTACTAGAAATAGAATATAATAAACTGCGTTACAGCAGATCGGCAAGAATCCTGATCATCACTTATTTTATATTGATCACCTTCATTGCCTTAATTGCTTCCATAGAATTTAATATTGGTAATATCGAATTCAGGGTAGCAGACCAGGGAATTTTTAATTTTCCCTATATATGGCATTTCAATAGTTATATCGCTGCATTACTAAAGTTATTCCTGGCCATTGTGATTGTTTCCATGATGTCTAACGAATATAGTAACAGGACGATCAAACAAAATCTTATTGACGGGCTAAGCAAAAGAGAATTTGTACTATCCAAGTTTCTAACCGTTCTGGTATTCTCGGGAATTTCAACTTTCTTTCTATTTGTAGTGACAATGATCCTGGGGCTTACATTTTCAGATTATAACGAGTTCTCGATCATTTTCTCAGATCTTGAATACCTGCTGGCTTACTTTATAAAATTAACCGGATTTTTTGCTTTTTGTATGTTCCTGGGCATACTGGTCAAGAGATCTGCTTTTGCCCTTGGTTTCCTCATTGTCTGGGCAATTTTTGAAGGGATTTTCTATGCCGTACTGAACTTCAAATTTTTTAAAGGAACTGATATTGCTACCAACATCATGCAATTCTTCCCGCTGGAATCTATGAGCAATCTGGTGGTGGAACCCTTCTCGCGGTTGAATGCTGTACAAACTGCAGCAACCCAGATAGGTAGCGAATTGAACAAAGATTACGGTATTCACTGGTACCAGTTACTGATTGTAATTGTCTGGATCGTAATTTTTGTTTACTCTTCTTTCGTTCTACTCAAAAAACGAGATCTTTAAGGTCCAGCGAGTAATCTATCGATGAAGAAAATTCTTAATGTACTTTTAATCCTTGGCAACCTGTGGTTTGGCATGGCGCAGAATTCAGCAAATGACTGTTCTGGTGCTATAAAGATTTGTGGCGATGGGGCGATCTCCAGTAATGCTGATGGAGTTGGAAGGCAGGAACTAACCGGTAGCAATAATTGCAATAGCCAGGAGCATAACAGCTTATGGCTGGAAATAGAGATCACGAAAGCAGGGACCCTTGGATTTAACCTGATCCCTACCAGTAGTGATCTGAATATAGATTACGACTTCTTTATTTTTGGACCGAACGCAAATTGTGGTGCTCTGGGAAATGCCATTCGTTGTTCAACCACAAATCCTCTTGCTTCCAATGCCTCAACAAATCGAACCGGGATGAACGATATGGAGTCAGACACCAGTGAAGGTCCTGGCGCTAGTGGTAATAATTTTGTTAAAGCTCTGGATGTACTTCCAGGTGAGACTTATTTTATTGTCATAGACAGACCAATAGGTAATAGTCCCTTTAAACTTGAGTGGACCGGAACTTCGACTCTAGGCGGATTCCCGTTTCCAGACGGTCCCAGGATCAACAAACCTAATGACCTGGAAACCTGCAATTCCAACGGCGTTTCAGATTTTGATGTTTCAAGTACCTCCAGCGAGATTGTAACCCAGGATAATACGACTTTAACCTACCATGAATCGCTGGCAGACGCTTCAGATAACCTTAACCCTATAAGGGGAATGTATAACAGCAACCAGCCGGTTAAAACAATTTATGCCAGGGTGGAAAATAATATGAATGGCTGTGCTAAGATCACCGATTTTGACCTTATTATTAATGATGGCCCACTCATTAAGCAGGATAATATCCTCGAACGATGTGACCTTGATCTTAACGGAATGGAAGAATATGTGCTCACAGATTTAACCGGCACTATTTTGAATGGCCTTGATCCAGATAGCCACGATGTAAAATATTTTCAGACTCAGAATGACGCCATAAATTATCGAAACGCAATCGAGTCTGATTATCCCAGTACAGGAGAAGAATCGGTTTACGCTCGCGTTTCTGAAAGAGAGAACCTTCTATGTTATAATATCGCCGAAATTGAATTGACCTTAAATGCCCCTCCGCAAATCGAATCTGTTGGAGTTTTTCAACCCCAGGTAAATTCAAACAGCAATACAATTACCCTGCAGGTTAGTAATGCTAGTGACTACGAGTATTCTATAGGCAATATTGATGGCCCATATCAGACTAGTACAACCTTTAAAAATGTGAACTCCGGTTTTCAAACCGTTTATATCAGGGACCTCAAAGGTTGTGCGATCGTAAGCACAGAAATCGTCATTCTGGGTTATGATAGCTTTTTCACTCCAAATTTTGATGGAATTAATGATTTCTGGCAGATAAAAGGCATCAGTAGCGGCAATAATCTGGTACATATTTTTGACCGGTATGGAAAACTTCTGAAAAAGCTGAAAACTACAGACCGCGGATGGGATGGCACTTTCAATGGCATCAACCTGCCTTCTGATGATTACTGGTTTAATGTCAGGCTTCAGAATGGCCAGGAATTCAATGGGCATTTTACACTTGTTAGATGAATCCTAAAAAATTGATTTAGGCCCGATAATTGTTTAATTTCGTGAGGCTATGAAATTCGTCAGGTTTTGATTTGGTAAAATTTTGATCCTTCCTGACTAATACATCTAATTACATTTTCAGGCTTAAATGTATGGATGAAAAAGAAATCTGCTGAATGAAATTTGACATCAAATCTGATTATAAACCTACCGGAGACCAACCGAATGCGATAAAGCAATTGGTTTCAGGGATAGAAAAGAACGAGCAATATCAAACCTTACTTGGGGTAACGGGATCGGGAAAAACTTTTACGGTTGCCAATGTGATCGAAGAAGTCCAAAAACCAACTTTGGTTCTGGCGCATAATAAAACCCTGGCAGCACAGCTATATTCAGAATTCAAGGAATTTTTCCCCGAAAATGCGGTGGAATATTTCGTTAGTTATTATGACTACTACCAGCCGGAAGCATTTATTCCAACTTCAGGAACTTATATTGAAAAAGATCTTTCCATTAATGAAGAGATCGAAAAATTGAGGCTAAGCACTACTTCTTCCCTTTTAAGCGGAAGAAGGGATGTAATCGTAGTAGCGTCAGTTTCGTGTTTATATGGTATAGGTAACCCGGTGGAATTTCGTAAAAATGTGGTTTCCATAGAAAGAGATATGGAGATATCCAGGACTAAATTCCTTCACCGCCTGGTACAAAGTCTTTATTCCAGGACCGAAGCTGAATTTAATCATGGTAATTTCAGAATAAAAGGAGACACGGTGGACGTGTATCCGAGTTACGCCGATAATGCATTCAGGATACATTTCTTTGGAGATGAAATAGAGGAGATTGAAGCATTTGATCCAACTACGAAAGAAATTATAGAGAAATATGACCGTCTGAATATTTATCCGGCTAATATGTTCGTGACGTCACCTGACGTTCTACAGAATGCCATTCATGAGATACAGGATGACCTGGTAAAGCAGGTGGACTATTTCCAGGATATTGGAAAAACCCTTGAAGCCAAACGTCTGGATGAAAGAACTAATTTTGACCTGGAAATGATCCGGGAGCTTGGATATTGTTCCGGGATTGAAAATTATTCGAGGTATCTGGATGGCAGAAAACCTGGTACGCGACCATTCTGCCTGCTGGACTACTTCCCGGACGATTATTTAATGGTGGTGGATGAATCTCACGTAACTATCCCGCAGGTACATGCGATGTACGGGGGTGACAGGTCAAGAAAGGAAACACTGGTGGATTATGGATTCAGACTTCCAGCGGCTATGGATAACCGCCCATTGAAATTTGAAGAGTTCGAAGCTTTACAAAACCAGGTTATTTATGTAAGTGCGACTCCTGCCGATTACGAACTTCAAAAAAGTGAAGGGATCTATGTTGAGCAGGTGATTAGGCCCACAGGTTTATTAGATCCTGTTATAGAAGTAAGACCAAGTCTTAACCAGATAGATGATCTAATCGAGGAGATCCAGATTCGGGTGGAAAAAGATGAGCGTATTCTTGTGACCACCCTAACCAAGAGAATGGCCGAGGAATTGACAAAATACCTGACCAGGATCGATATTCGCTGCCGTTATATCCATTCAGATGTAGATACCCTTGAAAGAGTCGAGATCATGCAGGATCTTCGAAAAGGAATTTTTGATGTACTGGTTGGAGTAAATTTATTGCGGGAAGGTCTTGACCTGCCGGAAGTGTCATTAGTAGCGATTATTGATGCCGATAAAGAAGGCTTTTTAAGAAGTAATCGCTCCTTAACCCAGACCATTGGTAGAGCCGCACGACACGTAGAAGGTAAGGCGATCCTTTACGCAGATAAGATCACAGATAGTATGCAGAAGACTATAGATCAAACCGAATATCGCAGAAGCAAACAAATTGAATATAACAAGGAAAATAATATAACTCCAACCGCCCTGGTAAAGAAATACAACAATGCTCTTATCAAGGAAAAGCTGGATATCTATGATCATGAAACCCGTCCTGATCTTAAAGCTGCAGAGAAAGAAGCTGAGTATCTAACCAAACCTCAAATGGAGAAAAAGGTTAGAGAAAAACGTAAAGCCATGGAATCTGCAGCAAAAGAACTCGATTTCATGCAGGCAGCACGATTACGTGATGAAATAAAAATCCTGCAGGAGAAAATTGGGGAAATGGCTTAGCTAAATGATTGATATTAAAATATTTAAACTATATTTACCTGATCCTAAAGCATTTAAAAGTTTTATTATAAACAAAAAACTACTTGTTTATGAGGATCTCTATTTTCTTACTGCTGTTATCTTCAGGTTATTTTTCCAGTGCACAGGTAGGCATTGGCAATTACGATCCAATGGCGCAGCTCGACATTACAGCCACCAACCGCGCAGAGCCTTCAGTTATTGATGGCATTTTAATTCCCAGGATAGATAAATTTCCTGCGGTGAATCCCGGAAATAATCAGCATGGAATGCTCACTTTTTTAACCAAAAGCGTTACTAATTTTTCTCCCGGATTTTATTTCTGGAACGCGACAGAAAATAAATGGAAATCATTAGCATCAGATATTCCGGGATCTAATTTCTATAAACCTACCACCACACAAAGTCCGAATAATATAACCGATCCTATCTACCGCGATAATAGTATTGGCATAGGCACAGATGTCATTACCTCCAGATTGCAAGTTGCTATAGGCCCAGGCAAGGACCTGGCTTTGAAAAAAGGACTGGAAGTAGATAATGCAAATTCTGCCACCGATAATCTCACCACCTATGGAATTATAAGTGACAATCGCAGCCAGACAAACGGAAATAAATATGGCTTAAAAACAAACGTAGGTGGAGTTGGGATAGGTATACACTACGGGATATTCAATGAAACCTATCAAAATACCGGTACGAACGATATCTATGGGATATTTAATCGGGTAGGCAGAACTTTCGGAGCTAAAAGCAATAATTATGGAATTTATAGTGAAATAGGGAGCATACAGGGTGTAGGAAATATTTTCGGAATTTACAGTATCGCTATAGGAGATGCTAACAGCAACGTTTATGCTGCTTATTTTGCGGGGCGCGTGGGAATTGGTAATACTCCCGAAACAGATTATGTTCTTCCTGCAGCGAGAGGAACAGATGGACAGGTTATGATGACCAGTGCGACCGGGCAGGTATCATGGAGTAATGCCGGTATTCAGAATTACTCCAGCACCACCAGTAATACAGGGGAATTTACGATCACAGATGATATAGGAACTTTAAGAATCAACAACCAGATTACAGCATTGATCATTCCCGCGTCTGCATCAAATAAAGGACGTATTTTAAGACTTATCAACTGGCCGGGGAATTCAGAAAAACCATTTATATTTTTAGGCAGTGATGATCTTTTTGACGTAAGAACCAATGCAAAAGTATTGAGTATTAAACCTCAGCAAGTACTAACAATACAGAGCGCAGGTAACAGGTGGATTCTTCTAAATCAATAAAAAAGCACCCGGTTTTTGGGTGCTCTTTTCCTTAACTAATCAAATTACTTCAGACTAAGAAATATCTATCAATCGTTTCGCCTGAACTTTAGCTTCCTCCTTCTTTGGAAGCGCAATCTCTAATACTCCATTTTCATAAGAAGCTGAAATCTTAGAACTGTCTACAGAATCTGGTAAGCTAAAAGCTCTTTTAAAGCTGCGGTAGCTAAACTCTTTTCTGGTAAATCTTCCATTTTTATCTGTACTTTCTTCTTCTTTTTTCTCTTCTGAAGAAATGGTAAGTACATCATTATCCAACTCGATATTAAAATCTTCTTTAGACATTCCCGGAGCTGCTACTTCCACATTAAAACTATCTTCAGATTCCATAATGTTCACAGCAGGTATACTGGTACCTATACTGTTAACATTTGTAGTACCTCCCAGCCAGTCAGTTCTGAACATATCATCAAAAACTGAAGGCAACCAATTTGTCTCGTTTCTTTTAATTAAACTCATAGCTGTATATTTTTAAAGATTAATAGTAAAATTTTCAATAAATATTTAGCAAATCGAATACCATAGCTCGCCAACTGCCTTTTTGTCTTAAATTATTCTCTAAACCATGTCTTTTTGTCCGACTTACTAAATAAGCGTTAATTAATATCCCCTTTTATGAGAATCCTTAACTTTAAGATCAAATAATTTCTAATGAAGCAATTGTTTAACCGCACCCTGGCTTTCTTTAATGTCATTGAAAGCAAAATTGCCTTTTATCCTACCCTATTAGCATTCCTGGGCTTCAACTTTGCATTTTTTATGCTTTACCTTGAAAACAGGGGGATTTCAAAATATCTTATCGAGCATGTTCCGGTATTAGTTGTAGATAATGGGGATACCGCGATGACCATTCTTAGTTCGCTAATTACAGGACTTATTTCCATGGTGGTTTTTAGCTTTTCGATGGTAATGTTATTATTAAGCCAGGCTTCCAGCAATTTCTCGCCAAGGTTATTACCGGGTTTGATAAGTGACCGGCGACATCAGGTTATTTTAGGAATCTATCTTTTCACAATTCTGTATTGCATATTTATCCTTTTTGCCATTCAACCTACCGGGGACCAATATCAAATACCTGGATTTGCAGTCCTGTTAGGCATCATTCAGACAGTTGTAAGTATTTATGCTTTCATTTACTTTATTCATAACATTTCCCAGAGTATCCAGATCAGTAATATCCTGCAAAATATTTTTAAGATCGCAAAAAGAAGACTTGATGAACTGATCGATTCTGAAGAAGATCAATATGATAATTTTCCATCAACAGAAGACTGGAAGGAGTACCACAGTGAAAAAAGTGGTTACCTACAAAATATTTCCTTTACTAACCTTATTGATATCTGCGAGGCTGAAAACATTAAATTACATATACTTCCGGTTAAAGGAATATTTGTATTGAATGGCATTCCATTATTCAAGGTTAATAAAGACCTGGACGAAGAGGTTATAAAAAAAATACTTTCTAATTTCAATTTCTCCAGGGAAGAACTCGTTTCAGATAATTACACCCTGGCCTTTAAGCAGATCACCGAAATCATAGTAAAAGCAATGTCCCCTGGAATAAATGATCCCGGTACCGCTATTAATGGTATAGATTATCTTACTGAACTACTGGCGTTGAGAATGAAGAAAAAGAATACCAGTGTAATCATAAGGGATGAAACCGCTTACATTAGATTAAATACTATAGATTTTGAGGATCTTCTACATAACATTATGGCCTCCATTCGCACCTATTGTAAGCACGACATTGTCCTTGTACAGAAATTATTACTAATGTTCTATTACCTGGAAAAACAGCAAACCAGGGAAACCTCATATTCAGAAAATCTGAGGCGTGAAGCTAAAAACCTGCTTACAGATGCCAAAGATTCTATTAAAAATGAAGATGATATACAAACAGCTCTTAACTTAGCAGAAAAATTTAACCTTCAGACATAAAATAACAATGGCACTTACAAATAATGATATTTTTAAAAAATTAAGGGTAGCACATAAACTAACCAATGAGGATATTGTAAAGATCTGTGAACTGGTAGATTTTAAAGTTTCCAAGAGTGAACTTGGTGCTATTTTTAGGAGAGAAGACCATGAAAAATATGTGGAATGCGGGGACCAGTTTCTCAGAAATTTTCTGGACGGCCTAATAATTCACCTTCGGGGACCAATGCCGAAGAAAAAGTAATTTCCAGGAATTAGTGACGGCACATAATAAAAAAAGGAGTTGAATTTTAAAATTTTCAACTCCTTTCATTTTTTCTAAAAATTCAGGCCTAACGAACCAGTTTTTTATATTTAATACGCTTTGGCATAATATCACCGCCCAGACGTTTCTTTTTATTCTCTTCATAATCTGAAAAACTACCCTCAAAGAAATATACCTGAGAGTCTCCTTCGAATGCAAGAATATGAGTACAAATTCTATCCAGGAACCAACGGTCGTGAGAGATCACTACAGCACATCCGGCGAAATTATCCAGTCCTTCTTCCAGGGCCCTTAAAGTATTCACATCAAGATCATTAGTTGGCTCATCCAGAAGTAAAACGTTTCCTTCTTCCTTAAGCGTCATCGCAAGATGAAGACGGTTTCGCTCCCCACCAGATAGCATGCTTACTTTTTTATTCTGCTCGCTTCCGCTAAAATTAAATCGGCTTAGGTAAGCTCTCGAATTCACCTGACGTCCTCCCATCATGATCAACTCCTGTTCGTCACTAAAGTTTTGCCAGATAGTCTTATCAGGATCTATATTAGAATGGCTTTGATCTACATATGCTATCTGTGCTGTTTCTCCAACAGTAAAACTTCCTTTATCAGGCTCTTCTTCACCCATGATCATTTTGAAAATAGTGGTTTTACCGGCACCGTTTGGCCCAATAATCCCAACAATTCCAGCCTGCGGAAGATTAAAATTAAGATCTTCATAAAGCAATTTATCTCCAAATGCCTTACTCACTCCATTTGCTTCGATCACATTTGTTCCTAAACGAGGTCCGTTAGGAATATAGATCTCGAGCTTTTCATCCATCTGCTTTTGATCCTGACTCAAAAGTTTGTCATAATTCTTAAGTCTTGCCTTTTGCTTAGTCTGCCTGCCTTTGGGGCTCATTCTGGACCACTCAAGCTCGCGTTCCAGTGTTTTTTGACGTTTACTTGCCTGTTTCTGTTCCTGAGCAAGTCTCTTGGATTTTTGATCCAGCCAGGAAGAATAATTTCCTTTCCATGGAATTCCCTCTCCCCTGTCCAGTTCCAATATCCATCCGGCAACATTATCAAGAAAGTAACGGTCGTGGGTTACGGCGATAACTGTCCCTTTATATTGTTGTAAATGATGCTCCAGCCAGTGCACAGATTCAGCATCCAGGTGGTTGGTTGGCTCATCCAAAAGTAATACATCCGGCTCCTGAAGCAGAAGGCGACATAGAGCTACCCTTCTTCTTTCCCCTCCGGAAAGCACTGCGATCTTCTTGTCTGGCTCAGGTGTTCTTAGAGCATCCATGGCAATCTCCAGTTTTGTATCCAGTTCCCAGGCATTACTGGCGTCGATCTTATCCTGAAGTTCTGCCTGCTTGTCCATAAGTTTTTGCATCTTATCTGCATCCTCATAAACTTCCGGCAAGCCGAACATATCGTTTATTTTGTTGTATTCATCAAGAATAGCAACTGTCTCCGCAGCTCCTTCCTTTACAACTTCCAGTACCGTTTTTTCATCATCCAGTTCTGGTTCCTGCTCCAGCATTCCCACGCTGTAATTAGGAGAGAACACCACATCACCCTGGAAATTCTGGTCTTTACCGGCAATGATATTCAATAAGGTCGATTTACCGGAACCATTTAATCCAAGGATCCCGATCTTGGCTCCGTAAAAGAAGCTTAAATAAATATTTTTCAGGACAGGAGTATTTGCCTTTGGAAAGGTCTTGGTAACTCCAGACATTGAAAAAATCACTTTTTTATCGTCTGACATATATCTTAATATTAAAATTCTTAATTATTAGAGATTGCAAATATCCTGAATTTTTCACAGAATTCAATTATCATAAACCCCCAATAATCTCTGGATTAACAGTAATTGTCCTGTATGATAGGCTGTATGTTCGAT
The DNA here is from genome assembly GCF_007050985.1 of Christiangramia sabulilitoris. Lineage (GTDB taxonomy): Bacteria > Bacteroidota > Bacteroidia > Flavobacteriales > Flavobacteriaceae > Christiangramia > Christiangramia sabulilitoris. The sequence goes on from NZ_VHSF01000002.1 coordinate 340,737, forward strand.
CACCAGAAGTATCTCTCTTAGCAGAGTATGATCCTGAGAATTTAACACAGGCTGACCCAGGTCGAATTCTTCGTTCAGCAAATGATCCTTAAGTAACTTCCTATCCTCAAAATAATTGGCTTTTAGATCCTCCCACTCCTCTTCGCTTGCAGGTTCGGGGACATCTGGCCAGTAATCTGTGGGCCATTCTTTCGGGGAGTATTCAGGTGAATTGATGTAGTCAAGGATATCTTTCTGGGCAAACCAGATATGAAAGAAAACTTCATAAAAAGAATAAGGTAAACCAGAAGGTCTTTTACGAATTTTCCCGAAGGGTATGGCATCGATAAAACTTTCTATGGATGCATAAGCCAGACCACCTTCCAGATGAGCTACCAGTTGCTTTCTGCTTTCTTTATCTGAGATCATGATTTTCTTTTAAACTCTACCTTTCAGCGCATTGAAAACCCAGGATATAAAAAAGAACCCTATACCCGTAACCGAAAAGCCGATGGCATAATCCTTATACTTCAAAACCCCCAGTAAAACCAAAGCTGCTCCCACCAGAAATAATAAAAAAGATGCCCAACCAAATATGCTGTTTTTATTCATTGACATAATCCCTGTTTTTAAACAAATATCGGCTAATTTTTATTGCTTTTTTCGAAGCTGAGAATTGCGGTCTTTTTGTATTTTAGCCAAAAGCCAATTCTGAATGAGAATTCGTAAATTTTCCTCAGAATTAAAGATTAATTTAAAATTAATCACATTAAAATAAACAATTTATTGTAAAAAGCTCAATATAATGGACATCAACTTCAACAAAAATGAAGATCATAATAAGCTTTTAGTTTCCACCATGAAACAAAAGCTTGCCAAAATTAAATTAGGTGGAGGAGAAAAGCGTATTGAAAAACATCACGCTAAAGGGAAAATGACCGCCAGGGAAAGAATAGATTTTTTGCTGGATGATAAAGAGAAATCGATTGAAATTGGCGCCTTTGCCGGTGATGGAATGTATAAAGAACATGGCGGCTGCCCCGGTGGTGGTGTAGTGGTCAAGATGGGATATGTATCGGGTAAACAATGTATAGTTGTGGCAAACGATGCTACAGTAAAAGCCGGGGCATGGTTTCCTATAACAGGAAAAAAGAACCTTAGAGCTCAGGAAATAGCCATTGAAAACAGGCTGCCCATTATATATTTAGTGGATAGTGCCGGGGTATTTCTACCAATGCAGGACGAAATTTTTCCAGATAAGGAACACTTCGGAAGGATCTTTAGAAATAACGCCGTTATGAGCAGCATGGGCATTACCCAGATCGCTGCGGTTATGGGTAGTTGCGTCGCTGGCGGGGCATATTTACCTATAATGAGTGATGAAGCACTTATCGTTGAAAAAACAGGTAGTATCTTTCTGGCCGGAAGTTATCTGGTAAAAGCCGCAATTGGCGAATCAATTGACAATGAAACTTTAGGTGGTGCAACTACTCACAGCGAGATAAGTGGGGTTACAGATTATAAAGCCAAAGATGATAAGGATGCTTTGACCCGTATCCAGAAAATTATGGATAAGATCGGTGATTTTGACAAGGCGGGTTATAGTCATTCTAAACCTGCCAAACCAAAGCAAAAACAGGAAGAGATCTATGGAATTCTACCAAAGAAGAGGAGTGATCAATATGATATGCATGAGATCATCTATCGACTGGTAGACAATTCAGAATTCGAAGAGTATAAAGAAGGCTATGGCCAGACTATCATCACGGGATATGCACGAATAGACGGCTGGGCTGTTGGAATCGTGGCGAATCAGAGAAAAATAGTAAAAACCAAAAAAGGGGAAATGCAATTTGGTGGAGTCATCTATTCAGACTCTGCAGATAAAGCTACTCGCTTTATTGCTAATTGTAACCAGAAAAAAATACCTCTGGTTTTCCTGCAGGATGTTACCGGATTTATGGTAGGCAGCAAAAGTGAACATGGAGGAATTATAAAGGATGGGGCAAAAATGGTGAATGCCGTGAGTAATTCTGTGGTACCTAAATTCACTATTATCATAGGAAACTCTTACGGCGCCGGAAATTACGCCATGTGTGGGAAAGCCTATGATCCAAGATTGATCGCTGCCTGGCCTAGTGCTGAACTTGCTGTTATGGGTGGAACCCAGGCCGCTAAAGTGCTTGCCCAGATTGAGACTGCATCAATGGCGAAAAAAGGTGAAAAAGTAGACGAGGAAAAGGAAAAAGAAGTTTTTGAAAAATTGAAAGCAAAATATGATGCGCAAACCTCAGCTTATTATGCCGCAGCCAGAATCTGGACAGACGCGATCATAGACCCTTTAGACACGAGAAAATGGATATCAATGGGAATTGAGGCTGCAAACCACGCCCCTATTGAAAAAGACTTCAATATGGGAGTTTTGCAGGTATAAATTGAATAAATAATAAATGTGATAAAACCATCAGCTAATTCCTGATGGTTTTTTTATTTCCCGGTATAAGTTTTTCTTCACCATATATCATGATAATTCTATCCACGTGAGCCCTGAGAAAGCATACTTCTGTTCTTTTTAGAAAAATTTGGCAGGAGATATTAAATAATATATAAATGAGTTTTATCCCGTAAAACGAGTCGGTTTTTGGTGTAATTTTTCACAAAAATATGCTCAAATGATCGTCTCGAGGAACCTCAACTGGAAACACATTGTATATTATACCTGGAAAAGTATGATCTACTTTTTCATACTATCATTACTGGTTTATGTGTTACATATTCAATTCAATTTTGAAAGGCTAAGCATTCCTTTTAACGCTATTGCAACCCTAAGTACAGCCCTGGCCATATACCTGGGTTTTAAAAATAACAGTGCCTATGATCGTTGGTGGGAAGCCAGGAAAATCTGGGGACTACTGGTTAACTACAGCCGCGCGTGGGGAAGAGAAATTCTTAATCTGGCCCTTCCTACAGAAAATGCATATGCAGATGAACTTGAACAATGGCAGAAAAGAGTGATTTATCGCCATATTGGTTTTGTACACGCCTTGAGAGTATTCCTCAGGATTAGAAAACCATATAATAAAAACAGGAATGAATTAGTAGAGGATCATAACAGATATGCCGATGTCAAAGCCTTTCTATCTTCCGAAGAGTTCAGGCTATTCCGGGAGAAAAACAATCCTCCTAACTATCTATTACAACTACAGGGAGAGGACCTAAGAACCGCCTTTGAAAAAGGCTGGCTTTCAGATTATCGTTTTGTAAAGCTGAATGAAACCCTGACTGAATTTAACAACCATCAGGGAATGAGCGAGAGGATCAAGAATACTCCGCTTCCAAGGCCTTATAGTTTTTCTTCCAGGATATTTGTATTTATGCATGGCACCCTGGTTCCGTTTGCATTTATTGAAGAATTAGGCTGGATCAACATCCCTCTTTCCCTTACCATAAACTTTATATTCCTTGCACTTGACCAGATAGGGGAACGCACAGAAGATCCTTTTGAAAACAAAATGGAAGACACACCCCTTACCCAGATAAGTATCACCATAGAAACCAATTTAAAAGAAATGCTAGGTGAAGGAGAATTGCCAAAGTATACCGAGAAATTTGAAGGTGTTATTTTATAGCTTCGATTGAGAATGCACAGATAAAGGCTAAAGGGAATATTGCTCAAAAAACTATAACTTGGCTCTCCAAATTTATTTGAACATGAAACGTATTATCCCGGCACTTATATTATTTTTTTCATTTTGTAATCTGAATGCTCAGGTAGTTGGAGAAAATCATTCCAATTTTACTAAGGCAGATACCCTTAGAGGTTCCCTAAGACCTGAAAGGACTGGTTTTGATGTACAGAAATATCATTTGAAATTAAAAGTAGAACCTGAAAACAAATTCATTTCCGGGTCTAATACCATTAGTTTTAAAGTAATAGCAGAGTTGCCGGTAATGCAATTGGATCTTTTCAAAAATATGCAGATAGATTCGATCATGCACCGAGGTAAAGAATTGAGTTATGAAAGGGAATATAATGCAGTCTTCATAAAATTCGACGAACCCCTGCAAAAAGGTATTTCAGATTCTATACAATTTTATTATCATGGAAATCCGGTAGTAGCCAAAAACGCTCCCTGGGATGGCGGCTTTGTTTGGGATAAGGATGAAGACAGTAATCCCTGGATTGGGGTTGCAGTCCAGGGAACTGGCGCAAGTTTATGGTATCCCAACAAGGATCATCAAAGCGATGAACCTGAGGAGGCTAGGTTAGATATTGCCGTACCCAATGGTCTCATGAACGTTTCCAACGGTAGGTTAATAGGTGAAAAAGACCTGGGTAATGGATTTACCGAGTGGAGCTGGAAAGTGGTGAACCCGATCAATAATTATAACATAATGCTCAATATAGGTAACTACGTGCATTTTTCTGATGAATATAGAGACCTGACTCTGGACTATTACGTATTGCCATATAACCTGGAGAAAGCTAAAGTTCATTTTACTGAGGTGAAGGATATGATGGCCTGTTTTTATAAGAAAATGGGGCCTTATCCTTTCGTAGAAGACGGTTTCAAACTTATCGAAACACCATACCTGGGGATGGAACACCAGAGTGCGGTAGCTTATGGAAACCAATACCGGAAGGGATATCTTGGCAGGGATCTGTCTGGAACCGGAATTGGGTTAAAATTTGATTTTATTATCATCCATGAATCAGGTCACGAATGGTATGGAAACAGTATCACCGCAAAAGATATTGCCGATATGTGGATCCACGAAGGCTTTACCAGTTATACGGAAGCTATTTATACTGAATGTCGCTGGGGAAAGAAAGAAAGCCTGCAGTACATTAAGGGAATAAGGCGAAATATTTCAAATCAACGTAAGATCATTGGGGATTATGGGGTAAATGCGGAAGGTTCAAGCGACATGTATTATAAAGGCTCCAACCTTTTGAATATGATAAGAAGCATCTACGATAACGATGAATTATGGTGGAAAACCTTAAGAGATTATACAGAAACCTTTAAGCATAGAACTATTACTACAGAGGACACCGAGGAATTTTTCGATATGGCCACAGAGGTAGATCTAAAACCGGTATTTGATCAATATCTCAGACATGCTTCTTTGCCGGTTCTGCAGTTGAGACAGGCTGATGACCAGATACTTTACCGCTGGAAAGCAGACGTTCTAAGCTTTAAAATGCCCGTTGATGTATTCATCGATGAAGAAGAGATACGTTTGAACGCTACCTCAGAATGGCAATCCTACGAGACCGGTGAAGAACTTGATGAATTAAAAGTGAATGATCTCGAATTCTACATAGAAACTGAGATCGTACCATAAAGCTTTCCAGATATCCTGAAATTCAAACAATTAGATCGGCATAAAGGCGGATATTTTACTGGTTTTTAGTAACTTAAGGTAAATTATTGCATTATGTTAAGTATTAAATCACTTAATAAATGGGCCAATGCACATACTTACTACTGGCTTGATCTATTACGGGTAGCGCTGGGAGTCTTTTTCTTTATAAAAGGAGTCCAATTCATCTCACAAACCGAAATGCTGGCAGAATTGATAAAACCTCTACAAGGTTTTGGAGGCACTATGCTCATAGTTCATTATGTAGCATCTGCACACCTGGTTGGAGGTATTCTTATTGCTTTTGGATTATTGACGAGATGGGCACTTATCGCACAGATCCCAATCCTGATCGGGGCAATTCTGATCAATTTCGTTGGAGAAATGAATTCTTCAGCATTGATCCTTGCCCTCCTGGTAACAGTAATTAGTGTGTTCTTTATTTTCTATGGATCCGGGAAACATTCCGCAGATTACATGATGAAAATGGGATATTAAAACTGGCTTTTTTTAGTTTTCAGCTTTTTCTGAAGGAATTAGCCTAAGATCTCTTTGTCTTTTATTCACATATCTGAATCCATCTTCACCCCAGAATCCTGCTTCTTCCAGCATGATTCTAACGCTCTTCTCCCATTCAGGAATATTTACCTCTGTATTTAATTCGATCGCGTAAGCCGTATTTTCATATAGAGGATAATCGCCGGGCCCAGGAACTCCACCTTGCTGATCCCACATCCCGATAGTTGGTCCCGCAGAGTGACCGTAAAGACCAAGCGGGTGAGTATAAATAGAGGCTTTTAAGCCCTGTTCTTTTGCTTCCTTCAGACTTTTCTTTAAGATCTCGTTTCCGGTAAGTCCCGTCTTAAAATTTGAAGTAAGGATATCCTGCAACAAATTTCCTTTAGAAAAGGCCTTTTCTAAAAATACCGGTGCCTTGTTTTCTCCATCCTTTAAAACATAGGCCATTTGCTGGCAGTCTGTATTTAAATTCAGATAGGAAATTCCAAAATCACAATGTATAAGGTCCCCCGGTAAAATAACAGAACTGCCATTTTCATTTGAAAATGCGGTAATATGATCTACCAGTTCTTCATTGCTTCGCTGTATATCTACTGTTGGATGAAACCAGGTTTCCATACCCATATCGGTAACTTTCTGCCGCAGCCACCAAACCACATCATCTGTAGTAGTAACCCCGGGTTGTATAACGAGTGTGCTAAAAGCTTCTGCAATAATTTCATGGGTAAGCTCCACAAGATCGCTAAAAAGAACCATTTCACGAAGGGTTCGGGTTTCAATCCAACCAACTGCAAGGTCTTCCGCAGAAACAATACGATCGTGATATTCCCCGGGCAAAGCAGCTTTGAATTGCTCAAAATCTGTTTTCGCCAGCCCGTCTGCGATGCCAAAATTATCAGAGAAATTAAGCGCGATCTTAGAAGGGTTTCTTTCTTTAATAATATCTATTAATGCTTTCCACTGGTTGGGTTCTTTCTCTTTGTCCCAGGCAGAAACAATATTGTCTCCAATATTATACCTGGCTATGGCTAGTTTTTCCAGACTGTCTGCCTCCTTATCCCGGTTAAACACTAAAATTGTTCTTCTTCGGGCATTTAACCAGGTGGATGGCAGCATGGTTCTTAAAACCGGATCTTCATTATATTCTCTGGAAATAACCACCCACATATCAATACCACTGCGATCCATCAGTTTGGGAAGCAGGTTGTTAAACCTATCAGCAAGGATCTGGTCATTAACCTTTGATCTTTCTCTCTCATCTAACACCTGGCTTTGGGCAAAAGCGGTAAATAAAATGATGGTAGCTAGCAGGATCTTTTTCATAGAAATAAACAGGAGTTTGATAGTAGATTATTGTAATTCGATTTTAGCGATAAGCAGTTTGAAAGCTTCATTTTTTTTATTCCCGATTAAAATAGCAATTTCATCTATATGATCATGATTGAAATTAGGCTGATTCAATTTTCGCCCCCTGAAGGAAGGATACATTTTATCCAGAGGGATTTTAATTTCCTGCCATTCTTTATTAGTGCAGAATTCGATGATATAGGAATAGTAATTGCTATCCTTATTTTTTACACGGAATTGATAGTTCTTCCCATCCCCTTTTAGTTTTAAAATCACAAATTCACTGCTTCCAATCTCCATTTTAGGTAAATCATATCTTACCGATGAAAACCCTCCATTATTTTCAAGGGAAACAACTCCTTCGAAAACTGCATAGCCATCATCGTTCAGATAAAAGTCTCCTGTAGAAAGGCCTCCCATCACTCCGTCGAGTACAAGTTTCCAGTCTTCCAGGTCTAATTCCCTCTCAAAATCAAAAATCACCTTGTTCTGAAGCATTGAAAGGAGTGTTATTATGAAAAGTAAGTAGCGCATAATTCTATGAAACCCGGCTTTTCAAAGTGTTTTCACGATGTATCTTGCCATTAGGGGTTTCCTCAAATTTTTCGATAAGATAGATCTTCTTAGGTTTTTCGTATTTACTTAGTGACTTAATTTTATCGATCTCCTCCTGCAATTCCTCGATGGTATCTTCAGAAAAATCATCTTCTACAAATAAAATAAGCTTCTCACCAAGAGATTCATCTGGCATGGATGTTACGAAAAAACGCCGGTCCAGTACCTCGTTAAGTTTCTGTTCGATCTGCTCGGGAAATAATTTGATCCCGCCAGAATTTATGACATTGTCATATCTACCCTTCCACAGAAACCTTTTATAAGTAATAATTTCTACCACATCATTCGTGACTATATCCTCATCCAAAATATTAGGAGCTTTTATTATCAAACAGCCTCTTTCATCCTGGGCAATATGCACATTTGGCATTAATCTGAACGGCCTTTCCGCTTTCCGTTTTTTCTTAGGATTGAGTTTTTTGGCTGCAATATGACTACAGGTTTCAGTCATCCCGTAAGTTTCGTATAAAACGGATTCCACATCTTTCAACATCTTTCTTAATCTGGGAGATACTGCACCACCGCCAATAATAAGCTTCTTCACCAGGTGCAACCGCGCAATGGAATTATCTAACTGGAATGGAGTCATGGCCGAAAAATCGTAAACCTTGAAAAGGTTATCCAGGGGATTAGAAGAAGGAGGAATCGTATCAAGGTCCCAGCCCAAGGCCATAGCTCTTACCAGCATCATCTTCCCGGCTATATACTCTGCGGGAAGGCAAAGCAATGCGGTAGTACGTGCCGGTAGTTCAAAAAACTTTGAAGTTGCTAAAGCAGAGTTTATCATATGCTCTTTCTTTAGCTTCATTTTCTTTGGTTTACCAGTAGACCCTGAAGTTTGAACTTCGATATAAGAAGTTGGTTTCAACCAGTCCATCAAAAAACTGCCTATCTGCTGCTCGTAGGGCTCACCTTCCTTTATAAAACTATAAGCAATCTGCTTAAGCTCAGAATTCGTGTAATGCCTCTTGTTCAGTCGAAAATCTGAATGAGTTTCGGGTATTTTAAACTTATCTGGCATATTTGATGAAGTTAGTCGATATCTCTAAAGTTAACGAATTGAAATGGGATTTTTAAAAATGTTTATTAACATTTATGAATTCCAAATCGGTTTTGGCACTTCATCATTATTAAAAAATAATCGGTTTAGAACCTTTCTGGCTCTAACTCTACCGGCTTCTCTACCTTTCCGGTTAATTTTTCCTTCCAGTTGGTCCACTTATACTTTCTTGCCATGATATACAGGAACAGTGGATAAATAACAAGAACCGGAATAAAAACATCCCAGCCTGCAGAGGGCTCTGATACATCCCTAAGAATAGAATTTGTTTGAAATGCGGTCCAGTCTGCAGTAACCAGTAAGGCCGTAATGAGGTTATTTGCCGCATGAAATCCAAGCGCCAATTCCAGCCCCTCGTCCATCAAAGTAATGATTCCCAACATAAAGCCGGTACCTATATAGTGTATCATGATGATATCCCCCAGCTTGGTCACTTCAGGATTAAAATAATGCAGTCCCCCAAAAACCAGCGAAGTAAAAATTAAGGGAACCCATCGATTTCTGGCCAATATGCCCAATCCCTGCATGAGATAACCCCTGAAGAAGTATTCTTCAAAACTGGTTTGGATAGGAATCAACAGCACACAGATCAATAGTAGATACAGAAACGGCTCTAATTCAAAATTCACTACATAATCCTCCGGATTGGCAAAATAATCCAGCAAGGTTATAATTATACTAAAGGCACCCACTAATATAAAGACAAACCAGAACCGGCTCCAGTCTATTTTTTTCCTACTGGTCGTTAATGCTTTTATAGGCTGATGATGTACATATTTTACCCAGAGAAAAAGTCCTGCCAGGAAAATCACGAATGCGAGCAGGTTTTCAACCAGGACCCGGTTGGATCCTTTACGGGCAATTTCTTCCTGCATGACTTGCCCTATATCGATATCCATCATTTCGATAAAGACAAAGTTGAGGGCCATTAGACCAAAAAATAATACAGGAATGACTAAATAACGCCAGAAGGAGTGTGAATACTTGAATGCCTGTGCTATAAACATAAATTAATTAAAAATTAAATTCCCAGTGCTTCGAAGGATTATAATGAATATTTCCATTTTCGACCTCCAACGGACTTTCGAAATTATTAGTATATAGGCCGCCGGTCCCCAATCCCTGCGGTAAATCCGGTTTAAGAGTGTAGGTCCATTGTGCAATAGCATTTAGACCCACATTGCTTTCCAGGGCACTGGTGATCCACCATTTTACACCCTGAGCCTCACATATATTTTTCCACTCAACCGTACCCTTTATCCCACCAATCAGGCTGGGCTTGAAGATCGCATATTGTGGATTTACTATTTGTATCAGGTTTTCTTTATCTGTTACATTGGTGAGTCCAATTAGTTCCTCATCCAAAGCAATTGGTAACGGAGTTTTTCGGCACAAATCAGCCATTTCTTCGATCTGTCCCTGTTTTATAGGTTGTTCTATACTATGCAGATCAAACTGAGCCAGCCTATCTAACTTTTCCATGGCATCCTGCGGATTAAATGCGCCATTTGCATCCACCCGCAATTCTATATCTCTTTCAGAAAATTCACTTCTAATCGCCTGCAGAAGGTCCAATTCAGTTTCAAAATCTATCGCACCTATCTTTAATTTGATACAGTTAAATCCTGCGGCGATCTTTTCTGAAATCTGATTCTTCATGAAAGTCTTGTCTCCCATCCAGATAAGGCCGTTAATAGGAATAGCACTTTTACCATTGGTAAAGTCTGAAGGATAAAGCAAAAATGGATGCTTAGCCTCTAAACTTTGAAAAGCCATTTCCACACCAAATTGAATACTTGGAAATTCTCTTAGTTCTTCCCAAAGCATTTCCCTGCCCATATTAATATTATTACAGGTCCACTTTAGCTTTTCTTCATAATCTGGCTTGTCATCATAACTTAAACTCCTTAGGATCCCGCATTCCCCGATGCCGAAATTCCCGCCATCGGAAATTTTCAGAAACCAGGTTTCCTTTTCAACAAGAACGCCCCGGGAAGTTCCGCTGGGGCGTTTAAAATTGAGAATATACTTCTTATAATCTGCCTTCATGTACTATAATTCTATAGATTCTCCAATTTCCAGAAGCATGAGGTCCTTCCCTTTTTCATAAAATTTCTTTTTCGCTTCTTCATGGTCTATTTCAATATATCCAAAGGTATCATAATGACAGCCTAAGATCTTATCACATTCAATGAAGTCACTGGCAATAATTGCATCATCCACTCCCATTGTGAAATTATCACCAATTGGCAGCACCGCCAGGTCCAAATCTGTTTTCATTGGGATCAATTTCATATCCATGGTCAAAGCAGTATCGCCTGCGATATAAATATTCTTGTGTTCTCCTTCAATTACAAATCCGCCGGGTTGCCCACCATAACTTCCATCTGGAAATGAACTGGTATGGATTGCGTTGACATATTTCACCTTTCCGAATTCAAAATCCCAGCTTCCACCATGATTCATAGGGTGAACCTCTAAACCTTTTGCTTCATAATGATTAGCAATTTCAAAATTACTAACGATCACTGCACCGGTATTTTTAGCTATCGCTTCAGCATCCAGAGTATGATCCTGATGAGCATGAGTAAGTAAAATAAAATCTGCCTTCAGATCCATTATATCAACCTTGTCCTTTGAGAGGTCATTGCCCGTTATGAAAGGATCTACCAGCACATCGATATCTCCTATTTTCAATGCAAGGGTATTCTGGCCGTAAAAAGTGATTTTCATAATTTAAAAATGTTGGTTTTTATAAAAATAGGAATTCACTAAAAAACCTGATGGCCATAGTCTATATAATTTTGTTAATTTTCTCGAGCTAACTACCAGATCAGGCCAAGAGCAAAAAGAATGGAAATGCCGAAAGTGGAAAGTGCAACTATTTTTAATTCAGGATCCAGGACTTTAGGGTCTTTATTGTCCACCACCCGCTGAAGATGAAAAATTAGGGGAACAAACCCGATGAGATATATAAAATCATTTAGTTCTGATGTAGTTAGAACGGAATATATCAGGAAGCAGAAAAGTGAACCGATAATAAGAATATAATGATAATTTTTAGCTCTTTTTTCTCCCAGCTTGACCACCAGCGTTCTTTTGTTAGCTCTGGCATCAGAAATTCGGTCACGCAGATTATTGAGATTTAATACCGCCACGCTAAGAAATCCTATAGATATGGCCGGAAAGGCACTGATGATCTCGTGGTTGTGACTATATAAATAGTAAGATCCATAGACAGCGACAAGACCAAAAAAAACAAATACAAATATATCACCCATTCCCCGGTATCCGTAAGCTGAGTTACCAACGGTATATTTTATTGCCGCAATTATGGCAGCCACACCAAGAATAAAAAAGATCAAAGCCGAAATTAGCTGGTCACGACCGAACGATGCATAAATAAGCAGAATCGCCAGAAACAGGGTGCAGACGGCTGTTACCACCATAGCCAGTTTCATTTCCTTCTCGCTAATTAATCCGCTTTGAATCGCCCTCGCGGGACCTATTCTTTCTTCATTATCGGTACCTTTTACCCCATCCCCATAGTCATTCGCAAAATTTGAAAGTATCTGCAGGCCCAAGGTGGTTCCCAGCGCCAGGCTGAAAATCGCGATATCAAAATATCCTGCATGAGCGGCTATACTGCTTCCTACAATGATTCCGGAAATTGATAAAGGCAAGGTTCTTAATCTGGCCGCATTGATCCAGGATGAAAATCTACTCATGCTTTAATTCATTATTTTCACCAGGAGTTCTTTTAAAAGATCTCCCTGAGAAACATTTGAAGCTCCCACTCCTTTACTTTTCACATCTGTTTCGTGCAACAGGCTAATTACATGGCTCACTTTTTTCATTGGATAATTTCGACCCGCCGTTACATAATCACTAACAAAATATGGATTTACTTTTAGTTGCTTCGCTACGGCCGGCTTGGATTTATCTGAAAGACCATGATATTGTAAGAGTTGCGAAAAGAATGAGAACAATAACGAAACTGTAACGATCATGGGATTATCCTTTGGATTTTGAGAAAAGTAATTTATAATCCTGTGCGCTTTAAGCGTATCCCTCTCGCCTACCGCTTTTCGAAGCTCGAAATTATTAAAGTCCTTACTTATTCCAATATTTTCCTCAATGATCTCGGGATTTATAGTAGTTCCTGCCGGACAGATAAGTTGTAATTTCTGAAGTTCGTTATCAATCTTCCCCAGGTCTGTACCTAAAAATTCCACCAGCATTTGGGCAGCTTTCGGGGAAATTCCATAATTCCTGCTTTTCAGGGTTTTTATGATCCAATCACCAACCTGGTTTTCATATAAGCGTTTACCCTCGAAGATCACCCCGGTTTTAGAGATCGTCTTGTGCAGCTTTTTGCGCTTATCGATCTTTTTATATTTATAGCAAACTACTAAAACAGTGGTTGGTTGAGGATTTGCAGCATAATCAACCAGTTTCTCTATAGTCCTGGACAGATCCTGAGCTTCCTTCACGATAACCACCTGCCGTTCTGCCATCATGGGATAGCGTTTGGCATTGCTTACGATTTCTTCAATATTGGAATCCCTGCCATAAATAACCATTTGGTTAAAGCCACGTTCCTCCTCGCTAAGAATATTTTCTGCAATAAAATCTGAGATTTTGTCCACATAATATGGCTCTTCCCCCATCAGAAAATAAATAGGTTTTATATTTCCTTTCTGAATGTCGGTTACGATTTGTTTTGCGTCGTCCATATAGAATTTGGTGCAGCTTTAGGTCAGGGGATTTCTAAAAAGTAAATTGCAGGGCTGTAATAATCTTTATTACTTTTGAAAAATGCAAAAACTGAATTTTCCCTCTTATTCGTTTCGGTTCAAAAATAATCAAAATAAAGTAGCCGTTTTTGATGATCTGAGGAAAAAATTTATCATTCTTACGCCTGAAGAATGGGTAAGACAACATTGCGTACAATTTCTTCAAAAGGAGAAGAAATACCCCCTAAGTCATATTAATGTAGAGAAGCAACTTAAGATTGCCGGGCTGGTTAAAAGATATGACATTGTAATTTTTGAACCTGAAGGAGGTATACACATCATTGTAGAATGCAAGGCGCCCTCGGTAAAGATTACCCAGGACACCTTTGACCAGATTGCCAGATATAACCTTAGTTTGCGGGCCAACTATTTGATGGTGACTAATGGGCTGGAACATTTCTTCTGCCAGTTGGATTATGAGAATGAGAATTATATATTTTTAAAGGAACTTCCCGAATATAAGCGTTAATGAAAGTAGCTGTTGTCATACTCAACTGGAATGGAAAACACCTTTTGGAACAGTTTTTACCCTCGGTGATCAATTTTTCCAAACAGGCAAAAATATACGTTGCAGATAATGCCTCTACAGACGGCTCTGTAAGTTTCCTGGAAAAAAACTTCCCGGAAGTTGAAATAATTAAGAATAGTCGTAATGCAGGCTATGCTGGCGGTTATAACCTGGCTTTAAAACATGTTCCGGAAGATATCCATATATTACTTAATAGTGATGTGGAAGTGACAGAAAACTGGTTACTCCCGGTGATTGAGGTTTTTGAAAATGAGCCAAAAACAGCCGCAGTCCAGCCTAAGATACTTGATTTTAAAATGAAAGATTGCTTCGAATATGCGGGCGCTGCCGGAGGTTACCTGGATAAATTTGGATATCCCTTCTGCCGCGGAAGGATCTTTCAACATTTGGAAGAAGATCACGGACAATATAATGACGATCAATATATTTTCTGGGCCAGTGGAGCCTGCCTGGCCATAAGGAAAGACAACTATGAGCAAACGGGTGGTCTTGATGAAGATTTTTTTGCTCATCAGGAAGAGATCGACCTTTGCTGGAGGTTACAAAATGAAGGTTTCAGGATCAAATATGTTAGTGCCTCGAGGATCTACCACGTAGGCGGAGCAACCCTGGCTGACATGAATCCAAAGAAGACCTTCTTCAATTTCAGGAACAGCCTTTTTATGCTTTTAAAGAATGTAGAATCGGGCAGGGTATTTTATGTTCTTTTTATTAGGATGATCCTGGACGGGGTCGCGGGATTTAAATTTCTTTTCGAAGGAAAATTCAATCATTTCTTCGCTATTTTAGATGCACACGGCAGCTTCTACAGGCATTATGGAAAAATCAGAAAAAAAAGACCTAAAACATTTATTTTCAACGATTACTACAAGATCAAATCTATCGTTTTCGCCCATTATATAAGGCGTAAAAACAAATTCAGTGAGCTCGAAAAATAATTTAAAAAAGGAAATGTTAAAATACGCTTCCGTCTTATTATTTTTTTGATATTTTTGGGCATTCTAACAATATAAAATTATAAGAAACCTATTATGAAAAAAATCATGCTTTTGTCGGCAACAGCTGCCATTTTGCTCTCTTCATGTGTTTCACAGAAAAAATACAATGAGCTGGAGACTAAGCAAAGAGAAACTCAGGACCAGTTAAATACCGCTACGGTTAAACTGAATTCCTGTCTTGATGAAAAAGAAAGAATGGGCGAGCAGATCACCCGTCTTAATAATACAAATGCTGCCCTGTTGAACAACGTTGGTGACCTGGCCACCCTTTCTAAGAAAGAAGCTGAAAACCTTGAACGTTCGCTAGAGAGCATTAAAGAGAAAGATCTTGCGATTCGTTCTATGCAGGATGCAATCAACAAAAAGGATTCTGTAACTCTAGCCCTGGTAACAAGTCTTAAAGGTGCTCTTGGAAATATGAGCGATGAGGATATTGAGATCAATGTAGAAAAAGGTGTGGTATACGTATCTATTTCAGATAAATTATTATTTGACAGTGGACGTTACAACATTACTCCACGTGCAAAGGAAGTACTTGGAAAAGTTGCTACTGTGGTTAAGAACAAGCCAAACATCGAATTTATGGTGGAGGGTCATACAGATGACAAGCCAATCAAAACTTCGATGTTCGAAGATAACTGGGATCTTAGTGTAAAGCGTGCTACTTCTGTAGTAAGAGTACTTCAGGATGATTTTGGTGTTGAGCCGGCTCGTATGACTGCAGCAGGTAGAAGTTACTACATTCCTGTAGCTACCAACGAAACTGCTGAAGGCCGTGCTAAGAACAGAAGAACAAGAATTGTTGTTCTTCCTAAACTTGACCAGTTCTACAGTATGATCGAAGAAGGAATGGAAAAAGCTACTTCTAACCAGGAGTAAGACTTTTTTCAACATATATTTCTGAAAAGCCCCGCAATTGCGGGGCTTTTTAATTTATACCTATTATAGTGTTGTAAATCAGGTTTTTATATTATTTTAGGGATTACCAACCACACCTAATTTTTGATGCTATGAAGAAGACAGATGTATACATCTGGTGTCTTGGTGCTTTTCTTTGCTCATACACCTTTCAATCATGTTCCCGGGAAGAGATACAATCTGCAGATCAGGATGCAATGCAGTTCAGCCCTAAAGAGATAGTATTTTATAAAAAGTACGATTCTGGATTTAATAACAAGCCTGAATCCACTGCCATTCATGAAATATTATTCAAAGATGGCTTCACCAGTGAGCCCTGCGAAATCACAGATTTTGGCCGTATACTTTCTGGTTATTCCGAGGCTTTATTGAAAGATCCACTTTTCGATCCCGGACTGATATTTTACTATACAGAGTTACACCGTAAATATGTAACCTATTATGTAGGTGAAAATTATTATGGGGAGAATGGAGAGTATGATCAAACAGCTAAAAAAAGAATAAGAGAGCTTGAAAGTTTCTGGAATCTTAACCGTGAGATAAGATTAAACGGGCAACATTTTAAGAGTCTGGAGGACCGCGAAATTCTAACCGATATGATCGAAAGTTTTGACCGGACCGTACGCAACAGAGATGAAGCTTATGAAAAGGCAGACTGGCTTTTGGAGATTAATAAGCTTTCTCCTAACATACCCGAAAATCCCTTTTTCTCCCTGGACGCATTTACCAGGTCTAATGGGCTACTGGTGATTGGTGATGGATTATTACAGAGCCTCGTTGATGTGGGAATTGAAGGTAAAGTTGCATTCAGTTCTATTCTAGCGCACGAATGGTGGCATCAGGTACAGTTTGAAAATGACCTGGAATGGAATTCTGCCAGCTCACTTCCCCCCATGGCAGAACGCTCCAGATTTTCTGAACTCGAAGCAGATTTTGCGGCTGCTTATTTTTTAAGCCATAAACGCGGAGCTACCTATAACTGGAAGCGAATAGCAGATTATTTTGAACTCTCCTTTAATGTAGGTGATTGTTTGACCAACAGCAGCCAGCACCATGGAACTCCGACTCAAAGATCAATGGCGGCTAGGGCCGGTTTCGATCTTGCTGATTCTGCCAAAAAGAAAGGTTCTGTGCTTGAAGCCGGCGAAGTACATAACGCATTTCTGAAATTCTATAATTCCATAATATTAGGAACAGATCTGGAGTATTTGAGCGTTTAAAGGTAATTACATTATATCTAAACTTCCCTTACCTTCCCGAATCACTTCCGGTTCTGCCGTAGTAAGGTCTATCACCGTAGAAGGAATATTATCACCATAACCCCCATCGATCACAATATCCACAAGATGATCCCATTTTTCACGGATAAGCTCAGGATCGGTGCTGTATTCCAGAACCTCATCTTCATCCCTTATCGAGGTAGAGACAATAGGATTTCCCAATCCATTTACGATAGCTCTGCAAATATTATTATCGGGTACCCGGATCCCGACCGTTTTTTTCTTCTTAAAAACGTTTGGTAAATTATTTCCACCAGGCAGGATAAAGGTATATGGCCCGGGAAGTGACCTTTTAAGAATTTTAAAAGTAGAAGAGTCTATTTGCTTCACATAATCAGACAGATTACTAAGATCTTCACATACAAAGGAAAAATTTGCTTTTTCCAGTTTCACCCCTTTTATCTGGGCGATCTTTTCTAATGCCGAAACGTTGGTAATATCGCATCCTAAACCATAAATAGTATCGGTTGGATAAATAATAAGCCCTCCTTTTTTCAAGGTATCAACTACTTTATTTATATGCTTGGGTGCGGGATTTTCATCATAGATCCTAAGTAATTCAGCCATAATTCTAATTTTATAGGGTGGTTAGTCTTTTTACTATCGTGATGAAGTATGCTTAATCTGCTTTCTGGACTTCACTTTCTAATTTCAATACTTTGCTCCCGTCTTCCTGTTTTATGTACAGCGCTTTATTTCCTTCTTCTCCTTTGCGGGTTACTTCATTACCATCGATCTTCCTGGTAACTTCTTTAGTAAAGGTTGAAACAACTTCTCCTGTTGCTGTACCGTTGCCCCATTCCCATTTTACTTTGCTTCCTTCTCGAATCATAATTTTTCTTTTCAAGTTAAAGAATATTCAGAAATCATCTGCCAGTAGAATACAGAAGCAACCTTATTTTAATTCATTTTTAACAAATACGAAGTTTTTTGTATGTAGATGGTAAAGGATCTAAAGCCCTTTTAGCTTCTTTTGAATTATGGACATAAAAAAAGAGACCTTTATAAGGTCTCTCACAAAATTAATTTTGTTTGGTTTATTGAAACTTAGATTGTAGGGTGATATCTAATTCTCTAAGCTAATATATGTATTATTTACATTTTATCACAAATTCTTTTTAAGATAATACTTTCAATTTGGCAAATCTCAATAAAAGCTTTTTGATACCTCCCTGTTCAAAATCAATTTCAGCTTTTTTATCCTGCCCTGCTCCTTCGATCTTCAGGACACGTCCTTTACCAAATCTCATATGCTCGACCTCATTCCCTTCGGAAAGTTCTAAAGTATTCCTGACCTGTTCTGGTTGCTGGGAAGCAGGCTTGAGTTTTCTAAGCTTTCTTAATTGTTCTTCAGAAGGCTTATGGGCCGGCGGCGGAGTTCCCTTTGGCTTGGTCTGTCTTAACTTGCTTTTATCCACATCATCGCCAAAAATATCTGTATTGATCAATGGCTTGTATTTATAATCATCCTGGGGGACCATTAATTCCAGATATTGATCGTCAATCTCTTCGATAAATCTACTCGGCTCGGCATCTACCAGTTTTCCCCAACGATATCTGGAAAGGGTATATGTAAGGTAAGCCTGCTTCTCTGCCCTGGTAAGTGCCACGTAGAAAAGCCTTCGTTCTTCCTCCAGTTCACTCCTTGTATTCATGCTCATGGCAGAAGGGAAAAGATCTTCTTCCATTCCCACGATATATACATACGGGAATTCCAGCCCTTTAGCCAGGTGAATAGTCATTAATGCTACTCTATCTTCATCGCCCGTATCATTATCCAAGTCTGTTGCCAGGGCCACATCTTCAAGAAATTCTGAAAGGGAACCGGTGGCATCTGCCAATTCTCTTTGTCCTTCCACGAAGTCTCTTATCCCGTTCAATAGCTCTTCAATATTTTCTATCCGGGCGATTCCTTCGGGAGTACCGTCCTTTTTAAGTTCCTGAACAAGTCCTGTTTTTTTGGTCACCGTTTCGGCTACCTGGAATGCATCACTAGTTTCATTCATGATCGCGAAACTCTTGATCATATTCACAAAATTCTCAAGTTTGGTCTGCGTTCCACGATTAATATTCAGATTTAGGTTCTGCATATTTTCGATCACCTCAAAAATGGATCGGTTATGTTCCTTAGCTGCTATGGCCAGACGATCCATGGTCGTCATCCCGATTCCACGTGAAGGATAATTGATCACTCTTTTTAAAGCTTCCTCGTCTTTTGGATTCAGGATTAATCTCAAATAAGAAAGTACATCTTTGATCTCTTTTCTTTGATAGAAAGAAAGGCCTCCATAGATCCTGTAGGGAATATCCTTTTTCCTTAAAGCATCTTCCATCGCCCGGCTCTGGGCATTGGTTCTGTATAATATCGCAAAATCACCATTATTAAGTTGGTGCTGCATTTTATTTTCAAAGATCGAACTGGCGACATATCTTCCCTCCTCACCGTCTGTAAGCAATCTATTAACCACGATTTTTGGACCATCATCATTTGCGGTCCAAACGACCTTATCCAGCTTGGTTTTGTTCTTATCTATAATGGAGTTGGCTGCACTTACGATATTTTTGGTGGAACGATAATTCTGTTCCAGCCTGTACATTTGTACATCATCATAATCTTTCTGGAAATTCAGAATATTATTAATGTTTGCTCCCCTGAAGGCATAAATACTTTGTGCATCATCCCCAACTACACAGATATTTTGAAATTTATCTGATAAAGCCCTGACGATAAGATACTGTGAGTGATTTGTATCCTGGTACTCATCTACCAAGATATACTTAAACCTACTTTGGTATTTATGTAAAACATCTGGAAAACGGTTCAAAAGTTCATTCGTTTTCAGTAAAAGATCATCAAAATCCATGGCCCCCGCTTTAAAACAGCGATCCACATATTCTTTGTAGATCTCTCCAAGTCGGGGCTTTTTGGACATGGCATCTGCCTCCTGAAGTTCACCATTCTGGAAATAAGCTTTTACCGTAATAAGACTGTTCTTGTAAGATGAAATGCGGTTATAGACCTGTTTATATTTATATACATCTTTGTCTAACCTCATATCCTTAATGATGGCCCTGATCACCGAATGTGAATCCTGAGTATCATAGATGGTAAAGTTGGATGGATAGCCCAGCTTATCGGCCTCAAATCGTAAAATCTTGGCAAAGACCGAATGGAACGTTCCCATCCAGAGATTTTTAGCTTCGCTGCTTCCCACGATCTGTGCAATACGATGCTTCATCTCCCTTGCAGCCTTATTTGTAAAAGTAAGGGCTAGAATATTAAAAGGATCTACCCCCTGATTCATCAGGTATGCGATCCTGAAAGTAAGTACCCTGGTTTTGCCCGAACCCGCTCCTGCAATCACGATCATAGGTCCGTCTTTTTGCAGGACCGGAGCCCTCTGTGCGTCATTTAATCCAGCTAAATAAGCTTCCAAATTTTCTCCTTTTTTTAAAAGCTGAAAGGTAACCAAAATGTGTATAAAAGGAAACCGGATCCAAGCCGTTTTTTGAACAAATGCTTTCTCAGTTATCGCTATGATGATATTTTAATATCTTTAAATTTTATCAAAACCATGGAATCCAATCCAGAGATGAATAAATTATTTTTACTATTGCTTATCATATTTTCGAATACCAGCCATGCTCAGCAACCACAGCAGGGAAAAATAATCCCGGAATATGGAAAAACCTATAAGGTGGAATCACCGGGTTTTGAAACCGATACCACCTCTCTCATGAAAGTTGTATTTGATGTAGGTAGAAGTTTCGATCAGTCTGCACCTAATAAACTCATACAAACGGCAGCCAGGTATCTCAATATGCACGGGCAAGCCGGACTAAAACCCGAAAATATGAAGGTCGCCCTGGTTTTGCACGGGAAAGCCGTACAGGATGTACTCAAAAATCAAGCATACCTGGAGAGATTTCCTGAAGCGGAATTAAATCTTAATTTACCATTAATCAAGGCCCTTAAGGAAAAAGGGGTTCGTATAATTTTATGCGGTCAAAGTGCAGCATTTTACAATATTGATCGCAAAAATGCTTCGGAAGATGTGCAATTTGCCCTCTCGGCAATGACTGCTTTAGTACAGCTTCAGAATGATAATTACAGACTAATTAATTTTTAAGTTATAATATATGAAATTACACCAACTATTGATTGCTATTTTGATGGGTGGCTCCTGCTATGCTCAGAATTCCATTCCACTGGAAGATTTTAAAAATATTGAAGAAAAAGTAATTGAATGGCGGCGGGATATTCACGAAAATCCTGAGCTTTCCAACCGGGAATTTAATACCGCAAAAAAGATCGCCGCCCACCTCAACTCCCTGGGTATAGAAACCAAAACCGGGATCGCTAAAACCGGAGTTGTTGGCATTCTTAAAGGAGACCAACCTGGTAAGGTGGTTGCCCTCCGGGCAGATATCGATGCCCTGCCGGTAAAAGAAAAAAATGATCTTCCTTTCAAATCTGTAGTTGAGACAGAATTCCTTGGATCCAAAACCGGAGTGATGCACGCATGTGGTCATGATACACATACAGCAATATTAATGGGGGTAGCAGAGATCCTCTCAGAAAATAAAGATAAGATAAGGGGAACGGTTAAATTTATTTTCCAGCCTGCAGAAGAAGGCCCGCCACCAGGAGAAGAAGGAGGAGCCAAATTAATGATCAAAGAAGGGGTACTTGAAAATCCAGAAGTGGATGCGATCTTCGGGCTTCACATTAATGCTGCAACTCCTGTGGGAACTATAAAGTACAAGCCGGAAGGTATGATGGCAGCAGTAGAGAGATTTGTTATTAAGGTTGAGGGAACCCAGGCGCATGGCTCAGCTCCGTGGAGTGGGATAGATCCTATAATGATCTCTGCGAAGATTATCGATGGATTTCAAACTATCATAAGCCGTAACGCCGACCTTACAGAATCTGCAGCGGTGATCACTGTAGGAAAGATCAGCAGCGGAGTGAGATATAATATAATTCCGGAAACCGCAGAAATGATAGGAACAGTAAGAACACTGGACCCGGCAAACAAAGAATTAATCATTCGCAGAATGAAAGAGATGACTGCCGGTATTGCCAGTGCCTATGGTGGTAAGGCGAGCATAGAATTTCAAAATAATACCGCCATCACATTTAACGATCCATCCCTGACAGGTCAAATGCTTCCTACTTTAAAAAGTGTAGCCGGAGAAGATAATGTTAGTCTAATGAAGGCAACTACCGGAGGAGAAGATTTTTCTTTCTATCAGCAAAATGTTCCCGGTTTTTATTTCTTTCTCGGCGGAATGCCGGTAGATGGCGAAGCAACGAGACACCATACCCCGGGATTCTTTATCGACGAAAGCGGCATGCTACTGGGGGTTAAAGCTATGACTCAAATAACCCTGGATTACTTAAATAATCAATAATGCAGGATTTTCTTTCCTTTTGGGCTAATCTTCCCTGGTGGGGCTGGATCCTTATATTTCTAACTATAGTTGCGGTAATGGATATTTTTTTCAACCGTAAGCATACTATAATTCATAATTTTCCGGTGGTGGGCCATTTGAGATATTTCCTGGAAAGTTTCGGTCCTGAACTAAGGCAATATATAGTAGCAAACAACCGCGAGGAGCTGCCTTTTAATCGGAGAGAAAGAGGCTGGATCTATGCTTCAGCCAAAAATATGAATAATTACGAGGGTTTCGGGACAGACCAGGATATTTACTCCACGCATTATATTTTTATCAATAATGCCATGTTGCCGTTCAAGTTACCCCAGGGACATCCAAATATTAAAAATTCAGGTTTTGTTCCATCAGCCAAGGTTATGGGAGCCTGGAATAAACGCAAAAGACCATACCGGCCGGCATCAGTTATCAATGTATCGGCTATGAGCTACGGATCTTTGTCTGCCAAGGCAATAGAATCCCTTAACGAAGGTTGCAAATTGTCCGGGGCATATCACAATACAGGTGAAGGTGGTTTTTCTCCATACCATGCCAGGGGTGCAGATGTTGTTTTTCAAATAGGGACAGGATATTTTGGGGTGAGAGATGACAAAGGCAATTTTTCCATGGATAGGTTAGTACGGCTTGTAACAGAGAACCCCCAAATAAGAGCTATAGAATTAAAATTATCCCAGGGTGCAAAACCGGGAAAAGGTGGAGTATTGCCGGCATCTAAAATCTCAAGGGAGATCTCAGAAATAAGAGGCGTACCCATGGGCAAGGACGTGGTTTCACCTCCATACCATTCCACCTTTGATGATATTGAAAGTATGGTAGAATTCGTGGAATCTATCGCTAACGCTACTGGTTTACCTACAGGCATCAAATCTGCCGTAGGCCAACCGAAAGACTGGGAAATTTTAGCGCAGATCATGCATGAGAAAGGCTACGGACCAGACTTTATTGCCATTGACGGTGGTGAAGGAGGTACAGGCGCGGCCCCGCCAAGTTTTGCAGATCATGTCTCATTGCCGTGGATCTATGCTTTCACCGATGTTTACAAAATATTTCAAAAATTCAAACTAACAGACCGCATCGTTTTTGTCGCCTCAGGCAAGCTTGGTTTTCCTGCTAATGCGGCCATGGCTTTTGCCCTGGGAGCAGATATCATTAATGTAGGCCGGGAAGCAATGTTAAGTATCGGGTGCATTCAGGCTCAGAGTTGTCATACCAACACCTGTCCTTCTGGAGTGGCTACCCAGAATAAATGGTTGCAAGCCGGAATAGACGTAAAGGACAAGGCAATGCGTACCAATTTTTATTTTGTGAAATTCCGGAAAGAGCTATTGCAGATAAGCCATGCCTGCGGATATGAACATCCCTGCCAGTTTAATACAGATGATGTAGACATAAACCTTAGCGATAAGAATCTGGCAAAAACTCTGGCGATCACTTTTTCTTACCACAAAGATGAAGTAAATTTCGACTCTGTTAGGCAATTTCTGGACTGTCCCCATTTAGGCGGAAACCTGAATTTGAAAAATCTCAGGATCACAGAAGACGCGATTAACTAATCATATATAGAACATGAACGAAACAGAAATTCTGGATTTATTATATACCATTTTACCAGCCATTATCGTAGGCCTGGTTTCCTTTTATTTCTTCCGCACTTATTCTGAAAATGAGGAAAACCGAAGAAGATTTCTCATCCTTCGGGAGAACCAGAAGACATCACTTCCAATCAGGCTCCAGGCTTATGAGCGTTTGGCCCTGTTTCTGGAACGCATCTCACCGGGAAAAATTCTATTCCGGGTCAAGCCAAATTCTGAAGATGCTGATATGTATGCAAATTTACTCATTGCCAATATTGAACAGGAATTTGAACATAATCTGGCACAGCAGATCTATTTAAGCAATGAATGCTGGGACTATGTGAAAACTGCAAAAAATGCAACCATTACTATGGTAAGAAATGCCGCCGGAAAGGAGACGGTACAGAATGCAGATGATCTAAGACAAATTATCCTCAAAAACCTAATGGAAAAACAAGCTCCGACAGATGCTGCTTTAAGCTTCATTAAAAAGGAAGTTAAAAGCCTAATTTAAACCAGGAAGATTTCGCTGCTTTTTTCTCCAGTTCTTTTTGTTCTGCATATTCAAAACCCTGCTGCCACCACTGGGTCATTGCTTTTTTATTGAAGACCAGTGAATTTTCTGTTAGCCTGGTTGGGGTATAGTAGATATTAAGTTTTACTTTTTTGTTCATCGCAGCAAGTTTACCTTCCACGATATCATGATACTCCACCTGATCGAGTAAAAAACCAAAAAGATTCACCATCAGTGAAAAGGGATTTTTACCCAGGATCTTATTATGCTCCATATTTTCGGCTTCAAGGATGATCGCATCCACTTCTGTAGCTCCCCTTTTGATGGCTTCTCTTATAGGAACCACGCATCCCAGACCTCCATCGGCATATTCAAATCCATCTTTCTGGGCAAGACTCATAAAAGGTATATAATTACAGCTAATCCATATCCAGTCGCAGAAATCATCATATTCGAATTCATGTATGGATTTATACTCTACACGGTTCCTGGAAAGATTAGAAACGGTAACCACCACATCCTTTACTTTTCCCTTTAGATCATCGAAATCCCGGCGTGAAAAATTTTTCCTGATACTGCGCTTCAGGGCTTTACTTTCCCCAAAAGTTCTGCGCGACCTTATAAATTGCCACACGGTATTCAGGTAATTAATAGTAACATACTCTCTACCATCCTTTTTTTTGACAACGAATGGATTTACACTAAAAATTTTACGCTGGGTTACATTGGTATAGATATCGTATACCTTTTGAATATTTCCGGCGGCCAGGTGCGGAATTAACAAACTGCCGGTAGAGGTTCCTACAAAGAGGTCATAATTTTTTTTCTGCTCCTGGATGAGATACTGAGCCACGCCACCGGCAAAAGCTCCTTTGCTACCTCCTCCGGAAATTACCAAAGCACGCATTAAGGTTCAATTTGATTTAACTCTTCATTTTTGTATTTCGCAAATTCATAACCACTCTCCCACCATGCTTTCATTTGCTCTTCATCAAAAATAAGCGAATTCGTGGTGAGTACGCTGGGGGTATAATAAAAATTTAAAATAGCATCTTTATTGTTAGCTGCAAATTTTCCGATCCTGATATTTTGCTTTTCTATGCGATCTAACATAAAAGCAAAAAGATTAGTGATGAGCGAAAATACATTCTTTGACGGCATCCTATTGAAGTAGGTAACCTCTGTTTGTAAAATGATCGCATCCACTTCTGTCGCACCGCGTTGTATAGCCTCTTCAATAGGTACCATAGAACCCAATCCACCGTCGGCGTATTCGCAGCCGTTCTTTTTAACGAGACTCATAAAAGGAGTGTAATTACAGGAGATCCAGATCCATTCTAAAAAATCCTCGTAGCCGTAATCCTTTATTGATTTGTATTCCACCTCGTTAAGAGAAATGTTGGAAACAGTGGTTACAATCTCTTTATTCCCATTCTTCAGCTGCTCAAATTCCTCCCTGGTAAAGGTTTTGGCCAGGAGTTTCCTTAGGTTATGGCTATCTCCAAAGGTTTTCTTCCCCTTAAGAAAGTTCTTTAATACATTGAAATGATTGATCGATATATTTTCATATCCATGTTTTTTCGTGATAAGAAAGGGCCGGCTGCTGAAAATACTGGACTGATTTACAGAGGTAAAAACCTTTTTCACTTTTTCAGCTTTACCCAGGGCCATGTGTGCGATTAAAAGGCTTCCGGTAGAGGTGCCAATAAACAGGTCATAATCTTTTTTAAGTACTTCAGTAAGGTACTGAGCAACACCCCCGGCAAATGCGCCCTTACTTCCTCCTCCTGAAATTACCAGTGCACGCATATTAACCTGTGATTTTAGATCTTAAAAAAGCAGTTTCCTCCTTAGTCATTTTTTCTGAAACTTCGATCAACTCCTGCTTATATTCAGGATTTTTAAGAAGCTCCTTAAGCAACTCCCGGCAATAATTCCTGAAGCTATAGGTATGATGCTGGGTCCCACTGATTAAACTTTTAAGACTTTCCTCATTGAAGGCTCCTAACTGGAACAAGTAGCTAAAGGCATTCTCCCGAACCTGAAATGGTCTCCATTGAGCACTATAACCGGCAAGTTCTTCGTACAGGTCGCGGGTATATTCGGGTTCAAAATCAGGGGTTACCAGATTTAAAGTTAACCAAAGCATCCTGATATTCTTATTGTAAAACCCGGTGAGATTCCTGGTTTGATTCAAATATTTATGCCTCTCTTCCGGAAATTGCTCCCAAAGTTTAAAAAGAGCAGCCTCTATGGTAAGGTAAGAATCATCTTCTAAAAGCGATTCAAAATCCCCCTTAAGATCTGGCGGAATTTGATCCATGGTTAAAGCGATCGCCTGTCTTACAAAGATATTATTGGAGTCAAATGCCTTTTTATATAACTCAATTGCCTTAACAGATTGCAGACCGGCCAATTGGTGGACTACCTCCTGCCCTATATAATCGTTAACCGGAAATTGCAGGGCTTCATCCAGTAAATCATATTTTATTTCCAAACTGCTATCCCTTAAGGCTGCAATATTCAGATAATCGGTGATAAAGGTGGATTTTTTCAATGATTCCAGTGATTGGGATGCCTTAAATGCCGACTGCTCCAACCAATCTCTCTTAAATTGCGAGAGATCTGTACCGGAGGCTGTTTCCATTTCTGCAATAAAATTATCTGTAGTTACATTTTTAAATTTATAGAGGTTCAGGTAACTGGTAATTCCTTCTCTATAAGCCTCATCACCAATCATCTCTCTTAAAATATGCAGGGCCCAGGCTCCTTTCTGATAAAAGGTAAGAGAACTGGCTTTCGGGTTAAGCAAAGACTCTCCCTTCCCGCTATCACTTACTTCCTTTAATTTCTCTGCAGTCTCATACAATTTCCAGTAATAATAATCTTCTCCAAAGATCTGTTTTTCGGTCAGTAAAGCATAGTAAGTGGCAAAACCTTCATGCAGCCAGTGATCATTGCCAGATTCGGTCACCAGGTTTCCAAACCATTGATGAGCTAATTCATGGGCATTGACATTAACATAATTTCGATCCTTGAACCCTGTAGAATCTGTTAGAAAAGATTCTGAAAAAATGGTCGCACCCGTGTTCTCCATCCCGCCGTATAGAAAATCCTGAACCGGCACCTGGCTGTAATTTTGCCAGGGATAAGCCACACCGATCTCCTTTTCTAAAAAATCGAAAATTTCTGCTGTATGACGGTAGGTTGGTTCTGCTTTTAAAGAATCTTGGGGCTGGTAATAAAGAAAAATCTGGTCCCCTGTTCGGGATTCGGTTTTTTGAACATCATATTTTCCGGCCGCCATCGCTACCAGGTAACTACTCATAGGCTTTTCCATATCAAACTGCCAAAGCCTTGTACTATCGCTGATCTTTTCATTCGAAACCAATTTTCCGTTGGAAATAAGCTGATAGTCATCAGGAAATTCAAAACTCAGATCAAATTCGAGTTTCTCATTCATATCATCAAAACTTGGCAGCCAGGTTGAAGTATATTTGCCCTGACCCTGCGTCCAGACCTGCTTCATTAAGCCCGTCTCCTCCGGATAATCCCAGTTTATAAAATACATTCCGGAATCGGGTTTGGCAGAATAGTTTAATTGAAGCTTATTGTTATCTGAGGGTAGAAAATCTGAAAAAATATAGATGCCGTCCGCTGATGAATTGAAATCTACAGGCTGCCCGTTTAAAAGTACGTTCGAGAATTGCATTTTTCTACCATCAATGAAAAGGCTGTCCTGTTGAACCAAAATTTCAAAGGTAAAATTTACTATACCGGATACTTTTCCGGAATCTGGAACAATTTTTATCTGAGCTTCAATATTTTTGAAATCAAAAATATCTGTTTGAGAAGATTCTTTTTCCTGTGCCGTTACTAGAAAGGAACAGAGAAAAAAGATAAAAAGAAGGTATTTTCGCATGTAAATAAGAGGAATAACAACTGCAAAATACGAATTTGCCCGATGAAACCATAAAATTTAAAATTTTAAGCTTTTCTAGTCTCTTCTGAAAAAATCAATCGGTTTTAATATCTTCGTTTTATGATCCAGAATCTGCTCCAAACCCCCATAGAATACCTGAAAGGTGTTGGCCCTAATCGTGCCGAGGTTCTAAAGAAAGAGCTTAATATCAGATCTTACCGCGATCTCATTAATTTTTTCCCCAACAGATATATAGACAAGACCGGGTTTTACAAAATAAACCAGCTACAGCAAAACACGTCTGAAGTACAAATTGTAGGTAAAATTGTTCACATGAAAATGGTGGAACAAAAACGTGGAAAAAGACTGGTTGCAGATTTTGTTGATGATACAGGAAGAATGGAGCTTATCTGGTTTCGGGGGCATAAATGGATCAAAGAAAACCTTAAGATAAATACGCCCTATGTCATCTTTGGAAAGACCAGCTATTATAATGGACTTTTCAGTATGCCTCATCCGGAAATGGAATTGGTGTCAGATTACAAAAAGAACCTGAGAACGGCTATGCAGCCGGTATATCCCTCCACAGAGATGCTTCAGAAAAAGGGCATCACTAACCGGGTAATTATGAAATTAATGCAGGAAGTCCTGCAACAAACCGGTTTAAAATTTTCGGAAAGCCTTTCCCCGGCACTTTTAAGTGAAATAAAACTTATTTCTAAAGCGGAAGCTTTATTCAACATTCATTTTCCAAAAAATCAGGAATTACTGGCCAAAGCTCAATTCAGATTAAAGTTTGAAGAACTTTTTTTCATTCAATTGCAGCTTTTGAGAAAGAATATGCTGCATAAACAAAAAATTAAAGGTTTTAATTTTGAGCAGATCGGCGAGCATTTCAATGATTTTTACCAGAATCACTTACCATTTGAACTTACGAATGCTCAAAAGAGAGTGATCAAAGAAATTCGTAGTGATATGGGCAGCGGGGCCCAGATGAACAGGTTGTTGCAGGGAGATGTGGGATCAGGCAAAACGATCGTCGCCCTTATGTCCATGCTTATCGCACTGGACAATAATTTCCAGGCCTGTTTAATGGCTCCAACAGAGATACTCTCTATTCAGCATTATAATGGCTTGAAGGAATTATGCGAAGAAATAGATATTAGCATATATCTCCTGACAGGTTCCACCAAAACTTCAAAAAGAAGAGAAATCCATGAGAAACTGGAAAGCGGTGAAATCGACATTTTAATAGGTACGCACGCCCTGCTGGAAGATAAGGTAAAGTTCAAAAACCTGGGACTAGCCGTGATCGACGAACAACACCGATTTGGAGTCGCTCAAAGGGCCAGGTTATGGAAAAAAAATCATATTCCGCCACACGTACTCGTGATGACCGCAACCCCTATTCCCAGAACCCTGGCGATGAGTTTATATGGAGATCTGGATATTTCAGTAATAGACGAGTTACCTCCCGGTAGAAAGCCCATAAAAACGGTGCATAGATTTGATAGTAACCGGTTAAAGGTTTTTGCTTTCATCCGCGAAGAGATCAACAAAGGCAGGCAGGTATATGTGGTGTACCCACTTATCCAGGAATCTGAAAAGATGGATTACAAAGATCTGATGGACGGTTATGAGAGTATCGCAAGAGAATTTCCCGATTTCCAGATCTCTATCGTACATGGGCAGATGAAGCCTGCAGATAAAGATTACGAGATGGACAGATTTGTGCGTGGTGAAACCCAGATCATGGTGGCGACAACTGTTATAGAAGTTGGGGTGAATGTTCCTAATGCCAGCATGATGATCATTGAAAGTGCAGAAAGATTTGGACTCTCCCAATTGCACCAGCTTCGTGGTCGTGTAGGTAGGGGTGCTGAACAAAGCTTTTGTATTCTTATGACCGGCCATAAACTTTCCAATGACAGTAAAACCAGGCTGGAAACTATGACTGCAACAAATGATGGATTCGAGATAGCAGAAGTAGACCTCAAGTTAAGAGGCCCGGGGGACCTTATGGGCACCCAGCAAAGCGGGGTTTTAAATTTAAAAATTGCAGATATAGTTAAAGACAACTCTATTTTGCAGCTGGCAAGGAATTATGCTTCTGAAATTCTGAAAGAAGATCCCAATTTATCCCGGGATGAAAACCAGGTAATTAAAAATGCCTACGCACGCCTGGTGAAAAATAAAACTATCTGGAATTATATCAGCTAGATAATCTATTCATTATCAATATTTAGTACCATATACCGGTAAAATTCATAATTACAACGAAAAATTTGTACGAAAAGTACGGGATTTCCCCCATTTCTCTATTTTGATCTTCCTAATATTTTTAAAACCAGGCAATTATGAAAAATGTACTTTACATCATTTGGGCTTTAGGTATTCTTTATGCCTGCAGCACCGATGGACTTTTTGAGGAAATTCAGGTTGCAGGCATAGATCAGAAAACTACTGGCGATGGAAACAATGTATTCTCAGAATCTGAATTCAATAGAGATCAATGCCAGGATATTCATGTTTACGCAATAATGAAGTAAATTAAAAGTCAACTTTTACTTAACTCCGTTCAAACATCTCTCCCTAATTAAACATTGAAAATCAAAAGGTTATAAATTTTTAACTATCTTTAGACAGCCCTCCTTCCAATAAAATCCTGCTTTTTCTAATTA
The DNA here is from genome assembly GCF_007050985.1 of Christiangramia sabulilitoris. Lineage (GTDB taxonomy): Bacteria > Bacteroidota > Bacteroidia > Flavobacteriales > Flavobacteriaceae > Christiangramia > Christiangramia sabulilitoris. The sequence continues at coordinate 372,293 of NZ_VHSF01000002.1, forward strand.
TTGATTGTCCCGGATTATAATAGAATGCTCCCTGCGATTTTAGAAACCTTTATTAAACTATTATAAAAATTACAATCATGAGAACAATTTTCAAAACCAGATGTAGCATCTGTATGATGCTTTTATTTTTATCATTCTCTCTTTTCGCTCAGAAAAACGATAATGACATGGCACAAACACTTTACGAAACCTACAAAGAGAAAGGTGCCAAAGAGATGTTGATGGTGTATAAAAAAAATAACACTAATAAAGAATATGAGGGGATGGCAGAACCTCTAAATGTGCTGGCCTATAGACTGATGCAACAGGATAAAGACCTGGAGGCCGCGGCTATGTTGTTAAAAGCCCAAATGGAGGAATATCCCAATGAAGCAAATCCATATGATTCTTACTCAGACGTACTTTTGGAAATGGGTAAAAAAGAAGAAGCGAAAAAGCACATAGAAAAATCTCTGGAACTCGCTGCACAGAAAGATTCTGAAGAAAACAAACTGGTCATTGAAGCCGGAAAAGCCAAAATGGCGATGTTGGAGAACAAAGACAAGCAACTTAATTTTTTAATAGGTAACTGGGATAATGAAACCACTACCTACCGCAATGGTGAAAAAATGGAGTCGACCGTAAGCTCTAACAATATTACCTTTGATAATAGTGGCTCCATAATGATCGTGGACCATAATGTTGAGGATAAAAAAGCCTGCTGTAAACGTGTAATGGTATACAATCCCAACGAAGACGAATTTGATGTTTCTTATATGCGTAGAGACAATGCTAACGGTATTTCTAATTCTTCATTAAAGGTAAAAGAGATAGATAAGGATCGCTTTGAGGTAATGGAGAAATTTACTAATGATGACAATGAGGAGGTGAAAATGAAACATGATATAGTTAAAACACAGGCTAATGTAGAATGGACAACTTATGCCTCTACAGATGGTAATTGGGAGAAAGTGAGAACGATGAATTTAAAGAAAAAGGACTAAGTGTAAGTTTAGTTTATTTATTAATAGAGGGAGGTGTATTCACCTCCCTTTTTGTGATTAATACCGGTAGACAAAATTATTTTTCAGATTATGACAAAACCATTCGTAATACTATCTTTGCTGCCTGAAAAAGATTATTCATGAAGATTTCATATAACTGGCTGAAACAGTTCATTAAATTACCTGAAAACGCCGAAAAAACCGGTGAATTATTAACAGACCTTGGACTTGAAGTGGAAGGAATTTCCAGCTTTCAAAGTATTAAAGGAGGTTTGGAAGGTGTTCTGGTTGGCCATGTTCTTAGCTGTGAACCTCATCCTAACGCAGACCGGCTCAAACTGACCAAAATAAATCTTGGAAATGGAGAGGAAGTTCAAATCGTCTGTGGAGCGCCTAATATTGGTGCGGGACAAAAAGTACCTGTAGCAACTATAGGTACCGTGCTTTATGACGAAAAAGGTGAATCCTGGGAGATCAAAAAGGGAAAGATCCGCGGCGAGGTAAGCTTTGGAATGATCTGTTCTGAACAGGAACTTGGCCTGGGTCAAAGTCATGATGGGATTATGGTCATGGACAATGAACTGGTGCCCGGAACGCCGGTAGCTGAAATATTCGAAGTAGAAAACGACGAGGTTTTCGAAATAGGACTTACGCCAAACCGCGCAGATGCCATGAGCCACTGGGGTGTTGCCAGAGATCTTAAAGCCGGTTATCAGCAAAAAGGCCAGCAACTGGAACTAATTACTCCTTCTGTAAGCAGTTTCCACGTAGATAACCGCAGCTTAAAAGTTCAGATCAAGGTTGATGATTCTAATCTTGCCCCAAGATATTGCGGAGTAACACTCTCTGATATTAAAGTAAATGAATCTCCAAAATGGCTTCAGAATAAATTAAAAGCCATCGGGCTAACCCCAAAAAACAATGTGGTAGATGCCACGAATTATGTGATGCACGAGCTGGGACAGCCTTTGCATGCTTTTGATGCCGATAAGATCTCAGGTAATGAGATCAATGTAAAAACACTTGCAGCGGGAACAAAATTCACTACTCTGGACGAGGTTGAAAGAGAATTGCATGAAGAGGATCTTATGATCTGTGATGCTGAGAAACCTCTTTGTATTGCCGGTGTATTTGGTGGTATTGGCAGTGGTGTTACCGAATCTACTACCAAGATATTTCTTGAAAGTGCTTACTTTAATCCGGTAAGTGTGCGTAAGACTGCAAAAAGACATGCAATAAATACAGATGCTTCATTTAGATTTGAGCGTGGGATAGATATCAATGCTGTAGAATATGCCTTGAAGAGGGCGGCCTTACTAATTGCAGAAATTTCAGGCGGTGCGATCACCAGTGATATCGATGATCTGTACTTTAAAAAGATCGAAGATTTTCAGGTATTTCTAACCTTTGAAAAGGTAAATAAGCTTATTGGAGAAAACCTGGAAGAAGAGACCATAAAGTCGATCCTTGCCTCCCTGGAAATAAGAGTCAATAATGTGACTGAAACTGGGATGGGACTTACTATACCTTCCTACCGTGTGGATGTGCAACGCGAGTCTGATGTGATCGAGGAGATACTAAGGGTTTACGGATATAACAACATTAAATTTGGAGATAAGCTGAGTCTTTCTGTGGCAAATTCGTCCAGATTTGAAGATTACAAGATCCAGAATCTAATTGCGGGACAGTTAATTGGCCAGGGGTTTTATGAAACTATGGCTAATTCTCTTACCTCAGCAAATTATAACAAACTATCTGACGATTTGAAAGACGAATACCAGGTAGAAATGCTGAATCCCTTAAGCCAGGACCTTTCAGTTTTAAGACAAACGATGCTGTTCTCCGGTCTTGAAGCGATTAGTTATAATATTAACAGAAAGCGGCCAAATATAAGGATCTTCGAATTTGGTAAAACTTATCATTCGTATGTGAGCGGAAGGGAAGAAAATAAACATTTAAGCCTTTTTGTAACCGGTGAAAAAACTGCCGAAAACTGGAATAACTCCCCAGGAACCGGAAATTTCTTTTACCTGAAAGGTGTAATCGAAGCTATCTTCGAAAAGTTGGGTATTTCTAACCTGAATTTGAAATCTGGTAAAAGCGATATTTTCTCTGAAGGACTTCAAATAAGCAGCAAGAAAGCTAAACTTGTTGAATTTGGAGTGGTTAAAAAATCCCTCCTCAAGAAAATGGATATCGATCAGGAGGTATTGTATGCAGATTTCAACTGGGATGAAGTGATTTTATTGGCTAAAAAGCAAAAAACAGTTTTTAAGTCCATTCCAAAATATCCAAGCGTTCGAAGAGATTTTGCTCTTCTTTTGGATAACAGCGTGAGCTACGATGAAATAGAACAGATCGCCAGACAAACCGAAAAGAAAATGCTTACCAGGGTAAACCTTTTTGATGTTTACCAGGGCAAGAATTTACCTGAAGGAAAAAAGAGTTATGCCATAAGTTTTATCTTCCAGGATGAGAATAAAACTCTCACCGATAAACAGGTAGATAAAATGATGAGTAAATTACAATACAGGTTCGAAAAAGAACTCCAGGCTGAATTGAGATAATAAAAAAACCGTGTGAGCTTCACACGGTTTTTTTATTCACATATAATAGAGGAATTAGAAATGATCTTTAAAGATGTCATCAATATTTTCTCTTATGGCCCGATCTATTCTTTTGGTTTCGATCTTTTCATCAGACCTACCTCTCCAAAGAATTTCATTTGTTCTTCTATCTATTAGGTCTATAACAATGGTCCTTTCCAGATAAGGAACCTGTTTTACCCTTGGTCCATTCAATCTCTGAACCGTAAAATAATTATCATACATTATGTCCCGGTAATATGGCCCTACATAATGCCCCGGACGATAATAGGCATAATTGGTATACACAGGGTTGGCATTTACAGCTATCTGCTCATCGAACATAGGATGAAAATGCACCAGTATATCCGGATTTCTCTTGTTAAGAATAAACCCTTCCTCTTTTAAATTAGCGTTGATGGTATTTATAATTACTTCCTGAATAGCGTCGTTATCAAAATTTCGGCTTATAATGGTATCCTTATTTGGTAAAAAAGCATAGGAATTATAGGATTTTAATTTTTTGAGATCATCTTTTGAGGTTGGACCACCAGAACCGCAGGAGGTCAAAATCAAACTAAAGATGATAGCAAAAGAACTAAATTTTATAAATTTCATATTATTTGGATTTCATTAGTTTCCGAATGTAAACCGAAACTTAATAATTAAAAAAAACTGAAGGCTTATTTGACTTTTATTTAACTAGAAAAAGCGACTTAAAGCCGCTTTTCATAAAATCAATTAAAAATAACTCTTACATAGAAGGTAGTATAACCGTATCGATCACGTGTATAACTCCGTTAGACTGATTTACATCTGCAATTGTGACCGTTGCCACGTTTCCTGCAGCATCCTTTAGTTTTACCTTATCTCCATCTAACATCGCTGTTACGTCTGAACCGCTAACAGTTTTAAAAGTAGCTTTTCCGTTTCCTTTTTTAATCGCCGCAACTATATCTGCAGCTTTATAATCTCCGGCTAATACGTGGTAAGTGAGAACAGCCTGCAGTTTTTTCTTATTCTCTTCCTTTAAAAGAGATTCTACTGTGCCGGCAGGCAAAGCTTCAAAAGCAGCATTTGTTGGAGCGAATACTGTAAATGGCCCATCACTGGAAAGTACATCTACAAGACCCGCAGCTTTAACTGCTGCAACCAGCGTTGTATGATCATTAGAATTAACTGCATTTTTTACAATATTCTTAGATGCATACATTTCTGCTCCGCCTACCATTTTTGTTTTCGAATTGCCATTTTGACCAATTGCAACAGTCCCGATTAAAAGGAACATGCTTAATAGACTTAGTAATCTTAAATTTTTCATTATAAAAGTATTAATTGTTATATAGTTTAAATTACGATGGATGTAGTTAGACGGTTTTTAAAATGACCCCAATTAGGAATTAATTAACAATGATCGAAGCTTTATCCCTGCGAATAACCGAGGTATTTAAATTTTTTTTTCGATTGTAATTCTAAGGTTAATTGTCTAATTTAGTGGGGCTAAAGAAAAAGAAAATGATGTTGAAATTTCCCCGTACCAATATCGAACACCAGCTACTGAAAGTTCGAAATAGAAAAACTTCCGAAAAGAATATTTTAAATGCAGTGCATCAGATCCTGGCAGAGAGTGACAGAAAGGATGATTTAATTCTTGAGGAAATTCAGCATGGCAGGGAAAAAAATAATAATGACCTCGATGCCGATATTTTAGAAGGTAACAGGATTTTTCATATTGATGACATCTACGAAATTTGTGTCAATTACAGGTTGAGATTTTTAGATTCAAAACTGTTTAAATCTAAAATACCCTATGAGGCATTAATGGAGATTAAACATCTGGAAAAAGCGCATCATACCACACTACGGGGATTTAAGATCGTAGCCCCTTCAAAACTTTTCAAACTGGATAATGCAGATGATCCTTTGTTATTTGCTCCCATTGGAAATGATTATTACTATCTGATTCATAAATGGGGGAATGACCTGCATCCCTTTAGAAGAATATTAATGTGGCCTTTTAAAACCCTGGAAAATTTTATTGTGTTGCTTTTAGCAATTAGCGTCCTTACTGCGCTTTTAGTACCCGATGGATTATTTACCAGAAACCAGTCTACAACAGAATTCTTTATGATCTTCTTTTTTATTTTTAAATGGTTTGCCGGTTTATCCATCTTTTACGGGTTCAAAATGGGTAAAAATTTCAGCACAGATATCTGGGATAGTAAGTTTTACAACGCCTAGAAGTTAATTTCAGTCTAAATAATTGATATAGCTTCCTTGTAATTCGTAATTTAGAATTATAAATTTTAAACAATGAGCGAAGAAGAAAGCTATAAAAGGGTCTACACAGGTCCTGAAACCAATGTGCAATATTTACAGGAGCTTTTTGAAAAAGAAGGCCTCCACTCCAGGGTTCGAAACGATTTTGATTCAGGGTTAAGAGCTGGATTTGGTGGCGGATTGCCCGGACAGGTACTGCTGTTCGTACTGGATAAAGACTATCAGAAAGCACTGAAGATCGCCAGAGAAACCTTTCCTAAAGATTTCGATAATGAATAGCGACGAAATCAAAACAGGGGAAGAAAGACCCACCAGAAATAAATGGAATCTTATACTGGGCATACTTTTCCTGGCATACGGTAGTTACAGACTTTATCAAAAATTACAAATTCCTGATGATGATAATTTTGGAATGATCCTGGCCGTAGGATTCATTTTTTTTGGAATTTATGATCTCTGGAAATATTATAAAGGAGTATAAAAAAAGCCCCGGAACCGGGGCTTTTACTTTACCATTTAATTACCGCACTTCCCCAGGTAAATCCACTACCAAAAGCAGCCAGTACAACTACATCCTCATCTTTCACCTTTCCTTCTTCCCAGGCTTCAGTCAAGGCAATTGGGATTGACGCTGCGGTTGTATTACCATATCTCTGGATATTATTATAAACCTTATCATCACTCAACTTAAACTTTTGCTGAATGAATTGTGAAATTCTCAAATTAGCCTGATGTGGAATCAGCATGTCAATATCTGCTACTTCCAGTCCGTTGGCATGCAAACCTTCATGAATCACTTCAGAAAATCGCTGCACCGCATTTTTGAATACGAATTGCCCGTTCATATAAGGATAGTAAGGAATATCCTCCCCCTGAGGGTTTTCAGCAATGATCTCTGGAACCCAGTGATTGGTGCTTGGTCCTTTTAAAGATAGTTCCAGGGCGTGCTTCCCTTCAGAATGCAAATGAGTGGAAAGGATCCCCTGGCCGTTATGATCGCTACGCGTCAATACCGCTGCCCCTGCACCATCTCCAAATATTACCGAAACAGACCGTCCTCTGGTAGTGAAATCCAATCCACCACTGTGATTTTCACTTCCTATTACCAGCACATTCTTATACATCCCTGTTTTAATGAACTGGTCTGCTACAGAAAGTGCATAAATGAAACCGCTACACTGGTTACGCACATCCAAAGCCGGACATGTATCTATTTCCAGCATTTCCTGTAACTGTACTCCACAGCCAGGGAAATAATAATCGGGACTTAAGGTTGCAAATACAATTAAATCTATGTCGTCCTTGGAAATTCCGGAGCGTTCCAAAGCTATTTTTGCGGCTTTAACGCCCATGGTTGCGGTAGTATTACCGTCACCCTTTTTAATATGTCTGCGTTCTTTAATTCCTGTACGCTCGGTGATCCATTCGTCATTGGTGTCCATCAGCTTGGAAAGATCATCATTAGTGACAACGTTTTCCGGGACATATTTTCCTAATCCTGCAATTTTAGTTTGATACATGGACGATTTATTATGATATTAAAAGTTATTCTTATTAAATTTAAGCAAAATGTAAAAAAACAGACGCGCAATATAACAAAGATTAACATCTCAAATGTTGCTGTCGCTCTTAAAGTTTCAATTAAAAATTAAATTATGAACCGACTTATTACCTTCCTTTCGGGAATGCTCCTCATCATATCAGGATTGCACGCCCAGGAAAACCTGAACTATCAGAAACCACCTAAAGAGATCCTCGACCTAATCGATGTACCGCTTGCTCCTGCGACACTCATAGATAGTGATGCCAGAATGATGGTTTTCCTCTACCGCGACCAGTTTAAGAGCATTGCAGAATTAAGTGAAGAAGAAATGAGACTGGGAGGTTTAAGGATCAATCCTGTCACTAATATTAACAGCCGTGCGAGATACTATAATAACCTTAAAGTAAAGCCGGTTGATGGTGATAAACCAATGGACGTTACCGGACTGCCCACATCTCCCCGACTTACCAATTTCACCTGGTCACCAGATGAATCCATGATCGCCTTTACCCATACTACTAATAAGGGCGTGGAATTATGGGTTCTGGATATTGAAAATGCAGCTGTAAAAAAGCTTACGGAAGCTAAACTAAATGCAAATATGAGAAGTACCCTGAATTGGTTTCGGGATAATTCTGCATTATTGGTAACCATGCTGCCGGCAGACCGGAAAAATCTGATCGATACGGAGACATCGGTACCTACCGGCCCTACCGTTTCTGTTAGCGATGGTAAGGAAGCGCAGAACAGAACTTATCAGGATCTTCTTAAGAATCCAAATGATGAATACAATTTCGAGCAACTGGCAAGATCTGAATTAGTAAAAGTCAACCTTGACGGAACCAGTTCGAAATGGATGGATCCAAAAATGTATAGTGATATTTCTTTTTCACCAGATGGAAATTACGTCATGGTAACGAACATTAAAAAACCATTTTCTTACCTGGTTCCTTATTACCGGTTCCCCTCAGAAACCAATATTTATAACACTACAGGTAATCTCGTAAGCAAGATCAACGAAGTGCCGCTAATTGAAGACCTGCCAAAAGGGTTTATGGCTGAACGTGAAGGAAAAAGAGATTTTACATGGCGCGATGATAAACCGGCATCTCTGGTTTATGTGAAAGCTCTGGACGGAGGCGACCCGGAAGTGGAAGCAGAATACAGAGATGAATTTTTCCAAATCGAAGCTCCTTTTAAAAATGACGGGAAATCTCTGTTAAAAGTGAAAAATCGCGGTAGCCGTATAATCTGGGGAGATGAGAACCTGGCGATAGCTTCAGATTACTGGTGGAATACCAGGAATACCAAAACCTATGTTTTTGACCCTTCTGATCCTACTAAAAAACCAGCAATAATATTTGACCGAAACTATCAGGATGTATACAGTGATCCGGGAAGATTTGTAACTACCAAAAATAAATTCGGAAGAGATGTATTAAAACTTCATGGTGATAACGCATTCCTCCTGGGGGCAGGGTATACTGAAGAAGGACAGTTCCCGTTTGTAGACGAAATTGACCTTGAAGAGGGAAAAACAAAAAGACTTTACCAGTCTGAATTCAAGAACAAAAAAGAAACACTGGTAGAAGCTTTGAATATGGAAAAAGGAGAGATCCTGGTAAGGATAGAGTCCTCGACCGAATATCCTAACTACTACATAAGGAATATATATTCTGAAAATGATCTTGATCAAATTACCTCTTTTGAAAATCCATTTAAAAGTCTGGAAGATGTAAGTAAGGAGGTAATTACTTATACCAGGGAAGATGGCCTGGAACTAAATGCTACGCTGTATTTACCGGCAGGTTACGACAAAGAAAACCCTGAAAAGTTACCAATGTTCATGTGGGCTTACCCACGTGAATTCAAGGATAAGAATTCTGCATCTCAAAACACTTCAAATGCTAATGATTTCACTTATCCATATTATGGATCTCCTATTTACTGGGTAAACAGAGGATATGTGGTGCTTGATGATGCTTCTTTTCCCATAGTTGGTGAAGGTGACGAAGAACCAAATGATAGCTTTAGAAAACAACTGGTGTCCAATGCGAAGGCCGCAATAGATGCCGTGGATGAAATGGGATATGTAGATAGGGACCGTGTCGCTGTGGGCGGCCATAGCTATGGAGCTTTCATGACCGCTAACCTTTTATCTCACTCAGATCTTTTTGCCGCAGGTATTGCTAGAAGCGGTGCTTATAACAGAACCCTTACTCCTTTTGGATTCCAGAGCGAGGAAAGAAGCTACTGGGAAGCACCAGATGTTTATTACCGGATGTCACCATTTATGCATACAGATAAAATGAAAACTCCCTTATTACTTATTCATGGAGAGGCAGATAATAATTCTGGCACCTATCCTATGCAAAGTGAACGCTATTTTAATGCCCTCAAAGGTCTTGGAGCAACTGCCAGACTGGTAATGCTTCCAAAAGAGAGCCACGGGTACAGTGCAAAGGAATCTGTGCTGCATGTAATATGGGAACAGGATCAATGGTTGGAAAAGTATGTGAAAAACAGGAAAAAGCAGGAAACCAGGCAAGTGGAAACTGTGGAAGCCTCGGGAAAATAATAAAACCCACCTGATAAACAGAACCCCGGTTATTACCGGGGTTTTTGTTTTAAATAAGGAAGCGCATTCAATAAATTAAATACGCTTCCTAACAACCTAACCAATAAATCAACCATTAGAGATACACTCTAAAGTTTTCAATATCTACTTTCGCTTTAAGATCATGTAATAGATTATAAAGGCCAAAAAAGGTCCTACTCATATAGAGAAAATGTCTGCTTCCTCTATTTCCATTCATTCTTCGTAATTCAGGGTCTTTTGAATATTTTTCGCTTAGAGCGGTTAGCTGTCTCCAGAACTTTTCATCTGTAAAATCAAAAGTTTCAGACTGAAAAGGCGTGGAAAACATAGTAAACATTTCATGGAACATCTCAGCAAAGAATTCAGCTTCCTTTTCAGAATCATCTTCAATCAGGATTTCTAGGTCACGCAATTTCTCGTAGAAAAATTCTTTATTATTTAAATTATCTCTATTCGTAAGGGCAAAATAAGGTTCATAGAATTCTTCCGGAATTTGCTTGATACATCCAAAATCTATCGCGATTAGATTATGATCTTTATCTACCATAAAATTGCCAGGATGAGGATCTGCATGCACCTGCTTTAAGCCATGCATCTGGAACATATAAAAATCCCATAATGCCTGACCTACCTTATTGGCTAACGCCTCATCTTCGTTGATCTTTGAAAATTCACTCAGATGAATACCTTCCATCCAGTCCATCGTTATGATACGCTCACTGGAAAGGTTTTCATAATACTTCGGAAAACGCAAATTGGGAATGTGAGCTGCAGCCTCAGAAATTTCTTTACTTTGCTTAACTTCCAGTATATAATCTGTTTCCTCCAAAAGTTTCCCCTCGACTTCCTGAAAATACTTTTCCGAATCTTTAGCCTTAAGATTGAACATCTTTAAAGCAATAGGCTTAACCATTGCCAGATCTGAACTGATACTGTCTGCAACCCCCGGATATTGGATTTTCACAGCAAGTTTTCTCCCTTCTTTCGTAGCCTTGTGCACCTGACCGATGCTGGCTGCATTAACCGATTGGGCTGCAAACGTATCATATAATTCTTCAGGATATTCTCCATGATATTTCTTAAAGGTCTTCCGAACCAAAGGCGCGGAAAGTGGCGGTACACTGAATTGTGCCAGGCTGAATTTTTCTACATAAGCACCGGGCAGAAGATTCTTTTCCATGGAAAGCATCTGGGCAACCTTTAGAGCACTACCTTTCAGGCTTTTTAGACCGTCATAAATATCTGAAGCGTTATCTTCATCCAGTTCATCCCTGCTCATATCGGGATTAAAAGCTTTCTTTCCGTAATATTTCAGGTAATTCCCACCAATTTTTACTCCGGTGGTAACCAGTTTCCCGGTTCTGCCTATTTTGCCTGTTGGTATTTTATCTATGGTTTTCATCTATCGTCTCTTAAGGCCTAAACCATTCTTTCTTTCCACAGAAATTTTCCAAAATCCACTACTCTTTCCAAAGGAGTATTGTCAAACAGATCAAATACCGTGTTCACTGATTTTTCTATTGCTACATCTGTACTTTCAAATTCCGGAGAATTATCATCCATCCAGAATTTTAGCAGGAATAAGAACTGCACCCATACTCCTTCTGAAAATATCATTTCATTCTGTTCAAAAAGTTTCATGGACTTTTCGCTGTTCCCGTCCTGGATCAGCATTTTACCATAATTCTTTACTTTCTTACGAAGATTTTTTAACTGGGTCATTCCTTTCAACTGTTGTCCAGGCTCATTTAAAGTATACAGAACATAGCTCCTATTAGCGGTAAGCACTTCAAACATGGTGTAGAAAAAAGTTAGCAGCTTTTCCCTGTTTTCGAATGAAGCATATTCTTTAGACTTCTCCATCACTGCAACGCTATTATCAAAAAACCGATCCCAGATCGCCTTTCTCAAACCTTCAAAACTTCCAAAATATTTATAGAAGTCCTGCTCGGTCATACCGTTATCTTTCGCGAATTTATATACACTGCGTGGAGTCTTTTCATGTTCCAGCACATAATCCATATAGATAGCAATTATTTCATCTGCACCTGGTTTCTTCTCCCCTTTACTATTTGCCGTCTTCTTTGCCATAACTTTTATTTCTGAAGTAAATTTACAACTTTGTTTAGCTTTAATCGCAAAAGTTTAAACAAAACTTTTGTTAAATATTTATCTGCCTTTGAAATTGCCAGATTTTAGACGGGATTGACTCCAGTTCATTACACGGCGTGTCAGTTTGACAGCAAATCACTATTGGTATTTTTTTTGAAAACAGAAGAGGGAATCAAAACTTAAAATTATATATATGGCAACCGGAAAAATAAATGTATCTGTTGAAAACATTTTTCCGCTCATCAAGAAGTTTTTATACAGTGATCATGAAATCTTTTTGAGGGAGCTTATATCAAATGCGACCGATGCGACTTTAAAATTAAAACACCTAAGCAGCCTTGGCGAAGCCAATGTAGACTATGGCAATCCCACTATTGAAGTAAAGATCGATGAGAAGAATAAAACACTTCATATCATCGACCAGGGAATTGGGATGACCAAAGAAGAAGTAGAAAAATATATTAATGAGGTAGCTTTTTCAGGAGCAGAAGAGTTTCTGAACAAGTACAAGGATTCTGCGAAGGACAGTGGCATAATCGGCCATTTTGGCCTCGGTTTTTATTCGGCCTTTATGGTTGCGAATAAAGTAGAGATCAGAACAAAATCACACAAAGATGAGCCTGCTGCGCATTGGGTATGCGAGGGAACCACTGAATTTACTCTTGAAGAAGGAGATAAAAAAGAACATGGTACCGAGGTAATTCTGCACATCAATGATGATGAAAAGGAATTTTTAAAAGAAAATCGCATTCAGGAACTCTTAGTGAAGTATAATAAATTCATGCCTGTTCCAATTAAATTTGGAACTAAGGAGGAAACACTTCCCCTTCCTGAAGATGCGAAAGAGGATGCCAAGCCGGAAACAAAGACGGTAGATAATATTATCAATAACCCTAACCCGGCATGGACAAAACAGCCAACAGACCTGGAAGAAAAGGATTATAATGATTTTTACCGCGAATTGTATCCAATGCAATTTGAAGAGCCTTTATTCCATATCCATTTAAATGTAGATTATCCGTTTAATCTTACCGGTATACTCTATTTCCCGAGAATGGCTCAGGATATGAACATACAGAAGGATAAGATACAGCTATACCAGAATCAGGTATTTGTTACAGACAATGTAGAAGGCATCGTACCTGAATTCCTGACTATGCTGCGCGGTGTTATCGATTCACCTGATATTCCTCTGAATGTATCCAGATCTTACCTGCAGGCAGATGGTGCCGTGAAAAAGATCTCCAGCTATATTACCAGAAAAGTGGCAGATAAGCTTAAGAGTCTTTTCAATAATAACAGGGAAGATTTCGAGAAGAAATGGAACGATATTAAGATCGTTATAGAATATGGTATGCTTACCGAAGAGAAGTTCTTCGAAAAAGCAGACAAATTCGCTCTATACCCAACTACAGATGGAGAGTATTATACCTTCGCTGAGCTGGAAGAGAAAATCAAGGAGAACCAGACTGATAAGGATGGTAACCTGCTGGTTCTTTATGCTTCCAACGAGAATGAGCAGCATAGTTATATAGAAGCGGCTAAAGACAAAGGCTATAAAGTATTGCTCCTGGATTCCCCAATTATTTCTCACCTTCTGCAGAAACTTGAAACATCGAAAGAGAAGATCTCCTTCGTGCGTGTAGATTCAGATCACGTGGATAATTTAATCAAAAAGGATGACGAGAAGATCTCCAAGCTTTCAGACGAGGAAAAGGAGAAACTAAAAGGAGATTTTGAAAAAGTGATCCCTTCAGAAAAATACACTATTCAGATGGAAGCAATGGATAGTAATGCCGCACCATTGATTATCACTCAGCCAGAATTTATGCGCAGAATGAAAGAAATGCAGCAAACCGGTGGTGGTGGTATGTTTGGTATGGGTAATATGCCAGAGATGTATAACCTGGTCGTGAATACAAACCACGATCTCATCAATACCATCCTGAACACTAAAACAGAGAAAAAGCAGCAACGCCTTATCAAACAGGCTTTAGACCTGGCCAGGTTGTCTCAGAACCTTTTAAAAGGGGAAGAATTAACCGCCTTTATCAAGAGAAGTTTTGATATGGTTAAATAAGGTCTTTCTGCCAATTTAAATTTTTAAACCGCTTTCTATATAGGAAGCGGTTTTTATTTTCTGTACTTTATCTTTTGTATTTTTAATCAAAATACACCCTATGAAAAAATTGATTTCTCTGTTCGTTCTGTTATTGCTTATTGGTTGTAAGCAAAATTCTTCTGAAAAAAGAATACCGGTTGAACCTAACAATGGAATTGGAGATGGAGCTACCCCTCCGCCCGTTCTTTCTTTTTCTGAAAATATTGAAGAAGCTCATAATAAGGTGGCTTTTATGAACAGACCGGCAATTTCTTTCGATATAAAACTACAATTCGGAGGAAAAACAAGCCTGGAAGGAAAAGTAAGCATGACCACGAACTCCTCTAAGGTAAGATTAGATAGAGCAGACGGGGCTTCAGTTATCTATGATGGTGAACAGGTCCATATTTCTCCGGCTTCAGCCACTTCAGACCGAGCAAGGTTCAATGTATTTACCTGGCAGTACTTTTTCGCTATGCCTTTTAAACTTACAGATCCTGGTACGGTCTGGGAAGAAGAAAAAAATCGCGTTCTGGATAGCCTGCAATACCAGACGGCCAAACTAAGTTTTGGTTCAAACATTGGGGATTCCCCAGATGATTGGTACGTAGTGTACAAAGATCCGGAGACCAGCCGCTTAAAAGCTGCTGCCTATATTGTGACTTTCAGTAAAGACCGGGAGAAGGCGGAGGAAGATCCCCATGCCATCGTATATTCAGACTATACAAATGTTGAAAATGTAGCTCTTGCCACAAAATGGAGTTTTCATAACTGGAATGAGGAAAACGGACTTGGAGAAAAACTGGGAGAAGCCGTTATAACCAATATAAAATTCTTCGATCCACAGGAAGGCTATTTTACTGCTCCGGCAGACAGTCAGGTCATTAAGAAATAAATTCAGACTTCTTCGGTTTGCCGGGAATGGCTAAGGTTTTTAAATACTATCTGGTAGAATTGCTGAATGTCATAAGGTTTGATAATAATATCGCTCATTCCGGCAGATTGTATCTCTTCCCTGATCTCTTCCACCTCAACAGCAGTAAGTGCGAGAATAGGAATGCTCGTATTAAATTTTCTTATTTCCCGGGAAGCATCAAGACCAGAAATACCGGGCATATTGACGTCCATTAGAATAAGATCAAAATCTGAATTCTTTACCAGCTCTATAGCCGTATGACCGTCTCCGGCAACCTCACATTCAAAATTCTTTTTCTCTAGTACTCTTTTGGTCACTACCTGGTTTATTCGGTTGTCATCCACGATCAAAATCTTCTTTTGTGAAATAGGATCATCCATGACAGATGGTAACTCTTTTTCGGGAGACTTTTGTATCGTCTTATCTACATCGAAGTTAATGGCAAAACTAAATTCTGAACCTTCTCCTTCTTTACTTTTCAAGGAGATTTCAGAGCCGAATAAACTTAAAAGTCTTTTAACGATAGGTAGGCCCAGACCTGTTCCCTGATAATTATAATTGGAATTTTCCAGCTGGGAGAATTCTTCAAAAATAACTTTTCTTTTACTTTTAGGAATTCCAGGGCCGTCATCCTTTATTTCAAAGAGGATTTTGGAAGTATCAGAGTCTGCCTTAAGTTGTTTTAGGGTGATATAAATATTTCCCCGCTCGGTAAATTTCATGGCATTGCCAACCAGGTTCATCAACACCTGAGAAAGTCTAACTGAATCTCCAATAAGATAGGCCGGTATACTTTCGTCTATGTTAATATGAATCTTATTCTTATTCTGAACCCTGGTGAATTCAAAACTATTAACTATACTGTTAATAAGATCTCTCAGGTTAAATGGTACATTTTCCAGGGTAACCTCATTGGATTCCATCTTATTCATTTGCAGAACATCGTTGATAAGCGCCAACAGGTAATCTGCAGAGAATTTCAGGGATCTTAGATCGTTTTTGTGTTTTTTCAACCCCTTATCTTCCAGAAGTAAAGAAGTCAATCCTATAACTCCATATAATGGGGTTCTAATTTCATGGCTAACCGTACTGAAAAATTTGGTCTTAAGCATGGAGAGTTTTTCAGCTTCCACCTTGGCATCCCGGTATTGTACGTTCTTTTCCTTAAGTTTTTCGATAAGCCGCTGCCGGTCCCGGTTGATCTTGTATAAAAAGATCAGGATAAAGATCATTCCAATCGAAGAAAATACCATCACTACCACCTTCTCCTTGGATTTTTGAATGATATCATGCTGATACTTCTGCTCCTTTTCGGCTATTAGCAGATCCTTCTTATATTGATTGATTTTATATTTTGCATTAGCGATCTCTGTTTGTCTTAACTTTTCAGATTCTAATACCTTAGAGTTATTTAGAATGAATTTTTCCTTAGCCTTATAAGCACTTTCATAATCTCCCTTTTTGGCCAGCATTTCACCATAGGCATTATAAGCCTCGGCAGCCTGCAGGTACAAACTATCTCTTTCAGCAATTTCTATAGATTGTTGAAAGAAATAATCAGAGATTTCCATATCATTTTTAAAGGCGTGATAACGCGCCATAAGCATATAAATGGGAGAATAAAAGTGACCCGTTTTCTCCTTATAACCCGGTTGAGCCTGATCCAGAGAATCCAGAATTTTTAATGACTCATTCAAATAGGAAAATGATTTTTCATATTTGCCGTTATCCAGATAAGTCCAGGCAATATTAGATTTCGATATGACCAAATCTTCCGGAAGATCAAGCTTTTCAGCGAGTTCTATCACCTTGTTATAATAGCCCATCCCCTTCTCGACTGTCGCGGGAATTTCAGAATAAACATTCCCGAGATTGATATAAGACAACAAAATAATAGTATCATTTTTACTTTGCTGTGCATATTCCAGACCAAGTGCATAATTTTTACGAGCACGAGCACTGTCATTTTGATCCGTGTATATATGTCCTAGTGAGTGGTAAGCTTTGGCAGTATAATCTGGAGAATCGATTTCACCTGCAAGATTTAAAAGTTGATGAGACTGCTCTATAGCTTTCTCATAATTATATCTGTTGATATGATCAGAAATATTATCTGCTAAAATTTTAAGGGAATCTTCTGAAACCGTTTCAGGATTTTGAGAAAATCCGGAATTCCAGAAAAAAGTGCACAACACCAGACAAAGAAAAAAACTTCTTTTCAAAAGCAGGAACAGGTTAATAGTTAGATTTCGGGGGATGAAATTACTCTAATTAAAGTACTTACACAACATTTATTTTATGGGAAACAGTTTTATTTTATTTTCCGGCAAATAAATTCTTTTATCTTCATCAAAAAATTGAAATTTATGATCTACCCTTGGCACTTATATTTAATGGGCTTTATGTACATAATTGCCGGAATATTTCATTTTCTGAAGCCCAGGATGTATATGAGAATCATGCCCCGCTATTTACCAGCACATAAGACGCTGGTTTACCTAAGCGGCCTGGCCGAAATATTATTGGGTATTGGCCTGTTTTTCCCAGACACGAAAGATTTTTCTATTTATGGCATCATATTGATGCTGAGCATATTTTTGCTGGTTCATTTCTACATGTTATCATCAAAAAAAGCAGCTGCAGGAATTCCTACATGGATTTTAATAGTAAGAATTCCCTTACAATTTTTTTTAATGTGGTGGGCGTGGTTTTACTTAAGCTTCTAACATGGAAAAACAAACTTTCAATTTAAAAGATGCAAAGGTTGAATACTATCAGTATTTTCTTACAAAGAAAAATGCTGATCGTTATCTCACGCAGCTCTTAAAATATGAGAAGTGGAGACATGATAAAATAAAATTATTCGGCAGGGAAATTTTTCAACCACGCTTAACTGCTTTGTTTGGAGAAAGCGGTAAAAGCTACACCTATTCGGGCCTTGAAATGAAACCAGTGTCCTTTACGTCAGAATTAGAGGAGATAAGAACTAATTGTGAAAAGGTCTGTAATTCTTCTTTCAATGTTTGTCTGGCAAATCTTTACCGGGATGGATCAGACAGCATGGGATGGCACTCAGACAATGAAAAAGAATTAGGTGACGAACCTGTAATAGCCTCGGTAAGTCTTGGCGCAGAAAGAATATTTCATATTAAGCATAAAACAGATAAATCTGAAACTCAAAAAATAAGGCTGCACCACGGCAGCCTTTTGATTATGAAGGGAAAAACACAGGAATCCTGGAAACATCAGCTTCCCAAAAGCAAACGCGTGGTATCCCCGAGAGTAAATCTTACATTTAGAAGGATCTATTAAGATTCCGATTCTTTTTCCGCATAAATATCGTTCAGAATTTTAGCCAATCTAAGTCCGCCCTTTTGAAGTTGATCCAGTACCGTAGGCATATGCTCATACATGTAAGAATAGCCTAATTTCTGCCCGTTTTCCACACCAGCATATAAATCCTCTGCCATCGCTCTGGATTCATAAACCCAATCCAGAAGTTTACCACTCTGGATAGATTTTCTTTCCTTTTTAGTCAGCGTCCTGGTATTGATAGCAAGTTCTGTATAACTCATCTGGTAAAAATTGATCATTTCGCTATCCCAAACTCTGTGGATATTTGAGCCATCATTAAACCATCTTACCTGTATATCATTTCCACCCTTATCTTCTGAATGTCCTGTATGGAAAGGTTGATGAAGATCTCCTACGAAATGCACCAGCATTTTTAAGTAGAATTGTTTTTCACTTTTCGAAACATTATCATCCTTTAATACAGCAATACATTTTCTAATGGCCTGCACCAGATCACCTCTATCACTAGCCTCTTCTAAAACATATTCCTCTGCATCAGGGTCTATATTAACATAATGCCAAGGGCCATATTTTCTATAATCGGGATCGCTTTTGATATCATCTGCATAATTTGCAACAAAAGCAAGACCATAGCCATTTAGCAATTCATCTATCGCATTTTTCGCTTTATCGGTAAGATTATTTTCAGCAATTTCAGCTGTTGCTCTATGTCCCGTTTTACCCCAATCGCCTCCCGAGGCAAAACCAGTGCTGGAACAAATGATTAACGCTAAAGCAAATAAGAATTTTTTCATTTTCTGAATAATTTTTGGCAAATATAAACAAGCCTGGAAAAAATAACTGTTAAGAATACAGATTATTAAAATTTAATATTATATATTTATGATATCATTTTAATATCAGATACTCTTTCAATTATGACACAGGAAAAATCAATTAAAGGCTTCAATGGCTACATAATGCTGTTCTTATTTTTCATTCTCTTCATAGGTAGCATCATAGTGGTCATTACTACTGAAAATCCATTTTGGGGAATTGTCTTTTTTATATCTATTCTTATTCTTCCAGGTTTGATCCTGGTAAATCCTAATGAATCCAGAGTTCTCTTACTTTTTGGAGACTATAAGGGAACCGTAAAACAAAATGGCCTTTTCTGGGTAAATCCGTTTTACACTAAAAAGAAAATTTCCTTACGCGCAAGAAATTTCGACAGCGAACGTCTCAAAGTAAATGACAAATTAGGAAATCCTGTAATGATTAGTACGATCCTGGTCTGGAGGGTTCAAGATACCTTTAAAGCTTCCTTTGATGTGGATAATTTTGAGAATTTTGTTGTGGTTCAAACTGATGCTGCTGTTAGGAAATTAGCCAGCCTTTACCCATATGATAATTTTGCAGATGAAGGCCTGGATGAAGACATAACTCTTAGGTCCAGTGTTAATGAGGTGAGCGACGCTCTGGAAAAGGAACTGGAAGAAAGATTGGAAATTGCGGGTATAGAAGTTCTGGAAGCCAGAATTGGTTACCTGGCATATGCCAATGAGATCGCCAGTGCAATGCTTAAAAGACAACAGGCAACAGCTATCGTAGCAGCCAGGCATAAGATCGTAGAGGGAGCAGTTAGCATGGTGGAAATGGCCTTAGAAGAGTTAAGCAGAAAAGAAGTAGTAGATCTGGATAATGAAAGAAGGGCGGCCATGGTAAGTAATTTAATGGTAGTTCTTTGTGGAGATAAGGATGCTTCCCCTGTACTAAATACTGGCACATTAAATCATTAAAATGAGGGTGTTTAAGGAAGAGCAGGCCTTTAGACAGTGGTGGCTTATTTTGATCCTGGGCATCCTAATGCTTATTTGTGCAATTCCTATCGTCAATTGGAAAGCTGAGGTACAATGGAATCCCTGGAATTTTCTTGCTTTTAGCCTCATGTTCTTGATCGCACTGCTATTCTGGACATTAAGATTAAAAACCAGAATTGATGCATACGGGATTACAGCAAGATTTACACCTTTCAATTCTTTTAAAAGACATTACAATTGGAAGGAAATTGAAAATTGTTATGTTAGAGAATATGCCCCAATATCTGAATATGGTGGCTGGGGTATTCGAGGCTTTGGAAAAGCCATAGCTTATAATGTTTCGGGAAATATGGGCATACAAATTGTAACCACTAATGGAGAAAAATTTCTTATTGGAACCAATAAGCCTACGGAAGCAGAAAAAGTGATAGATCATTTTATGCAAAAACAAAATTGAATATGAAAAAATTAATTATAACCACCTTTTTAGTGATTCTTGGATTTACCATGATTGGCCAGGAAGCGCAATATCAGGAAAGTGATCTTGAGATTGGTAAATTTATCGAAGGTACGCTCACCCTTCCAACTGTAAAAGAAGCGAATAGCTTGATTATATTCATCCAGGGATCCGGACCTACAGACCGTAATGGTAATCAGCCAATGATGACCAATGACGGAATGAAGAAAATGTCCAGGGAGCTGGCCACTAATGGAATTGCATCTTTTAGATATGATAAACGTATTTTTAAAATGGAAGAGCTAAAGTTGAAAGAAGAGGATCTAACGTTTGATGATATGGCGATGGATGCCCGTGAAATAATTGGCTACTTTAAAGATAAAGATCAGTTTGAGAATATTGTGATCGCCGGGCACAGCCAGGGATCACTTGTAGGCATTCTTGCTTCAGACGATAATACAGATGCCTTCATCTCACTTGCCGGAGCTGGTGAACCTATTGATAATATTATCGTAGGGCAGGTTATGAAAATGGCTCCTCAACTCGGGGATAATGCCAGAAATGCCTTTGCCGAAATGAAAGCAGAAGGAAAAACCTCGAATTACAGTCCCATGCTGGAATCCCTGTTCAGACCTAATATTCAGCCATATATGCTTAGCTGGATGAAGTATGATCCTGCAGAGGAGATAAGTAAACTTGAAATACCAGTTCTGATCATCAATGGGACAGCAGATATACAGGTAGACGTCGAACAGGCAGAAAAACTAGCCAGTGCTAATGAAAATTCAAAACTGGTGATTCTGGAGAATATGAATCATATTTTCCGTGAGATCGAAACTAAAGACCGGTTGGTGAACACAAAGTCTTATAATGAGCCAAACCAACCACTGCATCCTGAATTGATATCGGTAATTACCGATTTTATCAATGAACTTGATTAAATTATGGCCAAGAAAAAAGCATTCGCCTTAAGAGTAGATGAAGATATGCTTAAAGCTATCGAGAAATGGGCATCCGATGAATTTAGGAGTACCAACGGGCAGATAGAATGGATGCTTAATCGCGCATTAAAAGATGCAAAACGATACCCTAAGAATAAAAAGCAGGAAGAATAATGTTTAAGATCGTCTTTTCAGATATTGATGGCACTTTATTAAATGCCGAAAGAAACCTTTCAGAATACACCATAGAAACCATAAAGAAACTCTCCAAATGTGACATCCCTTTTATCCTTATCTCATCCAGAATGCCCGCAGCAATGCGTCATCTTCAGGAAAAAATGGATATTACACACCTCCCAATCATAAGTTACAACGGAGGTTTGATACTGGTGAATGGAAAAACTGTGAGCTCCACAGAAATCCCTATCGAAATATTAGCACAGCTATCTGATTTTAATATTGAGCCAGATGTACACCTCAGCTTATTTCATAATGACGAATGGTATGTTCCCAGGGATGATTTCTGGACTCGCCGTGAAATCAATAACACCAAAGTTAATCCTGAAATTACAACCAATAAGGAAGTTATTGAAAAGTGGAAAAATGAAAATAAGGGCGCTCACAAAATCATGGCTATGGGAGATGAAGAAAATATAGACAGGATACGTGATTTTTTAATCGAGAATTTTGCAGGCAAACTTCATTTGTACAGGTCTAAACCTTCTTACCTGGAAATAGCACCACGGTCAATATCAAAACTAACCGCTGTAGAACATCTGTTGGATAATCATTTTAAACTTCCCTTATCACAAAGCGTGGCCTACGGAGATAATTACAATGATATTGAAATGCTTAAAGGCGTTGGGATGGGAATTGCAGTAGGGAACGCAAAGCCGGAAGTACTGGAAATAGCACATAAGATTACAACTCCCGGAAAGGAAGACGGTGTAGCTAAAAGTCTTTCTGAATTACTTGAAATTTAAGTTGTTTTTGTACTTGGAGGCGGTTACATAAAAATTGTATTTTGCCGCCAACCTAGTCAAAAATTATGGAAGAATCTACTTTGTTCACTAATGACGCAATCGTCTTTGGTTTATTAATGCTCGCCCTGGGCTTCGTTTTTTATACATCTTCCCAGAAAGAAGGTTTATGGAGTAAATTCTATAAGATCGTCCCCGCCCTGTTAATGTGTTATCTTATTCCGGCCATCTTCAATTCACTGGGCTGGATAGATGACAATACTTCGCAATTATATTTTGTTGCCAGCCGCTATCTTTTACCTGCAGCACTGGTTTTAATGACCTTAAGTATAGACCTCAAAGCAATATTCAACCTGGGTCCAAAAGCTTTGATAATGTTTTTCGCCGGAACTATTGGAATAATTTTAGGAGGTCCCGTAGCAATCCTTATCATGTCTGTAATTTCTCCTGAAACTCTTGGTGGAATTGGGCCAGATGCCATCTGGCGTGGGTTATCTACCATCGCAGGAAGCTGGATTGGTGGCGGTGCCAACCAGGCTGCCATGCTGGAGATCTATGAATATAATCCTGAACTCTACGGCGGAATGGTACTGGTAGATATCGTAGTAGCCAATTTATGGATGGCTATTATATTAATGGGTATTGGAAAAAATAAATCGATAGATAACTGGCTGAAAGCAGACAATTCTGCTATCGAGGAATTAAAAGTCAAAGTAAGTTCTTATGCCGAAAGCGTCGTTAGAAATCCAACGCTAACAGATTTTATGATCATGCTGGCTCTGGCTTTCGGGGCAGTTGGATTTGCCCATTGGGGTGCAGACGGCATGTCTGAATATTTACTCGGCAATTTTGAAATTTTCAGCGACTCTAAAAGTGCACTTTCCTCCTTTTCATCACAGTTCTTCTGGATGATCACTATTGCCACGGCAATTGGGATAATTTTTTCGTTTACCAGATTCAAGACCTATGAGGGTGCGGGTGCAAGTAAAATAGGGAGCATATTCATTTATATACTTGTAGCCACCATCGGAATGAAAATGGATCTTGGAAAGATCTTTGAAAATCCGGGACTCCTGGGTATTGGTCTTATATGGATCTTAATTCATGTGATCGTTTTAATCACTACGGCAAAACTCATAAAAGCACCATATTTTTTCCTTGCCGTGGGTAGCCAGGCAAATGTTGGAGGTGCAGCTTCAGCTCCGGTAGTGGCCGCAGCTTTCCATCCATCACTGGCAACGGTTGGAGTATTATTAGCCGTTTTTGGTTACGTGGTGGGTACTTATGGCGCCATATTGTGTACAATTTTAATGCAAATAGCTTCCGGTAGTTAGTAATAAACGGAAAATTATAAGATATTTGCGATCCTTAAAACCCGATTAAAAAAATGAAAAAATTAGCTCTTCTTTTAGTGATATTAATAAGCGTAACCGCTTGTTCTGAAAAAGAAAGCAATCTTGTCGTAAACGGGGAAATAAAAGGCCTTAAGAAGGGCACCTTATTTCTTCAGAGGATCCAGGATACTATGTTAATAAATGTAGATTCTGTGGTGGTGAACGGCGATCCTACCTTTGCTATGGAAACCTACATTAAGAGCCCACAGATCATGTATCTGTATCTCGAAAAGGTAGATAATAACAGATATGATGACCGCATAGAGTTTTTTGCAGATGAAGGCCAGGTAACTATCAATACCCAGCTGGAGAAATTTGAGACCAGCGCTAATATTATTGGCTCTGTAAACCAGGAAAAATTAACGGAATATCGCAAAATGATCAGCAGATTCAATGACCAGAATCTGGATTTGATCAAGGAGAGTTTTGAAGCTGAGAAAGCCCGTGATGAAGATAAGCTAATAGAGATCGACAAGAAATACGATAGACTGCTTAGAAGAAAATATCTTTATACCGTAAATTTTGCCATCAATAATAAAGAACATGAAATTGCTCCATACCTGGCACTATCTGAAGTTTTTGATGCGAACATTAAATACCTCGATACTATCTATTCAGCTCTTGCTCCTAAGGTAAAGAAATCAAAATACGGGGTAGAATTAAAAGAATTTCTAAAGGAAAGAAAGAAGCAGGAAAAGCTTCAGGAAAAAGTTGAGAAACAGTCCGAGACTAACAATTCATAAAAAGATTTTACATCTTAATCTGAAGGAGCCTAATGGCTCCTTTTTTTATTTCCCAATCTGGACAAAAAACTAAAATTTGTGAGTATAATCCTGAATCACCAGGTCCCGACACTTGAAATTCATTCAGATCAATTTTCTATATCCCGCTTAAACTGCGCTCAGGACAGGCTTCTCGTCCCAAAATTAATCCAAAAAAAAACCTCTCTAAAAAAGAGAGGTTTTTATCAAGAGCCGATGGAGGGACTCCCTTCGACTTCGCCCAGGACAGGCTTCTCGTCCCAAGATTAATCCAAAAAAAAACCTCTCTGAAAAAGAGAGGTTTTTATCAAGAGCCGAGGGAGGGACTCCCTTCGACTTCGCTCAGGACGGGCTTCTCGTCCCAAAATTAATCCAAAAAAAAACCTCTCTGAAAAAGAGAGGTTTTTATCAAGAGCCGATGGAGGGACTCGAACCCACGACCTGCTGATTACAAATCAGCTGCTCTAGCCAGCTGAGCTACATCGGCAACTTATTAAAGTGCGTTCAGTTTCCCGATCAAAGCTTTAGCTTTTGTCTCAAGATCTGCCTGAACTTCCTTAAAATGTTTTTGTTTATTTTCTACATCACGACGATTGATCTTAGTGATCAATTCATCATACTCTTTGATAGCCTCGTCCACGATCGCCTCAGATTTCGCAGGGTCTTCCTTTGGATTGGCCATTTGGTGAATATAGGCAGCATCAATGATGTCTCCCATTACATAATTCACGTCTTTTTTAAGCAATCTTTTACTCGCCATTATCATTAAATTTCGGCTGCGAATTTAAACTATTTTTCGAAACGAAAATGGTTTTCTGTACAATTAATTTTGATTTTTTTTCAAAATCTTTAACGCTTCGGGCATATGCTTATTGGCATTCATATTATTAAATCTATGCAACAGCTTCCCATTTTTGTCAAAAACGAAAGTTTCCCTGCCCGGTAGCAGACCCAGTAAATTTGGTTTTACTCCAAAAGCCTCCCTGGCCTTCTTATCAGGATCTGAAAGAAAGATATATGGTAAATCATAGCGTTTAGCGAATTTAGCATGCGACCTGAAAGAATCACCACTTATCCCGATCACCTCGGCTCCCAGATCCTTAAAATCCTCATACCTATCACGAAAGCTGCATGCTTCTTTAGTACATCCCGGAGTAAAGTCTTTTGGATAGAAATAAACAACGAAAGATTTTTCACCAACCAGGCTCTTAAAGTCAAAATTTTCACCATCCTGATCCATCAATCTCAGATCAGGAACTTTTTCACCTCTTTTCATTGTTAGTTTCCTTTATAGCTTACAAAATTCCTGGGGGTTTCGTATAAAGTTACTTCGAGATCATTTTTATCATTTATCCTTTTGCGCAGCTTATTCCATATCACAACGGCAATATTTTCTGCGGTAGGATTCAAGTCATTGAATTCTGGAACTTCCAGGTTCAGATTCTTATGATCAAAGGGCTCTTCTACCTCATTATATATAAGATCTTTTAAGATCTTGAGATCCATTACAAAACCGGTTTCAGGATCTGGTTCACCTGTTACAGACACAATAAGCTCATAATTATGCCCGTGGTAGTTAGGATTACTGCATTTGCCAAATACTTCTGCATTGCGTTCATCGTTCCAGTCTTTCCTGTACAATCGATGTGCTGCATTGAAATGGGCTTTTCTATGAACCGTTATTCTCATTGTTCTATATGTGAATAATATTTATCAAAAATAATTTTAAACCATTCAGTATAAATATGAGGATTCCTTTTCATGTCTTTTTTCAAATCTTCCATATCTACCCACTTCCAGGCTGCAACTTCGTCAGGATTCAGGTCTGGAGTTCCTTCAAAATATCCTACAAGGATGTGATCAAATTCATGTTCGGTCAGGCCATTATCAAATGGAGCTTTATAAATAAAAGAAATGGTATCCTTTAGATCTGTGGTAAATCCCATTTCCTCCTGAAGTCTTCTCTTACCGGCAGCAATATTGGTTTCCCCTTCCCTTTGATGGCTACAGCAGGTATTAGTCCATAGTCCAGGAGAATGATATTTAGAAAGTGCTCTTTGCTGAATCATCAGCTCATTTTTATCATTAAAGACAAATACCGAAAATGCACGGTGCAGCAATGCTTTTTCGTGGGCTTCGATCTTTTCCATCAGCCCTATCTGCTCGTCTTTTTCGTTTACCAGGATTACTTTTTCTTCTGCCATTTCTTGGATTGAAGTCCAAATGTACAAAAACGGGCATTTGTATCACAAAGAAGCTGATTAAGCAAATCCTAAAGTTTCAGGTTTCCGGAAAAAATCTCGCAATTTATTGAAAGGATAAATTCTGAACGCCGGTTCTTTTCATGAGCGTCTTCACTGCAGGGTATACCATTTCGACAATTATTCACCAATTCTGTTTCCCCGTAACCCCTCCCGGATATGCGGTCTTCATCGATCCCCAGACTTATCAGGTAATCCCTGGTTACCTGGACGCGGTTCATGGATAATTTAATATTATAAAGATCGTCTGCCCTGCTATCTGTATGCGATCTTATATCGATTAGAAGCTCAGGATATTCTATCATATAAGCTGCAATCTCATCAAGTTGCTTTGCTGCCTTTGGCTTAATATCTGCTTTATCCAGATCAAAAAGTATTGGATCAAGATTCAGCATTTTTGCCAGGTCATCCCCTACTCTGGCCGCAAAAATCCTGTCTCCGGCAGTATTCTGAAATTGAATGATATTTTCTTCTCTTTTAACCTCTGTAGCATAGAAACTCCAGTTAAAAAAAGCCCTCATAGCTGCTATATTTTCCGGTTTCTGCCCTGAGAAATCATGGGATGCCTGATACATAACCAGCCCGTTCTTTTTCTCGCCAAAGCCGTTCCCATAAATGAGAATACTCCCCGGACCATTGGATAGTTCTGGTACGTCGGGCGCGGAAGGATCGATTATTATTTTTTTAGAACTGCTTCTCCATACATTGGCTTTCTTCGGATAAAAAATTCGCTCAGACCCGTTTATTAAAGCCATATCACTCCTGCCTACATACTGGGCTACGGGATCTGAAGGTAAATTATGCTGATAGGGAGGTGTAGCGAACCTATGCTCGTAAAAAGGTATTAAGCCAGTAGTTCTGGCGCCGGCGGCACCTTCAGAAAGAAAGTTAAGTTGAATAACTTCTGAAATCTTTGCATTCCCTACCGTCCCGTAAAGATTTTCCAGTTGACTGCCGGCATGACAACCTGCCCAGATTGCACCCTTAAATTTTCGATTCCAGTAATAAAGGTTTTTATGGGTATCAAATTTAGGTTCAGCATGAGGCATGACAAAAATATCATCACAAACACCAAGCTCTTCAGGAGTTTTCCAGTTTTTGGAAGAATTGCCACCATATGCTGAAGCTGGTATAGCGGCCAGTTTAAAATAGGCCAGAGCAATGATCCCGTTTTGTTTGTCCAGTGTCCATTTAGGGGCAACAGATAAATCTGTGAATACAGGAAGAGCCATATCCTCTGGCAAATATCTTCCTGCAATACCCTTATCCTTCCAGTGTTCAATTCTTTTTTTTATCTCCCCGGTTATATATGAAACCGGGATCACAAAAGAACCAGACCGGAAATTCTCTCCCTCAATGCTAAAATCAACTCCATCTTTTTGCTTGTCTGGCGCTATCACCCATTTAATTACCACAGGATACTCACTTAAAAGCTCATATATGAAACCGTAAGGTCTTAAAGCATTTGCAGGTGTTTGAGGAGTGATTCCCAAATTAACTGCATAGGAATTTTTAGCTAGGACTTCATTCTGATATTGGGAAAATAAAGGAGAGCTGAAAATAATATTAACAGCCAGGAAAAAGATCAACAACCTTAGTTTTTGTAGAGCAAAAACCATCATTTCGCACTTGATATTTAGCAAATATCCACCAAAAACCCCGTAAACCCAAATATCGAAAGTTTAACAAGCTCTTTAGCACCCAAATTCCTGGAAATGGCAGCGAAGTAAAAAAGGAATTTCGTGAAAATAATAGTATTTTTGCCGCTCCAATATCAGCAGGTATGAAGCATTATCAGAAAGAGATAAACAAAAGAAGGACATTTGGGATCATTTCTCACCCCGATGCCGGTAAAACCACGTTAACAGAGAAGCTTTTGCTTTTTGGTGGTGCTATCCAGGAAGCCGGAGCGGTGAAATCTAACAAGATAAAGAAAGGTGCTACCAGTGACTTTATGGAAATTGAGCGGCAGAGAGGGATCTCGGTTGCTACTTCTGTGCTTGCTTTTGAATACCGTGATATTAAGATAAATATCCTGGATACTCCTGGTCATAAGGATTTCGCTGAAGATACTTTCAGAACCCTCACTGCAGTAGATAGCGTGATCGTAGTGATCGATGTTGCCAAGGGTGTGGAGGAACAAACTGAAAAGCTGGTGGAAGTTTGTAGAATGCGAAACATTCCTATGATCGTTTTCATCAACAAACTTGACCGTGAAGGAAAAGATGCCTTTGAATTACTGGATGAGATCGAGCAAAAATTAAACCTGACGGTGACCCCATTAAGCTTCCCTATAGGAATGGGATATGATTTTAAGGGTATTTATAACATCTGGGAGAAGAACGTAAACTTATTTACCGGTGATCCCAGGAAAGATATTGAAGAAACCGTTGAGATTAGTGATCTGCAATCTGAGGATTTAGATAACCTTATTGGAAATTCAGCTGCAAATACCTTGAGAGAGGAATTGGAACTGGCCCAGGGTGTTTATCCTGAATTTGACCGTAACGCATATCTTGAAGGAAGATTGCAACCGGTATTTTTTGGATCTGCCCTGAATAATTTTGGAGTAAGGGAACTTCTGGATTGCTTTATCAAGATCGCCCCGCCACCAAGACCTAAGGAAAGTGATACCCGTCTGGTAAAGCCGGAAGAAAAAGATTTCACAGGTTTTGTATTTAAGATCCATGCCAATATGGATCCAAAACACAGGGACAGGCTGGCTTTTGTAAAGATAGTTTCAGGAAAATTTGAACGAAACAAGAACTACCTGCATGTAAGGAACAATAAAAAAATGAAGTTCTCTTCGCCAAACGCATTCTTTGCAGAAAAGAAGGAGATCGTAGATGTTTCATTTCCCGGTGACATTGTAGGACTGCACGATACCGGTAATTTTAAGATTGGAGATACCCTTACCGAGGGTGAAAACCTGATGTATAAAGGTGTACCCAGTTTCTCTCCGGAGCATTTTCGATATATTAATAATGCAGATCCTATGAAATCCAAACAACTGGAAAAAGGGATAGATCAGTTGATGGATGAAGGGGTTGCGCAATTATTTACCCTGGATATGAACGGAAGAAAAATTATAGGTACCGTGGGTGCGCTTCAGTTTGAGGTGATCCAATACCGTTTGGAACACGAATATGGTGCAAAATGTACTTATGAAAACCTGAATGTTCATAAAGCAACCTGGATTGAAGCTGAAGATGAAAAGAGTGAGGAGTTCAGGGAATTTAAAAGGGTAAAATCCAAATACCTGGCGAAAGATAAATCCGGGCAATTGGTTTTCCTGGCAGATTCTCAATTCTCTTTACAAATGACGCAGCAGAAATATCCAAAAATCAAATTCCATTTTACTTCAGAATTTTAAAGGCTCGTTATCCTGAAATTGCTTGAGGGTTCTATCTGAGATGCTGAAATAAATTCAGCATGACGAATAAAATTAGCACGTCAGCATGAACTAGTTTCAGGGTCTTCAATTTGAAATATGGGAACAGGTTCAGCGCGACTAAAAAACATTCCAAATTGAAACGTTAGCCTGAACTGGCTTGAGGGTTCTATCTGAGATGCTGAAATAAATTCAGCATGACGAATAAAATTAGAACGTCACCCTGAACTCGTTTCAGGGTCTTCAATTTGAACTGCTGGAACATACTCGGCATGACGAAAGACAGATCTAAATTAAAACGTAACCCTAAACTGGCTTGAAACTTCTATCTGAGATGCTGAAATAAATTCATAAACTTTAAAAGTCCTTCCTGCAGGATAGATACACCCGCAAATTTTACTATTTTCGGGACAAAGTTTATCTATGTCCCAAATCGATCAATTCATCGCTGATTTTGCATCAGCAGTCTGGGGAATTCCCCTCGTTATCTTATTAATTGGAGGTGGAATTTACCTTTTAATTTATTCAAGATTTCTGCCATTCAGGTATTTAGGACATTCTGTAGAGGTTCTTCGTGGAAAGTACAACAATCCAAACGACCCCGGAGAGATCAATCATTTCCAGGCGCTTTCAACTGCTTTATCGTCTACTGTGGGGATGGGAAATATCGCAGGAGTGGCTGTAGCTATTGCGCTTGGCGGACCCGGGGCAATATTCTGGCTATGGGTAAGTGCGGTTGTGGGAATGGCTACTAAATTCTTCACTAATAGTCTTGCGGTGATGTACCGGGGAAAAGATTCTGAAGGTAAGATTCAGGGTGGAGTGATGTACTTTATTGTTGAAGGACTTGGAAAAAAATGGAAACCTCTGGCTGTTTTCTTTGCTGTCGCAGGACTGGTGGGAGCATTACCTGTCTTTAATGTAAATCAGCTAACCCAGGCAATAAATTATATTTTGCTTGAACCCAACAATATAGAAACCGGATTTACTTCCAGCCTAATTATCGGTATAATCCTAACCTTGATTACTACAGTGGTAATTATCGGAGGTCTGGACCGTATTAGTAAAACGGTTTCCAAACTGGTACCCGCTATGGTGGCTTTATATTTCGTATCGGTACTAATAATCCTGTTCGTAAATTATGATGTGGTATTCCATTATTTCGGCATGATCTTCACCGATGCATTTGCCGCAAATAATTATAAGGGAGATCCTTTGCTGGGAGGTGTTTTAGGTGGTTTGATCTTATTAGGTATAAGGCGTGGAGCTTTTTCTAATGAGGCCGGTATAGGGACAGCCACGATGGCTCATGGAGCCAGCAAAACCTCTGAACCAATAAGAGAAGGATTGATCGCCATGCTGGGACCCGCAATCGATACTTTAGTAGTATGTACTCTTACGGCAATGGCCATTTTGGTAACCGATGTTTGGCAAACTGAAGATGTAAATGGGGTGAGTTTAACGGCTGCAGCTTTTGACCAGGCTATTCCTTATGTAGGAAATTATCTTCTGCTAATCTGTATTCTGGCTTTTAGTATCTCTTCCCTCTTTTCTTACTCCTACTACGGAACCAAATGTCTTTCATTTCTATTAGGAGCTGAAAATAAAAAGTATTACAACTATGTATATATTCTTAGTATCATCGTTGGGGCCACTACCTCACTAAGTTTTATCCTGAATTTAATTGACGGATTTTTCGCATTAATGGCAATTCCTACGATGATCTCTACCTTAATTCTTGCGCCGAGGGTAATGAAGGCTGCCAGGATATACTTTGCTAAATATAAAAGCTAGTACGGTCGTTGAATTAGAATATTAAAATTAAAAAAGAGATTTCTCAGTCGCTTTTCTTTTTCGAAATTACAAATGGTACTGAATGTCATTTCGAGCGAAGCGAGAAATCTCTTTTGAATAAAACTTGTTTGAACTGCCTGTAGTGACAGTATATTGTTTACTTAACCTAGGCCTGCCCGGTAGGACCAAAATTAAGCGGCATGGGAGCTTTATCATAATCTCGAATCTCTCCATGTGCTTGCTCAAATTTATGAATGTTATCACCAAGGGCTTTTAGCAATCTTTTTGCGTGCTGTGGAGTTAATATGATCCTTGATTTCACTTTACTCTTTGGCCGGCCCGGCATAATATTTACAAAATCCACCACAAATTCTGATACCGAATGATTGATGATAGCCAGGTTAGAATAAGTACCCTCGGCAACCGCTTCATCCAATTCTATATTGATCTTGCCTTTCGTGTTTTTATTTTTCTTCTCTTCGTCCATGATTTAAAATTTCTTCAATTTAATATTTATTTTATTATCTAATATTTATCGAGCTTATAATAAACAAAATCAGATACGATGGGATCTATCCCCTGATTCCTGAATTCTGTGGCGATTTGTCCACGATGATAGGTAGAATGATTTATTATATGAAAGATAACGTCCCTGACTGAATTTTGAAATTGTTCACCTTTTGAATTTTTAAACTTGAAAATACGATCCAGATCTTCAGTTTCCAGTATGGCCATGGTAGACTCAAAATTTTCCATTTCTGAATTTTCCATATTTTCTACCGCTATGTCTTCCCACACCTCCACAGGTTCATCATTAGCTGTCATCCTGTTATTCCAGATCTTCTGAGCATTCAAAGTATGTGACAAGAGTTTTACCGCCCTTTCTGGGACCATAAAATGAAGATCACCGTCATTGAATTTTTTTATTACTTCTAAGTTGTAAAAATGAGAGTATCCTAATAATTCTTTAAAGTATTCCTTCATATTTCAAATATCGCTATTAATAAAAAAAGGCCCGCAAATGCGAGCCTTTTTTCTAATTATTATCAGCAATTAGTTATAGTTAACTTCCTGCTTCTTCTCAAGCATCTCATCGAATTCTTCTTTAGAACCAACAATAATGCTGTCGTATTTTCTCATACCTGTACCTGCAGGAATTCTGTGTCCTACAATTACATTTTCCTTCAATCCTTCAAGCTGATCGATCTTACCGCTTACCGCAGCCTCGTTCAATACCTTGGTAGTTTCCTGGAAGGAAGCAGCCGAGATGAATGACTTGGTTTGTAGGGAAGCTCTGGTAATACCCTGAAGTACCGGATTAGCTGTCGCCGTGATCACGTCTCTGGCAGTCGCAAGATTCTTATCTTCTCTTCTAAGAATAGAGTTCTCGTCTCTTAGATCTCTTGGAGTAATAATCTGTCCTGGTTTCAGCCTTTCTGAATCACCGGCATCTTCGATAACCTTCATTCCGAATAACTTGTTGTTCTCATCGATGAAATCATCTTTGTGAACAAGCTGGTTTTCTAGGAATATAGTATCACCTGGATCAACGATTCTTACCTTACGCATCATCTGTCTTACCACAACCTCGAAGTGCTTATCGTTAATCTTCACACCCTGTAAACGGTATACTTCCTGAACTTCGTTCACAAGATACTGCTGTACAGCGTTTGGTCCTTTAATATTCAGGATATCCTCTGGAGTGATAGAACCATCAGAAAGTGGCATACCAGCTCTTACGTAGTCATTCTCCTGAACTAGGATCTGGTTAGATAACTTAACTAAGTACTTCTTAACCTCTCCAAGTTTAGACTCAACGATGATCTCACGGTTACCTCTCTTGATCTTACCAAAAGATACAACACCATCAATCTCTGATACAACCGCTGGGTTAGAAGGGTTACGTGCTTCGAAAAGCTCGGTTACCCTTGGAAGACCACCTGTAATATCCCCTGCTTTTGAAGACTTACGTGGAATCTTAACAAGGATCTTACCTACTCCAATCTTTTCAGCATTGTCTACCATAAGGTGTGCACCTACCGGAAGGTTATAAGAACGAATCACTTCGTCTTTCTTACCTAAGATATGAAGGGTTGGGATCAATTTCTTGTTACGTGATTCAGAAATTACTTTCTCCTGGAATCCAGTTTGTTCATCGATCTCTACCTGATAGGTTACACCCTGATCTATATTTTCATACTTGATCTTACCGGCGAATTCTGAAATGATCACCCCGTTATAAGGATCCCATGTACATACAACTTCACCTTTCTTCACAGCAGCCCCGTCTGAAATATTGATCTGGGCACCATAAGGAATGTTGTTGTTACTTAAAACAACACCGGTTTTCTTATCCTTGATCTTAAGCTCAGCAGTACGGGAGATCACGATGTCTGCAGTTCCACCATCAGGGGCTTCACCTTTAACAACTTTAAGATCTTCAATCTCTGCGATACCATCAAACTTCGCTTCAAGTTTATTATCTTCAGAAATGTTACCTGCAATACCACCCACGTGGAACGTACGTAGGGTAAGCTGTGTACCAGGCTCTCCAATAGACTGAGCAGCAACAACACCAACAGCTTCACCTGTTTGTACGATCTTGTTGGTTGCAAGGTTTCTACCGTAACACTTGATACAGATACCTTTCTTCGCCTCACAGGTAAGTGGTGAACGTACTTCAACACTTTCTATTGGCGCAGCTTCGATCTTAGCAACAATTTCTTCAGTGATTTCTTCGTTTCCAGCAACCAGAAGTTCATCTGTTGATGGATTAACAACATCATGAAGAGAAATACGTCCAAGGATTCTTTCTCCTAATGATTCTACAATCTCTTCGTTCTTCTTAAGTGGCTTAACTTCTACCCCTCTTAAAGTTCCACAGTCAGCTTCATTTACGATCACATCCTGAGAAACATCTACCAGACGACGGGTTAAGTAACCTGCATCGGCAGTTTTAAGTGCGGTATCTGCAAGACCTTTACGAGCACCGTGAGTAGAGATAAAGTATTCAAGAATTGAAAGGCCTTCCTTAAAGTTAGAAAGAATCGGGTTTTCAATAATTTCACCTCCACCTGAGTTCGATTTCTTAGGCTTGGCCATAAGACCTCGCATACCGGTAAGCTGACGAATCTGCTCCTTGGAACCACGCGCACCAGAATCAAGCATCATATATACCGAGTTGAATCCTTGCTTGTCTTCGCGAATTCGCTTCATAGCCAATTCAGTAAGACCTGCGTTAGTTGAAGTCCAGATGTCAATTACCTGGTTGTAACGTTCGTTATTGGTAATAAGACCCATGTTATAGTTACCAATGATACCTTCCACCTGCTCGTTAGCCTCGTCGATCATGGTTTGCTTCTCTTCAGGGATGATAATATCACCTAAACTGAAAGAAAGACCACCACGGAAGGCGAATCCATAACCAAGTTCCTTAATATTATCAAGGAATTCAGAAGTTTCAGGAATACTGGTAATTTTAAGGATCTTACCAATGATCTCACGAAGGGATTTCTTGGTCAATACCTCATTGATATATCCTGCTTTTTCAGGCACTGCTTCATTGAACAATACTCTACCAACAGTAGTATCGATGACCTGGTAAACCAGTTCTCCGTTTTCGTTGAAATCTTTAGTTCTAATTTTGATACCTGCGTTAAGGTCTACTCTCTTCTGGTTGTAAGCTATCACAAGCTCTTCTGCAGAATAAAAAGTAAGTCCTTCACCTACTACAGGCTCTTCAGGAGTAGATTTCTTGTGCTTGGTCATATAGTAAAGACCAAGTACCATATCCTGAGAAGGTACTGTAATTGGCGAACCGTTTGCAGGGTTCAATATATTGTGAGAAGCAAGCATTAATAACTGTGCTTCCAAAATAGCTTCTGGCCCAAGTGGTAAGTGAACCGCCATCTGGTCACCATCAAAATCGGCGTTGAATGCAGTACACGCAAGTGGGTGAAGCTGAATTGCTTTTCCTTCAATAAGTTTAGGCTGGAAAGCCTGGATACCCAGACGGTGAAGCGTAGGAGCACGGTTCAATAATACCGGATGCCCTTTTAGCACGTTCTCCAGTATATCCCAAACTACAGGTTCTTTCTTATCGATAATCTTCTTAGCAGACTTCACTGTCTTTACGATACCTCTTTCTATCAGTTTTCTGATGATGAAAGGCTTGTAAAGTTCAGCCGCCATGTTCTTTGGAAGACCACATTCGAACATTTTCAATTCTGGTCCAACAACGATTACCGAACGTGCTGAATAATCCACACGTTTACCAAGCAGGTTCTGACGGAAACGACCTTGCTTACCTTTCAATGAATCTGAAAGTGATTTAAGCGGACGGTTAGAGTCTGTCTTAACCGCAGATGATTTTCTAGTATTATCGAATAATGAATCTACAGATTCCTGAAGCATACGTTTTTCGTTACGTAGAATTACCTCAGGAGCTTTGATCTCCATTAATCTTTTCAGACGGTTGTTACGAATAATTACACGACGGTAAAGATCGTTCAAATCTGAAGTCGCAAAACGACCACCATCAAGAGGCACAAGAGGTCTAAGTTCCGGTGGAATAACCGGTACTACCTTCATGATCATCCATTCAGGGTTGTTCTCACGATT
The DNA here is from genome assembly GCF_007050985.1 of Christiangramia sabulilitoris. GTDB lineage: Bacteria > Bacteroidota > Bacteroidia > Flavobacteriales > Flavobacteriaceae > Christiangramia > Christiangramia sabulilitoris. The sequence goes on from NZ_VHSF01000002.1 coordinate 409,125, forward strand.
TTTGTTTGCATCACGAAGCGCTTCCACAACCTGAAGTCTCTTAAGAGCCTCCGTCTTACGTTGCTTGGAAGTTTCGTTATTTGCCTTATGTCTTAATTCATAAGAAAGTTCATCAAGATCGATTCTCTTCAAGATCTCGATAAGACACTCAGCTCCCATTTTAGCGATAAACTTATTTGGGTCGCTGTCTTCCAGGTATTGGTTTTCCTGCGGAAGTTCATCTAAAATATTCAGATACTCTTCTTCAGTAAGGAAGTCCATTTTCTTTAAGGCTTTTCCTTCTTCATCTACCGCGTTACCAGGCTGGATCACCACATATCTTTCGTAGTAGATGATCATGTCCAGTTTTTTAGACGGCAGGCCTAGCAAATAACCAATTTTGTTAGGTAAAGAACGGAAATACCAGATATGAGCTACAGGTACTACCAGGTTAATGTGACCAACACGATCTCTACGAACCTTTTTCTCGGTAACTTCAACTCCACAACGGTCACAAACGATTCCTTTGTAACGGATTCTTTTGTATTTTCCGCAGGCACATTCATAATCCTTTACAGGACCAAAAATACGCTCACAGAACAATCCGTCACGCTCCGGTTTGTGCGTACGGTAATTGATCGTTTCAGGCTTAAGAACTTCACCACGAGACTCCGCAAGGATGGACTCTGGAGAAGCTAAACCTATAGAGATCTGGTTGAACCTCTGTACTGTATTTTTATCATTATTTCTAGCCATAATAAATGCTGCTAATTATTGTGAATATTCTGTTTAAACGGGGCCACTAGTGCAGCCCCCTTCAACAGAATGTTATTCTTCAAGTTTAATATCCAATCCAAGACCTTTCAATTCGTGCATAAGTACGTTGAAAGATTCCGGTAATCCAGGTTCTGGCATTGGCTCACCCTTCACAATCGCCTCATAGGTCTTAGCTCTACCAATAACGTCATCAGACTTTACCGTTAGAATTTCCCTTAGAGTACTAGATGCTCCATAAGCTTCAAGAGCCCAAACCTCCATCTCTCCGAATCTCTGACCACCAAATTGTGCCTTACCACCAAGCGGCTGCTGAGTAATAAGTGAGTATGGTCCAATAGAACGGGCGTGCATCTTATCGTCGATCATATGACCCAGTTTAAGCATGTAGATAACACCTACCGTTGCACGTTGGTCAAACCTCATTCCGGTTCCACCATCATAAAGATAAGTGTGCCCGTATCTTGGAATTCCTGCTGCATCTGTAAGATCGTTGATTTGATCGATTGTAGCACCGTCGAAAATTGGAGTCGCATATTTGGTTCCGTTTTTCTGACCAGCCCATCCAAGAACTGTTTCATAGATCTGACCGATGTTCATACGTGATGGTACCCCAAGTGGGTTCAACACGATATCAACCGGAGTTCCGTCTTCAAGGAATGGCATATCCTCCTGACGAACGATTCTGGCAACAATACCTTTGTTACCGTGACGTCCAGCCATCTTATCACCAACTTTCAGCTTACGTTTCTTAGCGATGTAAACTTTAGCCAGTTTAAGAATTCCTGATGGAAGTTCATCTCCTACAGAAATGGTGAATTTCTCTCTTCTAAGGTTACCCTGAAGATCGTTTTCCTTGATTTTATAATTATGGATAAGATCTGCAACAAGCTCATTAAGGTGATCATCTGTAGTCCACGTACCACTGGTTAAGTGAGTATAATCGTCTACAGAGTTCAACATCTTAAGAGTGTACTTCTTACCTTTTGGCATTACTTCTTCACCAAGGTCATTCTGTACTCCCTGAGCTGTCTTACCACCTATGATGGCAAATAATTTCTCAACAAGTTCAGCCTTAAGATTGGCAAATTTAGCATCGTACTTTTTCTCTAAAGCTGCTACATCTTCTTTATCCTGTGCTCTCTTACGCTTGTCTTTGATAGCTCTTGCGAACAACTTCTTGTTGATCACAACTCCGCTTAATGATGGAGAAGCTTTTAACGAAGCATCTTTTACATCACCAGCCTTGTCACCAAAGATCGCACGCAGAAGTTTTTCTTCTGGCGTTGGATCACTTTCTCCTTTAGGAGTGATCTTACCAATAAGAATATCACCAGGCTTCACTTCAGCACCAACTCTAATCATACCATGCTCATCAAGGTCTTTAGTAGCCTCTTCTGAAACGTTTGGAATGTCATTAGTCAATTCTTCATTACCCAGTTTTGTATCTCTAACTTCTAGAGAGTACTCATCTATATGGATAGAGGTGAAAATATCATCTCTAACCACTTTTTCTGAAATCACGATCGCATCCTCAAAGTTGTAACCTTTCCAAGGCATGAAGGCAACCTTCATGTTTCTACCTAGTGCAAGTTCCCCAGCTTCAGTAGCATAACCCTGGCAAAGTACCTGTCCTTTTGTTACCCTGTCACCTACACTTACGATCGGCTTCAAGTTGATACAGGTTCCCTGGTTAGTCTTACGGAATTTGATAAGGTTATAAGATTTTGAATCATCATCAAAACTTACCATTCTTTCCTCATCTGTACGATCGTACTTAATTACGATCTTATTAGCGTCTACATATTCTACTTCTCCTTCTCCTTCTGCATTGATCAATACTCTGGAGTCTGTAGCTACCTGTCTTTCAAGACCAGTTCCAACGATTGGAGAATCTGTTCTTAATAGCGGTACTGCCTGACGCATCATGTTTGATCCCATCAGTGCACGGTTGGCATCATCATGCTCCAGGAATGGAATTAATGAAGCCGAAATAGATGAGATTTGGTTTGGTGCAACATCGGTATAATGAACCTCTTTAGGATCAACTACCGGGAAGTCACCTTCCATACGTGCAATAACACGATCTGTATCTATAGTTCCGTCGTCTTTTAATGGAATATTAGCCTGAGCTATCTTCTTACCTTCTTCTTCTTCAGCACTTAAATAAATAGGCTCTTCAGAAATGTTGATCTTACCATCAGTAACACTACGGTATGGAGTTTCAATGAATCCCATTCCGTTTACTTTAGCATAAACCGAAAGTGAAGAAATAAGTCCAATGTTTGGTCCTTCAGGAGTTTCAATCGGGCAAAGTCTTCCGTAGTGAGTATAGTGAACATCACGTACCTCGAAACCTGCTCTTTCTCTCGATAGACCACCTGGTCCTAATGCCGAAAGTCTACGCTTGTGCGTGATCTCTGCAAGAGGGTTGGTCTGGTCCATGAACTGAGATAACTGGTTTGTTCCGAAGAAAGAGTTGATCACAGAAGATAATGTCTTCGCGTTGATCAAATCGATCGGGGTAAACACCTCGTTATCACGAACATTCATTCTCTCACGGATGGTTCTTGCCATACGGGCAAGACCAACACCAAACTGCTGAGACAACTGCTCACCTACAGTTCTAACACGACGGTTAGATAAGTGATCAATATCATCGATCTCAGCTTTAGAGTTGATAAGCTCAATAAGATATTTAACTATGGTAATGATATCGATCTTGGTAAGCACCTGCTTATCCATCTCCACATCAAGACCAAGTTTTTTGTTCATTCTATATCTACCTACTTCTCCAAGGCTGTAACGCTGGTCTGAGAAGAAAAGCTTGTCGATAATTCCACGAGCAGTTTCCTCATCTGGCGGTTCAGCATTACGAAGCTGACGATAGATATGTTCTACCGCTTCTTTTTCAGAGTTGGTAGGATCCTTTTGCAAGGTATTATGAATAATCGCATAGTCACCGGTCTGGTTATCCTCTTTATGAAGAAGGATAGTCTTACTTCCGGTTTCCAGAATTTCTTCTATGTGATCTTTTTCAAGTTCTGTATCACGGTCAAGAACGATCTCGTTACGCTCGATAGAAACAACTTCACCAGTATCTTCATCTACGAAATCCTCATACCATGTATTAAGTACCCTGGCCGCAAGTTTACGTCCAAGATATTTTTTAAGTCCTGTTTTAGAAACTTTAACCTCTTCTGCAAGGTCAAAGATCTCCAGGATATCCTTATCACGCTCAAACCCGATAGCACGGAAAAGAGTAGTAACAGGTAATTTTTTCTTACGATCGATATACGCGTACATTACGCTGTTAATATCGGTAGCAAATTCAATCCATGATCCTTTGAAAGGAATTACACGGGCTGAATATAATTTAGTTCCATTAGCATGGAAAGACTGTCCAAAGAAAACCCCCGGTGAACGGTGTAGCTGAGATACTACTACTCGCTCGGCACCGTTGATGCAGAAAGTTCCGCTAGGTGTCATATAAGGGATAGTTCCCAAGTATACGTCCTGTACGATGGTTTCAAAATCTTCGTGTTCAGGGTCGGTACAGTATAACTTAAGTCTGGCTTTAAGCGGTACACTGTAGGTCAAACCACGTTCGATACATTCCTGGATGGAGTATCTTGGCGGGTCCACAAAATAATCTAAGAATTCTAGTACAAATTGATTACGGGTGTCCGTAATGGGGAAGTTTTCTAGGAAGGTGTTGTAAAGACCTTCATTTCCCCGTTCTTCTGATTTTGTCTCTAATTGAAAGAAGTCCTGAAAAGACTTAATCTGCAGATCCAGAAAGTCCGGATAAGCAGGCTTGTTCTTAACAGAAGAGAAACTCAATCTTTCAGTTTGCTTTGCTAACATCAATGGACGGGATTATAATTTATATAAAAAAAACTGCGCTTTTTAAACGTTCGGTTCTATATACGCAAAATGGTTTAGACCTCCAGGAGTGAATCCTGAGGTCTAAACCTAAATAATATTGCTTGTGTTAAGCTTATTTAAGCTCAACCTCAGCTCCTGCTTCTTCTAATTGTGCTTTAAGAGCTTCTGCTTCGTCTTTAGCTACTCCTTCTTTTACTGGTTTTGGAGCACCATCTACTAATTCTTTAGCATCTTTAAGACCTAATCCTGTAAGTTCTTTTACAAGTTTAACTACAGCTAATTTAGATCCACCTGGAGCTTTAAGAATTACGTCAAATTCTGTTTGTTCTTCAGCTTCCTCACCACCAGCAGCAGCACCACCAGCAACAGCTACTGCAGCAGCTGCAGGCTCGATACCATATTCTTCTTTTAAGATATCAGCTAACTCATTTACTTCTTTTACCGTAAGGTTAACTAATTGTTCTGCGAAATCTTTTAAATCTGCCATTTTCTATCGTTTTTAAAAAGTTCTTTAATTTATAATTGTTAAAAAGTGCGTACTATACTATCCTTCCTTTTCGGAAAGGGTTTTAAGAATTCCTGCGATCTTTCCACCACCTGATTTAAGGGCAGAAACAACGTTTTTAGCAGGAGATTGAAGCAATCCAATGATATCCCCGATAACTTCTTCTTTAGACTTGATATTAACAAGTGCATCAAGATACTCGTCACCTACATAAATAGCTTCTTCAACAAAAGCTCCTTTAAGTAAAGGTTTCTCAGATTTCTTTCTAAATTCTTTAATTACTTTCGCCGGAGCATTTCCGGTTTCAGAAAGCATGATTGAAGTATTGCCTTTTAAAACAGTTGGAAGGTTACCGAAATCTTTTTCAGCTGCTTCCATAGCTTTTGCCAGCAATGTATTTTTAACTACCGATAACTTTACATCAGCTTTGAAACAAGCTCTACGTAAGTTAGAAGTACTTCCAGCATCAAGGCCAGAAATATCAGCCAAATAGATAGTTTGGAATCCGGCTAACTGGGCAGTTAAATCTTCTATAACTTGTGATTTTTCTTCTCTTGTCATAATCTTAAATTATTGCTCAGTAAACCTTTTAGTATCTATTGCTACACTCGGGCTCATAGTAGTGGTCATATAAATACTTTTAATATAAACACCCTTTGCTGCCTGAGGCTTCAATTTTACCAGCGTAGTTAATAATTCTTTCGCGTTACCTGCAATTTTCTCAGCATCAAAAGATGCTTTTCCAACCGCTGCATGCACGATTCCTGTCTTGTCAACCTTAAAGTCGATCTTACCAGCTTTCACATCAGAAACCGCTTTTGCGATATCCATAGTTACAGTACCGGTCTTAGGGTTAGGCATTAAACCTCTTGGTCCAAGAACACGTCCTAACGGTCCAAGTTTCCCCATTACGCTTGGCATAGTGATGATCACATCAACATCTGTCCAACCGCCTTTGATCTTATCCAGGTATTCATCTAATCCAACGTAGTCGGCACCAGCTTCTTTAGCTTCTTCTTCCTTATCTGGAGTTACAAGAGCCAAAACCTTAACGTCCTTACCAGTTCCATGAGGAAGTGTTACCACACCTCTTACCATCTGGTTCGCTTTACGTGGATCTACATTCAAACGAACTGCAAGATCTACAGAAGCGTCAAAGTTCTCGTTGGAAACTTCTTTTATCAAAGCTGAAGCTTCGGCAACTGTATAAGTTTTGCCGTTCTCAATCTTAGACTGAGCTTCTTTTTGCTTTTTAGTTAATTTTGCCATTTTCTAATTTCTTTTTGGATTAAAACGGTGCATCACCTTTTACAGTTATTCCCATCGAACGAGCTGTTCCGGCAACCATTTTCATTGCAGACTCTACAGTAAATGCGTTAAGATCCTGCATTTTGTCTTCTGCAATCGCTTTAACCTGATCCCAAGAAACACTAGCTACTTTTTTTCTGTTTGGTTCACCAGAACCTTTTTTAGTCTTAGCCGCTTCCATCAATTGTACTGCTGCAGGAGGAGTCTTGATTACAAAATCAAAAGACTTATCCTTGTAAACAGTAATTGCAACTGGAAGTACCTTTCCTTGCTTATCCTGGGTTCTACCATTGAATTGCTTACAGAATTCCATGATATTTACCCCGGCAGCACCTAAAGCAGGTCCAACTGGTGGTGATGGGTTAGCAGCACCTCCGCGAACTTGTAGTTTTACAACTTTACTTACTTCTTTTGCCATTTTTCAAATTTTTAAATGATCGTTTATTGAGTGGAAGCTTAAAAAACAATCAAAAAATATGTAACAGTTATTATTATACTTTTTCTACTTGCATATAGCTTAACTCTAATGGCGTCTTTCTTCCGAAGATCTTCACCATTACTTCCAGCTTACGCTTCTCTTCATTAATCTTCTCGACAGTACCGTTAAAACCATTGAACGGTCCGTCAATCACTTTAATGGTCTCTCCTATGGTAAATGGAATCGCTACATTATCAGTTTTTACTGAAAGCTCATCAACTTTACCTAACATTCTGTTTACTTCAGATTTTCTAAGGGGCACAGGATCTCCTCCTTTTGTTTCACCTAGAAAACCAATCACACCATTAATTCCCTTAATAATATGAGGAATCTCACCGGCGATGTTTGCCTGTATCATGACATAACCTGGAAAGTAAACACGTTCTTTATTTACTTTCTTACCGTTACGAATCTGAATTACTTTTTCTGTAGGAACAAGAACCTGATCTATAGCATCCTGAAGACCCAGGTATTCGATTTCTTTTTCAATATAATCTTTAACCTTATTCTCCTGTCCGCTAACGGCACGAACCACATACCATTTTTTATCCTTTGCTTCTGCCATCGCTATCTTAAATTATGATTTAACCCATTCGAAGTACTGCTCTATCGCTCCACTAAAAAGCGTATCAACACCCCAAATTGCTAATGAAAAGATAATCGAGAACACTGCCACAAGTACTGTTAGCCTTTGAGCTTCAGTCCAGCTTGTCCAGGTAACGTGGTTTCTTAACTCGTTATATGATTCTGATATGTAATTAACAATTCCTGCCATTTTCAAAAAAAATATTTGCACGGGTTGAGAGACTCGAACTCCCGACACCTGGTTTTGGAGACCAGTGCTCTACCAACTGAGCTAAACCCGTAAATATAAGTGAAGGCATCCCGCTTTTAACGGGATACCTTTATATATTACCTAAATTCTTAGTCTAGAATCTCAGTTACCTGACCAGCACCTACAGTCCTACCACCTTCACGGATAGCAAAACGAAGTCCCTGGTTCATTGCAATTGGCTGAATAAGCTCAACTGTAATAGTAAGGTTATCACCAGGCATTACCATTTCTACACCATCAGGAAGCATAATAGTTCCAGTTACATCAGTTGTACGTACGTAGAACTGTGGACGGTAGTTGTTATGGAATGGAGTGTGACGTCCACCTTCTTCTTTCTTAAGGATATAAACCTCTGCCTTGAACTTAGCGTGAGGAGTTACAGATCCAGGCTTAGTAATTACCATACCTCTAGAGATCTGAGTTTTCTCGATACCTCTTAAAAGGATACCTACGTTATCTCCAGCTTCACCTCTATCAAGGATCTTACGGAACATCTCAACTCCAGTAATAGTAGAAGTAAGTTTTCCAGCTCCCATACCAATGATCTCTACAGGATCTCCAGTGTTAGCAACACCAGTCTCGATACGACCAGTTGCAACAGTACCACGACCTGTAATAGAGAATACATCCTCGATAGGCATCAAGAAAGGCTTATCTACATCACGCTCTGGAAGTTCGATCCAAGTATCAACTGCTTCCATAAGGTCAAGAACAGTCTTAGACCATTTCTCATCACCTTCTAAAGCTCCAAGTGCAGAACCTGAAATTACAGGACCGTTATCACCATCATACTCGTAGAAAGAAAGAAGATCTCTTACTTCCATCTCAACTAGTTCAAGAAGCTCCTCATCATCAACAAGGTCAACTTTATTTAAGAATACAACGATTCTTGGAATACCTACCTGGCGTCCAAGAAGGATGTGCTCACGAGTTTGCGGCATTGGACCATCAGTCGCAGCCACAACTAGAATAGCACCGTCCATTTGAGCAGCACCAGTTACCATGTTCTTTACGTAATCGGCGTGACCAGGACAGTCAACGTGAGCGTAGTGACGGTTTGCAGTTGAATACTCAACGTGAGAAGAGTTAATTGTAATACCTCTTTCTTTTTCTTCTGGAGCGTTATCGATTTGATCGAACGCACTAGCTTCTGAATATCCAGCATCAGCCATTACTTTAGTAATAGCTGCAGTTAAAGTAGTTTTTCCGTGATCTACGTGTCCAATTGTACCAATATTTAGGTGCGGTTTGGAACGATCATAAGTTTCCTTTGCCATAATTAATACTTATTTAATCTTAGTTATATATTAGTGTTCAATTTTATACAAAACTAGAGCCAACGACGGGAATTGAACCCGTGACCTCTTCCTTACCAAGGAAACGCTCTACCCCTGAGCTACGTCGGCCAGACAATTGACTGCTTTAAACAGCGATATCCATAAACCTAACAAGGGCTTATGGAAAAGATCAGGATTGAGGTAATACAGCCGAAATAACCCATTATTAGTAACCTAACAAATAGTCCATCAATTAAAAAATTTTAATCTCAAACTATTTTACGACCGGGGGAATATCCTGATTCAATTTATTTAGAGCGGGAGACCGGGTTCGAACCGGCGACATTCAGCTTGGAAGGCTGACGCTCTACCAACTGAGCTACTCCCGCATTACATTTATTTAGAGGATTATCAAATAAATTTGATGATCCGTAAGGGCGACCCCTTACCAAGCTTCTTATTCAATCGCTTTAGAAAATGAATTTTCTACGCGATCTTCATAAAAATCTTTGTGGGGAGAGCAGGATTCGAACCTGCGAAGACGTAGTCAGCAGATTTACAGTCTGCCCTCGTTGGCCGCTTGAGTATCTCCCCAATTTCACACTATTTCATAGAACCGTAGCTGAAACAGCTAAGCTTCCAATGGTTTTTAAAACGGGTGCAAATTAAAGCAATTTTAAAGCACCATCCAAAGCATTTTTTAAAATTTCTGAAGATTATTTTTCAATCACTTAAACCTTAAGGCATTAAGATTTAAAAAATCTTCGAAACTTCGGTATTTTCAGTATTTCAAGAGCCGATGGAGGGACTGCCTTCGACTTCGCTCAAGATAAACTTCTCGTCCCAAATTGCTCTTCAGGATTAAACCTTAAAACAAATCCCTTGCGATTTAATTTCAATATTTCAGAGCCGATGGAGGGACTCGAACCCACGACCTGCTGATTACAAATCAGCTGCTCTAGCCAGCTGAGCTACATCGGCAATTATGCTTAATTTTTCAGCATAAAAAAGTCCGCTATTTCTAACGGACTGCAAATGTATATAAATTATTCCTTTATCAAAAAATAATTTGAAAAAAATTCACTTAAACATGGGCGCTCATTTTTTCCTTTCGTTTGATAAGTTGTCTTTGTAATGAATTAACACATTCATCTACACAGGCTTCAAATTTACTGCAGGTTTTTTTCACTATTAAATCACCTCCGGGGACGCTTATTAAGATCTCTGTAATCTTATTCTCTTTAGCACTTGTATTCTGGACCTTGAAAAATACATCAGCATGAATTATTTTATCAAAATAGTTTTCTAGTTTATCAAGTTTTTTCTGGGTGAAATCAATCAGTTTTTGATCGGCATTGAAGTTTACGGACTGCAGATTCATTTTCATATCCAATAGAATTTAATTAAACAAAAAAGTTTATGTTATTTCTTATTATTCCGGGGATGAGCCTGCTGGTGAATTTTGCTCAATTCAGCGATACTGTTGTGAGTATAGACTTGAGTCGCTGCCAGGCTGGAGTGCCCTAACAATTCTTTCACCGCATTTAAATTAGCTCCCTGGTTCAATAAATGAGTGGCGAACGAATGCCGCAGTATATGCGGGCTTTTTTTAAGCTTGCCAGACACCTTACTAAAATAATTATTTATAACTCTATAAACAAAACTTTCATAGATTTTATCTCCATTGGTGGTCAAAAAAAGAAAGTCATCGTAAATTAAATCTCCAGCCTTCTTCCTGTGGTCAATATAAAGCCTCGCAGTTTCAATCACAGACTTAATTAACGGAATATATCGCTCTTTATTTCTTTTACCGAGTACTTTTAAATTTCCAGTCTCAAGATCAAGATCCTGGATTTTTATATTTATCATTTCAGCTCGCCTTATTCCCGTAGAATAAAATAACTCTACCATAAAACGATCTCTTAATCCTTCCCAGGTAGAAGTATCTATGTTCTCCAGCACCCTGACGATCTCATCCTCTGAAAAGGGAATCTGCACCTTTCTTGATGTTTTTAACGCTTTATGCTTGACCAAAGGAGAGGCCTCAAGTTGTTTTGTTTTTAGTAAGAATCGATAAAAGGTTTTTAAGGTGGAGATTTTCCTGTTTATCGTGCGGTTAGTGACACCAGATTCTGAAAGCTGTACAATCCAATTCCTTATCTGGGCATAATTGACCTCCAGAAGGTCATCCTGATCATAGACAAGCTTTATAAAAACCGCGAATTCTTTTAGATCTGCCTTATAAGCAGTAATGGTATGAGCAGAGTATTTCTTCTCCAAAAGGAGATAATCAAAAAAGGCAGAATTGGGCATAAAAAAACTGTTGACATACAAAGTTAACAAACTTTATATACCAACAGTCTTTAAATAGTGTCGATAGATTTTACAATCTTCTAGTAGTTACTAGATATCTTCTGCGTCTCTCAGGTGCTGGATGTATTCAGCTTTCTGAATCTGAGCTCTACGCTCAACAGAAGGTTTTGTAAAATGTTGACGCTCTCTTAGCTGACGCATAGTTCCGGTCTTGTCGAACTTACGCTTAAAACGCTTAAGAGCTCTATCTATATTTTCTCCGTCTTTAACTGGTATAATTAACATAGTGTCATCACCTCCCTTCTTTTGGAATCGGCTGCAAAGATAACCCATTTCTATAAACACCCAATACTTTTACTAATTATTTCTACCAAAGTATTTTCCAAACATGTAAAAAATCTATTCTGTAAATTAGATTTTAAAATTTACAGAATATGAAAACTTATTTAAAAGCCTTTTCCACCTTAATTATAATGTCTACCTCCTCCCTTTTTGCCTTTCAGAACATGCAGGATGTGACCATCGAGGTTATTCCGGTAAATGACAATATATATATGTTAAAGGGTGCCGGAGGTAACATTGGAGTACTTACCGGAAAAGATGGAGTATTCATGGTAGATGACCAGTTCGCTCCACTTACCGAAAAAATTAAAAATGCGATAGGAACCATTAGTAATGAACCAATACGCTTTTTGATTAATACACATCACCACGGTGATCACACCGGCGGAAATACAAATTTCAAAAATGATGGCGCCCTGTTAATGGCCCACGAAAATGTTAGAAAAAGGTTGAATAAAGAAGATACTGACCAGGAAAACAACGGTCTGCCCGTCCTTACTTTTAATTACATGATGAACCTGCATATTAATAAAAATGATATTGTAATTGCCCATGTTCATAATGCACATACCGATGGCGATGCATTGATCTATTTTCCCCAGAGCAATGTTTTACATACAGGAGACACTTTCTTTAATGGTATGTTCCCATATATCGACCTGGAAAGTGGTGGAAGTGTAGACGGATATATCAAGGCTGCCGAAACAGGAATTTCCATGATCAATGAGAATACGAAAATCATTCCCGGCCATGGAGCGATCGCTAATAAATCTGAATATGAAGACTTCCTGAATATGCTTAAGACTATTAGGGAGAATGTGCAGACAGCAATTGAAGGCGGCGCGTCTGAAGCCGAGATCATAAAGAATGAAGAACTTTCCTCCGAATTCTTTACAGATCAGGAAGCCTCTGAATTCTTTATCAACGGACCTAAAATACGCAGTACTTTCTATAAAAGCCTGAAAAAATAAACCCCGGACTAGATACGGGGTTTATTTAAAATTATAGTCTTTTGCGTAATAATTATTTCGCAGCAGGTTTGTATTCCTTTTGATCAATCACCATTTTGGCAAATGGAAAAACCATTTTCGCCAAAGTGATCATTCAATCTTACTTGGCTGCTGGCTTGTATTCTTTTTGATCGATCACCATTTTGGCGATAATCTCTTTCAAGATTTCAGAAGTTCCACCACCAATTGGGCCCAATCTGCTATCCCTGAACATTCTAGCCAGAGGGTAATCTTCCATATAGCCATATCCACCAAGCATTTGCAAGCATTTATACATTACCTCATCTGAGATTTTGGTAGCTAAAAGCTTAGACATACTGGCTTCTTTCACTACATATTCTCCATCATTTAAACGTTGAGCGGTAGCGTAGTTAAACTCCTTAATAACTTCCACTTCACTTACCATTTCTGCAATAGAGTGTCTTAGAGCCTGGAACTTGTCCAAAGTTTTCCCGAAAGCTTCACGCTCCTTCATATAACCTAAAGTATAGTCCAGGGCGAATTCAGACCTGGCATGAGCATTTATTCCCATGATCAAACGTTCCATGGCGAAATGCTGCATGATATAACTAAATCCCTTACCTTCTTCTCCCAGTAAATACTCTTCGGGAACCTCTACATTATCGAAAGCCAGTTCTGCCGTATCTGAAGCTCTCCAGCCAAGTTTATTCAACTTAGTTGCAGAGATACCATCAAACTCTTTATCTACAAGGAAAATGCTCATTCCCTTATTCCCCTTTTCCGGGTTTGTTTTTGCAGCAACCACGTAAAAGTCTGCGTAAACACCGTTGGTAATAAATGTTTTTGAACCGTTGATTATATATTTATCACCTTTTTTTACCGCCGTGGTTTTCATTCCGGCAACGTCTGAACCTCCAAAAGGTTCAGAAACACAAAGGCAACCAATTTTCTCTCCATCGATGGCTGGTGTCAGATATTTCTCTTTCAAATTGTGATCTGCTTCCACCTTAACATGAGTCATTGCCAAGTAAGCATGCGCCCACATTGCAGCAGCAAAACCTCCTGAATTGATCTTCTGAAGTTCCTCCAGGAAAATAACGGTATAAAAAAGATCAAGTCCCATACCTCCATATTCTTCAGGCTGGTTAAGACCAAAATATCCCATCTCACCGAACTTTTTCCAGATAAATCTTTCTATAGTCCCGTCCTGCTCCCATTTATCGATATGTGGCACCACTTCCTTTTGAAGAAATTCCTGAAAACTCTTTCTGAACATGTCATGTTCTTCTGTAAAATATCTACTCATTTTATTTTATATTATTGAAAACTCCCTGTAAGAAGAGAGACCGTATTATCAAATTACATTATTACCAATTTGAGCAATAAATTTTGTCAAATTTTAGTTTAAGGCCAAATATAATTTAATCCTATCAATTTTATCGGAAGGAAACTGGTCTATTTTTGCTAATTCTTCAAAAGACTTAATCCCTTCGTGCAATTTGCGATAGGTAATAATTTCTTTGGCCAGTTGCTGGTTAATATATGGTATTTCAAATAATTCTGAAGCGGATATGGTATTGATATTTTTGATCTTAATATCAGGTTTTGTAGCGATCCTGAATTTTTGATTTATGCTATTGATCACCTCAGGAGATAAACCATAAACATCCTGCAACTGCGAGCGATCAACAAAACCTCCAATACTAGATCTGTATTTTATTATTCTTTGAGATAGAATTTCGCCTATACCATTTATTTTCTGAAGATCTTCTGCCGAAGCAGTATTTAGGTCCATAAGAATGATTTCACCATGAACAGCAACTTCGGGTTGATTCTTTGCTTTTTGCTTTTTCACCCATTCGGGGAATCTGAATGAGGGTGATATCTTAGCTAGGAGGCTATCAGAAATACCCGTCACCTTTTGAAAATCCTCAATTGAATTTACCCATTTCCCCTTTCTGCGGAATGCGAGCAACCTATCTATTTCGTCCGGGCTCATTCCAATGTGATAACCTTTAAAATCTGAGAGGTAATTCGGATTAAATGGATAGACTGTGTCCCTCCTTTGAACTGTTACCCGATTAAGAGAGTCCAGTTGTTTTCGAAAAGATTCTATTTCATGCTGATCAACTACTTTAGGCCGTGATTTTGGGAAGGGGTCAAAAAGCAGAAAAAACTGCAGAATAATGATCAATATTACTAAAACAAAAATCCCATTCTGCTGACTTCTGGTAAGTGCAAAATGGGATTTTAAGAACTTCATTATATATAGACCTAACTGGCTACTTTAGCTTTTTCTGTTTTTTTAAACAGTTCTCCTGCTTTTAACCTATGTCTGTATTCCTTGAGGTCATCACTTACTTCACCTATCATGAAGTATAATCCAATGATATTAGGGAAAGACATGGCCAGGATCATCATATCTGAGAAATCAAGAACTGCTCCTAAACTTACAGAGGCTCCAATTACCACAAATACAAGGAATAGTACCTTATAAACGATCTCATTCTTTTTACTCTTCCCGAATAGGTAAGTCCAGGCTCTCATACCGTAGTATGACCAGGAGATCATCGTAGAGAATGCGAACAAAAATACTGCGGTTGCAAGTACGTAGGGGAACCAGGAGATTACACTACCAAATGCAGTAGACGTAAGCTCTACTCCTCCTACACCAGCAACTTCATGCATTCCTGTAAAGATTAGCACCAGGGCAGTTAAGGTACAAACCACAACTGTATCGATAAAAGGCTCTAAAAGGGCCACAAATCCTTCAGATGGCGGATGATTGGTTTTCGCAGCAGAGTGAGCGATTGCAGCAGAACCTACACCAGCCTCATTTGAGAATGCTGCTCGCTGGAACCCAACAATTAGAACTCCTATTACACCACCCTTGAGGGCACTAGGGCTGAAGGCTCCATCCCAGATCGCTGAAAATGCAGGACCAATATTTCCGAAGTTTACCCCAATAACCACCAGGGCACCCAGAACATAAACCGCTGCCATAATTGGTACAATCTTACCGGTTACTTTAGCAATACTACTAATTCCTCCAATAATAACGACACCAACTAACACCGCTACTACCAATCCAAACCAGAAACCATTTCCAACCAACATTGGAAACTCACCGGCAAGAATAGAAAAGGACTGGTTAGCCTGGAACATGTTACCTCCACCAAAGGATGCTCCAATTGCGAGTATTGCGAAGAAACCTGCAAGGAATTTCCCAAGACCTCTTTTATTTCTTTTTTCAAGACCGTATCTCAGGTAGTTCATAGGTCCACCAAATACACGACCTTCAGAATTTATAAATCTATATTTTACACCAAGTGTACATTCCACGAATTTAGAAGACATCCCCAGTAAACCAGCAAGAATCATCCACATGGTCGCTCCTGCTCCTCCTAATGAGATAGCTACGGCCACACCGGCGATATTACCTAGTCCAACAGTTCCGGAAACCGCAGTCGCCAGTGCCTGAAAGTGAGTTACCTGTCCAGGTGCGTTGGGATCATCATACTTTCCCTTGGCAAGCTCAAGTGCATGTTTGAATCCTCTAATGTTGATAAAACCTAGTCTGATGGTAAAGAACAAAGCTCCAAGAACCAGCCATACTACGATAAAGGGAATATTTTTTTGCTGTGGATCACCGTTTGGATGCAACAATACGATTGGTTCATCATATTCGATACTGGCAAAATACTGGGCACCCTGCTCAATAACATCCTCCTTATTTTCTGAATTATAAATGGTTTCGCCTTCATTAAGAAAGTGATTCAGAGAACCATCTGCATTTGCATAAACGTTGAAATTCTGGCCGTTCTTGGAAACAACAGCTACAAGATCTCCTTCCTTCACATGCTCTCCTTCGGCGACTTTCCATTCGCTAAGAACAAATTTCACATTTTCTTCCTGTGGATCCCAGTTAGGAGCTTCTATCCTCTTGATATCGGCATATACTTTTGGATCGTAAATTCCCATGGCCGAGAAAGGATCCCAGAAAAGTACATTCCCCATACTCTCTACGATAGGGGCAAATGTTCCGTTAAAGTGTTCTGTGATAGCGTCTGCCTCAACTGTATAAGATTTTTCAACCTTATTACCTGCGCTATCGCTAACAACTACATCATATGAAATACCCTCTGTAAGGCCCTCTGCTCTATTAGATTCGAGACTAGTAGACTGGTTTGACCATTTATACTGGTAAGGAGGAGTTCCTCCAGTAACATCCAGTACGATAAACCCGTTATTGATAACATTTGAAGGGTTAACAACCTTCTCTTTTACGACTAGTTCTTGTGCAGACAATGCAAAAATTGAAAATAAAAAGAACATTGAAAGTAGGTACTTTCTCATATAGATTTTCGTTTATTAGATAAAGTTAAAATTTTAGCCGGTGAATATGCTAAAAAATTAGCCTAAATCAAACTTTTGGGAGTTAAAATGTGAATTTATTGTTAAACAGAATTTTATCCTGCGGTATACTATTTTAGTCTGTTTTCCGGTTTAGACATGGTAGTATTTTTTAAGACTTTCAATTTGATCTGGCCTGCCTATCATGATCAATTTAGATTCTTTTTCAAGTTTTAAGGATGGCTCAGGATTCACCACATAATTACCTGAGGGAGATTTATAACCAATTATAGAACAACCGGTCTTTTTCCTGATATCAGTTTCAGCAATCGTTTTTTCCACTCCATCTGAACAGACTTTTGAAAACGGGATCTGCTCCACGTTAATACTGTCATGCCTTCCCGAGACAGAAAGGTTATCCAGAAATTCCACCAGATCTGGAACAACCACCAGTGACGCCATATGACTTCCTCCAATCCTGTCTGGCATAATTACATTATCTGCCCCGGCGAGTTTCAATTTTTTATAACTGTTCTCCTCGGTGGCCCTGCTAATGATCTTCAGGTCCTTTTTTAACTGCCTGGCTGAAAGCACAATGAACAAATTATCTGCATCACGGGGCAGCGCGCAAATTAAGGTAGATGCTCTTTCTATTCCTGCCGTTTGAAGCATCTCATCTTCGGTTGCATTTCCTACTATATAATTTAGATCTTTATTCCCAATACCCTGGAAAACTTCTTCATTCCTTTCAATGATAACAAAATCCTTTCGGTAATCGATTAGTTTTTGCACAGCTTCTTTTCCATTCTGTCCATATCCACAAACGATAACATGATCCATAAAAGAATCAATTCTTTTTTTCATTTTATTACGCTTTAGATTACCAATATTATTCTTGTTTAAAACATATTCAGTTATTGTGGAAAGACCAAAACCGAATATAAACAGTCCCGAAATTATAAAAACCGAAGTAAAAAGCTTACCGTACGGCCCCATTGGCTGCACCTCTCCATAACCAACCGTACTAAGGGTAATTATAGTCATATATAAGGCATCTACCCAGGTGTGATCATGCAGATATCGAAATCCAATTAACCCGGTAAAAAACACCAGGATAATTAATACAATCGCAAGTTTTAATTTTGAATCTAGCAGTCTGGTCATAGATCAAATACAGAAGTTCTCTTTGTATAAATAAGGTCTTTTAGTTTTAGCCAGAAGGCCAGGGTAAGATAAATTATAAAACCTGCTCCCATTGTAAAGAAGGAGGTATAAATAAAAAAGAGTCTGACGTTCTTCGCCCGCATACCCAGTTTATCTGCCAGACGCGAGGAAACGTAAAACCCATGCTTTTCCAGGTAATGTCTAATGTTTGAAACAAACGTTGTCATACCACAAATTTAAATGTATTTAGGAGATTTCTTCAACAATGAAGCGCCCAATTCACAATGCAGGCATTTATTTAAACTGCAATAATTATTTTTTAATTGTAATAAAGCCTGGGAATCCATGGCATTTTTAGCCAATCCCGGTCTCAATTCATTAAAAACCTGGATCACAGAATTCTTTTCATTTTTTATTCCTGTAATTAGATTCATCGTAGCCGCCGCATACCTATCACCAATAAAACGACTATAGCAGTGTTTTAGAGGTATTATGCAATTTATCAATAAAAGATCGATAAAATCTGAAGTTAAATTTTTCGCTCTGGCTGCATGGTTTTTTCCAAAATTATAGTGAGTTTGCCAATATTCTGAAATATTCACTGAAAGTATCCTTTTTAATTCTTCCGCAGTATTTGCCTGCATTAGATCCTGGAACAAGCTTTTGTTTTCTGAATAAAGCGCCGCTAATTGTGCCAACCGTATCGTGGGGAAATTATCAGGTCTTAGTCTGAAGAATTTAGGCTTCTCCAGGTGATCATTTTCCAGTCGATATTTGTGCTTCAGGTAAGAATACTCTTCTTGAAGCTTTTCGCCATAAAGGTCACCAAACTTTATCAGCCCTGCCTGACCCAGAAATAGTGCTTCCAGAGAAAAGCAGGTGCTGGTTTTCTGAACGATCTTAAAATCCAGGTTGCGTGCGAGGCTTAGAAAAGAGTCAGAATTTACTTTTAGCCCGAAACTTCTGAATAACATAAAGTATAGCACTGCTTCCCAATCGTTACCAGTTTCCTTAAGCAATTCCGGTATCTGTGCAGATTTAGCCTCCAGCCTCTCAAAATAAAGTCGCTCCAGCCAATGGGTTACCTGGAATTCAGGAAAATTACTAAAATCATTTTCGCAATTCAATTTTGTGTGTTGCTTCAAAAGAAGTTTCTCATAAGCTTGCAAAATTTCGGCATCAACCCGTGAATTCAATACCAGCGTTGGGATAACAGAATTGTCCTGCCTGTAAATCTCAACGTCATGATCCCAGACCACATGAAGTATAACATTATCATAATTAGGATCGGCTTCATGACGGTGGAAGTACCAGTCTGAAGATCTCAGGTGCATCTCAACGTTGCCCGCCCATAAATGTTCACCTATCTGGATTTGCGCATTAAAAAAATCCGGGCCCGAAAGATAGTTTTGTGATCCCGGGTGGATAATATGAATGCATTCACCTTCTGATGTTTCAATATCTACGGTATCAAACTTCTGAAACTTCCAAACATGATATAAAAAATCTTCCTTCACTATTCAAATGTATTAATTTAAACATTTGAATATCAGATTTTTATATTTTATTCAGGGAGTTTTTCTGCTACCTGATTTACAAAAGTCTGCACCCATTCTTCATACATTAATCCACTAGGATGAAGATTATCGCTGGCAATTAATTCCGGGTTATCCAATCCCAGCCTGGAGATAGGAGTAATATTATAGAATGAAACATTAAACTCTTCTGCCACTCTTTTAAAAACCTCGTTAAAACGATCGATCTCTGCACTGATCTCTTCTTTTCTGGCCTTACCAAAAGGAGTATATCCATAATCTGGTATACTCACCGCGAAAACACCCTGCTCTTTGGTTTTGGAATGATTAATGGCTTTACGGAAGATAGTTCGCATTTCATCTTCATATTCTGTAATTAATTTATTCTGGTATTGATTATTAACTCCTATCAGGATAGAAACCAGGTCGAATTCACGATGTATACTAAGCTCATTATCCATTCCTCTTAATAAATCTTCGGTAGTCCATCCGGTTTTCGCAATTATCTTAGGAGGTGCTAGTTTATAATTGCGTGCACGCAATTCTTCAGCTAGTTGAACCGGCCAGCGCTCATTTTCCATCACACTTTCACCGATAGTGTAGGAATCGCCAAGGGCCAGGTAAGTATAATTAGGGTTCTCTGGCGCTTCATTACTGGTTACATCTAAAGTAGTATTGCAGGATACCAGGATAAGACTGAAAAATAAAAAGTAGATTTTCTTCATAACGAGTTTTTACGGTTTGAAAATAGAATATTTGTTACTAACCTGAAATAAATCTGCAGGCTTTTCCTTATTACGGGCATAAAAAAACCCCACTGTATAGTGGGGTTAATAATAATAAGAGTTTAAATCTATTCTATATAGCCCATTTTTCTCATCCAATCGTCGTTATACATTTTACCAACATACCGGCTTCCGTGGTCATGAAAAAGTACCACTACTACATCATCTTTGGTGAAATGATCTTTTAACTGTAGCAAACCTTTAACTGCTGCTCCTGCACTATTCCCAAGGAAGAAACCTTCTTCCTTGGCAAGCTTCTGAGTATAAACCGCCGCATCTTTATCGGTTACCTTGGTAAAACCATCAATAACATCGAAATCAACATTCTTTGGAAGTATATCCTCTCCTATTCCTTCGGTTACATAAGGGTAGATCTCTTTCTCATCGAAAATACCAGTCTCATGATATTTTTTGAAAACAGAACCATAAGTATCTATTCCCCAGATCTTAATTTCCGGGTTTTGTTCCTTAAGATATTTACCAACCCCAGATATGGTTCCACCGGTTCCAACACCTACTACGAAGTGAGTCACTTTTCCATCAGTCTGTTTCCAGATCTCAGGTCCGGTAGTTTCATAATGTGCCTGCCTGTTTGCAAGGTTATCATATTGATTCACATACCAGGAATTAGGGGTTTCTTCAGCTAATCTTTTCGAGGTTGAATAATACGATCGTGGATCGTCTGGTTCAACATCGGTAGGACAAACTACTACCTCGCTGCCAACAGCTCTAAGAATATCCATTTTTTCCTTGCTCTGCTTATCACTAAGCACGCAGATCATCTTGTAACCTTTGACGATGGCAACAAGAGCTAGTCCCATCCCCGTATTTCCTGAAGTTCCTTCAATTATGGTACCTCCTGGCTTCAACAGACCTTTCTTTTCAGCATCTTCGACCATTTTTACAGCCATACGATCCTTCACCGAATTACCAGGATTAAAAGTTTCATATTTAGCAAGTACCAGGGCATCGATCTCCTCGACGGTCTTGTTCATTTTAACAAGCGGAGTATTTCCTATGGTACCCAGTATATTTTCAGCGTATTCCATTTTCAAATTTTAAGACTGCAAATGTAAAAAATCCTAAGGCCTTAATCCAAGGATAGTAAGGCTTATATTTTGGTCGGAAATTCTATTCGAACTTAATAGCTTTTACCGGCGAGATTTTAGCAATGATAAGAGAAGGTATAAGCAGCATTAGCATGCATAGCAACAAGGTTCCCAGGTTTACAGCCAGGATATAATCCCAGTTAAGGTATACTGGCACCTCGGTAACATAATAGGTTCGCGGGTCCAGTGGGATTAACTTAAAAAACTTTTGCAGGGCAAGGATCCCAATACCAATAAGGTTACCCCAAAAGAGCCCGAGTAAGATTAGATAACCGGCATTGTATAGAAATATTTTTCTTATACTCCAGTCAGATCCGCCCAGTGCTTTTAAAATACCGATCATTTGCGTACGTTCAAGAATCAGAACAAGTAGTGCCGTGATCATATTAATACCGGCCACAAGGATCATAATACCTATAATTAAAGCAATATTAAAATCGAAAAGAGAGAGCCATTCAAAAATGGAATAATATTTCTGGCTGATGGTTTGGGTATCCAGAAAGGAACCGGTATTCTCATACACTTCATTTCCCTTTTGATCCAGATCCTCAAAATCATCTACAAAAACCTCAAAATTTCCTACCTGGTCATCTTCCCACCTGTTGATACGTTGTATGTGTCTAATATCTGCCAGTAAATAGAGTTCATCAAACTCCTGAAAACCAGATTCATAAATTCCTGTGATTTCGAACCCTCTTACCACAGGACGTTCACTATCTTCCCGTAGAAAATAAGTGGGAACCTTATCACCTGTTTTAAGTCGCAGCCTGTTGGCCAGATACTGGGAAATTAAAATTTGATCATTAAGTCTGTTGGAAAAATCGGGAAGCTCTCCTTCGATAAGGAACTCCTCGAAATAATCCCAGTTATAATCATCTCCTACCCCTTTTACAATAACTCCCTCAAAATCCTCATTTGTCCTTATCACCGCAAATTTTGTAGCTACTGCCTGGATGTGTTTTATCCCATCAACCGAAGTAAATTCCGGATAGAAATCCTGATT
Source organism: Christiangramia sabulilitoris (assembly GCF_007050985.1). Taxonomy (GTDB): domain Bacteria; phylum Bacteroidota; class Bacteroidia; order Flavobacteriales; family Flavobacteriaceae; genus Christiangramia; species Christiangramia sabulilitoris. Next base: position 431,744 of record NZ_VHSF01000002.1, read on the forward strand.
CCTGGAAACCGGGATCAAAGAGACTTTGGAATTATTATTATCGTAGCTGGAAATATTAATATGACCATTAAAAGCAGCGATCTTATCCCTGATCTTTTCCTGCAGTCCGAGCCCTGTAGCAAAGGCTACCAGCATCATAATAATACCAATAGCGATCGCTGTGATCGCTATTTTTATTATAGGTGCAGATATGCTACTTTTATATTTTTTAGCGCTGATTAGCCGCTTTACAACGAAATACTCGAAATTCAATATCCTATGATTAAGAGGTTGCTCAAAAGTACATTTTTATTCTCTTTTATCGGAATTCTTTCCTGTGGAAACACAAACCATGAAACTCTGAACAATTCAGAAAATAGCGTGGCGTCCACAGATACCCTTCAATCAAATTCAGAAATCATTTTAGGGGCGAACAGGACCCGGGAATATCTTCCCTTGCTAAAAAATAAAAAAGTAGCGATCATTGGAAACCAGACCTCGATCATAAAAACCCGAAAAGGAGATTACACGCATCTGGTAGATTCCTTATTAAGCCTAAACATCAATATCAAAAAAGTCTTTGCTCCGGAACACGGTTTTCGCGGTACTGCAGATGCAGGCGAAATTGTAAAAGACGGGATCGATACAAAAACCGGATTGCCGGTTGTTTCATTATATGGTAGTAATAAAAAACCATCGGCAGAAACCCTGCAAGGAATAGATATTCTCATTTTCGACATACAGGATGTAGGAGCTCGGTTTTATACGTATATATCTACGCTGCATTATATAATGGAAGCGGCTGCAGAAAACAACATCCCGCTTATTATTCTGGACAGACCCAATCCTAACGGGCATTATATTGATGGACCTCTTTTGAAAAAGGAACATTCAAGTTTCGTTGGGATGCATCCGGTACCTGTGGTTCACGGGATGACCATCGCAGAATATGCTCAAATGATCAATGGTGAAAACTGGCTTAAAGATGGAATTAAAGCTGAATTAAATATTATAGCCCTAAAGAATTACGATCATACAAAATCGTATTCTTTACCTAGAAAACCTTCTCCCAACCTTCCCAATGAAAAAGCCATAAATCTTTATCCCAGTTTATGTTTTTTTGAAGGTACTAATGTGAATGCCGGCAGAGGCACAGATAAGCAATTTCAGGTATTCGGTTCACCATACCTGAACCAAAACTATTATGACTTCAGCTATACCCCGCAATCTAAAGATGGGGCTACCAATCCCAAGCATTTAGGAAATAAATGTTTCGGAAGGGACCTGACCAATTCAGAATATTTATCGGCTTTAAACCTGGAATGGCTAATTGAGGCTTATGAGCATACCTCTAATAAAAAGGAGTTTTTTAATTCATTTTTTACAAAACTTGCCGGGACTAAAAAACTTCAGGCGCAAATTGAAAGTGGCTGGTCCTTGAACCAAATCCGGGATAGCTGGAAAGAGGATTTATCTAGTTATGATCTAATGAGAAAAAAATATCTGCTTTACCAGCTATAATTAGTTTAATCGAAAAAATAGAAAGCCTAATCATTGCGATGCTCTGGCATTCTATTTTTCATATTCAGGTTCTTATTTAATCTTTTGAAGCGACAAGTTTGGAATACCTGGTCCAGTATACCTCGGGGTTTTTGAGCTGGTTCATTTCATTTTTCCATTTTTGAATATTTTCTTCATCACCTTCCTCTTTGAACAAACAGTAATTCAAAAAACAGTAGATACCCCAGTTATACTTTCTTAGATCTTCTTCATCGATCTTTTTTTCAAGGAATCTTCCCACCTTCCGATAATTCCCCTCATACAGGTCCACATTTGCTTCCAGGAGTTTTATCTTTTGTTCCATCATATTATAATTAGACTGTTTTGAGTCCAGCAGATCTTCTGTTTCTGATAGATATTCCTTCGCGAGTGCTAATACAGTATGCCTAACCTCGGGGTCTTCCAGGTAAAGGCTGAAATCGAGATATTTCTGAGCAAGTCTCAAAGCAGTGGAATAACTTGGCTGCCGGTTGAAATAAGCAGTTTCAAGTTGCATAAAAGAGGTATTAAGTCGATACTTTTCCAGAATGCGCAGCGTTTGCATTTTATCTGTATAACCAAGATTATTGTGCAGCACCTTGCCATTAGCATCCATAATGACAACGTAGGGAATTCCACGAACACCATATTCATTCACTAACTGCCTTTGCGTATCAAAATCTACCCTTAGCGGGACATAATTAGCAAGGACATCCTTTACCTCTTCTTCACTCCAAACATCCCGGTCCATTTTCTTGCAGGGACCACACCAATTCGCCCAGAAATCAACAAGGATCAATTTATTGCTGGCTATCGCAACTTTCTGCGCGGTCACCAGGTCTGTATACCAATTGGTCGCGTAAAGATTGGGAGTCGATAAGAAAAGGAGGAGGAAAAGTTTCTTCACGGTTATAAATTTTGTTAAATAAAAACAAAATTTTTTAGACCTAAAAGTTAGTTTTCAATCTTTTTTTCATTTCCTCCACAATATTGTAAGCTGCAGGGCATACAGCGGTATTCCTGATAGTTATACCAGAGATCTTATGAAAATCCTTACGGTCTGTATGAGGATATTCCCGGCAGGCCTTGGGCCTTTTTTCATAAATTGAACAATAATTATCTGTTCCTAAAAAAGGACAAGGAACCTGCTGCAGTACGTAATCATTTTCTTCATCAAGCCTCAGGTAAGTATCTATAAAATCACCCGGCTTCATCCTGAAATGTTTACTTATCCTTTCAATATCCTTCTGAGTAAAAAGTGGGCCGGTAGTCTTACAGCAATTAGCGCAGGTAAGACAATCTGTTCTGGAAAATTCATCTTCATGCAATTCAACCATAAGGCTATCCAGATCCTTTGGCGGTCTTTTCTTAAGTTTAGAAAAGAACTTTCTATTTTCCTTCTTCTTATCTTTGGCCTTTTCAGGTAACCTTTTAAGAATTTCTTCCATTGGACAAAAATAAGGATATATTCGGCGCAGCCATCAAAGCATTTTATAAAGAAAATGATCAAACAGATATCACGGTACATTCACCAGATTTTGATGATGATATTATCCCCATCGATTATCTTTTCAGGGAATTTGACGAAATGCCCCAAATTGAGCAGATCGCGCTGCAAAGTTGTGAAGGTAAGGTTCTGGATGTAGGCTGTGGAGCAGGAAGTCATGCTCTCTATTTGCAAAACATTAAAAATTTAGATGTAAAAGCCATAGACACTTCTCCCGGAGCGATAGAGATCGCCAGAGAAAGAGGAGTCAGAAATGCTTTTTGCGAAGACTTTTTTAAGATAGAGAAGCAAACCTATGACTGCATTTTAATGCTTATGAATGGTAGCGGCATCATTGGGACACTGGATAATCTGCCGCAGTTCTTTGCACAGGCAAAGACTCTTCTAAATGCAGGAGGTAAAATATTACTGGATTCTTCAGACCTTATTTTCCTTTTTGATGATGACGATGTAAATACAGACTCCTATTATGGCGAGTTAAGTTACCAGTTAAGTTATAAAGGTCTCAATTCAGATCATTTTGACTGGTTATTTATCGGTCAGGAACTGTTAATCAAAAAAGCGAATGAACATGGTTTTGATTGCAGAATAATTGCTCAAGGAGAAAATCATGATTTTTTAGCCAGCCTAAACGTTAGATAATTTATCCTGTAAACTCTTTATTTGCAAATGATTTCAGAACTCAAAAAATACCATATTACTTACTATTTTTCCTATTTTTGCAACATTCATTTAAATTCAATATGAACAGATTAAAAAGAATAGTACTTTTTCTCGCTTTTACTTCACTCATCTTTTCATGTACCTCAGATAGCCCTTCTGAAACTGGTGATGGTATAGACAGATCTGGTAACCTCAGGTTAACAGGTTCATCAGGATCAGACCTTCTCAGCGATATGAAATTCACCTCAATGAATATAGAGATTGTCTATGTGGAAGGTTTTCGACCTACTGATGAAGCGATCAATATCTTGAAAAATTTCCTCGCCGCCAGAACGTTTAAACCTGATGGGATCTCTGTCACTTTAAGATCTGTGGAATCCTCAGGTAGTTCTCCATTTTCTGAAGCTGACATTACTAAGGTAGAGAGGGATACCAGAACCGCATACAATGCAGGTGATGAAATAGCTGTATGGATCTACTTTGCCGATGGTGAAAAAGAGAATCCGGAGCAAAATCTTGTAACACTTGGTTCAGCATTTAGAAATACCTCCATCATTATTTATGAAAAGGTAATCATGGATTTTGCCAGCCGAAACGGAACTCCAGACAGGGCCACTATAGAAGCGTCTACCCTCACCCACGAATTTGGCCACTTATTTGGTCTTGTGGATCTGGGCACCGTTCCGGTATCCAATCATGAAGATCCGGATAACCAGGGGCACTGTGTTACCGATGGATGCCTGATGAGAGCCGCAATAGAATTTGGAAGCGGGGTTATTAATGTGATCGAAGGTTCAGACGTACCAGATCTCGACCAGGCCTGTATTGATGACCTGCAGTCCATAGGCGGGAAATAATTATCGAAAATCAGATATAAAAAAAACCGGAAAGCAGTGCTTTCCGGTTTTTATATTTTAAAAGGATTCTATTCGAAAATATCCGGATCTAAATAATCTGGAACTCCATCTTCATTTTTATCTCCAAGTTCATCTTTAGTTAACCTGCCATCACCATCGTCGTCTGCGTCAGAAAAATTTGGCAGACCATCTCCATCTGTATCGTCGTTAAACAGGTTCCCGTCACCATCAATATCCTCCATAATAGAGGCTACACCATCCCGGTCATGGTCTGCTTCATTTACGCGGAACATATTAATAGAAAATATAATTGGAGAGTATGCCGGGATAGTTCTTTGCGGCGCATTGAAATAAGCAAGACCAGAAGGCATAAATATAGCTCCAACCCCATAATCATTATTCCATTCTATCGTATTATCAGAATTTACAGTAAAACCGGAAGCTGCACGAAACTCTTCCAGACCTTCAGAAAATCCTTCCACAGGTCCCGGAACAATATTATTACCATTAGGACCGGCCTGCACATATGAGGTTAAATTAAACCAGGTAGGAATTTTTAACCTGCTGTCAAAAACGGTTCCGCTTAGAAGTTCTCCCTGATAGGCAACCAGGGTGGAATCTGCAAAAGATGGTTTTTCCCCGGCTCCTTCACGTTCTACCAAAACATATAATTGCTGATCTACCCCCTGAAAGTTCACGGTTTTCGTGATAAGCTTATCTGAATCTATAATAGGATCCTTATCCTGATTCTCTCCCGCAATGGTATCAAACGTTACAACATAGTTGAAATCCTCAGAAGGATCTTCAAATTCTTCGTAGTTATAAAAGTGGGTAGAAAGATATTCAATTAGGGCCTGGTCATCTTCAATGGCCTGCTCCCCTCTGTCTCTAGGCGGAATAGGCTCTGGTGTATCATCATCGTTATTACATGAAAAAATGAAGAACGCCGACAGGCTAATCATCATTATTTTGTTTAATCTCATCAGAATTCTATTTTGGAGCCGCAAGATACAATAATCTTGTATTTTTGCTTTAATATGAACGCTGATTTAGAGGTCAAATTATGAGAGTTGATAAGTTTTTGTGGTGTGTTCGATATTTTAAAACCAGAAGCCTGGCCACCAATGCCTGTAAACAAGGAAAAGTAAGGCTTGGAGAAGAGATCATGAAACCTTCAAAAGAAGTGTTTCCCGGAGATAAATTAAGGGTAAGAAAAAACCAGATAAACTATGAGCTGGAAGTTCTTGATATCCCCAAAAGCCGTGTTGGCGCTAAACTGGTCAACTTATATGTTTTGGATGTAACACCAAAAGAGGCATTTGAAAATCTGGAACTTTTAAAATATTCCAAGGATTATTACCGAAAAAAGGGTACCGGCCGGCCTACCAAGAAAGACCGCAGGGATATTGATGACTGGTTCGAAACTACTGCCGACGAGATTAAAAAACCAAAGGAAAAAGAAGATGAATGAAAAATTCTGGTCCCGGCGGTATAAAGATAAAAATACGGGATGGGATATTGGCTACATTTCAACACCCCTTAAAGATTATATTGACCAGTTAAAGAATAAAAATCTGATAATTCTCATCCCCGGCGCCGGAAACTCTTATGAAGCCGAGTATCTTTTCAAACAGGGTTTCAGGAATGTCTTCATATGTGATCTGGCTGCAGAACCTCTGGAACACTTCAGGCAAAGAAATCCTGATTTTCCCCGGGAACAAATTCTCCATCAGGATTTTTTCGACCTCGAGGGTTATTTTGACCTGATCCTGGAGCAAACATTTTTCTGTGCCATACCAGTTGATAAAAGAGAAGATTATGCCCGCCAGGCATTTCAGCTCCTCGATGAAGGTGGCATACTGGCCGGAGTGTTTTTCAATTTTGATTTAAGCCAAGATGGTCCTCCTTTCGGTGGAAATAAAGAAGAATATTTGGCGTATTTTAGCCCCTACTTCAGGATAGATATACTTGAAAGCTGTTATAATTCCATCCCGCCAAGAAAGGGAAATGAATTATTTTTTAAATTCAGAAAAATTAAAAAATGAAACATCATCCTCCAATTTTAAACCAGGAAGAAATAAAACATAAGATCAGGAGAATCGCCTACCAGATCTATGAAAGCAATGTGGAAGAGCAAGAAATAATCATTGCTGGCATTGCTAAAAATGGTTTTATCCTGGCGCAAAAACTGGATAAGGAATTAAAGAAGATTTCCCCTATCAAAACAAAGCTTTGTGAAGTGGTAATAAACAAGAAGGATCCTCTGGGAACAATTACGACCTCACTGGAACCGGCTCAATATGAGAATAAAGCAATTATTCTGGTTGATGATGTGCTTAACTCGGGCACAACACTCATTTATGGGGTTCGGCATTTTTTGAAAGTACCACTAAAACATTTCAAGACCGCCGTACTTGTGGACAGAAACCATAAGAAATACCCGGTCAAAGCCGATTTTAAGGGCATATCATTGTCTACATCCCTTAGCGAAACAGTAAAGGTAACTTTTGAAGAAGGTAAAGACAGGGTAGAATTATTTTAATTGCTGCTGAATTTCCCCGATAATGCTCTTTGCTGATTTTTCACTGCAATCGATGGTGTAATCACTCTGATTGTAATAAAAGTTCCTTTCAAACAAATGTTTCCCAATGAATTCCAGCAGTTGATCTCTGTCCTTTAAATGGCTAATCATAGGACGGTGATCTTTTTCCTGCAATAACCTGTCTGTAAGTGTATTTATATTTAATTTAAGATAAACTGAAGTTGTTTCCCTGGAATCCTTTATTAACTGCATGTTATTTCCGTAACAGGGAGTACCACCACCAAGGGCCACAATAACGTCCTCATCAAGTTCTATAAGATCCTCCAAAGTTTTTCTTTCTACTCTTCTAAAGTATACTTCACCCTTTTTCTGAAAAATTTCAGAAATAGAAGTTCCTTCATTTCTTACTATTAGTTCATCCAGATCTATAAATTTCATGTTCATCTCTGCGGAAAGCTGCTCACCCAGAAACGATTTTCCGGATCCCATATAACCTAGAAGAAAAATTTTCATGCCTTAAACTGCTTAAAATGAGTTAAAGGCAAAACTATGATAAAATTATAGCAAATAAGCCTTGAAAAATAAATTAATGAGTGTATATTTGCACCCGCATTCGCAAAAAGACGGATGTTTTTTATTGATCTGGTAGCTCAGTTGGTAGAGCATCTCCCTTTTAAGGAGAGGGTCCTGGGTTCGAGCCCCAGCCAGATCACTTTTAAGTTCTAGATTATATTTTGTTTTAAGATCTGGTAGCTCAGTTGGTAGAGCATCTCCCTTTTAAGGAGAGGGTCCTGGGTTCGAGCCCCAGCCAGATCACTTTTAAGTTCTTACCGGTATCTTCCGGTTTTATTTTTACCAGCCTATGGAAGTTTTTTTCCATATTTTCACCCGGGTGCTGGAATTGGTAGACAGGCATGGTTGAGGGCCATGTGTCCATTAGGGCGTGCGGGTTCAAGTCCCGCTCCGGGTACTACACTACTTTCCTTTTTTTATATTCCATTACGTTTCTTAAGACTTTAGACAATGTTATTTTTGTCTTCACTCAGGTGTTTGATTCCCAGTATCTTACCCTTAAATTATTAATTTTGTTTAATTATTTTATCCTACAATTAAACAATTTAACATTTTAATAATCCGGTTACACGTGATTTTTGTTTAGATTTGTTTAATCCCTACAAGAAATCATGGAACATATAAAGCAAAATTTCAGTATTAAAGACCTCGAACACCTTAGTGGTATCAAGGCACACACGATCAGAATCTGGGAAAAACGTTATGACATTCTTAACCCGGAACGAACAGATACTAACATCAGAACTTATAATGGTGAAAATCTCCAGAAGTTGCTGAATATTTCTTTTCTGAACAGCCACGGGTATAAGATCTCGCGTATCTCTAAAATGGAAGACGATGAGATAAATAAACTTGTAAGAAGGATATCTGCTTCATCAAGCGAAGAGAACCGGGCTAAAAACGCATTTAAGCTGGCCATGATGAACTTCGATGATCGCCTCTTCGAAAAGACTTATAATAAGCTTCGGGAAAAAAGGAATTTCAGAGAAGTATTTCATGATGTATTCATTCCCCTATTAGACGAGATCGGTTTATTATGGCAAACCGATACCATCAAACCTATTCATGAACATTTCATCATTGAATTAATAAAGCAGAAGATCTACCTGAACATAGCCGACCTGCGAACAGAACTGAAAACCGGGGAAGATCCAGAATTGTATGTTTTATTCCTACCCGAAAATGAGATCCACGATATTGGGATATTGTACCTGAACTTTGAATTATTGAATGCAGGTAAAAATGCGATATATCTTGGTCCCAGCCTACCCCTGGATAATATGGATTACCTGATGAAGATCCATAAAAACCTTGTCTTTGTGAGTTATCTTACAATTTCACCTGTCAATACCGATATTCAGGAATTCATCGATGATTTCCAGGAAAAACTATGCGTGGAAAAAGACCATCAGCTTCTTCTTTTTGGCCAGCGAACCAAGGAGATAGAACAATCCACTTTGAAGCCGAATATAAAGATTCCTGTTTCCGTGATCGATTTTATAAATACGTTATAGCCCTATAAAATGCCCAAAAAAATCAATATAATCGGTTCCGGATTTTCCTCCCTTGCCGCTTCTTGTTATTTAGCCCAGGCAGGATATGAGGTTAATGTTTTTGAGAAGAATACTAGCGTAGGTGGCCGCGCCAGACAATTTAAAAAGGATGGATTTACTTTCGATATAGGCCCAACCTGGTATTGGATGCCAGATGTTTTTGAAAAATTCTTCGCAGACTTTAACCGAAAAACTTCAGATTATTACCAACTCGAAAAACTGGATCCCGCTTATCAGGTCTATTTTGATGAAAATGATTCAATTTTAATTCCCGGCAGTCTCAATGAAATTTACCAGAGTTTCGAAAATGAGGAAGCCGGTAGCTCCCAAAAGCTGGAAAAATTTATCACTAAGGCGAGGGACAATTATGATATTGCGATCAAAGACCTGGTCTATCGTCCTGGAATTTCACCTATGGAACTTATAACACCTGAAACCGCTACCAGGATGGGGAGGTTTTTCACCAATATAAGTAGCGAAGTAAGAAAAGAATTTACCAATAAGAAACTAAGAAAGATCCTGGAATTTCCAGTTCTCTTCCTGGGAGCAAAGCCAAGTGATACCCCGGCATTTTACAGCTTTATGAATTATGCCGATTTCGGACTGGGAACCTGGCATCCTAAAGGAGGTATGTATAAGGTCATAGAAGGCATGAAAGACCTTGCAGAATCGCTGGGGGTGATTTTTCATCTTAATGCTTCTGTGGACAGGATAATTACCGAAAAAGGGAAAGCCAAAGGTTTAGTGGTAAATGGTAAGGATCATTTTGCAGATATTGTGCTTTCCGGTGCAGATTATCACCATTCTGAACAGTTACTCCCTGAAAAGCTAAGACAGTATTCAGAAAATTACTGGAAAAAAAAGACATTCGCTCCTTCTTCCCTATTGTTTTACGTGGGATTTGACAGGAAATTAAAAAACGTTTCCCATCACACCTTGTTTTTTGACAGTGATTTTGAAGAGCATGCAAAAGATATATATGATGATCCAAAATGGCCAGACAACCCATTATTCTATGCCAGCTTCCCATCCATAACAGATGAAACCTGCGCTCCTGAAGGTAAGGAAGCCGGAATTTTCTTAATTCCTCTCGCTCCAGATCTTAAGGATGACGAAGCTACCAGGGAGCATTATTTCAATATCATCTTAGACCGTTTTGAAAAGATAACCGGGCAAAATATCAAAAACAATATTATATTTAAAGAGTCCTTTTGTGTAAATGACTTTAAAGAAGCCTACAATTCTTATAAAGGTAATGCTTATGGAATGGCAAACACGCTATTACAAACAGCCTTTCTAAGACCAAAATTGAGAAGTAAAAAAGTGGAGCATTTATATTTTACCGGACAGTTAACCGTACCAGGTCCGGGAGTACCACCTTCTTTAATCTCCGGTAAATTAGCTGCTGGTCTGATAGAAAAAAATGAAATAAAATAAAATGAAAGCTATTTTTGACATCGTATCAAGATCATGTAGCCGGATCGCCACGAATTCCTACAGCACCTCTTTTTCTCTTGCTACAAAAATGCTCGCCCCCTCGATACGGCAGGATATTTATAATATTTATGGTTTCGTAAGATTTGCAGACGAAATAGTGGATACATTTCACGATTATGATAAAGAGCAGCTTTTCCATGATTTTGAAAAGGACCTTTATAAGGCTATCGAAGCCAAAATATCTCTTAATCCTATTCTAAATTCTTTTCAGGAAACAGTGCACAGGTATGGTATAGAAAAGGATCTATATGCCGCATTTATGGACAGTATGCGCCTGGATCTGCACAAATCTCAATATCTCAGCATAGATGAATACAAACAATATATATATGGCAGCGCCGATGTTGTTGGATTAATGTGCTTAAAGGTCTTTGTTCATGGAGATCAAAAAAGATATGATGAGCTAAAGGATTCAGCAATGAGTCTTGGTAGCGCTTTTCAAAAAGTAAATTTTCTGAGAGATCTAAAAGCAGATTATGAAGACCTGAGTAGAAGTTATTTCCCAAATGTAGACCTCTCCGAACTTAATGAATCTAACAAGCAGCAAATAATAAATGAAATTGAAGAAGATTTTAAAAAAGGTCTTGAAGGCATAGCACAACTTCCTGTAGAAGCGCGTTTTGGTGTCTATACCGCCTATATTTATTACAATAAATTGTTGCAAAAATTAAAAAGAATTCCATCTTTGGAAATTAGAAAACGTCGGGTAAGAGTACCTAATTACCAAAAGGCGGGATTGCTGGCAAAATCTTATATTTCTTTTAGATTGAACCTTATTTAAATACTTACTGAAATGGATATTGTGTTGTGGATCTTAGTATTTCTGGGAACTTTTTTGATGATGGAGGGAATGGCCTGGTTTACCCATAAATACGTCATGCATGGCTTTCTCTGGAAACTTCATAAAGATCATCATAGAAAAGATCATAGTAGCTGGTGGGAACGTAACGACCTGTTCTTTGTTTTTTACGCATTGATTAGCATATGTTGTTTTTTATTATGGGGCAACAAAAATGTATGGATCGCCCTGCCTATAGGCCTGGGCATCCTGGCTTATGGTATCACTTATTTTTTTGTACATGATATTTTCATACATCAAAGATTTAAGATCTTCAGGAACGCAAATAATAAATATGCCAAGGGCATTAGAAGAGCGCACAAAACGCACCATAAGCATTTAGGCAAAGATGATGGCGAATGTTTCGGAATGCTTTATGTCCCTTTTAAGTATTTCAAAAAATAAATATCAAATCGTATTTGAAGTTCTCCCGGGAGGACAGTATCGATATAATTATTCTCTTAATGTATCCAGAAATAGGGGAATTAAGATCTATTCGGCTATGAGTTCATCGAGGGTATTTCTAAAACTATCACTATTCCAGTCTGCCGCTCCAACTTTATCCACGACAATACTACCATCTTTTGCAATAACATATGTTGTTGGCAAAGTTCTTCCATCCATAGGTTCAGGAGCCCTGGTAAGCATTTTATAGGCCGGAAGATCGAACCTCTTGCGCTTCATGAAATTTTCTACCGTTTGATGCTGCTCTCCAGATACAAACAGGAATTTCACCTTCCCTTCGTAATCCATATACAGGTCCTGGAAACTTGGCATTTCAGCTATACAGGGCGCGCACCAGGTAGCCCAAAAATTTACGATAATCACCTCATTCCTGAATTCTGAAAATTCTGTCCTTTGGCCCCGGTTGCTCTCCAGTATCCAGTTGTAATCTGCAATCGCAATTCTATCATCCTCATCATTTACCGCTGGGGCAAAAGAAATTAATTTATTTACAAAGATCTGAATGGGTTTCCTGGTCTGCGGAATAATCATTGCCAGGATGATGACAATAATAATTATGTTGGACCACTGATTTTTGAAGATTTTCATTGACTATATTATTCCCTGTAAAGAACGGGAAAAACCTTCTTTTCTCAAATTCTAAGAGTCGTTTTTGGAACTAAGAATCGTGAGTTTTTTATTCATGCTAAATAGCTCTTTCTTTAATAATTCAAGATCTTTCTCCAATGCATTGATTTTTCCTTTCCCGGAAATTTCATGGTATTGTACAAGACCACTACTAATCTTTCCCCTAATAATCATCAATTCCCGCACATCATCTATATTAATTTTTGCGCTGGTCTCAGTAGGGTAATCATTGTCATTTTCCAGGAGGAAAAAGCCAGATTCTGAAGATCTTTTAAATCGCCTCATATAAATTTGATCCCCGGTAACAACAAATACTGCGGTGCCATCCAGAATTTCATCTATTTTTTTATGATTTTGGCAAACAAGAATATCACCAGATAAAATGGTTGGAGTCATATTATTTGAGTTCACTTCAAACAGCTTGTGCTCTTCCACGGGATCAAAGCCGGGGACCCGAAACCAATCCTCCAGATCTGGAAAAAAATCATCACTCAAGTCGTTGACAAATTCGCTGTAGCGATGAGCCCTAATCAAAGGTACAAAACCGTTGGTACTGTCGACTTTAATATAATTACTATCACCCTTAAGAATATAATCTGTAGAAATATCATATAGCTTACTTAACTTAATAATATGATCTACAACAATACCATTTTGGGAGTTTTCTATGAGAGAATAGGCGGCCTGGGAAATAAATAAAATGTTCGCCACATGCGTTTGAGAATAATTATTTTCATTCCTCATTTTTTTTATTCTTCGACCTATTTCGGCTCTATGACTCATTTTTAATACTACTTCAGATTTAATAAAATTAGACTAATTACGCCCAAATAACGGGCATACTTTTTAGTTAAAAATGATTTATAATTATAAATCATAATTCCATTCCAGGTCATAATTTTTAATGCTACTGAAAGTTGAAAAATGTCCTTTCTAGGGATTAAATTTGAATTGGACTCTAAATTTTCAGAGCTCACGAAGTTGCACATGAAGAGAATTATTCTCTATCGAGAAAAGAAAATGCGTTGCAGGTAGTATAGTTTAAAACATTAGTAATTAAAAGGTACGAAATGATATTGGTCTTTGAGCCATTCCAGCTTCTTTTAATTTTTAAGATACCCTGTCTCAACAATAAAAATTGTGGCCCCAATTCATATACTTATGTTGACTATTTGTAAAAATAAGTGCAGAAACTTGTGTCTGGATTTTTTGTAGGGATTTCAGATTTACGGTTAGCTAGTTGCTTTCGACCTAATTTTAATTAAGTTTTTGCATGGGGCTACTTATTAATTAGTTTAATAACTAGCATAAAAAAACCTCCAGATCTAAAAATCTGGAGGTTTTTGATATCAATAAGGCTGCCTGAATTAAGCCGCGTTCTGCTTTTTAATAAGATTAAGAGCCGAACCATGCTTATACCACTCGATCTGAGGAGCATTGTATGTATGATTAGCCTTGATCGTATCTTTAGTTCCATCTGCATGAACGATCTCTATCGTTAATGGCTTGTCTGGAGCAAAGCTTTCAAGATCTACAAAGTTGAAGGTATCATCTTCCTGGATAAGATCGTAATCGTTCTCATTTGCGAAAGTAAGACCTAGCATTCCTTGTTTTTTAAGGTTTGTCTCGTGGATACGGGCGAAAGATTTCACCAATACCACTTTAACACCTAAGTGTCTTGGCTCCATGGCAGCATGCTCTCTGGAAGAACCTTCACCATAGTTATGATCTCCTACCACAACTGTAGGAATACCATTTGCCTTGTATTCTCTCTGTACTGCAGGTACACCGTCGTACTCACCAGTTAACTGGTTCTTTACAAAATTTGATTTTTTATTGAAAGCGTTAATCGCACCGATCAAACAGTTGTTGGAAATATTGTCCAGGTGACCTCTGTAACGTAACCATGGTCCAGCCATAGAGATATGGTCTGTAGTACATTTACCCCATGCTTTGATTAGAAGTTTCGCACCAGTAAGATTTTTTCCATCCCATGGTTCAAATGGAGTTAACAATTGCAGTCTTTCACTATCCTCAGCAACTTTCACCTCTACGGTACTTCCATCCTCGTTTGGAGCAATATAACCAGCATCCTCTACAGCGAAACCTTTTGTTGGAAGTTCAATTCCCTGTGGCTCGTCAAGCATTACTTCCTCACCATCCTCGTTCATCAATTTATCACGAGTAGGATCGAAATCCAGTCTACCTGAAATTGCAATTGCAGCAACCATTTCTGGCGAACCTACAAAGGCGTGTGTATTCGGGTTACCATCTGCTCTCTTAGAGAAGTTACGGTTGAAAGAGTGAACGATCGTGTTCTTTTCTTCACCTTTTCTATCTGAACGATCCCACTGGCCAATACATGGTCCACATGCGTTCGTAAAGATAGTTGCATCAAGATCTTCAAATATCTTAAGTAATCCGTCTCTCTCTGCAGTATATCTAATTTGCTCAGATCCCGGGTTAATACCGAAATCAGATTTTGCTTTTACTTTTTTATCTACGGCCTGTTTAGCGATAGAAGCTGCCCTGGTAAGATCTTCATAAGAAGAGTTTGTACAGGAACCTATTAGACCCCAGTCTACATTGATTGGCCAGTCATGTTCCTTAGCTTTAACTCCCATTTCAGAAATTGGAGTTGCAAGGTCTGGAGTAAACGGTCCGTTTAGGTGAGGCTTCAATTCATCTAAATTGATCTCGATCAATTCATCAAAATATTGCTCCGGATTTGCATAAACTTCATCATCACCAGTTAAATGCTCACGTACTTCGTCTGCTGCATCAGCCACATCTGCACGATTGGTAGCTCTCAGGTAACGCTCCATAGAGTCGTCATATCCAAAAGTAGAAGTGGTTGCACCTACTTCAGCTCCCATATTACAGATTGTACCTTTACCGGTACAGGATAAATTACGTGCTCCTTCACCAAAATATTCAATGATTGCACCAGTACCACCTTTTACAGTTAAGATACCTGCTACTTTAAGAATAACATCTTTAGAGGAAGTCCATCCGGAAAGTTTTCCGGTTAACTTAACTCCAATTAGCTTAGGGAATTTAAGCTCCCATGGCATACCTGCCATCACATCTACAGCATCTGCTCCACCAACTCCAATGGCAACCATTCCTAATCCACCTGCATTTACAGTGTGGGAATCTGTACCAATCATCATTCCTCCAGGGAAGGCATAATTTTCAAGAACTACCTGGTGAATAATACCAGCACCTGGTTTCCAGAATCCAATTCCATACTTATTAGATACCGATTCCAGAAAATCAAAAACCTCGCTACTACTCTTGTTAGCTGACTGTAGATCTATCGCCGCTCCCATTTTCGCCTGGATAAGGTGATCACAATGTACCGTCGTAGGAACTGCAACCTGCTTTTTACCCGCCTGCATGAATTGCAATAAAGCCATTTGCGCAGTCGCATCCTGACAAGCAATTCTATCTGGTGAGAATTCTACATAATCCTTACCTCTGGTGAAAGCTTCTTTGGCTTTGCCATCCCATAAGTGAGAATAAAGGATCTTTTCTGAAAGTGTCAAAGGCTTTCCAACAACTTCACGTGCAGTGTTTACACGCTCGGCCATTTGGCTATACACCTTTTTAATCATATCAATATCGTATGCCATATTCTGTTTAATTTATGTTCTAAAAAAGTCTTGCAAAAATAGGAATTTTAAAGGGAATTTGAAAATTAGAAGTGATACTCAGAATTTAGTATAAATAATTTCTGAAATTATAATTTTTACCAAGAAAAATTCAGTAAAAATCAATTTAAAGTTGAAAAATTGAGAATCTGTCAATTTTACTTAATAAGACGGGCATTTTTAAATTTATTATCTGCCAGATGAAGAAGATTTTTTCGTCTGTAGATATAAACAATGGGAGCAATAAATGGAACTAATATCATCGACAATATCCAGAAAGTCTTATCTCTTATTTTTTGCCTCACCATATCTATTAAGATAACTAACCAAAAGATGACAAGTAAAATATTGGAAGCTCTGATCACTAAATCACTATTTTCACTATCCAGGTTCAAAATGTTCGTAAATATGGATGAGCCAAAAAGAACTTAGAAAGCTATACTGATTAGTAATTTATGCTTAACGATAAACTTCATTCCTTAAAAAAGCTTTTGAATGATCTCCTCCTCGGTAATCCCTTCAGCTTCTGCTTTATAGTTTTTAATGATCCTGTGACGCAGAATGCCATAAGCAACAGCCTGCACGTCTTCTATATCTGGAGAAAATTTACCATTTACTGCAGCGTGAGTTTTTGCGGCCATGATTAGATTTTGAGAGGCTCGTGGACCTGCACCCCAATCAACATAATTCTTGATAAGATCTGGGGCACCATTTAACGGCCTGGTTTTCCCTACTAATCTTACCGCATATTCCACAACATTATCTGGCACCGGAATTCTGCGAATCACATGTTGTATATCTGAAATTTCCCGGGCTGTAAATAATGGATTTACAACTTGAAATTCATCAGCCGTGGTCGTTTTAACCACATCTACCTCTTCCTCAAAACTGGGATAATCCAGTTTTATAGCGAACATAAACCTGTCCAGTTGAGCTTCAGGTAAAGGATACGTCCCTTCCTGCTCAATAGGGTTTTGGGTGGCCAGTACAAAATAAGGAAGATCAAGTTTATAATGGTGTCCCGCTACAGTAACCGCTCTTTCCTGCATAGCTTCTAAAAGCGCCGCCTGGGTTTTGGGGGGTGTTCTGTTTATCTCATCTGCCAGGAGAATGTTGGTAAAGACCGGGCCTTTGATAAATTTAAATTTCCTGTTCTCATCCAGGATCTCAGAACCAAGAATATCACTAGGCATGAGATCTGGTGTGAACTGAATTCTTTTAAAATTAAGACCTAAGGCCTGGGCAATTGTGTTAACCATTAAGGTTTTAGCAAGCCCTGGCACGCCAATAAGCAATGAATGACCACCGGAGAAAATAGATAGCAGGATCTGGTTTACCACCTCTTCCTGTCCCACAATTACTTTTGCAATCTCCCTTTTGAGATCGCCGTGCTTATCTACTAATTTTTCTACCAGTGCTACATCAGACATGTTATCTTTTAGTTTTTAACCCAATCGCTTGTATAATCACAATCGCGGTATTTACCATTTACCTTAATATAGGTATCGGTAATTTTCTCCTTTTGCCATTTCTCTATAGCATCCAATTGTTTATCACGAAGAGCTAGTTCTTTAATCTTCTGAAAATCTGTGGCATAATCTGCCTCGTGTTCTTCTATTTTTTTGGTAACCTTAATCAATTTAAATTGTGGTCTTCCCGTTCTATCCTGCTGTCTTAACACCAATGATACTTCACCCTCTTCAAGGCTCTCCACCTGCTTGAACAATTCAGGGTCTATTTTGGTCAATTCGAACCTGGTATCCCCGGTACGTGGATTGATAAGTTTCCCTCCTTCATTTTTCGTTTCTTCTTCATCTGAAGCCTCCCTGGCTGCTGCCGCAAATTCTATATTTCCAGCCACGATCTTACTTCTCAAGGTGTCAATCTCTTTTCTGGCCTTCTCTACAGATGCATTTGTAACATCAGGGATCAAAAGAATATGTCTCAATTCTACCGTCTGTCCCCTGATCTTGTCTACCTGGATAATATGGTATCCAAATTCTGTTTCAAATGGGTCACTTACTTCACCTTCCTGAAGACTGAATGCTACATCTTTAAATTCCTTTACAAAAGCATCTTTCCTGGTCAGGGTAATTCTCCCACCATCTGAAGCAGTTCCGGGATCCTGAGAATAAAGTACGGCTTTTGTAGAGAAACTCGCGCCATTATCTTCAATATCTGCCTTGAATTCATTAAGCCTGTCAATTATTTTTTTCTTTTCAGCTTCAGGAATTTCAGGTTCTATAACAATCTGAGAAAGCTCTACCTCTGTTCCGAACATAGGCTTTTCCTCCATTTTATTATAATATTGTCGTACCTCTTCAGGAGTAATTTCAATTTCCTCAATGATCTTCTGTTGCATTCTTTGAGTTAACTGGCTCTGCTTAGTAAGATCGAAGATCTCTTTTCTAAGCTCTTCTTCGCTATCCTTATTATAGAACTCAAGAATTTTTTCCATAGAACCTGCCTGTTGCGCGAGACCCTGTAATCTTTGATCTACGATTCCGTTGATCTGGGCATCAGAAATTATGATACTATCCTGTATGGCATGATGGGCATAAAGTTTGTTTTCCATCAGTGAGCCGGCCAGATTACAGTCTGTAACTTCTGAAGTTGACATTCCCTGGCTTTGCATATCCTTATACATTAAATCGATATCACTTTCCAGAATAATATATTCGCCGATAACGGCCGCGATCCCATCTACCTTTTTCCTTTGATTTCCCTGCTGGCTTTTTTCCACCTGCTTTACCTCAGCATCAGGCTGAATGGAAGTACTGTCTGTAACGATCACTTCCTGACCGTATCCAAGAGTGGAAAGCATAACACCGAAGCCTGCTAAAACAGGTTTAATCGAAAATTTCAAATTCATTATTCTTAATTGCATCTTTAGTAATATCTTTTTCTAATTCCTTAATTAACGCCTGTTTGCGCTTATTCAGCAAAATTTCTCGTATGGTTGCCGAGGCGTATTCTATTGGCGCCTGCTCATTACGGCTTAGAACGTCATTTACGTACACAAGATACACATTTAGTGAATCCTGTAATTCCATAAAATTAGATTTCTTAAGCAAGCTAGAACGATCCTCTACAGAAAGTGGACCAATCTTATCATAAACTGTTTTTGTTTTAACCCAGACAGAGTCATTCATAGAATAATTCTTGAACTGTATAGCCATATTCAAAAGGTCTTCCTGATCTTCCTGATTGAATCTTTTGAATTTAGTTTTAACCTCATCGAGATTATTACTGTTTCTGGCCAGGTTAATATATCTGAGTTTTACCAAATCCTCTCCCAGGATAAAATTTTCTTTATTCTGTTCATAATAAACAAGAATTTCTTCGCGATTAAGGGAAGTATCCAGGTCCCGGGTTACTACAGCATCGGTATACGCATTTGTATAAAGTTCGTTGCGATAATTCTTAACTAACTCGTCAAATTCTTTTTGCTGAGTATCTGGCAAATTAAGTTCTGCCCTATCTATCAATAATTGCTGAGTTGCCCAGCGGGTTATATAATTTGAAACGATGATCGCACTATCTTCAGGTGAAGTGTTCTCATTGATAAGAGCGTTTATATCCTCTTCATAAAGATATGATTCATTGACCCGAACCACGACCTTGCGGTCATCTGTCTGTCTAAAATAATCGCAGCTGAACAGGGTCAAGCCAATAAGAACTAAAATAAATCTGCTAAAAGTGTTCTTCAAAATCCGGTTTTTTAGCATTTCTCAATTTAAATGCCAGAAGAGAAATTATTAAGTCAAAAAATCTCTTTCGCGCAAAAATAAGAATTACTTAAGGTTCTGCAAGCTAAAGCCATAACGAAAACAGCAGATTTAAATTATAATTTCTAAAGTATTTAATTCCGCATTATCTTTAAAAATCAACAAACCAATGAATTATGAAATATTATGAAGAAATCGTTATAAATAAACCCCGGAAGGAGGTGGTTGCCAAGTTCTCTGACCCCGATAATCTGAAGCACTGGCAAAAAGGATTTGTGTCTATAAAACCCATTAATGGTCTTCCGGGAGAAGAGGGATCACAGAACCTGTTGAAATACATCATGGGAAAGCGGGAAGTAGAGATGACCGAGACTATTCTGAAAAATAACTTACCCGATGAATTTAGCGCTACTTACGAAGCTAAAGGTGTATACAATTACCAGATCAATAAATTTACTCCAACCATGGAAAAAACCACCCTTTGGAATTCATATAACGAATTTGAATTTAGTGGATTCATGAAAATATTCGGGTGGTTCATGCCTGGAGCATTTAAAAAACAATCGAGAAAATATATGGAAGATTTTAAAGCCTTTGTAGAAGATGAAAAAAGCGTCCTAGATGACTGATGGCATTTTTGAAATAAAAAAATAGCTATATTTTCCTCAGCCTGTTATATTTGCGAAAAAATATCACCAAATGAAACGATTAAGTATAGTAATTCTATTGATGTTCGTCGCATTCTCATCAAATGCACAATCTAAAATCGGTACCATCGATGCCGAATATATCCTTGCCCAGTTACCGGAATCTTCTGAAGTAACTAAAAATCTTGAAGCTTACAATGCAGAGCTTCAGGCCGAGTTAGAGTCCAACATCAAAAAGTATGAAGATCTTGTAAAAGACTACCAGGAAACCGTAGAAACTATGAATGACACGGTTAAAAAAGAAAAAGAAGATGCGATCATCGAACTGGAAAACAACATTAAAAACTTCCGCCAGAAAGCATCTGTAATGATTCAGGTAAAAAGAAATGAGCTAAACGGGCCATTATACGAAAAAATAGATGCGGCCATGAAAAAGGTAATTTCAGAGGGAGGTTACACCCAAATATTTCATTCGGGAGCGAGTGGCCTGGCATTTTCCAGAGCAGAGGATGATATTACCCAAAAAGTAATGAACGTACTTGGGGTAGAGGCGAAACCTGCTGCAGGCGAGACCACGAATAATTAATTATTTTAGAAAATAGTCATAAAAAAAGCCCTGAAAATTTTCAGGGCTTTTTATTGCTTATATATCTACCTGCTGTAATTAGGTGATTCTTTAGTAATGGTGACATCATGCGGGTGGCTCTCATGAACCCCGGCAGCAGTTATCCTTACAAATTTACCGGTTTCCTTAAGCGTCTCCACATCTTTAGCTCCGCAGTAACCCATACCGGCCTTTAGACCTCCAATGAATTGGTGTATGCTTTCCTCCAGATCTCCTTTATAGGGAACTCTACCTACGATCCCTTCAGGGACCAGCTTTTTAATATCATCTTCCACATCCTGGAAATAACGGTCTTTAGAACCTTTTTCCATCGCTTCAACAGAACCCATTCCGCGGTAAGATTTGAACTTTCTACCTTCAAATATTATGGTCTCTCCGGGAGATTCCTTGGTTCCGGCAAGTAAAGATCCCAGCATCACACAATCTGCTCCCGCAGCAAGTGCTTTGGGTATGTCTCCAGTATACCTGATTCCGCCATCTGCAATAACAGGTACACCAGAACCTTTAATAGCTGCGGCAACTTCCAGTACAGCAGAAAATTGCGGAAAACCAACCCCGGCAACAACCCTGGTAGTACATATAGAACCCGGGCCAATACCTACTTTTACCGCATCTGCACCGGCATCTACAAGATATTTTGCTGCCTCTGCGGTAGCAATATTACCCACCACTACCTGAAGAGTTTCAAATTTCTTTTTTACATCCTTTAGTACCTTTACCACACCTTTAGTGTGACCGTGAGCAGTATCTATGATAACGGCATCAACCCCGGCATTTACCAAAGCCTCTACCCTTTCTACAGCATCACCGGTAACTCCAACAGCTGCAGCCACTCTCAACCTTCCAAAAGCATCTTTATTTGCCATTGGTTTCTGGGTAAGTTTGGTAATGTCCCTAAAGGTGATAAGACCTACTAATTTCAGGTCTTTATTGATCACAGGTAATTTTTCGATCTTATTCTCCTGCAGAATATCCTCTGCGTCTTCCAAAGATGTTCCTTCAGAAACCGTAACCAGGTTTTCTGAAGTCATCACTTCTGCAATGGGGCGGTTAAGATTTTTCTCAAATCTAAGGTCCCTGTTGGTTACTATTCCAAGTAATTTACCATCTTCGTCTACTATAGGAATACCACCAATACTATGTTCACGCATGGATTCTTTGGCATCTCTCACCTTTGCCGAAATTTGCAAGGTAACAGGGTCTATGATCATACCGCTTTCGGCACGCTTCACTTTACGCACTTTAAGAGCCTGCTGCTCAATAGTCATGTTTTTATGCAAAACTCCTATTCCTCCTTCGCGGGCCATGGCTATCGCCATGCGCGATTCTGTAACCGTATCCATTGCCGCTGAGACAATTGGAACGTTAATTGGAATATTTCGGGTGAATTTGGATTGAATACTTACTTCTCTCGGGAGTACTTCAGAATACGCCGGCACTAACAATACGTCATCGTAAGTGAGTGCGTCGCCAAGTATTTTTGAATCGTGTGCGGTCATTGCAATTAAGGATTTAATTGCATGCAAATATAGGGTTAATAAGTGAGAAAACAGGTGCTTATATGTTAAGAGAACCTAAACTTATATTCTATTAGTACTGGCAACACTTTACAGTTAAAAAGGAATAATTTAAGCATATAAAAAACTGTGCACAAGCAATTTATATTGCTTCTAAAAGTCCCGGGTCGTAAATTTAGATTAAGTAAAATTCGGGATCATGAGTATTAGATTAGGAAATAGTTGCATGAACTGCGAAAGGTTCAGAAATGATTACTGTACAAAACACCAAACCAGTGTTGGCTATCAGCATACCTGCGATAGTTTCAAAATGAAAGCAGAGATCAGGAATGAACCAAACTGTCTTAACTGCAGCAGGTACCATTCGCCAACATGTGCGAATCCTAAAAAAGCGGCACCTGGAATGTTATGCAGTCACTGGGCACCGCAGGCCAATGCGTAATTAAAGTTTTATCTGCAAGGTCGTATACCAGGTTACAGGTTGTGCGGGAATGATCCCGGGGCCGGGATAGCCTGTGGCCCTGCGCGTGAAATAAGAATTGTCGAGTAAATTGTTGATCCCGGCTTCGAGTTTAAATTTACCAAGGCTGTAGGAAGCAGAGAGATCCATGATGCCATAAGCAGGTACTTCTCCTTCGATTCCCCTGTTATTTTCAAACCTGTCCTGTGGAGCATTGGTAGCATCGGTATACTGGCTGGATAAATAGGTATGTTGTAAACCTGCGAGGAAATTTTTATATCCAAAATAAAGACCGGTCTTTAAATTGATTTCCGGAATAAATTCTACTTCGTTTCCTTCAACATTTATCTGTTCAGACTTTATATATTCAGACCTCGTAAAAGCGGCATTGACAAAAGCATTTAGTTTATAGTTCTCTGTCGATTCAAAGAAACTGTTGCTTATGTTCCAGTCAACAAAGGTTTCCACACCATAGATAAAAGCATCCCCAATATTCCCTCTGAATCTTACCAATCTACCAGTTTCCTCCAATTGGCCCTCTGCGTTCACACGCTCTTCCGGTCTTAGCACTTCACCAATACGATCATTATATTTTAAGGCAAACAGGCTGGCATCGTAAGAAATAATATTTTTCATTCGACCACGTATACCAAGGTCAGACGTAAAACCCTCTTCATCATTGATGTTTGGGTCTACCTGGAAACTTGGGTTCACTACCCTTATATCATTAAAAGTTACCGAGCGATAATTTTGGGAAAGGTTCGCATACAGCTCATTGGAAGGATTCAGGTTATAACTGCTACCAATACCCAAGAGAAGGAAACTTCGGTCAAATTCACGATTATCTTCTATAGTTTCGTTCAGGAGAACATTCTCTGCGTTGTCTGTTATTATATTCTTATAAAATCCCTCAGCTTCAGTATTGATAAATTCAAATCTAAAGCCAGGAGTTACAGAGAAATTATTGGTTAGATTAAAGATATTTTCCCCAAAGATGGCAAGATTGGAATTGGGAAAATCAAATTCAGACTGTCTTTCATAATCCGGAAAACTAGCATTGGCGAATTCAAAATCAGGGCCCATAGCAGCACTTCCAGCGCCTTGCTGTTGCTGATTAAAAGCCTTATAAAATTTACTACCCAACAATAAAACAGATTCTTCCCCAAAGAGATCATACCTGGTAAGGACCCGTGCCTCTGCACCCCAGTTTGAAAAATCATCCACAAGTAGTTCCCGTGGTTCATCCGGATCATCTGCCTGGGCTACCCTGTTTTGCCTGAAACCTAAAGCCTTTCTTGTCGCATTTAGTCCAAAAACATTCAGACTAAAATCTGTTCTATCTGAAATTTGATGTTCTAATTTCAAGGCAAAAAGATTCCAGTTCACATCAAACCAGTTTCGAGGACGATTGCTGAAATCTGGATCACGATAGAACTGAAAATCGGTTAATCCTCCCGGCTGCTGGGCCAGATAATCCTGGTAGGTATATTCAAAACTTATCTTTGTACGGTCGTTGAATTTCCACCCCAAATGTGCATAGGCATTATAAGAGTCATAGCCTGAATTTGGCCGGAACCCATTACCGGTTTTAAAGTTATAATACGTGTAATAACTAAATTTACCAACTGTTCCGCTTAAGCTATTAAAGCTTGTAAAGAGGTCGTAAGAGCCCAAAGACTGCCTTGAAATCAACTCTATTTTCTTATCTGGAACAGGCTCTTTAAATTTAAAATTAATGAGCCCTCCAAACTGAGTACCGTACTGCAAAGATGCTGCTCCACGAACTACCTGGATTTCACGAAGCGCTTCTGGTGGCGGAGTATAATAGCTTTCCGGGTAACCTAGGACATCTGCGGAAATATCATATCCATTCTGCCTCGTATTAAAATTCTGGGTTCTGTTTGGATCCAGCCCACGTCCTCCTATATTCAGCTGTAAACCGGCATCTCCATTATCATAAATATTAAGACCTACAACCTGGTTATAGATCTGCCTGGCATTATTGGCCGCCAGGTTTCCTGTAACCTTGTCCAGCAAAACAACCTCACTTTTTTTACCGGCATAAATAGCAGTTCCTTCTACCTTTCTTAATTTTCTAAGCGCAAAAATCTGTTCCCTCCTGTTTGTGATCATAACTTCGGTAAGGCTTTCTGCAAGGGGAGATAATTCAAAATCTACAGTCAGGTTCTTATCTACAGAAATTTCTCTTTCCATAATAGCATACTCATAGCTAAAAACCGCAAATTCATAATTACCTTCTTCAAGAGAAAGGATTTTATATTCTCCCTGCTGATTGGCTACGGTAAGTTTACCCGTGGTTTTATTCCAGATCTCTGCATTAGGCACAGGCTCTCCGGCAACGGAAGTTACTTTTCCTGAAATAGTAAACTGTGCGTTTGCCGCCAGGGCAATAAAGAAGAGTATACTAAAGACCTTTAATCTCATCATTAAATGGTAAAATGAATGTTTTGTGTTCAAAAGAGTCTGCAAAATTAAGCAAATTAACCTCGGGACTTATGTACGGTTCGCTTTTTCTGCCGTTCAGGCCTACATAGCTTTCCACATAAACCTCTATATTTTCATGACCTTGTTTTCTGAAATGATCGGCCAGAAAGTGCGCATATTCAA
Organism: Christiangramia sabulilitoris; assembly: GCF_007050985.1. Classification (GTDB taxonomy): domain Bacteria; phylum Bacteroidota; class Bacteroidia; order Flavobacteriales; family Flavobacteriaceae; genus Christiangramia; species Christiangramia sabulilitoris. Next base: position 457,642 of record NZ_VHSF01000002.1, read on the forward strand.
GAATAAAATCGGGCTGAAAAGACATTTGCTTTTCCTGAAAAGGAGTCAGGAAATCTGAATTATCCACATAGAACCTTTTCCCGGTCTCAGCATCTACTACCTTGAATTGAGCAAACCCTGCTTTTTCCATCAACATCACCCTCCAGGAAAACCTGAAACCCTCTTCAGTCCAGAATAATTCCCCTGGGTATGCCAGGTATCTCCACGGAAATAAAATTTGGATCGCGAAAAAGAGCACAATTACGAACCGAATAAATTTTATCTTTTTCGGCTTGTAAAAACAATACCTTCCATTATCAAAATAGCTTTTCTTGATCCTGAACCAGCTAGAGATTTTTCCAAGAATTCTATGATGTACTGGCGGAATAAAAAATATTAGAGCACTTACAATCATTATATATGGAAACATCCCAATTGGAAATAATACCCTGGTTAAAACATGGAAAATAATAACCAGAATAAAGGCCGGGAATCTGGTTCTTTTCCAGAGAAGCAGAAAAGGAATCAACAGATCGTATAGCATTCCGCTCCAGCTAAAGGCGTAGTGCACCCACTCCTGCTGCATCAAATCACCCAGCAGTGGAATATCATATTTAGAAGGCAACCAGATTTTGAGAGGCATCGCCCGGATCAACCAGTCTGAATTTATTTTGGCAAGACCGGCATAAAAATAAACGATCGCCAGGAGTAATTTGATAGAGTCTATGAACCAGGCCGGTATCCTTTGAAAGGACAGGTTATTATTCCTCCAGGCGTCCAGTGAATAATAGACATGTGCAGGAAGAAAGATCATCAAAAAACTTAGAATGCTTATAAAATAATAATGGTTTAGGTAGGTGGTTTTATCCATGAGCTCGATATAGGTGAAGCTCAGGAAAAAAGTTACAATAGCTATGCGGTATTTAAAACCAAGCGCCACGAAAAGTGCTGCCAGGCCACAAATGATAAAAAGTAAATAGGTGAAATCGCCAAGCGGTTTCACCCATTCAAATCCATAATAACTAAAATGAAATTTTGGTGTTATATAGAGTTTTTCGATCCATCCATTCAGCCAGAAACGTATAATACTCGCCAGCATCATAATCCCAAAACCTATTCTGAATACAGCTAGTGGAGCAGCATCAGAATAGGTGTTGAAATATTTAGTAATGGATGATCTCATCTATCAGAGACTAGTCCCCATCTGAATCTACGTAGTTAATACTTATAGAAAGTGCCTGTACCATATCCAGCTTAAGCAGAACCACTATTTTCTGAAGTTCATCGTAAGCACCAAGCATCAATGTATTATTAGTTTGAACCTGATTTTTAAGACTCGAATCTAATTTTGTTGCCTGAGATTTAACAGCAGCGAACTGAGCGGTAATGTCTTCGGCAAGATCACCTCTATCCAAAAATTCAAGATATTGTTTAAAACTGCTTCCGGCCTGCCCTCCATTAAAAGATCTCCCGTTAAAGAAGTCTACCGTGCTTTGAACCGCTTTTAAATAAAGCTCTTTAGATAGATCGTTCGAGTAATATGCTTCAGCATTTATAGGCGATGGTGTACCTGTGAACACCCCAGAAGGATATCCAATCTTCCCTGAGCGTAGGAAAGTTTCGAAATACATGATGTATTTATTGGTTAGCTTATCAACCGAACCTGTACTGGAAGAGCTGGTATTACTAACAAAAGTATCCCGGTAATCTCCCTGCCATGATGTATTCACTTTTTCTGTTAGGGAATTAATTCTTTTTGAAACATCCAGAAGATAATTTCTATAATTTTCTGAAGAGTATTTGGCAACGATCTCAGCGTTATTATCTCCAATACCATTAATCAGGTAATCCAGCGCAGGGAAACCCTGTTCCTTAAAACTGGATGGTAATTCAAGGTTATATGAACCACTGGCGATCTTATTATCAACCTCTGCCGCTGCCAGGGGATAAGTGTTTAAGAAACGACGAAAACCAAGCTCCTCTGCCTTTCCTATATCGAACATTGCCACGGTCTGGAATTCAAGATAAGAACTTTCATACTGACTTCTTAAAGCTACCAGGTTCTCCTCTGTTGGATCTGAGGTAAATGTCGTGGTAAGGTCTTCTAATTGCTGCGTTGAACTTTTAAAATTGTCAAAAGCCGGGACGATGATATTATCTGCCCAGTTTTCTAACATCGCTCCACGATCAAAAGAATCGGTTTCATTACCATTATTTACATTTCCATCATCTTCTTTAGAACAGGCTGTAAAAAGTAAGGTAACGATCAATAAAAATTTTGAAATCCTAATCATAGTTTAATTTTTAAAAACCGGAGCAGAGCAGATCATACTCCGGCTAATTGTTTTATTCAGCTGCTTCTGCAACACTAAGGCCAAAAGCCGCAGCGATCTCTTCAGAAATGCTATCCAGTGTCTCTGGTGTTACATCCCAAAAACCGTTTCCTGCTAACAACTGCTCCTTGAACATATCTATTTTTTCTTTAGACAGGTAAGGCATGTTAGTTCCTGGCTTATTGGTAAATCTTAGACTATAAATAAATCCAAATCCTTCAGAAAGGTCATGGAAAGCTCCGCCGTAATCGTTTGCTGCAAGAGCATTTTTACCGGCTTGCATATAATAAATCGCTCTTATCCCTATTATTTGAGAAATATTCTCACGGATGATGGCTATCTGTGCATCACGGGTTTCATAATCTCCCGCTACAATGGCCGCACGACCAGTTTTGAAAGCTTCAAAAGTTTCTTCAGCGATACCTGCATAATCCTCATCTCCCTCTACTCTTCCCATATATTTGAAAAGCAGGTCATCCTCATTATTACCTAAAGCTGAATTTGGATCTTCAGAAGGTATGGAAGGATCTCCATACAAATATCCGTAGGCTTCATCCCATTTATGCTCCATAGTGGTATACAACTTACCTTCTTCAAGTATCTCCTGATCATTATTCGTGCGATTATCACCTTCATCAAGAACAGCAGTGGACAGGTAGTTATTTAACATTTGGTCTACCACAAGCCCACCAATTAAACTCTTGGCGAAAGCCTGGTCCATTTCAAGACCTTTTGAATTTACATATCTAACGGCATTACCATCGGCAATCTGACCGGCTTGCCCTGCCTCTGCCAACACATCCTTATTGGAAGCTACTTCATTCATCTGAACGCTGATCCAATTTTCAAAATCTGCTTTTATCTCTGCACTCTCTACATTGTTGGTAGAAAAGTAAAGATTAGAAGCAGCTACTTTAGATTTTATGCTTTTTGAAGATTCATTCAAACTTGGATTATCGAAAGGACTGTTCTCATTTGCGAACATATTGCTTAGAGACTCGGCAGAAACTTCATCGAATTTTGTAAAATCTGAAATAAGTTCAGAAGACATTTGCAACCTGGTAGTTTGACCACTATAACTTACTGTAGAATTATTATCTCTTTCAAAGGTGTAATTAACCGGAGTTTCAATTTGCTTAGCTCCGGGGGTAGGAGTATCGTCATTAGTACATGAAACTAGTGTAACTCCTCCTAATAATGCTGAAAATAACAGCTTCTTCATATTCGTTTATTTAGACTGGTTTAAAATAATTTCGGAGGCAAATATATTAACCGTCTTTTGTTACAGCAAGTTTATTTAGATTAATTTTAAATAACTTTTTCCAATAGTACTATAAATAGCTATAAAGCTTACTAATGATAGGCATTAAAAATCTTGGACGCCTCGTTATATGAAGACTCGAAACTGGTCATTTTAACATTAGAATCTGCCCTGGCAGCGTTAAAATAGGAAAGCATTTTTTCTGACGGCATATTGCCGGTTAGCTCATCTTTAGCCATGGGGCAACCACCAAAACCCTGAATTGCACCATCAAACCTGCGACAGCCAGCCTTGAATGCCGCATCCACTTTTTCATGCCATTTAGATGGGGTCGTATGCAGATGCGCACCGAATTCAATATTCGGATATTTTGGGATCAGGTTAGAAAACAAATAATCAATGATCTCTGGGGTAGAAGTACCCACCGTATCTGATAGCGATAGTATCTTTACTCCCATTGCCGCGAGTTTTTCTGTCCACTCCCCTACAATCTCCACATTCCAGGGGTCACCATAAGGATTTCCAAATCCCATACTTAAATAAGCGACCACCTCTTTTCCCGATCTATCTGCAATGTCCAGGATTTCCTGAAGTACCTCAACAGATTCAGCAATGGTTTTATGCGTATTACGCATCTGGAAGTTTTCTGAAATCGAAAAAGGATATCCCAGGTAATCTATTTCTTCGAATTGTGATGCATCTTCTGCGCCACGCGTGTTAGCAACAATTGCTAAAAGCTTACTCACAGTTTTTGAAAGATCGAGCAGGGAAAGAACCTCTGCCGTATCTTTCATTTGCGGAATTGCTTTCGGTGAGACGAAACTTCCAAAATCAATGGTATCAAAACCACAACGCAAAAGAGACTGAATATATTGAGCTTTCTTTTCAGTAGGAATAAATTCTCTTATTCCCTGCATAGCGTCCCGGGGACATTCGATTAATTTCACTTTCGCCATATGGCCAAAGATAGCATTTTAAAGAAAATCGAAAAAGAATATAGTTTTATTGATAATAATAAATTTCAACAGCCGAAAAGCTACCTTATTATGGTAATTCTTTAACAGGCAAGAACACAAAAAAGAAATTCTGCCAGCTATAATTTATAATCTGGCTGCAAATTTTAACCTATAATCCTTTCTGTAGGATCTTCTTATTGATCTCTTTTATCAAAGCCGGGCCTTCATAAACAAAACCGGTATAAAGCTGAATTAAACTCGCTCCGGCTTCTAGCTTTTCTATAGCATCATCTGCAGAGTGAATGCCTCCCACTCCAATTATTGGAAATGTCTTTCCACTTTTTTCAGAAAGAAACCGAATTACTTCGGTAGATCTACTGGTGAGCGGTTTACCGCTAAGACCGCCCATTTCATTCTTATTTTCTGATACAAGGCCATCCCTGGAGATCGTCGTATTTGTAGCGATCAACCCTGCTATTTTCGTTTCCTGAACAATTTCAATAATATCCATTAGCTGCTCATCAGTAAGATCTGGTGCAATTTTTAAAAGGATAGGTTTTGGAGACGGTTTCAACTCATTTTTCTTTTGTAGAGTATTTAAAAGATTTTTGAGTGGTTCTTTATCCTGAAGCTCTCTTAAATTAGGGGTGTTTGGTGAACTTACATTTACCACAAAATAGTTTACATGATCAAAAAGAGCTTCAAAACTATATACGTAATCATCTACCGCGTTCTCATTAGGAGTTATTTTGTTTTTACCAATATTACCTCCAATAAGCACATTTTTATTTTTCTTTAACCGCTCCACCATTTCCTCGACCCCATGATTATTAAAACCCATACGGTTGATAATAGCTGAATCTTCTTTAAGCCTGAAAAGACGTTGCTTTTCATTTCCCGGTTGTGGTTTGGGGGTTACCGTGCCCACCTCAATAAATCCAAATCCTAATGCTGAAAGTTCATTGTAAAGTTTGGCATCTTTATCAAAACCAGCGGCAAGGCCCACCGGATTTTTAAATTTAAGCCCGAATACTTCCCTTTCCAGCCTGGCGTCCTTCACTTCATATTTAGCTTTTAAAAAAGAAAGCGCACCCGGGATCCTGCAAAATCGCTTCAGGAAATTAAAGGTAAAATAATGCACCTCTTCAGGATCGAATTTGAATAATGCCGGTCTTAGTAATGACTTATACATTTCTGGAAAGTTTTGGCAAAAGTAATTTAAAATAGATAAATGTAAAGCCATTATCTATTTCGAAATGGATTTAGGCAAAAACAAAAAAAGCAGCCTTTCAGCTGCATTTTGTTTAATTATGTTTTATTCTATTTAAGATTAATACTCAGCCTGGCGAAAAGAAAACGTCCACCAATCCCAAATTGCTGAGCTCTTCTGGACCAATCGAATCTTCCGGTACTACGATTGTTAAATTCCTCTTCTGCCCTATCTGGATAAATATCAAAAATATTATTAGCCCCTAAGGTCAACGTCAGAGCATCTGAAGCACGATAGCCTACGGAAAGATCTGTTACTACTTTAGAACCATAGACCTGTTGATTAGCTGGGTTTGTAACCGCCTCAGTAACTTCCCCAAAATAGACGTTCCTAAGGAAAACATTGAAATCCCCAGCAGTAAGGTTATTGGTGAGATTAACTTTTGTTCTTGGCACCGCTTCTTCCAAATAAACCCTGCTATCTTGCGGGAAATATGTATCTACAAGGCCGGCTCTTTCCAATACATCTGAAGAATTGATATCACCCACTTTTTTGGTTTTGGAGAATGTTGCTGCCAGATCTGATTTCAGACTTAAATCATCATTAAAAATTGCGCTATGAGTTAAAACCATATCCAGTCCTTTAGATTCGGTATCTATCGCATTGGCAAAGAAAGACGCTGCCGTAGCATTGGCCTGGGCAAGTAAATTATCCAATTCTGTACCCGTCCCCGGTCCTTCGAACTGGCCGGTATATACAATACGATCGTCTATGGCCACAAAATAACCATCTACCGTAAGAGAAAGGTTAGCATCTGGAACTCTGGCGGTAAAACCAAGACTAATACTTCTGGAAGTTTCTTCTTTAAGCTCAGGGATTCCCAGTAATTCTGCTGCTCGGCTATCATTGGAGAAAGTTCCCACTTCCTGAGGATTTCCCTGGTTATCGAAAATCGTAGAGGTTGAATTAAAATATAGCTGGTGCAGAGAGGGCGCCCTGAAACCGGTATTTGCCGCTCCACGTATATTGATATTATCGGTTAGTTTATATCTCGAAGACAACTTGAAATTCAGCGTCGACCCAAAATCTGAATAATCCTCAAATCTTGTAGCAAAGGTTGCCAGGAATCTTTCGCTAAAATCTACTTCCATATCAAAATAACCGGCAATACTACTTCGCTCCCGGGATAATTCATTTTTTGGACTAAATCCCGGGAATACCTGAGATCCACCAGGCCTGGCCCCTCCAAAGAAATCCCTGGCAGGATCCTGATCTGACCTAATCACTACATCTCCATTCTGGGTATACTGCTCGTAAGAAGCACGTTCTCCCGCAACAATTTCGTAATTTTCAAACCTGTGTTCTGCTCCAAAAGCAATATTCATCCCCAGGAATACTTCATCATAAAACCTGCTGATGTCCAGGTTCGTGGTATTTTGAAGAAAAGAGAATCCACCAGCATCAAAAGATGTTGGGCTTGCACGCTGTAAAGAGGCATTAGAAGTATTAGATATAAAATACTGAAATTCGTTCTCGCCCCAGGTATTACTGAAATCAACCGTCCAGTCGCTAATTTCTCCTCTAACTCCCACTGCAATAGATTTATCCTTGATCTTGGAATTAATTTCAGGTAAAAATCCATTAATATAAATTGGAGTATAAGTTCTGCTCTGATTTGGCAAACGATAGAATCCGGCAGAATTTCCTCTTCGCGAACTCATACCTGCAAAAGAATAAAGCTCTGTACCTGCATCATCCAGGGGAAGGCTCATATTCGCGAAGAATCGTCCACCTCTCAAAGCAGATTGCCCAACCCGCATATTAAAATCTGTTCGGTCAAGACCTCTGAAATCAAGTTCATCCTCGGTAACGTCGAGACTCAAAAGCTGCTGTAAAGCCGCCCTGTCTGGAGCATTGCTTATATCATTTTGAAAATCACTACTAAAATAAGACACATCCTGGGCAAAATCCTTGATCTGCTCATCTGTAAGTGAGGCTATGTTAGCTCCCTGGTTCGCGGCTCGCAATTCGATCGCATTGTATGCATTGAAAATTGAACCTTCCCACTCTTTCATCCGGTTATAATCTTCCCTGTAATCAAAGTCACCGGCAAAAGTTACAAAACCACCTTTTTCCCCTAGATTGATACCATAGCTGGCAGCAACATTCACGGTCTCACCATCTACACCTCCGGTTTGTTCATTAGCATTTTCAGAGAAATTCGCGCCGGTGGTAACATTAAAACTCAATTCGTTGGTTTGATCTACTAATACGATATTAATCACCCCGGCAATTGCATCAGATCCATACTGGGCAGCGGCTCCATCACGAAGCACTTCTATCCTTTTAATTGCTGAAGCGGGAATCGCATTTAAATCTGTACCCACACTACCTCGTCCAAAAGTTCCGTTTACATTTACGAGCGATGAATTATGTCTTCTTTTCCCGTTGATCAAAACCAGAACCTGATCTGGTCCCAGACCTCTTAGGGAAGCCGGGTCGATATGATCTGTACCATCAGAAATTGTTTGAGTATTAGAAGTAAATGATGGTGCAACATAATTAAGCATCTGGTTAAGATTTACCTGCGGCACCGCCATTTGCATTTCCTGAACGTCGAGTACATCGATGGGAACGGTAGATTCCACCACTGTTCTGCTGGGACGCCTGGAACCTACAAGTACTACTTCTCCTAATGCCATCCCTGAAACCATCGTCACATTGATTTCGTCCTGGTCTATTAAAACCTCGCGGGCATCATATCCCACGAAAGTAAAGACAAGAGTTTCACCCAATTCAGCCTGAACAGAATAGGAACCATCCATATCTGTACTTGTACCTCTGTTCGTATCTTTTACTGCCACGGTCACTCCAAATAAGGGTTCAGAGTTCTCGTCCACTACAATTCCACTAATGGTTTGTACCTGCCCCTGGGCTACCCAACAAAAGAAAAACGATAAGATTAAAACGTAATAATTTCTCATAATTTAATTGGTTTGTTTTCTTAAATATAGAATATTTTTTTTTAGAAATATTCAACACCTGCTTAACTACCAGCGATTTACAACCAATTCACTTACTTTTAATACCCGTTTTTTTGAAAAATTGAAAGAAGTCATGCAGTCATTTTTCAGCTACTTTTTATTTACATTTTCAAGATTAGAATCAGTTTTAAGAAAGTTTAAGGAAAAGTAATACATGCTTAATTTATCTTTGTTTGTATAATGAATCAGGGCTTTAACCTGTCTATTTTAATATTACTACAGCATGATCAATAAAGAGCGACTTATCAGTAAATTCATTAGTTATGTAAAGATCGACACTCAGAGTGATCCTTACAGCAATTCAACTCCCAGCACTGAAAAACAATGGGATCTGGCCAAAAAACTGGTAGATGAATTAAAGGAGATAGGTTTACAGGAGGTAACTATAGATGAAAATGCCTACGTGATGGCCACTCTTCCCGCGAATGTTCCACATAAAGTGCCGGTAATAGGCTTTGTATCCCATTTTGACACTACTCCAGATTTTACAGGCACCAATGTAAATCCTCAGATCATTGAAAATTATGATGGTAAGGATATAATTCTGAACAAAGAAAAAAATATCATCCTGTCTCCAGAATATTTTGAGGATCTGGAGCAATATAAAGGACAGACCTTGATTACCACAGATGGTACCACCTTACTCGGGGCAGATGACAAGGCAGGGATAACCGAGATCATGATGGCCATGGAATATCTAGTTGATAATCCTGAAATTCCGCATGGCAAAATCAGGATCTGTTTTACTCCAGATGAAGAAATAGGAAGAGGAGCACATAAATTCGACGTGGAAAAGTTCGGCGCTGAATGGGCATATACCATGGATGGGAGCCAGATAGGCGAACTGGAGTATGAAAATTTCAATGCCGCCCAGGCAATCGTTAAAGTTGAAGGTAAAAGCGTTCATCCGGGTTATGCAAAAGACAAAATGGTAAATAGTATGTATATCGCCCAGGATTTTATTAATTCCTTACCGCGTTTGGAAACTCCTGAGCACACTGAAGGAAGACAGGGATTCTTTCATTTGAGCAATATTAAAGGTGATGTAGAGGAGACCGTAATGGAATATATAATCCGCGATCATGATAAAATGCACTTTGAAGCCAGAAAGCAAATGATGCGCGACCTGGTAAGCGATATCTGCTCCCAGTATGAACGTGACTGCATTAGCATAGAAATAAAGGATCAATACTATAACATGAAAGAAAAAGTAGAGCCGGTTATGCATATCGTAGACCTGGCAAAAAGAGCTATGGAGGCAGTGCATGTTGATCCTATTATTAAACCTATACGTGGGGGTACAGATGGAGCTCAGCTTAGTTTTATGGGATTACCATGTCCTAATATTTTCGCAGGAGGCCATAATTTTCATGGAAAATATGAATATGTCCCGGTCGAAAGCATGCTAAAAGCAACAGAAGTAATTATTAAATTAGCTGAACTTACTGCTAAAGAATATGAATAATTTATAATCAAATTGTCATAAGATGCCTGTTAAAACCATAGAAGAATATATTTCTTGCCACTCATACTGGGAAGATGAGTTGAAACAGCTGCACGAGATGATGCTCACTACAGAGTTAGAGCCTGCAATAAAGTGGGGAGCTCCGGTCTATACCATAGATGGTAAAAATGTGGTTGGAATTGGAGCTTTTAAAAACCATTTCGGCATCTGGTTCTTCAACGGGGCATTACTGAAGAAAAATACCGCCCTGCTTATTAATGCTCAGGAAAATAAAACCAAAGCATTAAGGCAAATTAAATTTACAAAGGGCGATATTATTGACTTTTCTGTACTCCTCCCATATATAAAGGAGGCGATTAAAAACCAGAAAGAAGGCAGGGAAATCAAACCTGAAAAGCAAAAAGAGCTGATTGTACCCCGGGAGCTCATGGATGCATTTAGCCAGGATCCTGAATTAAAATCCAGTTTCAATGCATTAACTCCGGGGAAGCAAAGGGAATATGCCAATCATATTTCTGAAGCTAAACGGGACTCTACCAAAGCAAGCCGGATATCCAGGATCTCCCCGATGATCAAAAAGGGAGTGGGACTCCATGACAAGTACAAAAACTGTTAAATAAAAAAAGCAGCTGTTTCCAGCTGCTTTTTTCTATTCCAAAGAATTGTTATTTACTTCTTTTCCTTTACAGGTTCATTAAGTTTCTTACTCATCTCCATTGAAATTGAAGAACGGTCGAAAGTGATTTTTCCTGCTCCGGTTTCAATTATCACCGAATTATTTTTTTCGCTGAAATCTACAATCTTACCATGCATACCACTTTTGGTAATGATCCGATCTCCTTTTTTAAGCTCGGCGGCAAAATTCTTTTCCTGTTTCGCTTTTTTCATCTGCGGGCGTATCATAAAAAAATACACCACCACAAACATTAAAATAATTGGTGCAAACTGCGTTAATTGATCCATATATGCTTTTAGCTAGCGTTTTCGTCAGCTTCTACGAAAGCTTTGATTTTGATTTGTTCTTTTCCTGATTCTGTATTAGCAGAAACAGTAACTGTTTTAGTCACCTGTCCATTTCCAGAGCCATTAAACTTTACTAACATTTCACCAGACTCACCCGGCGCGATAGTTTCATTTTTTGGATAAGTTGGCACAGTACATCCACATGAACTTGATGCATTTGTAATAACTAAAGGAGCATCTCCCGTATTTGTAAATTTAAATACATGCTCTACATTAGTTCCTTTGGCAATATTACCAAAATCGAATTCAGATTCTTCAAAAGTAATCTCTGGATAAACAACTTCCTTGGCATCACGCTCTGCAGAAGCCTCTACATTTTCAGCTTTTACCTTATCTGAAGCATTATCTTTACATCCGGTGAACAGCATTGCTCCTACTGCTGCAAACATTAAAATTGTTTTTTTCATGGTGAAGTTTTTTTGTTAAATTTCTAATTGATAAAAATAATAAAAATTCTTAACTACATAAGACCCCTTCCGGTTTTATTTAGCTTATCCTCTGTTTGATATTCCTTAGACAATTTATCCAGCACACCGTTAATGAAAATGCTGCTTTTTGGAGTGCTATATTCTTTGGCAATTTCAAGGTATTCGTTAATGGTAACTTTTACCGGAATGCTCGGGAACTTCAAAAATTCACAAATCGCCATTTTAATAAGTACCATATCAACTTCTGCGATCCTGTCCTTATCCCAATTTGGAGTTTTCCCCAGCATTTCCTCTGCAAGATCATCATCATTCAGATATGTCTTTCTGAATAATTTGATCGCAAATTCTTTATCCTCCTCGTTCTTAAAAAGTTGTGTGATCCTTTTTTCTCTCCCGGTAGATTCTTTTAGCTTCTGAAGAAACTTAAGAATAGCGGTATTTACCAAAGGAAGATCATCCAGCCAGGTAAGCTTTTTATCTTCCAGGTATTCGTAAAGCTTATCGTTTGGAGCGATTATCTCCTTAAATATATGGATGATAAATTTTTTCTCATCATTAAAACTGGTTTCCCTGGTCTCCATGTATTCCTGGTACGCCGCACTATTCCTTAATTCATTCCAAATGATCGCAACATATTCATCATCCTGTTTCCAGTGATTAATTTTATGTTTTTCCAGGGCTTCCTGGATACTTTCATTTTCATTAAGGATCTGAAAGACCTGATTATCCACAAATTTGCGGTTGGGATCTTTTTCTTCAGTGGTAGCTAAGTGTTTTTGCTGAGATTTTTCCAGATAGGATTCTGCGTGTTCTCTTAATTCGGTAATAAGACTTATTTGAAGCAGAAACAGATCATACATTTCCTGCATACTTTTGAGCAGGAATTTTTCTTCTGTAGCAAGGTTATCATTCTGGCTTTGGCTAAAGGCATAAAGCGACTGCATTACTTTAACCCTGATATGTCTTCTTGTCAACATAATTGTAAAAGAACTTTTAGAAATTAGAAAGGGCGAAAGCATTCCGCTTTCGCCCTGCAAAAATATCAATAAATTAGAACTGACTAATTTAAATTTTGATTTTTTCTGTCCTCAATTCTTTGCTTCGCGATTTGCAGAGCAGCAAAGTGAGTAGTTATATCATCCTTAGCAGCTTTCTCAAGGATCCTAAGCGTGGTATTATAAATATTTTCGGTTTTTCGCATGATCTCCTGCCTGTCATAATTTTCAAGCTCAGCGTAAACATTAATGATCCCACCGGCATTGATCAGGAAATCTGGAGCATATACGATTCCTTTTTTCTGAAGGAATTCCCCGTGAGAAACCTCATCTGCCAGCTGGTTATTGGCAGCACCGGCGATGATATCTACATTAAGTCTCTGGATCGTATTATCATTTATAGTGGCTCCTAGAGCACAGGGAGCATAAATATCCATATCTGCACCATAGATATCGCTACCTGTAAAAATATGAGCTCCATATTTTTTACTTACCTCCTGCAGACGCTCCTCGTTGATATCTGTAATAAATACCTCGGCTCCATCTCCCGTTAGATATTCTACCAGGGTTTCTCCAACATGACCAATTCCCTGTACCAGTACCTTCTTACCTTCAAGATCATCTGTCCCATATTTGAACTTTGCTGAAGCTTTTAGTCCCATAAAAACACCATAAGCTGTAATAGGAGAAGGATTTCCCGATCCACCTTTAGATTCTGAAATTCCGGTTACAAACGGAGTCACTTCCCTTACCGTATCCATATCTGCCGTTTCCATTCCTACATCTTCAGCAGTAATATATTTACCCCCTAAAGAATGTACAAATTCACCAAACCTTCTCATGAGTGCCGGAGTCTTATCTTTCTTAGCATCGCCAATAATCACCGCTTTTCCTCCACCAAGATTTAATCCTGTAATAGCACTTTTGAATGTCATTCCCCTGGAAAGACGCAAAACATCGTTTACCGCCTCCCATTCACTGGTATAATTCCACATTCTGGTTCCACCCAAAGCAGGTCCCAAAACAGTATTATGAATACCAATAATTGCCTTTAAACCTGTATCTTTGTCGTTGCAAAAAACGATTTGCTCGTGCTCGTCAAACGACACCTGCCCGAATACCGGAGCAGACTTTTTTAGTTCTTTTGCATTTAGAACGTCAACTTGCATAATTTGTTGATTTTTAAATTTTTCAGATTTTGAATTTGATCAAAAATCCACTGCGAAAATAATAATATTTTAAAAAGCAGGGATTTAAAACGTGTTAAATTACATTATCCTCAATAATACCAAATTATCCTGAATGAAAAACCTTCAGCATCTCAATAAGTATTTTTATAAGTATAAGTGGAAACTGCTCATAGGGCTGGTAATTACCATCGCTGCAAGAATCTTTGCTATCTACTATATTCCATTAATTGGAAAAAGTACCGTAATCATAGAAAAGTATATCAATGGAAAGGTCGATGATATTTCTGTGGTAAAAAGTGAACTGGCCTACAATATCATGCTGATCATTGGAACCACCCTCATCGCTGCCTTCCTTACTTTTCTTATGAGACAAACGTTTATTGTGGTTTCCAGACATATGGAATATGATCTGAAAAATGAAGTTTTTCAGCATTACCAGGATCTGTCGCTTAATTTCTATAAAAAGAACCGTACCGGGGATTTAATGAACCGTATAAGTGAGGATGTTTCCAAAGTTAGATTATACCTGGGACCGGCCATTATGTATAGCGTTACTACTTTCACCTCCACCGTAGTGGTTCTTATTTTTATGATCCAGGCTGCGCCTAAGCTTACACTTTATACGGTCATCCCTTTGCCAATTCTGGCGTTTTCAATATACAAACTAAGTGTGGCCATCCACCAGCGCAGTACTGTGGTGCAGCAATACCTTTCTAAACTAAATACCTTCACCCAGGAAAGTTTTAGCGGGATCGCGGTTATTAAATCTTATGGTATCGAACCACAAACCAATTCCAACTTTACCGATCTTTCCAACGGAAGCCGGGATAAGAATATAGATCTGGTCAAGGTACAGGCTTTCTTTTTCCCACTCATGGTTTTATTAATAGGAATAAGCAATATCATTGTTATCTATTTTGGTGGCAGGCAGGTGATCTCGGGTCAGATAGAAAATATTGACGTACTGGTGGAATTTATTCTCTATGTGAATATGTTAACCTGGCCGGTGGCTTCGATAGGCTGGGTGACTTCTCTGGTTCAGCAGGCTGAAGCTTCCCAGGAAAGGATCAATGAATTCCTGAGTGAAAAACCGGAAATTACCAGCCCAAAAGCTGAACCTGATGAAATTAATGGTAGCATAGAATTCAGGAATGTAAGTTTTACTTATGATGACACGAATATCACGGCCTTAAAAAACGTTTCATTCAAAGTTAAAAAAGGAGAAACTCTTGCTATAATTGGAAAGACCGGCTCAGGTAAATCTACAATCCTGGAGCTGATAGGAAGACTTTATGATGTGGATACTGGTGAAATCCTTATTGATGATCGCAGGATCGACCAGCTGAACCTGGAAAGCTTAAGAGAGAGTATTGGATACGTACCTCAGGATGCCTTCTTATTTAGCGATAGCATCAGGAATAATATAAAATTTGGTAAAACTGAGGCCTCAGAAGAAGAGATCATTAGGGCTGCCAAAAATGCCTCGGTCCATAAAAATATAATGGGCTTTAGTAAAGGCTATGATACTGTACTTGGGGAAAGGGGAATTACCCTTTCTGGAGGACAAAAACAACGTGTTTCTATAGCCAGGGCCATTATTCACGATCCCGAGATCCTGTTATTTGACGATTGCCTTTCTGCGGTTGATACAGAAACCGAAGAGGAAATTCTGAATAATCTGTTCGAGATTACGAAAAACAAAACCACCATTATCGTAAGTCACCGTATTTCTTCCGCGAAAAATGCTGACAGAATAATCATTCTTGAAGACGGCGAAATAGTGCAGGAAGGATCACATGAACAGCTTCTCAATACCAAGGGATATTACAAAGAACTGTATGCAAAACAGCTAAATGAAAAAGAAATGTGAAAATTTTTTGTTAGATGTTAAAAATTTTTAGATTTTTGGTCTCAACAATAACAAACCATTAAAGAATCTATTTATATGAGCGACAAGGGAATGATGGAGAAAGAAGAAATATTCTCTAAAGTTTTAAGAGCGGGAAGAAGAACTTACTTTTTTGATGTAAGGTCTACCCGGGCTGATGATTATTACCTTACTATTACCGAAAGTAAAAAGTTTACGAATGATGACGGCTCTTTCTACTACAAGAAACACAAAATTTACCTTTATAAAGAGGATTTTGATGGTTTTAGAGAGATCCTTGAAGAGATGACAAATTTTATCATCAACGAAAAAGGTGAAGAGGTAATCAGCGAGCGTCATCAAAAAGATTTCAAAAAGGAATATGATGAGGAAGAAACTGAAAGTACTTCCAAAGCTACTCCTGCGGAGAAATTTACAGATGTAAGTTTCGACGATATATAAAACATTACAATCTGCAGTTTAAAAACCGTCCCCAAAAAGGACGGTTTTTTTTATCTTAGGCTTCTCAAAAAAATCATACGAATGCGAATTATTTTATGCTACCTGTTCTTGCTTTCATTTTCAGTTTTACAGGCCCAGGAAGATGATCTATCCCTGGATTACTACCTACCCTCAGACGTAACCTATAACCCGGAAATTCCAAAACCACAGGAAGTGGTTGGCTTTGTCCCGGGAGAATGGCACGTTAGCCATGATCGCCTGTTAATGTATATGTACAGGTTAGCAGATGCCTCTCCAAGAATCAATATCGAGAACAGAGGCTTTACATATGAAGGCAGACCACTGGTGCTGCTTACCGTCTCTTCAGAAAAAAACCTTGAGAACATTGAAGAGATTAGAAAACAACATATTTCCCTGGTCACAGAGAAGGCAGATGATCTCGATATTGACAATATGCCGGTAGTCCTGAATCAGGGCTTTTCCATTCATGGAAATGAGCCAAGTGGATCTAATGCTGCATTGCTTTATGCCTATTACCTTGCTGCAGCCCAGGGTGAAAAGATAGACAAGATGCTGGATAAAACCGTGATTTTACTTGATCCTTCTTTTAACCCCGACGGCCTGCAAAGATTTGCCTACTGGGCGAACACCAATAAAAGCACAAATATTAATCCAGATCCTCAGGATAGGGAATATAGTGAGATATGGCCAGGAGGAAGGACTAACCATTACTGGTTCGACATGAACCGGGACTGGCTGCCGGTGCAGTTACCGGAATCACAGGCACGAATTGCAACATTCCATAACTGGTATCCCAACATTCTAACAGATCATCACGAAATGGGGTCAAATTCCACTTTTTTCTTTCAACCCGGAATACCTTCCAGGACCCATCCTTTAACCCCGCAGATGAACCAGGACCTTACCAGGGAAATTGGTACCTATCATGCAGATGCACTGGATGAAATAGGTTCACTTTATTATACAGAGGAGAACTATGATGATTTTTATTACGGTAAAGGATCTACTTTTCCGGATATCAACGGTAGTGTAGGTATACTTTTTGAACAGGGCAGTTCGCGTGGTCATGCCCAGGAAACGGAAAATGGCCTGCTTACCTTTCCTTTTACGATAAGAAACCAGTTTACAGCTGCTCTTTCCACCCTGGAAGCTTCACAGAAAATGCGTAAGGATCTTTTGAAGTATCAGCGTAATTTCTTTAAGGACGCAAGAAATTCAGCACCTAAAGGCGCCTATGCTTTTGGAAGTTCCCAGGATCCCGTAAGTGCTTATAAACTGGCAGAAATCCTTAACAGACATAAGATCGAAGTTTATAAACCAAAGGATGACTTTAGTTCAAATGGTGAAAATTTTGCACCAGGCTCCTCTTATATTGTGCCAAAGAACCAGAGACAATACAAGTTACTTAAGGCGATGTTCGAGAAGCGAACAGAGTTTCGGGACAGTCTTTTTTATGATATTTCAGCATGGACCTTTCCCCTGGCCTTTAATCTTGATTTTGCAGAAGATGTTTCCATGAAGCTTGCCGGGAATAAGATTGAAGATCTGCAAATGCCTTCCCCTGAATTACCGGAAGAAAGTGATTATGCTTACCTGCTGAACTGGAACAACTATATGGCCCCAAAAGCATTGAATAAGATCCTTGAAAAAGATCTTAGAGCTAAAGTAGCCATGGAACAGTTCACTATAGAGGGCTCTACTTATGGGCATGGTACAATTATGATCCCGGTCCAGAATCAAAAACTCGATAGAAAAGAACTGCACGAATTTCTAAAAAACGTTTCTAAAGAAACAAGTGTGGAAATTTCTGCCATCCAGACCGGTATGACCAGGGGTATTAACCTGGGAAGTAACCAGTTTAGGGGGATCAAACCTCAAAATGTGGCCCTGATCGTGGGTGAATCTATCACGCCTTATGATGCGGGAGAGATCTGGCATCTATTTGATCAGCGTTATGATATGAAGATCACCAAGCTGGATATTAAAGACCTGCACAATACAGATCTTAGAAAATATACAGACATCATTCTGCCCAATTCCGGTAGTGACCTCACCAAGAAGCATATCGCGCAATTAAAGGAATGGACTAAGGATGGAGGAACCATTATTGCATACAGAAGTGCAGTGAACCTATTAAAAAAGAATGATTTCATCGATTTTAAGATCAGGAAGAACGAGCTAACGGCAGAAAATATAAGCTTTGGAGATCGAAGAGATTTCAGAGGGGCTCAGGGAATTGGAGGAGCCATATTTGAGGTAGAACTGGATCGTACCCATCCTATTGCCTTTGGATATGATGACGACAAAATAGCCATATTCAGGAATACTACCATTTTTATGGAAGCCGATGAACAAAGTTATAATAACCCTGTAAAATACAGTTCAAAGCCACTTCTAAGCGGGTATATAAGCAAACCGAATCTTGACTCTATTGCCAGTACAGTTCCCTTCAAACACAAAAGCCTGGGAAAAGGTGAAGTAATGTTATTTACCGATAACACCAACTTCAGAGCCTTCTGGTATGGCACGAATAAGCTACTTATGAATGCAATCTTCTTTGGGGATGAAATGTAGTTTGAACTCAAAATGAGAATTAAAAACAGGTCCGGAAATTTATCCGGACTTTGTTTTTTTATATTATCAACGGTCTGATAAATGAAAAGATGCTTTGATCTTAGCCTATCAGGGAGCCGTTGGGCATTTTTTGATCTGGTGAAAGCAATACCACGTCTTTATTGTCTCCCAGAACTCCCAGCACAAGACATTCACTTTTAAAGCCTGCGATCCTTTTAACCGGGAAATTAACCACGGCTACGATTTGTCTTCCAGGTAATTCTTCCAGGGTATACCTTCTGGTTATCTGTGCCGAGGATCTTTTCTCTCCTATCTCCTCCCCAAAATCTATCTGAAGTTTATATGCGGGATTTCTGGCATCAGGAAATGGTTCAGCAGATTTAATTGTTCCTATTCTCATTTCCACTTTCTCGAAATCTTTCCAATCGATATGACTCATATTTCAATTTTAAGATCTTCAAATTAGCCAATATTCAGCATTAATATTTAATTTTAAAGAAAAACATGTCACTTACCCCCTCCAATCACATAAAAGCAGGAACCAAAGCTCCAGATTTCAAGCTTATGGATACTATTACAGATCACCTTATCACTCTTGAAGAAGTTAAAGGGGAACGCGGAACCGTGATCATGTTTATTTGTAATCACTGCCCATTCGTAAAACATGTGAACGAAGAGATCGTTCACATTGCCAATGAATACAGGCAATTGGGGTTTGGCTTTGCCGGCATTATGAGTAATGATGTAAAAAGTTATCCTCAGGACAGTCCGGAAAAGATGAAAGAACATGCTGCCAAACATCAATATTCCTTTCCATATTTATTTGACGGAACTCAGGAGATCGCGAGGGCTTACGACGCTGCCTGCACTCCAGATTTCTATCTGTTTGACGCTGATCTTAAACTTATTTATCACGGCCAGCTGGATGACAGCCGGCCTGGAAATGGTATACATTCCAATGGCAGGGATCTAAGGGAAGCCATGGATGCGGTTTTAAATAACCGGAAAGTATCTCCTGATCAAAAACCAAGTATAGGCTGTAATATAAAATGGAAGGAATGATTTAACTTTTGCTTAGACTCTTTTCAATTATATAATCCTTAAATTCAATCATTGCACCTCCCGGCTTTTTTATAATTCCTAAATTTAAAAATTATGAGTGATTTAAAGCTTGGAGATAAGGCTCCAGATTTTGATGCGGAAACTTCTGAAGGAAACATCAATTTCTACGATTATCTGGGTGATAGCTGGGGAATCTTTTTTTCTCATCCCGCAGATTACACACCGGTTTGTACCACAGAATTAGGTACTGTAGCCAATTATAAAGCTGAATTCGAAAAACGGAATGTCAAGGTGATCGCGCTGAGTGTCGACGGAATGGAATCCCACAGAGGCTGGATAAAGGACATTAACGAAACACAGAACACCACGGTTAATTTTCCGATCATCGCAGATGAAGACAGGAAAGTTTCAGACCTCTATGGCATGATACATCCAAAAGCGGACGATACTTTAACTGTGCGTTCGGTTTTCGTGATCGCTCCCGATAAAAGCATTAAAATGACCCTTACCTATCCTGCAAGTACCGGAAGGAATTTTGATGAACTATTAAGAGTTATCGATTCCTTACAGTTAACGGCCTATAATAAGGTAGCTACTCCGGCGAACTGGAAACATGGCGAAGACGTGGTGATAAGCCCTTCGGTTAGTAATGAAGAAGCAGATAAAATGTTCCCAAAGGGTTATAAAGAGATTAGACCTTACCTTAGAATGACTCCCGAGCCGGAATTAAAGAAATAATTGTTATAAATAAAAAAACGCGCTGATCTCTCAGCGCGTTTTTCTGTTTGTGCTTTGTAACTACTCTATTTCACATCCATTAGCTCCACGTCAAAAATAAGTACCGCGTTTGGAGGAATTACTCCACCGGCGCCTCTTTCTCCATAGGCTAAATGAGAAGGGATCACCATCCTCGCTTTATCACCTACCTGCAGTAACTGAATACCTTCATCCCAGCCCGGGATCACATGACCTACTCCTACCGGAAATTCCAATGGTTTGTTTCGCTTATAAGAAGAATCGAACACCGTACCATCTGCCAACTGACCTTTATAGTGCACAGATACATTCTTCCCTTTTTCAGCCTGCTTTCCATCACCCTTCTGGATCATCTTATACCTAAGGCCGCTTTCAGTTTTTTCGAAACCTGCTGCCAGCTTATCAAGTTCAGCTTCTGCCTTTTTCTTTTCTTCAGCTTCTCTTTCTGCTTTCTCAGCATTGAAATCTGCAAATGCCTTTACTGCATCGAAATTTTCAGCTTCACTTCCTTCACGGATGATTTCTACTTTTTCAAGTTTATCTCCCTGCTGGATCTTATCTACTACTTCCTGCCCCTCGACAACATTTCCAAAAACGGTATGTTTCCCGTCTAACCATGGAGTCTCCACGTGAGTAATAAAAAACTGGCTTCCATTAGTTCCGGGACCGGCATTGGCCATAGAAAGTTTTCCCGGAGCGTCATGCTTAAGATCAGGATGGATCTCATCATCAAATTGATATCCTGGTCCTCCGGCTCCCGTACCCTGTGGATCTCCTCCCTGTACCATAAAATCTGGTATTACCCGGTGAAATTTGAGTCCGTTATAATATGGCTCCCCTTTTTCCTTAGGGTCATTTTCTATTTTTCCTTCGGCCAGGCCTACAAAGTTACCTACAGTTCCCGGCGTTTTTTCGTATTCCAGCTCTACCAGTATCTCTCCTTTGTCGGTATGGAATTTTGCATATAATCCGTCGTTCATTTTTTTAATTTTTAATTGTCCGTAATATATATCATGATAAAATGCGTCATTCTGAACTTGTTTCAGAATCTTATAACATTATATATTTCCATTATAAAGTGAGACCCTGAAATATATTCAGGGTGACGAGATAACTATGATGATAAGAACGGAAATACATTCGATTTTTTTATAGGTTGCAAAGATACCCAGTTTAATTTTTATAGACTTGCTCGCCATCCACAAAAGTTGAGATGACCTTCGTATCTGGTACACTATCTATCTCAACTTTCATGATATCCCGGTCCAGAATGATAAAATCGGCAAATTTACCCGGTTCGATACTTCCCTTTTCTTTCTCTTCGAAATTGGAATAGGCAGCCCAGATGGTCATCCCTTTTAATGTTTCTTCCCGGCTTAAAGCCTGGTCTTTCATAAACCCACCCTCGGGATAATTTTTAGTATCCTGGCGATCCACAGCCGCGTAAAAGGTTAAAAAAGGATTCACTTGTTCTACCGGAAAGTCGGTACCCAATGCTACGATCCCGGCCTGCTTCAGCAGTTTTTTGTAAGCATAGGCTCCCCGGATTCGCTCTTCACCAAGCCGGTCTTCAGCCCAGTACATATCACTGGTTGCATGTGTGGGTTGCACTGAAGGAATAATATTTTTACTGAAATATTTAAAATCTTTCTCGTCTATTACCTGCGAATGTTCCACTCTCCATCTTCGGTCTTTACGGTCGCCTAGGAGGGAATCGTAGGTCTTTAGCACCAGGTAATTGGCAGAATCCCCAATAGCATGAGTATTCATCTGAAATTCAGATTTCGCGATGCGCGCTGCCGTAGCTTTGAATTCTGAAACCGGGGAAAGCAAGGCTCCAAAATGATCTGGCCGGTCTGAATATTCTTCTTTCAATGCTGCTCCCCGGGAACCAAGTGCACCATCTCCATAAAACTTTACCGATCTTACATTTAAACGATCTGTTTTATACGGTCCTTTTTCCAGGTAATGATCCAGATTCTCTTTAGTATTGCTCAGCATGGCATAAATCCTGATCTTGAGTACCTCAGAATTATTAAGACTATCTATAATTTCCACGATCTCTTTATCAAGTCCTGCGTCGTCAACAGTTGTAAGACCATAGCTAAAGCTGATCTCCTGAGCGTCCATTAATGATTCCACCTTAGTATCAATATCTATGTCGTCTGTGATCTTCTCGATCAGGATCATAGGATTATCGATAAGGATACCGGTCAACTCACCGTTCTTCTGTTCGATATCGCCTCCTTCAAATTTAGTTTCGGTAGTTATATTCACTTTATCCAGTGCCGCCTGGTTTACCAACATGGCATGACCATCTATCCTGGTGATCGCCACCGGTGTATCTGGAAATAATCTATCCAGGGTGTCTTTAACCGGAAATTCCTTTATCTCCCAGTCGTTTTGATCCCATCCCCTACCAACTATAAAATCTACGGGATTCTTTTGCTGAAATTCAACGATCCTGGTAACTACTTCCTCAAAGCTTTTGGTTCCGGTGAGATCAACTCTTTGCTGCTGCATCCCCAGGCCATAAAAATGAGCGTGAGCATCTATAAATCCGGGGAATACCGCTTTCCCTTCAGCATCCACCTCTGTATAGATATCATACTTGTCACGCAGAATTTCAACATCTCCCACTTCCTGAAATTTTCCATCTTTCACAGTAAAGGCTGAAGCTTTGGAAAATTCATCGTCTACGGTATAAATGCTCGCATTAAAAATTAACAGGTCTGCTTTTTCTTTTTGACTTCCGCACGAAACCATTAAGAAACTAAGCAAAAGCAAAGTGGCAATTCTATTCATGTATAAAAATTTAGAGGAGGTGAAATTCGGGTTTTTCCATCGGAATAAAAAATGTAATCCTATCCTGTAATTTTTGATAAAGGCCGGGAAAAATATAAAACCCATACATAACAAATACACAGTTACTTTAACGATTTCCAGCAATCAGGATTATTTTCGAAACACCGTAAAAAAACCCGAAGTATCTTACTTCGGGTTCAATTCTTTCATTTATTTCAACTAATCAAAATCGAATTTATAAGTAACTCCTCCAAGTACCTGAATTCCCTGCACATCATAATCCAGCCATTTTTGATAATTATTATCAAGGAGGTTACTTCCTTTTACAAATGCAGATAACTGGTTATTGAAGCGATATCCAAGGTGAGCATTCACATCGAAATAACTATCCAGGTTCACTATAGAATCGTCAAAGACCAGGCTCACAGACCTGTTTTCATCTTTCCTTTCACCAACCAAAAAGAGGTTAGCCCCGGTATACCACTTTTCTGTGATCTGGTAATCTGCATTTAAACTTGCTTTCATTCCAGGTAAATTCCATGCTTCAGCCTGTACATCTGTATTATAGCTGAAAAATTCACCGTTCACTCCCAGTCTGAAATTTCGGTTTACATCTACGTTCAGTTCTGCATAGAATGAAAGCGTATTCACATCATCATAAACCACATCAAAGCTATTGCCATAAGTATAAGGCTCGCCTTCCAGCGTGGCCGCCTCGTAATTTCTCCTGAATAAAGGTTTATTGAATTCAGACTGATAACTAGCCCGGGCGTTATATGAAAGAGCATTGCTTAACTTCCCTTTTGCTCCCACATAGCCATTATAGGCATTATCTGTAGGCTTGATTAGAAGGGTTGGGGAAACATAAGGATTCTGCTGGAAAAAATTATAATATGTGTTCTGCTGAAGGTCTCCGTCAACCCCCGCATAAGCTGTTAAAAGATCACCCGAGAGTCTATAGCTGGCAGAGACCTTAGGATAAATATAAAAGCTACCGTCACTATTCTCCACATCCATTCCATAAACAAAATTCACTCCCAGATTAATACTTAGATCATCTCTGAGGATCAGCAGGCTTGGAGCTACACTAAAGTTCATGAAGGTATAATCATACCCCTGGTTAGTTTCGTACATCCTGTCAAAAACCCCGTTGACTATATCTGCTTTGATACCGGTGGTGATTAGTTCTTCAGCGATCTCCACCTCGAACAATCCTTCCGCCTTAAAATGATTTTCGGCAGTGCTGTAGGAGTCTCCCGAATGACGAAAACGGGCTTTAGCGCTATCAAAAAAGGAGTCGTACAGCTCGATCTCACTACCTGCATATACAGAGTAGTAATTCTGAGCAGGATCCAGTCCGGCCAGCTCTTCGGCGCTCAGGATCACTGTTTCAGGCAATCCATACCAATTGAACAACTGGTGCTCGGCTCCAACCTCGGCAATCCAGGCCAGGTCCCTATTCCTTGTGTTGTAATTCAGATTTAGTTCGGTATCATAAAATTTATCGTCGAGGCGCACATCCTCGATCCCTCCCTGCGAAGAATTATGCGTAAGAAAAATACCAAAATTACTGCTCCGGTCTATTTCCAGATTTGAATAGAACTCAGCAAGTACATTGGTATAATTTCCAAATCCAAGAGTGGCATAATTATCATAAACTTTGGGAGGTCTCACTCTTTCTACAGTAGTAGCCCTTCCCTTGGCCGGGGTAAAAGTAGATGCCACAGGAACCGAAAATATGGAATACTGCACGGGTTTTTTTTGCAGGCTTACAGAATCACTCTTGCTGGGTGTTTCCCTGATTTTATTTGCATCTCTCACAGACGGCGTATAGGGTTTTACCACGGTTACCTTTTCACTCCCGATAGGATCCTGGGCGTAGAGGATCCCACTAATAATGAACAGACTGAAAAACAGACTTTTCTTAATTGCTTTAAATGGCATATAGCAGTAGATCTATTAGATTAAGTTTAGTTATTTGTTTCTACAGAAGCATTGGTCTTTGCTTCCTGGGCTTTGATTTTGGCCAGTTCGGCCCGGGCTTCCTCTACAATTTGAGGATATTTCTGGAAATTCTTAATAACGTTCTCGAGAATATAGGTTGCCTGGTAGGCATCTTTCAGGGCATAGAAATTTTTAGCCATTAAGACCAGTCCTTTCGCTCCCCACATTTTATATCCTGAGAAATCTTTTGCCAGGATCTGCACGGCAGCATTTGAGGCTTCAAAATTTCCATCTTTATGTTTAAAATATGCATCATAGTATAGGGCCTCTGCTCCAAGTTCACCGGTAGCAGATTTTTGCACCTCTTTATAGGCAGCACGTGCTTTGTTATCATTCCCCGCTTTGATCGCTGCTCTTGCAACCATGATCCTGGCGTCGTTCCTGGCGGCGGCTTCTGCGCTGGAATTACTCAATACTTTCTCGGCATATATATTAGCCTTGTTGAAATTCCCGGTTTCATAATAAGATTTCATCAGGTTTTGCTGGGCAAATACAATGTTCTGGTCATTATCTGCCTGCTGCTCGAGTTGTTCCAGTAATGGCAGTGCCTGCTTATAATCCTTCTTCTCCAGGTAGATCTCAGAAAGTCTTGCCAGGGCCTGTTCACTAAACTCATTTTTCGGCTTTGAAGTCACATAACGATAATTCGAAATTGATTTGTCTACCTGTCCTTTTCGATAGTATAGCTGGGCGAGGTAAAAATTAGCATTTATGGAGTGAATTCCGTTAGGGAAATTCTGCACATACTTTTCCAGGTTTGCTATCGCCTTCTCAGTATTATCGTTCAGGTACTGGTTTTCTGCAGCTTCATAGGTGGCATTATCAAGATCTGCATCACTTACTTCCACGAAATCGATATCCCTTACCCAGCTGGCATATTCATCTGTACGTCCAAGATCCACATAAACATTTCTTGCAGTAGAAACTGCTTGTTTTGCCTCAGGTGTATTTGGATATTCTGCCACTACTTTTCTCAATCTCTCCAGGGCCTTGTTACCTTCATTATTATTATAATATATAAGCCCCTGTCGCAACATAGCTTTTGGTACAAGAGCACTTTCGGGAACATCCCTTATCAATTTATTATAAGATTGAATTCCCTGGCTAATATTGTTGGTAGCAACATAAGTATTACCAAGTTCATACATCGCATCATCCCGGTAGGGAGATCTGGGGTATCTTCTGGTAAAACTGTCGAGTTCATCAATCTTGGTGTCATTTCTGTTTACAAAACCATAGCTAATTGCCTTTTGAAATGCGGCATAATCTGCATTGCTTACTCCATTATCTATAGCAGTTTGATATGCCTCCATGGCTGGCCAGTACTGGCTGGTCACATAGTAAGTATCTCCAAGTCTTAATAAAGCATCATTTTTTTTGGCACCCTCTGACCTGGAATTCGCTACATAAGACTTAAAATAATTTACCGCCTGGGAGTAATCGTTCTTTTTGAAATAGGCATACCCGATGTTATAGTCCAGATCGTCATATTCAGAGGTATTTCTGGCAGCACTCATACCCTTGAATTCACGGTATCCCAGGATGGCATCCTCCATTCTATTGATGCTGTATTCGCTTTCAGCTTTCCAAAAAGTAGCTTTTGCGGTAATGTTCTGGTCACGTGGTTCCTTCAGGGCCTTATCAAAATTCCTTATCGCGGCCTCATAATCCCCTTCCTCAAAAAGTTCCAGACCATAATAATAGGCTACTTTCTGGTAGGCCTGCTTATCACTGAAATTGCGGTTATTTTCGAGTAATCTCATCGCTTCCTCATAATTTTTAGAAGTGATGAAAGAGTCTATAAGCAGGCTTTCCATCGCTGCTTTATGCCCTGAATTAGGATATTTAGTCAGGTAATTTATCAATACCTGAGAGGGACTTTCATAAGAATTTCCAATCTCATAACTAAGTTTAGCATAATTAAATAAAGCATCTTCCTGGATCCTGGCATCAAATTCCATTTCACTGGCATTCTTGAAGGCATTCAAGGCCTGCTGCTTTTGATCTGATTCCAGGTAGGACTGTGCCAGGTGATAGTAGGCATTTTGAGCGATAGCATTTTTACCATCCACAATTTTGTTAAACTCATTGATTGCAGCCTCGTAATCCCCTTGCTTATAATATGCATAACCTAACTGGTAATAATCGGTATTGTTCCATTTTCCTCTTAAGCCGGTATAACCTTTTAGATAAGGAATGGCTTCGTCATATTTTCCGAGGTTGAAATAGCTTTCACCAATTATCTTGTTAAGCTGCGGAATTTCCTGTCTGTTTGACTTCGGAAGCTGTTCCAATCCCTGCTCGATAGCTTTTTCAAAATTCCCCAGCTTGAAATTCATATCTGCCTGGAAATAAGATAGGTCTTCTGAATATCTTTCATTTCCCTTTACTTCTTCGAAATATTCATTTGCCTCCTCATAATCATCACCTTCATAAGCGATATATCCCAGGTAATATTTGGCCTGAGAGCCGTATTCTTTAGAGTCACGTACCCGGTTAAAGTAAGTTTGAGCTTCTTCAAACTGGTTAGCTCGAAAATAAGCATACCCATTATTGAAATAAAATCGTTCCCGATCCTTTTTGCTCATAGCCTTCTCATCCACCCGGTCATACCACCTTCTGGAAAGTGCATATTTCCCGGTCTGGAAATAATAATCGGCAACATCCAGATATGCCGAATTCGTCTTTGTGCTGGTTGGATACCTGGTAACAAAATTTTCCATCAACCGGTCTGCTCCCGGCTGATTTAATCGTACTGCGGCATTGGCAATATAATAGGCCGCATCCCCTTTGATTTTTTCATCACTGGTATCATCCATCACCTCATCAAAAAGGTTCTGGGCTGCGAGATATTGTTCGTTATTGTACAATTCCAGAGCCCTGTTGAAGGCAACCAGCTCATGGGTGTAGGCAGCAGTTTGCTGACAAATAGCAGAAAATGAGGAAGATATAAAAACAACTAGCAGGTAAGCTCTTTTCAATGTCATTTATTGTGTTTTAGATTGGAACTCAAAGATAATTTAATGCCTGATTCTATAACGCCGATTAAGTTCTATAATTATGTTAATGAAAAAAAAGTAAGTAACGGCCTGATGAAAAATGTATATTTGAAAGCTAAGAAAAGTTATTCCTTAATCCGGGATTCTGGCTCATTGCTGAATATTGAGTGCAAAAGCTCTGCCGGTCTAAAATAGAGGAAAATAATACAGTATTTAAAATCAAAGCTATAGTTACATGTCCCAACCTGTTCTAGAACTAAAAAATGCGGCTATCTACCAACGTGAAAGCCTAATTTTATCTGAAGTTGACGTAAAAGTTAATAAAGGTGATTTTGTTTATCTCATTGGTAAAACCGGAACCGGGAAAAGTAGTTTTATGAAAACACTTTACGGTGATCTTCCACTTACTGAAGGTGAAGGACATATTGTGGATTACGACCTGAGAACCTTAAAAGAGAAAGATATTCCTTTTTTAAGACGAAAGCTTGGCGTGGTTTTCCAGGATTTTAAATTACTTACAGATAGAAATATAAAGGATAACCTTCTCTTTGTCTTAAAAGCTACGGGCTGGAAAGATAAAAATGCTATGGATAGCAAGATCGATGAAGTACTGGATAAGGTAGGAATGAAAACCAAAGGTTTTAAATATCCCTATCAGTTATCTGGTGGTGAACAGCAAAGAGTCGCAATTGCCAGAGCTCTGTTGAACGACCCGGAACTAATCCTGGCAGATGAGCCAACCGGCAACCTGGATCCACAAACATCTGTGGAAGTTATGGAGGTTTTGCAGGAAATAAGCAAAAACGGAAATACCATATTAATGGCTACCCACGATTATGCTTTACTATTAAAATATCCATCCAAAACTTTAAAGTGTGATGGCCAGCGTGTATTTGAGGTGGTTCAGAAATCGGTGTAATAATTCAAATAAATTTCATGATCACCCCTGAACTAGTTCCTGCACCACTAATTACAGTTAACTAACTAAGAAGGAGGCTAACATATTAGGATCGCTATTAGTACAGTAGGACTAAAATTCCAAAATCAGAGCGCTTCACTGCGGTCGCAAAAACACAATGCATTCCGTCACCCTTAACTTGTTTCAGGGTCTTCACCATTAGCATAAAGGCCCTAATCCTCTTAATCCTTTCTAAAATCCTTGAGGGAATAATTCTAATTTGATAACTTGTTGCGACTACAACAGATCTTATGGAAATATTAGGAATAGATATTGGCGGTTCAGGAATTAAAGGAGCGATCGTAAATCTCCAGACCGGCAAAATAAGTGTTCCTAAATTCAGGATTCCCACACCCAGATCCCGGGAACCAGAGGAAATGGCGCAGGCCGTGAAGAAACTTGTAGAACATTTTAATTACCAGGGAATCGTAGGCTGCGGTTTTCCTTCCATCGTTAAAAAAGGCGTTTGCAAGGATGAAGGAAACCTCAGTAAAAAATGGGTGGGAATAAATATTGAGGAACTGTTTGAAAAATTCACCGGCTGTAAATTCACGGTGATCAATGATGCCGATGCTGCCGGCCTGGCCGAAGTAAAATATGGTGCGGGTAAGGATGAAGACGGCTTTATTCTTATGATAACAGTAGGTACCGGCCTGGGCAGCGGAGCCTATTGCGGCGGCGAATTGATCCCTAATTTTGAATTGGGACAACTATCCTATGAGCAATATGAGAAGATAGAGGACTATGCCGCATCTTCAGTTAAGAAAAAAGAGAACTTGAGCTATGAGGAATGGGCAGAGAGATTTAATGTTTTTCTCAATCATATCTATAAGATCCTGAATCCGGATCTTATCCTCGTAGGAGGAGGAATTTCCAAAGACTGGAAACAATATGTAGATTATCTAAATGTAAACACAAACCTGGCTCCGGCAAAATTAAGGAATTCTGCCGGAATCCTGGGTGCTGCGCTTTCTGTTAAGAAGAAATTCCGCGAATAAATTCCAGATCAGGCTTCCTGAACCTGTTTCTTATTAATAAACAGGTAATAGATATTTACACAAACAATGGCTACGTTTGTGATGATCACCGGCCATGAATCAAGTAAGATTCCGTAGGCTACAAAGAAAAGGCAACCTATACTGTTCACATATCGCAGGGTTACTATATTCCTCATCAGGAATGAAAGCAACACAAAAAATGAAGCCAGGTAACCTATCCATTCTGTTATGGAAATTCCAAAAATTTCAGTCATAATCTTTTTAATATTTCATAAAAAAGCCCGCCTAACGGCAGGCTTTTTTTTATTTATTGTCATGTCGACCAAAGGGAGATTTCTCAATCGCTCAACTTCTTTGAAATGACACTTATAGTTTAGATCGCTTTAGATCTTTTTCTTTCATTTTCAGTAAGAAGTACTTTTCTTAACCTTAAGTGATTTGGAGTCACCTCAACATATTCATCTTTTTGAATATATTCCAGCGCTTCCTCTAAAGAGAATTTAATTGCAGGAACGATCTTCGCTTTATCATCTGCTCCTGAGGAACGTACGTTGGAAAGCTTTTTGGTTTTGGTAATATTCACTGCCATATCATCCTGACGTGAGTTCTCACCAATTACCTGTCCCTCATAAATATCCTCACCCGGATCTACGAAAAATTTACCTCTGTCCTGGAGTTTGTCAATAGAATAAGGAATCGCTTTTCCTTTTTCCATAGACACCAAAGAACCATTCTGTCTTTCTGGAATTCCACCTTTCACAGGCTGATATTCTTTATATCGGTGCGCCATGATCGCTTCACCGGCAGTAGCGGTAAGCAACTGGTTTCTCAACCCAATGATTCCTCTGGATGGAATAAGGAACTGGATATTCATCCTATCTCCTTTAGCTTCCATACTTAGCATCTCCCCTTTTCTCATAGTCACCATCTCCACGGCTTTTCCAGAAACATCTTCAGGAAGATCTATCGTAAGCTCTTCTATTGGCTCACATTTCACTCCGTCAATCTCCTTGATAATTACCTGTGGCTGACCAATCTGAAGTTCATATCCTTCACGTCTCATCGTCTCGATAAGAACAGATAAGTGAAGTACCCCACGACCGTAAACCAAGAATTTATCGGCACTATCAGTTTCGTTCACACGAAGCGCAAGGTTTTTTTCAAGTTCCTTGAACAGTCTTTCTTTAATATGTCTTGAAGTCACATACTTTCCGTCTTTTCCGAAGAAAGGAGAATCATTGATCGTGAAAAGCATACTCATGGTAGGCTCATCTATAGCGATCGTTTTTAATCCTTCCGGATTCTCGATATCAGCTACTGTATCGCCAATTTCAAAACCTTCCAGCCCCACAAGCGCACAAATATCTCCTGCCTGTACTTCTTCCACTTTTCTACGGCCTAAACCTTCGAAAGTATGTAATTCTTTAATTCTTGTTTTTCTAATGCTGCCATCACGCTTCACTAAAGAAACCTGCTGGTTTTCCTTAAGAATCCCCCTCTGTAATCTACCAATCGCAATACGACCTGTAAATGAAGAGAAATCCAGAGAAGTAATCAGCATTTGCGGAGATCCTACCAGATCCACCTTTGGCGCAGGAATATGTTCCATTACCATATCAAGCAATGGCTCGATATTATCGGTTTCATTTCTCCAGTCATCACTCATCCAGTTGTTTTTCGCTGAACCATATACGGTTGGGAAATCCAGCTGCCATTCTTCAGCGCCAAGTTCAAACATCAGGTCAAATACCTTCTCATGAACTTCTTCTGGAGTACAGTTTTCTTTATCAACTTTGTTTACCACCACACAAGGCTTCAATCCAAGATCGATCGCTTTTTGCAATACAAAACGTGTTTGAGGCATTGGTCCCTCGAAAGCATCCACCAATAATAATACACCGTCGGCCATGTTCAAAACACGTTCCACCTCACCGCCAAAATCGGCGTGACCGGGAGTATCTATAATATTGATCTTTGTATCCTTATAGGTTACTGAAACGTTCTTGGAAGTGATAGTGATCCCACGCTCTCTTTCAAGATCATTATTATCCAGGATAAGTTCACCCGTAGATTGGTTATCACGGAACAATTCACAGTGATGCATAATTTTGTCCACCAAGGTAGTTTTACCGTGGTCAACGTGTGCGATAATCGCGATATTTCTAATAGCTGTCATTTAGCCTTATTTTTAAGGCTGCAAATGTACAGCTATTTTTTACGAATCCATCGCAGATTCAAAAGATTTTAATTAACTGAAAATTAGGATGTTAAAAATTAAATTTTCTATCCTCACAGGACAGCGATTATTGTTCGTCTGCAGAAGGGCCGTAAGTAGCCGGTACAGATATATCCAAAAGCCGGAAATAAACTCCCAGTTGCGCCCGGTGATGCGGAAACTGGTTCATTACCATTGCCTGCAAAACATTGAATTTTGGCATTTCAAAAATTGTTTCGCCGTCACGGGTCATTTTCCAGGTGCGGTGAAACTCCTCATCAGACTTGCGTAAAGAAGTTTCTGCGGCAACGGTGTTCCTTTTCAATTCTTCAATAATGGCATCTACAGTATCAAGATCTGGTGAGTTGTACCCCTTGATGTCCAAAGCTTCAGCCTCCATAGTACCCGTGATCCAGCCCGGTATTTCAGCCAGGTGATTGGCGATCTGCTTGATGGTCATGGATTTTTCATGAGGTTTCCATCCCATTTTGTCTTCAGGAATTCTTTGTAAAAACTTTTCGGTTAAGGCAACCTCCTGCTGCAATTGGGGAATCAAAAACTCGTGAATTTTCATAATTGAAGT
This sequence comes from Christiangramia sabulilitoris, assembly GCF_007050985.1. GTDB lineage: Bacteria > Bacteroidota > Bacteroidia > Flavobacteriales > Flavobacteriaceae > Christiangramia > Christiangramia sabulilitoris. The sequence goes on from NZ_VHSF01000002.1 coordinate 490,830, forward strand.
ATAAGGTTAAACAATACCCTAATTTACAGAAAAATACATTCCAAAAATACTCTTTCGCTAATGAACCGAATTGCAATGCCCCATTAATTCAGTTATCTTTGCCGCAAATATTGAATAAATGGAACTTAGCAAAATACCTCATATAAAACACGCTAACAGCGATAATTTCTTCCTTCTTTCCGGCCCCTGCGCCATTGAAGGAGAAGAAATGGCTTTAAGGATCGCCGAAAAAGTTGTTGAGATCACAGACAAATTGGAAATACCATACGTCTTTAAAGGCTCTTTTAAAAAGGCGAACCGAAGCAGAATAGATAGTTTTACCGGAATAGGAGATGAAAAGGCCCTGAAGATCCTTCGTAAGGTTTCTGAAACATTTAATATCCCTACGGTTACAGATATTCATGAAATTAATGATGCGCAACTGGCTGCGGAATATGTGGATATCCTCCAGATACCGGCTTTCCTGGTAAGACAAACCGATCTTGTGGTAGCGGCCGCAGAAACCGGCAAAGTGGTAAACCTTAAAAAAGGCCAGTTCATGAGCCCTGATGCTATGAAGCATGCGGTAACTAAAGTGACAGATTGTAATAATGAACAGGTAATGGTAACAGATCGCGGGACAATGTTTGGATATCAGGATCTTATTGTCGATTTCAGGGGTATCCCCACCATGCGTGAATTCGCTCCTACGGTTCTGGATGTCACCCATTCTTTACAACAACCAAATCAAAGCAGCGGGGTAACCGGCGGCCGGCCCGATATGATTGAAACTATTGCACGTGCAGGAGTAGTGAACCACGTGGACGGGTTATTTATTGAAACCCATTTTGATCCGGCAAACGCAAAAAGTGATGGTGCCAACATGCTGGATCTGGCTCACCTGGAAAAGCTGCTGACCAATCTAGTTTCCATTAGAAAAACCATAAATTCATTTTAAAAAAAACAGTACAATATAATCTTGAAGCCACCTCTACAGGTGGCTTTTTTTTATGATTTATCTTAAGATAGTCATAAAGAGTTTTTAGTAAGCGATTTTGAATTTATATTTAATGTTCTTCTAACTAAAAAATCCCTGCATTATGCTTTCAGACGGCAGTAGTAATCAAAAATATCTCTGTAAGTTTCTTTTTATCCTGATTTTGATCAACCCATGCTTTGATGCCTTTGCGCAGGAAGAGCCTGAAGTTACTATTGGCGGGGCTTTGCGTTTTAATTACAATCTCTCTTCCTGGAAAGAAAGTCAGAAGGACCGTGGAGGAGATTTTGGTTACGATCTTTTCAGGATCAATGTTGACGGAGCTTACCAGGGTATATTTATCAAGGCTGAATACAGGTTTTATTCTGAAGCTTTTGGTGGTGATTTCCTGAAACAGGGAACGGTAGGTTATAATCTGAATGAAAAAAATAAATTTGAGGTAGGTCTGGCCAAGGTACCCTTTGGCATCGAACGTTATAATTCGAATAATTTCTTTTTGAACCTTCCTTACTATGTAGGTCTGGAAGACGATTATGATATGGGAGTCACCTATACCTATACCGGTGACAGGTTTGAGTATCATCTTGGTTTTTTTAAAAATTCAGAAGAATTAAGATTTGGAAATACTACTGAAAATTCTTCCAACCGTTATGGCTATGATATAGTTGGAAGAAATAAGGAGATCAATCAGTTTAACGGGAAGATTATTTACAAACCGGAAAGTCTTAAAGATCACCGTATAGGGGTTTCAGCTAAATATGGATCAATCTACAACCTGGATACTGAAGAAAATGGTGATCGTAATGCTTTCGCCATACATTATGAATATCTTACTGAAGACTGGATCGTGAAAGCCCAGGCACTGTCGGCAAGGTTCAATCCTGTCAATGCTGCTGGCCAGTCCCGTGATATAATAAGTATGGGTGCCTATGGAGTACCTTATGAGGTCGCTTCAGATTTCGAGATCTACAATATTGGTATTTCCCGTATTCTGGATATTGACACCAAACTTTTTAAGCATATCGAGATCTATAATGATTTTGGTTATATGCACAAACAGAAAGGTGAATTTACAGATTCGTATATGAATGTTTTGGGATTACTATTCAGCTCTGGGCCTATTTTCTGTTTTGTGGATTATGCCGCCGGGTATAACCATTCCTGGTTAGGTGGAAATTTCGAAGATGATTTTGGGATAGGTGATCCAGACGCGAAATGGGAAGCCCGTTTTAACATAAATATCGGCTACTACTTTTAACAGCTATTATGAAAAATGTATTCCAGATTATAAACTAATGTTAATAGGCTGGAGATCAGCAAAATTTACCTGTATAATCCAGTAATTTTGAGATTCACTACCCTACAATATGAATCTTAGCAACCTAAATTCGAAAGCCATTTCAGGCTTTTTGATCCTGATCTTTTTCTTAACCGGAAATTGCGCATTGGCTCAGGAAAAACCTGTAGTCGATGTAGGTGGGGCCCTGCGATTCAATTATAATCTATCTTCCTGGAAAGAAGGGCAAAAAGAACGTGGTGGCGATTTTGGTTATGATATGTTCAGGATTAATTTCAATGCAGCATATAGAGGGTTCTATGTAGATACCGAGTACCGTTTTTATTCTGAAGATTTCGGCGGGGATTTCTTAAAACAGGGCTGGGTAGGCTACAGGTTTAATGAGCAGGAGGAAATTCAGATCGGGCTTAATCAGGTTCCTTTTGGTATTCAGCAATACAATTCGCACAACTGGTTCTTTAATATCACTTATTACTTCGGGCTCGAAGATGACCATGATATGGGGGTGAAATATGTACATATAGATGATAAGTTCGAATATAATCTGGCCTTTTATAAAAATGCCGAGGAATTGAGGTTCGGGAATAGTACCGAATCTTCTTCCAATCGTTATTCCTATGACGTGGTGGGCAGAAATAAAGAGATCAACCAGGTAAATGGCAAACTAATCTACAAATTTGGTGATACCCTTAAAAACAGGCTGGGAATCTCTGCACAGTATGGCGGTCTTTATAATCTGGATACCGAAAAAACAGGCTCGCATCACGGGCTCGCCCTGCATTATGAATTAGATTTTAAGAACTGGAACCTGAAGGTGCAGGGAATGAGCATACGGCACGACCCTGAAAATGCACCAGGCCAATCCAATGAAATTATACAGATGGGGGCCTATGGATTTCCCTATGAGGTAGCTGTAGATTTCGAGGTGTATACCCTCGCCTTTTCTAAAAGTATCCCGCTAGAGCTAGGCCCAATTAGTAATCTTCAATTCTATAGTGATTTTGGTTATATGGACAAAAAAGTCAAAAGCTTCGAAGATTCCTATATGAATGTTACCGGCGTACTGGTCTCTGCAGGAAACCTTTATACTTAAATAGATTATACTGCGGGTTATAATCACTCCTGGCTGGGTGGAAATTTTGTCGACGATTTTTCTACGGGAAAACCGGATGCGAAATGGGAAGCAAGGTTCAATATTAACCTGGGCTATTATTTTTAAATACTGAAAACAATGATATGGCAGAAAAAGTTACAAGAAGCGACGAAAAGAAGTCAATATTTGGATTAGAAGTGAATGGCCCGGTGTTTTTCACATCGGTTATTTTTATAATTGTAAGTATTGCACTCACCCTGATATTTAAGGACGGAGCCAAAACATTTTTTGCAGACTTGCAAAATCAGGTAGCCAATAAAGCAGACTGGTTCTTTATTTTATCTATTAATATCTTCCTTATCTTCCTTTTCTACCTTGCTTTCAGCAAATTTGGAAACCTGAGGATTGGAGGCCCCAAGGCCAAAACAGAATTCAAAACCGCATCCTGGTTTGCCATGCTTTTTAGTGCAGGAATGGGAATAGGCCTGCTGTTTTTTGGGGTTGGAGAGCCGGTAATGCATTTTAACAATCCACCCATGGCTGAAGCGGGAACTGCTGCGGCAGCCTCTGAGGCTATGAATTTCACATTTTTACACTGGGGTTTTCACGCCTGGGCGGTATATGCTTTGGTAGGTTTATCTCTTAGTTATTTCACTTATACCCGTGGATTACCGCTAACCATAAGATCGATATTTTATCCTTTCCTGGGTGACCGTATTTATGGCAGAACCGGAGACATTATCGATATTTTTGCTGTACTGGCCACCTTATTCGGCCTGGCTACCTCCCTTGGATTTGGGGTACAACAGATCGCGTCTGGATTAAATCACGTATTTGGAATTTCGGCGGGAATACAAACCCAGGTATTACTTATCGCCGGGGTTACCCTGATCGCTACCACTTCTGTAGTTCTTGGTGTTGATAAGGGAGTTAAGGTACTTAGTGAATGGAATATGAGAATTGCGATAGTTTTACTACTGCTAGCACTTATTCTTGGACCAACCATCTTCATTTTCAGATCATTTGTAGAAAATACCGGCAGCTATTTATTTAACTTCCTGGAAATCTCTACCTGGAGTGAAACATATAGTAATGGGACCTGGCAGAATGACTGGACCGTATTTTACTGGGGTTGGTGGATTGGATGGTCTCCTTTCGTGGGAATGTTCATTGCGAGGATCTCTAACGGCCGAACAATCAGGGAATTTATTCTGGGGGTACTACTGGTTCCTTCACTGGTGACTTTCTTCTGGATGTCTGCATTTGGAAGTACTGCAATACAGCAGATCCTTAGTGGGAACGATGTACTTTCAGAAGCTGTAAACAACGATATTGCCACCGCCTTATTCGTCTTTTTCCAGGATTACCCCCTCGCGATGGTGATCAATATCGTTGCTATCCTGCTTATCGCTGGTTTCTTTATCACCTCCTCAGATTCGGGTTCCCTGGTGATAGACAGTTTAACTTCAGGAGGAAAAATAGATGCACCCGTAGGACAAAGGGTATTTTGGGCTGTGACCGAAGGTACTGTAGCCGCAGTCCTTTTAATTGGAGGTGGATTACAGGCGTTGCAGACGGCCACCATTGTTACCGGGCTTCCCTTTGCCATTATTTTACTGGTGATGTGTTATTCATTATACAAAGGATTGAATGAAGACCTGAAAAAAATGGAAGAGAAGAAATCTGAAAAACAGCAGGAAAATTATGAAGAGATCGTTGCTGAAATCGTCAATAAAAGAAATGTTCAGAAAACTGAGAAAAACGCATAATTATGAAAACTATAGATAAGATCCTTGTTGCGCTAGACCTTACCTCAACTGATGCAGACCTCATCAAATATGCTTCGTTCTTATCTGAGCAACTGAAGCCGGAAAAGATATATTTTGTACATAATATCAAAAAGTATGAGATATCTGATCTGTTCCAGGAACATATGAAAGAGGTGGATCTGGAAAAACTGATTAGCGATGAACTGGACGAAAAGGTTGCCGACAATTTTACAGCAGATACTCCTTCTGAAGTCCTTATTTCTGAAGATCCCTATACTGAATCCCTGATCAATTATGTGGTACATAAATACGGGATCGACCTGGTGGTAGTGGGAAATAAATCTGCCAGTGAAGGTGCGGGAATAGTTTCAGATAAACTGATGAGATTATTAAAATGCGATATAGTATCGGTTCCACGTAAGGCACGTATGAGCATGGAAAATATATGGACCGGTACAGATTTTTCAAAAGAATCTGCCAAGGCTTTGCAAATGGCAAAATATCTCTCTGATTCTACGGGTGCAAAAATTACCATAGCCAATATTTTTAACGTCCCGGTGCAATTCGCACCCTATTTAAATAAAGATGAACTGGTACCTAAAATTGAAAAGCATACCCGGGAGAAATTCGATAAGTTCCTCAAAAAACATAAAATCACCGATGTCGAGACTAAGGTAATTCGTGGAAGAGACACCAGCATTGCAGAAAAACTAAACCTGGAAGCAGAGAAAGCTGATGCAGATCTTTTAGTCGTAGCCGATAAGGGAGGGAACGTTTTTTCCTCTTTACTAGTTGGTAGTGTGACCGATGAACTATTTGATCGTAAACTTAGAATTCCGCTATGGGTCGCCAAATAACCCAAAAAATTTTTCTTTTAGATCAGGGCAAAATGAAGAATAACAGGGTAAATTCATTTTTCTAAAACTCTAAACAATTGTTAATCAGTCGCATGCAGTTATAAATTCTCGTTAAATTGGTATAACTAACTATAAACTATACTAAAATGAGAAATCAACTGGAACAATTTGCAGACCAGGTTGCTGCGTTTTTACCTGACCTCTTAGGAGCCTTATTAGTCCTGCTCGTTGGCTGGTTAATTGCCAAAGGAATAAAATCCCTTATCATTAGATTGCTGAAGAAAACGCAATGGGATGAGCGGGTTTTTGGCCGAAGTGATGTTGGCGATACCAATACCTTTCTGGGAAATATCTTCTATTATATCATTATGATCATAGTGATCCTGATCGTGCTCGAAATACTTGGAGTAGAACAAGTGCTGGAACCTCTGGAAAATATGGTCAATGAATTCCTGAGTTTTATCCCGAATCTAATTGCGGCTATTCTTATAGGATTTATAGGATACATTCTTGCCAAATTTGTTTCGAACCTAATCAGTATCAGCGGGAACTTCCTGGACAGATGGGTGGATAAAACAGGATTTAAGGACACTTCTAAAATTGTAGAGATCCTTAAAAAAGTAGTATTCCTGGTGATCTTTATCCCTTTCCTCATTCAGGCTTTTAATGCCCTGCAAATGGATGCGATCTCCCAACCAGCGAATAACATCTTATATGATTTTACTGAAATGCTGGGGAGTATTATAATTGCAGGTATCATTCTGGCAGTTTTTATCTGGGGTGGTAAATACCTGGCAAATTTTCTAGAAGATCTATTCAGAAGCATGGGACTGGACAGAGCTGCAGAAAAGATCCAGATCCATAATATGATTGGCGCGAATCAATCTCTATCAAAGATCGTGGCAAATCTTATTTACTTCTTCCTCGTATTTTTTGGAATTATCACGGCGGTACAACTTTTAGGCCTGGATCAATTAACCCAAATCCTGGATGAAATTCTGGAAGTAACAGGACAGATCATTTTTGGACTAATTATACTGGCGGTAGGAAACTACATATCCCTGGTCATTTATAACACCATGGCTCGATCCAGGAATAATACTTTTATTGCCAGTGTTGTAAGGTGGGCTTCCCTTGCTCTCTTCCTGGCAATTGCATTAAGAACTATGGGGATTGCAAATGAGATCGTTGAACTGGCCTTTGGACTAATTCTGGGAGCGATCGCTGTAGCGGTTGCTTTAAGTTATGGACTTGGGGGTCGCGATGCCGCCGGCGAGCATTTTAGGGAGATCATTCAAAGATTCCGGGATGATAAAGCTTTGCCTGGCACGAGTTCCAGCAGTCATACCAACCCGGTGAAACCAAAAAAGGATTTTCAGGATCCAGAACACCCGGGAAAACCTGAAAAGCCGAAAGATCCTGAAGACCCCAGAATGGATATATAGATTTAAAAGCCTCGCCACGCGAGGCTTATTTTTTTCCATTCCTTGTTAACCGGTTTTAAAACAACTATCTAAATGCAAAAAAAATAGAGGACATTAGTACAAAAAATAAAAAATATTAATTTACTTTGTATTTCAAAGTACTTTAATATGGAAAATCAAAAGTATATAAATGACCTTAGCGAAATCAAAAAAATGATGAACCGCTCTTCGCGGTTTATTTCTCTGAGTGGCCTCGCCGGCGTCTTCGCCGGTTGTTATGCGTTGCTGGGAGCATTTTTAGCAAAAATCATTCTGGTAAAAAATGATTTAAATCTTAGACTTTACCCTGAAGGGAATATTTTTAAGTCCGGTATAGATGAGACAATGATCCAGCTTTTTTACCTGGCTTTGGCTATTCTAATTTTGGCAGTTGGTACTGCCGTTTTCTTAACTACCCGAAAAGCCACTAAAAACGGTTTACAGGTTTGGGATGCCACCAGCAAAAGGTTACTTATCAATTTTTTTATACCTCTTATTTCTGGCGGTATCTTTTGCCTGGTATTTTGGCAATATGCACTTATTGGACTAATTGCACCGGCAATGCTCATCTTTTATGGTCTTGCCTTAATCCATGCCAGTAAATTCACCTTTAGTGATCTCAAGGGCCTAGGCTATGCCAACCTGATATTGGGATTTGCCGCCACACAATTTATGAGTTTTGGTCTTTACTTCTGGGCTTTAGGCTTTGGTCTTTTTCATATTATCTATGGGGTATGGATGTATAATAAATATGATCGTAACCGCCCCGAATGAAGAATATTATAAGCAATATAAACAAAGCCTTTGATCACAGGATTCGCTTAGGGATCATGAGCGTACTTATGGTGAACGATTTTGTAGATTTTAAAACAATCCGGGATCTTATGGGGGCTACAGACGGCAATATTGCCAGCCACACCAAAGCCCTGGAAAAACATAATTACATCAAGGTTGAAAAATCATTTATTAATCGTAAACCAAACACTAAATATATCGTAACAGATACCGGCAAAAAGGCTTTCATCGAACACCTGGATGCACTCGAAAAATTACTAAAGGCCTCGAATGATTTTGACATTGGCCTTAAACATAAATTCTAAATCATTTTTTTGAAATTCTACTTTGAATTCCAGGAAAAATTTCAACCAACCTAAATATTTAAAATTATGATCATCAAAAGACTTTTAATCGTACTACTGACCGTTGGAGCCATCTTGCTTATCCCCTTCTTCGCCATGCAATTTAGCGCAGAAGTTTTCTGGACAGCTACAGATTTCGTCATTGCAGGAATATTGTTATTCATTACAGGAATCACCATTGAGGTGATCCTGAGAAAAGTACCTAAAAAACGAAACCGACTTATCCTCTGCGGAATTGTCCTTGGCGTCTTTTTAATCGTTTGGGCAGAACTGGCAGTTGGAATATTAGGCACTCCCATGGCCGGGTCCTGATAATACCAGCGAAATGATAAAACAATATTATGGCCTATTTCGTAGCTAAAAATTCAATCGTCCACCAGATATGGGGGAAATCTGATACGGTTCTGGTTATTTTTGCCGGGGCGGCAGCAGAATTTGCTCTGAATAAATCTGTAGACTGGTTATTCTATACCGGCCAAATTCCCTCTGATCCGTTAAAAAGATTATTTTCAACCGTAAGCTACGCCCGCAGAATTGTCTTTTCAGAAGAAAAAGCAGCTTTGAATGCAATTAAAAAGATCAATGCGATACACAGGAATGTGGAAAATAACAGAAATTCAAGCATTCCTGCCCGGGCTTACAGGGACGTTCTCTTTATGCTCATCGATTATTCCATCTGCGCATTCGAATTGCTGGAACGACGGCTAACTTATTCTGAAAAGGAAGATATCTATAAAGTATTTCAAAAGGTTGGTCTTGGAATGGAAATACCAAATCTTCCGGGAAACCTAGGGGACTGGCAAATTGCGAGAAAAACACACCTGAAAAATAACCAGGTGTACAGTTCTTTTTCCAGGGCTCTTTTTAAAAGCTATCGCCGGGATCTAGGTCCTTTCCGATATTTTATCCTAACAGAAACGCAGAAAATGGTTTTACCTAGCCATGTGAAAAAACTGCTGGGATATAGAAGATCATTCATAATGCCTTCGCTAATCCATGCCTACAAAATTGGAAAAAAGTTGCGGATGGAACGTATATTTAAACAAATGATCTTACCAGGGGAATATAAAGAGGACATACTGCAACTGGATATTTCCAGTAAATAATGACAGTAGATTAATTAATGAACATCAAGCAAAAAACCTGAACTTGAAAATTGCCAGGAACAAAAGAAAATATTACCTATTAGGTTTTGCCGGTCTTTTAATCGTGGAGATCCTCATCGCAGCCTATGTTCAGGATGACTTCATTAGACCTTACCTGGGAGACTTCCTGGTGGTAATCCTGCTCTATTGTCTCTTGATGTCTATTTCAAATATTTCTGTGATAAAGGCTTTATTGATGGTATTGACCTTCACGTTCGCTTTAGAATTCTTTCAAATGATCAATATTGTAAAGGTATTCCAGTATCAACCACCTGAGTTCGTCATGATCGCTATAGGCAGTAGTTTTTCTACCTGGGACCTGCTCGCTTATTTCCTCGGAATCTGCTGCACCGGCTTATTAGAATTCTACCTGAATCCAGGATTCATAAGGATCAGGAATTAACAGGTAGGTATCCTCATTATTACCTGACTATATGTCTTCACCGTTCACAAAATCCTGCAAATAGGAATATAAAGGGGTAAGCCTACCGTTTTCGGTCATTTTTGCTCTTCCCAAAACGCCATCTTTATCATTATTGAAAAAAGCCGGGATCACGTTCTTTAGAAACATTTCACCAAATCCTTCACTGGCATCTTTAGGCAATTCACAGGGTAAATTATCTACGGCCATGATCGTGATCGCTTTAGGATCTCGGAAATCTGTTTCCCCTCCGGTCTCAGGATCATAGCCATAAAATGGTTCGGCAATGGTAGAAGGTCGAATCGTACTGGCCACAGGACCTGCTATATCGCAGGATATATCTCCCACATATTTTATGCGGAAATCTTTATGCTGAATATCCTCTTTAGTATAAAACACCGGGGCGCCCTGCCCGTAAAAATGGCCGGCAATAAATACATCACTGGTTTTCGCGAATTTCATGAAATCTGATTCATAATTTTCGGGTACCTTATAGAATTCCTTCCGACTTCCTGTAGCTTCATCCTTTCTCCTGGCATAATCCAGCACATCGATATGGCAATATACCGGCTCATTAAATTCATTCGCCAGATATTGCTCAATTTCTACTTTTTTAATATTAAGGTGATCCAGGATCTCTTTGGCTCCATGCGCAACCTTACCACTACCCGTTAAAACGAATTTATAAGCAGGCAGCTTGATCTTATCAAGTTCTGCCAGCATTGATTTAAGATCTGGCAAGGTCTCGGCTTTAGGAAGTTCAAAACTGTTTTCCTTGATTCCTATCGCCCTGATCCCATTATAAGCGCCCACCAGGCCGGCATAACGTCCAAACCCAATTAAACGCGCCTTGTTCTTATTGGTGATCACCTCGTGATCGTATAATTCGATATTTCGTTTCAGGATCTCGCGAAGCAGATCTCGATTATATGGCTGTTTTTTGATGGTATGAGAAAAGAAAAAGTACTTTTTGTCAGGTATCAGATTCGGGATGGGCACTTCTTTTACTCCCAGAAGTACATCGCAATCGCTGATATCTTCGGAAACTTCAAAACCTGCCTCTCGATATTCATCATCGCTAAATATCCTGACGTCAGAACTTTCCACTTTAAAAGAAGCTTCCGGAAACTGGGAAACCACTTTTTTTAGCATCTGTGGTGAAAAAACCACTCTTCTATCTGGTGGAGTTTTTCGTTCTTTGATCAGGGCGAATTTTATCATTCTGGTATGGGTTTTGTCCAATTTTGAAGTGTTCCAAAGATATAAATTTAATTGAGTATCTTTGCTGGCCCGATTGTAAACTACAATCGGATTTCTTTGAAATTTGACGACTGGAATTATTTATGATTCGTCAACCTGAACTCGTTTCAGGTTCTTTATGATGAGATTCTGAACCTCCCGAAGGATCGGGACATAATGACGGTAATTAAAGTTCTCATTCGCGTTAGGGATAGCAGCGGAAATCCTTTTTTGAAGTGCTGAGCCCAGAGCCTGTCGAAGGGTCGAAGCACAATAAAAAAGATTGCAGCGAATAGCCCGACCGCCAAGCGAAAGCGAGGTGGAAACGCCCAGATAATCACAAAGAAAATGTTCATTATTTAATGGGGTCGACTTGGTTTTGACAGCGAGTCTAATTGAGTTGTAAGCACGTAGAGCGCTGGGATATAGCTCTTAAATCTCATATTTCACACTTTTTTAAACGGCGAGAATAACTACGCCTTGGCTGCGTAACCGAATCACAGTAGGTTATACTTAGTCCCTGCAAGGCAGGGAGCCGAGATGTCTCGTGGAAGCCCTGATTTACGGCGTCCACACCAGAGGCACCGATAAAGTAAATATAGGGAGCTCAGGGCCTTGATGAGTTTCCGAAACTTAAGCGAGGATACGTGGAAAGTTGGTGGTTTTCGGCCGGCTTTGCATCGACAATCAAGTGAAAACTAAACGTGTAGAAAGCATCTGAATTGCTTGTTTGGACGAGGGTTCGAACCCCTCCGACTCCACAATAAAAAACCGTAATCCTATACTTTATAAGGGTTACGGTTTTTTTATACCTCAAATTGTACGATTAATGTACGGTATGCTCTAATCAATCAAGAACCGGACTTCTTTCGGAGATCCTTCCGGAATAAGATGGTGAAATTTTATTGGAACTTCGAAAGTTATTATTTCAACTTTTTTATCCGAATTTTCTATTAGAGTGAATATTGCAGGAAACTCCCTTTCTTCAGCGGAGGATAAATAAGTATAATAAATCGTTTCCAAAGAACTTGAATTACTAAGTTGCTTTTCGTTTTGAATAGTCCATTTTTGAATTTCTACAACTTCATTACCATAGCTAACAATAGTAATGTAGCCCTCATTAATAGTAATATCTCTCTTTATCCATTCAATCGTGATATCTGAATCTTCGAATATTCCTAAATATTCACTTGCCAAACTTTGATAAGATTTTGACTGTGTATATCCTAAAGCAGAAAGAAATAAGAATAATAAAAACAAGGATCTTTGCATATTGTAAGATAATCATTTCAAATATGTAAATTTTGATCTTCTAATGTACACCTCATCACTCCCATCAATTCCAATTCTATCTCCTCCGCACCTAATATCTTTAGGTATAATATGACCTTCTTTTTTAATTTCGATATCACGAATCAATCTTTTTATAATTAAACTATCAATTCCAATTTTTACTAAATGGTCTTTTATCCTATTTTTTATAACCTCTTTCCAAGTAGAAAAATGACCAATATGTATAGTTTTCATGCAATAAATAAAACCATCACAATCTACCAGGACTGTCCAGAGATTTAAGGAAATTTCAGTTTGGCTACCACCGAATTTTGAAGCCATAAAATAGTAATCTATCTCAATACCGCCTAAAGTATTAGCTGGCTGAGATCTTTGATTTTTGATCAAAGTGTTTCCGATATAATGATTAAGAGACATACATTCATTTTAGGATTATTTCCCAAATTTAGGATTATTTCCTATTTATTTTTTGAGTCTGTACTATTTTTTATCTTATTATTTTTTTTATATTTAACCGTACTATTTCCCTACCGAGTACAAGTATGGAGAATCCTCCATTTTATTTAATTAACCAAATTACTTAAGAATGAAAAAGTATTTTTATTTAGTCCTCGGACTTATTATGATTTCCTGCTCATCTCCTTTGGACAAGAATTACAATAAGGAAACAATGCAAGAAGATTTAAAGCAAATAGGTGAATCTGGTAATGTTGATGATGATGAGAAAAAGTTAATTGCAGGATGGATTTTTAAATCAGGTCTAACTGGTGAAAGTTTAGAAGGTAAGTCTTATTCTGATATTTTAGAAGAAGCCAAAAATTATAAAAAAGAGCAGGAAGAATTAGCAGCTCGGGCACAAAAAGAAGAAGAGGAAAGAAGATCCAAATTAGGTGCGGCTCTTACCGTTGCTATGTATGATAAGGGTTATGAAGAATTTAGATACCAGGAGTATTTGACTTATGGATTAGCTTTCAAGAATAAAAGCGATAAAAATATAAGAGCATTTAAGGGTTCGCTTTCAATTAAGGATTTATTTGATACAGAAATAAAATCTATAAATCTTACTATTGATGATCCAATCAAGGCAGGTGAAACTCATAAAGCCACTTACACTACTGACTACAACCAGTTCATGGATAGCGATTCCAGGTTAAAGAATAAAGATTTGGACGATTTAGTAATAGTTTGGAATCCTGAAAAAATCATTTTTGATGATGGGACTACTCTAGAATAAACTAGTTATAATTAGTTAAAATTACCTCCTTACTAATTTAATAGAAGGAGGTATTTTAATTTGATATAAATCTGTTTTTATGGGGTTATTCAAACTGGCATACAACTTCACCGAGAAGAAAAATTTTGTTATCATGCATACCGGTATTATTGTATAAAGAGGCTATTTTAGCCGCCTTTAGATTATAATAAACTGCCATAAACCCCACCCTTTCCTGCTCTGTCTGGCTTTTTAAATATTCCTCTATATCCTGATTTATATCTAACAGAAGAGGCCTCTCAGATGCGTTTGAATATTTACTCCAGTATTCTCTTAATTGTTCTTTAAGTTGATCCGGATCTAAATTTTCATCGCCAAATATTTTAAAGCCTTTTTCTAGTACGGTGCAAATTTTATGACTGGATAAATCATGCGCTTCCAGTAGATTAATAAACTCAGGTATTGTTTTAAATGAGGCCTTCATTATTCTGTAAAATCTATAGTAATTACTGGTTGGTCTTTATCTTGTTTTATCTCAGTACTTTTTAATTTTGGCACTACATACTGTGCCAAATCTAAAAAGGCCTTAATGCGATCTTTAGGCTCTAACTCATCAAAATCCTGATGCAGTCTATCCATGTTATCCTCTAGTAAATACTTAAAGCGTTCGCGTATTTCGGTAGTAGCTTTATTTTTACTGCCTTTTTTTCGACCTCCAAGATTATTACCTTCTTTAAATGGCATGATACATTGTGTTAGTTAATCATTAATAAAAGAACGCACCGCCAGAAGTTAAATAAAGAGGGTTAACGATGCGCTCAATTACTTAGTCCTTAGGCTTTGAATAAATTCGGATTTATTTCAAGTCTGTTATTCTTTAAAAGAAATTTTCCCTGTATGCCCCGTTGTAATTGAGCATAAGTAACGTTTGTAAATTCTTCCAGTTCTGAGGCACATTGTAAAAACCTTTCCAGGGTTTCATGTTCCTTTTCCATCCCTTCGGCTAAATACCAATTATAATCCTCCTGATCCAGAGTTAAAGCGGTGCTTTTCTTAGTAACCTTCAAGCCCTTACAAGTACCTTTAAGCCTGTTATATTCTCCGAATAATTTACTTACCATACTTTGATCAAACTCAGTATTTTTAATTGCTTTCTCCTTCTGAACGCCTTTAGGAAAAAACTGCTTGTTTTCTTCCCAGTATTGATCCAAGATATATTCAACAGGGTTATCTATAAATGCCTTGTAATCGTGTATTTCAACTTCGGCTTTTTCCGCCTCCATCAGCATATCATTAAATAGATCCTGCATTTTAGTTTGCTTGGATAGTTCCGTTAAATATCCAGATTCGTTAAAGTGAATGACTTTTTTACTCATATTATTATTGATTTGTGGATTTACTATGTTTGAGAAGGGTGTATTTACGATCAGAAGAAACACCTTGCCCTAAATCTTTTTTATCTGGATAGTTTTCTAACATCCAATTTTTTAATGCCTGGATCCTTTGTGCGTTATTCACTTTCGAGGCTGTTAAGTGATACGTATCTAACATAGGTTGAAACATCCAGACCTACTTTTTCGGCTTTGCTTTTAAGCCTTGTCACATCCTCTGACTTATATCGAACGCCCATTATAGAGCTTCTTTTATTTATATTATTATCCATGATTTAGAGTATTTTATACGCTTGTACAACTGAATAACAAGAAAGAGTTGATTTTGTGACATTCATTTTCAAGATTTTTGCAATAAAAAAACCGCCAATTTTGCAACTAGCGGTTTTATCTAAAACTTTCCTTCTAACTATAATACTCCAGTCAAATAATGATCTTTCTTTTGCTTACTGCCGTATAATTTTGAGTCCTTAGCAAGAAAGGCTTCAACATAAGTATCTACTCTTTCAAGAAAATGAGTAGGATGAGTAATCATCGTGTTATACTTTATATTCTCCTGCTGAAATAAGCCTTTTAAAGCCATTCTAAATTCCTCTCGAGTATAATCTTCCCTAAACTTTTTAAAGTTCGCTAGATCCTCTGGTTTAAGTCTTTTAAGATTAGAATCTGCATTCTTATAAGTTTTTCTGCATTTAGCCCAATCTTCCAAAAAATCATTCTCTGTAAAAGCAGAAAGAGAGATTTCTTTTTCTTTCTTTTCTTTTACTTTCTTTTCATTTAATGCTTTGCCTTCGCTATGCGTTCGCATTAAAGTAGAATCATTCTTTTCCTTCTTATTCCAACGCTTATTGGCAGCCTCTCGAGCCTTATCAGATTTCTCATGCATTTTCATCATTCTTTCTAGAAGGCTCTTCGAATAAAATTTAGTTCCACATTCTGTAAATTCAAATAAATTAAAATCTTCCACTATTTCTTGGATGGTTTCCGGATCAACCCTAAGATCATAGCCTATTAACTTATAATCTTTCGAGCAGCAATAGTCTTTATTTTCTCTCATTTTTTCGATGATGCTCCAATACACCCCGTATCCTTCCATACCAAATTCCATCCGTAACGCTAAAATTTTCTCATCATTCCTGGCGTTACTATCGTGAGAGAAATAGTAAGCTTCTTTCCTATTATTTAAACTTTCCTTTTTCATCTTTAAAATAGTTTTAGTTGGTTTGACTTAGGAAATAATTCGGGATCTGCGGTATATTCATTTACAGAAGGATATCCGGTTATCGAGCACCTTCTTTTTTTCAATATCGCAAGACGTTCCTCCTTAAGTAAAGTATTAACATATCTACAAATGTTTTCCCTCATTACACCCGTATAAACATCTGCCTCTTTCATAGTCATAGGTTGTTCTTTAAACGCTAAATAGATTAATCGTAATTGATCAAAATATTTTTTATCTCCGTGTATATCATTCAATTCCATAACCCTACTTCTTTAATTCAGTTAGAGATTCCATTAACTCACTTCTCTTATAGTATCTTCTATTAGCAATACCATAGGCTTTTACTTTGCCCTTATTAGTCCATGCCCACAGCGTACTGGAATTAATTTTAAGAAGTTTACAGGTTTCTTCTCTTGTAAGAAGTTCGTCTTCAGCTTCGTGTTTTCTGAAGGTTTTTTGAAAAGTTTCAAGCTGACTTTTTACGCTTTCCTGAATTAGTCTTGTTAACTTTTCAGGAGTAACGCTTTGTAATAAAACTGAATGTTCCATTGATTCTTATATTAAAATTATAAGCGCAATGAAGTACTGGAATCACGACTAAAAAGACCGCAGTTTGCAACTTTTTCGCCGCCAGTGATTATTATAGTTTATAAGCTTGTTTCAAATTGGAATAGGTACTAAGTCTATGCCTATTGTTACTTTGTTTAATGTTCGTAAATTCAATTTTCTTCAGTGATATTTCGTAGGTTTCGTTTATCCAATCTCGAAAATTAACCTTACTTACGGTTGGATGTATTAAACGATCACGCCGCATTGCTTCAAAAATGAAACTAACATCGGCTCTACTATTTTCGTTAATCTTCCATTCTTCAAAAAGAACTTCCCATAATTGAAAAGCACCAGGCGCAAAGATTGATAAATGACCACCTTCCATAGGAAGTTTCTCATCATCTCTCAGCTTAGAATGAAGAAGATTAATATATTTTTTAACCTGCTTTTTATAGCTAGGTTTCTTCAAAAGGCTTAAATCCAATTTTGCTATGTGACTAAGTTCATTTTCGATAAAATCTTTTTCCGTCAACTCAAGGCCATCTTGATATTTAGAAAAATTCAATTTACCTATATCTTTTGCAACACCATTCACCGGCACAAATTCATCACTTTCTACAGATCTTTCATCACTATTATTAAAGTACCAAACACATAAGTTATTATTATAAATTTCTTCTACGTTTTGAAATGAATTTTCTGTCCTCTTTAATATGTTACTTAGCAGAATTGATGAATCAAGTTGATTTAAAAAATTGTAAAATTTTGATTTATCCATTATTCAAAGTAGTTGTAAGCATCCAAGGCTAAATCCTTGTTGCTCTTCTTAATATAATTTAGAAAGGCCTTTTCTGAAGTATGCCCTGTTATTGTTCTTAAATAGGTTGTAGGCACTCTACCATAGTGATTAGTAGCAAATGAGCGCCTTCCAATATGAGAAGTAACCAGTTCCCATTTTTTAAAGGTATCTAAAATATCTCTATAATCGTTTTTAGTCGGCGTTACTCCATCCGGGGCAATACTTACCCTCCTTTTTCCCTGGACTTCTTCATTTATCTGCGCCTTTTTACAAACTATCTTAATATAGTCATTGTATTTCTGAGCGCTAATAGCTCTGGGAAAGTTACCATTATATTTTTCGGTTACTTCCCTGGCTTTTTTGGTGAAAGGAATAGACATTAACTTTTTAGTTTTTTTCTGGCGAAACTCTAGTAAAAATTTACCATCCTCCCTCCGGATCATATCTTTGGTAAACCTCATGAAGTCCGAAACCCTTTGTCCCGTAAAATAGCTTATTAAAAGCCAATCTCTAGCATTATTCAAATAGTCCTCTTTCAATTTAAGCTTCTCAACTTTTTCTATTTCCTCCGGCGTTAAATAAATATGCTTAACCTCTTCCCTTTGTAGTTTAAGTCCGTCTAATTGATGATGGATATCTAATCCTAGGTGCTTAGCATGAAAGCAGATTGTTTTAATCAATACTAACTCCCGTTGTTGTGTATTTTGGGAGTAATTGTGCTTATTACTGAAATCAACATAAGCCTTTTTAAAGCCCTCATTTATATCTTTAATATAAATAGTCCTTCTTAATTCTTTTTGCAGTCTAAGCATCTTATTTTTAGCAATGTTCACCTTCTTTACATTGCTTTTAGATATTTCGTTTTTTCTATAATCGAGATAATATTCAATATACCCTATTAGATCCTTAGGAATCTCTTTTCCAGTCTGATTAGGATTATAGAAATTAGAAATAACTGATTCTAACCAGGGTTTATCAATTCGGCTTGGATCGCTTTTATAATATTCATCTAGGATAAAACTTTCTAATTTACTCAGCTGTTGATTAACCTCTGTTTGAAGGTTTCTCATTTCAATATCCTTAATTCTTTTTTTATCGTGAAAGTTCTGCCAGTAGTCTTTTGAGATTATTTCCTGAGTCTTTCCTCCTATTACATTATCCTTTTCATTATAACGAAACAATAAACGGAGATTAACAGGTGCTTTTTCCTTTTTAGAACGGTATAAAAAATTGACTGTAGCCATAACCCTTAGTATTAGTACAATACAAAATTACCAAAAATGTACGGCTATTGTACGGTAATACACAAATAAATACAAATTAAATAAAACCATTGCAATTAAAAAAAGCTTTTAAAACCCCTTTATTTATTGTTTTTATGAATCTACACTAGGTTATTAGGTTATTACAATAATATCTCATTTTGTGTATTAGTGCTCCCTCCGACTCCACCTTCGCTCGCCGAAGCTCATTTTTAGAGCGAAGGCGAGCTTTTTTTATTTTAGACCATTTCCATAATTTTAGTTTAATCTGGCGAGCTTCGGTGGACAAAGTCCACCCTGATTTAATTTGTCTAATTATGGATGCATGGACCGTTTATTTAGTAAGGTGTAGTGACGATTCAATTTACGTGGGTTGTACTTCTGATTTTGTTCGTAGAAAGAAAGAACATAATACGGGAAAAGTAAAGTCTACACAATCTAGATTACCGGTTGTTTTGGTGACGCAAATTGTCTTTCATGATAAATACAAGGCTTATGCTTTCGAAAAATATCTAAAAACAGGTTCTGGCAGAGCTTTCTTAAATAAACGCTTAGTCTAGATAATTTTTGCGGTTGAATGTGTAGATGAATCGACAAATTGAACGAAAAATTATTTCTATGTCCACTATATGGTAAAAAGACCCCTTCCGGAGTCTTTCATTTATTATCTAAGGATTCAATTAGTTAATCCAGCTCATGACACACTTTTTCACTGAAGTTATTCCATTTAAAATATCCCTGTCAGGTTGTTAATCCCACAGGTTCTTATCACCTGGTTGGTACACGGGTTAAGCCTGCTAAGTAGCAGGTTTTATAAAGCCGGTTTTTCCTCTGACACCCTTACTCTTCTGCTGGTGGCGATAAGGTATAACCCCAGGGTTCCAGAAAACTAAGTGGATCCATATAGGTCTCTTCTTTCGTATTCAGGCCCTCATCGTTGTAAGTTCCAACTGTAAATCCATGTACCGTGGTTTTAATATTGCTGGGAGGTAAATCACCAAATTTTCCGGTCTGGGTTCCAGTAGCCGTCCATTGCGTATAGGTTTTATTCCCTATGACCTCGATGGAATCGTAGCTAAAGTTCATATCTGGCATCGCGGTGAGGAACTGATTCATAAGATCTTTATAAGCCTGCCTGCCTTCCCCGGTCTTCTCTCCATTTTGGTATCTTACAAAGTCCTCTGCCATATGTTGATCAATAAGATTCATATCCTGATCATTCCAGGCTTGAAATAGCGCTTTATTGGAATCAAGGATCCTGGATTCCATTTGCGCCTTGGATTCATCCTTTTCTGAAGGTTCAGATTCTTTTTTCTCAGCACAGGAGAAAAACATCAATAGGGTAAAGAGAACTACCCAAAGGTTTAATCGAGTTTTCATATTACAACGTGGTTGGTTCAACCTAAAGGTAATATATTTCTTCTTAAATATATATTCATAAACGACTGTTTTTGAACAACTTAGTTGCTAAAAATTTAAAACACCCCAATTTCATTCATGACCCGGAATCTTCAATCTGACATAACGGGAAGTTTCACGCTCACGTTGAAGGTTCATCGCCGGGATCGATAATAATTGCTTCTCCTTTTTGAACAAAAAGCTGAAAGGTAGAGCCGATATATCCACACCGATATTCTTTTAAAGCTCGTTTTCTGCATAAATTCTACTATAAAAACCGGAACGAGCGCTCTGGAAATTGTATACAAAAGGTAAACCTGGTCCCGCTCTCGTGACAGAATTACCTCCAAATCCATATGCCTTACAATTTAAAGATTCTAATACTATTAATGTTCTGACCTTAGATGAATAGAATTATAAGAAATATGAAATTAAATTTTGGTTTAAAACCCAATTGACTAATAATTAATATATTAGATCACCCCTGCTTTTCAAAGCAACAATTTATAATGGGCTTTTCACAATTCCTATTTGTCACAATTAGATGTTGAAAAAGTATATCTGGATTGGAATAGTACGGTGAGAAATTCTGTAAAATTAATCTCAATTAGATGCTGAGATATTTAGAAGTCAACCGTACTGTATTATAAAATCCTGATGCCTCGGAGGGGATGGAGATTTATAAAATTATCCTGAAAGAACACAGGAATAATTTACCTGAGGATATCTCAGCCAGGCTGGAATCGTCTATCTAGATTAGAAATTTTATTATTAATTATTTTTTATAAGCTAAATCATGAAAAAAAGTATTTTACTATCCGCCTTTTGTCTTTTTACTTTGATCCTGGTTGCCTGTAAAAATGAAAGTACCGAGCAAGAACAGGCAACAAAAAAATTGGAAACAGGAAAAAGTGAAAATCCAATTACTCCGCAATTCACGCTTACCAAAGATCAGACCCATAATAAATTTAGTAGTGCTATAGAACCAATTCTGAAGGTTAAATCGGGTGCTATAATTGAAGTCTTTACAGAGGATGCTTTTGACGAGCAATTAAATCCGAATTCTACAGTAGAAGATTTAAAGAATCTAAATTTTGAACCTATACATCCTTTAACCGGGCCGGTTTATGTTGAAGGTGCCGCTCCCGGGGATATATTAAAGGTTACACTGCTTAAAATTGAGCTTGGTGCATGGGGTTTTAATGCGATTTACCCGGGCTTTAGTTTTGTCGCAGACTCCATAAAAGGAGAATATTTGAGAATTTATGAACTGGGTAAAGACAGGACTCATGTAAGTTTTAATGATAAGATCAAGATCCCATTAAAACCGTTTTTAGGTGTTATGGGAGTTGCCCCGCCAACAGAAGAGATGCTATCTACCATTCCTCCGCGAGCAAATGGAGGAAATATGGACGATCCAAATCTTACAGAAGGTGTTACCGTTTATTTCCCTGTATTCGTCGAAGGCGCATTATTTTCGGTTGGGGATGGACACGCAGCTCAAGGCCTTGGTGAGGTATGTGGCACAGCCATTGAAGCTCCATTAAGAGTAATTTATCAATTAGAGGTTATAAAAAACAAAACCATGAAAGAACCTCAATATGAAACCGAAGATTACTATGCGACTACAGGTTTTGCAACTACTATAGATGACGCTGCTAAGAAGGCAACATTATACATGATCGATTATTTAATGCAGGAGCATAATTTGAGTGAAAATGAGGCCTATGCTTTATGCTCTCTGGCTGGAGATCTAAAAATTGCAGAAGCCGTAGATGTCCCTCATATGCTCGTAGTGATGCATATGCCCAAAGAAGTTCTGGGAATAAATTAAATCTACAATTTAGGTTTAGCTTTCAACACTATTAAGCTTGTTCTTTAGATCTGATTACAATTTCTTATTTGTCAGTGATGTCATCATCTTTTTATACCAATTTCCTCCAGTTTCAGATATTCCTTTTAAGTCAAAAAAGTGGCTTGAACAGATATACTTAGGCTAATATGCCGTATTTTTAAGTATCGAATAATGATTTGATGAATGATCACCTCCTGAAATACATAGATTATGGATAAGCAAGTTCCTGTTTCCGAAATAATGACGAAAAACCTCATAAAGCTTCATCTGCAGGATGAGCTTTCCCAGGCCGAAGCACTGTTTAAAAAACACCGTATAAGACATTTACCCGTTGTAGAAGGAGAGCATATAGTAGGTATGCTAAGTTATAATGATCTGTTGAGAATTTCTTTCGCAGATGCGGTTGAAGATGATGAAGAAGAGATCGAGACTACCGTTTACGACATGTTCTCTATAGAACACGTAATGACAAAAAAAGTAGTGAGCGTTTCCCCTGAAACCAGTATCAGGGAAGTCGCTACCATATTTACTCAAAATGATTTTCATGCTTTACCTATAGTATCGCATGATAACCTGATAGGCATTGTAACTACTACTGATGTAATTAGATATTTTTTGACCCAGTACTAACCTACACTGGATCTTTTATTTATTCAGAATACCTCTCTTGCTGAAACTCTTTTTTAAGTGAATCCGGCCTCCTTCATTTTAGACCATTACTATCTTCAAATAATCTTTAATTAAGCCTCAAGTCTTTTAGTGAATCCTATAAAGAAGAGTTTCAATAATACCTTTATGGTTCATCGCCGGGATCGATAATAATTGCTTCTTTTCCTTGAATTTAAAGCTGAATGGTGGAGCCGATATATCCACACCGCTATTCTTTTTCAGCCTGGTGCCCTGTCCGGAAATGATCCCGATATTAGGTTTAAAATTTCCTTCCGGAAGGTGTTCCGTCAGGATTAGATAATCGAAGTTTACCAACTTCCTTAAAATAGCGTGAATTTCATCATTTGATAAGTGTTGCAACACCTGTCTTAAGATAACGATGTTTCCAGATGGCAGATCATCTGTCGCTATATCGAGACAATAAAACTCCAGGTTCTTCTGTATAAATTTTTCAGAATTATACCTGATTAATGGCTCTACAATATCTACGGCTTTATATTGTCCCGCGAAATTCACTAACTCCTTACCAACATTAAAATCTCCACAACCAAGATCACAAACCACCGGCGGGCTTTTAAATGACTTTAAAAAGGAAGCCACCGTTGCGATATACGGATCTATGATTTCCGAATGATGAGAGCCGGCTCCGGAATAGAAAGCAGACCTACTCCCACCCCAGAGATTTTTACTATAGACCTGCTCCATGGCATCTCTCGTGGGCCAGGGCTTTTTAGGTTTTCCGGACACTTTCATTTTATGCCAATTTTATCAGGGAGGTTTAGCTTAGTTTCTTTTTTTAAAGTTCTAAGCCTGAAATTTCTCGGTTAACTCGTCCACAATGGATTCGATCTTGCTATTTCTTGCCCGCTTTTCCAGCACGATAGCCGGAGCCTGGCGTACCTCACAATTTTGGATAGCACAGCGTTCACAGGTCACCCCAACATCTTTGCGGATGATATTTTCATCCTCAAGAAATTTCACCTTACGCTCCAGCTGTTTATTTAAAAGCAGCCCAATACTAATGCTTCTGTATTGATTCTCCCGGAAAGGATCCTGGGTGGCCGACGAAAAGATCAGATACTGGTTCTCATGACTGGGATAGTTGGAGATCTGAATTCCAAATTCATGGGAATTCCCAGAATCGGCTATGCCTTCCAGAACTTTCAGAGACATCCAGCGCCTGCAGTAATGCTCATTGGTTTCGTTTGCCCTGGGGGAATGATGGTGGGTTAAATGCAGCTCCTTATTCAGATAATATTTACCACTATTTGCCCGATGCGTAATTCTTAAAAAGAACAGGTTCTTTATATTAAATGCCTTTGGAAGGATGTTGGTTAAACGTTGATAAAAGGTTTCCGGCGAAGCATTGAATCCGTTAAGCATTTTCGTGAACAACTCGGCATCGAAAGTTTCCTTTTCAAATAGTTCCTCCAGTTTTAAGGTCAGTTCTTCTTTAGGGATGACCAGGGCTCCTGCAAAATAGGAAGCATAAAAATTATTCAACACCTGGTCGAATCTTTCGAATTTTATCCATGGAAATGAATGCAGCCTATCTGATATCTCCAGGAAATTATAGGCGATCTCCTTGGCATAAATAAAAGTTCGCTGAGCTTCATCAATTCCATCGGCCAGTAATAAGGTATTGGTCTTCGGTATAAAAACAGACCTCAGGCTTTCCAGGTCTTCATATTTAGCCAGTTCACTTTCATTGATCTTATAACCATATTCCTCGATAAGAATCTCCTCCAGTTCTTTTGAAGTGGGAGATTTAGTGAGGTCTACCTGGTAAGCTTTGGCAAACTTGAGCACCTGCTGCTCCAGGTCATCAAAATAATTATTGTTCGCTTCCTGGAAGGATCGCACTGAAGCCAGGAAAAAACTTTCTCTGCTGAAGTTATAATGCTTGGCGATTTCAATGATCGTACTTATAAAAGCATTCACCTTCGCCGGGGCATTAGAGACTATATCTATCAGGTTACTTTCCTTGATCCCGAAAAGGTCCAGCGGAATTTCCTTTAGAATTTTCGACTGAAGCAACTCCCCTATCGGAGCAAGATTTTTGTCCAGCTTTAAGGACACCATTTGATCATATGGCACCTCTAATTTGTCTGAAAGCAGAGCAATTTTATCTGGTTTGGGATATTTTTTTCCATTTTCTATTTCATTCAAATAAGACTTCGATAATCCTGAAAGTTTGGATAATCCGAACAGGGATAAATTCTTCTCGGTCCTTATCTGCTTTAGCTTCAAGCCAAAGATCAATTTGATATAATCTTCTTCCATAAATCAAATATATACAATTCCGCGAAACACCTCAAATCGCGAATTTATTCATTTAGCGAACGTTCGCTTGTTTTATTAAATTCTTTGTTTTAATATTGTCCTATAAAACATTAAAATCATGGAAACCACATCATTAAAAATTGCCTCTCTAAACTTTTCAAAAGAAGTTACCAATTACTACCCTGAGATCTTAACCGATGAAGCCCTCGATTTTATCGTCGCGCTTCATGAGAAATTTAATGCTCAGCGTTTATCCCTTCTGGAAAAAAGAAAGGAACAGCAAAATTATTTTGATGAAGGTAATTTGCCGGAGTTTCCATCTGAAACCAAAGCCATTCGCGAAGGAGACTGGAAAGCAGGAGAGATACCAGAGGATCTTAAAGACAGGCGGGTTGAAATTACCGGACCTGTGGACAGGAAGATGATCATTAACGCTTTGAATTCAGGAGCAAGAACCTTTATGGCCGACCTGGAAGACAGTACTGCTCCTACCTGGAAAAATGTAATGGAAGGTCAGCGTAACCTCATCGATGCCAATAAAAAGACCATTTCGTTGACAGATGCCAAACGTGGGAAATCATATCAATTAAACGAAGAAACCGCGGTTCTTTTGGTTCGTCCAAGAGGTCTGCATCTAAATGAAAAACACCTATTAGTTGAGGATAAAGAAATGTCTGGCAGCCTGGTAGATTTTGGATTGTACGTTTTCCATAATACTAAGACCATGCTGGAAAATGATACGGCTCCGTATTTCTACCTTCCAAAACTGGAACACTACCTGGAAGCGCGCTGGTGGAATGAGGTATTCAATTTTGCCCAGGAATATTTAGAGGTGCCAAAAGGAACTTTTAAAGCTACCGTTTTGGTTGAAACGATCACTGCGAGTTTTCAATTAGACGAGATCATTTATGAATTAAAAGATCATATCGTAGGATTGAATTGCGGTCGCTGGGATTATATTTTCTCCTACATCAAGAAATTCAGGAACCATAAAGATTTTGTGGTGCCTAACCGTGACCAGGTGACCATGACCTCCCCGTTCATGGACGCTTATTCCAAACTGGTGATCCAGCGTTGCCATAAACGCGGAATCCTGGCGATTGGCGGGATGGCCGCACAAATTCCGATCAAAAATAACGATCGCGCTAATGCTGCTGCCATCGAAAAAGTTCGAAAAGATAAAGAGCGGGAAGTAAAGAATGGTCATGATGGTACCTGGGTAGCGCATCCTGCGCTCATAGAAGTTGCCATGACCGAATTCAATAAGCATATGCCTGAGGCAAATCAGCTGCACGTTATGCGAGATGATGTTCAGATAACAGAAAAAGACCTGGTCGAAATCCCGCAGGGAACCGTTACTGAAGCCGGCATCAGGAAAAATATCAATGTCGGAATCCTTTATATGGAGGCCTGGCTGCGCGGATATGGTGCGGTGGCACTTTACAATTTAATGGAAGATGCTGCCACAGCCGAGATTTCAAGAACCCAGTTATGGCAATGGTTGAAAAACGAAGTGGTCCTGGAAGACGGAAGAAAATTCAACATGGAGCTGTATATCGATATTTTCGACGATGAAGTTGAAAAGATACTTACCGAATATGGAGAGTCAAATATTAAAAAGAACACCAGGTTTGAATTAGCCTTCAAACTCTTCGACAAACTGGCAATTTCAGAAAGGTTCGAAGAATTCTTAACGCTTCCGGCGTATAAATACCTATAAAAAAATGTCTCGCAACTACTGCCATAGATTGCGAGACCTAATTATCAAAATTTCAGAAAAATTCAATAATCAAACACAAAATTATGAAAAATTTATCGCAAACTAAGTATCAATCTGCCCTGGAAAAGGTTCAAAACCTGAAACAGAAATACGGGGAAAGCTGGAATTCCATCAACCCGGAAAATGCCGCCAGAATGATCACCCAGAATCGTTTTAGAACCGGTTTGGATATTGCGAAATACACTGCCGCTATCATGAGAAAGGATATGGCCGAATACGACCAGGATCATTCTCAATACACCCAATCTCTTGGTAGCTGGCATGGTTTTGTGGCGCAACAGAATATGATCGCCATAAAGAAACATCATAAAACAACGAATAAAAAGTATTTATACCTGTCTGGATGGATGGTTGCCGCTTTGCGTTCAGAATTCGGACCGCTGCCAGATCAATCCATGCACGAAAAAACGGCGGTTCCGGCCCTTATCAAGGAGATCTATGATTTCCTGCGCCAGGCCGATGCTGTGGAGCTGAACGACCTTTTTAAAAGGCTGGAAAAGGGTGAAGATGTACAGGATGAGATCGATAATTTCGAAACTCATATTGTACCTATAATTGCCGATATCGATGCCGGTTTTGGAAACGAGGAGGCTACTTACCTTCTGGCCAAGCAAATGATCGAAGCCGGGGCCTGTGCCATCCAGATAGAGAACCAGGTTTCAGATGCCAAGCAATGCGGGCACCAGGACGGGAAAGTTACCGTTCCTCACGAAGATTTTATCGCCAAGCTGAATGCGGTTAGATATGCCTTCCTGGAATTAGGAGTTGAAGAAGGAGTTATCGTAGCGAGGACAGATTCTGAAGGCGCCGGCTTAACCCAGAAGTTACCGGTAAGTCAGCAGGAAGGTGACCTGGCTTCAAAATACCTGGCATTTGTAGAGGCTGAAACTATAGCCATTGAAGATGCCCGTGAAGACGATGTGCTTTTAAAAAGAGACGGTAAACTGGTGCGCCCGGTTCGACTGCCTAACGGACTCTATAAATTCAAAGATGGTTCTAATATAGACCGTGTGGTTTTAGACTGTATCACCAGCCTGCAAAACGGGGCAGACCTGTTATGGATAGAAACTCCCACGCCGAATGTTAAACAGATCGCGCATATGGTGAACCGCGTAAAAGAAGTAGTTCCAAACGCTAAACTGGTTTATAACAACTCCCCTTCTTTTAACTGGACGCTCAACTTCCGTAACCAGGCTTACGAAGAAATGCTTGCTGAAGGTGAGAATATGACGGCTTATGACAGAAATAACCTGATGGATGCTGAATATGACGGATCTGAACTTTGCCATCGTGCAGATGAAAAGATCAAAACCTTTCAGAAAGATGCAGCCAGGGAAGCCGGAGTTTTCCACCACCTCATCACCCTGCCCACTTATCACACTACCGCATTGCATATGAATGATCTTACCAAAGGTTATTTTTCTGAAGATGGGATGCTGGCTTATGTGGAAGGTGTGCAAAGACAGGAGATCCGTAAAGGGGTTTCCTGTGTGAAACACCAGCGCATGGCAGGTTCAGACCTGGGAGATGATCATAAGACCTTCTTCGCAGGTGAAAAAGCGCTTAAAGCCGGTGGAGAGAAAAACACCAGCAACCAGTTTGCTGAAAAGAAAAAAACCGCAAAGCGCGAACTGGTGATGGATAAATAAATCTTATGGAAAGCTCAGGACGTTCAATTTCACGCCTTGGGCTTTTCTGCTTTCGTTTGTTAACCAAAAAACTCCATCTAATGAAAGTTAACCTGAAAGTGAGACCCTGAAATAAATTCAGGGTGACGAATAATTTGAAGTAAGAATACAGAATAACTAAAATTATGAAAGGCAGAAAATTATTAATGATCCCCGGCCCCATAGAATTCGAACCGGAGGTACTGCACGCCATGGGCAGAGCTACCACCAGTCATGTGGCGCCAGACTTTATAGAAACCTTCGGAACATGTATCGAGCTGATGAGAGAAGTCTGGAGATCGCCACTGGGACAGCCATGCATCGTTGCCGGAACCGGAACTTTAGCCATGGATATGGCAGCCGCCAACCTGGTTGAAAAAGATGATCGGGTTCTGGTCATCTCGACCGGGTATTTTGGCAAACGCTATAAGGATATCATGGATAGATATGGTGCGAAAACTACTATTTTTGAAGCACCTATCGGAGAAACAGTAGATCTTGACGCCATTGAAAATGAATTGAAAACCAACACATACAAGGCTTTAACGCTGACTCATGTAGATACCTCAACCGGTGTTCGGGTAGATCCTGAACCCATTGCTAAACTGGCTCAAAAATATAATTGCCTGAGTATTTTAGACGGCGTCTGTTCTGTCGCCGGTGAAGAGATTAACCAGGATGATTGGGGAATCGATGTGATATTAACCGGATCTCAAAAAGCTATAGGGGTTCCCCCCGGCCTGGCCTTATTGGTCGCTTCTGAAAAAGCCATGCAAGTCTGGGAAAATAGAAAGACATCCGTAGGAAGTTATTATTCCGACTGGAATAACTGGCTACCGATTATGAAAGCTTATGAAGAAAGAAGACCTTCTTACTTTGGTACACCACCTGTAAATTTGATTGTTGCCCTTGAAATAAGCCTGAAAATTATTCAAAAAGAAGGCATGGAAACCAGGGTGAGAAGACATCGCGAACTGGCGAGAGCTTTCAGGGCCGGGTTAGCTGCGCTAAAATTCGATTTTCTACCAAAATCAAATGAAATTTCGGCGAATACACTTACGGCAGCTTATTACCCTGAAGGAGTCGATGGTTCTGCTTTACTCGCAAAGTTATCAAAAGACGGGGTGATCCTCGCCGGAGGGTTACTTCCGGAACTTAAAAAATCTTATTTTAGAATTGGCCATATGGGATCGGTCTCTTCGAACGATCTCATTGCCGTGCTAAGTTCCCTGGAACGATCTTTAATAGAACTTGGCCATCCCGTCAAACCGGGAGAAGGATTACAGGCTTTTCAGAAGGATTTATTAAAACTTTCCGTTACCCACTCTAAAATAACAGGGTAAAAACAGATAATTAAGCTCCTTACATTGATAAGGGATTTGAATTTTTGGAAATTGAACTCTTCAGGATCCAATCCAGAGTTCAAACAATATATATTCAGTATAGATTAGGAACAAAAGAATATATTTGAATATCACAATTTCAAATTCTTTAATTCCTACATAAGTGCCTGTTATTAAAAAAAATGTCTTCACGAAATTCCGTTTAGTATATTATATTCTTTTTACTGCCTTGATTTTATCGTGTTCTTCCCGAAAAGATGGGACTTTGGAAGAAAGTCATAAAAAAAATCAGAAAGCCGTTACTGGAGAATTAAGTGACGAAGAATATAAAACCTTAAGAAATTCGATAGAAAAAAACTTAAAAACCAGGATCCCAGAGAAAATGTCCATTCTCATCAATTACGAAAATTCTTCTCCAGAATGCTATTTTTATAAGGGTGATGCCTTTGTATCTAAAATAATAGATAACAAAATAAGGATTTCAAAAAGAGTCTCTGAGAAATATAAAGCAATTGATTTTTTTCTATATCCTGAAAATACTAATTATGACAGGCTGTTTCAGAATAAAGAAAAGTATATTCAGGAAAATGGCTATTTTAAAGATTCTATTTTTAAAGATAATTTCAAGTGCAGTGCTTTCCTTATACTAAAACCAAATGGAAAGTTCATGCGATATTACGGCAGCGATTATTATACTGAAGTGGGTAAATTCCTGGCAGAAAAATAGCCCAAAGCACTTTAGGAAATTGAATAAATAAAATTACATACACTGAAATAATATTTAATTGAGAAAAATAATTCTGAGTCTTATAATTCTCTGTATCGCGGCTCACAGTTCGTCAGGCCAGGTGATAGATATGCATATGCATAGTTATACAGAAACGGACTTTTGGGCTGGTACCGCCAGAAATGGTCTGGAATCGAGTAAGACCGCCCGGGAGACTCTGGAACAGACCATACAGAAAATGGACCGGCATAAAATTGAATATGCAGTAGTTTGTGGATCTATAGAAAGTCTGGAGCGATATACTAAGCGTGATGACAGATTTATTCCCGGATATCAGGATAGTGGGGCGCTTATTCCCGTGAGTCAATTTGAGGAATATATCAAATCAGGAAAAATAAAGGTCTTTGGAGAAATAATGGCAGTATACAAGGGGAAAACCCTCGCAGATCCTATATATCAGCCATATTTAGCTCTTTGTGAAAAATATGGAATACCCGTTGCTTACCATTCTGGAGGTAGTTTTCCGAATGCCCAGCAATTAGGCTGGCCAGATTACAGGATTAGCCTCGGGGACCCTTTTTTGATCGAAGATGTTCTGGTTAAATATCCTAAACTAAAGATCTATCTCATGCACGCGGGGGAAAACTTCTATGAAAACACCTTGCGAATGATGGATGGATACCCGACTCTCCACGCCGATCTGGGAGTAGAAATGTGGTTACACCCCATGACTAAAGATTTTGCCGTAAAGTTTTTAAAATCGGCTCAAAATTATGGTTTTCTAGACAGGGTCATGTTTGGATCAGACCAGATGGTCTGGCCAGAGGCGATCACGAATTCTATTGATTTTTTAAACGATCTGGACTTCCTTACTTCTGAGGAAAAGGACATGATATTTTACAAGAACGCCCGGAAGTTTTTAGAAATCGGTGAATAAATGGCCAGCCTTAATTCAGAAAATATAAATCTCAATAAGGTAGCTATTTGCAATCAATGGGATTTTGATTTCCATGTGTGTTTTGCATTAACCGAATCTAAGCTGAAATAAATTAGAGCATTACATGGAAATTATAATTATTTCAATCGCTGCCTTTCTGGTCGCCATCCTAACTTTTTTTTCCGGTTTTGGATTAGGTACTATTCTCACTCCTCTTTTCATGATTTTCTTTCCGGTTGAAGTTGCTATTGCATTGACCGGCGTGGTTCATTTCTTTAATAACATTTATAAATTAGGTCTTGTAGGAGGTAATGCAGACAAAGATGTTTTAATTAGATTTGGGATTCCAGCGGTCATTGCGGCCATTTTAGGCTCATGGATCTTAGTGAACATACCGGCCTCCCAGCCATTATTTTCTTACAACGCCTTCGGATCCAATTTCAAGGTTTATCCAACAAAATTCCTGATCTCCATTTTGCTGATCATTTTCGCAAGTATGGATCTATTCCCCTATTTCAGTAAATTAAAATTTGGGAGAAGTAAATTACCATTAGGAGGTGCACTGAGCGGATTTTTTGGCGGACTTTCCGGAAACCAGGGAGCCTTGAGGAGCGCCTTTCTCATAAAGGCTGGTCTTACGAAAGAAGCCTTCATAGGAACTGCGGTGGTAGTTTCAACCTTCGTTGATTTTACCAGGTTAAGCGTATATGCCACCCGGTTTTCCAAATCGGGATTGACAGACAATATGACTTTATTGTTCTGCGCAACACTATCAGGTATTGCCGGTTCTTATTTTGGCAACAGGTTATTGAAGAAAGTAACTCTAAAATTCCTTCAGGTGACTGTAGCCATTTTATTGATTCTTGTTTCGCTAGACTTAGGCGCGGGAATTATTTAAGGAAGATCGAAATAATTTAAGAGGTAGCGAAAAAATTCATTTGAAACAGAATCCAATTCCTAATCCTGCGTTCTGAATTAAATAATTTACAATGATTTTTTTTGATGAAATCGGGTTTTACAAACCTCACTTTCTCGAACAAAAATACCTGAATTAAATTGTAAATCAACTACTTATACCCACACAAAAACTATATATCTAAGGAAATTCTGTATCTTTAAGATTATGAGATCATTTCCCTGCACCCTCTATTTCAATAAGCATGCGTAGAATAATTTTTACAATTTTTCTGGGTTGCTTTTTTACTTTTTTTTGTTTTTCACAATCTCAAGTGCTGAATGAAAAAAATCTGCATAAGCAACCGATAGACTCAGTGTTATCCTGGTTGCGTACGAATACAACTTCCGAAGAAAATTTAGATAAATACCAGATTATTGCTCTTAAAGCTTTAAAAATAAGTTTAAAATCGCAGCATGACAGCACCATAGCACAAATCCATGAATCGCTCGCCAGCTGGCACGCGTATAACGGACTTTTCCCACCCGATTCTGTAGTTTACCACGCTGAAAAAGCTCTGGATTATCACTTAAAGGGTGATGATCTTAAAAAAGTAGCAGACACCTACAGGTCTTTATCCATAGATTATTTAAATACCGGAAACCTGGATAAAGCCCAGGAGGTTTTGTTTAAAGCTATAGAAATTTATGAAGATCTAAACGATGAAGCCGGCCTGGGAAGTGCCTATCGTACCCTGGGGGTTAAATACCGGGTAACGCAGGATTGGGAAAAATCCGTTTCCTACACCTTGAAGGCAGAGCCTCTTTTAAAGAAGACCGGAAATTATAGTGAACTGGCTATTGCCCAGTTTAATCTGATTATTAGCTATGGTGAACTTGGTCAATTTCAGAAAGCTTACAATGCTACAGAATATTGCCTTGAAATAATCAGAACAAAGGCACCAGAGGAAATTTTTGTTCCCATCAGGGCTTATTCTTACCGTGGTGATGTATATGTAAAAGCGAAAGATTATGACAATGCTTTAAAAGATTTCCTGGCAGCCTGGGAGCTCTGTAAAAAAAATATTGGAGAAGAACGCTGTATCACCTACAGGACCGAAATAGGAAATATCTACCTGTTGCAGGAAAATTATGAACTGGCTTTAGATCATTTACTCGCAGGTATAAAAGCTTATGAAAACAAGGGTCTATCCGGGCTTATTGACCCTTATTTTAACCTGGCAGAAGTATATTATCAATTAGGTGATTACAAGAACGCCCTGCTCTATAAAGACAAAGCATATACCAATTCTCAAAATATGCTGGAAGGAAAGATCGATAATATCGAATCTGAAATGGCTATAAAGTATGAAACCGAAAAAAAAGATGAAACTCTGGCC
The DNA here is from genome assembly GCF_007050985.1 of Christiangramia sabulilitoris. Taxonomy (GTDB): domain Bacteria; phylum Bacteroidota; class Bacteroidia; order Flavobacteriales; family Flavobacteriaceae; genus Christiangramia; species Christiangramia sabulilitoris. The sequence goes on from NZ_VHSF01000002.1 coordinate 524,911, forward strand.
GCCCAGGCAGCTCTAATCGCACAAAAAAGCAAGACCAAGAATCTGTTTATTGCCATCGCTTCCCTACTATTCATTTTCCTGCTTTTCCTGTTCTATTTCTTCTATAAGAATAAAAAGGCCACCAGGATCATCAGGGCCAAAAATGCCGAAAACGAATTGTTGCTAAAGGAAATACATCACCGGGTAAAGAATAACCTCGAAATGGTAAAGAGTCTCATCGCCCTCCAATCTGCCCAGATCGAAGACCCGGCCACAAAAGAGGCAATGATCGCCAGCCAGAACCGTGTACAGTCTATGGGGATTATTCATCAGAAATTATATCAGGGGACAAACCTGGGAAGCATTGAAATGAAGGATTACTTTTTAAACCTCAGCGAAGGCATTTTAGATACTTTTAATGCGGAAGACAGGGTGAAAATAGAATGTGCCATGGATAATTTAGATCTGGATGTGGATACGGCGGTGCCGATTGGACTCATCGTAAACGAATTGCTTACAAATGCCTTGAAATATGCTTTTCCCAGAGAACAAACCGGTGTGATAAATATCAGCCTGGAAAAAGATAGTGAGGAAAATTTAAAATTACTCGTAAGAGACAATGGCGTTGGAAAAACAGACGGGCTGGCTCCAGAAGGTACCGGCTTTGGCTCTCAGCTGGTAAAATTACTTACCCGGCAACTCAACGGTAAAATGATAGAACGAAATGAGGAAGGGACTCACATTGAATTTGACTTCCAATTAAGAAAAAGCGCTTAATGGACAGGAAAACAAAAATATTGATCGTAGAAGACGAGATGATCATTGCAGCCAATATTTCGCTGCAATTGAATGAATTGGGCTATGAAGTTACAGGGATAGTTCCGAGGGGAGAAGAGGCACTAATGCACATCAAATCTGAATTACCAGATATCTTATTACTCGATATCAATCTTAAAGGTACCCTGGATGGAATTGAGACAGCCCGGGAAATGCAAAAGACCTATGATATTCCTGTGATCTATTTAACCGCCAATGCCGATGAAGCTCACTTTAACAGGGCCAGAGAAACTCATCCCTATGGATTTATTACTAAACCTTTCAAAAAATTAGATCTCCAGCGGGCAATAGAACTTACTATCACTCAAATAGATCTAAAGGTTAAGAATATCAACGGGACAGATCCTAACGAGGAAGGTCTAATTTTGAGTGATTGCATATTCGTGCGCCACTTGAATTCAATGGTAAAAGTGAATATTAAAGATATTCTCTACATAGAGGCAGAGCGTAATTATTGCCGGATCTTTACGAAAAGAAAGGAATATTTACTTGTCCTAACCTTGAAGGAAATGGATAAAAAATTACCTTCTAAACATTTTCATAGGATTCACAGATCCTTTATAGTCAATCTTTCTCAAATAGAAGAAATAGCTACCAGCCACATTGTGATTGGCCGGAAACCTATTCCTATAAGTAAATCTATAAAAAAGGAATTGCTGCAGAGATTGCAGACCATTTAATTCCCCGTTAAAGAATTTTGGCTTCCCGGACAGATTTATAGTCTTTTCGTCCCTTATCGTTTATTTCAAAGCTTGATTATCAGTTATTTAGAGTTGTTTTAAGATATTAATCAACCAAAAAAAATAATTTATGAAAACGATAAAACTTAGCATTTTCACTTTCATATTATCTTTCTTCTGTGTGAGTCTGCTTAATGCGCAGATGGCAGAGAAGGAAATTTTAACTTCTACAGAAATTACGGTAAAACCGGGACAAAATGCCCAATTCATAGAAGGTGTAAAAAAGTGGAAATCCTGTTATCTCGAAAATAATGGTCAGGCAAAATGGAATATGTGGCACCGGCAACAAGGAGAAGGCAATTTATACGTAATGGCCGGTATGGATCCAAACTGGGCTTCTATGGACAAAGAAGACAACGCAGAGTCGGCTTGTTATGTAATATTATTAAATCTTATTTTACCTCATATTGAAAATGTAAACTCCCGCATTGCGCAAAGTATGCCAGAATTCAGCAGAAGTTTTACGGAAAACGCCAATTATATCCGGGTAAAATATTTCGATGTACATAAAGGCTATGCTTTTGAACAGGTCATAAGAGAGGTTTCTAAAGCAATAAAGGAAAAGGAAGGTGATTTCAGGGGATTATGGTTTGAATTTGAACTCGGCGGCCCGAATACTCCAGACTTTATGCTGGCAGAACCTTATGAAAAATATGCCGATATGGACCTTGTTCGCGATAGCCCTGCAACGATCTATACCAATAAGGTTGGAGAGGAAAAAGCTGCTGAACTTTGGGAGGTATGGTTTGATACATTAGAGAACAGCTGGGCTTATACTTACAAACTAAACCAGGAAATAAGCAACTAATTAACCATTCAAATAAGCCTGTGAAAGCAGTCTTATCATAACTTTTATCGCTCATAGAGCATTTACAATAAACAACACAAGAAGCGGAGCCTGTGGCTTTACTTTCATCACTAAAGCCTTAATCGGGCTCAGCTTCTTGCATATCTTCTTAACCACTCATCATGGTTAGAAAAAAATTGCAAGGGGTCATTCAACATCAATCTTTAATTTTAAAAACCTAGCGAAGGGCAAACAGTTGTTTTTCCAGGTGAACCCAAATTTTAACCTGCCGCAGCTTTGGAGCTACTAATCTTAAAGTTGAATAAATGAAAGAGAAGAAACTCAACATTAGCAAAAGACTGGGTAAAAATTTAAGTGATAATGCCTTTACCAGGTATGTTACATTTTCAGCACTTTACGCTGCACAGGGAATACCTGAAGGGATCACCTATTTTGCATTGCCTGCATGGCTGGCAATGAACGGGAAATCGGCCATGGAGATCGCTGCCCTGGTAAGTGTTATGCTCATTCCCTGGAGTTTTAAGGTTTTAATTGCACCGGTAATGGACCGTTTTACCCTTTTAGCTATGGGTAGAAAACGGCCCTGGGTGATCTTTGGTCAGGTTGGATTGATCTTTAGTTTCCTGTATTTGGGAATGGTACCAGATCCCCTAAACAATCTCAGCGGATTAATGATTGCGGGCTTTTTTGTTAATTTTTTCGGGGCTTTTCAGGATGTGGCTACAGATGGAATGGCCGTAGAAGTGATCCCTGCCAATGAACAGGCAAGAGCCAACGGCTTGATGTGGGGATCAAAAACTATTGGTGTTTCTGCCTCTTTGATCTTAGGAACCTGGCTAATCAATAACCTGGGGTTCTCTCTGGCGGTATCATTACTATCCTTAGCGATCGTAATTATTATGATCTTTCCAATATATTTTAGGGAACGGCCGGGCGAAAAACTTATGCCCTGGACCAGCGGAAAAGCTTCCATGGATTCCAAACGAACTCAGTTGAGAAGCTGGACCCATATCTTTAAAAGTTTGTATCGCGTTGTGAGTTTGAGGGCTAGCGTAATTCTTTGTATTGGTGTCTTTATTTTAGGCATCATGTATGGGATGGTAGATACATTACTGCCTATTTTCAGCATACAGGAACTTGGCTGGACCAACACCTATTTTTCCAACGTATTATCCTTAACCGCAGTTATAGGTGGTTTCCTGGGAATGTTCATTGGCGGTTACCTCGTGGATTACTTCGGAAAGATCAAAATGCTTACCATATATCTGGTCATTATAACCAGCGTTATTGCAAGTTTTGCCTTTATGGCGAATCTATGGGATATCCTGTTTATTAGTATTGCATTTATTTTATGTTATACTACCCTTTATACTTTTCTATGCATAGCGGTATTTGCTTCTGCCATGCATTTATGCTGGAAAACCGTAGCAGCAACGCAGTTTACCCTGTACATGGCTCTTTCCAACACAGGGCGCTCAGTAGGTGCAGGTGTTCTTGGTATAGTAAAGACCAATTTTGACTGGGAAACAGTTTTTCTCATCATCGCCGTGATCCCCTTTTTACTCATTATACTTATACAATTTATCAATTTGAAAAGGCATCGTATTGTTGTGAAAAGCTTTGATGTGATCGCGCAGAAGATTACTGTAAAAACGGTCTTAAATGGTAAGGACATGAAACCCAGGATCGCTGAAAAGCAAAAATTATAATCAATTACACTTTATTGATTAATACAGAGGAACCTATATAAATAAGGCGTCTGGAAAATATTAAATACCTTTAGATAGATCAGTTACTTCTCAGTTATGATTTACTATTGGATTCATATCATTTATATTTATTTAGGTTCCCGGTTCTTCTGGAAAAAGGTGGAGCTGGCTCAAGATCTTAGCCGTAACCGGACAGTTAGTATCTGGGATTGTGATTTCAGGTTTATGGCTAATTCCAAATACTTTTACTATATGGATTTTATAAGACTGGAAATTTTATTCCGGTCTAAACTTTATGATCACACCATTGCAAAGGGCATGTTCCCGGTGCTAGGCTCTCAAAAGATCATATATAAGAAACCCTTGAGAATATGGACAAAATTCAAAATTAGTCTTGTCCTGGAAGGATGGGATGACAAGTGGATTTATCATAAGCAAATCTTCAGAAGAAATGATGAGATTTACGCCATTGGAATAACCAAAGTAGCTTTCTGGAAGAATAAGAAGACCCAGAATACAAGGGAGATCATTGGTAAGAGCGGAGTGGATTTCCCGGAGATGTCACCTTCGCCTGAAATTCTCAGAATGTTTGAAAACGATTACCAGATCATACAACAGAATTAATTTGCAATTGTTTGATAGTAAAAAATTTTCAGTTCCAGTTCTGTTACTCCTTTGAAATCAGTTAACAATTAATTGTTAAACAGTGTTAGAAGACTTCTGGATATACGGTAAAAATCCTATTCTGTATATAGTTAATTTAATCATCTAAAAATTTTAAATATGAAAACTCCTAATTACGACGATAAGAAAGGTAAACATCCAATTCCGCACGCTGAAGGAATAGCGAAAGATGAGAATAGCGAAAAAATGAAAGAGAAAGATAAATCTTCAGATAAAAAAGAGAAGAAGAAAGATTAACCTATAATCTCAAATAAAAATCCCGCTCAATTTACATTGGCGGGATTTTTTTATTCTGCTTTTTTCTTTCTCTACGATACAATTTCAACTTCTCCAGATGATCGTATCTTTTTGATCTTGAAATGAAGAATTATGCTCATTGCCATAAAACTTACCGCAATGATGATCGATAACAATCCTAATTCATGACTTATGGAAGAAAGGTCTCCACCATAAAAAGCGATCTTTCTGAATCCATTCAGAAAATGGGTGAGCGGTATTATCTGTGCGAAATTCTGAATTGCTGCCGGGATCGCCAGCGAAGGCCAGGTAAAACCACTCAGTACAAAGGCCGGGGTAGAGATCACCATCAATAATTCGGTTGCCTTTAGCTGGCTTGGGAAAATGATGGAGAATAACATCCCTATCCCCATAGAAGCCAGACTCAGCAAAATCGTAAGCAGTAACATGGGCAGGTTGAAAATATCTGCATCTATCCTGAAGTAAGGAATAAAACCACTTACCAGGAACCACATTACCGGGATCAGTATAAAGAAAGGAACCGCTTTTAGTCCAATGTGATAAACAGACCGCTTGTTGGTATTGGCCAGAATTTGAAAATAATTATCTTCAAAATCTCTCGCAAAAACCAATGCCAGGGCCAGGAAAATCACCTGCTGCATGATCGCGGCCAGCAAGCCGGGAAGCATAAAAGTTAAATAGTTCCCCGTTGAATTATACAGTTTATTGAAATTGATCTTGAAGCTTTCATAAGAGTCCCTGGCCTGTTCCGGTGAAAAACCCTGCTTCTTTAAGCCTTCAATTTCTATTCCGGCGTTCATGGTCATTAGAACCGATTGAATGTTTTTGCTTGCAATATTCGCGTTCAGAATATTCGCCATGTTCAAATCTACCCTTACCTCCGGATGTCTCTTCTGAAGAATTTCAGCTTCAAAGTCCTGCGGAATGGTCACCACCGCGGCATATTCCCTATAAGGCATTTCTGCGGCTATATCTCCCGAAGTGTATCTCACCTCACTAACCTCCAGACCTTCATTATCCTGAAAGGCATCTATAAGTTTATCTGAAAGCGGACTATGATCTTCATCTACGATAAGCATTGGAAGATCCACCACCTTAGCCTGCTGATATACATAGCCGAAAAGGAAACCATAAAGTAAGGGAGCTCCAAAGAAGATCGCCAGTAGCACCTTATTCGAAAAGATTCTATGAAATTCTATTTTTAATAAGCTCTTGAAATCCTTCATTTTATTGTTTTATAAGAATGCTGCTATTCATAAAAAATTTATCTGCTGAAGTTTTTGCTTCTGGCACCACTTTTAATTCATAAATAGCTTCGGAAAGGTCATATAATGGTGCGGTACTGGTAATATCTGCATACTGCGCCAGCTGCTTAATAGCCACAATTTCCCCCGAAGTTTCTTCTTCGGTATATGGATTTTGAACGGTTATTGTATTTCCAACCTTAAAATCATAGATCTCAGATTCCGGAATGGTGAACCTGAAATAGACACTGTCTTTTTCATAACCATTGATGAGTACATAACCCGGGGTAAGTAATTCGCCTTCGCTCAAACTTATGGTCTCAACAGACATATTCGCCGGGGCGATCAGGTATTGCTCGTTAGAGGCACTTTGAACTTCTTCTTTAGAACCTAAAGCACGGTTCAATTGTCCTTTTGCCTGGTCTATCTGTTCTCTTCTGGCTCCCATTTTCACCTCATCACGTTTTGCTTCCAGGGCTGCAACCTGGGACCTCGCCATTTCCAACTTCATCTTTACCTCATCGTATTGCTGCCTGCTCACCAAAGAATCTTTATACATATTGCTGATCCTTTTAAAAGACTCTTCTGCAAAATCTAGCTGAGCTTTCCCCGCATTTAGCTTTCCTGCGATCTGGTTTAACTGTTCTGTAGTGGCACCATTATATGCCATATCCAGCTGACCTTTAGCTGCCGCTACCGCTCCTTCTGCCTGCATCATCTTGGCATTGACCTCTGGAATATCAAGCTTCGCCAGGGTATCTCCTTTTTTCACCTCCTGCCCTTCTTCCACATAAATCTTACTGATCCTTCCCGGCACCTTTCCGCTTACCGAAACAGTTTCAAATTTCACTTTTCCCCTTTGAGAGGTGATCTTTTCTTCGTCGCTGCAGGAAGTCATCGCTAAAACTGCCAATCCACCCCACATTATATTTTTAATCATTTTCATTTTTCTGAATTTTCTGTTAGTATTTTAATTGTCCCTGAGCATGCAATAGATCTACGGTTGCTCGTCTTTGCTGGTAATATGATTTTTGAAGTTTGAATCCGGCCTGTTCAAGATCCCTTAAGGCATCCAATACATCGGTTATTGAAGCCAGATCGTTCCTGTATTGCTTATCTACCATTTCATAGGTTTCATCGGCCAGTTCGATCTCTTTTTGTACAATCAGGATATTTTGCCTTGCAGAAGCCAGGCTTTGTTCGGCCTTGGTTATACTCAGGTTGATCATCTCTTCAGCTTCTTCACGCTGTTCCCGGTATTTTTCGGCTTCATATTTAGTTTTCTGGCTCTCGAGTCTGGATTTATTCCCATCAAAAAGATTCCACTTCACACCCACACCTACATACCATCTTGGATCAAGCAGGGAAAGGTCATCTTCAAGCAATTCATAATGCCCCTTCAAGGCCACCTTCGGAATAAAATTATTCCTCTCCATTTTTGCCTTGTAAAGACTTGCTTCCTCTGCCTCTTCCAGAGCTTTGATCTCGTCGCGTTTTTCAGCATTCCCAAAACCTGATGATGCAAAAGGATCTAATTGCGGCGCCATTAATTCTAAGGTTTCCCTGGATTCCCCGGAGAGCTTATTCAGCATTTCGATAAGGATCGCCTTATTATGATCGAATTCAAGCTGGCGCGCAATGAGTTGCTGCCTGGCTAATTCGATCTTCTTTCGCTCTATAGGAGTAGCCAGGCCATTTTCTATAGCTTTTTTCACATAAAATTCCTGTTGATCGAGAAATTCTTCTGTACTCTCCAAAACTTTCTTTGAAGCATTGACAAGAGCTAACCTGTCATAATTTTCGATGATCTCTAAAGCTACGCGGTCCTGCAAGGCAGCAGCAGCGTAGTTTAGAGAAGCTTCTTTATGTTTACTGGCCTTGAGTGCATTTCTGGCTTCAAAGCCACTGAAAAGAACCCAGTCGAGATCTACAGATGATTTCAGAATATTCTTCTCCTGGATCGCCGGGATCGATTGCACGGGAACTCCTTCCGGAAATTCGGCGTTGAAAGGTACTCCGGCGGCTTCCTTGATTAGTAATTTCTGAGTCCCTAGTAAAAGATTCTGGGTATCTTCATCAAAATTGATATTATCATTTAACCTGGTATAGTTTCCGTTTACGGTGATCTTCGGAAGAAAGACCGATTTAGCAAGTTTTTGATCCAGAATTGCCTGCTGTGCTTCGAATTCCTTTTCATTCAGTTTATGACTCTTTTCTATACCCTTCCCTATGAGTTCCTGCAGCCTGGGATCAAGATCCTGGGCATTCGAAACAGAAGGAATCAATCCTAGAAAGATCAAAAGAACTGTACTTACACCTATCCTTTTTATATGCATTTCCACTGTATTTATTTTACAATGCAAAGGTCTGGCTGAAAAGAGAGGATTCTTTTGACCTATATCAAAAAACGATCTGTGGTGCTAATCTCTTATTTTCTTTTTCCTGATGCGGCTAAGGGTTTCCTGGGACATTCCAAGGTAAGAAGCGATCATTCCCAGCGGAACGCGGTAAATGATATCGGGATATTCGGTGAGCATATATTCATAACGTTCCTTCGCGGTCTGGAACTGGATCGCATTTAGCTTATGCACAACTTTAGTAAGCATTTCTGTAGAAAGAAGCCTGCCCAGTCTTTCCATTTTGTGGTACTTTTCGAAAAGCAGTTCCAGTTCATTTTTGGAAATTGAATGTATCTCTGCGTCCTCAAGCATTTCTACATTGTAAAGGCTCGGACTTTCCTCGAAAAAACTTTCCAGGCTGGTCATGAACCTGCCTTCTCCAAAAAACAGCTGGGTGATCTCCTTGCCATCACTATTCAGATAATAATTCCGGCCAATCCCTTTTTCTACATAGTAAAGTTTACGACATACCTGCCCCTGCTTCACCAGCGGCTGACTTTTAGAGACTATTTCCTTCTGAAAATGAGACAGAATATCTTCCAGTTCTGCTTCAGAAAAATCTACCAAATCTTTTAAAAAATCAGTAATCGTCATAGCCCTTTTAATCTATTGATGCATTGGAATTTTGATACTTTCAGCTTCTTCAATAAAACTGAAATGAAGAAAAAACAAAAATACTATTTCAGATTGAAGTAATTCTCAAAATACAGTTAAGGCTGACCGGGATTATAACTTTCAGCTAGAAAACCCTGGCCTGAATGCTGAAATTTTTAATAAGGGAAGAATTTACCAAAATAATACACTAGATTTATAATCAACTACTTACGATCAATCCTTTAATTTTGATTTTGCCTTTTTTCGGATCTATCGTTACAAAAAGTCAAAAAATGAGAATTACCTATTATTCCCTGCTAATACTATTTTTCATTCTGGGTTGTAAAACAACAGAGACCACTGAAACCATTTTTAAGGAAGGAAAGACCTTTGAAAATTTCAGGGGATTTAAACCTGTTGACCCTACAGAATTTAACGATAACATCCAATTGGTTTCAGATGGAGAACTGGGCATGAAAGATCTTCGGCTTTTAAATTCCGAAGAAATTTTAGGCTTTTTAAATAATGAAACTGTACTGGTATCTATTGGCCAGTTATCCTCGGAAGGTAGAATATCTTATATTCCCTTTGCCATCTCTCAGAAGAACACCAGTTATAAGGTCACTATGGATTATATGAAATATGCGACTTTAGGACAGGAAGACAACCGGAATAACTTCATTGGCTACAAGCGTGTAGGTGTTGGCTTAAGACTTATTTCTCTTATCACAACTGCTGAGGCAGGTATTAATATCAGTGATCTTTATTCCATTGGGCTTGCTGCAAAAGCGGGGAAATTAAGCGGAACCCTGATGATAGAGATAATTGGTATTAAATCTAAAGACGTTACTACCCTGCTGCCGCTGCCATCAGAAATTAACCAGACCACTATTCAAAATGCTATGCAGGCCCTGGCTACTATCAAATCTAAGATCTATGATGAGGATACCAGATTATACCCGCAGGTAATGGCGATTAAATTAGATGAAAATGCTCGCAGTAGAAGTATTCCGGTGGTGAGTATGAACAGTGAAGATGATGAGCCATTTGTAGAAATGGTTCAAGGCCAGGGACCTGGTTCTATAGATATCCTTCAGGCAGAAGAAGAGGTTGATAAAAGCATACAACTCCAATTTCAAAATAACAAGGTAGGATCTTCCGGGGTGGCACAAAGGGCGGCGCAATTAGAAAAACAGGCCCTGGAATCTCTAATGAACAAGGAGGTAGAAGAAGCCATAGAATACCTTAGAGAATGTGAAATAATATATCCACAATATCACAGTGTTTATGAAGTGTTACAACTGCTAAAGCAGAACAGGCGAGAACTGGCAGAAAAGAATTCTCCCAAATGGCAGGAGCTCTATAGTGAAATATTAAAGAATTTTTCATGGAGACTACCCGAATCCATTAGGGCTGAGTTGAAGGCTTTAGCAGATCAATAATGCTTTAATATTCAGGATCTAAATTTTTGGAAAGAAACGGCCGGTTCTTTTCTTATAAGACTCATATTCCTTATAACGCTGCATTAGCAGCTTCTCCTCATATTCAGACTTCACCATAAAAAGTATATAAAGTAAAATTGAGATCAATATCCTGAAAACAGAAGCTGTAGCCAGGGCAAGACTAAAAGAACTAATCACTATCCCGGTGTAAATTGGATGTCTTACATATTTATACAGGCCCGATTGTACTAATTCTGAATTAGTTTTAGGTGAAGGAAAAGGAGACAGGTTCTTACTTAATTGCAGCATCGCCAGAATTAAAACGGCACCTCCCAAAACCGCTATAATAAGGGCACCTGTTCTTATAATAGCTGGAAACGCAAGTGACAGAATATTTGGATCAAAAACATAAAGAATGAACAGCAGCATCTGCAGGCCAACCAGCTTGTAATCCTTTGATCTTAGATTCATTAGTTTCTAAATTTCTGTGGTGGAAATTTATTCACGTATGAATTTACATTATTAAATAATGTATATAATAATTTGAAAGCTGCCTATTTCTGAAATCCATTCAAAAGAGCTTTTCGAATACCTTCCAGATTATCTGAAAATTGCATCATCTGGGATAAAACCTGGGCCATTTCATTTTTATCGCCAAAACCTTTAAGTTTATTATTCTTCTGGAAAGTTTCACGAATATTTTGCCATCGCTCTTTTTCTTCTTCCGTCAATTGGTTTACAAGCTCCTTATACTTCAATAAATTCGCTTCTGCCGAAGAAGTCAGGGTCTGAGATTCGCTCTCATAATGAGAAAGTACAAGCGTTCTCAATTCCTTATCGTTCATCACAGGAACCACCTTCGCTACCAGTTTATTCATATCTCTATAAGATCCCTGCAGTTTAAATGACGGTTCTGTTCTGTACTCATCCTCCATCGCGGCGCTTTTAATATAGGCTGCGTTCACCTTCAAAACAGTATCCCTTATCTTAATGATCTTTTCAAGCACCGATATATATTCCTGAATCTCCTGGTTCGAATAATTTCCGGTTAGCTGAATTTCCTGATTCTCATTTTCAATTCGATCCAGCAACCTGTAAACATCATCGAAATTCTTACTGCTTAACTGGTGCATTACCGGGTTAGAGGTAAGTGAGTTTTCAATAAGACTTAATCTGAACAAATGCGCAGTATCCCCAATGATATCTCCCAGATTATAAATATCTGCACGGTTGGCAAGCATATCTGGAATCCTGAATTTTTCTCCGCTTTCAGTATATGGGTTTCCAGCCATGATCACACAGAATTTCTTTCCACGCATATCATACGTCCTGGATTTACCATTATAGATCCCTTCAATTTTCCTGGTTCCGTCAGAAAGTGAAATGAACTTTTGTAAAAACTCCGGATTGCAATGCTGGATATCGTCCAGGTATAACATCACATTATTCCCCATCTCAAAGGCTAGATTCAGCTTTTTCAATTCTTCTCTGGCTGCGGAATTTTTTGCAGAAGATGGATCTACCGAAGTAATATCATGGCCAATCGCGGGTCCGTTTATTTTCATAAAAACAAGACCAAGTCGGTTGGCGATATATTCCATAAGCGTGGTTTTCCCGTAGCCCGGTGGAGAAATCAGCAATAAAAGTCCCATCCTGTCGGTTCTTTTTTGATCTCCTATAGTCCCTAGTTGTTTGGCCAGGTTATCTCCAAATAATGGAAAGTACACCTGATCTATCAGCTTATTTCTAACGAAAGAACTTAGAATACCTGGCTTGAACTCCTCCAGTTTCAAATCCTCCTTCAGTTCTACTGTAACCTGATGTTTTGCTTTTCTGAATTCCTTAAAAGCAGGAACCTTTATTTTGAAATATCCTTCATGGATTGCTACAAAATCATGATAATTAAATTCGTAAGTCCCATTTTGGATCAAGTGATGTTCTCCCCTTAAGCCGCTGATCTTTTCTGAAGGAGACGTGAATTTTGTATTCAGCACCGCTTCGTCTTCAAACATAATAAGACATACAACTTCGTTTACATATTTTAAATTCAGGTTTATATCTTCACCGGCCTGAGTATTCAAAAATGCTTTTACCCATTGGCGAATCAAGGAAACCTGTGCTTCTTTCGATTGCAGGTTATCCAGGGTTTTACGGAATTTGAGATCGGCTTTTTGTTCTTTCAGTTTGCTTAAAAAATCTTCTTTGATTTGAATCGCAATTCCGCTTTTCTGAAAATCATTGTCATTTTGAAGTTCTTCGAAAAGATATTTTGCGGCCTCTTCCGCAAATGCAGCTTCGTAAATTCCAGACTGCTCCCCAAAATCAAATATTGCCGTACTCAGTTTTTTAAGGAGAAATTCATATTCCCGGGAATCGGGGAAATATTGCAATACATCTCCCGATGCTTTTATGGTTTCATTCAGATATTTCTGATTTTTAGCATCTGTGAAATTCCAGAAATACTGGGCACAAGCCCTAATTTCGGGATGAAAACGCAAAAGATCCAGCGCCTTGTATTTTTGAATAAATACAGAAAGTATATTCGCCGCATCCAGATCATGTACTCCCTTTACATAACCTTCAGAATAATCCTTGCTACTTTCCTCCTGTATTAGTTTTAGCAACTCCTCCTCCGTTCTACTGGTTATTGCATCCTGATATTTCTGAAAAATCTTGAAAGCCAGGTATGCTCCCCTGTAGATATATTTATTTTCGGAGATATAATCCTGATCCCAGAATTCCTCTGATTCCAGCAAAATTTCATTTTCTATTTTCTGATAGAAATCGGTTCCCGTAAGATGATACTTCAATCCTCCATCAGCATAAACAATGGTAAGATCCAGCTCCTGGTTGTTCACACCGAACTTATGCTTTCCAAGTTTAATGATATTCTCACCATCTTCATAAAGTTCCTTCTTATCCTTTAGTTTTCTCAAAGAATCTTCACGGGCAGATTTCAGTAAAGACTGTATTTCCTCAGCTTTCCCGCTATCATCCATTTCCTGAAGCTGTTTGGCGATATCACGGGCCTTGTTCACCAATATATCTGAAGCGAAATAGGCGTTGATATCAGAAATTTCAGAGAATGACTCCGCTTTTTTCCGAACTCCCTTTAAGATCCTTTCCGCAGAATTCTGTAACGCGATCGCCTTTTTATTTCGTTTTTCAACCAGGCTGTTTTTACGGGCTTCAAAGGCATTGTAAACCTCTTCCCTTTTTTCAATAATCAGGCTGATGAATTCCTCAAAATCGGCAAATTTACCTTCCAGTTCTTCCAGCTGAATGGAAATCCTGGTTTGGAAATCATCACATTTTTCAGGAGTATCTGCGATATCGAGGTAATTAATAATGCTCTGGTCTATCAATTTTAACTGCGCGGCAAAATCGGCCTGCGCCTCTTCACTACCCAGAGATTTTCTTTTTTTCCGGATCTCTGCCTTTAACTGATTTATCGTTGCAAAGATCAGGGAGATATTATTGATTATACTGGTGGAATGAGAGGTGTCCTCGATCTCAAGATTTGATACGATCTCGATTAAAAGTTCTAGATCCTGGGAAATTTTATAAACCTCTTCTTCCAGTTTTCTCGCATCGATCACTTTCTTGATCTTTCCTAATTCCTTTTCTTTTTCTGAAACTGCCGCTTCATAAGGTTTTAAAGCTTTATCATCAAGAAGGAAAGTGACACAACGTTCAGAAATTTTTGCGGTTTGTTCTGAAATTTGTTCTTCAAGACTATCAATATATTTCTTATCTACATATCGAATATCTTTCAGGCTTATCGCTTCTCCACGCAAGGAACGTAGCTGAGTTAGCGCATTAACAAAGTCATTGATACTTCTAAAACCAGTGCTTTTAATTTTACTAAAAAGCTGATCTGCTTTTTTCGCGATCTCAACGGTTTTCTGGCGCGCATTCTTTTTTAATTGCAACACCTTCTGAAATTCATCCATCGCCGCATTCGCCGCCTGGTTGATCTCTTTTAAAGGTTCATTTAATTGCTGCGTTTCAGCTTCTTTTATCCAGTAGTATGCATCCAGAATATCCTTAGACTGCTTGGCAAGATCTGCGTACAAACCGTCGTAATTATCTTCTTTATTCAAGAGATTTATAAGGCCATTAACCTCAGCCATCGCCTTTACGATATCCTTATTCCCGATTTTATAAAGCAAACTGTCCTCATGTTTAGAAGGCATAAAGTCACCTTTTAAATATGGTGTTTGCCATATCTGGATCACATGATGGCGAGTTTGTTCATTTTCATTTCTGAAATAGCATAATTCCCCATTTTCAAGAACAGTAAAGCCATTACAAATTATGGGAGTTTGAATTTCCTGGGAGATCACATTGTAACTCATCAGGTTGTATAGCCCGGTATTTGGCGAGTAAAAAACGTACAGATAATCCTCGCCGTTTGGAGAACTTACCTTTTCCTGAAATTTTACATTCGGGATGCTATTATCAAAAATGTGATATTCACCGGTCTGCAAATAATATCCGGTAGGGAAAATAATCCCGTGATCATCTGGCAACAAAACACAGGAATCCTTGATACTTTCAATCTTCTGAACTTCTTTCAGCTTATGATTGTAAACAAAATATCTTGGTTCTTCCTGAAAGGGTTTAACTTCTAAAATGATTAGGTTACCAAGGTTGGCAAATCTATACTGACCATCATCAAGGGTTTGATCGCGATGTTCAACCTCTTCAGAATAGATCCCCTTCCCATCATCGGTATTATCTTCAACCTTTATGGTTAGATCACCTCTAATGGTTTCTACAAAAACACGATCCAGAATAGAAACATGAGCATAAACTCCCTGGCGATGCATATCGCGAGAAACTTCCTGCCAGTTAAATTCATACTGTTTTGGAAGTTTATATTCGTGATCACTCCGATTATCTATGTATTGAAGTGTACCGTCTTTAATAAGCCATTTAAAAGTCTTAATATCGGTTACACTTTCACTCAGCTGAAAAACCATGTACAGGTAATTCCCGATCACGGCAAATTTGGAAAAGATGGTGTTTCGGTAATACCTATAAAGGTTCTTAAAATCAGCTTCAAAAACCTCATCTTTCAGAAGGTCTGCTGATACAGCTTCAAAACTATAATCTCTGAACTCATATACGCTCATTACATCGCTAAGCGTAATTTCAGTTCTTAATCCAAAATGTACATTATAACCAAAAAGACAGGTATTTCCCAGAGACACGATATCCCTGGCTATACAGTTATTTTCAGTATTAATGCGGTCATTGGCGATGAGTTTAGTTTCCAGTGACCCAAAGACTTCCTTTCGGCTTTCATTTAATTTCTTAAGGCGTTGCTGAAGTTCTGTCTTTTGTTTTTGAAGCCGGTTCTGGATGACCTCATATGTACCAACATCCAGTTTTTGCGCATTATCTTCCTTTATAGGTTCCTTTGCCATTATCTCCTATCCTGATTTTTTAGATTAATTTGATGAAAAAGTGATTGATGAAGCTTAAAAAGAGCCGGCGATAAACGCCGGCTTTTGTCTATTTAGTAAGCCTTGGAATAGTACTGTCTGAAATTCCCAGTCCTTTGGCCAGATTCAAAAGATTACCAAGCATAGTTTGCTCTTCCTTACTGTCTGATTTCATTTTAAGATCTGTGATCAAACTCGCGATACTAATATTCTTGAGATCTTCGGTAGAAATACCATATCTAGAAGCAAAGTCACTTACTTTCTCCAGTAGATTTCCTTTAACATCTTCACTGCCTAAAATAGCACTTTTCACTTCCTGGATATTGGTACTGTTCTGTACCAGCCTGTCGTATCCTTTACCTCTAGTGATCTGTCCAACGATCTGGTCGAAGAACATGGTTTCGCCACCTACAATATCGATCTTCGCTGCTCTTAAGGCATCTCCAATTACCTGAGCCTGTGCATCTGCGATCTCCTTCTGAATATTAATATTGGCAAGATCTATTTGCAGATCTTTATTTAAACGCAATTTGAATTCTTCGTGGTCTTTTCCAACGCCATCAAGTTTCTTCATCGCCGCAGCTTTTTCTTCTATTCCTGAAGCGTCCGCAATAGCTTTTTCCTTAATAATATCTGCTTCTGCCAGGCCATCTTTACGCTTGGCATCTGCTTTAGCTTCGATTCCGGCAGCTTCGGCTTTCGCTTTCTTCTCGATGATATTCGCTTCAACAAGTCCCTGGCGCTCATTAGCGTCAGCTTTGGCATGCATTACCTGAGCTTCAGACATTCCAACGGTAGCTTCTTCCTTCGCCTGGGCTTCCGCCAGAATCTTACGTGCTTCTGCCTGTTTCTGGCTGGCTTCCTTATGAGCAAGAGCCTCAATATTGATCTCTTCTGCTTTTTGTTTTGCGGCTTCTTTCTGAGCCTCAGCAGCTTTGGTAGTTTTAATAAGATCTTCTTCGGCAAGAGCTTCGGCTGTAGTGATCTTAACCTGCTTTTCCCTGTCGGCAGTTTTGAAGGCCTGTATATCTTTCATGTTCTCCTGCTCTTCTACCACCCCTTTTTCCAGCATCACTCTATCGCGAATCACATCCTGGATATTTTTCTTCTCAACTTCAACAACTTTCTCTTTTTCGATTTGTGCAAGTGTCACCACTCTTTCTCTTTCGGTTGCTTCGAGCAATCTGTCTTTTTCTACTCTTTCAGATTCAACAGCATCTGTACGCTCTTTATTCTTCAGTGCGACGATGATCTGGCGCTGCATATTTTCTTCAGCAACCTTCACTTTTTCTTCCGTAGCAATTCTGGCGCTTTCAGATTTAAGCCTTTCTTCTTCATTTACTTTAAGAGTTTCAGCTTCCTCACGAGCCTTGATGTTCGAGATCTCACGTTTTTGCTGCTCTTCTTTCTCAGCTAGTTGCTTATCCAGTTCCAGGATAGCTTCTCTCGCTTCTACATCCTGCTTTCTGATCGTTTTTTCCTCATCTCGTTTGATAAGGTTAGCTTTCATATTCTGAACTGCGGTAAGCTCAGTTATCTTCTTGATACCTTCGGCATCCAGGATATTATCTGGCTTTAATTCTTTTACTGAGGTCTGCTCCAGAAAGTCGATCGCACAATCTTCCAGGGTATAACCGTTTAGATCTGTCCCTATAATATTTACGATCTCATCACGAAATTCCCTTCTGGCTTCATATAATTCAATGAAATCGAATTTTTTTCCTACGGTTTTAAGTGCTTCAGAAAATTTCGCCTCAAAAAGATCTTCCAGGGTGGCAATTTTGGAAGCCCGGTCTACCCCGATAGTCTGAGCTACCTTTTTGATATATTCAATATCATTATTTACCCGAACAAAAAAGGCCACTTTAATGTCTGCTCTCATATTGTCCTTGCAAATAAGGCCTTCATGAGCAAGCCTTTCGATCTGGATCTTCTTTACCGAAATATCCATGATCTCGGTCTTGTGAAAAACCGGAACCGTATAAAGTCCTTTATCTGTAGCTACTTTGGTGCCACCAAAACCAGTCCTGATAAGGGCCTGTCCCTGAGGTATTTTTTTGTAAAACATCGCGATGATCGCGAAGTAGACGATGATAAGGAATAGTAATACGCCTATTCCAATTCCAATGATTGGTAAAATTGATTGCATTTTTGATTAGATTAATTAGTCGTTATAAGATTGTACTAGGTAATAATTGCGGTCTGCAGATCTCTTGATGATCAATATACTGGCACCGTAGTTTAAAGGTTCGCCATTGAGCGATTTCACGTAAATAGACATAGAATCTCCATTAACGCTCACCTCGGCATTTCCCATTTTTTCTGCAGAAATAGACGATAGTAAAGTTGCCTTTCTTCCCAGGTAGTCTATTGGAGCATTACCATCTTTATTTAAATTTTTGAAAAATCCCTTGAACGGAGTGGTAAGGATCTTAGTAAAAAATAAAGCAGGAAAGATAGCCAGAATCATGATGCCAAAACCTATAAAATTATCATAGGTGTAGGTCATGGCCGTAGTGATCGCAGTAATGAACCACCAGATAAAGATCCAGAATGTGAATGTGAACATAAAAGGCAGACCAACAAAGTTGAAATAGATGAGGAAGATCTGCCACCATTTTAGTGGTTTTCTCCTTTTTCCTACTACATCCTCCTGGTTGATCTCGGTATTTGAAATATCTTCAAAATCCATATTCCCTCCTTCGATCCCAGAATCAACATCAACATCTGCATCTACATCGATATCTACGTCAAAGTCTGGTTCGAAATCAAGACCACCAATCATGGTTATGATCCAGTAAATAATAAGGATAATAAGTAAAACACTCAAAATCAAGTTTACTTCTGAAAAAAGTATATTGGTTAGTTCACCCAAGGTTATTCGTCTTTAGAATTTTTCATCCCTAATTGTTCCTTTAGCTTTTCCAATTCATCGTCTGCTTTAGCTTTAGAAGTATCGGCTGCTTTATCAATTTCTTCATCTATAGATTTTGAAGCATCGGCGATATCTCCATAAGCTTCAGCAAGCGCCTCTTCCTGAGCCACCTTTTCTTTCATACGCTCCAGCATGGAAACGGTCCCGGTACTGTCTAGCTCTGCCATCTGTTTGTTCAGATTCTTGGTAGCATTACTCACCTTTACGCGTGCTTTTAGTGTTTTAAGTTCATTCTCCCAATTGCCTATATTGGCTTTGATGGTTTGAATGTTCTTTTGAAGCTGGGCCACGTTATTATCAAATTTCACCGATTCTTCCCTGGCTCTTAAAACCTGCTGTTCTGCAGACTCCTTTTGAACAAGCGCCTGTTTCGCAAGCCTGTCTGCTTCAGAAGCATCCATTTCTTTTGAATTTGCTTTTTTCAAAATAATGATAGCTTTATTCTGATATTCGTCTACTTTATTTTGAAACTCCTCCTGGTCATTTCTGGCTCTTATTGCCAGAGCTTTAACCTGTGCCAGGGCTTCTAAACTTTTATCAAGATCCAACTTCATATCTCTAATACCCTGTTCGGTCATTTTGATGGGATCTTCCATTTTATCTATGGCAGAATTTGTCTCTGCCTCTCCTATTTTAAATAATCTTCTAAAGATGTTCATAACGGTTAGTTTTAATATTTTGAAAATTCAATGATATGGTCTGAGTATTCACTCATGAGCAGACTTAAGGAATTTAAGCTTCCCTCTAGTTCGTTTAAATCTAAATTCTCTATTTGAAGAGTGTCCCTGTAAATCACCTTTTCGCCAGAGTCGTCCAGCACAAAAGCTCCATGAACAATGTCACGGTTCTTTTGCAGCAAGCTTTTAAAGATCTTTTCAGACTGGTTGTTGATCTTAAAAATATATTGCTCCATGATTAATATTGGCGGGGCTACCCCGACGATAAGATTTCTAATTCCGGAATTTTCTTTCTGAATTACAAAGAGTCCATTATCTGGGTTCTCTCTGGTAATATTAAAATTTAATTCCAGTAAAAAATCTCTCGTGATATTGAAATGATTTTTCATAGGTGATGGTTACGGTTAGTACTAAAAATTTGAGAGCCTAATAATACAAAAAAGTATTAAGACTTTGTTAAAGAATATTGACAAGCTCTGTCACAACATTAATAACAATAGCGATCATAAGGTCGTTTTTAATTCTTAATAAATTTTATACTTAAGATTAAACCGTTCGAACAAGATTTAAACTAAAAATATTAGCGATTGATGGTGTTATTTGCTAATATTGTTAGACCAATATACACTAAAACTTTATTTCTGCAAATTTTATTAGCAAATAAATGTCATTATTCGGAAACAATATCAAAAAAATTAGAAGCATAAAATCGCTTAGTCAACAGGCTTTTGCTGAAATATTCGATTTAAAACGCGGTACCTTAGGCGCTTACGAGGAAGGCCGAAGCGAACCTAAAATTGAAACCATTATCAAAATTGCTAATTATTTTAGCATCCCAATTGGAGACCTGCTCACAAAAGAACTTACGGTAAATCAATTGCTAAAGTTTAAAGTAGATTTTGAATCCAGTATACTGGAAGAGAAAAACGATTTCTTTATAAAAATCCCTTGTATCACTCCGCAGCTTCACACTGACTATCTCAGGCATCGTGACAATCCGAATTTTATTGATGACCTGCCTTATCTAAATCTTCCTGTAACCAATGAAAATGAGCTAAGAGCATATGTAGTGGATAACCTTGAAATGAGCTCAGATAATGACGGTCTTTATCCTAAAGATATAATCATTGGAGAAAGAGTAGCTCGGAAGAGATTCCCCGATCTTCAAAGTTCCTGTATATACCTGATAATCCTGAAAGACAGGATCTTATTAAGAAGAGTATTCCAGGCCAGTAAAAGATTCATTTTAAAAGCAGATCATCGTGGCATAGATGAGCTTAAAATAAACCATGCCGATGTAAAGGAATTGTGGGAACTAAAATACGTCTTCTATCACCGGGTTCCGGAAAAAAGAAATATAGATATTAAGGAGAAACTTTCATTTTTAGAAAAAGAGTTCCTCAAATTGAGATCTTCATTAGACAGCTAACAAGAGGGTTTTTAGACATTTTCTCCAACTGGAACCTCTCTGTTAATTGAATATTTTGGAATAGGTATTGTCACGCCTTCGGCATCCAGTTCTTTTTTTACAGCCTCCAGCTGTTCCCAGTAAGCCGGCCAGTATTCTACAGATTCTATCCAGCACCTTGCCTTGATCTTCATCTGGTACTCCCCTATTTCATCAAGCCAGACATCTACCGGCAAATGGAGGGCGAGTTTAGGATGCCTGTTCATTCCCCTTATTATTATTGCACGAACTTCATCCAAATCGGTTTCAAACGAAAACTTAAGATCAAGATCAATTCGTCGGTATTTTTCCATAGTGCGATTATCCACATCGCTATTGGAAACATTCCCATTAGGCATGGTAATAATTCTACCGTCAAAGGTTTTGATCCTCGTATAAAGTATATCGATTTTTTCTACAAATCCCAGATTATCGTTTACATAAATAAGATCCCCGGCTTTAAAAGGTTTAAATACGAGTATAAGCACTCCTCCGGCAAAATTGGATAGACTCCCCTGTAAGGCGAGACCTATTGCAATACCCGCTGCTCCAAAAACCGCCAGGAACGAGGTGGTTTTAATACCCAGAATAGAACCTATTACAAAAAATAAAAATCCATAGAGCAGGAAAACACTTAGGCTTTCCACAAAGGTTTTTAAGGAAAGTTCAGTCCTGGACCTTTTTAGCGCTCCTTTGAGCAGACGCATTACAAATTTTATTACGAAAATTCCTGCGATCAGCGCAACCAATGCATAAACCAGCTCCGGGCCAATTTCAAACAGAAATTCAAGAAGTTGTGATTTTAATTGGGTCCAAAAGTCTTTGTTCATAGTTGGTAATGGGTTCAAAATGAGAGACCAAATATACACAGGTATATTTTAAACGAATATTTATAAAAAATATCCCGTCACCAGGGACAGGATCTTTCTTATTAAAAATGCAGGTTAGCCGAACTAAACCCCTATCAACTTTCCTATTTTTCCTTTTTGGAAAATTTTTATTCTGTGGATTTACTGAAAATCTTTTTCCAGATTTTTTTCAGCAAATTCACCACCGGAAGAGTCAACAAACCTACCACAATACCTACAAGGGCTTCGCCCAGTATCGCAGGAATGCCATGTACCAGGTCATGAATAAAATGTATGTTATGAACAAAGATCCCACCGGAAACAAGAATTAAAGCGATGGTCCCGATCACCGATAAACTTTTGATCACAATAGGTAGAGCCTTCACCAGGAATCTTCCCATAATATCTGAAAAACTGTCGTCCCTATCGTTTAGATTTATAAGCTTCGCACCAAATTCATCCATACGAACTATTAAGGCAACAATACCGTATACGCCTACGGTTGCGACTAAAGCAATGAGTGAAACTATGATAATTTGATTTAGTAATGGCTCTCCGGTCACGGCGCCCAGGGCTATGATCACGATCTCTACAGACAGGATAAAATCGGTGATAATCGCTGATTTTATTTTTTCCTTCTCCTGTTCTAAAGCCTGTTCCCTGGTTAATTTTTCCAATACCGGTTTCTTTGCGGGATGGGCATGTGGAAAGAAATATTCATAAATTTTTTCAGCACCCTCATAAGCGAGGTAAAAACCTCCAATCAACAATATGATGGTAACAGCTGCCGGTAAAAACGCACTTAGTAAAAAGGCCACCGGCAGGATGATCACTTTATTTAAAAAAGAGCCTTTGGTAATTGCCCAGAGCACGGGAATCTCCCGGGATGACACAAAGCCAGATGCCTTTTCTGCATTTACGGCAAGGTCATCCCCAAGCAATCCGGCGGTTTTTTTACCGGCTACTTTTCCCATGACCGCCACATCATCCATAAGCGCCGCGATATCATCTAATAATGCAAAAAATCCTGATGCCATAACTCTTCATAGTTTAAAAGCTAAGCAAGTTCAGTCTTTTTGATGAATGGAAAAAATTATTTTCACCTTCTTAACTATAAGACCAGATAGCTTCTATTTTCAAGACTCCCTAAATTAGCTTACATTAAAAGATCTATTAAAAAAGATATGGTCGAAATTAATAAAAATAAACCCGTGTTAGTTACTGGTGCAACCGGATATGTTGCCGGGTGGCTGGTAAAGAAATTACTTGAAGAAGGCTTCACCGTTCATGCCGCAGTAAGGAACCCCAATAATAAAGATAAGGTACATCACCTGGATGGTATCGCCGGAAATACTTCCGGAAACATCAAATATTTTCAATCAGATCTCCTGGATGACGGCTCCTATGCTGAAGCCATGGAAGGCTGTGAACTCGTCTTCCATACCGCCTCGCCATTTACTT
The DNA here is from genome assembly GCF_007050985.1 of Christiangramia sabulilitoris. Lineage (GTDB taxonomy): Bacteria > Bacteroidota > Bacteroidia > Flavobacteriales > Flavobacteriaceae > Christiangramia > Christiangramia sabulilitoris. The sequence continues at coordinate 548,423 of NZ_VHSF01000002.1, forward strand.
CAGAATTTGATGACCCACAAAAAGAACTTATTGAACCGGCGGTTAAGGGAACGGCTAATGTTTTAAACCAGGCAAATAAAACAGAAAGCGTTAAGAGAATAGTGCTTACGAGTAGTTGTGCGGCTATTTATTCAGATGCTACAGATGTGCAGAAAACTGCTAACGGTAGCTTAACCGAGGAGGATTGGAACACCACTTCTTCTCTGGATTATCAGCCTTACTCCTTTTCGAAAACTCTGGCTGAAAAAAAAGCCTGGGAGATCCACAAAAAACAATCTCGATGGGAACTGGTAACTATTAATCCTTCTCTGGTTATGGGACCGCCTTTGAATCCTAAGGCAACTACTTCAGAAAGTTTCAGCCTGCTGAAGCAATTAGGTGACGGTACCTTTAAAATGGGAGCACCTAAGTTAGGCATTGGTCTGGTAGACGTCCGCGATGTCGCAGACGCGCATTACAAGGCAGGCTTTACTCCTAAAGCCCATGGAAGATATATTACTTCTGCTCACAATACTAATTTTGTAGAATTAGGGCATGCGCTTCAACCAAAATACGGAGATTCCTACCCCGTGCCCACCAAAGCATTGCCGAAATGGATTTTAATGTTAATTGGGCCTTATGTAAATAAAAATCTTACGAGAAGATTTATTAAAAACAATGTCAACGTAAAATGGAAAGCCGATAATTCTAAGATTAAAAACGATCTGGATATAAAATTCAGGCCACTCCGTGAAACTATGGAAGACTCCTTCCAGGTACTTATAGACAATGGAATAATATGATTTACAACTTAGCACACCTAATACTTTATTGTGTAAGTGGTAAGGCACGGTAATTCTTCCCGACTTTAACTTAACCGAAAGGTTTTTAATGGAAATAATCCTTTGATTTGGATATATTCCAATTTAGAAGTAATTTTCGACCATGAAAGACGCGAAGTTTGCCATCACCGATATTGAAACTACCGGAAGCGGGATCAAAGGAAATAAGATCACCGAAATTTGCGTAATGGTAGTGCAAAATGGAGAAATCATTAATGAATATTCCTCACTAGTAAATCCCAGCCAGTCCATCCCCCTTTACATTGAAAGCCTAACCGGTATTAATGATGACATGGTGTCTAATGCACCACAGTTTTCCGAAATTGCAGACAAGATAGAAGAAATAACCCGGGACTGTATTTTCGTGGCTCATAATGTAAGTTTCGATTATAATATTTTACGGGCTGAATTCACCAACATCGGCCGTGATTTTAAAAGAAAAAGGATTTGTACCGTAAGACTCACAAAAAAGCTGATACCGGGCTTATTTTCATATAGTCTTGGAAATATTTGCACTAGTATCAATATCCCGCATTATGACCGTCACCGTGCAGGAGGCGATTGTGAAGCCACCGTAACCCTATTTCAACGCTGCGTTTCGCTGGATCCTGAATATGAAGTGATCAACGAATTCTTGAACAGAAAAACCGGGGCATCTTTCCTACCACCAAATTTCAAAAATTCAGATTTTGAAAAATTACCTACTGAAACCGGTGTCTATTTCTTCAAAGATAAGGACGGGATTCCGCTTTATATTGGCAAGGCAAAAAATATTAAGAACAGGATAAAATCCCATTTCCAGGAGCGATCCAACCGAAAGTATAAATTGATGCAGGAAGTGCATAGTATCGATTATGAACTTACCGGAAATGAATTTCTGGCATTGTTAAGGGAATCTGATCTTATTCTGAAATATTATCCCAAATATAACAAGGCTCAGAAAAAATATGCCAAGCCCTATACCCTTACCTCCTATCATAACCAGAAAGGAATTGAAGTTTTCGCGTTGCATAAGAATAAAATTTCGCCGGTAAGCTGGATGAAATTTTACACCCGTGATGAAGCCGTGAGCTTCATGGAAAAAGTATGTGAAAAATTTGAGCTATGCCCCAAATATGCCGGATTGCAGCGTGGGGTAACTTCCTGCGACCATTATAAAATAAAAAGCTGCAGCGGTGTTTGCAGAGCAGAAATCGAAGTTGAAGAATACAATGACCGGGTTGCACAGGCAATTGATTTTATAAATCAATATGAGAATTCCTGTCTCCTTATGGAAAAGGGAAGAACCAGGGATGAAAAATCCTTTATTTATCTTCAGAAAGGAAGATATGCCGGTTATGGTTTTATAGGGAATTCAGAAGATTTTTCACATCCTGAGGACTTCAGAAATTACTTGATCCCACAAAAAAATTCCAGTTACACAGACAGGCTGGTGAGTCGTTATTTGAATACCAAAAAGAATCTCATTAGGCAACCGCTGGAAAATACAGAGTCAATTGTAGAAACAGAAGCTGGTTCCTGGTTTGGATAACTCACCTATTTTTTCCCGGTCGCTTCATATTTAATCATACCAATTTGATCCTTACTTTCTTCTTTTTCAATCGTGAGTTATTCAGGGTTTGAATTAGTTCATCTGCTTTTGAAGCCGGGATTGAAACAAAGCTACAATCCTGTTTTAATTCGATAGTACCTAATTCATCTGTCGAAAGGTTGCCCTGCTTGAAAAATAATCCTGCTATATCCCCCTTGGATATTTTATCTTTCCGGCCTCCGGAGATAAAAAGGGTTTTCCATTCGGTATCCTTTTTAACCTGATTAGATTCGAGCTTTTCTAACCTGGTATCTTTGATAAATTCTGGTAATATCTCCTTCTCCCATTTCAGAACATAGGCGGTACCGGTAGCTTCCATTCTGGCTGTACGCCCGTTACGGTGTGTAAATTCGGCCTCCTTAAGAGGAAGTTGATAGTGAATAATAAAATTCAGCTCTGGTATATCCAAACCTCTTGCGGCAAGATCTGTAGAGATGATAATCCGGTGGGTACCGTTCCTGAACTTTATCAAAGCACGCTCCCTATCCTGTTGCTCCATTCCACCATGAAATACACCATGGGAGATACTGTGTGCTGTAAGAAAATCGCTCACAAATTGAATAGAATTTTTAAAATTGCAAAAGATAATTCCGGGTTTATTTCCAATATGAGCCAGAAGAGCAAGTAACCCCTGCAACTTATCCTTATCTAATGCATTTACAATTTTAACTTCGAGAAGATGGGTTTCTTCTGCCAGATAATTGATCACTGCAGGACTTTCTAAACCAACGAATTCAGGGACCTGAACGTTTTGTGTTGCCGAGGTCAGGATACGTTTTTCAATATTTGGTAACAGCCGGAAAATTTCAGACATTTCCTCTTCAAAGCCAATTTCCAGTGATTTATCAAATTCATCCAGGAGTATAGTTTTAATATTGTGCACAGGAAAATTATCTCTTCTTAAATGGTCTGCGATCCTGCCCGGGGTCCCAATAAGAATAGCCGGGGAATGTTTCAGATCCATTTTATCTTTTGCCGAAGATCTTCCACCATACACAGCATTAGCCTTAAAACCACTTCCCATTTCCCTTACTACCTGCTCAATCTGTATTGCCAATTCGCGCGACGGAACAAGGATCAAAGCCTGTATTTCACTAATTTTCATGTCCAGCTCCTGGAGTAAAGGCAATAGAAAAGCAAGACTTTTACCCGTCCCTGTTGGCGACAATAATATTGTATTCGGTGATGATTTAATAACCTCGCCAGCTTTCTTCTGCATGGCGTTTAGTTCAGAAATTTTCAGCTTACTAAGAATTTCCAACTGTGTTTTAATGTGATTACCCATGGTCCAAAAGTACATCTAAATCCATAGTCTATTCTATCTAAGTCCAATAGAATTCTTTTAACTTTGAAACCGGTAAACTGAACTAAATGCATCCTGAAAACATACACCATAAGCCTTACAATTTTGATGTCCTTCAAAAAGTTAACCCGGCCTTAGCTCCTTATGTTTTCACCAACAAATATGGGACTGAAACCATAGATTTTTCAATTCAGGATGCCGTTTTACAGCTAAACAAGGCGTTATTAAACCATCACTACCAGGTAGATCACTGGACTATTCCCAAGGATTATCTATGCCCGCCAATTCCTGGAAGAGCAGATTATATTTATCACCTCAATGATCTTTTGCAGGGGCAGAAATCAGGAGGAACGATCAAAGGACTGGACATTGGTGTGGGTGCTAACACCATCTACCCTATTTTGGCAAACCGTATCTATGGTTGGAAAATGAGGGGTACAGATATTTCAAAAGATGCGGTCCTGGCCGCTAGAAAAAACATCATTGCCAATCCAATTTTATCAGATCAAATTGAAATATGCCAGCAGGACGATCGCGGCAGCATATTTAAAGGTATCATTAAAGAGAATGAATATTTCGATTTTAGTATGTGTAACCCACCTTTCCATGCTTCTGAAAAAGATGCAAGAAAAGCAGCCTTTCGCAAAATAAAAAATTTAGGAAATCAGAAAGGACAAGGCCTTAATTTTGGCGGGCAGGCAAACGAACTATGGTGCAATGGTGGAGAGGCATTATTTATCAAAAGAATGATAAAGGAGAGCGTTCATTTTAAATCTCAGATAGGATGGTTCACCTGCCTGGTGTCCAAAAAAGAAAATCTGGCTAAGATCTATAAACAGCTGGAAAAAATAAATGCAATTTACAAAACTATCGAAATGCAACAGGGGAATAAGAAAAGTAGAATTATTGCCTGGACCTTTAAGAATTAGGTTTTTACGCTTCTTTTAGGTACAAATCGTGTGATTAATTGAGAAAGATGTATATTAATAGTGTTTTAAATGAGAACATGTTAATAATCGCTGAAATTTTCGCAACATTGAATTGAAGTTTTCAGCTTTATTTCATCTGTGCTGGCATTCAATTTTTCTTTAAGTTTTATTGCCTTGCCCACTCAAAAGAGGATATTTTATAATAAATTTCGTAATTAGTGTTAAATAAGTGATGGGAAATTTTTTAAGAAGAACCATACCCGACATGGATAGAACTCAGATTTTCGACAATTTGCATACCCGGTTGGAGAATGACCTTCCCTATTATTTATACTATCATTGTCCTGCGCATACCAAAAGTGTAATAGACCGTTGCGAATTCCTGGCACAACTAGAGAAAATTTCAGAACAAGAAACTTACCTTGTAAAGATTGCCGGCCTTTACCACGATGCCGGTTTCCTGATTGGTCGTAAAGACCATGAAACCAAAAGCTGTGAATTGGCAACTGCAGAATTGCCGGAATATGGATTTACTAAAGCAGAAATAAAATTGATCTGCGGAATGATCTCAGCAACAAGGATACCTCAGAAAACCCATAATATATATGAGAAAATTGTCGCTGATGCCGACCTTTTTTATCTTGGCACCGATGAGTATAATTTTTACTCCAACCAGTTATACCGTGAATTAAAGTATTTCAATCCCGAATTGAACGAAAACGAATGGTTTGAAATTCAATTGAACTTTCTCAATGCACACCGTTTTCATACCGAGTACGGCAAAGAAACCCTTGAACCTATTAAACAAATAAATAAGCAAAAACTGATCGAATCTCATCGGAAATAATATTCCTAAAGATCTGCTTTATTTATCTCTAATTGCATAATTTTTAGTCCTCAAAAGATTGAAATATTAGTGTGTCTATAGGAAAATTAAAAAATTAGCGATAATTTTAATTTATTATAAAAGTTATCGAGTAAGAACAGCATAGGTTATAATTTGAACCTTATTCTTTAACTAACCAACCGAGGAAAGGGATAACAATTGTTATCCCTTTCCTATTTATTAATTGAATTTTAAAAATGCATTTCGGGATATATCGATTAATTTTTCGTTCTTAGATATCTAATTTCTCCAGTTCTACAAAATGATAGATTTAGCAACTATAGATTACATTTTAATATTCTCATTTTTTGCCATAACTCTTGGAGTTGGTTTTTATGTATCTAAAAAATCAGGAAAGAGTAGTTCTGAATATTTTCTTTCAGGAAGGACCATGCCCTGGTGGTTACTGGGTGTTTCTATGGTAGCCACAACATTTTCTACAGATACTCCAAACCTGGTTACCGATATTGTTCGGAATAATGGAGTCTCTGGCAACTGGGTATGGTGGGCATTCCTTTTAACCGGTCTTCTTACCGTTTTTATTTATGCCAAATTATGGAGAAAATCTAATGTTAATACTGATATTGAATTTTATGAATTGCGATATGGTGGTAAACCGGCAAAATTTCTCCGCGCCTTCAGAGCTATTTATCTGGGAGTAATTTTTAATGTACTGGCAATGGCTGCAGTTACCCTTGCGGCAATTAAAATTGGGCAGGTAATGCTAGGATTGTCTGCATTGGAAACAATTGGCCTTGCCGGGGTTGTTACCGTAATATTTAGTACACTTGGTGGATTTAAGGGCGTAGTTTATACCGATTTTATTTTGTTCTTTACGGCCATAATTGGCGGAGTTGGAGCAGCATACTATTGCGTCAATTTACCTGAGGTTGGAGGTCTTGAAAATTTACTTACGCATAATAACGTTGCCGGAAAGCTCAGTATATTACCCGATTTTAGCAATACTGAAACCCTGATTACTTTATTAATTATTCCACTGGCTGTACAATGGTGGAGCGCCTGGTATCCCGGAGCAGAGCCCGGCGGCGGAGGATATGTAGCGCAAAGGATGCTGGCTGCGAAAAATGAAAATCACGCCATAGGTGCAACATTCTTTTTCAATGTACTGCATTATGCCCTAAGACCATGGCCATGGATTCTTGTTGCCCTGACTTCCCTGATCGTCTACCCCGATATTGCCAGTATTCAGGAGGCTTTTCCTAATGTGAGTGAAGATAAACTAGGTCATGATCTCGCCTATTCAGCCATGCTAACGAAACTTCCGGCCGGATTGTTAGGCCTTGTTATCGCATCCCTGGTTGCGGCCTATATGTCTACAATTTCCACTCATCTCAACTGGGGATCTTCCTATATCGTTAATGACTTCTACGCCAGATACGTAAAGAAAAATGCATCAGAAAAAGAACAGGTAAATGTAGGCCGAATTAGCACTATTATATTGATGGTGGTGAGCGCCACCCTTGCACTCATACTTCAAAACGCACTACAGCTCTTCAATATTATCCTGATGTTCGGTGCAGGAACCGGTCTTATCTTTCTTCTCAGATGGTTCTGGTGGAGAATAAATGCCTGGAGTGAAATAACAGCTATGCTGGTCTCTGGTATTATTTCCATCCTCTTCAATTTTACCGGCCTTGGAATTATAGTATTTGGTGGAGTTGATACTGTAACCAATCAGGAAATACCGGGAATACTCCCGGGTTGGGCAACTTATCCCGTAATCGTATTAATCACTACTACCTCGTGGTTACTTGCTACCTTCCTTACAAAACCGGAGAGTAGGGCTACACTCATAAATTTTTACCAGAAAACCCAACCAGGAGGACCGGGATGGGAAAGAATTTTTAAAGAAAGTAACACTAAATTCGAAAAGAAAGACTGGAACGTACCTTCAGGTATTCTGGCTACTATTCTAGGTTGTTTTACTATTTATGGAGCTTTATTCGGGACAGGATACTGGATCTATGGTAAATATTTGAAAGCTTCTATATTAACTATTGTAGTTATCATTTTATCATTTGTACTCCGGAAACTCTGGTTCAGGATCAAGTCTGATATATTCTAAAAAAAATGCTCCTAAATGGAGCATTTTTTTTTAGAAGTGGGGTTTATTAAAAATAACAACCTCCCTTGCGTCTGCCCGGATTGGCAGCACTATCAAAGATTTTGAAACTTAAACTTAGCAGTATCTGATTTAATCTTGAATCGTCAAAATCTGCGGTATTAATTCCGTAGCCATCACTACCTCCATTTACAATATTGATGATATATGGTTCCTTAGATGCTAAAGTTCTGTCATATCTCAGGTCCAGTTCAAACCTACCGAAAGCAGCTTTTATCCCTGCTTGAGCAGCCAGGGGACTGGTTGATCTGGCTCATTACCTTCTAAAGAAACCTCTAGAATATTTTGATATGCCGGTCCGGCATAAATATCCACCGGTCCCCAGACATTATAGCCAATTAGTAAAGGAACACTTATTTTTTCAATAGCATAGGTTGAAGGCCGCGTGGGAAAGCCAAATTCAGTCTCCATGGCACTATAAATAAGTTCTGGTCTAAGCAGAAATTTCTTGTATCTCAATTCAAAGAATCCACCTACGTGATATTTAAACTGGGAATCGGCTTCCACAGTACCTCCAAAGTCTGAACCGCCACCTACCCGACCGGTAATTTGACCTCCGGAAACATAACTGGGACCACCTTTGACACCGAAGCTAAATTCCTGAGCGTTAGTTGCTGAAAAGCATAGTAAACCAATAACAAAGAGATAAAGTGCTTTATTCATAATCATAGTATAATTCGCGGACTATCGGGGTTAAATATATCAATTTAATAAACTAATCAAATAGTAGAACCCATGTTTTTAACGTAAAAAAATGAATTTCAGTATTGAGTAAATAAAAAAAGCACCATGTTTAATGGTGCTCTTAATATTATTTATCCATTGATATTATCTCACGATAATCGTGTCTGGATTACCATCAGGATCTCCATTTACAGTTCCTCCGGAATTAAAATTACCCCAAAGAAGTATCCCGGCAGCATGCGGTGCAGCCATAGAAGTACCGCTTATGGTGTTATATCCACCATCTTTCCATGTAGATTGGATAGCTACACCAGGTGCAGCAAAATCTACCGGTGGATTACCGTAATTAGAAAAAGATGCAAGTCTGTCATTTGAATCCATGGCAGAAATAGTGTAAATATTGTTTCCATTTACTCTTGCAGGTGAGTGATTATTAGCGTCGTCGCCATCGTTTCCGGCAGCAAGCACGAATTTAACTCCCTTCTCAGAAGCAGCTAAAACGGCATCATCTAGTGCCTGAGAAACAGGTCCACCCAATGATAGATTGGCAACATCCCCGTTGGCAGCATTAGCACCAACGTAATCTACCCCAGCTACCACACCAGAATAGGAACCACTTCCCCTTGAATCAAGAACTTTTACAGGTATTACCGTCGCACCGGCGGCAACTCCAATGACACCCAGATTATTATCAATAGCTGCAATTGTACCAGCAACGTGAGAACCATGACCATTTCCATCATCTAAAGACCTTCCATCTTTTCCGGATGTAAAAGCGTTAAAACCACGGGATGCATCCACGTTTAGATCTTCGTGATTTAGATCAATCCCTGTATCTACAACCCATGCAGCATTACTGCCTGTATAGGTAGCTCCACCTCCAACTCGGGTAATTCCGTAAGGTGTGGATTGAGATGTAGATCCGCCGCCACCACCTGGCTTACCTTTTCCACCCGGGGCTAAGGCCACGATTCTATCTTCTTCCACGTAGGCTACCTCTTTCCTTTTTCTTAAGGCATCAGCACCTTCCTCGCTTAATTTTATTGCAGCTCCATTTATGGTTTTACTGTAAACGTTAAAAACCTCTCCTTTAATTCCGGCATCAGCCATCAATTTCATGGTTTGAGATTTTGTATTTTCCTGTGCTTTCTGGTAGCTTAACTTACCGTTTTCCATACTTCTGGAAAAATCCTGATTGAATACCACGATATACTGACCAGGGATTACCTGAGAAGTTGATGGCGCAACCAATTCTATTTCCGGATTCTGTACTTCAGATTCCTGATTACAGGAGGTTAAAAAGGTAGCGGTTAACGCGGCTACTCCTAATACTTTGAGCGTTCTTACTTTCATTAATTTTAAGTTTAGGGTTAAAATTTGGTTAATGTGAAGGATAAAAGTACATTTATCTAGACGAAACGCAAATTTAATTCCCATAATATTGTTAAAAGGGCAAAAAAAATAGCTATTGAAACAATAGCTATTTTTGGTTAAAAAGATAGGATGATTAATTATGGGCTGTTTCCCCTTCCCATTCAGAAAAACCGCCTAACAAATTATAAGTTTCGCTAAAACCCATTTGATCCAGTAAGGTACAAGCCTGAGAACTTCTTTTTCCCGACCTGCAATAAATGTAATAGTGTTTTGATTTATCGAGCTTTTCCACTTCGTTGATAAAACCCTGTCCTTTATAGATGTCGATATTTTTTGAATCTGGAATATAACCTTCTTCTACTTCCTCCTCAGTACGAACATCCAGAATTACTGCATCATCGTCATTTTTGAGCTTTTCCTGCCAATCTTCCTGATTTAATTCTTTCATAGTTTTTGCCTTAAAAGTTTATTGGTAGTGTAAATATAAGCGCAATTTTTTTTTTGAAGCACCAGGCTGAAAAGGAGTCGCAATTTTAACAGAACATTAATGCTATCAACTTAAATAACGATTATATTTGTATGTACAATTGTTGTTTATACAAATGAAATTAGAAGATTTGCTTAAGACGAATGATAAACTACCAGAATCAAGGAAATTGGTTCTTAATATGATCGTTACAGCCAATCATATAAGCGAAAAACTTTCTGAAGCTCTCAAACCTTTTGAAGTAAGTAATCAGCAATTTAATGTACTCAGGATCTTAAGAGGACAAAAAGGTAAACCTGCGAATATGAGCACCATCCAGGAAAGGATGGTCAATAAAATGAGTAATACTACGAGACTGGTAGATAAACTGATAGAAAAAAACCTTTGTGAAAGAATTGTATGCCCCTCAAACCGGCGTAAGGTAGAGATACGGATAACAGAAAACGGTCTTGACTTACTTGAACAGATCGACCCTGAGATCGATAAAGTAGAACAGGATTTCGCCATGAAAATAAATGAAAAGGAATTATTATCACTAAATGAAAAATTAAATGAACTTAGAAGTTAGCACAAAAAGCAGTTATATCGAAGATCTTAACTGGAGATATGCAACCAAGAAATTCGATAAAAATAAAGAACTAAACCAAGACGATTTAAATGTTTTACTGGAAAGTATTCAACTTTCGGCATCATCTTACGGCCTCCAGCCCTACGAAATAATCGTGATCAGGGATATGGAGACCAGAGAGAAATTAAAAGCCGCAGCCTGGAATCAAACGCAAATTACCGATGCTCCTTACCTAATCGTATTCTCGAATTTAAAATCGGTTTCTGAAGCTTACGTTGATTCGTATTTAGATAATATTGCCGAAACCAGAAATTTATCTCGTGAAGCCTTAAAAGGCATGGAAGACATGATTAAGGGAACCACTCTGCAATTATCTGCGGATGCACAAAACACCTGGGCTGCTAAGCAAGCCTATATCGCTTTGGGCAATTTACTTTCTGCCGCTGCCAGTTTAAAAGTGGATACCTGCCCTATGGAGGGTTTCGATGCTGCAAAGTTCGATGAAATTCTGGGTCTTGCAGATAAGAATCTTACCACCGCTGTAATTGCACCTGTGGGCTATAGAAGTGAGGAAGATTCATACCAGCATTTAACGAAAGTTAGAAAATCTAAAAAAGACTTAATAGAAATTATTTAATATTTAAAAATTAAGAATTATGAAAAATAGAATTTTAAAAGGTGGACTGGTTGCTATTATTGTTTTAGCTACCGTAGCATTTACAAACACTAAAAAAGAAGTAAATGTCGAAGAAAGCACCGTAGAATGGAGAGGAGAAAAAGTTACCGGTTCTCACAATGGGACTATTGAATTGGAGAGCGGGTATCTCATGATGGAGGATGATAAGATCACAGGTGGTGAATTTATTATGGACATGCGCACCATTACGGTAACAGATCTTACCGGGGAAAATAAAGGTAAACTCGAAGGCCATTTAAAATCTGAAGATTTCTTTGGTGTTGCCAAACATCCTCAGGCTAAACTGGTAATTACCAGTGCCGCTTCAAAAGGTAACGGGAAATATGGCATTGTGGGCGACCTTACCATTAAGACCGAAACTCACCCAATCACCTTCGACCTGGTCATGAATGGAGATGTTGCTACTACCAGTCTAACCATAGACAGATCAAAATATGATGTTAGATACGGGTCTGGTAGTTTCTTTGATAACCTCGGAGATAAAACTATCTATGATAATTTTGAGCTTGATGTAAAGTTAAGGTTCTAAATCAAGGTTCCGGATTTATAATTTCAGGATATTATTATAAAAAACATTTGGTATAAAAAATATCCTCTCTATATTTGAAGTCATGTTAAAAACGAACAAAAATAACTGGTGGTGGAATAACTTACGTCAAATTTCGTGAGCTAATCTGCTATTTCCAATATAGAAATCACAAAGGCTTGTCTCACGACAAGCCTTTTTTTATTGAAAAAAATCGATATTCAATGTTTAAATTAAATACAAAATACAGGAAGACACTGGCTGATACTATAACCCCGGTTAGTATTTACCTTAAGCTAAGGGATAAATATCCAAATAGCCTTTTGCTGGAAAGTAGCGATTACCACGCCAGTGATAATAGTTTTTCCTATATCTGCTGTAATCCTATCGCTTCTTTTAAATTGGAAAATGACGTTATAAATACCAGCTTTCCTGATGGCAGCTCTACAACAATGAATATTGATACTGCCTCTTCTGTACCACAGGAAATTCAGAAATTTTCGAAAATGTTCTGCGCAGATTCTTCAGAATTTAAGTTTATAAACAATGGGCTCTTTGGATACATAGCCTATGATTCTGTTCGCTATTTCGAAAATGTAGAGGTTACCAGGAAAGAAAAAGATCTCAAGATACCCGATATTTATTATGCGGTTTATCAAAATATTATAGCGATTAATCATTTTAAGAATGAGGCTTATATTTTTGATCATTCCTATAACACTGAAAGTAATATTGATGAAATAGAGCAATTGCTAAAGGTTAAGAATTTCGCCACCTATAACTTCACCCGGCATGATGATCCCAGATCGAATCTAACGGATGATGAGTATAAAACTATGGTAGATTCTGCGAAAGATCATTGCCATCGCGGTGATGTTTTTCAACTGGTACTCTCGAGGAGATTTTCTCAGAAATTCAAGGGGGATGAATTCAATGTATATCGAGCACTTAGGAATGTTAATCCCTCTCCATACCTTTTCTATTTCGACTACGGAAATTTCAAAATATTCGGTAGTTCTCCAGAGGCTCAATTGATCGTCAATAAAGGCAGAGCTGAAATTCATCCAATAGCCGGTACTTTCAAACGAACCGGAAATGATGAAAAAGACGCTGAAATTGCCAAAGAACTGGCCGTAGATGAGAAAGAAAATTCTGAGCATGTTATGCTGGTAGATCTCGCCAGGAATGATCTAAGCCGCAACGGAAGTGATGTAAAAGTGGAGAATTACCGGGAAATCCAATTCTTTTCCCATGTTATTCATCTGGTAAGTAAAGTTACAGGCAAAAAACATCCGGATGTTTCTACTCCTCAAATCGTGGCAGACACTTTTCCAGCAGGAACTTTAAGCGGAGCACCTAAGCCGATGGCCCTTAAACTCATCGAAAAATTTGAGAATGTAAACAGAAGTGCATACGGAGGAGCAATTGGTTTTATGGATTTTGAAGGCAATTTTAACCATGCCATTATCATAAGATCATTTGTGAGTAAGAATCACGAGCTGCATTACCAGGCTGGCGCAGGAATTGTATCTGAATCCAAGCCTGAGAACGAACTACAGGAAGTATATAACAAACTGGGTGCTCTAACCAAAGCCCTCGAAATTGCTGAAGAAATTTAAAATGAAAAAGAATAAGAGAATACTGGTAATAGATAATTATGATTCGTTCGTATACAATCTGGTACATTATCTTGAAGAGCTGGATTGCGAGGTAGTGGTAAGAAGAAATGACCAGTTGCATATCGACGATCCCGAGGAATATGACAAAATACTATTGTCACCCGGGCCGGGAATTCCGGAAGAAGCCGGACTTTTAAAACCAATTATCGCAAAATATGCTGCAACTAAAAGCATTCTTGGAGTATGTTTGGGTATGCAGGCCATTGGAGAGGTTTTTGGTGGAACCCTTTTGAATCTTGATGAAGTTTATCATGGTGTTGCTTCAAAAATTGAATTAGTTGTTGATGATGAATATCTTTTTCATGGTTTGGATAATGAACTGCAGGTAGGACGATATCATTCCTGGGTGGTTGAAAAGAACCTCCCCCCTTCCTTACAGGTTACCAGTTACGATGAAAAGGGTGAGATCATGTCACTTAGACATGTTGAATTTGATGTTCGTGGTGTACAGTTTCACCCTGAGTCTGTGCTTACTCCAGATGGTAAAAAAATGATCAGGAACTGGGTAAATGGTTCCGTTTCAGATAATATTCAGGAAGAAAAAATTTCAAATTCTGAAGAACCAACCTTATAAGCAACAAAATTCGTCAGCCTGATTTATTTCAGGATCTCTACAGAAGCTGAAACTTCTGAAAAGATTGGAAACAGCCTGACGCAAAGATGACAATTTAAATAATGAAAGAATTACTAAACAGGCTAATTAGCCATGAAACCATAAGCACCGAGGAGGCCAAACAGGTGATCTTTAATATTTCTGAAGGGAAATATAACGATACGCAGATCGCAGCTTTTCTTACCGTTTATATGATGCGTAGTATAACTATAGAAGAACTGGAAGGTTTCCGTGATGCCCTATTAGAATTATGCATCAAGGTCGATCTTTCAGCTTACGAAGCTGTAGATCTATGCGGAACCGGTGGAGACGGGAAAGATACTTTTAATATTTCCACAACATCTTCTTTTGTAACTGCGGGTGCGGGAGTGAAGGTAGCCAAACATGGAAATTACGGAGTTTCATCGGTAAGTGGTAGTTCTAATGTCATGGAATTCCTGGGAATTAAATTTAGTAATGATGCCGGTTTTCTTGAAAAATGTATCGACCAGGCTAATATTTGCATATTACATGCTCCTCTCTTTCATCCCGCAATGAAGAACGTGGCTCCGGTTAGAAAAAGTCTGGCGGTGAAGACATTCTTTAATATGTTGGGACCTATGGTAAATCCTGCATTTCCCAAAAATCAACTGGTGGGAGTTTTCAGTCTTGAACTGGCGCGGATGTATGCTTATCTTTACCAGAATACCGATAAGAATTATACCATCTTATATGCACTCGACGGGTATGATGAAATTTCTCTCACCGGGGAAACAAAAAGCATCAGTAATAATTCTGAAAGAGTATTGAAACCCGCAGATTTTGGGGTTTCTGAGTTAAAACAAACTGAAATTGCCGGCGGTGGATCTATCGAAAGTTCGGCAGCTATCCTTACTAATATTCTGAAAGGTAAAGGATCACCGGCTCAAAACAACGTGGTGTGCGCTAATGCAGGTATGGCTATTGCTACTTCGAGAAATCTAAGTCCTCAGGAAGGATTTCAGGCAGCAAAAGAAGCACTCGAATCTGGAAAGGCTTTCGAAAGTTTTAAGAAATTACAGGAATTAAGTCAAAATTGAATTAATGAATATTTTAGATAAAATCATAGCAGATAAATTCAGAGAAGTAGAATTAAAGAAATCCCTGATACCCGCTTCACAACTGCAAAATTCAGTTTTGTACAAGAGAAAATGTATTTCACTTGCTGAAAATTTAAAAAAAGGTTCAGGTATTATCGCAGAACATAAGAGAAGATCTCCTTCTAAATCTGTGATTAATCAGGATCTAAATGTACAGGATGTGGCTGCCGGATATGAGAAAGCGGAAGTTTCGGGAATTTCAGTCTTAACTGATGGTAAGTATTTCGGCGGTTCCCTGGAAGATCTTCTTTACGCGCGGGCATCAGTTAATATTCCAATCCTTAGGAAAGAATTTATGATAGATGAATATCAGGTAACCGAAGCCAAAGCCTACGGTGCAGATGCAATCCTTTTGATTGCCGCAGTTTTGACTGAAAAACAATTAATCTATCTTGCAAATTCAGCTAAAAACCTGGGTATGGATGTACTTTTAGAAATTCATAATGAGGAGGAATTACAGAAATCTTTACGGGTAAATGCCGATATGATAGGGGTTAATAACAGAAATTTAAAAACCTTTGAGGTAAGTATTGATAACTCCAAAAAACTAGCTGAATTGATTCCCTCTAATTTTATTAAGGTTTCTGAAAGTGGAATTAGTAATACCGGGGCGATCGCAGATCTTAAAAAATATGGATATCAAGGTTTCCTTATAGGCGAAAATTTCATGAAAACGAGCAATCCCGGTGCAGCCGCCCAGGATTTTATTAAAGAACTTAAATCTCTCGCATAAATGCAACAAGAAACCACCGGCGGAAAAAGTCAGTTTATTTCAGCATCAGGACAAAGCACCGGGTTAAGCCTCAAAGTTTGTGGAATGCAGCAGGCCGGGAATATGATCCAGGTTGCAGAATTACAACCAGACTATATGGGCCTCATCTTTTATGATAAGTCCCCTCGATTTTTTGATGGAAATCTTCCCGATATCTCATCTGAAATAAAAAAAACTGGCGTTTTCGTGAATTCTCCTGTTGAGGAAATTCAGTTAAAAGTGAAAAAATATAAACTCGATGCTATACAGTTGCATGGAGAGGAATCGGCAGCTTTTTCAAAAGAGCTAAAGTCCAGTCTGCAAAGATCCGGGAATACTCCCGAGTTGATTAAAGTATTTTCTATTGGTGTAAATTTTGATTTTCAGGAATTAAAACCTTTCGAAGGTATAGTAGATTATTTCCTTTTCGATACAAAGGGAGAATTGAGAGGTGGTAATGGAAAAGAATTCAACTGGAAGATCCTTTATGAGTATCCCTCAAACACGCCTTTTTTCCTTAGTGGCGGGATTGGTCCCGAACATGGGAAAGCAATTTCAGAGATCAAAAGACATTTCCAGAGTAAAGGCAAGCCGGGACTACTCTACGCTGTAGATGTGAACAGTAAATTCGAGCTAAAACCCGGATTAAAAAAATTGAATGAATTGAAAGATTTCAAAATACAGATAAATTCATAGAATGAGCTATCAAGTAAATGAAAAAGGATATTATGGTGAATTTGGCGGGGCCTATATTCCCGAAATGCTATATCCAAATGTAGAAGAATTGCGATCCCGGTATCTGGAGATCATGCAGGAGGAATCTTTTCAGAAAGAATTCAAGGAACTCCTGAAAGAATATGTTGGACGACCCACCCCGCTCTATTTTGCGAAAAGATTTAGTGAAAAATATGGCACAAAAGTATACCTGAAACGGGAAGACTTATGCCACACGGGAGCCCACAAGGTAAATAACACCATTGGACAGATATTAATGGCGCAAAAGTTGGGGAAAAAGCGCATCATCGCTGAAACCGGAGCAGGTCAGCATGGTGTGGCCACAGCTACGGTTTGCGCACTTATGGGAATGGAGTGTATCGTTTATATGGGAGAAGTTGATATTGAAAGACAATCTCCAAATGTCGCCAGGATGAAAATGCTGGGTGCAAAAGTGATCCCTGCAAAATCTGGAAGCAGAACCTTAAAAGATGCTACAAACGAGGCGATTCGTGACTGGATCAATAATCCGGTAGACACACATTATATCATAGGATCTGTAGTAGGGCCGCACCCCTACCCTGATATGGTGGCTAGATTTCAGGCAGTGATCTCAGAAGAAATGAAAGTTCAGTTGAAAGAAAAAGAAGGTAAGGAAGATCCAGATTATGTTGTGGCCTGTGTAGGTGGAGGAAGTAATGCGGCCGGCGCTTATTATCATTACCTGGATAAACCAGAAGTGGGAATTATCGCGGTGGAAGCTGCCGGAAAGGGAATAGATACCGGGGAAAGTGCTGCTACCTCAGCATTAGGTAAACCTGGAATTATTCATGGAAGTAAAACCTTATTGATGCAAACCGGGGACGGCCAGATCACTGAGCCATATTCAATTTCGGCTGGTTTAGATTATCCTGGCGTAGGACCAATGCATGCGCATTTATTTGCCAGCGGCAGAGGCGAATTCATCAGCGTTACCGATGAAAATGCGATGAAAGCAGGTCTCGAATTAGCCAAACTGGAAGGAATTATTCCGGCCATTGAAACCTCCCATGCCCTCGCCATTTTTGAAGACAGAAAATTCAAAAAGGACGATGTGGTAGTGGTAAACCTTTCCGGCCGTGGAGATAAGGATCTTAACACCTATATTGAATATTTTAATTTGTAATAATCGTCATGCTGAACTCGTTTTAGCGTCTCTAAAGATTCTGAAACCATTTCAGAATGACAGATTTTAAGTAAGTAGAGAAAATGAACAGAATAAATCAAAAACTGCAGGAAGATCATAAACTGCTTTCTATATATTTCACCGCTGGTTATCCCGATATTAATGATACCGAAAAGATCATTGTAGATCTTGAAAAAAGCGGAGTTGATTTTATCGAAATTGGATTGCCTTTTAGTGATCCTCTTGCAGATGGTCCCACCATTCAGGAAAGTTCTACCCAAGCCTTGAAAAACGGAATGACCACCCAAAAGCTTTTTGAACAGTTACAAGATATTCGCAGTAAGGTGAGGATTCCTTTAATTATTATGGGTTACTTTAATCCTATGTTACAATTTGGAGTGGAGGAATTTTGTAAGAAATGCCAGGAGACCGGCATAGATGGTCTGATCATTCCAGATCTGCCGGTAGATGTATATCATGATGAATACAAGGAGTTATTTGAGAAATATGGCCTAAGGAATATTTTCCTGATTACCCCTCAAACCTCAAATGAACGCATTGCCTTCATCGATTCTGTTTCAGATAGTTTTATCTATATGGTAAGCAGCGCCAGCGTAACGGGATCTACCAGTGGCTTTGGCCAGGATACAAAAGCATACTTTAAAAGAATCAATGATCTTAATTTAAAAAATCTGCAGATTGTTGGCTTTGGTATTAAAGATCAGGAAACTTTTGAACAGGCTACAGAATATGCTAAAGGAGCTATTATAGGTAGTGCTTTTATCAAATATCTCAATGAAAATGGCACATCCAATGTGGGTGAATTTGTGGAAAATGTTAAAGCTTTAACCTAATTGTAACAGGCTGTTAGCAGCTTTTAAGACTACTTCTGCCTATATTAGAGTTAACAATAAAACTTAGAATTATGGGAGGACCAATTGAAGATAAGCACAGAGGAGAAAAAGACCGTAGAAAAAGCGATAACGATCCATTATCTGGTGAATTAGGAGACCGTAGTAAAAATACGAATAAGGTCGATTACGATGAAGATACTATAAGGAATCAAAAAAATAAAAAATAGCCAAATGGGAAAAGGCGATAAAAAGACAAAACGAGGAAAAATTGCAATTGGCACCAGTGGTAAGTTAAGACCTAAACGTCGCAAATTTAAAATAAAGCCTACTACCCTGGCCAACCAGGATAAGAAAGAATTGCAATGATCTAGAAAAATTCCCGGTATTGCAGAACCCTGAAATCAATAGTATTGAATTCAGGGTTTTTCTTTTTCAATTCTTTATACAGAGCAGAACTCCCTACCGCGATATTGGCGGCACCTGATGGCGCAGTAAGCGAAACGGTCTTTATTAACCTGCCATCCAGCAAAAACTGGTGTATTCTGGGAGACTTATTAGAAACTACTTTCAAACTTATATCGTGTTCAGATTCCCTTAAATATTTCCTGAAAAAATATTCCGGACCATTTTTAGAGTTACCCCCGGTAAAAAGCAGGGTATCAACTTTAGGATAATTTTTAAGTATACCTATCATGTCACGAAGCTCCACTTTCTGCATTCCCAGGTCTGAAGCATCAACCTTCTCTCTCCTGCTGCTTTCCACCACATCGCAAATCCCGATACCTCTTTCCACCAGGAAATCTTTTCTTTGCTTAACAGCCTCCGGAGTATTTTCAAATTTTAAATTCAGGTCAAAAATTCTGTCCAGGATAATCCAAAGTTGACCATCCCCACTACCATAGCAAAAATCGACATCATCCTGCCTTAACTGCCTTTTGGTAAACCTTGGTGGTGGCAGTGTACCTACAATAAGTTTGGTAGCATTTTCAGGAATAAAAGGAGGAAATGGATGTTTATGATGAAAAAGTTCCAAAGCAGATGTAAATTTTGGGTTTTCACGTCATGCTGCCCCGAAGCTTGGGGAATTTCAGCATCTCAGAGATTCTGAAAGAAGTTCAGGATGACAGATTTATTATCTTATGAACGTCGGTTCATTTTCCTTTTCGGTATGCTCTTCACTAAAACGATAACCATCGTAGTCAAAGCCTTTTACATCATCTAAAGTTTTGCAATCTTTATCGATGATATAGCGAACCATTGATCCACGGGCCTTCTTGGCGAAGAAACTAATGATCTTTAGTTTACCGTTCTTGAAATCCTTGAAGACAGGAGCAATTACCGGAACCTTAAGTTTCTTAGTATCTACAGCTTTGAAGTATTCATTACTAGCCAGGTTCAGGAATAATTCATCATCTTTTAATTCATTATTCAGATATTCTGTCACCTTCTTTTTCCAGACTTCGTAGAGGTTATCCTTTCTTTCGATCCCAATAGAAGTTCCCATTTCCAACCGGTAAGGCTGGATAAGATCCAAAGGCCGCAAAATACCATACATCCCGGAAAGTATCCTTAGTGTATCCTGCACTTTATCTATCTTATCTGTTGGTATGGTATAAGCATCCAGACCGGTGTATACATCTCCATTGAAAGCATACATGGCAGGACGTGAATTCTTTTTGTCGTGTTCTTCCTCGAACTCCTGGTATCGGGAATAATTAAGATCTGCCAGCTTATTGCTAATGCTCATTAAATCTGAAATTTCTTTCTTGCTCTGTCGCGCAAGCTTACGATTCAGCTTGGCAGCAGTTTCCAGAAACTCGGGTTGAGTTCCCCGGTTAGTTGGTAGTTTTGATTCATAATCCAGCGTCTTTGCAGGAGAAACAACGATTTTCATTTCTTTTCAGTTAATTTTCTTTCAAAGATAACTTATCACTTCAAAACCTGAATAATCCCTTAAAATAGTTTTTTATGAATCTATAGAATTCTCCTATACTAATTCCCCTCCAGCTGGCTTTTGGCATAACCCCTCCATTTTTCAATACAATCATGCATATCCTGCGGTATATCTGTATCAAAGCTCATCCATTCACCGGTGACCGGATGCTCAAAACCAAGAGTTTTCGCATGTAGGGCCTGTCTGGGCAGAATTTTAAAGCAATTGTCTACAAATTGCTTGTATTTAGTAAAAGTGGTTCCTTTAAGAATGCGGTCACCGCCATAGCGCTCATCATTAAAAAGAGTATGTCCAATATGCTTCATGTGCACCCTGATCTGGTGCGTTCTCCCGGTCTCCAGTTTGCAGGATACCAGTGTAACATATCCTAATCTCTCTAAAACTTTATAATGGGTTACTGCGGGCTTACCATTTTCGGCATCGTCTCCCAGATATACCATATTCTGAAGTCTGTTCTTTGGATTCCGGCCAATATTCCCTTCTATGGTGCCCTCATCATCTTCTATATTTCCCCAGGCGATAGCTATATATTCCCTTTCACTGGTCTTGTCAAAAAATTGTTTGGAAAGATGTGCCATCGCTACCTCGGTCTTGGCTATAACCAGTAATCCACTTGTATCTTTATCAATTCTATGCACCAAACCGGGACGGTCACTGCTATTGTTTGGAAGGTTATCAAAATGATGTATCAGCGCATTGATCAAAGTCCCGCTGTAGTTTCCATGACCCGGGTGCACCACCATTCCCGCAGGTTTATTCACCACCAGTAATGCATCATCTTCATATACGATATCAATTGGAATATCTTCTGGCGTTAAAAGATATTCATAAGGCGGGTGTTCGAACATTACCTGAACCGTATCCCCACCCTTAACTTTATAATTCTGCTTTACGGTTTCGCCGTTGACATATATATTACCGCTTTTGGCTGCTTTCTGAATTTTATTCCGGGTAGCATTTTCAATAAAATTCATCAGGTATTTATCTACCCTTAATGGATTCTGGCCTACCTCTGCCACAAATTTATGATGTTCATAAAGACTCTCGTCCTCCTCCTGATCTTCAATATCCTCTCTCTGGTCTTTTTTAGAATTCATTTACTTCGTTTTCGGTATCGCCACCATTATCTATACTGTCCTCATTAGTTTCCCTGTATCTTCCACTACCATCACCCAGAACGAGATCAATTCTGGAAGTTTTCATCAACTTTTCTCCCGGGTTAACCAGTTTCCCTTTATGTCTTAGTTCCAAAACGGCATCTTCAGCGATATCGGGTTTGTAAGAGATCTCTCCAATCTCAAAACCAAGAGATCTTAACGTTGGTTCTACCTGTCTTCTGGTTTTACGTATAAGGTTATTAGGCACTTCGATCTTTCTATAACCTGAAGGGTTCAGGGTGAGGTATATTTTACGATCTTCCTTTACGAATTTACCCGGAGCAGGAACCTGATCGATTACAGAATATCGGGGGTAATCAGGATTAAAGTTGGCTGAATCCAGGATCTCGAAGTCGAGATTTAATTCTTCCAGACGGTTCTCCACATTATCCAGATTCATTTTAGCAAGATCTGGAACCTCGATACGCTGATCCTGGTTTGTAGAATAATCCAGCCATTGCATCGTTAAAAATGATAATATTAATAATACAATACCTGCCAGCACCAGTTGTATTAAAAAGGTCTTGCTGAAAATAAAACGAAATAATCCCATAGTTTTTGAATAATGGGCAAAGATATAAAACCCTTTGGTTTTGGTGACTGCCCTTTTAAGTGATATTTTTGTTTAACGACTTCTAACCGGATATATTGAATATGAAGAAAAAGATCGCCATCGCCATGGGCGGATATTCCAGTGAATATCGCATTTCTATTAACAGCGGAAACATAGTGTATAAACATCTTGACCGTAATCTTTACGAGCCTTACCGGGTTCATATTTTACAGGGAGAATGGTTTGTTGTAACAGAGGATGATACTCCGTACCCTATCAATAAGAGCAATTTTACTGTTAAGATCAACGATGAGGTCATACAGTTTGATTGTGTTTTTAATACTATTCACGGTACTCCCGGTGAGAATGGATTATTGCAGGCTTACCTGGAATTGATCGGTATCCCGCAAACCAGCTGCGATTATTATCAATCGGCCCTCACCTTTAACAAAAGAGATCTTATTAGTGTTCTGAGACCTTATGGCATAAAGGCAGCTACCAATTATTTCCTGAATAAAGATGAGGAAATCAATCCTAAGGATATAGTGGAAAAGGTTGGCTTGCCTTGTTTTGTCAAAGCGAACCGTGCAGGCAGTAGTTTTGGGGTCACGAAAGTTAAGACCGAAGAGGAGATCATCCCGGCAGCAAAAACCGCATTTACTGAAGATACTGAAGCTATTATCGAATCTTTCCTGGATGGAACTGAAGTTTCTGTTGGTGTTATTACCTATAATGGTGAAGTTATGGCCTTGCCGGTAACAGAGATTGTTCCCGATGGCGAATTCTTCGATTATGCCGCAAAATATCTCGGAAAGTCACAGGAGATCACCCCGGCACGAATTTCAGAAGAGGATTCTAAAAAGGTCCAGGATATTGCGGTCATGATCTACAAAAAATTGAAGATGAAAGGTTTCTCAAGATCTGAGTTCATTTTCCATGAGGGCGAACCTCATTTTATTGAAATGAATACCAACCCCGGAATTAGCCAGGCCAGCATTTTACCTCAGCAAGCTGAAAAAGCCGGGATAAGTTTAAAAGATCTTTTTGGAAGTGCCGTGGAAGCTGCTTTAGCACAAAATTTATAATTAACTTATACCTAATAACTAAACAAAAACCGCCAGATGAAAATAGCTGTTTTCCCTGGATCCTTTGATCCGCTAACTTTAGGACATACCGATATTATAGACCGTGCCCTGCCGTTATTTGATAAAATCATCCTGGCTATAGGAACAAACTCGAGCAAGAAATATATGTTCGGCCTTGAAGAGAGATTGCATTTCCTCAAGGAAACCTATAAGAATGAAACTAAAATTGAAGTAGATACTTATAAGGGTCTCACGGTAGAATACTGCAAATCTAAAAATGCCGGTTTTATTTTAAGAGGGCTAAGAAATGCTCAGGATCTTGAATTTGAAAAAGCTATTGGACAGACTAACTACAAAATGGCCGGGGTAGAAAGTGTTTTTCTTATCTCAAGTTCGGGCAAGGCGCATATTTCTTCAACGGTGGTTCGGGATGTAATGCATCACAATGGCAACTATGAGTTCATGGTACCAGATGTGGTAAGGAAGAAGTGATTTTTCATCCTCATCCTGTACTTGATTCAGAATCTCAAATCCAGGTTCTGAAAGTTTAAAATCTGTAAACTTTCGCTAAATAACAATTGAAAACTTTTACTTAAAAAATAGACCCTGAAATAAATTCAGGGTGACAATCTGTTTTTTATTGAATTTCAGCATCCCTTGAGATTCCCTAATTCGTTCAGTGTGACTATAAATTAAGATCCAGCCTTATTCCTCCAAAGAAATTCCTTGGATTTCCCGGGTAATAATAGCGTGGAGCTGAACCTCCAAAACCTATAGCATTGGTCACAATACTGGAGGCATACCTCTCATCCAGAACATTATTGCATCCCAAATTAAAATGAAGATCTGCTTTGGCACTTAATTTCCAGCTATAGTCCAGCCTTAGGTTCAGAAGCTGATAAGGATCGGTATATCCGGAATTAGCATCGTTCAAAGCCATTCTTCCAAAAGCCTGGTAATTTATATTTAGAGATAGGCTCCTGAAAATAATTTCTGTTCCGGGAGATACCATATAATGGGGAATACCCGGCAAAGTATTTCCTGAATAGTTTTCTCCAAGATCCACAAAACGATCAAACTCGAAATAGTTGAAATTTGAATTCAGGAAAAATTTTAAATTCAGATCGGGAAATATTCTGGTTTGATATGCTGAACTGAATTCGATGCCGTTATGGTCTGCTTTTCCGGCATTAACCCCTACAAATTGGTCCTGCCCAACTCTTCTGGCGACAAGCATGTTACGAATCTGTATAGAATAAAGGTTCAACTCGGTATAAAGTTTATTATTCAGCCAGTTTCCCTTAAACCCGCTTTCATAATTCCAGCCCGTTTCCGTTTTCAGGTCGGTATTAATTAATCCTTCCGGGGTCAGGGTTTCTGCTACAGTTGGTGTGGAAAAACCATGACTTGCAGATGCATAGAAATTTCTGCCGGCAAAAGCTTCATAGCTTAAACCTAACCTGGGAGAGATCACCGCATTGAATCTATAATCACCAGACTGGTTCAGGTTGTCTGTATTGAACCTGTCTTCCAGGACATACCGGGTGGAATTAAAATTCAGACCCGCTTCCAGCAGTAATTTTGAAGTAAGTTCTGAATTTATCTGGGCAAAAGCATTTACATAATTCCTATCCTGCTCATTGAAGCTTAACCGATCTCCCTGAACACTTCTCCTTTCTTCAGCCTGCTCATACAGGTTTTCGTAGGTTGAAGTTTCATAAAATTCTAACATAGTTTCAGCTCCAAAACTTAATTCTGATGGCTTACCAAAAACTTCGGTTTGAAAATTGAATCTGGTGCGAGCTCCCAGCGATCTTCTAACCTCATCCAGAATATTAAAAGGCCTGGGTTCATATCCATCCCTGGAATTATAAAAAACAGAAGTCGTGTTTTTTAACCTGGTTGAAAATTTATGTTCATATGAAATTCCCAGGATATTTTTATCGTAAGATTCATAACCGGCGGCCTTATTCCATGTAAATGCTGCTTTTTCTGGGTCATTCCGAAAATCATTTTCGTTCAGGGAACTGGGAATAAAAGCCTTTAGATTAGTATAAGAGAAAAAGAAGGTCCAATAATTGCCAGATTTATTGATTAACCCCGCAGAACCTAGAAATGAAATCCTGTCGTATTCCCCATTTTGCCGGTATCCATTGCTTTGAACCTGATTATAATTCAAAGAGACATCCAGGCTGTCTTTTACAAAACTTAGGTTTGCACGGGTCTTTCTTGTATTAAAGCTACCATAACTATAATTTGCTGAGACCGATTTTTGCTTTTTTTGATTCTGCTTAGTATAAAGATTGATCGAACCACCAAGACCTGCTCCAAAAACTGATGAGACTGGCCCTTTAAAAATTTCGATCCTATCCAGATATTCCGGGTCAAAATCATCCAGGGTCACCTCTCCTTCAGTAGTCGTTAGAGGAATACCATTAATATAAGCCTTGATACGATTGGTGCTGTACTGCGATCTTGCTCCAATACCGCGAATATTGATCTTATTTGTATTGAGTGCTCCCTGGCTCACAAATACACCGGGCACATAATTAAAATTTTGTACCAAATTAAAATTATCACTTCTTTCCAGATCGTTTTCAGATATAAGACCTACCGATGCTGGGATTTCTCTAATCGTTTGAGGTATATTAGAACCTCTTACAATGACTTCAGAAAGCTGTGAAAATTCTCTCTGAAGGAAAATATTCCTCAGTTGTACTCTTTCCTGAAAGCTCTTGATTAAAAGTAAGTAGCCTATTTTTTTAAATTCAATTTCAAGCGGAAATTCAATTTTCTCAAATTCAAATTTACCTTCGGAATTGGTGATACTGGTTTTCCCCGAAATCAGATCTTTTACTTCTACATTCTCAAGAGGTTTACCAGTATTTGCATCTAAAACTTTCCCTTCGAATTCCTGGGCATAAGCGGAGATTCCAATA
Source organism: Christiangramia sabulilitoris (assembly GCF_007050985.1). GTDB lineage: Bacteria > Bacteroidota > Bacteroidia > Flavobacteriales > Flavobacteriaceae > Christiangramia > Christiangramia sabulilitoris. Next base: position 575,014 of record NZ_VHSF01000002.1, read on the forward strand.
ATATGAACAATAAAAAGCAGGAATAGTGATTTTTTCAAAATCTGAGCATTTATGTCGCAATTTTAACCAAAAAATAGGGGATTGAAAGACTTTTCAGGGATTAATAAAGGGTTTTAGCTTAGTTTCGCTAACATTAAGTCCCGAGATAAGCCATTTGATTTTGGCTGCTTTCAGACTTTTTAAGTAAGTTTACGGCGATATTTTTAGAAAATTTTATGAAAAAACTGTGGTTGGCAATAGGGATAGTAGTTAGCCTTTCTGCCTGTGATTTTTCAAAATATAAACTGGTTAAAGAGTATGATTTCGAAACCCGGTTTGAGAAATCGGGAGGAACTGAAACCGGCACTTATGCTGAAGTCATTTCCTTTTACGAACAACTCGCGGATGCCTACCCCTCCATCAGCATTGAAGAATTTGGAGAAACAGATGCCGGTCTTCCTTTGCATCTTGTCACCTATAATGGAAACGAGGAGAAAGACCTCGAAAAATTACGCAAATCTCACAGCGTAATCCTTATAAACAACGGGATACATCCCGGAGAGAGTGATGGTATCGATGCAACCATGATGCTCTTTAGAGATATGGCTTTGGATTCTGTCAGGTCTCCTAAAAATACCCTGGTCGCCACAATTCCAATTTATAATGTTGGAGGGGCTTTAAACAGGAACTCTACAACCAGGACTAACCAAAACGGACCTAAAGAATATGGTTTTCGTGGAAATGCCAGGAATTATGACCTTAACCGGGATTTTATAAAAGCTGACACCAAGAACGCCCAAACTTTTTACGAGATATTCCATTATTTAAATCCAGACGTTTTCATTGACAACCATGTAAGTAACGGGGCCGATTATCAATATACCCTGACACACCTATTTACCCAACATGACAAATTAGGAGGTAATCTTGGAGATTATCTTCAGAAAAAAATGATGCCGGCCCTGGAAGACTCTCTTAAAGCTAAAGACTGGGACATTACTCCCTATGTAAATGTCTTTAATCAGGTTCCTGAAGATGGGTTTTCCCAATTCATGGATTATCCGCGATACTCAACTGGTTATGCCGCATTATGGAATACTTTAGGCATGATGGTGGAAACCCATATGCTAAAACCCTATGATAAGAGGGTAATGGGAACTTATGAACTAATGAAGTCAATGATCAGGATCACTGATTCTGAAAGCACGATCATCAAAGACCTGAGAAACCAGGCCAGGCGTAAATATCTTACAGACAGAAGCTATAACCTCAATTTCGAGGTAGACAAAGAAAACCCTACTTCAAGAGAATTTAAAGGCTATAAAGCCGAAAAAATTACCAGCAATATAACCGGCAGGGAAAGACTCAAATATGATCGAGAAGAGGCTTTTACCGAAGAAATAGATTATTACGATAATTATAAGGTAAGCCAGGAGATCGAAATTCCCCGGGCCTATATTATACCGCAGGGTTGGTGGCAGGTTTTAAACCGCCTAAAAATGAACAACATCAAAATGGAAACTCTGGATAGAGATACCATCATCCAGGTGGAAGTTTATAAGATCGAAGATTATAAAACTACCGAAACTGCTTATGAAGGCCATTATCTGCACCAGGATACCAAGGTTTCGAAATCTGTACAGAAAATAAATTTCAGAAAAGGAGACTTTTTGATCACAACTTTTCAGGATGGAGCGCGATATCTTATAGAAACTTTAGAGCCGACCGCGGTGGATTCATTTTTTAACTGGAATTTCTTTGATACCGTCCTACAGCAAAAAGAAGGCTTTTCGCCATACGTTTTTGAAGATATCGCACAAAGAATGCTTGAAGAGGATACGCAGTTAAAAAAGGAATTCGAGGAAAAGAAACTTAAGGATTCAGGATTTAACGAAGATTGGTACGCACAGCTGGAATGGCTTCATAAAAGATCTGAGAATTACGAAGCAGCACATTTACGCTACCCGGTCTTCAGACTTCCCCGCTAAATACTTTTCAGGAAATAACATTTTAATATTGGCGTAGGATTTTTTGAGGGCTTTCTGGCTTTTCTCATAGTTCTTCCATTTCACCTTTTTAATGCCTTCACTATGCTCGGGAACAAGGTCGCCATCGAATTCGGTATACATTTCATACCAGTATGTTTCCTTGAGACGAAGCTTTCCCTTTCTTTTAAAAACATGATACGTCCGGGTAATAAACCTGGTAATTTCCAGATCCCTTACTCCGGTCTCCTCTTCAACTTCACGAATAGCTGACTCTTCAATGCTTTCATTTTTTTCTGTCTTCCCTTTTGGAAGATCCCAGCGATTATTTCTATAGATAAAAAGGATTTCTTTCTTATCGTTTACCACCATTCCTCCAGCAGCTACAACTACTTTCATTTTTTTGAAAAGGAATTTAAGAAGTTTGGTTTCATCTGGATGATATAAATTCACATAAAGCAATTCCCCAATGAGAATTTTCTTGATAACCTTTTTGAGACGAACTGACTTTAACGGGAAAGTGGTATAGTTTTCCCCAATTTCTTTCTTTGTTGAAACAATTATGGGAATATCATTCACAAAAACTTTATACATTTGCAGCTATGATTTTGAATAAAGAAACAGCAAAAAAGACTGCTGAGCTTTTGTTGCAAATTAAAGCAATAAAATTAGAACCACAAGAACCCTTCACCTGGGCTAGCGGTTGGAAGTCGCCAATATATTGCGATAACAGGATCATTCTTTCCTATCCAATGATTAGGAACTATGTACGGGAGAATTTCGCCAGGCAGATCGAGGAAGAATACGGTAAGCCAGATGTGATCGCTGCAGTTGCTACCGGAGCTATAGGAATAGGTATGCTGGTTGCAGAATATCTCAGTCTTCCTTTCGCCTATGTAAGGCCAGAACCTAAAGGGCATGGCAGACAGAACCAAATTGAAGGAAACCTGGAATATGGCCAGAGCGTTGTGGTTATAGAAGACTTAATTAGCACAGGTAACAGTAGCTTAAATGCCGTAAAGGCTTTGAAAGAAGCAGGAGCCCATGTCAAAGGAATGTTTGCAATTTTCACTTATGGATTTGATACTTCGGTGAAAAACTTTGAAGAACATCATATTAATCTGCATACGTTAAGTGATTACGAAAACCTTATAGAAACAGCCCAGAATACAAATTATATAAATACAGAAGAGGCGGCGATCCTGCGCAAATGGAGAGAGAATCCTGCCCACTGGAAACCATAAAGATGAAATTAGAAAGCCCAAAAGTAACCGCCGGAAGAAATCAACAGGAATTATTTGAATTTCTTACCAATGTGGAGAATTACGAAAAGATCATGCCTAGCAGTAAGGAGAAATTCGTTGTAACATCTGATGATACTTTCCTTTTTCAATTGAAGGGAATGCCGGAAATCAAATTAAAAATAGTAGAAACCAAGGAGCCGGAATTAGTGGTACTTGGGTCAACATCAGATAAATTTCCTTTCACCCTGAATACCCATATCGCAGATGCAGGAGAAGGGAAAAGCGAAGTAAATATGGATTTCGAAGGTAAATTTAATCCTATGATGAGTATGATGATCAAAGGACCACTTAAGAAATTCATAACAGCCCTTACCGAGAATATTGGGAAATTATAATTAGCCCTGAAATAAGAATATAAGCCGGATCCTTTCCGGCTTTTTTTATTTAGTACAGAAGCTTCAACTCTTTAAGGTCGTAAGTTTTGAATACTGAATCTTCAATTTCCAGCCTTAATTTACCTGCTGCAGTCACACCACGAATAATCCCGTTAAAATGTTCCCCCGCTGCAGAAGCAAAACTGGAAACCTCATTTAAGCGAAACATATTTTGCTCATACTCAGCTAATACCTCACCAGATACCCTGTAAGGTAATTCCTCCAAATTTGCTTCAATTTGAATTACCAGTTTTTCCAGTATTTCATCCAGATCGAAATGTTTATTGGAAACAGATTTTAAAGAACCAGCCTGTGGAAGATCATTAAATTCTGTTTGATTTACATTTAGTCCAATTCCAATAATACTTGCCACAATCCCTTCGGTCTTTACAATATTTTCTATAAGGATACCTCCAATCTTCCGTTTTGCTGACAGAATGTCGTTAGGCCATTTTACCTTTAAATCAGCGATTTCAAGAGATTTCAAGACCTCCAGAACCGCCATCGACACAGAGGCACTTAATAAAAAATGCTTTGAAATTTCAAGCTTGGTTTGTGGGTAGAGAATACTGAAGGTTAGGTTCTCACCTGCCTTTGTCACCCAGTCTGAACCTCGTTGACCACGGCCTGCCGTTTGGGTTATTGCTCTTACACATACAGGATCAAAATTTTTTCCACCCTCATAAAACTTCCGAACAAAGGAATTCGTACTGTCAATGGCATCAACTTTGATTATACGCATATAAAAGTATAAGAGATAAGGCGTTAATTCTTCTGCAAACAATCTCTTTAAAAGAGCAAAAAATGATAAATTTGCGTAAATAAATTAATTTAATGTCGAAAAAGGAAATAAACAGCGATCAACTTATTGCACATATTATTAAAGGGATAGAGGAAGTTAAGGGTAATGATATTGATATCCTGGACCTTAGAGAAATAGAAAATACAGTTTGTGATTACTTCATAATTTGCAACGGTACTTCCAATACACAGGTTAATGCCATAGTCAATTCCATACAAAAAACAGTTAGTAAAAACCTTAAAGATAAACCCTGGCATATTGAAGGTAGTGACAATGCCGAATGGGTACTTATGGATTACGTGAATGTAGTAGTACACGTATTCCAGAAGCATATCAGGGAATTTTACGATATTGAAAGCCTATGGGGTGATGCGAAGATCACTTCCATAGAAACCAGTTATTAAATCCAAATCATTTAGAACGACATAATGGCGAATCAAAAACCGAAGAAAAAATTAGATCCCAAAAAACCTAAATTCAGTGCCTACTGGATTTATGCGGCGATCATCATTATATTTTTAGGCCTTAATCTTTTTGGAGATGGTGGGTTCTCTGAGCCTGCCAAAACAAATCCGGCAGAATTCAAGGATTATCTGAGCAACGGTGATATAGAGAAAGTTGAGATCATTAACCGTAATCAAGCCAGAGTTTATCTTACCAGCGAAGCCAAGGAAAAAGAGATCCATAAGAAAAATATCGAACCTGGATTTTTGTCAACGGGTGACTCTCCAACCTATACTTTCCAATTTGGGGATCTCCAGAATTTCGAGAATGATATTAATGAGATAAAAAAGGAAAACAATCTTAATACAGTGGTTACCTATGACACCTCGAGTGATGTTATAGGGGAACTTTTCTGGGCATTGCTTCCCTTTATCCTAATCATTGGTGTCTGGATCTTTATAATGCGTAAAATGAGTTCAGGAGCCGGCGGTGGTGCGGGCGGACAGATTTTTAACATTGGTAAATCCAAAGCAAAATTATTCGATCAGAATACAGATGTAAAAACATCTTTTAAGGATGTTGCAGGACTGGAAGGCGCTAAAGAAGAAGTACAGGAAATAGTTGACTTTTTAAAACAGCCTGAAAAATATACCGCTCTTGGTGGGAAAATCCCAAAAGGAGCATTACTGGTAGGACCTCCGGGAACTGGTAAAACATTACTTGCAAAAGCTGTTGCCGGGGAAGCTAAAGTTCCTTTCTTCTCATTATCAGGATCAGATTTTGTTGAAATGTTCGTAGGGGTTGGTGCTTCCAGAGTACGTGACCTTTTTAAACAGGCTAAAGAGAAGTCTCCTTCGATCATATTTATCGATGAGATCGATGCGATTGGTAGAGCTAGAGGTAAAAGTAATTTCTCCGGATCTAATGATGAGCGTGAGAATACTTTAAACCAGTTATTAACCGAAATGGACGGTTTTGGCACCAATACCAATGTAATTGTAATCGCGGCTACCAACCGTGCAGATGTACTTGATAAGGCATTAATGCGTGCTGGTCGTTTTGACAGACAGATCTATGTTGACCTGCCAGACCTTAATGAGAGAAAAGAAATTTTTGAAGTTCATCTAGGTCCGCTTAAAAAAGTTGCCGATGAATTAGATACCGAATTTTTAGCGAAGCAAACTCCGGGATTCTCGGGGGCAGATATCGCTAATGTTTGTAATGAAGCTGCTCTTATCGCTGCCAGAAAAGGCAATAAAGCTGTTGGGAAGCAAGATTTCCTTGATGCTGTAGATCGTATTGTAGGTGGTTTGGAGAAGAAGAACAAAATTATTACTCCTTCAGAAAAGAAAGCCATTGCTTTTCATGAAGCCGGTCATGCTACAGTTAGCTGGATGCTGGAACATGCAGCTCCATTGGTCAAGGTTACTATCGTACCCCGTGGGCAATCTCTTGGTGCGGCCTGGTATTTACCTGAAGAACGACTTATTGTTAGGCCAGAACAGATGCTGGATGAGATGTGTGCTGCCTTAGGTGGACGTGCTGCTGAAAAAGTAATCTTTAATAAGATCTCTACCGGCGCACTTAGTGACCTGGAAAAAGTTACTAAGCAGGCCCGAGCTATGGTTACCATTTATGGTCTTAATGACGCAGTAGGGAATATTACTTATTATGATTCCTCAGGACAGAGCGAATATAATTTCACCAAACCTTATAGTGAAAAGACTTCTGAACTTATAGATAAGGAAATATCGAATCTTATTGAGGAGCAGTATAAACGTGCTATAGACCTCCTGGAACATAACAAGGATAAACTAAGCCAGTTAGCTGAAATTCTTCTGGATAAAGAAGTTATCTTTAAGGATGACCTTGAAAAGATCTTTGGAAAACGCCCTTTTGATAAGGAAATAGCAGAAACTAAACCTGTAAAGAAAAAGAATTCTTTACCTGTAGAAAATGGTCAGGACATTAAATCTTCTGATGGAAAAGATACAGACGAAGAAGGAGAATTAACTGAAAACGATTCGGTTAATAAGTAGTGTAGAAGTCGAAGTAAAAAATCTGAAATTAAACAATGGTTAATTTCAGATTTTTTAACTTTGATAAATTGACTGTAAGAATCACACCCAAACCCTATGAATCTATTCAAAAGGTTTCTTAATCCCAAATCTAAAGCCGATCAGGAGCAGGAAGCTCCGGAGAAAGCAGATAGAGGGAAATATATGCCGGAGGTAAAACTACCTACCGACGAGCGTTTTATGCTCAACTTTAAGAATAATGGGGGTAAATTCTTATACTGCGTGGATGATTCTGAGATCCGGGAAGCATTTGACAATATTCTGATGGAAAATGACTGGTATGAGAAACAATGTTGTTGCTTCGATGAAAAACTGATTAGCAAATTCAAAGGTTTCAACCTTGCTTTCAACAAATCGGCAGATGCTGAATTTTATCTTTCAACCTGTGAGTTTCTGGTAGCCAATGACGGTTCTATATTAATTTCTTCCAATCAGATAAAGGAGAGAAAACTTCACGAACTTCCCGCAAATTTTATTATCCTCGCCTCTACAAGTCAGTTAATTGACACGATTGGAGAAGGCTTAAGAGGCATCAAATTTAAAAACAAACAGCAGATCCCTTCCAATATTACCACGATTAAAAATTTTGAAACCCAAAAAGAAGGTGATTTCATGACTTATGGAAGTAGTACAAAAAACTTATATTTGCTGCTGCTGGAAGATCTGTAATTTATGAGGGAAACCATTATTCGTGCTGTTTCGGGATTATTGTATACCGCTATACTGGTTGCTTCAATCCTGTCTTCCGAAATCATATTCATAATTCTTTTTTATCTGTTAAGTCTGGTCTGCCTGGTGGAGATGCAAAAACTTCTAAGGCTTAAAAGCTATGCGCTATATATTGTACAGGCGCTATTCTTTTATCTTTTCAGCTTTTTAAAATTCAATCAGGATGCTACCATCCTGCTTCTTTTTATTACCATTTTCGTCAATTTATTTCTGGTAAAAGACCTTATTGTGGTGAAGAAGATCCCGGTCTTCGAAAAGAAGAAGTATATCATTATTATCTTTTATCTAATTTCCTCAACCATATTTCTCACCCTTATTCCAACAATTGAGGGGGTATTCATTCCAAAACTGGTTATAGGCATATTCTTCCTTATCTGGACGAATGACACCTTCGCCTACCTGGTGGGAAAGAATTTCGGTAAACGAAAATTATATGAAAAGATCTCACCTAATAAGACTATAGAAGGCTTTTTGGGAGGGCTTATCTTTAGTTTACTCATGGCATATGCTATCTGGTATTACAGCCCTTATTTACCCGCAAGTATCTCTGAACACAGTCGCTTTAACACGCCATTGATCTGGTTAGGCATGGCTATAATACTTAGTATTTTTGGTACGTTAGGAGATTTAATACAATCTAAATTCAAGCGACAGGCAGGAGTAAAAGATAGCGGAAAATTAATGCCAGGGCACGGGGGATTGTTTGATAGACTAGATAGTATTATCTTTGCAAGCCCATTTATTTATGCCTATTTATATATATTAAATTATGTTTCATAAAGAAGGATACAAGATAATGACGGTTACTGCGATCATTTTGATCGCAATTAACATGATAAGCTATAATTTAATAGATACCTACTGGATTAAATTTGCCATTCTGGTATTATCCATCCTGTTTTTTCTATTGATAATCCAGTTTTTCAGAAACCCAAAGAGAGCCGCAGTCCACAATAATGAGCACATAGTTTCTCCCGTAGATGGAAAGGTTGTAGCCATTGAAGAGGTTTACGAAAAGGAATACTTTAAGGACAAGAGACTTCAGATCTCCATTTTCATGTCACCTATCAATGTACACGTAACCCGTCATCCTGTTGGTGGAAAAGTGACCTATAGCAAATATCACCCCGGTAAGTTCCTTGTTGCGTGGCATCCAAAATCCAGCGAAGAGAATGAAAGAACAACGGTGGTGGTCAAAAATGAAGTGGCTGGTGAAATCCTATACCGCCAGATAGCCGGAGCACTGGCTAAAAGAATTGTAAATTATGCCGAAGTAGATACCGAAGTTGTTCAGGGAAGCGACAGTGGCTTTATAAAATTTGGTAGCCGTGTAGATGTGTTTGTTCCAATTGGAACAAAAGTGAAGGTTGAGATTAACCAAAAAGTAAAAGGTGCAGTTAGCGTGATCGCTGATGTAGCCTCATAATTAATATTATGGCAGAAGAAAATTCAAAATTTCTAAAGGCCTATGACATGGCAAGCAATACTGCGCAGCAGTTTCCGCCAGATGTGCTTTTACATTTTTACGCCCTTTATAAACGAGCGACAGAGAGAAATGGATTTTATATTCCTCCAACCAATGAAGGAGATCTTAGAAGCGCGTTTAAGATCAATGCCCTGGTACAGGTTAAAAACCTTAGCAAGGAAGAAGCTATGAATCGCTATATATCAATGGTCGAACAATATATTGGAGAGATCCCTGAGTAAAACTGAGGAAATTTCCATAAAAAAAAGAGGACTTGCTGTCCTCTTTTTTATGTCTTAACTATTTCAAGCTATATTAATTTAAACTTTTCAAGCTGGCCTTAAGGGCTTCTATTTTCGCCTCAGCATCGGCTTTTTTGGTTTTTTCCACCTCCACTACTTTTTCCGGGGCATTGTTTACAAAGCGCTCGTTAGAAAGTTTCTTATCTACAGTTTTTAAAAAGCCTTCAGTATAACTTAGTTCTTCCTGAATTTTCTTCTTTTCGGCATCAACGTCAATAGCTCCCACAATCGGTATAAAATATTCGTTTGATCTTACTCTAAAGGAAAGAGCTCCATCTACAGAACCATCCACATATTCAAGAGTTCCAACATTCCCCATTTTTACAATTACAGAATCAAATGTCTTTGAAGTATTCTCATTATTAAGAACGCTAAGATCTATTTCATTCTTGAAGGAAATATTCTTGTCTTTTCTAATTTTTCTTACACCAGCAATAACATCAGCCGCGTGAGAGAATTCTTTTATGATCTTTTCATCATAATCCAACTCTTCCGGCCAACGGGAAATAATCAAGGCCTCTTCAGGTGTCCGGGTAGTTATCTCCTGCCATATCTCTTCGGTTACAAAAGGCATAAAAGGATGTAGTATTTTGAGATTGTCTTCAAGAATATCGATGATCTCGTCAAAAGTCTTTTTATCCATTGGCTGACCGTAAGCCGGTTTTACCATTTCCAGAAACCAGCTACAGTAATCATCCCAGATCAATTTATAGGTTGCCATCAAAGCATCGCTTATCCTGTATTTAGAATAATGATCTTCGATCTCTCTAACAGTCATTTGAAACTTAGCCTTATACCAGTCTATAGCCATTCTTGCGGTCTCCGGCTGACTGATCTCCTCTGATATCTCCCAACCCTTTACAAGTTTAAAGGCATTCCATATCTTATTGGTAAAGCCGCTTCCCTGCTTACAAAGGTCTTCATCAAACATAAGATCATTTCCAGCAGGTGAACTCAAAAGCATACCTACCCGAACTCCGTCTGCACCGTACTGCTCAATAAGCAACAAAGGATCTGGAGAGTTCCCTAACGATTTTGACATTTTTCGTCTTTGCTTATCCCGAACTATACCCGTTAGATAAACATTTTTGAAAGGTCGTTCCCCCCTGTATTCATATCCGGCCATAATCATCCTGGCCACCCAGAAAAAAAGAATTTCCGGAGCGGTTACAAGATCATTGGTAGGATAGTAATATTGAATTTCTTTATTTTCCGGCTCAAGAATACCATTGAAGACACTCATAGGCCATAGCCAGGAGGAAAACCAGGTATCCAGCACATCCTTATCCTGAGTAAGATCTGATGCCTGTAAATCATCATTCCCACTTGCTTTTCTGGCTTCAGCTAAAGCCTCTTCCCCAGATGTCGCTACTACAAAATCGTTTTTCCCGGACCCATAGTAATAAGCTGGAATTTGATGTCCCCACCATAATTGACGGGATATATTCCAATCTCTTACATTCTCCATCCAGTGACGGTAGGTATTCAGGAATTTTTCCGGAACAAGATTAATATCATCTCCAATAACGGCGGCCAGTGCAGGCTCTGCCATTTCCTTCATTTTCAAAAACCATTGATCACTGAGTTTAGGTTCTATAACTGCCCCGGTACGTTCACTGGTTCCAACCTTGTTTAAGTGATCTTCCACCTTGTCCAGAAAACCGGAAAGTTCAAGCTCTTCAACTATTTCAGCACGAACTACAAATCGATCTTTACCTTCATAATGAAGCCCGTAATGATTCAGTGTAGCATCATCATTAAAAATGTCTATAACATCCAGAATGTGCTTATCCCCTAAATTCTTATCATTTTCGTCATGTGCCGGGGTTACCTTAAGACAACCTGTACCAAATTCCATATCCACGTATTCATCCTCAATAATGGGAATTGTACGGTTACAAATAGGCACGATCGCTTTTTTACCTTTAAGGTGCTCAAACCTTTCATCATTAGGGTTAATACAAATTGCCGTATCACCTAAAATAGTCTCTGGTCTGGTAGTGGCAATCGTTAGATCCTCATTGGTTCCATCGATCTTATATTTAAGGTAATAGAGCTTACCATTTCTTTCTTCATAATTCACCTCTTCATCAGAAAGGGTGGTCTTTGCCTGGGGATCCCAGTTTACCATGCGGTAACCGCGGTAAACAAGGCCTTTCTTATAAAGATCAACAAAAACCTTTATTACAGATTCAGACATATCATCATCCATGGTGAATTTGGTTCTGTCCCAATCACATGAAGCACCTAGGGTTTTTAACTGTTGTAAAATAATTCCACCGTGCTTGTGTGTCCAGTCCCACGCGTGTTGTAGAAATTCCTCACGGGTAAGATCATTTTTATCTATTCCCTCAGATTTTAATTTTGCAACCACTTTTGCTTCAGTAGCAATAGAAGCGTGATCTGTCCCCGGCACCCAACAGGCATTATAGCCTTTTAACCTTGCTCTTCTAACCAGTACATCCTGAATAGTATTATTCAGCATATGCCCCATATGAAGAACTCCGGTGACGTTAGGCGGAGGGATCACGATAGTATAAGGCTCCCGTTCATCTACACTGGAATGAAAATATTTGTTCTTCATCCAGTAGTCGTACCACTTATCCTCTACTTTTTTCGCATTGTATTGTGAAGCAATTGCCATTTCTTGGTCTGATTTTTGAAATAATGGCAAAAGTAATTATTAATGAAGGATTATGAAAGCTGCTGAAATGATATAAATTTTGAGAAATGAAATATTTCAGCTTATCTTTACTATTCCGCTAAAATTTTAAAATTATGAAAAAACTAATCGCAATCGCCATATTCGTTTTTGCAGGAATGTCTGTCGCTCAGGCTCAGAAAGTAGCAAAAATGGAATTCAAGTCGGAGACCATCGACTACGGCGAAATAAAAAAAGGCAGTGATGGTGTTCGTGTATTCGAAGTGAAGAATATAGGCGATGCCCCGCTGATCATTGAGGATGTTAAATCCAGCTGTGGATGCACGGTGCCAAAAAAACCTGAGAACCCTATCATGCCGGGTGAAACCGGAGAGATCCAGGTTAAGTATGACACGAAACGCGTAGGTCCTATCAGGAAAACTGTAACTGTTTATTCGAATTCAAATGAACCGGTGAAAGCCCTTAAGATTAAAGGTGCTGTTATTGATGTTCCAGGTACTACCGACGGAGACAGCTAGGAAAATGCATATAATTTATAAAAAAGCCTTCCATACAGGAAGGCTTTTTTGTTTCTATTAATTTTTAAGCAGCATCCATTTTCGAAACAAAAACGCTGGATAATTAGCAGATAATTATTGAATGATAGTTTAATTTTGCAATTTTGCACTCCATAAATAATAAGCTATGCCTAAAATCTCAAATAAGGGGCTCAAAATGCCTGAATCACCTATACGAAAACTGGTTCCATTTGCAGAGGCCGCTAAGAAAAAAGGTCGCAAAATATACCAGCTTAACATTGGACAGCCAGACATAAAAACTCCTAAGGTTGCCCTGGATGCAGTTAGGAATCACAATATAGAAGTTTTATCCTATAGTCATTCTGCGGGATTTGAAGCTTACAGAGAAAAGCTTGCCGGCTACTACCAGAAAACTTCTTTACCGGTAGAAAAGGATGATATCATTATTACAACCGGCGGCTCTGAAGCTTTACTTTTTACCATGGGTAGTATAACAGATCCCGGAGATGAAGTGATCATTCCGGAACCATTCTATGCAAATTACAATGGTTTTGCTACTGCTTCAGGGGTTGAAATAAAGCCAATTCAGGCTAATATAGATGACGGGTTTGCCCTTCCTCCTATTGCTGAATTTGAAAAATTAATCACAGATAAAACAAAGGCTATTCTCATTTGCAATCCTGGAAATCCAACAGGATACTTATATACCAAGGAAGAGGTAAAACAACTGGCAGATCTTGCTTTAAAACATGACCTGTTCATAGTTTCAGACGAAGTTTATCGTGAGTTCGCTTATGAAGGAGCAGAACATCATTCCATTATGAGTATTCCGGAATTAGCCCAGAATGCGATTATGGTAGATTCTGTATCTAAGCGTTATAGCATGTGCGGCGCCCGCATTGGATGCCTGGTTTCAAAAAACAAAGAAGTGATCGCTACTGCCATGAAATTTGCTCAGGCCAGGTTAAGCCCTCCTACTTTCGCACAGATAGCGAGCGAAGCTGCTTTGGACACCCCACAGGAATATTTTGACGAGGTGATAGAGCAGTATACTTACCGTAGAAATTTATTAGTTGAGGGCCTGGAAAAGATCGACGGTGTAAAGGTCGCTAAGCCAAAAGGTGCTTTCTATTGCATCGCCGAACTACCCGTGGATGATGCCGATGATTTCGCAAGGTGGTTGCTGGAAGATTTTGAGGATGACAATGAAACAATCATGGTTGCACCTGCTGCCGGATTTTACTCTACTCCAGACACCGGTAAGAACCAGGTTAGGATCGCTTATGTATTGAAAAAAGAAAATCTGGAAAGAGCAATTATAATTCTGGATAAGGCACTAAAGCAATACAAGCAGCAAAATTAATGCAGATACTGCGCAATTATTCACTCCGGGAATACAACAGCTTTGGCATTGATGTAAAAGCTGATAAATTCATTTCTATTGAAAATGTTGCAGATCTGAAGGAAGTTCTCCGAAAAAACTATTCTTCAGAATTATTCGTTCTGGGTGGTGGCAGTAATATGCTATTAACTGGTGATATTCATAAAACCGTTGTGCATATTGCTCTAAAAGGGAAACGCATAATTTCTGAAACAGATGAGGAAGTTATTGTAGAAGCAGAGGCAGGTGAAAATTGGCATCAGTTTGTACTTTGGACGCTTGAACAGAATTTTGGCGGATTGGAAAACCTTTCTCTTATCCCTGGAAATGTGGGTACTGCACCCATTCAGAATATTGGAGCTTATGGTGTTGAGCTAAAGGACACATTTTATAGTTGCCGGGCAATGAATGTCCAGACGCTTGAGGAAAAAAAATTCAGCCTGGAGGATTGTGATTTCGAATACAGGAATTCAGTTTTTAAACATAAACTCAAGGGACAATATATAATTACTTCGGTTCAGTTCAGGTTAAGCAAGAAGGATCACCGGTTAAATACCGATTATGGCGCTATAACTTCTGAACTTGAAAAGAATAAAATTACCAGTCCCACTATTCAGGATATTTCTAAAGCGGTTATCGCTATAAGAAACTCGAAATTACCCGATCCCAAGAAGATAGGCAATAGCGGTAGTTTTTTCAAAAATCCGGTAGTCAATGCAGAAAAGTATAAGGAACTTATCACTGAATTTCCGGAGATGCCTTCCTATAAAATATCAGAAGATGTGGTAAAAATACCAGCTGGCTGGCTAATAGAAAAAGCAGGATTTAAAGGATATAGAAACGGGGATGCCGGAGTACATAAGAATCAGGCGCTTGTCCTTGTGAACTACGGCGCTGCTACCGGAGAAGAAATCTTCTATCTGTCCAGGAAAATACAAAGTGCTATTAAAGACAAATTCGATATTGAACTTGAAGCAGAAGTAAATATCATATAATAAAAAGGGAAATACTTAAAGTATTTCCCTTTCAAATTTTTATCTAAAACCTGTTAGTCTATGCTTTTTTCATTACTACGGCATCGATCACATGCACTACTCCATTAGAAGCATCAACATCTGTCATTACCACAGTTGCTTTTTTACCATTTTCATCGGTAAGAACCACTTTATCGCCCTCTAAAGAGGCAACAAGTTTTCCTCCACCTACAGTATCGATTTCAACTTTACCATTATTATCCTGAATCATTTGCATCAACTGCTGAGCTGTAACTTCTCCAGATACAACATGGTATTTCAATACATCTGCTAATTGACTTTTATTTTCTTCTTTCAACAGGCTTTCCAGGGTTGCCTTATCTACTTTGTTAAAAGCAGCATTGTGTGGAGCGAAAACCGTAAATGGTCCTTCTTCTGTTTTAAACATCTCAGCAAGTTCTGCCGCTTGTAATGCAGTAACCAGTGTGCTAAGAGTATCAGTTTGCATAGCTTTAGCTGCTATACTATTAGACTCCATCTCCATTTTTTCTTTTTCGGCTTTCATTTCAGCCTCTTTTTCGGCCTCCATTTGTTCCATTCTTTCCTTTTCAGCCGCCTCTTCTTCCTTCTTCTTTCCATCTTCACAAGCTGTGAATATAAAAGCAGAGAGAGCAAGCACTGTAAATAACATTCTAAATTTCATAATTGTAGTTTTTTTTGTCATTAACGATGCAAGATATTGTGCAAAAGCCAATTATACCCCACGATTCGATTAAAGTTTAGTTAAATATTGTAAACGTTATACTAATGACATTCGGGATTTTTAGTTGCTTTTATTTATTCTTATTTTTGCATCTGAATATTTAGATCATGAAGCTATTAATTTTAAGTATCATATTACTGGGTCTTGCTTTCGCGGGAATCGCAATTAAGATCTGGGGTAAAAAAGATGGTAAGTTTGCCGGCACCTGTGCCAGCCAAAACCCGTATCTGAATAAATCTGGTGAACCATGCAGTTTCTGCGGAAAATTACCGGATGAAATGGAAAATTGTTCCGAAACGCCTAAGACCACTTAGGCTAAATGGGGACAACATTTATAGGTTTATTCATACTGGTTAGTTTAGTTAACCTCTTATACTTTTTCTCCTTCTTCTCTTTCGCAACGACGAACTTTAAGAATAAACTACATCCTGAAGTTCCGGTATCGGTAATTATTTGCGCCAAAAACGAAGAAGAGAATCTTAGAAATTTTCTTCCTGCAATTCTGGACCAGGATTATCCCGATTTTGAAGTTATTGTGATCAACGATGCTTCTGCCGATAATACGTTGGAAGTAATAGAGAGTTTTCAAAAAATTGACCCGAGAGTCCAGCTGGTTAACGTGCAGAACAATGAAGCTTTCTGGGCCAATAAAAAATACGCCCTTACACTTGGGATCAAAAAGGCTGTAAATAAGCATCTATTATTTACCGATGCAGATTGTGCTCCACAATCCAGTAACTGGATTAAAGAAATGTCACGAAACTTCCAGCCCGGAAATTCGATTGTATTAGGCTATGGGGGATATTTTCAGCAATCGGGCTCCCTGCTAAATAAATTGATTCGCTTTGAAACCTTGCTCACAGCTATTCAGTACTTTTCTTACGCGAAACTTGGCACACCTTATATGGGGGTAGGTAGAAACCTGGCCTATACTTCCACTCAATTTTACGAAATGAAGGGATTCGCCAATCATTTACATTTAAGATCTGGCGATGACGACCTCTTTGTGAATGAAGCATCTACTTCAGATAATACTGCGATCTGTTTTCATCCAGATTCTATCACGAGAAGTGTTCCGAAGAAAAAGTTTTCAGAATGGTTTCACCAGAAAAGACGTCATGTCTCGGTAGCCGGGCATTATAAAACAAAGCATAAAGCACTTCTGGGTGCCTTTTATATCTTCAGAGTATTATTCTGGATAATGCTGGCGGGACTTCTAATATTTCAGGTATATCCGCAAATTGTTTTAAGCATTTTAGGCCTTAAACTTATTACGGAAGCCTTTGTTTATATTAAAGCCGGTAAGAAATTGAAAGAAACAGATGTTATCTGGTTATTCCCATTTTTTGACCTGTTTTTAATATTCATGCAATTAGCTATCTTTATAGCTAACCTCATTTCAAAACCTAAGCATTGGAAATAAATCCGGACCATCTCCTGGAGAAGATCAGGGAGGCAAAAAAAGGAAGCCAGGCTGCTTTCAATTATCTTCTGGACAGGTACTGGAATGATGTTTATGGGTTTCAGCTTAAGAAAACCAGAAATGAGTATGAATCTGAGGATATTACGATCCAGACCTTTTCCAAGGCATTCAACAAAATAGATACTTTTGATGAAAATTACTCATTTTCTACCTGGTTAATTGCAATCTCCAAGAACATTCATATAGACCAGGTTCGCAAGAAAAATACCTCAATACGATCCAAAACTTCTATGCACGAAGAAAATCGCGTCTATGAGATCGTAGATGAAACCCCGGGAATAGAAGACAAACTGATAAAAGAGCAGAATTTAGAACAGTTACTTTCAGATATTAAGCAATTGAAACCACATTATCAAGAAGTGATCAATCTTCGGTTTTTTCAGGAAAAATCTTATAAAGAAATAGCCAGGTTCCTGGACGAACCCATGAATAATATAAAAGTAAAATTACTAAGGGCCAAGAAGTTACTGGCAGGTATCATCGAAGCCAGAAATATCTAAGTAAGGATAAGCATACTTGCGAGTCTAATTTATGCAATTCCCTATATTATTGTATCTTTGAACTTCAGATTTTTGCTATGAATACAGACGTTGCGCCCGTTAAATCAAAAACCGAAAGACAGCCAAAACCTAAATGGCTTCGTGTAAAACTTCCAACCGGTAAAAAATACACCGAATTAAGGAGCCTGGTAGACAAGTATGACTTACATACTATTTGTACTTCTGGGAGCTGCCCTAATATGGGTGAATGCTGGAGCGAAGGAACTGCTACCTTTATGATCCTGGGAAATATTTGTACACGATCATGTGGTTTTTGTGGCGTAAAAACCGGAAGACCGGAAACGGTAGATTGGGATGAACCTGAAAAAGTAGCCAGATCCATAAAACTAATGCAGATAAAACACGCCGTGGTAACGAGTGTGGATCGTGATGATCTAAAAGATATGGGATCGATCATCTGGGCTGAAACCGTAAAAGCAATCCGCAGGATGAACCCTGAGACTACTTTAGAAACCCTCATTCCAGATTTCCAGGGTAATGAAAGAAATATCGACCGTATTGTAGAAGTAATGCCAGAAGTTGTTTCTCATAATATGGAAACGGTAAAAAGACTTACCCGCGAAGTTAGAATTCAGGCAA
The DNA here is from genome assembly GCF_007050985.1 of Christiangramia sabulilitoris. Classification (GTDB taxonomy): domain Bacteria; phylum Bacteroidota; class Bacteroidia; order Flavobacteriales; family Flavobacteriaceae; genus Christiangramia; species Christiangramia sabulilitoris. The sequence goes on from NZ_VHSF01000002.1 coordinate 593,396, forward strand.
AATACGACCGCAGCCTTGCTGTTTTAAAATATCTGAAGGACAGCGGTATTAGAAGAACCAAATCTGGTATCATGCTCGGCCTTGGCGAACAGGAAGAAGAAGTTATACAGACTTTGAATGATCTTCGTGATGCCGGCGTAGATGTGGTAACTATAGGGCAGTATCTGCAGCCAAGTAAAAAACACTTACCGGTAAAGCAATTTATCACTCCAGATCAATTTAAAAAGTACGAAGAGATAGGGCTGGATCTAGGTTTCAGACATGTTGAAAGCAGCGCCCTGGTTAGATCTTCTTACAAAGCACAAAAGCACATAAACTAGTCTCTTAAATGGCTAAAACAATTAATATTGCCATTAATGGTTTTGGCAGAATAGGACGAAATCTTTTCAGAATTCTCCTGCATCATCCAACCATTAGGGTGGTAGCGATCAATGATATTCATGATGCTAAAAGCCTCGCGCACCTCTTAAAGTACGATAGTATTCACCGCACATTAAAAGCCGAGGTTACCTCTACAGAATCTGCCATTGTGGTAAATGGAAATGAAATTCCTTTACTGAACTATGATCAACCCGCAGATATACCATGGAATGAACATAAGGTAGATTACGTAGTCGAGTCTTCCGGAAAATTTAAAACCGAAAGAGAACTGGAAGGCCATTTAAAAGAAGGAGTTAAGAAAGTAATTCTTTCTCTTCCGGCGCAGGATGACCATATTAAAATGGTGGTATTAGGAGTTAATGAACATATACTGGACGGTTCTGAAAGAATAATTTCCAATGCTTCCTGCACTACGAATAACGCCGCTCCTATGCTGAAGATAATCCATGATCACCTGGAAGTTACGCAAGCATATATCACTACAGTGCATTCTTATACCTCAGATCAAAGCTTACATGATAAACCTCACCGCGATCTGAGACGCAGCAGGGCTGCAGCTCAATCTATCATACCCACTACAACCGGTGCGGCTAAAGCCCTTACCAGTATATTTCCAGATCTGAGTGAAGTCATTGGCGGGTGTGGCATAAGAGTTCCTGTACCTAATGGATCTCTAACAGATATGACTCTTAATGTGAAAAAAGATACTAGTATTGAGGAGGTTAACGCACTTTTTAAAGAAGCATCTCACGGTAAAATGAAAAATATTATTCAATATACCGAGGATCCCATTGTATCCATAGATATTTTAGACAACCCTAACAGTTGTATTTTCGACGCCCAGATGACCTCTGTTATTGGGGGCAAACTTGTTAAATTAATTGGCTGGTATGATAATGAAATTGGCTATTCTAATCGTCTTATCGATTTAATTTCACTCATTAACGATAAATAGCTATATTTAACCGCATTAACAGCTTCTAGCTATTTTCCCGAATGAAGAACCTAAAGCTTTTCTTTTTATCAATCTGTTGTTTTATTCTATTTGGATTCCAGGATTCATCTATAAGCGAGACAGAACCTAAGCCTGAACAAATAAAGCAACTGCTAAAACAGGCAGAAAGCTCTATTGACCAGATGCTTTTTGACAAAGCACATAATCAGCTAAACAAATCTCTTGAACTGGCTAAGCGCATCAAGCATGATCGCTATGTGGCACTTTCCAGCAGTATTCTGGCCAGGATGTACAGCGTACGACATGAGTACGACAAGGGAATCACTCAACTGGAAAGAGCAATTTCCATTCAAAGAGAGATCGATGACCAGGAAGGTTTGAATTACTCATACATTATGTATGGTAAATTGTTGACCGCGAAGGAAGATAACGACAGGGCCCTCAAATACCTTAACCTGGCACAGAAATATTACCAAAAAAAGGATAATGAGGATAAGCTGGGAATAATTGCTCTGAACAAAGCGATTATTTTTCTAGACCAGGGTAATTTAGACCGGGCTAAAGCAGAATTAAGTAATGCTAAAATATATTTGGAAAGCACCACCAATGGATATGAGCTAACCAGACTATATTATTTTATTGCCCGTGTAAATGAAAGAGAAGGCGATTTTAGAAAAGCTGAAGAAGCTGCTCAAAAGTCTTTAAACATCGCCATCGAGGGAGGTTTCACCGGCATGTCGATGTATTCTTATGGAATTTTAAGTGAAATTGAAGAAAAAAGGAATAACCTGCCCATGGCCTTATTTTATCTTAAAAAGAAAAATGAGATAAGAGCTGCTGTATTTGATGTCAACAAGGAAGCTTTAGCCACAGAAATAGATGCCCGGATAGGAGTAAAAGCATTAAAGTCTACCGTAGAAGATCTAACACAGCAAAATGCTGAACAGGAACGCACCCTGAAGGTTAATAAACTTACCACTATACTAAGTGTCGCGTTAATTACCATACTATCATTATTAACCCTCTCCTTATACAAGAACAATAATTTAAGAGCACGAGCTAACGAATTACTTCAAAAAAAGAATACAGAACTGGTACTGGCCAAGGAAAATGCTGAGAAAGCATCAATGGCCAAGGCTCAATTCCTTACCACGATTACCCACGAACTAAGAACACCTTTGTATGCTGTGACCGGGTTGACGCATTTGCTATTAGAAGAAAGCCCTACCGAAAGTCAAAAGGAACATCTAAATTCCCTGAAATTTTCAGGGGAATACCTGCTTTCCCTTATTAACAACATTCTGGACCTTAACAAGCTTGAGGCTAACAAGGTCGAGATCGTAAACTCTAGTTTCGACCTTAAAAAGCGAATTTCAGATGTTTTGATAGCATTGAAAAATTCAGCTGATGAAAGGAACACCAAACTACACTTTGAATTCGATAATTCCATACCGGAGAAATTATCTGGCGACCCTCTTAAAATATCTCAGATCCTTATTAACCTGATAGGAAACTCCATCAAGTTTACCGAAGACGGTGACATCTGGATCGATGTTAAAAAAACCGGGCAGGTCGGTAAAAAAATTAAGCTGGAATTTCAGATCCGGGATAATGGAGAAGGAATTGGCAAGGAGAAACAGAAAGCTATTTTTGATAATTTCACCCAGGGCTCTACTCAGATCAACAGGAAGTTTGGAGGTACCGGTCTTGGACTTTCCATTGTTAAGAACCTGTTGAGCTTGCTAGGTAGTGAGATCGATTTGGAAAGTGAATTAGGCGAAGGATCAAAATTCACATTCGAACTGGAATTCGAAGCACCTGAGGCAGAATTCGCGAAAGCTAATGCAACTCCAAAAATTGACGAGGCGAAACTCACCAACGACATCATGGAGAATAAACGCATCCTGGTCGTGGAAGACAATAAGATCAACCAGATGATCACGCGCAAGATCCTGGAAAAAAACAAAGTGATCTGCGATGTTGCGGATAATGGAACCATTGCTATTGAAAAAGTTCAGAATAATGCATTCGACCTTATTCTTATGGACATCCACATGCCGGGAATTAGCGGAATTGAGGCGACCATAGAGATCAGGAAATTTGATGGTTCTATCCCAATTATTGCACTTACTGCCGTAACTCTGGATGATAATCTTGATGAATTTTACCTGAACGGTTTCAACGATATTATCCCTAAACCGTATAAAACTGAAGAATTCTTTCACAAGATCAATAAATATCTTGCTGCAAAAGAAGCTGCCGTTTAACTTCTGGCACGTGCTTTGTAAAAGAATTGGCAAATTGAATTATATACTAGACTTTTATATAATTTGAATTAGCCAGAAAGAAAAAGAGGTGTTTTTTACACCTCTTTTTTATTTACATATAATTTAATCTTCTCTGTAAACTGCTTCTCTCCCCGCTCCAGAAATTCTACTTCTATAGGCAGATAGTATAACTTCTCTGCTGGTATTTTGTCCCGTAACCTCATATAATCCTTTTCTGTAGTTAGTATCGCTGGTTCCTGCTGAAGCTGTTCCAGTTCACTTTTGGAAAAATTATGATGATCTGAGAATTTATAATGCTTAGGCTGAAAATTTTTAGACTTTAAAAATTCAAGTAAAGGAGCAGGATTAGCAATTCCGGTAACCAAGACAAAATCTCGGGATTTAAGACCCTCCAAAGATCTTTCACCCACTTTGGAAATCACATTATCTGAATATTTGATAGAACTAAAAAATACCGCCTGATGAGATTCGGGTTTGAGTCTATTACATATCTTTTTTTGCTCTGCTTCACTTAGATCATTTGGGCATTTGGTAACAATTATAACATCTGCTCTCCTGGCTCCTGAAGATGATTCCCTTAAATTACCTGCCGGTAAAATAAGATCATCCACAAACAGATCTCCATAAGCCGTAAGAAGTATATAGAACCCGGCTTTAACCTTTCTGTGTTGAAAAGCATCATCCAAGAGAATTACATCGGGTTTAAATTTCAACAATTCCCTGATTCCCTCCTGCCTGTCAGCATCCACAGCTACGATCACATCTGGATATTTATTTTTGAACTGTAAGGGTTCATCCCCGCTTTTCGATACCGAATCTGATTCTGCGACGAGTTGAAAGCCCTTACTTTCCCGCTTATAGCCACGACTTAAAGTAGCAACCTTTAAATGCTCATTTAAAATCCTCAAAAGAAATTCGATCATCGGTGATTTTCCTGTACCACCCATGTTAAGGTTCCCCACCGCAATAACCGGCAGGTCGTAAGATCTGAATTTCAGTATATTATTATCATATAGTTTATTCCGAACCCTGGTCACTCCATGGTATATTAGAGAAAATGGGTAAAGTAATTTTCTTGGATTCGGCATAAAAGGCTTAGTATTTTTATATTTGGATTGTTTGCAGATAAAATGCAAATTTTGCAGATTTCTACACAAATGGAGGAACTGCATCCAATCCCGGAAGCTAAAATATTAAATTATGATCATACAGGAAGTAATTGACCTTATAGAAGATTTTGCACCCACAAAATATGCTGAAAGCTTTGATAACGTGGGCCTTTTGGTAGGTAATCGTTCCGCAGAAATAACGGGTGCCCTTATTACCCTGGATACACTTGAGGCCACAGTGGACGAGGCCATAGCAAAAAACTGTAACCTGATCATTAGTTTTCATCCAATCATTTTCTCCGGGCTTAAAAAACTCACCGGAAGCAACTATGTTGAAAGAACAGTTCTAAAAGCGATTAAAAATGATATCGCGATCTATGCTATTCACACCGCCCTCGATAATCAGCATAAAGGAGTGAATGATATTATCTGCGAAAAATTAGGACTTATAAACCGCGAAATCCTCATTCCCAGAACCGATTCAATAAAAAAGCTTACGACCTTTGCACCTCTGGAGCAAGCTGATAAAATAAGAGAGGCATTATTTAATGCGGGAGCCGGAAATATTGGCAATTATGACAATTGCAGTTTCAATATCAATGGCAAGGGTAGTTTTAAAGGAAATGAGGCCTCCAACCCGGTAATTGGTAAAAAGGGAGAAATACATTATGAAGATGAAACACAAATAGGGGTCACTTATGCCGCTCATCTGGAATCTAAGATTTTGAAAGCATTATTCAGCAGTCATCCATATGAAGAAGTAGCTTACGAAATTCATAGTCTTGAAAATAAAAATCAGCAATTAGGCATGGGAATGATTGGTGAACTGGAAAATGAGACTGATGAACTCAACTTTTTAGAAAACCTCAAACAAACTTTCAAATCCGGTTGTGTGAGACATTCCCGGTTCCTGAACAAACCTATAAAAAAAGTGGCTGTTTTAGGTGGCAGCGGTGCCTTTGCGATCGATAATGCCAAAGCTGCGGGCGCTAATATCTTCATTACCGCAGATCTGAAATATCATGACTTCTATAAAGCCGAGCAAAAACTGGTGCTAGCAGATATTGGACACTATGAAAGTGAACAGTTTACAAAAAATTTACTATATTCTTTTCTTAGCAAAAAAATTAGTAGTTTTGCACTTATTTTAGCAGACACAAATACCAATCCAATACATTATTTATAATATGGCGAAAAAAAACGATGTTACTGTAGAAGAGAAGTTAAGATCACTGTACGATCTTCAGTTGGTGGATTCGCGAATCGATGAAATTAGAAACGTACGTGGTGAATTACCTCTGGAAGTTGAAGATCTGGAAGACGAAGTAGCAGGTTTGAACAGACGCCTGGAGAAACTGGATGCAGATATCGAAGTAATCGAGAATGACATCAAGAATAAGAAGAACCAGATTGAGGAGTCAAAGACTACCATCAAGAAATATTCTGAGCAGCAGAAAAATGTTCGTAACAACAGGGAATTCAACGCTCTAAGTAAAGAAGTAGAATTTCAGGAATTAGAAATAGAGCTTTCAGAAAAGCATATCAAAGAGTACAAGGTTAAGATCGAGCAGAAGAAAGAGATCATTGCTAAGACTAAAGAAAAGCTTGCGGAACGTGAAGCTCACCTTAAACACAAAAAGAGTGAACTTGACGAGATCCTTAAGGAAACTGAAAAAGAAGAGCAGGCTTTAATCGAAAAATCTCAGGAATATGAGAAAAATATCGAAGACAGGCTTGTTAAGGCTTATAAGAGAATCAGAAGTAATGTAAAGAATGGTTTAGCCGTAGTACCCGTAGAGCGTGGTGCCTCTGGTGGTTCATTCTTCACTATTCCTCCGCAGGTAATTATGGAAATTGCCGGTCGTAAGAAGATTATCACAGATGAACATAGCGGTAGAATCCTTGTAGACGAGGAGCTAGCCAAAGAAGAACAGGAAAAAATGGAAGGAATGTTCAAGAAGTTCTAAACTTCCTCCAATTTTAATTTTTAGACTGCCTGGAAAATAACAGTAAGATCTCCGGATCTGAAGCAAAAGTTTTTCAGGCAGTTTTTTTATGCCTTAAATTAAAGCCTCTGCCGGATTAACAAGTATTTCACATTAATCGATCATATATGGGCTATCTTTAGAGGACCCAATTCAAATGAATATGAGAACTTTGATAATCCTATTATGCTTCACCGCATGCCTAATGGCCTGCAACAATTCCGGCAAGGAGAAAGATGATTTTTCTGCTGAAAATGATTCTAAAGAATTTAAAAATGACCCCGGCTCTTCTATACAGGACCAACACATAGTTGCAGAGGAAAAGAAGAAAACTGAGATAGATCGAACTGAGAATTCTAATTCTGCTACGGCAATTCCCGGTACTTATTTTAATACGGAACATCAGGAAGATACTTCCTGCAAATGTTATTGTCTAGAGGTTGCAACCAATGGTACTTCAGAATTATGTCTCAAAGAAAACGAGATGTATATAAATGCCCGTTTTCAGCAAGATGGAAATAATATCAATATTTTCTATAACGGCAGAACTGCAAAAACAACTGCTGAAAAAATTCCGTGGGAAAAGTTTGAGACTGGTATGCCAATTGCAGTCTTAAGCCCGGAGACCAATGGTGATCTAAAGCTAGACTGGAAAGGATTTAGAATAGATGGCGAGATCGCGATAGACTACGCGTTACTTGGAAAGAAAACTCTCGAAGGAACTTATAAAAAGAAATAATTATGAAATTTTTACTATTAAACTTTATCAGTCTAATTTTCCTGGCGTGTGGAAATCAAACTAAAGATAATAATAGCAATCCTCAGAAAGAAATCGCCAATGCAGAGCCTGTAGAAGCTTCATCTCAAAATGGACTGGAGAAGGCTTATTTTGCCAGTGGTTGCTTTTGGTGTGTTGAAGCCATTTATGAAAGCGTTGAAGGTGTAGAAGAGGCTATTTCCGGGTATTCTGGAGGTCACACTAAGAACCCGACCTATAAATCCAGTAATACAGGCAGGACCGGTCATGCAGAAGCTGTAGAGGTAATTTACGATCCTGAAGTCGTAGATTTTAAAACACTGGTAGAAATATTTTTTGGATCCCAGGACCCTACACAGGTGAATGGTCAGGGTCCAGACAGGGGTTCACAATATCGATCGATCATCTTTTACCAGAATGAAGAACAGAAAAATATAATCGAGGAGGTAAAAGCTAAGGTTGCTGAGAAATATGATGAGCCAATCGCGGCCGAAATATTACCTTTTCAGAAATTTTGGAAAGCAGAGGACTACCATCAGAATTATGAAAAGAACAATCCTAATAATCCTTACATCAGGAATGTTTCGATCCCAAGACTTAACAGGTTCAAATCGAAATTTCCTGAGCTATTGAAAGAGAATCAACACTCTAATTCGAGCGAATAAAAAATGCATATTTAAATAAACATTAGCTCTTTAGAAGTAATATAATTATAAGCCTGCTTTTCAGCGGGCTTTATTTTTTGATGAGTTTTATAATCTCCTTTTCCACCTCTTCACTATCCCACTTTTCTTCTATCTGCGGAATTTCCATCACCTGATCCATGATCCCTCGCTGGTAATCTCCAATTTTCAGGGCATCTGCATAGGCTTTATCTGAAAAGGTAACTCTGGAATATAGAGGTGTCCATAGCTCCGGGTGATCCTGGGCAAATTTCTTTTCGATCTTTTTCCGGAGAAGGAATGAAGGATCTGCCGTTTTACTGCTCATCTCAACAAAATTTCTATAACTTAATTCTGCAATAGCATCGGCATTAGGTTTCCTTTCATTCTGATATTCCTCAAAGATCAATTGCCAGTCATTACCATATTTATTGATCTTATCATTTAATACTGAAATATCTTCAAAGCCGGCATTCATCCCCTGCCCGTAAAAAGGAACAATAGCGTGCGCAGAGTCTCCAACCAGGGTGATCTTATCGTAATAAGACCAGGGAAAACATTTTATAGTCACCATGGCACTTGTGGGATTCCTGAAAAAATCCTTTTTCAGATTAGAAATCTCATCCTTTATATCCGGAAAATATTTCTCAAAAAAGGTATCAGCTTCCTGTTCGGTTTTAATGGTTTCAAATGAAACTTCGCCTTCAAAAGGCATAAACAAGGTACATGTAAACGTACCATCAAGATTAGGCATCGCTATTAACATGAAATTACCCCTGGGCCATATATGGAATGATGAATTATCAAGTTTATGAGACCCATCCTCATTGGCGAGAATGGTTAATTCTTTGTATCCTACGTCGATAAAATGCTGGGAGTAATTAAATCTGCTCTGGCGTTGCATTTTATGCCTTACCCTTGAGAAGGCACCGTCTGCTCCAAATATGAGATCAAATTTATATTCTTTCCAGACACTTTTTTCAGATTCTCCGGTATAAAGTCTGGCTTCTTTCATATCCACATCCCAGATCTTTTCCTCGAATTTGAATTTTGCTCCGGCAGTTTCAGCCAGATCGATCATTTTCCGGTTCAGCACACCCCGGGAGATAGAATAAATCGCCTCACCTTCTTCTCCATATTTCTGAAAATAAACCGGCTGCCCTTCAACATGCATCGCTCTTTTATCCAATGGCAGTGCCAGCTCTCTTATCTCCTCCTCTATTCCGGCTTCACGCAAAGCTTTCCAGCCACGATTGGACATCGCCAAATTTATAGACCTGCCCGAGAACTGAACTTTACGAACGTCTGGCCTACGGTCAAAAACGGTAACTTTAAAACCTTGTTTTCTCAGGAAAATAGCCAGCAGGGATCCCACGAGTCCAGATCCTACAATTGCCACATCTTTTTCTTCTTGCATGTATCGGTTTGAAAAGTATATCCTATTAACAAGACCAAAATCTGCTAAAAGATGATACTTTATTCTTCCTGCGAAATTACTTAAATAATATGAAAATCACCTGTATAAGCTGATTTAACAGATATCAAGCCGACATTCATTTATCAGTTTCTTAACAGCAGAAACTAATGATATCAGGTATTTTTAGGCAAAAAAGGAATATGACAAAAGAAAACCAACCATTACTTCAGGAATATAAACTGGGTAACATTACTCTGAAGAACAGAGTTATAATGGCACCCATGACCCGGAGTAGAGCAGACAATCCTGATAATGCTCCAACAGAAATGCATGTAGAATATTACACCCAGCGTGCCGGCGCCGGATTGATCATCTCTGAAGGTTCACAAGTTTCCAAGCGTGCTGTAGGCTATGTGCACACCCCTGGCATATATACCAAAAAACAGGTGGAAGGATGGAAAAAAGTTACGGAAGCAGTTCACAACGAGGGCGGTAAAATTTTTATTCAGCTTTGGCATGTGGGCCGGATCTCACATCCAAAATTTCATGGGGGAGACAAACCACTGGCTCCAAGCGCAGTTAACCCGAACGCCAAAGTATATACACCCGATGGTTTTGAACAAACAACAGATCCTAAGGAAATGAGCATGCAGGAAATACAGGAAACTATCCAGGAATTCAGACATGCCGCTCAAATGGCCAAAGAAGCCGGCTTTGATGGTATCGAATTACATTCTTCAAACGGATATCTCTTTCATCAGTTTTTCAATAAAAACGCTAACCGTAGAACCGACGACTACGGAGGAAGTATACCCAACCGGGCAAGATTCTTTTTCGATGTCCTGGAAGCTGTAAGTGAGATCTGGCCTGAAAACCAAATAGGATGCAGGTTCAACCCTTCCCTGCACGAGTCCTTCGGAATAATTGCCACAGAAGATAGTATTGCCACCTTCGACTACATAATTGATAAATTAAATGCCTACGATCTGGCTTACGTCCACCTTTCAGAACCCTTTACAGATGTAAGTGATATACCTTATCTGGAAACACAGATCGCGAAACGATACAGAAAGATCTATAAAGGAACTTTAATGATCAATAACGAATTTGACCGTGAATCAGGTAACAAGGTGATCAAAGAAGGTGATGCAGATCTTGTAGCCTACGGGAAGCTGTTTATCTCTAACCCAGACCTGCCTAAGCGTTTTGAAAACGATTGGCCCATTGCAGATTATGATAAGGATACTTTTTATACCCAGGGAAAAGAAGGCTATATAGATTATCCGGCTTACGAAGCTGAAAAAGTTTCATAATATTATTATAAAGCTCTTTAAAATGCTGTTAAGAATTTTGGTTCAGATGATTGATGAGGTAACTTGTAGTAACTAAAAACTATAAATTATGGATCAGGAGAAACTTGACCACATGAGGTCTACGTTAAACAAGCTGGAAGATATCAAGAATACCCAGCACAGTCTCATTGATAAAATTAATCATGTGATTACAGACCTTTTTCAACATCCGGATAAGAATCTTGAAAAGGTTATGGAAGATGCTCACCAAAAAGCTTCAGATAATATTGATGCAGTACGTGAGGCCATGGAAGAATATGAGATGGCCATCAATAAAATGGAGAATCAGAATTAATTTAAAGGTACATTAACAGGCGTTTACGCAAGCATTTAATAAATTGAGGTCAGTCAAAAAAACTGACCTTTTTTTATGAAACATATTGATTCCACCGATATAAAAAAGATGGAAAAAATTTTCCGCCTGAACCTGATCAACAGTTGCACCGGTTTTAAATCTGCCAATCTTATCGCTACCAAATCCAGGGATGGAAATCCCAACGTGGCAGTCTTCAGCTCGGTTACTCACATGGGAAGCAATCCGGCGATGCTGGGTTTTGTTACCAGGCCTTTGAGCGTGGCCAGAAATACCTATAAGAATATAAAAGAAACCTCTTATTTCACAGTGAACCACGTTCATGAAAAAATGATAGAACAGGCTCATCATACCGCCGCCAAATATGAAGAAGATATATCTGAATTCAATAAAACAGGCCTTACTGAAGAATACCTGAATGATTTTCATGCGCCCTATGTAAAGCAATCTGAAATCAAATTAGGTTGTAAATTTCTTAATGAATACCATATAGAGGAAAATGACACATTACTGGTAGTTGCGGCAATAGAACATATCTATTTTGATGAGGGAATACAAATGCCTGATGGGTGGCTGCGCCTTGACGATGCCGGAACTGTAGCTATTAACGGGCTCGATGGTTATTCACTCCCAAGTCTCATTGACCGTTTTCATTATGCCAGGCCTAACCAGGTAGTTAAGTCTTTTTTCAGCAATTAAATTTAATGAAGAAAGAAAATCTTCCCGAAAAAATTTGTCCGGTTTGTGAGCGCCCTTTCAGGTGGCGTAAAAAATGGAAGAAGGATTGGGAAAATGTAAAATATTGTAGTGAGAAATGCAGAAAAAATAAAGGATGAATACAGGCCTGGTATGGTTTAGAAACGATTTGAGAGTAGAAGATCATGAAGCTTTAAAAATCGCATGTGAAAAGCATAAAAGAGTTATTGGTCTTTATTGCTTCGATCCCAGACAATTTCAGAAAACACCCTATGGCTTTCACAAAACCGGGAAATTCCGGGCTAAATTTCTAATAGAAACTATTGAAGATTTAAGGAATAACTTGCGAGATCTTCATATACCGCTGCTAGTCTACCATACGCAGCCTGAAAATATTTTTCCGGAACTGGTTTCAAATTATGAAATAAAAGCCGTTTACTTTCAGAAGGAATGGACGCAGGAAGAGAAAGAGGTGGAAAATGCAGTAAAAGGAAATTGCCGGGATTTAGAATTTAATTCTTTCTACCAGCAATTTTTATATCACCCTGAAGATATACCTTTCGACTCATTTAATGAAATACCAAAAGTATTTACCGAATTCAGAAAAGCCTGTGAAAAGAAATCTCAGGTAAGAGATCTAATTGACACACCCTCTGGGAACATACCAGATGATACTTTTGAAAACACCGAAATCCCTACTCTAAACGACCTCGGCTTTGAAAATTTTCAGCAGGATGAAAGATCTGCTTTTCCTTTTAAGGGTGGAGAAAATAATGCAATGAAGAGAGTACGGGAGTACTTCTGGGAATCCCGGAACCTTTTAGACTATAAAAATACCAGGAATGGACTTATAGGGACTGCATACAGCTCGAAGTTATCTGCCTGGCTGGCGAATGGCAGTATTTCACCTCGAACCATTTACCATGAAGTAAAAAAATTTGAAAAAGAACATACCAGTAATCAAAGTACATACTGGTTAATATTTGAGTTGATCTGGAGAGACTTTTTCAAATATGTATCCCTAAAGCATGGGAATAATATATTTAAACCGGGAGGTATACTGGAAAGATCTTATACATGGGAAAGCAATAAAGAAAGTTTGGAAAACTGGATTGCAGGAAATACAAAATATGACTTTGTAAATGCCAATATGAAAGAGATCGCTGCTACAGGATTTATGAGCAACCGTGGCCGGCAGAATGTAAATAGCTTCTGGGCAAAAGAACTAAAACAGGACTGGCGCATTGGAGCTGCCTATTTTGAAAGTCTCCTCATAGATTATGATGTGCACAGTAATTGGGGAAACTGGATGTATAATAGCGGGGTTGGTAATGATCCCCGGGACCGAAAATTCAATATAGAAAGTCAGGCAGATCGTTATGATCCTGACGGTGAATACCAAAATTTATGGCTGAAAAATTAAAAACGCTTAGACTTATCCTTGGAGACCAGTTAAATCACAAACATAGCTGGTATAATGGCGACCAGGATCACATCACTTACCTGATCATGGAAATGCGACAGGAAACAGACTACGTGACCCATCATATTCAAAAAGTGATTGGATTTTTTAGCGCCATGAGAAATTTTGCAGATTATTTATCTGAGCGTGACCATACTGTGATCTATTACCGAATTAACGATAAGGAAAACCAGCAGGACCTCAAAAAGAATATCAAAGAACTAATTTCAGATAAAGGCTTCGAAAAATTTGAGTATCAGTTACCTGATGAATATCGTCTTGATGAGCAATTAAAGGAACTTACAAAAGAGCTCGAAATTGAAACACAAAATTATGACACCGAACATTTCCTCACCGGCAGAGATGAACTTACTAAGATTTATGAGGGGAAAAAGCAGCTCACGATGGAATATTTTTACCGTCACCTTAGAAAGAAATTCAAGGTTCTTATGGAAACAGATTCCAATCCTGAAGGCGGCAAATGGAATTTTGATAAATCCAACCGCAAGAAATGGAAAGGTGAACCAGAAATTCCGCACGAAAGAGGCTTTAGAAAAGACGTAAGCGATCTGAACCGGGAATTAGAAAAAGCAGGTATTTCAACCATCGGTACAGTTGAAGAAAAAAATTTTAACTGGCCTACCTCCAGGGAAGATTCACTTTCTGTACTCAATTATTTTTGCAAAAACCTGTTGGTACATTTCGGGGATTATCAGGATGCACTTCATACAGACGAAGAATATCTGTTTCATTCCCGTTTATCATTCAGTATGAATACAAAAATGCTGTCGCCTAAAGAGGTCATAGATTCTGTGATTGATCATTATTATGAGAATAAGGATGAAATAGATATCTCCCAGGTAGAAGGTTTTGTAAGACAGATCCTGGGCTGGAGGGAGTATATGCGGGGTATATACTGGAAAGAAATGCCGGGCTATAGAAAATCTAATAAATTAAGAAACCAAAATGAACTTCCTCCATTTTACTGGGATGCCAAAACCAAAATGAATTGCCTGCACCATTCTATTAAAAACAGTCTTGAAAATGCTTACGCTCACCATATTCAGCGTTTAATGATTACAGGAAATTTTGCCTTGCTTACAGAAACCCACCCAGACGAAGTAGATAGATGGTACCTGGGAATTTATATAGATGCCATAGAATGGGTGGAAATAACCAATACGCGAGGAATGAGCCAGTTCGCTGATGGAGGAATTGTAGCTACCAAACCCTATGTTTCCAGCGGAAGCTATATCAATAAAATGAGTAATTATTGCAAAGGCTGTCATTATAAGGTAAGTAAGAAAACAGAGGAAGACGCCTGTCCTTTTAATAGTCTATACTGGAATTTTCTGGATTCTAACCAGGAAAGATTCCGGGATAACCAACGTATGAACATGATGCTCAGTCTTCTGGATAAGAAAGATTCTGAAGAAATGGAAAAGATCAGAAGCAGGGCAAAGAAAATAATTGATAACCCCTCTGATTTTTAGGAAGTAAAGTTAAATCAAGGTTAAATGAGAAGTTGCGGGTAATTCTATTATCTAACTTTATATTGGAATTAATCAACATACTTAACAACTTAACATTTAATATTAACCATAGGCAAGCTTAAAGGCCTGCCTTAAATTTAACCTGACATGAGAGATTTAATTTGGCTTATTATCGTTTTACTGGTCATTGGATGGCTTGTTGGATATTTTGCATTTCCAGACCTTGGAAGCATTATCCATATTTTAATAGTTTTAGCCGTTATTTTAATTCTATATAAGCTTCTTACTGGAAGACGGCTGTAATATTTTATAGAACAATCACCACCCTTTGAGTAATCAAAGGGTTTTTTTGTTTATACTCATTAACTTAAAATCCAAAAAATGTGGAAACTTGAAGGCAAAAAAGCATTAATTACAGGAGGTACCAAAGGAATTGGGCAGGCGACAGTTTTAGAATTTGCTGAACTTGGAGCCCAAGTTCTTTTCACCTCAAGAAGTAAGGAAGACATTATTGCTTTTGAAAAAGAATTACAACAACAGGGATTTGCAGCAAAAGGAATGGTTGCAGATTCTGCGAGTGAACAAGATCGGAATAAAATAAAATCCTGGATCGATGAGAACTGGAGGAACCTGGACATCCTGGTGAATAACGCAGGGATCAATATTCGGAAAAAGGCAACAGAATATACCGAGGATGAATTTAGAAAAGTGATGGAAATTAACCTGATGGCGCCGTTTCAATTCTGCCGGTTGCTATACCCCAATTTAAAGGAATCGGGTACGTCTGCCATTGTGAACGTAGCTTCTTCTGCCGCCCTTCAGGATGTGGGAACGGGGACTCCTTATGCCATGTCCAAGGCCGGGTTATTGCAACAATCACGAAGTCTTGCCGTAGAATGGGCCGGAGATAACATCCGGGTAAATTCGGTATCGCCATGGTTCACCAAAACACCCCTGACTGAAGGTTATCTGCACAATGAAGAAAAAATGAATTCTATCTTAAGCCGGACTCCGCTCAACCGGGTTGCTGAGGCAAGTGAAATTTCGGCAATTATCGCCTTTCTGACCATGGAGAAATCCTCATTTATCACCGGCCATAACATCATTGCCGATGGCGGGATGAGTATAACCGCGTTGTAAATATGATTATTTACTACCTTTAGAAAAAAATTAGCCAAATGAAAAAACTATTCATCTTATCAATTCTGGGAATTTTATTCTATTCGTGTAACGACAAGAAAAAAGAACAGGAAATCATTTCTGAGGAGCAGAACCTGGAAATTCATGAAAAAATTGCTCTGGCCAATGGGCTTGAGGAATTTGACAGTATCAATAAAATTGAATTCACTTTTAATGTTAGTGTAAATGATACGCTGAGGTCTGAAAGAAAATGGACCTGGGATACCAGAACAGATAGGATAACTCTTATTGAAAAAGATTCTACGATGAGCTATATACGGCAGGATAGTATTGAAGAGGCGAACCAATATATAGATCAAAGATTTATCAATGATTCCTACTGGTTATTGTTTCCATTTCAGTTAGAATGGTCAGATGCTAATTTTAGTGAGGTAAAGACCGCTACGGCACCAATCAGTAAGAAGGATATGCAAATGCTTACCGTAAATTATCGTTCAGAAGGAGGTTATACCCCCGGGGACAGTTACGATATCTATTTTGACGATGAATTTATGATCAGGGAGTGGGTATATCATTCAGCAGATGGAAACAACCAAATGGCAACTACCTGGGAAGATTATGACGAATTCAAAGATATTAAGGTTGCCAAAATGCATAAATCTGAAGATGGATCCTTTAAACTATTCTTTACAGATATCGCAGTAGAATAGACTTTGATATTTTAAAAATAAAAAAGGAGGCGATCGCCTCCTTTTTTATTGTATAGTTTCTTTAGTTAAAATTCCTTTTTTAAGGATCTGCCCAAATTCATACATGTCTTCAAAAGAACAGTAAAATGGTGCAGGAGCAAGTCGTATTACATTTGGCTCCCGCCAGTCTGTAATTACCCCAGCTTCCATCAAATATTTAAAAAGTTCTCTACCCTCTCCATGGAGAAATACAGACAATTGCGTACCTCTCTGGTCCTGATCTGCTGGTGTAATGATTTCAAAAGAACTGTCCACTTCCTTATCGATCTCATGAAGTACAAATTCCAGGTAAGCCACGATCTTATTTCGTTTTTCGATCAAGGCAGGCATACCCACCTCAGCGAACATCTCCAGTGAGGCCAGGTAAGGAGCCATAGCCAAAATTGGAGCATTGCTTATTTGCCATGCTTCTGCCGTAGGCTCAGGCTGAAACTCAGGTTCCATAAGAAATCTTCTTTCCTTATTATGTCCCCACCATCCTTCGAATCTTGGAATATCTTTAGTATCGTGATATTTCTCATTTATAAAGCATCCCGAAGCATTTCCCGGGCCGGAATTCATGTATTTATAACTGCACCATGCGGCAAAATCCACATTCCATTCACTTAATTTTAATTCAATATTTCCGGCAGCATGAGCTAGATCCCAGCCAACAAAAGCTCCAACCTCATGTCCCGCTTTGGTAATGGTTTCCATATCGAAAACCTGACCTGTATAATAATTCACTCCACCAATAAGTACCAGGGCGCACTCCTCTCCTACCTCTTTTATTTTTTTGAGTACATCATCTGTCCTGAAATTGTTCTCACCATCGCGTTTTTTAATTTCTACAATGGCATCTTTCGGGTCATAGCCATGGAATCTTACCTGGCTGGAGATCATGTACTGGTCACTTGGAAAAGCTTTTTCTTCGCAAATAATCTTGTATCTTTTTCCCGAAGGTCGGTAAAAAGAAACCATAAGCAGGTGCAGGTTCACCGTTAGCGTATTCATCACAGTGACCTCAGATGGCTTGGCACCTACCACCTTCGCAAGTTTTTCTGAAAATCGTTCATGATAATCCCACCATGATTTCTCAGCATAGAAATGTCCTTCTACGGCAAGTTCAGCCCAGTCTTTCATGATCTCGTCGACATACTTCTGAGCAGTTTTGGGTTGCAGTCCTAAAGAATTTCCAACAAAATAAATGACCTCTTTCCCATTAACTTTTGGAAAGATGAATTCATTGCGATATTTAGAAAGTTTATCTTCTTTATCTAATTGCCTGGCAAATTCTCTGGAATTCTCGAACTGCATATTTCTATTTTTTCGTAAAAATACAATTTCGTTTTAAAAGAGATAAGGTCTCCAGCCCGCTTAAAATCTTTAATTTTGTCGGAAATTTGAACAAATGCATTTCTTACCAGAGGATATTGATGAATATATAGTTGCGCATTCTCAAAATGAACCAGACCTGCTCTCCCAGTTAAACCGGGAGACGAATCAAAAGGTAATGCAACCAAGAATGTTAAGCGGCCATTACCAGGGCAGGGTTTTAAGCCTCTTATCCAAAATGAAAAATCCAGAAACTATACTGGAAATTGGCACTTACACAGGTTATTCAGCGCTCTGTCTTGCAGAAGGACTTGCAAAGAATGGGGTTCTGCATACTATCGATGTTAATGAAGAACTTTTTGATCTTCAGAAAAAATATTTCGATAAATCCGCTTATGCCGGGCAGATAGTTCAGCATCTTGGCGATGCGACCGAAATTATCCCGGGGATCGATGCGAAGTTCGACCTGGTATTTATTGATGCAGATAAGCCCAATTATCCCAAATACTTCGAACAGATCATTGAAAAGATGAATTCCGGAGGCCTCATACTTTCAGATAATGTATTATGGTCTGGAAAGGTTGTGAAAAAGGCAAAGAAAGATGATGAGTCTACTTTAGCTCTTTTGGAATATAACAGGCTACTCGTAATAGATGACCGCGTAGAGACCGTTATTTTACCAATTAGGGATGGTCTTACCCTTACCCGGGTAAAATGATCAATATAAACGACGTCCTGCCTTATTATATAACTTAAAGAATAATATGGCCATTAAAATACCCACGATCATACCCACAAGAATGTCGCCGGGATAGTGAACCCCAACATATATTCTACTCATTACAAAAATTATGGGCCAGATATAGGCCAGATAGATCCACTTGGTTTTCTTGGCGATCACCAGGACCAGGAAAGTTGTGGCCGCAAAAGATGTGGAAGAATGTCCCGAGAAAAAACTATAATTAGTTGGCTCCTGGAGGATTCTTATTAGTTCTGTAAGTTCCGGGGTGTTATTGGGCCTTAACCTTAAAGCAATCCCTTTTACGAGATTGGTAAAACCCCAGGTGGTGAAAACGGTGGCGAGCAGGAATAACGTTGAAAATACTGCTTTTTTCCAATGAAAGGCCATAAAGAAAAAAGCGAAAAAAAGAAAGTAAAGCGGTATCCAGTGGCGGGGATTAGTAACAAAGATCCAGAAAGCATCATATTGCTCGATCCCAAGATTGTTCAGGTATACAAATAAATCCCGGTCCCATTGTTCAATTTTCTCCCACATACTCTAAAGTAAATTAGCGTTTGCGTCGAACAGATCCGGTGATTTCTTCTATATCTTCTTTTACTTTATCTATCTCTCCCCGAACATCTTTGGTGAAGTCTGTATCAATCCCCTGCTTTTCAGCACTTTTCTGGATTTCACTTTTAATATCATTGGAGGCATTTCTAACGGCTTTCATGCCTTTTCCCAATCCTCTGGCAATATCAGGGATCTTATCGGCTCCAAATACCATTACCAGAATGAACATGATAAAGGCAATTTCAGCTCCACTAATAAATAAAGGTAGCATATACATAGCAGGACAAATATAATTACAAATCTAAGCATAAAAAAAGCCGACTCGTTAAAGTCGGCTTAAATATTATTCATGAAAATTACTAGTCCTGGGACGAATCCTTGAACTCTTCAAATTCATTTTTATCCTCATTTTTAGGCCAGCTATTATTGTCTACATCGACATCTGCCGTTTCTAAATCAGGGTCCAGAGTTATCTTAACGATCTCTTTATTTGTAGGGATCACTTTGCTCACTGTTTTATCATTTTTTCTCCAAATTTGCACAGGATAAGTAACCTTTTCTGAAGTACCATCAGCATAAGTCAATTCTGCAATTATTGGCATTACCAGTCCACCCGGCTTTTCAAAAACAACCTGATAAAAGTATTTAGGAGTTTGAAGATTTTTTCTTTCTTCCTCGCTGAAATTATCCATTACGTAAGCCTGTAGAGTTTCAGAATTTTCCAATAGAGATCTTTCTTTCATCTCAGCGCTAAACTCTTCATCTTCTTCGCTAATTACATATAGAGCATCTATCTTTTCAGGGCTTGTACCATATCTTTCCAGCATATCTCTACCTGCTTTGGTAGGAGTATCTGTCACATAATACTTATTTACTTCTTTAATCCCGATATCCACGTTATCTGTGGTATAGAACCAACCTCTCCAGAACCAGTCCAGATCCACACTGGAAGCATCTTCCATAGTTCTGAAGAAATCTTCAGGAGTTGGGTGTTTAAACATCCATCTCTGGGAATAGGTAGCAAATGCATAATCAAACAGCTCACGCCCCATGATAGTTTCACGAAGGATATTTAAAGCTGTTGCAGGTTTTCCGTAGGCGTTATTACCTAATTGATGAACCTGTTCCGGGTTGGACATAATTGGAGATATATAAGCCTGGTTACCCTTCATATAAGGCACGATCTTACTAGGCTCTCCACGTCTTGACGGATATTTCTCCAGCGGAGCAATAGCTTCCGGATATTCAGTGGCGAACTCCTGTTCAGCCACATATTGTACGAAAGTATTAATACCTTCATCCATCCATCCCCACTGGCGCTCATCTGAATTTACGATCATTGGAAAGAAATTATGCCCTACTTCATGAATGATCACGCTTATCATTCCAAATTTTACACGGTCACTATAATTACCATCCTCATCTGGTCGGCCATAGTTCCAGCAGATCATAGGATATTCCATCCCCTGGTTTTTCGCATGTACAGAAACTGCTTTATGGTAAGGATACTGGAAAGTATGCTCTGAATAACTCTTCAGGGTGCTGGCTACAGCTCTGGTAGACCATTGTTCCCATAGAGGATTACCTTCCTTGGGATATACCGATACTGCCATTACATCTTTTCCCATAACATCTACTGCCATCATATCGATGATGAACTTCCTTGAGGTTGAAAAAGCAAAGTCACGCACCATCTCGGCCTTATAGGTCCAGGTTTTGGTTTTTGTTGAAAAACCTTTTTCAGCAGCCTCAGCCTCTTCCTGCGTTACGATCATTACCGGCTTATCATAGCTTTTCTTAGCCTTTTCGTAACGTTTCATCATCTCTTTCGTGTAAACTTCTTTTCTATTCTGAAGTTCACCGGTAGCCTCCATCACATGATCTGCAGGAACCGTAATATTCACCTCGTAATCACCAAATGGTAAAGCAAATTCACCATTGCCCCAGAACTGGTAATTCTGCCAGCCTTCCACATCGTTATAAACCGCCATTCTTGGAAAAAACTGGGCGATCACATAAGCCTTGTTTCCATTTTCAGGAAATAGCTCATATCCCGAACGGGCACGGTTTGTCACGTGGTTATTCACATTGTAAGACCATTTTATATCAAAAGAATAACTCTCTCCGGCCTTTAATGGCTTAGGAAGATCTATTCTCATCATTGTCTGGTGTATCGTATACTTTAAAGCTGTTCCGTTAGCAGATACTTCTTTAATATTGAAACCACCATCAAAGGGAGCTTCCATATATTTACTGGCAAATCCTGCCGGTGTGGCTACAGGCGCCATTCCGTCACCATCTTTTTGCGGTGCATCCTTCTTTCTTATGTTCTGGTCTAACTGCACCCATAGATATTCAAGATCCTGAGGTGAATTGTTATGATAGGTGATAGTTTCATCACCAGTAATTACTGAATTCTTATCATCCAGCACGATATCCATCTTATAATCGGCTTCGTTCTGGTAGTAGGCCGGACCCGGAGCGCCGGATGCAGTTCTATATTGGTTAGGGGTGGCAAATTCCTGATATAATTGCCTGAATTTGTTCTGGTTTGTGTGACCTTCCTGCCGCGTTTCGGTTTGTTCGGTTTCCTGCGCAGATACACCTGCAAAAACGAACATTAGAAACACAGAGCATAGCATATTTAATCTCTTCATGTACTTGGTTTTAATTTAAGGTTGCTAAAAATAAGTATTTTAAACTCCATGGGAAAAAGCATTCTAAAAATTTATTGTCTTACTGCTGTTTTCTTTCAATAGCAGCATGCTTTCAATATCCTCACCCTTCTTTACATGGACTATATTCTTCTGGCTATCGAAAAGATCTGTAAGAATAAGATTCTCGACCTTTATCTTGCTAAAATTCTCAGTATTTACACTTTCAATAAATAGAACGATTTGATCTGCATCGAATTTACTACCTAGAAAATTTAATTTGAGTTCCTTCCCGTTAACAGAAATATTAAGTTTTTTGGCTAAATATTTTTCGATAAGTGGTTTATTGGAAATCAGATCTTCCTTATAAGACAAACTTATCTTTTTTTGATATCTCTTAGAAAGCACATCCTCAAAATCATCTATGAAAACACGGGAAATTATTTGAAGACTTTTTTGTTCCTTTTTATATTCTATTTCGGTAACACTTAAATAGGTTTCGTGGTCTGCATTCGTAAAAGAACATAAGGAAATAATAGCAAACAGAAGAACTAAAGTCTTTTTCATAGTCATTTTTGGTGCTTCAAAAGCAAATATTGAACCAGAAATCAAATGATTCACATCTGCATGTTTTGGATTGTTTTATATTAAAAAGGTTTAATCAAGGAATAGATTATCCTGGCAATTGTGAAGATTGATTTAAAGCACTACCTCTTCTTTGCCTGAAATCTTCGATGCGAGTCTGAAAATATTCTATGAGTACAAAGGCATTATCATTGAGCACCAGTTGCCTGAATACCGAATCTTCTGTACAGAAATAAACAAAGTTGCAAACCTCATTAGCATTGAGATCGAGATCTTCCCGAAAAAATTCGTTACCTACGATCGCTATGCTCTTATTCGCCAGATCACGGGGAGTATAGGTTCTAGGTTTTTGCTTATCGCCAGATAATTTATCTATGACCGCACCCGCGATCTTATCTAATCTTATTCCGCCATTAGACATTGCCTTCTCATATGGATTCATCTCCCTGTCTTTCCTAATGAAGTCATTCAGATTATTCTGAAGTTCATACTTTTTTTCGACCTCGGTGATCGAGATCCTGGAAAGATCATTAGCAAGGTGACCAGATAATTTAATATCGTCTATCACCACTTCTGCAAGCTCATTCATCTTATCCTGAAGCTGAATATTCAGGCTTTTATTCTCTATCATTTTCCGGGTTACAATAACCGTCGTGTTATAGAATTGTACTGAAGAAACATATAAACTGTCATTTTCATTAGCGAAGATCTCAAATTCACCTTCTGTATTCGTGACTGCACCCTTTTCAAGATTCAGGTTGATAATGTGGATCTTCTCAATGTCGGGATTACTAGCCTCTACCTTTCCTTTTAGTAAAACTGATTCCTGCGCCTGAGCTGAAAGTCCCACGAGGCAAAAGAAAAAGATCAAACCCAGTAGGCCTTTATTTTTATTGAACTTATATTTCAAATTATAAATATTGTAATTCTTGATATTCATGATTTTACAAAAAAAAGGAATTTAATCTATTTCACGCAATGCTCTGAAAGAATCTACTTTAAGTTCAAAATAATCAATTAGCTGTAAAACTCTTTTTTCACTTACAAGCCTGTTGTATTCATCATCATCCACACAATAGAAAAGAAAATTAATTATTTCAGATTCTTCAATATTCAGTTGCGAGACGAAGAAAAATTTTCCTACAAGGTTAAGGCCTTTATTAACCATTATAGAACTTTCATTATTTTCTTTCGCTTTTTCCAGCTGTCTGAACTTTCCATTCAATTTATTAAGGAGGGTCACGATATTACCACCATTATATGCCGAATGAGTCTCGAGTTCCAGGCTCGTCCGACGTGGTTTAGGAAAAGGAATTCCGAGTTTTTCATAAATAGATTTCGGCACTAAATCAATATCTTTTGCAATGTTACCCGTAAGCCGAATATCATCCAGCTGCACCTCATCCAGCTCATTGAATTTTTTCCGCAATTGAACGATCAGATTCTTTTCAAAATCAGATTCACTCACTACGAGCTTAATGTGCTCATGTTGAATAGATGAAAAAAACAGCGTATCTCCAGGCTCAGCCGGAATTTTAAAAATTCCTTTCTCATTAGTAGTTGTGCCCGTTTCACCGGTAAGATTTACTACGTGTATATCTGAAATATTCTGGAGGCTGTCCCCAATGAATACCTGTCCCTGCAGTATTTCTCTTTCCTGCCCCGTTAGAGTTTGAGAAGAAAATATCAAGAAAACTATGAGTTTAAAGAATAACCTGATTTTCAAAGATATTGGTTAGCGCTGGAATTAATAACGATCGAATTTTGGTTTTAGCTTTTCAGGGGCTATAAAATTTTTAGAATAGTCCTGAATCTCTAAATTTACAGTAAAAAATATGATGCGAGCAATTCTTGCCAGTACCTCAACACTTCACAACCAGGAATACCTGGAATACCTTCTACCTTACCTGCCAGATTTATTTAAAAACGTACAGGAGATATTATTTATACCATTTGCAAGACCGGGTGGAATATCACATGATGAATATACAGCCAGGGCCGCGGAGGCTTTTTCTAAGGCAGGTATTAAGGTCAAAGGAGTTCATGAATATAATGATCCAGTGGAGGCGGTGAGAAATGCAGAAGGAATTTTTACAGGTGGTGGCAATACTTTTTTACTCGTATCTGAACTTTACAGGAATAAGTTAATGAACGTGATTAGGGAGGTGGTAAAAAATGGGACACCTTATATGGGAACAAGCGCGGGAACTAATATTGCGGGGTTAAGCATGCAAACAACTAACGATATGCCAATAGTATACCCTCCATCCTTTCAAACGTTAAGCCTGGTGCCATTTAATATCAATCCGCATTACCTGGATCCAGATCCAAATTCAGAACATAAAGGAGAGACCAGGGAGACCAGGATCAAAGAATTTCACGGTCTTAATTCGCAACCGGTGATTGGCCTAAGGGAAGGCAGCTGGCTGGAAATAAAAGATAATAAAGTTACGTTAAAAGGCATGCTGCAGGCAAGGGTTTTCAAAAAGGAAAAATTACCTTTCGAAATAGAGACAGAAACAGATCTAACCGATTTAAACTAGTATGGATTACCAGCAAATACTGAACACCATTCAGGAAGAAATGAGTTACAGGGATGTAACCGGGAAAGTGGCATCCTACATTCCAGAACTGGCAAAAGTAGACCAGAAGAAATTTGGGATGCATGTATATTGTGGTGACCAGAAAAATTTCTCGTTTGGTGATAGCGAAGAAAAATTTTCAATTCAAAGTATTTCCAAAGTCTTCACCCTGGCCATAGCCATGCGTTTAATGGGTGAAGATCTGTGGGATCGTTTAAATGTAGAGCCATCTGGCGACCCTTTTAACAGTCTTACCCAGCTTGAATATGAAAGCGGAATACCCAGAAACCCTTTTATTAATGCCGGCGCCCTGGTAATTTCAGACATTTTACTGGATCAATTAGACGACCCTAAGCAGGAATTGCTGGATTTTGTTAGAAAGATCACGGGAGACGATGATATTCATTACGATAAAAAAGTGGCCAGTTCAGAAAAATCTACCGGATACCGAAACATCGCTTTAGTGAATTACATTAAAGCCTTAGGAAATATTAAATGTGATGTGGAACCAATTGTAGATTTTTATTTCCACCAATGTTCGCTTGCTATGTCCTGTAAGCAACTTTCCAGAGCCTTTATGATCTTCGCTAATAGAGGAAAGATCCTGGAAACCAATGAAAAGATCTTAAAACCTAAAACGGTAAAAAGAATAAATGCGCTTATGCAAACCTGCGGATTTTATGATGAAGCGGGAGAATTCAGTTTTCAGGTAGGCCTACCCGGGAAAAGTGGTGTTGGAGGTGGGATTGTAGCCATACATCCCGATAATTATTCGGTGGCGGTATGGAGCCCAATACTCAATGAAAAAGGCAACTCAGAGCTTGGAATGAAAGCACTGGAAAGATTTACAACTTTAACCGGTGTCTCAGTCTTTTAAATTCCAGCAACAAAAAAATGCCTTCCGAAGACCGGAAAGCATTCCTTTATAAATTGAACACTGCTAAAATTAAAGTGCTGCGACGTGCTTAGTCAAATTTGACTTTAGGTTAGCAGCTTTATTATCATGAATGATATTTTTCTTAGCCAATTTGTCGATCATAGAAATAACAGAAGGCAACATAGCCTCAGCCTCTTTCTTATCGGCATCACGCAATTTTTTGATCGCGTTCCTTGTAGTTTTATGCTGGTAGCGATTTCTAAGACGCTTAGTCTCATTGCTACGAATCCTCTTCAACGCTGACTTATGATTTGCCATTTCAATTATTATTTAAAAGTTTTTTAAAAGTAGTCCGTAGGGGAATCGAACCCCTGTTACCAGGATGAAAACCTGGCGTCCTAACCCCTAGACGAACGGACCAAAAATTATTTCAAAGTGCAACTTAAATTGTTGCTAAAAACAAACACAATTCTTTCAGTGTTTCTTTTCGTAGTCCGTAGGGGAATCGAACCCCTGTTACCAGGATGAAAACCTGGCGTCCTAACCCCTAGACGAACGGACCATTTTGTTTCAAATGCGGATGCAAAAATACAACTTTTTTGGAATGCCGCAAATGTTCTCCAATTTTTTTTAAAATTTTTAATAGGCCTTAGCAAAAAGCACTCTCCCATTTGATGGCTTACCCGTTAAAACACAAGCTCCTGCCTCTTCTTTCCTGTCAAAAGGAATACATCTGATAGTTGCTTTTGTAAGATCCTTGATCTTATTTTCTGTTTCTGAAGTACCATCCCAATGTGCAGAAATAAATCCGCCTTTTTCCTTTAATACGCTTTTAAATTCGTCAAAAGATTCAACTTCAGTAATATGTGAATCTCGGTAATCTTTTGCTTTTGTATAAAGACTATCCTGGATCTCGGTCATTAATGCCTTCACCTTCTCTACTACTTCTTCATTTTTCACAAATTCCTTGGTAAGCGTATCTCTTCTGGCAAGCTCCACCGTTCCTTTCTCAAGGTCTTTTGGTCCAATAGCCAATCTTACCGGAACTCCCTGCAATTCATACTGGGCAAATTTCCAGCCGGGTTTTTGGTTGTCGTTATCGTCAAATTTAACCGAGACTCCTACCGCCCTGAGATCCCTTACAAGATCTTTGGCAACTTCAGATATCTGTTGAAACTGTTCTTCTCCTTTATATATGGGAACAATTACTACCTGTACCGGGGCAAGATTTGGAGGCAAAACCAATCCCTTATCATCACTATGGGTCATGATCAAAGCGCCCATTAATCTGGTAGAAACACCCCAGGAGGTAGCCCAGACATGTTCTAAGCCACCTTCTTTAGTAGCAAATTTAACATCAAAGGCCTTGGCAAAATTCTGACCCAGGAAATGAGAAGTTCCTGCCTGTAATGCTTTACCATCCTGCATTAGCGCTTCAATACAATATGTTTCTAAAGCACCTGCAAAACGCTCGCTTTTTGTTTTCGCACCCTTCACCACTGGAATAGCCATGAAATTTTCCGCGAATTCTGCATAAATATTATTCATAAGCTCTGTTTCTTCAAGAGCTTCCTGTCTGGTAGTATGAGCTGTGTGCCCTTCCTGCCATAAAAATTCTGCAGTTCTTAAAAACAATCTCGTTCTCATCTCCCAGCGAACCACGTTTGCCCACTGATTGATTTTTATGGGTAGGTCCCTGTAAGACTGGATCCAGTTTTTGTAGGTATTCCATATAATAGCTTCAGAGGTTGGCCTTACCACCAGTTCCTCTTCAAGTTTTGCATCGGGATCTACCATTAATTTACCCGGCTTATCCGGATCGTTCTTTAAACGATAATGTGTGACGATAGCACACTCTTTCGCAAATCCTTCAGCATTTTTTTCTTCTGCTTCAAATAAACTTTTGGGAACAAATAGCGGGAAGTATGCATTTTGATGTCCTGTTTCTTTAAACATTCTATCCAGTTCAGCCTGCATTTTTTCCCAAATAGCATATCCGTAAGGTTTGATCACCATACACCCGCGAACTGCTGAGTTTTCAGCCAGATCGGCCTTCACCACCAATTCATTATACCATTTAGAATAGTCTTCGCTTCTCGTCGTTAGATTCTTCCCCATTTCTTTATATTTGGCATAAAACTTGTATCTTTTTCGGTAGTTCGTACTAACCGTTCGGGCAAAACTAACCATTTTTGCAATGCCCAACAATAAAAAGAATTACCAATGAATCTTTACTACACCTTACGAAATAAATTAAATCTACTGTTCGTTCCGGTGGTACTTTTCACTTTGGTCTCCTGTGGTTCATACCAGTATTCAGGTTATGAAGCAGATGGAATTTATGGTGAGTCAAGACCGGGAATTTGGGAGCAGCAAGATCCTCAGGAAAATGAGGTCAAGCCTAATGGAAATAATTCCTACTATAAAAATCTTTTTGCACAGCAATCTCAAATGGTTGGACAGGCCCTGGAAAATGATATTTTCACAGATGTTGAAGATTACACTTCTAACGATGGATATGAAAATTATTCAGACCTGGGTGGAGATGTAGTATATGTAGGTGGAAATGCTCCCTGGGGAGAAGACCCAGATTCTTACTCGATAAATATCATAAATACCGGTTTCTGGGGTGGTGGATTTTATTCACCCTGGGGATTTGGAAACCCATGGGGATTCGGAAATCCATATTTTGGCAGATGGGGATTTGGCAATCCATATTTTGGTGGATGGTATGATCCATTCTGGCCAGGTGGTTTTTGGGGAGGCTACGGGCCTTACGCCTATGGAGATCCATTCTGGAATTTCGGTTTTGGATTTGGCTTTGCTAATAGATTCGGTTTTGGATATGGCAGATATAATTACCCTTTCTTTTATCGTAATAACCATTACCATTATTATAACAATATTGCCTACAATAACGGAAGAAGAAACACTTCGTCTTATAGAAGTGACGAAGCAAGGAGAAGCTCATATGCCAGAAGCATAAGAAGTATTAGAAACTCAAGGTATGATACAGACCGTTCTTCAAGAACTTACAGGAATGGTGATGATAACACCAGAAGGTATACCAGAACAGTGAGAAGAACAGATTCTGGCAGGTCGTACGACTCAGCAAACAGAAGCAGAAGCAATTCACCGGCTTATCGACGCTCTGGACAAAGCAGCAACAACAGGGCTTACAGAACATCTTCACCTACAAGAAGCTCTGGTAGTTCAGGCTCTGTGAGAAGTTCCAGCAGCTCCCGAAGCTCTGGCAGCTCCAGAAGTTCAGGTGGCGGAGGCAGATCATCCCGAGGAGGAGGTCGTGGTAACTAATAATAATATTTAAGACCAATAAAGACCTTGCGGAAATTCCGTGAGGTTTTTTTATACCGAAAACAGAATCATTATGAAAAAAGTTATAACCCTACTTATCGCAATAGTAAGTATTCCTGCCTTAACGGCTCAGGACTTGAGAGATGCTTACCGTTATTCTAATAACGATCTTTCTGGTACAGCTAGATTTATGGGAATGAGCGGAGCCTTTGGAGCTTTGGGAGGAGATATTTCTGCAATATCCCTTAACCCGGCATCCTCTGCTGTTTTTCTTTCTAGCGGTGCTTCTATCACCCTTGGTTTTCGCGGATTAGACAACGACATTCGCTTTAATGACGGCAGAAGTTTGGTCGAGGAAAATAATGTAGACCTTAATAATGTAGGGGGAGTATTTGTATTTAAGGATACAGGAGACAGTGACTGGAGAAAGTTTTCACTTGGAATTAATTACACCACGAATTCGAATTATGAAGAAAATTATCGTGTGCGTGGAAATTCCAGTAATTCTATAGACCAGTATTTTCTGAATTTTGCCCAAGGTATACCCTTAGACCTTTTACAATTAAGGGATAACGAGAATATTTCTAACCTGTATTCCTTTCTCGGCGAAACTGAAGGTTTTGGGGCACAACAGGCATTTCTTGGATACCAGGGATTCGTTATTGACCCGGAGTTTGACGACCCCGATAATACAGAATATTTCTCCCTGATTGCACCGGGTAATTTTGACCAGCGTTATCGCTATGCGGCCACCGGCTTAAACGGGCAATTAACTTTTAATTTAGGGACACAGTATAAAGATTTTCTTTACCTGGGATTGAATCTGAATTCCCATTTTATAAATTATGAGAATTCAACAGAATTCATCGAGTTTAATAATAATACCGGAAGTGAAACTACAGAAGTTTATTTTGGAAATTCTCTAGTGACCAATGGAGACGGATTTTCTTTCCAATTAGGAGGTATTGCGAAAGTTAGCGATAATGTTAGATTAGGTTTAACCTATGATTCTCCTACCTGGTTCAATTTAAGGGAAGAAGCTTCACAATTCCTGGAAACCAATAGTGCGCTGGATGAATTTGTTAGTGTTTCGCCACAGGTTATCAATGTTTATCCGGAATACCGCTTGAGGCTACCGGCAAAGTTTAATGGTAGTTTCGCTTATTTATTCGGAAAGCAGGGCCTTATTAGTTTTGATTATAGCTGGAAGGATTTTTCAAACCTACAATTTAGCTCAGGCTTTAATGTGGAATATGCAGATTTAAATGACCTCGTCTCTAATGAAATGAAAGCTGCTTCTACCTATAGATTTGGTGGTGAATACAGAATCGCTAATTTTAGCTTAAGGGCCGGTTACAGGTTCGAGGAAGGACCTTTCCAGAATGATGATTCAGGTGATCTCACCGGTTACAGTGGTGGCCTGGGATATACTTTTGGAAACCTAAATATAGATCTCGCCTATTCTTTTGCTAATTACGAAGATTCCAGCACAGGATTTATTAACCCAACGGTCATTGACCGCGATCTGTCCCAGGTTGTTATGTCTCTAACCTTCGGATTATAGAAAAAATATTTAAGCGCCATCCCTGGCGCTTTTTTTTATCTAACCAATGAGAAATTAGACATATATTCCCGGTAGATCCCGGTTTTCTCGTCTATGAATTCCACCCGGAACCAGTAATCATCTGCCGGCAGATCTGAACCATTAAAGGTTCCATCCCAACCCCGGCTGGAAGGATTAAGCTTTACGATCAGTTTACCGTAACGATCAAAAACGTATAGATTTTGAATACTGATATTACTGTCTGTAATTAAATTCCAGTTATCATTGAAACCGTCTGCATTAGGCGTGAAAAACCTAGGATAACCTACCAGAAAAAAACTCTCACTCGTGGTCATACCACAACCATTTACTTCCCTGGCACTAACCGTATGACTCCCAGGCGGAACATTCCTGAAGTTATTATCTGCTTGCCAGCTGCCGTTGTCCAGCCGATATTCGAATGCTGCATTTTCCTCCCCGATAGCCCCTTCAGGCTTTACCAAAACTGAATACCCATCCCCGAAATCTGAACCAGATACTTCAAATAGTACTTCTTCAGGTCTTGAAACCGCTACTGGATTGGTAATAAATTCTAATTCACAACCCGAGGCTGGATGACTAATAACCACACTTATTTCTGAGGCTTCAGGCAATTGATCAAAACTTATAATTGCTTCTGTACCTACCGTAACCTCACCGTCCTTCCATTCATAGAAATAACCATCTCCAAGATCATCCCCTAAACTTACTGAACCAATCAAGTTCATATCCAGGTCAACACAAAAAATGGTAGTTTCCTCTAATTCAAAATCAGGAAAATCGAAGACACTCAGTTCAAAATCTTCCGCAGGAGACTTGCAGCCACTTTCCCGGTTAATAACTTCAGCATAGATAATAGCGCCTTCCTGAAATGGATAGTTAAAAGGCTGGTCTATATTAACTCCTTCTGCCAGATCATCTTCGCCCGCATAATATAAAACTTCATAATCTGAAGAATTACCGTTATTGGGAGCAATAAGTTCTTCAAACTTTTCGGTTAGATCAACGATTTCTGCCTCTACACTACATACCGAAAGGTTTGAGACCTCCCCTACCAATGGGCTTTGATAAAAGGTGACATTTACATCATCTTCTTCGGTTTTATTTTCAACTTCATCGGTTACAATCAATTTATAATTACCCGAAACGGTAACAGTTAAAGTAGGCCCTCGCTCACCGGGAATGAGATCATATGCTGAAGTATTTTCATTAAAAACAAACCATTCATATTTACTCGCTTCAGCAGTGCTACCATCAATAACATACTGGGATTCATCGCAAACTGCTATATTATCACCGAGATCGAGGTCCAGAATAGAACAATCTGTAGAGCCGCCACTATTATTTACCTGTTCCAGGCTAATAAAACCGGGAATTTGTTCAAAATTAGTGATGACCACCACATAAATCTCATTGGCCAGAGCACCGGGAATGGTCATAGATTCAATGGCATCGGGGAGGTAGCTGCAATCGACGATCTTTTCAAAAGAAAGGGAAGTTCCATCACAAAATTCGTCTCCTCTTGCAAAAGGTCCCCAAACCACAAAATCCACATCTAATGGTGCACCGGTATTATTGGAATTCTCGTATTGTGAGATCCGGAAATTAAGATTCCCGGAATCTTCTACCTGTAAAAAAAACCAGGCAGGATAGGGTTGTTCCTCCAGGCATCCATAATTTGGGCCCGGCTCGCCTCTTATTTGAGTACTGTTAGTAAAATTTGAATTAGGAAATGTAAGGCGTTCGTCGCCGGCACAAAATGGCTCTATGTCTGAACATAGTGCTCCTTGCGCAAAGGAAGAATTTACTGCAAGCATTCCAAAAATTGAAATGAGCATTAATTTTATGATCATTCTCATACCAGCCTTCACCTTAACCTATGCAAAATATAAAATTTAAAGCAGACCTCCACTTCAGTCTATTTGATTTTTGAATACTGTGAAAACCTTATAAATATGTATCTTTGCAAGCCAATACGGTTTTAACCGACTATTATTGCAAAAAAGCATGAAAATAGACAAAATATTGAACGAAATTGAAGAGATGGGCGATGCCCATGCCGGTAGCAGTGCTAATACTCCATTACGAGAAAATGCTTTCGAGAAAACAGACCAGGAAAAGATCGATCTTATCAAAGAAGACGTAAAAAGTATTTTAGATACTTTAGGTCTGGATCTTACTGATGATAGTTTGAAAGGCACTCCATTAAGAGTAGCAAAAATGTTCGTAAATGAAGTTTTCGCCGGTCTTCATCCAAAAAGAAAACCCAAGGCCTCAACCTTTGAAAACAAATACAAATATGGTGAAATGCTTGTAGAGAAGAATATCACCGTATATTCTACCTGCGAACATCACCTGCTCCCAATAGTTGGAAAAGCTCATGTAGCCTATATATCCAACGGTACGGTAGTTGGTCTTTCTAAAATGAACCGCATTGTGGATTACTTCGCAAAAAGGCCACAGGTACAGGAAAGAATGACCATGCAAATTGTTCATGAATTACAAAATGTCCTTGGAACTCCAGATGTTGCCTGTGTTGTAGATGCAAAACATCTATGCGTAAATAGCAGAGGGATTCGTGATATTGAAAGCAGTACCGTAACCAGCGAATTTGGAGGAGCATTTAAAAAGAAAGAAGTTCGCAGAGAATTT
This sequence comes from Christiangramia sabulilitoris, assembly GCF_007050985.1. GTDB lineage: Bacteria > Bacteroidota > Bacteroidia > Flavobacteriales > Flavobacteriaceae > Christiangramia > Christiangramia sabulilitoris. The sequence continues at coordinate 627,010 of NZ_VHSF01000002.1, forward strand.
CTGGATTATATTAAATTAGACACTTCGTTCTAATAAATCAAAACATCATTTTACATGGCGCTTTACCAGGAACAAAGCCTGAAATTTTATAATTCCATGAGCGGTGAAAAGGAAATTTTCACCCCGATCAATGAAGGAAATGTGGGAATGTATGTCTGTGGGCCTACCGTTTACAGTAATGTACATTTGGGCAATTGCCGTACTTTTATTTCTTTTGATCTGGTATTCAGATATCTGAAACACCTGGGTTATAAAGTACGCTATGTAAGAAATATAACCGATGCTGGTCACCTGGAAAATGACGCCGATAGCGGTGAAGATCGTATTTCCAAAAAAGCCAGGCTGGAGCAGATCGAACCTATGGAAGTTGTGCAGAAGTATACTGTAGATTTTCATAATATCCTGCAGAAATTCAACAATTTACCTCCAAGTATTGAGCCCACGGCAACCGGGCATATCGTAGAACAGATCGAGATCATTAAAACCATATTAGAAAAAGGCTATGCCTATGAAGCTAATGGATCTGTTTATTTTGATGTTCTGAAATTTAACGAGGATCACTCCTATGGTAAATTAAGTGGAAGAGCTATAGAAGACATGATCGCTAATACCAGGGAACTGGCTGCGCAAAGTGACAAACGAAATCCTCAGGATTTTGCTCTCTGGAAGAAAGCTGAACCACAACATATCATGAGATGGCCTTCACCATGGAGCGATGGATTCCCTGGATGGCATTTGGAGTGTACGGTAATGAGTACCAAATATCTGGGAGAAGAGTTTGATATCCATGGCGGCGGGATGGACCTAAAGTTTCCCCACCATGAATGTGAAATTGCCCAGGGCGAGGCTGCAACCGGTAAATCACCGGTCAATTACTGGCTGCATGCAAATATGCTTACCCTTAATGGCAAGAAAATGGCCAAGAGTACGGGTAATTTCATTTTACCTGAACAGATCTTTACCGGGGAAAATGATATTCTAACCAAAGCCTTTTCACCAAACGTAGTTCGATTTTTCATACTACAGGCACATTACAGAAGTATCCTTGATTTTTCCAGTGACGCTTTGCTAGGTAGCGAAAAAGGCTTTAACAGGCTAATGGAAGCATATTATTCCATCGATGAATTGCCGATTTCAGATAAATCTACCTTTGATCTTGCTTCCTGGAAACAGTCTTGCTATGATGCAATGAACGATGATTTTAACAGCCCTATCGTCATTGCAAAATTGTTTGATGCTGTTAAGATAATTAATAGCATTAAGGAAGGCACCGTTAAAATTAGCAAGCAGCATAGTACTGAGTTGAAAGCAACAATGAATGCTTTTATGTTCGATATTCTTGGTTTAACAGACAGTGTTTCAGAAAATGAGAATGGCGAAGAAAAACTTACCGGTACTATTGAATTATTGATCAGGTTGAGGGCAGAAGCGAGAAATAATAAGAATTTTGCCTTAAGCGACCAGATCAGGGATCAGTTGCAGGAAATTGGCATTCAACTTAAGGATGGCAAGGAAGGTACTTCTTTTTCAATAAAATAAATTGTTTTATGCTGGACCGATGGTTGAGTAAAATATTGACCTCTGTAGTTCAGTTTTACAAAAAATATATTTCTCCATTAACCCCGGCATCCTGTCGTTACCAGCCTACATGTTCCAGTTATATGCTGGAGGCCATAAAAATTCATGGAGGTTTCAAGGGATTCTGGCTTGGGTTAAAACGAATCTTAAAATGCCATCCGTGGGGAGGATCCGGCTATGATCCCGTTCCCCGAAAATCCAATACTAAAAACAGCTAAAGAAGGTGCAAATATGTATATTTACGCCTGATCAAAAAAAATAAATATGTTGCTTAATGCCATTCACTGGAATCCTTCGGAAGGTCTGAATCTTGGATTCTTTACTCTTCACTATTACAGCCTAATGTTCCTTATTGCTTTTACCCTTGGCTGGTATATCATGAAAAGTATTTATACCCGTGAAGGTATTGCTATAGAAAAGCTGGATTCTCTATTTATATATACCGTGCTAGCCACGTTAATTGGTGCACGACTGGGACATGTGATCTTTTATGACTGGGAATATTTTCAGAATCATCTTTTGGAGATCTTCCTTCCGGTCAAATTTGAACCCGAGTTTGAATTTACAGGTTTCAGAGGACTGGCCAGTCACGGTGCTGCCATTGGGATCATAATTGCCATGTACCTTTACGCAAAGAGGGTGCTTGAAAAGCCTGTTCTCTGGATCCTGGACAGGATAGTTATTCCGGTTGCCAGTGGAGCAATCTTTGTAAGGATAGGAAATTTTATAAATTCAGAGATCATAGGCAAACCCACTAATTCAGATTATGGGGTGATTTTTGAAAAATTAGGTGAAGATTTCCCACGACACCCGGCACAGTTATACGAATCTGCCTGCTACCTGGGTATCTTTCTAATTCTTTGGTTCCTTTACTGGAAAACTGAGAAGCGCTTTAAGACCGGATATCTTTTTGGGCTGTTTCTAGTTTTATTATGGACAGTGCGATTTTTTATAGAGTTCATGAAAGAGCCCCAGGTAGGTGAACGTGCGAACTGGTTATTTAATACCGGGCAATGGTTAAGTATACCTTTCGTGATCGCTGGACTATACTTTATGTATAAGCCCACAAAGCAAAAAACGGTATGAAAAATTTTTTAATTCTTTTTGTTCTTGCTACTGTTCTAAGCACCGTTTTTACTTCCTGCGAAAACGATAAAAAAGCGGAAGCTATAGAAACTGAAGCTATCACTTTTACCAAAGAAGGAGAAGTATTTCTAATAAAATCTTCCGGAGATACGTTGCAGCGACTGGATGTGGAACTGGCAGAAACAGATTACGAACACCAAACGGGACTTATGTACCGCGATAGCATGGAAGATAACCAGGGAATGCTGTTTATTTACACCTCAGAGCGCAACAGAAGCTTCTATATGAAAAACACCTATATTCCCCTGGATATAATTTATTATGATGCAGACAGCAGCCTGGTAAGTATCCAGAAAAATGCGACTCCGCGAGATGAAACTTCTTTACCCTCTGAAGATCCTGCTCAGTATATACTTGAAATTAACGGCGGTCTTTCAGACCAGTGGGGTATTGAAAAAGGAGATAAATTCAGCTTTAAGACAACAGACTGATCAATTTTCGAGAAAGTAGATTAATTTCTTCTCAAATAAAAAATCCGTAACTCCTTTCTTGAGATCATTATCGTCGCTAGTCTTAATAACAGCCTTAAAATTATAGCGCATATAATTTTCGGTTTGTAATAACCTGAGGTTTTCACTTCTCATTTCCTCCTTATCAAAACCATTCAGAAATTTATAGAGGTATCTTGCCTCCACGTGCCGGCCAATTAATGTATCATTATTAACATTCTGTACAAAAGTATTATGGCTGTCAAATCTGGGACTTCTGTTCCATTCTACATAAACCCTCGAATTTTCATATTTATGCAATTCCTCACCGGGATATTGTATTGCAAGGAGCATTATAATCATCATAGTACCATTCCAGGCCGAATGGAATAATATGGATTTTAAGATACCATAATTAAGAACCAGCCAGGTAAAAATAGCCCCCAGACCAAATTGAAAAAATGCCAGGAAGAAAAGATCAGGATCGATAAGTTCCTCCATCTTATAATGAACAACGGTAAACAGCAAAATATTTAAAAGGATAGCAAAATCATAAAAGCTGTTTATCTGAAATTTCACGTAAGCAAAATAACAGGTTAAAAAGCCAAGCAATAAGCCTATTGCCAGGAGGTTCAATTCCCCCAGCAGAACAAACAGGAAAAGACCTGTGACTCCAGTCCATTTAAGCCAGTTTTTACCAGTAAAGAAACCCCTGAAAAATAATTCTTCAAATAAGGGAGCAACTATAATCGCTGCAAACATCATCACACCGATAGAAATATCTGAATGATTCCTGGAACTCTGAACAAATTCAGCACTAAGAAACAGGAGAAAAGCGAAACCAAATAACAGGCTGGATAAACCCATAATAGGCAACCAGCTTTTTTTAGTATGAAATAATTTTCTCAAATACAGACAATAAAAAAGGCTTTCCAAACAGAAAGCCTTTTATTACAATGAATATATCCCATTACCTATGCTGTAGCAGCTTCCTCGGTAACCGGTTTCTTTTTCTTTTCAATAGAAGACTTTTTCTTTACACTATCGAACATTACAGGAGTTGCAATGAATAGAGAAGAATAAGTACCTACGATCACACCTACGATAAGTGCGAACATGAATCCTCTGATACTTTCACCTCCAAAGATGAAGATAGCAAGTAGTACTACCAAAGTAGTAAGCGAGGTGTTCAGGGTTCTGCTAATTGTGCTGTTTAAAGCAGCATTTACAGTTTTATCCAGATTCCAGCTGGTATGTTCGTTCACATATTCTCTAATCCTGTCAAATACTACCACAGTATCATTCAGAGAGTATCCAATTACCGTCAAAATAGCCGCGATAAACGCCTGGTCTATTTCCATGTTAAATGGCATCACTTTGTATAGAAGTGAGAAAATACCTAATACCACAAGTACATCGTGGAATACGGCTGTTACGGCACCTAAACTAAACTGCCATTTTCTAAATCGCAGCAGGATGTAAAGGAATACCACGATCAATGATCCTAATACTGCCCAGAATGATGCATTTTTAATATCATCGGCGATAGTTGCTCCAACCTTCATAGATTGCATTACTCCCACCTGCTTATCATCTGCACCATCCACAAATTCTTCATAAGTCAATTCTGCAGGCAGATATGCACCTAAAGCGTCATAAAGAGATCTCTGGATTTCCTCATCAACTTCAGCACCTTCTTCACCTACCTTATATTTAGTAGTAATTTTCAACTGGTTGTCTGGTCCAAAAGTTTTAGCTTCAGCACTTCCAAAGGTCGCTACAAGGTCGTTTTGAACAGCTGTAGGATTCACATCCTCAGCAAATCTTACGGTATAAGTTCTACCACCAACAAAATCCACACCCTGGTTAAGTCCCTGTACAAAAAGAGACCCAATACTAATCACTATGAACAGACCGGAAACGATATAAGCAACTTTCCTTTTCTTAAGGAAGTCGATATTCATATTAGTGAACAGGTTCTTGGTTAAAGAAGTAGAGAAATCCAGAGACTTTCCTTTTTTACCATATCCATCAATGAATAATCTTGTAATAAAGATGGCTGTAAATAGTGAAGTTGCAATACCAATCAATAATGTTGTTGCAAATCCTTTGATAGGACCAGTACCAAGAATGAATAATATAAGCCCCGTTAAACCAGTAGTTATATTCGCATCGAGAATAGAAGATAAGGCGTTGTTAAAACCATCTTTGATGGCATCACGCTGTATCTTCCCTTTAGCAAGTTCTTCCTTGATCCTTTCAAAGATAAGTACGTTCGCATCTACAGACATACCAATGGTCAATACAATACCGGCAATACCAGGTAAAGTAAGTACCGCTCCTAGACCTGCTAGAATTCCGAAGATGAAAAGTATGTTTACTACAAGAGCAACATCTGCAAAAAGACCTGCTTTACCATAATACAATACCATCCAGATCAAAACAAGGATAAGTGCAATCCCAAAAGAATTGATACCACTGTCAATCGCTTCCTGTCCTAAAGACGGACCTACCACCTCACTCTGAATAATATCTGCTGAAGCCGGAAGTTTACCAGCTCTTAATACGTTTGCTAAATCCTGTCCTTCTGTAATTGAAAAATCACCGGTGATCTCACTTCTTCCGCCAGAAATAGCTCCTGAAGAAACTCCAGGTGCAGAGTATACTATATTGTCAAGTACAATGGCGATCTGGCTTTGCTCGTTCGAAGCCTTACCGGTCATATCTTCCCAGATCTTTGCTCCGGTACCGTCCATTTGCATACTAACGGCAATACGACCTAACTGATCATATGTTTGTTGTGCGTCTGTAATCACACTACCACTTAATGGTGGCTCCATATTGCGGTTTCCTTTTAAAGCATAAAGACCTGTGGTCTGAGTTTCTTCATCTGGAACTCCCCATACAAATTTCGCATATCTTAAATCTGAAGGAAGTAAAGAACGAACCTGAGGCATTTGAAGATAATCTATCACCTTAGCGGTATCCTGAACTTTAAATGTTGCCAGAACAGGACCTCCCTGGAATCCAGGAGAAACCATAAGATCGAAAATAGGATTGTTTCCTGTTTCAACCTCTGTGCTATCCTCAGACTCTGCCAGTAATTCATCGATCTCCTCGTCTCCAGAAGTTGCTGTAGAATCTGCCTCTTCGGTAGTCATTTCTTCAGATCGCTTCATTTCAGCAAGTCTGTTATTAGCCTGAACAAGGAAGTTTCCTAGTTCGTTGCTTTTATAAACATGCCAGAACTCTAACTGAGCTGTACTTTGCAACAGGTTCTTCACCCTGCTGATATCTTTGGCTCCAGGTAATTCTACCAGGATTCTTCCTGAATTTCCTAAACGCTGGATGTTTGGTTGAGTTACACCAAATTTATCTATACGCTTTCTTAGTACTTCAAAAGCTGAAGTTATAGACTCGTCAATCTTCTTTCTGATTATTGGCTCTACTTCTTCATTGCTCATGTTGAAGTTTACCTCATCGCTTAAGGTTTTATTCGCGAAAATATCCGGAGATGCAAGTTTTGCATTTGGGATATTATTAAAGGCTTCAAAAAACAGATCTACATAATTCTCCTGACTATCTTTCTGCGCCTCATCTGCTTCTGCGATCGCTTTTCTAAACGCGGGATCATTGGAATCATTTGCAAGTCCGCTTAAGATATCTCTAACAGAGATCTGCAAGATCACATTGATACCTCCTTTAAGATCAAGTCCTTTATTTAGTTCTTTGTCTTTCGCAGCATTGTAGGTTATCCCTGCAATTACCTCCTCATTACCGATAGAATCCAAATACCTGGCCTCAGCCTGGTCACGAAGCTCAGAGTAATTCTCTACATCATCTCCTACTGCTCTAACGGCAAACTCCTCTGCATCAGTCTCAACATTATTTGTTATAAACGTAAACGAAAGCTGATATAGACATACCAGCCCAAACAAAATTGCAAAAACTTTAATCAGTCCTTTATTCTGCATTATTCCTCAAATTATTGATTATAGGTCTATTTTAAAAACGGACAAATATAGGACTTCATAATTCAAATCCCAATATTTTTTTTTGGATAATTTTAACTTTTATATACAACAAAAAAGCCACAAAAACTGTGGCTTTTCACGTTATTTCGAATGTTTTTTGCTAAAAAATTAGACGTCGAGCAAACCGTTGGTTTTCTTCACTCCCTCAGCACTCTCCTTCATTTTTGCTTTCTCAGCATCATCCAATTGTATCTCCACAATTTTCTCCAAACCATCTTTTCCAAGAATAGCCGGCACTCCAATACAAAGGTCATTCAAACCGTATTCACCCTCCAGCAAAGCTGAACATGGGAACATTTTTTTCTGATCACAAGCAATAGCCTGCACCAATCCGGAAACTGCAGCTCCGGGAGCATACCATGCACTGGTCCCCAATAGTTTAGTCAGGGTAGCCCCTCCTACCTTAGTATCCTCGGCAACCTGGTTCAATCTGTCTTCAGAAAGAAATGCGGTTACAGGAACAGAATTTCTTGTAGCAAGTCTTGTTAATGGCACCATTCCGGTGTCACTATGTCCACCAATTACCATTCCGTCAACATCTGAAGGCGGGCACTCTAAAGCCTCGCTTAATCTATATTTAAAACGGGCGCTGTCTAAGGCTCCACCCATACCAATGATCTTATTCTTAGGAAGACCTGTAGTTTTATGAACCAAATAAGTCATTGTATCCATTGGATTACTAACCACGATAATAGTTACCTCTGGAGAGTGCTTAATCAGGTTTGCAGAAACCTCTTTTACGATCCCCGCGTTGATCCCGATCAATTCCTCCCTGGTCATCCCCGGTTTACGCGGAATCCCACTGGTAATAACCGCGATATCACTGTTGGCAGTTTTTGAATAATCGTTAGTACTTCCTGTTATTTTTGTATCGAAGCCATTAAGGGTTGCGGTTTGCATAAGGTCCATTGCTTTACCTTCAGCATAACCTTCTTTTATATCCAACAACACAACTTCTGAAGCAAAATTTTTGATGGCAACATATTCGGCACAGCTGGCACCTACGGCACCGGCTCCTACTATGGTAACTTTCATGTTAAAATATTATTTAATTTCTATTAATAATGACTGCGAAATTACGAATAATGAGGCAGTAATAATAATAAGGAATGGTTAAATTGAATAGGTTAAATCCTGAAATGCAAGCCCATGTTCAGGTTGAAAAATTTTCCTGCTGTAACCATGGTGCTAAATTTAAACCAGTCTGCGTACACATTAAAACCGATATCACCCTTGAATTGAGTTTCTGTATCTCCAAGCCTCCCCAAAGCTGTATTTATATCATTTAAGCCAGATCCACTACCTCCCATGATATAATCGTAGTTAGAATTTGTTGCTCCCAAGGCACCAAAAACTTCAAAATTTCCATAGCGTTTAGAACCTATAGCCTTGGCCATCCAGAGATTAGCATCTACCTCTACCACATCTAATTCTGCAATTGATATATCCACGGGTTGGAAGGCATATGAAACATCAAAAATATTATAAGCTCCCGAAACTGCAAATTGGAAATCATCCTCCCTGCTATATTTAAAATATTGGTTCAGATTGTGTTTCAATCCAAATCCTATGGTACTTACCGCTACATCATCTATGGTAAGTTCAGGCGCATACCTAAAGGCAAATTCCACGTCATAAGGTAAACCGACAGCTAATTGAATAAATGGATGTATCACCACCTCTTTATCTATCCCTTCGAAAGAATCGAATTCGAATTTATTGCCAAAAACCTCTCCTTCATATTGGACATCTACTTTCTTTCCAAAGGCGGTAGGCACTAAAGCAGAAGATCGGTCTTTTATATTTAAAACCTGGAACCTTGTGTTACTCACAGTATACGATTGCTGACTTTTTGGAACAAACATGGCATTTCCATTAACCGATACTTCAAATTGCCATTTTTTCAGCGCAACTGCAGAAGTAAACCACCCAGAGTTAGCCTGATAAGCCGCCGCCGAAGCTGCCGGTTTCGCAAATTCATCAGCAAGTAATAAAACATCTCGCACCAATTGATCCTGCTCATTCTGAGCAGAAACTTTAGTAATAGCTAGTAAAAAGAAAAGGATCGAAAATTTTTTAAGGTATTTCACAGTTCAATTTTTTAGAGTTTTAAAATAACAAAAACTTTTACGTTTTATTGTCACAAAAAAAACCCACACATTTTACCAAGGCGTGGGTCTTTGAAAAATATTATAAATTTTGATTACGCATCAATATTTGCATACTTAGCGTTCTTCTCAATGAATTCACGTCTTGGCGGAACTTCATCTCCCATCAACATAGAGAAAATACGGTCGGCTTCCCCTCCATTATCGATGTTAACCTGTCTTAGAATCCTGAATTCAGGATCCATGGTAGTATCCCAAAGTTGCTCAGCGTTCATTTCTCCAAGACCTTTATATCGCTGGATCTGAACTCCTCCACTATATTCTGCAGCGATCTCATCACGCTCTTTATCATTCCAGGCGTAACGTTTCTTCTGACCCTTTTTAACAAGATATAACGGTGGTGTGGCAATATAAATATGTCCGTTTTCGATCAATTCTTTCATATAACGGAAGAAGAATGTTAAGATCAGGGTTTCAATATGACTACCATCAACGTCGGCATCACACATGATCACGATCTTGTGATATCTCAGTTTTGAAAGGTTTAATGCCTTGCTATCCTCTTCGGTCCCTATGGTCACCCCAAGGGCAGTATAGATATTTTTGATCTCCTCGTTATCAAAAACACGATGAGACATCGCCTTTTCAACATTCAGGATCTTTCCTCTTAATGGTAAAATTGCCTGAAACTTACGATCTCTACCCTGCTTGGCCGTACCACCTGCCGAGTCACCCTCTACAAGAAATACCTCACATTGTTTTGGATCCTGCTCTGAACAGTCTGATAATTTCCCAGGCAAACCACCTACACTCATGGCAGTTTTACGCTGAACCATTTCACGGGCTTTTTTCGCAGCATTTCTGGCCTGCGCAGCAAGTATTACTTTTTGAACGATAGTTTTAGCATCATTCGGGTTTTCTTCCAGGTAGTTCTCTAGCATTTCTGAAACCGCCTGAGACACTGCAGAAGTAACCTCACGGTTACCTAATTTCGTCTTGGTCTGCCCCTCGAATTGAGGCTCAGCAACCTTAACAGATATAATTGCGGTTAACCCCTCGCGGAAGTCATCACCTGTAATTTCAAATTTTACTTTATCCAGTAAACCAGACGCATCAGCATATTTTTTTAGAGTTGTCGTAAGACCTCGTCTAAATCCTGATAAATGCGTACCTCCTTCGTGAGTATTAATATTGTTCACGTAGGAATGGAGATTTTCGTTGAAAGATGTATTATACACCATCGCAACTTCCACCGGGATATCATTCTTTTCACCTTCCATAGAGATCACATCTCCAATGATCGGCTCACGGTTGCCATCAAGAAATTTGATAAATTCCTTCAATCCTTCTTCTGAATGGAAATCATTATGAACGTACTCCCCGTTATCCTCTTTATTCCTTTTATCAGTTAAACTGATCCTAATCCCTTTATTCAGGTAAGCAAGCTCACGCATACGGCTGGCCAGAGTATCATAATTATACTCCAGGGTTTGCTGAAATATGCTTGGATCTGGCTTGAACGTTACTATGGTACCGCTTTTGTCTGTTTCACCCGTTGGCTTAACAGGATATAAAGGCTTTCCTAATTCATATTCCTGCTGCCAGATCTTACCGTCACGATATACAGTCGCAGTAAGGTGTTCTGAAAGTGCATTCACACAACTTACCCCGACACCGTGCAGACCACCGGAAACCTTATAAGAATCTTTATCGAATTTACCACCTGCTCCAATTTTGGTCATTACAACCTGTAATGCAGATACGCCTTCTTTTTTATGAAGATCTATAGGAATCCCCCTACCGTTATCTTCAGTAGTGATGGAATTATCCTCATTGATGGTAACTTTAATATTATCACAGTGTCCCGCAAGCGCCTCATCGATAGAGTTATCAACAACTTCGTATACCAAATGATGCAGACCTCTAACGCCTGTATCACCAATATACATTGAAGGTCGCATACGAACATGCTCCATGCCTTCCAGTGCCTGAATACTGTCGGCGGAATAATTATGTTTCTTAGCTTCTTCGCTCATATATATGCTAATTAATTTCGTCTCTTTTGGATAACGAACAAATATAACAATTCGCATATTTTTAACAGGTTGAAGCAACCTTATAACCCCTTAAGTTATCAACAAATTATGTGGAAAAACCCGAAGCATTCAGGAATCCTGTAACACTTCGGGTTGAATATTTAATATGTTGCAAAAATCAGATTTTTGCCATCTCCTTTTTTAGACCTGGAGCAACGTGGGTTTCGTTTGCTCTCCCACTTGGATCAAGATCTTTTTGCCATTTCGGGATCCATCTTTTCACTGTTTTTGCTGCAGATTCCTGAGGGAAATGACTGCTGAATAATTCCCGGTAAAAATAAGCCTCTTTAGTTACCGGAGTATTTACAGGATATTTCATGGATGCGGTTTCTAATTGAACATCTGTTACCTGCGCTGACGCATACTCAATAAGCTGATCTATCCAGTTATATCCTACGCCATCGCTGAATTGCTCTTTTTGTCGCCATAAAACTTCTTCAGGCAAAAAAGGTTTTTCAGGTGTATCGAATGCTTTTCGCAGAATATATTTTTCAACGCCGTCATATGTGACCGGCATTTTCTCTTCTGGCACTATCTCCATAGCTGTTTTTAAAAATGCCTTATCCAGGAAGGGAACTCTCGCCTCCAGGCCGTGAGCCATTGTTGATTTATCTGCCCTTAGACAATCTGCCGTGGCCAGTCTTTGTACTCTTCTAATGGTCTCTTTCTGAAATTCTTCAGCAGAAGGAGCGTTCTTGAAATAAAGGTAACCGCCAAAGATCTCATCTGAACCTTCTCCCGAAAGCACCACTTTAATTCCTTTTTCCGCGATCGCTTTAGACAGGAAATACATTGGTGTACTTGCTCTTATCGAAGTCACATCATAAGTTTCCAGATGCCATACCAGTTTGCTTAATATTTCAATCCCTTCTTCAACAGTAAAGTGAATTTCATGATGCTCAGTACCTAGGAATTCCGCAACTTTTCTGGCAGCAACAAGATCTGGCGCATCGGCATCTAGCCCAATTGAAAAGGAATGTAATTTTTGACCGGAATCCTGTATTAAACGAGCCGCAATAGAGGACGTTAAAGAAGAATCCAAACCTCCGCTAAGAAGAACTCCCAAGGGAACATCTGCCATTAATCTTTTCCTGGTTGCCTCGATAAGGCTTTCTCTCAATTTGGTAAGATCTGCCGGTTGTATCGCTGCTTCAGATTCGAACCATTCCGGTTTATAATATCTTACAAATCCGGTTTCCGGAGTATAATAATGTCCCGGAGGAAAGGCTGAAAATTCAACACAATGATCTGCCAAAGCTTTCATTTCGCTGGCGAACCACATTGCTCCAGACTCATCTGTACCATAATATAGAGGCTTTACACCTATAGGATCTCTTCCAACTATGAAATCATCCCCATCTATCACCACAAAGGAAAATACTCCATCCAGCATATCCACGAAATCGTACCCATACTTTTCATAGAGATGCACTATAACTTCTGAATCTCCTGTAGTTCTGAAAGTATGATCTTTCAATTCATTATTTCTTAAATCCATGTGGTTATAGATCTCCCCATTGTGAACCATCCATGCTGAACGGGTTCCCTGAATAGGTTGAATTCCTGTTGTTAGATCTACAATAGAAAGACGTTCGTGAGATAACACATAACCTTCCTCTGTAATTTTTAATCCGCTTTCATCGGGACCTCTGTGAGACATTCTCTTTGAAAGGCCGCTAATTTTTGCCGCTTCAATGTCTTTTCCGATAACTGCTAAAATTCCACACATGACTTGTTTGTTTTTAATTACAATACAAATATGCGTTTACACTTACCTTTATAAAACACAAAACGTTTAATCACTTACTATTAAAAATAAAATTTATAACATTAGAATTAATATTCAACTTAATTTCTGAAAAAGGCCTTAAAATCTTTCATATATAAAACGCTATAAATTTTAACAGCAACTTTGATATTTTTTAACAAACCCAACAGATAGCTTAACTATCTTTATTAAAATTATAAACTAATAACAACAGACATGAAAAAACTGCTTATAGGAGGACTTAGCGCACTTTGTTTATTTATTTCTAACCCCATGACCGGTCAGGAAGAAGACAAAGTGAATTACTCTAAAGAAGAATTAAAATTCTCGAAAATGGACGCCAGCCCAATGGATCTGGCCTTGTACAGAGATAAAAATGATATGGCTGTAGCAAGAGTAATTTATAGCCGTCCTCAAAAAAGAAACAGAGAGATTTTTGGTAAACTTATTCCTTACGGTGAAATATGGAGAACCGGAGCTAACGAAGCTACCGAGCTAACACTATACCAGGACATGAAGGTTGCCGATGCGACGGTTAAGGCAGGAACCTACACACTATATACTATTCCAGGCGAAAAAGAATGGACAGTTATTCTAAATAATAAAACCAATACCTGGGGAGCTTATGAATATAGTGCAAAAGAAGATAAGGTAAGAATAAAGGTTCCTGTTAGAAAGGCACCCAATACTATCGAATCTCTTTCAATGGCATTTCAGGAATCTGGTAAAGGAGCAGATCTGCTAATTGGCTGGGATGATAGTTATGTAAAAGTACCCTTTCAAAGTATGAAATAAGTTTCTTTAAACCAAAATTATTAAACGCCTCCATGGGCGTTTTTTTTATGGTATATTCAAATATTTATGGGTCTGAAGCGAAACTTTCCACCGCGGATTTGCCATTACATAATCAACGATCATCGGGATAACCTTATCGCGGTTGCTCCACTCAGGCTGCAAATAAAGAATACATTCATCACTCACCCGGGCTGCCTGTTCCTCGGCAAATTTAAGATCATGCTTATTGAAAACGATCACTTTTAATTCATTAGCCAGAGGGTAGATTTCAGGTTTAGGTAATTTGATCTTTTTTGGAGACAAACAAATCCAATCCCATGTACCGGTGAGATCGTAAGCTCCAGAGGTCTCAATATGAATATCGCAACCTTTATTCTTTAAACTTCCGGTAAGCTCAGTCATATCCCAGGTCAAAGGTTCTCCCCCGGTTATCACTATAGTCTTACTGTATTTAGTTGCATTTTCCACTATCTCACCTACATGGGTAGGCGGATGAATATCTGCATCCCAGCTTTCTTTCACATCACACCAGTGACAACCAACGTCGCAACCTCCAATTCTTATAAAATATGCTGCAGTACCTTTATGATACCCTTCGCCCTGAATGGTATAGAATTCCTCCATTAAAGGAAGCATTATTCCTTTATCTACCAGTTCTCTTGTCTCAAATGAAATCATAGCCTGCAAAGATAAGGAAACTCTAACTTCTAATTGGCTTAGAACGATTTGAAAAACTCAACCATACCACCACCAATGGTTTTTGAAAACCGGCATTTTTGTAACAGAAGTGCTGAGATTATGAAAAACCCCAAAAAAGGCTATTTTTATATCAAATTCACCCACAGCCTACAAATTACATTTACACCTGATACTGAAACAATATACCAGATCTACTAGTAATCTACTTTCCCGATGGATGAGGAAAGAACACAGATGCCGCAGGATATTTATTCTTCCTGCATTTCTTTTCCTTTTATATTCCTGCGCAACCACGAGGCAGGCAGAAAAAAGGATCAGCTTTGAATTGGACAATATACCGGGGTTAAGCCATGGCTTTTCTGGTTTTGCGCTATATGATCCGGTTAAAGATGAAATGCTTTATTCCCATAATGCAGACCGGAACTTTACCCCTGCCTCGAATATTAAATTATTTACGCTTTATACCGGTTTAAAAATTTTAAGCGACTCCATCCCTGCTATAAAATATACCGTTTCTGGCGATAGCTTAATTTTTAAGGGCACCGGAGATCCATCGTTGCTTAATCCCAATTTACCGGGATCAAAAGTTTACAATTTTCTCAAAAACTCTGAACATAAACTTTTCTATGCTCCTGCCGAATTTCAGGAAAAGCCATTGGGTCCCGGATGGGCCTGGGATGATTACAATTCTCACTACTCTGCCGAAAGATCAGATTTGCCCCTATATGGTAACCTGATGAAAATCGAATTTGATCATGAGTCCGGAGAAGTATTGGTCATGCCTGAAATTTTCAAAGATTCATTAATACGGTTAAATTCCACTACCTCTAAAGATAAATACGCCCGAAGGGGAATTGCATCCAATAAAATTGAATATTATCTTATCGAAAGAGACAGAGATTTCGCCCAAAAAATACCTATTAGATTTTATCCTGAATTGATCCCGAGGTTACTTTCAGATACATTAAACAAACCGGTTTCCATATTTCCGGGAAAAACAGGCTCCCTTATTTTCAACAAAACATTGTACGGCATTGCTACCGACAGCATTTATAAACGAATGATGCAGGAAAGTGATAATTTCCTGGCCGAACAAATTCTTTTACTATCATCTGCTGAAATTTCTGATAGCCTTAAGTCCAGTATTGCTATAGACCATATGCTCGCTACCCATCTAAAGGACCTTCCAGATGAACCGCGCTGGGTAGACGGTTCAGGGCTTTCCAGGTATAATCTCGCCAGCCCTCGAACTATGGTAAAGCTTTTAGAAAAGATTGCGAATGAAATACCCATGGAAAAGATATTTCAGATCTTTCCGGCTGGCGGGAAATCGGGCACGCTTCAAAATGATTACCTGGCAGAAACACCATATATTTATGCAAAGACAGGGACTTTAAGCAATAATCACAGCCTTAGCGGTTTTGTTCTTACAAGATCTGGCAGAATACTTATTTTTAGTTTAATGAATAGTAACTATACGATCCCTACTGCCAGGATTAAACAAAGCATGACCGTGATTCTAGAAGAAGTACGGGATCACTACTAACGCAACACTACTTAAATGAAACGTAGAAAATTTATCCGGAATATTGGGATTGGAGGATTGTTAATACCATTGGACCCCTTGAGCATAAGTGCAGAAGAGAAAATTAGCTTCTTCACTGATAATATCATTCCAGAGGCCCTGAAGCAGGGAGATACCATTGGAATTGTAAGTCCCGCCGGTGCCGTTTTTGAATCTGAACCTTACGAGATCGCAAAAGAATCCTTTGAAGCAATGGGACTTCAGGTAAAATTCGGCAAATATACCCGCAATAGATACGGGCACCTGGCCGGAACCGATGAGGAAAGAGCAGAAGAGCTTAATTTTATGTTCAGGGATAAGGAGATCAAGGCTATTATAGCTTTAAGAGGAGGCTCTGGCGCAGCCAGGATTCTGGAACTTTTAGACTATGAGGCTATCCGTAAAAATCCTAAGATCTTCGTTGGCTATAGCGATATAACGGCTCTTCATCTGGCAATTTATGAGCAAACCAGATTAGTTACTTTTCACGGTCCCGTGGCCATTTCAACCTGGAATTCATTTAGTACAGATTATTTCAAAAGACTATTATTTCAGAAAGAAGCAATTACATATGAGAACCCGGTACATAAAGGTGATGAACTGGCTCAAACCACTAACCGTATAAAAGTCATTCAAAATGGCACAACCACGGGTGAGTTACTCGGCGGAAACCTTTCTGTCCTTACCGGGATCATGGGATCTGATTTTTTCCCTTCAGACTGGAAAGGCAAAATACTTTATCTTGAAGAAATAGGTGAAAAGATCTATGCTGTAGACAGGATGATGTCCCAGTTAAAACTGGGTGGTGTACTGGAGCAGATAAGCGGATTTGTCTTTGGTAAGTGTACAGATTGCGACCCCGGCGGGAGTGGCTATGGTTCACTTACTATGGATGAAGTTATTGACCATTATATTAAACCCTTGAATATTCCCGCATTTTCCGGAGCTATGATTGGTCACATCAGTGATAATGTGACCATACCAAACGGGATCAAGGCAGAAATGGATGCCGGTAAGGGAACCATTAAACTATTGTCTCCGGCAGTTAAATAAATGTGGGATACAGGTGATAAGAACAGGATTTATCAAAACATAATAAAGAACATCGATGGACAAAAACGGGCAATTTATACAGGAAATTCAAAAGGGATATTCCACCAAGGGAGATTACATCTATCTTGGAGCAGGAATGCTTGATGGTGAAGTACATGCTGAAGCAGCGGTAAAAATCCCTCTGAAAACAATGAACCGTCATGGCCTTATCGCCGGAGCCACAGGAACCGGAAAATCTAAAACCCTTCAGATAATTTCCGAAAATCTCTCAGATAAGGGGGTCCCGGTATTGTTGATGGATGTTAAGGGTGATCTAAGCGGAATTGCGCAACCTTCCCCGGGAGCAGAATTTATTGACGAAAGACACCAAAAACTGGACTTCCCTTTCACCCCGAAAAGTTCCCCGGCTGAGATATTAACTCTTTCAGACCAGGATGGTATTAGACTCAGGGCCACAGTTAGTGAATTTGGACCGGTGCTGCTTGCAAGAATTTTAGATCTGAATTCCACTCAAACCGGAATTCTCTCTATAATTTTTAAATATTGCGACGATCATCAGCTTCCATTACTCGATCTAAAAGATCTGAAAAAGATCATTCAATATTCCACCTCAGAAGGAAAAGATGAATTAGAAAAGGACTACGGCAGGATCTCCACTGCCTCCACCGGGGCGATCATGAGAAAGATAGTTGCCCTCGAACAGCAGGGAGCAGACCTGTTCTTTGGTGAGCGATCCTTTGAAGTGAATGATCTTTTAAGAAAAACGAATGATGGAAAAGGATATGTAAACATCCTTAGATTAACAGATATTCAGGACAGGCCAAAATTATTCTCTACGTTTATGCTCTGTCTCCTGGCCGAGATCTATACTACTTTTCCAGAAAAAGGAGATATGGACAAACCAGAACTGGTTATGTTTATAGATGAGGCTCATCTTATATTTGATGAAGCTTCAGATGCTTTGTTGGACCAGATTGAAAGTATAGTAAAGCTTATTAGGTCTAAAGGAGTGGGGATATATTTTGTAACCCAGAATCCGGCAGATGTGCCAGAGGAAGTCCTGGGACAGCTAGGATTAAAGATTCAGCATGCCTTAAGAGCATTTACTGCAAAAGACAGAAAAGCAATTAAATTAGCCGCAGAAAATTATCCGGAATCTGATTTTTATGATACCAAAAACATGCTTACCGCGTTAGGTATAGGCGAGGCCCTGGTTTCAGCATTAGACGAAAAAGGAAGACCTTCGCCACTGGTTGCGACTATGCTAAGAGCTCCAATGAGCAGAATGGATATTCTCACAGAACAGGAACTTAAAAGCCTTATCAAGGATTCAGATCTGGTCTCTAAATATAACGAGCAGATAGACCGTGAAAGCGCCTATGAGATCCTGAATAAGAAAATAGAGATCGCAGAGCAAAGTGAAGCGAAAGAAAAAGCAAAAAATGAAAGAACAGAAGTAACAAAAACCTCTTCCCGCCGTCGAACAGCCAGCACGGAAGGCGCAATTATAAAAGTTCTCACCAGCGCTACCTTTATAAGAGGAGTAATGGGTATTCTAAACAAATTTTTAAAATAAAATCATTCAATAAAACATGTACAAAAAAGCCTTAGTTATTCTTGGTTTATGTGTAAGTATAACCTCCTGCACCAGTGATGAGGAAAACCCCTATCTAATCACTTCCAAACAGGTTGGACCTTTAAAAAAAGAGATTAAAATCAATCAGCTTGATTCTATATTTAAAAATGACAGTATAGTGAGGCAAACCAGCGGGCCTCAGGATTTTAGAACTACAGATGAGATCAAGATCTACACCCGTGACGGGGAGGCCCTCATGAGCCTGGAACCACTGCAGGAATTTGATTCTACCAGCACCGTTGGCTATATACGGATCCTGGACGCCCGCTACGAAACTAAAGACGGGTTAACCGTAAACAGTACTTTTAAGGATATCGTTGAAAATTATAATATTTCAAGAATCGAAAACACCATAAATTCTGCGGTGGTTTTTATAGATGAGATTAATGCCTACATCACGATAGATAAAAATCAATTACCTACGAATTTAAGGTATGATACAGATAGTAAGATCATGGCATCCCAGATTCCTGATAATGCAAAGATCAAGTATTTTATGATCTACTGGAATTAGATCTTCATCCTCCTCCAATCCAAATATTTGTTAATATTAGGTATATCTTAAATATCTTATTTAATTTTAACTGATAACCAATAATTTAAGAAAATGATCAAGATCATAGCAATGATTATGCTAATTGGAGGTGCAGTTGCACTGGTAATGGGCGTTTTAGGAGTTTTTGGAAGCATTGGATTAATGCTGAACCCCTGGGCACTTAGTATTCTGGGATTTGTATTTTTCATCGCCGGAATTTCAATGTTGAAATACAGGAAAGATACCGATGAAGTTCAAATGCAAAGTCAGAACTAAAACTTAGTTGTTAGAATAAATAAAAAAAGCTGCCTATGAAGGGCAGCTTTTTTTGTGGCTAGGTTGAAAATTAGTCTACATTATCATGTAGAAAAGAGTTGTTTTTTCTAAAGTGGAGATCATTATTCTCATCCTGATCTATACTTGTTCGGGATAATTTTCCTTCTCCTGGTTTAGAATTATCCAGTTCTATTCCCGCCCTTTTATAAGCAGGCTGCTTTTCGATCTCATCGATCTGGGCAGAACCGGTTCTGAATTTATAATTGAATTCCTTCATTTTGGCCTTTCTTTCAGCAGTTCTCTGTCTTACAACTTCTGATGAGATAGGGTTATTAAAAGGATCATTATCTTCTACATTATTATCTTTTTGAGGTGAAGGAGCCACCGTTCTTTTCTGAATAGCGATGGTTTCATCTTTAGGCTCTTCTTTTTTAGGAGGTTTAGATCTTTCCAGATTATCTTCCATCTCCATGTAATCATCAAGGCTATATCTCTTAATTCCCTGGGTATTACTTTCAGTTACCGGGATAATTTCGATAGCCTCATTCACCCTGATATTTTTAGTATCCTCTTCCTCTATATCTTCCAGGGTATGCCTTTTTATTTCTTCGGCTTTAGGAGCAGATTTAGGCTTTTCCTCTTCCTGGTTTGCAGGCATATCGAAAGTGAACATAAACTGATCTTTGGACTCAGCTTCCACCTCTTCAGGTTCATTTACCTCCATATCATTAACTTCGGCACTGGTATCGTTGATGATGAAATCTTCAGGGTCTACCTCTTCATAAATCACATCCAGCTTACGGGCAAAATCAGGAGTTTTATAAACATCATCCACCTTCTTCTGGATATTTCCCACTTCATCTACCTCCTCTTCATTCTCATCTAAGGTATGTACAATCTTCTCCTCTTTCACCGGCTCCTCAAATTGCAGTGTATTTGCTGAAGACGGTTTAAAGGGAGTATTAGTGACCTGAGAAATAGGAGCAGTTTTTTTGGTGGTAAGATCCTGTTCTGCCTTTTGTTCTTCTTCAAGGGTATGGATGATCTTCTTAGTTTCAGTATTGGTGATCTCATTTTGTTGCTCCACATCGAAACCAGTAGCGATGATGGTTACAGCAATAGAATCTTCAAGCGCCTCGTCTTCTCCAACACCCATAATGATGTTGGCACTATGACCAGCTTCAGCCTGAATATGATCGTTTATTTCTCCTATTTCGTCAATAGTGATCTCCTCGTTACCAGATACAATTAGCAGTAAAACATTTTTGGCACCGGTGATCTTATTGTCGTTCAATAGTGGAGAATCCAGGGCTTTCATAATAGCATCTGTAGCTCTGTTCGCTCCAGAAGCCTGAGCAGAACCCATAATGGCAGTCCCCGAATTGCTCAATACGGTCTTTGCATCCCGCAAGTCAATATTTTGTGTATAATGATGGGTAATTACTTCTGCGATCCCTCTGGAAGCAGTAGCAAGTACTTCATCTGCTTTAGAAAATCCAGCTTTAAAACCAAGATTTCCATAAACCTCACGAAGTTTATTATTGTTGATTACAATCAGGGAATCAACATGGCTTCTTAGCCGTTCCACTCCCAACTGAGCCTGTTCATTCCTGTTCCTTCCCTCGAACTGGAAAGGAATCGTTACAATCCCTACCGTTAGAATACCTAATTCTTTAGCCTGTTTGGCAATGATTGGAGCGGCCCCGGTTCCGGTTCCTCCACCCATACCTGCAGTAATAAAGACCATTTTGGTATTAGTGTCCAACATTTGCTTAATGTCGTCGAAACTCTCCACTGCGGCTTTCTCTCCAACTTCGGGATTGGCTCCTGCTCCCAGTCCTTCGGTAAGGGTTACCCCTAACTGGATCTTGTTGGGAACCGAGCTGTTCTCAAGTGCCTGGGAGTCGGTGTTACAAACAACGAAATCAACCCCTTTAATTCCCAACTGGAACATATGGTTGATGGCGTTACTTCCTCCACCGCCTACTCCTATCACTTTGATGACGTTCGATTGATTTTTAGGTAAATCGAATGAGATGTCTCCAAATTCTGTACTGCTCATAAACTCTGTTTTACTGGTTGTATTGTATCTAAATTATTCTGCGTTATCTAAAAAATCCTTGAATTTTTCAGCCCATTTATCAAAGATGCTCTTGCGGGCAACCTTTTTTGAAGTCTGTTCTTCTTCATCAGATTCTGTCATCATCTGATCTCCTTCTTCATATTCTTCCGGATCCTCCACCGGAATATTATCTGAAATGATCGCTTCTTCCTGGAAGCGTCTGTTTCCTTTTTCAAGACTGTTCATCACCAGACCTACTGCCGTGGCATAAACAGGACTCGTGGTTTCAGAATCTGTTGTTCCGGCCAGGTGTTCGTTTGGATAACCTATTCTGGTATCCATCCCGGTAATATATTCAGCAAGTTGTTTGATATGCTTTAATTGAGAACCACCTCCGGTAAGCACCAGACCTGCTATCAGTTTTTTCTTCTGCTCGTCATGGCCATAATTATTGATCTCCAGATGTACCTGTTCGATGATCTCCACAACTCTCGCCTGGATGATCTTGGAAAGGTTTTTCAGGGTGATTTCTTTAGGCTCCCTTCCACGTAATCCCGGAATAGAAACTATCTCATTATCCTTATTTTCTCCCGGCCAGGCTGAACCAAATTTGATCTTCAGTAGCTCGGCTTGCTTTTCGATGATAGAGCAGCCTTCTTTGATATCTTCAGTAATCACATTTCCACCAAACGGGATCACCGCCGTATGACGAATAATACCATCTTTAAAAATAGCCAGATCTGTGGTACCACCTCCTATATCGATAAGGGCGACCCCGGCTTCTTTCTCCTCCTGGCTTAAAACTGCATTTGCTGAAGCCAAAGGCTCCAGGGTAACTGCAGAGAGTTCCAGCCCGGCGCTTTTTACACATCTCCCGATATTCCTGATCGAGGAAACCTGACCAACCACCACATGGAAATTCGCTTCCAGCCTGCCACCATACATTCCAATTGGCTCCTTCACCTCTGCCTGACCATCTACTTTAAATTCCTGAGGAAGCACATGAATGATCTCCTCTCCCGGTAGCATAACCAGTTTGTGAACCTGGTTACACAGCGTATGAATATCATCTGCATCTATTACTTCGTCTGGATTCTGACGGGTTATATAATCACTATGCTGAAGGCTTCTAATATGCTGCCCGGCAATTCCAACAACCACTTCACTAATCTTTAAACCGCTGTCGGCTTCTGCTTCCTGTATTGCCTGCTGAATAGACTGGATGGTCTGGGTAATATTGTTTACCACACCTCTGTGCACACCAAGGGATTTTGATTTTCCTATCCCGATGATCTCCACCTTACCATACTCATTTTTGCGACCTATCATGGCCACAATTTTAGTGGTTCCAATATCTAATCCTACTGCAATATCGTTTTGTTCCATAAACTATTTTTTCGTGCATACAACCTGATCTCCAAATTGCAGGTTCACTTTTTTGTAGGTATCTAATTTATTTTCTTTCTGTGCTTTCTTGTAAAAGGCCTTGAAATTATTGAATTTTAAAGCCACGTTATTCGAGTCCCCAAAATACAGTTCAAAATCCAGCTCTCTTAATTCCAGAATATATTTATCACCTTTTAGCCGGTTGATGCCGGTAATGTGCCTGGTTAGGAACTCATCATTTTTTATATGATTCACAATACCGTAGGCCTTTTTCACGTTTGAACCGTCAAATCCAAACATCAATGGCACTCGGGCCGTATAGAACTGGCTGAGTGGCATTAATTCCCCATTTTTGTCCAGATAGAAAGAGGAATTTCCAACTACCCGACCTATAGGTTTTCTCTGACTTACTTCTGCCCTCAATTTACCATCCAGCGTAAGGTAAACTTCTGCATTTTCAATCATTTCATGCTCATTTAAAAGGGATTCCACCCTATTCAAATCTAAAGTTTCTTTATCTATGCCCGAGACCGATGAATTATTTTGTATTAACAATTTATTAACCACTTGCTCAGTAACATAGAGGTTTTCTGAATCTGTAAACTTCACTTTCACCTCACTGATCTTTCGGCCTTTATGTCGCTCTGCAGCAAAACCGTATAGCAGCCCCACGAGGAGCAACAGGAAAACAGCCTTTATGTAACCTAAATTACGCTTCATTGAGCAGTGCTTTTTTTACCTTATCAATCTCTTCTCCAATGTCGCCAGCACCCATCATCACTATGATCTCAGCATTTTCAGATTTTATTTTTTCAATTAATTCAGATTTATGAATAAGTTCTTTTTCCGGGTTTGAAATCTTATCCAGCAACCAGGCTGAAGATATGCCTTCGATGGGGAGTTCTCTGGCTGGATAAATATCCAGCAGAAAGACCTTATCAAAATCTGTTAGGCTTGAGGCAAAATCTTCAGCGAAGTCGCGGGTACGGCTAAACAAGTGGGGTTGAAAAACCGCTAAAACTTTATTGTTGGGATACATTTCACGAACTGCCTGGTGTACTGCAGAGATCTCTGTAGGATGATGAGCATAATCATCAATTAAGATCAGTTTATCCGTTTTTATTTTATAACTAAATCTTCGTTTAACGCCCTTAAAACTAAATAAAGCCCTGGTTAGACCATCGGTTGGGGAACCGTATTGGATCGCCATCGCCAGGGCTGTAATAGCATTTAGCAAGTTATGTTTACCGGGTAGATTAAATTTTAAATTTTGTAATAACTCAGATGGTGTTCTAAGATCAAATACATAGCTGCCATCTTCAATCCTGATGTTCTCTGCTGAATAATCGCTGTTATCGTTAACTCCAATACTGGCTCCCTTCAAAGGCAATCCATTTTTGAAAAACAAACGGCCATCTTCGGGCACTTTTGCAGCAAATTCTTGAAAAGATTTTTCAAGCTCAGATTTATCACCGTAAATATCGAGGTGATCTGCATCCATCGAAGTAATCGCGGCTAGATTTGGAGAAAGATTCAGAAAGGAACGATCAAACTCATCTGCCTCCACCACTACTACATCGTCACCCTGCATGATCAAATTAGACTGGATATCTTCACTAATTCCTCCAAGGAATGCCGTAACCTTTGCTCCGGTCTCTTTCAACAAATGTCCAAGGATCGCCGTAGTGGTAGTTTTACCATGAGTTCCGGCTACTGCCAGACAGTATTTTTGTTTGGTTACCATCCCTAGCAACTGGGCCCTTTTAAGTACCTCAAAATTTTGTTCTTTTAAATAAAGAAATTGTTTAAAGTCCTTTGGAACCGCGGGAGTATAAACAATAACAGAGGTTTGAGGATTGTTAATAAAGTCTTCCGGAATATCGTTTACCTCATCTGAGTAATTGATCTCTATCCCCTCTTTCTGCAAGGTCTTGGTCAATTCAGTGGAAGTACGATCATAACCTGCCACAAAGTTCCCTTTTGCCTTAAAATATCTGGCCAGGGCGCTCATCCCTATTCCACCAATACCGATGAAATACAAATGCTTTATGTGGTTAAGATCCTTCACTTATTTTTTATTTATCAATTTTTCAACTTCATCAACTATGTCTGAAGTGGCGTTTGGCAAAGCAAGTTTTTTGATATTTTGCGCAAATCGCGCCATGGCACGCTCATCTTTCAATAAACTGAAAAAACAAGGCTCAAACCTTTCGGCCAGTTCATCTTCAGTGATCATCAAAGCAGCATCATGATCTGTAACCGCCATGGCATTTTTCGCCTGGTGGTTTTCAGCGACATTGGGTGACGGGATAAATAACACCGGTTTCCCAACGATACAAAGCTCAGAAACACTTCCCGCTCCTGCCCTGGAAATGATCACATCTGCCGCAGCATAAGCATAATCCATTCTATTGATGAATTCCTTCGCTCTAACATTTACTGAATCATATTTTTTATATTCACCATAGTATAGCTTTCCTATCTGCCAGATGAGTTGAACATCATCATCTTTAAATCTCTTAAGATCGTTCTCTATAAGCTTATTAATTCTCCTGGCTCCAAGACTTCCGCCCAGCACCAGAACAGTTTTCTTGTCTTTTGAAAGGTTGAAATGACTTAAGGCTTCTTCCCTTAGTTTATTAACTTCCAGAAGATCCTGTCTCACAGGGTTACCGGTGATTATAGTCTTTTCCGGAGGAAAAACCTCTTTTACCTTTTCATAGGCTGCACAAATTGTATCAGCATATTTAGCCAGAATGCGATTGGTGATCCCCGGTAGGGAATTTTGCTCCTGGATAAGAGTTGGAATTCCACTGGAAATAGCTACTCTTAAAAGAGGTCCACTGGCAAAACCGCCGGTACCAATTACAATATCCGGATTAAACTTTTTAATGATCTTTCGTGACCTGGAAAGACTGCTCATTAATTTAAAAGGAAAAATAAAATTTTTCAGACTGAACGATCTATCCACCCCACTAATCCAGAGACCTTCTATTTCATATCCGGCCTGAGGGACTTTCTCCATCTCCATTCGGTCTTTAGCGCCTACAAAAAGGATTTCCGCTGCCGGGTACCTTCTTTTAATTTCATCGGCAATAGCGATCGCAGGATAAATATGTCCCCCTGTACCACCACCGGATAATATGACGCGTAAATTTTCTTTCATATCGCTTCGCTTAAGATGTCCAACGGGTTTTCTTCCTCACCTATATTTTCAGACTCTTTAATTTCTTCTCTTTTTGCGCTTACACTTAATATAATTCCAAGGGCAATGCATGTCATCCAAATGGATGTTCCTCCACTACTTACCAGTGGAAGGGTTTGACCAGTCACCGGGAACAACTCCACGGCAACTCCCATATTAATTAATGCCTGGAAGACCACAGGCAGGCCAACTCCCATTACTACCAGTTTACCAAAAACAGATCCGGCCTTTGTAGCCACGATCACAATTCTAAATAACAATAGCAGGTATGCCAGCATTACTCCAAACCCACCAATAAGCCCCATCTCTTCAACGATGATCGCATAAATAAAATCTGAAGAAGATTGAGGTAAAAAATTTCTTTGTACACTCTTCCCAATTCCGGTTCCGGCAATTCCACCCTGGGCGATCGCGATCTTGGCTTTTTCCACCTGATATTGCTCTGCTCCCTCTTCATCATCAAAAAAGCTTTCAATCCTACTGGTCCAGGTATCAACCCTGTTTGGCATAAGACCTGGAAAAGCCTTGGCGGTAAGGACAAAAATGCTCAGCATAATGATCCCTGCACCCACAATGGCTCCTAAATATTTTATTGGATATCCGCCTAAGAACATCAACACCAGTATCATAGAAAAAATGATGGCTGTTGTGGAGAAATTGGCCGGCAAAATTAACACTAATACTACAAAAACAGGCAGCCAGAGAGGCAGAATTGTTTCCTTAAATGTGACTGTTTTCTCAGTGATCTTAGAAAGATACCTGGCCACATAAACCATGAGCACTACAGCCGCTAATGTTGAAGACTGAAAAGACACATTTAATACCGGTATTTGTATCCATCTACTGGCATAAGCACCTTCAATCGTAGTTCCCTGGGCAATGGTGAATAAAAGAAGAAGTATCACCACCGGTAATAGTAAAATAGAAATACCCCTGA
Organism: Christiangramia sabulilitoris; assembly: GCF_007050985.1. Classification (GTDB taxonomy): domain Bacteria; phylum Bacteroidota; class Bacteroidia; order Flavobacteriales; family Flavobacteriaceae; genus Christiangramia; species Christiangramia sabulilitoris. The sequence continues at coordinate 654,316 of NZ_VHSF01000002.1, forward strand.
AGTAGTGATAGGGTACTTTATGAACGGCAAATAAAACGCAAAATCCTAAAAGCAAATGGAAAAAGTGTACCACCAGGTAGCCGGAAGTACTTCCATCACCATGAAGATAAGCAAGGTTACTACTGGCACTGTATACTGGCAAAAATGAAAATATCGCCAACAATCCGGCTACGGCCCAGATTACCTTGTCTCCTTTAAGATTTGCAAAAACGTTGCTCATTTATTGCTTTTTCACTTTCCAGACCTGCGAGGTTTTAAAATCCTTGAAGGTATATTTTTATAAATTCCTAACAGCTTCTTTGAATTGTCTTCCTCTATCCTCATAATTCTCGAACAGATCGAAACTGGCACAAGCCGGAGATAACAACACATTATCACCTTTTTCAGCAAGCCTGTATGCCATTTGTACCGCTTCGCTCATCGAAGTGGTCTCCACGATATTCTCCACGATATTTCCAAAAGAAGCTTTAATCTTATTATTGTCTACACCCAGGCAAACGATCGCTTTAACTTTTTCATTTACCAGTGGTAACAGGTCATCATAAACATTTCCCTTATCAACACCACCCAGGATCCAAACCGTTTCAGATTCCATGCTTTCCAGGGCGTAATACGTTGCATTTACATTGGTAGCTTTAGAATCGTTGATATAAAGCACATTATTGATCTTCAGAACTTTTTCAAGACGATGTTCCACTCCTTGGAAATTCGACATACTTTCTCTTATCGTTTGCTTTCTGATTCGGAGCAGTTGTGAAACTGTGGCCGCAGCCATAGCATTCTTAGCATTATGTTTGCCTTGTAGGGCAAGTTCTGATGTTGGCATAGTAAACTTTGTATTATTAATTGTTACAACAATATTTTCATCTTTTATATAAGCGCCATTTTCAATAGTTATCTCTAATGAAAAAGGCAATTTTTTTGATCGAACCGGGTTCTTTTCTAACCAGCCTGTAATAATCTTATCATCAGCATCGTAAATGAAAAAATCATTTTCTGTCTGATTTTCTACAATTCTGAATTTCGAAGCGATATAGTTCTCCAGGTTGTAATCATACCTATCCAGATGATCTGGAGTGATATTGGTCAAAACCGCAATATGAGGTCTGAATTTTACAATACCGTCTAGCTGAAAACTGCTTATTTCCAGAACATGCCAGTCATGCGTTTCTTCAGCGACCAGTTTGGCATAACTATTCCCGATATTACCTCCCATCCCGGAATTGACCCCACCCTGTTGCAATAAATGCTGAACAAGACTAGTCACCGTGGTTTTACCATTGCTACCGGTAATCCCGATCACCGGAACTTCAGAAAACCAGGACGCGAATTCGATCTCAGAAATTACCGGAATACCCTCTTTTTTTAACTGCACGATCATAGGAGCAGTATCTGGTATTCCCGGGCTTTTCATCACCACATCTGCATCAAAGATTCTGGCTTCGGTATGCTGTTGGTCTTCCCAATCGATCTCAATATTTCTAAGAACTTCTTTGTATTTCTCCTTGATCTTTCCCTTGTCTGAAAGGAAGATCTCATACCCGTTTTTCTTCGCCAGAATTGCTGTCCCAATTCCACTTTCTCCACCGCCAAGTATCGCTATCTTCTTACTCACAATTTCCTGCTTATCGAACCTTTAAAGTAACAATGGTTAGGATGGCCAGAAAAATCCCGACGATCCAGAACCTCACTACGATCTTGCTTTCATGTTTACCCTTCTTCTGATAGTGGTGATGCAATGGTGACATCAGGAAGATCCTCCTGCCTTCACCATATTTTCGCTTGGTAAACTTGAACCAGCCCACCTGCATTACTACTGAAAGGTTTTCTATTAAAAAGATTCCGCATAGAAGTGGGATCAATAATTCTTTTCTCGTGGCAATCGCAAGTACTGCGATGATCCCACCAATGGTAAGACTTCCCGTATCACCCATAAATACCTGCGCGGGATAAGTATTATACCACAGGAAACCAACCAAAGATCCCGCGAAGGCAGTGATAAAAATGGTCATCTCTCCAGAACGTGGTATATACATGATATTCAGATAATCTGAGAAAATGATGTTACCAGATACCCAGGCGAATATACCAAGGGTCAATACTATTATCGCCGAGGAACCTGCGGCAAGACCATCTATACCATCGGTTAGATTGGCTCCGTTTGAAACTGCCGTTACGATAAAGATCACGATGGGAATAAAAATAAGCCATGCATAATCCACTAAAGACGGGTCTATCCAGCTGATGAGGCTCGAATAGTCAAACTCATTATTTTTGACGAAAGGGATCGTAGTACTAGTGTCTTTTACTTCTGGCCCCATGTCCACTACTTCTGCACGTGCGATCACATTTTCAGTCGGGCTGGTTTCGGTTACTACTTCCTTGGTGGTGATCTGGGGATGGAAATACATAGTACAACCTACGATCAAACCAAGTCCAACCTGACCAATCACTTTAAATATTCCCTTTAAACCTTCTTTATCTTTCTTAAAAGTTTTGATGTAATCATCCAGAAATCCTATGACCCCCATCCACAAGGTAGTTACGATAAGAAGGATTACATATATATTTTCGAGTTTAGCAAAAAGCAATACCGGGATAAGCGTGGAAATTATAATGATCAAACCTCCCATAGTTGGAGTCCCCGCTTTTTCAGACTGACCTTTCAAGCCTAAGTCACGCACACTTTCACCAATCTGCTTCGCTCTCAGGTAATTGATAATTCGTTTTCCATAAATAGTAGAAATTCCAAGCGACAGGATGATCGCCATGGCAGACCTGAATGAAAGAAATTCAAACAACTGCGCACCGGGCAACTGATACTGTTCTTCTAAGAATTTAAATAGGTAATACAGCATTATTTATCCAGTTGTTTCAAAAATCCTTTTACGATCTCGAGATCATCAAAATCGAATTTCTCTCCATTAATTTCCTGATAGGTCTCATGCCCTTTTCCGGCAATGAGTATAATATCGTTTTGCGTGGCCATCTGGCAGGCAGTTTTTATAGCCTGTTTTCTATTGGTCACACTTGTAGTTTTCTTAAAGTTCTGAGGCTCTACCCCGGCTTCCACATCTTCAATGATCTTTTCCGGGTCTTCTGTCCTGGGATTATCGCTGGTAAATATGACCTTACTACTTAGAGCTGAAGCGATATGCCCCATTTTTGGTCTTTTGGTTCTATCCCGGTCTCCACCACAACCCACTACCGTGATAAGATTTTCATTTTTAGTACGGATACTGTTTATAGTTTCGAGCACATTTTTCAAAGCATCGGGCGTATGGGCGTAATCCACGATTGCAGTGATCTTTTCTTTTTCAGAAATCACATATTGAAACCTTCCGGTCACAGAATTCAGTTCACTTATAATACGAAGGATCTCTAATCTTTTCAATCCTAGAAGATCTGCCGTGGCATAAATAGCCAGCACATTATAAGCATTGAAATTCCCGATCAATCTGGACCATAATTCCTGTTCATCTATTTTCAGAAGTAATCCCGTAAAATTATTTTCCAGGATCTGGGCCTTATAATCTGCGAACGATTTTAGAGCATAGGTATATTTCTTCGCCCTGGTATTTTGAAGCATCACTGCTCCATTCTTGTCATCTGCATTGGTGAGGGCAAATGCTGAAGAAGGAAGCTCATCGAAAAAACGTTTTTTAACATCACGGTATTCCGCGAAATCTTTATGATAGTCTAAATGATCATGAGAAAGATTAGTAAAGATACCACCTGCAAATTTCAGAGCTGTTGTCCTATGCTGATCTATCCCGTGAGAACTAACTTCCATAAAACAGAATTCCACCCCGGCATCGTTCATATCACGCAGGTAAGAATTAATGGTAATAGAATCTGGTGTGGTCCTTATAGCTGAATGTTCTTCTTTTCCAACCATAACTTTTACGGTTGAAAGTAAACCGCATTTATAGCCGGCTTTGGTAAAAAGATCGTATAACAAGGTTGCAATGGTCGTTTTACCATTAGTTCCTGTAACTCCAACAAGCTTCAGTTTTGAAGAAGGTTCATCGAAGTAATTCGCCGAGATATATGCCAGGGCTTTTTTTGTATCCTCTACCTCTATATAGGTAACCCCATTGATCTTATTTTCCGGCATTTCCTCACATACAATCGCCAGTGCACCCTGGTTTTCAGCATTCCTGATAAAGTTATGACCATCTGACTGGGTTCCGCGAATCGCAATAAAAACATCATTAAGCTTAACCTTCCTGGAATCAAAATGTATGTCATTAACAGTGACACCGGTATCTCCGGTCACTGCCTTCATATTCACCCTGTAAAGTATGTCCTTTAAAACCTGCATTAACTCAACTCCAATTTTACGGTTTGCTTATTCTTCAATTTCTGGCCAGCAGATACAGATTGTCTTTTTACTACACCCCTGCCATTAAGCCTTACTTCAAGACCAAGGTTTTCCAGGATAGAGATTGCATCCATGGCCGGCATACCGGTAACATCTGGCATTAATAATTTCTCGTCCTGTATCCTGGTATAATATTCTTCAAAATCTGTTCTTACCTTTTCATCATCCACCTCCAGTGATTCCAGTTCATCCATTACCGGGGTATCTGTATATATCTTTCTGGCGATATCTTTAAATACCGGGGCCGCCACAATATTTCCATAATACCCCTTTCTTCGGTTTGGTTTATGTATCACCACTATACAGGAATATTTTGGATTTTCCGCTGGGAAATAACCCGCAAAAGATGCAATATATCTTCCCGGTTCTATCCAGTATTCGGTTTGACAGGTACCTGTTTTACCGGCCATCGAAAAATTCTCTGTGTAAATATTTGCAGCCGTCCCTCTTTCCACTGTTCTCTTCATCATCTCCCTAACCTTTTTTGCTGTTTCTATCGAGCAAACAGCAGGGTTCATCACCTGCTTTTCCATGGTGATGACTGGCTTATCGCGATCTTTAACCTCCTTAATAAACCTGGGTTTGATCATTTCGCCGTCATTGGCAATGGCATTATAAAAGGTTAAAGTTTGCAGCGGGGTCATGGCTACTCCATAGCCAAAGGCCATCCACGGCAAACTCAAACCATTCCAGTCTTTGTCTTGAGGGTGAGGAATTCGGGGGGATCCCTCACCTTTGATTTCAAGACCAATCTTCTGGTTAAGTCCCATTGAATATAGTCGATCAACAAATTTGGAAGGATTGTTCCTATATCCTTCAGTGATCATTTTTGTAAATGCTGTATTTGAAGAAAGCTCAAATGCTTTCGCCGCAGATATTTTTCCGTATCCACCATGACGAGAATCTCTTACAGGCCTGCCATAAAATCTAACCACTCCTTTTTCTGTATCAAAGATCTTACTGGTATCTACCACCTTATCTTCCAGGGCAGCGACCATAGCCATAAGCTTAAAGGTTGAACCCGGTTCATGAGCTTCATAGACCGCATAATTCCTTTTTTCGAAGTAGGTGCCTTCCTTGGTTCTACCCAGGTTAGACATCGCTTTAATCTCACCGGTTTCGGTTTCCATCACCACCACCGTTCCATGATCTGCTTCGAAATATTCCAGTTGCCTAAGCAGAGAGTGATGGGCAATATCCTGGATGTTTACATCTATAGTGGAAACGACGTCATAGCCATCTTCCGGCTCCATTTCATTATTATCACTAATTGGTTTCCATTGGCCTTTAGCGATCTTTTGCTTTAACCTCCTGCCATCTGTTCCCCTTAGATAATTACTAAAAGCACCTTCAAGGCCTACCCTAGTAAAATATCCATTTTCGTCGCGCCTTTCATATCCCACCGTGCGTTCACCCATTTTCCCTAAAGGATGTTCACGCACTGTACTTTGCTCGGTGATCATACCTCCCTTATAGGTTCCAAGGTTGAACATGGGAAATTCCCGCATCTTCATATAATCTGAATAACCAAGATTTTTAGCTATAAGAACATACCTTTGCCTGTTTGCCCGTGCGGCCCTCAATTTCTGCGAAAAATAAGCCGCAGGTCTACCCAGCATTTTTGAAAGTTCCTTTGACAGGGCTCCTATATTTTCTTCGAAATCTTTATCTGAAACAGTAACTGCATCGAACCTAACATCATATTTGGGAACCGAAGTAGCCAAAAGATTGCCATTAACATCATATAAATTACCGCGGTTTGCCGGAATCTTAAAATTTCTCAGGGTTCGCTCCTCAGCGAGTTCTTTATAATGTTCACCGTGAACGAACTGAATATTAAGCAACTTCACCCCTACTGCTATCGCAAATAGAAACAGACAGCCAGCCACAAAGTACATGCGATTCAGGATGCTTTTTTCGGTTGTAGCCATTAGAGGTTAGTCTTTTATTATCACTCTTATCTTGTTGGGTGGAGTCTCTGAAGGCCCTATCCCTTTTTCTACCATCTTTTCAGTAATGGTAGATTCCATCTTTACCCGCATTAATTTTGATCGCCTTTCTAAAAACTCACTTCTTAACTCCAATACTTCCTTGTTAAGCTTGGCGATTTGATGCACTTTTCTTTCAGCATTGTGAGAACTTGCGATCATCACGATTGCCAGTACCGTACAGAAAACAATAAACCTCCAGTTCTTTACAGCATCTTCGCTGATTAGGAAATTTGCTTTCAATATGTTATAAAAACCTCTTTTCATCGAATCTTATAACTTTCTTGCCACTCTAAGTTTAGCACTACGGGCACGGTTGTTTTGTTTTATCTCTTCTTTTGACGGTACTATTAATCCGCTAACTTTCTTGAATGGGACTGAAATATTCCCATACATATCTTTTTCCGGCTCGCCCTGGAACAAACCACTCCTTATATATCTCTTCACCAGCCGGTCCTCCAAAGAATGATAGGAGATTAGACTTAACCTGCCATCCTTTTTCAAAACATCTTCTGTCTGCAACAAAAACTCCTTAAGAACTTCTATCTCCTGGTTCACTTCGATCCTGATCGCCTGATATATCTGCGCAAGGATCTTATTTTCTTTCCCTTTAAAAAGCAAAGGTTTCAGCAGATCATTCAGCTGTTCGCTGGTTTCAATGGGATTATTTTTTCTTTCTGCAACGATCGTTCTCGCCAGTTTCGGGGCATTCTTCAGGTCTGCATATTCATAGAACATCTTTTTAAGCTGCTCCTCATCATATTCATTTACAACTTCGAATGCACTCAACTTATCTCCCTGGTTCATTCTCATATCCAGTTTTGCATCAAACCTGGTAGAGAAACCTCTTTCAGCTTCATTGAACTGATGAGAAGAAACACCAAAATCACCCAGAATACCATCCACCTGCTTCACACCATAAAATCTTAGAAATCGCTTCAGAAATCTGAAATTTTCATTGATAAGCGTAAACCGCGGGTCACCCAGTTTATTTTCAAGAGCGTCTTTGTCCTGATCAAAGGCATACAATTTACCCTCAGGACCAAGCCTTTTAAGGATCTCACGGGAATGCCCTCCACCACCGAAGGTCACATCCACATAGACCCCGTCTGGCTTTATATCCAAACCATCAACCGATTCTTTTAAAAGAACTGGGTTATGATAATCCATCCAAATCTGTATTTCCCATTACCTCTTCTGCCAACTCTGCAAAGTCGTCTGAAGAATCAAGGTTTTGTTCATACTTGTCTTTATCCCAGATTTCGACAATGTTAATTGCCGAAGAAAGAACGATCTCTTTGGAAATTCCGGCGAAACTTACCAGGTCTTTCGGAATCAAAAGCCGGCCATTCGTATCAACTTCAATGGTTTTAACTCCAGCCGTGAACTTTCTAATGAAATCATTGTTCTTTTTAACGAACCTGTTCAGCTTATTAACTTTCCCCATGAGCATATTCCACTCATTCATCGGGTACAACTCCAAACAGTTTTGAAAAACTGAACGCTTGATCACAAATCCATCCTGCATAATGGGAGCTAATTGCTTTTTTAATGCCGAAGGCACCATTAACCGGCCTTTAGCATCAACTTTACATTCGTATGTTCCAATTAGATTTATCACAATCAAGCTATATAGAGCCAAATATATTGAAAATATTACCACAATTTACCACTTTTTACCACAATGTTAATAAGTTTTACCACCGTATGTAATTGAAAACCTTTGAAATAGCGCTATTGACTTAAAATTCAGGAATTTGAAAAACGGGGTTGAAATGTGGATATTATCGCCTAAATAATCTGTTGTTTATAAATTTCCCACATGGTCAAAAAGCTGTTGCAGTTGCTCAAAAATGATTATACTTGTATCGAAATCGCTATATTTGCGATTGCTAACCGCAAAGGCTATCAATGAAAGATCACTTAAGGCAAGAGGGAAAATTCACATATCTTGAAAAGGGCGAAGGAACACCAATTGTTATTCTTCATGGACTTATGGGAGGCCTCAGTAATTTTGATGGTGTAATTAATTACTTTCCGGAAAAGGGATACAAAGTTCTAATCCCTGAACTGCCTCTATATTCAATGTCACTTCTTAAAACGAGTGTGGGCACATTTGCCAAATATCTCAAAGAATTTATTGACTTCAAGGGTTACGATAAAGTGATCCTACTGGGGAATTCCCTGGGCGGACATATCGCCTTACTGGCTACTAAAATGTTTCCTGAAATCGTAGAAGCTTTAGTGATCACCGGTAGTTCTGGACTCTACGAAAACGCCATGGGAGAAAGTTATCCCAGACGTGGTGATTATGATTTTATAAAGAAAAAAGCAGAAGCCGTTTTCTATGATCCCAAAATTGCCACCAAAGAAATTGTAGATGAAGTGTACACCACGGTGAGCGACAGGAACAAGCTGGTAAAGACACTTGCTATTGCTAAAAGTGCAATTCGCCACAATATGGCTAAGGATCTGCCAAAAATGACCACCCCAACCTGCGTCATCTGGGGCAAAAATGACACGGTTACTCCACCTGAAGTAGCAGAAGATTTTCAGCGCCTGTTGCCAGATGCAGACCTTTACTGGATCGATAAGTGCGGACATGCCGCCATGATGGAACATCCTGATGAATTCAACCAGATCTTGCACGATTGGATGAAAGAACGAAAGATCTAAAATAGCTCTTATGAAAATCAAGACCGCTGAATTTGTGGTAAGCAACTCCAAAGTTGAACTATGCCCTAATAGCACTTTGCCTGAATATGCCTTTATAGGTCGTAGTAATGTGGGGAAATCATCCCTCATCAACATGCTTACGGGCAGAAAGTCTCTGGCAAAAACCTCGGCAAAGCCAGGAAAAACGCAATTGATCAATCATTTCCTGATCAATGAAAACTGGCACCTGGTAGATCTGCCCGGGTATGGTTATGCTCAGGTTTCGAAATCTACCAAAAGAGTTTTCCAAAAATTTATCACGGCTTACTTTGAAAAAAGAGAGCAAATGATCTGTGCATTCGTTTTAATAGATTCGCGGCATAAACCTCAGCCGATAGATATGGAATTCATGCGCTGGCTGGGTGAACATAATGTACCATTCTGTATCATTTTCACCAAAGCAGATAAATTGAAAGCAAAGAATCTCGAGGAGAATATAAACAACTATAAAGCCGAAATGCTGGAAACCTGGGAAGAAATGCCGCAGTATTTCATTACCTCAGCCTCTACAAAACTGGGGCAGGATGATGTTCTTGATTATATTGAAGAAGTGAACGAGCAGCTGCGTAAATCCTAGTAAAGTTGCAGCCTTTTTCTTATCGTCTCCATTAAAACTTCCAGATCCCCTATCTCTGAAAATTCATTTTTCGAAATAAATACTTCCAGGCCTTTATCGGTTTGAGCGAGGACGACCGGAAATTCAAATTTATGCCCGAATTTGGAGGCATAAGTTTTCAGGAATTCGTTTTTGTGAAGAAAATCGGTTTTAACATCCAGGCTTTGCCTGAATTTTTTCCATTCCTTCTTTTCATCCACCAGGCCATAAGTAAGCTCGCAGAGCTTACAGGAATAAGATGATGGATTCACTACCTTTTGCAATGAATCCATCAAGGCATTGAGTTTGCCGGAATCGGCATTATATACAAAGATCAGTTTTTTCACTAGCTCTTTTTGATCACGGTCTTCTCAGCAAAATAATCACAGAAATCTTTCATGGTATCCCGCATTTTATCATCCTGGGTGGCCCTGAAATAGGTATCACTCATAGATACCAAAGTCTGGTGAAAGAATTTCTTCATTTCATCTACCGGCATTTCCTTGGTCCAGAGATCTATCCTCAGGGTCTCCTGATCTTTACTATCCCACACAGAAAGCATCAGCGCCTTGGCATCTTCCTTATAAACGTTTCCATCTTCTGCACTCCAGGTAATATTTTCCGGAACGTGATTTTCATCGGTTACTACCTCTATATTTATTTCAGACTTTTTGAATTGAGACATTATTTCTTCGGTTTATAGTTCGCTTTATTAAAAATTTCTTCAGCCGGGGTATTAAGCATTCTTTTTATAGAAACATCATTTTTTTCCATGTAAGACCTTATTATATTCCAGCCAATATATTGACCCAGCATAGGCGGGGATTCAGCATCAAGTTCCAGATAGAATTTTGAAAAAGGCGCGGGATACAGGAACCTGGAATACAACTCAGAATCTGTATCAAAAATAAGCTCATTTTCTACAAAATATCGCCAGATCTGGGCTTCGTTGGCTTTAGCCCATTCGAGCTCCTCTTCTGTATAGCCAATTTTTTCAGCATCTTCTTTGAACGGAATAAATTTATCTTTCAAATAAAGTAACTTTCCGTAATACAGCATGTGCGCTAAAAATGTTCTGGCTTCAGCTTTAGGCACAAAATTTCCGGCAATTTCTCCAGCAGCATCAGAAACGATTTGTTCTTTTCTGAAGTTCTTTTTCAAAAATTCCTGAATTCCCAGATAGAAGTTATGTTCCGTGCCCAGGTAAGTATCCAGGGCAACAAAAAGATAATCCCCCGTATAGATCGTTTTATTCTTGTAATCCACTTCTGAAGTTACCGTAATGACATCTGGCACCTGGAAATCTGGAAAATAATATTTTACATGCTGGAAAAGGCTGTGCAGTTCATCATTTTCCACAGAAAATTCAGAAAAAACCTTTTCTACCTCTACCTCTATTTCCTGCTGTATACTATCATTCAATTTCTGAACCCAGACACTATCCGGGTAGTGTTCAGGAAAAAGGAAAGGATATTTCGTCTTCAAAGCCGGAAGGGTTTCCTCTGACGCTGCTGCAAACTCACGGTCAAATCTTATCAGCTTAAAATCGGCATCAATCTTATCGATCTCTGCTTCAATTTCAGATTGATTATTACAGGAAAAAAGGCTTAGTAATAGTAGTAAAAATCCTAAGTTCTTCAGCATAGCTTTCTATTATGAAGGCTTTAACGCCTATGCCTTTTAAAAATTGGCTTTAAGTATTAGATTTGTGGGGCAAAGGTATTACTTACAAACTAAATGACCCAATATTATGCAGATCGAAAAAGTAGCTGACCACATCATAAACTGGCTAAAAGATTACGCAACAAAAGCCAATATGACCGGTTTTGTGGTGGGAGTTAGCGGAGGAATAGATTCTGCAGTAACCTCAACGCTGTGTGCGAAAACCGGCATGCCTACATTATGCCTGGAAATGCCTATACACCAGGATAAAAATCAGATCTCAAGAGCAAGAAAGCATATTGATGAATTGCAGCATAATTTCGCCAATGTAAGTAGCCTGGAAGTGAATCTAACACCTGTTTTTGAAGAGTTTAGAAAGGCAATGCCCCAACACAGGAAAACTTCGACCTTAGATCTATCCCTGGCCAACTCAAGAGCGAGATTAAGAATGAGTACGTTGTACTATTTTGCAGGCCTGCATAAATATCTGGTTGCCGGAACCGGGAATAAAGTGGAAGATTTTGGCGTAGGATTTTATACCAAATATGGTGATGGAGGCGTAGACCTTAGCCCCATTGCAGACCTTTTAAAAAGCGAAGTTTACGAACTTGGAAAATACCTGAATATCATTGAAGAAATCATGATCGCCGCTCCTACAGATGGCTTATTTGGAGATAGCAGAAGCGATGAAGATCAATTGGGAGCTTCTTATGACGAACTGGAATGGGCGATGAAAAGTATCGACGAAGGAAAAACCGCCGCTGATTTTACGGGAAGAAAGCTTGAAGTATTCAATATTTACGGACGTCTTAATAAAGCTAACCAGCATAAAATGCATCCTATCCCGGTGTGCGAGATACCCGTTCATCTAAAGAAATAGACATCTTGTCGAATATATTTATCACTTTGACTTTTTGATATAGCAAAGCCTTATTTTAGGTTAAAGAAAGCAAAATCAACGAGTTACCCCCGGACTTGTTTTAATTAGAAATCATGTATCGAGTATTAATCGCAGACCACCACCCCATAATATTAGAAGGTGTGAAATGTGTACTTCAAAACAATCCGGCGCTTCATGTTTATGGTAGAGTTGGTAGTGGTGCACAACTATTTAATCAATTAGAGAAAGACACACCAGATGTACTTATCGTTGAATTAGATCTTCCGCAAATAAACGGCATCAATGCCATTAGAAGGATCAAACAGGAATATCCCGAGGTTAAAACTTTAATTTTTAGTTCCCACCCTGAAGAAATGTATGCGCTGAGTGCTATCAAAGCAGGAGCAGCCGGTTATATTTCCAAACATACAGATAATGAAACGTTAGAGAAAGCGATCTACCAGGTGGCACGTGGAGGAATCTACCTGAACCGTAAGATCACTGAGAAACTGAATTCAGGGATTTCCAGAGGTAAAAGCCTGATCACTAAGTTTAAGAAACTATCTACCCGTGAGACGGAAGTTCTGAATTTATTGTCTTCAGGAAAACGCAATAAAGATATTGCTGAAGCTTTAGATATAAACGAAAAAACCGTTAGCACCTATAAAACCAGGTTACTTAAGAAATTAAAAGTAGATAATGTCGCTGATCTTATTACCCAATCGAGGCTTCTGCAGTTAAATACTACATAACTCTACCAAGCCTGTCAGACAGGATCGTACTTAAACTGGTATAACTCATAATTTCCTGGATCATTTCAGTTCTGTTTTCTTCAGAGCCGCCATCTTTCATTTCCTGTACCAGTTCGTTAATCTTTCTTTCCACCAGGTACCGTCGAAGAGACAGTATGGTTTGAGTAACATATTGAGAAATACCCTGTTCTTTCTTTTTAACCGGAATATCATGCCTCTCCCAGTCATGTAGCTCATATTGCTCCTCTTCCATCAGGATATCGGTAAGTTTTATTGCCTGAGATTTTTCAAGATCATTAATGATCATTTCCACACCAAATTCGTCTTCACTATTCAGTTTTTCTATAAGCAACTGGAACAATTCTTTAAAATCCTCATTGGTGAATTCTATTTCATCTTCCTGAAGGTCAAGGAATATTTTCTCAAATACCTTCGCCTGCTGAACTTCAGATTCATAAACCATTTCTCCATGTTCATTCTGTTTTAGAAGAACATCATGAAATTCGGCTTCTTCCCTTCCATAGAGAATTAAAAGACTAATGATCTTTCGTTCCAGCTCATACAACTGGTCGATTTTGGTCTTAGGAGTTTCCTTCTCCCTGACCACTTCCATTTTCTTCTTCTGATACTGGCTACCAGTTTTTGGATCTTTATTTTCTATTTGGGCCAGGGTAGCATAAAGAACATCCTCGTTAATGTCCATGATCCTGGAACATTCCTGGAGATAAACTTCACGCTGAATATTATCGGGGATCTTGGAAATACTAATTACCATATCCCGGATCAATCCAGCTTTTTTGACCGGGTCATTCTTAGCCTCATCCATTAATAAGGAGGCCTTATAGGTAATAAAATCGTAAGAATTTTCTTTTAGAAATTCCTGTAGGTCTTCGTCTGAATTTGCCCGGGCATAACTATCCGGATCTTCGCCTTCAGGAAACGGACAAACCTTTACATTCATTCCCTGTTCGAGAATAAGATCTATCCCCCTTAAAGAAGCCCTGGTTCCGGCAGCATCCCCGTCAAAAAGAACGGTTATATTTTTAGTCAGCCTGTTGATCAGTCTTATTTGCTCTGGAGTAAGCGCGGTACCTGAAGAAGATACCGTATTCTCTATCCCGCTTTGATGGAACTGGATCACATCGGTATATCCTTCCACGAGATAACAGTTATCTTCTTTTGCAATGGCCTGCTTGGCATAATAAATACCATACAGCACCTTGCTTTTGTGGTAAATATCGCTCTCGGGTGAATTGAGATATTTAGCGGCTTTCTTGGTATTGGAAAGTATTCTGCCTCCAAAACCCAGCACACGACCAGACATGGAGTGAATAGGGAACATTACCCGGCCTTTGAACCTGTCGAACCTTTTATTCTCTTTTACAATGGTTAAGCCCGTCTTTTCCAGATACTCCAGTTTGTACCCGGCATCAAGGGCCGCTTTTGTAAAAACCTCCCAATCATCCGGCGAATATCCCAGATCGAATTTCTTAATGGTTTCCGGCGAAAAACCTCTTTCCTTAAAATAGCTGAGACCTATAGCCTGCCCCTCATCTGTCTCATGCATACGCTTCTGAAAGAATTTATTGGCATATTCTGAGACCAGGTACATACTTTCCCGCTCATTAGCCTGTTCTTTCTGCTCATCGCTCTGCTGAGTTTCTTCGATCTCTATATTGTACTTTTTCGCGAGGTATTTTATAGCTTCGGGATAGGTAAAATGCTCATGTTCCATCAAGAAGGCAACAACATTACCTCCCTTCCCGCTACTAAAATCTTTCCAGATCTGCTTCACAGGAGAAACCATAAAACTGGGAGAGCGTTCATCTGTAAAGGGACTCAAACCTTTCATATTGCTCCCCGATTTTTTCAGCTGTACAAAATCACCGATAACCTCCTCTACCCGGGCGGTTTCAAAAACATTATCAATAGTGGTTTTCGAGATCAAATCTGAACTAGTTTTTAAGAAGGCTTAAAAATAGAGTTTTCATCGCAGGAAATAAAAAAAAGTCTTCTTTCAAAGACTTTTTTAATAATTGATATTTTGTGGCTAATTCAAAATATTTTAATCCACATCGAATCTTAATCCTACAGAAAAATTGTGTAGTTCTGTATTTGGAGATTTAAAGATTGGATTCAGATCATATTTTGCATAAAGTGTGGCTCCACCCCAGCCAAGATATCCACTTAAACCATATACAAAATCGTTGGTGGCGTAATCCCCTTTCAATTTATCTTTCTGCTTTTCTCCATCGATTTCATACTTGAGTTTCTGGCGCTCTCCAATATTGAAACCTGCAAAGCCTCCAAGACCAATCTTCAGTTTACCGTCTGTAGAATATCGCACCGTATTTTCAGTCACTTTCTTTTTTGAAGGTCCAAATTCAAAGTGAACCGGAACTACCAGGTTATCCATTCTGAATTTGGATTTATCCAGATCATATTCAAATTCCTGAAGAGAAACTATTCCGTCCTCTTCGACAAAAAAGCGGTTATCGGTAGGTTTTAAACCGTTAAACTGAAAAGAAAATCCGTACTTAAATCTCAGCCAGTTAGAGTTATCGAAAACCCTGGTTTTCCAGGCCCAGCCAATTTCAAAAAAACGACTGCCTGCAAGTTTAAAATCAGAATCGTTTAAAGACTGTCCTTCAGAAAGGGCGTTATTAAATCCTACGGCAATAACCATATCACTTATTGTCCGTTTATCGTACTGCTTTTCTCTTTCAGTATTTACCTTAATACTTATACCATCTTCACTTAAAGCAATGTATCCGGAACCATGTTCATTCCTGGATTCGTACTCAAATTCATTTTCCAGGATCGCAATTTTGTTTTTAATATTCAAAGCGTGAAACTCTGCAGCTTCAGCCATTAATTTTTCAGCTTCTTCCTGTGTGATTTCCCCTCTTTCAACCTGCGCTTCATACCGCTCAATTTTATACTTGAGTTTTTCTTTTTCAGTTTTCCTGATCTGCTCCCGTTTTTGCTCCAGCACATCATATTTTTCTGATTGCTTAATGCTGTCTGTAGCCTGTGCATTTGCTAATTGAACGCTTAAAGTAAAAGCTGCGAGAGTTAGATAAAAAAATAGTGTTCTCATGTTAGATTAGTTTTAAATATGCTTCAGTTTTGGCATAAAGCTTCCACTTCAGCATGTGATTGATGAATGACCCTAAAGGGATTTATTAATAAATAATTGATTAATCGTTCCTGGTAACTATAGCATCTTTGGCCTGTATGAATTTTTCTTTCATGATCTCAAAAACTTCTCTTCTAAAAGACTGGTCGAGGTCTTCTTCTGCTTCATCCAGCAAATTATTAGCCATGGCTTCAATATCTCTAGATCCAATATTAGACCTTTCCAATCCTTTCATAGCCTGTGCAAGCAGGGCTTCGGCCTTTGCCTCTGAAGACATATTTTGTTGAATAACAATTTTAATTTCTTCATTCCTGAAATTTTCCAGCTGGAGTTCATTATGTGCTGTTTGAGGTTCCGGGATTTCAATCGTTGCAATTTCCCTGCGATTAGCTATTAAAACATCTTTTCCCGTTCTATTTTGCATTTTAGTTTTCCCTGGAACTGAGGGTTTATCTGAACCCGAAGACTCTTGTTTATTAATGGCAGGAACCAATTCCTTTTCTTCAGCGGCTATCTGAGATTCGTGCACGGGTGTAATAAAATCCCTTGTATTTTCAATATTATCTTTTGATTTCTCTGAAGGCTGCTCCACAAATACCGGGGATTTTTCGACAGTTTGAAGACTCCTGAAAATCCCGCCGGTTAATATAACCAGCAATACTGCTGCGGCATACCACCAGATTTTAAACCTGGACTTTTTGTTGGATTCTTGGTCCATCGATGCACTCAGCCGTTCCCAACTGTCTCCCGATGGCTGAATTTCTCTCTCATTCAGCTTCTCCCTTACGTGCTCTTCAAATTTAACTGGTGCCATAAACTGATGAATTAAGTGTTTTTAATTTTTCCTGAAGCATCTTACGAGCTTTAAACAACTGGGATTTTGAAGTCCCTTCGGTAATATCAAGCATTTTCGCAATTTCAGAATGCTTATACCCTTCAACCGCATACATTATAAATACCATTTTATAACCTTCCGGTAAAGCATCTATTAAACTTTGTATCTCGGCCACATCCATTTCAGAATTTATATTATTGAAGACTTCGCTGGACTCGTTGGTCATATCTTCCTGAAATTCCAACTCCTTATGCTGTCTTAAAAAAGAAATGGATTCTCTTATCATGATCTTTCTTATCCAGCCTTCAAAATTTCCTTCTCCTTTAAAATCCTTCAAATGTTTGAAAACCTTGAAAAACCCCTTTAGCATAGTGTCTTCTGCGTGGTGCATATCTTTTATATACTGCCGGCAAACACTCAACATCTTTGGAGAATGCATTTCATACAATCTTTGCTGAGCATCCCGGTTACCCGCAGAAGCTCTTTTGATCAAAGAGGATTCATTTTTAAAAAGCTGTATTACTTTTACCATTTTCACAAGGTCTTCTATTTATATAGACGTCTGAAAGTTACAAAAGGTTGCCTGAGTTTTTAATTTTTTTAATTTTTTTCATTTTCGGCACTCAGAATCATATCTCGTATCTTTACAGCAGAATAGAATTTATGGCAGAAGAAGTTCGAATAAACAAGTATTTAAGTCAGTTAGGTTATTGCTCGAGAAGGGAAGCAGATAAGCTTATCGATCAGGGAAGAATTACTATTAACGACAAGGTTCCAGAAATGGGAACTAAAGTAACTCCTGGAGACCTGGTTAAGGTCGACGGTCAACCTGTATCTAAAGAAGAATTAAAGGAACCCAATATTTATCTCGCTTTCAACAAACCGGTGGGAATAGTATGCACCACAGACACCAGAGTTGAAAAAGACAATATTATTGATTACATAAATTATCCAAAAAGGATCTTTCCTATTGGCCGTCTGGATAAACCCAGCGAAGGATTGATATTTCTTACCAATGACGGAGATATTGTTAACAAAATACTTCGCGCCAGGAATAATCATGAAAAGGAATACGTGGTTTCAGTTAATAAACCTATAACCAATGATTTTATTAGAAAAATGTCGGCTGGTATTCCTATACTTGATACTGTAACCCGGGAATGTGAAGTTGAAAAACTGAGCAAACATACTTTCAGGATCATTTTAACCCAGGGTTTGAACAGGCAGATCAGACGTATGTGCGAATTTTTAGGCTACGAAGTTACGTCCCTGAAAAGAATACGTATTATGAATGTCACCCTGGACATTCCGGTTGGAGATTGGCGTGATCTCACTAAAGAAGAATTAGAAACCATCAATAATCTTCTGGGAGAATCTACTAAAACAGAAGAGGGTTCGGTTCTGGAAAACCATAGAAATCAAAATTCGTCAAGAGGAAAGAGGCCCCGTAAACCCAAATCTTAACAGAGAATTAGCGCAAACGGGGGTTAAACTTTCTAGGGTTCTTGTTAATTTTAGCTGATCCAAGTATTGAGTTTTTATCATATATTTATTATCATCTGATTTAACCAACCATGAAAATACAACCATTTCACCTGGCTATTCCAGTTTCAGATCTTGAAGCCTGCCGCAAATTTTATAAAGAAACTCTAGGCTGTGGCGAAGGCAGGAGTAGTGATCACTGGGTAGATTTTAACTTCTTTGGGCATCAGTTAGTAATTCACTATCAGGAGCCTGGTGAAACAGCGAATTCCAGCTCTAATCCAGTTGATGGGAAAGATGTTCCGGTACCGCATTTTGGAGTGGTTTTACAGTGGGATGTTTTCCATGAATTCGCAAAATTGCTGAAACGGAAGGAAATAGATTTCATCATAGAACCCTATATACGTTTTGAAGGAAAGCCAGGTGAACAGGCTACTATGTTCTTCAAGGACCCTTCTGGGAATGCCCTGGAATTCAAAGCCTTTAAAAATATGGATCAACTTTTCGCAACCTAAATTCTTTTAACCAGCCAGCCATAAAATGAACAGACTTAAACCGTCTTTAGTCCGGCAGATCTTTGTCCTGTTGCTTATTCTTTTCCTAACGGTTCTTATCGTGCTGGAGGTCATCCCTTATCTGTCTGGAATATTAGGTGCGGTTACCTTATATGTCATTCTAAAGAACTGGATGCACAAATTGGTGAAAAGAGGCTGGAAACCTCATCTGGCAGCAGCTGTTTTAATGGCTGCATCATTCGTAGGTATTCTCATACCGGTCTCCCTGATCGCAATTATGCTTACCTCTAAAATTGGTAAGGCGGTTGCGAATTCAGAAAGAGTTCTTAGCGCACTTAAAGACCAGCTTAATAATATTGAAACCTACCTTGGTTATAATTTAAGTTCCAGTATAGATACCAGTTCAATAACCAACTGGGTTTCTTCTAATCTTCAAAATCTCGCAGGAGGTACTTTTAATGCATTTATCGCGATAGGTATTATGTATTTCATGTTATACTATATGCTTACAAACAGGCAGTCTATGCGCGACACCATGATAGATTATATTCCCCTGGGAAAAGATAATCTGAAAATCATTGGAGAAGAAAGTAACCAGTTAGTAAAGTCTAATGCCCTGGGAATACCCTTAGTGGCAATTGTTCAGGGTATTATTGCCTTGATCGGGTTTCTCATCTTTGGGGTTCCAGATCCTTTTTTTTGGTTCGTAATCACGGCGATTGGATCTATGATCCCATTTATAGGTACAGCCATAGGTATTATTCCTGCTACTATCCTGCTTTTTTCCCAGGGAAGTGACTGGCAGGCCTTCGCCTTGCTTATATATGGATTTGTAGTAGTAGGTTCTACAGATAATATAATTCGCTTATACGTATTGGAAAGACTGGCCAGCGTTCATCCACTTATCACTTTATTCGGAGTGATCGTAGGTGTACCATTGTTTGGTTTTATAGGCCTGATCTTTGGTCCCCTGTTGATCTCGCTATTTTTACTAATCATTAAAATCTACAAAAAGGAATACGGAAACTCACAACAACGATTATAAATTAAAACACATATTATGTTCGGAAAATGGAAAAAAGAAATAGATGAAGACTTTGTAAAAACTGAAGTTACAAAGATCAAAGACGAGGATGTAACCATTGCTATGGACAGCAGAGAAGAAGTCGATGAGAAGATCAATAATTCCGGTTTGCTCAAGAAGTATAGTGAACTTGGGAAAGTAATGTATGGGATGCTGAAAGACTACCGTAAAGGAGTATATACTAAAGTACCCTGGTTTACGATCGCAACTATTGCTTTCGCCTTTCTATACATCCTGAACCCATTGGATATTATTCCAGATTTTATACCAGGCCTGGGCTATATCGATGATCTGGGAGTACTCACTTTTGGATTAAGGTTTATAGAATCTGACCTGCACAACTATCTTGATTGGAAACTGGAACATCAGGAGGCGTAAAAGATAAAAAGGGCGGAATAATATTCCGCCCTTTTAATTATGTCAATTTTGCGTCCAGCGCTCTTTTTTTATGTCTCTCCCTGGCCAGTAAAGTATTCTTCAACAACATAGATACCGTCATTGGTCCTACTCCCCCGGGAACTGGAGTAATATACGAAGCACGTTTACTTACATTTTCAAAGTCCACATCTCCCTTGATGATATATCCTCTTTCAGCATTATCATCTGGCACCCTGGTAATTCCAACATCGATAATTACTGCATCATCTTTGATCATTTCGCCTTTTAAAAAGTCTGGAATGCCTACAGCGATGATAATAATATCTGCCTGTGAAGTCACCTGAGTAATATTTTTGGTAAATTCATGGGTAAGGGTTACCGTAGAATTACCGGGAAAACCACTTCTACCCATAAGGATACTCATAGGTCTACCTACAATATAACTTCTACCTATTACCACAGTGTGTTTACCTTTGGTAGGAATATCATACCGCTCCAACAGCTCCAGGATCCCAAAGGGTGTAGCCGGGATGAAACTGGTCATATCCAAGGCCATTTTACCAAAATTGGTTGGATGGAAACCATCCACATCCTTGTCTGGGTCTACGGCATTCAGAACTTTCTGAGTATTGATTTGAGGAGGCAACGGTAGCTGCACTATAAAACCATCGATCTCATCGTTTTGATTGAGTTCTTCGATCTTATCCAGCAACTCCAGTTCGCTAACAGTATTTGGCAGCCTAAACAGCGAAGATTCAAAACCCACTCTTTCGCAAGCCTTAACTTTACTATTTACGTAAGTCATACTGGCCCCATCCTTTCCTACAATTATTGCAGCAAGGTGAGGAACTTTTTCACCACGTTTTTTGATTTTGGTAACCTCAGCAGCAATTTCATCTTTGATGTCATTGCTAATCTTTTTACCATCGAGAATTGTCATTTTGTTCAGTATTCAGTTGGCAGTTGCAGTTGGCAGTTATTCTACCTTAACTCCAAATTTACCGGGATTATTAATCATATAATTTAATAGCTTTCCAACTTCTTCACTTTTTATAATCAAATTCTCAAATTCAGATTTTGAGATATATCTACATTCGCTGGCAAAGTGCAACCAGCTTTGTGTCTCTGCATTTTCAGAATCACTATCGCTTAATTTACTTTTGAAGTGATTTGGATAATTCCTCTTTCTATAGGCTTCCGCTATATTAGAACAAACCGACCTGGAACTTCTACAAATCTGGTCGGTTAAACTATAAGTTTCCTCTTCAGGAAAACTCTTTGAAATTTCAAAAATTCTCATAGCCAATTCAAATGCAATCTGATAAGACCTGAGGGATTTGAAATCCATATATAAAATTTTTAAGAACTGCTTACTGTAAACTTAGACCGCTAACTTATTTACTGCATTCCTTTCATCATCTGCATCATTTTACGGCCACCGCCACCTTGCATCATCTTCATCATTTTACCCATTTGATTGAATTGCTTCAGTAACTGGTTCACTTCCTGAACAGATGTTCCGGAACCTTTAGCGATCCTCTTTTTCCTGCTGGCATTTATGATCTTTGGCTCACTTCTTTCTCCAGGTGTCATTGAATGAATAATAGCTTCAATTCCTTTAAAGGCATCATCATCAATATCCACATCTTTCAGCATTTTTCCTGCGCCCGGGATCATTCCAAGAAGGTCTTTCATAGATCCCATTTTCTTGATCTGTTGCAACTGGTTTAGGAAATCATCGAATCCAAAAGCATTCTTAGCGATCTTTTTCTGAAGCTTTCTTGCTTCCTCTTCATCATATTGCTCCTGTGCTCTTTCAACAAGAGATACCACATCCCCCATCCCCAGAATCCTGTCGGCCATACGGGAAGGATAGAAAATATCGATCGCATCCATCTTTTCACCGGTACCGATGAATTTGATAGGTTTATTTACTACAGATTTAATTGAGATCGCGGCACCACCACGGGTATCACCATCTAACTTGGTAAGGATCACCCCATCGAAATTAAGTCTTTCGTTGAAGGTCTTTGCGGTATTTACAGCATCCTGACCAGTCATGGAATCCACTACGAATAAGGTTTCGTGTGGTTGTATTGCTTTATGAATATTTGAGATCTCGGTCATCATCGCCTCGTCTACAGCAAGACGACCCGCGGTATCAATAATCACAACATTATGCCCATTTTCTTTCGCATAAGCGATCGCATCTTTAGAAATGGAAACGGGATCCTGATTTCCTTCGTCTGAATAAACCTCAACACCAACCTGCTCTCCAACTACGTGTAACTGGTTGATCGCCGCCGGACGGTAAACATCACAGGCAACCAAAAGTGGCTTTTTGGTCTTTTTGTTTTTCAGGAAATTCGCCAGTTTACCAGAGAAAGTGGTTTTACCACTACCCTGCAGACCAGACATCAGGATTATAGAAGGATTTCCGGAAAGATTAATACCTTCTGCTTCACCACCCATCAATTCTGTAAGCTCGTCTTTAACAAGCTTCACCATCAACTGTCCTGGCTTAAGAGTAGTTAAAACGTTCTGTCCAAGAGCTTTTTCCTTTACTGTATTGGTAAATTCCTTGGCTATCTTATAGTTAACATCGGCATCAACTAACGCTCTTCTAACCTCTTTAAGACTTTCGGCAACGTTTATTTCTGTAATTTGCCCATGTCCCTTCAGGACGTGAAAGGCATTATCTAACTTATCGCTTAAATTATCAAACATAATCTTTCCTGTGATTTTATTCCATTGCTGCAAAGCAGCGAGTTGCAAATTTAATGATTTGAAGCTGAAGTATAAAGTTCATCTTCCAAAATTCATTTCTTTTCAATATAGATGCTGAATTCATTTTTACATTCTCTCCGGAACTTCTATTCCAAGTAACTTGAATGCCGATTTAATAACATTCGCCACCAATCCTGACAGCTGTACCCTGAAAACCTTTTCCTCTTCATTCTCGATCCCGAGAATCTGTACATTTTGATAAAATGAATTAAATGATTTGACCAGATCATAGGTATAATTAGCTATTAGCGCCGGTGAATGGTTCTCTGCGGCCAGGGCAATGGTCTCCGGGAATAATTGCACCTGTTTTATCAATTCTTTTTCCTTTTCATGGAAACTAAAATCTCCTGCAAGATCTGTCGTGGTATCAAATTCAGCTTTTCTAAGAATAGACTGAATCCTGGCATAAGTATATTGGATGAAAGGCCCCGTATTTCCTTGAAAATCAACCGACTCTTCCGGGTTAAACAGAATGCGTTTTCTTGGATCTACTTTTAGTATATAATATTTAAGAGCCCCCAGGCCAATAATTCTATACAGTTCTTCTTTCTCAGAATCTGTATAGCCTTCGAGTTTACCCAGGTCTTCAGAAATACTCCTGGCTGTTTCAGCCATTTCTTTAATGAGATCATCTGCATCTACAACGGTTCCTTCACGGCTCTTCATCTTACCGCTGGGAAGATCCACCATTCCATAACTTAAATGGTAAAGAGATTCTGCCCAGTCGTATCCAAGCTTTTTGAGAATAAGGAACAATACTTTAAAGTGATATTCCTGCTCATTACCCACAGTATAAACCATCTGGTTAATATCGAAATCTGCAAATCTCTGGATCGCGGTCCCGATATCCTGAGTCATATAAACTGCAGTACCATCACTTCTAAGAACGATCTTTTCGTCAAGACCTTCATCACTAAGATCTATCCAGACACTACCATCTTCTTTTTTGAAGAAAACTCCTTCTTCGAGACCTTTCTGAACGTTATCCTTCCCTAAAAGATAGGTTTCGCTTTCGTAATAGTTCTTATCAAAATCAACCCCAAGGGCATCGTATGTTTTTTCAAATCCGTCATAAACCCATTGGTTCATGGTAGACCATAATTTCACCACTTCAGGATCGTTCGCTTCCCACTTTCTAAGCATTTCCTGGGCTTCCAAGAAAATTGGAGCCTGGGCTTTAGCTTCATCTTCAGACTTACCTTCCTCCTGAAGCTGAGCGATCTCTTTTTTGTATTCCTGATCGAATTTCACATAGTAATTTCCAACCAGTTTATCGCCCTTCAATCCGGTAGACTCAGGAGTTTCTCCATTACCAAATTTCTGCCAGGCGACCATAGATTTACAAATATGAATCCCGCGATCATTGATCACCTGCACTTTGTAAACTTCGTTACCGGCAGCTTTCAGAATTTCAGAAACAGAATATCCTAAAAGGTTATTTCTAATATGTCCAAGATGCAAGGGCTTGTTAGTATTTGGAGAAGAATATTCAACCATAATTCCGCTAGCATCGCTTTGCGGAAGCAGGATACCAAAATCTTCACGATCCCTTACATCGTTAAAAAAGTTGATGTAATATTTGTCGCTTATCACGATATTCAGAAAGCCCTGGATTACATTATAACCCGCAACCTCATTTACCTCAGCTTCAAGATATTTACCAATATTTTCAGCTAACTGCGCCGGATTGGTTTTCAGTTGCTTTAGCATTGGGAAAACCACCAAAGTGATATCGCCTTCAAAATCCTTACGGGTAGGTTGAAATTCAATATTTTCAGGTTCCACCCCGTAATGCTTTTTGACAGCCTCAGTTACTTTAGATGCAAGAATTTGTTCAATATTCATTTTCCTCTGCTTTTTAGCGTATTTCCAGTTATTAAGTGCGCAAAGATAAAAAGAAATGAAGTTTCGGGAGCCAGGCTTTAGCTTCAAATCCTTATATTTAGGAAAAAAGCTATGCTCATTAATATTTCCTATAATCGGCCGGCGCTTTCAGACAAAATCAATCGCGAAGTGGGTAAACCCTTTACCTTGTTAGAAAGGGTAAAACTTAAGGGGACCGGTTCTCCAAAATTGCAAATTACCCATACCAGTATAGATATACATAATTTGTTAGTACTGGATAATAATGCCAATGTTTGTAATGTTGAAATGCGTAATAATGGTATTATCGTAATGTTTCGCTCTTTACTGGAAACTTTCGCCCTGATCATTCCTTATTATAAACTGAATATTTATAAAGGGAGAGCTGAAGAATACAGTATATATAAGGATCATCATTTTATAAAGGTCAAAGCAGATAAACCGGGTATCCATAAATACTTCAAAAAGATCATGGATTATAAGTCTGATAATGCTCCTACACAAATAGAGGATCTTTAATTTTCCTTATACAGGAATAGCAGTAGCGCTTTATCTTTTATTAAACGCCAGGCCGCCTACCAGGGAAAGTAGCCCAAAAACGATCATCGCATAAGACTGCGTGTTGTCGCCATGCGCTTCTACCTGAAGTGGGCCGGCATCTATCGAAAATTCGGGGGTCATTAGATCATAAACTCCATATCCAACTAATCCAATTCCTATGATAAGCAGGACAAATTTCAATACATTATTCATTTAATAAATTTTTATTAATCTGAGGGAAAAGTAGGAATTTAATTTCTAATTTAAGATTCAAATTATTCAAATGCGCATATTACTTACCGGTGCCAATGGTTATATAGGAATGAGGTTGCTACCTCAACTAATCGAGCAGGGACACGATATAGTTTGCGCAGTTAGAAACCGAAACAGGTTTACTTCCAACGAAGAATTAAAGGACAGAGTAGAAATCGTCGAAATTGATTTCCTGAAAGACAACAAAGCTGCTGAGAAAATCAAGAATATAGATGTAGCCTACTACCTTATTCACTCCATGACCGGCTCCTCAAGTGATTTTGATAAGCAGGAAGCAGAAGCCGCAGAGAATTTTAATAAAATGATGGCTGAAACCACTGTGAAGCAGGTTATCTATCTGAGTGGTATTATAAACGAGGAAAAACTTTCCAAACATCTCAAATCAAGAAAAGCAGTAGAAGAAATCCTGTATAAGGGTGAATTTAAATTGACCGTGCTTAGAGCAGCAATTATAGTGGGTTCAGGAAGCTCTTCATTTGAGATCATACGTGATCTATGTGAAAAACTACCGGTCATGGTGACCCCGAAATGGGTCAAAACCAAATGTCAACCTATCGCAATAAGAAACATTATTCAATATCTCACCGGGGTTATAGGCCGTGAAGAATGCTATAATAAATCTTTTGATGTTGGAGGCCCTGATGTATTGACCTACCAGGAAATGATGGAGCAGTATGCCGAGGTACGTAAACTAAAATTATGGATCGTCGGCGTTCCTTTTCTATCGCCTAAATTAAGTTCCTACTGGTTATATTTTGTCACCTCAACTTCTTATAGTCTTGCCCGAAACCTGGTAGACAGCATGTCTGTTGAAGTGACCACCAGTGACACCCGGCTTCAAGAAATTCTGGGAATCGAGCTTATTCCATATAAAGAAGCGATAAAAATGGCTTTTTTCAAGATCGAGCAAAACGAAGTTGTCTCAAGCTGGAAAGACTCCCTGAGCAGCGGAAGGTTTAAAAAAGAATTTAACCGGTACATTCAAATACCCAAATATGGATGCATGCAGGATAAAAAATCTGTAAAGGTTGAAGATCCTGAAGCCGCACTGGAAAGAGTATGGGCTATTGGCGGGCTTACCGGCTGGTATTACGGAAACTGGTTGTGGAAAGTGCGCGGATATTTAGATAAACTCGCTGGCGGTGTAGGTTTACGCAGAGGAAGAACCCACCCGAATAAAATATATGCCGGCGATTCGCTTGATTTCTGGAGGGTTTTATTAGCCGACAAAGAAGAAAAGCGATTATTGTTGTTTGCAGAAATGAAAGTGCCTGGCGAAGCGTGGCTCGAATTTAAAATTGATGAAAATAATGTTCTGCATCAAAATGCCACCTTTAGACCAAAAGGCCTGGCAGGCCGGGCCTATTGGTATTCCATGTATCCCTTTCATTATTTTATTTTTGAAGGGATGATTAACAGGATTGCCAAAGGCAACAAAAAAGACTAGCTACTCATTAAACGAAATATTCCATTTGAAGCTGTCTTTCAACTCACTTACTAAGAACAAGGTTTTTTTAACCTCCGCAGTATTACTGATCCTTAGCTCTGTACTGATCTTTATTTTCACCAATGAGTTTTACAACAGTATTGAAGAGACTTCGCTTTGGGTTAGAAACTATTTTGGGACTTTCTATCTGTGGCTGGGCTTAGGTTGTGTTCTTTTTTTGCTCTTAGTAGCAATTTCAAAATTTGGCAGGATCAGGTTAGGGAATTCCCCACCCGAATTTGACAGGCTTTCCTGGATCGCTATGTTATATTCTGCAGGGATGGGAGCCGGCATTTTACTACGTGCAGTACAGGAACCGGTTTATATGTTTTTGAATCCGCCTATTGAAACGGGTGAACCACTCGAAATCATTTCTTTGGAATACACCTTCTATCAATGGGGCTTTACCGCCTGGGCATTTTACGGACTCTTTGCCCTGGTTATAGGATATTCCATTTTTGTAGATAAAGCTGATATCAGGTTAAGCTCCGGTTTTAACAGCTTTAGCAAGTTACCTTTTCTGCCGGCTACCATAGACATTCTTACTATTCTCACCACTGTTATTGGCCTTGTCGCGGCGATTGGTCTTGGAACAACCCAGATTGAGGGTGGACTAAGCCATTTAGAATCCAAAGAACCAGGCTCCTTAATTCAAAATATGGGATTGGTTTTCATGATTTGCAGCCTCGCTTTTTTATCTGCCTGGGCTGGTGTAAGTAAAGGAATCAGGAGAATTTCTAACTGGAACATTTATATAACCATCCTGCTGCTTTTATTTGTTTTTGCATATGGAAATATCCCAGAAATCCTGTTAAATTTTTTTAGTTCTCTTTATCATTATATTGTTGATTTTATTCCTCTGAGCCTTGCTTTTGGAGATTATGATCCGGGAGTTAAATTTCTTACAGACTGGACTTATTATTACTGGGCATTCTGGCTGGCATGGGCTCCATTCACCGGTATTTTTATCGCCAGAATTTCCCGGGGCAGAACAATAAGGGAGATGATCTTTGGTGTATTACTGATCCCTTCTCTAGGAAGTTTTTTCTGGTTCAGTGTTTTTGGAACTTCTGCGTTTGAACTAATTGAAAAATGGAAGGTTTATAATAATGAATTTAGCAATGTATTCACCTCTATGTTTATTTTCTTCGAAAATTATCCATTACCAATAGTTACAAGCTTTATAGTAATCGTACTACTAATAAGCTTCCTCGTCACTTCAGTGGATTCTGCCATTTTTGTTTTGAGCATGTTTACAGATCATGGCAGGAAAGAGCCCCGGAAAAGATTTCGGCTAGCCTGGGCTATTTTAATATTGATTTTTTGCGAAGCGATCATTGTACTGGGCCATGTCAAACCAAACTCCAATGTACTTACCGCGATGCAAAAATTCCTTATTATTAGCTCATTGCCATTTGCAATTTTCAGCCTGATCATTATAATGCTGTTCGGCAGAAAACTCTATAGAAGAAGGTCTGAAAAGTTCTAAGCTTTGGGCAGGAACACTTCTGCCATCATACATCTGGCACTTCCACCACCACAGGTCTCGATGGCATTAATCTCTGAACTTAGAATTTCACAGTGTTTTTCAATTCTATCAAGTTGATCTTCGGTTAGACTTCTATGTGCCCGGGCGCTCATCACAAGATATTTCTTTCCTCCTTCTCCCTGAACCTGTAACATATTACCGGCGAATTCATGCATTTGTTTTTCAGAAATGGAGATGATTTCTTTGCCATCCATTTTAAGATGTTTAAGGACATTTTTTCTTTCCTTTTTATCATCTATAGTATCCAAGCAAATAACCGCAAAATCTTCGGCTATACACATAATAACATTGGTATGATATATCGGCAGGCGCTTCCCCTCTACGCTTTGGTAGGCATTAAAAATTACCGGCGTAAATTCAAAATCCTCACAGAATTCAATCAAAAGATCTTCATCTGCACGGGGAGAAATAGCACAATATGCCTTCTCATTTTGCCTGTCCAGGATCAAACTTCCTGTACCTTCAAGAAATATATCATCTTCCTCTGCAATGGTATAATCTACAATATCGGTAATCTTATAACCCGCATCCTCGAGATCTGAAAAATATTGCAGCCTGCGCTCCTTTCTCCTGTTTTCAGCGAACATGGGGAATAACGCAACCTGACCATTCTCGTGAAATGACACCCAGTTATTCGGAAAAATACTGTCTGGTGTATCATCTTCAGGAACGTCATCTACCACTATTACATTTACTCCAACAGATCTTAGTTTACCAACAAATATGTCGAACTCCTGGGTTGCGATCTCATTGATATTATCACTATCCATTTTCTGCTGAAAGTAATTATTTACCGCCGTCTGCTCGTTCATACGGAAGCCAACGGGCCTCACCATCAAAATTGTATCTGTAATCTGCCTCATTGTCTTAAATTTATTCTCTTATTAAAGGTAAGGTAGAACAACGCAATAAACCTTCCTGTTTAGCTATTTCAGCATAAGGCACTTCCTCCACCGTTATGCCCTGTTCTCTAAGCCATTTATTTAACCTGGTAAATCCTTTTTCAGAAATGACCACGTCTTCAGAAATCGAGAAAATATTGGAGTTCATGTGATACATTTCGTCGCGGGTGATCTCATAAACATTTTCCCTTCCAAAGAAATTGATTAACCATTCATATTCCTCTTCAATAAGAAAACCTCCCTTATAGATGATCGCTTTATTTTTCCCTACGGGCTGAAAACAGCAATCTAAATGCAATGCATTGTCTTTAGCAATTGAATTTGACTTTTTCAAACTGAATGAAATCACCTTCTTCTCCGGAAAAATTTTCTCCAGCTCTTCTACAGCCTTAAGATTTGTTCGCGCAGTGATGAAATCACGGTAATCCTTTCCTTTATACGTCCCTACGAAAATATAGTCTCCCATAGGCATTACATCTCCTCCTTCGATATGAGCTTCCCTGGGCAGGGTAATAATATTTTCAGGTTTTATCTGTTTCATGACGTGCTCTATCGCATCGATCTCCTGATCCCTGTCGGGCAGAATATTCGATTTTATAAACTTGTCATCAATCACAAAGGCAATATCCCTGGTAAATATCTGGTTGTAATCCTGAATGACTTTAGGCCTGTAAACCTCCACATCATATTTTTTCAAAACAGCCGCAACTGCTTCGATCTCCTTTACCATGTCCTCTTCTTTGGGATAGGTACCGGCTATTATATGCTCCTTGGATTTTGGATCATATGCTTCCTCCAAAGTGGGAATAGGACCAATACTTTCAGCAGTTCCAAGTACTACCGCTTTCAGTTTTGAGGTTTCATTCTTAATATGCAAATTCATTGCGTAAATTTTGACAAATATAGAAAAGCTCCATCCATAGATGAAGCTTTTTTAATTATTCATTTGTAAGATGCACCAGATCTTATCTGCTACCCAGAGGTTTGAAATCCCTGTGATTTTCACCTACATATATCTGGCGTGGACGCCCGATTGGCTCTTTCTTTAAGCGCATCTCTCTCCATTGTGCGATCCATCCCGGAAGTCTACCCAATGCAAACATTACGGTGAACATGTCTACCGGAATACCTAGTGCACGGTATATAATTCCTGAATAAAAATCTACGTTTGGATATAGTTTTCTTTCAACGAAATAATCGTCTTCCAATGCTTCTTTTTCTAAACCTTTTGCGATATCAAGAACAGGGTCTTCTATTCCTAGCTGACCAAGCACCTCATCTGCAGATTTCTTGATGATCTTAGCTCTTGGGTCAAAGTTTTTATATACACGGTGACCAAAGCCCATCAAACGGAAAGGATCATCCTTGTCCTTTGCCTTTTGCATAAACTTGTGCGTATCACCACCATCTTCTTTTATTTTTTCAAGCATTTCTATTACGGCCTGGTTTGCACCTCCATGAAGTGGTCCCCAAAGTGCAGAAATTCCAGCAGAAAGAGAAGCGAAAAGACCTGCATGTGAAGAGCCTACCATTCTTACTGTTGACGTAGAACAGTTTTGCTCATGATCTGCGTGCAGGATCAATAATTTATCCAGGGCATCTATAACCGCCTTATCCACACTATAAGTCTTATTAGGCTTCTCGAACATCATTTTATGCAGGTTCTCTACATATCCAAGATCTTCATCCCCATAATTAAGCGGAAGACTGTTTTTCTTTCTTAGAGTCCAGGCAGCAAGTACCGGGAATTTACCTAATATCTTAACGATGGCCTTATACATATCCTCTTCTGAAGAAACATCTACTGAAGATGGATTAAATGCAATTAAAGCACTTGTCAAAGAAGAAAGAACTCCCATTGGGTGCGCAGATTTCGGAAATCCGTCAAGGATCTTCTTCATCTCCTCATCAACATGAGATTGCTCTTTAATATCATTATTAAACTTCTCTAACTGTTCTTTATTTGGTAATTCTCCAAAGATCAATAGATATACTACCTCAAGAAAATCTGCTTTTTCGGCAAGATCCTCAATAGCATATCCGCGATATCTTAAAATACCTTTTTCCCCGTCTAAAAACGTGATAGCACTCTCACAGCTTCCAGTATTCTTAAATCCGGGATCCAACGTGATGAGACCTGCTTCTCCACGAAGTTTTTTAATATCTATCCCTATTTCATCTTCGGTTCCCACGGTAACGGGAAACTCATATTTCTTTCCGTCAAATTCGAGTGTCGCTGTTTTAGACATATTATAGTTTATTCTTTTAGATTAATTTTTAAGGATTGCTAAATTACGAAATTTACTGTTAAAATAATTTTAAGCTGGGTATTGAAATTTCAGAAATACCCCTGTTTTATACCGTTTTCGTAAATTTTAACTTTATTACACCAATAACTTGAAGCTGTTTTAATAAGAATCACAGAAAATTCGAAAAAATAAGTGCGGCTAAATGATATTCTATGTTCCCCCAGATGTTTTAAGAGGAGCTCATATTAAGGGGATAGTTTTCATTTAAACCGGGGAATAAAGTTCTTTATAATAAGTATCTACAGACTTTTCCCAGGTAAATCTTTCCTTACGCGCATTAGCTGCTATTTCGTTCCAGGCCGAGCGATCCTGAAAATAAAGATCTACAGCATCTGAGAAAACCCTTAAAAAATTACCGATCTTTTCTTTTGTGGTAACGCCATCAAAGCTGAAACCCGTTACCAAATGACGCACTGTATCCTTCAGGCCTCCGGTATTATGCACTAGACATGGCTGGCCATTCCTCATCGCCAGCATCTGGCTTATCCCACAAGGCTCAAACTGGCTGGGCATAAGGTATAAATCTGATTCCTGGTAAAGCATATCTATTATGCTCTCTGATTGCGCATTAATAAATATAAAATTTTTGAACTCATAACTCGCTTCCCTGAAGATCTCTTCGTATTCGGGAGCGCCGGTTCCCAGTAAAATATAAACCCCATTTACCTTTTGCAACTTCTCCATAAGCCCTCTTAACAGGCCAGGTTCTTTTTTGAAAAAGTAAAACTTTTGTTCGGTAAGCCGGGCTACACTAGTACAGATAAAATCTGGTTTATGCTCCTGCCACCTGGTGATCTTCTCACCGGTGTGGGCCATATAATGAGCTTTATAATCCTTTTTTTCTTCCTGAAGCCAACGAAAAAGCCTGCGAACACATTGTCGCCAAAGAATGCCTTTTTCTACCTGAGTAACATCTGAATAATTAGCCCCGTTCAAAATTCCAAATAATCTACCTTCCCTTTCTGCCTGCTGCAGATCCTCCTCCAGACCTTCACCTCCAATAAAATGCGGCGGGTCGCTAGGTTTCTGAATATCTTCCTTATAAGAAGGTGAAACGGTATGAACTGCATCTGCCAGCCTGATCCCTACGGCCATTAGATTTATACAATCGGGATAACGGCGGTCATATAGTTTATCACGGTCATAGTTAATATCTGGAAAAAATGCCTGCACCGAGGAATAATTATTATCAAATGGCCTGATTCCCTGGATGGCCAGATTATGAATAGAATAGACCATTCTAATGTTTCTGAGATTTTGGAATCTAGGATTGAATTCTCTTAAAAACAGAAGCATACTGGTATGCCAGTCATGTAAATGCAGGATATCGATCTTGCCAAAAGCATCATCCCTGATGGCTGCTGCCACCGCGGTGCAAAATAGAGAAAATACATTCGCATCTGTGTAAAACGGCTGGTCTGGATCGTTATAGTAAATATGCGCTATATCTCCGGCCTTGATATCAGGATGATGTAGAACATAATGTTTAATTCCTGTGATCTCTTTTTTACCTGTTACCTCGAAAATCTCAGCATTATGCGGAACACCTCTAAATACAAAATGTACATCTGTAAGTTTTGTGGCGTCTGAATTATGGAGGCGGGAATATGATGGAGTAATGACATGAGCAAGATCTCCACGGGAGGCAATCTGCCTCGGGACGTCACGAACTACATCGCCCATCCCTCCAGCCTTACAGCGCGGAATCCCATCATTTTCTGCGGCAACAAATAAAAATTTGCGTTTCAAAAGTTGTGATTAGTTGATGGCCTGAATTTAATGATTAAGCCAGAGCATTCACAGAGAAATTGATTAAATCATTGTTAATCTCAGAATTTAAAATAAATTCACAAAAAAAGCTCCTTTAAAGAAGGAGCTTTTTAAGTTTAGCTATGGTGGAAATTACTTTATTTTAAAAGCCTTATCCTGTGGATAATAAGCTACATCTCCCAATTCTTCCTCAATTCTGATTAATTGATTGTATTTCGCCATTCGGTCACTACGTGATGCCGAACCTGTTTTGATCTGCCCGGTATTCAAAGCAACCGCAAGATCTGCAATGGTGTTATCTTCCGTTTCTCCGGAACGGTGTGACATAACAGATGTATATCCGGCATTATGTGCCATATTTACTGCCGCAATAGTTTCAGTTAAAGTACCAATCTGGTTTACTTTAATTAAAATGGAATTTGCAATATTTTCTTTTATACCTCTTCCCAATCTTTCAACATTGGTCACAAAAAGATCATCACCAACGAGCTGAACCTTATCACCAATTTTATCGGTTACAGCTTTCCAGCCTTCCCAGTCGTTCTCATCCATACCATCTTCAATAGAAATAATAGGATATTTAGAAGCTAGTTCAGCAAGATACTCTGCCTGCTCCTCACTGGTTCTAATCTTTCCTTTATCCCCTTCAAATTTGGTATAATCATATTTACCATTTACATAGAACTCAGCAGCTGCACAGTCTAAAGCGATCATCACCTGTTTTCCCGGCTCATACCCTGCATTTTTAATAGCTTTTAGTATTGTATCTAAAGCGTCCTCTGTACCATCAAGGGTTGGAGCAAAACCACCTTCATCACCAACTGCCGTACTCAGACCACGGTCATGCAGTACTTTTTTAAGGTTATGGAAAATTTCTGTTCCCATTTTCAAGGCGTGAGAAAATGTATCTGCCATTACCGGCATCACCATAAATTCCTGAAAAGCTATTGGAGCATCACTATGAGATCCTCCATTAATGATATTCATCATAGGTACCGGAAGCGTATTTGCACTTACACCACCAACGTATCTGTATAAAGGCATATTCAATTCATTGGCCGCAGCCTTAGCTACAGCTAAAGAAACACCAAGAATTGCGTTGGCTCCTAATTTTGATTTATTTGGGGTACCATCAAGATCGATCATGGTCTGGTCTATAAGATTTTGTTCAAAAACCGAAAATCCCAGAAGCCTGTCGGCGATCTCTTCATTCACGTTCTCTATAGCTTTTAAAACACCCTTACCCATATAGTCCTTACCACCGTCACGAAGTTCTACTGCTTCATGTTCACCTGTGGAGGCTCCTGAAGGTACGGCTGCCCTTCCCAGAATACCATTTTCAGTAATCACATCTACCTCTACGGTAGGATTTCCTCTTGAATCAAATATCTGACGTGCATGAATATCTAAAATAGCGCTCATTATATCTTTTTTTTATAGTTAGTTCAACAACCTGCAAGATACAAAGACAAAGGTTAAATATAGTGGGAGAGCTTTAGTTTTAAAGCATTTATAACAAAAATGGAAACTAAAACGTTTTCGAAAATACGAGATTTTCATATAGATGATTATATCTCAGGAATATCAGGGTTAAGCTGTATTTAATTTAATGGTTTAAACCTTATTTAATAATAACCCAACCCAGCTGAAGGCCAAATAACGGGGTGAAATATATTTCTTCCGCTTCATTAAATCCCAGACCAAGCCCCAGATTCAGGTTCAATTTGAAACCACTATAGTATACCCGTTGCAGGCCCCATGCCGGACCAATGAATACGCCATAGTCATTGGAATACTCAAGATCTCCTATAATTGGCTTACCGCCGGTGATAGAAGCTATGCCCGCAATATAGTTGGCACTATTTTCTGAGATCTTTCTTCCTTTATCTGCTCTTTGCGTAAAATTGTAATATTGCCGGTATTGTACCTCAAACCCAGGAAAGACACCAAAAGCTTCGCCGCTATAGGATGACCTGTGATAGGCAAAACCTACCCCAAGGTCTAAGTTCACGGTAGATCTTTCTGCTATGGCTATTTCATATTCTGCAGAAGGTGCCAGAAGATTCAAAGAGAACTGGCTGTTCGTAGAGACATCCTGGCCAAAAGTGACCAGCCTGTTAAAAATGAAAATAAGCAAAATAAGTCTTTTCATTGCAGAGAGCTTACTCCTTATAAAGCTAGACCTTTATCTTAATGATTCAAATTTTATTTTAAGTACATCCAATAAAAAAGCCGGAAAAACAATTCCGGCTTTTAATTATAATCTTCTTAAAATTATGCTTTCACAGATTTTATCCTGTCAATGAATTCATAAAACAGATAACTAGCATCGTGAGGCCCCGGACTTGCTTCCGGGTGATATTGTACAGAAAAGGTATTTTTATTTTTCATAGCCAGCCCTCCAACTGTTCCGTCATTAAGACATATATGGGTTACTTCCACATCTGGATGAGCTTCGGTCTGAGATTTATCCACAGAGAATCCATGGTTTTGAGAAGTGATCTCACCTTTACCGGTAATCATATTCTTAACCGGGTGGTTGATTCCCCTGTGACCATGATGCATTTTATAAGTATCAATTCCATTGGCAATCGCTATGATTTGGTGCCCCAGGCAAATACCAAATAACGGATGATCATTTTCAATGATCGTTTTAGTCACATTAATCGCGCTATCCAGAGGTTGTGGATCCCCGGGACCGTTAGATAGAAAATATCCATCAGGATTCCAGGATTTCATATCCTCATAGGTTGCATTGTATGGGAAAACTTTAATATAAGCGTCCCTTTCTGCAAGATTCCTTAAAATATTAGTTTTGATCCCAACATCCAGCGCCGCGATCTTATAAGTTGCATCTTCATTACCGTAGAAATAAGGCTCTTTGGTTGAAACTTTAGAAGCTAATTCGAGCCCATTCATATCGGGAACTTTTTCCAACTCTTTCTTAAGTCCGTCAATATCATCCACATCTGTAGATATTATCGCGTTCATAGCTCCGTTTTCGCGGATATAGGTTACCAAAGCCCTGGTATCTACATCTGAAATGGCAAAAATATTATTTTCTTCAAGAAATTTTTCCAGGGTTTGATCTGCTGCAGGCCTGGATTGAGTGTAACTAAAGTTTTTACAGATAAGCCCGGCGATCTTTGCACCATCAGATTCATTTTCATCTTTATTGGTGCCATAATTACCAATATGTGCATTGGTAGTAACCATTAACTGGCCGTAATAGGATGGATCTGTAAAGATCTCCTGGTACCCGGTCATCCCGGTATTGAAACAAACTTCTCCGGTAGCTTTTCCTTCCTTATTTCCAACAGCCTTACCGTAAAAAATAGTTCCGTCTTCTAATAAAATGATCGCTTTGCGTTTAGCCTGATATTTCATAGTTGTGTTATAGTTGTTGTTGCGACAAATTTAATCAAAGGGTATAAAAAAAGGATAAACTATTAAAGTTTATCCTTTTAAAATTTAGGCGGTAATAAGAATCATAACTATTCTTCTTTTTTATCGTCCTTTTTTTCTCCAGCTTTAGACTCTTCAGCCTTTGGCTCTTCTTTTTTAGTTTCTTTTGCAGAAGCATCTTTTGGCTGTGCAGTAGAAGCAGTATCATCTGCTTTCTTCTTACCAGCACGACGAGTAGACTTTTTCTTCTTAGGCTTCTCTCCAACATTGTAAGTTTCATTGAAATCTACAAGTTCTACAAGAGCCATTTCAGCAGCATCACCAAGACGACTACCAAGTTTAATAACCCTGGTATATCCTCCCGGACGATCTCCAACTTTAGGAGCTACCTCACGAAACAGTTCACTCACCGCTTCTTTGCTTCTTAGCTTACTAAACACAAGACGTCTGTTGTGAGTAGTATCGTTTTTACACTTAGTTACTAATGGCTCTACAAATACTTTAAGAGCTTTCGCTTTAGCAACCGTAGTGTTGATACGTTTATGCTCAATTAGGGAACATGCCATATTCGCAAGCATTGCCTTACGATGTGCAGTTTGTCTACCTAAATGGTTTATTTTCTTTCCGTGTCTCATGACATTTTAATTTTCGCCATCTTGCTGCGACTCTTTTTGAGGAGCAAATTATGGCTATTGTTATATTTTAAAATTCCAGTCGTGATTTAAAACTCACTCGATGACTAGTCTTTATCTAATTTATATTTTGAAAGGTCCATTCCAAAGTTCAAACCTTTATTGCTTACAAGCTCTTCAAGTTCAGTAAGTGATTTTTTACCGAAATTTCTGAATTTCATCAAGTCATTCTTGTTGTAAGAAACAAGGTCTCCAAGAGTGTCAACTTCAGCAGCTTTTAGACAGTTAAGAGCTCTAACTGATAGATCTAGATCTACCAACTTCGTTTTAAGAAGTTGTCTCATGTGAAGAGACTCCTCATCATAAGTTTCAGTTTGAGCGATCTCATCAGCCTCCAGAGTAATTCTCTCGTCAGAGAATAACATAAAGTGGTGAATCAATGTCTTGGCAGCCTCGGTTAAAGCATCTTTTGGATGAATAGAACCATCACTGATAATTTCGAATACCAGTTTTTCATAGTCAGTCTTCTGCTCCACACGATAATTCTCGATGCTATATTTTACATTCTTGATTGGAGTGTAAATAGAATCTGTGAATATCGTTCCAAGAGGAGCATTGGCTTTCTTGTTTTCTTCAGCCGGAACGTAACCTCTACCTTTCTCGATAGTAACTTCCATATTCAGACTTACTTTCTTATCCATGTGACAAATCACAAGATCTGGATTAAGAACCTGAAATCCTGAAATGAATTTCTGGAAGTGACCGGCAGTTAACTGCTCTTCTCCGGATACAGAAATGGTAACCGATTCGTTATCGATCTCATCGATCTGCCTTTTAAATCTGATCTGTTTCAGGTTAAGGATTATCTCGGTTACATCTTCCACTACTCCTGCGATGGTAGAGAATTCGTGATCTACACCTTCAATTCTAACTGAAGTGATCGCGAAACCTTCCAAAGAAGATAAAAGCACTCGTCTTAAAGCGTTACCAACGGTTAATCCATATCCAGGTTCCAAAGGGCGAAATTCAAATTTCCCTTCGAAATCGGTTGAATCAATCATTATAACTTTATCGGGCTTCTGAAAATTTAGTATTGCCATATTTCGACTTCTGTGTGAATTATTATTTCGAATATAATTCGACTATAAATTGTTCATTAATGTTTTCAGGAATCTGGACTCTTCCAGGTACTGCAACGAAAGTTCCTTCTTTCTTTTCAGAATTCCAGGTGATCCATTCATAAACACTGCTGTTGTTTGATAATGATTCCTGAATTACAGCAAGTGATTTAGATTTTTCTCTAACACCAACTACATCACCAGCTTTTAAGTGGTATGAAGGGATGTTTACTAATTCACCGTTAACGGTAATGTGACGGTGTCCTACTAATTGACGTGCAGCTCTTCTAGAAGGCGCTACACCCATACGGTACACTACATTATCCAGACGGGATTCACAAAGTTGAAGAAGCACCTCACCAGTAATTCCCTGGGCACGGGTTGCTTTTTCAAACATGTTGCGGAATTGACGCTCAAGAATACCGTAGGTATACTTAGCTTTTTGCTTCTCCATTAACTGGATAGCATATTCTGATTTTTTTCCACGACGACGGTTATTACCGTGCTGTCCTGGAGGATAATTTCTTTTTTCGAAAGATTTGTCGTCTCCAAAAATAGCTTCACCGAACTTACGGGCTATTTTAGTTTTTGGACCAGTATATCTTGCCATTACTATAGTTGTTTTAGAAAGGGATTATGAATTAAGGCATTAGTCCTTCGATAATCTAAATCCTCTCCTATTATTAAATTTATTAAACTCTACGTCTCTTTGGTGGACGACAACCATTGTGTGGAAGCGGAGTAACATCGATGATCTCAGTTACTTCTATACCATTATTATGGATAGATCTTATCGCTGATTCTCTTCCGTTTCCTGGACCTTTTACGTATACTTTCACTTTACGCAATCCAGCTTCGTGAGCTACTTTAGAAGCATCTTCAGCAGCTAGCTGTGCAGCGTAAGGAGTATTTTTTTTAGATCCTCTAAAACCCATTTTTCCTGCAGATGACCATGCAACAACATCTCCCTTTTTATTGGTAAGAGAAATAATGATGTTATTGAAGGAAGCAGTAACGTGTGCTTCACCGTTTGCTTCAACGATTACTTTACGTTTCTTCTGAGTTTTACCGGCTTTTTGATTTGCTTTCTTTGCCATACTACTTACTATTTAGTCGCTTTTTTCTTGTTAGCAACTGTTTTTCTTCTTCCTTTTCTGGTTCTGGAGTTGTTTTTAGTTCTCTGACCTCTTAAAGGTAATCCGGCTCTGTGACGAATACCTCTGTAACATCCAATATCCATTAGACGTTTAATGCTCATTTGAACCTCAGTACGTAATTCTCCTTCGATTGTAAATTGACCAACGGCTTCACGGATCTTTCCGATCTCGTCATCGTCCCAATCTGAGACTTTTTTACTCTCATCTACTTTAGCCTGTGCAAGTATCTCCTGAGCCCTGCTTCTGCCAATTCCGAAGATATAGGTCAATGCTATAACTCCTCGCTTTTGTTTGGGTATATCTACCCCTGCAATTCTTGCCATAATTAGCCTTGTCTTTGTTTAAATCTAGGATTCTTTTTGTTAATCACGTAAAGGCGCCCTTTTCTGCGAACGATCTTGCAGTCGGCACTTCTCTTTTTTATTGATGCTCTAACTTTCATCTTATCTCTTTTTAATTCTCCGGCAGAGGTTTAACCCTGCTGGTGAAATTTTAGCCGTCATAAATTTTTCAGAGTGCAAAAGTATAAAAAATTTATAAAAGGCTGAAAATTACTTTTTAGTATCTGTAAGTTATTCGAGCCTTAGTTAAATCGTAAGGACTCATTTCCAGTTTCACCTTATCTCCAGGTAACAGTTTAATGTAATGCATACGCATCTTCCCAGAGATGTGGGCCGTCACAACGTGACCGTTTTCAAGTTCTACACGAAACATTGCATTAGACAATGCTTCAATAATAGTTCCATCCTGTTCTATTGCTGCTTGCTTTGCCATAATTACGCTACTGCTTTTCTGTTTTTACCTGTTTTCATTAGTCCGTCATAGTGTCTATTCAACAAGTATGAATTTACCTGTTGCATAGTATCTATTGCAACTCCAACCATAATCAACAGCGAGGTACCACCAAAAAATAACGCCCAGCTTTGCTGTACACCCAGCAATGAAAACACTATAGCAGGGAACACTGCGATTAGCGCCAGGAATATAGATCCTGGAAGGGTTATCTGAGACATGATGCGGTCAAGATACTCGGCAGTTTCAGTCCCGGGACGAATCCCTGGAATAAATCCACCACTTCTCTTTAGATCATCTGCCATTTTATTTGTTGGAACGGTGATCGCCGTATAGAAATATGTAAATATGATGATCAATAAAGCGAACACCAGATTATACCAGAATCCGAAAATATTCTGAAATGCAGCAGTCACACCCTGAGCGGTATCTGAGTCTGAAAGACCAGCTACAGCCACAGGAATAAACATAATTGCCTGAGCAAAGATGATTGGCATAACTCCCGAAGCATTCAGTTTTAACGGAATGTATTGTCTTGAACCGAAAACATTCTTTTCATATCCACCTGAAGCAGATCTTCTGGCATACTGCACCGGAATTTGGCGCACTGCCATAACCAGCATAACTGACGCCATAATAATAGCGAACCAGATAACTAATTCTATCAGTATCATAACCAGACCACCATTCGATTCAAATACTCTTGAAGCAAATTCCTGAATGAAGGCTTGCGGCAGGGTGGCAATAATACCAACCATAATCAATAATGAAATACCGTTACCAATACCCTTATCTGTGATCTTCTCACCTAGCCACATCGCGAAAATAGTACCCGTAGTAAGGATGATCACCGATGAGATCACAAATGTTAGGTTATCCCCTAACAAGAACGCTTCTCCCGGTAATGTTGCAAACAGGTTATAAATATAACCCGGCCCCTGTACTAGAGTAATTGCGATGGTAAGCCAACGCGTGATTTGATTAATCTTCTTACGCCCGCTTTCTCCTTCCTTCTGCAATTTCTGAAGATAAGGAATTGCGATTCCCATCAATTGCACCACAATAGAAGCAGAGATATAAGGCATGATCCCTAATGCAAAAACAGAGGCGTTAGAAAACGCACCTCCGGTAAAGGCATTAAGCAAACCTAATAAACCGCTGTCTGTCTGGTTAGCCAGATTAGAAAGCTGAGCGGCATCGATTCCGGGAAGCACTACTTGCGCCCCGAAACGATATACCAAAAGCAAACCGAGGGTTACTAAAATTCTGTTTTTTAGCTCCTCGATTTTCCAAATATTTTTAATCGTATTGATGAATTTCATTTGATTATCTATTATAAAGTAACAACTTCACCTCCGGCAGCTTCGATAGCTTCTTTCGCTGAGGCTGTAAATTTATGAACAGATATTTTCAACTTAGCCTTTAATTCACCTCTACCTAATATCTTAACAAGCTCGTTTCTTCCGGCAAGACCGTTTTCAACCAGCACGTCCATATCTACTGTATCCTTAATTCTTCCTTCATCAACAAGTGACTGAAGAGTATCCAGGTTAATTCCCTGGTATACTTTACGGTTTCTGTTGGTGAATCCAAATTTAGGTACACGTCTTTGAAGTGGCATCTGCCCTCCTTCAAAACCGATCTTCTTGGAATAACCAGAACGTGACTTGGCTCCTTTGTGACCTCTGGTAGAAGTTCCACCTTTACCAGATCCTTCACCACGACCAATACGCTTGCTATTCTTTCTAACTGAACCTTCTGCAGGTTTTAAGTTACTTAAATCCATGAGAGATTATTATTTTGTTTCTTCGACAGAAACTAAGTGTTTAACTTTATTTACCATACCAAGGATGTTTGGCGTATCGTCATGCTCAACCGTCTGCCCGATTCTCTTAAGCCCTAAGGACTCAAGAACAAGCTTTTGATTCTTAGTGCGGTTGATAGCACTTTTTACTTTTGTGACTTTTATCTTTCCCATCTTATTCCTTGATTTATCCTTTAAAAACCTTTTCCAATGAAACACCTCTTTGTTTTGCAACAGTTTCGGCACTTCTTAATTGTAGTAAGGCATCAAAAGTAGCTTTTACAACGTTGTGAGGGTTCGAAGATCCCTGGTTCTTAGAAAGTACATCGTGTACTCCTACAGATTCCAATACCGCACGAATCGCACCACCAGCAATAATACCGGTACCGGCAGCAGCTGGAAGCAACATTACTCTTGCTCCACCATACTTACCTTTTTGTTCGTGAGGTAAAGTTCCCTTATGCAAAGGAATGCGTACCAGATTTTTCTTAGCGTCTTCTACCGCTTTAGAGATAGCGTCTGCAACCTCCTTGGATTTTCCAAGTCCCTGTCCAACGACACCATTCTCATCTCCTACTACAACTATAGCAGAGAATCCAAAGGCTCTACCACCTTTAGTAACCTTAGTAACACGTTGTACTCCAACCAAACGATCTTTCAATTCAAGACCTCCTGGTTTTACATGCTCTACGTTTTTATAATCTTGATACATAATTTTCTAGAATTTTAGTCCTCCTTCGCGAGCACCTTCTGCTAATGATTTAACTCTACCGTGATATAAATACCCACCTCTATCGAAAGAAATAGTATCTATTCCGGCTTTCTTCGCTTTCTCTGCGATGGCTTTACCCACCATCTGAGCCTGCTCTTTTCTATCTGCAGAAGCAGTAGCGATTTCCTTATCTCTTGAAGAAGCTGATGCTAAGGTCTTACCTTCTACGTCGTCGATGATCTGAGCATAAATTTCTTTATTACTTCTAAAAACAGATAATCTAGGACGGCTTGTTGTTCCAACGATATCCTTACGGATACGTTTTCTGATTTTATTTCTTCTATCTTGTTTTGACACTGCCATAACTAAACTTTATTAAGCTGATTTACCTGCTTTTCTTCTCAATTGCTCACCTACAAACTTAATACCTTTTCCTTTGTAAGGTTCAGGCTTTCTGAATGAACGGATTTTCGCCGCAACTTGTCCAACAAGTTGTTTGTCATGAGAAGTAAGCTTCACGATAGGATTCTTACCTTTTTCTGAGACAGTCTCCACTTTTACTTCCGGAGCCAAATCTATCACAATATTATGAGAAAAACCAACGGCCAGATCAAGCTTGTTTCCCTGGTTGCTGGCACGGTATCCAACACCTACAAGTTCAAGTTCTTTTGTGTAACCATTAGTAACACCTTCAATCATATTGTTTATCAAAGCACGGTATAAACCGTGTTTTGCTTTCTGATCACTTTTATCTGAAGAACGCTCGAAAGTAATTACATTATCCTCGATTTTCACGTCGATATCTTCTACCTTCTGTGTAAGCTCTCCTAATTTTCCTTTTACCGTCACAACACCATCTTTGTGCTCTACTGTCACACCATCTGGAATCGTTACCGGGCTTTTACCTATTCTTGACATTTCTTTAGTCTTTTAAGTATTAGTAAACGTAGCACAATACTTCACCACCAACTTTATTCGCTTTCGCCTGCTTCCCGGTCATTACCCCGTGAGAAGTAGAAACGATCGCAATTCCAAGACCATTAAGGATTCTTGGGATCTCAGTTGATCCGGCGTATTTACGTAAACCAGGTTTACTTATTCTTTGAATTTTCTTGATTACCGGCTCTTTAGTAAGTTTATCATACTTAAGAGCGATCTTGATAGTTCCCTGAGCGGTAGTATCCTCGAACTTGTAACTAAGAATATATCCCTGATCGAATAATATCTTTGTGATCTCTTTTTTAACATTGGAAGCAGGAATTTCCACTACTCTGTGGTTGGCCGCGT
The DNA here is from genome assembly GCF_007050985.1 of Christiangramia sabulilitoris. Taxonomy (GTDB): domain Bacteria; phylum Bacteroidota; class Bacteroidia; order Flavobacteriales; family Flavobacteriaceae; genus Christiangramia; species Christiangramia sabulilitoris. The sequence continues at coordinate 699,111 of NZ_VHSF01000002.1, forward strand.
TAGCGTTCCTGATTCTTGTTAAGTAATCTGCAATAGGATCTGTATTCATTTATCTTTGTTTGCGGATGTGGTTTTCATTTTTAGAACCTTCATCCAATTTATAATATTACCAGCTTGCTTTCTTAACTCCCGGGATAAGACCTTTATTAGCCATTTCTCTGAACATTACACGAGAAAGACCAAATTGTCTCATATAACCCTTAGGTCTTCCGGTTAATTTACATCTGTTATGTAAACGAACTGGAGAAGAGTTCTTTGGTAATTTTTGTAAACCTTCCCAATCACCAGCTTCTTTAAGCGCAGCTCTTTTCTCGGCATACTTCTTTACCAATTTCTGTCTTTTTACCTCACGGGCTTTCATTGATTCTTTAGCCATAATTAGTTCTTTTTAAAAGGTAATCCTAGTTCAGTTAACAATGCTTTAGCTTCCTTATCGGTTTCAGCAGTCGTAACAAAAGTGATATCCATACCAGCAATTCTATTTACTGCATCAATATCGATCTCAGGGAAAATGATCTGCTCAGTGATCCCTAAGTTATAGTTACCTCTACCATCAAATCCGTTAGATTTGATTCCGTTGAAATCACGAACACGCGGTAAAGCGGAAGTGATTAGTCTGTCTAAGAATTCATACATTCTGTATCCACGTAAAGTAACTTTTGCACCAATTGGCATTCCTTTACGCAACTTGAACGATGCAACATCCTTCTTAGAAATAGTAGAAACGGCTTTTTGACCGCTAATAGCAGTAAGTTCGTCTACAGCATGGTCGATAAGCTTCTTATCTGCCACTGCTCCACCAACTCCACGGCTAATTACTATTTTCGTAAGTTTTGGCACCTCCATAATGTTGGAGTAGCTGAATTCTTCCTTAAGAGCATTCTTTACTCTCTCGTTATATTCCTGTCTAAGTCTTGGTACGTATGCCATAACTATATTACTTCATTAGATTTTTTAGAAAATCTCACCTTCTTTCCATCTTCTTCTCTGTACCCAACTCTCGTTGTCTCACCGTTCTTGTCGATAAGTGACAGATTAGAAATATGAATAGGAGCTTCCTTCTCCTTAATTCCACCTTGTGGATTAGAAGCACTAGGCTTCTCATGCTTAGAGATCATATTAACCCCTTCCACAATAGCTTTATTCTTCTCGATAAGTACCTTCTGCACTTTTCCTTCCTGACCTTTATGGTCTCCGGCAATAACGCGAACGGTATCTCCTGATTTTATTTTAAGCTTTGTCATCTTCTTAATGTATTAAAGCACCTCTGGTGCCAATGATACAATTTTCATGAATTGCTTATCACGAAGTTCACGAGCTACAGGTCCAAATACACGGGTTCCGCGCATTTCTCCCTGTGGGCCTAACAACACACAAGCATTGTCATCAAAACGAATATAAGATCCGTCTGGTCTGCGAACTTCTTTCCTGGTACGAACAACAACTGCTGTTGAAACTGCACCCTTCTTGATATTTCCGTTAGGTGTAGCTTCTTTTACACTGACAACTATCTTGTCTCCAACAGATGCGTATCTTTTCTTTGTACCTCCTAATACACGGATAGCTAAAACTTCTTTAGCTCCGGTATTATCTGCTACTTTTAGTCTGGACTCTTGTTGTACCATGGTTATTTAGCTCTTTCAATTATTTCTACTAGTCTCCAAGTCTTGGATTTACTTAAAGGTCGTGTTTCCATGATCTTTACAGTATCACCTTCGTTGCAGTCGTTATTTTCGTCGTGTGCTACGTACTTCTTCGTTTTCAAAACGAATTTTCCATACATAGGATGTTTTACCTTTTTCACTTCAGAAACCACGATAGATTTCTGCATTTTGTTACTTGTAACAACTCCTACACGCTCTTTTCTTAAATTTCTTTTTTCCATCTTTCAGCAGAATAACAATTATTGTTGTTCTCTTTTAGTTAACTCTGTAGCTAATCTCGCCACGTCTCTTCTTACAGTTCTTAACTGTATTGGATTCTCCAACGGCGAAACAGCGTGAGCCATTTTTAAATCTGAATAAGCTTTTCTAGACTTACCAAGCTCTTCTTGCAATTCTGCAACAGACAATTCTTTTACTTCTGATTGTTTCATAATTCCAATATTATTCTTGATAATCTCTAGCTACAACAAATTTAGTTCTCACAGGAAGCTTTTGAGCTGCAAGACGTAACGCCTCTTTAGCCACATCCATTGGTACACCACCAATTTCGAACATGATTCTTCCTGGTTTTACTACAGCTGCCCAATATTCTACAGCACCTTTACCTTTACCCATACGTACTTCAAGAGGTTTCTTTGTGATAGGCTTATCCGGGAAAATTTTGATCCAGATAGATCCTTCTCTTTTCATATAACGGGTAGCGGCGATACGAGCTGCTTCTATTTGACGTGCAGTAACAAAACTAGAATCCATTGATTTGATTCCAAAAGTACCATTAGAAAGTCTGTGTCCTCTCTGAGACAAGCCTTTCATACGGCCTTTTTGTTGCTTACGGTATTTCGTTCTTTTAGGTTGTAACATTTTTTCTTTCCTTTAAAAAATTACTTTCTACGACGTGATTTGTTTCCACCTCGTCCGGCACCGGATTTTTTACCTTGATTTTTCGCAAGACCAACAAGAGGCGAAAGCTCTCGTTTTCCGTATACCTCACCTTTCATGATCCATACTTTCACACCCAATCTACCATAGGTAGTATGAGCTTCAACTAAAGCATAGTCAATATCAGCCCTAAAAGTAGACAATGGAATTCTACCATCTTTGTATGATTCTGAACGTGCCATCTCAGCACCGTTTAAACGTCCGGAGATCTCAATCTTGATCCCTTCTGCATTCATTCTCATTGCAGCCGCGATAGCCATCTTGATTGCACGACGGTAAGAGATACGATTCTCAATTTGTCTGGCAACACTTGCTCCTACTAAATGAGCATCAAGTTCTGGCCTCTTAATCTCAAAGATGTTAATTTGAACTTCCTTGTCGGTAATCTTTTTAAGCTCTTCCTTAAGCTTGTCTACCTCTTGTCCACCTTTCCCGATAATGATACCAGGTCTGGCTGTAGTGATAGTAACGGTTACAAGCTTAAGCGTGCGCTCGATGATTACACGCGATACACTCGCTTTAGAAAGACGAGCATGGATATACTTTCTAATCTTATCGTCTTCGGCTAATTTATCACCGTAGTCATTACCTCCGTACCAGTTGGATTCCCAACCTCTAATGATACCAAGGCGATTTCCGATTGGATTTGTTTTTTGTCCCATACTATCTCTTAGCTTTGTGTATTATTGTTTGCTCCAAGCACTAATGTAACGTGATTGGATCTCTTTCTAATTCGGTGTGCACGACCCTGTGGAGCAGGACGAAGTCTTTTTAACATACTTCCTCCATCTACACGAATCTCTTTCACAAATAATTCAGCTTCTTCAAGATTTGCATCTTCGTTCTTAGCCTGCCAGTTGGCAATCGCAGAAACCAAAAGTTTCTCTAAACGGTTTGATGCTTCTTTCTTGCTGAATTTTAGAATATGAAGCGCTTTTTCTACTTTTTCACCTCTTACTAGATCCGCCATAAGACGCATTTTTCTTGGCGAAGTAGGGCAGTTATTTAACTTTGCAAAAGCTACCTGTTTCTTGGCTTCTTTTATCTGCTCTGCTCTTTCTCTTTTACGAACTCCCATAGCTTCAATTATTTTCTACCTTTATTTTTTGCACCTGCATGTCCTCTGAAAGAACGTGTTGGTGAAAATTCTCCTAGTTTATGACCTACCATGTTCTCAGTTACATAAACAGGAACAAATTGTTTCCCGTTATGCACTGCAATAGTTTGTCCTACGAAATCTGGAGTTATCATAGAAGCTCTAGACCAGGTTTTGATCACGGCTTTCTTTCCTGACTCAACATTCTGAGCCACTTTTTGTTCCAGTTTGTAGTGAACGAAAGGTCCTTTTTTTAATGAACGTGCCATATCTTATTATTTCTTTCTAGTCTTTCTACGTTCTACAATATATTTATTACTCGCTTTGGTTCTTGAGCGGGTCTTGTATCCTTTAGCCGGAAGACCTTTTCTAGAACGTGGGTGACCACCAGAAGCTCTACCTTCACCACCACCCATTGGGTGATCTACAGGGTTCATCGCTACTGGTCTTGTTCTTGGCCTGATTCCTAACCAACGGCTTCTACCGGCTTTACCACCGATTAATAGCTGATGATCACTATTAGAAACAGCTCCTATAGTTGCCATACATAAAGCAAGAACTCTTCTGATCTCACCTGAAGGCAATTTAATAGTTGCATACTTTCCTTCTCTAGCCAATAACTGAGCAAAAGCTCCCGCACTACGCGCCATTACAGCACCCTGTCCAGGTCTTAGCTCGATACAAGAGATCACTGTACCCAGAGGAATGTTAGCCAAAGGCATAGCATTTCCAATCTCAGGACTCACAGCTTCAGTATTTGAAACTACGTTTTGACCTACTTGCAACCCGTTTTGAGCAATAATATACCTTTTCTCTCCATCCTGATAATTCAGTAATGCGATAAAGGCCGTTCTGTTTGGATCGTATTCTATACTAGCAACAGTTGCAGGAATACCCTGCTTGTCACGTTTAAAATCGATAATTCGGTAACGTTTTTTGTGACCACCACCTTTGTAGCGCATGGTCATCTTACCCTGACTGTTTCTACCACCTGATTTTTTTATCGGCGCCAATAGGCTTTTCTCCGGCTTATCAGTAGTAATGGCGTCATACCCATTTACTACTCTAAAACGCTGACCAGGTGTAATTGGTTTTAATTTTCTAACTGACATTGTTTAATCTTAAAGATTACTGTATAAATCAATTGTTTCACCTTCCGCCACCTGTACTACTGCTTTTTTGTAAGCATTAGTTTTACCAGTGATCATACCAGACTTAGTGTACTTGGTTTTGCGATCCGGGCGGACATTCATAGTTCGAACTTTAGTAACAGACACGCCATAAGCAGATTCGATCGCGTCTTTGATCTGAATCTTATTTGCCTTGTTACTTACCACGAAAGTGAAGCGATTATTCATCTCACTATCTGCAGTAGCTTTTTCTGTAATAACAGGTTTAATCAAGATGCTCATAACGGTTTATTAACTTAAATTCGACTCAATTCCTTCTAAAGAACCTTCTAAAAAGACAATGCTTTTCGCATTAAGTATTTTGTAAGTACTTAATTCTGAGCTATTTATCACTTCTGAGGTCTTTAAATTGCGCGACGACAAATATACATTTTTATTTGAGTCACCCAACACTATCAGAGATTTTTTACTTTCAATCCCCAGAGCCTTAAGAACTTCCATGAAGTTTTTAGTCTTTGGTGTATCGAATGAAAAATCTTCAACTACCATAATTGCCTTATCATTTGCTTTGATAGAAAGGGCAGATTTTCTGGCCAGACGCTTAAGGTTTTTATTTAATTTAAAACCGTAATTTCTTGGTCTTGGCCCAAAAACACGTCCACCGCCTTTGAAGATAGGAGACTTGATACTACCTGCTCTCGCAGTACCAGTACCTTTTTGTTTTTTGATCTTACGAGTAGAACCCGAGATCTCTGCTCTTTCCTTAGCTTTATGAGTACCCTGACGTTGGTTAGCCAGGTATTGTTTAACATCTAGATAAACAGCGTGCTCATTAGGCTCTATAGCGAAAACAGAATCAGAAAGCTGAGCTTTTCTGCCTGTTTCTTTTCCTTTTGTATCTAAAACTGCTACTTCCATTACTTACTAATGATTACGTATGAGTTTTTATGTCCTGGCACACATCCTTTTACTACTAAAAGGTTTTTATCTGCCACAACCTTCAAAACTTTAAGGTTTTCAACTTTTACTCTTTCGCCACCCATTCTTCCGGCCATCTTCATTCCCTTGAATACTCTCGCAGGATAAGAAGCTGCACCAATAGAACCAGGAGCTCTCAATCTGTTGTGCTGACCGTGTGTGGCCTGTCCAACTCCTCCAAACCCGTGTCTCTTAACTACACCCTGGAATCCTTTTCCTTTAGATGTACCTGCGATATCCACAAATTCACCTTCTTTGAAATGATCCACGGTAACAGAGTCACCTAATTTGTAATCTTCATTATAACCCTGGAATTCAACGACTTTACGTTTTGCAACGGTTCCTGCTTTTTTAGCGTGCCCTTCAGCAGCTTTATTTACAGTCTTTTTGTCATCGAAACCAAGTTGAAGTGCTTCATACCCGTCAACCTCTTTGGTTCTGACTTGGGTAACCACGCATGGTCCAGCTTCGATCACGGTACATGGGACATTTTTCCCATTCTCGTCGAAGATGCTGGTCATACCGATCTTTTTTCCTATTAACCCAGACATATTTAATTAATTATTAATTGTTTACTTATTTAAAAAACTAAGGGCTGAAAAACACATTCAGCCCTGAATTGTATCTTTCACCGTTTTTCCTTTGCGAAACGCGCCGGACATGTAAACCGCGCACCGAAGTGCGCGGAACTGTTTTATCACACTTTGATCTCTACTTCTACACCACTTGGCAATTCAAGCTTCATCAACGCATCGATCGTCTTTGAAGAAGAGCTATAGATATCAAGTAACCTCTTGTAAGAGCTTAATTGAAACTGCTCTCTGGACTTCTTGTTCACGTGAGGTGAACGAAGAACAGTAAAGATTTTTTTGTTTGTTGGTAACGGAATTGGTCCGGTAACAACAGCTCCCGTAGTCTTTACGGTTTTTACAATCTTTTCTGCAGACTTGTCTACCAGGTTATGATCGTAAGATTTTAGTTTTATTCTGATTTTTTGACTCATTTCCTTAAGATTATTCGTTTGCTGCTCCTTTAGCTGCTTTGATCACTTCTTCAGAAATATTAGAAGGAGTTTCAGCATAGTGAGAGAATTCCATAGTTGAAGTTGCTCTACCAGATGAAAGTGTTCTTAATGTAGTTACATAACCGAACATTTCAGAAAGTGGCACTTCAGCTTTGATTACTTTCGCTCCAGATCTGTCTGACATGTTGTTTACCTGACCTCTTCTTCTGTTAAGGTCACCAACGATATCACCCATGTTTTCTTCTGGAGTTACAACTTCTACCTTCATGATTGGCTCAAGGATAACCGCTCCTGCTTTCTTAGCAGATTCTTTATATCCCATCTTAGCAGCCAATTCGAAAGAAAGTTGATCTGAATCCACAGGGTGGAAAGATCCATCCTTAAGAACAACTTTAAGGCTGTCCATTGTAAATCCTGCAAGAGGACCATTCTTCATAGCCTCTTCAAATCCTTTCTGTACTGAAGGAACAAATTCTTTAGGAATACGTCCACCTTTGATCTCATCTACGAACTGAAGACCAGTTCCTTCGAAATCTTCATCTACAGGTCCTAATTCGAATACGATATCTGCGAATTTACCACGACCACCAGATTGCTTTTTGTAAACCTCTCTGTGATCTGCAGGTCTTCTTACCGCTTCTTTGTACTCTACCTGAGGCTCACCAACGTTTACTTCAACTTTGAATTCACGCTTCATACGATCAATAATGATCTCTAAGTGAAGCTCACCCATACCAGAAATAATAGTCTGACCTGAGTTCTCATCAGTTTTTACTGTAAAAGTTGGATCCTCTTCAGCCAATTTACCAAGAGCCATTCCCATTTTCTCAACATCAGCCTTAGTTTTAGGCTCTACTGCGATACCGATTACCGGTGCAGGGAAAGACATAGATTCAAGGACAATTGGGTGTTTAAGATCTGTAAGAGTATCACCGGTTTTAATATCTTTAAAACCAACAGCAGCTCCAATATCTCCAGCCTCGATACTATCGATAGGCTCTTGTTTGTTAGAGTGCATTTGATATATTCTTGAGATACGCTCTTTCTTACCAGAACGTACGTTCAATACGTAAGAACCAGCATCAAGAGTACCTGAATAAGCACGGAAGAATGCTAAACGACCTACGAAAGGATCGGTAGCAATTTTAAATGCAAGCGCAGAAAATGGAGAATCCACATTTGGCTTACGGCTTTCTTCTTCACCTGTATCAGGGTTAGTACCTACAATCGCATCTACATCTACTGGAGATGGAAGGTAACGCATAACAGCGTCAAGCATTGCCTGAACACCTTTATTCTTAAATGCAGAACCACACATCATCGGGATGATGCTCATATCTATAGTAGCAGCTCTCAAGGCAGCGATGATCTCATCTTCTGTAATTGAAGATTCATCTTCGAAGAATTTCTCCATCAAAGCTTCATCATATTCTGCAACCGCTTCTACTAATTCTGCACGGTATTTATTTACATCTGCTTCTAATTCAGCAGGAATATCGATAGTATCATAGGTCATCCCGTGATCTTCGTCATTCCAGATAATTGCTTTCTTAGAAATAAGATCCACCACACCTTTGAAGTCGATTTCATCACCGATTGGAACCTGAAGAGGCACCGGGTTACCACCAAGCATTTCTCTTACCTGGCGACATACGTTAAAGAAATCTGCTCCCTGACGGTCCATTTTGTTAACGAACCCAAGACGTGGAACTCTATATTTATCTGCCTGTCTCCAAACAGTCTCAGACTGAGGCTCAACCCCGTCTACTGCAGAGAACAATGCAACAACACCATCAAGTACACGTAAAGAACGCTCTACTTCTACCGTAAAGTCAACGTGACCTGGGGTATCGATAATGTTAACTGTATATTCCTGATCTCTATAAGGCCACTTACAGTGAGTCGCTGCAGAAGTAATGGTAATACCACGTTCCTGCTCCTGCTCCATCCAGTCCATAGTAGCTGCGCCATCATGAACTTCACCAATTTTGTGACTTATACCTGTATAATAAAGGATACGCTCTGTTGTCGTGGTTTTACCCGCGTCAATGTGAGCTGCAATTCCAATATTTCTAGTAAATTTTAAATCTCTTTGTGCCATGTTGTTTTAGAATCTAAAGTGAGAGAATGCTTTGTTAGCTTCAGCCATCTTATGCGTATCTACTCTTTTCTTAACAGCAGCTCCTTCTTCTTTTGCAGCCGCAAGAATTTCAGCAGAAAGCTTTCCAGCCATCGACTTCTCGTTTCTCTTGCGCGCAAAGCTTATTAACCACTTCATAGCAGTAGACACCTTACGGTCTGGTCTTATCTGCATTGGGATTTGAAAAGTAGCACCTCCAACACGTCTGCTTCTCACTTCTACGTGAGGCATAACATTAGAAAGAGCATCCTTCCAGATCTCTAATCCAGATTTCTCTTCGTCTTGTTTCTTTTCTTCCACGATCGCGATAGCGTCATAGAAAATTTTAAAGGCAACCGATTTCTTACCATCCCACATCATCATGTTCACAAAACGTGTCACAAGCTGATCATTAAATTTTGGATCTGGTAAAAGAGGTCGTTTTTTCGCCTGTCTTTTTCTCATTTCTTTACATTAAAAGTTTTTAATTACTTCTTAGGGCGTTTAGCTCCGTACTTAGATCTACGCTGAGTTCTACCTTCAACACCGGCAGTATCTAGCGCACCACGAACAATGTGATATCTAACACCAGGCAAATCTTTTACCCTTCCACCTCTAACCAATACTATCGAGTGCTCCTGTAGATTGTGTCCTTCTCCCGGAATGTAGGCATTCACCTCTTTTCCGTTAGTCAACCTTACCCTGGCTACTTTTCTCATAGCCGAGTTTGGTTTCTTAGGAGTTGTTGTGTACACACGTGTACAAACACCTCTCCTTTGAGGGCACGAATCCAAAGCAGCCGATTTACTCTTCTTGGTTATTTTGGCTCTTCCTTTTCGTACTAATTGTGAAATTGTTGGCATAATTTCCTATACACTAATTATTAATAAAATTTACTCCCCTGTTTTTTTAGGGTCTGCAAAGGTAGAAATAAAAAAATACTATTCAAATATCGAATCGTTTATTTTTCAGAAAATTAGAGTTTTATAGGTAGAAAGCTTAAATGTAAGAGAACTGCGATTACTTAATTTTTCGATTCATTATCAGTTTTTAACTTAATAAAGGAATTATTAACACTAAAAAATATCCCGGTCTCGCCTAACAATTATAAATACATCATTTTTTTAACTTTTAAAGGGTATTTATACCCACTGCTGCACCCCAATGTTAAACTCTTTCGCTACTACTCTAAATAACAGATTATTAAAGTGTTAAGGCTTTTTGAAGCTGATTATTAGCTTGGAAAGCACCTTATTTCTAACCAAATTTGGCGCTGGCTAATTCAAATAATTTAAAAATGAAAACAAGGTTTAGTAGTATTTTAACGCTATTGCTGGCGTTCGTGGTGCAAGTAACGTTTGCACAACAACAAACGGTCTCCGGAACGGTGACAGACGATGATGGTCTGCCACTACCAGGAGTAAATGTCATCGTAAAAGGAACTTCTACCGGAGTTCAAACAGACTTCGACGGTAACTATTCTATTGAAGCAGCACAGACAGATGTACTGGTTTTTTCCTTTATAGGAATGAAAACTGCAGAATATCCCGTTAGCAGCACAAATATTGTTGACGTAGTTCTTGAAACAGATACTGCGCAGCTGGATGAAGTTGTAGTAACCGCTTTAGGTATTACAAGGGAGAAAAAATCATTGGGATATGCCTCGCAACAACTTGATGGAGAAGAATTAACGAGATCCAGAAACAGCAATGCTCTTAATTCACTATCTGGTCAGGTAGCTGGTGTGCAAATCACCAATAACAGCGGACAGCTTGGTGGTTCAACCCGAATTGTTCTGCGTGGGGTAGGTTCTATCACCCAGGGAAACAAGCCACTCATCGTGGTTGACGGAATTCCACTGGATAACTCAAACTATAATTCCAACAGCGCCCAGACTGGTAGCGGTGGTTACGATTTTGGTGATACAGGATTTGATATCAACCCTGATGATATCGCCAGCATGAACGTACTTAAAGGTGGTGCGGCAGCAGCATTATATGGTAACCGTGCCAACAATGGTGCAATTATTATTACCACCAAATCTGGTAAAAAAGGTAAAGCTGAAATTACAGTGAATTCTGGCGTTAGCTTTGAAAGCATTAACATTATCCCTCAAGTACAGAAACTGTATGGAGGAGGTGGAGGAGACAACTCTACAATTGGGCAATCTACATTTGACCAGGCTACTATTGACGGTACTACTTATAATATAGTACAATATGGAGTAGATGAGTCATGGGGTCCAAGATACGATCCTAATGCACAGGTACTTCACTGGGATGCTTTTGATCCTGAATTTCCAGATCAATATTTAAATCCAAGACCTTGGGTTTATCCTGAAAATGATAAAGAAGACTTTTTCGATACAGGTGTTAGTGTTAATAACGGGGTAGCCTTTTCGCTTGGTTCAGAGAAATCGACCATGAGATTATCTTTAAATAATACTCAATCTAAAGGTATTGTTCCACAGAGTGAACTTGATAAAACAAGTTTAAACTTCAATGGAAAAACTGAACTTTCAGACAGATTATCTGTAGATGCAGGTATCAACCTTACCGTTACTGACGGATACAACCGTCCTGCTTTTGGATACAGCGGGAACAGTGTTATCCTGCAATTCTTTCAATTTGGTCAAACTCAATTAGACTACGAAAGATTAAAAGATTACAAATTACCTGATGGTACCCAGAGAACATGGAACAGAATTTCTGTAGAAAATGGTACTCCCAGATATACAGATAATCCATACTGGATCATCAATGAGAATTATGCTGAAGACAAAAGAACCAGATGGTTTGGTAATGTTGGAGCAAAATATGATTTCACAGACAATTTTTATGCAACAGCAAAAATGTATGTGGATCAATATGATTTTAGAGTAGCTACAAGAATCGCTGAAGGTTCACAGTCTCAGTCTCAGTATTACGAGGCAGACAGAGATTTCACAGAAATCAACTATGAAGCTATTCTGCACTACGACAAAAGCTTTTTTGATGATAAATTAGATCTTAATGCATTTGCCGGAGGTAACAAGAGAGACACTAAATTCAGAGCACTTATTGGTCAGACTCAGGGTGGACTTGTGGTACCAAACATCTATAACCTGAATAACTCTGTAGCAAACCCACTAATCGATGATTATGATGAAAACAAACAAATTGAATCTGTTTTCGGTTCTGCATCATTTGGTTATGACGATATGCTATATTTAACAGTAACCGGTAGAAATGACTGGTCCTCTACTCTGCCAGAAGGAAACAATTCATTTTTCTATCCTTCGATCAATGGTAGTTTTGTGTTTTCCCAGGTACTTGATGCAGATTGGTTAAGCTTCGGTAAAGTTCGTGGTGGTTATGCAGAAGTAGGATCTGATACAGATCCATACCAGCTAAGGAACACCTACAACAGCCGTGTACCATTTTTCGGAAGCATTAGATACAATCAGCCAGACCAGAACAATAACCCTAACCTGAAACCTGAAAGGAAAAACACCTGGGAAGTAGGATTGGAAATGGGCTTCCTTAAAAACAGATTAAGATTTGATGTAACTTATTACGACGAAATAACTGAAGATCTTATTACTCCGGTACAGGTTGATCCAAGTACAGGCTATAATTCTACAGTAGCCAATGCCGGTAAGCTTTCAAATAAAGGTATCGAGGCTTTAGTGAATATCTCTCCAATTAGAACAGATGATTTTGACTGGAACATTACCTGGAACTTTGCCAAGAATGAGAACGAATTACTGGAATTACTACCAGGTGTAAATTCCCTTGAACTTGCCAGGTTCCCTTTTAACGGGGTAACGCTTAATGCAATCGTTGGGCAGCCATATGGTGTAATACGTGGTACCAACTATGTATTTGACGATTCTGGGAACAGAGTGGTTGGAGATAATGGTTTATACCTTGAGACTCCAAACGTTGAAAATCTTGGTTCTGTTTTACCAGATTACAACATGGGCTTTAGAAACTCATTCAGATATAAGAATTTCGATCTTGGATTCCTTATTGATATGCAGAAAGGTGGCGTTTACCGTTCCCTTACTAATATCTGGGGCCACTATTCTGGTATCCTTGAATCTACTGCTGCCAATAACATTCGTGAAGACGGTGTAGTAGTATCTGGTGTTACAGGTGATGTTAGTTTTAATGATGATGGCACATATACCGTTACCAATACAGCTGAAAACACTACCGTTGTGCCGGCACAAAGATGGGGACAGGACTTTTTCTTCGGAAATGACAATCAAAACGTTTTTGCCGCAGATTACTGGAAATTACGTGAGGTTACTTTTGGGTATACTTTACCACAGGAATGGTTAGGAAAAACCGGGGTTAATTCTGTAAGATTTAGCGCCTTTGGAAGAAACCTATTGGTTTGGGGATTAGATAACGACAATTTTGATCCTGAAGTAGCAACCGGAGGAAGTGGAAACATCCAGGGTTCTGAAGGTGGATCACTACCAAGCACAAGAACTTACGGTCTTAATGTTGAAATTAAATTATAAGAAAAATGAAAAACATAAATAAATATATAGGGCTTTTGTTTCTGGGACTCACCTTCGTCTCTTGCGGAGAGGATATTACAGATATCAATGAAAATCCCAATGCCCCTGAGGTAGTACCTACGAATACTATCTTTAATAGTGCAACCAAAGAATTTACAGACGTTTCCAGAAGCTCCTTTAATAATGGACGACTGGTTCTAAACTGGATGGAATACTGGGGACAGAACTCATATGCTGATGAAGACCGTTACCTTTATCGCGAAACAAGTGCTGAAGGCTTATATACCAGTACTTACGAGATAGCTACAGATCTTCAGCAAATTCTAATTCTGAATACAGATCCAGATACGGCAGAAGAAATTTCTGCAGTTGGCGCCAATGAAAACCAAATCGCCGCTGCCAGAATTATGCTGGCATATATGTTCCACCAATTGACCAATACCTTTGGAGATGTGCCATATTACTCTTATGGTTCAGATGATCCGGACTTCCAGGCACTAAATGTTTCTGAAGTTCTTTCTCCGGTATTCGCTTCACAGGAGAAAATATATGCAGACATCCTTAAGGAATTAAGAGAATCTGCTGATATGATCAACACTTCTGAACCAGTATTTACTTCGGGAGACAACATCTTTGATGGAGATCCATTAAAGTGGAAAAAATTCGCCAACTCCCTTATTTTAAGAGTAGCAACCAACATCAAAAATGTTGATCAATCTACTTACGAATCTGCTGTTGCTGAAGCACTGGCTGATGGGGTAATGGAATCTAATGCAGATAATGCCGTACAGGCATACGAATCTGCAGATCCAACAGCGTCTCCATGGTGGAGAGCATTCGTGGTTGGAGGTAGAACAGATTTCGCCGTAGCCGCACCATTTGTGAACCTTTTAAAAGGTGAAACTGGAGATTACGGCCCGGATGCGAGATTATTTGAAATGGCCGCTCCTTATGCTTTGAGCATCGAGCCAATAATTGCTGATTCTTACGAGAGAAGCGAAGACTATGATGATTATGAAGGAGTTCCTTTTGCTTATCAAAACGCAAACGATCTTCCATTTACAGTATATAGCTTCCCAAGCAGCAAGGTGCTTAGACCAGATTATGGTGAAGTACTTATGGAATATGCTGAAGTAGCATTTTTGATCTCTGAATATAATGACTGGGATCAAACCAGTTATGAGAACGGAGTTAGAGCTTCTATGGAAAAATGGGGCGTAGCTTCAGATGAGATCGATTCATTTGTAGCTTCACTTCCTGCTGCGAACGAGGAGAACGTAATTACTCAAAAATATGTTGCTCTTTATATGCAGGCTCACCAGGCTTATGCAGAATACAGAAGAACAGGATTCCCTGATAGTGACATCCTGCTTCTTCCAGGTGAATCTTATACTTTACCTCCTGTGCAAGCTGCAGAGACAGAAAATGACACCTATACTTTTATCGCAGGTGTTTCTGGCGCAGAAGATCTTCCGGCAAGATTAAGATACCCGGTAGTTTTGCAGACGCTTAATGGCGAGAACAGAGCCAGTGCCGTATCTGGATTAGATAATGGTGATACAATTTTTAGTAAACTATTCTGGGATGTTGATTAATTAAATGATTAACTCCATATTTTCAAAAGCCACCCTACCGGGGTGGCTTTTTTTTGCCCTAGAAATTCAAAATTAACAGATGTTCACCCGGAAGTGTATTTATAAAATATAAGTTTTTAACAATATTTATAGCAATAAAACTTTCCTGTGTATTGAAAGTCAGCTAAATAACATCTGCCCATTGCATTTTTCAATAATTTTCCTACAAATTTCATAATTTATTTAACAAATTTTAGATTGCTGGTTAACATATTTTTGGCATTTTTGGCGTTGGCTAATTCAAACAAATTAAAAATGAAAGCAAAATTTAGTAGTATTTTGACGCTATTGCTGGCGTTTGTTGTGCAAATAACCTTTGCGCAAGACCAAACGATTACCGGTACGGTGACCGATGAAGACGGTTTACCTCTACCCGGTGTAAACATCGTAATTAAGGGCACCTCAACCGGAGTCCAAACTGATTTTGATGGAAATTATACCATATCGGCCGTTCAGGGCGATGTGCTTGTTTTCTCCTTTATCGGTTTAAAAACTGCCGACTATGTAGTAGGCAACAACAATGTACTAGATGTAGTGATGACTGCAGATTCAGCTCAACTGGATGAAGTTGTTGTGACCGCCATCGGTATAACCCGAGACGAAAAAGAACTCGGTTATAATGTACAAACCGTGGATGCAGAAACAATTACAACTCAGCCAAATGCCGATGTTGTAAACTCTTTGGCAGGACAAACTTCTGGTGTTCAAATTGTAAGTTCTTCAGGTGAAGCAGGTGCTTCAACTTTTATGACCATTCGTGGTTCTGCTTCTATTACCGGTAACAACCAGCCGCTTTTCGTAATCAACGGAATGCCAATTATTTCCGGTGGTGGAAATAGTGGAACAGGTGGAGTGAATACTTCCAGTCGTTCTATTGACATTAACCCAGATGATATCGCATCTATATCTGTATTAAAAGGTGGTGCAGCTACTGCTCTTTATGGTGTACGTGCTGCGAATGGTGCAGTTATCATTACTACCAAAAGCGGTAGAAATTTAACGAAAAGAAAAATTGAGGTTCATAGCTCGATCGCGATTGACCGTGTATCACAATTACCGGCCAGACAGGATGAATTCGCACAAGGTAATGCTGGTAACTGGATTGGAGGATACTTCGCTTCTTGGGGCCCAAGGATTTCAGATTTAGAATATGATGGAGATTCAGATTACAAATGGGATCCATTTGGAAGACTGGTTCCAGAAGGAACTGGTAACGGTATGCCAGCTCGTGCATATGATGCATATGACTTTTTTCAAACTGGTGTAACTTCTACAAACAGGTTTAGCATTAGTAATGGTAACGACCAGGGTAATTATTTCTTCTCTATGTCTAACCTGGACCAGGAAGGAATTATTCCTCAGGATACTTATGGCAGAACTACCATGAGATTAAACGCTTCAACTAAAATTTCTGAAGCAATTAATTTTGGAGCAGATTTCGCTTATACAAATTCAAGAGCGAATAATATCCAAAAAGGTTCTAACGTATCTGGTATTATGCTGGGACTTCTTAGAACTCCGCCTTCTTTTGATAACAGTGCGGGATATGAATTCGCTGATGGTTCTCAAAGAAACTATAGAAATGGTGGAGGTTACGATAACCCTTACTGGACAGCGAACAATATTGCCTTTATGGAAGATGTAAATAGATTTACAGGTAATATTAATTTTAGCGCTAAAGTAGCAGACTGGTTCAACATTAACTATAATGGTGGTGTAGACTGGTACAATAGAAGATATGTTGATCAGTTCAAGATTGGATCAAGAGGTAACCCTACTGGTTACCTGGGAGAATTCCAGTCTTACAATGGTATCTTCAACTCAGACCTTTTATTGAACTTCAACCACGATTTCAGCGATAATTTTACTGCTGAATTAACTGTAGGTAACAACCTTTACAGATCTTACTCTAAATTTTTATTCGGAGATGCAACCGGCCTGGAAATTCCAGATTTTTACCAGCTAAGTAACTCTAGTAACAACACTACTAGTAGTGGAGTAAGTGAGTTTAAAACAGCAGCTGTTTTTGCAGACCTTAGATTATCTTTATACGACATGTTATTCCTAGGTTTCACAGGTCGTAATGACTGGTCTACCACGATGCCAGAGAGCAACCAGTCAGCATTCTATCCTTCAGCTAGTTTAGGATTTATCTTTACAGAACTTGAAGGACTTAAAGGTAATTCTGTATTAAGTTTTGGTAAATTAAGAGGTTCGGTGGCAAGAACTGCGAACATCGCTTCTCCTTACAATACTTCGAACTACTTCTTCGCTTCTGCAACTGCAGATGGATGGACAAATGGAGTTAATTTCCCATACCAGGGACAAACTGCATTCTCTGTAGGTTCAGGTTTAGGTAACCCAGATCTTACACATGAAAACCAGGATACCTGGGAAGTTGGTGCAGACTTAAGATTCTTTAACAACAGATTAGGTTTAGATCTTACCTATTTTGAGAATGAAAACTCAGATCTTCTTCTTGATGTGCCAATTGCAGCATCTTCAGGATTTACCTCTACTTTCCTAAACGCTGCGACTATGGAGTCTAAAGGTGTAGAGATCAGTATGAACGCCAGTATTATCGATGCTAAAGATTTTAACTGGAATGTAAACGCTAACTTCACTAAGATCACGAATAAAGTAACTCAATTGGCAGACGGTGTGGACAACGTATTCCTTGGTGGATTTACTGTACCTCAGGTTCGTGCAGTTGTTGGAGCTGAGTACCGTAGTATTTTTGGATTTGACTGGTACCGTGACGAACAGGGACGTGTATTGATCAACGATGATCCAACAGATAACTTCAGAGATGGATACCCAATGGCAGACAACAGAGAAATGGTGCCAATTGGTGACTTTAACCCTGACTGGACTGCAAACATTACAAATGCCTTTACTTATAAGAATGCAAGATTATCTTTCCTTCTTGATATAAAACAAGGTGGTATGCTTTATAACGGTACAGCCTTTGCAATGAATTTCTTTGGAACACACGAAAGAACTGCTAATAGAGAAGTAGTTTACACAGATGCTGGTACCATAGATTTCTCTCAAACTCCGGCAGAAAACATCGTTGTATTTGATGGTGTTTACGGTAGAGTTGACGCAAATGGAAACCCAGTTGCAACAAATGTAGAAAACGTTACTCCCGTTGTTGAAGACCAGGCTTGGTTCCAGGGACAAGGTAGTAACTTTGGTGGTGGACCTTCTGTAGCTGCAATGGAGCCAGCAGACTGGGTAAGACTTCGTGACGTAACTTTATCTTACGATTTCCCTGAATTAGTAAACGGGATTGATAATGTACAGGTGTATGCTACCGGAAAGAATCTTTGGTTGCACACTCCTTATACCGGGGTAGATCCAGAAACAAACTTAGGTGGAGCTACCAATGCTCAGGGTATGGATTACTTTAACAGTCCTGGAACCAAAACCTATTTAATGGGTGTTAAAGTTACTTTTTAAACAAAATCTTAAGTTATTATAGATATGAAAAACAAGATGAATAAAATTAAAGGATTGGCGCTGGCTTTATTTGCTATGCTGATTTCTTTGACAAGCTGTGAAGGCGAATGGATCGATAGCGAGCTAAACATAGATCCAGATGCACCCTCAGATGTACCTATGAATTTACTTTTACCAGGAATTCAGCAATCAATGGGTTACAACCTAATGGGGAACAACTCTGTGAGAACCAATAACATCTGGATGCAGATTTTTGACGGTGTTTCTCGTCAGTCTTTTACTGAAGCCAGATACCAGTTAACTCCGGCAGATGTAAACAACCTTTGGATCAATACGTATACTGAAATGATGATGAACACAACTATTCTTGTACAGAAGTCAAGAATGGAAGGTAGCGAATCACCACACTATACTGGTATTGGCCAGGTAATGCAGGCAACCACGCTTGGAATTACAACAGATTTATTTGGAGATGTACCTTTTAGTGATGCTTTCGAAGGATCTCGAGGTAACTTAACTCCTGTGTATGATGAGCAACAAAAGGTTTATGACACTATCTTTACTTTATTAGATAACGCTGTACCTAACCTAAATAGTTCCGAAAATACATTTGCAGTTTCTGGAGATGTGATCTATGGAGGAAACTTAGCTAAATGGGAGAAGGCTGCTAATTCAATAAAAGCACGTCACTACCTGCAATTATCTAACGTTCTAGGAAATGAAGCTTACACTAAGGCTTTAGCTGCAGCTCAGGATGGTTTTGAATCCAATGCTGATGACTACCTGGTTCCCTTTGAAGATTCTAACAGAAACCCTATTTTCCAGTTTATGGAGCAAAGAGGTGATATTAGAATGGGTGCAACTTTAGTTGACCTGTTAGTGAGTAATGATGATCCAAGATTGGAATTTTATGTTGAAGCTAATGGTGACGGTGAATTCGTAGGAAGCGAAATTGGCAGCCAGAATGAATCTGCTTCTGCGCCGGGACCTGCTATTGCCGGAACAGATCAAGCAGTAAAATTAATGACTTATTCAGAACTTAAGTTTATTGAAGCTGAAGCACATTTCAGACTGGGTCAAACCACTGAAGCACAAGCTGCTTATGAAGCTGCTGTTGCTGCCTCTTTATTGAGAGTAACTGGAGAAGACCAGTCAGACTGGATTGCAAGCAATTTACCAGGAATGACCTTAGAAAGCATTCTTACGCAAAAGTATATTGACGGGGTTGGTACTAACCAACCATATGCAGATTGGAGAAGAACAGGCTTACCAAGTCTAGAATTAGCACCTGGTGCAGTAACTTCATCAATTCCAACAAGGTTCCCTTATGCCCAGAATGAACTGGATTATAACAGGGCTAACGTACCAACTGTGACTATCACAGATAAAGTTTGGTGGGATCAATAATCTAAATATTATATAAAAATGAAAAAATTTATAATAAACGCTGCATTATTATTGGCTGTTGGAATAGGCTTCACCTCTTGTGACTATGACGAGACCAATTTTGCAGACCTTACAAATGAGTATACAGGTAATTCTACTTTTTACCTTCAATTTAGTGATGCCGCTCAAAATTTTGAGACATCATTCGACGCCAATGGTCAGCCGGTTGATATCACTACCTCAGTAGCGATAAAATTGATCGGGCCGCCAAGAACAGAGGATCTGGCTGTAAACTTAAGTTTAGATGCTGCTTCAGATTTTACAAGCGACATGTATGAAATAGGTTCTACATCCTTAGTAATCCCGGCTGGAGAAACTTCAGCCTCTACTACTCTGACCTTTTTCGTAAACACTTTACCAGTTGATGAAACTTCAGCATTTATTTTAAATATAGATGCAGGAGAAAATACTGCAACTGCCGGAGACGTTTTAACCTACAATGTGTTCAGAACTCCGCCATGTATTCCAATTCCTGGTGTTTACACCATTGAAATGACCGATTCTTACGGAGATGGATGGCAGACTGTAGGAGACGGTGGACCAGGTATTACCATTGAAGTTGATGGTGTGATTATAGATGAAGTAGGTCTATGTTCACCTTACGAGGCACAGAGCCACGATTGTATCGCTGAAGATTCAGCCGGAGTAGACACGGTAGAAATTCCGGAAGGAAGTCTTTTTGCTAAGTGGGTATTCCCAGGTGATACTTATGGAGAAATAGGATATAAAATCTTTGATCCAAACGGCGTTCTTGTAGCTTCTGCAAATGCAGGAGATGCCACTGCAGGAACCATTGATGTTCAAGCTTGCGTTGAGGAAGTAGAATAATCAAAATCCTTTTAATCTTTTGAGGCTGCCTAAATTTTAGGCAGCCTTTTTTTATGCCCTTCGCTCAAATTGCTCCCAATTACCAGCGTAAACAGAGAAACAAATAATTTCTTCCTAACTTAATGGTTCGTCTAAGTTTAAAAAATCTAGGCTAAAAAATAAATATGATGAATAATAAAATCTACAATGTTTTTCTTATTCTGTTTCTTATATCGGGCTGCAGTAATGATAACCGGGAGGATATATTAACCACCGAAGAAAATACACAAATCAGCAAGGCCATTGAAGACCATTATTTTCTCATAAATGATGCAGGAGCAAACAGGGTTTACTTAATAAACAAAGCCAAAGAGAATATCTTTGAATGGGAATTGGAAGCAGGAATAGGCAACGATTGCTATTTACTGGATAATGGTCAGTTACTTGCCATTTTACAGGCTGAAGATCCATATATCGATTTTGGGGGTTATGGAGGAAAGATTCAGCTAATCAACCCTGATTTTTCTGTAGCATGGGAATTCATATTATCCAGCCAGAACCAAATAGCACATCATGATATTGAAATGTTACCCAATGGAAATATCCTGGCAATAGTCTGGGTTAGGAAAAGCACGGAAGAATCAAAAGCAGTAGGATTTAAAGGGGATTATCCGGTATTTCCGGAGCGACTAATCGAAATAAACCCTGATACCAATGAAATTGTATGGCAGTGGGATTCCTGGGACCACCTTATTCAGGACCATGATCGTTCTAAACCTAATTATGGAATTGTTAGTGACCATCCAGGTAAAATCGATATTAACTACAGTATGGTACCCAATGGCGACATTATGCATGCCAATGGTTTGGATTATGATCCTGAAAATGACCTTATATATCTTAGTGTTAATTTCTTCAGCGAAATTTGGGTAATAGATCATAGCACGAGTACTGCCCAGGCCAAAACAGAACGTGGTGGAAATTTTGATAAAGGCGGTGAGTTAATCTACCGGTTTGGGAACCCCGAAGCTTATCAAAATCAAGCGGGAAGCAGATTATTTTACAATGTTCACTTCCCAAACTTTATTACCGAAAACGGCCAGAATAAAATGCTGGTATTCATGAATGGATCTAATACCGAGCAATCCTACGTTTACGAATTTAAATTAGACTACCCACCGGTTTTAATACCTGCTAATAACAATGAACCTGAATTATTATGGGAATATACCCAACCGGGTATTTATTCAGGCAAGGTCTCTGGCGCAGAATTGCTTGCCAATGGAAACATTTTAATCACTGTAGGCAATTATGGACTGATCGAAGTAGATAGAATGGGTGAAATATTATGGGAAATGAAAGAAAGTGGATTTTTCTGGCGCACCTATTCATATCACAAAGACTCTCCGGCGATTAAAAATTTGAATATTGAATAGGCTTAATCTAAATGATAAATATTAGCTTTGGCCCAAATATCTTTTCGGAATAAACATGAAAGAAACTACCCGTATTTTTGGAATTAGAACAGTAATTGAAGCTATTGAAAGTGGAAAAGCAATAGAAAAGATCTTTATCCAGAAAGGCCTTTCAGGTTCGTTATTCCAAGAATTAAATCGTCATTTAAGAAAGGGTAATTTTACGGTTTCCTATGTTCCCGTGGAAAAATTAAACAAGTTAAGCAAAGGTAATCACCAGGGCGTAGTAGCAAATATTTCTCCGGTAAGCTTCGTAAGCCTTGAGAAACTGGTGGAAGATTCTCAAACTTCCTCCACTACCCCGTTGTTTTTGCTTTTAGACGGACTTACCGACGTGCGCAATTTTGGTGCTATTATAAGGACAGCTGAATGCTGTGGTGTAACCGGAATTATAATTCCGGAGAAAGGCTCTGCTCCTATCAATGCAGATACGGTCAAAACATCTGCCGGGGCGGTATTTAAAATTCCTATTTGCAAGGTAAACCATATCAAGGATGCTTTATTCCATCTGCAGACCTATGGCATCAAGCTGGTAGCTGCTACTGAAAAGACAGATAATTTAATTTATGATCTTGATCTTAAGCAACCCTTGGCAATTATAATGGGTAATGAAGAAAAGGGAGTTTCTAATTCAATTTTAAAATCTGCAGATTTTAAAGCTAAACTGCCCATGCTTGGAAGTATTGCTTCTTTAAATGTATCTGTCGCATGTGGTGCCTTTCTGTATGAAACGGTAAGACAGCGATCTTAAATTGTAAACCCATAAAATCTACATAAGTTCTATCCTGATTTTTGATAATATTCCATGCCGGAGGTAGAATAGATTTTAAAAAAAATTGTATTTCTCTAATATTTCTTTAAATCGGTTATTTTCATAAACCGCTGACTATCAGTTTTTTCCTGTTAAATAATCAGTTAATTACACAATTATCACCTTTTATCATAATTTTTTCACATTTTATAGTTTATATATGTTTTAGTTAAACATATCTTTAAAGATTTAACGTTTTTTCCACTTATAATTAACGTTTTTTTGACAATTTTATACCTGAAACAATAAATTCATCCAAAATGGAAAAAAAATTACCACGCTTAATTACGGTATTGTTTATGTTCCTTGGCCTACTTGTTTATGGCCAGGCGAATATTATATCAGGTACCGTAACCGGGGAAGATGGCTTACCTCTTCCTGGTGTGAACGTATTTGTTAAGGGTTCCACCACCGGTACGCAAACAGACTTTGACGGACAATACTCCGTCACTGCCAGCCCGGGAGAAGTATTGGTTTTCTCCTTTGTGGGAAAAGAAACTCAGGAAATCACGGTTGGCAACCAAACAACAATTAATGTGGTTTTAGCTTCAGATGCCGCTGAATTAGAAGAAGTTGTGATCACAGCCCAGGGAATACGTGCAAAACCCAGATCCCTTAGTTATGCTCTGGAATCTGTAGATGCAGATGATGTAGAGAGATCCCGGGAAACTAACCTGGTATCTGCCTTGAGTTCAAAAGCCTCGGGGGTACAGGTAACTTCATCTTCAGGATCTGTAGGTGCTTCCGCAAATATCAGGGTTAGAGGTAACACTTCTATTACCAGGTCTAATTCACCCTTATTTGTTGTAGATGGGGTTCCTATAGACAACTCTTCATTTGCAGAGGATCCTACCCAAACTGCCGCCAACTCCAGTTTAAGTGGTAGTGATTTCTCTAACCGGGCTATAGACATTAACTCTAATGATATCGCTTCGATCTCCATTTTAAAAGGAATTGCCGCACAAACCCTTTATGGTCTGCGTGCTGCCAACGGGGTGGTTTTGATCACCACTAAGAAAGGACAGGCGGGTACTACGAAAGTCACCGTAAATTCTACGCTATCTTTCGCAGAATTCAATCAGGTACCGGCGTTACAAAAAGAATATGCCCAGGGACGACATTTTGAAGGAGCTTTACAGTACAGAGGACCTGAAACAGGGGAAGGTGATTCCTGGGGACCACTCATTTCTGACCTGGAATATGATGGCGCAACAGATTATCCTTTTGACAGAAACGGTCGTTTAGTACCGCGAGGAACGGGTAATGGGATACCCGCAATGGCTTTCGACAATTACGACTTCTTTAAGACCGGCCAAACTACCGATCTAAGTGTTGGTATTAGTGGCGGATCTGAAAAAGTAAATTATCGGGCTTCCATTGGCAAGCTAAATCAGGAGGGAATTTCTCCTAATGAGATTTTTGAAAGAAAAACTTTCAGGGTAGACCTTAGAGCCAATCTCAATGATGACCTCGTACTCGACGCTTCAGGTCAATACACAAATTCCGGAGGTAACCGTGTACAAAGGGGGTCAAATATCTCTGGTATAATGCTGGGGCTACTTCGTAACACACCCACCTTTGACATGGGTAACGGTAAAGAAGGACAGGCTGCTGCAGACGATCCGGATACTTACTTTTATGATATCCCGGGAGCAGAATTACCCGGACAAAGGTCCTACAGGGATGGTATTTATAACAGCCCGTATTTTACAGTGGCCAGAAACATAAACCTGGATGATGTAAACAGGACTATTGGAAGATTGGCTTTAGCTTATAATATCACCGACTGGCTAAGCTTTAAAACATCGGGATCTATTGATAGGTACACTGATACCAGAAAAATCGGTTTTGATATTATTGATGCCTCCTTCGGAAATGGACGAGTAATTAATGATGTAATTGCAAACCAGGATGTTAACTGGAATGCGATCTTTAACATATTATATAATGCCAGCGATAAATTTGGAGTAGATGCCAATATCGGTTATGACGGCTACTATAATAAAACCAACCGGCAAACGGTTATTGGAGATGGAATGACTATTCCTGGATTCTTCAATCTTTCCAATGTTAGTACAACCCAGGCGCAGGAACTTTCCAGCAGAAGAGAACTGATTGGTGTTTTTGCCACCGCTACTCTTAGCTATGACAATTTACTTTTCTTAACTCCTTCCTTCAGAAATGACTGGTCTTCTACCCTACCGGTAGGTGATAACACTTTCCAGTCCTATTCTTTAGGTGGAAGTTTTGTATTTACAGAATTACTTGACAGTAATTTTCTGAATTACGGTAAACTTCGTGCAGCCTGGGGACAGGCGGGTAATGATGCACCTGTCTATGCAACGCTCACAAATTTTGGGGGTACCTCGGTAAGTGGAGATGGATTTATACAGAATGTTATTTTCCCGGCATATGATGCCACCTCATATGAGCGCTCCTCAAGAGCAGGTAACCCTTTCTTAACACCTGAAAAAACTACAGAATTCGAGGTAGGTATTGAATTATCCATGCTCGACAGTAGATTAAAATTTGATTTCGCTTATTACGATAAAGAAACGGAAGATCAGATTATATTCGTGGATGCAGCTCCATCCTCTGGTTTTGTAGACAGGTTTGCAAACGTAGGTTTGGTAACTAACACGGGGTATGAAGTTAGTTTGAGCGGTACTCCTATTAGAACTGAAGATTTTGAATGGAACATCAGTACCAACTGGACTACTTATGAAAATGTGGTTGAAGAACTGGTTGAAGGCGTAGAATCGGTTACCTTAAATGGTTTTTCAGGAACAAGTTCACGTGCCGTTGCCGGAGAATCTTATGGCGCTATTTTCGGGAACAGATTTGCCAGAAATGATGCCGGACAGATATTGATTGATGACGATGGTTATCCCCTTTTAGCAGAAACTGACGGGGTAATAGGAGATCCTATTCCAGACTGGCTTGCTGGTATTAGCAGTAATATCCAGTATAAGAATATTGGGTTATCCTTCTTACTCGACATTCGACAGGGAGGTGATATATGGTGTGGCACCTGTGGAATTCTAGACTATTTTGGAGTTTCCACAGAATCCTTATTGAGGGATCAAACGACCGTTTTTGAGGGAGTTGTTCAGTCCACCGGACAGCCAAACACTCAGGTTGTACCATATTCAGACCCGACCATAAGTGAAAATAATAACTACTGGAGACGATATGGGTTTGGAGATGTAGACGAAGGAAATGTATATGATGGTTCGTGGGTAAGACTTAGGGAGGTAACTCTTTCTTATTCTCTACCGGAAAAGTGGATAGAAGATACATTTATTGACGGTGTTTCACTCTCTGCTTTCGGCCGAAACCTCTGGGTAGAAACCGATTATCCGGGTGTTGACCCTGAAACCAACCTAACAGGAGATAGTAACGGTATGGGACTGGACTATTTTAACCAGCCCAACACTAAGAGTTACGGTTTGAACGTTCAATTAAATTTTTAGAAAAACATGAAAACTATAAAAATATTAATCTGGATAGCTTTAATCAGCGTTTCTGTTTCCTGTGAGATCACAGATGCAAATGTAGATCCAGATAACCCATCAGCAGAATTGGTAAATGCAGGTGCCATTTACCCGGGGATGATCGCCCAGACACACAGAAATTCAGTCGCCCTCGGGGGCAGGATTGCGGGAATCCTGGTTCAACATTTTGACGGGCTGGATGCCCAGCAAATTGCTTATGACCAGTACAATATCGGTGAAAGTGATATTGATGACCTATGGGATTTCGGATTGTATGGTGGAGGAGCTATGAAAGATGCTTTTGTTATCATTCAGAATAATGAAGGCGAAATTAGTGCCCTGGCCAAATTGTATATGGCTGCTAATTTAGGAGTTGCCACCAGCGCATGGGGAGATATTCCTTATACTGAAGCCTTTGTAGGGGACCAGGGAAATTTGAACCCAAGTTATGATTCCCAGGAGTTTATCTATGGAGAGATCCAGGACCTTCTTACGGAAGCAATTGACGAGGGGGTAGCCTCAGGAGTCGGTGCCTTTGCCGGTGCAGGGAGCGCAGATAATGTTGACTGGGAAGGCGTAGCTCACGCCTTGAAAGCCAGGTATTATCTACATTTAACTTCAGTAAATGGAGCAAGTGCAGCTCAAAATGCTTTGACAGAGATTCAGCAGGCTTTTACGAGCACCGCAGCTCAGCCAGATTTTGTTTACAGTACTCCCGCGCAGAATGCCAACCCATGGTTCTTATTTGATAATGACAGGCCAAGTACATTAGGCATTTCAGAAGTTCTTTTTGATGAAATGAATAGTAATGATGACCCAAGATTACCATTTTATACTACTGATGGTGAATCTTTTGCCGGTATAGATGGATTATTCTGGGGTCAGGCAAGTTCACCAACTCCATTGATTTCGTATTGGGAAGTGAAATTTATTGAAGCTGAAGCCATCGTAAGAACCGGTGGTTCAGACGATGATGCGCTGGATGCTTTAAAAGAAGCGGTTTCCTCCAATATGCTATATATAGGGGTAGAGCAAAGTGAAGTAGACTCCTATGTAGATGGTCTTTCCTTATCAGGCTCAGAAGATGATAAAATTCAAACTATAATCAATGAGAAATGGATTGCACTTTATGGCAATGCTCCCTTAGAAGCCTGGGTAGACTTCAGAAGAACCGGATATCCAGAATTAACACCTAATCCAGATGCGGTTCCTAGTTTCAATCCCTCAGGAGTGATCCCAAGAAGATTTTTATATCCTCTTTCTGAACGCCAGGCCAATTTAGCAAATTATGAAGCAGCCATACAGGCACAAGGCGGTCACCTGTTAGACGATGATCTTTGGGCTTTCCCAAGTAATTAGAATTAGCCAAAATTTGAAAAACCACCTTCGGGTGGTTTTTTTATTAGTCTTATCTGCAAAAAAGTGACTAGTGATCGTTATTTTTTTTAGGATCTCCTTTGTAAATATAATTATAGTCACTCTCCTCTGCTGTATCAAGATCTTCTTCCGGCAGCTTCTCGATAAAATTTCCGTTCTCGTCAAAATGCTTCATAAAAGGGTCATCGTCTTCAGAATAATCCGGTTGCTCCCATTGATATTTCGGAGGTTCTGCGATATTTTTTTTGAACACCAGAGCCAGACCAAATCCGCTTAATAATCCAGATAAATGACCCTCCCACGATATCGAAGGATCTATAGGAGTGACATACCAGACCAGCCCGCCGTAAATGAATACTACGATAAGGGATAAGGCGACAAGCCGGTAATATTTAGAAAAAATACCTTTGAAGAATAAAAATGAGGCAAGTAAATAAATAATCCCGCTGGCGCCTATATGATTCGAAGGTCTGCCAATTAGCCATGTAAGTAATCCCGAGGCTAAGAGACCAATGAGCAGAACTTTCCAGCTAATAGGGCGATAGAAGTAAAAAAGTGCCAGCGATAGAATGAAGAGTGGAATAGTATTATTAAACAAATGCTCAATATCTGAATGAATGAACGGAGAAAATATTACACCTCTTAGCCCTAAGAGTTCACCGGGCCTTACCCCGTAACTATTCAGGCTAATCCCAAATCGAACTTCCACCCAAAAAACTATCCAGATAAGCAGCACAAATAATAATGGATAACCAATGGTTCCGGTAGTAAAAACAAATGGAGATGATGCTTTCAAATTATCTTCAATTTTATTTAATATTACAAAAAAGCATCCAAACTGAATTGGATGTAAATATGTCACCTAACTAACTGTTATGAATCAACCTCTTGCGGAGAGATTAAGACCAAAAACCCTGGATGACTACCTTAGTCAATCACATTTAATTGGGGAAAACGGTGCCTTGCGGCAGCAGATAAAACAGGGCATTATTCCATCGATGATCTTTTGGGGACCTCCAGGTGTAGGCAAAACGACTTTGGCAAATATCATTGCAGCAGAATCTGGCAGACCTTTTTTTACCCTGAGCGCCATTAGCAGTGGCGTAAAGGACGTAAGAGAAGTTATTGACAAAGCTAAAAAAAGCGATGGCCTTTTTACAACTAAGAGTCCTATTCTGTTTATAGACGAGATCCATAGATTTAGTAAATCCCAGCAGGATTCTTTGCTAGGTGCAGTTGAAAAAGGCTGGGTTACCCTAATTGGTGCTACCACAGAAAATCCCAGTTTCGAAGTGATCTCTGCACTCCTCTCCAGATGCCAGGTATATATCTTAAAACCCTTTGCTAAAGATGACCTTGTTGCTCTACTAAAAAGAGCAATGCAAGAGGATAAGATCATAGCAGCCAAAAATGTAAAGCTTACCGAAACCGAGGCCCTGCTTAGATTAAGCGGAGGAGATGCCCGGAAGCTTCTCAATATTTTTGAACTTTTGGTTACCTCAGAAGAGAAAAATGTAGAGATCACTAATAAGCTGGTTCTATCCAAAGTTCAGCAGAATACTGTTCTCTACGATAAAACGGGGGAACAGCATTATGATATCATTTCAGCATTTATAAAATCCATCCGCGGAAGTGATCCAAATGCAGCTGTTTATTGGCTTGCCAGGATGATTGAGGGAGGTGAGGATGTGAAATTCATTGCGAGAAGGCTTTTGATCCTGGCCAGTGAAGATATTGGCAATGCTAACCCTACTGCGCTGGTAATCGCCAATAATTCATTCCAGGCGGTAACTACGATTGGTTATCCTGAAGCCAGGATAATTTTAAGCCAATGTGTTACCTACTTAGCAACCTCTCCTAAAAGTAATGCCTCCTACAAGGCGATTAATGAGGCTCAGCAACTGGTAAAGAAAACTGGTAATCTTTCTGTACCCCTTTCTATTCGAAATGCTCCTACCAAATTAATGAAAGATATTGGCTACGGTCAGAATTATAAATATGCCCATAATCATGAGGGGAATTTCGTGGAAGCAGAATTCCTGCCAGATGAGATAAAGAATACTACTTTATATAACCCCGGGAATAACCAGAGAGAAAATGCCCAAAGGGAATTTCTCAAAAAAAGATGGAAAACCAAATATGACTATTAATCCAGGCGTGTATATTTCAAGCTAATCTTTTTGCCCGAAGATTGATCCAGATACTCCACGACCAGATCATTATCACTGTCGAAATAAGCAATGCCCTGTTTAGTTAGTGAATTATAAATAAAACTATCTTCCTTAGCGGTTCTAGTTAATATGGCAATAGGCTCTGTGGCATC
Organism: Christiangramia sabulilitoris; assembly: GCF_007050985.1. GTDB lineage: Bacteria > Bacteroidota > Bacteroidia > Flavobacteriales > Flavobacteriaceae > Christiangramia > Christiangramia sabulilitoris. The sequence continues at coordinate 729,400 of NZ_VHSF01000002.1, forward strand.
TTGCTGAAACAAATTGAAACCTTCAGCCGTCTCTACTAACAAAAACTTTTTACCCTCAAAATTGAAGTTCAAATCTTTATTTGTCGGTTGGGCAGTAGCAGAAACCTGAGCAGCGTTTTGGGTTTCACCGGCTTTGCTTTCTTCGGTTTTAGGGATACCGGTTATAATAACTTCTGCCGGCTTATTTTCTTTGACTTCTGTCTCTGCCGTTAGATCTGAGGCTTCGTAATGATACTCTAATTTTTTCACAGAGTTGAATGCATCTCTTAAAGCCTCCTTATAAGCCGCCTTATATTCTTTTTCACGGCTTCTTCCCTCCTCGCTTCGAAATACAACCTGCCCCTTGCAGTTCGTTAGCTCTATTACCAGTTTTGTAACGAACATACCAGAATTGTTCCTTACCCCCGCGTTTAATCCAAGACAGGGGTCGAGGTTTAAATCCTGTGGCTCACGCTCATTTCTCATTAGAGTATTAAAGCCTTCCTGCTCCAATAGAAATTTCAACATAGAATTTAATTGATACTCATTTACCTCATTGGTAAACTCAAAGATCTCCGGCACCAGTACATATTTATACTGATTAATATTTTGAGCTGAAGAAAACATCAGTCCTCCAAAAATTAAAATAATGGTTAAAAGCTTTTTCATAAGTCTTTGAAAATAAATTGCATTCCTAATTGCAGCGAAGCACTGTTCGCTTTTGCTAAATTGGTATATCCAAGAATATCATTTGCTGCAAGATAAATATTAAAATTTTTAATTCTTGAAGACATCATAAATCCTAACTTGGTAAGGCTAAATTCATCCACGGCATAAGCAACTCTGAATCTCAATCTGTCAGTCACCTTTCGATCCCAGTAAGCTGTAACGCCATAAGTAGGCCCCTTAGGTCGGTTAACCCCGGAAAATAACATTCCGAAAATATTCATGAAACGGGGCTTTTTACTTATTAGGTAGTCACATGGCAGAATAGACATCCCGGTTCCAAACTGAAATGATGCATTATACTTGAGCGGCCTCCAGGTGGTATATTCATTATTGGTAGTTTCCTCATTAAGGTTACGATCCACCCTTTCCTCGAAAATATCCCAGTATGGAATAGTCGCTTCATTACCATCAAGTTCAGGAAACAAGGGAGTCAAACCATTTGTTTCAAAGCTTCCGAAGTAATTATAGTTCTCCACATCTTTCTGGTGAAACATTAAGCCCAGGTCCTGAATAGAAGCCCCTACAGATAACTGGTTGGTGACCCTGTAATTAAAACCGATATCTGCACCTACTCCAATATTCTGCCCTAAAAGAGATCTGCTCATAAGTTCAGCCACTGCTTCATCTACGGTCATACCCTCCTCATCTCTCAAAGAGGCAAAGCCGGAAGTATTTACATTTACATTCAACCCCCTTACCTCATGTCTGTAAAAATTAGGTCCACCGGGAGTGGAAACGGTCCTGAACACCCCTTCATTACCAGTACTTTCAGCATTGAAGATGCCGGAATATATTTTCAGCCTGCCCCCAACCGTAAGTTTAGCGTCGAATTTATAATTCAATCCGGCGTGATAAACGGCGAGTAATTCTCCCGTAAAACTAACATCTGAAAAGTTAAAATCCTGGTCGATATAATCTGCATTTCCTTCGAAAGCCAGTACCGCCGGATCTTTTGGGAAATAAGCAAACACATCTGCCTCCTGATAGATTCCTGCGGAGAAATAAATCCTGTCACTCAATTTCCACCCCATGGAAAGAATTTCGAGCTGCTGATTTACAGAAAAATAATCTCCGGCGGTTATATCGCGCATAACCCTGCGAACACGGTCATTAATATCTGTATTCTCATCGGCGAAAATATCATAAGCACTTACCCCAGTGGAGCCGGCAAAAAAATGAATTTGTGAAAAGAAGGGCACCCCGAAATGCCTTGTAAAATCTATGCGGGTACCTGGATTTTGCATTAAGGCCTGCGGAAGGTCATCTACACCATATAACAACGGTCTGTTCTGGCAGAAGCCATTGAGGGAAAACAGCAGAAATAAGATTGGGGCAAACTTCCACATTTTAAAACTCGAACCTGAACAATCCTTTGGACATAAATTTTAAATTACCCTGGAGTTTTTCGTCTCCACCTATCACCTCATGATCTATAACCATTTGAATAGATCTTCTCATTTTTTGTATTTCATCGCCCTCTAATACCCGCAGAGTGTCTATTACGGCAGGGGAACCTTCAAATCCCTCAGGAATGGTATAAATCACATTAAATTGATTTCGGCCATTTTTATCAAGGAAACGTATATTGGTGTTTATCTCGTAGGGAAAAACATTTTCGTGTTTAAATCTTAAAGCTGCATAGACCAGTCCATCCTGTATATAATCATCATCTAAAAACTCCAGTCTAACCGTATCACGAATTGCGGGGGTATAAGCACTTGTTTCTGAATCCAGAAAATCTAATTCGTTTAGCTTATAATAAAGAAGGTCGACTTCAAGATCTGGCTCCATGCTCAGATTTTCGGCCTGGCTAAAGTCCACATCCTTAAAGCAGGAAGTTAACAGGAAACTAAACAGAAATCCTGAAAAAATTAATTGTATGAACTTTTTATTATACACCTGGAAGTGATTTTTCGCGAAAATACCTATAATCTACTTCTATAAATAATTTAAAACTTCTTTTAACTTTTCAATTTTAGGATGTTGACCTTGAGAGGATTGCCCATAAGAATCAATATGGATTACCTTCAAACCATAATTATAAGCCCCAATGATATCTGCTTCGATATTATCTCCTATCATTACCGACTTCTCCACCAGTGCATTGCTCTTTTTCAGGGCCATCTCAAATATCTGTGGATGGGGTTTTTTCACCCCGGCTTCTTCAGAAGTGGTTATAGTCTGGAAAAATTCATGAATACCTGAAGCTTCCATTTTCTTTTGTTGAATTTCTTCGAAGCCATTGGTAATAATATGCAGTCTATATTTGTCCTTTAATTTCAATAACAGCTCCATGCTACCTTCAAGCAGATGATTATTTTTTGGTAAATACTCTATATATTTATCGGCTATTAAATTTATAGTAGAGTCAACCGTATTAAAATTTAGAACGTCAAAACTATCTTTTAGACGACCGTACCGCAAGGCTTCTTTACTAATTGCATTATTTCTGTAAAGCTCCCAGTATTTAAAATTAATAGGCAGATATACCTCGAGAAAATCATCAAGGTTCAAATTAAGATTCTCATCTTCAAATATTTCCTGAAAAGCAAGTGCTGAATTCTTATCAAAATCCCATAAGGTATGATCTAAATCAAAAAACACATGCTCTATATTATTCAATCTCATGTATCTGTTTTAAAAGCTTGTAATTATAATCTTTGTCTGAATATCTGGAAAAATCCTGATTTTCGAAAACTGCCCGGAACATACCCTTCACATCCTTTACCTCAGCCAGCATGCGGTGTAAATCCTCTTCCAGCTTATTTTTTGACATTTTCCCAATGGCATTAGAACTGAAAGCATATGGATGCACCTTCAATGGAGTGGTAACTTCCATATTAATATCATAGAACAGATAAGGCGTGCAGGTTCCCGATCTAAATCCAGGTACATCGGGATATCCCATCGAATGATCATTATTTATTTCCAGCTCGGTTAGATTATTATACTGGTCTGGTAAACGTAAATTATATTTAAAGTTCATCACATTTTCTACAGGGCTATGGATTATTTCCTCCATTCTTAGTTTTTCCTTACGTAAAGTCTGGATTTCCTCAGTAGCATAAAAGCCTAACAATAAACCTACTTTAGCGTAATCTGCCACAGATTTTATCACCGCCCTGTGCGGTATCCTGTTATGGCTTATATTCCGGTCATGTATTGAAAAGTCACTTAACTGAAACATAAAGAGCATATAGACCTTATGTTGTTTTATTAATTTGATAAGATCATCAAAGACATCATGAGGATCTTTTGTGAGCCTCATCCAGATCTTTAATCTATCTATAACCTTACCCAGATTTAAATGGAAAAAATCTGACATAAGCCCAATGAAGCTTCTTAAAAATCCCTTATTTCTAAAAATGAAAGTGTTTTCTGAAGCTATTATGGTTCCTGTTTTGAACCTTCTTTCCTTGTATTCCAGATTCGGAAATCTTGATAGTAAAATATCCCGGAATTTGATTGCCCATATATCCACGACCGGCTTATGCAAAAAGCTTTCCTGATAAGCGAGACTTTCGGCTGCAGGAAACCTACCCTCTGCATCTTTGACATGAGGCAAATATTCCTCATATCTGCTTAATAAGTAGAAAGAAGCGGCAAAAATATCGAAAGGTAGATCGCTGGCTTCGGGAAGCTGAAAAAAGCATATAGTATCTTCCCAGGGTTGTACCTTTATCTCCAATTCAGAAAACCCCTGTTCCATTAAGAGATCCACCTTTTGTATAAAGAACTCATTCCCCAGAGACTGCCGGCCGTAAGAAAGCTTGGCGCCATCGTGGGCGATAAATTCTTCAATTTTAGAGGTGAATTTAATTGGAATTCCTAAAATATGTGTACAAATATGCTTGAACACATAAACGATCCTTGGGGTGACTTTTTGAGTGTAGATCAATAACATTAAAAGCAATCTTAGAGCATACCTTCATCGGCAAAGCTAAGGTATGATTTTTCGGTAACAATAATATGATCAAGCACTTTGATATCGAGACTTTCAGCCGCAGTTTTTAGTTTATTAGTCAATTGTTTATCTGCCTCACTCGCCTTAAGATTCCCTGATGGATGATTATGTGCCAGAATTATTGAAACCGCGCCAACCTCGAGAGCTTTCTTTAAAGTTATCCTAACATCAACCAGTGTGCCGGTGATCCCACCTTTACTAATCTGGAATTTTTCGATCACCTTATTACTATTATTAAGATATATGATCCAGAATTCTTCATGTCCCAATTCGCCAATAATAGGCTGCATGATTTCAAAAACAGAATTACTGGAACTAATCTTTTTTTGCTCCAGGGCTTCTTCCAGTCTTCTTCTGCGGCCAAGTTCAAGTGCAGCGGCGATCGAGACAGCTTTTGCCGGCCCTATGCCCTTAAAAGTACATAATTGAGAAATGGAAAGTTTTCCGAGATCGCTCAAATTATTATTCGTAGATGACAGGATTCTTTTGGCAAGTTCTACGGCACTCTCATTTTTACTTCCAGACCCGAGAAGGATAGCAATTAATTCTGAATCACTTAAACTAAGTTTTCCTTTTTGAAGTAATTTTTCTCGTGGCCTGTCATCCTCGGCCCATTTTCTAATACTCAGGAAATTGTTTTCATTTTTCATCTTAAGCTAAAGATAAACAATGAAAACAGATATGCTTTATAATAATTGAAAATCAGTCGGTTAAATCAAATTTTTCAGCTCTTCAAAATTTAGCCCCCCATAATTACCACTGCTCATCATTAACAGGACAGAATTATCAAGATTCATTTCGTGAAGTTGGGCTTTAAATACGGCAGGGTTTACAAAAACCTTAAGGCCTTTTTTACCAAAAGCTTTTTCTATCTGCTCCTCAAAAATAGCATCCAGACCTTTACTGGCCAGTGCTTCTGGTGAATAAAATACCACAGCTTCATCTGCTTTTTCAAGACTATGTTTATATTCCTGTAGAAACTCAGAATTGAGACTACTGTAGGTATGAAGCTCTAAACATGCTATTAATTTTTTATGGCTGTATTGTTCCTTAACCGCGGCGGTAGTAGCTCTAACTTTGGAAGGGCTGTGGGCAAAATCCTTAAAAATAACCGTGGAATTTGATTCAGCTATTTTTTCAAGTCTCTTCGAGGCACCTTTAAAACTGGCAATTGCCTCATAAAAATCATCCTCATCTATTCCCATATGCTGGCATATCCATTTTGCCCCAGCCAGGTTGTTAAGATTATGCTTCCCGAAAATCTCCAGCGGAAGATCGCCTTCAGGAACTTCCAGAATCGTTTCTTCATTCTCTGTATGATAGTCTGGAGTACGATAAGGATGTTTTCTTATAGGATTTTCAGTAGCCTCAGCTAATTTTTTAACTTCAGGATCCTCCGCATTATAAACCAGAATCCCACCATTTACAATAGATTCAATAAAGATCCTGAATTGTTCAAGGTAATTTTCATAGGTTGGAAAAACGTTGATATGATCCCAGGCGATCCCACTTAACAAAGCAATATTCGGCTGGTATAAATGAAATTTAGGTCTTCGGTCAATCGGTGAAGAAAGATATTCATCCCCCTCAATTACAATGAAGTCATTTTCTTCGGTTAGGTGCACGGGGTTATCAATTCCTTCAAGGGAAGCTCCTACCATATAATCAATATCCTTTTCCTGATATTGCATTACGTGCAATATCATTGAAGTTATACTGGTCTTCCCATGAGAACCTCCTATTACTACCCGGGTCTTGTTCTTTGCCTGTTCAAACAAAAATTCAGGATAAGAATAGATCTTTATTCCCTTTTCCTGGGCGGCAAGAAGCTCAGGATTGTTAGCCCTGGCATGCATTCCCAGGATTACAGCATCGAGATCTTCCTTAATATTATCCTCATTCCAACCCATATTTTGAGGTAATAATCCATGTTGTTCCAATCTGCTTCTTGAAGGCTCAAAAATAGCATCATCACTGCCGGTTATTATATATCCTTTTTGAGCTAAAGCGATTGCTAAACTATGCATGGCGCTGCCACCAATAGCAATGAAATGGATCTTCATAGATTTATTTTTTTTGCAAATATAAGAGTTGGAGAAAGGATAAATTGAATTAAAGCCGTTGAATTCTCTGCTTTTCGATCAGCGCCTTGTCAAATTCAGGATCATACTCAAGAGATTTATTGATAAGAATTAGTGCCTTTTCCTCATTTTTCTGCATCCTTTCTATCTGAGCCAATCTGAAAAAAGCCCATGCCGGTGATTTGATGTCCAGATAGCTGTAATTATCAATATAATTTTTGAGAAATCTCGCTCCGTCCTCCAGCCTGATCTCATAAATCGCAGATGCTTCTCCCAGCTCATAATTTAAATAATTCCTGCTAATATGCTCTGGGTTCCTGGAGGCTACAGCAATGGCCTCTTCATATTTCAATTTTGCCAGATCTTCATATTCCTGAACCTTGTATATATAAGCATCAGCCAAATGTGCATCTACCTCATTCAATCTATCCAGGTCTGATGCATAGCTTTTTGCCATGGATTCGCTTCCTCCCAGGAAGCCCGGGATTTGCATATAGAATTCGACCAATGCCCTGCGTGCTTCAAGATGCCCAGCATCAAGATCTGCAGCGTTTCTTAAATATTTTTTTACATCACCCAAAACCATGGCCGCCTCAATTTTAGAACCATAGTAAGCTTTCATTCCAAGAGCTCCACCTAACTTGAAATTATACATAGCATTATCAGGATCTATTTCCACCAAAGTTTTATAATTTTTAATTGCCTCTTCCCAGTTTTTATTAAAGCTGGCGATATCTCCAAGATATTCCAGCGCCTGGGGATTATCTTTATGTTGAACAAAAATTTCTCTGGCTTCCTCAATTTCCCCACTTCTGAGTAACTTTTCACCGTTATTTATGGTCTTTTGTGCCATAGTATTTGTGGCAATTAGACCGAAAATCACCAGCAACCTTTGAAAGTTTATTAACATAAATAAAAATTTTATAAATTTAGAATGCCCAAAGACTTGTTATTCAGGAAACTTAAGGCCCCCAGAGTTTAATGTTAAGATGTTTCTTAAAAGAACTCCGCATATTAAATATTATTTTAATATTTGTGCAACTTTTAAAGAGTTTTAACCTAATACTAATTTTGAATTTAACACCTAGCCTATGCAAAATTTTACTTTCGGGAGGAAGGGACATAACTGGTTCCTTTTTGCCTTTATTTTATTTGTAGGTAATTTATCGGCATCTTATGCCCAAAATTGCCCAACTTTAAGCTCGACAGGAGACAACTTCTGTTACCTGGACCGAGTTTCTGACCTTAATCCTTATGTATCTGCTAATGGAGATGGAGTAAGATGGTACAGAACAGCAACCTCAAATACTCCCATTCCAAATGATGAAATTCTACAGGATGGATCTTACTTTGCAGGTAATAATTCTGGAAATTGTAGTTCCAGAGAAGAATTCTCTGTAACTGTAGATGACCTTGGACCCCCAACTTCCTCTTTTGGTAACTTCTACGAGCCTTGTGAATATAGCTCCTCAGACGTTACTACTGTGGGTGAATTAAAATCCCTGATAAATCCTTCATCACCGACTTATGACATTAATGTTTATGGTCAAAATGATGAATTTGGGACCAATGAGATCACCGACGATTCCACTCCTCTTGTAGAAGGTAATTCATATTTTATAGGCCAGGACGACCCATTGTCTTCCTGCCGTTATTCTTCAAGGATAGCCGTTAGATATAACCCAATTTTGGCAACTGCTCCTTCTGCAGATGCAAATCAAACTTTTTGCGAAGGATCTACAATAGCAGATTTAGAAGCCCAGGGCATTAATAGATGGTATAGCACTGCAACTTCTAACCCGTTCTTAGACCCTTCGACTCCAATACAGGATGGTGAGACATATTACGCCAGCAGAATTGTAAATAGAACAAATTCGTCTTTACCTCCTTGCGAAAGTCAGGATAGAACTCCTGTAACTGTAACTATTATTCCTGGACCAGATGCCGGAGAAGATCAGGTTGGTGTTGTTTGTCTACCAGAAGTAGAAGCAACTTTTCCTGATGATGAAGCAGTTGAGAATTTTTATTTAGCTCTTCTAGATTCAGGCGTTCCTACAAATGGAACATTTCAACCAACTATCAACCAGGTAATCAGTGCTTACCAGGCAGATAGCGATGGATTAGGTGATTTTACAACGACTTACACTATTGGCTCTACAGATTGTGAGGATTCAGTAGATTTAACAATAAGAGTAATTGAAGAAACTCCTGCAAATGCTGGGACTTTTGATGATATTACAGATGTGGACACCAATGATGATAATATAGATTTAACTGCACTATCAAACAATGATCCAACGGCTACTCCGGGAGGAATCTTCACTGGAAATGGAGTTACCAACAATGAATTTGATCCCTCAACAGGAGCTGGAGATTACACTATAACATACACCGTAGATGAAAATTCTGCACCTTGTACTACCGATTCTGATTCAACTAATTTCACTATCACAGTTACTGAGGCTTGCCCTTCCCCTCCTAATGCAGGAGGAGACAATATTGGCACTGTATGTTTACCAGATGTTGAAGCAACATTTCCAAGCGATGATGAAACCCGCAAATATTTTTTAAATTTATTAGATGCAGGTGTTTCTAGAACAGGAACCTTCAGCCCTACAATATCACAACTAATCGATGAGTATAACGCCGATGCCGACGGTTTAGGTGATTTTACTACCACCTATACTATCGGGAGTTCTGGATGTAACGATTCGACAAACTTAACAGTAAGGGTTGTCGAAGTAGAGAAGGCTGAAGCTGGTAGTTTTGATGATATCACTAATGTTGATACCGATGAAGATAATATAGATTTGACTTCATTATCAAATAATGATCCTGATGCTACAACCGGAGGGACATTTTCGGGTACTGGAGTAACTAACAATCAATTTGACCCTTCTGTTGGAGAGGGCGAATATTTAATCACATATACGGTAGACGAAAATTCTGCGCCTTGTACTACTGACTCTGATTCTACGACATTTAATATTGTGGTAGAAAACAATTGTCCTAATCCTCCTAATGCAGGATCATCGAATGTTGGAATTATTTGTTTGCAAGATGTACAAGCTACCTTTCCAAGCGTTGATGAAACTCGTAAATATTTCTTACGCTTACTAGATTCGGGTGTTTCGAGAAACGGAACTTTCAATCCAACTATAAGACAATTAATCGAGGAATATAATCGTGATGAGGATGGTTTGGGTGATTTTTCAACTACTTATACTCTCGGAACATCAGACTGTAAAGATTCAACAATTCTAACTGTTAGTGTTGTAGAAGAGGAACCGGCAAACGCTGGTAGCTTTGATAATATTGAAAATGTTTGTACTAATGAGGACCCTATTGACTTAACAGACCTAACTAATAATGACTCAGATGCTTCAAAAGGAGGAGCATTTAGTGGCGACGGTGTTACAGATAATAGCTTTGACCCTTCTATTGGAGCAGGTACGTACACAATTACTTATACTGTAGACGGTACTACACCATGCACTACTGGTACCGATAATACAACTTTCACAATAGAGGTCGAAGATGCACCAGTAAGCGCCTCTGTTAACAGACAGTTATGTATTTCGGAAGCTCAATCTTTAATTACAGATTTTGATGCGGCAACTGTTTATATTTATAGCATTCTTAACGATGCAGGAATTTCAACAATAGATCCAGACGGATTTGATCTGGCAGACATTGCGGAAGGCCAAAGACTAGTAGATTATACTAATTCTCCAACTACAGATTCAGAAAGCTTTAATTTCTCTTATTTTAACCCATCCACTAGTATCTGTAACAATGGTCTTATTAATATTGCAATTACCATTTCAAACGAAAGAGATGCTGAAGCTGGAACCATAGAAGATCAAAGAGTATGTGAATCTAGCGGAATGATAGATCTAACCGAATTTTACGGAGAAAACACAGTACCTGGTGGCACTTTTTCAGGAATTGGAGTATCAGATAATATGTTTGATTCTTCAATTGGAACAAACGCAGATGGATATGAAATAACATACACCGTTGATGATTCAGCAAACTGTGTAGCAGCTGGCAGTAGTGATTCTACAACCTTCACTATCACCGTTGATAACACTGTTACAGCTGGAAACTCTAATAGTGATGAAGTTTGCAGGGCTAACGTTGATGAGCTTTTCCCAAATACCACTTCAGTTAGAAATTTTTATTTGAATCTTCTAGACAATGGTGTTGCGAGAAATGGTGCTTTCAACCCAACAATCCAGCAATTAATCAACGACTATAATTCTAATCCAGATCAAGACGAATTCACAACAGTATACACAATCTCTAACGGAGCTTGTAATGCAAGTGTATCGCTGACTATAAATGTATTTGATGCAATACCTGCTGAAATTGATGAGATTGAGGATCCAGATCCAATATGTCAGAATGCTGATGATGTGAATCTTTTTGATTTCCTTGCTGACGACGCAAACACTAATGGTAGATTTGAAGGTTATGAAAATGGTATTTTCAGTCCTTCATCTTTAGATCCTGGATCTTATACAATCACCTATGTACTTGATGAAACTTCAGAATGTACCGAAGGTGAAGCTTCAGAGGATTTTACCATAACAGTAACAGAATCTGCAAACGCAGGACAGGATAAAACTATTCCTGAAGCCTGTAAAAACAGCGCAGAAATAGATCTTTCTGTTTACACAACTGATGGAGACGCCGGGGGTGAGTATACTTTCCAGACTTCTGGAGATGTAATTGTAAACGGATTACTAGATCCATCTACCTTAACTGCCGGAGATTACGTAATCGTATACACCGTAGCTGCTATCAACGATTGTGGTGAGGATTCTGCAGAGCTTGCCTTGACTATTTCTGATGCACCAGATGCGCCAGCGGTAGCAGGTGATCCTTTTAGTTTTTGTGCTACAGATGGAGCAACGGGAGCAGATCTTTCTGCCACCGGTTCTAATCTAACGTTCTACTCAGATGCTGAACTTACCATGATGGTAATGGCAGAAGATGAATTGGTTTCAGGAACTTATTATGTTACTCAAAGAGAAGATGAAAATGGATGTGAATCTGATGCTACTGCCTTTAGTGTAAGCATTAATGATGCAGCAACACCAACCATCGATCAAACAACTCTTGAGTTTTGTGAATTTGATGATCCAATTATTGCAGACTTAACTGCTCAAATAAACGAATCAGGAACCATTACCTGGTATGATTCTACTGATGGCAATAACTCTCTATCTGAAGGAACAGCTCTTCAGGACGGAGTAACCTATTATGCGACTTTATTCAATGTTGATACTGGATGTGAAAGTTCAGTTAGACTTGGGGTAGAAGTAAATATAGGTGGAGAAGAATGTGAATTGTTTATTCCGGATGGTTTTTCTCCGAACGGTGATTCAATCAATGACACATTCGACCTTAAGAACATCAGAAATTTATATCCTAATTACACCATTGAAATTCGTAATAGATTTGGTGATGTGGTATTCAGAGGAAATGCAAATACCCCAGACTGGGACGGCTTTAGTACAGAAGGTTCGCTAGGAAGCAACCTGGTACCTGTAGGCGCTTATTTTTACTACCTGGATTTTAGAGATGGTACTACAGAGCCTATCAGAGGAACCGTATACTTAAGTAGATAATTAGGATAAATAAGACAACGAAATGAAAAAAATAATCACAAAATATTTATTATTCGCCGGCATTATCCTTTTTTCTATAAAAGGTATTGCCCAGCAAGATCCATTATTCACTCAGTATATGTATAACATGAGCATGGTAAACCCGGCTTATGCGACTGATGATCCTGGAATGCTAAATTTGGGAGGCATTTACAGAATGCAGTGGACAGATGTTGATGGTGCGCCACGCACCCTCAACTTCTTCGCTCACACTCCTATAAGTGAACGAGTAGAACTAGGATTAACCGTAGTGCATGATGAAATAGGTAATGTTGAAAAAACAAACAACATCACTGCAGATTTCGCTTACGTGATCCCGACCGGAGAGAATACAAACCTTTCTTTTGGAGCCAAAGCAGGTATCAACACCTTCGATGCAAATCTTGCCGGATTAGATTTAAATGATCCTAATGACCCTGCATTTGAAAATATCAGTGAAGTATTTCCTGTATTTGGCGTAGGTGCATTCTGGTTTGGTGACAAACACTACATTGGTATTTCAGCTCCTAACCTTTTAACATCAGAGTATCTTGACAATAGCCAGTCACTACGTGATCGTGGATCTGAAGAGATTCATTACTATTTGACCGGAGGATATGTTTTCGATATTGGGCAGAATGTTCGTTTAAAACCTTCTACCATGATTAGAGGAGTTGAAGGAGCACCACTTTCTGTAGATGTAAATGCCAACGTTTTATTATATGAAAGACTGGAAGCCGGTCTAGGTTATAGATTTGATGAAACTCTTACAGGTTTGATCAATTTTAGAGTAACTCCTGGCCTTAGAATAGGATACGCTTATGATTATCCCACCTATGACCTTAGTAATGACGGGTCACATGAGATCATGCTTTTATTTGATCTTGATCTCTTCGGACTTAAAAAAGGATACGACAAATCACCTAGATTCTTCTAAAACCAGAATAACATGAAAAATATATATAGTACACTTTTAATAATTTTTATAAGCATCACTGCTTTTGGACAAAAGTCTGATATCAGGGAAGGCAATAAGTTCTTTGCCCAGGCAGCGTATATTGATGCCGCTGATGCTTATGAGAATGTAAACAACAAAACCCAGGAGGTTCTACAAAACCTGGGAGATTCATATTTCTTTACGAACCAGATGCAGAATGCAGCTGAAGTTTATGAATTACTTTTCTTAAGACATGAAGGAGCGGTAGCACCTGAATACCAATTCAGATACGCCCATACTTTAATGGCTGCAGGTAATTATGTAAAAGCAAACGAGTTAATGAATGAGTTAACCGGTGAAAACTGGGATCATGAAAAATTTGTAAGTGAACTTGACACTATGGTTCCTCATAAATTCAAATATGACCAGGTGATGAACAACCAGTCATCTTCAGATTTCGGTATTGGATTTTACGGAGAGCGTGTTGCTTTTGCTTCAACCCGAAACCAGGAACGCCCGGTTTATCCATGGAATAAACTTCCAACCCTGGATCTTTACAGCGCTAAGATGAGCGATGAAGGTGAGATGACAGATATCGTACTTTTCTCTAATGTGATCAATACAGATGAGCATGAGAGTTCTGCTACCTTTAGCCAGGATGGTAAAGTGATGTTTTTTGACAGAACGAACGAGGACAGAGTAAAGAACGAAAATGATGTGCGTGTAGCACACATAAGTCTTTACCGTGCAGAGAATGTTGATGGAAACTGGACCAATGTTCAAAAACTACCATTTAGCAGCGACGAATATTCTGTGGAGCATCCAAGCCTTAGTGCAGATGGCTCGAAACTTTACTTTTCCAGCGATATGCCGGGAGGTAGCGGATCTTTCGATATCTACGTTGTAGACATCAATGAGGATGGTACTTATGGCGCGCCAAGAAATCTGGGGCCTGCTGTAAACACTGCGCACAGAGAGCAATTCCCTTTTATTAGTGATGAAAATGTACTTTACTTTACATCTGATGGTCACCAGGGATTTGGAAATCTTGATATCTTCAGAACCGAAGGAGATTTTTCTGAAATTGAAAATCTAGGGGCATCTATCAACAGCGGAAGCGACGACTTTGCCTTTGTGATCAAAGAAAAGGACGAAATGGGATTCTTTGCTTCAAACAGAAGAGGAACAGATAATCTTTATCAATTTACCCGTGAAGAGAACGAGATCATCAAAGCTCCAACCGTGACTGACGAAACCAGCGGACAGGATGTGATCGCGATCGATGGTAGTAAAATTTACTTTGATTTCGACAAGGCGACTATCAAGCCGGAATCTAAACCTGTACTGGATTCAGTAGTAACCTACATGAACAAGTATGCAAATATCAATGTGAAAGTAGAATCTCATGCAGATGCAAGAGGATCTGATAAGTACAATATGGATCTTTCTAAGCGAAGAGCAGCTTCTACTGTAAACTATCTTGTTGAAAAAGGTATAGATAAGGGAAGATTAACTTCTGAAGGTTATGGCGAAAGCAGGCCGGTTAATGACTGCACCAAACCTAATATGTGTACAGAAGAGCAATATGCCAAAAACCGTAGAAGTGTTTTCGTAGTTTCCAATAGAAAAGAAACTATGAGCAACGACACTGATATGGAAGAGCAGGATGAAAATTAATAATATTAGTTCATCCAGCTAACCACTAATAAAAAGCCCCGCAAATAGCGGGGCTTTTTTTATTTCTAAAATTCTGACTTTTAATTTTCAGGCGGATACTTTTCTAAAGCTTTAGCTACAATTTTGTCGAAAAACATTTTTCTTTGCTCAGGTTTAGCATTGAGATCAAAAGGACCTTCTACTATCGCCTGCCATACCAGCTTATCGTTCTTGACGTCAATAAGATCGAAGGTAAGCCTTATGTATGTATCCATTTGACCTATAGGAACGCCACCTGATACACCAACCCCAACATTACCTCCACCACCACCTATACCAACTCCAAGCCTGTTTCGGTTATCCTGTTCAAATCTTTCTGTATATAGATTTAAAAAGAGGCCTGGTTGATCTGTAGACTCTAAACCTTTCTGCTGAAAGCCTGACCTAACACTTTCTAAAAGTCTGGATTCATCAAGCTGGCTTAAACCTGTTTGAAGTTCAGGAAAAATAGCATAGGTACTATATTGCTCAAAATTTACATTTTGATCATAGTCATATACTGCCCGTGGTGAATTACAAGCAGTAATGAATATAAATAAAATAAGATATCTGGAGAATTTCATAAACTGAGTTTTACTAAAAATAAGCAAAATCAGTTCGGAAATTTATAGGTTTAACAGGATTTAAACAGGCTCTTTATTCAGCATTTGCCACAACTTGTCTTTAAGTTCTGTAATCCCCATCTGGGCTACAGAAGAAATAAAAATATATGGCAGCTCAAACTCTTTATCGAGTTCCTGTTTCATTTCTGCTCTAAGTTCCTCATCTAAGAGATCGCTTTTTGAGATCGCAATAAGCCGGTCCTTATCCATTAGTTCAGGATTATATCGTTTCAATTCATCCAGAAGGATGTCATATTGCTTTTTAATATCTTTCGCATCTGCAGGAATAAGGAACAGTAAAGTAGAGTTTCGTTCTATATGCCGCAGGAATCTGTGCCCAAGACCTTTACCCTCTGCTGCACCTTCTATTATACCAGGAATATCTGCCACCACGAATGTTTTGAAATCACGATATTCCACGATGCCCAGATTAGGTTTCAGCGTAGTAAATTCATAGTTAGCGATCTTTGGTTTCGCAGCAGTAATTACCGAAAGTAATGTAGATTTCCCGGCATTGGGAAACCCAACCAAACCTACATCGGCTAGAACTTTTAATTCTAAAGTGATATCCACCTGCTGCCCATCTATACCCGGCTGGGCATAACGCGGGGTTTGATTGGTGGAACTTTTAAAATGCCAGTTCCCTAAGCCACCTTTACCACCTTCTGCAACGATGAATTCCTGCCCATCTTCGGTGATCTCCTTGATGATCTCGTTGGTTTCAGAATCACGAATTACCGTCCCTAAAGGAACTTCGATATACTCATCTGCTCCCTGAGACCCAGAACTTCTTTGCTTACTCCCGTTACCGCCATGTTCGGCTTTTACGTGGCGCTTGAACTTTAAATGAAATAATGTCCAAAGATTTTTGTTACCCTTTACAATTACATGGCCTCCACGGCCGCCATCTCCACCATCTGGTCCACCTTTTGTAATATATTTTTCCCGGTGTAGATGAGCAGAGCCCTTCCCTCCTTTTCCGGAAAAAACATGAATTTTCACATAGTCAACAAAATTCCCTTCAGTCATTTCTTAATTTATTTCATTAATTCGTCGATCACATCACTAAGTCGCTCTGTGATCTCCTTAATACTGCCAACACCATCAACCCCGTAATACTTATCCTGCTTTTGATAATAGTTCTTCAGGATGGCAGTTTCATTATAATATACTTTGATGCGGTTCCTAATTACCGTCTCATCTGCATCGTCTGGTCTTCCAGAGGTTTTACCTCTTTCCAGTAATCGTTCCACAAGGATCTCGTCTTCAACCTCGAGTGCGATCATAGCATGAACCTCAGTTCCTTTAGATTCAAGGTATTTACTTAAAGCCTCCGCCTGCGCCTCGGTTCTGGGAAATCCGTCAAAAATGAAACCATTAGCTCCTTCATTCTTTTCAACCTCAGCATTCAGCATATTGATAGTAACCTCATCTGGCACCAGCTGACCTTTATCTATATAGGATTTCGCACTTAAACCTAAAGGGGTTTGATTTTTAATATTGAACCTGAAGACATCTCCGGTGGAAATATGAATAAGATTATACTTGTCTTTGAGAATTGTTGCCTGAGTACCTTTGCCTGCGCCCGGAGGACCAAACAATACTAAGTTTGTCATTGTTTTTTCTTTGCGTTTATATACCTGCGTAAGATTACGGCCTAAACCATCATAGTCCAGTCCAAATCCCACAATAAATTTATTCGGAATTTCAATTCCTTTAATCTGGACCGGAATATCTTTTTTGTAAGCTTCAGGCTTATAAAATAAGGTAGCTACTTTATAGCCAGCCACTCCAGCTTTTCTTAAGATCTGGTCTATCTCAACCAATGTGTTCCCGGTATCCACGATATCTTCCAGTAAAACAACCTGCCTGCCCTTGAGATCCTGATTCAGTCCTACCAGCGTCTTTACATTGCCTGTAGTTTGAGTACCCTCATAGGAACCCATTTTCACAAAACTAACCTCGCAATCACTTTTAAATCTCTTGATGATTTCTGAAGCGAACATAAAAGAACCATTGAGCACGCCTATGAACACAG
The DNA here is from genome assembly GCF_007050985.1 of Christiangramia sabulilitoris. Classification (GTDB taxonomy): domain Bacteria; phylum Bacteroidota; class Bacteroidia; order Flavobacteriales; family Flavobacteriaceae; genus Christiangramia; species Christiangramia sabulilitoris. The sequence continues at coordinate 747,100 of NZ_VHSF01000002.1, forward strand.
GCTTCTGGCCTGCATATTCTTCATTTAATTCTTCTGAAATTCTCTCTATCGCCCGAGTGATTTCCTCTTCAGAAATATATGGCTCGAATTCAAGATCATGTAGTTTTACCAAAATTGAGGAATTTTAAGTGGCAAAGATAAGGAATCTCTATAAGCCCAACAGCCCGATTTCTTACTGAATATGTATGGCAGGAATTCCGAATAAGTTATTTTTGCGAAAAGGCTATTGAATTTATGGTAAACTATTTCTCTTCAGACTTTAAACTTGCTATTCTTGGTGGCGGGCAATTAGGAAAAATGATGTTGTATGAAACCAGGAAATATGACATACAAACCCTGGTACTGGATCCCAGTGCTGAAGCTCCCAGTAAGATATCCTGCAATTATTTTGAACAGGGAGACCTGATGGATTATGATACTGTTCTGAATTTTGGCCGGAGGGCAAACGTGGTCACCTTTGAAATTGAAGGGGTAAATATTAAAGCGCTCAAGCAACTTGAAGCTGAAGGAATAAAAACTTACCCTGCTGCAAGTACCCTGGAAAAGATTCAGAATAAGGCTGTTCAAAAAAAATTCTACAGGCAACACAATTTACCCACGGCAGATTTTGAGGTATTTCAAAATTTAGAGGACCTCAAAACCGCGGTTTCAGCAGGAGCTGTAAAAATCCCTTTTGTCTGGAAAAGTGCAACCGGAGGATACGATGGGAAAGGGGTTTCGGTAATAAGGAAGGAAGGAGACCTAAATAAATTAAGCAATGGAGAATGTATCGCTGAGAAATTAATTCCTTTTAAGAATGAACTTGCAGTTATTGTAGCCAGAAATCCTTCAGGGGAAGTTAAAACCTACCCGGTTGTAGAAATGGAATTCCATCCTACTGCCAACCAGGTGGAATATGTAATTTGCCCCGCCAGGATAAATGAAGAGATCGCTGGAAAAGCAAGAAGCCTGGCAGAAAAGGTTTCCGAAGCTTTTCAGCACGTGGGATTACTTGCCGTTGAAATGTTCCAGACAGAAGACGATAAGATCCTTATCAACGAGGTAGCGCCAAGACCGCATAATAGTGGGCACTATAGTATAGAGGCCTCTTACACCAATCAATTCGAACAACAAATCAGGGCCATCCTGGATCTTCCCCTTGGTAACACAGACAGTAAAGTAGGCGGAATAATGGTAAATTTGGTTGGTGATAAAGATCACGAAGGAGAGGTATTATATGAGAATATTGAAGAAATCATGAAAATGGATGGAGTTACTCCACACATTTATGGAAAAAAGATCACCAGGCCTTTTAGAAAAATGGGACATGTGACTATTGTAGACAAGGATCTGGCCAGGGCTAGAAAAATCGCTGAAAAGGTTAAAAACAGTATTAAAGTAATAAGCAAAAATAAATAGCATGGGAAAAGTAGCTGTTATAATGGGAAGTACGAGTGATTTGCCAGTAATGCAGGAAGCTATCGAAATTCTTAAAGGATTTGATATTGAAGTGGAAGTAGATATAGTCTCGGCACATCGTACCCCTGAAAAACTTTTTGATTTTAGCAAAACAGCTCATGAAAAAGGCATCCAGGTAATAATTGCCGGTGCAGGTGGAGCTGCACATTTACCAGGAATGGTTGCTTCAATGTCTCCGCTTCCGGTTATTGGAGTTCCGGTGAAATCAAGAAATTCTATTGACGGCTGGGACTCTGTACTTTCTATTTTGCAAATGCCCGGAGGCGTCCCTGTAGCTACGGTCGCGCTGGATGGCGCTAAAAATGCTGGAATACTCGCGGCACAGATCATTGGCTCTTCAGACAAGTGCGTATTGGATAAAATACTTGTATATAAAGAAGGACTGAAGCAAAAAGTCATTGAAGGAGCTAAATCCCTGAAAAAGTAAAAAGGCCGCTGATGCGGCCTTAGAGTAGTAAACTTCGTTTATCTGTACTTATTATTTATTAACCATTCTAAATATAAAACCAGAACTTTGTAAACTACTTTCTTTTATTTTTTTGTGAATTATTAGTTAATTTTCTTATTAACACATCGGCAATTTAGTTAAAAAATCATTTAATCGTATATCTACGCTCATATTTTTTACCAATAGCGTTAATTGAAAACCTTATATGGAATCTCAGAATATATTATTAGCAGAGTTTGAATACGCTCCATTTTCAAAAATTAGAACCGCAGATTACAAACCTGCGATTCTAAAAGCAGTGGAGCTGGCGAAAGAGGAAATTGAGAATATTGTTAGTTCCAAAGAGAAACCTACGTTCTCCAATACGGTTGAGGCATTGGAATACTCAGGCAAAAAACTGGATAGGATCACGAGTATATTTTTCAACATAAATTCGGCGGAAACCAATGAAGAAATTCAGAATATCGCCCAGGAGGTATCCCCTATTCTTTCTGAATTCAAAAATGACGTTATCCTGAATAAGGAACTATTCGAGAGGATTCAAACGGTTTTTGAAAAAAGAGATTCATTTAATTTAAACCAGGAACAAAATACCCTCCTCGAAAAAAAATATAAAGCCTTTACCCGCAATGGTGCAAACCTTGCAGAAGACAAGCAGGCAGAGCTTAGGGAAATCGATAAAAAATTATCCCGGCTGAAATTGAAATTCGGTGAAAATGTTCTTGCGGAAACCAATCGCTATGAATTACTGGTAACAGATGAAAGCAGACTGGAAGGCTTACCAGAATCTTTTAAAGATGAAGCAAAATCTATAGCCAGATCTAAGGAAAAAGAAGGCTGGATCTTCACCCTGGAATATCCCAGCTACATTCCTTTTATGAAATATGCCAGGGACAGAGAACTCAGGAAGGAAATTTCTCTTGCTTTTGGCTCAAGAGGTTTTAACGGTGACGAATTAGATAACCGGCAAAATGTTCTGGAGATAGCGAATCTGAGATACCAGAGAGCAAAATTACTTGGATTTGAGTCTCATGCCCATTTTGTCCTGGAAGAAAGAATGGCAGAAACTCCTGAAAAGGTAGATTCATTTTTAAATGAAATGCTTGAAAAGGCAAGGCCAGCGGCAGAAAAAGAATTTAAAGAACTGGAAATTTTTGCTAAGGAACTGGAAGGTATAGATCAACTTCAAAAATGGGATTCTGCATATTATGGCGAAAAATTAAAACAAAAGTTATTTAATCTCGACGACGAAAAATTAAAACCATACTTTAAACTGGAAAATGTGGTCGATGGTGTTTTTACCGTTGCCCGCAAGCTATATGGTTTAAACTTTAAAGAGGTAGATCATATAGATAAATATCATCCCGATGTGAAGACCTTTCAGGTTACCAGCGAGACGGGAGATAATGTGGCTTTATTTTATGCCGATTTCCATCCCCGCCCCGGTAAACGTGATGGAGCCTGGATGACAATTTATAAGCAACAATATAGACAGGATGGAATAAACGAACGTCCTCATATATCTATAGTTTGTAACTTCACCAAACCTACCGAAAAAGAACCCTCCTTATTAACTTTCAATGAAGTTACAACCCTGTTCCACGAATTTGGACATGCATTGCATGGTATGCTGGCGAACACAACTTATCCAAGTTTATCTGGTGCAAATGTGTACTGGGACTTTGTTGAATTACCAAGTCAGGTTTTAGAAAACTGGTGTTACGAAAAAGAATCGCTGCAATTATTTGCCAGACATTATAAAACCGGTGAGGCGATACCGCAGGAATATATAGACAAAATAAAGGAATCTGCCAATTTTCTTGAGGGAATGGCGACCTTAAGACAATTGAGTTTTGGGATGCTTGATCTTAGCTGGCATGCAGGTGACCCAACCAATATTACCGATGTAAAGACTCATGAGACAAAGGCTTTTGAACCAACAAAACTTTTTCCCGATGTTGAGTCCAACTGTATGAGCACTGCCTTCTCTCATATTTTCCAGGGAGGATATTCTGCAGGCTATTATTCTTATAAATGGGCTGAAGTTCTGGACGCAGATACTTTCGAGTATTTTACCGAGCATGGGATCTTTAGTAAAGACATTGCAGATAAATTCAGAGAAAATATATTGTCTAAAGGAGGCACAGAACATCCTATGGAGTTATACAAAAGATTTCGAGGCAAGGAACCTCAGCCGGAGGCATTGCTGAGAAGAGCCGGTTTGATCTCAAAATAGTTGATATACTTAGGCTTATAGGGAAATCTTATCTTTTCTATAACTTTTGCTATATATTCTTTTGCTATTTTTGAGTAGAATCGTTGATATCCAGACAATGCCAGCCAACAACCTCGATCCCAATAAATGGGTCGACAGATATTCAGACTACCTCTTTAACTATACGATCGTTCGTGTTAACAATCGTGAGGTTGCCAACGATCTGATTTCAGAAACTTTCCTGGCAGCCCTTAAATCGGCTAAATATTTTAAAGGAGAGGCTAGTGAAAGAACCTGGCTTATTTCGATATTAAAAAGAAAGATCATTGATTACTATCGCAAAATCAATAGCCGGAAAGGCAGAGCGGAAGTTAAGATCAATTACTCTGATGATTATAATGAAGGAGAATGGTTAGAAGAACAGGTGGCAGACCAGTTTGATAAGACGGCAGAAGATGAAATGGAGAACCGCGAACTGGGTCTGGCGATATTAGATTGCCTGGACAGCATTAACGAAAAGCATGCTCAAATTTTCAAAAGAAAAACAATTGACGGGGTGGATACAGAAGCTATCTGTAATGAATTCAATATCACGCCGTCTAACCTTTGGGTCATTATACACAGGGCCAGAACAGCTTTAGCCGCCTGTCTGGAAAAAAATTGGTTTTAATTATGAGTGGAAAAATTAAGTTTTTTTTTATTGACTGTTCCTATGCGGCAGAATGCTGCAACAAATCTCAATATGAAGAAGCGAGTTTACTGGAGAAAGCTAAGCTAATGATGCATCTGGCGATCTGTAAAACCTGTAGAAAAATATCAGCCAAAAATTCAAAACTTACTCACCTGGTTAAGCAATCCAAAATCGAAATCTGCCCCGAAGAAAATAAGCAACAGTGGCGTGAGGAAATCAAAAAAGAATTTGCTGAAGATAGATCTCAAACATAAGAAATATCCCCAGGTACAGTATAGGAAGAGCTTCAACCCAGAATGAGGCAAAATACTTCCCCTGGTCTCTATCTGAATTCCAAAGTAATAAACCAGATATAATCAGCACCACAAAGAGTGCTGAAAATTCTACAGAGCTAAAGTTTTTCTGAAATAATTCCGAAGAAAAAATTAATAGTAAAAGAATACTTCCAAAAACCTTGGTTTGGGATACTCCTATTCGTTGCGGAATGGTGCCCAGGCTCTCATCGTCATAATTAAGATCTCTTATTTCAAAAGGAAGCGTTAGTACAATGACCAGAATTAACCGCTGAATGAAATCCACGATCAGATCTATACCTAAGAATTTCTCAACATTGATTAAGGGCAAAAAAACCGTGCTCCCGGCCCACACCAGGGCTATGATAAAAATTTTAATTCCGGGAAGGCTTCTCAGGTTTTTTTCCTGACCAAATACCGGCAATGAATATAATAAGGTAAATAATCCCAGAATTCCCGTAGCAATAATAACTTCTATTTTAAGTTTAAAGCAGAAATAAAGCATAGCAAAAAAACACAACATAGAGAAAATCTGGATTAGTCTCAGATTTTTGGCCAGGCTTAGGTGATGAAGTTTTGCAATACCGGCATATTTTACAAAATTGTAACCGGTAATGGAGGCAAAAAAGATGAAAAATATAAGGTCCAGATCAAAACTTAAATCATGTTCCAGAAAGGTGATCAAAGTGAAGGCAACTACCGCGAGGGAAACGTGGAGGCTGCTGTTTATATATAAATCTAAAGCATTTCTGAAATACTTCATCCCACGAAATTACATATAAAAATACAGAGAGAATTCAGGCAGAAAAATCTTAACAACTGTAGAGTCCTAAACCCTAAAAAATTAGATTGAATTTATGTATTTTCGCAACACGAAAAACACAACTATCTATTTTAATGAGAACAGATTCTTTCGCATTACGTCACATAGGTCCTAAAGCAGAAAATCTACAGGAAATGCTTGATACTATCGGTGTTGAGTCTATAGAGCAATTAATTTACGAGACCCTTCCCGATGATATTCGCCTGCAAAATCCTTTGAACCTCCCGGGAGCTATGAGCGAAAATCAATATGCTGAGCATATCAAAAAGCTTTCTGAAAAGAATAAAGTATATAAAACCTATATAGGTTTAGGATATCACCAGGCAATATTACCTGCGGTTATCCAAAGAAATATCCTGGAAAACCCGGGGTGGTATACTGCTTATACTCCTTACCAGGCAGAAATTGCCCAGGGAAGGCTGGAGGCTTTACTAAATTTTCAAACCATGGTTAGCGACCTCACAGGAATGGAGATCGCCAATGCATCTCTTCTGGATGAATCCACTGCCGCTGCAGAAGCTATGGCTTTGCTACATGCGGTAAGAGACCGAAAGCAGAAGAAAGATGACGTAAATAAGTTTTTTGTTTCTCAACAGGTTCTTCCTCAAACTATTTCTTTGATGGAAACCAGGGCTAAATTCCTTGGTATAGACCTCGTAGTAGGTGATCACCAGGAATTTAATTTTTCTGAAGATTATTTTGGTGTATTAGTTCAATATCCAGGGAAATTCGGGCAGGTTTTTGACTATGCTCAATTCGTTGAAAACTGTAAAAATGCTAATATAAAAACTGCCGTTGCCGCAGATATCCTTAGCCTGGTAAAATTGCAGGCACCTGGAGAATTAGGTGTGGATGTCGTAGTAGGTACCACCCAGCGCTTTGGTATCCCTCTAGGTTACGGAGGTCCGCACGCAGCATTTTTTGCCACTAAAGAAGATTATAAGCGTACCCTTCCAGGCAGGATAATTGGCCTTACCAAAGATCTTGATGGTAACAACGCGCTAAGAATGGCTCTGCAAACAAGAGAGCAACATATAAAAAGAGACAAGGCCACATCAAATATATGTACCGCACAGGTACTGCTGGCAGTGATGGCTGGAATGTATGCCGTCTATCATGGTCCCAAAGGACTGGAATATATAGCCAATACTGTTCATGCATCTGCAGTTACCCTTGAGGAGCAATTAGAAGCTTTAGGTTTTAAACAGCTTAATTCAGCTTACTTTGACACTCTTCATATCCAGGCAGACGCTGCGAAATTGAAAGAGATCGCCGAAAGAAATGAGATTAATTTCTTTTACCCTGATACAGAAAGTGCCTGTATCTCTATAAATGAAACTACTACCATTGATGATTTAAATGCCATCGTGGCTGTTTTTACTGAACTTGCAGGTAAAAATCAATCTGAGATCAAAACTCTTTCAGAAAGATCTGCTATACCAGAAGCTATTCAGAGAAAAACAGATTTCCTGACTCATGAAGTTTTCAATTTGTATCATTCAGAAACTGAGTTGATGCGATATATTAAAAAACTAGAGCGGAAGGATCTTTCTTTGAATCACTCCATGATTTCTTTAGGTTCTTGTACAATGAAGCTGAACGCTGCATCAGAAATGCTTCCCTTGAGTAATCCACAATGGGGAAATCTGCATCCGTTCGTTCCTGTAGATCAGGCAGAAGGATATCAAACAGTATTAAAAGAATTAGAGCATCAGCTAACCGAGATTACCGGATTTTCAGGAACTTCATTACAACCAAATTCAGGAGCGCAGGGAGAATATGCCGGGTTAATGGTGATTAGAGCTTATCACGAGGCAAATGGTGAAGGCCATAGGAATGTATGTCTCATTCCTTCTTCTGCCCACGGTACCAACCCTGCATCTGCAGTTATGGCCGGTATGAAAGTAGTGGTTACCAAAGCTTCTGAAAATGGAAACATCGATGTTGACGATCTAAGGGAGAAAGCATTAAAACACAAGGATAATCTTGCTGCTCTGATGGTAACTTATCCTTCGACCCATGGAGTATTTGAATCTGCTATTCGTGAGATCACAGATCTTATCCACGAAAACGGAGGCCAGGTATATATGGATGGCGCCAATATGAACGCACAGGTTGGTTTGACCAATCCCGGAAGAATTGGAGCTGACGTTTGTCACCTGAATTTACATAAGACTTTTGCAATCCCACATGGTGGAGGTGGTCCCGGAGTAGGTCCTATTTGTGTAGCAGAACAGCTTAAACCATTTTTACCGGGTAACCCGGTCATACCTACCGGTGGGGAAAATGCAATTGGAGCTATTTCTTCTGCTCCCTGGGGGTCTGCCCTTGTCTGTCTAATTTCTTACGGATATATAAAAATGCTGGGGACGGGTGGACTTCAAAAGTCTACAGAATATGCTATTTTAAACGCCAATTATATCAAAGAAAGATTAAAAGGTCATTATAAAACTCTTTATTCAGGAGAAAGAGGTCGCGCAGCCCATGAAATGATCATAGACTGCAGGCCCTTTAAAGAACAGGGCATTGAAGTTACCGATATTGCAAAAAGATTGATAGATTATGGTTTCCATGCACCTACAGTTTCTTTCCCGGTAGCCGGAACGATGATGATCGAACCTACAGAAAGTGAAAGTAAACCTGAGCTTGATCGTTTTTGTGATGCTTTGATCTCCATACGAGAGGAAATAGACGAGTGTACTCCAGATGAGCCAAATAATGTTCTTAAGAACGCTCCGCATACTATACATATGCTTACATCAGACGAATGGAAACTTCCTTATTCACGTGAAAAGGCAGCTTACCCATTAAGCCACTTGCATGACAATAAATTCTGGCCAAGTGTACGTAGAGTAGACGAAGCATACGGTGACAGAAACCTTATGTGTACCTGCCCTCCTACTGAAGAATATGCTGAAGTCTAAACAAAATAAAGGTTTAAGAATTAAAACCTGTCAGTTGGCAGGTTTTTTTTCGACCAAAAATCTATGAATTTTTATAGGTCATTAATTGTATTTATTTAAATTGTAACCTTTATTAATAAAAGCGCCAAATGAATTGTAAAATCACGGGAACGGGCAGTTATATTCCAAATGTTATTACCAAGAATGCTGACTTTGACCAACATGAGTTTTTTAATCTCGACGGTTCCAATTTTCCACATGATAACGAAACTACAATTCGAAAATTCAAAGCTATTACCGGGATTGAGGAAAGGCGGTATTTAGATGAAAATCTAAACACTTCAGATATCGCTGTGATTGCGAGTCAAAAAGCGATCGAAAGTTCAGGAATAGACCCGGAAACTTTAGATTATATTATAGTAGCACATAATTATGGAGACGTGAAATCTAACTCTATCCAGAGTGATACCGTGCCAAGTCTTGCTACCAGGGTAAAATCACATCTAAGAATCAAAAATCCTAAATGTGTAGGATATGATCTTCTTTTTGGATGTCCCGGATGGATCGAAGGTATGATCCAGGCCCAGGCATTTATTAAAGCGGGAATGGCTAAAAAATGTCTTGTAATTGGTGCAGAAGCTTTATCGAGGGTTGTGGACAAACATGACCGGGATTCCATGATCTTTTCAGACGGAGCCGGTGCTATTATTCTGGAAGCAAATGATGAGGAAACTGGGATCTTATCTTTTGAATCTGCAACCTATTCTTTCCAGGAATCTGAATATATCTACTTCGGAAAATCTAATCATAACAATGCTCCGGAAGAGGTAAAATATATCAAAATGCACGGCAGAAAGATCTATGAATTCGCCTTGATCAATGTGCCCAAAGCAATGAAAGAATGTCTTGAAAATAGCGGCAAATCTATTAAGGATCTAAAAAAGGTATTTATCCACCAGGCAAATGAAAAAATGGATCATGCTATAATTCAGCGTTTTTACAAGTTACATGGAATGACCCCGCCAGAAGATGTTATGCCAATGACCATTCATGAATTGGGTAACAGCAGCGTTGCCACCGTTCCTACTTTGTTCGATCTCGTTACCAGGGGGAAAATAAAAGGACAGAAACTGGAAAAAGGAGATGTAGTTATGTTCGCCAGTGTTGGTGCAGGTATGAATATAAATGCGATCACTTACCAGATCTAAACATGTACGAAAACAGCTTTCCTGAAAAACGCTATCAGAAAACCTTAGAATTTTTAAAAGATGTTGCTCCTCCACCGGCCAGAATTTTGGACCTGGGTGTGGAAAATCCATTTTCCAGGATCATGAAAGAGCATGGATATGAGGTGACCAATACTTCAGGTGAAGATCTGGATGAAGATTTTTCAGCGGTTAGAAATAAGTCCTATGACCTGGTAACAGCATTCGAAATATTTGAACATCTTCTTGCTCCCTATAATATCTTAAAAGAAATACAGGCAGACAAAATAGTCGCCAGCGTACCTTTAAAATTATGGTTCGCATCTGCCTACCGAAGCAAAACCGATAAATGGGACCGGCATTACCATGAATTTGAAGACTGGCAATTTGATTGGCTCTTTGAAAAAACCGGATGGGAAATTAAAAAATCCCTTAAATGGACGAACCCGGTCAATAAAATCGGGATCAGGCCTATTTTAAGGAAATTCACTCCTCGCTATTACGCAGTTTACGCCGAAAGGAAGTAGCTCTTTTTCGTTAAAATTTTATCTTAGCCTTTCACTGTTAACCTAGCCTGCATTGAAAATAGATATCGTCATTCCCGCCCACAATGAAGCTAAATTTATAGGCAAGACGCTTAACTCTCTGGTTAAACAAACTTTTCTGCCTAACCAAATTGTAGTAGTAGATGACAGTTCTACAGATAATACTGCAGAGGTTGTGAAGGAATTCACCAGGCAATATCCCTTTATTTCTCTGGTACAAAATAACTCTTCAAATGAACATGCACCAGGCAGCAAGGTAATCAACGCCTTTTATAAGGGATATTATGAACTCGAGCATGATTACGATATCATTTGTAAGTTTGATGCAGATCTTATTTTTCCTGAAAATTATCTGGAAAGAATATCATCACATTTTAGAGAGGACCCCAAGGCAGGTATGGTTGGAGGTTTTTGCAGTATTAAGAAGAACGACAAATGGGCTCCCGAAAACCTTACGGGAAAGGACCATATTAGGGGTGCGCTAAAAGCATACCGGAAACATTGTTTCATACAGATTGGAGAATTAAAACCGGCAATGGGTTGGGATACTGCAGATGAACTTCTGGCAAGATATCATGGATGGAAAGTCATTACTGATGAATCATTGCTTGTAAAGCACCTCAGACCCACAGGTATCAGCTATTTCGAACATTCCGGATATAAACAGGGGGAAGCTTTTTACAGGTTGAGATACGGTACGACCTTGAGTCTTATCGCTTCGGCGAAGCTGGCTTTCATGAAAATGAATCCATTCGCTTTTTTACACTACGTTTCGGGTTATTTCAGGGCAAAAAAGAAAAAACGACCTTTTCTTGTTTCTGAAGAAGAAGGCCGTTTCATAAGAAAATTACGCTGGGCGAATATTCGGAAGAAATTCGTTTAACTTTATTTTTCCAGCACGCTTTTTAAAGGTTTCCCGGTGGCAGCATTAGGAAAAGAGATCCCCAGCATCGCAGAGATAGTGGGTGCGATATCGGGAATTGTACTGTATTCGTAAGTACTTCCTTTTTTTATTCCTTTACCAAAGAAAATAAGCGGAACATGAGTATCATAAGAAAAGCCGCTTCCATGAGTTGTTCCGGTTTCAGGATATACAATAAATCCAGGTTCTGTTACATAAACTACATCACCACTGCGTTTCTGATTAAATCCATTTTCAATCAGGCTGGCTATACCTTCATTATAAGATCCGGTTTGTAACTGGTCCCTGGTAAAAGTTCTGGAAACATGGTCTTGCTGCAATAAAAAATGCGCAACTTTTGTTTGTAACTCTGAAGCATTTATATTCCTTCTTAAAATCTCATCATAATTGAAAAACACCTGGCCATTAGAAACATTGGCGATAAGGTCCCCTGCTTTGAACTCCCGCACAACTTGCTGATTTAGCCTGGTAATTAAGTCTGAATCACTGAAATACCCCGCCGGAATTTTTTTTGATTTTAAATATGACGGCACCTCAACAGCTCCATGATCTGCAGTTAGAAAGACAAGGTACTCTCCCTCTCCCACAGTCTGATCCAAATAGGTAAGGAAATCACCTATTGCCAAATCCAGTCTTAGATAGGTATCCTGAGCTTCTTTAGAATTTACTCCAAAATTATGCCCTACATAATCTGTACTTGAAAAACTAAGGGTAAGCACATCGGTTATATCATCCTTTCCCAAAGATTCTCCTTTAATAGCAGCTTTGGCAAATTCTGCCGTAAGATCATTACCAAAAGGAGTTGCTTTTATGAGTTCATATTGGCCGTTCTGGGGAGCCAGTTTTTTAAGGTCGTAAGGAAAGGATGCTGTCTCCATACCATTAAAACCACCTTCAAATTCATTTATATCATTCCCACTTTCAATATAGCCGTCGATATTCTTTAAAGGCGCCCAGGTTTTGAGGTAAGATTCTGCCTTTTCTGAAGCATTGAAATCCTGCACCCATTTTGGTAGTTCGTCGATGTAATAAGTACTGCTTATCCAGTTGGCTTCAGACCCGCCAACGAACCAATAGGCTGCATTGGCCGAATGACCGGCAGGTAAAATTGCCCCGCGATCCTTGAGAGCTATACCTATGGTCTTGCCTTTCATTTGTGTATGGAGCCTGTTCTCATCACCAAAGGTAGTAGACAACATCCTATTAGGGGACATTTCCCCGGCCCTGGTGCTGGTTCCTACAGACTTGAATGACTCATCACCTGTACAATACACAAATTTATCTTCAAACTTATTATACCAGCTGTTGCTTATGATCCCGTGATTTTCTGGAGTAGCGCCGGTAAAAACAGACGCATGCCCGGGACCGGTATATGTGGGAACATAGTTAAAATGATTGTTCTTGAAAACAAATCCGTTATTGACAAGTCTTTTGAAACCATTTTGCCCGTACTGACCCCAGAAACGGGTCAAATAATCATATCTCATTTGATCTACTACAATACCAACCACCAGTTTCGGCTTCTCATCAACAAGTTGAGCGCTGGCAGGCGTGAGCGTTAAAAGCAAAAAGAAAGCTAATATCAACCTTTTCATTAAATTCTATTTTTATTTATCCTCAAAAATACTAAACTTCAAACGCTAAAGTTTAATTAAGCCTTAAATACTTTAGAGCATAATTTTAGTATTTTAGCTTTTCAAAATTCAATTGATGACCTACCTGCACTCCATTGGGGAATATTTTTTAATGCTTAAGGGAGTTTTTGGACGAATGACTAAAGGTTCAGTTCTAAGAAATCTCATTTTAAAGGAAATTAATGAATTGATCATGGGATCCATGGGGATCGTCGCTTTTCTATCCTTTTTTATTGGAGCGGTAGTAGCCATTCAAACGGCATTAAACCTCAACAACCCTCTTATTCCTAAATCCCTGGTAGCTTATGCCGCCAGACAATCTGTGATCCTGGAATTTGCTCCTACTTTTATTTCGATTATCATGGCTGGAAAGGTTGGATCTTTTATCACTTCCAGTATCGGGTCTATGAGAGTAACAGAGCAGATCGACGCTTTGGAAGTAATGGGTATTAATTCAAAGAACTACCTCATCTTTCCCAAGATTATCGCCATGCTTACCTATCCTTTTGTAATTGCCATATCCATGTTTCTGGGAATAACCGGAGCTTTTTGTGCTGCGGTACTGGGTGGATTTGTAACCACAGATCAATTTATTACCGGATTGCAGGATGATTTCAATGGTTTTCACCTTACCTATGCTTTTATAAAGACTTTCTTATTCGCCTTTATCCTGGCAACAGTGCCGGCTTATCACGGTTATTATATGAAAGGTGGAGCACTGGAAGTAGGTGAGGCTTCCACTACCTCTTTTGTATGGACAAGTGTGGTTCTAATCGTAACTAACTATATAGTTACCCAACTTTTATTAAGCTAAGGGATGATACAGGTAAATAATCTATATAAATCGTTTGATGATCAGGAAGTCCTGAAAGGTATTAATTATACCTTCGAGCGTGGCAAGACAAATCTGATCATCGGTCAGTCAGGATCAGGAAAAAGTGTTTTTCTGAAATGTATGCTCGGTCTTTTCAAAGCTGATAAAGGTACTATTGAATATGATGGAAAACCTTACTCCAATCTTTCCGACGAAGAACAAAGGGAACTAAGAACCGAAATGGGAATGCTTTTCCAGGGAGGAGCTCTTTTTGATTCCATGACAGTTGAAGAAAACGTCATGTTTCCCCTAACGATGTTCACTAAACAAAGAAGAAAGGAAATGCTAACCAGGGTTCATGAAGTTCTGGAAAGAGTAAACCTCGAAGGAACAGGAAATAAAATGCCTTCAGAAATAAGCGGGGGAATGCAGAAGAGGGTAGCTATTGCCAGGGCTATAGTTAATAAGCCTAAATATCTTTTTTGTGATGAACCTAACTCCGGCCTCGATCCTCAAACGGCTACCGTGATAGATAATCTTATCCAGGAACTTACCCACGAAAATGATATTACCACGGTATTAATTACCCATGATATGAATTCTGTACTGGAAATAGGTGAACGTATCGCCTTTTTAAAAGAAGGAGTTCTGGCCTGGAAAGGCACAAAAGATGAGATCTTCCAGACTGAAGATAAGACGGTAACAGATTTTGTGTATTCCTCTAATCTCTTCCAGAAAGTTCGTATCGCCCAGCAAAAAGGGATTTAACTAACGCACGTTCTTGATAGACAAAGTATCAAGATTCAACCTGAGCTTTATCCATTGTTCGAATTTCTGTTGTTGAGCAGCTAACTCTGCTTTTCTTAATTTGGAATCCCAGGTAATGGTAAATGTTGGAATGGTATCCTGCTTTTGAAAATTGGTCGTTATCAGATTGGAATAGCCTATCTCTTCAATGTTTTCATAATTAATTTTCGCTTCCTTGCTCAGGTTTGCAAAGGAAAAATCGTCTCCCCTGTATTTAGAAAGTTCAGACTCTAAAAGCTCAATACGCTTATCTTTATCCTGAAGCACCTCCTGGTTTTTCACATACAGGTCTTCCAGAATTCCGCTTCTCAGTTCACTTGAAATCCTGCTTATATCCTGAGTTTGATCATTACCCTGGTGGATAATAAGACTAGCCTCCTTCAAGGCCTCTATCTCACCCAGTCGTTCCTGCCAGGTAGTAATGGTAGCTGCAGGTATGGTATTCCCAATCATATAAACATCTATGGTTCGTGATTTAAAATCACTTGTAGTTTTAAGCGTTTCTGCACCGGAATACTGAACTATATTTTCAATAAATTCTGTCGCCTTGCTCTGAAAAACCTGCTCCCGTAATAACTTTACAAATAAGATAACACTAGGTATCATCACAATGATGGCAACGGTGGATGCTATCTGGGCAATTTTTCGTCTTCTTTTGCTATTTGCATATTTTACCAGCGGAAATCCTAATAGTTTACAAACCACGAAAGTGGACAAGGCAATAAAGACAGCATTGATAGAAAATAGATAAAGCGCTCCAAGAGAAAATTCCCATTTTGCATTTGCCAGCCCGTATCCAACGGTACAAAGTGGCGGCATAAGTGCAGTAGCAATCGCAACCCCCAGGATCACACTGGCTATTGTACCTTTTTTAGTTTTGGCAACAATCAACGCCAGGCCACCAAAAATAGCGACCAAAACATCAAGTATGGTAGGATAGGTTCTGGCAACCAGCTCTGGAGTTTCATTTTTAACCGGGGAAATAAAGAAGTATACCGTTGCGGTAAGCACACTTAGTACTACCATAATACCAAGATTCACGAACGATCGTCTCAAGGTATCTACATCGTTAATAGCAATGGCCATCCCAATACCCACAATAGGACCCATTAAAGGGGAAATAAGCATGGCACCTATTACTACTGCCGTACTGCTTACATTAAGACCTATAGAAGCAACAAAAATAGAAAAGATCAGGATCCAGGCATTGTGCCCCTTGAAAGAGATATCCTTCTGTACTGCCTCTACTGTAGATTCCCTGTCTGTATCCTCACGAATATCCAGTAACCTGCTTAGAAAAGTTCTTGCCTTTTCTTTAATCTCTTTAGCGTCCTCCCTTAGGTTTTCTCCGCCTTGATTAGTTGAAACTGAACCTGAAGTATTATTTTCTGCCATATAACTATCCTAAATCGTCCCCATAATCTTTCATCACCTGTTCGCGTATTCGCTTTATTTCCTGCTCCTCAGATTTAGGGACTATCATCAAAACATTTTCGTCCTCCACGATGATATAATCTGAAAGATCCTTCAAAACTACTATCTTTTTATTTGAGGTAGAAATAATATTATTTTCTGAGTTTTCTGCTATCAACCTACCATTTACCACCGTATTTCCAATCTCATCCTGTGGCAATTCACTTTGCACAGAAGACCAGGTACCAAGATCACTCCAGTGATATTTAACCGGAATCACAAATACCGAATCAGATTTTTCCATGATTCCATAATCTATAGAAATATTGGCTGCCCGTGGATAGTTTTTCGCAAGAAACTCTTTCTCTTCTTCTGTATTCCAGTAAGAATTCCCATGCTCGAATAATCTATACATCTCTGGCAGGTATTTTTCAAATAATCGAATAATAAATTCTGCCCGCCAGATAAAAATACCGGCATTCCACACATAATTACCTGCCTTTAAAAACTCTTCAGCCTTTTTTAAATTTGGCTTCTCGGTAAACCGCTGCACTTTTTTTACTTCAGCTTCATCGTTTTTATCATATTTTATATAACCATAACCGGTATTAGGGGTTGTAGGTTCGATCCCTAAGGTTAACAAACGATCATTTTTTTCAGCACTATCCAGAGCGGTTTGAACCGATGCTAAAAAAGCTTCTTCCTCCTTAATCCAGTGATCACTTGGAGCAATAACGGTCAAGGCATCGGGATTTTTTTTATGGATCTTTAGAGCTCCCAGAAGTATACTTGGGGCCGTATTACGCATTTCAGGCTCCGGAACTATTTGCTCATCCTGAATATTAGGAACCTGATCTTTGATCATGTCCACATATTTTTCATTGGTTAGAATATAAATATTCTCTGCAGGTATGAGCCTTGCCAGTCTGTTGAAAGTGGTCTGGAAGAGAGTCTCTCCAACCCCAAGTATATCCAAAAATTGCTTGGGACTGGAAGCTTTACTGGAAGGCCAGAACCTTGATCCTACCCCACCGGCCATTATTATACCATAATAATTATCTCTTTTTGTACCTGTCATATTTTAAACCTTGATTAAATGTACTTCTGCATTTGGCTGAAAAAGATAAATTCTACCGGTATCCAACTCCAGGCATTCATACCTCTTGATCTTCCTGGGGCCTTTTTTAAAAGTTTTACCATTATGGATCTTAAATAAACTGCCAGATGGGATCTCAAACACATAACTTTTATCATTCTCCTCATCGAAGCTTTTTAAAGCTACAGATAACTTAGCATCTGTATCGCTGCTTGCTTTAGGATTCCTAAAATGATTTGCGATTACCGGAAGTAAGGAATTCGGAAAAATTTCGGGCCTGATAAAAGGCAACATTAATTTCCTGAAACAATGCTTCCATTCTGCACCATGTGGTTTTATAGTTCGGCCATATTTTTCAAAAGCAATGAGATGAGCGATCTCATGAACAGTAGTGATCAAAAACCTGTATTTATTCAAATTCGCATTGATGGTAATCTGTTGTGAGCCATCGGGCATCCGCCGGTAATCTCCATGCCTGGTAACCCTTTCGTTTACTATCTTGAGGTGAACGTCCTTTAATTTTATTAGCTCAGAGACAGGCTCTACCGCATTAACGGGTAAATATTTTTTCAGGATCTCCTGCATCTTCTATGGTGTACTATTGGACACCTGTAGTATTTTACCATTGTACAGTTTATGTCCGTTTAAGCTGAATTCAGCAATATATCCGGCCATTTGCCCGGCCGTAACGGGAGCTTCATAACCCGGAAAAGCTTCTTCCAGCATTTCAGTTTGTACTGCTCCAAGAGCCAGCGCATTAAATGAAGGCCCATTTTCTTTATATTCTTCGGCGAGCATTTCCGTTAAAGTAAGCAAAGCACCTTTACTACTGCTATACGCCGCCAGCCCAGGAAATTTCATGCTTCCCTGGATCCCACCCATACTGCTTATATTAACCACATGGGAATCATTATTTAAAAATGGCAGCAACTTTCTAATGATTTCAGCCACACCGAAAACATTAACTTTGTAAACTTCATGAAAGTCTTCCCAGCCGGTTTCGCTAAAAGGCTTGCTTAATAAAGTACCGGCATTATTTATAAGTATGTCTACCCGGGATCCCCAGTCATGCTGAATAAAACTCTCCGCTTTAAGCATAGAGTCCTCACTGGTAATATCGAAAGAAAATGCCCGAACATTTTCAAGATTCAATTCATTTACCGGTCTGTCATTCCTGGATAGGGCCAGAATGTTGTGCCCCATCTTAGCCAGGATTGAAACTAACTCATATCCAATCCCTCTGCTGGTACCGGTAATAACTATGTTTTTCATTATTCTGTCATTTTAATTTCCCTGTCTGTAGTCGAAGCCATTTTCTCTATTCCGGGAATCAGATTTTCTAACAGATTGGCCATATGAGAAACATCCATAAATTCTGCTTCATCATCTACGTGGTGATAGTAGGGATAGTTTGAAAAATCGAAAGTACAAATGGTTTGGGCCGGCACACCAAACTCCTGGTAAAATGGATAATTATCACTTCGTTTAAAAAGATTCATTTGCCCTGCCTGCGGAAGGAAACCAAGAACTTTCTGCCCGTCTGAATAATCATTGAATTTTTCAGCAAGATTTGAGTTTTTAAAACCAGTGATATAGGCCATATAACTTTTCGCCTTCATAGGCACACCAATCATTTCCAGGTTGATCATTGCATACAGATCTATATTCTCTTTCTTTAGCTCTTCTGCCATATGCTTAGATCCTTTCAATCCTTTTTCCTCTCCACTGAACAAAGCAAAAATAATACTGCGTTTGTTGCTCCCGCTTTCGGCTAAATGCTTTGCCAATTGAACCACACCCGTGGTGCCGGCGGCGTTATCATTGGCGCCATTAGCAATATCATCTCCATTCACTTTTTTACCATGCCCAATATGATCATAATGGGCTCCTATAATGATATATTCTTTTTTCAGTCTCTCATCGTTACCCTCCAGGACACCTACAATATTATAGGCATGTTTTTTACCAACCATAAAACTATCTCTGTAAGTTTTATAATAGGGCTTCAATCCAATTTCAAAAAATCTTTTTTCCAGGTAAACAGCTGCTTTTTCAATACCATTGGAGCCAGTCTCTCTTCCGGCAAGCTCATCAGACGACAGGTAGAAAAGGTCTTTCGTTACCTCAGCTTCAGAAACATTAATGGTTTTACTGGCAGGAGCCTGAGCATTTCCTATTTGAAAAATAAAAAGCATCAGGAGGATAGTCATATAACAGACAGGATTCAATTGTTTTCTCATATTGCTAAAGATAAAAAAATCCCGCGATTAAGCGGGATTTGAATTTTATTAGAAGCTTGAATTAAGCCAGCATTGTTACTGGATTTTCAAGGTAGGTCTTTAATGTTTTTAGGAACGCTGCTCCCGTTGCACCATCAACTGTACGGTGATCACATGCCAGGGTTAATTTCATAGTGTTTCCAACTATAATCTGACCATTCTTAACCACCGGTTTTTCAACAATAGTTCCTACTGAAAGAATTGCCGAGTTTGGCTGATTTATGATACTGGTAAATTCAACGATACCGAACATTCCTAAATTAGAAACAGTAAATGTACTGCCTTCCATTTCTGATGGCTGAATCTTTTTATTTCTGGCTTTCCCGGCAAGATCTTTCACATTACCGCCAATCTGCGTAAGCGACATTTGATCTGCATATTTAAGCACAGGCACTACCAGTCCTTCTTCAACCGCAACTGCAACTCCCATATGAATATGCTTGGCGATCTTAGTTGTGTCTCCTGTCCACTGACTATTCACCTGCGGATGTTTTCTCAATGCCATCGCAGAAGCTTTTATAACCATATCGTTAAAAGATACCTTAACATCTGGCATTTCATTAATATGCTCTCTGGAAGTCATCGCATTCTCCATATCAACCTCTATAGTCAGGTAGTAATGCGGCGCCGTGAATTTAGATTCCCCAAGTCGCTTGGCGATCACCTTACGCATTTGAGAATTTTTACGCTCCTCAAAACTTTCTTCTCCGGCAGGAGTATAAGGTTGTACTTCAGCAGTAGTTTTTTCAGCTGAATCTGATTTTGCCTCAGGTGCGGCTTTCTTCTCCGCTCCTTTAAAGTTCTCGATATCTTTCTTAATGATCCGGCCATTTTCTCCGGAACCATTTACATCTGAAAGATCGATCCCTTTATCCTCAGCCATTTTTTTAGCAAGTGGAGAAGCAAAAATTCTTTTACCATCCTTTGCAGAGCTATCTGAAGATGATGATTTCTCCTGCTCCTTTTTATCTTCAGATTCCTTAGAATCATCTTTTTGATCTTCTGAAGATTCAGTTTTTTTCGATTTTTTACCACCCCCAGCAGTATCAATCTTCGAAATATCTGTTCCCTCCGGACCAATTATAGCTAAAAGGCTGTCTACTTTCGCAGATTCCCCTTCCTGAATTCCAATTTTTAAAAGTGTTCCTTCGTAGAAAGACTCAAACTCCATTGTAGCCTTATCGGTTTCGATCTCAGCAAGAATATCTCCCTCCTCTACTTTGTCACCTTCCTGCTTAAGCCATGCGGCCACGGTTCCTTCTTCCATGGTATCACTCAAACGCGGCATTTTGACGATTTCTACTCCTTCCGGAACTTCCCCTGCTTCAGCACTACCATTATCTTCTTCAGAATCATCTTCTTCCTTTTCTTCCTTTTCTTTCTTTTCTTCTTTATCCCCAGAAGAATCACCATCTCCACCGCCATTAATAAGGTCTGAAATATCTTCACCTTCCTCACCAATGATAGCCAACAGCTCATCTACCGGCGCTCCGTCACCTTCTTCCACACCAATATGAAGCAAAGTTCCTTCGTAGAATGATTCGAATTCCATGGTAGCCTTATCAGTCTCGATCTCGGCCAGAATATCTCCTTCTTCTACTTTGTCTCCTACTTGTTTCAGCCACTTTGCAACGGTACCTTCTTCCATGGTATCGCTCAAACGTGGCATTTTGATAACTTCTGCCATAGTCTAATCTAATTTATGTGCTAGAAACGGATAATTCTCCTGTTCGTAAACAACGTCGTACATTACATTCTTGTCTGGAAAATCAGATTCATCCGCAAATTTTTCACATTCAGAAACTTTGTCCTTCACTCGCTGGTCGATTTCTTTAATCTCTTTTTCTGAAGCGTATTTTTTCTCTTTGATTATATCGCGAACCTTGGTGATTGGATCCAGCTTTTGATATTCTGCAACCTCGTCCTTGGTACGGTACTTTTGAGCATCACTCATAGAGTGTCCTCTGTAACGGTAAGTTTTTAACTCCAGGAAGGTAGGACCATCTCCTTTTCTCGCACGGGTGATTGCCTCATCCAATGCTTCAGCTACTTTTACAGGATCCATGGCATCCACCGGGCCACATGGCATTTCATAACCATTACCCAGCTTCCAAATCTCTGTATCTTTAGAAGTACGTGCTACAGAAGTTCCCATAGCATATCCATTATTTTCTACACAAAAAACAACCGGAAGATTCCAGTTTACGGCCATATTCAGAGTTTCATGAAGCGAACCCTGTCTAACTGCACCATCGCCCATAAAGGTTAAGGTTACATTATCTCTTTTGTGGTATTTATCTGCGAAAGCCAGTCCTGCACCCAGCGGAATCTGCCCGCCTACGATACCATGACCTCCATAAAATCTTTGCTCTTTTGCAAAAATATGCATGGAACCACCAAGTCCCATAGAGGTACCGGTCTTTTTACCATAAAGCTCGGCCATTACCCGTTTAGGATCCACTCCCATCCCGATAGGCTGAACGTGGTTTCGGTAAGCAGTGATCATACGATCTTTTTCAAGATCCATTGCATGCAATGCTCCGGCTAAAATAGCTTCCTGCCCGTTATATAAATGTAAAAATCCTCTAACTTTCTGCTGAATATAAACCTGCGCAAGCTTATCCTCAAATTTGCGCCAGAACAACATATCCTCGTACCACTTTAAGTAGGTGGCTTTTGTAATTTTCTTCATCTAAAATTTATATTTAAAGGCCGGACAGATTGATTTTGCCAAGCGGATAACAAAAATACTATTTTCAGGAAGAATCGAAAACAGTTTTACCGCAAAAAATAACGAAAACCTTATAGGCAATTACTATCAAAAACCAAAGGCAACAGATCCCTGACAGATTCTGCTTTCATCACCTTCCCCGTTTCACCCATAAAATATAGCTCAATAGGCTCTTCCTGCTTAACTTCGTATTCTACCAGTGCCTGTCTGCACGCTCCGCAAGGAGGAACCGGGGAATCTACTTTTTGCCGCATAGATTTCGCTGAAATTGCTATTTTCAGGATTTTTGAATGGGGGAACTTAGCGCCGGCATAATAAACCGCCGTTCTTTCAGCACAAAGGCCCGAGGGGTAGGAGGCATTTTCCTGATTACTTCCAACAACAACCTTATCATTTTCCAGGTGTATGGCAGCTCCTACTTTAAAATTGGAGTAAGGGGCATAAGCTTCATCCCTTACTTCTATTGCCTTTTGCATCAAAACCTGAATCTCTTCAGGCATTTCGTCAAGAGATTCATAAACTTCCAGTGAGGAAGTAATTGTAAGTGATTTCATAAAAAATAATTGGGCAGACAAGTTAATGGAAACCGGTATGGTTTCCATTTAATATTTGAATGTTTTAAGATTTTGAATTTTAGTTGCTGAAGCTATCGCCAAAATTAAAGCTTAAACCAAATCTTAATGTGCCTTCTAATGGACTTGGAACAGATGAGGTAGAAAATAAATAGGAAGCATCTATAATTACAGATTCGTAAGCAAAACCAGCTCCTAAAGAGAAGAATCTACGAAATCCTTTTTCCTCACTTTCGTTGAAATAACCCGCCCTTAAAGCAAATTTTTCCTGGTACCAGTATTCAGCACCTATGGCAAGAGTAAGTTCCTTTAACTCTTCTGAAAAACCATCTGGAGCATCACCAAAAGACTTAAAGATTCCCTCTATAGATCCAATCTCGTTATATTCGTCATCGTCCTCACCATCAATATCACCGTCATCATCGAAATCCTGAGGAGTAGGAACCAGTAACTTATTAAATTCCACATAAGTTCCCAAACGGTTGTCTGCATCGAAAATAAAATCGAAACCTGCACCGAGTTTCAGGTTGGTAGGAATAAAATTTTCCTGTCCCGCATCATCATATTTCATTTTAGGACCAATATTGGCGATATTTGCACCTAACCTCCATCTGGCATCAAAATTACTAAAAGTCAATTGCTCTCCTTCGTAAAAAGCAGCTACATCCACACCAAAAGTAGAAGCAGCACCAAGATCTTCAGTATCCTGCAATCCAAGGTCAGATCTCAGGTACCTACCTGCAACAGCCATGGAAAAAGTTTCACTTAATTTAAGGGCATAGGAAATATCAAAAGTAAGTTCATTAGGATTCACTAAAAGTGGAATCTCCTCAAAACTACCCCTGGTCTCTATAGACCCCAGACTAAAATATCTCAAGCTGGCCGCTGCGGCACTACGATCATTGATTTTATGGAAATAGTTCAAACTTCCCAGGAAGATATCATTTACAATTTCACTAAGATAAGGAGTATAGGTAACGGCAATACCATTTTCCCTGGTGGCAAAGGCATATTTGGCTGGATTCCATTGTTGTGAAAAAACATCTGGAGAAGTAGCCACGCCCTGGTCACCCATTCCCGCTGCCCTTGCATCTGCAGCTACTAATAAAAAGGGAACTGCTGTAGTAATTACCCTATCCCTGTCGTTTTGAGCAAACATTGAAAAATCGGCAAATAATATTACCGCAATCAAAAAGAATGTAATTTTCTTCATTATAGTAGTTAATGATAAACAAATATATAGTAATATTCCTGTTAAGAAAGAACACTCAGCTGAAAAAGCCTTCCTAACCTTTAAAATCCAATAATTTAATGAGTCTGAAAACTTTGGGGATTAATGAATATAACTCAATTAAATTGATTTTATTGCAAGCGGCAGGCAAGAGGCTTCTAAAATCGGCAAAAAACCTAATTGCATACAATTTTTGGAGACCGTTTACGTTAGTAGAAGTCTGGTAATTTTTTCAACCCTAAAACACTAGGTTTAAACCAAATATAAAACAATCATAGGTTATAGCATATCAGAGAGTTATACGATTTTACGGACTTTCATAATAAATAAAATAATCTTGTACATTTATCGTTAATTAGTATATTGCAGAGCCTAAATTTCTATCATAAAGAAGGAAATAATATGAAATTGAATGTAGCTTTAAAAGGCGTTATTGCTGTAATTTGCGGCCTTAGCTTACTTAGTTGTAACAAATCCAATAATTACAAAAACACCTCCCGTGCCACCGGCTGGGATATAAACTCAGACGAAGGTGGTTTTCAGTACAATACCAATTATAAAGAACAGGAAGCAGCTCCCGGTTTAGTTTTCGTTGAAGGCGGAACTTATACCATGGGACGTGTTCAGGATGACCCGATGCATGACTGGAATAACACTCCAACACAGCAGCACGTGCAATCCTTTTATATGGATGAGACCGAGGTTACCAACAAGATGTATCTCGAATATCTGGACTGGCTGAAAAGAGTTTTCCCTCCTAGTGAAGAAAATTATAAGAATATATATAATGGTGCTCTTCCAGATACACTGGTTTGGAGAAACAGGTTAGGTTATAATGAGACCATGGTAACTAACTACCTGCGTCACCCTGCCTACGCTGAATATCCCGTAGTGGGAGTTAGCTGGATCCAGGCTGTAGAATTCAGCAAATGGAGAACAGACAGGGTTAATGAATATCGACTGGAGGAAGAAGGTTTCACTAAAGAAGGTGCTCGCTATACAGATGTAAATGCATCATCTACTTTTAACACAGACACCTATATTAACACTCCCAGCAAAGCTTATGGCGGAAATACCGATGTTAGTCAGGGTGGTGACAAAGCTCAGGACAGGTTATCTGAAACCAATGACGCTGGTGAACCAATTAGAAAAGTATTTCCCGGAAGAGAAAGCGGACTTATCTATCCAGAATACAGATTACCAACGGAAGCCGAGTGGGAATATGCTGCTTTAGGCCTGGTTGGAATAAGAAATTACAACATCTATCGCGGTAGAAAAAAATATCCATGGGATGGACAGTATACCAGAAATGGAGATGTTAAGAAGATGGGTGATCAACTTGCCAATTTTAAGCAGGGAGATGGAGATTACGGTGGAATTGCCGGATGGAGTGATGATGGAGCAGATATAACTGCTGAAGTAAAATCTTATGAACCAAATGATTTTGGGTTATATGATATGGCCGGAAACGTTTCTGAATGGGTAGCAGATGTTTACCGACCAATCGTTGACGATGAATTTAATGACTTCAATTATTACCGAGGTAACGTTTATACAAAACACGCCATCAATGAGGATGGATCTGTAAAAGTTGTGGGAACAGATGATGTGGTGTATGATACCTTAAGTAATGGTAAACTCGTCGCCAGGAACCTACCGGGTGAAATCGCCCAGGTGCCGGTTACTGCAGATGACACTTACATGAGAACAAATTTTACCGAAAGTGACCAGAGAGATTTCCGTGATGGAGATAAAAGTTCAAGTAGGTATTATCAACCATTCCAGGAAGTAGATGAAGATCCTTCTAAAAGAATGTACAACTCCCCGACTTATGATAACTTCACTTTCGCAGACAGCACTTCTGAAGGTGGAATTACCGAAAGAGGTTACGACAAGGAAAAAAGAACTTCTCTTATATCTGATGAAGTAAGAGTTTATAAAGGCGGAAGCTGGAGAGACAGAGCTTACTGGCTGGATCCTGCCCAACGTCGTTACTTCCCTCAGGACATGGCTACAGACTATATTGGTTTCAGAAATGCTATGTCCAGAGTAGGTTCCAAATCACTTAATAAAAATAAGACTGCGCGCAACAATTAACGAACGCAACCTAAATAATACTTAAAGCCCTAACTTGTTTAGGGCTTTTTTTATAGATTTATTTTATGAATACAGCCAGACTACACCAACGCTTTTTACTCTGTACCGGTGCAGATACAGATACCAGAAAGATCAGAAAAAACAGCATGTTCTTTGCTTTGCAGGGAGGCAATTTTAATGGCAATGAATTTGCTGAAGAGGCCTTAATAAAAGGAGCCCGCTACGTTGTTGTTGACGATAAGAGGTTCGTGAAAAATAAAGAAGAATTTATCCTGGTTAAAAATGTTCTGGAGACCCTGCAGAAGCTCGCAATTTTCCATAGAAATTATTTAGGCATACCCATTCTTGCCATCACCGGCAGCAATGGCAAAACCACCACAAAAGAGCTCGTGAATGCGGTTCTTTCCAGAAAATATAAAACCATAGCCACCACCGGAAATCTAAATAACCACATAGGAGTTCCCCTTACCCTGCTTTCAATGGACGATCAAACAGAATTTGGAATTGTCGAAATGGGAGCTAACCATCAACTGGAAATTGAATTTCTATGCACCATCGCCAACCCTGATTACGGTTATATTACAAACTTTGGAAAAGCACACCTGGAAGGATTTGGTGGCGTTGAAGGAGTTATTAAAGGAAAGTCTGAGTTATATAAATTTTTACAGGAAAAGCACAAACTTATTTTCCTAAACCTGGATGACGAAATCCAGCGCAAACACGAAGGATACAATCACACTTTCAGCTTTGGAACGACCAAGGCTGCAGATGTGAAACTTGAATACCAGCCTGGCCTGCCCTTTGCCCAGTTAAATTTCAACAATACCGTATTTAAAAGCAAACTAACCGGAAGCTATAATGCGACCAATATGGCAGCAGCCCTGTGTATTGGTCTATATTTCAAAGTTGAATTTTCTGAGATCCAAAAGGCGATAGAAAATTATACTCCAGAAAATAACAGGTCACAGATCATTCAAACCGGGACCAATACGATCATCATGGATGCTTATAATGCCAATCCCACAAGTATGCATGCCGCTCTGGAGAATTTCAAGAGTTTAAAAACAGACAAACAAAAGATCGCCATCCTCGGTGATATGTTTGAATTGGGCAGTGCTGCGGCAACAGAACACCAGGTGATCGCAAATTATGTAAAGAACAGTGATTTTTCAGAATCCTATCTCGTAGGTACAAATTTTAAAAATACAGATTCTAACGGGAACCTGATCTTCCGGTTCAGAGATACAGATCATTTGATAGAACATTTAAAAGGCAGCAATTTTCAAAACTGTTATTTCCTTATTAAAGGATCCAGAGGCATGGCCCTGGAAAAAGCTCTCGAGAGCATACAAAAAAACGATTTATAGTTATTCCAAAACAAAAGCCGGCAAAGAAATTTACCGGCTTTTATTCTGTGAAGTGTACTGGATTCGAACCAGTGACCCCTACCCTGTCAAGGTAATGCTCTGAACCAACTGAGCTAACACTCCATTATGATCGGGTAAATAT
Source organism: Christiangramia sabulilitoris (assembly GCF_007050985.1). GTDB lineage: Bacteria > Bacteroidota > Bacteroidia > Flavobacteriales > Flavobacteriaceae > Christiangramia > Christiangramia sabulilitoris. Next base: position 774,786 of record NZ_VHSF01000002.1, read on the forward strand.
ATTAAAAGTCTTTTCAACAGAATTGAAATTAAATAAAAAAAGAGGCCAATGAAAGCCTCCCTTTTTATTTAAGCGATTTTCTAATTTTCTTTAATTACTAATGCTGATTTAGTTTCTCCACTCACGCTGATTATTATGGAATAGGTTCCTGCCGGTAAGATTTCCGCATTTATGCTTACGATCTCATCGCCTTCTATCTCAAATTCCACCCCTGTAAGCGAGGGTGACATGGTATGAAGGTTTACTTCCACGCTATTCAGATCTATAGCCTTGGAAAATCCAATCCTTATTTTATCAGTAAACGGATTCGGGTATACTGTAGCCACAAGGTTCTTTTTGAACTTTAAAGAGGTTGGCTCACTTGCACTATCCAAAACCTCAACATCTACATTAGCAGTAGAAGAATTGCCAGATAAATCTGAAACGGTAAATTCAACAGTATAGGTCCCAGGGAAACTGAAGCTGGATTGATCTATCGCAAAATCGAGTCCTGTACAATTATCTGATGAACCATTATCAAGGCTAAGAGGATCTAACTCTACTGTAGCCGCCCCGTTAAGATCCAGGGTTATTGATCTTACAGCATTTACATCTGGAGCAATTTCATCTTTGACGGTTACAAAAGCTGCAGCTTCACCTGTATTTCCAGATAAATCTGTGACGGATAACTGCACTTCCTTATTCTCACCCAGGTCCTCACAATCAAATTGGGAATCGCTTAATTCAAATACAAGATTTTTCTGTTCTGTCACTGCATCATAAGATCCATTATCGATGTCTGAGGGAGTAATTTCAACCATACCATTCCTGTCCAGGAATACCGTGAGGTTTCTTGTTACAACCACGGGCGCCTGACAATCTCCGGTGGCTGTATACTCAGTAGCAGCATCTTTGGACCATCCCGTCGGAATACTAGTCGCATCATCCACCCCAATACAGTTGAGAAGGTTTCCTGCTGCGTTCATATTGCTTAACTCTGCATTATTTCCATTTCGAAGATCAAGGCTCTCCAATTGGTTATTGCTTACATCCAGGGATGTGATAACTCCAAATTCACTGAAATTGAGAGACTGGAAATGATTACCCGAAATATCCAGGCTTTGCAGGTTCGTTAGGTCGGCAAAATTGAGCGTAGAAAGGTTATTATTTGCGGCATTAAGACTAGTCATGATCTTTCCGTTACTAATAAATAACTCGCTTAATCCATTTCCTGAAATATCCAAGCTAACCAGGTCAGTATTTTCCTGAAGGTTGATCTCCGCCAGGGCATTATTGCTTATATCGAGTTCGATAAGATTCACGAAAGCCTCGATTCCCTTAGCATCTGTGATATTACTTCCGACCACATTGAGGATGGTTACAGCTTCCGCCTCAGATAAAAGGATATTCCCGGTAATTTCATCCCCTCCATTTGTATCGTAGCCTGAATCTATAAGGGCCTGCTCAAAGGCAGGATCTGGAATGATCACTACCTCTTCAGCCTGTTTACAGTTGATGCTTACCTGGACACCAAGATCCAGCTCCCAGTTTTCATATGGCATTGTAGCGTCTGTAGGATCGTCTACCGAAATACAGGTAAGCAAATTTCCTGACGCCCTAAGCGTGCCAAGTGCGGCATTATTTCCATTCCGCAGGTCCAGTTCCTCCATTGCGTTATTCATTACCTCTAAACGGGTAAGCTGCGTATTTCCGGTAAGATTCAGCTTTTTGACCGCATTATTACTGAGGAACAGGTTCTGAAGCGAAAGGTTATTATTCCCATTAAAATTGCCCAGGTCATTGTCATTAAGCGACAGCCATTCGAGATTTGGATAGGGTGCACCGTTGAAATTGCTTAAGCCTGTTCCCGAAAGGTTTAAAAATTTCAACGTAGAATTCCCATTTACTCCAGTCAACAGGATCATGTTTGTATTGTACTGCGCATCGATCCGCTCGATTGACGAAAGGCTGGTAATATCTAGTTGAGGAATAAAATTATGCTGGGCACTCACTCTCTTTAGTGCAGTATTTGCTGAAAGATCAAGGCTTGTAAGCTGGTTATTTTGAATAAATAGATTCCAAAGATTAGGATTCCCTGAAAGATCAATCGAGCTAATTCCTGTATAATGTACAAATAGCTCTTCCAGGGCAGGATTGCCTGAAACATCGATTTCTGAGGTGATCGGGTTACGCATAATTCCGAATCTTTTCAAATTGGAAAGCATAGACACATCCACACCAGAAAGCTGATTGTCATTTAAAAATAGTTCTTCAAGACTGGTGTTATTTGAAAGGTCTACCTCACTTAATTCTCCGAAAGCAGCCACCAGGGAAACCAGGTTCACAAAGGCTTCAATCCCTGTAAGCTCGGCAATCTTACCGGAAACATTTATTATCTCCGGATTAGCAAATATAGATGGGTCAAATTTTGGATTATTCAGGTTCAATTCCGTGACAGCTTCAGCATCGCTTTTCAGCAACCAGGTATTAGTCACACCGTCACTGTCGATTCCCAGATCAATAAGAGACTGCTCAAAATTAAGGTCAGGAATATTTACATATTCAGGCTTGGTTACACAATCGCTTGAATATATTGCTAATGGATCTTTAATCCAATCACTCGGAACATTATTGACTATACTATTATCAACCTGAATGCAGGAAAGACCAGGATTACCAGTTGCCCAAAAGGCATATGCAGACCAATTGGGACCCTCAAAATTATCATTATTCCCGTTGGCCATATTAAGACTTGAAAGATCGTTATCTGCACAGTGCAACCATTTAATTAAGGGATTACCAGATATATTAATCTCAGTAAGGTTATTATTTATGACCGCCAGTTCCTCCAGTAATGGATTATTGGAAACATCTATATTGTTGATTTCATTATTGCCTAGATGAAGAAACCTTAGGTCAGAACAATTAGAAATATTGATAGCTGTTAATCTATTGTCATTAACATATAGATTAGTGATCTTAGTATTATTAGAAAGATCAAGGCTCGAAAGGTTATTATCAGATAAATTCAATCCAAGAACATTTACAAATGCCTCTATCCCTGTAATATCTTCGATTTTTCCTTCCACATTAATTAATTGTGTATTTCCAGTGCCATATGAAGCGAATTTCGGATTCTGAAAATCCAAATAATAATCTACAGCTTCTGCATCACTTCTCAATATAGAAGTATTCACCACGTCATCACTATCAATACCTAAATCTATTAGCGCCTGTTCAAAATTCGCATCGGGGATATAAATAAAGTCCCCGCAATCCTCGCTGAAAGATTTTCCGGAATCGATCATAGCCTGCGAGATTTCAGCATCTCCATTGATACAGGTAAGCTTTGGTGTATTATCTACCCAGAATTCATTGAGATTGGAATTGTTCCCATTTCTAAGATCAACATGTTCAAGATTTGGATTATTAGCCAAATACAATCGAGTCATAGGATTGTTAGAGAGGTCCAGGGTTTTGATGGACGTATCGTAGATACCCAACCCATACATTGCTGTATTTTTACTGAAATCCACATGAGTAAGGTTCGGGTTTTCGGCAAGCCAGATTTGTGCGATTACGGTATTTTGTGAAACATCAATGGTTGTAAGATTGTTACCTTCAATTGTAAGAGCCCATAATTTGGAATTCTGAGTTACATCTATGTCGGTTAGCTGGTTATAACCTAAAGCCAGATTAACCAGTTCAGTATTCTTAATTACATCAATTTGTTGAAGCTGGTTCATTTCTAGCCACAACACCTTAAGTTTTACGTTTTTAGAAACATCTATAGATGTGATTTGATTATTTATCAACTCCAGTCTTTCCAATAAAATATTGTTTGAGACATCTATACTGGATAGAGCGTTGTCCCAGGCAGACAATCTTGTAATATTTTTAAAAGCTTCAATCCCTGTTAGATCCTGAATCTTTCCCTCCACATTCACAATATTACTATTGGCGTATCTTTGATCAGAAGCAAATTTCGGATTAGTCAAATTCAGTTCCGTCACACTTTCGGCATCGCTTCTTAAAATTTTTTGATTAATTATTCCATCACTATCAATTTCAAGATCAATAAGCGCTTGTTCAAAATTAGTATCCGGAATAAAAACAGCGTCTTTGATCATGGTGTAAGTCCAGAAAAGACCTGGATTTGATTCAATCGAAACAATCATCCGGTCACCATTATCAGAAAAAAAAACATGATAAGTGATTGAATCCGGAGCATCATTCGGATCTTCCAATTCCCTTCCATTCACAACTTTCGCGAGTCCTAAAAATGAACCTTTCCCGTTTAAGGTTATAGTCCCATTGATTTGATCATAAGTATAAGTAGCTGGATTTGTTCCATCATGAGGAGCTACCGGAACACCACATACCTGGGTTTCAACACCCTGGAAAGGTTCCAGTATAGTTTCTTCACTCTGAACATTTCTAAAGGAACCATCTTCCCTAAACTCGTAAACATCATCCAAATAACAACGTCTATCGTCTATATCGGTTCCATTGGCATTGAATGTCCAGTATTGTCCGGAGCCAGGCGCCGGACCAACCTTTAATGAACCTGTTTCTGGTGCAATTATCCACTTTCCTGCGACAGAAGTAGAACAATCCTCGCTAAAAGTTTTATCATTCCACCTGGTCATAGCTTCAGAAACGACAGCATCAGAATTTATACATCCCAGAGAAGGTGTATTATTCGCTTCAAAATAGGTAACATTACTATTATTTCCATTCTTCAGCGTAACATACTCCAAAGGTGTGCTTGAAAGACCGTATCCAATTAGATTTGTATTCGCATCAAGATCTAAATGTGTAATAGGATTTCCATTACACCAGAAAACTTTCAGTTCGAAATTATTAGAAACATCTATTTCTCTAATATTATTCAATCCAAACCCTAAAGTTCTAAGGGACGAATTATTACTCACGTCTAATTGAGTTAATTGATTCCTACCACATTCCAATACTGTTAGAGCTGAATTATTGGTTAGATTCAACTCCTGAATTTGATTGTCTTCAATATATAAAATTGAAAGGGAGGGATTATTCCTAATGTCCAATTCGGTTAATAGGTTCTCTGTACTATGTAACTCAATCAATTGGGTATTATTGAAAAGCTTTAATTCCTGAATTTCATTTTTCCTACAATCCAAAACCATAAGGGATGTAAAAGCTTCAATGCCCGTCAGATTTTCAATTTTTGCATCAACACTGGGCAGATTTGGATTATTTAAAGGGTCAGAAATATTTAATTCAGTTACCGCTTCAGCATCGCTTCTTAAAATTTTTTGATTAATTACTCCATCACTATCAATATCAAGATCAATAAGCGCCTGTTCGAAATTGGCATCTGGAATTTGAACAAAATCCCCACAATCGGTACTAAATGTTTTTCCAGAGGCTATCATGGCCTGGGAAATATTTTCGTCGGCATTAATACAAGTGAGATTAGGTGTATTATTCAGCAATAAAAAAGTGATAGCAGAATTATTTCCATTCCTTAAGTCCAGGTGGGCTAATGAGCTATTGTTTTGAAGAACCAATGCAAACAATGCCGGATTATTACTTAAGTCTATTGACCTTAAAGGTGAATACTCTATCCAGACCTGCAGTAAATTTGGATTATTGCTAAAATCGACTGTATTTAAGCTGGTATTTCTTGCCCATAACTTTTCCAGTTCAGGATATTTGCTTAAGTCCAGTTGGGCAATTGAAAGATCATCTATATTGAGGTTTTTCAATTTTAAATTATTACTAAGATCTAGAGAAGTAATATTAGTCTTCCCACAATAAAGGGTTTCAAGTAACGATAAGTTTTGTGTATCGATGCTTGAAACAGGATTACCTAAAAATTGTAGATCTCTTAGCAAAGAATTTTGGGAAAGATCTAACTGGGTAATATTGTTATAATTAATGTTTAAAAACTCAAGATTTGTATTATTACTTAAGTTAATTTGCGTCAATGGATTTTTATTTAAACGAAGATATCGCAACCCTGGGTTCTGACTTAGATCTAGTTGAGTCAAATTATTATTAGAGGCATATAAGAGGTTCAGATCATTTAAACTATGTAAGTCCAGTTCTTCAAGATTGTTCGAATCAACCAGCAATTCCTTGAGATTTACGAAAGCTTCAATTCCCGTAAGATCAGTGATACTTGAATTTACATTAGTAATCATCATATTTCCTCCCCCATTAGGAAAATTAACCGGCAAACGAAGGTTAAGGTTGGTAACACTTTCGGCATCACTCAATAATAACAAAGAATTAAGTGTAGCATCAGAATCGATTCCAAGGTCTATAAGGGCCTGTTCGAAGTTTGGGTCTGGGATATTAACATATTCTGGTTTTGTAACACAATCGCTGGAATAAACTGTGGCATAATCCTTTACCCAGTCTGAAGGTATTGCTCCCATCATTTCTGGATCCACCTGTATGCAGCTTAAACCCTGATTCCCCTGAACCACCAGGGAATAATTGTTCCAATCTGGAGGAGTAAAATTCAGATTATTACCGTTTGCAATATTCAAATTTATAAGTTGATTATTACTAGCATACAAAAATTTGAGTTTGGAGTTAAAGGAAACATCCAGACTACTTAGATTATTATCATCTATAACCAATTCAGTAAGCTCTGTATTATTGCCAAGGTCTATGTTACCAATATTGCTACCCCATAAGATAAGTGATGCCAGATCGGGGGATCCAGATAAATCAATTGTGTTAATTTGGTTTCCTCCGGCATGTAATATTACCAGTTCAGGATGATTCCCTAAATTTAATTCAATCAACCGGTTATTATTTACATGTATTTCTTTCAGGAACAAATTATCTGTTACATAAAGCTGTGTTAGACTATTATTATTTAAAGATAAATGAACCAGAAGGGGATTATTTGATACATCTATCCCAGTCAATTCATTATTATAGGCATACAAAAATTTCAGATTTGCAAAAGCCTCTATCCCGGTTAGACTTGTTATCCCCAAACCTGAAACATCTAAAGTTTCTATAAGTTCCACATCACTAACTGACACAGAATTATTAAGAGTTTGGTCACTATCAATTCCTAGATCAATGAGCGCTTGTTCAAAATTAGAATCCGGAATACTTACAGTTTCAGAACTGGATTGAGAATTAATTTGAAATGAAACAATAAAAAGCAGTGCGAGAAAGAATATTCTCCTGGAAAAGGGGGGAGTAATCATGATATAATATTGGTTAGTTTATATTAAGCCTTATTAGCTAAGCCGGCTAAAGAACCAGGACTATAGGGAGCCCGTTCCATTAAAATAGATTTTGGGAGAAAGTTGCTTTCGTCTAATGCCTGATATACATGCTCAGATGTTGGACAAAATTAACGCTAATAAAACTATAAGATTCAGCAACTTACTACAATACCCCTTTATAGGTATTTCTTTTTAACCAACAGTAATCCAGCTATTTAAAATTCGTGGATCTAATTAAGAGTCAGAATTTATATACTAATCAAACCTTCAGCGAGGCAAATCGAGACTAGTTGTGTAGAGTTTTTACAGTCAGTTTTTCGCAGGATGTTCTTTTTATGCGTTTTAACGGTATGAGGTGAAATATTTAATTTAGAGCTTATTTCATCTGCGCTGTTCCCTAAAGCAAGTTCCTTTATAATTTCCAGTTCACGTTCACTTAATATTTCCTGAAGACTTCTTTTTCTGCTCAGTTTATTCCGGTTGAAAGTTCCTGTGGAAGAATCTATGTTATAATAAGATTTTCCGCCTTCGATATTAATAAAGGAAATATCCTGAGAGGAACCGGATGCCAGATGGCTTATATCTGAATGAATACTAAACACATGTACGAATCTTCCCTGCTCATTTATGGATAAACAGGTTGCCTGGTGCAGCATAAGACGCTCCTTACCCCTGTAATCCCTGGACCTGTATGTATATACAAGCTTATAATCCAGCATTTCTGATGGATTTAAATGATTAAGATAAAACTCTGAAATTACTTTTTCCTTTAAATGAATCTTTTCTATTTCCTCCGGAAGAGCCAGGGAAAGAAGCAACTCCAGATCTACCTCTTCTGGATCTTTTCCGGTAAAAGCTGTAACCGAATCAGAAACCATTTCGAGAGCGAGTGTATGAAAATTGGCGACATAATAAAACGATTTACCGGGAGCCATAAGAGAGGCCATTTTCCTGAAATGTTTAGGAACATTATACTTTTCTGAACTTTGAATTTTTGAAGAATATTGATTTTTCCAGTAATTGGTGATCTTATAATGCTTATCACTCATCGTAAACTCGATTTTTTGGCAAACAGATTACAATATACTGAAAATTACACTCAGCGATAAATACCTATTCATCAATTTGTTAATCAGGAAAAAACAATGATTTTGTAATAATAAAAAATTTATATTACTGAAAATTTGCTGTTTCCAGAACACAAGTGATTCGGTTCACCCCGATTTAATCGCGAAAATTCACTTAGCCTTAACAGAAAGATACCAACTTTATAATTTATTGAATAAGGTGAATGTGTATAACCAGAAAAGATGAAATAAATGCTGGAAATAAAAAAGGCCTCCGTTACTGGAAGCCTTTTTCACTCTGTGGGCGCGAAGGGATTCGAACCCCTGACCCCTTGGGTGTAAACCAAGTGCTCTGAACCAACTGAGCTACGCGCCCTTGCTTAAATGCGGATGCAAATATATTAAAATTCTATAATTACAGGCAGAAAAAAAACGAATTTAAAATTAATTTCACCGCTATAAAAAAAGGCTTCCAAAACTGGAAGCCTTTCTGTTACTGTGGGCGCGAAGGGATTCGAACCCCTGACCCCTTGGGTGTAAACCAAGTGCTCTGAACCAACTGAGCTACGCGCCCTTGCCTGAATGCGGATGCAAATATAGACTACAATTTCAATTACACAAAAGAATTTAAGCGAAAAATAAAATTATTTTTCACTCAAAAATATGGTCCTGAACCAAGAAGCTCAGGACCAGTTTTTTATTGATTACTCTTCACCAGTTCAGGTACGGTTCTGTAAATATAATCACCGTGTTTTCCAGTGAATATTTTTCCCATTTCCATCATAAACTCTTCTCTTTCCTTCTCGTCTGCCCAGTTAGTTTCGACCAGTTCCTGTTCTTCATCGAAAAATGCCTCAATATCGGCAAGCTTGTCGAAAATAAAGACCTCGGCCATCTCCCTGCTGTTAGAACCCCAAAGATGCCTGTGAGTATAGTACCCTTTTAAGTTCTTGGACTTTTTAGTAATTTTTTCGTGGTACTCCCTGAAGTTCTCTGGAGAGCCTTTTCCATCCATGGCCAGGTCGCTGGTGCGAACATAAATAACCCGCGGGGTACTACCGGTATTTTTTGCCGGGGGAATCGCAAAATTCATGGATTGATAAATTTCATCTTTATGCTGCGGACTGTAATAGCTGCTTTGCTTGTCAAAAAATTCCTTTCTTTTAGCCTCGTCTGGCCAGCTTTCCTCAATAAGTTCCTGGTTTCTTTCATTCGCTTTTTCAATATCGGCCCATGTTCGATAAACATTCACCAATACAACCTCTGAATTATCTGGTGTGAAATAATGGGTGTAAACACCAGAATTTAGAATCAGGTCATTTTTACTGGTCACTTTATTGAAATATTCCTTTTCCGTATCCAACCAGTCTGAAAAGTCGATATCTGGATCGTCGCTCCAGTGGGTTGTTGTCATGGTAATATATACCGGCTGGTAATCCTGGCTTTGTGCTTCTGCATTCGCCTCCTGGCTCGATACTGAAGCGCTAAGGCTTAGCATAATAAGGCAAACTAATAATCTTGCAATTGTTCTCATTTTAGTTGATTTTTTTAATGAATAAATTACACAGCTAAAAAGTCAACTTACAATGTAGGGATGGGGGTATAACAAAAGGAAGTTATAATGTAAACAGGGGGACTGAATATATAAACTACTGAAACAGAGTTCCTATAAAGATAGGCAATTTTTTATTTCGGCACTATAATACGTTAAAGTACTTCTGCAACGGTAAAATTACTGCCTCCCACAAAAATGAGATCTTGCGCGGTCGCATTTTCCAAAGCCTTCTTATAGGCTAACTCGACCGAAGGAAAGACATTTCCTTTAAGTCCAAATTTTCCAGCCGACTCCTGTAAAGCATAGGCGTCCAAACCTCTGGGAACATCAGGTTTTGCAAAATAGAAGGTTGCCTGTTTTGGAAACAATGGCAGAACCCCGGCAAGGTCCTTATCATTCACCACACCTAAAATTATATGAAGATGTTCAAAGCTTTCCCTATTTAACTGCTCAAGGACAATTTTCAAACCCTCGGTATTATGAGCGGTATCGCATATAACCTTTGGATTTTCTTTAAGGATTTCCCAACGCCCCCGCAAACCTGTATTCTGGATTACATTATTTAAACCCTTTCTTATATGCTCTTCAGAAAAATTCCAACCATCCTTTTTTAGGATCATTAAGGAGGACAGTACGGTATTTAAATTTTTCCTTTGATATATACCTTTCAAATCGGAATCGAAAAAAGGGAAAGAATTGTCTTCGGCAAATTCGATTTCAGCAATACTGGCTTCTGCCTTTTCTTTAAATACAGCTGAAGTTTCAGGATGTTTTTCACCAATCACTACAGGTACATTCTTTTTAATAATTCCTGCTTTTTCGGTAGCTATTGAGGCGAGATCATTTCCAAGAAAGCTGGTATGGTCCAGGCCTATATTAGTAATCACGGAAAGTTCCGGGATAATGATATTGGTAGAATCAAGTCGACCACCCATCCCGGTTTCGATGATCGCAATATCAACCTTTTGTTTAGCGAAATAGTCAAAGGCCATCCCTACGGTCATTTCGAAGAAACTTAGTTTATTAGCTTTGAGAAAAGCTTTATTTCTGCTAATAAATGAAATCACTTCTTCCTCCGGAATCACCTCACCATTGATCCTGATCCGCTCCCGGAAATCTTTTAAATGAGGTGAAGTATACAGTCCCGTTTTGTAGCCTGCTGCCTGAAAAACAGAAGCCAGCATATGACAAACAGATCCCTTCCCATTAGTACCGGCAACATGCACACTTCGGAATTTTCTTTCAGGATGATCTAAATGTTCAACCAGTTTTAGAGTATTGGTCAGGTCTTTCTTGAAGGCCTGCTTTCCTATTCTCTGGAACATCGGCAACTGCTGAAACATCCAGTGAAGCGTTTCTTTATAGGATTCCAACTACTCGGTAAGTTTAAAATCGTACACAATGGTTCCTACCTGCGTTGAAGGTGCATTAGGATCACTATTAAACCTGGTTGCAAGAGCTGCCCTTTTGGCTGGTTCGGTAAGACAGGAAACGCTATTGGTAGTTCCTTTCATTCCCGGTTGAGCACTTATAACCCTTCCAGATTGATCTACAACAATTTTCACCACTACAATTCCTGATTCGTTACAATCCTGCACGAACTTTTCTTTATTCAAAGCTTTTCTTCCACCTAACCTGTAATTACCATCTCCATCCAATCCTGCTCCCTGACCGTAATAAGAACTTGCTTTAGGATCACCATCAGGGCTACCTTTATCGCCGGCTACATTATCATTACCGTCTCCACCGTTACTCTGTCCCGACCTCTCAGGACCATTAAGGATACTGCTTAATGCATCATTGGTGGATTTGTCTGGCTTAGGATCTGGTTTTTTTACCGGCTTCGGCTCCACTTTTGGCTCCGGTTGTTTGGTTTCTACAGGTACCGGTTCTTTTTTCTTTTTCTTAATTACCGGAGCATCTTCCACGTCCTGGGTAACGACCTCTTTTTCAATAACAGGTTCCGCTTTTACCGGCTGAGCTGCGGCCTTCTTAGGAGCAGATTTTACCGGCTCTTTAGGTTGCTCATTTCCCATACCCACTTCAGAAGTTCCAAAATTTATGGCAATACCACTTTCCGGTGGAGGGTCCAGGTAGGTTAAGCCAAAAAATATCAACAATAGAATAAGGATCACATGTAATACTACAGTGATGGTAAAAGACTTCCTCTCATGTTCGGTTTCCAGTAACGACATCTATTCGGGTTTTACCGCCAATACGATCTTATAACTATTTCGATTTGCGATATCCATCACATTAACGGCCTTTTCTATAGGCACTCCTTCTTCCACCCTTAAAATAATGGTAGGATCTTCTTCCCCGGCCATCCGGGTTTTCAGTGTAGATTCAAGAGCACTGCTGCTTATCCTCTCACTATTAATATACGTCTGCAGATCTTTGGTTATACTAACCGAAAGGGTTTGCTTACTGGTTGTTTTACCTTTAGCTTTTGGAAGGATAAGATCCAGGGCTTCAGGAGTGATCACCGGTGAGGTTAGCATAAAAAAGATGAGCAGAAGAAAAACAACATCTGTCATCGAGCTCATGCTAAACTCAGGGCTAATTTTATTTCTTCCTCTTAAATTCATATTAAGCAGGTTCGTTTAGCAGATCCAGAAAATCTACCGCCGTAGCTTCCATCTGATGTACCACTTTATCGGTTTTCACTACTAAATGGTTATACCCAATATAAGCGATAATACCTACGATAAGACCCGCAACTGTCGTGGTCATAGCAGTATAAATACCTTCAGCAAGTGCGCCCATTTGAGCCTGCCCGCTACTGGTAGCCAATTCATGAAAAGCCAGTACCATTCCTATTACCGTTCCCAGAAATCCAATCATGGGAGCAGCACCTGCTACGGTAGCCAGGATACTTACATTTTTTTCAAGTTTATAGATTTCCAGTCTTCCGGCATTTTCGATGGCGGTATTAATATCTTCTAAAGGACTGCCAATCCTGGAAATACCTTTTTCGGTAAGTCGGGCCACCGGTGAATCACTCTGGGCACATCGCACTTTGGCCGATTCTATATTCCCGTTAAGAACACTGTCCTTGATCATCAACATAAAATTCTTATCGATCTTCCCTGCTGCCTTGATTGCAAACAATCTTTCAAAATAGATATAAACTGCGGCGAAAAGGAGAATGAAGAGAATGATAATAATTATCTGGCCGCCAAGACCCCCACTAAACATTAAATCGAATAATGAGAGGGTCTTTTCTTCTACGATCGGCTCTGCTGCCTGGGCAGCTTCAGCCGCCTCGTCCTGCTGAAAAAAGTTAAGCATATGTATAATTGGGTTTTTAAATGTAACGTGCTTTAATGATATTAATTGTAAACCAAATTTAATTAATCAGCAGTATCGTTTTACCTGAAGCGGTAAAATGTTTACACAAACTTTTAAACAAGCTGTTTAAGAGCTACTTCGAAGGCTGTTTTGCTAATATTGGTTTTGCTGCTATTATTATCAAAAGTATTTTGAATAGCATTTTTAATGGTCATGGATGTGTCATTAAAAATAGCCTCATCGGTCATTTGAACCCTTCTTTCCATGAAATAAGCAAATACGCGGGCCATGCCACAATTTGAAATAAAATCAGGAATCAGGCTTACCCGCTCATCGGTATATTCCATAATTGGTCCAAAGAAAATCTCTTTATCTGCAAAAGGAACATTAGCACCGCAAGAGATCACTTCCAGTTTTCTATCGATAAGGTTGGTAATCTGGTCCTTGGAGATCAATCTTGATGCCGCACATGGCGCAAAGATCTCAGCGTCCAGTTTCCAGACTTTTTCATTGATCTCTTCAAAAGGGATAACATCTTTATGTCTTAAAGCATTTCCGTCTTTATCCAGGAACATCTGTTGAATTTCTTCAAATGTAAATCCATCTTCATTAATAAGCCCTCCTGCGCGGTCGATGATCCCAACGATCTTAGCTCCCATTTGAGAAAGGTAGTATGCAGCAGCAGAACCAACATTACCAAATCCCTGAACAATGGCTCTTTTGCCTTTAATATCTCCACCATAAATGGAATAATAATGGTGTACGGCTTCAGCAACTCCGTAACCGGTGATCATATCTGCAACTGTGTATTTACGGCTTACATCTGGTGAAAAATTGGTGTTCTCCAGAACTTTGATCACTCCCTGTCTCAACTGACCGATTCTATTAATTTTATCTGCCTCTGTAGGATGAAAATGACCATTGAACACCCCTTCCTGTGGATGCCAGACTCCGCAATTTTCGGTTATTGGAATTACTTCGTGGATCTCATCAACATTTAGATCGCCTCCAGTCCCGTAGTAACTTTTTAATAGCGGTGAAACTGCTTTATACCAACGTTCCAAAACTCCTTTTTTGCGAGGATCTGCAGGGTCAAAATTTATTCCAGATTTAGCCCCACCAATAGCAGGTCCTGAAACGGTGAATTTCACTTCCATGGTTTTAGCCAGGGAAAGCACTTCATTCTGGTCTAATCCTACCCTCATCCTGGTACCACCACCGGCCGCACCACCCCTTAGGGAATTGATCACCGTCCATCCTTCTGCCTCGGTCTCAGAGTCTTTCCAGTTAAAAACGATTTCAGGTTCTTTATTTTCGTATTTATTAAGTAATTCTTTCATTTTTGGAATAATTTGAGGCAAATATAAAAAACTAAGCAGCCTTCATTCTTAATTTGACAAAATTTTCAGGGTTCATATACCCGTCCCGACGAATGGTCTATTTTGGCCCCGGTGACCGAACTTAAAACGTTAACTTCTCCCCTCAATTTTAATACTCCCAGCAAGGCAAAGATCAATGCTTCTTTAAAATCTATTAATTCAACATCGGGTACTATAATATTGCACCCAGATAAGGATCTGAATCTTTCCATGAGGAAAAGGTTTTTCACTCCTCCCCCGGTTACAAGCACATCTGCTTCCTGATTTTCATGGGTAGTTCTATCCAGTTGGATGGCGACATGTTCAGCATATGTTCTAAGAAGATCAGGGATGCTAAGATCGGTGTCTTCCAGTATGGGAATAATATGAGAATTCACCCATTCTATCCCTAAAGATTTAGGAGGTTCCTTTTTATAAAATTTCAGTGCGTTTAAACGGGACAGAAGTTTTTCATTCAATAAGCCAGACCTGGCCATTTCACCATCCTGGTCATATTCCTTGCCGGTTTTCTGCATAAAATAGTTGAAAACCGTATTGACAGGACAAATATCATAGGCGATTCTTTGACTATCCTTTTCCATGGAGATATTGGCAAAACCACCAAGATTGATACAGTAGCGGTAGGCATTAAAAAGTAGTCTGTCTCCTATAGGGACTAATGGAGCTCCCTGACCGCCTAGTTCAACATCCTGAACCCTGAAATCACAAACCACCGGTATTTCCAGAAACTCTGCCAGCACCGGCAGGTTGCCGATCTGATAGGTGACTCCTTGTTTAGGCCTGTGTTTTACCGTATGCCCATGGCTGCATACCGCCTCCAGTAAATGCAGGTCATACTTATCTATAAAATCTTTGATCACACTGGCCAGGAAAGTAGTGTAATCAACATCCAGTTGGTTTAGATCTGCCGCCTCCAGATTTATAGCATGGCTAAGTTTCTGGCGCCATTCTTCAGGATAGGGCACGGTTTCAGCATAAATTATTTTATAGCTAAAATGTTGCTCAGTTTCAATTTCGGTATAAACGAGGTCTATTCCATCCAGAGAAGTTCCCGACATGACCCCTAAGACCCTGTACCCGGTTTTTTTCATATTCGTAAAAATACTTAATATCAATTGAAAAATAGGTATCAAAAAGCTATCTTTGCGCTCCAAAAATCAGTTTTTTATAAAATTTTTTCATATGGATTTTAAGTTGACCGAAGAACATATAATGATACGTGATGCCGCTCGTGATTTTGCTAAAACAGAATTATTACCGGGGGTGATCGAAAGAGATGAGAAACAGGAATTCCCTAAGGAACTCATCAAAAAAATGGGAGACCTTGGCTTTCTTGGAATGATGACCTCTCCGGAATACGGTGGTGGTGGAATGGATACCATTTCATACATCCTGGTTATGGAAGAGCTTTCCAAAATTGATGCCTCGGCTTCAGTAATGGTATCTGTGAACAATTCTTTGGTATGCTGGGGACTTGACACTTTCGGAACAGAGGAACAAAAGAAAAAATACCTTTCAAAATTAACCACCGGCGAAAAACTGGGAGCTTTCTGTCTTTCTGAACCTGAAGCAGGAAGTGATGCCACTTCTCAAAGAACCACGGCTATAGATAAGGGAGATCATTATATACTTAATGGTACTAAAAACTGGATCACAAACGGTAGTTCTGCAGATTATTACCTGGTGATCGCACAAACAGATAAAGAGAAGAAGCATAAAGGTATCAATGCCTTTATCGTGGAAAAAGAGTGGGACGGTTTTGAAATAGGTCCTAAAGAACAAAAATTGGGAATCAGAGGAAGTGACACGCATTCATTGAATTTCAATGACGTAAAAGTTCCTAAAGAGAACAGAATTGGTGAGGACGGATTTGGATTTAAATTCGCCATGAAAACCCTTTCCGGTGGAAGGATCGGTATTGCTGCCCAGGCTTTAGGTATAGCTTCGGGAGCTTATGAACTTGCCCTGGATTATTCCAAGCAAAGAAAAGCATTTGGCACAGAGATCTGCAACCACCAGGCGATTGCCTTTAAACTTGCAGATATGCATACCCAGATTGAAGCTGCACGCCATATGGTGATGAAAGCTGCCTGGGATAAAGACCAGGGACTTAATTATGATTTATCTGGTGCCATGGCTAAACTACACGCTTCTCAAACAGCGATGGACGTTACGGTTGAAGCGGTTCAGGTTCACGGAGGAAATGGTTATGTAAAAGAATATCACGTGGAAAGATTAATGCGTGATGCTAAGATCACCCAGATCTACGAGGGAACTTCAGAGATCCAGAAGATCGTTATTTCCAGAAGCATACTTAAGGATTAATTTTTTTGAAATTTATATAAAGCAAAAGAGCAGCCAATGGCTGCTCTTTCTTTTTAAGTTAAACATTTACTTATTTTCTCGATGAGGATATAACGCTTTTCGTTAACACTTCACGATCTGTCACCATTCTGATGAGGTAAACCTGATTTGCTTTTAGAGCAAAATCAATTTCCAGTTCTTTAGTGTCACCTCCGGTAACTTTCTTATCACTATAAGTTCTAAGTAATCTACCGCTAAGATCATACACCTGAATATCCACTTTTTTCGAAGTATATTCGAAATCATATTGGATCGTTAACCTCTCATTGAATGGAACCGGAGAAGCTTTGAAGTTTCCAGCTTCGGCAACTTTGTTATTTTTGCCATTACCATTTCCATTAGAAGCCGTTTCACTTTCATCACTTTCATCACATTCAGCTTGAGCTCCATCAAATGATGACTGGATTTCTCCATTAACATCTGGAGTACACTGACAAATAATTTCACAGGCCACTCCATGAACTATCACATACACTTCATCCAGATCTGACACATCTACGGGTCCTACCTGATAAGCCTGAACGTTCTCGCTAAATCTTGGATTAAAGTTATATTGACCTGGTGCCACAGTTGGACTACCATTTTTAAGTGGATATGGAGTACAGCCAATGTAAACATGTGCTTCACTCAAAGTATAACCATCCATCTGGTAAGTTACCGTAACTTCACCTCCAGAGTAATCTATGGTCGCAGTTCCTGCAACAGCACCTTTTGTACGGTCACATTGTCCAGCTCCGGCATACAGGGTTAGGTCATAGCTACCTTCGGCAGTTAACTCATTAGTCCAACCCCATCTGTTGAAGTCATCTTCAAGGAAGCATCGACTAATATCCTCACTAGCATATCCGAAGATAGTTTCACATTCTCCAACCAAATCGATCTCGCGAACGATAAAGATCTCTTCAGAAGCAGGATTTCCACAATCGTCTGCTTTCTCAAAATAATATCTGTAGGTCATTGAACATTCATCCTCACCTACCAGTTCTGCGAAAGCAGTGATTTCTTCATCATCTGCACAATTATCTGTCCAGGTTGCGGTTAAGCTTGCTGGAACTTCATCCTCACAAACTGTATCCTCATACTCTGGTAATTGAATTTCTGGATCTGTGGTATCCTTTACATTATATGTATATGTATATGTATCGGTGGTTTCTCCATCACATGCAGTATATGTCCAGGTATAAATAACTGTACCATTACATACTATATCATCTGGATTTCCTTCCCTGCCACTAAAGAATGGCTCAACAGTCCTACCACAAGCATCAGTAATATTTTCTGGGGCATTTGGCATTACTGCATCTTCCGGACACTGAACGTCCATTTCATCATCATCAGGTGCTGTTATACCCTGGGTATAATCGATGGTCACCGTATGAACATAATCCACACTGTTGTCAGCACAATCAGTATAGGTCCAGGTGTAGGTCACATCGCCCTCACAATCTGGAACTGTCCCTTCCACTGGATCAGATGGTGTGATCGATTCACCACAACTATCTAACACCGTTGGTGGGGTTGGCAATACGATATCATCGTAACAGGCTACATCGGCAAAGGTCGCGGTCGGAGTTTCCAACTCATCGTAGTCGATGGTCACCGTATGAACATAATCCACACTGTTGTCAGCACAATCAGTATAGGTCCAGGTGTAGGTCACATCGCCCTCACAATCTGGAACTGTCCCTTCCACTGGATCAGATGGTGTGATCGATTCACCACAACTATCTAACACCGTTGGTGGGGTTGGCAATACGATATCATCGTAACAGGCTACATCGGCAAAGGTCGCGGTCGGAGTTTCCAACTCATCGTAGTCGATGGTCACCGTATGAACATAATCCACACTGTTGTCAGCACAATCAGT
>NZ_VHSF01000020.1 GCF_007050985.1 Christiangramia sabulilitoris
GTCGCATCATCGGTTGTATTTCCATCGGTATCATCACCATTATCAGACACATCGCTTACATCATCAGTGTTACCTGGACTGTCACCTGTAGCAGTCGCAGAGTTGGATACGAATCCAGCATCCATGTCAGCCTGGGTAATGGTATAGGTCGCTGAAGCAGTACCAGTTTCTCCCGGAGCCAGATCGGCGGGGGAGATGGCCAGGTCGTTGCTTCCAGTCAGGGCATCATCAATGCTGATGCTGCTTACGGTTACATTCCCGGTATTGGTTACGGTGAAGGTATAGGTGATCTGATCACCTGCATCCTGCACAGAGTTCGCATTGGTATCAGAATATACCGCTGTTTTAACCAGTTCGATAGCCGGTTGCGGAGTAAAGTTCACCACGGTCGCATCATCGGTTGTATTTCCATCGGTATCATCACCATTATCAGACACATCGCTTACATCATCAGTGTTACCTGGACTGTCACCTGTAGCAGTCGCAGAGTTGGATACGAATCCAGCATCCATGTCAGCCTGGGTAATGGTATAGGTCGCTGAAGCAGTACCAGTTTCTCCCGGAGCCAGATCGGCGGGGGAGATGGCCAGGTCGTTGCTTCCAGTCAGGGCATCATCAATGCTGATGCTGCTTACGGTTACATTCCCGGTAT
>NZ_VHSF01000021.1 GCF_007050985.1 Christiangramia sabulilitoris
TGACATTATGGAGGTCGATGAGACCTGGACCTATACCGCGACCTATGAAGCCACACAGGCTGATATTGATAATGGAAGTGATATTGTACATACTGCCAGTGTAACTACAACAGAAGTAACTACTGCGGTAACTGATGATGCAACAACCACTATTACTCAATCGCCAACACTGACCATAGTTAATACCGTAGCACCGACTGATATCGCTGCTCCGCAAACGCTAACCTATACCATTGTGGTGGACAATACRGGGAATACCAGTTTGACCAATGTCGCTGTAGTAGATCCTCAGGCAACCACTGGACCAGCCTATGTAAGTGGAGAYTCGAACTCCAATGACATTATGGARGTCGATGAGACCTGGACCTATACCGCGACCTATGAAGCCACACAGGCTGATATTGATAATGGAAGTGATATTGTACATACTGCCAGTGTAACTACAACAGAAGTAACTACTGCGGTAACTGATGATGCAACAACCACTATTACTCAATCGCCAACACTGACCATAGTTAATACCGTAGCACCGACTGATATCGCTGCTCCGCAAACGCTAACCTATACCATTGTGGTGGACAATACAGGGAATACCAGTTTGACCAATGTCGCTGTAGTAGATCCTCAGGCAA
>NZ_VHSF01000022.1 GCF_007050985.1 Christiangramia sabulilitoris
CTGGCAGTATGTACAATATCACTTCCATTATCAATATCAGCCTGTGTGGCTTCATAGGTCGCGGTATAGGTCCAGGTCTCATCGACCTCCATAATGTCATTGGAGTTCGAGTCTCCACTTACATAGGCTGGTCCAGTGGTTGCCTGAGGATCTACTACAGCGACATTGGTCAAACTGGTATTCCCCGTATTGTCCACCACAATGGTATAGGTTAGCGTTTGCGGAGCAGCGATATCAGTCGGTGCTACGGTATTGGCTACGGTCAGTGTTGGCGATTGAGTAATAGTGGTTGTTGCATCATCAGTTACCGCAGTAGTTACTTCCGTTGTAGTTACACTGGCAGTATGTACAATATCACTTCCATTATCAATATCAGCCTGTGTGGCTTCATAGGTAGCGGTATAGGTCCAGGTCTCATCGACTTCCATAATGTCATTGGAGTTCGAGTCTCCACTTACATAGGCTGGTCCAGTGGTTGCCTGAGGATCTACTACAGCGACATTGGTCAAACTGGTATTCCCCGTATTGTCCACCACAATGGTATAGGTTAGCGTTTGCGGAGCAGCGATATCAGTCGGTGCTACGGTATTGGTTACGGTCAGTGTTGGCGATTGAGTAATAGTGGTTGTTG
>NZ_VHSF01000023.1 GCF_007050985.1 Christiangramia sabulilitoris
TGATATGGGCGCAGGCAGTTATTACATAATCGGTACAGTAGCCTCTGGCAATGGGGTAGATACGTGTACCAAGAAAAGTGATACGGAGACCTTTACCGATCCAGCGGCCTTGAGTTTGACCTTGAAGTCTACGGATATCAGTTGTAATGGCGCGGGAGATGGAATCATCGCCCTTGATGATACTGCGACTAACAGTTCATTTGATAGTTATAAGCTTTACAAGGTTGGAGAGAATGGTGGTGACGATACAGAAGTAGGAAGTGTGAGCCCTGATGCCACCACTGGTGTCTTTAAGAGTGATATGGGCGCAGGCAGTTATTACATAATCGGTACAGTAGCCTCTGGCAATGGGRTAGATACGTGTACCAAGAAAAGTGATACGGAGACCTTTACCGATCCAGCGGCCTTGAGTTTGACCTTGAAGTCTACGGATATCAGTTGTAATGGCGCGGGAGATGGAATCATCGCCCTTGATGATACTGCGACTAACAGTTCATTTGATAGTTATAAGCTTTACAAGGTTGGAGAGAATGGTGGTGACGATACAGAAGTAGGAAGTGTGAGCCCTGATGCCACCACTGGTGTCTTTAAGAGTGATATGGGCGCAGGCAGTTATTACATAATCGG
>NZ_VHSF01000003.1 GCF_007050985.1 Christiangramia sabulilitoris
AAAGTCAATCTCTCAACTCCCATCTACCCTTATGAACATCGCTTTGTTTCCAAAGCGGGTGCAAATATAAAACGACTTTTGCTCTCCAACCAAATAAAAACTAAAAAGATTTTATTTAATTTTTGAAGCGCGTTTCTCTTCGCATGCCCCAGTCTCAGTACTTTCAGTGAACTCCCCGCCTTGCTCTCAAAGCGGCTGCAAATATACAACCCCTTTTTTCTTTTCACCAAACTAAAATCAATAAATTTCAAATTAATTTTCCGAAAGCCTGATCAGCCCGAAATCCCCGTCAATACTACACTCAATGAACTTTCGCCTTGCTCTCAAAGCGGCTGCAAATATACACCAACTTCTTTCTTGAAACCAAATAAAAAATGAAGTTATTTTAGAAAAATTTAAGATCAAAAAGTAACTGGCTGCAGCTCACCAGTTTCTGTTATACATTTTTTTTATTTCAACCTTGTCGAAAGGATTTTCTTCTTAAAAATTCAGCATACTATATATTAAGGTATATAATATATATAGTGTCCTATATACATATATGTATTGCGCAACCAGATTCAAGGTCTTATCTTTGTGGCTTCGCAAAAAATGAAAATAATGATCAAGATTACTCTGCCAGACGGAAGTATTAAAGAGTTTGAAAAAGGAACTACCCCAATGGAGGTAGCCAAAAGTATTAGTGAAGGACTAGCCCGGAATGTAATTTCAGCTAAATTCAATGATGAAACAGTGGAGGCTTCTACTCCCCTGGACACCAATGGCGATCTTGTTCTATTCACCTGGAGTAATGATGAAGGAAAGAAAGCTTTCTGGCACTCTACTTCTCACGTAATGGCCCAGGCCATCCAGGATTTATACCCTGGAGCTAAACTTACTATAGGACCGGCCATCGAAAGAGGATTTTATTACGATATAGATTTTGGTGATCAAAAGATCTCTGAAAACGACTTCAAAAAGATCGAGGACCGAATGCTTGAAATAGCACGTGGCAAGCACGATTTTCAGCTAAGGGAAGTTTCCAAGCAGGAAGCGCTGGATTTCTACAGGAATGAAAACAACAAGTTCAAGGTTGAATTAATCGAAAATCTTGAAGATGGAGAAATCACTTTTTGTGATCATGATACCTTTACCGACTTATGTCGCGGAGGCCATATTCCTAATACCGGTATCATTAAAGCAGTTAAATTAATGAGTGTTGCCGGGGCATACTGGAGAGGCGATGAGAAAAATCCGCAGCTTACCAGAGTATATGGTATATCATTCCCGAAACAAAAAGACCTTAAAGAATACCTTGAGCTTTTAGAAGAAGCAAAAAAGAGGGATCACAGGAAACTAGGAAAAGAACTGGAGCTTTTTACTTTCTCCCAGAAAGTTGGCCAGGGATTACCGTTATGGCTACCTAAAGGTGCAGCTTTAAGAGAAAGATTAGAAAACTTCCTGAAGAAAGCCCAGAAAAAAGCTGGCTACGAAATGGTAGTGAGCCCTCATATAGGGAGCAAGGAACTATATGTAACTTCCGGGCATTATGCCAAATATGGTGAAGACAGTTTTCAGCCCATAAGTACACCTAATGAAGGGGAAGAGTTTATGCTGAAGCCCATGAACTGCCCACATCATTGTGAAATGTATAATGCATCTTCCTGGAGCTACAGGGATTTACCAAAGAGATTTGCTGAATTTGGTACTGTATACAGGTATGAGCAAAGTGGGGAACTTCATGGACTTACCAGAGTGCGTGGTTTCACGCAGGATGATGCTCACATTTTCTGTATGCCTGAACAACTGGACGAAGAATTTAAAAAAGTTATCGACCTTACCTTATATGTATTCTCCTCTTTAGGTTTTGAAGATTTCACCGCACAGGTGTCACTAAGAGATCCTGACAATAAAGAAAAATATATAGGGTCTGATGATGTCTGGGAGAAGGCAGAATCTGCGATCATCAATGCTGCAGAAGAAAAAGGATTGAACTATGTAATTGAAACCGGGGAAGCAGCATTCTACGGACCTAAATTAGACTTTATGGTAAAGGATGCTTTAGGCAGAAGCTGGCAGTTAGGAACCATCCAGGTAGATTATAATTTACCGGAGCGTTTTGACCTGACATATAAAGGAAGTGACAACGAGTCACACCGTCCAGTCATGATTCACCGGGCCCCATTTGGCAGTATGGAACGCTTTACTGCCATCCTGCTGGAACATACCGGAGGTAATTTCCCTCTTTGGTTGATGCCGGAACAGGCTATTATTCTCTCGCTCAGTGAGAAATATGAAAAATACTCACAAAAAGTTTTAACTTTGCTCGAAAATCACGAAATTCGCGCCCTTGTTGACAACAGAAACGAGACAATAGGTAAGAAAATCAGGGAGGCTGAAGTAAATAAATTCCCTTATATGCTTATTGTCGGGGAGCAGGAAGCCAATGATGGTACGATTTCTGTACGAAAGCATAGTGAAGGGGATCTTGGTACCATGAAGATCGAAGAATTTGCAGATTTGATAAATTCAGAAATCAATAGTACCTTAAAGCCTTTTAAAACTGAAGTTTAACTAAAATTACAAGCCATAGCTATACGTAGAAAAAAACCGAACAGATTCGGGAGACAAAAAGAAGAACAGCACCGAATCAATGAGAAAATTAAAGCAGACGAGGTTCGCCTTGTTGGTGATAATGTTGAAATGGATGTATATCCAATCAGAAAAGCCCTGGCAATTGCCAAAGAACAGGAGCTTGATCTGGTAGAAATTTCTCCAAATGCCAAACCACCGGTGGTGAAGGTCATGGACTATAAAAAGTTTCTTTATGAACAAAAGAAACGTGAAAAAGCCATGAAAGCCAAAGCCAGTAAAGTGGTCGTTAAAGAGATTCGTTTTGGTCCCAATACAGATGACCATGATTACGAGTTTAAAAAACGTAATGCTGAAAAATTCTTGAAAGACGGGGCAAAGCTAAAGGCTTTCGTATTCTTCAAAGGTCGTTCCATCGTTTTTAAAGATAAAGGAGAGATCCTTTTACTGAGACTGGCGCAGGATCTGGAAGATTACGGTAAGGTAGAACAAATGCCTAAGTTGGAAGGAAAACGTATGACCATGTTTTTATCTCCAACCAAGAAATCGAAGTAATAAATAGAAATAAGAGAGTTAATTATAAAAAAGGACAGTAATGCCTAAAATGAAAACAAAATCCAGTGCCAAGAAGCGTTTCAAGCTAACCGGTACAGGTAAGATCAAAAGAAAGCACGCGTTTAAGAGTCATATCTTAACAAAGAAGTCTAAGAAACGCAAGCTAGCCTTAACGCACAGTACTTTGGTACATGAAGCAGATAAGGACAATGTCAAACTTCAATTACGTTTAAAGTAATTAGAAGCTCTTGAGGTTTAATTAAATTATTTAACCATGGAGTTGGGCAACACTTCGACTGTACTTAGTGTGACAGTTTGAAGTTTAAGTTAGAAGTGTCATTAAGACCGCCTGCTACAAAAAAATGTAAAAAATGCCAAGATCAGTAAACTCAGTTGCCAAAAGGGCACGTAGAAAAAAAGTTTTAAAGCAAGCAAAAGGATATTTCGGACGTCGTAAAAACGTTTGGACCGTTGCTAAAAATGCGGTTGATAAAGCTATGCTTTATGCATACAGAGACCGTAAAGCCAAGAAACGTAACTTCCGTTCTTTATGGATTATGCGTATAAACGCTGCCGCCAGACAAGAAGGATTATCTTATTCTCAATTCATGGGAAAACTTAACGCCAGTGAAATTGGACTGAACCGTAAGGTTCTTGCCGATTTGGCGATGAACAACCCGGAGGCTTTTAAAGCAATTGTAGATAAAGTAAAATAAAACGATTACACTCTCTTATAGAAAATCCCGCTTGTTGCGGGATTTTTTTTGTTTTAAACTTTCCGGTTTATCAATTTTCTAAAAATACCTTCCAGTTGTTCCACCGGCTCATCCAGAGAAGCATTTATTAGATTCGTGGTTTCGCTTTTTCTATTGCCTACATTAGAATAGCAGAGCAGAAAGGAATTCTCAACTCCTAAAGAATTCAGAATTGCCGGCAGGTTTTCCATGTAACTCTGGAAAGCTCTATCTCCTCTTCTAAACATTAGAAATATAATATTATCATAAGGCTGAAGATTTTCAGTAAACCAATCCATATGAAAGGTTTCCTCCAGAACAGAAGTTTCAAGATTAAGGGGATCTTTTAAATTCAACCTATCCAGAATTTTTAAAACTTCGGGAGTTGCATATATCTGTAATAACAAGCCAGAGTTACGGCCCAGGTTCCAGAGTCTATCAAGCAGGGAATAAAATCCCGGCTCCATTTCTGCATTCGGCGGAATCAATACCACGTGCCTTTTAACCGTGTTCAATGGAACAAAAGCCCTGAATATATATATGTTAACCTCGCAGTTGAACAATAAAGATTCAGTGAGATAGCCTAAAGAAACTTTCGAAGGATCGGAGTTTTTGTGCATTCCCAAAATCAGATCGCCAATCTCATTTTCTTTCACCACCCCGGTAATTGCATTCTGGAGGTTTAGATCATAACGGATAATGCCATTTAGCACATAGTCGCTGGCAGAAGCCGCGTGCCTGGCATGCTCGATTATCTTTTCTGCCTCTTCTCTTTCGGCAGGGTTTCCAATCCCGGCAATAACATTTAGACCATAAAGGTCCTTGTCTGATCTTCCAGCTTTTAGTAAAGAAGCTAAATAAATAAGCTCATCAACATTATCGATGTTTTTCATTGGAATCAGGACACGTTGTTTATCCCCTGCATCACCTTCATCTGGGTTAATGGCTTTTTCGGCCAAAATCCCTCTTCCTGCCTTTTCAGTCACAAAAGATGCAACGGTACAGGTAAAAAGGATCATTAAAATAGTACCATTAAGAACTTCATCACTTAGTAGCCGAAGGGGCTCTCCGGCTTCTGTATAACCCGTAATAATATTGTAACCGATCAAGACCGCAGCTAGAGTAGCAGCAGCCTGGGCATTACTTAGACCGAAGATCAGCAAACCTTCACTGGAAGTTAACTTTAAAGATTTTTGCGCAAGGATAGCGGCAAGATATTTTCCAAGGGTTGCAACGATAATCATAAATGCACCCACTTTTAAACTACCGGAATCTGAAAAAAATAATTCATAATCGATGAGCATTCCGATGCCGATGAGGAAGAAAGGAATGAAAATAGCATTTCCAACAAACTCAACGCGGTTCATTAAGGCAGATGATCTGGGAATTAAAGGATTCAATGCAAGCCCGCATAGAAAAGCACCAATGATACCCTCTATCCCGGCAACTTCAGATAGAAATGCCGCGAGAAATACCAGGGTTAATACAAAGATGTACTGGCTAACCGAATCTGTGACGGTTTTAAAGAACCACCTTGCCAGCAACGGGAATATATACAGAACAATCAATCCAAATATCAGAATAGATATAAAGAGACGAACCCAGAAATACAAATCCACTTCGCCCTTGTTCATACCAACGATCACCGCCAATACCAGTAATGCAAGAGTATCTGTTATTATAGTACCGCCAACACTAATGTTAACGGCAATATTTCTGGTGATCCCCATTCTCCTCACCAGCGGATAAGCGATAAGGGTATGCGAAGCGAACATACTAGCAAGTAAGACTGAAGTTTGCATGGAATATCCAAGAATATAAAAACTTCCGAAAATCCCTAAAAGCATGGGAATACTAAAGGTATAAGCACCAAAAAGAAGACTTTTAGACCCGTTCTTTTTAAAATCACCCAGGTCTATTTCTAAACCTGCCAGGAACATTATATAGAGAAGGCCGGCAGTACCGGAAAGTATTATTCCGCTGTCCCGTTCAAGTAAATTAAAACCATACGGACCAATAACGGCACCGGCAATGATCAATCCAAGAATGGCGGGAACTCTTATCTTATTTAAGAGGACCGGGGTTATTAAAATGATAAGAAGGATAATCAGGAATTTTAATACCGGATTGGTAAGAGGTAAGGTAAAATCCAGATAGAGCAATTCCAGCATTAAATTAAGGATCAAAGTTTATATTAATAGGTCTCGCCCCAGGCAGTTAAAACGAGTTTACGTGAACCTCCCCTATTCCTGTGCTCACAAAGGTAGATCCCCTGCCAGGTACCAAGATTTAATTTACCTTTTGAAATAGGTATTTGAACAGAGGGACCGGTAAGAGATGACTTGATATGAGCCGGCATATCATCTGAACCTTCCTGTTTGTGTTTATAATAAGGCTGATCTTCAGGAACCATCTCATTAAAATGACTGGCGAAATCTTCCCTTACGGTTGGATCGGCATTTTCATTGATCGTTAAACCAGCAGAAGTATGTTTAATAAAGACCTGAAGAAAACCTAATTCGATCTCTTCTATTTCTGAAAACTGATCTGTAATCTCCTCCGTAATCAAATGAAAGCCCCGGCTGCGTGGTCTTAACCTGATCTCTGTCTGAAAAATCTCCATAGATGAATCCATTATGTTTTTTGCTCTTTCTTTTTAGCCGCAGGAAATAAGACATTATTCAGGATAAGCCGGTATCCCGGGGAATTAGGGTGTAACTCCAGTTCTGTTTTAGGATCTCCTACTCTATGCTGATAATCTTCCGGATCGTGGCCGCCATAAAAGGTAAAAAAGCCCTTTCCTTTTATTCCATGAATATACCTGGCTTCACCATTAAGCTTACTTTCACCCATAATTAAAACCCCCGGCTTAATATTTTCAGGATCATAACTGGTGGTCTGGCCCATAAAACCCTTAACCAGTCTGGTATGATTTTGTGTGAGCATCGTTGGAACCACATCCCATTTTGCAGAATAATCCATCAGTGTAAAATAATCGGTTTCTTTCTGGATCTGCCTTTTACCGGTCATATCTATACTGGAAAACTCATATACCATAGGACTTCTTTCAAGTTCGAAATCAGTAAAGGCAAAGGTATTATCGAAATTGATCTTTGCCTGGTATCCCGGTTCACTAGGATCGCCATCAAACATGGCTTCCGCAATATCCACCCCTTCTGCGGCGAGGGCGATATCAAAACTATCTGTAGCGCTGCACATGGCAAACATGAAACCGCCACCAATCACATAATCCCTGATCTTGAGCGCTACTGCGAGTTTTTCTTCAGAAACTTTAGAATAACCCAGTTCAGCAGCTAATTCCTCTGCCTGCTTTTTCTCCTGTATATACCAGGGAGCGGTGCGAAATGCCCGGTAAAACTTACCATACTGGCCGGTGAAATCTTCATGATGCAAATGAAGCCAATCGTATAATACCAGGGCGTCACTCAAAACCTCTCTATCGTAGATGGTTTGATACGGGATCTCGGCATAAGTTAAAGCCATGGTTACCGCGTCATCCCAGGGTTTATTACCGGAAGGACTGTAAACTGCGATCTTGGGAGCTTTTTCCAGAGTAACTGCTTCCATGTTTTGGGAAGGACTACTTATCTCTTCCAGGATAGATCCTGCCATAGCATCACTAATCACTTCAAAATCCACTCCCCTAATCTGGCATTCCTTTCTTAATTTATCTGAATCTGCAATTAAAAATGAGCCACCACGATAGTTTAGCAACCAGCTTACCTCCAGTTGATTTTCCAGGGAATAATAGACTATCCCGTATGCTTTCAAGTGATTGCTTTGAGCGTCTGCATCCATAGGTATAAGGATACGAGAAGCGAACATTTGAATACTGATTAGCATAAAAAAAGAAAGCAGTAAGGTATTTCTCAATACGTTACTGCTGTGAATATTTTTTAAAATAGAAATCCCGTCAGCTGTTCCCAGCTTAAATATATTAGAACGGAACGTCGTTATCGTCATCATTAAAATTACTGTTCATTGAACTTCCAAAGGCTTCATCGGCGCTTGGGTTAGGTAAATTGAAGTTTCCAAAATCATTATCCCCGTCACCACTATTCATGCTGGAAGGAATTTCAGATGGGAAACTAAAGTCTTCTAAATTATCAAATTTACCGAGTTCTCCAATGAATTTAAGCCTTATATTTTCCAATCCACCATTACGGTGCTTCGCTACGATAAATTCACCCTGTCCCTGGGTTGGGGTTCTTTCTTCATCATCCCATTCCTCGATCTTATAATATTCAGGTCTGTAAATAAAGGAAACGATATCTGCATCCTGCTCGATCGCACCAGATTCCCTAAGGTCTGATAGCAGTGGTCTTTTACTTCCACCACGCGTTTCAACGGCCCGTGACAGCTGTGACAGCGCAATTACCGGAACGTTCAACTCCTTGGCAAGAGCTTTAAGGTTTCGGGAAATGGTAGAGATCTCCTGTTCCCTGTTTCCTCCACCTTTCTGGCTTCCTCCGGCCGTCATCAACTGAAGGTAATCTATTACGATCATTCTAATTCCATGTTGCGAAGCCAGTCGACGCGCTTTTGCCCTAAGGTCGAAAATTGAAAGCGAAGGTGTATCATCTATAAAGAGAGGAGCTTTTTCGAGATCCTTCACTTTTACGTTTAATTGTTCCCATTCATGCTGCTCCAGCTTTCCTGTTCTTAATTTTTCTGAAGACAATCCGGTTTCAGAAGAGATCAAACGGGTGATCAGCTGTACTGAAGACATCTCCAGAGAGAAGAATGCCACAGGAATACCCTGGTCTACCGCTATGTTACGCGCCATAGATAAGGTAAGAGCGGTTTTACCCATACCAGGACGGGCTGCCACAATGATCAAATCTGAAGGCTGCCAACCTGAAGTTAACTCATCCAGTTTATCGAAGCCTGAAGGTACTCCACTCAGACCTTCTTTATTGGAAATTTCCTGAATCTTCTTTTTTGCCTGAATCACTAAACTCTGCGCAGTCTCGGTAGAACGCTTGATGTTCCCCTGGGTTACCTCGTAAAGTTTAGCCTCTGCACTATCCAGCAGGTCAAAAACATCTGCTCCCTCGTCAAAGGCTTCTTCGATGATCTCATTAGAGATCTTGATCAAACTTCGCTGAATATATTTCTGAAGAATGATACGCGCATGGAATTCTATATGCGCAGAACTTGATACCTTTTGTGTAAGCTGAATCAGATAATAATCCCCACCGGCTTTATCAAAAACCCCTTCTTTTTTTAATTGGTTAGAAACGGTTAATAAGTCAATCGCCTCAGAGCTGTCAAATAATTTTTTGATGGCTCCATATATTAATTTATGTGAATTTTTATAGAATGCCTCAGGGTGCAGAATATCGATAATTTCATCTACACCTTTCTTATCTATCATCATAGCTCCCAGCACAACCTCTTCGAGATCAACGGCCTGCGGGGGAACCTTTCCTTTTTCAAGACTTACAACATTAGATTTTTTATATGAAATATTCTGGGGGGAGGTCATTTTTTCCATAAAACGAAAGTAATTAATTTGTTAAGACAATCTTAAAGAAACTGTCCTTAGATACTTAACAGGTAATGAACAATTTACATGTTAATAAGTAAATATTTCTGTTAATAAGATAAAAAAATCCGGAAATAGATCTCCGGATTTTCTAACGATGTGGTATAAATAAAGAGCTTATCCTTTAAATACACCCATGTCTAAATACTTATCCATCCTCTTTTCCACCAGTTCTTCTGGTGATAAGTTTTTAAATTCAGAATAGGCTTTGGTAATAGAAGATTTTACCATATCAAAGATCTCTTCTCTATTACTATGTGCCCCTCCTAAAGGCTCTTTTACAATTTCATCTATAAGCTTCTGCTTTTTCATATCTATTGAAGTAAGCTTCAAAGCTTCGGCGGCGATTTCCTTGTATTCCCAGCTTCTCCATAAAATAGAAGAACAGGATTCAGGAGAAATTACTGAATACCATGTATTCTCAAGCATTAGTACTTTATCTCCTACTCCAATACCTAAAGCTCCACCACTGGCTCCTTCACCGATGATCACTACAATAATTGGCACTTTAAGCCTGGTCATTTCCAGTATATTACGGGCAATAGCTTCACCCTGCCCTCTTTCTTCCGCTTCCAGGCCGGGATATGCTCCAGGTGTATCCACGAAACATACAACCGGTACTCCAAACTTCTCAGCAGATTTCATCAGCCTTAAAGCCTTTCTATATCCTTCAGGATTTGCCATCCCGAAATTTCTGTATTGCCTGGTCTTGGTATTGTATCCTTTTTGCTGACCTACGAACATAAAACTCTGATCACCTATCTTACCCAGGCCACCAATCATCGCTTTATCATCCTTTACATTCCGGTCACCATGAAGTTCCAGAAAAGTATCTCCGCAAATAGCATTGATATAATCCAGAGTGTAAGGTCTGTTGGGATGTCTTGAGATTTGTACCCTCTGCCAGGGTGTTAAATTCTTATAGATCTCTTTCTTCTTTTCTATAAGTTTCTTCTCTATTTGCTTACAGGTAGCAGTAACATCAACTTCACTTTCTTCACCAATATTACAGGCTTTTGCATACTGATCTTCAAGTTCCTTGATGGGTTGTTCAAATTCTAAATACTCCATATTGGTTATGGTAATTATTTTTATAGCATACAAATATAACAACTTTCAAAGGATAGAAATCCCCGATAAAGTTTAAATTTTTGAACAGATTTTACGAGTTAACGCTTAGCACGGACTAACAGTATAACTGCCAGTATTCCAAAAACGATATTTGGAAACCAAACTGCAATAAGTGGTGAAAATGTTGATTGCTCGGCCATAGTACCAAAGACCTTGTCGAAGAAAATAAATACGAAAGCCAAAGAGATACCTACGGCCAGGTTCACTCCCATCCCTCCTCTTCGCTTAAAGGAAGCAACCGCTACTGCAATGATGGTAAGAATAAACGCAGAAATTGGAATGCTCCATCTTTTGTATGCAACTACCAGATATCTGTTGATATTTCCAGATCCTCTGCGGCTTTCTTTTTCAATGAATTCATTCAGCTCTGTATAATTGAGGGTCTCGGCGATATAAGATTCCGGGGTTAATTCATCAAATTCAAAAGGAAGTATTGTGTCCAGCGTACGCATAAACATAATACTGTCTTCTTCTGCGCCTACAATCCTTTTATCTACCCTGGTCAGGCTATAAAGACTATCTTCTTCATTATACCTTAGATTGGAAGCGCTTATCTTAAATTTGAGCTTGTTACCTTCAAAATGTTCCAGGGTAAAATTCCTGGCAGATCTGGTCTTTGGTTGAAAATGGCTGGCATAGATGTATTCATTATCATTGATTTGCCGGTAAACATCGCTTGTTTCCTGTATCTGGTCGCCACGCTTTAAATACTGATATTTAAATTCATTAAAGCCTTTGCTTGCCTGTGGAGCAAGATACATAGCCAGGATGAGGGCACCAATACATACTATTGTCGCACCAATTAGATAAGGCCTCAAGAACCGGTAAAAGGAAACCCCGCTACTCAGGATTGCCACGATTTCGGTATTCATCGCCAGTTTAGAAGTAAACCAGATCACAGAAAGGAAAAGGAAGATCGGGAATAAAAGGTTGGCAAAATAGATCGTGAAATCCAGGTAATAATTAGCCACCTCAATAAAAGGGACTTCATTTTCAAGGATCTTATCGATCTTCTCTGCCAGGTTCACCGTAATACCAATAGGGATGAACAACACCAACATCATGGTGAATGTTCCCAGATACCTTTTTAGTATATACCAGTCTAGAATCTTCAAATTCAGGAATTATAGACGTTTATCCATTTGCTTAACCATCTTGTCTTTCCACTGAGGGAAATCTCCGGCTAAGATATGTTTTCTTGCTTCTCTTACCAACCAAAGGTAAAAGCTCAGGTTATGAATACTGGCAATTTGCCTGCCAAGCATTTCGTTTACAGAAAATAAATGCCGCACATATGCTTTAGAGTACATGGAATCCACAAAGCTGGTTCCTTCAGGATCTATAGGTGAAAAGTCATCAGCCCATTTCCTGTTCTTGATGTTAATAGTTCCGTGGGAAGTAAACAGCATCCCGTTTCTACCATTTCTGGTAGGCATTACACAATCGAACATATCTATTCCCAGGGCGATATTTTCAAGTATATTAATAGGAGTTCCCACGCCCATCAAATATCGAGGTTTATCCTCGGGAAGGATCTGGGTCACCACATCTGTCATCGCATACATTTCTTCTGCAGGCTCCCCTACAGAAAGGCCACCAATGGCATTACCTTCTGCCCCGGCATTGGCAATATATTCTGCAGATTGCTTACGCAGATCCTTATATGTACTTCCCTGCACTATAGGGAACAGGGTTTGTTTATAATCGTAAATTTCAGGTGTTTTCTCCAGATGATTAATACATCTGTTCAGCCAGCGATGCGTCATATGCATAGATCGTTTAGCATAATTATAATCGCAGGGATAAGGGGTACATTCATCAAAAGCCATGATAATATCTGCTCCTATGGCCCGCTGAATTTCCATCACATTTTCCGGAGTAAAAGTATGATAGGAACCATCTATATGAGATTTGAACTTTACACCTTCCTCCTTGATCTTTCTTCTTTCGGAAAGTGAATATACCTGATACCCACCACTATCGGTAAGTATATTACGGTCCCAGTTCATGAATTTATGCAATCCCCCGGCCTTCTTTAAAATATCGGTTTGTGGGCGTAGATATAAATGATAGGTATTTCCTAAAATAATATCAGGATTAATATCCTCTTTCAGCTCTTTTTGATGCACTCCTTTAACTGAAGCAACCGTCCCAACCGGCATAAAAATAGGGGTTTCAATGACCCCGTGATCTGTATTTATCTTTCCTGCACGTGCTCTACTACCGGCATCGGTAGTTAAAAGTTCAAATTTCATCTGGTAATCAATATATGTTCTTTAACGGTTAGATGCAATTCGCCAATAACAACCTGAGTTGAATAGAAGTTTTGGAATTGGCTCACTCCATGGTTCCGTTTAATCGGTGCAAAGATACTCAACTTAATATCATATGGAAGGCTTATGGGAAGGTAGCTTGTTAGTATTTTCCGGAAAAAGTTAATAACTGACCTATAGTTGCTTTGTCAAAGCCTTTTAAAAAGTTATTTTTGCCGCATTAAAACAACACAATTTAAAATGCCAGACATCAACGAATTACAAGATTTTGCTACCCAGGTTCGCAGGGATATTTTAAGGCAGGTCCATAAGGTAAATTCCGGGCACCCGGGAGGCTCTCTGGGCTGTACTGAATTTTTCACTGCGCTATATCAGGAGGTTATGGATCACAACACCAACTTTAATATGGACGGAAAAGGAGAAGATCTTTTCTTCCTCTCCAACGGTCATATTTCTCCTGTATACTATAGTGTACTGGCCCGTAGCGGATATTTCCCGGTAGATGAATTAAATACTTTCAGATTGATCGACTCCAGATTACAGGGACATCCTACCACACACGAAGGCCTGCCGGGTATAAGGATCGCTTCAGGATCTCTGGGGCAGGGAATGAGTGTGGCCATTGGAGCTGCTCAAACCAAAAAACTAAACAATGATGATCATATCGTTTATTCCCTTCATGGTGACGGTGAGCTGCAGGAAGGTCAGAACTGGGAAGCGATCATGTATGCTGCCGGTAATAAGGTAGACAATATCATTTCTACGGTAGATCTTAACGGTCAGCAAATCGACGGAAGTACAGAAAATGTACTTCCTCTTGGAAACCTTAGAGCTAAATTCGAAGCTTTTGGCTGGGACGTAATGGAGATCGAAAATGGAAATGACCTGCAACAGGTTATTGACGGTCTTAAAGAGGCTAAGACAAGAACCGGAAAAGGCAAACCGGTTTGTATATTAATGAATACCGTAATGGGTAACGGGGTGGACTTTATGATGCATACACATGCATGGCATGGTAAAGCGCCTAACGATGAGCAACTGGAAACAGGACTCGCTCAGAATCCTGAAACGCTGGGAGATTATTAATCCCGGAGACATTCATTAATATTAAATTTTAAAGACCATGAAAGAATATAAAAATACAGGAAGTAAAGATACACGTTCAGGTTTCGGTGCCGGATTGACCGAGCTGGGTAAGACCAACGAAAATGTGGTAGCTCTTTGTGCCGATCTTACCGGATCATTAAAAATGGACGAATTTAAAGAAAATCACCCGGAGCGTTTTTTCCAGGTGGGTATTGCTGAAGCAAACATGATCGGGATGGCTGCGGGTATGACCATTGGAGGTAAAATACCCTTTACGGGAACTTTTGCCAACTTTTCCACTGGAAGGGTTTATGACCAGATCCGCCAGAGTGTAGCCTATTCAGGCAAAAATGTGAAGATCTGTGCATCTCATGCGGGGGTTACTTTAGGTGAAGATGGTGCTACGCACCAGATCCTGGAGGACCTCGGATTAATGAAGATGTTACCGGGAATGACGGTTATCAACACTTGTGATTATAACCAGACCAAAGCTGCAACGCTCGCTATCGCAGATCATGATGGCCCGGTATATTTACGATTCGGAAGACCAAAAGTGGCCAATTTCACTCCTGAAGATCAGAAATTTGAAATAGGAAAAGCAGTAAAACTATATGAAGGTACAGATGTAACCATTATCGCAACCGGACATTTAGTTTGGGAAGCAATTCAGGCGGCTGTTAGCCTCAATGAAAAAGGCATCAGTGCAGAAGTGATCAATATTCACACGATCAAACCTCTTGATGAGGAGGCTATAATCGAATCTGCCAAGAAAACCGGATGTGTGGTGACTGCTGAAGAGCATAACTTCCTGGGAGGATTAGGAGAAAGTGTAGCCAGAACCCTGGCCGAAAACCATCCGACACCTCAAGAATTTGTGGCAACCAAAGATACTTTTGGTGAAAGCGGAACTCCGGCGCAGCTTATGGATAAATATGGATTAAATGCTGAAGCAATCATCAAGGCTACAGAAAAAGTTTTGAAGCGTAAATAACAGCTTTAAAATTTATAACATCAAACCTCTCATTTTCAAACACTGAGAGGTTTGTTATTTTAAACAGGAAATATTTGGCATGTTTACTGCGTTATAGAACCCCGAATAAAAACATACTTATGAAAAAGCTACTATTTTTTGGATTTTTAATACTCGGTGCAGCCAGCATGCAGGCACAAAAAGCCGAATTCGGATTAAAAGGTGGACTTAATTATGGTGCAACCGGTGATTACGAATCTGCACAAGAAGGCGCTGAAGATTTCGCTTCTAATTTTGAAGAGGGTGGTAAAAACAAAACCGGTTTTCATGCCGGAGTTTTTGCGCAGTTCGAAGTACTGGGAATTTTTCTTCGTCCTGAATTGCTGTACACAGAGCTTAATACAGAATATTCCACTTTTGACTATAAAGTACAAAAGATCGATGCCCCGGTACTTCTGGGACTAAATGTTCTGGGCCCACTGAATATTAAAGCAGGACCATCCTTTCAATATGTCCTGAATAACGAGATAGAAAATTCGCCTTTTAGCATTGGAGATGTAGAAGATGAGATCTCTGTAGGATATCAGCTTGGAGCAGGCTTAGATCTTGGCAGACTGGAATTTGATGTAAGATATGAAGGAGCATTTTCAGAAAATACCGCTTTCGGTCTAAATGAAATGGCCTCAGAGAATTTCACGGTAGACTCAAGGCCCTCTCAATGGATACTAAGTTTATCCTACAGCTTATAACTGGAAAAAAGTAAAAAAGAAAACCCGGAAATTCCGGGTTTTTTTATGCTTTAATTTGCCACCTCACTTATGAACTTAATACGGTATAAGCGCAGTTCTTCCTCATCATAATCGCCGTCAAATTCTTCCATGGCTTCTGCGATCTTATCTGTTTCAGCCTCAAGGAAATATTCATGTATTTCCTCCTGTTGATCTTCATCCAGAATATCATCCAGCCAGTAATCGATATTTAATTTTGTTCCGCTATAAACAATAGCTTCCATTGCCTTGATAAATTCAGGCATAGCCATACCTTTCGCTGAAGCTATATCTGTAAGAGGTAACTTCCTGTCTACGCTTTGGATGATATAAAGCTTTAAAGCACTATTGGCTCCGGTAGATTTTACCACGAAATCATCTGGTCTTACAATATCATTATCCTCCACATAACGGGCAATAAGATCTACGAATTCTTTCCCGTATTTCTTAGCTTTACCCTCTCCTACTCCGTGAATATTGCTTAATTCATCTATAGAAATGGGATATTTAAGAGCCATATCTTCCAGTGAGGGATCCTGAAAAATAACGAAAGGAGGCAGGTCTTTTTTCTTAGCTACCTTCTTTCTTAATTCTTTCAGCATTTTCACCAGTTGCTCATCAACTGCTGCAGCACCTTTATCTGCCTTGATTACATCCTGGGTCTGATCATTGAAAATATGATCTTCGGTCATCATAAAGGAAACAGGATTTTTCAGATATTCATGACCTTTATCGGTTAATTTGACCACTCCGTAAGTTTCAATATCTTTTTTAAGATAACCGGCTACCAGGGCCTGCCTGGTCAGGGCCATCCAGTAACCACTGTCCTGATGGCTTCCTTTTCCAAATAACGGGTGTTCATCTGTCTTATGCGAGAGAATTACCGCATTGGATTTACCTATAAGGGTTTTTACTACCTCCTTGGATTTATATAATTCATTTGTTTCCCTGATCGTCTTCAGCAACAACTCGAGATCTTCCTTCGCCTCATGTTGTTTTTTAGGATTCCGGACGTTATCATCCATACTGGCACCTTCGCCGGTTTCAGAATCAAATTCTTCCCCGAAATAATGCAGAATGAATTTTCTTCTGGAAATAGAAGTCTCAGCATAGGCCACCACTTCCTGTAAAAGGGCATGACCAATTTCCTGTTCTGCAACAGGCTTACCGCTCATGAACTTTTCCAGCTTTTCAATATCCTTATAAGAATAGTATGCCAGGCAATGACCTTCACCACCATCCCTACCGGCACGGCCGGTTTCCTGGTAATAACTTTCAATACTCTTGGGGATATCGTGATGGATCACGAAGCGAACATCGGGTTTATCTATCCCCATTCCGAAGGCGATAGTCGCCACGACCACGTCTATATCTTCCATCAGGAACATATCCTGGTGTTTGGAACGGGTCTTTGCGTCCAGGCCGGCATGATAAGGCACCGCCTTGATCCCGTTGACCTGTAATGTTTGCGCCAGCTCTTCCACCTTTTTCCGGCTAAGACAATATATGATCCCCGATTTACCATCATTCTGTTTTACAAAACGGGTTATATCGGCTTCAATATTCTTGGTCTTGGGTCGTACCTCGTAATACAAATTAGGCCGGTTAAAACTGGCCTTAAAGGTTTTAGCATTGGTGATCCCAAGATTCTTAAGAATATCTTCCTGAACTTTTGGAGTTGCCGTGGCGGTTAGACCTATTACGGGAATATTATCACCTATTCTTTGAAGTATATGCCTTAGGTTCCGGTATTCCGGTCTAAAATCGTGTCCCCACTCACTTATACAGTGAGCTTCATCAACGGCCAGAAAAGATATGGTCTGATCTTTCAGAAAATCGACATAGTCTTCTTTGGTAAGTGATTCGGGAGCAACATATAATAGTTTACAGACACCATTTCTGATATCACTTTTTACCTGTGCTACTTCGGTCTTATTTAAAGAGGAGTTGAGAACATGGGCCACGCCATGCTCTGAGGAAATGCTGCGAATAGCATCTACCTGGTTCTTCATTAATGCGATAAGGGGCGACACTACTATTGCAGTACCGTCTTGTATAAGTGCAGGGAGCTGGTAACATAGTGATTTACCTCCGCCAGTTGGCATTACCACAAAGGTGTCATTTCCTTTAACTATACTGGTAATTACTTCTTCCTGAAGCCCCTTAAACTGACTAAATCCAAAGTACCTCTTCAGTTCTTTGTGTAAATCAATTTCGGTCAAAGCCATTCAATTGTGTTACAATTTTACATACATTTGCATTACTAAATATACATATTTCTTTAGTACCTGCAATTCTTAATTTAATCTAATTTGAAACTTAGCGATCAAATCATTTCCTCTGCAAAAGAAACCATTTCCAATGAAGCAGAAGCAATTGCGAACCTCACAAATTTCATAGACGAAGAGTTTACCAAAGCGGTCGAGATTATTTACAGATCTGAAGGTCGTGTGGTGGTCACCGGGATAGGTAAAAGCGCCATTATAGCCAATAAGATCGTGGCGACTTTAAACTCAACGGGAACTCCTTCTATATTTATGCATGCCGCAGATGCCATTCATGGCGACCTGGGAATTGTGCAGGATAACGATGTGGTAATCTGTATCTCCAAAAGCGGGAACAGTCCTGAAATTAAGGTTCTGGTCCCTTTGATCAAGAATTTCAACAATACCTTAATAGGTCTTACGGCAAATAAGGAATCTTTCCTGGGACAGGAAGCAGATTATGTTTTGAATTGTTATGTAGAAAAAGAAGCCTGCCCTAATAATCTTGCACCCACTACCAGTACCACGGCACAAATGGTCATTGGGGACGCGCTGGCTGTGTGCCTTCTTAATCTGAAAGGTTTCAGCAGCAGAGACTTCGCCAAATATCATCCGGGAGGATCACTGGGTAAAAAACTTTATTTAAGGGTGAGCGATATTACTTCCCAGAACATGCAGCCTCAGGTTTCTCCGGAAACAGATGTTGCCAATACCCTGGTGGAGATTTCAGAAAAAATGCTTGGAGTAACCGCAGTTATTGATAATGATAAGATCATTGGAATAATTACCGACGGTGATATTCGCAGAATGCTGAAAGATCATAAAGATATCAAAGGCCTGAAGGCGAAAGATATAATGAGTAAAAATCCAAAAACTGTAGAGCAGGACACCCTGGCCGTGGAAGCTCTGGAAGTTCTGGAAAAGAATCAGATCTCACAGTTACTGGCTGTTGAAAACGGGAAATATGCCGGAGTTGTGCACCTACATAATCTAATTAGAGAAGGAATTTTGTAATGGATAAAATTGCCCCAAAGGAAGACCCCGGAAATGAAATGTCTTTTTTAGACCATCTCGAAGAACTAAGATGGCATTTGATAAGAGCAGTACTGGCAGTAGTAATTGCCGGAGCGATCGCTTTTGTTTTAAAAAGCTTCATTTTTGATGTCTTGTTATTTGGACCGGCCAAAGGAGATTTTCTTTCTTACCGGGCATTATGTAAACTTTCCGGCCTGTTTGGGATCGATGGTGGATTTTGTGACCCCGAGATGCCTTTCAGGATACAAAGCAGGACCATGGGTGGACAGTTTTCTGCCCACGTATGGACTTCAATAACCGCCGGTTTTATAATTGCCTTTCCTTATGTGATCTATGAATTCTGGAAGTTTGTGGCTCCGGCCATGCACAATAATGAGAGGAGACATGCTAAAGGCTTTATCTTTATTACCTCGCTATTATTCTTTACGGGAGTTCTTTTCGGGTATTATGTAGTTACTCCGTTGTCTATTAATTTCCTTGGAAAATATCAGGTAAGTGATACCGTTTTCAATGATTTTGACCTGAGCAGTTATATAAGCCTGGTAAGGGCTTCAGTACTGGCTAGCGGACTGATCTTTGAATTACCCATAGTCATATATTTCCTTACCAAGGTAGGTGTGGTTACTCCGCAGTTCCTTAGAACCTACAGAAAATATGCCCTGGTAATAGTTTTAATTCTGTCAGCTATCATTACCCCTCCCGACATAGTGAGCCAGATCATTGTTGCCATTCCCGTATTGATCTTATATGAAGTAAGCATTGTGATTTCCAAGATCATGTACAGAAAAGAAGAAGAAAAATTAAAAAAATAAGCTATGATAGATATAGATAAAGTGGACGAATTTAATTCGTACCGCGCCAAGATGAACGATAAGATACTTGCTGAAAACAATAAAATTCTTAAACGAATTTTTAATTTAGATACGAACGCTTTTACAGAAGGTGCCCTGGACAAAAAGACCAAGGAACTTTTAGGCCTGGTTGCTTCCACAGTATTAAGATGTGACGATTGTGTAAAATATCACCTTGAAGCAAGTTATAAGGAAGGTATTACCAGAGAAGAAGTTATGGAAACCTTGAGTATTGGAACGCTTATTGGCGGTACCATCGTCATCCCACATTTAAGAAGGGCATTCGAATACTGGGAAGCTCTGGAGAACGCAGAATAATTACGGTATAATTTCTGCGCAATCAGAAATGTAAATCAGGAATATGAAATTACGTGCTGAAAAACTTGTAAAGACCTATAAAGGCAGAGATGTGGTAAAAGGCATTTCGGTAGAAGTAAATCAGGGAGAAATAGTAGGACTTCTCGGGCCAAATGGTGCCGGGAAGACTACTTCTTTCTACATGATCGTAGGTTTGATCAAACCTAACAGCGGTAATATCATCCTTGACAAGACGAATATTACTAAATACCCTATGTATAAAAGGGCTCAGCACGGGATAGGTTATCTGGCGCAGGAAGCTTCAGTTTTCAGAAAGCTGAGTATTGAAGATAATATTATGAGCGTTCTTGAACTCACCAAACTTTCTAAGAAAGAACGTATAATGAAAATGGAATCCTTAATTGAGGAATTCGGTCTTAATCATATTCGCAAGAACCGTGGAGACCTGTTGAGTGGTGGGGAACGCAGAAGAACAGAGATCGCCAGGGCCCTGGCTACAGACCCCAGTTTTATTCTTCTGGATGAACCCTTTGCGGGAGTAGATCCCGTGGCGGTGGAAGACATTCAGCGTATTGTAGCCCAGTTAAAAGATAAAAATATAGGGATCCTAATTACAGATCATAATGTTCAGGAAACTTTAGCGATCACAGACCGCACTTACCTAATGTTCGAAGGTAGTATTCTTAAGCATGGAATGCCTGAAGAACTGGCTGAAGATGAAATGGTACGAAAGGTCTACCTGGGACAGAACTTCGAATTAAGAAAAAAGAAGTTATTTAATTAGCCTAACAATAATTTTATAATTTAAGGGCTAATTATGAAATTCCTATTTACCAGTAAAAAAATTGATCTTAACCTCGCAAAAGATTTTGACAATCTTGAGTTAAGGAGGGTTGGTGAATTTTCCCTATTAATAAATGATCCAAATACTATTACCGAGACAGAGGATCTTGTCTCCATTACTAACGGATACCTTAGAGATTATTCTTTTGAAGAGCTCAGCCTTCAGAAAAGATCAGCAATAAAATATGTTTTTAGAAATTGGCCGGTTGAGGATCACATAACCGGTAGTTTTTCCACACTTATTTTAGAAAAGCTATCTTCTAATATCGTAATCACCTCAGATCTCTGTAATATATATCCACTATATTATTTAATCAAGGATGGCGTAGTTTATATTTCGAATAGTATAATTCTAATCGGAAGGTATTCCGGAGCAGAAGAAGATAAAACAGGTATTTTTCAAAGGGCAGTTGGACCTAATTTTTGCAATATAGGCTCTAGAACAATACTTAAAAATTGCAAAAGACTTTTACCGGGAGAATGGTTAAAAATAGGTTTGTCAGGAAAAATATTAAAAAGGAATTTTGATAATAGTCTCTTCCGAAATATTGGTAAGCCCTACATTGATAGAACTGAATTAGAATCATATTGGGAACATTATAAGAAAGAATCCTCGCTTTGCAGTTTAGGTTTCGATCGGACGAATATTGCATTAAGTGGTGGAATCGATAGTAGAATAGCATTAGGCTCTATAGAAAATAAGGAAATTTCAGCTTTTACCTTTGGTAGTGCTAGAAATTATGAAAGTAGAATAGCTGCAAAATTAGCCAAATCTAAAGGCGCAAAACATACTATTCTATTTGATCCTAATCAATATTTTCCATGCAAAGAACTGCTATATGATTATACAAAGAATACTGAGGCAATTAATTTGAACTCTTGGTTAGAAATTTTGACAAACATAAATTTAAGAGATAAAGAACCTATTATATTAGGTGAACTATGTGAAGCTTTACCTGCTAGAAATATTAAAAAATTAAATACCGATAATTTCAGAAAACAGAATTTTTTCAAATATTATCTTAAAAATTCGAATATTGAGCTTACACCTAACACCCCTTTCCAGTTTATCCAATGGAAGAATAAAAAATTAAAATTTATCTTATCGTGGTATGTAGATTTTTGGTTTGATAAATTAAAGTATTCTGATTTTAAGGATAAGTTAATCAATGAAACAATAAAAGATACCGCAGAAATTTTCGAAAGAATTGAATCTCATGATCTACCTTACTCTGAATTGTACGACGAATTATTTTCCTGGTTTACCTATACCAGAATGGTATTATCTAAACAAGTAAATATATGTAATGAAAAATTTTATGCATATAGCCCAGGAATGTCACTACAGATGTTAAAAAAAACAAGTAATATTCACCCTAATCTTAGGATATATTATCGCTTCGCTAACTATCTACTTAAATCGGTTCCAGAATTAACCAAATTTAAGAACATACCTACCAGCCAAATTCCATTAATACCGCAAACGGCAAGTAATCTAATTAGGATACCTATTTGGGCAATAAGGTCAAAAATTGATGATTGGCTTATTAAAAGAATGATGAAAAATAAAGATATACATATGAGATATAGGCTATTTAATTCCATCAATTGGGCTAAAGTATATCAACAAGAGAACATGCTTAATAACATTCAGGACTACTATGATGAGAATCACCTTTCTTTAGAGTATTTTAAAACTTTTTATGCCTTGGCTGAAAACAGAAAAAATCTTACTAAATGGCCATTTGCAAATATGGACATTATTAGCGGTGCAACCTTGAATGCAGAATTAGTATTGCTTAAAAATCAACCTAATTGAGAAGTTCTCATAGATATTACTGAAAGCAAAACGTAGAGCAATAAGATCACCGGAATAGCAATGAACTTCAGGAATATAATCAGTACCAGACAGCTGATGATAAAGAAGTATCTCATCTTATTTTCCCTGAAGCCCCAGTCTGAAAATTTCAAAGCGAAAAGAGGTAGTTCCGCATTCAGCAAATAACAACTTACCAGGGTCAACCCTACCAGAAACCACTCGTTCAATAATAGCCCCGAGATAAAAGGTCCTGACTGATAGGTTAGAATTAGCGGCAAACTAAGAATTAAAAGAGCATTGGCCGGTGTGGGTAGTCCTATAAAAGAATCGGTCTGGCGGTCATCTACATTGAATTTTGCCAGCCGGTAGGCAGAAGCCAGGATGATCAATAACCCTATGAGGGCGAATGGTTTTAGCTGTACATCAAAAACCGATGAATTCCAGTCACTTCCTAAACCTCCCGAAACAGGTAAAGCCTTGTTTAGCAATTGATACATAACGATTCCCGGTACCACTCCACTGGTCACTACATCTGCCAGCGAATCGAGCTGCAGTCCCATTTCGCTTTTCACATCAAGAAGTCTGGCGGCCAGTCCGTCAAAAAAATCAAAGAATATTCCCGCAGCCACAAATATTGCTGCTAATATAAGATTCCCTTTAACCGCAAAAATGAGCGCGATACTTCCGCTAAACAGGTTTAACAGAGTGATTAGATTTGGAATATGTCTTTTAATACCCATTAGATCATTTTAATTTGAATGTACTAAA
This sequence comes from Christiangramia sabulilitoris, assembly GCF_007050985.1. Lineage (GTDB taxonomy): Bacteria > Bacteroidota > Bacteroidia > Flavobacteriales > Flavobacteriaceae > Christiangramia > Christiangramia sabulilitoris. Next base: position 23,555 of record NZ_VHSF01000003.1, read on the forward strand.
CTACTATTTTGAGTTGAAATAGCTCTAAAAATTATGTTATTGTAAAAGACCTGAAGTCGTGCCCCAAATTATACCCGGGTTCCCGCAGAAGTTTATTATTTTTGGGCAGACCTCAACCACATGAAGAATCTATTATATGCCATACTTAGCGGAATCCTTTTTGAGATCGCCTGGCCTACCTATGGCTTTCCGCTTTTTATATTTTTTGCTTTAGTACCACTACTGCTTGCTGAATTCAGAATAAGAAATCACGCGGGCAGCTGGAAAAAACTGAAGGTTTTCGCCTTATCCTATCTCAGCTTCTTTATCTGGAATCTCATTACTACCTACTGGATCTATTTTTCCACTCCCTTTGGTGGGGTATTTGCCATTCTTGCGAATTCTCTTTTAATGACTTTGGTATTTTTATTATATCATATAGTAGCCAAAAGAACAAATTTTACGGCAGCTTCGGCTTTTCTGGCCAGTATCTGGATGGTATTTGAAAAAATTCATCTCAACTGGGATTTCTCCTGGCCCTGGTTAAATCTGGGCAATGTTTTTTCAGAATATATCAGCTGGGTACAATGGTATGAATATACCGGTACTTTTGGAGGAAGTCTGTGGGTCTTACTGGTGAATATCGCAGTATTTAAAGCCATTTTGCAATTCAGAGAATACCGGGAAAAGACGATCATCTACCGTTCACTCGTCAAAATTTCTCTATTTATACTTTTACCCATAGGAATCTCACTTATACTTTACTATAGCAATGAGGAACCAAGGGAAAAATTAGAGGTGGTGATCCTTCAGCCGAATATAAATCCATATACCGAAAAATATAATACTACAGACACCCGTATTGGCCGGCTCCTCTTGCAATTAAGCAAAAAAGCAGTTACCGATTCCACCAGTCTGGTCATCGCGCCGGAAACGGTTTTTGCAGACGGAACTCAGCTTTCGAATTTTCAAAATTCTGAAGCCGTATTCTTTGGAAGACAGATCATCCGTATGAACGAGGGCCTGAATTTTCTTGGAGGTATTAGTATGTATGACCGGTTTCAGGATCCAGACAAGGTAGGAAAGCAATCTAATCAGATTGGAGTGAGGGACTGGTATGATGACTATAATTCAGCTTTTCTCATTAGAAATATTGCAGATACGTCGCAGTTATACCATAAATCCAAACTGGTGGTTGGCGTGGAGAATTTTCCTTACCAGAGTATTCTTAAACCCATCCTGGGAGATATTATGATAGACCTTGGAGGTACCGTAGCTATGAAAACAACCCAGGATGACCGGGAAGTACTCTGGCTGAATAACGATCTGGGCACCGCTCCAATAATTTGCTACGAATCGGTCTATGGTGAATATGTGACCGGTTACGTTGAAAACGGCGCATCCTTTCTGAGTATCATTACCAATGATGCCTGGTGGGGCAACACCCAGGGCCACCGGCAGCATTTAAGTTATGCCAGACTCCGCGCAGTGGAGAACAGGAGATATGTGGCCAGAAGTGCCAATACAGGTATTTCAGCGATCATAAATTCCAGAGGTGATATTGTGCAAAGTCTTGGTTATGAAAAGCAGGGAAGTATTACCGGTCAGATCGGGATCGAAGAAGGGAGAACCTTTTATGTAAGATATGGCGACTATATTCCCAGAATAGCACAGTTTCTCGCTTTGTTTATTTTTCTTTTTTCAGTAGTTAAATACCAGAGGAAAAGACCCTCGTGAGGTGAGAGGAAAGTGGAGAGTGAAGAGTGTAAGGCTTTAGGCTGTAGGCTGTAGGCTGTAGGCTGTAGGCCAGGTAAAAATCTCCATTCCTATATTAAAAAATTGCTCCGGAATTCTAAGTTCTTTTGGAAGATAAAACCTGTTATCTGATATACAAGTACTGATAACTACTTACCGATCAATACATTATTGCCCCCGAAAGAAAATGACCGTACTCAGGGTTTTTAATAGAATACTCAGATCCAGAAAAATATTACGGTGTTTGATATAGTATAGATCGTACTGCAGTTTCTCCAGGCTGTCATCATAGCAATCGCCATAATTGGCCATCACCTGGGCCCAACCTGTTAAACCTGGCTTTATGATATGCCTGGTTTCGTAGAAAGGAATTAATTCAGATAGCTCTTTTACGAATACCGGTCGCTCCGGCCGGGGACCGATGAGGCTCATATCCCCTTTGAGCACATTATAAAACTGTGGGATCTCATCAATCCGGGCTCTTCTGAGAAACCTTCCGAATTTGGTAACCCGGTAATCATTCTTCTGGGCATATTGGGGACCGGCAGCCTCGGCATCCTTGGTCATCGTACGAAGTTTCAGGATCTTAAAAATTTCTCCGTGCCTCCCTACCCTATCCTGGGTATAGAAAAGCTTACCCCGGTTAGCGATCACATTCCCGATAAGAACCAAAGGGGCTATCAGGATTCCGAAAATGATACCAAATAAAGAGATGAACACATCAAATATCCTGAATATAGACAGATAAAATTTGTTCTGATTACTACGGCTAAAGGGAAAGTATTTGTAAAAATCCTTATCTACGTTCTGAACCGGAATACGCCGGGTCACTTCTTCATATACCTGAATATAATCCCGAACAGGGAATCCCTGTTTGACCAGATCACTTAACTGGTTATACAGTGTTAACATAAGCCCCTTTTGATAAGCGCCGGCTACCAGTATTTCATTGATATGATTTTGCTTCACCGCATCCTTCAATTCATGTACCTCAAAACGCAAGAGATCCTCAAGAGGTAATTCTGTTTTAAATCTCCTGTCGGTATGAATATAACCCACCACCAGGTAATTGGGATCAGACTTTTGGAGAGATTCTGCAATAAGTTTGATATCAAAAGAATCTCCCACTACCAGCACCCGTTTATAAAACCTGGGAGAAGAGATCAGGTTTATATATAAAAACCTCCAGATCAAAAGCGCCGCGGCTATGGAAATGAAAAAGAACAATATTTGCAAGCGGTTGTCTGGAAGGGTTGGTGTTAAATATGGAGTTAACATATACGCCAGGACGGTCATACTCGTGGTGAGCAGCACATTTTTAATGACAGAATCAAAGCGATCTGCTTTCTGCAGGTCGTATAATTCAAAAATGTCTCCGAATAAATTCAGGTAAGCCATCAGGATCAAAGTCCAGGTCCAGTTATTGGTATCAATTCTAAAATAGTCGAATTTAAAAATGATTCCTACGAGACTAAGAATAAGGAGAACACCCAGCATATCAAAAAGCCGCAAAAGAATTTTGCGTTCAGAAATTTCAAAATGCAGTAGGGGCTTCTGAGACATGACTGGTTAGGTTTCCGCTCCGGGTAAATATATCATTTTTCAGCAAGCAATTCTAACCAAACCGTTTTAACATTTTCCCAGTCAAACTTTTCAACCATTTTTCTGGCATTCAGACTTATTTTATGAGCAAGCTCTGGTTTATTGATCAAGCTCAATATGGCCCCGGCCATAGCACTGGCATTATCCGGCTCTACCAGGATTCCATTAAGATCATGTTCAATCAAATAAGGTAAACCTCCCACATTGGTGGATACAACGGGCAAGCCTAAAGCCATTGCTTCTATAACACTCACGGGGGTATTATCTATGCTGGTTGTATTTATGAATATATCGTAGTCTGCAGCGAGACTCGTCCATTCAGATTTAGTCAATTTTCCTTCGAAGACCACCGGTAATCGCTGTTCCGAGCCTAATTTCTGTAATCTGGGTAAACTGCCATCTTTATCTGGCCCAACCATACATAAATCTGCTTCCGGGTAATCTTTTAGCACCAATTCTAAAACATCCATCGCCAGTTCAGGCCTGTAGATCTCATCAAAAGCTCGCACCCAAAGTAACCTGGGAGATACCTGTGTCCTTCTTTTAAAGGAATAATCGTTAATTTCTATAGAATTAGGAATGGTCAAAAGATTCTCAAATTGAAATTTCTCCAGTTTTTCCTTAAGGAATCTTGATGGCACCACCAGAGCTTTCGCATTCCTAAATAACGCAAGCATCTTTTTAGAAGAACCTTCTAATCGCATTTCCAGATTCCCGCCATGCAGGATCATGATATAAGGAATAGATAAAACCCGGCATAAACCGGCTCCCATTACTGCATACCAGTAATTCAAGGTACTGTAGGTATCTATTATTACCAGATCAACATTTTTCCGGGCAATAATACTACCCAGCATGTGCATCAGCCTAAGACCCCTGTTTTTAATAGAGGAAACGGCTGTCACACAGAATCCTTCATGTTCCAGTTTTCGGGGCAGCGTATCGGCACTGGTGGGTGTATACCCGTGCTTTACTAATTTATTCCCTATATAAAGGATATTTCTCATTAATTAAGAACGCTTTCCCACTTATCCTTGATCTGCTCCCAGTCAAAAGACTCCACTTTCTCCCGGGCATATTCGCAAAGCTGCTGACCTTTGGCCGGATTTTCAATTATCTTTAAAATTTCTTTTACCATGGCCTGATCATTCTCCTCAGGCACCAGAATGCCATCATGGCCATCATCTATGAGCATTGGCATTCCACCGACATCGGTGCTTATGATAGCCAGGCCCAGGCTCATGGCTTCAATTACGCTAATCGGAGTATTATCTATGGAGGTGGTATTTATAAAAAAATCATAGTTCCTGGAGAGTGCAGCCCAGTGTTTTTTTCTGAGCTTCCCGGTAAACCTCACATCGAGATCGTGCTTCCGGGCCAGTTTTTTACATGCGGCCTGGGTACCATCCTTCTCGGGACCCACCATACATAAACTGGCCTGGGGATAGGTCTGTTTTAAAAGCTGAAGTACCTTAAGCGCCAACATGGGATTATATCGCTTCTGAAAGCGCCTAACCCATAATAACTTAGGCCGGAATTCCGTGCGCTTATTAAATGGATATTTATCGGTACGTATAGCGTTCGGAATGATCCTGGTATTTACAAAACCGTGGGCCTGGAAAATATCATGCAAAAACCTGGATGGAGCTATATTGGCTTTGGCATTACCAAAAAGACTCCTGCTCAGCTTTTCCGAATGCACCAGGCGATTTGGAAGATTTCCTCCGTGCAGGATAGGTATATATTCCAGACCAAAAAGCTGACAGGTCTTCCCAACAAGGTAGGCGTAATAAAAATTCATCGCTCCGTAGGTATCTATGAGTACAATATCTGTAGAATCCTTAAACCTGGCGATTAGGCCAAGCATTTCTGCCAGGCGCAAGGCCTTATTATTGCGGGTGGAAGCAGTCTTTACCTTATACCCCTCTTTCCGCAGCATCTTACTAAAAAAAGAAATATAGGTAACCGTAAAACTATTGACCTGCAAGTCGTTGCCTATGTACAGGATTCTTTTTTTCATCTACTATATATAATAATGCAAGTCCATATACAAATGCTGGAAGAGCTATTCTCATAGCCGAATGGTTGATGGTCATAAACCAAAAGGCCACGAAGGCCAGAAAATAAAAATTATTTTTAAACTTAAACCAAAATACTAATGGAACAAAAATAAGTATTGCCAAAGCAAAAATACCTAAAATTCCATGTTCAGATAACAAACGACTAATTTCATTATGTGTATTAATACCCACACCTAGATGTTCCTCTCTATATTCTCTTCCTTTACCAACACCAATACCAATTATTGGATTATGATAAAATGCTGTTAATTCTGTTTCTATTAACTCTACCCGACCCGTTGTTATATCTTCTTTCAATTCTCCAGCGGCATTTTTATTGGTATAACGATTACCAATTAACCCACCTGTTTCCATTGAAGATATTATCCAGATTATGGTAAAAATAGATATTACTCCTATAATTCTAAGATTAGAGCCTTCCATTTTATCTGAATCTTGTTTATAATAAAAAAATATAAGAAATGCCAAAGTACACAAGATAGCAGTTACAACCCCTCCCCTAGAAAAAGTAATTACTGCTCTATATCCCATTAAAATAAGAAGAATAAGATCTATGAGATTAATCATTCGAGTACGAATTGTAAATAAACGGGTACAAATTAAAAAGCAACCTAACCCTAAGACGGTTGAAATTTGGTTCGGGCCAAATCCTCCTGTTGCAGCATAGTTTCCTGCTAAACTAATGCGCACCTCGTTCATACTGGGAGTATAAAAATATAAGTAGGTCATTTGTGCCACTAGAGGCATTAACAACATCAATAAAACCCGTTGGAAATCTTCTTTTTTTATTTTTTTATAATAGCAATACAAGGCGGAAACTCCAAGACAAACTGGACCAGTAATATTAAATGCCACAAGTTTTCTGAAATCTGCCTCATAACTAATTGTCATTGAAGCCACAATAACCCCTGGGAATAGTATTAACAAATAAATCCAGTAAGGAATCGTTTTAGAACTAGCACCTTTAAAAAACATCCCGATTAATAGAAAAATAATCACCGCATACTTCCCTGTCTCATAAAATATCACGGCACTAGTTTGCCTGAAAAATACTTCTCCCCCGGCTATGTAGGCGGCAGCCATTAAGGCCTCATTCCCTCTATTCTTGCGATCGAGTATCACAAAAATAAATGAACCCATAATTCCTAAAAGGATCAATTTAGATAATGAAGGCATTAAATAAATAATAAATCCATAACCAAAATGAAGCAATAACATTTTGATATAAAACTGATTATTTATTTTATCACTACTTAACATAGATTGCGACAGAAAGAAAGGTATTCAGGAATTACATACTCTTCCGAATATAAGTGTTTTATTCTTGCTTGAAGGTTATTAGAATAATCCCTTAATTTATAAGGATTTTGTATATAGATATTAACCGCTTTAGCTAATTCAACCGGGTTTCTGGTATTGGTCAAAATGCCGTATTTGCCAATAACCCGTCTACATTCCCCCACATCAGTAATAACAACTCCCAACCTAGCCATTCCATATTCAAGTAAAGCTAAAGGAAGACCTTCTGAAACTGAAGATAATATTCCTATATCAGCCTGACATAGATAGGAATAAATTTCTTTCTGCTCCCCATACCAATATACTGATGTCAAAGACTCAATTAAATTTTTTATATCCTCTGAATATTGATCATTGTATTCTTTACCAAATAAATGCAGAGATATACTATTATAATCTTTAGTTAAGATCTGAAAAGCCTCTAAAAGAGTTCGATGGTCTTTTTGTGCTCTCAAATTCGCAACGCATATGAGTTTAATTTCTGAATTACCCTTGAGTTTGACAGGCCTTATATCTGATTCCTCCCTGATCTTTATAAAATTATTCAGGAAAATCACATTTTTAAATTTCAGCTTGTTTATCGCCCAGTCTCTTAATTTTTTATTTACCGAAATAATCCCATCAAAATAAGCCGAAAAAAAACGTAAAGATTGCAAGTTTCGTCTATTCAAAAATTCACTCTGTCCGTAATGATCATGCCAGATCAATTTGAATTTCACTCCCAAAATTTTACATAAGACAGCAAAAAACCAAGAGGTTCCATGGGCGTGAACTACGTCTATTTTATTTTCCCTAATTATATTTCGAAATTTTTTCAGTGCCAATAAATCAAAGGTATTTTTCTTACCTAAAAAATGAAACCTTGCTTCCACCTGGATCTCGTCTATCAGAATACCTTTATCCCTTGTTGCGCAAATATGGGACTGCATTCCATATTTCAATAAAGAATTTGCATAATTCAAAGCAACTCGTTCAGCCCCTCCCGGATGTAGTGTATCGATAAGTTGAAGAATCCTCATAAAAGCTTTTGAATTTCAACTTTGAACTTTTCTATATTATATTGTTGGGACCACTCCATTGCCCTAGAAGACATTGAGTCAAGAAGGTCTGGATTCTCAAGAAATTCAGAAATCTTAGGTACTGCATAATCAAGTTGTGGCTCGATCAAAATACCTCTTTTTTCGTCGTTTAACATCCAGGGAACACAAGAAACGCTGGTAGCTATCGGAATACACCCAAAAAACATCGCTTCTGCCAATGCCTTTGGCCAACCTTCGCTTTTAGAAGGTAAAATTGAGAAATGAGATGACTTATATGCCTCTTTAAGAATTACTGAATCTTGATTCCCATGCATGGTCACAACTCCCTGCAGATCATTTTTTAATATATATTCCGATAATTGATCGTCGCGTTCGCCCTTTCCATAAATATCTAACCTGGCGTCAACACCTTTTTTAATCAAACCATGCACGATTTTCAAACTTAATAAAGGTCTTTTTCCATCAACTATGGATCCTACAAAAAGGAATTTATAGGGCATCTCGAATTTCTTTTTCACATGAGCTTTTTCCTTTTCAGAATAAGTTGCTGTAAAAAAGGGAATAATATTATTGTTCAAGTTATTCCATTTTCCATAAATAAGGACCTTAATATTTCTTGAAAGAAAGGTGTTAGATAATATCCACTTCTGGATTTTATAACTTAAAGGTTGTCTACTTTCCAAATCCCAATTACCTGCATATTTTACAGTTTTTTGCTTCAAGGGAAAAAAAATTTGTACAAGACAAGCCAGAAAACCGATATTACCGGGGCAACGGATATGTATATGATCTGTTGTATGCATCTCCGAAAAGATCTTAGAAACAACTAAAACCGAATTTGTAATACTTTTCAAAGTATACCTTAGATTTTTGAAATGAAGGAATGGTAAAGGTTGTAGCTTAATTTTTTTATGTTCATACCTCAAATCTATTTTGTCAACTTTATATTCTGACCCGGGACCTAGTACTACAACTTCGTCAAAATGCGAAATCCAAAAATTCATTTCTCTTACATATGGAGCGTAGGCATAAATATCTCCTCTATAGATCTTATGTTCAGCATGGGTGAAAATTGAAAACCTCATGTCAATCCGTTTTATTTTGCATTAACATTGTAAGATGCATACACTTAAACAAATGTTTATCTGACTTTCCCGATCTTAGCCAGTCCTCTTCATGCCATTTTTTCCCGATTTTTAATTTTCTTTTCTCAGAAACCGGTAAAAGATTAAGTAAGAATATCCATTTGGTTTTACCAAATATTGCCTTGCGGTCTATAATTTCAAAATGATCACAATACTTTTTAAAGACTTTCTTTGAAAATGGCCATTCCCAGTCCTTATCTGATTGAAAAGGACGGTAAACACTTCGTATGATTTTTACTGGTATGCTCGTCTGTAAAGGATCATAACTAATTATTCTGCCTTCGGGTTTAAGTTTTTCTTTTAATCGACTTATTAGTTCATCTGTATCCCTGAAATGATGTAAAACTCCGTAGGCATAAATAAGGTCAAAATCTCCTTCCTTGAAATCCTTGGATAAAAAATCTAAAGTTTTAGCTTCTGCATTTGGAAAATTTCTTAATCGGGCGTTTAATTTTTCAATGGCGGGTTCGCTCAAATCTATTCCGAGATACGAATTAGAGTTTTCTGCGAGATAATAGGATAAAGAATTCCCTGCAAAACAACCCAGATCAAGAACCTTCTGACCAGAAAGATCCCCAATCCATTTTTTATGAAGATCATAGATTTGCCTTTCAGCTCCAATATTCTTTCTAATATCACGTAGTAAACTATTTCTTAAGGCATACCAAAGCTTTGTAGCCTTATTTTTCTTAAAGCTATTATAGAAATCTTTTTGTCTTTCGTTAACAGAAGCTTGATCCTTCAAACTGAATAAATAAATTTAAAAAATTTTTGAATTCCGTGACCTCAAAGTAAGTAGAGCTTTAATCCTTCCCTGGAAATCATTTACCGCGATCTTTTCACCATCAAATAAACCATTTTTAAGTCTTATAACAGTAAGAAGAATGGTAATTAAATACCATTTTATTTGTGACTTTAATTTTACATCCGGATATTTCAGTTTCCAAACGTAATATCCATTCTGAACTACCATTTTCCCATACCTGAAGTAATCAGGTCTACCCGATTCGTGATGAAGATGAAAAACCCTTGCAGAAGTATTGACATAGAGCTCTCCAAGTTTAGATGCTCTTAAACAAAAGTCCATATCTTCATATAAACCGTAACCTTCAAAATATTCTGAAAATTTTACTTTTTCAAATATTTCCCTTCTAAATGATGAAACCCCTCCCATAAAAAATTCGACCGGATAAATTTTTCCTGTTGGTGGTAGAAAACCGGTTGAAAAACCATGAGAGAATTCTGGCATAAAACCTGGTGGTTTATTTGATAATAGGCCAAGTTTTTTACGTAGAACATTTCGACTTCCTAGTTTTCTAACATAGCCATCTTTTTCGAATTCATCATAACCAGGTTTATAGGTTTCAGTTGTTTCCCTCCATACTCCGTTCTCTACAATTCTACCTCCCACTGCAACTGCACCAGGCTTAAGCTTATAAGTTCCCATCAGATTTTTAAAGTAATCCTCCTCCAGAACTATATCATCGTCCAGAAAACAAATTATTTCTGAAGACAAATTAGCATTTCCTATTCCAAAATTACGTTGTTTGGTTAGGCCTTTATTTTTTTCAGCAACTTTATAATATAATAGAGATTTATAGTTTTTTGTAGATAATAGTCCTTCAGTTCTGTCATCTTCAGAAGCATCAATTATCAGGATTTCATTTGGATACAGACTTTGAGTTGCTACAGAATCCATCAGTTGTATAACAGAGTCTGCCCTGGAATAGGTACAGACTATAAGACTGAAGTTTGTAGTTTCGTGTAAATCCTCCATTTTTAAGTCTCTAAAGTAGAATCTTTATTAAGCAATTCACCAGAAATTTTCTCACTTAATTGCCATCTTTTTTTCATACTACTAATATAAGTTAAAGGTTTTTTTATAGACTGTCTTCTATAAAACCGCAGAAATAATTCTATTTTATATCCTAATTTCATTTGCTTAGAATAGTATTTTCTAACCAATATCATCATAGTTGGCGATGGCTTGGGCTCTAAGTCTTCTTTGATCCATTGGTTTTTTGGAACTGAACGAAAGCCGCCTTCTTTGGCTTTTAAATGAATAGTAGTAATTTCAGGATGGTAGATCACGTCGCAGCCTTTTGACCTTAATTGAAGTCCAAAATCAAGATCTTCACCAAATCCGTGTTCGAATAATTCAGAAAATTTACATTTCAAGGCATATTCAGATCTTACTACTGAAGTTCCGGAGCCAAAAGCTCCCCACTGTTTGATCTTTGTAAAAACGGTTTTATCCCCAGGTAAAATACAGTTTAAATTCAGGGCACCAATCCCGAGTCTGTTCAATTCCGTAACGGCCTTAATTAAAAGATCCTCGGAAAATCGAATATCATCATCGGCAAAAAAGATGTGATTTGCCTCGATATTCCTCATTGCTAAATTTCGTGCGTTACAAGCTCCTGTCCTATGTATAAAATGATGGACTATCTGAAACGGCCAGTCGGTCTCATTAATAAATCCCAGTTGAGTATTAGAGTTTTCCTCTGGGTCCTGCTCAACGATTATTACCTTGGAGGGCAGGAATCGTTGATTTTTTAAATCATTCAATATGTTTTCTAGATGCTTAGGTCTTCCCATAGTTGGGATTATCACATCCACAGAATTTTCCCTCAATTGACTTATATGCGATTTAATTTCAATATTCTCAAGTCTTATATCCTCCTTGAACCAAGATTTCTGAATAAGGCCAGCAACTAAAGACCAGAACAGAAACTTATGCTCATATTTAATAAAACAGAAAAATAGTATTAACAACCGTATTCTATTGTAGTGCTGACCAACAAAACGAAATAATTCCTTTTTTCCATTAACTTTCTTGAGGGTTTCCGAATTTGGTTCTATTACCAGTTCTGGTGCAGAATAGCAAAAAAGCGAATTTTGCTGACCTAATTTAGAAATTGAATTAATCAAATAACCAAAATCTATAATATCACCTAGCAAATACTTGAATCGATTTGCAACTCTGCCTTTGATCCCCCCCACATCAGTACTCATTCTCCAGGTAGGATATAGCACACCATTTTTGGGATTTATAAACGGCAATTGATCAATATATCCAATTTCATCAGGGATATATTGGCTGCTTACCGAATATGAAGCCATGATAAGATCATGGTGAAAGACTCCCTCCAATTTATCACTTATGCTAATACTGACCTCATCATCTATCCATAGGATCAACTCATCAGGATATCGTTCAGTCAATTCCCAGAAAGATTTAATTAGGTCCTTACCAGAAACAGATATCTCTTCTCCATCTTTATAAACAGATTTTAAGATCTTACCCTTTTTATGTTTTAGATAGATCAAGAGCCTTCGATTTTTCTATAACCAATTTATAAAACTCAATATTTTTCTCTACTACCTTTTCTGCAGCGAAATTCTCGATAACCCGTTTTCTGGCTGAACTCCCCATTTTCCTCCTTAATTCCCCATCATCGAGCAGTTTAATAATTCTATCAGCGTAGGCATCGTAATTCTTTGGATCGACCGTAAAACCCGTTTCACCGTCCACCATCACCTCTTCAGCCCAACCAATATCAGAAGTTACTAGCGCTTTTTCCAGGGCCATAGCTTCAATCCAGGTCATTGGCAAAGCCTCGGCAAAACTAGGTAAAACCACGACTGCAGATTCCTGGATATATGCTTTAATTTTATCATACTCCACCTTACCTAAATAATTCATTTTCTCCTCAGCCTGTTTTGAAAGTCGGTTTTTAAAAAGCTCAAAAGTTGATCTATTATCAAAATTATCTATGACATCGTTACCAATAAGTACCAAATCACTTTCAGGTCTTTGTATAATTACCTTATTGAAAATTTCTGCCAGCTCAAGCACCCCTTTTTTCCGAATTATAGTACCAAAATAAAGTATTCTTCCAGGAACGATTTCAACATCTGAGGGAACAAAACTTCGCGTCTCAATACTATTGGGAATAATTTCATATTCCCGATTTATTCCAAAAATCTCGTTGGTTTTTTCAGCGGTAAACCGGCTTACAGAAATCAAAAAATCAGCAGCTTCCAAAGCTTTTTTTTCGAAAATACGGTTCTTCCATTTTTGCTGACGCCCCTCTAGCTCACAGAAATAAGCATCTGTTCCATGCAAACGGATCACTAAAGAACATTTAAAATCAATTAATGCAGTTATCCCAGTCCAGTCAGGTGCTTCAATTACATCTATATTTTTTTTTCTGATCAGATTATTAATGCTTTTCTTGATGTATTTCCTATAAAAAAACCAGCCTCCTATCTTATATCTTTTTTGTCTCAAAAAGTAAAAACTGATCCCGGCATCTTCAAATTCCATTTCAGATTCCTGACCATAAAGTATTACACTTACTTCAACCCCTTTTTCACAAAGAGAACTAGCCAGATTTTTGATGCTAGTACCAAGACCTCCAGAAGACCCTGTTAATTGATGGGGATATTCCGGTGTAAGAAAAGCAATATGCATCTAATTTATCTGGTCTAATTGATGAACTATATTTTTTGAGGCTTCTGTTGCACAACAGTTAATCTGTTGAAACCAACTCATCGCCATACCCAACCTCTCTTTATTAGTATCTTCCAGGGCCTGTTGAATTATATCCCCTATCTCTTCTTTATTATTAATCCAAAAAACGGCATTTTCAGGAATGGTTTTAAAATGAATATAAGAATATATTTCCCTAATATCCTTTTTCTGATCTTTCAGTTCTAACAAATAATTGAGGTATGCACAAGGTTTTCCTTTTGTCGCAAAGTCAAAAATCATTGAGGAGGCCACATTAATAACCATAAAACAGTGTTCAGCAATATTTGTTTGCAATGCCATGTCGTCCTTTTTTGGCATAGCCTGATTCCAGGAATCACCATTGCCTGTCCAGTCTGGATCTATAGAAACGATAATTTCACTAAACTCTTGTAAAACCTTATCGTATCTGCCAGAAAAGTCTACAGGACAGCGCCTAAAAATAATTCCGATATTTTCTCCTTTTTCATTTAATTGATTTACTGCTTCGGCTACATCCCTCAGAAAACACTCATCATGAGGTGAGGTGGTGATATCATCTCCGGAAAAACAAAGATATTCCCTGGAAGAAACCAGGTTATATTTTGAGACAAACGATTCTCTTGGTAAAACAACGGATTTTTTATAATGAATTTCAAATTGAGGAGTTCCGGTTATCTTAACCTGTTCTAGATTTATATAGGGATAATATCGCAATAGTTCGTCCTTCATATGCTCACTCCACACCAGGTAATAATCTGTATCTATCACCTTGGTAGCTTTGGGGAGGTTATCCCAAGAAAAAATAAAGCAGGAAGTAGGAATTCCTAAGTCCTGGGCAGCTAAAACTGGTGAAATCGCATTCACTGGCCTTTGATTTGTACAGAAAATAGCATCAGGTTTTTCCTGACTCAATACCTCTATACAGTGCTTGTAATATTCAGATTTCCTTTCAGAATTTTGTATTAGCGTTCTTAATTTATCCAGACCTTTTTCTCCCTCATATTTTTTAGCTAAAAAACTGACTATAAGACCTTTCAATTTATTTTTCAAACCATTTTGAGAAGAAGAAAACTTATATTTCTTATATACAGGCTCATTGAACTTTTTCTCAAAATATTCCAACTCTAAATTGATCTTAGCCCGTTTCAGAAGATCTGTCCAGGCCCTGGGTTTGGGTTTTAAACTAATCTCTTTAAAACCCAATTCATCTAACTTAAACCCGGTAGCGTTCCAATAGACCAACTCCCAACCTGCAGATTTTACTTCGTCAGGAAAATTAGTGTAGACGAAATTTCGAAGACCGACTCCGTCAGGAATAATTACAAGGAGTTTTTTTGGTGTCAAATCAGGATAGGTTTACAGGACTTTCAAATATAGAAAACTGAAAGATTATATCAGCTATTTTCAAATATAAGACTCGCATTAATCCATTGCCAGAGGTAAAAACTATTCTGTTTATCACCTTTTTGATAATCCTCCCATTCCTTATAAATGGATTTAAAATCGAACCAGTCACTTACTTTACTTTCTTGAAGAATGGATAGTCTCCTCTCGACATATTCTCTCAGTTCTCCTCCAAGCCACTCCCTTTGAGGAGTTTGCAAGGCCCTTTTTGGAGCCTCTGCGATCTTAAACGGGACAAATTCGCCGGTCAATTCTCTCAGCATGTATTTATGCACTCCGTTTTTTATTTTCATTTCATCGGGTAAGGCAAAAGCATATTCCACCAGAAGGTGATCCAGAAATGGTTCTCTAAGCTCTGTGCTAAAAGCCATGGATATACGATCGTTGAACCGTAAGGCCCTTGGAAGCTTTGTATAAAAAAGATCACGGTATTGTAAATTTTGCAAACTGGACTCGAAGGGTCTGGGATAATTAGGTTTTAAAGCAAGAGCCCTAAACTCTTTTGCGAGAACGTGGGGTTTAAAACTACCTGACTTTCCGGTTCCCTGTACTATGGAATTATCTTTTGTTTTATAATAATCATATCCCGCCCATTGTTCATCCATTCCCTGCCCATCAAGCAGAACCTTAATTCCTGAATCTTTAGCTTTTTCAAAAATCTTGGCATAAGCGAGTGTGGGAATTCCTCCAAATGGTTCATCCTGAACTTCACTTATTAAACTGGCATATTCAGGAACTTCATAAGAGGAAAGTTTTACTTTTTCAAGAGGATTTCCTGTTTGGGAAATCATTTCTTTTATCCAGGGCAACTCATCATATCTTTCATCACCTGTAAAAAAGGTAAATGCTTTTATTTTTTCTGAACTATGATAGTTATTTACTAAGGTCAGCAATAGTGAACTATCCACACCACCACTAATATTAAATCCCAAAGGTACATCGGCCCTGAACCTTAGTTTTATTGAATCTTTTAAAAGTTCAAGATACTTCTGCTTTATTTCGTCCTCAGAATAACTCCTTTTTAAAAAAGAGATTCGTTCAGGAAAATCATACCATTTTTCTATTCGTAAGCTTTCATCCTGAAATTGCAGATAATGGCCGGCAGGTAATTGATGAATATCCTGAAAAAAGGTTTCTGACGGAAGTCCATAGGAACCATAGCAGAAATAATTGGCCCATTGCCTTACATTTTGTGTTGATCCTTTTATTCTTTTTATCGCCTTGATCTCACTAGCGAAAATAAAATCATTAGTATTACTGTAAAAAAATGGTTTCACCCCAAAACGATCACGTGCAGCAAATAAAGATTTTTCTTTATTATCCCAGATCATGAAAGAAAACATTCCTCTAAACTTTTCCAGACAATTCTTGCCGTAAACTAAATAAGCGGCTAATAAAACTTCTGTATCTGAAGAAGTTTTAAAAGTATAGCTTAAACCGATTTCATTTCTTAGTTCGGTATAGTTATATATTTCACCATTAAAACTCAAATGGTACCGACCTGTTGGATCACTAAAAGGCTGATCTGCTTCATGGGATATATCTATTATAGAGAGTCTGTTATGTCCAATTATCGCAAAACCCTTGTCATGATATACTCCTCTCGCATCTGATCCGCGATGGGCCATTGAAGTTAACATTAGATCCAAATCACTTTTTTTAATCTCAGGCCCAACTATTCCAGCTATACCGCACATTAATTACGAGTTTTTATTATTTCCTCGGCCCTCTCCCAATCACTTATGGTATCTATATTTACATAATCATCTCCCATGGTATTAATAAAGCCAATGTTTTCTCCAAGTAAGGAATTCTCTTCCATTATTTGCCTGGTGGCAGTAATATAAATAGCTCCATCCCTATGGTAAGCCTTAGGAAGTTCCTGCCTTCTCGGAATCGGAGTTTTTTCCCCGGTAGCTATTCTTAATATCCCATCATGATCTTCAAAGGCCCAGTGTGGATTAAAATCAGCCGGAATTTCCCTTACACTAATTAGCGAATCATAATTGCCCGAAATAAATTTCCTGATCGCCTCATCGATAAGTCCATTTCTTCTAAAAGGAGTCGTAGGCTGTAATAGGCAAATGGCATCAAAATTTTCATTTTTTGCTTTATAGAAATCCAATGCGTGCTGGATAACCTTCAAACTCGGTGTATTATCCTCGGCCAGTTCTCCCGGTCTTTTAAAGGGCACTTCAACTCCCTGTTGCCAGGATATTTTCATGATCTCCTCATCATCTGAGCTTAGAACCATTTTCGATAGAAGCTTTGATTCTTTAGCTGAGGCTATAGTATAATTAATCAAAGGAATGCTTCCGAGTATTTTTATATTCTTTCCAGGTATCCCTTTACTACCGCCTCTTGCCGTTATTAAACCTAAGATTCTCATCGTTTCAAATTTGAAATTATAGGATATTTCTTATCGATCTGCTCTTTATCCATAAGATATTTTGAAAATTCCCCCTTTTCAATATTATCATAAATATTGCGCAGTTTATCGGTAGTAAGATCACTATTCCTGTAAATTTTACCGCTAGTCTTCTGTTTTATCGGAATAATCTTTCCCCGAAAATATAATTTTAAAATTTCGGGTAACTGTGTTCCTGCTCTTTTTATAACCTTATTACCGGCATCATGAAGGTTATCATCCTTGGAAAGATTGGGCCTAAGCTGATGCAATATTTTACCCGAATCAACCTTCTTTTCTGCTAAGTGAATGGTCGCACCTAAACATTGTGGCTGTCCATACAAAAGCGGGAATAGATTAGTTGCCGAGCCTTTATAATAAGGAGATAGACCTAGATGAAGATTAATGACCTTATTTGGAAAAGCCTTTAAAATGAAATCTTTAATTATCGAGGTGCCAAATAAAACTATGATATCCGGGTCATTTTCCTTTAACAATTCTAATGTGAGCTCAGTGTTGACTTCTTTATACTGAAGTTTTATCTGGAGTATATCCTCTGGAAATCCCATATTTCCAAAGAATTTTTCTTCGGATGCAGATCGGGATTTAAAATGATTTTTTATAAACCTGGCATCGGTTTCATTTAGTTCTTCAGTATTTTCTATGGTAGCCGACTTTTCTTCGGTAATAATTAATTGAAGATCGGTGCCGCTTGCCAGGCATTGGGAGATATACTTGTGCCTGAGACTATTACTGGTTAAAAGTACTGTTCTCATAGGTGTGCCATTTTGCAAATACGCAGTTTTCGAAAAGACCTTTTCCTTTAAATAAATCTGCTTTTCCCCCAGGAAGGTCATTACAGTCATACCTCGCCACCAAAAATGGATTCTCCGATATATGATAATTTACCGCTCTTTCCATGGTAAATGCTACCTTAACACCGACTTTCTCCAATGCTTTCGAAAGTCCTGTGCAGGCATCGTAGGATCCATAAGGATAACTAAACAAGCTGGCCTGCTCCCCAAAGTTAGAAATAAAGAAATTCTGTGTATTCTTTAGATCCTTCTCTATATCTTCTATTTCTATCAAACCTAAGGGATCATGATTATGGCCATGGGACCCGAGACTCCCTCCGTTCCATAGATCTTTTAGCTGGTCCAATTCCATATATAAATCCTTAGCCATCCTAAGTTCATTGAAATTTTCATTAAATAAAGGCTCTATAATTTGTTTAAGATCGCTAATATCAATTTTGAAATTGAGCAAATACTTCAATCTGGCAACTGCAGGTGGATCATAATTATAATGAATATGGGCCTTATTCCTTTCTTTCTCATTTAATTGAAAAGAATAATTTTTTGAAATTCCTTCTTCCAGTTCCATAGGATCTATTCTGGAACGAAGAAGATGAATTTTATGCACCAGAGAAACTTTTTTCTCCGTAAAATTAGAAGTGTTAATAAAGCATATAAAAGGTATTCCCATTCTATCCAGAATAGGTTTTGCCAGCTCAAATTGTTCTTTCAGACCGTCATCGAAGGTGATAAGCAATAAATTATCTTCTATAGAATGTTTTTCCAGATCTAAAAGCTCAGCCTGTGAGATAAATTTTCCGTGTTTCGATAATACCTTCAGCTGATTCTCGAACTGCCTCGGGGTCAACCCGAAAATACTTGGATAATCGGAATCAAAATCTTTCCTGATATAGTGAAAATTAGCAACTGCAAGCATTATTAGTAACTAATTGTTTTTGAAGATCTCAACTCAACTTTGGCAAGAATTTCTGCAATTCGTTTCCCGGATTCACCGTCACCATACAGGTTAGATTTATTAAATCTACCATTTCCTTCGAGTTCTTTGATTGCATTTAATATTTCAAACCTGTTGTAACCAACATCAGTAACATTTTCGCCTCGAAGCCTTCTTTGCTGACGGTTTCCTATATTTAAAACTGGTACTCCCAGATAGCTACATTCTCTTATTCCTGCGCTGGAATTCCCAATAAGCATTTTCGAATTCTTCATTAATCTTAGAAAATCGAGGCCATCCATATTTTTAAAAAAATGAATGTTTTCAGGCTTTTCCTTTTCTCTAAAAGTTCTAATGCCGTTTGAAGTACCATCAGATCCCGCATCAACATTTGGCCAAAACCAAAAGGCGGGTAAACCCGAATCTCTTACAGCATACAAGGTTTCCATGATCTGTTCACGTGATTTAGAATATTCTGTAGTTACCGGATGTTGCATGACCACAATATAACCGTCATTCCAACTTATCTCATTACCAACTCCTCCATATTTTTCCATGGGATTGAAGTTAAGAGAAGTTTCTTTTTCCATTTCTCTGGCAAGATCTATCGAGGGACAACCAGTATTGATAACCATTTCCGGATCTTCTCCAAGTTTAATAACCCTTTCCCGGGCATCTTCGTTAGACACTAGATGGAGATCAGCAAGTTTAGTGTTGGCATGCCTTACCTTTTCATCTATACTTCCTGTAACCTCACCTCCCTGAATATGCACCAGAGGAATATTCTGGTAGGCAGCAGCTATGGAAGTGGCAATTGTCTCAAAACGATCGGCTATACTTATTACGGCATCTGGTTGAAGATTATAAAAAACATTGGTAAGTTCCATTAATCCTAAACCCGTAGTCTTCGCCATAGTAGTTGGATTTTCTCCTTCCAAAACCATATAAACCTTTGCAGCGACTTCAAAACCATCGTTTATTATGAAATCTGCTGCATTTCCATAACGATCTAATAAAGCCGAACCGGCGATAACCAATTGAAGCTCTAGCTCAGGATGATTCTTAATTGCTTTCAAGGCTGTTTTAATCCTGCTATATGAGGGTCGAGCGGTAATTACAACGCAGATTTTTCTTTTAGGCATGAATTAATTAATATCAAACAAAGTAAAAATTTAAAAATTATCCTTTGTAATAAAGTCCCATTTTTTAATGTCAGACTTCAATCGCTTCCCAATCAAATTTTGAAAATCTTCTGCAGAAACTCCTTTATTTTTTGGCTTTTTAGCTTCCAGGTCTTCAAATTTTAAAATGTGTCCTTTCGGCAGGTCCTTATTCACTGCCAGAGACTTTTCAAAGATTCCTTTTAGATCTGCAAACCTGGAATTATCACTTTTATCCACTGGGTTTTCAAGAGCCTCGGAGATATTTCTTACGGCCTTTACCAGTTCTTTTATTTCTTCAATCTCTAAAGACGAGGAGGCATCGGGTCCAAAACTCTTCCGGCTGAAAACGGCATGAAATTCAAGTATCTCAGCTCCAAGAGCAGTCGCCGCTATACATGTTTCTGTTTTTGCAGAATGGTCGGAATATCCAGTTTTAAGATTGTAACGATTCTTTAACTCTTTGATTACATTCAGCCCGTAATTTTCAGGTTGAGTAGGATACGAGGTGGTACATTGTAGTATGGAAATATTTATGTTTCTCTCTTTTAAAAAATCTACTGTACTATCTAGTTCTTTAAAAGAGCTCAACCCTGAGGAAAGTATGACCGGTTTCCCGGTCTGGGCAATCTTTTCCAGCAAAAGTAAATTGTTTACCTCACCCGAACCTACCTTATATCTCTTAACTCCCAATTTCTCCAAAAGATCTACCGCAGCATTGCTGAACGGGGAGGCAAGAAATTCAACCCCCTTTTCCTCGCATCTCAACTTCAGGATCTTCCATTGTTCTAGGGTAAATTCCATCCGTTTCCAGTAGTCAATTCGAGTTTCATCCTGGTGAGTGAATTTTATCCGGAAAGGTTCATATATGCTGCTTTCTGCTTCGGCAATATGCACCTGAAATTTAACGGCATCTACCCCAGCATCAGACAATGCATCTATATAGGAAAGGGCTGTTCCCAAACTGCCTTCATGGGCCTGACCTATTTCGGCAATAATTTCTATCCTATCACTCATTTAAAGTTCTATTCTAAAATTAATACTATTAAAATCATCGGAAATATCAAATGAATAATTACTATCCCTGTAATCAAAAACAATTTTTTTTAATATTAGATCATTAACTTTCTTCAATGATATATAGGGCTGTGTTTGCTTCCCTAAAAGCCTTTTTAATTGATGTTTATAACTTTGGTAAAAAGGATCAATTTCAAATTTGGCATGAACAACACCAGTAACTGATTTTAGTTCTTCATTTAAAAAATGTTCTACATGAGCCTGGATATTCAGAATCGAATACTTATGATCGGGATTCTTAAGGTTTCCTACCTCTTTCATATAATCATTTTCATCAATTCTTAATTGACGTAACGGTCGAACCCTTTTAAAAACTTTATTAGTAAGAAAATGCCGTTGATTTAAACGCATAATATTTTTTACTCTGGGTTTTCGAGTCATTAACTTATCTTCAGATCCTGCAAAACTTTTGTGCCAGTTATGGTAAACTAATTTTTTAGGAAATCTCTGTTTTTTAAAACCAGCATTTTTTAACCTTGCAAAGAGATCTACGTCCTCCCCACCATAAAAGTGAAAAAATTCATCAAATCCATTAACATCAATATATGCTCTTTTTGGTGCTAAGATCATTCCATTAACTTTTCCGAAATTTGAAACTGAAAAATTTTCAAATTTATATTCCTTGTTAATTTTAAGTGACTCTTTTTGAGATAAATATCCTAATTCAAAAAGAAAAAAATAATCAGGATCTTTGATATTATTTAAATTCTCAATCCATTTTGGATGAAATATGTGATCAACATCGGCAATAAATATAAATGAAGTTTTGCACTGAAGAATACCATAATTTAGTGCCTTACTTTTATTCCATAAAAGGTGTTTCACAGGCAAGAAATATGACTCTATAAAAGTATATTTTTTAAATAATTTTTTCAATTTGATAACTAAGTCCTCATGGCTACCGTAATCAACAAAAATAACTTTGAACCTTTTATCGGTTTGATTACATAGAGATTCTATTGTGAAACGTATACGGTCATAATCTCGATCTCGATTACTATAAATTATTGTTATCATAAAATAATACGTTATCGACCAAAAAAATTTTTGAGTCTTTTGACATTATTTAAAGAATGATACTTTATCATTAATATGTAGATCATTACAGATAATTTTAACCCTTTTTCATTTAAAAAATTTATTAGTTCTATATCTAACTTACTTTTATTTTTCTTTGCATAGAGCAATGCTAAATAATCATTCTTGTTTTTCTGGTATTTTTTCAGATCAAACACCTTTTCGTAGCGGGAGAGATAACCTGCAAAATCTAATGTTAATTGCGTTCTTAAACATTTATAACATGTGGAACAATTAATAAATTCTTTATCACTTCTATGATTTACACAAACATCTAAAAAATTGTAAGTTTCTGGGTAATTAGATATTAACAAGGTTCTTTCAATTCTAGAAAACTGAGCAACTGAAGAAAAAAAGCGAGTAGATTCTGTAGATAACATATTCAAGTTCAATATATCTGAATCACTAGTATCTTTATGGTTCAATTTGAAAAAATCAAATCTATATGCGGAAGAGTAGTAATAATTTTTAATTAGTTTCTGTAAGATTAACACGCTAGAAGCACTTCTTAAAGAATGAGTTTGCTGAAAATTCATTTGTAAAATTTCGCTGAGATTTGAATCGACAGAAATCAATTTTTTATTTTCCTTTTGAGAAAATAATGAAATTCTTTTCAACCTTTCATTAAAAATTTTTCTTGATTTTTTTCCACCGAAATCTAAGTGAGAGCCGACATTAAAAAAAGTAAAATGAGTAATTTTAAACGGTTCCTCTTCCTTAATGTGATCATAATAAGTCGCCAATGAATCTACTCCGCAAGACATTCCCGTTGCGGCAAAAGGTTTAATATTTAAATTTGAATTGTTTATCTCGTTGGTTAAAATCCGTATTTTTTTAAAGGTAGGATTAGATAATACTAATGCAGGTATTAAATAATGATTAAGAGAATAAATAAGATTAGCAGAGACAGGAGCTTTTAATTTAATGTTGGAATTTGTTTGCAAAGCTTTAAAAAGCAATCCCACTAAAAATCCATCAACATTTTCGGTAACTAAATATTCCTTGTACTCCATTGGAGTTTTGAACCACATTGACCTCTTTTCTCCATTTATTTCAATAATAGATTCTAGAATGCAACTATTACCCCTCTCAAGGATTTCAGGTTGATTTATAATTATCATTCTCTCAAAATTTGCTGAATAGTTTCATTTAGATAAGTTTCCGATAGATACTCTCTCAAATCCTCCCTATTTAATAAAGTCACTTCATTTTTGTTCCAATTATTGTATAACTTATTAATTAATTTGGTAATCTCATCTACCTCCATATTTTCTGACCAAAAGGAATAGTCTTCGCCTAATAGCCTGCGACTCTCGCTTAATTTTGGACCAATCAACATAATTGGCCGGTTAGCTTGAATACAATGTGGAAATTTACCGGGTAAGAAAGGACTAATTTGGGCATTAGCTTCTAGAATAATATTAGCGCTTGCCTTTGATTGCATCCCGAATACAACTTTAAAATCTAAATAGTCATCAATAATAATATTTTTAGAGTATTGACTTAATTGTTTTTTGTAAAAACTTGGACCCACGAATATTAACCTTGCTTTTTCTTTAGCTTCGGGAGTCATTTCCAAAAAATTTATAAATGCTTGTATGAGTCTTTTAGGATCTCTTTGCTTTAATAAGGTCCCTGCATGCAATAAATTAAAGTTATCGGGATTGAAATATTCAGGTAAAATTAAATTTTCGTTAGTCTTTATATCAACTATTTGATGTGGAATAATAAAAGATCTAGATAGAAAATTCTGGAAATAACTTCCCATCCAGTCCCTTAGAAGAAGACTAGGAAAGCCAAAGAAATTTGCAGATTCTGAAACCTTCTTCACAAATTTCCATTTTTTATAATAGCCTGCTTCTACCCAGGCATAAGGTGGAGGATATAGATGCATTGGATAGGGATCATGAAAATAGGCAAGCCAGCGATCATGAAATTCTGGTAACTTTAACAAGGCATGGTGAGGTCTAAAGCTCCCTCCTTTGCTTAGTGTTAGGATTAAATCAGGAGAAAAATTATCGATTTTTCTCAGTCCGTTTATAATGCTATTTCTGTCATTGAGCAGAGTAAAAGAAAAGCCGTAAATCTTATCAATATATATATTCAATCTAATATTCAAGTAGGTGCGCAAATAGCGCTCTGCACGACTCATAAAAAATAAAAGACTATTGCGGTTCTCTGCTAAAGCAATACACTTAATATTTTCAATTTGTATTTCCTTTCTGGAGTAATGACAAATTAATATATTATAACCTAGTTTATTAAGATTTTGAATAAGAGCAACATTTGCTTTTGACCCACTACTATCATTTACATCTATAGATTCTACAACAGCTAGTATTTTGATCTCTTTCGATTTCAAATTTTAGATATTAAGAAGTCAATAATTTTGGAAGCGGAATTTCCATTTCCATAGGGATTTTTTAATTCGTTATAAATGAAAGGTTTTTTTAATATTTCCTTTGCTTTCAATATTATTTCGTTTTTGTTAGAACCGGTTAAAAAACAATAACCAGCTTCTACTCCTTCCACTCTTTCAGTATATTTTCTTGTAACAATTACAGGTTTTTTTAATACTATTGCTTCTTCCTGAATACCTCCCGAATCAGATATTATCAATTTAGAGTTTTTTATTAAATGAAGCATCATTATATATGGTACCGGCTCCACCAAATGAAGATTTTTAATTTCTCCTAGTATTTCATACACAATTCTTCTCACATTTGGATTTAGATGAACAGGAAAAATAATTTGAACATCCTCTTTGGCAATTTCTTTTATCGCCTCACATATTTCTTCTAATCCCTTACCGAGATTTTCTCTTCGATGAAGCGTCACCAATACTAGATTAGCCCTGAATACCTCCTTTTCCAATCCTATCTGTTCGGGGTATATGTTTTGATTTTTTCGAAACGCCATTTGGATAGCATCTACAATGGTATTTCCAGAAATAAGTATTAGATCTTTACAAACATTTTCCTTAAGCAAGTTTTCTTGTGCAATAACCGATGGTGCAAAATGAAAATCTGCTATTCTTGCCGTCAACTGACGGTTTAATTCTTCCGGAAATGGAGAATCCTTTTTAAATGTGCGTAATCCTGCTTCTATATGGCCAACTTTTATTTGGCGATGAAAGGATGCTAAAGCAGCTAATGCAGAAGTAGTTGTATCACCATGAACAAGCACAATATCAGGTAATACAATTTTTAATATTTCATCAAACTCACTTAAAATTTTAGAACTTAACTTATTTAGGGATTGGTCGACTTCCATCAAACCTAAATCATAATCGGGTACTATTTTAAAATATTCTAAGACCTGATCAAGCATGCTTCGGTGTTGAGCCGTCACACATACCTGACAAGGAATGTTTCTCTTTTTTAATTCAACATAAATAGGAGCCATTTTTATGGCTTCAGGACGCGTACCAAAACAAAGTAGAAACTTCAAACCCTTTTTAATTGACCTTTTAAATAGAATATATGTTTTAAAATAGGCATCAAATTTAATCCAACAACATATTTAAGTTTTTCTAAACGCCCTGTTTTGGAGGCATTTAATGTTTTAATCATCAATTTTTTATCATTTAGTTCAACTGCTTTTCGTACAAAGAATTTTTTTATTTCTTCTCCAAAAATATTTTTGCTCTTTAAATGATCAATAACCAAAAATATAGCTTTCCTATGGGATTTAAGAATTAATGGATCCTTTGCAAAAAATTGATCTGTGTTTGATCCTTTATGCTTTCTGTTATAATATAAAACTTCGCTAATTGAAATACCTTTAAACCCATGTAAAAGAATTCTACAATAGCATTCCCATTCTTCTGCATACATTAATTCCTCATTAAACTTTTCCCTATCGAAACATTCCTTTTTCCACATTACAGTACAGGAAGCAAAAGGTACCGATCCTGTTATCATTTTCCATATATCTCCTTTATTAAAAAAACAAATATCATTTTTGCTTTCCTTCTTTACTTTTATTTCTACAGGTGAATTTCGAAAAGGTTTTTTATCATATCTACAAAAGTCAATATTATATTTTGTCATATAATTTACACAGGTTGAAAGGTTGTTCTGTGGAATTAAATCATCATCATCAAAAAATATAATAAAATCTCCTTTAGCGCATTCAATGCCATAATTTCTCGCACCCGACAATCCTTTAGAATATTCCTTAGGTCTTTTTTTTAAGATAAATCTATTGTCATTACTTATATAGTTTTTTACAATCTTAAAGCTTTCATCTGTACTACCATCATCAATAATAAGACATTCCCATTGGAGGAATAATTGTTTCTTAATAGAGTCCAAAGTTTCTAAAATAAAATTCGCTCTATTAAATGTTGCCATAATGATTGAAACCTTTGGATTCATTCGCTTAATTTTCAGAATATTTAACCCTATAATAAAGAAAAGATTTCATTAATAATTTTAATTCTTGATATCGGTCTAGTTTAATATCCCAATCATCTTTAATTTTCATATAATTCAAAAATATAGCGGGATTATATCTTTCATATCTATTTATAAATTTAAAAAATATCATTTCCTGAAGATATTGTAGATAATCTTGAAAACCATCTCTCTGAAAAAAATTAACATTCGAATTTTCTACCCTTTTTAAAATAACTCCGGCCTTCTTTAACTCCTTAATTGTTAAGGAAGAAAATTTTTTAAATATTTTCTTAAGCAAATGTTTTTCTTCAATACTCAACTCCAGTCCTAAGTACTCTAACAAATTGATTTTGGCTAAAGCTGCATTCGATTCCTGTTGTTTAGCCTTTTTTCTTGAAACAGAATTTCCATGGACCCGATAATTGATTAATACTTCAGGTAAATTATGCAGCTTACCATGAGCGAGTAATCTAACCCAAAAGTCGTAATCTTCTGAAGGTTCCATATTAGGGTTGTATGACAAATTGTATTCTTTGATAACACTATTTCTCATCAAGACTGAAGGATGTACTATGCAATTTCCCCTTAATAATCCTAATTTAATTTGTTCATGCATTTCAGGATTTAATTTAATTTGTTCATTCCCAATAACTGAATACCCTGTTCCACAAACTATAACCTCTGGATGAGTTTTCATAAAGGCTAATTGTTTTTCAAATCTATTAAGTATAGATATGTCGTCCCCATCCATTCTTGCAATAAACTCCCCTTTGGCAAGTTTTAAACCAATATTCAGGCTATTAGAATAGCCTGAATTTTTAGTTTTTTCTACCAACCGTATCCGAGGATCATTTAGTTCTTTTATGATTTTTAAGGTATTGTCATTCGAAGCATCATCAATGATAATAAATTCAAAATTGGAAAAACTTTGATTTAATATACTTTTTATAGAAGCTTCTATGAATTCCTCGCAATTATATACGGGCATTAGAACAGATATTACAGGTAACTGTTTCATAATCTCACCCAGGTTGAAGGGATTAGATCATTCATATCTATTTCTTTTTTAGCGAGCCATCTAGCGGGAGCTACAACAATTTTCTCTGGATTATCATTTAACCATGCTCCCCACCAGCTAAAAGAACTATTAGCTATTATTTGATGTTTGCAATTACTAATTAACAACATATCTTTCCAACTATCTGAGCCTTGATTATGTTCAACAAAAACAGAGGATAATCCCACATTAAAATTTTTTCGAACCCACTCAATATCATCTGAAAAAAAGAAAAGTTTGGGATTAATTATTCTGTCCTTTATGTAGGAAATAGATCTTTTATAATATTCCAATGAACACCCACCGTGAAATGATTTGGTTTTTTCATTTTCAACATAATCTCCTCTTCTAACATGTATTGCTACCGAACTGCTGTGTTCCATATCTTGCATGAATTCAAGATTAGATTGATCAATGTTTTTTATATCAAAATTAAAAAGATTCCTAACAGCAGATTCTCTCCCTTTAAAGTATCGATAGCTTTGAAAATAGCCATTTAAATATATTGGAGGTGGTAATTGAAGTGCACTTGGATTGTATTTAAAAACACGATCGTTATAAATTTTCCGAAAATTCAGCCCTATCTTCTTTCTTATTTGTTGAATCAAGGATAATTCTAAAAAAGAATTGATATCGGTTTCTGAGGCTAATAAGTAATCATTATTAAAAATTTCCAGTCCAAATTCCCTCTTTGCAATACCATTAATCTTTTTTTCGCCATACACAGATGTATCTAAAAGAAGATCTTCATTATACTTTTTTGCCAGGATCCATCCAAAAGCGTATTGAAACATTTGATTACCGAGCCCCCCTTTTATCTTGATAATAATCATTTTCTTCTAGCCAGAATAAAATAACCAAAACAAAGCAATTCATCAGAGCCAGAATCCTGTTTAGACAATCTCTCAAGTAGTAAATTTACGGTCCTCATCCTTTTTCTTTCATTTTTTGTTAGCTCAACATTTGAATACTTTTTTCCTGTATATTCCAATCGATTTATCTCTTGAGCCAGGTATTCAAAATAGTTCCCATTTGAAGTTACCTCAATATCATAATAATTATTTTTAAGTACCGTTTCATAAAAAAAACGGCTAAATCCCGAATAAAAATGATAAGGAGCAAAATGCGTAAGACTGCAAAAAGGTGTGGTGATAATTAAATATCCACCACTTTTTAATATTCTTGAAAACTCTTTTATTGCTTCTTTTGGATTAATAACATGCTCTAAAACTTCGGTACATAAAATAGCGTCAAAAGAATTATCAGCTACGGGTATAGATGCTATATCTGAAATTATATCAAGTTTACCATAATTCCAATCATCCACCTGAAGACCGAAATTTACATCGTTTGGATTATATTTCCCAAAATCCTGGGAAATATAATCAAGATGAGTACAATAATCTTCATAAGGCTTCTCCCCAGCCCCCACATCTAAAATACGTAAACCTGAGGGAAGCTTTCCCAATGTAGATATAATCCATTGGTTCCTTGTAGTCTCATTATTCTTTCCAACCGTCAGAGTAGAATTATGAATACCTAGAAACTTTTTTAAACTATTTTTTATTTTCATCATACAATAAAGATTGGGAGCTTTTCAATTAATGGTAAAATAAATCTTAACGCAAGATATAGTTCTGTTCTTACTTTTAATAATAACTAATATGTTTCTCTATAATTCATCATTCGTTACATTTGTTTAAAAAATCAGCAAAGTGGAGATTAATTATATTCTTCTTGCACATAAAAACCCTGATCAACTTCAAAGATTAATTGAACGTCTGACTGCTCGGTATGTAAAGTTTTATATCCATATCGATAAACAGGTCGATATAAATAAATTTAAAAGAAAGATCCCTGAGTCTGATGAAATATTTTATTTAAGGAATATTGATAGGAAAAATGGCACCTGGGGAGACCTGGGTATTGTAAAAGCAACAATTAATGCCATGAAGTTAATTTTAAATCAAAAAAGAAACGGAGTCTGTATATTATTAAGCGGACAGGATTACCCTTTGGTTTCAACAGCAAAAATATCTGATTTTTTAAACGAACATCAAAAAATAAATTTTATTTCGACAGTATCCCTGCCTTTTAAAGGTTGGCATAAAGGAGGAAAGGATAGGATAGAAAAATACAAATTCAACAAATCATTCAAACGTGGGCATTTTATACAAATGCCTTCTATTTGGGAAAAAGAATTTTATCAAAAGGATACACCAGGAAGAATCAACTTCCTAAGGAAGAAAGGTAAATTCAAAGAAATCCTAAAACTATTGAAAAAGAGAAGGTTTCCAAAGGACATTAAGCCTTATGGTGGCTCGCAATGGTTTATTCTTCCAATCAGTACTATAGAGAGTATTTTGTTGTACCTTCAACAAAACCCAAAGTATCTAAGCTATCATCAATTTACCCTACTACCTGATGAAATTCTAATACAAAGTATAGTACGAAAATTAGAAGAAGAAGGTAAAATTAGGCCTTCAC
Organism: Christiangramia sabulilitoris; assembly: GCF_007050985.1. Taxonomy (GTDB): domain Bacteria; phylum Bacteroidota; class Bacteroidia; order Flavobacteriales; family Flavobacteriaceae; genus Christiangramia; species Christiangramia sabulilitoris. The sequence goes on from NZ_VHSF01000003.1 coordinate 53,790, forward strand.
TGACCTACGTCAACTGGACAAGACCACATGGAGATTTACCTGTAACTTTCAAAACTGAGGATTTTGAAGAATTAAAATCAAAATCTAAAAATTTCTTATTCGCCCGAAAATTTGACACTTCTCAAGATCATAACATTCTAGATCTTATAGATGAACATTTATTGAGGTGAAAGCATATTTCTTTGTTTTGCCTTTTCAAGAAGAAAATAACCCCTTTTGGATAAAAAAGCTATTATTAGACTTAAATTAAAATAATAAAGACTTTGCTTTCCAAGTTTTTTCAAAACAAGAAATTTAACTGCTTTGATATCTTCTGATCTTTTTCTCATTGAAGCTAAACGAAAGCTATGATTCATCATATCGAATATCATCTCTTTCTGAACGTACTTATCCACTTTATCTCCAATATCCGTAAAGTTCACTATCCGGTAATTCAAAATGCCCTTGCTAAAAGTAGTCTCAGTCTCTGTAAGTCTGGACTGAATGGAATTTTCGTGAATTCTGCGCTGGGTTAAAATCCTGTCTATGTGTAAACCATTTTCTGTTTTCAACAACATTTTGCTAAAGTAATTATGGTCCTGCCAGGATTCTAAAACAGGATTCCAGGAGATATTCTCGGCTACCTCTCTAGTCAACATTACATCATACGTATACCAGTGAATTTTCGATAATATAAAATCTCTAGCTTTTATACCATAATCCATAACCACATACTTATAAGGCTCTAACAATTTCCCATCCTTGAAATTTCTAGTCTTACTAATCACAAAATCCACATTATATTCTATGAGTGTTTTTAATTTACATTCTATGTGGTCTGGAGTCATGAGGTCATCGCTGTCGAACCAAATTATATAATCTCCCTTGCTTTTCTTGAAGCCAAAATTACGACAGGAATTTGCTCCTTTTAATAAATTCAAAGGTCTTAACAGGTACTTTATTCTTCTTTCATCTTTGTATTTCTTCAACACATCAATAGTATGGTCGGTAGAAGTATCATCTACTACAATGCATTCCCACCTCCTATAGCTTTGTGCTATAATCGAATCAAGGGTTTTATCAATAAGATGTGCTCGATTGAAGGTGGGAATAATAATAGATACTAATCTGTCCAATTTCTTCTGGGGTATAATAAAAACAATCTTCTGTTATATTTAAGCAAACTAAGAAATCCTTCTTCTTTTAAATATAAATAATTGAGAAATAACCATGTTTTTAAATTCAAACCTTTGCTACGATAAGATAATATTTCAAACAAGTTTAAAATCTTTTTGCGTTGATACGATTTAAATTGTGGTAAATATTCTTTTATTAATATCTCAAAATAGTCATGTTTAGCCTTTAATTTTACATTCTCCAAATACCCGCCCCGGGAAATATTTTCCTCCGAAATTCTGAAGTATGCCGTTGCTGAATTAATGGAATAAATTTCCCCGAAATCGGAAAATTCTAACCAGGCAAAATTATCTGTACCCCATGCTAAAGGAAAATCTCGAAACCCATGTTTCAAATATGCATCCCTACGAAATATTTGCTCGGTAAGGGATCCTCTGGATGCCTGAAAAAATTTACGATAAAAAAAATCGGTAGAATTTTCTATTTTGGGGTGGGTATAGAGATCTGAGATTTTAGTTCGATTACTAATTTTTACAATTCTGCTAGCAAATCTCACTACTTTGATATTTAAGGATTTTATTTCATTTAAGTGCTGGTAGAATTCATCTATATAGTTATCACTTAAATAATCATCATCCCCTAAAATCATTAACCATTCTTCATTTTTAGAAAGCTGTATACATCGTTCCCATTGGGAAGACAATGAAATCCTCCCTAAGTTTTCTTCAAATTCTTTATAAACAATATTAATTTTTCCAAGATATTTTTTAACGATATCCTCTGGATTCTGTGGAGAACTATCATTCCCTATATAAACATTGAAATTCCTATTGGATTGTCTGGCCAGGGAAGAAAGAGTTTCCTCAAAATATTTAATCTTATAATATGGAATTATTATAGCCAGCATATCTTATAAGCAGGTTATTGAAATTAATTAACATTGTTTATCTCCAGGAAGTACTTTAAAAAATTTTTATTTTCTTTAGAAAACCGGCTTAACCGAAGATATTGCAGCCAAACACTGAAAGCTATTTTTCTGTTTCCCGTACGAATGCAATTCTCAAGATAATATTTACAACTAATTAATTTATCTTTTCTTGAAGCTTTACCTTCTATTTTCTGGGGGAGATATTTATTATACAACTTATGGAATTTTACTGAAGCCTTTAGCCAGACATCATCCTTAACACCATATGAGAGATGCTCGATCAAAATTTTATTACTCACCATGACTTTATATCCCGCATTTCTAATTCTTAAAGAAATACTTTGATCATAAAAATGAAATCCTTTCATCCTTTCATCAAAAGAAACTCCCTCCATTTTTCTCAAAGCCATAAAGAGACCGTCTATTATAATCACTTCCTTAGATGAGGCGTTTTTGAAACCGGCATCCATTAAATTTATTTCTCCATTAGGGTAATGCTGCAATACATATTTATTGAGAAATTCCTGAGAATTCTCCCACCATCCTGTGGGATAGTTGGTTTTAATGCTCGACCCAGCAACACCCAATAGGCCGACTGTTTTATCAGCCTCGAAAATTGAAGACAGGAGAACTCCCCACTCCTGAGTATGGAAAAGAATATCTTCGTGAGCAAAAACAACTAAATCAAATTTAGAAATTGACAGACCTTTATTGTAAGCTTCAGCAATAGACTTCTGCTCCCGGTTATTTTCGATCTTAATCAATTCAAATTCTAAATCACCTATAGTTTTCTCTATATTTAATGACAGGGATTTGTACAAGTCTTCATTAACTGAACATACAACTATTGAAATCATATTTTTTTAAAGTAATTCGGGGTGTTTAAACTCACCCTTTTCATCTAACCTCCAATTACTTGACTTATTCGCCGTTTTAAAATAAAACTCTTGTTCTGCACTAAGGTTTAGAGGATCAACATACCAGCCACCATGAATGGCACAATATGGAGGTTTTGTTCTAATAGCATTAAAAAAATCTGAAGTAGATTTTGAATAGGGTCTTGGTTTGTATAATGCAAACGTAGTGTCTATAGCAGACTTGTAATTCCCGTCCTTAGTTTGATTTTTCCAGAATTTTTTCTCCCAATTTAAAATAGAATCGCGATACGGAACATATTCTGGAATATCATCAATTTTTAAACTGAAACCTACCTTTGTAAGATTTTTATTAGAATCCAAAATCTTTTTAAAATATAGCATGAAATCTTCCGGGCAATCTTTACAAGGAACAATATCGGCATCTGTAACTGCATAATAACCTTTTGCGTAATGATTATAAAGATCTTCCCTTATCCAGAAAACCATATGACCATGGTTTTTCTTTAACCTGTGAACATGAACTTCTTTTCTTATATTTTCTAAATATTCAAGTAAAGGTTCATAGGTAGAAGCATTATCTATTACTACTATATTTTTATACCCATATTTTTTAAGTAGTCCTATCAACTCCTTAAGATATTTTAATTGGTTAAAGCTTACAATTATTATTGGATAGGTTTTAGGGTTAGTTGAATCATAGGGATAAATCCTATATCTTTTTTTTAAGACATAGAATCTTAATCCAGCCCAAATATTTTGTAAACTTCTATAAATATTCAAAAGATAAATATTACCCGCTTATAATTTTATTAATCCAAGCTTTATTAAAACTCTAATAAGAAACGATTTTTTAAATTGGTATAACTCCTTCTCTAATCTCATTAACTTTTGATAATCCTGGTAATCTTTATTAATCACCTCAGCTCTTTCCATTTTCACTTCCCTAGTGTTTTTTGAACTTATACCATCCATGTAAAATACAGATAATACGGAATCAATTTTCATATACGTACACCTCATCCTTATAATCGAATTAAAAAAGAATTTCCAGTCAGCAACTATGCTTAATGATTCATCGTATAGGCCCAACCTATCAAATAAGTTTTTTTTTATAAAAGTCGAAGGATGACCAAGTGATGCCTTCATCATATACTTATAATCAATGGCTTTAGGATATTGATGAATGTGTTTTTCTCCGTTTTTTACCAGACAAATATTAAAATAAATGATATCGTAATCACTTATTTTATCGATATTTTCCTGTAAAACCTTTGGATGATATAATTCGTCCCCGCTATTGATAAAAAGTAAATATTCACCTCGAGCAATATTTATTCCCTTATTCATTGCTGAGTAGATACCATTATCCTTTTCACTTATCCAATAACTAAGTTTTGCGCTATTATCTTCTAATACACCAATACTACCATCAATAGATGCTCCATCAATAACTATATATTCAAAATCCTTCCAGGTTTGATTAAGAACACTTTTAATTGTCCGCTGTAAACCTTCTTTATTATTCAGGTTAACCGTAATAATTGAGATTTTAAGCGGTTCAGACATTCTCTAAAGGAAAATTTTCTTTATAAATTTTTTTTATTCCCTCTTCCAGTTCGATTTTATGTGACCAACCTAATCGATGTAAAAGTGAGACATCAAGGAGTTTTCTAGGCGTTCCGTCCGGCATTGATGCATCCCAAATTATTTCACCTTGAAACCCAACGAGTCTTTGAATTAGGTTTGCCAGTTCCTTTATAGAAATATCTTTTCCAGTTCCAATGTTCACACTAAGGTTGCCTTCATACTTTAACATTAGATGATAACAAGCTTCTGCAAGATCATCGACGTGTAGAAACTCCCTTTTTGGCTTACCCGTACCCCAAAGTTTTACAGTTTCTTTTTGTCCAGTTTTTTCCATTTTTTTCTTTGCTTCATGAAATTTTCTTAACAAGGCTGGTAACACATGCGATGTCTTTAAATCATAGTTATCGTTTGGGCCATAAAGATTTGTAGGCATCACAGAAATAAAATTACAACCATATTGCCGGTTATAGTTTTCGCACATTTTCACTCCGGCTATTTTAGCAATGGCGTAAGGCTCATTGGTTGGTTCTAGTTTACCGCTAAGCAGATATTCTTCTTTTATTGGCTGTGGAGCCAATTTTGGATAAATACAGGACGAGGCAAGAAATAATAATTTTTTCACCTTATGCACATAACTCTGATGTATTACATTAGTCTGTATCATTAGGTTTTCAAAAAGAAATTGACCCCTGTAGGTATTATTAGCCTCAATCCCTCCAACTTTAGCCGCTGCCAGGAATACATATTCAGGTTTTTCAGATTCAAAAAATTCACCCACTGCACTCTGGTCCTTTAGATCCAATTCTTCAGAAGGCATTAATACCAGATTAAAAAACCCTTCTTTTTTTAATTTTCGAACTAGGGCAGATCCCACCATACCTTTATGCCCTGCTACATATATTTTAGAATCTTTTTCCAAATTTTAATTTCTATATTTTAATTGAGAGATGCTGAAACTCCCGATGCTTCGGGACAGCATGACGGCCCATTATGAATTATTCAAAATAATTCAAAGTATCATGTCCACCATCTCTGAGATATTTCTCTTTTTGAAAAAGATGTAAATCAGCTTCCACCATTTCCCTGACCAACTGAGGAAGACTATGTTTTGGAGTCCAATTGAGATTATTTTTACACTTGCTTGCATCTCCTACCAAGAGATCAACTTCGGTAGGTCTATGATAATCAGGATCAATCTTCACTATTTCTTTGCCTACCTCTACAGTATAATCAGCATTGGAACAGGAAATAACCACTCCTATTTCATCTAATCCTTTTCCTATAAATTCAAGCTCTATTCCCAATTCATTAAAAGCCATGATCACCAGGTCTCGAACAGAAGTGGTGACACCAGTAGCGATTACATAATCATCCGGTTCTTCCTGCTGTAACATTAGCCACATAGCTTCTACATAATCCTTAGCATGCCCCCAATCTCTTTTTGCATCCAGATTACCAAGATACAGACAATCCTGCATTCCCAGTGCTATTCTTGCCGCAGCCCTGGTTATCTTTCGGGTTACAAATGTCTCACCCCTAATAGGCGATTCGTGGTTGAATAAAATTCCATTACAAGCAAACATATTATATGCTTCCCTGTAATTTACCGTGATCCAGTAGGCATATAATTTAGCAACTCCATAAGGGCTTCTAGGATAAAAAGGGGTATTTTCATTTTGCGGGACCTCTTGTACCTTTCCATAAAGCTCTGAGGTAGATGCCTGGTAGATCTTTGTTTTTTGCGTAAGACCAAGTAATCGAACTGCCTCCAAGACTCTTAAAGTTCCCAAACCGTCTACATTACCTGTATATTCAGGAGTTTCAAAACTCACTTTAACATGAGACATCGCCCCCAGGTTATAGATCTCATCCGGTTGTACCTCCTGGATGATGCGGGTTAGGTTCATAGAGTCACTCAGGTCGCCATAATGCAGTTTAAAACGTACGTCTTTCTCATGGGGATCCTGGTAAAGATGGTCCACCCTGTTAGTATTAAAAGAAGAACTTCTACGCTTAATGCCATGTACCTCATAGCCCTTACTTAGCAAAAGCTCAGCTAAATATGCTCCATCCTGGCCAGTGATTCCTGTAATAAGGGCTTTCTTCATTTGTTTTTGATTAATTGTATAAATATGTAAAGAACCTAGTTCTTGAGTAAAACGATTTTATAGTTTCTTTAATTTTGCTAATCTGAAATCCCTTTATTAAATGAAATTATTACAATTATTTACTTTCAAAATTCTATTCTATTGTAATTCAATCTTACAGCTTTACAATTTTAAAAAAAGTTGATTTCCATCAAATCACTGAATTTATAGAAATTAATAATTTGGCTTAAAATAAACTAATCCTAATTTTTTAAAATAGAATTGTATATCTCGGCGAATTTTAATGCTGCATTATTAAACCTTAATTTTTTTGCCTGCTCTTTAATAATTTTCAGATTTTTTTCTCTAAATGAATTATTCCGGCAAATCATCATTATTTTTTCTGAAATTTCATGCGCGTTCATTGGATCAAATATAAACCTGTCGTCACCAATAGTTTCAGGTAGGGAAGTAACATTTGAACATACTACTGGAATACCAAGTAAAATACTTTCCATAAGTGGAAAACTTCCTGCTTCGTATAATGTGGGAACAATTACAGCGCGACATGCCTTATAGAGCCCTAGCAATTCATTATCAGAAACTATCCCTAAAAATAAAATTTTCTTGGAAAGGTTTTCGTTTTCAATAAAAGGAAGAATTTTATTATAATAATAGGGAGTTCTATTCCCAGTACATACAAGGTATATATCTTCATTCTTTATGACCTTCATCGCTTCACATAATTTTATATGATTCTTATGTTCCCAAGTCGATGCTGGGTATAAAATGAAATTAGGAGGAAGTGAATATTTCTCAAGGAGACTGAGTTTAATAGTTGGGGAGGCTATCTCCAACCATAAATTTTGCATATCCAAGAGAACGGTGAAAACTTTTTCTTCTGGTTTCTTAAAGTATTTTAAAATATCCTTTTTAACATGGTTATAACTGACTACCACTGCATCTGCTCCATCAATGGCTTTCTTGTAATTAACAGCACGATAAGCTCTTTGACCTGAATTAAAAAATTCAGGAAAATGCAATTCTTGAACATCGTGTAGGGTAGTCACACTTTTCACACCTTTCTTCTCTACATTATGCTGATAAGGAGTATGAATTATGTCAATATTTAAGCTTTTTATAACTTTATCATAACAGTCTGATGCAACTAATCTTTTTTTAGACCCCAGTTTCCAAAATATGAAATTTAGGATTTTAGTAAAAACTATTTTAGTTCTTGATAATTCAATCTTTTCTGGTTTTGCAAAATGGAAATTATTGTAATCACTAATTATTTCTATTAAAGATGGTTCAGGATTATTACAAAAAATAAAAAATTGGTGTGGCAAATTTCCCTTTGCTAAAATTTTAATGAGGGCAATCGAATATTGATAAACCCCACCATATTCTTTATTAATATCTGGAATGTTTATTAATATATTACTCATTTATTTTTCAGTTTTTTTGACTTTACGAACGGGGTTACCCACATATATTCCTGGTTCTTCTATAGAATTTATTACTACAGAATTTGAACCTATGGTTACTCCATCACAAATAGAAACTTGATCATTTATAACCGCTCCAGCACCTATGAAACAATCGTTCCCAATCTTTACTCTGCCACATATAATTGAGCCCACAGAAATATGATTATGGGATCCAATTTGGACTTCATGTTCCAGAATGGCTCCTGTGTTTATTATATTATTATCCCCAATTCCGACATTAGCATTTATCAGGACGTTTCCAAATACTAAATTGGAGGCACCTAATATTGAAGAACTTTCGAGAAAACAACAGGAGTGAAATATATTACCAGAATAAACCTGTTTCGGAAAATCATTAAATAATTCCTTTCTCTTCTTATTATCTCCAATGGCGAGAACTAGCCTATAACTACCAATACTATCTTGAATCTTACCAACCAGCCTTACTGTATTTATTACCTCATTCTCCCCTTCTTTATAAGAATTATCATAAATCCTGTCAACTTCAAACCCCTGATCTTTTAAAAGAGCTATTACAGATCTACTGTGTCCACCTGAACCAATAACAGAAACCTTATTGTCCATTTTTTAAGGTTTGATAGGAAAATAAAGAATGTACTATCTTTTGAATATCTGTCTGTGTTAGACCTGGATAACTAGGAAGATTTATCCCTCTTCTAGCTAAATATTCAGCCACTCTATGCTTCTCATACTTTTGTGCATAAATCGGCATGGTATGTACTGGATAGAACATAGGCCGGGTTTCAATTCCATTATTTAACAAGTATTCTTTCAATTCACGCCTGTCAATCTCCACGGGCAGTAAAATAGTACACATCCAGTAAGAATGAACTACATTTTCGGTTTCTGTATGAAATTCAAAATTACTTTCTTTGAATTCCTCTCGGTACCAATTAGCGATTTCTATTTTATCCTCAATTATGGTGTTTATACGTTCTAACTGAGCAAGGCCAATAGCGGCACATATATTCGTCATACGGTAATTATAACCAATGGCATCATGCCAGTACTCTCTATATTTAGCAAGACCCTGACCTTTTAAATGAATAATTCGCTCATAAAGAGTTTCATCATTTGTTGTTACCATACCTCCTTCTCCGGTGGTAATAGTTTTATTTCCATAAAAGCTGAAAGTAGCAACATCTCCAAAGACCCCAACGTGCTCCCCATCATATCGTGAACCTATGGCTTCTGCGCAATCTTCTACTAAAAATAGGCCATGTTTTTCGCATATTACCACAAGACTTTTCATTTCACATGGATGGCCATATAAATGAACACAAAGAACTGCTTTAGTTTTTGAGGTGATTTTTGTTATAACATCTTCAGGATCTAATTGCCAGGTGCTTTCTAAAGAATCTACGAAAACAGGTTTGGCACCGGTGTAGGTAATAGCATTTACTGAGGCAACGTAAGTTAGCGTAGGGACAATTACTTCATCTCCTTCTCCTATACCCAGTGCTTCAAGAGCAAGATGTAATGCTACTGTGCCATTACAAACACCGGTTGCATGATTAACACCAATGTATTTTGCAAAATCATTTTCAAATTTGTCAATAAACTTACCTTTACCCGAAATCCACGTAGAGTCTAAACATTCATTCACATATTTTTTTTCATTACCATTTAAATTGGGCTGGTAAACTGGATATTTTAATTCTCCCATTATATTTTTTCCATTTGGTTAGTATCTGTATTATAAATGAGCAAATCCTTTATTACCTCAATTCTGTCTCCTGCTCTTTTATAATTTAAATGCCCGTTTGCATCTCTAGACTCTCGAAATCTAGATTCTATATATCCAGTTTCCGGATCCAAAATTTTCAAATCCTTACTATATCCTTTCTTTACAAAATATGCGTTGTTACCGGCACTATTACAACCAATAAAATTATAATCTTTTTTTTCAGCCAATTTACACATGGCCTTTAGAGAAGCTCCGGCATATAAACCACTATAATGTGCTTTGAATCTATAAAAATCTTCTGAATAAGGAATTGTAATAGCTCTTTTGCTTCCATATATGCTATTATATTCAACAATCATTATAATGGGATCCACAACTTCTAAAGCTTTCCAGATCCAGTAATCATTCCCATCAATATCGATATGTAATAATCCTATTTCACCTTCAATGCCTTCATCCTTTATTAATTCATTAATATTCTCGGTGGTAACAAATGCATGTTTTGCAATTAAATCGTATTTCCAGTAAATAGTAGATCTTTTGATCTTGTCTATATTGCTTTTTGATCCGTCGAGAATTAGACCAGACCAATTATTATTCATTAACAAAAAGCGCGTATTCGATTCCAGGTAATCTTCTACACCAAATTCTACAAACGTTTTATTTTCAATTGAAAGGTAATTAATTAGATATTGTATGATGCCATCATCTCCCCATTGAGAGAAAACCTTAAATTCAGTATTTTGTAAAGGAACTGGAAAATCCTTTGGTAATAACGCTGCCCAAAGCTTTCCATTTTGAAACAAAATATTTTCCATCTCTTGACTACTAGATCTTCTCAATTTGTCAAATTCTAGTCGGATAAATGATTTAATTACTTTCTTAATATATTTTATCATACCTATACTACAAATTTTTTGAAAAATATATGAAAGTCCTATTTACTCCATCTTCTTTACTTGTTTCTTTAATTTTCGAATTAGGAAATTTATTTTTCAAAAAATACTTTATTGTCTCAATGTCATAATCTTTTGGTATACTTTTTTTCCAAGATTTAACATGTTTATCTTCAGGATCTACAAATTCTAAAATAATACCTTTTTCTGCATACTTCATTATAGTCTGACAAAATAAAAATACAGGGATTTGTTGCGTAATACATATATGATGTATCAATCCAATTGCGATTACAATATCAGAGGAGAATCTTTGAAATGAATTACCCCATGCCAATGCCGGGCCTAAAGAGGGTGTTGGCTCGTTAAAATTCATATGTACAGGTGTAACTTTTGCTGAGAAGTCATTCGCTTCTAAAATAGAATCTACGACTTCATCTTCATAATCCATAGCAAGCACATTAGCCCCCATAGACGCAGCTAAGTAAGCAAAGTAACCTTTGTTTGAAGCCAAATCAAGAACATTTTCAGGCATTTCATTTTTTAAAATTTTATATACAAATTTTTCTTTAATGGTCTTTGGGATCTTGAAATCCATACCAGAAGGTTGATAATAATTGGACCAATATTTCGGTAAAGGCTTGATTGGCTTATGGCTTTCCAGCCAATCCAACAATTCTTTAAAAAAAGTCTCAGGATTTGACCTAAATTTGGATATAGACCTCGATCTACGAAAAAAAATATCTTCTATTTTTTTTGATTTAAAAAGTGTTCGCCCAAAACCAATTTTATGTTCTCGGCGATATTCTTTAGAAAATTTCCTCGTTCTTTTCTTACTTGCCAACGTAATGGGCACCATAAAAAAGTAAAAAAACTCATTAAACCAACCCATACTTACTTCATTCCCTCTAAGAATTGATCCTAAATCATAAAATACAGGTTTCTTACCAAAGAAACTGATATTCCAAGGATGTGAATCATGGGTTATAAAACCACTTTTATAAAGCTCCAAATTTAGATTGACAAACATCTTAGCAGCTTTCCAAAACATGAGATCAGTATATTCACATGGATGTAAAATAAATGGTATAGTCTCATGTTCTACTACCATATATTCTTTATCATTATAAATAATTTCACTGTTCACTAATCCAGCATCATATAGATTTTTCAAAATCTTATCTTCCAACAAACTTTTGAGATCAAAAATTTTTTCTTTATTTTCTATAATTCTGTAAACCTTGTTGTTTTTTAAAATTATCCTACTAGAAATATCAAACAAATAAGGTGCATTATTTATCTCTTCTTTATTTAAGCACATTTAATGATCAAAATTTTGAGATACCCAAGAGGTCTTATATATTACCTTCGCCAAATTATGACTATCCATAGTTTTGTTACTTCCAAGGTAGTTATCATTCACAACATCAAAAAATATCTTATTAGCTATATGGTCTTGAAGTGTTGATCCAGTAAATACTGCAATGTTTACTGAATATCTTCCGGGTATAATGTTCAGCTTTTCTTTAACAGAACAGGTAATATATAAATCCTTTCCTAAATTTCCTGAATTTAAATTTAGATCCAATTGAGAGTCACTATCAAATCTCAGAATACCTTCACCTCTTTCATTATAAATACCAACTAGAAATCTAATTTTTTCAAACACTTGTTTTCCTATTATTAAATGGAAATTAAATTTAAGTTCGTCCCCTAATTTAAAGACATTAGTATTTAAACATTGGTTTACCAATTCCAATTTTTTGAACTTAATATCCCCATTTCCAGATCTATCCTCTAAATTTGAAAAATCTGAAATGGATATTTCGCCTCCGGACAGATATTTTGATATAGCAATATGGGTATCACCACAATACGAAACAATTCCCCTCTCTAAAAGCATGGCACTTGTACAAAGACTCTGAACACTATTCATGTTATGACTAACAAAAAGTACAGTTCTTCCTTCTCCAGTTGATAGGTCCTGCATCTTACCTATAGCTTTTTTCTGGAACTCAGCATCTCCAACGGCCAGTACTTCATCCACAACTAAAATTTCAGGTTCCAGGTGTGCGGCAACCGCAAAACCTAATCTTACCGTCATCCCGCTACTATAGCGTTTAACAGGGGTATCTATATACATTTCACAACCAGAAAAGTCTATGATCTCGTCTATCTTGGAGTTTATTTCTGGTTTGGTCATCCCCAGGATCGCACCATTTAAATATATATTTTCCCTACCGGTAAGTTCACCATGAAAACCGGTACCTACTTCGAGTAAAGAAGCTATTCGCCCTTTGGTTTTAATACTTCCGGTGGTTGGAGATGTCACCCGGGAAAGAATTTTCAAAAGAGTAGATTTTCCTGCCCCATTCTTACCAATAATTCCCAGAACCTCGCCGGGTTTTACTTCAAAATTTATATCCTTAAGCGCCCATACATAGTCTTCTCTAGCCTTTGCTCCGCGATCATTTACAGCTCCCACTTTTAAAAAGGGATCTTCCTTTCCACGAATATTATACCACCAGCGTTTTAAATCATCACTAATAGTACCTGTACCCACAAGCCCTAAACGGTATTGTTTAGATATATTCTCTGCTTTTAAAATACTACTCATTCTGGAATTAAAATAATTAATTAATATCTCTTCTATAGCAAAAAATGTTTAACTGCAGATCCATTCCTACATTCGTCTTTCGGGAAACGAAAGGTTTTTGCCTGGTAAAGGCTTCCTTAATATGATACCTGAATCCTGCTTGTTGCACCCAATCCAGGATCTTATGTAATTTTTGTTCTTCCCCTGGAAAGCTATGATATTCTATAAAAAGATGTTGCACGTTTTTTAATAAATGCCGGCAATTCTCAAGAACTTTAAATTCTGCTCCTTCAATATCTATTTTTAAAAAATCGACCTCCTTATCTTCTAAATAAGGTGCCAGGCTAATTGTTTCCAGTTTCTTATATTTTTTGCCGTCTTTTCTTTCTTCGATTCTCCCCCCGGCACCGCCTTCATCATAAAAGAAAAGGGTTTCCTCTCTATCCCATAATGCTTTGTTAATAATCTCTACCTTAGTGAAACGAAATGAGGAAATATTTTTTTCTAAAAAACTAAAAATATATGGATCTGCCTCGAATGCAATGATTTCTGCTTCGGGATACAACTCTTTAAAATAAATAACACTCATTCCGAGGTTTGCTCCACAGTCAATAATGAGAGGGTTTGGCTTTTCACTTTCAAATAAATAAGGTTCTTTTTCAAAAAGCTCCTTTTGGCCTAATTTAAATGATGCTATATCATGCACATATAGTGTATTCCCTCTGAAATCCATCTTTAAAGGTTCAAACCTTTTTGGGTCATTATTCTTGCCGCCTTTTTTTAGAATATTTTTTAGCCTGTTTTTTACTCCCATTTTGATTAAAATTAGAAACTACAGGTTCTTGTATATTATAAGTTGACTTCTGGTAAAAGTTTTATTCACCCACAAAGGCAACCTTTTTTCATTCTCCAGGGCCCATCGTCTAAATCGATTCTTTTGTTCTCCCCATTTAAATAACCTACTGAATCTCTCCAAAGTTCCCACAGGAATGATTTCCACCGATTTAAAATATTTTTCCCCTGTTTTCTTAAAATGCCGTGAACTAAAGGTTCTATCTGGATGAGGATCATTTCTTTTCCACTCTTTAAAGGCCCGCCTTTTTAAACTAGATGGTCTTTCACCTATAGGTATCATCCATCTCATGGCATCCAAAAATTTAGAATTTACGGCAGGTTCAAAAAATCTAGCCTCTCCACCTTTTTTGAGCAACCGATGAGTTTCTTCCAGAAACTCATTCTCTAATGATAAACTTAAGTGATGTAAGAAAGCTTTACCAATCACAAAATCAAAAGTATTTTCAGGTAGTTCATTTTTCAAAAAATCACCTTCAATAAAGGTAATAGGATAGTCAAAGTCACAAGCTTGATTAAGCTTAGCAACAATTTTTCCACTTTCAGAAGATATATCATTGGCAAAGACCTGGGCACCAAGAGCTGCCATAATGCCAACATTCACACAATCTCCACATCCCATCTCCACTACTTTACTGCCTCGCAGTCTATCCCTGAAATTTCCCTGGTACAAAGCAAACCAACTTGTCTCTGTGGTTATGGCAGTCTCTAAAAAATTATCAAGATTATTTATCCAGTATAGAATATTTCCAATAGGATAGTTGGCATAAAGCTTATCATAATGCTTCTTGTTCTTTTCAATATTTTGATCGCTCTCTATTGTTCGCATTAGACCTTCTAAGAAATAAAAGGGCAATTTAAGATTAATCCCTGTTTTAATTGATTAATTACTTCACTTTTGGGCAAAGCTTCATATTTATCAAAATGACTTAATAGTTCTTCTATACTTATATTTGCATTAAATTCAGTAGGTGTATAATCCTTGATTTGAACGGAATTCAAATAATCGTAATATTTTATTCCGTTTCCAAATGGTTTCTGAGAAAAAGGAATCCATAAAGCTGGAATACCAAACGCATGTGGTACGATAACTCCGTGTAAGGAAGATGAAACGATCCTTTCACATTCCAGGATTTCATCGGTTTTCCCCTCAATATCCAGAGTCATAATATCAATAACTTTAACTCCTTCAATGTTAGAATAAAGATTAGAAATTACCTCAAAATCTGTATAATGTGGGATAATCCCTATTTTATATTTTTTCTTAATGTTTGGATTATAGTAATCAGGTAATAGTAAGGCCGGATCACCGTAGATCTCCGGACAATTATAACCATAATTCATGAGGTATTTTCTTGTTTCGGGGCCTCGTACAACCTTAAAAGTTGCCGGAGCAATTTTCTGATTTTCATCTATAATACCACTTCCCCATACTACACTGTGTTTAGTAGCGTGATGAATAATGCTTCCCGCCCCAAGAATATGGGTCTTATTAAATGAATACCATTTTTGTTTTTTAGGCTGTATCCAGTTTACTGAAACACCAGAAATTTTTTCAACTAAATATTTAGATAACAGGTCTCCATAATTCTCTTTTTTCTTTCCTAATAGTCGAGGCTCACTCCACCAGAAAAGGGATATTTTCTTAGACTCAGGCATATTTAATTATCTGCTGTTTATTAATTATAAAGGCGAGAAGCAGAAACAAGTTCAGTTTTACGCTCTATTTATCCACCCTTAAACGGTATCGATAAAATTCTTTTCGGTCCTGTTAAAAATGATCAAACCAAAAAGAAATAACAATATCGATATGAAAAGGGTATAAAAGAATCCAAACCAAGTAAAAATACCGGTATCCAGGATCATAAATCTAAAACCTTCAATAATTTGTGTCAAGGGATTGTACTTAACAAGCCAGGCCCACTCTGGCATTTTCTCTGAAACTTCACTTAATGGATAAGGTACGGCCGATATATATACCAGTAAAGAAGTTGCAAAACCAACCAAAACAGTTAGATCGCGATACTTTGTCGTAAAGGCTGAAATAGTCATTCCTAATCCTAAACCTAACAGAGCCATCATAAGAATATAAACCGGGAAAAGGATTAGATTGAAATTCGGACCAATCTCTACTCCCGTCCAAATAACGTAAAGGTAAATAATAACTAAAATTGTTAGTTGAATTCCGAATTTAAATAAGTTCGTAATTACATTAGAAAGAGGCATGATGACCCTTGGAAAATAAACTTTTCCAAAGATCCCGGCATTAGCCCTAAACGTATTGGAGGTTCCCGTTAGACATTGTGAAAAATAATTCCAGGCGGTGATTCCAGTTAGATTAAATAGAAATGGTGGAATTTTACCCGTGGGAATATCTGCTATATTATTAAAAACTAAGGTAAAGGTTATTGCAGTAAATAGGGGTTGAATAAAATACCAAAGCGGTCCAAGAATAGTTTGTTTATAAACTGTGACTATATTTCTCTTCACAAACAATATTAGAAGATCCCTGTACCTCCAAATCTCTCCGAAATTCAGATCAATTAATTTTCGTTTAGGAGTTATTTCATATAGCCAGTCATTGTGATTCGTTTTACCCATTTATTCAAAATTCCTCATAAACTTTTTCCAGGACGCCCTAAGTTGCGATATTTTTGTAGGAGCTGCACCATAATAACCTTTTGCATATTTGTTATAACCATAACCATAGCCATAGCCGTAACCATAACCATAGCCATAGCCATACTTTGCACTGTGAACAAAATGATTTAGTACAAAACTGATATTTTTGATTTCCTCTTTGGCATATTTCTGATTAATGGTCTCAAGCATCCCTCTTTTGGTATAATCCTGTCTTACTAGATACAAGGTAGCATCGGCAAATTTTATTAGATTGAGAGCATCTGCAACCATTCCAATAGGAGGAGTGTCCAGAACTATATAGTCATATTTATTCTTTAACTCTTCAATCAAAACATCCATCTTTTTAGATAATAGAAGTTCAGATGGATTCGGTGGAACCGGGCCCGAAGTGATTACATCAAGATATGGAATTTTACTTTGTTGAATTATTTCTTCGGAACTTGCCTGATCTATTAAGAAGTTCACTATTCCAAGATCATTATTTAGTTCGAAATCATCAAAAATCTTCGGTTTTCGAAGATCGACACCAACTAAAACTGTTTTCTTTTCACTTAAAGCAAATACCGTGGCCAGGTTCATGGCACAAAAGGTCTTACCTTCCCCAGAAACTGAAGAAGTGATTAAAACTGTTTTTGAACCGGTAACCCCCTGACGTTTATACATGAACTGTAAACTGGATCTTAATCCCCTGAAGCTTTCAGCAATGGAAGATTTTGGCGACTGAAAGACAGCCAGGTTACCATCCATTTTATTTTTTCCAATTAAACCGAGTATTGGAATAGGAGAAAGTCGCGTTATTTCCTGAGCATTATGGATGTTAGTATTTAAGAACACCAATAGGAATACGAAGGTCAGCGGGATTAATCCACCAACCATTACCGCCATAACATAATTCAACTGTGTATCGGGGCCTATTCTTCCTCCACCGGTATCTTTAGCTTCGTCTATAATTAGAACATCACTAACATTAGCAGCCTTAATCAATCCAGCTTCACTACGCTTTTCAAGAAACATATTGTAGGTTCGCTCATTTATGGCATACTTCCTTTGAATTTTTAGAAGATCCTGCTCCTCCTGGGGTAATTTTCTTACTTCTGCTTCATAGCTTGCAATCCTGCGATTAAGATCTCCCAATTCACGACTTAACAAATTTTTGGACGAATTAAGATTTTCTAATAAAATTGATTTCACCGAATTGATCTGCCTATCGATATCATCAAATACGGGAGAGTTTTCTTTTAAAGTATATTGATAATTACTGCGTTCTTCTGCTAATTGAATAATTTTTCCTACACCATTTACAATACTACCTTCTGAAATTCCTGCTACGGTAGGAGCCGGGACATTAGAATAATCTGTTCTGGTCTCTAAATAGTTTCTTAGGTTATCGTAATAAGCAATCTGCCGTCTTATTTCCTCTTTTCTTATATCAAGTTTTGCAAGTCGCGCCGACAATTCTCCGCTCTCAGTAGAAATACTTAAAATAGCATTCTCATTTCTAAAGTCATTTAATTCGTCTTCTACTAACTTTAGCTCTCTTGATTGAACATTTAAACTACTATCAATAAAACGGATAGTTTTAGTTGCGAAAAGGTTCTTTCGTTCCAACATATTTTTACTCAAAACGGCTACAGAGCCATTCAGGTAATCTACTATTCTTGCTTTATTTAATCCTACCTGGCTTAAATTTAAAACAGAGGCTCCCTGGCTGCTGGGCTGAATACTAACATTTCGGTATCTACCTACAGAACCGTTAAAACCGCCAAAACTTATATAAAAAACTTTATCTATTTGTAAGGGATTAGAGGTCCTATGAAAAATCCCGGTAAAAAACGGTAATTTAATATATTCCCCTACTTTGAAATTTCGGTTAAAATCAATAGGCTCAACCTGCCGGTTATCGGTTTCTTTAGATTTATAGTTTGTCCTTGATAAATTTGCAGGAATTCTGGCTTGCATATTAAAAACGGTATCACTTTTAAACCGAATTTCCATTGTAACATTATTCGCCTGAAATGCTGAGGAATCGGCAACAATTTTAAAAGGTGTTTTACCATAGGCGTCCACTCTTTGATACTCCCCTTGCTCCTGGTAATTAATATAAAATTGAAGTTTCTCCACAACTTCCTCATTATGAGAACGAGACCTTAGGATAGTGATAGCAGTACTCACCTTATCTGAAGTTCCTCCCCAATTAAAAGTTAGACTTGTATTAGAGGTAAAAAATGGATTCTGATCGTCCTTTATTGAAATTGTATTGCCAAGCCTATATACTGGTAATTTTCTAACATTATTGTAATATGCGACAGCCAGGCTGATTCCCACCGAAAGGAGAATTAACTTCCAGTAACTAATAACTTTAAGTATAAACCCTTTAAAATCGAAGGTGGACCCTACATCTGATATGTGATCTTCTTCCTGAGCCATTATCTGGTAGCTAAAATTACAATTGATGTAAGCAATGTGACCATACTAACGATAGTACTAAACACCTCCAAACCAGTGGTCCCTACACCCAAAGCTTTTTGAGGCAAAGGATTTACTATAATCATATCATTTGGCTGGATATAATAATAAGGACTCTTCATTATGTCTATATTAGTAACATCTACTTCATGAACTTCTTCACCTTGCGGATATTGCCTTATGATCTGTACATTCTCCCTATCTCCATAATCATTGATACCTCCTGCATTAGCAATCGCTTCCATGATGGTAACCTGATCTTTGTATACAACCTGGCTTCCCTGACCTATTTCTCCCAAAGTGGTATAGCGAATACCTGCTAGTTTTACGGTCACGAATATATTCGCCTCCTCTTTAAAATATTCTTCAAGTAATTTCTTTTCTATTTTCTCCCGAACTTCTTTTTCGGTAAATCCAAGTACATTAATCTCACCCATAGTAGGCACACGAATATTTCCATGGTCGTCTACGGTAAACCCATCAAAGTATACAGCTTCCTCGGTAGTGGCATTTGGGTTCTCACTGCCTATTGGGTTAAACATGCCCACTATGTCCTGATCCAAAGCCTTCACCCGTATACTTAACAGATCCCCTACCTGAATTCGGTAAGGCTTACGCATTCGCTGCACCTGTATAAGGCTATCTACTTCCTGATCATATTCCTGAAGGTAAGACATCTGCTTAGTTGATACGCAGGACGTTAAAGCTAGTAGGGAAGCGAATAAAAACAAGAAAGATTTGAATCGCATAGGGGGACTTCACATAGTTTTAACAAATATAGTTTTTACGGGGAAATATCAAAACTTTAGGGTGGAATTATGTTGTTGGTTGTTTGCTGTCTGTTGTCTGTTGTGGGTTGTGGGTTGTGGGTTGTATGTAGTTTGTGGTTTGGGGTTCATGGTTTGGGGTTAGTGGCGGCAGTGGAAAGTGGAGAGTGGAAAGTTCTTGTTTGAGAGTTGTCTGTTGTTTGTTGTTTGTTGCGGGTTGAAGGTTATGCCGGGGTTGATGTTCCAGGTTGTAAGTGGAGAGTGGAGAGTGGAGAGAGAAAAGTTCATGTTTGGGAGTTTTTTGTTGCTTGTTTTTTGCAGTTTGTTGTTTGTTGTATGTTGTTTGTTGTTTGTTGTTTGTTGTTTGTTGTCTGTTGTCTGTTGTCTGTTGTCTGTTGTCTGTTGTCTGTTAAAAGCTATCAGATATTCTAAAACGATCATTCATAATCCGAATTTATTTACCATTTAAAAAAACCTATTACTATGAAGATAATTAGAAATCTTTTACAATATAATTTCAACTCAAAACCCTAATATTTATATTAAAACCTAAGTAATTCGGCCTACCAAAAGTTTCCCTTAGATTTTGAAGTGAAGTGATCGTAAAATTTTATGCTGTTTGAGCCGTAACGATAATTTGCAATTTTAGGTAAATAAATATCAGACGGCGAGTTCATAAAATTTAGATCTCGAACAATAGAATCAGGGAAACTTTCGTAAGCCTAGCCCTTTTTGTTTCTCCTGAGCGCAGTCGAAGGATCCGGCGATGGGAAAAAGAAAGCGGATAAATTTGAAATTATATAATATACCATTTTGAAGAGAAACTGACTCTTAGCGGTAACAGGTTGAATTTTAATTTAGATGCTATTAATTGACTTTAGAAATTGGGATAAAAGAGATTTCTCCCTCCGGTCGAAATGACACCGCACAATAATTCTCACTCAACGGCTATAAAAACCCTCCAATGGTGATTGCTAACTGAAAAGACTTCTCCCCATGGTAAAATCGACCTTTTTTACTTATTGTCATTTCGAAGGAGTATAGCGACTGAGAAATCTGATTTTTAAATCCATTTAGGTTCATTGCAGTTTTGAAGATTTATAACCCAGTGAGAATTTTTTCCGACCCCTCCGTATCGAAATGACTAAATCGAAATTTGAACATTAAGACCCTGAATTAAATTCAGGGTGACGAATGCTTAGCCAATAGGAAGTGTCATGCTGAACTCGTTTCAGCATCTCTGCTTACAACACAAAACTTATAAGTAATAAGCTATTATTGGCATTGAAGAAATCTCCTTATAAGGTCGAAATGACAAAATCGAATTTTGAACATTAAGACCCTGAAATAAATTCAGGGTGACGTTCATAATTAAGCGTCATGCTATCCCGAGAAATCGGGAGTTTCAGCATCTCTTACAGTCACAGAATCCCCAACTTATAACTGATAACTGTTTATTGATAATTGTTCATCGTTACTTCGTACTTTTGCCATCATACTACAGACAAGCGTCTAAAGTCTAAAGACTAAATAAAACATGAATTATCTTTCAGTAGAAAATATAGCCAAATCATACGGCGAGCGCGAGCTTTTTGACAGTATCAGTTTTGGAATAAATAAGGATCAAAAAGTAGGTTTTGTTGCCAAGAATGGGACCGGAAAAACCAGTTTATTGAATATCCTGGCATGTACCGATTCTCCAGATGAAGGGCAGGTGATCTACCGCAATGATATCCGGGTAGCTTTCCTTTCCCAGGAACCCGATCTGGATCCTGAGCTTACCATCGAACAAAGCATCTTTACCAGCGAAAACCCAACGCTGAAGGTGGTGGCGCAATATGAAAAGGCCATGCAAAATCCCGAAGATGCAGATGCCCTGCAAAAAGCCATGGATGCCATGGAAGCAAATAACGCCTGGGATTTTGAAACAGAATTCAAGCAGATCCTTTTCAAACTGAACCTGCAGGATCTGCAGGCAGTGGTTAAAAACCTTTCCGGAGGACAGAAGAAACGACTGGCCCTGGCCCGGATGCTGCTTAAAAAACCAGATTTTATTATCCTGGATGAGCCTACCAACCACCTGGACCTGGATATGATCGAATGGCTGGAAGAGTATTTTAGAAAGCAGGATTTTACGATTTTCATGGTCACTCACGACCGATATTTCCTGGAAAGGGTGTGCAATGAGATCATAGAACTCGAAGACGGAAAATTGTATACCTATAAAGGAAATTACTCCTATTACCTCGACAAGAAAGAAGAAAGACATCAGCTGGAAGACACCAATACGGGGAAGGCGCAGCAATTATATAAAAAGGAACTGGAGTGGATGCGCCGACAACCCAAAGCACGTACCACCAAATCTAAATCCCGCATTGAAGATTTCCACGATATAAAACATCGCGCGAGTCAGAGAAGACAGGATCATAAGGTGCAGCTGGAACTTAACATGGAGCGACTGGGTAGCAAGATCGTGGAGTTACATAATATCTCCAAGAAGTTAGGCGGTAAAAACCTGATCGAAGGCTTTAGTTATAATTTTCAGAAAGGTGAACGCCTTGGTATCATTGGTAAGAACGGAACCGGAAAATCCACTTTCCTGAATATGCTTACCGGAAACCTCCAGCCCGACACTGGCAAGATCGTGATCGGGGAAACGGTCAAATTCGGTTATTACACGCAAAAAGGCATTAAAATTAAACCGGGTCAGAAGGTAATTGAGGTCATCAAGGAATTTGGTGATTATATCCCGCTGAAAAAAGGCCGGCAGATCTCTGCAGAACAATTGCTGGAGCGATTTTTATTCAGCCGTAAAAAGCAATATGACTTCGTAGAGAAACTGAGTGGTGGTGAAAAGAAACGCCTTTACCTCTGTACCGTGTTAATTCAGAATCCTAATTTTCTTATCCTGGATGAGCCTACCAATGACCTGGATGTTTTAACCCTGAACGTCCTGGAAAACTTCTTACTCGACTTTCCCGGATGTATAATAGTGGTTTCTCACGACAGGTATTTTATGGATAAGATAACCGATCATCTTTTCGTATTCAAAGGTGAAGGTGAAGTCACCGATTTCCCGGGCAACTATACAGATTACCGCGAATACGAATCTTCGAAACCAAAGCCTGAAGCATCGGCAAATACAGATTCACCAACAAAAAAGGAAAAGAAAGAATATAAATCGAATAGCTCCGGTCCTTCCTTAAGCTTCGCCGAAAAGAAGGAATACAGCAAACTGGAAAAGGAGATCGCCAAACTGGAAGCAAAAAAAGAAAAATTACAGCAGTCTTTCCTTCAGGAATTAGATGCTGAAGAGATCGCAGAAAATTCCATGAAACTAAAGCAGATTGAAGACGATATAGATGCGAAAACTGAAAGGTGGTTTGAACTGCTTGAGAAGATGGAGGGTTAGGTTGTGAGTTGTCCATTCGTAGTTTGTTGGTTAATGTTTAGTGTTTGGGGTTTGTTGTTTGGTGTTTGTTGTTTGTTGTTTGTTGTTTGTTATTTGTTGT
The DNA here is from genome assembly GCF_007050985.1 of Christiangramia sabulilitoris. Classification (GTDB taxonomy): domain Bacteria; phylum Bacteroidota; class Bacteroidia; order Flavobacteriales; family Flavobacteriaceae; genus Christiangramia; species Christiangramia sabulilitoris. The sequence continues at coordinate 77,316 of NZ_VHSF01000003.1, forward strand.
TTGTTGTAAAAATCAATTTTAAATTTTTAAATTCAGCGGATGGGAAAGGTTGAAAAGTTTGAAGATCTTGAGGTTTGGCAATTAGCAAGGAATATTTGTAACATAGTTGACAAACTCCTAAATGAAACCCCTTTAGGTAGAAACTATGCTCTCGCTAACCAAATGGAAAGAAGTTCCGGTTCTATAATGGATAATATTGCTGAGGGATTTGGTCGGGGAGGCAATGCAGAATTCCACAATTTCCTAAGTTTTTCTAAAGGTTCAACTTCTGAATTAAAATCTCAATGTTACCGTTCTAAAGACAAAAACCTGATGAAGGATTCAGATTTCGAACTACTTATAAAAGAATGTTGTAAGCTAGAAAATAAATTAGGCGCATTTATGTTCTATCTTAGAAAATCTGATCTTAAAGGAATTAAGTTCAAAAAGCCAGATAAAGATGAAATTTTGTAATTATTACAAAAAACCATAAACAATAAACTCTGAACAATAAACGAATTAAACTATCCTATTAAAAATCTCACTTTCCACTCTTCTCTTTCCTCTTTTCCCTACATCTCAAAAAACCGATAACAGATAACAGATAACTAAAATGCTTTTTCAATTGAAATCCCATTCTCCGCTTTCCCCTACATCTCAAATAACCGACAACCTATAACCGACATCAACAATGCTCTTTCAGCTCAAATCCTACTTCAACTTCTTACTAAAAAGCCAAAACCAACATGGCCTCCACTCCCCTTTTGTCTATGACCTGGTTACAAAATGTTTCTATAACAAAAACGAGCATAAAGCATATAAGCTCATTAAAGATTATCGGAATAATCTTTTAGGCAACAAGAACAGAATTAGCGTTACCGATTTTGGCGCTGGGAGCCGGGTTTTTAGGTCGAACGAGAGACCGGTATTCTCCATTGCCAAAAATGCCGGGATCACTTTACACCGGGCGAAATTACTTTACAGGTTAACTAATTATCTTAAAGTGGATACCGCTTTAGAATTAGGCACTTCACTGGGAATTGCCTCTTCGGCCATCGCCGCTAAAAAGAACACCAAATTGATCACCATCGAAGGCTGCCCAAAAACAGCAAAAATAGCCGGTCAGCAGTTTGAAAAATTTGATTTAAATAATATTGAGCTTCGCGTGAATAAATTTGACGCGGAAATGGATGCTCTGATTCAGGAGAACCAAAAGTTCGATCTGATTTATTTCGATGGAAATCATCAGAAGCAAGCCACTTTAGATTATTTCAACCAATTGCTCCCCACTGCTCATAACGATTCGGTTTTTATTTTTGATGACATCCACTGGTCTTCGGAAATGGAAGAAGCCTGGGAGGAAATCAAAAAACACCCTAAGGTTCAGGTGACCATAGATACTTTTCAATGGGGACTTGTATTTTTCAGAAAAGAACAGGTCAAACAACATTTCAACATCAGAGTTTAAAGATCCCCCATTTAGAAATCACCCTACCAAATATTTGCTTTGAGTGAAAGCTAACTTAAATTTCAAGCTAATTACGCAAGGTATACTCTTGTAATTAAGAAGCAGAACGATAAATTCAGCTTAGATTCTTTAAGCTTCGACTTTTTTATATTTCTGGATACAGTCGAAGAAAAGTACAGGCAAAAAAATCAACATTTGAAATTATTAAATAGTTGATTTTGTAACAAAAAAACTAAATTCCCGTCATACAGTTGAAAATTTATTCTGAATGAGCAAAGTAATCGAGATTCGCGATATCACCAGGGATTTTCCTTTGGGACAGGAAGTAGTAAAAGTATTAAAAGGTATAGATCTGGATATAGATCGCGGAGAGTATGTTGCTTTTATGGGACCTTCTGGTTCCGGAAAATCTACTTTGATGAACCTCCTCGGATGCCTGGATACGCCAACTTCAGGTTCCTATATCCTAAACGGGAAAGATGTAAGCAAGATGAGTGATGACGAACTGGCCGAGATCAGGAACAAGGAGATAGGTTTCGTTTTTCAGACATTTAACCTTTTACCCAGAACTACCGCCCTAGATAATGTAGCGCTACCCATGATCTACGCGGGCGCTTCAAAAAATGAGCGCAAGGAAAGAGCTGAAGAAGTTCTGAGAAGTGTAGGCCTGGGCGACAGAATGGACCATAAACCGAACCAGCTATCGGGTGGTCAGCGTCAAAGAGTAGCCGTAGGAAGAGCCCTGGTTAATAAACCTTCGATCATACTTGCCGATGAGCCCACCGGTAACCTGGATTCCAAAACATCCCTGGAAATTATGAACCTTTTCGATGATATTCATGCTGCCGGAAATACGGTTATCCTGGTAACTCACGAAGAAGATATCGCTGCCCATGCCCACAGGATCATCCGCTTAAAAGATGGAATGGTGGAAACCGATGAAAGGAAAACTGTCGCAGTGAGTAGTGAGTAGTGAGTAAAAGATTGAAAAATCTACTATAAGCTCCTAATGAATTTTCAGAAAATGTCAATCTGAGCGCAGTCGAAGATCTTAGAGGTACCACTTCAGATTATTAATGATATTTATTTTTTCGCTATGACCACGAAGCAATCTCAAATCTGCTTCTCTCGAACTCTGAACAGCGAACCATGTACACAAAACCTTAACTACAAACTTTTGAACTTTTGAGAATCTTTTTTATCTTGTATTAACTAAGTCATTTAAGATGATCAAGCTTGACCAGGAAACCTGGATTTATCTTACCATTATTGCTGTTTTTCTGGCTTATTTTATCTGGAGCTCTAAAAGATCCAGCAATCTGAAAAAGCAACGCAAGAACAGGAATTTCAGAAGAAGGTATTTGGAAAGAAAAAAAGAAAAGGAATCTGATTCTGTTCTAAAATAATTTCCAATATTTTCAATTTCACCTAAAGCCTTTTGTGGGCGTGCTATTCTTTGTAACTTTAAGCTTCTAAAAAAATAGCATGAAAATTTACACCAAAACAGGTGATAAAGGAACAACTTCCTTATTTGGAGGAACCCGTGTTCCAAAACACCATATAAGAATTGAAAGTTACGGTACCGTAGATGAACTCAACTCCCATATAGGTCTTTTACGAGATCAGGACACAGATAAAGAAACGAAAGCATTGCTGGAAGAGATCCAGGACCGGCTTTTTACCATAGGATCTATCCTGGCCACAGAACCCTCTAAAGAGAAACTTAAGAATGGGCAGGATCGTTTAAATATTCCCAAATTAACCAATGAGGATATCGAAAAGCTGGAGAAGGCCATGGATAGGATGAATGAAAATCTACCCACGATGACTCACTTTATCCTTCCCGGAGGTCACCAAAGCGTGTCATTCTGTCACATCGCCCGATGTGTATGCCGTCGTGCCGAAAGACTTTCCAGTGCTTTATATGACATTGAGGCTTTTGATGACAAGGTTCTTATCTTCCTTAACCGACTTTCAGACTATCTGTTCGTGCTGGCACGGATGTTGTCTAAACAATTGAAAGCTGAAGAAATTCAATGGATTCCGCAAAGATCCTGAATACTTCCAGATCATTAAAATTTTTATTGCGAATAATGCAAAGAATTTGATGAATTATTATGTTCTTTATATTATTGTATAAATAATAGATTTTTTTCTTGGCTATTAAGTCAAAAAATTTATTTTTGCCAAAATTTAAAACCCGATTAATCAATGTATTGGACTTTAGAATTAGCATCCTATTTAAGTGATGCCCCCTGGCCGGCCACAAAAGACGAGTTAATAGACTACGCAATTAGAACCGGAGCACCGCTGGAGGTTGTAGAAAATCTTCAGGCCATTGAAGATGAGGGTGACTCTTATGATTCTATCGAGGAGATCTGGCCAGATTATCCAACCGATGAAGACTACCTCTGGAATGAGGATGAATATTAAATAACAACAGCAAAAAATAGGGAAAAGTCTCATTCATGAGGCTTTTTTTTTGCTTAAATTTGAACCCCGTTAAACAAAAAAACCAATATGAGTTTTTTAAATTCTGTATTAAAAGCTTTCGTAGGCGATAAGTCTAAGAAAGACGTCAAAGAAATACAACCCATAGTAAATAAAATAAAAGCTCTTGAATCTGAATTTGAGGCCCTCAGCCTTGATGAACTTAGAGCTAAGACCACTGAATTTAAATCTAAGATCACCGAAGCTACCAAAGAGGTTAAGGATAAGATCGAATCTTTAAATACAGAGGCAGATGAGACTGATGATATCACCAGAAAGGAAGATATCTATGCTGAAATAGATGCTCTTAAAGATAAATCTTACGAGATTTCTGAAGCGGTCCTTAACGAGATCTTACCCGAGGCATTTGCCACGGTTAAAGAAACGGCGAAGCGTTTTGTACATAACACTGAACTTAAAGTAAAGGCTTCTGCCTTTGATCGCGAAATTTCCGCAGAAAAAGAATATGTTACTCTGGATGGTGATCACGCCATTTGGAGCAATTCATGGGATGCTGCCGGTAAACCGGTAACCTGGGACATGATACATTATGATGTTCAGCTTATTGGTGGTGTGGCCATGCACCAGGGAAAGATTGCCGAGATGCAAACCGGGGAAGGTAAAACCCTGGTGGCCACTTTACCTATGTACCTTAATGCCCTTACCGGAAACGGGGTGCACCTGGTTACGGTAAACGATTACCTGGCTAAAAGGGATAGTGCCTGGATGGCTCCTATCTTCCAGTTTCACGGGTTAAGCGTGGATTGTATAGATTATCACCGCCCTAATTCTGCTGCCCGTAGAAAGGCTTATAACGCAGATATTACCTACGGAACCAATAACGAATTCGGATTTGACTACCTGAGGGATAATATGTCTCATTCGCCTGATGATCTTGTACAGAGACCACATAATTACGCGATCGTGGATGAGGTGGATTCGGTTTTGATCGATGACGCCCGTACGCCGCTGATCATCTCGGGACCTGTTCCTAAAGGAGATACCCACGAATTCATGGAGCTCAAACCAGCAATTGCGAATATCGTTGAGGCACAGCGTAAATACCTGGTTAAGGTCCTTGCCGATGCAAAGAGACTTATTAAGGAAGGTGATACCAAGGAAGGTGGATTTCAGTTATTGAGAGTTTACCGTGGATTACCAAAGAATAAAGCCCTTATTAAATTCTTAAGTGAAGAAGGTGTTAAGCAGTTATTGCAGAAGACCGAGAATCACTACATGCAGGACAACAACCGCGAAATGCCTAAGGTTGATGCCGAATTGTACTTTACCATTGAAGAAAAGAACAACCAGATAGACCTTACCGATAAAGGGATTGAATTCCTTTCAGGGAAAGATGATCCGGATTTCTTTGTAATGCCCGAGATTGGAATGGAAATTTCCAAAATCGAGAATGAAGGACTTCCACCGGAAGAAGAAGCGGAAAAGAAAGAAGAACTTTTCAGAGAATATAGCGTTAAGAGTGAGCGTATTCACACCTTGAGACAACTGCTTAAATCTTATACCCTTTTCGAAAAAGACACCGAGTATGTGGTCATGGACAATAAGGTTAAGATCGTTGATGAGCAGACCGGTCGTATCATGGAAGGGCGTCGTTATAGTGACGGATTACACCAGGCGATCGAAGCGAAAGAGAACGTGAAGATCGAGGATGCCACGCAAACCTTTGCTACGGTAACCCTTCAGAACTACTTTAGAATGTACCGGAAATTATCTGGTATGACGGGTACTGCGGTTACCGAAGCCGGTGAATTCTGGGAGATCTATAAGCTGGATGTGGTGGAAATTCCTACCAACAGGCCTATCGCCAGGCATGATAAAGAAGACCTGGTATATAAGACCAAACGTGAAAAATATAATGCAGTTATAGACCATGTATCAGACCTTTCCGGTAAGGGAAGACCGGTGCTAATTGGTACAACTTCAGTAGAGATCTCAGAATTACTGAGTCGTATGCTGAAACTTAGAAATGTACCTCATAATGTTCTTAACGCGAAAATGCATAAGAAAGAGGCTGATATCGTTGCTGAAGCCGGTAAATCGGGGATCGTGACCATCGCTACCAACATGGCGGGTCGTGGTACCGATATTAAGCTGAGCAAGGAAGTTAAGGATGCCGGAGGTCTCGCCATTGTAGGTACAGAGCGCCATGACTCCAGACGAGTGGACAGGCAGTTAAGAGGTCGTGCTGGTCGTCAGGGAGATCCGGGAAGCTCACAGTTCTATGTTTCCCTTGAAGATAACCTGATGCGATTATTCGGTTCAGAAAGGATCGCCAAGCTGATGGACCGTATGGGTCTGGAAGAAGGTGAAGTAATTCAGCATTCCATGATCTCGAAATCTATCGAAAGGGCACAGAAGAAAGTTGAGGAAAATAACTTTGGAGTTCGTAAGAGATTGCTGGAATATGATGATGTAATGAACGCCCAGCGTGAAGTGATCTACAAACGTAGATACCATGCCCTCTTTGGAGAAAGACTTAAAGTAGATCTGGCGAATATGATCTTTGATATTTCTGAAGCTATCGCGGAAACCAATAAAGCGGCAGAAGACTTTAAGAATTTTGAATTCGAACTGATCAGGAATTTCTCCATGAGTTCTCCGGTTACCGAAGAAGAATTCAAGAAAATGAATGTGCAGAAGCTGGCGGGCGAAGTTTATAAAACTGCTTATAAGCATTACGACGAAAAGATGTCGCATAATGCCGAACGCGCTTTCCCGGTGATCAAGCAGGTTCATGAAGATGAGAGAAACAACTTTGAAAGGATCTCGGTACCATTTACTGATGGCACGAAAACCCTGCAGGTAGTTACCAATCTTCAGAAAGCTTATGAAACTGAAGGAAAACAACTGATCAAGGATTTCGAAAAGAATATTACCCTTGCCATAATTGATGATGCCTGGAAAACGCATCTTCGAAAAATGGATGAGTTGAAGCAAAGTGTTCAGCTGGCGGTGCATGAGCAGAAAGATCCGTTATTGATCTATAAGTTCGAGGCTTTTGAATTATTCAAGGCCATGCTGGATAATGTGAATAGAGACGTGATGTCTTTCCTTTTCAAAGGAGAAATACCTTCCAGTGGAGCACCAAATATTCACGAAGCCCGGCAGACGAGACAGAAAGAAAAAGTTGAAACCAAGAAAGAGGACATTCCTAACCTGGATGAGCGTGCGGCACAGAGCAGAGCTGCCGGCAATACGCAACGTCAACCAGAAATCACGGAAACTATAGTGAGAGATCGTCCTAAAATTGGCCGTAACGATAAGGTTACGATCAAGCATGTGATGAGTGGTGAAAATAAGACCATGAAATTCAAACAGGCGATTCCGTTGCTGGATAAAGGTGAATGGGTGCTGGTAGATGAATAGACCTTAATCGTTAGATTAATTAAAAATCCTGAAGTAGATTGCTTCAGGATTTTTTGTTTTATACGTCCTGCTGTTCTGAAGTATCGGGAGTTTCAGCATCTATATGGAAAATTAAGACCCTAAAACAAGTTCAGGGTGACGCTTCTTCTCAAATTTCCACTTGGTCCTGCTGTCCCGAAGCATCGGGAGTTTCAGCGTCTTTTAATATGATCTAGGAATATTCCTGACACTTCGGGACAAAGTGACGTCAGCTAGCTATATAGGTCTTATTGAATTAAACGACTTGTCATTTCGAGCGAAGGGAGAAATCTCATCTCACCCCGAGCATATTATAAACGGTACTCCCTATCCAAAAACCTTTTGAGAAAAGGCACCTCCAGGAAGAATAAAGCAATAAAAGCGATTGCATATTGCATGGTCCTGGAAAGATCAATCTTTGGAAAATCAGGGAAATGCAGGATCTCAAGACTCAACATGCCGCTGAATGAGATTCCTGAATAAAGAGATAATAGTCCGCTAAAAATAATAATACTGAATGCAGCAACACTCCACCAACCCCGCGCAGAGATAAGTGGTTTATAAGGCTGAATTTCTGCCCCACGGGCCTCGACTGTTTTCATAATACGATCCCTGAAATTCACAGAGGGTTTTTCAACTCCGGCCTCATCCAGCAAATTCTTCATCAATCTGTCTTCCCTGTTAAATTGCTTTTTCATTTCTTATTGATATTTCGGGTTGTATATAGGTTTCTAATAAGGAAAATAACTTCTTTCTGCTACGATACAGTTTTATTTTAATATTGTCTTCTGTAAGATCGGTAATTTGAGAGATCCCTTTGACAGATTGTTCATCAAAATAAAATAAAGTGATGATGGCGGCATCCTCTGCCGGCAATTTAGCTATGCATTTTTTAACTGTTTCACTCCTCTCCTTACTAAGCATAAATTCCAGCCCATTCTCAATATCAGCCAACCTGTCCTCTGTGATCTCATCAATGATCTCGATGGTCTTATGCCGGGAATTCTTCTTTATCTGGTCAAGGCTTTTGTGATATACGATTCGGTATAACCAGGTCGAAAATTTCGACTCTCCCCTAAAGCTGCCTAAGGAGTCAAAAGCCTTGATAAAACTATCCTGGGCAATTTCTTCAGCCTCTTCTCTAACCTTTATAATTCTGATGGCAATCGTAAACACATAATTCTGATAGCGATCAACCAGCTCCCCAAAGGCATTTGTATCGCCATTAAGGATTAAATCTATCAATTCCTGGTCGGTTTTTTTGATCATTATTAAATATGACGACAATATTTCACTTTCAGTTACAAAAGTTTAAAAAATAAATTTACATTTTTTTGTAACCGGACTTTCAATCTTGGCGTCCTAATAGAAAACGAACATTATTTTCACAATTAAAAATCAAAATTTATGGGATCTGAAGTCATTGTATTACCTGTTATCTTCGGAACAGTATTCGGAATGTTTTACTTATATATTTCTGCCAGAAACCGCGAACGCCTGGCGCTTATAGACAAAGGAGCAGACGCAAGCATCTTTTATAGCAAGAAAAAACGGGTCACCCCCGTCTGGAAAGTGATCGTGATCAATCTCGCTTTGTTGCTTGCTGGTATTGGTTTAGGGATCTTCCTGGCAAATCTCCTGGCGATCAACCTGGGAGTGGAGGAGGATGTAGCCTACCCCGGCACGATATTTCTTCTGGCCGGTCTTGGTCTTTTCGCGGGGTTTTTCGCGACGAAAAAACTAAATGAAGATGCTTAGATCTTTTATTATTTGAAAATCATCACATCCCGGATTATCTATCCGGGATTTTTCATTTATAAAGGTGGCTAAAAGAATTTCACTAATTTTAACCCTGAACCAATCAAACCAACCAATGAAAAAATTCGCAATTGAAATCAAGTGGGGTATAATTTTCAGCCTCATTTCTCTGGCCTGGGTATTCCTTGAAAAAATACTGGGCTGGCATGATGAGAATATCGCTCAACATGCGATCTATACCAACTTGTTTGCTATCGTCGCAATTGTCATCTATGTTCTGGCCTTGCTGGATAAGCGAAAGAATTTCTACAACGGCCACATGACCTGGAGCCAGGGATTTATATCTGGAATAGTGATCAGCATCGTAGTCGCTATCCTCTCTCCTGTTGCCATGTATATTACTCATAATTTTATCACACCAGATTATTTCACCAATGTGATAGACTATTCTGTAGAGAGCGGGGTGATGAAAAGGGAAGATGCCGAAGAATATTTTAATCTGACCTCATACATCATCCAGTCATTCTTTTTTGCTTTAGTTGTGGGGGTGGTTACCTCTGCGGTAGTGGCGTTTTTTGTGAGGACGAAGAAGTAACACCTGTCATTCAGAGCGGAACGAAGTGAAGCGAAGAATCTCAATCGGTCATACTGCAAACACATAGAGATTCCTTCTACGTCGGAATGACAATAAACACTGTCATTCAGAGCGGAACGAAGTGAAGCGAAGAAACTCAATCGGTAATACTGCAAACCATATAGATTCCTCCTTTGTCGGAATGACACCAACATGTCATTCAGAGCGGAACGAAGTGAAGCGAAGAAACTCAATCGGTTATACTGCAAACACAAAGAGATTCCTCCTGCGTCGGATTGACAATAAAATGTTATTCAGAGTAAAGAGAACTAAAGGAAAGAAATGAAAACTCTAGGAACACATAATTACTATGTATACATACTTACTAATAAAAATAAAACTGTTTTATATACCGGAGTTACTAATGATCTGAATACTAGATTATACCAACATCAGAATCCTGAAAACCTTACGAAGGCATTTACTGCAAAGTATAGATGTTTCTATCTAATATATTTCGAAATCTTTCAGGAAATTGAATCTGCGATAAAATGGGAGAAAACTATCAAAGGCTGGTCAAGACAAAAGAAAGATGAATTAATAACTAATTTTAATTCTGAATGGAGATTTCTCAATAATGAAATTTGAGATTCCTCCTGCGTCGGAATGACAAAAGGATGCCATGCATAGGGGAACGAAGTGAAGCGAAGAATCTATACAAATTCTATCGTGCATCTATATAGATTCCTCCTGCGTCGGAATGACACATTACTAAATCTTCAACAACAAATTTGGATCAGGGCAGTTCTGTAGGTAATTGTCCTGATCTTCTTTTTTTATTACTCCGGGATAATCTCCAATATTTCCCTGCATGCTTTCCATGATCTGAAAATGCAGGTGCGGGGCGTAATCACCATTTTCATGAAAATCACCTAATTCTGCGATCTTATCCCCTGCTCTCACCCTATCGCCAACAGCAAGCGTCTCCAGTGAAGCACGCGAAAGATGACCGTAAAGGGTATAAAAAGTTCTGTCGTTTTGAGAATGCTCTAAAATGATTGTAGGACCGTAGTCGCCAAAATTATCATTATCCCTGAAACTATGAATACTTCCATCCAGGGGACTCAAAATATCTGTATAAGCAGGCACCCAGATATCAAGACCTATGTGGATGTTTCGGTTGGCTTCCTTGTTATTATTGAACAATTCACTGCGGTTATATAAAGTTCTTAACTCATTATAACCCCCATAGGCTGCTTTCGCGTTTCTATTCTTAAGGAACTCGTCAATAAACATGGAAAATGCTTCTGAAGAAGCAACCTCAAGTCTTAACAGATCCCTGTTATTTGCAGAAAGGTCTATAAAAACATAATCCTCTTTAAGATAATCACCTCCAATAACCGGAGTGAATCCCGGGGTTAAATCATAAATAAAATCAGGAAAATCCTGGGTGTGATTTGGCTTCATAAAGCCAAATGTAATGGCTTAGTTTTAATTTATCAATACATCACTAAAATTTGCCTTTATAGTGATATTGGAATTCCCTGTTCTGGATTTATTGTACCCATTAAGGATCTCATTATCATAAGATTTTGTTGACTTTAATTTAAGGCCGGAGGGATGCTTAATTGAACTTTGCATGCCATTGAAGCTGAAATTAAAGGCCGTGTCTGGAACATTTAATTCAAGGTCGCTGTTTTCCAGACTAATATTGAGAGTCTCAAACCCCGATCCAAGATCATTAATCTGAAGTTTTCCAAAAGAACCCGTCAATACACCGGTGCTCTCCAGCTCATTGATCACCACATCACTGGAATTGGAATCCAGCTTGATACTTACCACTTTATCTAGCTTACAGCTCTTCACAAATTGGGTGGAAAGTACTCCATATTCCCAAAAAGCTACTTTTACCGGGGAATAGGCAGCACTGATGTTCGTATTTTTTCCCGAGATCCTGTTGGCAGAAAGCCGACTGTGAGAAAGGTCGGCTTTAAGGTTTTTAATATGGTTTCCTAATTTCAGCTCCCCGTGGCGAACATTGAGTTCCAGTTTCGCGTCTTTAGGTATTTTAAGTTTAATCGTTTTCTTAGAATTTACAGCTTTACCATTTTCCATGATAAAGGCAGGACCTCTACGATTTTCCATTTGGGCTTCAAACTTCTTCCCAAATTCTTCTCCCCAGGCTTCCATCCTTTTACCAAATTCCTCACCCCAGGCTTCCATGTCTTTTTCAAGATCCTTGCCCCAGGCTTCCATTTTCATTTCATAATCTTTCTCCCACTTTTCAGAATTCTTTTCCATTTTCTCGGCCCACTTCTCCATCTTCATCTCGTACTTCTTCCCGAATTTGTTCTCAAATTCAGCCTCCCATTTCCTGAGATATTTATCTCCGTCTTTCTTATAAGCGTCATAATCGAATTTCATTCCCTTCATGTCATCTGCAAAACCAGGTGGAAGCGGATTCTCGGCGATATTTGATAATATTGGGCCTACGAGATTTTCCATTAAAGGTCCCAACATGTCCGGTAATTCTGATAATGAACCTTCCAGCGCGGTCATATCTATATCCATATCCATTTTCCATTTACCGCTGCCACCCGAAGATTCTATGGTAACACGGTCGCTATTTCCTGAAGTTTCCAGGTTCCAGGATGCCAGTAATTTTTTGGTCATCTCTTTGTCACCCGTATCTCCCTCGAGATAAGCCTCGATCTGTACCTCATTCCTGTCCCAGTTTTCGATGATGATGTTGGTATGACGGGAATCGAGTTCTACCTTCACGTTTGGCGAAGTCTTATAGGTTTTACTCATTTTCCTGGTTTGAGCAAAACTTCCCGCTGTGATAAATAGCAGTGATAAGATCACATATTTAAGCCTGATAGTTCTCATATCTGTTGTCTTTTGATTGTTCAATTTCGTTTAATTTTGTTTTCAGTTTTTTGAGAAGATCCAGTCTTAGCTGTAAGTTCGCGATCATCGCTTCCACTGTTTCTTCATTAATACCGGTCTCCTGAATTTCCGCATTCAAAGCGATATATTCTTCATTCAGGGTTTCCAGCTTCTTCATAAATGCATCTATAAGTTCTTTATTTCCGGGAGTAAGCTCCAGTTTGGCTAGTTGCAGATTTACACTGGCCATATAATAATCTTCTATTTTTTTAAATTCAGGCGACACATCACTCAGTCTGTAATCTGTTTCCCGGTCAGTTTTTTCTTCAGATGCTTCCTTTACCGGAGTTTCCACGATACCATTGGTATTCTGAACAGGATTCTCTCCATTATTGAAAAGGAAGAAACCACCAATCCCCAACGCCACCACGATCACCGCTGCTATCTGGAGAAGACTGCCCAGGTTCTTTTTCTTGCTTTGAACCGGCAGGGCCTTATCAAGCCTCGCTTCAAATCTCTGCTGATGTCCTTCTCGCAACTTTTTTCTATCTGTATGTTTCTCATTTCGAAACATTTCTCTAATATCCTGTCCCATTGTGCAATGTTTTAAGTTCTTCCTGTAATTTTTTCTTGCCTCTGTGTACAAGTGTTCGTGAGGCCACCTGGGATATATCCAGGATCTCACTGATCTCTTCATGATCGTAACCCTCTATGAGATATAACATCAGAGGATATTTATATTTTTCGGGCAGGTTCTCCATCTTTTCCTTTACCTCCTCGACTCCAATTCCGTCTTCAACCTGCCAGTTATTTTCTTCTTCTACCGTACCCAGGGTTTGCTCATTTATAGCTACAAGCTCAAGTTTTCTGGCCTTTAGTTTGTCTAAACATTTATTGATGACGATCCTTTTTAACCAGGCCCCGAAGGAGACCTCACCGTTAAACTGATGTAATTTTTCAAATGCTTTTACAAAAGCTTCCTGCATCGCATCTTCTGCTTCCATCGAATCTTTCATGAATCTCAGCGCTACATAATACATCCCGTCGCAATACTTGTTATACAGCTTGAGTTGAGCCCTGCGGCTGTTTTGTTTACAAGCTTCTATTAGCTTATGCTGTATCAATTTTATTGGTTTTTGATGGGTTAGTTCATTTTAAAGACGAGACAAAAAATCCCGCGTTGCAAAAATTCGGAAAAAAATTCCAGATTCAATTCATATTCATACATTTAATAGCAATAATGCCGGGATATAATCGTTCTGGCCAAATAATTGAAAAGCAATTTCAAAAAAACATTATGAGCAGAAATACCAGGCTTATTTTGAAAATTGGAGGTATTATTATCTTTCTCGCATTGGTGATCGCCCTGATATTCAGATATACTACAAAAGCGCATAGCCCGGAGGATACGGTGGTATATACCAAAGAGGACCTGGAAATTGAAGTTTTTTATAACCGTCCCTATAAGCGAGATCGCGACATCTTTGGAAAACTTGTTCCTTATAATGAAGTGTGGAGGACCGGTGCAAATGAAGCAACTACCTTTGAAACGAATAAGGATTTACAGGTTGACGGAAGTCTCCTGAAAGCCGGAAAATATACGCTATGGACAATTCCTATGGAAAACAGCTGGAAAATAATGTTCAATTCAAAAATGTATCCCTGGGGAATAAATATGGACAAACAAGCCTACCGTGACCCTAGATTTGACGAGCTTGTGTTGGAAAGACCTGTTCAACAGACCGGGATGGTATATGAACAGTTCACTATTGCCTTCGAGGCATCTGGTGAGTTTATTTTTATGAGTCTGGCCTGGGATGATACTCTTATCAATATCCCAATAAAAGAAAAAGAGGCGCCTACTGGCACCTCTTTAGACTAGTGGTATATATACTTTACTCGTCTAAAAGCAAATTTAGAGTAACGTCTATATTATCCCTGGTAGCTCTTGAATAAGGACAGATTTCATGCGCCTCATTAACAAGTTTTTCTCCGGTTTCCACATCTACCTCAGGAATATAAGTATCCAGAATGGCAGATAACTGCAGGTTACCAGATTCAGTCTTACCCAGCTTGATTGTTGCGGTAACACTATAATCCCCAAGATCTACTTTATGCTTTTTTGCCACTACTTCCAGTGCGCTTCCATAACAGGAAGAATAACCGGCTGCAAATAACTGCTCAGGATTTGAATAATCTCCTCCTTCGCCGCCAAGTTCTTTCGGCATTCTTAATTCCATGTCTAAAACACCATCTTCACTGCGTGTATGACCATTACGACCGGCATGTGTAGTAACTTTAGTTTTATACAAATTCTTCATTGCGTGAAATAATTTAAGTAATTTAGTTTTTCTCAATATAGCATGCATTTGAGGATGCCTGAAACCGCAATTCATAAATTTGTCATAAATATTCAAGTTAACTTTGAGTAAAGACCAGCAAAAATCAGCCTTAAGCGAGTCTGGAAACAAACCTGCATCGGGAAACGTGAGCCCGGAATCTGCCAAAAAGATCAGAAATTTCAGGAAAAATAAATTTTCTGAACAAGACCTGCTGAAGGATCTGCTGAATGGGAATAAGACAGCCTTGAGCCGCGGAATAACGCTTATAGAAAGTAATCAACCAGCTCATAGGAATCAGGCAGAATTCCTGATTGAAGGTGCTTTGCCTTACGCGCACAAATCCATGAGAATTGGAATAACCGGTGTGCCGGGCGTGGGAAAGAGCACTTTTATAGAAAGCTTTGGCTCCTATCTTATCGAAAAAGGAAAAAAAGTAGCCGTGCTCGCGGTAGATCCAAGCAGCTCTGTTTCCCACGGAAGTATCCTGGGAGATAAAACCAGGATGGAAAATCTGGTGACCAAACCCAACGCTTTTATAAGACCTTCCCCCAGCGGTGATTCCCTGGGCGGAGTAGCCCGTAAAACGAGGGAAAGCATTCTTTTGTGTGAAGCCGCAGGATTTAATGTAATTCTAATTGAAACTGTGGGAGTGGGCCAGAGTGAAACTACGGTACATAGTATGACCGATTTTTTTCTGCTGCTAAAACTTGCCGGTGCCGGAGATGAACTTCAGGGAATTAAAAGGGGGATCGTGGAAATGGCTGACGCGATCGTGATCAATAAGGCCGACGGCGAAAATAGGAAAGCGGCACGGGATGCAAAACTTGAGTTCCGCAGAGCCCTGCAGCTATATCCTGCTAAGGAAAGCGAATGGAAACCGGAGGTGAAATTATGCAGTGCAATTTATAATGAAGGTGTGGAAGATATCTGGGAAATGATTTCAGATTTTAAGTCTAAGGTTGATGAGAATGGGTATTTTAAACATAACCGGCTGGAGCAAAATAAATTCTGGCTGTACCAAACCGTAAATGATCATTTAAAAAGCAGGTTCTATGAGAAACCAGAGATACGGGCTGCATTAAAGGAACAACTTGAACTAATCGAGAATAACAAAACCACTGCTTTCGCCGCGGCGAAATATTTATTAAGCCTCGCTTAGATCCTTTGGTAATAATCTTTTGCTGAGATATTTTCTCAACAGGTGAAATAAATAACCAAATACAGCTCCAATGGCCATCCCGGTTAAAACATCTCCCGGATAGTGCACTCCCAGGTATATCCTGCTGTAAGAAACGACCACCGCCCAGAATAGAAGAAAAACTAAAAGTTTGGGATAATGCTTTCTGAAGAGTAAACTTAAAAATACCGCAACCCCGGTAGAGTTTGCTGCGTGGGCAGAAAAATAACCAAACCTCCCGCACCTCTCAGCTACATAGCGGGCATATTCCATAACGCCTTCCTGCCGGCAGGGCCTTGGTCTTTCATAACCGTGTTTAAAAAGATTTGCCAACTGGTCTGTAGCGGTGATCAATAAGGCGACAACGAGCATCGTAATAAGAGTTGGTTTCCAGCCGAATTTCCTGAATATAAGATAGAGTAAAAGAGCATATAAAGGAATAGCCATCCATTTATCGCTGATGGCAATCCATAACCAGTCCCAGTTTTCCGTACCCAGGTTATTAAGAAATAAAAACAGCTCCCTGTCTAATTCGGCCAGTTTTTCCATTTAATCCTCCTCGTAACGATTTACCTCCCGGTCATAAAATTCGCTGGCCTGTAGAATAAGACCTTCAGTTTCGCTTGAAAGTTCTTTCTCATCTTCCTTATCAAAATCTTCCAGCCACTCTACTTCATCGTCTTTAAGATCAATGATAAATCTTGGGAATTCGGTATGAATTACATAAATAGATTCTGGATGATCTGTATTATCCCCTAATATAAATTTTGGAAGCTCCATATATTTAATTAATTAGTATTGATTCTTTAGTTCTGATTAATTTCCGGCTAAGATAATTGAACCGGAAATATAATAATAATGCCGAGGAGGTCAACCCTGCCAGCAGGCCAAGCCAAATTCCCATACTCCCCAATTTATCTGCCTGACCAAAATAATAACTTACCGGAAAACCAATGATCCAGTAAGAAATAAAACAGATCACGGTTGGGATCTTTACATCCTGCAGGCCACGCAATGCCCCCAGGATAACCACCTGAACACCGTCGCTTAACTGGAATAAAGCTGCGATAATAAGCAGTTGTGCCGCCAGTGAGATCACTTCTATATTGTCTATATAAAAAACCGGAAGTATATCTTTTAACAGGATAAAAAGAATAGCAAAGACCGCCTCGATTAGAAATACCAGCAAAAATATGGAGTATCCAATCCTTCTTAGTTCCCGGTATTGTTTTAAACCCACCTGGTTTCCCACTCTTATTGTGGCGGTTACACCAAGGCCTACGGCGATCATAAATGTCATGGAAGCAAGGTTAAGTGCTATCTGGTTTGCGGCCTGTGGATTGGTACCGAGGTTACCGGCTAGAAATACGGTAGCGGTAAAGATGGCCACTTCAAATAACATTTGTAAGGCCGTTGGCAATCCAAGGGAAAGCAACCTTTTAAAGATGGCCCATTTAAGCATTTCCTTTTTGGACCACTTGAAATATTCAGCAAACTTGGTTTTCCTTCTCAGGATTTCCCACACGAACCAAAGCATAAAAAATCGTGAAATAAGGGTTCCCCAGGCGGCACCTTCCAGTTCGAGTCTAGGAAAAATCCAGATCCCGTAAATAAGCAGGTAATTAAAAACAACATTTACCACGTTAGCCAGTAAAGTAGCATACATAGCATATCTGGTTTGGGAAAGCCCGTCGGCAAATTGTTTAAATGCCTGGAAGGCCATTAACGGCAGCATTGAAAGTGCAACGATGTTGAGATATGGAATAGCTAATTCCACTACTTCTGGCGGCTGATCCAAATAATACAGGATGGGTTTTGCCACCAGTAAAAGAATGAACAGCAGTAATCCATTGATCGTACTCAAAATAAGCCCGTGATGAAAGTAACTACGGCCGCCTTCGAGGTCATTCGCTCCATCGGCTTCTGCGATCAAAGGAGTTATGGCGAAGGAAAAACCAATTCCCATAGACATGGCGATAAATACAAGGGCATTTCCCAGGGAAACCGCAGCCAGTGGAGCTGCACCCAGCCTTCCTATCATCAGGTTGTCAACCAGGCCAACCATTACGTGACCTAACTGCCCCAGCATCACCGGGTAGGCGATGTTAAGATTTTTTCCGAATTCTCTGGTATAAGCCGAAAGTTGCAAAAACTATTTTTTTAAGTCTGCAAAGGTAGCCTCTTTAGATTTCTTTGAAAGGGATAAAATCTAAATTCTTCAGGTGAAGACTGCTTAATCGGCAAGTTCAGTATTGGTTTTACTAATATTATCCAGCCCGTATTTGTCCACAAGATACATAAGCGAGGTCATGGTAGCGGCTCCAAGCTCCAACTCCCTTTTATTCACTTTATCAAAAGTATCATTCGCCGCATGATGGTAATCAAAGTATCTCTGTGAATCAGGTCTCAACCCGGCCAGCACCATATCCCCTCCTTTTAATGGATTGATGTCTGCACCGCCACCACCTTTTTCAAAATAATGAATAAGGTATGGTTTAAATAAATTTTTCCAGGACAATATTTTCTTGAATTGAGCATCTGTGGCCGTAATTCCAAAACCTCTGGGGGTGAAACCTCCTGCATCACTTTCCAAGGCAAACACATGGTTTTCAGAATTAGACCTGGCAACCTCAGCATACTTGTTACCGCCTCTCAAACCGTTTTCTTCATTTATAAAAAGTACTACTCTAATGGTCCTTTTTGGCTGATAACCTATTTCTTTTATAAGTCTTAAAACCTCCAGTGATTGAACCACTCCCGCACCATCATCATGCGAACCATCTCCCAAATCCCATGAATCCAGGTGACCACCAACCACCATGATCTCCCCGGGATATTCAGAACCAGTTATTTCTCCAATTACATTATAAGACTCAACATCTTCATGTTGTTCACAATTCATTTTATAATAAAGCTCAAGATCGTTCTGTATCTTTAAAATTGAACTCAGGTATTCAGCATCATTTGTAGAAACCGCGGCTGCAGGTATTCTTTTGTCTTCTGGGAGATCACCGTAACTCATGGAACCGGTATGTGGAAAATCATCCAGTCTTAAATTCATTGATCGCACTATCACTCCAACTGCGCCATAATTTGCCGCTTCCCGGGCACCGGAATATCTTTGATCTACGCATCCTCCATAGGCTTCAAAGGTTTGAATAAGATCTGCCTGCATGGGCCGGTTAAAAAAAACGATCTTACCTTCTATATTTTCGCGTCCATATTCTTTGAGCTGTTCGATCCCTTCAACCTCCAGAACCCCGGCTTTAATTCCGCCTGCCGGAGTAGCAATAGAACCACCCAGGGCTGTAATATTTATATTCCTGGTTTCTCCCGGTCCTGTTTGTACATAAGCAAATTCTCTTTCTCCCCTGGTCCATTTAGGAACCATTACCGGCTGCAACCATACCTTATCAAGGCCTAGTTTCTCCAGCTCTGCTTTAGTATATTTAACCGCCTGCTCTGCACCATAAGAACCAGATAAGCGACTACCAATATCATTGGATAAATGATCCAGCCATTCATAGCTTTTACCATTTAATAGTGACATATCATAGATCTTCCTGATGTTAAGGGAATCGTCTGAAGAAGAGGTTTGTGCAGAAGCCATTATCCCTATACAAAAGAAGGTGACAGCTATATAAATTGATCTCATTAAAATTTCTTTTGGCGCTAAATAACAGCTATTTTTTTATTTATACGAATTGATCGTTTTAATTCTCCTCTTTTGTGAGTTGTTCACGATAATCGGCAATATTTTTTTTGATTTCCGGAGCCAGTTCAGGCTCCTGTATATCCTGATATCTGGTTAATTGATCGTGCAGTATTTTTGCTACGAGATACCGGGCCGTTGATTTATCATCTGCGGGAATGATATACCATGGAGCCTTTTCTGTAGAAGTTTTGTTGATAGCCTCCTGGTAGCATTCCTGATATTTATTCCAGAGTTTACGTTCCTCAAGATCTCTCGGGGAGAATTTCCAGTTCTTATTCGGTTTATCCAGCCTCCTGAGAAGACGCTGACGCTGTTCCTCTTTGGAAAGATGCAGGAAAAATTTAAATATTATCATTCCGTTATCGGCGATATGATCTTCAAACTGGCGTATATTTTCAAACCGCTGCTCCCAGAAATTGCTATTAATGTCTTCTTTCTTTTTAATTCCCGGCAGGTTTTCATTGAGAATATATTCCGGATGCACCCTGGTAACCAGGACATTTTCATAATGGGTTCGGTTAAAAACACCAAATTTCCCTCTTTCGGGAAGAGCTATATAGTGTCTCCAGAGAAAATCATGTTTTAATTCCTTTTCAGATGGAACCTTAAAACTATGCACAACTACTCCCCTACTATTAAAATCCTTAAATACTTCCCTGATAAGGCTGTCCTTTCCGGCCGTGTCCATACCCTGCAGGCAGATCAATACTGAACATTTACCATAAGCATAAAGGGTGTCCTGCCAATCACCAAGATCCTTACGAATCTTTTTGAGCTCTTTCTTAACTTTATCCTCGGGAACACCCAAGTCGATCCTGGTCTTTACTTTGGTAAGTTCAATCTTTGAAGTAACTCTAAATCCGGAGGTATCTATTTGCTTCATATTAAGTGTTTGTATAGTTAAATATACAATCTTTGTAAGAGTTAATTTTTTTTATATTCGCAACAAAATACAATCAGCTTGGAGACAATAGAAAGAAAAGATATCATTGATAAGGTTACCATTCTGCTTAAGGAGATTCCATCTTCCATGGATGTCGTAAAAAAAGGAGGTAATCGTGATGCCAGATTTAAATACCTGGCGACTCATATGGTTGATAAGGCTATTGCTAAAGATGCCCTTATAGTTTCTGAAAATGGACAGGGAATTGCGATCCTTTTTAAGACCAGCAAAAAAGATGATAATCTTTGGAAAGATCTATGGACCGAGCTAAAACTTGTGTTTAATGTCACCGGAGTTAAAAATGCTTTAAATATCTTAAAAACTCAGAAGTATATAAAAAATCAGCGGCCACAGGAAGGTGAATACCTCTACTGCTGGTTTTGGGGAATACTCAAGGAATATCGCGGGGCAGACACTCAGGTAGGAAAGGAAATGAAAGATGTATTCTTTAGAACGGCTCATGATACCGGCTTACCCTTATATGCAGAAACCCGCGGAAGAACGAATGCGGTCGTTTATCAACGGGTAGGTTTTGAACTTTTTCATGAATGGGACCATCCCAGTGGAGATACTATGTACTTTCTGAAATACGACCCTAAAAATCCGAGAAATTACAGGCCTTAAAACCTGCTGCCAAAAAGTTTTACATCATCCTCGGTGATCTCTTTACCACCCAGAATGAATAAGCGTTCTACCACATTACGCAGTTCCCTTACATTACCTCGCCATTCGCTGTTTTTGAGAACCTCAATTGCCTCGGGAGTAAATTCTTTTTTATGAGTACCCTGTTCTTTAGCGACTTTCTCACTAAAATAATCTACCAGTAACGGGATATCATCCTTGCGATCTTTTAGAGCCGGTACTTCTATCAGAATCACAGCTAAGCGGTGATAAAGATCCTCTCTGAAATTATTTTCTTCGATCTCTTTTTTGAGATCTTTATTGGTGGCGGCCACAACGCGAACGTCAACTTTGATATCCTTGTCACTACCTACCCTGGAAATTTTATTTTCCTGTAAAGCTCTCAAAACCTTAGCCTGAGCAGAGAGACTCATATCCCCGATCTCATCCAGAAAGATAGTTCCTTTATTAGCCGCTTCAAATTTACCCGCTCTGTCTTTATTGGCAGAAGTAAATGCTCCTTTAACATGCCCAAACAATTCACTTTCTATAAGTTCTGAAGGAATGGCAGCACAATTCACCTCGATCATAGGACCTTTGGAACGATCACTTTTCTGATGCAACCAGTGCGCCACCAGCTCTTTTCCGGTTCCATTGGGACCGGTAATAAGAACCCGTGCATCTGTATGCGCCACCTTTTCTATCATATCCTTGATATTATGGATAGCTTCAGACTCACCAACCATTTGGTAATTCTTACTTACCTTCTTTTTAAGCCTGGTATTTTCCACCACCAGCTCCTTACGATCCAGTGCGTTTCTTACAGTATTAAGCAGCCTGTTCAGGTCTGGTGGTTTCGAGATATAGTCAAAAGCACCGAGTTTCATGGTATTCACCGCTGTATCCAGATCGCCATGCCCCGAGATCATAACAACCGGAATTTCGGGCTTGATCTTTTTAACCGCTTCCAGAACTTCCACCCCGTCCATCTTCGGCATTTTAATATCACACAAGATCAGGTCAAAATCTTCATTCTTAACCAGTTCCATTCCGGCCAGACCGTCTTCTGCTTCGGCAACTTCATAGTCCTTACTCTCTTCGCTTAATATTTTATTCAGCACTCTTCTTATAGATGCTTCGTCTTCTATCAGTAATATTTTTGCCATTTAGAAAATTGTAAATTTTATTCCGCTTCTACCATAAAAGGTATTAGTCTCATTTATTTGTAAAACATCATCCATATTACCATCACGTAATCGGATATCATTTCTTATGGTGTGCCCTCCATAAATATAGAACTTGAGATGATCTGTAAGGCTATATTCATAACCTATACCACTGAGCACAATGGTCATTGAAATATTCTCGGCAATGTTATCATTACCTGCATTTGATGGGGTTGCATCAAAATTCTCTTGAATATTGGCGAAAAATCCATCCAGCGTTACAAAAGCCTGGATCTCATGTTTTGAGTTAAAATAATACTTTAAATTGGATTTAGGTGTCCCCAGTGCGAAAGACCATTTTTCATCCCAGCGCTTATAATAATTCACTATTGGCAGGGGAAACGGGAAACCGGCCGTAGTAGAATAGCGCAAACCGAGAATCCACCTAGTTGCATCATCGGTTAAAAGGTCTTCCCTGGTTTTGACGAATACGACCGTACCCGTATAAATAAGATCATCACTTATTACATCACCAGTAGAAAAATTAGATGCTATCTTTACTCCCGTTTCTGCACCGAACCGCCAGTGCTCCCCGATCTTAAAAGTATAACCCAGCGTAGCAGTAAATGATTGAAACCTATCCAGCTCACTGGTATCGAAGGCTTCAGGATCTTCATATTTAAAATTCACATTTCTGTATTCAAGACTGGGCACCAGGTAAGTTCCCTCTTTCTTCAGCTTTATAGGAAATGCCCCAATAGCCCGGGCACGCCTGAAGGAATTATCTGAATTTTTCTGAGGGAAATAGGTATACTCAAATCTAAACAGATCGGTCTGCTGGGCGGTCATACCCAGGCAACCAAAAATCACCAGGCTTATAAAAATTATTTTATGCTTCATCATCACTCTGCAGTTCATCTGTATCCTGAATTCCCCGGGGATAGAACATATGTACATCTCTTTGCGGGAAAGGAATGGTAATATTGTTCAACCTGAACTTGTTATTAACCTTGAACCTTAGTTCACTCTTTACTTTTGGATCCACAAAGCTATCTGAAACATAAAAATGTAAACCAAAAAGCAGAGCAGAATCTCCAAAATCTTCAAAAAGAACGAAAGGTTCCGGTTTTTTTAAAATCCCTTTTTGTTCCCGGGCACATTCCAGCAATACTTCTCTCACCTTTTCCACATCACTACCATAAGATACTCCAACCTTAACTGCTTCCCGGGTAGTTTTATGGTTCTGGGTGTAATTAAAAACGGTATCACTAATGAATTTATGATTTGGAATGATCATTACTTTGTCATCCCTGGTCAATGCCCTGGTAGTCCTGAGTTTTATTTCGAATACCCTGGCAACCCTTCCATCCATTTCGATCACATCTCCCACTAAAAGAGATTTATCCAGAATTATAAAGATACCTCCAATCACATCCTGAAATAATTCCTGTAAGGCGAGACCCAGACCAACAAACAACGCTGCCGAGGCTGTAAGAAGAATGGTTACATCTATCCCGGTAGAGCTAAGGGTAATCAGGATCACCACAACATACACAAAGTACTTGATGAATTTAAAGACAGAAATGAATTTCATTTTGTCCTCCTCCATCAGCTTAGAAGTAATAAATGATCTAACGATCCTTAAGACCACACTGGTTACTAAAAATGCCAGGATAATAAGAACCATCAGTCCTACCGTGATCTCTATTTCCTCTCCACCTATTGAATAGCTAAAACCGGCATTCCAGATCTCCTTTATAAGGCCCCAGATATCCTGCTCGATCACTTCAGTAACTTTCTCTTTAGTGGTTTGATCGTCCTGCATACCTAATATTTAAGCCATTTGTACAATTCCTTGTACGTAGGTTTTTTACCATACATTAAAATCCCTACTCTGTATATTTTAGCCGATATCCAAAGAACGGCAAAATTTGTCGCCAGTAGAAGTGTAAGTGAAATGGCAATTTCCCACCATGGTACTCCAAAAGGAATACGCATTAACATTACTATAGGCGAAGTAAGGGGGATCATTGAAAATATTGTAGAAACTGTCCCGTGTGGGTTTTCAACTACAGAAAAGAATCCAACGTATATACCTAATATTAAAGGCAGGATAATAGGAAACATGAATTGTTGGGTATCTGTCTCACTATCTACAGCTGCTCCTATTGCGGCATAAATCGCACTGTAAAGAAAATATCCTCCTAAAAAGTATACCACAAAGAAACTTATCAAAGTGGCATAAGGTAATTTAAGTATGTCTATAACAAGTTGATTGATCTCAGGCTGGGAAGCACCGTTTATGGCTGCTGTTGCCGGGGTCTGGGCGTTGGATGGGTCAATCCCTAAAAATGAAGACACTCCAAATAATAGGATACTCCCCAGAATGATCCAGACACTAAATTGGGTAATCCCGGCAAGAGAGGTTCCTAAAACTTTCCCCAGTAACAACTGAAAAGGTTTGACCGAGGACACAATGATCTCGATGATACGATTAGTTTTTTCCTCAATAACACTGCGCATCACCATGTTTCCATAGATAATTATGAACATCATTAGCAAGTAACCCGCAGCACCTCCAAAGAACATTTTAATATAATTAGACATTTTAGAACTCTGTTCGCCGGCGAAGTTCTGGATCTCCACACTCACATTTCTGCGTGCCTTGTCTATTTCTGATACATCTATGCCTTTGGCTATAAGCTGTTCACGGGTTAATTTATCTGAAATGGTTTTTTCAATATTCTCTATTGTTCCAAAACCGGGGGTATCCTTACCAAAGAATTCAACCGCGGGTTTCCCAAAATCCTTATCGACCTCAGAAATATGGATTAAGCCAAAATATTCATTTTCCAGCACTTCCTGCCGGGCAGACACCAGTGATTTATCTGAATAGTTGAGATATTGTACCTGTGCACCGTCCTTGAATTCTTCAGCGAAAAGTCCGCTTTCATCATGTATACCAATGATCTTTTGTTCTGTGCTGTTCAGCATGCTCAAATAGGCAATAAGCATGATCATACCCACAAAAATGAGCGGGCTTAAAAAGGTCATGACGATAAAGGTCCTGTTCCTGACCCTGGCCATATATTCCCGGTTGATGATTAGCCTGAGGTTACGCATTTTGAGTGACAGTTTTAATAAAAATATCGTTTACAGAAGGAATGACCTCGACAAAATGATTGATCGTGGCCCGGGGCAACAAAAATTGAATAAGATCATTAGAGTTTTCATGATCCTTTAATTTAATGCTCAACTTCAAATCCTCCTGGATACTCTTAAATTTTGCAGGACCGGTTTGAAACCTGTCTTTCAGCTCTTTTAGCAGTACCGGCTCGTTAATCGCATCCAGGCCAACTTCAAAAGTATTAGACTTATATTCTTTCTTTATCTCTGAAACTTTACCGTCCAGCAATTTATTGGACTTATGGATTAGGGCAATATAATCACATAACTCCTCAACACTTTCCATTCTATGGGTTGAAAATAATATGGTAGCACCTTCTTCCCTTAACTGAAGAATTTCATCTTTGATCAGGTTTGCATTCACAGGATCAAAACCACTAAAAGGTTCATCGAAGATCAGCAATTTTGGGCGGTGTAAAACGGTGATTACAAATTGTACTTTTTGAGCCATTCCTTTAGAAAGCTCCTGTATCTTTTTATCCCACCACTCTTCAATATTCAGCTTCTTAAACCAATAATTAAGTCTTTCTTTTGCTTCAGCTTTACTCAAACCCTTTAATCTCGCCAAATACAACGCCTGTTCTCCCACTTTCATGGATTTGTAAAGTCCGCGCTCTTCCGGAAGATAACCTATGTGAGCAATATCATCAGGGTGCAACGGTCTGCCATCAAGGTAAACCATTCCCTCATCTGGCATGGTGATTTGATTTATGATACGAAGAAGCGTGGTTTTACCGGCACCATTGGGACCAAGTAAACCAAAAATACTTTCTTTGGGAATATTTATTGAAACATTGTTGAGTGCAGTAAAATTTCCGAAGCGTTTGTAGATATTCTCCGCAACCAAAAGATTTTCCATATAGTCATTTGAGTAATGTTAAAGATATAGAAATACAGAGAGAGTTAAAGGGCATTAAGAAGATTTTATAAATTACAAAATGGTCCTAAAAACAAAACCCACCCTTAATAAAATTAAGGATGGGAAAAAAATTGCTATGAAAAAGAAAAATTATCACTAATAGACTTAGTGATACTCAAATATATAAATTTTTTCTTAAAACGGGTTTTTTTAAGAAAACATATCTTTTACTTTCTCAAAGAACGATTTATCGCTTTTCTCAGGATTTGGCTGGAAATTTTCATCTTCGGCCATTCTTTCAAAAAATTCTTTCTGCTCTCTGGACAGGGTTTTCGGAGTCCATACATTTACATGAACCAGTAAATCCCCTTTACCATAGCCGTTTATGTTGCTTATACCTTTTCCTCTTAATCTCAGAATTTTTCCAGACTGTACCCCTTCTTCGATCTTAATGCGAACTTTGCCGGTTACGGTATCGATCTCTCTGGATGATCCAAGAGCTGCCTCAGAATAACTTATGTAAAGATCATAATGTAGGTTATCCCCTTCTCTTTGTAAGCTCGGATGTTCCTTTTCTTCGATAGCAACCAATAAATCACCGGCAATACCATTACCAGGAGCATCATTTCCTTTACCAGAAACCTTCAATTGCATTCCGTCTTCAACTCCCGCTGGAATTTTTATCGAAACGGTTTCCTCTTTCAAAACAAGTCCCTGAGCATCTGAACCTTCCGGTTTTCTATCTATCATCTGGCCACTACCTCCGCAGGTAGTACAGGGAGATGCAGTTTGCATTCTACCAAGAATAGTATTCGTCACCCGGGTAACCTGACCTGATCCATTACAGGTACTACAGGTCTTATAAGTGGTCCCTGAAGCCTGAACTTTACGTTTTACCTTGATCTTTTTCTCGCATCCATTGGCGATCTCTTCAAGATTAAGGCTTACTCTGATTCTTAAATTGCTGCCTTTAGCACGACGCTGACCGCCGCCAAAGCCACCGCCAAAGCCTGAAAATCCGCCGCCGAAGCCACCGCCAAAGATATCACCGAACTGACTAAAAATGTCATCCATGTTCATACCTCCGCCGCCGCCGAAGCCACCACCTTCAAAGGCCTGGTGACCAAAACGATCATATTTGGCTCTTTTTTCCTGGTTTCCCAGAACTTCATAAGCTTCAGCAGATTTTTTAAACATATCTTCTGCCTTAGGATCTCCCGGATTCTTATCAGGATGATGCTTTAAAGCCATTTTTCTATATGCCTTCTTAATCTCTGCTGCCGAAGCGTCCTTGCTAACGCCTAATATTTCGTAATAATCTTCTTTCATGTTGGGTTTTTACAAATTTTGTAAAAGCGATTCTTATTTTCCTGTCACCACTTTTGGATATCGAATAATCCTTTCTCCTAACTTATATCCAGGCTCCACTACATCAACAATCTTGCCTTTAAGTTTATCTGAAGGTGCCGGCACCTGGGTTATCGCCTCGTGGATCTCTGAATCAAAATCACTTCCCTGTTCAACCTCCATTCTTTCCAAGCCTTTAGCCTTGAGGGTTTCCCTGAGTTTATTGTGAATAAGCTCTATTCCCTTCAGCAGGTTTTTATCGCCAGATTTTTGCAATTCGTTCATCGCCCTGTCAAAATCGTCCATGACGGGCAACATAGCTGTCATTACTTCCTGATTAGCTGTTTTAAACAGTTCCAATCTTTCTTTTGAGGTACGCCTTTTATAATTTTCAAATTCGGCGAAAAGTCTCAGAAACTTATCCTTTTCCTTCTGAAGATCCTCTTTTAACAGCTCTTCTTCGGTAAGCTCCTGTTCTTTTGTATCCACTTGCTCCTCTGTGTTTTCATCCTTTCCATCAACCTCATCGATAGCATTATCTATCGCTTCTTCCATCTGGTCTTTGATATCCTTATTAGTGTCTTTTATCTTATCTTCTTTTCGACTCATTACTTATAATTTTACTTACGTCCACAACAGGTCAAATTCACTGCCAATTCTTTAAAAATGTCAAAATGTCACAAGATTTATTTTAGGAAATATTTATGAAATGACGAATAATAAAGCTCATATTTTTGCGGCTAAACTTTTTAATTAATTATAATCAAATGAAAAGAATTTTTCTAAATGCATTTGTGATCGCGGGTCTTGGCCTGGCGGTAACCGGATGTAAGGACAATAATAATGAAGCAGAAGTTGCTGAAGAGAAAGAAGTAGCTACTGCTCAGGAAGAAGCGATGCTTTTTAATGTGAATACTTCAGAATCTGTGATCGAGTGGCAAGGTGAAAAACCTACCGGCACTCATACCGGAGTAATTAAGGTTGCTAATGGAAGCTTTAAAGCTAATGACAGTGTTATTGAAAGCGGAACTTTTGTAATCGACATGAAATCTATAGAGGTTACAGATCTTGAAGGTGATCAAAAAAGCAATCTTGAAGCTCACCTAAAAGGAACTGTGGAAGGACAGGAAGGTGATTTCTTCAATGTAAATGAATATCCTGAAGCTACTTTTGAAGTAACCGGAATTACCGAAGAAGCAGGACAGGCTATGTTACAGGGAAATCTTACTCTTAAAGGTGAGACTAAAAATATCGCTTTCCCGGTTAGTATTTCCAGAGAAGGAGAAACTATTAGCATTAAAAGTGAAGAATTTACTATAGACCGTACTAAATGGAATGTGAACTACGGTTCTAAATCTGTATTTGACGGACTGGGTGATAAATTCATCAATGACGATGTAGCTTTAAAAATAAACCTTACCGCAAGTAAGGCCTAGTTTGTATTTGAATTTTAAAAAAAGGCTGCTTTTTGGCAGCCTTTTTTTTTGCGATCAGGTAAGATCTCCCAAAGCGCGCGATAGATTTGTATATTCAAAATTATAACCTACCTCTTCTATTTTTTTACTACTTACCAATTGACTCGAAAGAACGATCTGGGACATTTCCCCCAGCAAAGTCTTTAAAGCAAATTTCGGGACATTAGGCAACCATACAGATTTCCCCATTTGCCGGGCCAGTTCATCGGTAAGCTCCTTATTGGTAACCGGATTTGGCGCAACAGCATTATAGGTGCCGGTAAGATCATTCTCTATGGCATACAGGAAGATACCGGCCAGGTCTTCAATATGTATCCACGACTGCCATTGTTTACCACTACCCAGAGCTGCGCCCATATTCATCGATATAGGTTTTTTGATTTTTTCCAGCATACCACCGTCTTCAGCCAGAACCAGACCAACTCTGATTTTGGCCACATCCAGGCCTAAATTTTCAAACTGATCTGCTGCATTCTCCCATTTTCTAACTACTTCGCCTACAAAATTATCAGCGATATCTGTATTATCTTCAAAGTATAATTTCTCCAGCGAGCTGGGATAGACTCCTATAGCGCTGGCAGAAATAAAATTTTCAACCTGCATAGGATCTTTCTTAAGAGTTTCAAACAGTAGCCCCGCCGTTTCGGTTCGGCTTTTGATAATTTTCCGTTTATAAGATTCAGACCATGGCTCAGCGATACTGGCACCGGCAAGATGAACTATCGTTTTCACTCCTTCCAGACAACCCTTTTCCAATTCTCCACGGTTGGGATCCCAATAAAAGCCCTGGTAACCTTCTTTCTTTTCTATCTTGGATTTACTAGTGGTGAGGTAATTCACTTTGATTCCTTTATCCCGGCATAACTCACTCAATTTTGAGCCAATAAGACCTGTTGCCCCTGTAATTAATACCCGCATAAGTTTTTCCTGTTAAGATACATAAGACATTATGGCAATGCTTGATTTTATAAGAGGTTTAACGAGTTTAACTCATTTTTTTAACAGCCCTTAACATTTCTCTTTTTCCTGGTGGGCCCGGCAACTTCTCCACCAGGAATCCGGTGGCCAGCATAGCCCTGCGTACACTACCTTTTGCAGCATAAGTTACGAGAACGCCATTATCTTTCAACGCCCGGTACATAATCGCGAATATCTCCTCTGTCCATAATTCGGGTTGAACCCGTGCCCCAAAGGCATCGAAATAGATGATATCATACAAATTATCATCAATTATCTCATCGAATTTCTTTTGCTGTTTGGTTAATTTAAAGGAAGGACTTATCTCACCGGCTTTTTCCCACGGTATATCATGGATCTTTTTAAAATATGTAGTTTTATCACCGGCTTCAGAAGCCTCAGGATAATTTAATTGTAATACTTCTTCTGAGGACACAGGATAAGCTTCTACTCCAGTATAATTGACTTTCAGGTCTGATTTTTCAGCTTCCAGAAAGCTTAGAAAAGCATTCAAACCTGTACCAAACCCAATCTCGAGAATGGAGACATTCAAGGTCTGGTTAAACTCCAGAAAGTAATGTAATCCCATTTTCAAAAATACATGCCGTGCTTCCTGCACCGCTCCGTGTTTGGAATGATACTGTTCGTCCCATTCAGGCAGGTGTATGGTAACCGAGCCATCACCGGTCTTTATAATCTTTCTTTCCAAACTATTTTTTTATTAGAACTCCATTAGCCAGAAAACCCATAGATATGGATGGTTCTGTTATTGCCTCTACTTCCCCGGCAGATTTCCCTGCATCCTGTGCAAAGTGCCTGCGATCTTCAACACTTGTTTCTTCTATAAATGCTATACCCTCTACGATTACCTCCTTACCAGCAATATCCTTCGGCACAAAAAAACCATAATTTTTAAATTTCACCATAGGGTCTTCATCTTCTCCGGGCAAAGCCAGGGTAATCCAACAACCTTTCATTTTACAAACGCTTAAAACCTCTGTACTAAATTTAGCGTTTACAGTATCCCCCGGCTTCAGGGACCGGTAAACTTCCTGCATCTCTTTAGCTGAAAGACTATTATCTGGCGAGATCTTTTCTCCATAACTCTCAAACTCATTCTGAGAGTTTTCCAGCTGAGCCAGATCATTATTTTGTTTTAAAGAATTTTCCTTGCAGGAGATAAGACTTAGAAATAGCAAACCAGTTAGTAGTAAAATTTTCATATATATAGGAATTATAAGGCCTTCAGCATCAAATTTACCAAAACTTTAGATTTTGATTCTGCTATTATTATGGTAAATTTGTGTCTAATCAAAAAATTATGAAAAATCTCACCTCGATGATAGATATACAAAGATCTCCCAACTCTAAGATAAACGATATAAATTTTGATAGTCTCGTGTTCGGGCAGGTCTTTACAGATCATATGATGGAGTGTGATTATAAAGATGGAGAGTGGCAAACGCCAAAAATTAAGCCATACGGCCCCCTGTCTCTGGAACCATCTGCGAGGGTTTTTCATTACGGGCAGGCGGTATTTGAAGGTATGAAGGCCTATAAAGACAAGGATGAGAAGATCTGGCTCTTTAGACCAGACCAGAACTTTGAAAGGATCAATAAATCCAGTAAGAGACTTGCAATTCCTGAATTTCCAAAAGAGTATTTTTTCAATGCTCTGGAAGAGCTTTTAAAAATTGATAAAGATTGGATCAAACAGGGATTTGGAAACAGTTTATATATAAGACCGTTCGTAATTGCTACCGAGGCCGGTGTTTCAGCCTCTGCTGCCAGGGAATATAAATTTATGATCATTTGTTCCCCCGCCCAGGCTTATTATAGCGGTGAGGTAAGAGTGAAGTTTTCAGAAAAATTTAGTCGTGCTGCAGATGGCGGAGTTGGTTTTGCCAAAGCTGCCGGTAATTACGGAGCACAGTTCTATCCTACAAACCTGGCCAAGGAAGAAGGCTTTCAGCAGATAATATGGACAGATGCTAATACACACGATTATCTTGAAGAAGCGGGTACTATGAATATTTTCTTCAGAATCGGGGATAAACTGGTAACCGCTCCTACCAACGATAGAATTCTTGACGGGGTTACCAGAAAAAGTGTCCTTACCCTGGCCGAAGAGTTTAATATAGAAACAGAGGTTCGCCGGGTTAGTGTTAATGAAATCGTTGAAGCTGCTGAAAAAGGAGAGCTTAAAGAAATGTTTGGATCAGGAACCGCAACGGTTATAAACCCCATCGCCGGTTTTGGCCATAAAGATCAAAAATTTGAACTGCCAAAGATCGAGGATTCATATGCAAAATTCTTTAAGGATAAATTGATGAAGATACAATATAACGAAGCCGAGGATAAATTTGGCTGGAGATATGAAGTAAAGCAGTAGTATTCAATTTAAGAAATATAGAAATCCCGGTCTGCACCGGGATTTTTTATTATAAATCAGCCTCTTAAAGATTTAATTTATCACAATAAACTGCCTAACTCTCGAGGATCTTTTCTATATCTGGTTTAAAATAATTGGGCCCCTTTAAAACTTTTCCATCCTCACGATAAATAGGTTTCCCATCTGCTCCAAGTTTACTCATATTACTGGACTGGATTTCATCAAATACTTCCTCGATCTTATGTTGCATACCATGCTCAATGATAGTACCGCAGAGTATATAGAGCATATCACCCAGAGCGTCGGCCACTTCTGCCAGATCATTACTATTCGCTGCTTCCAGGTATTCCTCATTCTCTTCTTTCATTAGATTAAACCTGAGCAAATTTTTTGCTTCCCCCAGGTTAGCGACCGGTTTTTCATTAATTCCAAGACCAAAAGCCGAATGAAATTCTTTTACCGCGGCAATTCTTTTCTTCATATTGTTTCAAGCATTAAAAAGTTAACTTTGCATAAAAATAGTCAAAATGTTTTCTAACGGACAGCTCATCTTCGCAGGTCTTTTTGTGATCGCTTTTATTATCATAATGATCTTCAGCTACAGGAAGGATATTAAATTACACCAGAAGTATTACAAAGGAAGTATATATGTATTGGTAGGTTTCATTGTATTTATCCTTATACTTTTCCTAATAAAATCCAGACTCAACCACTAGTCGCATAGGAATTAACTTACGCCCGATTTCTGAATTTACTTATATTAGCACTACCAAATTGTAATTAACCATGAAAATTTTCAAGTATCTACTTTTCCTTTTACTCATATTTATTATTGGCGCCTCAATATATATTGCCACCAAAGACGGCAAATTCCAGGTGGAAAAAAAGGAAATGATGGCTGCTCCCCAGGAAGTGATTTTCAATGAAGTAAACGATTTTACAACCTGGAAGAGCTGGGAACCATGGTCTCAGGAAGCTACAGATATGATCATTAACTATGGAGAAAAAACCAGTGGTGAAGGAGCTTCCTATTCGTGGAGCAGTGAAGAAATGGGTGAAGGCGAAATTGAAACAACCAAAGCCAATCCATTTACCAACCTGGAGCAAATCATCACTTTTAAAACTCCCTTTGGCGAATCTACCAGTGATATATACTGGGAATTTCAAAAAGAAGGCGATAGCACCCTGGTCACCTGGGGAATGAAAGGAGAGCAAAATTTTATGGAAAAAGCCGCCTTTTTATTTCAGGATGAAAGTCTTAATGATATGATGCAACCAATGTTCACAAAAGGCCTCAATAATCTCGAGGAAGTACTTCGCGAAAAAATGGATACCTATTCTGTGAATATAGCCGGGATTACCCAACATGGTGGTGGATATTATATGTA
This sequence comes from Christiangramia sabulilitoris, assembly GCF_007050985.1. Taxonomy (GTDB): domain Bacteria; phylum Bacteroidota; class Bacteroidia; order Flavobacteriales; family Flavobacteriaceae; genus Christiangramia; species Christiangramia sabulilitoris. The sequence continues at coordinate 111,447 of NZ_VHSF01000003.1, forward strand.
TGTTACCACGGCAAGTAAAATAAGTCAGGTTTCAGAAAGGATGCCAAAGATGATCGATGAAGTGGATAACTATATGACCGAAAATAATATTGAACAGGTGGGTAACCCATTTGTACTATACAATCAGTGGAACGAAGAGGCGGGCACAGCCATTTATTCTTCAGGCTTCTTTACTCCCAGTGAGGTGATTGTTCCGGCAGAAAGTTCAGTTCTAACAGGTTTTATGCCTAACCAAAGAACCTTGAAAATCACACTTAAAGGCGACTATACCAATTTAAAAGAAGCATGGGATACTGCTTACGCCTATATTCAGGAAAACGGCCTGGTGGCAGACGTTGAAGCACAAGCTTTTGAGGTATATGCAACGGGGCCTAAAGACAATGCGAACCCGGCAAAATGGATCACCCATATCTATATTCCTCTAAAAAAGGAAACTCCTGTTAAATGATCAAGAATCTGATACTGGTATTTATAGGTGGAGGCCTGGGCAGCAGCCTAAGGTATATCATTACTAAATATCTGAATGCAGGGCACCTTCTCCCCTATGGGACAATTCTGGTAAATGTTGCCGGAAGCTTAATTCTGGGAATTTTATTAGGATGGGCCTTAAAGACAAATTCACTGAACAGTCCTGCAAATATCCTTTTAGGAATCGGTTTTTGTGGTGGCTTTACCACATTCTCCACTTTTTCATTTGAAAATTATTCACTTATCAAGTCAGGCGACTATTTAAGTTTCTCAGTTTATTTCTTCGGAAGTCTTATTTTAGGAATTCTAGCTATCCTCATCGGCATTATTATATCAAAATACCTATAAACAGATTTTTCAGAATATAGAATTCTGAAAAAACACTTATTTAAAATAAACACCCCTAATTTTTTAGGGGTGTTTGTTTTTTATATGATAAAAATAAACAATTAACCCTATTTATTAAGGGGTTAGGTTCTTGATTTTAATACATTTAACCAATAATTAAACAAAAATCATGAAAAAAATTGAAGCGATCATTCGAAAATCAGAATTCGATGAAACCAAGGAGGCACTTCACGAAATAGGAGTGACTTTTTTTAGTTACTGGGATGTTACCGGGGTTGGTAATGAGAAAGTAGGTCATGTCTACAGAGGCGTAACCTACAGCACTGCCGATATTCAAAGACGATATCTCTCAATCGTGGTGACCGATTCATTCCTGGAAAAAACCGTGGAAACATTATTAAAAGCTGCCTATACCGGTAAAGTTGGAGACGGCAAAATCTTCGTTTCAAGCATCGAGGAGGCTTACAGAATAAGAACCAAAGAAAAGGGCGCAGACTCCTTAAAGTAAAATTATTAGAATCTACTAACAGAAAAAATTATGGAAGGATTACTAACAGTAAATAATGTATGGATGATGATCTGTACAGCCCTGGTTTTCTTTATGCATCTTGGTTTTGCATTATTGGAGATAGGTCTAACCAGGCAAAAGAACACAATCAATATCTTATTCAAAAATCTTTTTATTATCACCGTTGGCCTGCTCCTTTACTGCCTTCTGGGCTTTAATTTAATGTACCCCGGAGAATTTAACGGCTTTTTTGGCTTTGCCGGTTTTGGGCTTAGCAGTCCTATCGCAGATGGATCATTAGACCTCGCTTACAATGAAGGCTATACCTACTGGACAGATTTCCTATTCCAGGGAATGTTCGCAGCCACTGCTGCCACTATAGTTTCCGGGGCCGTAGCAGAACGTATCAAATTGAATAGTTTTATGGTCTTTGTAGTGTTATATGTTGGCCTGGTTTACCCTATCGCAGGATCATGGAAATGGGGCGGTGGATTCCTTGATGAAATGGGATTCTATGATTTCGCGGGATCGACCCTGGTCCACTCAGTTGGAGGATGGGCAGCACTGGTAGCCATTTGGTTACTGGGTGCAAGAATTGGCAAATTCAAAGATGGAAAAATTGGTGCTTTTCCCGGTCACAATATGCCCTTTGCTACCGCAGGAGTTTTAATATTATGGTTGGGCTGGTTTGGATTTAATGGCGGCTCGGTATTATCTGCAGATCCAGAATTAACTTCACTCACTTTGGTTACAACCTGTTTAGCAGCTTCGGCTGGAGGAGTCTCATCATTTATAGTTTCTTCATTAAGATATAAGAATTATGACATCACCATGTTCCTAAATGGTATTCTAGGAGGACTGGTAGGAATTACCGCGGGTGCAGACCAGATGTCGCCTACAGATGCCGTTCTAATTGGCGGTATTGCCGGAGCGATCATTGTATTTGGCGTAGCCCTGATTGATAGAATAAGGCTGGATGATCCTGTGGGAGCTGTGGCCGTGCATTTGATCTGCGGTATTTGGGGAACACTTGCGGTAGGTATATTTGGGAATCTTGCCGGGTTCGATCAGTTTATAACGCAACTAATCGGGGTAGCCTGTTATGCGGCTATATGCATAGTAGGTTCTTTCCTTATTTTCTATGTTCTCAAGGTAAGTATTGGAATTCGTGTTCCTGCGAAAGAAGAGACCGAAGGCCTGGACATACATGAACATGGGATGGATGCCTATCCAGATTTTGGATTAAATCAGCATTAGTAAACCTTTTCTGTTAAACAAAAAACGGAGCGTTTTGCAGAACGCTCCGTATAAAATAACAGCTTTTAATATTAGATCAATAAAAGATCAACCAAGTCGCTAAACTAAAAGTTAAACCAATTCATTAATCAGTTTTATTATGAAAGCAATTACTTTTTCAAAATTAGTAAAAATTATGTTTTTACTACCGGTTGCCTTTACTACTTCTATTTTATTTTCTCAGGAAGAAGAGCCTTCTTCCAGATTCTCCATTAATGGAAGCGTAGACGCCTATTTCAGAACCAATTTTAATGGATTAAATAAATCTGAAGAGATTGTAGGAGGAGATCCCGCAACCTTTATTCCTGCAGCCCCGGCAACTTCGTTTGCCAACGATCCCGGATTCGCCATAGGTATGGCAAACATAATTTTAGGATATGAAGACGATAAAGTTGGTTTTGTGGCCGACCTGGTTTTTGGTCCCCGTGGTGAAGATGCCGTATTTCTTTCCACTCCTTCCACCAATATTGTTAATCAGTTGTATGCTTATTACAAGGTGAATGACGCACTGAAGTTTACCCTGGGAAACTGGAATACCTTTCTGGGCTATGAAGTTATCTCACCTGCTGCCAATTTTAATTACAGCACTTCCTACTTGTTCTCCTATGGCCCTTTCTCCCATACCGGACTAAAGGCAGATTTTAGCTTCGATGATAACTGGACAGGAATGCTGGCTGTTATGAATCCCACAGATTATACGGAATTCAATCCAATTGGAAAATATTCATTCGGAGGACAGCTGGGCTATTCCAATGCCTCCGGGAGCGCTTTTTTGAATCTTCTGTATGGTGAACAATCTTTATCTAACGACGCATTATTTCAAATAGACCTTACTACCGGTTGGGATCTATCTGAAAGTTTCTATCTAGGTTTCAACGGGAGCTATCAAACAACAGACGGGACAGGATTTTACGGAGCGGCCCTTTACCCTCAAGTCGCTTTAACAGAAAGTTTCGGTCTGGGTCTACGGGCTGAATATTTTAAGGAACTTGAAGATGGCGGTCCGGTTTACGGAGCAGATGTGCGCTCCCTCGATTTTACTTTAACCGGAAGTTATGTGGTAGGAGGACTCATTATAAAACCTGAATTTAGATTGGATAGCATTTCTGAGGAGGTTTTCCTGGATCAGGACCTTACGGCTACAGACAATCTCGCTTCCTTCATCCTGGCAGCCATATATGCGTTCTAATCAATAGTTATTAAATGCTTTTACACCGGCAAATATTTCAATTTCCAGATCGTTCTCTGCAGGAGGAATGGGACAGGAATATTTGCCGCTATAAGCACAATAAGGGTTATAAGCCTGGTTGAAATCAATGATCACCTCATTAGTCTCTGGTATTCGCAGGTCTAAATATCTGCCACCGCCATAGGTAGATTTCCCATTGGTCCTATCTGTAAAGGGTAAGAAGAGATAATCAAAATAATCCGGATCCTGTACTAATTCCTGGTTCTGATACACATTAAGCTTAAAATCTTCTCCCTTTAAAGTAAAATAGAGCTCCCCATACTTCACATAGACAGGCATTCTTTCTGTACTTGTTTTCATGGCAAATGGAGGCTCTGCCGGAGTTCGCACAAATTCTGCTGCTACAATGAATTGCGGATCGATTTCAAAAAAATCCAGTCCCTGAAAATCCATCAGATCTTCATCTTCCAAAGGAGATTTTTCGGGATCTGCAAATTCCAGATCCAGATGTGACTGAAAGTCTTCTGCATCTTCTATTAGCCTGGATTCCTGAGCAGTTAAAGAACCAGAAACCGAAATTACCAGAATTAAGCTTAGAACATATAAATATCTCTGCATGGAAAATCTAATTATGGTTTTAAAATTAATGATAATTACAGGAGTAATTAATTTAATTTTGAACCTTCATCAGAGAGCATGAAGAATTTATTTAAATCTTATTATGGATCTTTTCAGGGTTTACGAAAAGAGATCTGGTTGCTGGCAGTTATTACCCTTATTAACCGGGCCGGCACCATGGTCATTCCTTTCTTATCCCTTTATCTTACCAAAAGCCGCGGCTTTACGCTAGAAGAGGTAGGCTGGATCCTTACATTTTTCGGCCTGGGATCGGTAACCGGTTCGTGGCTGGGAGGCAGACTTACAGACCTGATAGGGCATTATAAAACTATGGCCATAAGCCTTATCGTGTCATCGGTCTTGTTTGTATTGTTACAATTTCCAGAATCGTTCTGGCCCATTTGCCTGGGTATTTACCTGGTGATGACCGTTGCAGATATATTCAGACCTGCCGTATTTGTGGCAATTAGCGCCTATAGTAAACCTGAAAACAGGACCAGGTCTGTTACCCTGATAAGATTAGCGATCAACCTCGGGTTTTCAGCAGGACCCGCTGTGGGAGGATTAATTATCGCCACAAGTGGCTACAGTGGTCTGTTTTGGATAGACGGAATTACCTGCCTGGCTGCAGGGCTGCTTTTACTGCGCCTGCTGCACCCCAAAAGATCTGCCCCTGAACCGGAAGATATTGTGGTTCAAGCTAAATCTGCTATGACCGACGGGATCTATATGGTATTCATTGTTGCAATGATGATCTTTGGCTTCATTTTTATCCAGTACTTCTCCACTATGCCTCTTTATTATGCTGAAGTTCACGATTTAAATGAATTCGAAATAGGATTATTACTAGGCCTAAACGGACTTTTTATTTTCCTGTTTGAAATGCCACTTATTAAATTCCTGGAAAACAAAAATTTTTCGGCGACGGCTTATGTAATTCTTGGAACCCTATTAACGGGTATAAGTTTTCTGGTAATCAATTTAACTGGCTGGGTGGGAATACTCGTGGTTGGAATGCTTCTGGTGACTATTGGCGAGATGATCGGGTTCCCCTTCTCTAACAGTTTTGCCTTGAACAGGTCTGATGGTAAAAAAAGAGGATCCTATATGGCGCTTTACAGTATTGCATTTTCCGTAAGTCACATTTTTGGTCACAATACAGGGATGCAGCTAATTGATAACTTTGGTTTTAAATTCACCTGGTATACCATGTTCGCCCTCGCTATCCTTACCTGTGTGCTTCTATTTGTCCTAAAGGGATTACTTAAGAAAGAATCTGACGGGGCACCTATTCATTAAAAAACTTAGACTCTCCCAGATATCTTTTAATGATCGCATTATACTCCGGATTGAACTGAAGATCCAGCGCCCCCTCAATATTGTACAGGGATTCCAGGTCATTGTAACCTGTTTTGAGTAGATCTTCGAGATATAACAAGGCTGTTTCTTCATCTCCATCCAGGGCAGCTAATGAAATGATCTTAAAATAAGCCTCCGGATCTTCTTTATTAATTGCCGTACGCAAAACGCTAATAAAGATCTTTATGTCTATGTTTGCCTGCGATCTCATAATTTCATCAAACTCCCTTTTCGAAACAAAATCAAGATACCCCAATAGCCTGTGCGCCATATTAGACTGTGCGACCTCATCTTTGTCTTTAAGCTTATTCAACTCATCTATCTGGTAGGCCCACCAACCTATATTTTGAAAATTAGCGGTCATGATATCTGTTTTTAATAGATATTCATATTCTCTTTGCTGTTCTTTCTCGAAAGCCACAGCCTGACGGAATTTGTTTTTTTGTGAGCGGTAGTTCTTAATCCGCTTTATCTCCTTCTTCTTTTCTTCAATCACCTCTTCAAATCCATAATCCTCATACTTCACTTTCATCCTGTCTAATTTTTCAAAAGCAGCATGATACTGACGGGTTCTACGCAAAGATTCAGAAAAGGCCAGTTCATCTTCAAAAAGTTTTTTTATAAATTCAGGATCATCAGGCCGTTTTCCTTTCCGGATGGCTTCCAGGGTAAATCCTGTAACTGCATTTGATATTACCTGTGCTGAAGGCCATTCATTTTGCTTTCCATCAAAGTAATAAACATCTGTAGGGAAATCCAGATCATCATAAAATCTCAAATAATCTTCCATCTCATAGACCATATAGTCTTTTTTCCCGGCTATCCCAATAAACATATATGGATTCTCCTTATCGAGATAGTTAGCATTTACAAAAGAGTTTCCAATGGCCATCACACCAGCCATTTTTTTATAAATCAAAGGTAATGCTGATGCTACCTGGGCGCCTTCTTCCATACCTGCAGTATAGACCAACAGTGGATCTACTGGAAAACTCCTCAAAACATTGTCCATCATTGCCGCTGCTTTTCTAACTATGCTGTCTACGGGCCGGTTTTGCAGATTAAAATTTGAAGCAGCGATAATATATTGTTGATTTTCAGCGGCCAGCCGGAACAGGCTGGCAGATTTCGCTCCTCTGCCCTGCGGATCAAAGGTAAAAATCACCGGCCAGTTCATTTCGGGAGAATAATCCCTGGGGATATATAATGCATAGGTTTCCCCCGGAGCTCCGGGAATTGCCAATGAATTTGTAACTCCACCTTTGGTGATCCTATATTCCTGAGCACCTAGACCTGATAATATAAAAATTGTAAAAAATGCAAATAATAGTCCTTTCATAAAAACAGAATAGATTTAAATATAAGGATTGTCTCAGTATTTATTCCATAAAAAAACCCACAAACAAAATTTGTGGGTTTTTAATCTCTTGAATTATTCTTTTATTTCTTAACCGGTTGGTATTTCATTCTTGGCTTATCTGGAAAAAATAACTTTGCCATTAGTGATATGATAAGCAGGTCTGCAAAAATCAGGAATAACACTCTGATCACTTCAATTCCCGAAAACGACAAACCGGTAAATCCTACCAATCCGGTAATTAGTGCTAACACTAAAAATAATAACGCCTTCTTCTTCATAACTTGATTTTTACTTTCAATTTTGCATCAAATTTAGGTACATATAAGGCGTACTAGTCATAAGGAAAATACAATTAATTCCATTTTAACTAAAAGAAATATTTGCAGGGAGAAAGCTGTTAACAGAAACCTTTAAAATCGTAAATTTTAACATTTATGCCCGAACAGATTCTTGCATTATATTAAGAAATCCCGGGAGGTCTAAAATCAGCCAATACGTTGCACAATAGGAGCATCTTTTATCACATTCGATAAAACAATATGGGTCCTGGTTTCGCCGTAAGTAATCAATTTATCAATTAGTTTTTCCAGATGTACCTGGTCACGAAGCACAACTTCCATTATTATATTTTCGTTCCCGGTAATACGATAACAGTTGATCACCTCTGGATATTCTTTTACCGTTTCCAGAAACGCTTTAAGCCTTCCCGTAAAAGCCCGCAAGGTAATTATGGCCCGTAATTGATATCCGGCTTTTTGATGCGATAGATGAACGTGATATGAATCAATTATTCCACTATCCTCCATTTTACGAACACGCTCTGCAACCGCTGGCGAAGTTAGACCTACCTTTCTTCCAATTTCTGCAAATCCTACCCTGGCATTTTTTTGTAATTCCTCAAGAATTGCCCAATTTAGTTTATCCATAATATTAAAGTTACAGTGTCTAATTTATTTAATTTTTAAATATTTTATATCATTTTACCTTAATTTATAAATCACAGTATTAAGTTTGCTTAGTACTTTAGAGTAAAAATCAGCGGTGAAATATTTTTCAGGTTACAGGGATAGAAAGTATTCAGCTTTATATTATAAAGCCTGCGAGATCATGCAGATTTCACGCCGCATTTCAGATTATCTTGTTCCAGATCTGGCGTCGCTGAACGATCAGGGTAACGAAGATAATCGCATCTATTTTACCGGAGATATAATTAGAAATTCTCATTCCCTGATCTTCAATATTCAAAGAGCTGAAACAGAATTTTTCCAGGATACCAGGATGCAGTATGTGGCCAGTGTTGGAAACCTGACCGACAGGTTGTATAAAAGTTGTGAGCGACTGGAATATGTTAGCAGTAACGGGAGAGATTTCCTGATCATATTGCAAAAGGAACTACAAAAATTCAGAAAACTTCAAAGGAACTGGAAACTTAACTTATGATTTCCGGTATTGCTAAACAAGATTTTCCATTAAGCAGGAACTTATAGAATATCTGCTAGTTTTTACTAATTTACTTCCTGTTTTATAATTACTTATCTTCACCTGTAATTATTCTAATCTCAAAAATTGATTTTTTATTTTAACTGATGTAAGATGAGTAATCAATGGAAATCACACCCCAGGTTTGAAAAGTTACAGATCAAAGAAGATGGTTCTGAATTAAAATTCGATGGCAAATCACTTAACATAAGGGATCACCGTGGTAAAACCGGAAAAACCCTGAAAATCGTATACTTTAACCGTTCTCAATATTCGGTTCCAAAGTTAATTCTGGAAACTTACAAAGGTCTTAGTCCTGAAGGCAGATATTATGCTACTTATAAAGACGGTAATATTGAGAACCTGCACCCTGATAATCTTTACTGGAGTAAAACTCATAAGATCAGTAAAGAAAGAAAATTTGAGAATGATCTCAAGTTAAGTAAGCTTACTAAAGATCAAACCTATTCTGCCCTGGTTAGCAACTCTAAAGGCATCCCCATTTCGAAAATCGCTAAGAACTATAATGTTTCAGATATGACGGTTTATCGGGCGATCCAGCGGCTTAAAAGAAAAATCAGGGATAAAGAGTGATCTTCCTTGGTCACTGGAACTGACTTCAACCAGTGATTCGCACCATTTTGAATCAGATTTTATCTGAATCTACATAGAAACATCATCTTATTAATGGTAAAAAACTCATCAACAGTTGCAGGGAAGGCTGCATCCCGGAATTTTCAGTAAGATCGAAACTCGCCAGAGATCCTGAAATCGCTAAGGCTCATCGGGATAAGCGATCTCTACGCCCTCGCAAGAGCGAGGGCGAGAGCCTGCTTACATATTTCTTCTGTATTGTCCTCCAACTTCAAACAAGGCATGGGTGATCTGCCCTAATGAACAAACTTTGGTTGCTTCCATAAGCTCTTCAAAAAGGTTCTCATTGTTTACAGCCGCCTTTTTAATTCTCTCCAGGGTTGCTTCAGCCTTAGACTCTTTAGCTTTATGCAATGTTTCTAAAGTGGTGATCTGGTGTTCTTTCTCTTCTTCAGTAGCTCTAATTACCTCTCCCGGGGTAACCGTTGGAGATCCTGTTGAGCTTAAAAATGTATTTACGCCAATTATTGGGTAATCCCCATTATGTTTCAATGTCTCATAGTAAAGACTTTCTTCCTGGATCTTACCACGTTGATACATGGTTTCCATCGCACCAAGAACTCCTCCTCTTTCAGTGATTCTGTCAAATTCTGTCAGCACAGCTTCTTCAACCAGGTCTGTCAATTCTTCAATTATAAAAGATCCCTGGATAGGGTTTTCATTCTTGGTAAGACCTAATTCCTTATTTATGATCAACTGTATCGCCATGGCTCTTCTAACCGAAGCTTCTGTAGGCGTGGTGATCGCTTCATCATAAGCATTTGTATGCAACGAATTACAGTTGTCATAGATCGCATAAAGTGCCTGAAGCGTTGTTCTTATATCATTAAAATCGATCTCCTGGGCATGCAAAGATCTACCTGAGGTCTGTATATGGTATTTCAGCATCTGTGCCCTGGAATTAGCACCATATTTATGCTTTAATGCTTTAGACCAGATCCTTCTCGCTACACGACCAATAACAGCATATTCCGGATCTACTCCATTCGAGAAAAAGAAAGATAAATTTGGCCCGAACTTATTAATATCCATGCCTCGGCTTAGATAATATTCCACATAAGTGAAACCGTTCGCCAAAGTAAAAGCAAGCTGTGTTATAGGATTGGCTCCTGCTTCTGCAATATGGTATCCAGAAATTGAAACCGAATAAAAGTTCCTTACTTTTTCCTCGATGAAATATTCCTGGACGTCACCCATTAGCCTAAGAGCGAATTCCGTTGAGAAAATACAGGTATTTTGTGCCTGATCTTCTTTTAGTATATCTGCCTGGACAGTTCCACGAACCACACTGATGGTTTCAGCCTTGATCTTTTCATAAACATCCTTAGGCAATACCTGATCTCCTGTTAATCCCAGAAGCATCAAACCTAAACCGTCATTACCTTCCGGCAGTTCTCCACGATATACAGGTCTCGCTATACCATTGTCATCATATAATTCTTTCAGCTTAGCTTCAACTTTCTCTTCCAGGCCATTTTCCTTGATGTACTTTTCACAATTCTGATCTATGGCCGCATTCATGAAAAATCCAAGTAACATGGGGGCAGGTCCGTTGATGGTCATACTCACTGAAGTCATCGCGTCTGCCAGGTCGAAACCAGAATACAATTTCTTGGCATCATCAAGACAGCAAATAGATACTCCTGAATTTCCAATCTTTCCATAGATATCCGGACGGTGATCCGGATCGTTTCCATAGAGAGTTACCGAGTCAAAAGCCGTAGATAAACGTTTTGCAGGTAGTCCCGCACTAACATAATGAAAACGCCTGTTAGTTCTTTCTGGTCCACCTTCACCGGCAAACATCCTGGTAGGATCTTCTCCTGTTCTTTTGAACGGATACAATCCTGCGGTGTATGGAAACTCTCCCGGTACATTTTCCTGCAAGATCCAGCCTAGAATATCTCCCCAGGCTTTATACTTTGGAAGTGCTACTTTCGGGATCTGGGTATGTGAAAGTGATTCTGTATGTGTATCGATCTTTATCTCTTTATCGCGAACTTTAAAACTGTAAACCGGCTCCCTGTATTTAGTTACCTTTTCGTTCCATCCAAGGATCATTTCCCAGTTATATGGGTCCAGATCCATTTTGGTTTTATCAAATTCAGCAATAAGCAATTTTAGAAAATCATCATTCCCGTCATTCTGAACCTGGTTCAGGATCTCATCTGCATCCAGTCCGTTTTTTGTAAGGTAAGCTGTCTCATTACCGGCCGATGAGAAATTAGCTACAGAAAGTATTGTTTTATATATTCCGTAAAGCCTCTGCGCAACCTCTACCTGGGCACTGGCTTTTTCATCGTAACCTCTGTTATTTTCAGCAATTTCTGAAAGGTAGCGGGTACGCTTTGGCGGGATCACGAAGATCTTCTCACTCATTTCCTTAGAAATTTCGAAAGTAGAAGTTAAACCCGATTTCGTTTTCTCCTCTACAACATCCATGATGCTTTTGTAAAGTGTGTTCATCCCGGGATCGTTGAACTGAGACGCTATAGTTCCAAATACCGGAAGCGTATCTGCATCTGTATGCCATAACTGATGATTACGCTGATATTGCTTTTTAACATCTCTAAGTGCATCCTGTGCTCCTCTTTTATCGAATTTGTTGATCGCAACGAGGTCTGCGAAATCCAGCATATCTATCTTTTCCAGCTGAGTGGCAGCTCCAAATTCTGGTGTCATCACATATAAGGAAACATCAGAATGATCTAAAATCTCAGTATCACTTTGGCCTATTCCCGAAGTTTCAAGAATGATCAGGTCAAAACCTGAAGCTTTAAGCACATCTACCGCTTCTGCCACATGCCTGGATAATGCAAGGTTTGCCTGCCTTGTAGCCAATGAGCGCATGTAAACACGCTCGTGATTAATTGAATTCATACGAATTCTATCCCCGAGTAAGGCTCCACCAGTTTTCTTTTTTGAAGGATCTACAGATACGATCCCTATATGCTTATCTGGAAAGTCCATTAAGAATCTTCTTACCAGCTCATCTACCAGACTAGATTTCCCTGATCCACCGGTACCGGTAATACCCAGAACCGGAGTGTTCTTAGTTTTATAAGAATTCTTATCAAAAAATCTTTCGAATTCCTCATGCCTGTTTTCAGCCAATGAGATAAGCCGGGAAATGGTGTTAACATTTTTATTCTGCAGGTTTTCTGCAACTTTATCAGAATCTTTCAAGCAAGGAACTTCATTATCTACTCTTTTGATCATATCATTGATCATCCCCTGAAGTCCCATTTCCCTGCCATCATCTGGAGAATAGATACGATCTATTCCATAATCCATCAATTCTTTGATCTCATCTGGAAGGATCACTCCACCTCCACCACCGAAGATCTTAATATGCCCGGCTCCTTTTTCATTCAAAAGGTCAAACATATATTTAAAATATTCGGTGTGCCCTCCCTGATAAGAGGTCATGGCGATGGCCTGGGCATCCTCCTGGATCGCACAATTCACCACTTCTTCCACACTACGGTCATGCCCAAGGTGGATCACTTCAACTCCGGTAGCCTGGATGATACGGCGCATAATATTTATAGCTGCATCGTGGCCGTCAAAAAGGGAAGCTGCGGTTACAATTCTTATTTTATTTTCAGGTTTATAAGGGGTTTGTTGTTCCATTTCTAATTCTTAGGGATTTTAAGAGCCGCAATTTACGAAAATTGTAAATTTTTCAAGGCTTTCTTCACAATAGTATAAATTTCTATGAAGCATGATATGAAGTGAGGTCATTTGTTTAATTTTAAAAGAACAAAAAGCATAGCATGGCTAAAATCACTCTGCTAATTCATTGCGCGGACACCTCCGGGATCATAGCCTCTGTCACTTCATTTTTTCATTCCCATAAAGGTAATATAATCTATATCGATCAATATGTAGATAACGAGAACAAAACCTTCTTTATGCGTCTGGAATGCGAATTTCAATATGAAATTAAGTTGAATGAATTGAAGAATAAATTTGAATACGAAATTGGCACTCCATATAATATGGTCTGGCAGTTGTTTAGTAGTGATACCAGGTTGAGAATGGCAATTTTCGTTTCTAAATATGATCATTGTCTTTATGATATTTTAAGCAGGTACAAATCCGGTGAATTAAGCCTGGATATCCCTATGATTATTAGCAATCATGAAGATCTTAAGCATGTAGCCGAGAATTTTGATATTCCGTTTTACCATATACCCGTCCAGAATGGAGAGAAGAACATAGCCGAACGTGAACAGCTTGAATTACTGGAACAGGAGAAAATAGACTTTATAGTTCTGGCCAGGTATATGCAAATTGTTTCGACCAGAATGATCGATAAGTATCCGAACAGGATTATTAATATTCATCATTCATTTCTACCCGCCTTTGCCGGGGCCAAACCATATCATTTCGCTTATAAACGCGGGGTAAAGATCATCGGGGCAACCTGTCATTATGTTACAGATGAGTTAGATGCCGGACCGATCATCGAACAGGATATTGCGCGAATTTCACATAGCCATGCGGTAAGGGATCTTATTTTGAAAGGAAGGGACCTTGAAAAAATAGTTCTTGCCCGCGGAATTAAACTACATCTTGAAAGAAAAACCATGGTTTATGATAACCGGGTTATAGTTTTTACCTGAATTGTGTCAACACCATTAAATTCCTCGGTTTTAGGTTTATTATAACTTTTATCAAACCGGGAATTTACTTTTTGCTTTTATATTTGAAGAAACTACTATTCATGAAAAAGCTTACCGTCCTTTTTGCGATCCTGCTATTCTCTTCCTGCGCTGAATTACAACAAATTGCCACGCAATTACCTAATGGATACGGTGTATCTGATAGTGAAATAGGCTCTGGCCTGAAACAGGCATTGCAGTTTGGGATAGACAAGGAGGTTAGCAGCTTAGCCAGAGAAGATGGTTTCTTTAAAAATGAACTGGTACGTATTGGGCTTCCGCCAGAATTGCAAAAGGTGGATAAAACCCTGAGAGATGTTGGCCTTGATGCCCTTGCCGATAAAGGAATAAAGGTTTTGAATCGTGCAGCGGAAGATGCTGTAAGCGAAGCGATTCCGGTGTTCGTGGACGCAGTGAAAGGTATTAGCTTCACAGATGCGCGTAATATCCTTTTAGGAGCAGATAATGCCGCCACGGTATATCTTTCCTCCAGAACAGAAAAAGAGCTTTATGCCAGGTTCAATCCTATTATTACAAATTCGTTAGATAAGGTTGGCGCTACCCAGGTCTGGAAAAGTATAATTCAAAAATATAATTCGCTTCCTATTACCTCCAATGTAAATCCAGATCTACCAGATTACGTTACAAATCAGGCACTGGATGGAGTGTATGTTATGATCGCACAGGAAGAAAGGGACATTAGAAACAGTATTTCAGCGAGAACCACCGACCTCCTAAGAAAGGTTTTTGCATTACAGGACAATTAAGATTATTCTTACATCGCCTAAAATTTTAACAATTCTTTCCTGATATCAATACTATTTTAAAAAAAACTTAACTACCCGTTATTAATCTATATAGTTAGTGCTCCTTAGCTTTGCTTAGTAAGACTGATAGGTGTTGATGGATAGATTATAATTTTTATGTTTAGAATATTCGAGAATAAAACCCGTGAAGAGTTGCTTTGTGAAAAGTACTCCAGATTAATGCAGAGATCTTATAAGATAGCATTAATAGATAAAAAAAAGAGTGACCAGTTAAATTTAAGAGCCCGAAAGATATTGGCCGAACTAAAGCGTATGAATTGCAGCCTGGTAGAAGCTAGGCGTGAAATTGCGTGAAATATTTCATCGCTTTTAAAAGCCGGCTGCCATACCAGCTAAAATATTCCCCATTTACGATCTTGGTTTTAAAACCATATTTTTCAAAATCTACTTTATGTTTTTCTTCAAAGGGAAAAGGTTCAGAAGAAAGTAGGCATAAATCTATATCCTTACCAGATAACTGCTTAAGACTTGTTTCAGGATATCTTTCGTCAGAAAATATATTGCTGAAATTATTCAGTTTAAGCATGTCATCGATAAAAGTTCCTTTTCCGGCAACCATAAATGGATCCTTCCAGATAAAGTAAGCCACCTTCTTATTTTCAGAATTTTTAACCAATTCTCTAAGCGTCTTCTCTTTTTTCTGAATTGCCTGCACCATGGTCTTGGCTAATTCCTCACATTCGAAAATCATCCCGTAATCCAGCATCAGATCGTAGGCATCTGCAAGCGTAGCAACATTGGATACGTGCACCGGCGCTATTTTCTCCAGTTCCTCGACCATGGATTTCGTGTTTTCTTCTTTATTACAGAGAATGATATCTGGTTTAAGCTCCTTGACTTTGCGAAGGTTTACTTTTTTGGTTCCCCCAACCCTATTTTTTGTATTTTTCAGGTTGGCGGGATGAACACAATAGTGCGTAATACCAACCAGCGAACTTTCCAATCCCAGGTCTACGATTAATTCGGTTTGACTGGGGACCAGCGAAATAATCCTGGAAGGAGTTTTCTTCAGTTCAATTGTTCGGCCTAACTGATCCTGAATTTCCATCGTAACGAATTATAGTTTATCCAGCTCTTCGGCCATCTGGTTTTGCATGGCTTCAGCTTTGGCCCCGGCGATCTCGGCAAAATTGGAGGAATCTGAAGCATAAATGATCTTTCGGGAAGAATTTACAAGTAAACCAACATTCTTAGTTATCCCATATTTGCACACCTCTTCTAGGCTTCCTCCCTGTGCGCCGACACCGGGAACTAACAGGAAATTCTCAGGAATGATCCTACGTATATCTGCCAGGTATTCGGCCTTGGTGGCACCTACCACATACATCAGATTTTCAGAATTCTGCCAGCCTTTCGAGGTCTCGATCACTTTCTTATACAATTCATCTTCCCCGTTCTTTAAGGTTTGAAAATCGAAAGCACCTTCATTTGAAGTAAGGGCCAGTAAGATCGTATGCTTATTAGTGAATTCCAGGAATGGTTCTACTGAATCTTTACCCATATATGGAGCAACTGTAATCGAATCGAAGCCGAGATCTTCGAAAAAAGCTTTGGCATACATACGTGAAGTATTGCCAATATCACCCCTTTTCGCGTCGGCGATTGTATAGATTTCGGGATATTCAGAATGCAGGTAGTCGATCGTTTTTTTCAGGGCTTTCCAGCCATCAGCGCCTATAGCTTCATAAAAGGCAATGTTGGGTTTATAAGCCACACAATATTTATGTGTGGCATCGATAATCGCCTTATTAAAACTGAATACAGGATCTTTTTCTGATAGTAAATAGGTAGGGATCTTTTCCAGGTCTGTATCCAGACCTACGCATAAGAAAGATCGCTTTTTAAAAATCTGCTCCGTAAGTTCCTGTGAAGTCATATTATAATATTTCGATTGTCATTTGTAACCACCAGGAATTAAATAATGCTTCTGATGTTACATAAAAAAATCCCCTGGCCACAACCAGGGGATTAAAATATTCTGTTTAAAGTATATCTGAGTTTTCTTTCAGCTTCTCTGTATTCTCAGCTAATTGTAACTCGTCGATGATCTTCTGGATATCACCATTGATGATATTTGAAAGATCGTATAAGGTGAGATTGATCCTGTGATCTGTCACCCTGCTCTGCGCATAGTTATAGGTTCTAATCTTGGCACTACGGTCCCCACTGGAAACCATTGAATTTCGCTTTGCGGCATCGGCCTCCATCTTTTTGGCCAGTTCCATTTCGTACAATCTCGAACGTAATACGCGGAATGCTTTCTCCTTGTTCTTATGCTGAGATTTCTGATCCTGACACTGCGCCACCAAACCTGTAGGTTCGTGAGTAAGCCTTACTGCAGAATAGGTCGTGTTTACCGACTGTCCACCGGGACCGGAAGAACAGAAATAATCTATTCTTACATCCTTTGGATCTATCTGCACGTCAAATTCTTCAGCCTCAGGAAGTACCATAACCGTAGCGGCCGAGGTATGTACTCTACCCTGGGTTTCAGTTTGAGGAACTCTTTGTACACGGTGAACACCGGCCTCAAATTTCATAGTTCCATATACATCCTCTCCAGAGATTTCGAAGATCATCTCTTTAAATCCACCACTGGTTCCTTCGCTAAAATCAACGATGTTATGGCTCCAGCCTCTGCTTTCCACATATTTGGTATACATGCGGTACAGATCTCCTGCAAAAATACTGGCTTCATCACCACCGGTACCGGCACGAATTTCCATCACAACATTCTTCCCGTCCTCAGGATCTTTAGGAATAAGCATCATCCTTATCTTATCCTCAAGTTCAGGCAATTGTGCTTTTGCTTCTTCCAGTTGCAGTTTGGCCATATCGGTCATTTCAGGATCACTCCCGTCTGCAATGATCTCTTCGGCTTCCTGGATATTATCGGTCAAGCTGATGTATTTCTCACGCTCATCCATCAGGGCTCTTAGGTCCTTGTACTCTTTATTTAATTCAATATATCGCTTCTGGTCTGAAATTACATCCGGCTGAATAATCAAATCGTTCACCTCATCAAACCGCTGTTTTACGATATTAAGTCTCTCAATCATATATTACTACTGAATTTAGGAAAGCAAATTTACGATATTTTGCCTGAAATTTCAGAGAAAGCTTTAAAGGCTTTCTAATTGGGGAACTGCCCTCCGGCGACCCGCAAATCTGCTAAATTTAATTAGCCCCGCTAAACCCAGAATATAGAAAATCCTGTCTGGATAATAAAATTCATAAAACTCAAGGTAATAAGCTATAAAAGAAGTTATATCTGAAAATACGAGAAAAAGTGCTGCAGCAGCAAAGAAAAATGACGGCTCATCTGAATACCGGTTGTTATATGAGATGGCAGCGATCAATAAGGCCAGCATGGTGATACCATATGCATAGAAAAGTACATTCATATAAGGATAGTCAAATTTCGCCGGTATCATATCTACCAGGAACACCAGCATTACCAGGTTAACACCAAAAACAAGTAAAAAAACAAACCTTTGGAAAAGGCTGCTTTTAAGATTCCGTATTTGAGGAAAAACAGTTGAAACCAGCAGAAGATAAGCCACGATCCTCAAGATAAAAGTAACTGAGCTAGCGAGGGAATTTTCATAAAAGAAAAGCAGGATATCTGAAAATAGCAGGAAAGAAAAAGCAACTAAGATCTTCATGTTTCTCCTACCCCGGCCAATCGACAGAGTGAAAAATATCAAGGTGGTAATTAGACGGGCCCATCTGCCCGCGTCAAGATCAAACAAGTAGGTGACGATGCAATTAACGAGGATTAGCACCAGCGTAATTGCTGGAATTAAATTTTTTGATAACATCCTATTTTGGTTGGTTGGCCGATATTTACGAAAAACAACCTCGATTGGATTGATAAATTTTCAAATTCCTGAAATCACCTAAAATTCGCCGGGCTTTAACTGAAACTTATTTTTAGCGAACTTTATTTCCCTGGCCAATAGAACCAAAGCTCCCAGGGCACATATATTACAGAACCTATCGAAATAATAAAAAACATCAAATTCCAGGTAATAGGCATTGTAATAAAAAATATCAGACAAGACAAAACCAATAGTAACTAAAACCAGGTAGAGGCTTTGTTTATTGGCATACCGGTTTAGAAAGGAGATCGACACTGCAACCACCGCCAGTGAAATCATTCCCAGGGTATAAAATAAGATAAGGAACCAGGGGTCACGGTCTGCCTCTGGCAAAGACCCTGCCATATCATTTAGTAAATAAAGATCCAAGGCTATCGTAGCAGTAGCTATAACGATGGTCACTACATTCAATTTTAATTTTTGAAGATATTGCGAAACTAAAAGAATGAGAAACAAATACGCCAGGATACGTGAGACGTATACTATTTTTTTTAAAATTGGAATTTCGTAATAAACGAGGAGTCCATCGCAAAGGACCAACAATAGAAAAACAAGTAATAACCTGTAATTAGATAAATAATTGCGCAGAAAAAGCCCAGCCAGAATTAACGTCGCTCCAAATCTGAACCACCGGTCTGATTGATGGTCCAGATTATAAATAGCCAGAAAGTTGGTCATGATAAGTAAACTCATCAGTAGGGTAAACCAAAATCTCATTCCTTGTATGCTTAAGTACTAAAAGTATCGCAATTAATTTGCCGGTTTTAACGATTATAGGTCAATTATTGCCGGATATCAATTAATCGTAATTAAATATTCCGTGATCGCTCTTGATCGTTAATTTTTTAGTTTCAGAAGCTTCCACCCGACCCACTATTTTCGCGGCCACATTAAAAGATTCAGATATCTCTATGATCTTTTCAGCCAGGTCTTCATCTACATAAAGCTCCATTCTATGCCCCATATTAAAAACCTGGTACATCTCTTTCCAGTCTGTTTTACTTTCCTTCTGGATGAGTTTAAAAAGTGGCGGAGTCTCAAATAAATCATCTTTGATAACATGCAGGTCACCTATAAAATGCAAAATTTTAGTCTGAGCACCACCGCTACAATGCACCATCCCATGGATCTTATCTGCACCAATTTCATTCAGGATCTTTTTGATGACCGGGGCATACGTCCTGGTTGGTGACAGCACCAGTTTCCCGGCATCGATCGGCGAGTTCTCAACCTCATCAGTAAGCTTTTTAGTTCCTGAATAAATAAGATCTTCAGGAATTGAGCTATCAAAACTTTCAGGATAGTTCTTTGCAAGGACTTTGGAAAAAACGTCATGCCGAGCCGAGGTCAGGCCATTACTGCCCATTCCCCCGTTGTATTCCCTTTCATAAGTAGCCTGGCCAAAAGACGCCAGACCAACGATCACATTTCCGGGTTTGATATTTGCGTTATTAATGACCTCCGCTTTCTTCATTCTCGCGGTTACCGTAGAATCAACAATGATCGTTCTAACCAGGTCACCCACATCTGCCGTTTCGCCACCGGTTGAATGAATTTCAACCCCAAAATCCTTCAATTCTGAAATCAGTTCTTCGGTACCGTTTATAATAGCCGAAATAACTTCTCCGGGAATAAGATTTTTATTCCGTCCTATAGTAGATGAAAGCAGGATATTATCTGTAGCGCCTACACAAAGCAGGTCATCTATATTCATGATCAAGGCATCCTGGGCTATTCCTTTCCAGACAGAAATATCCCCCGTTTCCTTCCAGTACATATAGGCCAGGGAAGATTTAGTACCTGCACCATCGGCATGCATGATCAAACAGTGATCGTCGCTTCCGGTTAGATGATCTGGCACGATCTTGCAGAATGCCTTCGGAAAAAGGCCTTTATCCACATTTTTGATCGCGTTATGCACATCTTCTTTTCCCGCGGAAACACCACGTCCTGAATATCGCTTACTTACTTCTTTACTCATGAGGTTTTACTTAGAGTTTTCAAAGATAAATAGTTTAAACACTTCTAATAAATAATAAAAGAATTAAATAAAAAAAGCCACGCGTAGGGAGCGTGGCTTTTTGCAGATGACTTCGTTTAACAGAATGTTATCTTGTAAATAACAATTCTCTGTATTTAGCCAAAGGCCAAATTTCATCATCTACCAATAATTCCAGTTTATCACAATGGTATCTTATTTCTTCAAAGTACGGCTTCACATCATCACAGTATGCAAAGGCTTTTTCCTCAGCATCCTCGATCTTATTAGCTACTTTTCTGGCTTCGATCATTGCATTTACATTAGAGTTAATACTCGCGATATGAGCAGAAATACTTTCAATGATCTCTAATTGTTCTTTTGCGTGCCTGGTATATTCTTCACCATAAATAGACTTTAGTCCGGTTACGTTCTTGATCAAAACATTTTGGTAACGTATGGCGGTAGGAATGATATGGTTCCTGGCAATATCCCCCAGGATACGTCCTTCTATCTGTATCCTCATGGCATACTCTTCAAGCTCTATCTCATGACGGGCATCGATCTCCACCTCGTTCATTACTTCAAGCTCTTTATATAAGGCCTTGGTCTTTTTGCTTACCTGAGCTTTAAGTGCTAAAGGCGTAGTCCTGTTGTTGCTCAGACCTCGTTTTTTAGCTTCTTTTTCCCAGGCTTCTCCATAACCATCACCCTCAAAACGGATCTTTTTAGATTTCTTGATGTATTCTCTAAGTACGTTGAAGATAGCATCATCTTTCTTCATCTTATCGTTCTTGATAAGCTTATCTACCTCAACTTTGAATTCTTTTAATTGCTTCGCCACTATACTATTAAGCACAGTCATAGCCCCGGCACAGTTAGCCAGAGAACCTACCGCACGGAACTCAAATTTGTTTCCGGTGAAAGCGAATGGAGAAGTACGGTTTCTATCGGTATTATCAAGAAGGATCTCAGGGATCTTACCTACTACGTTCAGTTTAAGATCTGTCTTCTCCTGTGGAGAAAGTTTACCATCAGTCACCTTTTCAAGTTCATCCAATACCTTGGTTAGCTGAGAACCGATAAAAACAGATATAATTGCCGGTGGGGCTTCGTTGGCACCCAGACGGTGATCATTAGAAGCACTGGCAATTGCCGCTCTTAAAAGCTCCTCATTATCATAAACCGCTTTTATGGTATTAACAAAGAAAGTAAGGAACTGTAAATTCTTCATTGGGGTTGATCCCGGGGATAACAGGTTTGTACCTGTATCTGTAGCCAGCGACCAGTTATTATGTTTTCCACTACCGTTAATACCGGCAAATGGTTTTTCATGCATCAATACTGCAAGATTATGTCTCTCCCCTACTTTTTTCATCACATCCATGATCAATGAATTATGATCTACGGCAAGGTTAGCTTCCTCAAAGATCGGAGCCAGCTCAAATTGGTTCGGTGCAACCTCATTATGACGTGTCTTTACCGGAATACCCAATTTCATGCATTCGATTTCAAGATCCATCATAAACGAGATGGCTCTTGACGGGATCGATCCAAAATAGTGATCATCCAATTGCTGTCCCTTAGCCGGGGAATGTCCAAGAAGAGTTCTTCCGGTAAGAGTAATATCTGGTCTTGAAGCAACCAATGCTGAGTCGATAAGAAAGTACTCCTGTTCCCATCCAAGGGTGGCATTTACTTTCTTAACATTCTTATCAAAATATTTTGCAACATTCGTCGCTGCATTGTCTACAGCCTGTAAAGCTCTAAGTAACGGAGTTTTATTATCCAGTGCTTCCCCGGTATACGAAACAAATACGGTGGGAATACATAGAGTTGTACCCCAGATAAATGCTGGAGAAGTTGGATCCCAGGCAGTATAACCTCTTGCTTCAAAAGTATTTCTAATACCTCCATTAGGAAAACTTGATGCATCAGGTTCCTGCTGCACTAATTGTCCACCGCCAAATTTTTCGATCGCAAGCCCTTCTGTTAAAGGTTCAAAGAAAGAGTCATGCTTTTCTGCAGTAGCCCCGGTCAACGGCTGGAACCAGTGAGTATAATGCGTAACTCCCTTAGAGATCGCCCATTCTTTCATCCCGGTAGAGATATGATCGGCAACGTTACGGTCTATTTTCTTTCCTGTACGCATGGCTTCGGTCACATTTTCGTATGCTTCCTTAGTAAGAAACTGTCTCATCACAGTTTCGTTGAAGACATTCATTGAAAAAATTTCTGACCTTCTCTTAGGTTCTTCCACCTTTACAGGCTTTCGGTTTAAAGTTTCTTTTAAAGCTTGAAATCTTAAAGTTGACATATATAAATTTTGAGTTGTGTTTTATTTTCAGAAAACTGGCCTTCAGCATATTGCAAAGACCTGTAATTGTAAAAAATTTTTATTTCAAGTCGCGAATATAGGGTTTATGCTTTGAACAATTAAAGATATTAACCTTAAAAAATGCTAAATTTTTAATTTCACCCCTTAATTTTTAGGGTTCAAATAAAAATTAACTTCATTTTATATTTTGAGACCCCTTCTTAAAAGGGGTTTAAGATTTAATTAATATTTTTGATGCTTTAATTAGTCATTTTAAATTTCAGAAATATGAGCAGTAAGGCTAAACTTGAGTACATCTGGCTTGATGGGTATTACCCTACCCAGAACATGAGGAGTAAAACTAAGATCGAAGATAATTTTAGCGGCAAACTGGAAGATTGTCCTATCTGGTCTTTCGATGGTTCCTCCACCAAACAGGCTGAAGGCAGAAATTCAGATTGCCTGTTAAAACCAGTAGCGATCTATCCAGACCCGGCACGCAAGAACGGGTACCTGGTCATGTCTGAAGTTTTAAATCCCGATGGAACTCCGCATGAAACCAACTCCAGAGCGACGATCGACGATGAAGATGAGGATTTTTGGTTCGGCTTTGAACAGGAATATTTTATAATGGACACCAAAACCCAGCTGCCACTAGGCTTTCCTGTTGGAGGTTACCCGGGACCGCAGGGTATGTATTACTGCTCTGTTGGCGGCAGGAACACCCATGGCAGAAAATTAGTTGAAAGACATGCAGATCTTTGCCTGGAGGCAGGGATAAATTTTGAAGGAATCAACCAGGAAGTTGCAGCCGGACAGTGGGAATTCCAGGTGTTTGCAAAAGGCGGGAAAAAAGCAGGTGATGAAGTCTGGATTGCCCGATACCTGCTGGACAGACTTACCGAAGAATATGGTTACTATATAGAATATCATCCTAAACCTGTAAAAGGAGACTGGAATGGCTCAGGTATGCACTGTAATTTTTCTAATACCTTATTAAGAACTGCCGGTTCTAAAGAGGTTTATGACCAGGTTTGTGAAGCATTCAGGCCGGTAACCTCAGAGCATATAGAAGTATATGGTGAATATAACGACCAGAGATTAACCGGAAACCACGAAACAGCTTCCATTCACGATTTTAGTTACGGAGTTTCAGACCGTGGCGCTTCGATACGTATTCCTATAATTACGGTTGAAAAAGGCTATAAAGGTTGGCTGGAAGATCGCAGGCCGGCATCTAATGCAGATCCATATAAAGTAGCCGCAAGGATCATTAAGACGGTGGAATCTGCAGAGGTTGCTGTTGAAGCCTAGAAAATAATATGAAAAAGAGAATTAAGAGCCATCCTTCGCGGGGTGGCTTTTTTATACAAAAGCCATAACAATAAAGACTGAATAAGCTATGAGAAGTGCAAAACCTTCTTTTCTGCCAATTTCAGAAATTTTGGGTATAAGCAGCATAGGTAGTAAAACAAAGGCAACCCCCAGCATCCAGAAAATATCTGTAGTAAGTACCTCTGCAGATTGCACGGCTATTGGCTGAATGATCGCAGTCAATCCAAGTACAGATCCTATATTGAAAATATTAGACCCTATAAGGTTCCCCAATGAAATGGCTTTCTCCTTTTTTATCGCAGCGATAAGCGAAGCCGCCAGTTCCGGGACGCTTGTTCCCACGGCAATAATGGTCACTGAAACTACCCTTTCACTAATCCCTAACTGGGTAGCCAGGTCTACTGCACCTTTCACTAATAGTTCTGATCCACCCCAAAGGGCCAGGATACCTATTAAAAGCCAGATGGTCATTTTAAAACCTCTCACCTTCTTAAGGGACTCGTCTACCTCCTCGATAATAATATTGTCCTTTCTCCTGGAGCGTTTAATCAAAAAGAAAAGATATGCTGCAAGACCAAATAATAAGATTGCCCCTTCTATTCTTGACAGTTCATAATTACTTTTCAAAAAGAAATATAGTACGATAGAAAAAATCATCATTACCGGCCAGTTAAAACGGTAAAAATCCCGGTCTACCATCAGCGGGGAAACCATGGCGGTTAGCCCGAGCACTAATCCAATATTGGCAATATTCGATCCAATTACATTTCCTAGGGATATATCAGAGAAACCATCGATCGCCGCCTGCAGACTCACCAGTAATTCGGGAGCAGAAGTAGCGAATGAAACTACCGTAAGACCTATCACCATCCGGGATATATTCAGTTTGAGTGAAAGTGCCACAGAGGACCTTACCAGAAACTCACCTCCTATAACCAGCAATACAAAGCCAACAAGTAGAAATACGATGCTCATCTAAACTATTTTTGGCGAAGATAAAGAATTGCCTCAGAAAGGAGCCGGAATAAATTATAACTACTTTTATAGTTTATAAACTATTTTTTTAGTTATATTTGAAATTGTCATCACTGAAAGACTATTGAAATGGAAAAGTTAACCAACAAGGAAGAAGAGATCATGAGGGTTCTCTGGGAGCTTGAAACCGCTTTTGTAAAAGATGTTCTGCCAAATCTAAAAGATCAGAAACTCCATTACAATACCGTTTCTACTATTATTCGAAAGCTTGAGGAAAAGGGATATGTCTCGCATAAAGCCTATGGTAAAACCCACCAGTATTTTCCGAAAATTTCAAAAGAAATGTACCGCAAGCAATTTATGAACATGGCTACCAAACGATTTTTTGACAACTCGTTCAAAAATGTGGTATCCTTTTTCGCTAAAGAAGAAAAAATAAGCGCCGATGAGCTAAGGGAAATTCTGGATATTATAGAAAAAAAGAAAAAGTGATGGAAAGTTTATTGATCTACCTAATCAAAGCCTCGGCCCTTATCGCGATCTTCTTTTTAAGCTATTTTACCCTGCTCAAAAAAGAAACCTCTTTCCTGCTCAACAGGAAATTTCTGGCCGCGGGCATTTTAACTTCCATGGTACTTCCTTCCATTTATTTCACTAAAAAAGTTTAAATCACAGCAAACCAGACCAGGTTCGATTTCACAACGACCACAAATAAGGCCGCCATATTACCAAATGATCCAGCCTTAGACTGGTGGCAAATCGCCGGGATATTATATCTGGTAATAACCTTTATTTTCTTGCTAAGATTTTCTATTCAGTTAGGTTCCGTTTTCAGGATCATTAACAGGAATAAGTTTCAGAAAAGGTCAGATTTAAAGTATGTTGAGATCTGTGAAGATCAACTTCCTTTCTCCTTCTTCAGGTATATCGTTTATAATCCTGCGAAACATTCAGAAAAAGAGCTTGACCTTATACTTACCCATGAAAAAGTACATGCTAAACAGGCGCATTCTGCAGATATACTTTTAGTAAACATTTTAACCAGTATACTGTGGTTTAATCCTTTTGCCTGGCTATACAGGAAAGCTGTTGTAGAGAATCTGGAATTTATTGCCGACCGTGAGACGATAAAAAACACCTCCAGAATTAAAGAATATCAACAAACACTTTTAAAAGTTTCAGTAGCCGATCTGAACCCGGCACTTACTAACCAATTCTATCAATCATTGATCAAAAAACGAATAATTATGTTAAACACAAATTCATCCTCAAAAAGTCCCGCATGGAAACTAAACCTACTTATCCCTGTACTCCTGGGATTTATGTTCTTTTATAATGTAAGGACCGAAGCCCAGGTGATAAATTCAGAAAATGAGAATACCTCTGAAATCATTAAAAACGGAAAGTCCATAACCATAAGCGCTCAGACCTCTGAAATAGCCCTTAAAAAAGTCGAGAAATTCTTTGAACCCGATGGACTTGTACTTGAGTTCAATGATGTAAAAATTAAGTCGGGAAAAATCATAAGCATAAGTTCTACATTAACCGATCCTGTAAAAGGGCTCATCAAAAATTATAACCAGTCCAATAGCCTGGGGATAAAACCTGTAAGGATCTATTTGAATGAAGATAATGACATGGGGTTTGAGACAATGGAAGATGCAGATAATTATAATATAAGTAACCAGCAATTATTGAGGGATCTGGGTGAAAAACCTTTATATGTTATCAATGGAAAGCCGGTAAAATCTAGTGATCTAAAAGGTAAATATATTAAGGTAAATGGAAATGTAGAGGTGAAAACAGGTGTTAATTCTACAGCTTTATACGGTTCACGCGGGAAGGATGGTGTGGTTATAATTAGTGAAGCTGAAATACTGAACGAATTTACAGATGACAGCTCCTTCAAAGACAATCTGGATTTTAGCCAGGAGTATATTATGGTAGACAAGGACGGGAAGCCTTTTCCGATAAAATTAGAAACCCGTATCCATTCCAATAAAAATTCAAAACTGAAGTCCAAATCTGCCACAAACAAAAAATCATGGACTGTAGAACCTGATGTTCATGTTACCGGCATTGAATTTTCAACCGATGATAAAGCTGAAATAATAGAAACACTTTCCTCTGAGGATATTATTGGGGACTCTGTAATTGGTTACCAACATGTAGAAGAACCAATAGATAGCAAATCTATTCAAAATCATCAAAAGGATGAGGTGCCCGGTGAAGTATATATTAAGCAGGCCAAACCAATAATTGTGGTAAACGGGCAAATTAAAGACCAGGATTACGACCCAGAAGTTCTTGATCCAGAACATATTGCCAATGTGAAAGTTATTAAAGGGACTGGAGCTATTGAGAAATATGGAAAAAAAGCTAATGCCGGGGTTATTGAAATCACTACCAAAGACCATGCGGGGAATACAACCAGATCAAAGAATGTACATATGCATGTGGTCCATAAAGATCAAAATGATAAGAGTCTGGAAAATTTGAAAAAGATGATCAGGGATGATGCAAATATCGATGCTGAGTTTTCAAATATTAAAAGAAATGCAGCAGGAGTCATAACTGGCATATCGATAAATGCAGAAACGGCAGCGGGTAAAAAAGCCAGCGCAAGCTTTAGTAATTCAGATGGCATACCTATGATCCTCATTGGACTGGATAAGAAAGACCGGCTTATCATTTCCAGTAATTATGCTACCGATGAGGACTAAATCTGAAATAGAATTTCTTAATGAGCCGCTACCTTAGCGGCTTTTAAATGTCTAAATACCAAATATTCGTATCTTTAGTATCTAACCTGGTGAAAATGAAAAAACAGTTTTTTAAAACCTTATCAAAGCTTAATAAAAAACTTCTGCCCAGTTATACCAAAAAGGGTCTTGAGCTTCAGAAAGCGACTAAAGCCCAAATGGCCATTATTGGATGGAAATTATGGGTTACTAAAAATGCCCTTGATTAGCTGTATTGAATTAAAGACGAAACATTATATTTTTCAAGCCTGGCACGACCGTTCAAAAATTCCAGTTCTACCAGGAAATTACATTGCACGATCTCACCCCCGCACCTCTCTATTAATTTACAGGTGGCCGCAGCCGTACCACCGGTAGCCAGTACATCATCATGTAGAAGAATTTTCTCCCCTTTTTTAATTGCATCTTCATGGATCTCGAGGGTGTCACTACCATATTCGAGGTCGTAATTCTCTGAATGTGTACGATGAGGTAATTTGCCGGGTTTTCTAACTGGAATAAATCCTGCCTTCAGTTTATCAGCAAGAAGGGTTGCAAAGAAAAAGCCCCTGGATTCAATTCCTACAACTTTATCTAAATTACGGTGAGGAAGATTTTTTAAAAAAAGTTCTACTGCTTGATTCATCGCCTGGGGATCAAGAAGCAGCGGGGTTATATCTTTATAACTAACTCCTTTTTTTGGAAAATCTGTAATATTACGAACGTATTTTTCTAATTGCATTTTTTCTATTTAAACGGTGACTGCATTATTCAGATAGTTCCTGAAAGGGAGCATTTCCTTATATACCTGTACTAAATCATCCTGAAATTTATCATCCAGAATCTCCTTTTGAGTAAATTCATGCATTACGGCAAAACTCTTATTTCTAAGCACGTCGATATACTTATGGTCTTTATCATAACCTTTTGGCGATGTCTTTAATTTTTCTTCGTCCATAAGACCTCCAAAAGTTTCTTTGAAAGATTTTTTGTTCAAGATCTTAACGAATTCTTCTCCATTGTAATCAATGGCAGCTCTTATATTATCAAGAATTTCCTTCTTTGGCTTATAAAAACCTCCGGCAACAAAACTTCCGTTAATACCAATAAGGATATAAAAATCACCTTTACCTTTTTCCTGATCAAGGCCAGCGCCAAAATGATCCTTATAAACCGGTTTATTGGGATGGAAAAGTAGATTATTATTGATACGGTTAATCGCCTGTTTCCCTGTAGTTGGGGAATAGTCTGGATCTGCTTTAGAAAATATTATATCCATTTGATTTAACCAGTCAATATAGAAATCTCTTATTTCATGGTATCTTTTTCTATGCTCATCCATCCACTCCTTATTATTATTAGCGTTCAGATCTCGTAAAAAATCAAATAACTTATAAAAGCTCATTTTTATTTTAAAGGTATTAAAACCTTAAAGAAAATGGTATATCATATTTAACCTGTTTGAAAAACCTCTTCATTTTCAATTATTCAGACTTTAAACTTATTCAGTCTGTTCAAAACCTGATACCGTTAAACGAATCATAATTTTTTAATTAAATTAGAGTATTAATTAATTTAAAGGTCATCATGAATTATGAAAAAATAGGGGAAGATTTATATTCCCCAAAATCAGACAGATCTCCTCTAAAATCAATTAATGAAATTAAATTTAGCTATCACATAAATAGTGAAATAAAGGGGGAATTTATTATAACAGAAATTACTTCAAAACTGTTTCATCAACACGAAACCTTCGTCAAGAGGTCTACTTATCGCTTAAAACTGGGGGAGATTGAAGATTGTGTAAAATCACACATTAAAAACCATATGCTGCAACTGGGCATAAAAAAAGAGATGATCCCCAAAACCTTAAAAAATTTCAATATTTCTGAACAAACCAGGGATTTTAAAAGTTCAGCCTGACCAATTATATTTTTCCTCTAGAAGAAAACCTCATTTTAAGATGAGGTTTTCTTTTTTTTAACGCTATCCGTTTTATAAAATTTACCGAATAATTATTTAATACACTGACGGCCATTCAATTATAACAATTTCATCCCTATTAAAATAACTTAAAAAATTAATTCCCCAAAGATTTTAGAAAGCTTACTTTTGCGCCAAATTAACAAAAACACAACACAAGCAAAATGAAAAGATTATTACTGCTGTTTACAATGGCATTGTTCTCAAATTTAAATGCTTCTGCTCAGGTTACCACAGCCGAGATTAGCGGAGAAGTTTTTTATGAAGAGAACACGCCACTACCAGGTGCTAATATCACCGCGGTACACACCCCTACTGGTACCACTTATGGTGCAGTTACTAATTTTGATGGTGGATTCAACCTGCTCAACCTTAGAGTTGGAGGACCTTACAAGATCTCTGTAAGTTATGTTGGATTCAAAACATCTGTTCTGGAAGGAATTAACCTTAACCTGGGACAGACCTATAATGTAGAGATCGAGATGGTGTCTGACGCCACCCAGCTTGATGCAGTTGTAATTACTGCTACCAGGAATCAGGTCATTAATAGTGACCGTACTGGTGCTGAAACGAACATAGGTAGCAGAGAATTGAAGTCACTTCCTACTATTTCGAGGTCTGCTTCAGATTTCTATCGTTTGGAACCTACCGCTTCGAGTAATGGTTCATTTGGTGGTAGAAATGACCAGTTCAACAACTTTAGTCTTGATGGTTCTATTTTCAACAACCCTTTTGGACTTGATGCAGCTACACCAGGTGGTCAAACTAATGCTCAGCCTATTTCTCTGGATGCAATAGACCAGATCCAGGTTTCTACTGCTCCCTATGATGTTACCCAGGCTGGATTTACGGGTGCTTCTGTAAATGCCGTTACTAAAAGTGGAACTAACGAAGTAAAAGGAACCGTTTACGGGTTTTACCGTAATGAAGATATGACCGGTGACAAGGTTGGCGGTGATGATATCATCGTTCCAGACCTTAAGCAGGCTCAATATGGCTTTAGCATTGGAGCTCCAATTATTAAAGACAAACTTTTTGTTTTCGCAAACTTTGAAAAAGATGACAGGGAAGATCTAGGATCTAATTTCCTTGCCAGCAGACCCGGTCTTACCGGCTCTAACATTTCCAGAGTAACTGCAGAAGATCTTGACTATGTATCCAATCAACTATCATCTCTAGGATATGAGACCGGAGCTTATGAAAACTATACTCATGAGACCGAGTCTACCAAAGGTATTTTGAAACTAGACTGGAACATCAACCAGAATCACAGGCTGGCTTTCATCTATAACTTCCTTGATGCCTCAAGAGATCTTCCGGCAAACCCGGAAGCAATTGGAAGAAGAGGACCAGATCTTACCACCCTTCAATTTAGAAATTCAGGATACAGAATTAATAATAAGATCGATTCCTGGTTGGTAGAATTAAACTCGAATTTCGGGAATATTTCAAATAAGTTCCAGGCCGGTTATACTTTCTTTGATGATAGCCGTGATCCTTTTTCTGCACCGGCTCCGGCCATTAGTATCCAGAAAGACGGAGTACGTTATATCGTGGCAGGTCATGAGCCATTCTCTATCAATAACAGGCTTGAGCAGAATGTATACCAGATCACAAACAACTTGAATCTGATTGCTGGGAACCATACCTTCACCTTTGGTGGAAGTTTTGAAAGATTTGATTTTGACAACTCCTTTAACCTGGGAGCTTATACTTTCTTTAATGAAAATGGTGGAGTTGGTGTATTTGCGCCAGATTTTACCAGCGTAAGAACTAACCCGGCTAATCCCGGAGGAAGTTTCCAGGAGGCTGTAGAGAACGGTTTGATCGCTGCTTCTTTGAACAATGCACAGAATGTATTTGACTCAAGAAATGCTAGTGGAAACTGGGCTTTAGCTGAGACGAATGTAGGACAGCTTGCTTTCTATGCACAGGACAGATGGAAGATCACAGATGATTTCACCTTCACTTATGGTCTAAGGGTAGACAAGCCATTATATTTTGATACTGAAGATAAAATTCGTGAGAATATAGATCGACTTGCCGGCGGAACTTTCCCTGACGGAGATTACCAGCCAGAGATCACTTATTTTGATGAAAACGGTGACCCGGTTAAATTAAACAGTTTGGAACTTCCTTCTAATGACCTTTTATGGTCTCCAAGACTTGGATTCAACTGGGATGTTTTTGGTGATAACCAACTACAGCTTCGTGGTGGTACAGGGATCTTTACCGGTAGACTTCCATTCGTATGGATAGGTAACCAGGTGGCCAACCCGGCTTTCTATTTCTACCAGACTACTGCCCCAGATTTCAAATTCCCGCAGGTATGGAGAAATAGTTTAGGCGCAGATTACAGGTTTGAAAATGGCCTTGTGGCTACTACAGATTTCATTTATACCAAGGACATCAATGCTCAAATGGTAAGAAACTATGGTCTTTCCAGACCTACAGGTACATTGAACGGTGTGGATAACCGTCCTGTTTACCAAACCAGTGACAGAGCTGTAAACGAATTTGGTGGAGTTACCAATGCTTATGTATTCACCAATACAGATGTAGGATATTCGTTTAACTGGTCTGTTAAACTTGCCAAGAGTTTTGAAAAAGATTTCTACGCAAGTATTGCCTATAATTATTTGAAAGCAGAAGATGCCAGTTCACTGGATGCAGAGATCTCAAGTGATGCTTATGACAGAAACCCTGCTTTAGGAAATGTAAATGCAGCAGTTAGTACACCTTCAAGATATGGTGACAAGCACAGGATCGTAGGACAGTTGAACAAAGAATTCAACTATGGTAAAAATGATCGTTGGAGAACATCTATTGGAGCATTCTATGAGTATGCCCAGGGTGGAAGATTCTCTTATACCTATTCAGGAGATATCAATAATGACGGTTCTGTATTGAATGACCTTATTTATATACCTACCCAAGCTGAATTACAGCAATATACTTTCAGTGGTTCTCCTGCCGAGCAGGAAACACAGAGACAAGCCTTCGAGCAGTATATCCAGCAGGATGAATATCTGAACGAAAACCGTGGTGATTATGCTGAAAAGTATGGTATTCTAAGTCCATGGAGAGGAAGATGGGATGTGAAATTCCTTCAGGATTATAACATTAAGGTTGGTGAAAAAACCAATACTATCCAGTTAAGTCTTGATATTCTTAACTTCGGTAACCTGTTGAGTTCAGACTGGGGTGTGATCGAGATACCTGTAAACGACCAGCCAATCGGGGTAAGTGTAGGTGACGATAATACACCTGTTTATACTTTTGGTAATCAAACCAGAACCTTTGCCAATGATTTCAGTCTTGAATCAAGATGGCAGGCCCAGGTAGGTTTACGTTATATATTCTAAAAGGTTAACCTCCTATAAAATCAAAGCAGTCTTAGCAATAAGGCTGCTTTTTTTATATTCGGAATTCAGCAGACATAGCTAGTTTTCCTATCTTTAGGTAAAACCTAATCGTGGTAAAATGGATAAGTGGACGACACAGATCGAGGAAGTAACCGAAAAATTTCAAAAATCATTCAGTCATCTTTCAGAAAATGAACTCAACTGGAAACCTTCGCCCGAGACGTGGAGCATTGCTGAAAACATTACCCACCTTATAGAGGTGAACAGTTCATATTTCGCCGGGTTCAACGCCCTGTCCCGGGGCAATTATAAACTTCCATTTATCGCCAGGTTTGGTTTTGTGGTCAATTTTTTCGGCAATATGATCCTGAAATCTGTCCAACCGGACAGAAAAAATAAGATGAAAACTTTTCCTATGTGGAAACCAGCAGAAGGATCATCGTATCAGAATATCTTAGAACGATTTTCAGATCATCAGTCGGCATTAAAAAAAGAGATAGCCCAGGTTTTGGATAAGACCAGGGAAAATGCCGTCATCTCCTCTCCCGCTAATAAGAATATAGTTTATAGATTAGGGACTGCCTTTGATATAATTGTGGCGCATGAATTTCGCCATTATGAACAAGCCAGGGAAGTTCTAAAGTTAATAGAAAAAAGCCCAGGAACCAGCCAAGGACTGAACAATTGATCAATTCCGGCTATAAATCATAAAACCATATATCATGAAAAAGGTGTTTTGTGG
Source organism: Christiangramia sabulilitoris (assembly GCF_007050985.1). GTDB lineage: Bacteria > Bacteroidota > Bacteroidia > Flavobacteriales > Flavobacteriaceae > Christiangramia > Christiangramia sabulilitoris. The sequence continues at coordinate 145,537 of NZ_VHSF01000003.1, forward strand.
AATAATTTTTTTCCTAGTAAGCATAAGCACATTATCCCAAAATCCAGAGGAAAAAATTGCTGCCCTGGGTATAATCCTGCCTGAAGTAACCGCGCCTTCTGCAAATTTCGTAAAGTGGAAAAAAGCCGGTAACCTGCTATTTCTATCAGGAGATGGCAGCAGCTTAAAAGGCAAGTTAGGTGATGATCTAAGTACCGAAGAAGGTTATGCTGCAGCCAGAGAAACAGGCATAGAGATCCTGGCGACGCTCAAAGCTGCCTGTGATGGTGATCTTAACCGTATTAAACAATTTGTCAAGGTGCGTGGTATGGTAAATTCAGCACCAGATTTTTATGACCAGCCAAAAGTGATCAACGGTTTTTCAGATCTTATGGTGGAAGTGTTTGGTGAAAAAGGCAAACATACCCGGGCCGCTGTTGGCCATTGTTCCTTACCTTCTAATATCGCGCTGGAAATAGAAGTTATTGTAGAACTTGAAGAATAGGGACAATTTCAAATAAAGTTTCAGGATAACAGCAGAGTATTGAAGGACCTTAGCTTTAACTGTATATAAGGATCCCATAAACCCCGGAAGTCATTTTAATATACCTTAGCAGGGAAGATATACTATTTAAAACTATGTTTAGAAAAAAGTAAAACAAAGAAGGCTAAGGCAAGCCTTGATATAACCCTGGATTCGCTATGCGCATCCTGCAAAGCTCCGCTATGAAAATCGAAATGCCACAAAATAAAAAAAGCGAGCTATTTTATTTTGCTCGCTTTTCGATTTATTCGTGACCTCGCCAGGATTCAAACCTGGAACCTTCTGAGCCGTAATCAGATGCGCTATTCAGTTGCGCCACGAGGCCTTTTAAAATCCACCCTGCTATCCTGCAAAGCGGGTGCAAATATATATCTTTCTAATAAAAGTAAAAACCATTTTCTCAAAAAAATGAATAAAAAAAAGGCGGACCAGCCGCCTTTTATTCTAATGCCCTCATTTGGTTGATTTAGTACAAATAATTTAAAGCGGTTACATCATTAGGTCCAAATTCTCCATCTTCGTCAGCACCAAAACATGCCAGCATTACTGATGTAGAATCGTAGCCGGTTGGTGTTCCTGGAATATGCACTGCTCCATCTGGATCTGCACTCTCCCCAGACTGTCCACAGCTTTGACGGCTAAACCAGTCTGTATGACGCAATCCTACCGCATGTCCAATTTCATGAGTAATTACATGCTCATTGGTATTAGTGCTGTAAGCTTCCATTCCTGAATAGATCTGAACGTATTTGTATGGATTTCCGTTGCTTGGGAATCCGGCAACACCCCCAGCCTGACCGTTAGGGTTCTGATAAACCACGATGTCGTAAGGAGAATAATTTGTTCCGAAGGTCAAAGTAAAGGTAATACCCAGGTTCAAGGCGTTATAATTGTCTACAGACCACCGTAATGCAGTTCTCTGCTTAGTAGTCAACGCCTGAGATCCACCGGTGTAACCAATAACATTTACTGTTCGTGGTGTACTCACCAGGTTATAGGTTCGGTATTGCTTATCTGTAACCGATGCAGAAGACATAGTATGCATCTGGTCTTCACTCATTACAATATCACCTTCAATAAGATAGTTCTGGGTAAAACTTCCATCGGGCAATAACATGTTATTCTTCTCAACATGTTTAGAATTGAAATTTAGATCAGCAACTTTTTTTCTGATCTCTTTAGAAATTTCTGGTGTTTGCTCAACGACTTCCATCGTAGCTTGCTCAGACACCTGTTCCTTTTCACAGGAGGATAAAATGCTAATAGCCAGTAATAGGCTGAATAGTTTAATTTTCTTCATAAGTAGGTTATAGTTTTAGGGCACTAATGCCGCTAATCTATAAAACCGTACCGATTATCGATAATTAAATATGTTAATAGTAAGAATTTTCTGAAAATTTTAAGATAATTATAAGATTTCAGCGCTTAATCCTGCATCGAGCAACATCGAGCAACGCGGTTTTAAATCTTCAAAAGGTCCTGTCTTAACTGTACATTTTCCTTTATAATGCACCAGAATAGAACATTGTTCTGCCTGTTCCGGGGTATGGTCACAAGCGTAGATCAGGGTTTCTATAACATGATCAAATGTATTGTAATCATCATTATACAATATGATCTCATTTTGTTTTTTCTTTTTGGTCTTTATTTCAACCTTTTCCAGTAATTCTTCTTTCGTGCTCATCTTCAAAAATTTCTCTTTCAACAATTGCCAAAGATACAAATTATGCTAAAAACCTCAGCGTGAAAACTTTGCTGCCACCCAATCTTCACGTTCAAAATTTTCTACATATTTTAAATCATATTTCTTACAGGCTTTAGTAAGGGTAGGCAGATCTTTTTCATAAAATCCGCTAAAATAGATACTACCATCCTTTTTAAGACATTCGTTATAAATTGGCAGATCCCTAAGCAGAATGTTAAGGTTAATATTCGCCAGGATCACATCATATTCCCGTCCATTAAGTAATTCTGCTCCTCCTTCTTCAACATTGATATGTTCACAATCATTCCGGGCAATATTCTCCAGGGTATTTAGGTAACACCAATTATCTATATCTATTGCATCTATAGTATTTGCTCCCTTCATGGCCGCAAGTATCGCCAGAACCCCCGTTCCAGACCCCATATCAAGGACAGATTTGCCATCCCAGTCATTCTTTAAAATATGCTGGATCATCATATGGGTAGTAGCATGATGCCCGGTCCCAAAAGACATTTTGGGTTCGATGACTATGTCGTATCTGGTGTCGGGTTTTTCATGAAATGGCGCCCTTACACTGCATATATCATCTACAATGATCGGGGTGAAATTCTTTTCCCATTCTTCATTCCAGTTTACACGCTCGATCTCTTTTTGATCATAGGTGATCTTAAAATCTTCAGATTGCAGAATATGAACCCCGGCAAGGATATCCTCCTCATATTCCTCTTCAGGTATATATGCCGTGATACCATCGTTATTTTCAACAAAACTTTCAAAACCCAGGTACCCCAATTCGGCAATGAGAATTTCAGAAGCCGGTTGTACGGGTTCTATGGTAAAATGAAATTCCAGATAATTTCCTGCCATTTAAAATGAATTTACGATCGCTATAAAGTCTACCGCATTAAGACTGGCACCGCCAATCAATCCGCCATCCACATCCTCCTTTGCAAAAATCTCTTTTGCATTCGCAGGCTTTACACTTCCCCCGTAAAGAATCGAAGTATTTTCTGCCACTTCTTTTCCTACGTTTTTATGTAGCAGGGTTCTAATATGTTTATGCATTTCCTGAGCTTGTTCAGGGCTGGCTGTCTCCCCGGTTCCTATAGCCCAGACCGGCTCATAAGCGAGGATAATATTTTTCCACGAACTCTGTGGCAGATCAAAAAGTCCTTCTTTTAACTGTTTTTCGACCAGGTCAAAATGCCGGTCATTTTTCCTGTCCTCCAGTTCTTCTCCAAAACAAAAAATGACCTTCATATCATTTTCTATCGCTGTTTTTACTTTTTTTGACAACAACTCCCCGGTTTCATTAAAATAGGCACGGCGTTCGCTGTGCCCCAGGATGACGGTACTCACCCCCACACTTTTAAGCATATCTGCCGAAACTTCACCGGTGTAAGCGCCATTTTTACTTTCATGCATATTTTGAGCAGCAACAATTACCGGAGTACCTTTTAAGGCCTGGAAAGTTGGGTAAAGATTAGTGAATGATGGTGCCACCATTACGGTTGCTTCCGGCTCTTTAACCATTTGTAGTTTAAGCTGACCTAAAAGCTCCTGCGTTTCGGCGAGATCATTATTCATTTTCCAGTTTCCGGCAACTATATTTTCTCTCATGATGATATGTTTTTTCGTTCAGTTTTAAGGTAAAAATGCAGTTTCACCTCAATTACAAATATAAGTAATGAAGGTTGGACCTACTCTTAAACCGATGCCAAACCTTGATATTTTAGAAATAATTTAAAGAATGTGTAGATTTTATTACAATTCGATATTTGAAGCGTCGAACCAATGCTTTTTCTGGGTTATAGTACCCTTTCTCAAAACGAGAAATCCCGGATTAGAACGGATAATGGTTTTTAATGCAGTTTCATCAGTCTGATAAAAATTGAAGTTCAAGTTCAACCGATCTTTAATTTCGTTTTGCAAATCTTCTCCAGAGGCCGTAAGCGCTATCACCCTGTACCCTTTTTGTTCTGCCTCTTCACTTAAGGTTTTTACTGCTGGATAACCGTCTTTTTCAGTAGATCTTAGATTATAGGTTACTATAAGCAATACCTTCTCGGCATTCAGTATATCTTCGGTAATATCGCCCTCTTCCCCTTCTATAACAAAATCATGAATGGGCGGGATCGCATTTTCACCAGACTGAGAGGTTTCAACTCCAATGAATTCTCCCTCAATTTGCGGGTAAGCCCCTTTATTCTCAATTACCTTTTCCTCACCATTTACCTTAAATTTCCAGCGATAGGTCACCTCAGCTTTATCTGCTCCATCAGGAAGCCGCATTTTTTCCGGAATGTTATTCCCTATTTTATAAGGCCTGAAATCGAATAAAGGAAGATGCATCAGTACATAATAGCAAAAAGCGAAACTTGCCATAAACGAAGCAAAAACAACCCATTTATGATAGGTCCTGGGAAAAATAGGATTGATAACTTTCTGGTTAAAGAATATGATGAGTATAAGCACCAGAAGAATCACATCCTTATAAAATGATTCCCAGGGCGTAAGTGGAATAGCATCTCCAAAACATCCGCAATCTGTTACCTTATTATAATAGGCCGAGTAGAAAGTAAGAAAAGTGAAGAAAATGATCATCACCAGCATACTCCAGCTGGTAAATTTTGGAGCATAGCCTATTAGCAGCATGATCCCGAGTACCAATTCAAAGATCACGATGAAAATAGCGATCAACAGCGCGAAAGGAATAAGGAATGGTATATCCAGTACCGGTTCACTAAAGTATTCCTGCAATTTATAAGAAAAGCCAACCGGATCGTTCAGTTTGATAAATCCTGAAAAAATAAAAAGAACTCCCACCAGGATCCTGGCGATGCTTACAATTGCTTTCATAAATGTTTATTTTGATCCAGATTTTTCTGCGGCTTCATTGAAATGTATCATTGCAAATACCGAATAATTGATCATATCCTGGTAATTGGCATCTATACCTTCACTCACCAGCGTTTTCCCTTTATTATCCTCGATCTGTTTTACACGTAATAATTTCTGAATGATAAGATCTGTAAGCGAACTAATACGCATATCACGCCAGGCCTCCCCGTAATCGTGATTCTTGTTCAGCATTAACTCTTTGGTCTCAAAAATCTTTTCGTCATACAATTTTATGGCATCTTCCGGGTCCAGATCTGGCTGGTCTGCAATGCCTTTTTCCAGCTGAATAAGGGCCATTACAGAGTAATTGATAATCCCGATAAATTCTGATTGCTCATCCTCCTCTACTTTACGCACCTCGCTCTCCTGAAGTTGACGTATGCGCTGAGCTTTTATAAATATCTGGTCTGTAAGTGAAGGCAACCTGAGAATTCTCCAGGCACAGCCATAATCTTTCATTTTATTAAGAAACAAACTACGACAAGCTTCAATTACCGCGTCGTATTGTTTTGATGTATCCTGCATGAAGTAGATGTAATTTGCGTAAATTTCGGGCAAATATTTCAGATAGTCAAAGTTAATTTCCGGGCTTTCGGAAAACCTAGAATATAATGTTCATCAACTGTAAAGGAAATCTTATCGATCTCTCTATGCCTAAAGTTATGGGCATCATTAATATTACTCCAGACTCATTTTATAGCGGAAGTCGTGCCAGTTCAGACAGGGATATTCTTTCCAATGCTGAAAAAATGCTGAATGAGGGAGCTACCTTCCTGGATCTTGGCGCTTATAGTTCCAGGCCGGGAGCAGTTGATATTCCTGTGGCCGAAGAATTAAAGCGGATACTGCCAGCCATTGAATTGATCCTGAAAGAATTTCCGCAGGCGATTTTATCAATTGATACTTTCAGGGCAGAGGTAGCCAGAGAAACTTTGGAAGCCGGTGCAGCGATTATTAATGATATTTCTGCAGGTAAACTGGACAGGGAAATGCTTCCTTTAATTGCAGAATATCAGATTCCTTATATTATGATGCATATGAAAGGTACCCCGCAAACCATGAAAGAACTGAACCAGTATGATGATCTAACCGCCGATATTCTCTTTTATTTTTCTGAGAGGATCAGGGCGGCGAGAGACCTGGGAATCAATGATCTTATAGTGGATCCGGGATTTGGTTTCGCAAAAAATACAGCTCAGAATTTTGAGCTGTTATCTAAACTTGAACTATTTCAAAGCCTCGAACTTCCTGTCCTGGTTGGAGTTTCCAGGAAAAGCATGATCTGGAAAAAACTGGACATTTCTGCAAATGAAGCCCTTAACGGCACAAGTGTTCTAAATACTGCGGCAATACTGAAAGGGGCCGGCATTTTGAGGGTACACGATGTTAAGGAAGCCATGCAAACTATCAAATTAACCGCTGAATTGATAAACTAATTTTAGTTTTTCTATTTTTACATAAAACCCCCGCAATTTGGACATCATAGATCTTCGAATTCTCGATATCCTCGATATTGTTTTTGTAGCCCTGCTACTCTACTATATATACAAACTTGTTCGCGGTACCGCGGCCGTTAATATTTTCATAGGGATCGTCGTGATCTACCTGGTTTGGCTGCTCACTCAATTGCTGCAAATGGAGTTGCTAAGCAGTGTACTTGGCGAATTTATAGGTGTAGGAGTATTTGCGCTCATAGTGGTTTTTCAGCAGGAGATCAGGAAATTCCTTTTAATGATTGGTTCTACCAATTTTACACAGAAAGGCAGATTTTTCCGGAGTCTGAAGTTTAGCCGGGATGATATGGATTCCAAAACGAATGTAGATGCGATTATAGATGCCTGTGAGGCCATGGGTAAGAGTTATACAGGGGCGCTGATGGTGATAGAAAAAAGTAATAAGCTGGATTTTGTAAAAAATACAGGTGATAAAATGAAGATAGAGCTAAACCAACCCATAATTGAATCTATCTTTTTTAAAAACAGCCCTTTGCATGATGGCGCGATGATTATCGAGGAAAATAAGATCACAGCCACCAGAGTGATTCTACCGGTTTCAAATGACCGCTCTATTCCTTTAAGATTTGGATTAAGACACCGGGCCGCTGTGGGAATTACTGAAAAAACAGATGCACTGGCTTTAATTGTGAGTGAAGAAACAGGTCAAACTTCCTATGTACGTGATGGACAATTCGTAATGTTCGAAACCCTGCAGGAATTAAAAGAGAAGTTAAAAGAAGACCTTAATTAAACTTATCCGGGCATAAAGTTTCACTTGGAACTAAATAGCTTCTTCAGCCTTGAATTGGACTTCATAAAGCTTTTTGTAGTAACCATCAGTTTTTTGGAGCAATTCCCGGTGATTTCCAATCTCCACGATCTCCCCCTGATCCATAACAATGATCTTATCTGCTTTTTTAATGGTAGCAAGCCTGTGGGCGATCACAATAGACGTTCTGTTTTCTGTGATCTTATCTGTGGCATCCTGTATTAATTGCTCGCTATAGGAGTCTACCGAGGAAGTTGCTTCATCAAGCACCAGTATACTTGGGTTACTCACATAAGCCCTTAAAAAAGATATTAATTGCCGCTGGCCGGAAGATAGCATCGCCCCGCGTTCTTTCACATTATAGTAATAGCCATTTGGAAGAGAACTTATGAATTCATGAATTCCTATTTGCTTTGCCGCCTCGATCACATCCTCGTCTGTAATTTCAGGGTTATCGAGGTTAATATTGTTCATGATGGTATCAGCAAAAAGAAAGACATTCTGCAGTACCACCGCGATTTGAGCTCTTAGCGATTTCAGGCTGATATCTTTAACATCGGTTCCATCAACTAAAATACTACCACTGTCAATTTCGTAGAAACGGTTAAGGAGATTAATGATCGTGGATTTTCCGGCACCCGTTGCACCTACGATCGCGATTGTCTCTCCTTCCTGAACTTTAAATGAAACACCTTTTAGTACTTCCTCTTCTTCAATATAACTAAAGCGTACATCTTTAAACTCGATCTCGCCTTTTAAATTGTCGATTTCGATCGTCCCGGTGTCTTCTATACTGGAGTTAGTATCGAGAATCCCAAAAACGCGGTTTGCAGCCACCATTCCCATTTGCAGGGTATTGAATTTGTCTGCGATCTGCCTTAGAGGTCTGAAAAGCATTTGTGAAAGCTCAATAAAAGCTACAATAATACCTAAAGACATATCATCACCAGCTACCACGCGAAGACCACCAAACCACACAATGAGACCTATGGTTATGGACGTGGACATTTCTGCAATAGGAAAGAAAATAGAGTTGTACCACACCGTTTTCACCCATGCCTTTCGATGTTTATCATTTATCTCTTTAAAATTGGCGTATTCTGTTTTTTCCCGGGTAAATAATTGAACGATCTTCATGCCGGTAATTCTTTCCTGCACGAAGGTATTAAGATTGGCTACCTGTGTTCTCACCTCTTCAAACGCCAGTTTCATTTTCTTTTGAAAGACCCTAGTCGCGTATAGTATAAAAGGAAGTACTGTTAAGACCAGTAAGGTCAATTCCCAGCTTTTATAGAACATTACACCCAGCACCACCAGCATTTTAAGGAGATCACTTATGATCATGAACAATCCCTGGCTAAAAATACTCGATATGGTCTCAATATCGCTTACGGCCCGGGTGACCAGTCTGCCAACAGCAGATTTATCATAATATTTCATTTTGAAGCCAAGCATATGCCCGAATAACTTCACCCTGATATCCCTTACGACTCCTAACCCCAGCCAGTTTGCATAGTAAATAAAACAGAACTGAAATATGACCTCAAAAACCAGTACACCCAGCATTAGGCTTACATAATAAACGAGACTGTCAAAATCTGTTTTGATCAAAGCCTCATCGATAGTTTCCTGTAGTAGAATAGGCCTTAATACCGCGAATAGTGAAACCAGAATTGCAGCAACCCCTACGAAATAAAAAATTCGCTTATAAGGGTTGGTATATCTAAGCAATCGCTTAAACAGATCCATATCAAATGCATTCCCCGTTTTTGTCGCCATTTATCTTATTCTAATATTGTCTGGATATTCAATCCTTGTTAAGTATAATCCATGTGCAGGTACCGAGGTTCCTGCTTTACCCCTGTCTTCACTCTTGATGACCTGGTGCATATGAGAAACCGGGTATTTGCCCTGTCCTATTTCCACAAGCGTACCAACCACAGCTCTCACCATATTCCTCAAAAATCTGTCGGCAGTAATATGAAATATCAATTTATCGTCCTTCATTTTCCATTCAGCATGATCTATCCTGCAATTATAGGTTCTCACATCTGTCCTTGTCTTGGAAAAACATTTGAAATTGGTATACTCTTGCAGTATCGCCGCCGCTTCATTCATTTTTTCCAGATCAAGAGCAGGCTTTAAGTACCAGGCATGATCCTTTAAAAATGCGTTCTTCTCTTTAACGATGTGATATTCATAACTACGTGAAACCGCATCAAACCTGGCATGAGCATCTTCTACAACCTCGAAAATTTCCGCTATCGCGATATCCTTCGGAAGCATTGAATTGAGCTTATACTTTAACTCTGCAACGTCAATTTCCAGATCATGATTAAAATGAGCGAACATTTGCGTGGCATGTACCCCGGCGTCTGTCCTTCCTGCTCCCACTACGTCTGTCTTTGACCGAAGCACCAAGCTGAGCTTTTCCTCAAGAACTTCCTGTACACTTATTGAATCAGGTTGATTTTGCCAACCATGATAGGCCTTTCCAAAATATGAAAGTTTTATAAAATACCTCAAGCTCCGCTTTCTTTTTATATTAGCGAAATGCAAAGATAATGCAATTATACCGAGGAAAAAGCCTTTGCAGAATCATCCTCTGTTAAACGAATTTTAAAGAAAAATTAGATTTGAAGAAAATTTTATTGCTCAGTGACACTCATGGACATATGGATAACCGCATTTTACATTATGCAGAAAATGCAGATGAAATATGGCATGCTGGAGATATAGGCAGTCTCGCAGTGACCGATCAACTTATGAAAGTCAATCCTTTAAAAGCCGTTTATGGCAATATTGACAATGCCACGATCAGAAAAGAATTCCCGCTGAACAATAGGTTTATGTGTGAAGAAGTGGATGTTTGGATCACCCATATTGGTGGCTATCCCGGGAGATATTCTCCGGCAGTAAAGGAAGAAATCAAAAAAAATCCTCCCAAGATCTTTATTTCGGGGCATTCCCATATCCTTAAAGTTATGAATGATAAAAATCTGAACCTTTTACACATGAATCCCGGAGCTGCAGGGAAACAGGGATTTCACAAGAAAAGGACCATGCTGAGATTCAAAATTGAAGGCAAGAACATCAGTGATCTGGAAGTAATCGAACTGGAATAAAAATATAGCAAACAAAGAACAAATGCCATTAAAAAACCCGAAGCTTTCACTTCGGGTTTTTCACGCACTAATACTACTAAGATGATAGGCTTATCGTAATCGGTCAACAGATTTTACGAGATCTTCGTCCTTTTTGATGGCTTTATTAGCCAAAACAATAAAAACGATAGAAATAATAGGAAGAAACATCCCAATACCCTTCTCTGAAATATCCATTTCTCCAGGTAAAGTTAGAGACCAATAAACAAACACTCCTAGTAAAAAAAGATTTAATATTATATTCAAACGACCCAGCACAAACTGGAGTTTTCTATTCTTAAACATAAAGATACTCACTAAAGAAATTGCCGCAGATGCCAGAAACATTCCAAAGGCGATTAATTGATCCTGAGCATATACCTCTTCGCCTGCCGAATTCTTCCATAAATCAAAAACGAAAATGAGTCCCGCACTTGTTATAGCTGCTAATAGCAGGTAAATAGTTTGTATTCTTTGAAGCATAATTCTTGCAGTTGCGGCACAAAAATAAAAGATTCTTTTTAAAATTCCCTCCTCAAAGTTTAAAATAAAGTTGTATTATTGCAATAACATTTCGTAACCCATTCAATGTTGGTTACTTAAGTCTCCAAACTTTTTGTTCTTCTTCGAGAAGTTTTTAAAATCAATCCAAACGAAAATTATTTTAACGCATTCATGTTTGAAATTTCAGAATTAAAAGCTAAAAAGCTTCCTGAACTTAAGGAAATCGCTGAGACCCTCAACGTTCCTAAGTACAAGACATTAAAAAAACTGGATTTGGTATATCAGATTCTGGACTACCAGGCATCAAATCCCAATAAAGTAAAGGAAGTGCTTACCGACGATAACCAGGAACAGGCTAAACCTACCCCAAAGAAAACAGCAAAACCAGATAGTGAAAAAAGACCATCAAGGTCTAAAGAAGCTTCTAAACCTGCACATTCCAAACCAACTTCTGGCGATTCTTCAAATACTCAAAAGGACGACACCAGAAAAAACCAGCCGGCAAAAAGCAGCAATAGAGACAGAAATCAGTCTGGTGGCAAAGACAACCGCGGAAGCCGAAATGATAACAGGAATGACAATCGCAACGATAACAGGAACGAAAATCGCAGCGATAACAGGAACGACAGTCGCAGCGACAACAGGAATGATAAGCGCAACGATAATAGAAACGATAATCGTAATGATAACCGTAATGACAATCGTAGCGATAACAAAAAAAATAATGGAAACCGCGATAACAGAAACCGCTATCGTGAGCCTGATTACGAATTCGACGCGATCATAGAAAGCGAAGGAGTTCTTGATATTATGCAGGACAACTATGGTTTCTTAAGATCATCTGACTATAATTATCTTACGTCTCCAGATGACATCTACGTTTCCCAGTCTCAGATAAGACTATTCGGTTTGAAAACCGGAGATACAGTACAGGGACAAATACGACCTCCTAAAGAAGGAGAGAAATATTTCCCGCTAATCAAGATCAATAAAATTAACGGACTCGACCCACAAGTGGTAAGAGACCGTGTTTCTTTTGAACACCTTACTCCTTTATTTCCTAAAGATAAATTCAACCTTGCCGAAAAGCAGAGTTCGATCTCTACAAGGGTAATGGATCTTTTTGCTCCTATAGGAAAAGGTCAGCGTGGAATGATCGTTTCGCAGCCTAAGACAGGTAAGACCATGTTGTTGAAAGACATCGCCAATGCAATCGCTGCAAACCATCCTGAAGTTTACCAGATCGTACTTTTGATCGATGAAAGACCAGAGGAAGTTACCGATATGCAGCGTAATGTGAAAGGAGAAGTTGTTGCTTCAACTTTCGATAAAGAAGCTCACGAACATGTTAGAGTAGCAAATATTGTTCTGGAAAAAGCCAAGCGTTTGGTAGAGTGTGGTCACGATGTAGTGATCCTGCTTGATTCTATCACCAGGCTGGCCAGGGCATACAACACAGTACAACCTGCCAGCGGTAAGGTATTAAGTGGTGGTGTGGACGCCAATGCTCTGCATAAACCTAAGAGATTCTTTGGTGCGGCCCGTAATATTGAAAATGGCGGTTCATTATCTATCATTGCTACGGCACTTACAGAGACCGGTTCCAAGATGGATGAAGTTATCTTTGAAGAATTTAAAGGTACAGGTAACATGGAGCTTCAGTTAGACAGAAGAATTTCCAATAGAAGAATCTTCCCTGCCATAGACCTTGTTTCTTCAAGTACTCGTAGAGATGATCTTTTACTGGACGAGAATACAATACAGCGTATGTGGGTTCTAAGAAAATATCTTGCAGACATGAATCCCGTGGAAGCCATGGAATTTATCAACGATAAAATTAGAAACACCCGAAATAACGAAGAGTTTTTAATCTCTATGAACGGTTAATTATAACTGTTAGACCCTACTTGAAAAGCCGGAAGATATCTTCTTCCGGCTTTTTTATGTTCAGACATCTCACTTCCCGGTGTATATTTACCCATTATCAACTCCTATCTGGACTGTTGAACAATTTAAGAACTACAAACAGACTCATCTTTCGATGAAGCTTTTAGAGCGGGAGACAGGGTTCCCTTCGACTCTGCTCAGGACAGGCTTCTCACCCTGGATTATCTTTTTCACAAAATTTCATGCATAAAAAAAAGCCTCATCTTTTCGATGAAGCTTTTAGAGCGGGAGACCGGGTTCCCTTCGACCTTGCTCAGGACAGGCTTCTCACCCTGGATTATCTTTTTCACAAAATTTCATACATAAAAAAAAAGCCTCATCTTTTCGATGAAGCTTTTAGAGCGGGAGACCGGGTTCCCTTCGACCCTGCTCAGGACAGGCTTCTCACCCTCTATTATCTTTTTCACAAAATTTCATGCATAAAAAAAAGCCTCATCTTTTCGACGAAGCTTTTAGAGCGGGAGACCGGGTTCCCTTCGACCTTGCACAGGACAGGCTTCTCACCCTGGATTATCTTTTTCACAAAATTTCATACATAAAAAAAGCCTCATCTTTTCGATGAAGCTTTTAGAGCGGGAGACCGGGTTCCCTTCGACCTTGCTCAGGACAGGCTTCTCACCCTCTATTATCTTTTTCACAAAATTTCATGCATAAAAAAAAGCCTCATCTTTTCGATGAAGCTTTTAGAGCGGGAGACCGGGTTCGAACCGGCGACATTCAGCTTGGAAGGCTGACGCTCTACCAACTGAGCTACTCCCGCCTATCGCTGCAAATATAATCTGAAACAATTCCAAAATCCAAACAATATCACAGCTTTTTTAAAAAATGATACCCCCTAATAATATAACCTAAATTCATATAGAATTTGTGCGAGGGAAAATTTTCCACATAGCTATTCAACTCAACTGTTTCACAACCTTTTGCAGCTACATATTCATGAATAAATTCAAAAAGGCTCTGGCCTATTCCCTTTCTTTGAAAAGCATCGTCTATATAAATATGATCTACCTCACAGGATCTACCGGCATAATGCCTGGTCATAAACCATAAACCAAAGACTCCAATCAGGCGTTTTTCCATATAAATTCCAAAACATTCGTAATTCTGATCGAACATTTCCAGCAATCTTTTATGCAAAATTTCATCAGAAGGTGGCTCTCTATATAATTTTTTAAGGTAGGGTATAACCTTGCCTGAACCTTCTTTTAAAATCTTGTTAAATGCCACTTCCATGATTCTGTTTTCTGCTAAAATAGTCATATTTTTAGCTTCGACTTTAATAAGACAAATACACATAAATGAATTTCATGAAAAGCAAAAACGGTAAGATTCAGGATTTAATCGAAGGTAAATTATTAGAAAAAAGAAAAATTTATTTGTGGGGTGAAGTCAATGATAAATCTGCTAAACATGTCATAGACAGGCTGGAATATCTTGATCTTGAAGGTGATGATGAAATTCAATTATTTATTAATAGTCCGGGAGGTTATGTAACCGATGGTTTCGCTATGTATGATACCATAATGAGCCTTAATTCCCCGGTATCTACGATTTGCACCGGCCTGGCTGCATCTATGGGATCTATCCTGCTTTCTGCCGGAAAAAAAGGCAGAAGATTCATTCAACCTCATGCTAAAGTGATGATCCACCAACCTAGCGGCGGTGCAAGAGGACAGGCTTCTAATATTGAGATAGCGGCTAATGAGATCCTTAAAACAAAACATTTAAGTGCAGAGATCCTTGCAGAAAACTGCGGGCAAACTGTTGAAAAAGTACTTAAAGACTTTAACCGTGATTATTGGATGGATGCCAATGAATCTATGGAATATGGTATCGTAGATGGAATTTTTCAAAAGTAATCATGGAGATCAAACATAAGGAAAGTCACAGCCGGGGAATGTTCTATATCGAAAATGATAAGGGATTAATAGGCGAATTGACTTATCATAAAGATGAAAATAATATCCTGACCATAGATCATACTGAGGTTAAACGCCAAATGGAAAACCAGGGAATAGCCTCCAGCCTGGTTAAAAAAAGCGTTGAATACGCCCGGGAAAATAATTTCAAAATAGAACCGCTGTGCCCTTTTGCCGAGGTTCAATTTGACAGAAACGAATCCTACTCAGACGTTCGGGCTTAAAAATGGCCCGAACTACATATCCTACTTAAACTATGCGATTTTCTCCCTATATATTCGTAGTGACCTGCCTGTTCTTAATGAGCAGTTGTAAAAATGACCCTAAAACCTCTTCTTACGATGGGGAGAACGGGACTGTAGAATCTGCCAGTGCAGCAGAGGTCACTGAATTAACAGACAGTGGAGAAATTGAAGATTTCCTGGAAGATAGTCCTGAAGGTTCTGAAATCATTTATGACCCTGAGTTAGTAACGAAATTTTATCAGGGAAACGAGTTTGAGCCAGTCTGGTCTAAAAATGAACTTAGAAAGGCGCTATTCAGAAACATAGAGAATATTGAAGAAGAAGGATTGTTCTTTGAAGATTACCATGGAGAAAAGCTTCAAAAGTTACTGGCCTCTATAGTAACGAATTCAGAAGAAGAAAACTCCCTGCTGGAAATCCTGCTAACAGATTCGTTCTTAAGGCTTGCAAAAGATCTGGGTAACGGCAAATTAAATCCTAAAGATATCTATGAGATCTGGGGAACCCCACTAAATGAGATTGATGCGGTAGCGCTTTTAAATACCGCTTTGTCTGAAGCTGATATAGATCGAACTTTAAATTCGGTAAAACCAGACCATATTGTGTACCGCGGGTTAAAAAATGCTTTAAAAGAATTCAAAAAAACCAACTGGCGGAATGCTCCTGCTACTAAAATTGAGGCAGGAAAACTGATAAAACCAGGAGAATCTGATGACCGAATTTTCTCGATTACAAAAAGACTTGCTGAACTTGGTTACTATAAAGGAAGCATTGATTCCACCAATACTAAGTTCAATGATAGTATCCAAAATGCATTAAAAGAATTTCAAAAGGAACATGACCTTCAAATTGATGCTTTATTAGGAAATGCTACTATCAAAAACCTGAATTATACCAAAGAAGACAGATTGCACCAGCTATTGATTAACCTCGAAAGATGGCGCTGGTATCCAAGAGATTTAGGTGAGCATTATATCATTGTAAATATTCCCAACTATGAATTAAGCGTGGTTAAAGATGGAGACACCGTTCGTTCTCACAAAACCATGGTTGGTACCCAGGTGAGAAAAACTCCTGTATTTTCTGATGAAGTACGTTATGTTATCTACAATCCCACCTGGACCATCCCGCCTACCATTAAAAAGAATGATGTAATTCCGGGAGCATCCAGGAATCCCGACTATTTAAAGAAAAAGAATTTGCAGGTTTTAGATAGCGACGGAAAACTTGTAGATCCATCCAGTATTAACTGGTCGTCTTCCAAGGCACTATCCTATACCTTCCGGCAACCGGCAGGCCCTTCAAATCCACTAGGGATTGTCAAGATCATATACCCAAATGAATATATGATCTATTTGCACGATACACCATCAAAAAAATTATTTGAAAACAATGCCCGGGCAGAAAGTTCTGGCTGTGTAAGGGTGCAGGATGCGCTGGGATTAGCTGGTTATCTTCTAAGTGACCAGGAACAATATTCCGATAAAAAGATCGATGAAATTTTAAAGTCTGGAAAAACTACCCAAATTGCATTAAAGCAGAAAGTGAAAGTTCACCATTTTTACTGGACCGCCTATCAAAAAAAAGATACCATTAAATTCATTAATGATATCTATGATCTGGACCAAAAACTCTGGAGTTTATTAAAACCCGCAGCCTGATCTATACATTCAGAAAATCTGATTTCGAAAGATAATTTTCATCATTTTTATGAATGTAAACTACCGATTTTCCTTTTATTTTATGGATCAAATCTTTGGCTATTTTATTAGGAACCGCGGGACAACCATAACTTCTGCCTAATCTCCCTATTCTCTTTATGAACGATGGTTCTGCATAATCTGCACCGTGTATAACCACATATCTGGCACGGGCATTAGAATTGAATTCCTTCTCCATTCCATCTATAAAAAGTGAAAGTCCGTTTTTGCCATAATAAGTCTCACCGGTAACATAGAAGCCCAGTGAACTCTGATGAGAATTTTGCTTATTCGAAAAGTTCTTCGCGAATTCCCCACCCGTATTCTTACCGTGAGCTACGAAGGTGTTAAAAACGACTTCCCGGGTGTCCATATTTAGGATCCACATTCTTTTTTTAGTTGAAGAAAGATTAAAATCTATTACCGTTAATAATGGATTAGAAACTTTTCCCGCTTCGTCCAGTTTGGTGTAGCCTAGTATTGCCTTTTCGAAAACTTCAATTTGAGGCATGGTCGAATTTTTAAGGGAAAATGATTCATAAAGCTCTGCAACCTTATCATCAGAAGATTCCATCGCCTCGGGGGTTACTGGAAGTTTTTCAGTTATCCTGGCCTCGATAGTTTTACCTACCCCGGCGGTACTACTGAAAGCGAATGAGAAAAGCAACATTCCAAAAACCGAAAGGATCCTATATTTCATATAATTTCTTTTTTTAATTTCTGTTAATTAAAACCAAAAGCCTTGCCAACATACAAAATTTAAAAGGCAATTTTAAAAAATGCCCAATTTTAACAATTCGAGCCCTTATTTTGCTGATAATAGTATATATAATAAGGTTTTAAAGGTCTATAGATAACGTAAAGCAATGGCCTATATTTTAAAGAATATAAATTATCACTGTTAAATTTTTAAGGGCTTAAAACTCAGGATTTTTAAATATTTTGTTAACCAACATCAGAATTCAGGTTTTAAAATATTTTAGAATTTGATTTCCGTGAATGCTAACCCCAGATCCAGCCTCGATTCTGAGTTTCGTTTTAGTAAAACATTATAGGGTGTTGGTCTGGCATTACAGGCAATTGTTTTTATCTTTAACCTCAAATTTCAGATTCAATGCATAAAAAGGTCCTCTTAATGATTCTTGACGGCTGGGGAATTACTCAAAATGAGGAAGTTTCAGCCATAGCCAAAGCGAATACACCCTTTATGGATTCTCTGCCTTCAAAATTCCCTCATGCTTCTTTGCGAACCGACGGGATGAATGTAGGTCTGCCGGAAGGACAAATGGGAAATTCTGAAGTTGGTCATATGAATCTTGGTGCCGGCAGGATTGTCTACCAGGACCTAGTCAAGATCAATATGGCTGTGGAAAAGGATACATTAAAGGATGAACCTGTTCTTGAAACTGCACTAAAGTATGCCGTTAAAAACAATAAACCGGTCCATTTTATGGGACTTGTTAGTGACGGTGGCGTACATTCTCATATAAATCATTTAAAAGGTTTGTTATCTGCTGCAGAAAGCCTTGGAGTTAAAGACAAATATGTCCATGCTTTTACCGATGGTCGTGATGTGGACCCTCATTCCGGAAAAGGATTTATTGAGTATCTTAATAAGCACCTGGAAGAAACCAATTCCAAACTGGCTTCGGTCATAGGCAGGTATTATGCCATGGACAGGGATAAACGCTGGGAAAGAGTAAAGCAGGCCTACGACCTGATCGTAAAAGGTGAAGGAAAGAAAACCCGGGATGCTATTGCAGCTATTCAGGAAAGTTATGATAACGGAATAAGCGATGAGTTCATTCAGCCAATTGTTCTTACAGACGATGCTGGCGAACCAATAGCTACTCTGAATGAGAAAGATGTGGTTATCTATTTCAATTTCAGAACAGATCGTGGAAGACAGCTTACGCAGGCATTGTCACAGGATAATTTCCCTGAGTATGACATGAAAAAACTGCCTCTTTATTATGTTACCATGACCAAATATGACGACACCTTTGAAAATATATATATCATTTTTCAAAAGTCTAATATTAAAGCTACTCTTGGGGAAGTATTGGAATATGAAGGCAGAAAGCAAATAAGGATCGCCGAAACTGAAAAATATCCCCACGTTACTTTTTTCTTTTCCGGAGGCAGGGAAAAACCTTTTGAAGGAGAGAAAAGGATCATGTGTAATTCCCCGAAGGTCGCCACTTATGACCTTCAGCCGGAAATGAGTGCATATGAGATCAAAGAGAAGATATTGCACGAAATAGATAAGGAATCAGCAGATTTTATATGTTTGAACTTTGCCAATCCAGATATGGTAGGTCATACTGGAGATTTTGACGCAGCGGTAAAGGCCTGCGAAACCGTTGATATTTGCGCTAAAGAAGTTGCTGAAGCTGCTTTTGATCACGATTATTCTGTGATCATCATTGCCGACCATGGTAACAGCGAAGTGATGAAAAATCCTGACGGAAGTCCAAATACAGCCCATACCACCAATCCTGTACCCTTAATACTAATGGACAAGGATGTAAAAAGCATCAAAGACGGCAAGCTTGGAAATATTGCCCCAACCATATTAAAGCTGATGGGAATTACCCAGCCAGATCTAATGACAGAAGACCCTTTAATTTAATTTATCATGAATAAGTTTTTAATATTTTTTGTCGCAATTGCACTTAGTTGCGGGAACAATGTAAATAAATCGAAAGATCTGAGCGAGAATAAGAAAGATCTTAAAACAGAAACAGTGCAGAAAGATATGTTGCTTGGTGATTTTTCAAAGGAAGAACTTCAGCAGAAACCTTTTTCAAACTGGTTTCAGCCCGCGTACGAGGATTTCTCTCCAAATTCTGAAGCCATGGCAACCATCAGGGAAAACATTGATGACTATGAGATCAAAGTTTTGATGGGAACCTGGTGTGGAGACAGCAAAAGAGAGGTTCCAAAATTTTTGAAATTACTGGACGAGGCAAATTATGATTATCAAAAGTTGGAATTAGTTGCGGTAGACCGCAATAAAACCACCCCCAATAAAGTTGAAGAAGAACTGGAAGTTCACCGGGTTCCCACGATCATCTTTTATAAGGATGGAAAGGAAGTAAACAGGTTTGTGGAATATCCCCAAGGACAAAGTATTGAGGAAGATATTGCTAAGATCGTTAGTGGCAAAGAGTACAAAAATTCCTACGCAGATTAACTTAATGCCCACCTAAACCTTTAAAGTAGAAAATATTAACTAATTTCGCATTATGCCCAATTCTCTTACGTTAGCAGTTGATTTTGACGGGACTATAGTAGAGAACAGATTTCCTGAAATAGGAAAACCTATACTTTTTGCTTTCGAATCCCTGAGAAAACTACAGGAAGAAGGACACCGGCTCATCCTATGGACCTATCGCCACGGTGAGAAGCTTGAGGAGGCTGTTGAGTTCTGTGAAAAAAATGGATTAAAATTTTATGCCGTCAATAAGAGTTATCCGGAAGAAGAATTTGATAACACCATTAGCAGAAAAATTCTTGCCGATATTTATATTGATGACCGTAACCTCGGAGGAATGAAAGGCTGGGGAGAGATCTTTCAGATGTTAAGCAATGAAAGATTACCGAAAAACGTAAAGAAAAAGAGAAGATCCGGTTTATTCGGAAGATTGTAAGATAGAATATGATAATACCTAAGACCAGAGAAGAGATAGAATTAATGCGTGAGAGCGCTTTGGTAGTTTCAAAGACATTAGGAATGCTCGCACCAGAGATCAAACCGGGAGTAACCACGTTACACCTGGATAAACTGGCAGAAGAATTTATAAGAGATCATGACGCAATACCAGGCTTCCTGGGTTTATATGATTTCCCTAATTCTTTATGTATGAGTCCTAATGCCCAGGTGGTACACGGAATTCCCAATGATACACCCCTTCGTGAGGGAGATATTATTTCGATTGATTGTGGCGCCATTAAAAATGGTTTTTATGGTGATCACGCTTATACCTTTGAAGTAGGTGAAGTGGCTCCTGAAGTAAAAAAGCTTCTTGAAGTAACCAAAGAGTCGCTTTACGTTGGAATCAGAGAATTTAAAGCAGGTAACCGTGTTGGTGATGTAGGTTATGCGATCCAGAAGTACACTGAAGATCATGGTTATGGCGTAGTAAGAGAGCTTGTAGGTCACGGTCTCGGCCGAACCATGCACGAGGATCCTGAGATGCCAAACTACGGAAAAAGAGGAAGAGGTAAAAAATTTGTCGAGGGAATGGTGGTTGCTATAGAACCTATGATTAACATGGGAACTAAAAGAATCAAACAGCTGCCCGATGGCTGGACCATACTAACTGCAGATAATAAGCCTAGTGCGCATTTTGAACACGATGTTGCACTGGTGGACGGCAAACCAGAATTACTATCAACATTTAAATATATTTATGAATCCTTAAAAATCAATTCAACAGAAGAAGACGAATTTAGAGCAAAAGTTTATGATTAAAAGTTACAGACAGGAAATCTGGAAAACCCTACACAAAGATTCCTGGGAAGACCGCTTTATCTATAAAGTCTCAAATTTCGGAAGAATGATCAGTTATCTGAAAAATCCCGATGGAGACCTAATGAAAGGCGGAAAAGTAGGTGGATATTTAAACTTCGCGGTAAAATTGAAGAATGGAAAACATAAAACGTATTACATTCATCGCATTATTGCAGAAACGTTTTTAGAGAAAAAAGAAGGCGATCAATATGTGATCCACAAGAATTTTGTGAAGAACGATAATCGTGTTTCTAACTTGGCATGGGCCACCAAAGACGAATGGGTCCAACATCAATATAACAGTCCTAAGGTGCAGGAAAACAAAAAGAAGAGGAAACTTAGAAAGGTTACCTCCTATTCTAAATTAACCTATGCACAGGCAGTTATCCTGAAGAAAAAACTTTTAGATCCTGAAAGAAAAACCCGTATCAGAGTGCTGGCAAAGCAGTTTGGTGTTTCCGAGATGCAATTATACCGCATCAAATCGGGTGAGAACTGGGGAGATATCGAAGTATAGAGAATGAGTAATCTTTTTAAACTGGCCTTAAATTCAATTCCCAGGCCTGTTCTTATTAGAATTAGTTACCTGGTAAGGCCGTTTTTAAAGATTTACCTTAAAGGTACGAGATATACAGACCCTATTGACGGGAACAGTTTCAGGAAGTTTTTACCTTATGGTTACGAGAACCAGCGGGAAAATGTACTTTCCCCCTCTACCCTCTCCCTAGAGAGGCATAGGCTTTTATGGCTTTATTTAAAGGAACAGACCACTTTTTTTACCGGACGGCATAAAGTTCTGCATTTCGCTCCTGAACAGGCTTTTTATAAGCGATTCAGAAAATTGCCAAATCTGGATTATACCACTACAGATCTTGAATCACCCCTGGCCGATGTGAAAGCAGATATCTGCGATCTTCCATTTGATAATAATAGTTTCGATTTTATTTTATGCAACCACGTGCTGGAGCATATACCAGATGACCGCAAAGCCATGCAGGAGCTTTACCGGATCCTGAAACCGGGCGGAACCGCTATTTTACAAATTCCACAGGAAATGGAAAGGGCAGAAACATTTCAGGATGATTCCATCACAGACCCAAAAGAAAGAGCGAAGATTTTTGGGCAATATGATCATGTGAGGGTCTATGGCAGAGATTATTTTGATAAGTTAAGAGATATCGGTTTTAAGGTGGAAGAGGTAGATCTTACCTCCAGCTTGTCACCGGAAGAGATGGACAAATACCGGCTTGCCCAGGGAGAGATCATCCCGGTTTGTACCAAATAGTTAATCCAGGATATTTTCCTTAAATCCGGGCGTACTGAATATGTCCATATCACCAGCTGGTGTAGAATACAAAATATACACCTCCACGTCATCAAGTTCTTTTAAAAGCTGTGTACTCCTCTCAATACCTAACGCCATAAATGCCGTAGCATAACCATCGGCAAGCATGCAATTCTCTGCCAATACAGATGCACTTAGTACATTACTCTTTTCAGCTTTACCGGTCTTTGGATTGATGGTATGTACATATTTTTGACCAGTAATTGAATCTACCCTGTATTTTCTATAGTTACCAGAAGTCGCCATCGCTGAATTAAGCAATTTTACCCGTGCCTGTAACCTTCGCTCTCCATCCACCTGTTCAGGATCGTCGATACCAACTACCCAATTAGCATTATTCCCCAGGTTCTCTCCTTTAGCCCTCAGTTCTCCGCCAAGTTCTATAAGATAATTCTCCACATCCTTAGATTCCAGATATTCCGCGATCACATCTATAGCATATCCTTTGGCGATCGCATTAAAATCTAGGTAAATTGCCGGATGCTCTTTCTTTATGGTAAGCTTATCTGTTAACGTCACTTTATTAAAACCAACCAGATTTCTTAGAGAATCCAGTGAATCAGCGCTAATTGATTTAAGAGGTTTCGCGGGACCAAATCCATAAGCATTGACCAAGACCCCAACAGTTGGATCAAAAAAGCCATCACTCTCCTTAAAAATCTTATTGGAAGCGTTGAATACCTTCTCGAAATTCTTATCCACTGTTACCGTGGTATCCCCGCGGTTTATTCGTGAAATATCAGATTTGACAAGATAGGTGCTCATAGAAGAATTGATCTCCTCAATTATGCTATCCAGGGACTTTTCAAAATCAAGGTCCCTGTCTGAAAAATACCTGATATTATAGGTTGTACCCAAAGCTTCACCGTTATAACGATGGCTTTCGGTCGTTTTCTCAGATTTACAGGAGATAAGGAATAAAAAAGAAATAAGGAAAAGAGAAATTTTCTTCATAATTAAAATTCTTTCCAGCCCGAATAGTTTACAATATAATCCTCATCGCTGGTTATTGGTTTCTCATAATCGGTGGAATTTGCCAATCCTACACCGGCGTAAAAAGTACGGGCATTGAATTTTTCAGCATGTTCCTTAATGTCTTTCATAAAGGCAGGATCAAAGGCGGCGGGATCATCTGGATACTCAATGGCCCTGACAATGACGAAATGAAGTTTAGATTCTTTTAAAGCAACGAATTGAGGGTTTCTTTTCAGCTTACTATTTACGCCAAGAAATTCATATCCATTATCTTCAAGATCTTTTCCCACGATATTCATCGCGAGGTTATGCAGTTCCTGTTCGGTTAATTTAGGCATAGCTTAAATATAAAAAAATCCCGCCGAAGCGGGATTGTATTTATTATCCTCCAAAGTCATCAAATCTGATATTCTCTGGTGGAATTCCGAAGTCCTCTCCCATTTTTTGAACGGCTTTGTTCATTAATGGCGGTCCACAGAAGTATAATTCTATTTCTTCCGGCTCTTCGTGATGAGATAAATAATTATCTATTACCACCTGGTGTATGAATCCTACAAAACCATCACCTTCATCATCAAGACTGGATTTAACTTTCCAGTTATCTTCTTCCATAGGCTCAGAAAGGGCCAGGTAGAATTTGAAATTAGGGAAATCTCTTTCCAGTGCTCTAAAGTGTTCAGTATAGAAAAGTTCACGTTTAGATCTACCACCATACCAGTAGGTTACTTTTCTACCGGTCTTCAATGTTCTGAACAGGTGATACAGGTGAGATCTCATTGGCGCCATTCCGGCTCCACCACCAACGTAAAGCATTTCAGCATCACTTTCGTTGATAAAGAATTCACCATAAGGTCCTGAAATCACTACTTTATCTCCTTTTTTCAGACTAAAGATATAAGATGAGGCAACCCCTGGGTTGACATCCATCCATCCGTCCTTTGCTCTGTCCCATGGTGGCGTCGCAATACGAACGTTAAGCATGATCTCACGCCCTTCTGCCGGATAAGAAGCCATAGAATAAGCTCTTTCCACAGTCTCCGGGTTTTTCATCACTAAAGGCCATAAGTTAAACTTATCCCACTCAGCTTTAAATTTGTCTGGAGTTTCATGCTCTTCAGGGTGAGCGGTGATATCCATATCTTCAAACTTAACTTCCGTTTTAGGAATTTCAATTTGAATATAACCACCGGCTTTGTAATCCATTGGCTCTGGAATCTCTACCACGAACTCTTTAATAAATGAGGCCACGTTATAGTTTCTAACCACGGTCGCATCCCATTTCTTAATTCCGAAGACTTCCTCAGGAATGGTAATTTTCATATCCTGCTTCACCTTCACCTGGCAACCAAGTCTCCATCCATCTGCGATCTCTTTACGGGTAAAGTGAGGTTCTTCGGTAGGAAGGATAGCTCCACCACCTTCTTCCACTATACATTTACACTGGATACAGGTTCCACCTCCACCACAGGCCGAAGGAAGGAAAAGTTTATTATCACCAAGGGTAGAAAGTAAGGTCCCTCCGGAACCTACCTCGATATCTTTTTCATTATTAACATTGATAGTTACGGGACCTGAAGGGGTCAGTTTTGCCTTGGCACCCAATAAAATAGAAACCAGCAACAAAATCAGAACTAAAAATACTACTATACTTGCTATAATTACTGTCATAATCTTTCTTTACGATTATAGTTTAATTCCCATAAAACTCATAAATCCAAGTGCCATTAAGCCGGTAATGATAAAGGTGATACCAAGGCCTTTTAATGGTGCAGGAACATTCGAGTATGCAATTTTTTCTCTGATGGCGGCAATAGCCAGAATAGCAAGAAACCATCCAATCCCACTACCTAAACCGTAGGTAACAGCTTCAGAAATCCCACTAAAGTCTTTTTGTTGCATAAAAAGCGACCCACCAAGGATAGCACAGTTTACTGCAATAAGTGGAAGGAAAATCCCCAGAGCACCATAAAGTGCAGGAGCAAATTTTTCCACGATCATTTCCACCAGCTGTACCATAGATGCGATTACCGCAATGAACATGATAAAACTCAGGAAACTAAGATCTACCTCAGCATATTCTGCACCCAACCAAGTTAAAGCACCAGGTTTAAGCAGGTAATTGTCCAACAAAAAGTTAATTGGTACTGTAACCAGTAATACAAAGATTACGGCAGCACCTAAACCAACAGCTGTTTTTACAGTTTTTGATACCGCCAGGTAGGAACACATTCCCAGGAAATAGGCGAATATCATATTTTCAATGAAAATACTTCTTACAAATAGATTAACTAAGTCCATTTCTTATACTTTTTTGCTGTTCAGCTATTAGTTTTCTTCGATTAGTTTACGGTTTCTGGCACGTTGTACCCAGATAATAAGCCCTACTACAATAAGAGCCATCGGGGATAATAACATTAAACCGTTGTTCTCATAGCCCAGGGCGTAAAGACCGGTAGATTCAGAAAGTGTAGCGGCCTGATGACCTAATACTTCAAATCCAAATAATTTACCTGATCCAAGCAGCTCTCTGAAAAAGGCTACGATGATAAGGATCAATCCATATCCCGCAGCATTTCCTATACCATCAAGAAATGATTTATAAACACCATTACCTAAGGCAAAAGCTTCCAGACGTCCCATTACAATACAGTTGGTTATAATAAGACCAACAAATACAGAAAGCTGTTTACTTACATCAAATGCATAAGCTTTCAAAACCTCACTTACCAGGATCACCAGTGATGCTACCACCACTAACTGCACGATAATACGAATACGGCTTGGAATTAGATTACGTAACATAGAAATGATCATGTTACTAAAAGCCATTACCACCATTACCGCGATCGCCATAACTATGGCCGGCTCCAGCTGAACTGTAATCGCCAAAGCTGAACAAATTCCCAGTACCTGTACCGTGATCGGGTTATTATCATCTAAAGGATCTGATAATAATTTTCTGTTTCCCTTCGAAAGAAAATGCTCTTTTTCTTCAGAATCTGATAGAAAAAGGATCATTTCCTGCTTTTTCTCTTCCTCTTTAGCAGAGTTGAATTTTGTCTCTTTAGCCATAATTATTTTATTGCTACTTTAATATCGGTTTGTGTCCTGAAGTAAGGCAAATAACGTTTCAACCTTTCAGAGATCATATCAGAAACTCCATCTCCGGTAATGGTCGCACCAGAAATAGCATCAACCTTATTATCCTCTTTATTCGAAGGATCAATATCACCTTTAACCACAGATACACCTACAAGGTTACCACTTGAATCGAATATTCTTTCGTTCTCAAATTTCTTTTTGAACCATTCTTTAGTGATCTCTGCTCCAAGTCCAGGAGTTTCACCAAGGTGATCAAAGGTTGCCCCCTTGATAGTATTTACATCATCTTTAAGAGAGATATACCCGAAAATCGCATTCCAAAGTCCATTACCTCTTAACGGCACGATATAATATCTGGAGCCCTCAACTTCGGCAATATATAATGGAAACACCTGCTCCTCTACCGGCTTCTTCAGCTCTTTGGCTAAATCAACTTTAAAGGCATCTATAGATTCATCTGCAGTCCCATCTTCTCTCAGAGCGATCTCTTCAACGATATACTGGTCGTATAATTCTTTCGCTCCGTCTCGGTCGGTTTCTATCCCAACGGTAGCAAGAATATTCTGCATTTTTTCTTTACGCACATTTTCCTGCTGAGTAGGCTGAAGGGAAGTTGCAGCAAACGCAAGTACTGCGGCTACCACGACCACCATGATCACGGCAAACATAAAAGTATAGCCGTTACTGTTTGTTTTATTTACTGATTTCTCTTCCATAACTAAACTGCTGTTTCTACTTGAGGGTTAGCATTTTTAAGTCTTTTCTTTCTTCTGTTGATGTTAGACTGAATCACATAGTGATCTATAGTTGGCGCAAAAACATTCATCAACAAAATTCCAAGCATTACTCCTTCAGGATATGCGGGGTTAAAGATCCTGATCATTACTGAAAGAAATCCAATCAGGAAACCGTAGATCCATTTACCCTTGTAGGTTTGGGCAGCAGAAACGGGGTCTGTAGCCATAAATACGATACCAAAGGCAAGTCCACCAACAATAAGGTGAAGATACCAGGGAAAGTTAGTAAGTTCATTTCCTTCTACACCTAATGCAGGCAATGAGTTGAAAATGAATCCCATTACAGCAGCACCAATAAAGGCACTTAATATAATTCTCCAGCTTCCAACCTTAGTAAGTATCAATATCAGCGCACCTGCCAGAATACAGATTGCAGATGTTTCTGCAATAGATCCCGGGATCATTCCAGAGAACATATCCATAGCAGAGTATCCTACATCGTTTCCTGCCGCAAGTTTACCAAGGATAGTTTCACCAGAAACCGCATCTACTTCACCGGCGTTACTTACCCATACGGTGTTACCAGACATGTAAGTTGGATATGCGAAGAAAGCAAAAGCTCTGGCTGTAAGTGCAGGGTTAAGAATGTTCATTCCCGTACCTCCAAAGGCCTCTTTACCAATTAATACTGCAAAAACAACAGATAAAGCCACCATCCATAGTGGAATATCTATTGGCATGATCATAGGGATTAATAAACCTGTAACCAGGTATCCTTCATTTACTTCGTGACCTCTAAAGATCGCGAAGGCGAATTCTATTCCCAGACCCACACCATAAGAAACAGCGATCATCGGTAATATTTTCCAGGCTCCGTGCAGGAAAGCATCCATAAAAGGAACACCATCTGCATATTCTGGTAATTGATGTAAATATTGATATCCGCCATTCCACATCCCGAAGATAAGTGCCGGTACAAGAGCAAGAACCACAGTGATCATGGTTCTTTTTAAGTCTACCGCATCACGTATGTGAGCTCCTTTTTGAGTTGTATGATTAGGAGTAAAAAGGAAAGTATCCAAAGCGTTGATCGCCGGGGCATACTTTTCCAGTTTCTGACCCTTGCTAAAAGGCTCCTTTATTTTATCTAATCTTTGTCTAATCCATTCCATAGTTCTTCAGCTTTTTAACCTACTTCAGTGATCATTAAATCCAGACCAAGTCTTATTACTTCCTGGATTTCAATTTTAGAGGTGTTCACATATTCAACCAGGGCAAAATCTTCCGGGGCAACCTCGTAAATACCAAGATTTTCCATTTTTTCGATATCGCCGGCCATACAGGCTTTAATGAGCTGCATAGGATAAACATCCATAGGTAAAACCTCTTCCATCTCTCCTGTCACCACTAAAGCACGCTCTTCAACATTAAGGTTCGTAGTAGGTGTATATTTCCTTTTTGGAAACAACCACGATAACGAGGTATGCGAATTTGAGTGAATATTATTATAAGTAAAAGGCAACCAACCAAACATGCGGTAGTTATTACCTTCAGGTATCAGGGTCACTTCATTGGGGTAAAAACCTAAATACTGGTTATTAGACAGCTTAGTTCCTGTCAACACAGTACCAGAGATAATTCTAACATCTTCTGATGTCTGGCCAATAAGATCTGCCACATTACCTCCAATAATCCCGTGGTAGTACTTTCTATCTTTAGCTTCACTACCTGTTACAGCTATAGTGCGCTCAGCACGATATTGACCGGTAAGGAATACATTTCCAATAATCGCAACATCTTCCACACCCACGGTCCATACTCTTTCTCCCCTGTTTAAAGGATCGATCTTATGAATCTGAACACCAACATTTCCGGCAGGATGAGCTCCTTTAACGTGATGTAGCTCCACACCCTGAATATTCTTCAGGTACTCAGCAGAACTATCATCTACAGAAACATGCACTTTTCCGGGAGTAAGCTTTCTAAGAGCGTTTATTCCTTCCTGAAATGCTTCGATCTTATCTTTAATGATAAAACCTTTATCTGCAGCCAGAGGCGCTGTAGTCACCGCCGAAATAAAGATTGCTTTTGGAGTATCCTTAGGATCAGCCACAATATCATAAGGCCGCTGAATAATAAAGGCACCACAACCGCTTTCGAGGATTCTTTCCTTTACATCCTTGGCATCTGCTTTAGAAGCGTCCATCTTACCAAAATCACGGTAAGTATCTTCGACATCTGCTTCGATGATGATTTCAAGGATCCTTCTTTTATCTCCTCTTTTAATTTCTTTAAGCACACCGCTTACGGGTGTAGTAAAGCGAATTTGATCTGTATATTTTGAATAGAATAATTCATCACCGGCAAGAAGTTTTGCTCCTTCTTTAACAACCATTTTTGGTACTACAGTGTGAAAATCTGGCGGTTTGATCGCATAAGTTTTTGATCTGGGAGCTTTAACAAGCTCTTTTTCCGCCGCCCCTTCTAATCGCAGAGATAATCCTCTTTTAATTCGAATGTCTTTTGACATAGGATGGAGTGTATGTTAAAATTTTTAGTTTAAAGTCGTGCAAATTTATGAATTTTCACTCCATATATCCCAAGAATTATTAGAATTTTAGTTTGGTCAACTGTTAAAATAAATTCCTGCAAAACGCTTATTTCTATTAACTTTGTTTATTATAAATTATATGAGAGCGTTTCTTTTATTTTTGATCATTGGAGGATTAACTATACAGAGCAGATGCCAGACGGCACAGGAAACTCCGGCTCCGGCATTTATCCGCACTATAATTTTCCAGGGAGATACCCCCGAAAATCAGACGAATCCGGTTACCAGACTGGGGAGTTATCTCAGGCTTAGTTTTGATGATATTATCGGTGATGAAGCCGATTATTATTATACCATAGATCACTATAATTTCGACTGGACACCCAGCCAGCTGAGTAAAAATGAATTCCTGGAAGGCTTCGATAATGTGAGGATCATTAACTATACAAATGCCCTGAACACCCTGCAACCTTATACCCATTATGAACTTTCTATCCCCAACAATAATGTTAAGGGCCTTAAAGTTTCCGGCAATTACCTCCTGAGTATTTATAACAGCAACCGTGAGCTGGTTTTTTCCAGGAAATTCATGGTGTATGAACCTCTGGCCAGAGTAAGTGCAGAAGTGAGACGCAGCCGGGACCTTACCTATATTGATGAAAAGCAAACCGTAAATTTCAGTATAGATTCACCCGACCTTTTATTAAAGAATCCGGCGCAAAACGTCAAAGTAAGCCTGGTGCAGAATAATGATCTCAAGCGGGCCATTCACAACCTTGAACCCCAGTATACGATCGCTAATGAGCTAATCTATCGCTATGATGAGCAATCTTCATTCTGGGGTGGCAATGAATTTCTTCAGTTTGACAATAAAGATCTCAGGGTCACTACCGCAGATATTGCCAGTGTAGAACTCAACGAACTCTACCATCATTATCTATTTCTGGATTTTACCCGAAATGACCAGCCTTATACCTATAACCCTGATATAAACGGCGGATTCGTGGTTAGGAGTATCCTGGCACAAAATTCAGATATAGAAGCAGATTATATCTGGGTACATTTCAGATTAAAGAACTACGATGTGCTAGAGAATAAAGAAATTCATCTCTATGGCGGTTTTAATAATTTTGAACTTGACCAAAGTACTTTGATGGCCTACAATGAAGAAACCGGTTATTATGAGGGAGCAAGATTGTTTAAACAGGGATATTACAACTATAGATATATCGTACTCAATGAAGACGGCAGCATAGATGATGGATATATCAGCGGAAATTTTGATGAAACGGAAAACCTTTATAGTATTCTTGTGTATTACCGAACTCCCGGGGCCAGATATGACAGGATGATTGGTGTAGGATATGCGAATTCCATTAATATTCGAAATTAATACCTTTTCCCCATGCTGGAAAAATATCTGAAAAGAGATAATCTTTATGAATACCGCGGCACTACCTGCCTGAATTGCCAACTTCCGCTGGAAAAAAGCGATCATTTCTGCCCAAACTGTGGCCAAAAGAACTCAACTAAAAAGTTGAATTTTGGTGATTTCTTCGTAGAGTTTTTTTCAGGAATGTTTTCTTATGACTCCAGGTTCCAAAGAACAATAAGAGTGATGCTGTTTAGCCCTGGAAAGATCTCAAAAGACTACGTAAATGGGAAAAGGATGCGCTATGCAAATCCTTTTCGTTTCTATCTAAGTGCTTCCATAATTTTCTTTCTGATTTCCGGAATTTCTGACAAATTTGAGGGAGCTCAGTTTGTAAATCCTGAAACCGGAATAAGGGAAGGGGTTGCTGCCATAAAGCAGGACAGCCTTTTAAAAAATGAACTGAATGAAATTCCGGCCTTAAAGAAAAATAATATTCAAATGGATTCCCTTTTAAATAAAATAGGGCCCTCAGAACCGGAAGCAAAAAAGACCTATAAGGATATTTACCTGTCCCAGAAAGAACTGGACACAATAAATATAGTGGCGCGAACTGCGAAAAAACTAAATATATTCTACAGGTATTACAAGGAAACAAATACTATAAATCCCGATGATGCTATTACTGAATTAGAGTACGAAAATACGGGCTGGAACAAGTGGCTTTACCAAAAAGCAATGAGGTATGATCTTTTTGATAATAACCCCCAATTATTCATTGATTATTTTGTTAATAAGCTTCCATTTATAATATTCTTCTATTTGCCCGTCTTCGCCTTGTTTATCTGGTTGTTATATATACGGCGGTCGTTTAATTACATGGAGCACCTCATCTTTGCTTTTCATGTTCAAACCACCCTCTTTATACTATATATCATAGGATACACTATAGATTATTTTCTTCAGTCTGAATGGGGTTATACTCTGGCCAATTTCGTTTTCGTTTTCTATTTATATAAATCCATGCGTAATTTCTATGAACAGAGCCGTGTTAAAACGATTTTAAAGTTCATAATACTGAACATTATATTTTTTACATTAGCAACAATTGCTACCATTATAGCATTAATTATTTCATTTTCAATTTTTTAAAAATGACCCAACAGGTTACCAAAGGCATTAGAATTTCCGTCGAAACTCATTTCGAAGGAATGTTCTATAAGGAATATAAGATGCACTATGCGTTTGGATACCAGATCACTATAGAAAACCAAAGCAATGATTCTGTGCAACTGGACTCCAGGTTCTGGGAGATCAGAGATGTGTTGAATGAAACCAAAACTGTATCAGGGGAAGGAGTTGTGGGACGTAAACCTGTTCTGGAACCAGGCCATAGCCATACATATCAAAGTGGCTGCCTTTTAACAGGGCCTTTTGGCTCTATGCGAGGTCACTATAATATGATGAATTTCACCACCGGAAAGAAGTTTAAGGTGAATATCCCTTCTTTCAAATTAAGCGCTCCTTACGCGTTAAATTGAAACCGCTCAACCTCAATCTCTTTATTCTCTAAATTCTCATAGGTAAACTTTAAATCTTCTGCAGAATTTACCACCTGGCTTATACTTTGTGTTTTTAAAAAACCCCGGTCTATAACAAGATCATACTCCTTACTGCCTTCACCGGCATGGTGATGAAAATCCCAAAGAGCATTTGCGCCCAATCCATCGCTTTGTTTCAAATCCTGAAACCATGTTCTTCTTAATCCCTTCATTTCTTCAGAATACAAAGGCGAGGAAGACCAGATATGCTCCTTTAGGGGTAATTTTGTGATCTTCCGGTTTTTTCCATCCCATAGAAGTTCATAAAAGACCAGCCCGTTATTCCAATCGACGATGATCATGGTAAAAGGCTCGATATCCCGGAGATTATATTCTTCAAAAGACCTTTTTAAATTTTTAGTACTTAAAAAATCCTTTACCACTACTCCCCTGCTTTTTCTGTATTCAGATTTCCGGACATGAGGTTTATCTGCTCCATTCATAAGGCAGACACATCTTTTCAGATCTGTAATGCCAAGCCAGGTACCTCCGGCCTCCTTATCCTTCGGAAAATAGAGTTTCGCCCCCTTGTAGGATTCCTTCTGCGGAGGTAGGGTTTCCCTGCTAATCGCTTCATCCCGGTTAGAAGTCAGAATAAACCCATTCATGGATTCCGGATGAGGCACTAAAGTGATCGTACACATAGGTTGAATTCAAAAAGTTAAAGGAAAATTACAAAAAAAGTTAAGCTTTCGTGAAGGGGCCCTACTTCCATTTCTAAACCACTTAATTTTTTTACCTTTAGCCGAATTAATTTACAATAGAAATAAGCAAAAAATTATATTTATGGGAAAAGGATTTTTTCACGTTCCGGAAGCTGTTAATGAACCAGTAAAATCATACGCGCCCGGAACCCCAGAAAGAGAAGAAGTATTACTTACTTATAAAGATCTATGGAACGCTAATACCGAAGTTCCTCTTTATATTGGATCTGAGCAGGTAAAGACAGGTGATACGAGAACGATCAATCCTCCACATGATCATCAACATGTAGTAGGGACATATCATATAGCGAAGAAAAAGCATGTTGAAAAAGCTATTTCTGAAGCACTGGAAGCAAGAAAAAGCTGGTCTAAACTGGAGTGGGAACAACGTGCGGCCATTTTCCTGAAAGCGGCAGACCTTATTGCCGGTCCTTACAGGCAAAAAATGAATGCTGCTACCATGATCGGTCAGTCTAAAAACATATACCAGGCAGAGATTGATGCCGCCTGTGAGATCTGTGATTTTCTACGATTTAACGTAGAATATATGGCCCAGATCTACAACGAACAACCAGAATCTTCTGAAGGGGTTTGGAATCGTGTTGAATACAGACCCCTGGAAGGTTTTGTATATGCAATCACCCCTTTCAACTTTACCGCGATCGCGGGTAACTTACCTTCCAGTGCTGCCCTAATGGGGAATGTTGCGGTTTGGAAACCAAGTGACAGCCAGATGCTTTCAGCTCAAATAATCATGGAGGTATTCAGAGAAGCCGGTCTTCCCGATGGAGTTATAAACATGGTGAACGGAGATCCTGAAATGGTAACCGATACCGTCTTGGCCAGCCCTGATTTCGCCGGAATCCATTTTACCGGTAGTACCGATGTATTTAAAGGAATCTGGTCAAAAATTGGATCTAACATTCAAAAGTATAAGACCTACCCAAGAATTGTAGGTGAAACAGGTGGAAAGGATTTCATTCTGGCCCACCCTACCGCCAATCCTAAGCAGGTAGCTACCGCAATTTCCAGGGGTGCTTTTGAGTACCAGGGACAAAAATGTAGTGCTGCGTCCAGGGTTTATCTTCCAAAAAGTTTATGGTCACAAATCAAAGATTTTGTAGTACAGGATGTAAAATCCTTTAAAATGGGTACTCCGGAAGATATGACCAATTTTGTCAATGCGGTTATTCACGAAGGGTCTTTCAATAAACTGGCTAGTTATATAGATAAAGCTAAAAAAGATAAGAACGCAGAGATCATCGTGGGTGGTAATTATGATAAATCTAAGGGATATTTTATTGAGCCTACGGTTATTCTTACCACAGATCCTCATTACACTACTATGGAAACTGAGTTATTCGGGCCGGTAGTAACCATTTATGTATATGACGATAAGAATTTCGATGCACAGAAATGGGCAGATATATGCGAGCTTGTAGATAACACAAGTATTTATGCGTTAACCGGGGCAATTTTATCCGGGGATCGTTATGCGGCTGCCCAGGCTACCGACTTGTTGCAGAATGCCGCCGGTAACTTCTATATCAATGATAAACCAACCGGTGCGGTGGTAGGCCAGCAACCATTTGGTGGAGCCAGAGCCAGTGGAACCAATGATAAGGCAGGGTCTAAAATGAATCTTATGCGCTGGGTTTCTGCAAGATTGATCAAGGAAACATTTGTTCCGGCTACAGATTACAGATACCCTTTCTTGGGTGAATAATTAAACCGTAGTCATATTATTAGAAAGCCATCCCATGAGGATGGCTTTTTTTTGTATTTTACTCACGATCAAAACCATACCTAACGCAATCTTAATTGTTTTATTTCAACGAGAATTGAAGATCTTGGACGAATAATTAGGATATATTGATATTTTTACTTTAAATTTATGAGCTATTTCACTTGCATTCAGTGTTTTGTGACGATAGCAGCTTACCGCCCCACATTTTAATTGCCCCACGTTTAACAGCCCCACGTTAAAGCCCTACAGTATTAAGTATTGTAAAAACCGTAGTTACTATGGGGATAAAATTACATGGTAAATTCTTATTGCTCCTTTTATTTCTGCCGGCCCTTATCTGGGGGCAATGTCCCGGCAGTGTTTCTATTTCGGCAAGTCCTGGCAATAATATATGTGCGGACACCTCTGTAACATTTACAGCTACAGCTAATGGAGGTACTGGCACTTTTTCATACCAATGGCAAATCGATGGAGTGGACCAGGGAGCAGCTACTACAGACAATACCTTTACCTCTTCTACTTTAGCAAATGGAGAAAGAGTTAGAGTTATCGTTACTTCATCAGATGATGCAACCTGCTCTACAAACAGCAGTCAGATCACCATGACTGTGAATCAAAATAAAACTCCAACTGTAGCTTTTTCAGCATCTCCATCTTTAAAATGTGTTGGCTCTTCAGTTACCTTTACAGCGTCTAATACTAATGGCGGGACAAACCCAAATTATGAATGGTTCGTTGATGGGACTTCCGTTCAATCTTCATCTTCCAGTACGTATTCAACCACTACTCTTTCACCGGGGGATCATGATATTAGCGTAGAATTAACCAGTACATTGGCCTGTGTAACCAGTGCAAATGCATCTACCACCTCCACAATTACCATCACAGATGATGCAACAATTAATTCCCCTTCGAATAAAGATCAAACGAACGTATGTATTAATACAGGCATAGACCCGATAGTTTTTACGATAAGTGGAAGCGGTAACAACGCTACTGTTTCTGGTCTTCCTACAGGTGTTTCGGGAAACTATAGCAGTGGGAATTTTACAATTAGCGGCTCACCATCCATAGCTGGTACTTTTCCCTACACAGTTACAGCTTCCGGCCCCTGTGATTCAGCTACTGAGTCAGGCACAATAACTGTTTTAGAAGATGCAACAATAAGTCTGACTTCAGGAAATAATGATCAGGAAGTTTGTCAGGATGAAGTCATAACTAATATCATATATGATATTGGTGAAACCGGAACCGGAGCGACGGTTACAGGATTGCCTACGGGTATTTCGGGAAACTTTTCAGGTGGAGTATATACTATCAGTGGATCAAGTTCGGTCACAGGTACTCATAATTTCACTATTAACGCAACGGGAACCTGTGGAGATTCCGGAAATCTTACCGGCTCAATAATTATAAATGAAAATCTTTCTCCTTCGGTATCCATATCTTCTTCAGACACAGATAATATAATATGTGAAGGTACAGAAGTTACTTTCACAGCTACTCCAACAAATGGCGGCTCGAGCCCTTCCTACCAATGGAAGGTGGGCACAAGTAATGTTGGAAGCGACAGTAACACTTTCATTACAAATTCTCTTGCTGTGGGAGATCAATCTGTTAGCGTAATTATTACATCTAATGAAACCTGTCTGGCTCAGCCAACAGCGACCAGTAATTCTATAGTTACTACTGTTAATCCCAACCTTACACCCGATGTAACAATTACTGCCAGCGATAGTGATATATGCGATGGTGACAGTATCACATTTACCGCTACGCCAACTAATGGGGGAACAGCACCTTCTTATCAATGGAAACTTGATGGCACCAATGTAGGAACAAATAGTCCTACCTATACTACCACTAATTTAAGTGCCGGACAAAACGTTACCGTGGTGCTTACTTCGAATGAAACCTGTTTGGCAACTACAACCGCCACCAGCGACCCGGTAAGTGTAACTGTAAATCCTAATCTTACACCTGAGGTATCTATAGTTTCTAATGACACGAATAATATTATATGTTCAGGCTCTTCCATCACTTTTACCGCGACACCTGTTAATGGTGGAGCCAGTCCAACTTACCAGTGGTATGTTGACGGAAGTCCAGCAGGATCTGGAGGAGCATCTTTTACTACTTCAAGTTTGACTAATGGACAAACTGTAAAGGTAATAATGACCTCAGATGAGGAATGCCTGGCTACTGCAACAGCAGAGAGCAATGAAATAAATATTCAAGTTGACGATTCCCTATCAGCAATTACACCTTCTTTTGACAATACGAATCCGGCACATAACCCGACAGCAATTTGCCCGGTAGCCCCTGGTCTGGTTTATAGAGTAAATCCCATTCCAGGTGCAACTTCCTATTTATGGACCTTCCCAAATACCGGGGGATGGACCGTAACCAACGGTGTTAATACCAATGAAATAACGGTAACCGCACAAGCTAATGCCAATTCAGGAAATATTACTGTGGTAGGTGTTAATGAATGTGGCAATAGTCAACCTGTGAGTATGGAAGTGACCACAGGAACTGTGGCCTATGTTAACGCCGGACCAGATCAAACAGTTTGCATGGGAACTTCTTCAATTACTTTAGCAGGTGAAATAGGCGGAGTTATCAAGAAAAATCAGGATTGGGATTGGAGTGCAAGCATCTCTGGAGGAAGTTTCTCAAACCCGAATAAACTGGATTCAGATTATATTATTCCAGCAAATATCAGGGATAACGGCGGAACAGTCACTATTACCATTACCTCGGTAAGCCCAAGTGGGCAATGTCCAGACCCTAAGGTAGATGAAATGTTAATAACAGTGCTCAGCGACGCAGTAATTAGTAATCCCGCTGAAAAAGATCAGACGGTATGTATTGATAACCCTATTGCAGATATTTTATTCAATATTACAGATGCCGGAACTGGGGCAAATGTGACAGGCTTACCTGCAGGTCTTATCGGTAACTATAACGCCGGAGTTTTCACCATTTCCGGAACACCTACTGAATCCGGCAGTTTTGATTATACTGTTAATACCACGGGTAACTGCTCTTCTCAGCAAACTTCACAAACCGGAAATATAACCGTCAACCCAGATCAGACAATTTCCGATCCTGCGAATAAAGATCAGGAAATTTGCATAAACAATGCTATAACAGATATTATCTTCAGCACTAATTTAACAGTCACAAATGCCAGTGTATCGGGTCTTCCAGCAGGACTTATTGGAAATTTCACCACAGGAAACTTTACGATTAGCGGTACTGCAAGCGAGGCAGGCACCTTTAATTATACTGTAACTACTAATGGGGATTGTTTAAATACAACCCAGGATGGCATAATCACTGTATTACCTGATCCCATTATAGATTCTCCCACTAATAAAAATCAGGAAATTTGCATCAATACCGCGATAGCTGACATTCCATTCAACATAACATCTCCAGGGACCGATGCTACCGTAACCGGACTCCCATCCGGAATTTCCGGAAGTTTCAATAATGGTATCTACACTTTAACTGGTACTCCCAGCGAAGATGGAGTTTTTGATTATACAGTAACAACCATTAGTGCCTGCAATAATGTTTCGCAAACCGGACAGATCATTGTTAACCCTGATCCAACCGCTGCCATTTCGTATGATGGAGAATTCTGTACCTCTCAGTCAGGTACTGTTGCTGTAACCCTTACCGGAACCGGAGCCTTCGAAAATGGTGATTTTTATTCCAGTCCGGCAGGACTTAGTCTTGATTCCACTACAGGTGAAATAACTCCTGGAACAAGTTCCCCAAGCACCTATACTGTTAGCTATGATACAACATCAGGCTGTGTAACTTTTACAGCACAAACTACGGTAACCATCAATGAACTGCCCTTTGTTGAAATAAGTTACGAAGATCCATTCTGTACTTCAGATGGTACCGCACAAACGGTTACTTTCACCAATGGAATTGGAGCTTACGAAAATGGCACATTCTCTTCTACACCAGGAGGTCTTGATATAGATGCCAATACTGGAGAGATCAGTCCGCAAACAAGCAGTCCCAATTCCAATCCTTATACTGTTTATTATACAATCCCAGCAACCAGCGGATGTAATGAAGTAATTGTAGAAACACAGGTAACCATTACCCAGCTACCACAGGTTTCTATAAGCTATGATGCTCCTTTTTGTACTTCAGACAATACAGTTTACAGCGTAAATTATAGCAGTACTGCAGGAGATTATACCGGAGGAAGTTTCTATGGAACAGAAGGCCTGGATATTGATGCAAACTCCGGGGATATAAATCCTTCAGGCAGTACCCCGGGAACTCATACGATCACTTATAGCAAAGACACAAATGACGATGGCTGCCCTGTTGTGGAGACGACAACAGATATACAGATTTATGAGCAGGTGTTAATCACCACTCAACCTGAGAACTTTGGTACCTGCTCAAGCAATCCCGCCTCCTTTGAAGTCGTCGCCACTCCTAGCGATGTAACTTATCAATGGTATAAAAAAGATGTTAATGGAAATTTTGTACAAATCAATGGAGAGACAAGTTCCATTTTATCCTTTTCCAACGTTACTTATGACGCCAATCACGGGGAATATCATGTAGTTGTAAGCAGCACAAACCCTGTTTGCACCTCTGTTACTTCAGATCCTGTAACCTTAAATATTGATGAGGATATTGAAATTACAAAACCAGCAGAAGACGTTACCATTTGTGAGGATGACTACGAAAGCCTGTCCTTTGAATATGAAGCGCACGCCAATGGAGCTCCATTAAACTTTCAGTGGATAAAAGATGGTAATCCTATCAATCCAAACTCGGGGAAATATTCAATGAATGCCACAGGTCCTACTGGTACGGAGGGGGTATACACCGGAACACTAACTATTGAAAATATAAATACAAATGATGACGGTGTATATTGGGTAGAAATCGACGGGCCTGATTATTTCACCTGTGCTGCGGCAACTTCGAAAACATTTACCTTCAGGGTAAATCCAAGACCAGCTCCTCCCGTAACCTCAGATATCGTCTATTGCCTAAATGACCCGGCCGTAGAGTTAACCGCCACAAAAGACAGTAGTGATAACGAGCTTTTGTGGTATAGTTATGATTCTACAACTACAGAATTCACCTATTTGGGAACCTCTATAACTCCATTAACAGATGCAGTAGGAGAAACTTCCTACTGGGTGTCTCAAAGGCAACCCAACGGATGTGAAAGTGATCCTGCAGAATTAAAGGTTATTATTAATGATAAACCAGGTCCATTAGCAACTGAAACTATCGAATTCAATTATTGTTTCAATCAAACCGTGACCGATCCAATTTCTATTACTCCTGATGCCGGTTCCACAATTAACTGGTACGATTCTGAAAATGCTGCAACCCCACTGGGCTCCGCTCCCATACCTAATACAGGTACAGTACAGATAACTTCTTACTGGGCTAGTCAGACCCTGAACAGTACTGGTTGTGAAAGTGATCGCACCAAGGTGGATATCATCATTAACCCTCTTCCTGAAATTCAAATCAATATTATAGATGGATTCTCATCTGATATTTGTATAGGTACTGAAACCAGATTAATGGCCACTGGTGCTACAACCTATAAATGGTATTTTGAAGGTGCAGAGATAGGAACAGGTAATGAAATTACCATTACCGGTGATAATTCAGGAAGTTTTAATTATGAAGTTACCGGAACAGATGATTTGGGTTGCGTAAATACAGATGTTATAACTATTAACGTTGAGGAACCCTCCGATGGCGGAATAACAACCGGACCGGCTTCGGTATGTGTTACTCAGAATGCAGGCACCATTACCCTGGCCGATTATTTGGGGGAAATTTTGAGGTGGGAAAGTTCTACCGATGGCATTAACTGGACAACAATTTCTGAAACTTCTGACACTCTGGCGTTTCAGGATATTCCAGGCCCTACCAGTTTCAGGGCAATTGTAAAAAATGGTGTTTGTGGCGAAGAGGCCTCTACCGAAACTTCGGTATCAGTAGATCAAGAACCCCAGGCGGGCGGAGTTTTATTCAGAGGAACAGACAGGGTCTTTATGATGTGTGAATTTCCAACAGAAGATTATCTGGTACCCCTGCAATATACCGGTCCATTAGTGGGCGAAATCGTAGCATGGCAATATCGCAGAAATTCTCAATCTGGATGGACTAACATTCAAGAGAATGGAGAAAACTTTACGGGAAATAGCCTTACCGGAGCCCAGGTGAATACAGCTGCAATGAACGAATCCACCTTATTTCGAGTTGAAGTCCAGAGCGGAGCTTGTGAACCAAACGTTTATTCAGATTATGCCACCTTGAGTATTATCCCGTCAGACATTGCACCAAGCCCGGTACAGATTACGCCGGGAGAAGTATGTCTTGGAGAGATCGTGACCTTGAGCTCATCTACAGGTTATGGCGGAAGTGGGACATTCCAGGGCGGCGCATTTGATAATTCTTCCATAGCCAACCATGGCTGGAGAGTAATGAGATTTGGAAGTAGTGATTATACGGAATATACTTTTGAATCGGCCGCCGATAACACCCGGCCAGAAAGGTGGATGAGAACAAATCCGCATGATTACCAAATGAATGATCCTAATGATCCAGGCAGTATTATTTGGCAAAGGTTTGATTCATGTTCCTGTGATGAAGGAAATAAGGGATTCGCAATTGTTTCTGGAAACAATCCATCCACCCTGGAAACTCCTGTTTTCAACCTTTATACAATGGATAATCCTACTCTTACTTTCGATCAGGCATACAACCTCACCTCAGACGATTTAATTCGTGTGGAGCTCTCCATGGATGGAGGTAATACATACAACATAGTTTTGATGGAAATTCAAGGCCCTGTAGTAAGTGGTAATTATGCTCTATTCGGGGATGATCATTTAGGCCCACCAAATAATATGGAAATAGACCTGAGTCCATACGCAGGATTAAGTAACCTTCGCGTTAGATGGTTATATGATGGTACAACGGGTGGTATATATACCATTGACGATATTGGACTTCCAGAAGATCCGCAAAACGTACAGTTGATCTGGTATTATGATGATGATATTAATGATCCAAATAATAACCTGGAACAAATAGGAGAGATCAATCAAAGTACAGTTACGTACCCACAAGATGGGGCACAATGGCCGAAGATTGGCTGGAATGATTTTGAGGTCCAGACTGCATTAGTATTTGATACAAATGGTGATCCTTGCGAGAGCGCGGAGAATTCAGCCGTAGCCAGCGTCTATGTATTTGATAATTACACCTCCACAGCAATTTCTCAGGTAGGAGCCTGTGGTGAAACAGATGTGCAGCTTTCAGCCACAATCACAGGGGTATTCCAGGGTGACATCACGGAATTTCCCGAAGGTGAAGGTTCTACAGTGGCCTGGGAAGTTATTGAAGCACCCGCGGGATATAATTTCTCTGAAGATCATTTCGTTAATACAGACGATAATCTGGCTGCGATCAATGATCCACAGGCGATATTCCAACCAACAGTTGAAGGAAATTATACCTTGAGATTTGCTATCACGCCTAATGAGTCTCAAACCACACGGGATATTCAGGGTACTATGGTCACCCAGGATATTTCAGCTAATCCGTGTCCAATGACCCATTTTGATACATCATTTGAGTACATCGACTGTACCACGCTGGATTTCGACGGAGATGATGATTATATCGATTTAGGTAACAACTATAACGGAAATTATTTTATAGAAGCCTGGATTAGACCTTTTGACAGGCCTATTGATAGTGGAGGTACAACAGAGGCTTCAACAGGCGTTATATTTAGCAGTTCTGGAATGGAGATTAGAATGGAAGATCTTAATGGAGTTTCAAAAAATGGAAGATGGCATCATATTGCCGTAGCAAATAACGGAGACCTTTGGGTTGATGGAGTCGCTTCCGGGAATATCGATATAAGTGGATCTGGCATTAACAATACGAGTATTGGCGCAAGATTCAATGCCAGCACTAAAACTACTTCCAATCATTTCTCAGGCTGGATCGAGGAATTGAGGATCTGGAACACTCAACCCACGGAGAAGCAAATCAGGTTTATGATGAATCAACGCCTTAAACTGGATGCTACGGGAACCGTCGTATCTCCACTTCAGGGAGAAGTTGTTCCTAACCTGGTAATTGCAGATGGAGGCCTTAGCAGCTATCATACTAATGGAACCTATAATTTAGATCAGGACGACACTCCTTTCTATAATTTAACTATAAACGACCTCGCCGGCTATTACAGGTTATATTCAGACATCCCTGATCCTGCTAATTTAATACCCGGTTATTTTGATCCCGCCCTGGAACCATCTGGAGGAAATACCCCAGATCATGCTGTAAACAAAGTTCCAGGTAGACTTTATAATATTACCACAGATCAGGAAAACACCTCTCCCACTCCTTATTTCTCTAAACAAGGTGGAAACTGGGAAGATATTAATACCTGGGCGAGACCGGCAGTCTGGGATCATCCGAACAGCACTTCGGGCGGTTCACCAATTGACTGGAATATTGCCCGTATAAATCATAATATTAGTTCTGGAGATAAGCATATCACCATGCTTGGATTACTTTCTGAAACTGTTGACAAAGAATTGACCATTGAATCAATTCCAGATGACCATTTTATTCGTATTTCCCATTATCTATTGCTTCATGGAAATATGGATCTTGAAGGAGAATCTCAATTACTACAGGACCATGGAAGTATTCTGGATAATACCAGTGCCGGATGGGCGCAGATCGATCAACAGGGAAGAATGAGTAGTTTTAATTATAATTATTTAACAAGTCCTGTAAGTAATCAGGGAGCTAACAACAATTCTGGCTTTATATTGAACCAGGTAATGTATGATGGTACAAATCCTGCCTCCCCTCAACCTATAAATTGGTCTAATGGTTATTTTTCTGCTGATGGAGCGAAGACCAGCCCCATCACCATAAGTAATGAATGGATCTGGGACT
This sequence comes from Christiangramia sabulilitoris, assembly GCF_007050985.1. GTDB lineage: Bacteria > Bacteroidota > Bacteroidia > Flavobacteriales > Flavobacteriaceae > Christiangramia > Christiangramia sabulilitoris. The sequence goes on from NZ_VHSF01000003.1 coordinate 190,039, forward strand.
TCAGGGGTGGTAACGCTGACATTTATGGAGACTGGCTTCATTTGGGATCAGATTATACCGAGATAGTTGGAGCCGGATTCTCTATGAAAGGTACAGATGGAACTGTAGCACCAAATACACAACAACAGAATTATATTTTCGAAGGCAAACCCAATAATGGTAATATCCCTACCACTGAACTTTATTTACAAAACAATCAAAACTATTTGGTAGGTAATCCTTACCCTTCTGCTATAGATGCGGAAGAATTTTTAAGGGACAACCTGGTAAATGTTGGAACAGGATCTGGAAACAACCAAAATAATCAGAATGTGTTCAATGGCACCTTATATTATTGGGATCATTTCGCTGGCAGCACGCATATTCTAGAGGAATACATAGGAGGATATGCTACCTATACTTTATCTGGATCTGCCCCGGCTATTTCAAATGACTGGAGAATTAACAGTGGTGGCGGATCGAATAACATAGTTCCGGAAAGATATATACCAGTGGCTCAGGGATTCTTTTTGAATAGTGCACCTGTCGCCGGACAAAATTTTGCGGGGGATATCATTTTTGATAACACTCAAAGAATATATAAAAGAGAATCTGTAGATCCTTCAATATTTTTACAACAGGAAGATGATATCGTAAAAGGCGAGCAGCAAACCTCCAACCAAGATCAGCGAATGAAAATCAGACTGAAATTCGAGTCCCCGAAAGGCTATCACCGGCAAATATTAGTTACCCGGGATGAAAATACTTCGAATGGCTTTGATGTGGGTTACGACGCTCCACTTATCGAGAACAATATCGAAGACATGTACTGGTGGTTCGAAGAAAATAGATTTGTTATTCAGGGTGTTCCCGATTTTGAAAAAGAGCAAATACTTCCCCTGGCTGTGAAAACGAATGCCGGCGGTGAATTCAAGATCAGGATCGATGAAACTGAGAACTGGCCTTCAGAGAAAGAACTATATCTAAAAGATAAATTAACCGATAGTATACACGATATCCTGAAACAAGCCTATGTAGGTAATACCGAGGTAACCGGAGAAATAACCGACCGGTTTGAATTAGTATTCTTTAAAGAACAAGCCCAGGATCCGGTGATCCCAGATCCCGATCCAGATGATGTTATAGATCCTAATCTGCCAATAATAGATGACCTGGTAGGCATTAGCTACAGTACGTTTAGCAAACAGGTTAAGATCAGTAATTTCGATCTCTTAAAAGTTGATAAGGTGATGATCTTTGATATGGGAGGTAAATTGATCCAGGAGTTTGATGAATTACCAACCGAAGAAGAAATACTTCTTGGTATGAGACCAGTTAGATCTGGTGTTTATATAGTAAAAGTATTCTGCGAGACCGGTATTTGTAATAAAAAGATTATCGTGAAATAATCTTTTTTAAAGAAAACACCTACAAATCGGATATTAAACACTGATTTTTAGGCCCTTAATGTTAATTTTTTAAGTTTTATAGCGCATTTTATCTTCAATATAGTATTTTTACCGATGTAATTTACATTGGTGCCTATGCATAAAATTACCCGAGGATCCCAAATCCGCTATTTACTTATTGCTTTAACGCTACTTATTTCTATTACATCAATAAGTGGGGTTGATGGCGATTTTATTTTAAATATAACATCTGATCATACTAATTCTTCATGTAATTCTTCCAATGATGGGAGTATAGCCATAAATGTTACTGGTGGAGATGGTAATTATAATTATCATTGGACTGGGCCTAATGGTTTCACAGCGACATCGAAAGATATTTCTAATCTGTCACCAGGCTCTTATACTGTAACTGTAACCGATGAATCTGATGGTGAAAATAGTGAAACAATTATTGTCGCTGAACCCGACGAGCTCATCATCGCCAATTCCACGACCACACCAGTCTCCTGCAACGGGGGCAACGATGGAACGGTAACCGCTGGAACCATCTCGGGTGGAAATACCACCTTTCAATACAGCATTGACGGAAGCAATTTCCAAAGCTCGAAAACCTTTAATGACCTTTCCGCCGGAAATTATACCATCACCGTTCGGGATGAGAAAGGCTGTGAAGATACTGAAACAGTTACCATCGCTGAACCCAACGAACTAATCATTACTGGTTCTACTACCGCCCCTGTCTCCTGTAACGGAGGTACCGATGGTTCAGTAACCGCAGGAACCATCTCGGGTGGAAACACCACCTTTGAATACAGCATTGACGGAACCAATTTCCAAAGCTCGAAAATCTTTAATGACCTTTCCGCCGGAAATTATACCATTACCGTTCGGGATGATAAAGGTTGCCAGGACACAGAAACTGTAACCGTTGCTCAACCCGACGAGCTGATCATCGACAATTCCACGACCACACCAGTCTCCTGTAACGGAGGCAACGATGGAACGGTAACTGCTGGAACCATTACCGGTGGAAATACCACCTTTCAATACAGCATTGACGGAAGCAATTTCCAAAGCTCGAAAGTCTTTAATGACCTTTCCGCCGGAAATTATACCATCACCGTTCGGGATGATAAAAACTGTGAAGACACAGAAACCGTGACTGTCACTGAACCCGACGAGCTCATCATCGCCAATTCCACGACCACACCAGTCTCCTGCAACGGGGGCAACGATGGTTCGGTAACTGCTGGAACCATCTCGGGTGGAAATACCACCTTTCAATTCAGCATTGACGGAAGCAATTTCCAAAGCTCGAAAGTCTTTAATGACCTTTCCGCCGGAAATTATACCATCACCGTTCGGGATGATAAAAACTGTGAAGACACAGAAACCGTGACTGTCACTGAACCCGACGAGCTCATCATCGCCAATTCCACGACCACACCAGTCTCCTGCAACGGGGGCAACGATGGTTCGGTAACTGCTGGAACCATCTCGGGTGGAAATACCACCTTTCAATTCAGCATTGACGGAACCAATTTCCAAAGCTCGAAAGTCTTTAATGACCTTTCCGCCGGAAATTATACCATCACCGTTCGGGATGATAAAAACTGTGAAGACACAGAAACCGTGACTGTCACTGAACCCGACGAGCTCATCATCGCCAATTCCACGACCACACCAGTCTCCTGCAACGGGGGCAACGATGGTTCGGTAACTGCTGGAACCATTACCGGTGGAAATACCACCTTTCAATACAGCATTGACGGAACCAATTTCCAAAGCTCGAAAGTCTTTAATGACCTTGCCGCCGGAAATTATACCATCACCGTTCGGGATGATAAAAACTGTGAAGACACAGAAACCGTGACTGTCACTGAACCCGACGAGCTCATCATCGCCAATTCCACGACCACACCAGTCTCCTGTAACGGAGGCAACGATGGAACGGTAACCGCTGGAACCATCTCGGGTGGAAATATCACCTTTCAATACAGCATTGACGGAACCAATTTTCAAAGCTCGAAAACCTTTAATGACCTTGCCGCCGGAAATTATACCATTACCGTTCGGGATGATAAAGGTTGCCAGGACACAGAAACTGTAACCGTTGCTCAACCCGACGAGCTCATCATCGCCAATTCCACGACCACACCTGTTTCCTGCAACGGAGGCAACGATGGAACGGTAACTGCTGGAACCATCTCGGGTGGAAACTCCAACTTTCAATTCAGCATTGACGGAAGCAATTTCCAAAGCTCGAAAACCTTTAATGACCTTTCCGCCGGAAATTATACCATCACCGTTCGGGATGATAAAAACTGTGAAGACACAGAAACCGTGACTGTCACTGAACCCGACGAGCTCATCATCGCCAATTCCACGACCACACCAGTCTCCTGCAACGGGGGTAACGATGGAACGGTAACTGCTGGAACCATTACCGGTGGAAACTCCACCTTTCAATACAGCATTGACGGAAGCAATTTCCAAAGCTCGAAAACCTTTAATGACCTTTCCGCCGGAAATTATACCATCACCGTTCGGGATGATAAAAACTGTGAAGACACAGAAACCGTGACTGTCACTGAACCCGATCAACTAAATATTTCAGGCACTTCAACCTCTGCTGTTTCCTGTAATGGAGGTAATGATGGAAGTATAAATGTTGGGACTGTAACCGGTGGGACTTCTCCATATCTCTACTCCCTGGACAATGCAAATTTTCAAAGCTCACCGGCCTTTGAAAATTTACCCGCAGCTGAATACACCGTTTTTATAGTAGATGATAATGGTTGTTCCCTTCAGGATTTTATTGAAATTACTGAGCCAGAACAATTAGACGCCGATATCTCTAAAACTAATGTCAATTGCTATGGAGATGCTACAGGAAAAATAAATCTTACGAATGTAGAAGGAGGTCACAATAATTACGAATTTTCTCTGGATGAGGTAACCTGGCAAGGGGATTCAGAATTTACAGGTCTGGTAGCAGGTACATATTCTGTATTTATGAGAGATGCAGATTACCCCGGGTGTTCAAGACTCCTGGATAACGAGGTAGTTATCACGCAACCTTCAGCTCCTTTAAGTGTAACCGCGACATCCAATCCTACCACCTCATTTGGAAGTTCAACAGGTTCTGCAACTGCGAACCCAACCGGAGGAACTCCTGGATATACTTATGAATGGCGTTTGGAGGGGAATAATGCTGTAATTAAAACCACTAAAACTGCTAATAATCTTGCTGCCGGTACTTATGAAGTTACTGTAATAGACGCGAAAGGTTGTATATCTTCAATTACATCAATTACCGTTCGCGACGCCTTATTTGCTGAAATAGAATCTGCGACTCAGTGTGAGGGAGACAATATTGAGGATGGCCAGATAAGAACAGGCTTTTTTAGAACCGCTAATTTAACGGCACTTGGCGGTTACGGTAATTACGAATACTCGTGGAATTTCGCTGATGGAGGACCGGTTAGAACCGGACCTGGGGAACATTCTGTAAATTATAATACACCCGGAAATAAATCGATCACGCTTACAATTACAGACCGGGATAATTCTGGTAATGTTTTTCAAACTCTTACTCTCAACTACCAGCAATATGTGGGTCTTTGCCATGAACCTTGTGGACAGGCTCAAAATGCTCAGTTTGATGTTGATGCGATTTATATAGGAGATATAAATGGCGTAGAATTAGATCTTGATGATCCAACGGTATGTAATCCCTCAGTAAATAAATATCTATTCCTTCCTGTATCTAAAAATGTGAATATGTATAATCCATATACAGAAGTTACATTTAAAACTACCAATGGAATAACAGATTTTTTTGAAACTCAATCTGATACAGGCTGTAAAGATGAAGATGAAATCGATGAAATCCCGGCATCAGAAAACCAGGGTAAGGTAAACAAAGTAGGTGATTTCATCAGGCTAACTAATGAACCTATAGAATATAATTGTAACGATGCTTTAGAAATAGAAGGCTTTTATATCACCTACACCAATGTTTCCAAAAAAGATTGTTTTAGCAATAATAAAGGATTTTGTTATTCCATAAACGAGCCCGTAACGGTACCCACTCCGGTATATGTAGAAGCAACTCCTACAGATATTTTGTGTAAAGGTGAATCCACGGGAATAATCAATGCCAGAGGAACCGGTGGTTTTGCACCTTACAGATTCAATATTACTGGTGCGAATGATGTATACTCTAGCTCAAATACTTTTAACAATCTTGCTGCAGGCACCTATACCGTTTACATTGAAGATTCAAGAGGTAATAGAAATTCAGATTCTGTGGTTATTGAAGAACCGGCAACGGTAATCACTTTAAATATTGTACCAGATAACCCCGATTGTTTTGGAGATCTAGGGTCTGCGACAGCTACCGCCTCTGGAGGTACACCTTTATCTGGCAATGCGTACGAATACCTATGGAATGATCCAAATGAACAAACTACTGCTACCGCAACCAATCTTACTGCAGGAACCTATACTGTTACTGTAACCGATGCCAATGGATGCCAGGAAATTGAAAGTGTTACTATTGTTGAGCCAGTAGAACTAACCGTTCCCGATGCCGGAGAGCCTCAGTCTCTGGGTTGTGGAATTTTTGAAACAACTTTAAATGCTAATACACCAACAGAAGGGAATGGAGAATGGTCTATTGATACTGGAAATTCCGCTATGGGAGGTACTATTATCGATACCGATGATCCAAACTCAGGATTCACTGGAAACCCAGGGACTTATACCCTTAACTGGACAATAGCGAATGCAGATGGATCTTGTTCGCAAACAGATACTGTTACCATTGAATTTGCAGGAGATTGTAATGCCTTGGACTTTGATGGTGAGGATGACCACATCTCAATGGGAGATAATTATGGTTTCACCTCTGGGGCATTCACATTTGAGATCTGGGTTAAACCTGAATCAACCTCCGGCCTAAAGACAATTTTCTCTAAAAAGGATAAATCCAATCCTACCGCAGGCGGATATGATCTTATTATAAATAATGGTTCACCTACTTTCAGATGGGGGAATAAATCTGCTACCACCTCCAAAATTATAAACACCAGCCGATGGTATCACCTCGCTGTTGTTTTTCAGAATAATACAGCTAGATTATATGTAGATGGAATAGAGGTTGGCAATACGAGTGGCACATCGAATCCATCAACAACTGTCGCTCCTTTTCTAATGGGCGCAATTTATGATTCTGCCAGTCCCTGGAGCCCAAAGAATTATTTCTCAGGATGGATGGAAGAATTCCGTATCTGGAATAAGGCTTTGATACCAGAGCAAATTAGATTTATGATGAATCAGCGATTAGATCTAATCTCCAGTCCTAATTCTGCAACGCCAATAGATGGCGAACTTATACAACATCGAAACACAGGTAGTTATCATCAGGACAACCAAAACTATAACTTAGATCAAAATAATAAACGCTGGTATGATCTTAATTGGGGAGATCTCCAGGGTTATTATCGATTAATCTCTAATGATCCTGACCCTGCAGAAAATTTAATTTCTCACGATATTTCTTTGAAGCCTTCTGCCGGTCTTACTCCAGATTTAGCTCTTACTAAAGCAGATGGTAAATTAATCAATATTGAAACGGAACAGGAAAATACAGCTCCCCTTCCGTATATTTCAAACCAGGATGGCTCCTGGAGAGATAAATCTACCTGGCTAAGACCAGATGTATGGAATGTACCCAACGGGAAGGGTATAAACGACAATCCTATTAATTGGAATATTGTCGAAGTTAATAACAATATATTCTCTACAGCACAGGACATTCAGGTATTGGGGCTTTTTTCCAAATTGGGAGAATTATTAATCGATGGTAATGTTGAAGATGAATCCGGCCAGGGATTAACAGTCACGCATTATCTAAGATTAGATGGCAGTATTAATCTTGAAGGTAACTCTCAGCTTATACAAACAGAAGGGAGTATTCTGGAAGAAGCCAGTTCTGGCTATATAGATATTGATCAGCAGGGAACAGCGAACAGCTTTAATTACAACTACTGGTCTTCCCCGGTTTCTACTACCGGTAATCCCAACAATTCGGGTTACACTATAGAAGATATTCTTTTAGATGGTTCAGATCCCGATGCTCCGGCAACTATAGATTTTAATAATCAATATCATTGGGCAGATGGCAACTATACCGGAAATGCCCGTATAAGTACCTATTGGCTCTATAATTTTGGTGATCCAGAAGATGATTTTAACGGGGAGGCAGATGATTATTTCTCATGGAGCCAGTTTGACCAAACAGAATCTTTGCCCCCGGGTATAGGTTATACGATGAAGGGTACCAGGGGATACGTCCCGATTAGCACCAGGCAGAATTATACTTTCCGGGGTAAGCCGCACAATGGGGATATTAGCGTTAGCGTTGGAGTAGACCAGAATCTCTTGACGGGAAATCCATATCCATCAGCTATTGATGCCCTGCAATTTATTAATGAAAATATTAGTGATTTTAACGGAGCCCTTTATTTCTGGGACCATTTTGGAAAGGAAGATTCTCATTACCTGGAAGAATATGTCGGCGGATATGCCGTCTATAACCTTTCCGGTGGAATTTCTTCGGCTTCATCTGTAGATTCAAGGATAAACAATAATGAAGATTCCAGTCAAAAAGATCCTCCAGGTCAATTTATACCGGTGGGACAGGCTTTCTTTATCAATACTAAGGGAGTAGATAATCCAATCACGATTACCTACAAAAATAAATATCGTGCTTTCATACTGGAATCTGAAAAAGATAATAATGGAAATGATCTTTCTCAATTTCACAGTCAGGAAAAGGATAATCCTAAAGCTGACCAGGACAAGGCCAACCTGGATGAACGCTATAAGATTAGACTTAAATTTGAATCTCCTAAAGGATATCACAGGCAGATCCTGGTAACAGCAGATGAAAATGCAACAGGAGGTTTTGACCTTGGTTATGACGCACCGCTTATTGAGAATAATGTTGAAGATATGTACTGGATGATTAGTGATACCGAATTCGTTATCCAGGCAGTTCCTGATTTTGAGCCCGAACGTGTTTTACCCTTAGGTATTAAAGTTGCTGAAGCCGGAGAATTTACCATTAGGGTAGATGAAACTGAGAATTTGAAATCAAGTTTCGAGATCTTCCTTAAGGATAATTCGAATGACGAATATTATAAAATATCTGAAGAAGACTTTACAACCACAATCGAAGAGACCGGATCGTTCAATGATAGGTTTGAAGTTGTTTTCAGAAATAAGAATTCTGTAGAAGAAACCGAGGAAAATGAGTCTGAAGAGCCTGAGAAGGAAAATCCTGTTCAACCTGAAAACCCTGACCTGGAACCTAAGGACGAATTTCTTAGCCTGGACTATTATAAGGATACAGATGAGATCTCACTGGAAAATCCGGATCTACTGAACATCGAACGGGTAGAAATATACAGCGTTTCGGGACAAAGAATTATGAGCTTTGAAAACATTCCCTCAGAGCAAGTGGTAAGGCTGAGAATAAGACAGCAGCTAAGTGCGGCAGTTTATATCGTGAAGTTATTTTCTGAGGATAAGATCATCACTAAAAAGATCATTATCACTAAATAAATTATCCACGATACTTCATAGGCAGATAAACCACCTTTTTAGTATCGAAAAATTCTTCCTCAAAAAAAGTTGAAAGTTCAAAGATTTCTGCAGTGCGGTAATCTTTGAGCTCTTCACTTAGATCTCCACCTTTTAAATATAGAATCCCATTTTTCCTTTCGTGCAGGCTTTCTTTCGCTATTTTCCCCTTCACCCATCTAACAAACGTGGGCATAATTGCCACCGCCCTGCTCACTATAAAATCGTAGTTTCCCGAGATTTCCTCAACTCTATGATTGAAGGAAGTTACATTTTCCAGGCCCAGACCTTCAGAAACTTCGTCTACCACCTTTATTTTTTTTCCTATAGAATCTACCAGATGGAATGTACTTTCAGGAAACATTATTGCTAATGGAATTCCAGGAAATCCTCCGCCGGTACCCACATCAAGAATTTTCGACCCAGGCCTGAATTCCTGAACCTTTGAAATTCCTAAAGAATGAACAACGTGCCGCAGGTACAGTTCATCAATATCTTTTCTTGAAACTACGTTGATCTTGAGATTCCAGTCTTTATAAAGCTCTTCGAGTTTTTCAAATTTTGAGATCTGATCTTCTGTTAGATGCGGAAAGTATTTTCTTATTAATTCCAAAGCCGAATATTTTCTGCAAAAGTAATTAATTTTTATTGCTAAATTTTTTCAAATTGGGAACAGTGGAATTTTTAAAATTTTAACTTTGATGCTGTCTTCGTTAATTTGGAAGATACGCGCAAATAACAGTTGCCTCAGGCAAATTAAAATTTATCATTATGCAGGAAAAACTATCGAATCGTATAAACTCAATGGCAACCTCACAAACTCTTGCTATGGCAGCTAAAGCGCGTGAACTTAAAGCTGAAGGAAAAGATATTATTGGGCTAAGCCTGGGAGAACCAGATTTTAATACTCCAGATTTCATCAAAGAAGCGGCAATAACTGCTATTAATGAGAACTATAATTCTTACACTCCTGTTGATGGATATGTTGAATTAAAGGATGCGGTAATCAACAAATTTAAAAGGGACAATAATCTTACTTATGACAGGTCACAAATAGTTGTATCTACCGGGGCCAAGCAATCACTGGCCAATGTTGCTATGGTCGTTTTAAATCCGGGTGATGAAGTGCTTTTACCCTGCCCCTACTGGGTAAGTTATGCCGAAATTGTAAAGTTGGCAGAAGGAGTCCCGGTAGAGATTCCAACTACTGTGGAAACAGATTTTAAGATCACTCCCGCCCAGCTTGAAGCTGCGATCACTCCTAAAACCAAAATGATCTGGTATAGTTCTCCCTGCAACCCTAGCGGTATGGTATATAGTAAGGAGGAATTACGAGCCCTGGCCGATGTACTTAAGAAATATCCCGAAATCATTATAGTTAGTGATGAAATATATGAGCATATCAATTTTGTAGGAGATCATGCGTCCATGGCAGAATTTGATGATATGTATGAGCGTACGGTCACTGTAAACGGGGTTTCAAAAGCATTTGCCATGACCGGATGGAGAATTGGTTATATAGGTGCTCCGTCATATATCGCCAGAGCATGCAACAAAATGCAGGGACAAATCACCAGCGGTGCCAATTGTATTGCGCAGCGTGCCGTAATTACGGCCCTTGAAGCTCCCGTGAGCAAGATTAGTCATATGATCGATACCTTTAAGGAACGCCGAAAACTTATCATAGACCTTTTAGGCGAAATCGACGGATTCGTAACTACCGAACCTCAAGGTGCTTTTTATGTATTTCCTAATGTGTCTGCATTTTTTGGAAAAACGATCAAAGGCCACAAAATTCTGAATGCAACAGACTTCAGTCTATTTTTACTTGAAGAGGCGAACGTCGCTACGGTTACAGGCGATGCTTTTGGTAATCCGGAATGTATAAGGATTTCATACGCTGCCAGTGAAAGTCAAATTGAGGAAGCTTTGAAAAGAATAAAAAATGCGCTTTCGTAAAGCATAAAATCTCTAATAAAAAAACCGGCCTGTAGCCGGTTTTTTATTTTTATAGCTTTAAAGCTTCAGAAATTTAATTAGCGGTTTCTCCAGAAAAATGGCGTTAATAGAATTAATACTGTAAATAATTCCAGCCTTCCTATAAGCATTAGAAAAGCAGTCCACCATTTACCAAAATCAGGAAGCATATCGAAATTATTCACCGGACTAAGGCCACCGAAAGCGGGGCCAATATTCCCTAAAGAAGAGGCTGCTCCACCAATAGCTGTTTCAAAATCCAAACCTAATGAAGCCAATACCACTGCCCCAATAATAAAAGACAACATATATAAGATAAAGAACCCCAGTATATTGAATACAATCTCCTTACTAATAGATTTACCGTTAAAACGCACCGGTAAAATAGCGTTTGGATGAAGAGTCCGCTTAAACTCGGTTGTACCATTCTTAATCATTATAATATGACGCATTACCTTCACTCCCCCTGCGGTAGATCCCGCTGAGCCCCCAAGAAAGAACAGACCAAAAAACAAAATTGTTAAAAATGGCGTCCACATCGTAAAATCTGCAGAAACAAATCCCGTAGTGGTTATGACACTTAGAACCTGAAAGAGAGCATGCCTGAAAGCACTTTCACCCTCACCCCAAACCATGGGATGATCTATGGAAGATAAGCTCACATCTGCCTGAAAGTAAACGATCAATGCCGAAATTGCAGTAAAACCAAAAATGAAAATGATATACCATTTGAATTCGTCATCATGAAGAATTTTGCTAACCTTCCCTTTAAAAGCAAAATAACTGAGAACAAAATTGCTTCCAGCAAGCAGCATGAATAATATTACGATATATTGAATTAGAGGATTGTTATTCCAGTAGGCGAGGCTGGCATTTTTCGTAGAAAAACCACCTGTGGACAGGGTACTAAACGCATGATTTATGGCGTCAAAAAAGGTCATGCCCGCCGCCCATAATAATAAAGTTTCAGCCAGGGTATAGGAGACATAAATTAACCATAACCGCTTAGCCGTATCTCTGATCCTTGGCTTTAACTTATCTGCACTAGGTCCGGGCGATTCCGCAGTAAATAGCTGCATCCCTCCTATTCCTAAAAGCGGAAGTATGGCAATAGCCAATACGATGATCCCCATCCCTCCAATCCAATGGGTTAGACTTCGCCAGAATAAAATCCCCTTAGGTATCGCCTCGATATCATTTAATATAGAAGCACCTGTGGTAGTATACCCCGACATGGTTTCAAAAAATGCATTTGTAAAATCGGGTATAGATTCACTTATCACATAGGGCAAAGAGCCACTTAGCGCCATAAAAATCCATCCAAAGGTTACGATGATATACCCTTCCCTTATTTTCACCTCTTTACTGTGGCCACGGGTAGTAAACATGAACAAAGTCCCAATAAAAAGAGTGATTAATGCCGCAGTAGAAATTTCGAGGGTTACACCATCCTGGTAAAACCAGCTAACCACAGTTGCCAGTAACATAAAGCCACCGTTGCAAAGCAACAGTAAACCCATTACATGAAGAATTATTTGATAATTCAGCCTGGGCATTACAGAAAAAGTTTTTCTACTTTATTAATAGATCGCGGCAGGCAGCAAACTACAATTCTGTCACCTGGTTTTATAAGAAAATCGCCCAGGGCGATAAGACCTTTTCCATTTCTAATGATTCCACCAATGATGGCAGATCTTGGAAAATCCAGGTCTTTGATCTTTTTATTGCTTACCTGAGATTTGGGCTTTACGATAAACTCCAGTAATTCGGCATTCATGTTGTTCAACTTGGTCATGGCAACAACCTCTCCTTTGCGTACAAACCTGAATATATTATTCGCCGCAAGAAGTTTTTTATTGATAAGTGTATCGATCCCTATTGAATGACTTAACTGAAAATAGTCCATATTCTCAACCAGAGAGATGGTTTTCTTAACGCTTTTAGATTTTGCCACCAGGCAGGACATGATATTGGTTTCAGAGTTTCCCGTTACCGCGATAAATGCATCCATATCATGTATATTCTCCTCTTCAAGAAGCTCTACATTTCTACCATCTCCATTAATAATTAAAGTATTTGGTAATTCGTCTGCCAGTTCATAGGCCTTTTCCCGGTCCTTTTCCACAAGCTTTACATGGAAATTATTCCGGCAAAGATCCTCTGCAGTTTTTCTGCCAATTTTACTACCTCCAAGGATCATCACGTTCTTAATTTCCTGTCTGATCTTTCCGGTAAGTTTATACAACTCTTCTACTCCATTCTTAAGGGTGATGAAATATACCTGATCTCCATCCTTAAACTGAGTATCCCCTCTTGGTATGAGCGTATATTGAGTTCCAAACCTTTGAATAGCTATGGGCACGAAATTAAGTTCGGGAAATATTTTCGCAGCCTCTTTTACTGTTTTGCCCACAAAGGTAGCTGTTCGCGAAAGGCTGACCCCAATCATGGTCAATGCACCTTCTTCAAATTCATAACTATCATTGAATGCAGACTGATTCAGCAGAAGTTCTATTTCACGGGATGCCAGAGCTTCAGGAGAAATCAATTCGTCGATACCGAAACGGGTAAAGCCCAGTTCTCCCTGATTTTCAAGAAATTCAGTATTAGAAATTCTGGCAATCGTCCTTTTAGCCCCTAGTTGTTTTGCCAGCACACATACTGTAATATTGGTCGCCTCACTTGAGGTTACACTTATTACCATATCTGTATATTTAACCTGGGCGTCTTTAAGAATTTTTATGGAGCTCGCATCGCCTTTTATTGTCCTGATATCCAAATGAGTATCTGCGTAAGCAAGATTATCTCTATTGGGGTCAATTAGCGTGATATCCTGAGATTCGAAGGAAAGTAATTTAGCTAAATGAAATCCTACTTCACCTGCACCGGCGATAATTATTTTCATATAAAAGCTTCAAATTGAGAAGGCAAAGTTAAGTTATTTTAGAGAAACCAAAAATCGCAAAACAAAAGATAAATATTTATTGAATCTCCCTAGATTTTAAGCATATCCGTTATCTTTGAACCAAATTTTCGCTATGAGCAAAAAGGTAACACCATATAAGGATTCTAAACTCACCAAGAAAAAGCAGGTCGAGCAAATGTTTGATAACATTTCGGGTAGTTATGATGGTTTGAACAGGGTGATTTCTTTGGGTACAGATGTTAAATGGAGGAAAAAAGTAGTAGCTCTTGTAGATGAAACAAAACCGGAAAGCATTTTGGATATTGCTACGGGTACTGGAGATCTGGCTATTCAAATGGTAAAGACCGGAGCCAGTAAAATAATAGGTCTGGACCTTTCTGAAGGAATGCTGAAAGTAGGAAGAAGAAAGATCTCAGAAAAAAACCTGGATCCACATATCGAAATGGTACAGGGTGATTCTGAAAACCTTCCTTTTGAAGAAAATACTTTTGATGCGATCACTGTTGCATTTGGTGTTAGAAATTTTGAAAATCTTCAGAAAGGACTTGAAGAAATTTACAGAGTTTTGAAACCCGGAGGCATTTTCGTAGTATTGGAGACTTCTGTACCAACCAAATTTCCCTACAAACAAGGTTACAGATTATATTCCAATTTAATATTGCCTGTGATTGGTAAGATATTTTCGAAAGATAAGGATGCGTATTCCTATCTAAGCGAAAGCGCAGCTAATTTTCCATTCGGGAGTGCTTTCAACAATATTTTGAAGAAAACAGGGTTTATTAATGTAAATGATTTACCCCAAACATTTGGCGTATCCACAATTTATACTGCCTCAAAGTAGTAACATGAAGAATATTATTGCCATTGCCCTAATGCTGTTATGCCTGAATACTGCACAAGCTCAGTTATTCTCTGGAGAACGGGTGCTTAACCAACAAAATTTTGATCAACAGCGTTGGTCCTGGGGATATTTCCTTGGACTAAATAGCTATGATTTTAATTTTGACTATAAGAATTACAACCCTAGCCCAGTGACTGGACAGGATTTTAGGGTAGAAACCAGAACCGGTTTTAATGTTGGGCTGATAGGAAATTTAAAGCTCGACAATAACCTGGATTTACGCATTGAACCCGGAGTTAATTTTAATACCCGAGGCTTTCAGGCGTTGAAAGCAGATGCCAATACCTACCGGGAAATTAGCTCTACCTATGTTCATATTCCATTACTATTAAAATTTAATGCGAACAGGCTGAATAATTTCAGGCCTTTTGTGGTTGGCGGAGTTTCAACTTCCATCAACCTGAGCAGTAATGAAAATAATCCTGACGATAACAGTGCCGGTCAGTTCAGGATGACTACAAATACCTATTACTACGAGCTAGGCTTTGGAATTGATCTTTATTTGTACTATTTCAAACTTTCCCCATCTATAAGAGGTGTCTTTGCCCTTAACGATGAATTAATTCGTGATGTCGATCCAAACAGCCTTTATACGGGTAATGTAGAAAAGATGTCTTCCAGGGCTGTGTTTATCAACTTTACTTTTCAATAAAAGCTTAGCCTCTGCGGAATTCACTTAATACCACCGCTGTCGCAGTGGCTACATTAAGACTTTCTGTCTTCTGCAGGCTACCAAATTGTGGAATATTCAAACTTAGGCTTATAAGGTCTTTGATCTCTTCTGAAATTCCATTAGCTTCATTTCCCATTATAATTATTGCAGAAGCGGGTAAACTGGCTTTATAAATATTATCCCCCTCGAGCAAGGTGCCAACAATAGGAAAATCCCGGTTTGCCAGCAGAAACGACTTTAGATCTGAATATTGCACGTTTACCCGCGTTAAAGAACCCATACTGGCCTGCACCACTTTTGTATTGTAACAATCTACGGTATCTTTAGAACAAATTAGGTTCTCAACCCCAAACCAGTCACATAGCCGAATGATGGTCCCAAGGTTACCGGGATCACGAACCCCATCCAGGGCAACGGTCAACCCATTCAAACTCACGGAATCATCTTCTGGAATTTTAAATACCGCCAGAGCCTCCTGAGGAGTTTTTAGGAAACTGATTTTTTTAAGATCACGCTCCTCAACCATCAGGTGATACTTTTCAGAAACATCAAATTTTTGCCTGGTAGAATAAATTGAAACTAATTCGTAATCAGAGTAGAGGAATTCATTTATTCCTTTTACTCCTTCTACCACAAAGAGTTTATGAATATTTCTAAACTTTTTCTGGGAAAGACTTTTTATTAACTTAATCTGGCTTTTGCTAACCATTCAAAAAATGTATTTTTGAGCCTCTAAACACTACTGTTTGAAACGGCTTCTGGCAAAAATATTATTATTTTTTTTAACCTTCCTCCTAATAATTAGCTGTAATGCCGTTAAAAGACTCGAACCAGATCAAAATCTTCTGGTTAAAAATGAAATATTCAGCAATGGCGAAAAGGTAAAAGATCCAAGGATCTATAATAGGTTATCACAGGAGCCTAATGCCCGTATTTTAGGATTTCCTCTGAAACTACAATTTTACAATCTCGCCAGACCTAATATTGATAGCATACTTTCCAAAAAATATTTAAATAACGAACAGAAGAAAAACAGACTCATAGCTCTGTTATCTAAAAAGCAATTTGATAGATATATACATTCTAAAGTTGAATTCAATCAATGGATTAAGCGTACCGGAGAAGCACCGGGAATTGTAAGCGAGGAAGAAGCAAAAAAATCTGAAAACAGATTAAAATCTTGGTACTGGAATAATGGCTGGTTTAACGTTGAAGCAGATTATACTATTGTTCCTATCGAGGATAAAACTAAAAGGGCCAGAGTAGAGTATTACGTAAATCCACATCAGCCGTATATCCTGGATTCCATCTATACTGAAATATCTTCGCAGGCCCTGGATTCTCTTTACGAATTACACAAATCTGCAAGCGAGATAAAATCAGGAATACAGTATAACACACTGGATTTTAATGAAGAACGTGATCGCCTTTCTCAATTATTTCGGAATAATGGAGTCTATAATTTTGACCAGGAATATATAAGCTTTGATGCAGATACCGTAAATACAAATCATAAGGTTAACACTACCTTAATTATTAAAGATCAAAGAAATAATATTGGCGATAGTATCTCCCGAACTCCTTTTAAAATCCACAATATTAGTAAGGTTAATATCTTTACAGATTATACTTATTCCCAGCGAAATGAGAAATTAGAAGATAGCGCCCAATTTGAAGGCTATAATCTATACAGTTTCGAGGAAATGCGTTATAAGCCTGAAGCCGTAAGCGATGCTATATTCATTAAACCGGGAAGTATCTACAGGGATACAGATCGTACCAGAACCTATAACAGGCTAAATGCATTGAGAGTGTTCAAATATCCGGACATTCAGTATATTCTGGACCCTGAGGATTCTACCTCCACAGATCTTATTTCAAATATCTTTCTTACTCCACTTCCTAAATATTCTCTTGGCTTTGATTTCGACGTCTCACAAAGTAATATTCAGGAATTTGGGATTGGATTTGGGGGCTCATTTTTAATTCGGAATATTTTTGGCGGTCTTGAAAATCTTGAAGTTTCAGGAAGAGGAAGTGTGGCTTCATCTACCGATGCTGCTGCAAGCACTGATAAAAACCGCTTTTTTGATATTACTGAAGTTGGAGCCGATCTTAAATTGAGTTTACCGCGAATATTTTTTCCTCTTGAAACTGAAAAGGTCATCCCAAAATACATGTCCCCGTTCACCAATATTAGCCTTGGATTTAGTACCCAGCGGAATATTGGACTGGACAAGCAAACCTTTGCCGGTATTTTCAATTATGCATGGAAACCTTCCAAGAAACTTTCAAACAGCCTTGATCTTTTAAATATTCAGTATGTAAGGAATTTGAATACAGAAAATTACTTCAATGTATACCGTAATTCATTTGAAGAACTGAATAACCTGGCCAGGGAAAGCAACTTTAATTTTGACGATCTATCAGAAAACCCAGTTTTGGAAATTCCGAATGAAGCCGATGAATTTATAAACTACGTTGTTTCAGATAATACCCCGGACACCGGTCTTACCAGGGAAGAGTTTTTCAATGTACTGGATATCTCTGAACGTAAATTAAGACTTACCGAAAACAACCTGATCTTTGCCTCAAATTATACTTACCTCTGGAATACCAGGGAAAGTTTGTATGATAAAGAATTCTCGAGATTCAGGTTTAAAATTGAGACTGCTGGCAACCTGCTTTCGCTTTTATCAGGGGTGGTCAGTTATGAACAGAACGAACAGGGTAACAATAAAGTAACCGGAGTTGCCTATTCCCAATATGCCAAAACAGAGGTAGATTTCATAAAACACTGGGATCTTGGAAGAGATCGTATCTTTGCCGTTAGAGCCTTTGGCGGGGTAGCCATACCGTATGGAAATGCGAATAGCATCCCTATCACCAAAACCTTCTTTGGAGGCGGACCAAACGACAACAGAGCCTGGCAGGCATATGACCTTGGTCCCGGAAGCAGCGGAAGTATTCTTGAATTCAATGAAGCAAACATGAAGCTCGCTTTTAATGGTGAATACCGGTTTGGAATTATAGACGAATTTAAAGGCGCTCTATTCGTTGATGTAGGTAACATCTGGAATGTTCTTGATAATGTAAATGTACCTGCCTATAAATTTGAAGGATTGGAAGACCTCAAGGAACTTGCCGTAGGTAGCGGATTTGGCCTTAGATATGACTTCAATTTCTTTGTTTTGCGTTTTGATATAGGATTCAAAACTCATGATCCTGCACAGCCTCAGGGAGCTCGATGGTTTAGAGACTACAACTTCTCCAACGCCGTATATAATGTAGGAATCAATTATCCTTTCTAAGCCAGTTTATTTTCTTATTTTTGTAAGCCTAATCAACAAAAGTTATGAGTCACAATATCAAACCAGGCGTTGCCACAGGAAAAGAAGTTCAGGAAATATTTAATTATGCCAAGGAAAAGGGCTTTGCTCTACCTGCTGTAAACGTGATTGGTTCGAGTAGTGTAAATGCGGTACTTGAAACAGCTGCTGAATTAAATTCTCCGGTCATCATTCAGTTTTCTAATGGTGGTGCACAATTTAATGCAGGTAAAGGTCTTTCTAATGAAGGAGAAAGAGCAGCAATAGCCGGTGGTGTTGCCGGAGCAAAGCATGTTCATGAAATGGCAAAATTATATGGCGTGCCCGTTATTATGCATACAGACCATTGTGCTAAAAAATTACTTCCGTGGATAGACGGTTTACTTGATGCCAGTGAAAAGCATTATGAGCAATTTGGTAAGCCATTATATAGTTCTCATATGATCGACCTTTCGGAAGAACCTCTGGAAGAAAATATGGAAATATGTAAAAAATATTTGGAGCGTATGTCCAAAATGGGAATGACGCTGGAAATTGAATTAGGTATCACCGGAGGTGAAGAAGACGGGGTAGATAATACAGATGTTGATGCATCAAAATTATATACTCAACCAGAAGAAGTAGCTTATGCTTATGAAGAACTGAGCAAAATTAGCGACCAGTTCACTATTGCAGCTGCTTTTGGAAATGTTCACGGGGTTTACAAACCAGGAAACGTAAAATTGACTCCAAAAATTCTTAAGAATTCTCAGGAACATATTTCAGAGAAATATGGTGTTGAGAAAAATCATATTGATTTTGTTTTCCATGGTGGAAGTGGATCTACAGTTGAGGAAATACGCGAGGCTATTGGTTACGGGGTGATAAAAATGAATATAGATACAGACCTGCAATATGCTTACCTGGAAGGAGTTCGTGATTATATGAAAAGTAAAAAGGATTATCTTGCCTCTCAAATAGGTAACCCTGAAGGTGAAGATGTACCTAACAAAAAATATTATGACCCACGTAAATGGGTTCGTGAAGGAGAATTAACTTTCAAAGCCCGTTTAAAAAAGGCGTTTGAAGATTTAAATAACGTAAACACATTATAAAATAAAATAACAGTCTTATTAAATGAAGGCTGTTTTTTATTGCCATAAAGTTGATCATCGAAAGATAAAAATTGGAAGAAAATGGCTTGGTTTAAAAGAACACAAAAAGGTATACAAACACCTACAGAGGAAAAGAAGGATGTTCCTAAAGGTTTGTGGTATAAATCTCCTACAGGGAAAATTGTTGATGCAGAGCAACTGGAAAGCAATTTTTATGTAAGCCCAGAGGATGGATATCATGTTAGAATTGGAAGCGACGAGTATTTCAAAATCCTTTTTGATGATAATAAATTCAAGGAGCTGGACAAGGGCATGACCTCAAAGGACCCTTTAAATTTTGAGGACACAAAAAAATATACCGAGAGGCTTAAGGCTGCTCAGGAAAAGACCGGGTTAAAAGATGCGGTTAGATGTGCCGTAGGTAAATCTAAAGGAAAAGACCTGGTTATTGCCTGTATGGATTTTAAATTTATTGGTGGTAGTATGGGCTCTGTAGTTGGTGAAAAAATTGCCAGGGCTGCAGATTATTCTTTAAAAAATAAGATTCCCTTAATGATCATATCAAAATCTGGCGGGGCTAGAATGCAGGAAGCGGCACTATCATTAATGCAACTTGCAAAAACCTCGGTAAAGCTAGCCCAGCTGGCCAATGCCAGAATACCTTATATATCTCTGGCTACAGATCCAACAACTGGTGGAACAACCGCTTCTTTTGCTATGCTGGGAGATATTAATATTTCTGAACCGGGAGCACTTATTGGATTTGCCGGCCCAAGAGTTGTAAAGGATACCACGGGAAAAGATCTTCCTAAAGACTTTCAAACAGCCGAATTTTTAAAGGAAAAAGGATTTTTAGATTTTATAACCAAGAGATCTGAACTTAAAAATAAAGTGAACCTTTATCTGGATCTTATTCAGAATCAACCTGTAAGATCATAATTGTACTTGAATAAAAAATCAGGTTTAAATAGGTAATTTCTAAATTAATAGTACCTTTGCCGCCTGACGGAAAAACTGTCAATACATAAAAATCATTTAAATAATATTGGAATGTATTTAGCAAAAGAAAAAAAAGAAGAGATCTTCGCCAAGCACGGTAAAAGTAAAACTGATACCGGTTCAGCTGAAGGACAGATCGCATTGTTCACTTACAGAATCGCACACCTTTCTGAGCACCTGAAGAAAAATCGTAAAGATTTCAACTCAGAGCGTTCACTTGTAATGCTGGTAGGTAAGAGAAGAAGTTTACTAGACTACTTAATGAAGAAGGATATCATGAGGTATCGTGCCATCGTAAAGGAACTAGGATTAAGAAAATAATTTTCAGGGGGCTTTATGCCCCCTTTTTTTATTTATATTTAGAAGGTCCTGATCGCGTTTCAGGCATTCAAAAATTGTCGCCCAAGGGGTAGTTTTTCATTGGTCAACTTACAACTACACACAACACACAACCCGGCCGTCCGGATGGCGGAGACCTTTGTTTAACTAAATGATCTGGTTGAAGTTATTCAGATCAAATTTGAAATTATTATGATTCCACAAACTTTTAAAGAGGTTATCGATCTGGGAGATGGCAGAACCATTTCTCTCGAAACCGGAAAACTGGCAAAACAGGCTCACGGGTCGGTTGTTGTTCAAATGGGTAATGCCATGTTATTATGTACGGTAGTTTCTTCGTACAAACCTACAACCATGGATTTCTTTCCATTAACATTGGATTACCGCGAAAAATTTGCCGCGGCAGGTCTTTTCCCTGGAGGATACTTCAAGAGAGAAGCAAGACCAAGCAGCGAAGAAATTTTAGTAATGCGTTTAGTAGACCGTGTACTGCGTCCACTATTCCCAAAAGATTACAAATTCGAAACACAGGTAATGATCCAGCTAATGTCTCATGACGATGACGTTATGCCAGATGCTTTAGCAGGATTAGCAGCATCTGCGGCTATTCAATTATCTGATATTCCTTTTGAAACTCCAATTTCTGAAGCCAGAGTTGCGAGAATAAATGGTGAATTCGTTCTTAACCCTAGCAGAGAAGCTTTGAAAGAGGCAGACATGGATATCATGGTTGGTGCTTCTGCAGATTCTGTAATGATGGTAGAAGGACAGTTTGATGAATGTTCTGAAGAGGAAATGGCCGAGGCCATTAAATTCGCTCATGAGGCAATTAAAGTTCAGTGTGAAGCACAGGTAAAACTTGCTGAAGCATTTGGAAAGAAAGAAACCCGTGAGTATGAAGTTGCTGAAACAGACGAGGAAATCGAGCAGAAAATTCACGATGCTGTTTACCAGAAAGCTTATGATATTGCCAGAGCAGGTACCAGTAAAAATGAAAGAACCGAAGCCTTTGCAGAATTGAAGGAAGAAGTGAAAGCTATGTTCACCGAAGAGGAACTTGAAGAGAAAGGCAAAATGATCTCTGGATACTTCAACGATGCTCAGAAGAAAGCAGTTCGTGACGTAACTCTTAAAGAAGGAGTTAGACTTGATGGTAGAAAAACTGACGAAATAAGACCAATCTGGTCTGAGGTTGATTACCTGCCTTCTACACATGGTTCTGCATTATTTACAAGAGGTGAAACTCAGGCCCTGGCAACCGTGACTCTTGGAACATCCAGAGAAGCAAACCAGGTAGACCTTCCAACCCAGCAGGGTGAGGAAACTTTTTACCTGCATTATAACTTCCCTCCTTTCTCTACCGGTGAAGCTTACCCGATTAGAGGTACTTCAAGAAGAGAGATTGGACACGGGAACCTTGCACAACGTGCATTAAAAGGTATGATCCCCGATAATTGTCCTTATACCGTGCGTGTGGTATCTGAAGTTTTGGAATCTAACGGTTCTTCTTCTATGGCTACCGTATGTGCCGGAACCCTGGCCTTAATGGATGCCGGAGTTCAGCTTAAGAAACCAGTTTCTGGAATTGCTATGGGATTAATTTCTGATGGTGAGAATTATGCTGTACTTTCTGATATATTAGGAGATGAAGATCACCTTGGTGATATGGACTTTAAAGTAACCGGTACTGCTGATGGTATCACTGCCTGCCAGATGGACATTAAGATCAAGGGACTTTCTTATGAGATCCTTGTAAATGCACTGAAACAGGCTCGTGAAGGCAGACTTCATATTCTTGATAAATTGAATGAAACGCTTCCACAACCTAACCAGGATGTAAAAGCTCATTCTCCTAAGATCATTACCAGAAGAATTCCTAATGAATTCATTGGAGCTCTTATTGGACCTGGTGGAAAAGTGATCCAGGAACTTCAGAAAGAGACCAAAACTGAAATCGTGATCAATGAAGATCCGGTAACTGAAGAAGGTATCGTTGAAATCCTGGGAACTCAGCAGGAAGGAATTGATAAGGTTCTTGCGAAGATAGAATCTATAACTTTTAAGCCTGAAAAAGGAAGTGTTTACGAAGTAAAAGTTGTAAAAATTCTTGATTTTGGAGCGGTTGTAGAATATGTTGATGCTCCGGGTAACGAAGTACTTCTTCATATTTCTGAACTGGCATGGGAACGTACCAATGATGTAAATGATGTTCTTAAACTTGGTGATGTGATCGATGTGAAATACTTTGGTCTGGATCCAAAAACCAGAAAGGATAAAGTTTCACGTAAGGCGTTGATGGAAAAACCGGAAGGTTATGTGGCAAGACCACCCAGAGATGACAAGCGCGATAACAGAGGATCCAGAGATAACCGTGGTTCTCGTGATAATCGTGGACGTGATGATAGAAAACCGAGAGAAAAAAGAGATTAATTCTTTTATCTTTTAATATCAAGCCCTTGCCCTGCGCAAGGGCTTTTTTTTTATTTTTTTTTCATCAGCATGAAATTTTCAACAAAATCTGCCGACTATCTTTCCGCTTATGAGAACACAGTAACATTTTAAAGGAGAGATCCTGCATTAGGGATTGCAGTGAAAAGCCCGCAGCAACTGAAAGTTAGCGAGGACTTGCAGCGAAAAGCCCGGCACGAAGTGCAACGCCCGAAAAAAAAACTGAACTTCTTGTAACATTAAGAGTACTTCGTACGTATAAACATATAGAAGAGCTATGCACCATTAAAATCCAAGTAGAAGATAGATGAGACAACTGAAGATTACGAAGCAGGTAACCAATCGTGAAACCGCTTCGTTAGACAAGTATTTGCAAGAAATTGGAAAAGTAGACCTAATCACCGCTGACGAAGAGGTAGAACTGGCACAAAGAATTAAAGCGGGTGATAACCGTGCCCTGGAGAAATTAACCAAAGCGAACCTTCGTTTTGTGGTTTCTGTAGCTAAACAATATCAAAATCAGGGCTTAACCCTTCCCGACCTTATTAATGAAGGAAACTTAGGATTGATTAAAGCCGCGAAACGTTTCGATGAAACCCGTGGATTTAAATTTATTTCATATGCCGTATGGTGGATTAGACAGTCCATTTTGCAGGCATTGGCCGAGCAATCGAGAATTGTTCGTTTACCATTGAATAAAATTGGTTCTATAAACAAGATCAATAAAACTTTTGCTTTTTTAGAGCAGTCACATGAGCGTCCGCCAAGTGCTGAGGAAATTGCAAAAGAATTAGACATGACCATTAACGACGTTAAGGAATCTATGAAGAATTCCGGGCGTCATGTATCTATGGATGCTCCATTGGTTGAGGGTGAAGATTCTAACCTTTATGACGTTTTACGTTCGGGTGAATCACCAAATCCAGACCGTGAGCTTTTACATGAGTCTCTTAGAACAGAGATCGAACGTGCGCTGGAAACACTTACGCCACGTGAAGCAGATGTGATTAGACTTTATTTTGGACTGGGAGACCAGCACCCTATGACCTTAGAAGAAATTGGCGAGACTTTTGATCTAACTAGAGAAAGAGTACGACAAATTAAAGAAAAAGCTATTAGAAGATTAAAACATACTTCCAGAAGTAAGATTTTAAAAACTTATCTTGGCTAAGATATTTAAAGTAACAACAGTTTAGTGTCGGCGTGATGAACCGATATGAAGATAACTGTTCGTTTTTTGATTGATGAATGACCCCGGAGTGATGACCGGGGTTTTTTTTATATCTAAACTTTTGTTAATCGAAATGTGCTTTTGGTGAATTCGATAATTTGTCTGTAAATTCTAATCGAATTTTTCAAAAGCCAATGAAAAAAATATTGATAGCCGGAGCCTCAGGGGTATTGGGAATGGAGATCACCAAAGCCTTATATCGGGAAGGCCACCATTTGCGATTACATACCAGTTCTGAAGAAAAACGGAAAAAACTATCCTTCTATAGTGATGATATTCACATTGCTACAGAAAAGGATAGTTTTAAGAATATTACAAAAAATATTGATATCGTAATTTCTGCCCTTGGCAATAGTATAAGCCTCTTCACGAAAAATGAAAATTCTTTTTTTGAGATAGATTTTGAAATAAACAGAAGAATACTGCAGGACGCAAAGGTGAATTCTGTACAAAGATTTATCTATGTATCTATCAAGGGAGCTGGAGATAAGGCAAACCTGAATATTCCGGGATCTAACCGACAATTTGAAAAGTCTTTGCAGAATTCGGGAATTAATCATACCATTTTAAGACCGGTTGGTTTATTTAGTGGCTTGCATGATCTGGCCATTATGGCTAAAAGAAATTTTATCCCGGTTATTGGTGATGGACTTGCGAAAACGAACAGTATACACCAGGCAGATCTTGCAGAAGTAGCAAAGAAGTATCTTTTTGATGGACCGGAAATTCTTGAAATTGGCGGTCCTGAAATTCATACCCGTTTGGAAATGGCAGAAATGATCAAAGATCGATTTAATGCTGAAATTATTAGACTACCGGAAAGCCTTGCCGAAATTGGAATTGCGATGTCTAAGATTTCTGGTGATATACATAGTAAATTGGAGAACTTTAAATATATCACCACGCACGATATGATCGGCGAAAAGTATGGATCTCGGAATTTTAAGCAATACCTGCAAGAACTGGATAATAAAGATCTGCCCTGATGTCTGAACTATTTGATGCGGTGATTACAGGTAGCGGGCCTAATGGTATTTCAACAGCTATTTATCTACAAAAAAAGGGACTGAAAACAGTCATTTTTGAGCAAGCCTCCACTCCCGGCGGTTCAGTAAGAACTGAAGAATTAACCCTGGCAGGATTTAAACATGATATTGGATCTGCGATTCATCCAATGGCTTATGCCTCACCATTTCTGAGAAAATTACCCCTGGAAGATCATGGACTAAAATGGATCTTTCCGGAAATACCCTATACGCAGGTTTTGTCAGATGGAGGTGCCGTCGCGTGCTACCGGGATATAAAGGCTACTGCAGACCAGTTAGGCGAGGATGCTGCATCGTATATACATTTATTTGAATCGCTTACGAAGTCCTGGCCAAAGATCGAAAAGGACCTGTTGGGTCCCTTAACCTGGCCAGACGATCCGGTTGAATTCCTGAAATTTGGCCTGAGGGCTTTTCCATCTGCCAGGTTTTTCGCTAATCATAATTTTAAAAAAGAAAAAACTAAATTATTCTTTTATGGAGCTGCAGCCCACTCCACATTGCCGTTGACAAATATTGCTTCAGCATCTTTTGGTTTAGTATTAAGTATCATGGCTCACAAATATGGATGGCCATTTCCAGAAGGCGGAGCCTCCGGTTTAACTAATGCCCTCATTTCGTATTACAAATCTTTGGGAGGGGAAATCAGGTTGAACGAAAAAATATCAGACCTTAAACAGCTCCCTGAATCAGATTCTTATCTCTTTGACCTTACACCCCGGCAAATTCTCAGCATAAAGAATATAGAATTATCATCAACCTATAAAAAAAGGCTGCAGAAATATAATTACGGTGCCGGTGTTTTTAAGATCGACTGGGCACTGGAAGAACCTATTCCCTGGTTAAATGATAAATGCCGCAGATCTGGCACCGTACATATTGGGTACAGTACAGAGGAAATTGAAAAATCTGAAAGCGATATTCACGCCAACAGATTAAATAATATTCCGTATGTATTGCTGGCCCAAAATTCTGTATTTGATACAACCCGTGCACCAGTAGGAAAACAAACCGCCTGGGCATATTGTCATGTACCTAATGGTAACATTGCAGATCAAACTGCGGCAATAGAAGACCAGATTGAAAAAGCTGCCCCGGGTTTCAGGAAAATAATACTTGCAAGAAACACTTATACAACCAGGCAGTTAGAACACTTTAATCCAAATATAATAGGCGGAGATATAAATGGCGGCAAACAGGATATTACCCAACTGTTCACGAGGCCAGTGGCTAAGTTAGATCCATATGCTACTTCAAATCCCAAAATTTTTATTTGCTCCTCTTCCACTCCACCCGGCGGAGGAGTGCATGGCATGTGTGGATACCATGCAGCAAGATCTGCCTTCAAATTCCTGGATAAATCCAAACGAATCTGAATCATGCTTATCAATAGTTACAATTGAATCATACTTCCCATTTATAATGAAAGCAACAGGTAAACCTTTTTTTCTTACTATTTTTACAGCATAACAACAAAACAACTATGAGTAAAACACTAATTGCCCCTTCTATGCTGGCTTCCGATTTCGGAAATTTACAACGCGACACCGAAATGGTAAATAAGAGTGAAGCCGACTGGTTTCATATAGATATCATGGATGGGGTTTTCGTACCGAATATTTCTTACGGAATGCCGGTTCTACAGGCTATTACCAAACATGCAACCAAGACCATCGATGTTCATTTAATGATCATCGATCCAGACAGATATATAAAAGATTTCGCGAATTTAGGTGCAGATATACTTACTGTGCATTATGAAGCCTGCACTCACCTGCACCGTACCATACAAGCCATTAAAGCTGAAGGTATGAAAGCTGGTGTCGCATTAAATCCACATACCAGTGTAGAGCTTTTAAAAGATGTTATAAATGATATCGACCTGGTGCTGATCATGAGTGTAAACCCTGGATTTGGAGGCCAGAGCTTTATTGAAAATACCTATAATAAGGTTAAGCGATTGAAAGAGATTATTACTGAAAATAATGCCGAAACCCTGATTGAAGTAGACGGCGGCGTAACCGATAAAAATGCGGCTGAACTGGCTCATGCCGGTGCTGATGCCCTGGTAGCAGGTAGTTTTGTATTTAAATCTGATGATCAGCTTAAAACCATTAAAAACCTGAAGCAAGTTGCAAACTCCTGATAACAAATATGAAGTTGTAATTATAGGTGGCGGACCAATTGGGATTGCCTGTGCGCTGCAAGCAGAGAAAAAAGGTCTATCATATGTTATACTGGAGAAAGGCTGCCTGGTGAATTCGCTTTACCACTATCCTACTAATATGACCTTCTTTTCTACTTCAGAAAAGTTGGAGTTAGATAATATTCCATTTATCAGCAATAATCCAAAACCGGGAAAACGTGAAGCACTGGAATATTACCGCAGAATTGCTACGAATAATAAGGTAAACATTCATTTGTTTGAAAAAGTTACAGCGGTAGAGACCAAAGCTGAGCAAATCCATCTGGTGAAAACCACGAAAGCAGAATATACTGCAAATAATGTCATAGTGGCCACCGGATTTTACGATATACCTAATTACCTCAAGGTTCCGGGCGAAGATCTTCCAAAAGTTTCTCACTATTATGATGATCCACATTACTATGCGACTCAAAAAACTGTAGTAGTTGGAGCGAGTAATTCTGCAGTAGATGCTGCACTGGAGATCTATAGAAAAGGTGGTGAGGTGACCATGATCGTTAGAAAACCTGAAATTGGAGAAAGAGTAAAATATTGGGTAAGACCAGATGTTATAAATCGTATCGAAGAAGGTAGTATTAAGGCATACTTCAATTCCACTCTAAAAGAAATCAAAGAAAACGAAGTGATATTAAACACTCCGGAGGGAGAAGAAATTCTTCCAAATGATTTCGTATTATTATTAACCGGTTACCGTCCTAATTTCGGATTCCTCCAGGATATAGGGATCAAACTATCTGATGATGGCAGGAAAATACCGGAATATGACGAAGAAACCATGGAAACGAATATCCCGGGAATTTATCTCGCTGGAGTAATTTGTGGCGGAGTAGAAACCCATAAGTGGTTTATTGAGAACTCAAGAGTTCACGCCAGTTTGATCATGGAACATATTAGTTCCTGTAAAACTGTAAAGCATTCATAAAAAAAGCCGTTCTATAAAAAAGAACGGCTTTTTGTTGATGCTTAATTTATTTAGTCCAACAAAACTACTGAATTAGATCCTATACCTTTTCTTCTACCAATAAGTTTCCCATAAAATTCCAGGTCTTCATGGTTATTTTTAAAGGAGTAATCTACTTTCTTTCCTACATCCTCTAATGGAAAGCTATAAGCTTCAATTTCGGGATAGCCATCAAATTTGTCGGACTTATTAATCCCGATTTCGATACTGTTATTTGATTTATTATAGACAACATATTCTGCCAGGAAATTGTGCCTTAAAAGATCTATACAATCCTGGGATAAGGTCTTACATTCCTTGCATTCGTCTATATACATCTTCACTAATTGCTGCAAAGAATCTCTAAGCTGATTTGAATTAAAATAAGCTGCCATAGTTGTTAGATTGTTTAATTACTTATCTGGCTAATTTATAAGTATCGCTCTCTTCCGCATACTATTTGTAAAAGTTTTAACGCTAAGGCTTAAAAAAACATAAAATTCTCCAGCGCGGTTAAGACTTTTAAATTTAGATTAAGATAAATAAAAAAGTCCGGGCTAATTTACCCGGACTTTTCACTCATTTTAATCGATTACGATTTGTCTCTCATAACTTTGTCCATCTCCGGTCACCAGCTTGCAGATATAAACTCCGCTTGGCAGGCTGCCCCGGTCAAATCTCACCTGTATTACTTCATTAGCATCCACCATGGCCGAGTGCAGGGTGCTTAGCTGTCTTCCATTCATATCGAAGATGAACAGATCTGCCTTGACTCTTGCTTTTAAACTGAATCTTATATCAGTATAAGTAACCATCGGGTTCGGTGCAACTTCCAGGGAATTCAGATTATCTGCCACCTCAGGTTCAGTAGTTTGAGCCTGTGTTTTCTCTGTTGATTCCATTGTTTTAGTTTTTCCACCGCCTTTAGGTTTATGGATAACTATTGAACCGCCGTCAATTTCCGTGGAAGGATCAGCATTTTCACTAACGTTCGTATTGATATTATTATCATATACTACTCCCTGGGTATTATTCCAAATTTTTATCCTAAATAAATCAATATCATGATTAGGTGTTTTTTCAGCATCTATCACGGTTACCCTAAAATTAAATAGTTCAGGATCATTATTGATGGTTCCAACACCGGTATATGTAGCTTTAAAATCTCCAGATATCACTAACGACATATCTTCGTGAGACGAGCTTTTAAAATGGAAGTCGCCTTCTTTAAACTGGAAGTTTGTATGTCCATCTACCTCGGTTGTGTTATTCCTACCAGATTTATACTTGGCATTGAAACCGAAATTAGCCTTACCTTCTTTATTATCAGGGTTGTTTATCAGAAATTCAGGATCGGAATAGAACCATCCTCCTCCGGTAACAAAACCTCCGGATGGATCGTAGATAACAAGATAATCGTAAAATTCTACAGTTTCATTACCACAATCATCTGAAATAACAAGCATTACACTATACACTCCTGTTCCTGTTGGATTTTCTAAAGTTTCAAAAATACTTGAATCAAAATTACCCTGAACAAAACTACCATTGAAACTACCTGGCTCATCAAATTCTGCGTCTGATGGATCTGTTATATCTCCATCTGAATCGAAATACCATGTCACTGTTAACCCTGAACAATTATCTCCGGTGGAAGGAGCTTGTATGGTGAAAGGGGTATTTACTGCTACAGGGTTTAATGGTTCTATGGGATCCAAATTTGGAGCTGTAGAATCTTCGACCGTAATGGTCTGAACAAGATCTGTGGTCAAACCACTACAATCCTTTAAAGTATAAGTTCTGGTAACAACATACGGATCACCATTACATCCAGCTCCTCCATTATTGGTGGCGGTGACCGTTACAATAACAGCGCCACCACAATTGTCAGCTTCGTCAGTGATAGCTTCGATATCGGCAACAGGTATATCAGCGATACACTGAAGACCTATTATATCTGCAGGTGGAGTGGCCGTTGGAGGGGTCACATCATCCACATTGATCGTTTGCGTAATATTGGTGGTGTTACCGCTACAATCGGTCAGGCTATAAGTCCTGGTCACGGTCACTGCATCTCCATCACAGGTAGCAGAGGTAATATCATCCCCTACAAAGGCGACGGTAACAGGTCCATCACAGTTATCGGTCTCACCGGTTACATCGTTAATATCAGCATCAGGAATATCTGAGAAACACTCCACATTGATATCCGTTAAGACATCTGCCGTTGGAGGGGTCACATCATCCACATTGATCGTTTGCGTAATATTGGTGGTGTTACCGCTACAATCGGTCAGGCTATAAGTCCTGRTCACGGTCACTGCATCTCCATCACAGGTAGCAGAGGTAATATCATCCCCTACAAAGGCGACGGTAACAGGTCCATCACAGTTATCGGTCTCACCGGTTACATCGTTAATATCAGCATCAGGAATATCTGAGAAACACTCCACATTGATATCCGTTAAGACATCTGCCGTTGGAGGGGTCACATTATCCACATTGATCGTTTGCGTAATATTGGTGGTGTTACCGCTACAATCGGTCAGGCTATAAGTCCTGATCACGGTCACTGCATCTCCATCACAGGTAGCAGAGGTAATATCATCCCCTACAAAGGCGACGGTAACAGGTCCATCACAGTTATCGGTCTCACCGGTTACATCGTTAATATCAGCATCAGGAATATCTGAAAAACACTCCACATTGATATCCGTTAAGACATCTGCCGTTGGAATCGTGCTATCCACCACCCTATTGGTAGCGGGAGAAGCAGCACACGACGCAATAGTGCTTACAGCCCCGGCTGCGGTAGAGCCACAGGCTGATGCCAAAACATACCTAGTTCTTATATTATACCCGCTACAATTATCGTCGGTTGGCGGAGTATTGGCTCCCCAGTTAACACCATTATCAAAAGAATATTGAATATTAAATCCAGTAACAGAGGTTGGCGCAGTTACGCTAATGGTTCCACAACCCTCATTAACTGTAGGCGCCGGTGGCGCATTCGGAAAAATCACAGCATTTCCGGTATCTGACGAACTACAGGCTGCCGGAGCAGATGTACTGGTCGACCCACAAGACCCATTAAAAACGTATCGGGTTTTCATTGAATAGCAACCAGGAGTGGTTGAAGTGGAAGTATTGGAAGTACTCCAGGTAGATCCATCATTAAAACTATACTGAGGTGTAAAACCCGTTACAGAAGTCAGGGCAGGGATGGTCAATACTGAATTACAGGTATTGGCCACTACTGGTACAGCAGGTTTTGCCGGGAAGATTATTGCATTACCCGTTGGGGATGCTGCACAAGGTGCTGCTGTATTAGCGGCATTAGCCCCACAAGCATTGGTTAACACAAAGCGAGTTTTCATCGAATAACAACTGGCAGTGGTTGAAGTAGATGTACGAGTGGTACTCCAAGTAGAACCATTATCAAAGCTATACTGGGCTGTGAAACCGGAAACGGTGGGTAGTTCCGGAATCGACAGTGAAGAATTACAGGTATTTGAGACTACCGGGGCTGCCGGAGCCGAAGGAAAGACTACAAAAGACTTGGTATCAGAACATCCTCCTGTTGTAGAATAAGTCACAGAGAAACATCCTGGAGTTGAGGGGGAGAAAACACCTGTTGAGGAATTTATACTTCCACCTCCAGTCACCGACCATGTACCTCCTGGATTCCCATCTGTTTGCGTAAAGGTTATATCCCCACCAACACAACTGTTTACTGAATTAATATTAGGTTGAGTACAGGAAACATTATAATTTATTTCAAGTTTAATCGCCCCCTGCCCATTTGTTCCTTGCACACATATAACTTTTGGATCACCTCCAACGATTACAAAACTCGCACTACCATTAGCAGATGCCCAATTTTGAAATGACTGTCCTAACGAATTTGTGGCAGGAGCTGTCAACTTAATAGTCTCGCCATTTCCCACAAACTGAAAATTATTATTAGTAGTGCTAGGATTTGCATTTCCGGAACCACTATTGAGTATTGTACCGGTACAATTATTAGAATTATATCTTACAAAATTAACAGTTACTTGACCTGAATTTGTATCAATCCTAATATTCCCATCCGTAAAAATTGTACTCGCTGTAGAGCCGGACTGGTCCCCAATCACCTCAACGGTAAATTCTACCCCAATGTGTCTTTCCTCAATTGGAAATTGGATTTCCCAAGTACCATCTGGATTCACAGGATAATTATGATAATCGTGGTCATGATCATACTCCGGATCTTCGTAGAAATGTACAGTAACCGTGGTATCACCGGTCCAGCCGGCCCCTGTTACAATAGCAGTTTCACCGGGAGAATAATCATCCTTGTCAGATGTAACAGTCTGAGCAACACCTAAATTCACATTAAAAAGCAGGGAAAATGTAAGGAAAACTAATCCTACAGTTTTACCTGTCAGAGGTAAAAAACTCTTCATAATAAACTGGTTTAAATTGAAAACTTGTTGCGAATACCAGTAGGGATAAGGTATCCAGGGTGTAGGTATCGAGAAATCTGGTTAGTTGAATCAATATATTTCAATACATTGACCACTAGGCAATTAACAAATTATATAGTTTTGTTTAAAGTAAAAAAAAAGATTTTTCGAAGAATTGTAATTTTTTATCGGTAAAAAACGTAATCCATTGTAAACCAGGTAAAAAAACATCTAATTGAAATGATTTTAAAAATTTAAAGGGCGGTCCTAGATTAATATTATAAGAATATACCACCTTTTTCGGGTGGTAAAGAAGGTATTCCGGAAAAAAGTGCCCGGTCAGGTAAGATATTTAAACACAATATACACGGCCAGAACCACACTAAGAGCTAGTATAATATTCCGGTAAATATGACTATAATCCTGAATCATAACTTATTGGTTAATAGGACTTACCAAATTAAGCCGCTGAATAAAATTAATTTATAAGGGTTTTCCCCTATTTTTCGTCATTATAATCTTAGGCAGAACTAGCATTGTCTGTCTTAAAAGCTCTGATTTAGTCTGCTTTTTAATCTATATGGCGATGGGTTTGTCCTAAAGTACTCAAACTTCAGGAGTCGCTGCGCGCATCCTGCAAAGCAGCTCTCAATAAAAGATGTTTTCGAAGAAACTCAAACTTAAGGATTCGCTTCGCGCATCCTGCAAAGCTCCGCTTTGAAAATCAAACAGCCACAAAATCAAAAAAGCAAGCTTTATGATTTCGCTTGCTTTTTGATTTATTCGTGACCCCGGCAGGATTCAAACCTGCAACCCTCAGAGCCGAAATCTGATGCGCTATTCAGTTGCGCCACGGGGCCTTTTATTTAAAATTCACATTTCGACTGCGCTCAATGTGATAACAATTATTTACGCTAATTTTTTTCGTACAATTCCAGAAATGGTTTTTCCATCAGCTCTACCGGCTAATTTTCCACTGGCCATTCCCATTACTTTGCCCATATCCTGCATTCCTGAGGCTCCGGTTTCAGCAATGATCTCTTCAACCTCTGCCTCGATTTCTGCCTCACTCAATTGCTCAGGAAGAAATTGCTCAATTACGGCAGCTTGTTGCAATTCAGGTTCAGCAAGATCCTCTCTACCCTGCTCCTTATATATCTGAGCACTATCCTTGCGCTGTTTAACCAGTTTTTGCAGAAGTTTATTTTCCTCATCTTCGGTTAGACCGTCTTTAGAGGAAGTTTCAGTAGCAGCAAGTAATATTGCACTTTTAACAGCTCTTAAAGCCTCAAGTTTCATACTATCTTTAGCTCGCATAGCCGCTTTCATTTCGACCATTACCTTTTCCTGTAAACTCATAGTTGCAAATTTATTGGTGCGAAGATAAAATTTTCCTGACGAATTTACTACTAATTATTAATTGCATAATTAAGGAATTATGGCCTCCTGAAGTATAACCGTTTATAGGTCCAATCCTAATAACAAAACCAGGAATTTCCATTTCAAATAGATTAATGAGCACAGTTTAAATTTGAAAATGCTATTTAAAATTCGAAATGCATCAAAACCTTTTGATTAAAACTTATTATTAAATAGGAATTATTCCTAATTTTGGAAAAATTCCAATTTTATGGATTTCGATCGAATTAAAGAAAAACTCAATATTCTTGCAGATGCCGCTAAATACGATGTTTCCTGCTCGAGTAGTGGTAGCAAGAGAACAAACACTAAAAAAGGCCTGGGAGATTCCAGTGGGATGGGTATTTGCCATTCCTATACCCAGGATGGTCGCTGTGTCTCTTTATTAAAGATCTTGCTTACCAATCACTGTATCTTCGATTGTGCCTATTGCGTGACCCGGAAAAGCAATGATATTAAGAGAGCGGCTTTCAAGGTTCAGGAAGTTGTAGATCTTACCATTAGCTTTTACCGTCGTAATTATATTGAAGGTCTTTTTCTAAGTTCGGGAATTTTTAAAAGTCCAGATCATACCATGGAGAGATTGATAAGCGTTGCAAAAAAACTCAGGCTGGAGGAAAATTTCAATGGGTATATTCACCTGAAAAGCATTCCCGGAGCCAGCGACGAGCTCATGCGTGAAGCAGGATTATATGCAGACAGGCTAAGTGTGAATATCGAGATCCCTACAAAATCTGGCCTTAAACTTCTTGCGCCAGATAAAAAACATGAGGATTTCATGAAACCTATGGAAAAGGTAAAGAATGAGATCATTCAATACAAAGCAGAATCAAAGCTTATCAAAAGCACTCCTAAATACGCGCCCGCAGGGCAAAGTACTCAAATGATCGTAGGCGCTACTGGTGAAAGTGACCGAGATATCATGTACTCATCAGCATTCTTCTATAAAAACTATAATATGAAAAGGGTTTACTATTCGGGATACGTTCCAATTAGTACAGATCCAAGGTTGCCGGCTATCGGAACACAGGTTCCCATGCTAAGGGAAAACAGATTATATCAGACAGATTGGCTAATGCGATTCTATGGTTTTGATATCCGGGAATTACTTAATGATCAGAATATGCACCTGGATATGGAGATAGATCCCAAATTAAGCTGGGCCCTGCGTAACAGACACCTGTTTCCGATGGATGTTAACCGGATAGAAAAGCAACAATTACTGAGAGTGCCTGGAATTGGATTAAAATCTGCTAATAAGATCGTACAGGCCAGGAAATTCAGAAAATTAAACTGGGAACACCTCCAAAAGATCGGTATATCCACGAACCGGGCGAAATATTTCATTACCTGTGATTCAAGGGAGAAAGAGCTACGTGATTTATCGAGTGAGCATTTAAAACAGCTGATTTTAAAAACCTCGCATAGCAAATTCAGAACAGATCTTAGCCCGCAATTAAGTTTATTCTAATGACCGGAACAGTTCTTAAATACGATGGAAGTTTCCAGGGATTTCTCACCTGTATATTTACAGGGTATGAACAGAAACTGCAGGTCGTGGAGATCGTCCCGGCAGGTGAGGACCAGCAACAGCTATTTAGCGAAACGCAGATCATCATAGCAGACGAGCAGAAGGCGCTAAGGGTATTAAAAGGTTTAAAAGCTAAGGTTTCCACCAATACCATGACCAGGATCAATTGGGCATTCCTCAGCGAAGCCCCGGGCATCGAGATGAAGCTATATAATATGATCAGTTATATTTTTTCTACTAAAGAAAAGGTGGACACAGATTATTCGCATCCTTCTGTGCTTTACATTTCAAATATCGCCAAGCAGGTAGGCAGGGAAAAACATCGTATGGAAGCCTTCGTACGTTTCAGGTTAACAAAAGATGATATCTATTTCGCCATTATAGAACCAGATTTCAATGTATTACCTATCATCCTTAAACATTTTAAAAGCCGGTATGCAGACCAGAAATGGCTGATCTATGATATAAAAAGGAAAATAGGACTCTATTACGACCTCTATAAAACAGAATATGTATCGATGGAATTGCCGGAAGATATTGGCATTTCCGGCGGAAATCCGGAGTACTTTGAGGCAGGAGAAATTTATTTTCAGAAATTATGGAAAGAATATTTTGACTCGACAAATATCAAAAGCCGAGTAAATATGCGCCTTCACGTGCAACATGTCCCTAAGAGATATTGGAAATATTTAAGTGAAAAGAGTCCTTTTGCATAATTAAAATTTGTTTAACTTTGTGTCTTCAACTAATTAAACATTTTAACAATGAAAAAATTATTTTTACTATTTGCTGTTGCAACAATGTCCCTTTCAATCTATTCTTGTAGAGAAACTACCGAAGAGAATGCAGAAGATACTGTAGAATCTATGGAAGAAAACGTAGAAGAAGCTGCTAACGATGCTGAAAACGAAATCGAAGCTGCCGGTGAGGAAGTAGAGACTGAAATGGAAGAAGAAGTAGAAGGAACTGATGATATGAACGAAGATGATGATATGTAATCATTTCCTTTCTTAATAAAAAAAAGCCATTCTCTGAATGGCTTTTTTTAGTTAATAACCCTAATAAATTGATCAAAATGAGAAAATTGTTGATTTTATGTATGTCTGCTATTTTGAGCATGTCTATTTATTCCTGCCGGGAAACTACCCAGGAAAAAACAGAAGAAGCTGCAAAAGCGATTGGCGAGGATATTGAATCTGGAGCCAGGGAAGCAGGAGAAAAAATTAAAAAAGGCGCTGAAAAGCTCGAGAAAGAGATCGATGAAGAAATTCACCAGACAGATGATGTAAATGGTGAAGAAGCTGCAGATGATGCTATTTAGTCGGGTGGCGAAGTAATTATAAAGCGAAGTTTTACTTCGCTTTTATTTTTTTCGATCTATTACATAATTAACCATCAATTCAAGACTATCACGATATTCAGATTCAGGATATCGTTTAAGGATCTCAAGAGCTTCCTGCTGAAATTGTTTCATGCGTTTAACCGCATAATCCAATCCACCGTTATCCTTTACAAACCGAATAACTTCCTTTACCCTGCCCCGGTCCTTATTGTGATTTTTTACTGAATTGATCAACCAGTCCTTATCTTTTTGTGAAACATTATTCAATGTATAGATAAGTGGAAGGGTCATTTTTTGCTCCTTTATATCAATTCCCGTAGGCTTTCCTATTTTTTCGGTCCCATAATCAAAAAGGTCATCTTTAATCTGAAATGCCATTCCTATGAGTTCTCCAAATTTTCTCATAGTAGGTACTTCATCGCTTTCTGGTTTTACCGAAGCTGCTCCCAGACCGCAACAGGCAGCTATTAAGGTAGCAGTTTTCTGTCTTATGATCTCATAATAGACCTCTTCTGTAATATCAAGACGCCTGGCCTTTTCGATCTGTAGCAATTCCCCCTCACTCATCTCTTTTACCGCTACCGAAATGATCTTCAGCAGGTCAAAATCATTATGATCTATAGAAAGTAATAAACCTTTGGAAAGCAGATAATCTCCCACCAGCACTGCGATCTTATTTTTCCATAAAGCATTGATGCTGAAAAATCCTCTCCTGCGGTTTGAGTCATCCACCACATCATCATGCACCAAAGTAGCTGTATGAATAAGTTCGATCACTGAAGCCCCGCGATAGGTACGTTCATTCACTTTTCCGTCTGAAACCATTTTGGCCACCAGAAAAACGAACATGGGCCGCATTTGCTTGCCTTTACGGTTTACTATATAATGGGTGATCCTGTTAAGAAGAGCGACTTTCGAGGACATGGATTCGAAGAACTTTTTCTCGAAAAGTTCCATCTCTTTTTCCACCGGAAGTTTTATTTGGGAAATAACCTTCATAAAGGGCGTAAATATACATATTTAAACCGAAGGTTTGTCCAATCTGGCATCATCGAAATCAGGCAGATTTATTCGCCAGTTGTCCGCAGGCTGCATCAATATCCTTGCCTCTGGATCGCCTTACCGTAACCGTGATACCATTTCTTTCCAGCATATCCTGGTACATATTCGTAGCAGCAGAGGCTGCCTGCTGAAAATTCCCGTCATCAATAGGATTATATTCAATAAGATTCACCTTGCAAGGCACATATTTACAGAATTTCACCAGGGCTTGTGCATCTTCCCGGGTATCATTAATATCCTTCCAGACGATATACTCGTAGGTGATCCTGCTTTTAGTTTTCGAATACCAGTATTCCAGGGACTCTTTGAGATCCTCTAAGGGAAAGGTTTCATTAAAGGGCATGATCTGGGTTCTCACCTCGTTCCTTGCGGAATGTAGTGAAACAGCCAGTTTGATCTTAGCCTCATCATCTGCCAGCTTCTTGATCATTTTAGGAACTCCCGAAGTTGAAATCGTGATCCTTTTCGGCGACATCCCTAATCCTTCAGGAGAAGTGATCTTCTCCACCGCTTTCATCACGTTATTATAATTCATCAAAGGCTCACCCATGCCCATAAAAACAATATTAGAAAGCGGTCTGTCAAAATAAAGTCGGCTTTCATTATCTATGGCTACTACCTGATCATAAATCTCATCCGGATTAAGATTACGCATTCTTTTCAACTTAGCTGTGGCGCAAAACTGGCAATCCAGACTACAACCTACCTGAGATGACACACATGCTGTGGTCCTTGTTTTGGTAGGTATCAAAACCGACTCAACGGTTAAGGAATCGTGAAGTTTAACCGCATTTTTAATAGTACCATCACTGCTTCGCTGCATACGGTCTACGCGAATATGGTTAATCACAAAATTATCCTTTAGCTTTTGCCTGGTTTCCTTCGATATATTGGTCATATCGTCAAAGGAATGAGCAGCCTTGTTCCATAACCATTCATATACCTGGGTTCCACGAAAAGATTTGTCCCCTTCAGAAACAAAAAATTTCTGCAGTTGTTCTTTCGTTAATGCCCGTATATCTTTCTTCTTGTCTTTCACGCTGCTAAATTACAAAGTTAAAACCGAATGCTTCAGTCTTTTAAATATCTATAGCTTACAAAAAAGGCCATAAACCGTATCATCAGTTTATGGCCTTTAAGTTTCAGGATGACTGATTAAAGAATCAGCATTGCATCTCCGTAAGTATAGAATCTGTATTTTTCCTTTACCGCCTCTTCATAGGCCTTCTTCATAAAATCGTGACCTGCAAAAGCAGATACCATCATAAGCAAAGTAGATTTTGGAGTATGGAAATTGGTGATCATACAATTGGCGATGTTAAAATCGTAAGGCGGGAAAATAAATTTATTAGTCCAGCCACCAAATTCGTTCAAAGTCTGGTCTGAAGAGACAGCACTTTCCAGAACTCTCATAACCGTCGTCCCAACTGCGCAAACTCTTCTTCTTTCCTGTTTCGCCTTGTTGATAATTTCTGTGGCATCTTTCTGAATAAATGCCTCTTCACTGTCCATCTTATGCTTGGAAAGATCTTCTACCTCAACCGGACTAAAAGTACCTAAACCAACATGTAAAGTAACCTCAGCAAAATCAACACCTTTGATCTCCAGTCTCTTTAATAAATGCTTGGAAAAATGCAGACCGGCAGTTGGTGCTGCTACTGCGCCTTCTTTTTTAGCATAAATGGTCTGGTATCTCTCCTCATCTTCCGGCTCTACCTCTCTTTTAATATATTTTGGCAGTGGAGTTTGCCCCAGTTCTTTCAGTTTCATTCTGAAATCACTATAAGAACCATCATATAAAAATCTTAGGGTTCTACCACGGGAAGTTGTATTATCTATTACTTCGGCTACCAGACTTTCATCTTCACCAAAATAAAGTTTATTTCCAATTCTTATTTTTCGGGCTGGGTCCACAAGAACATCCCAAAGTTTAGTTTCCGGGTTTAATTCTCTTAATAAGAAAACTTCTATCCTGGCACCTGTCTTTTCTTTGTTTCCGTATAATCTGGCGGGAAAAACTTTAGTATTATTAAGAACCATTACATCTTCAGGCTCGAAATAATCGATTATATCTTTGAATTTTTTATGTTCAATCGTCTGCTCTTTGCGGTTAAGTACCATTAACCTGGCTTCATCCCTGTTTTCAGATGGATATTCAGCCAAAAGTTCTTTAGGCAGTTCAAAATTGAAATTAGAAAGTTTCATTCCCATAGTTGTTCCTGTTTTAAAGGCTGCAAATATACAATCTCAACATAGGGGTTGTCAAGTAAATGACGGTTTATTTGGAAATTAAATAATTTCGCGTGCGTTGAAACCCAATTTTTTGAGATCTTTCCAGAAGTCCGGGTAAGATTTTGAGACCACTCCGGCGTCCTCGATGGAGAAAGAAGTTTTAAACGCAAGCGGCGCAAAAGCCATAGCCATCCTATGATCGTTATACGTTTTTACTAAAACATCCCGGTTCAGGCTCCCTGTGGACAAAAGTTTCAGACAATCATCTGTGATCTCCACCATAGCCCCAAACTTTTCCATTTCATTTTTAAGTGCCTGCAACCTGTCTGTTTCCTTTATCTTAAGGGTGTGTAATCCGTCTAATTTACATTCCATACCTAAGGCAAGGCAGGTAACGGCAATGGTTTGAGCAATATCTGGTGAATTTCTCAGGTTTTCGTAAATACGGAAAGACCGCTTTCTACCCTCCTTTCTAAGGATAATCGTATTTTTTCCGAATTCTGTTCGAACGCCGAAATGCTCATAAATTTTCGCCAGGCAGGAATCTCCCTGTCTGCTATCTTTGCGGTAATTGGATAAGGTGATCTCTGCAGATTCTGAAATCGCGGCTATACTATAAAAGTAAGAAGCAGAACTCCAGTCAGACTCCACAGCCACAGTGACCGGGTCTACGGTCTCAACAGGTTCAATATAAATCCTCTCGTCTCTGAAATTACCTTTTATACCAGCCTGCTGTAGAATTTCAAGAGTCATAAGTATATAAGGAGTCGAGGTAACCTGCCCTTCTAAAATGATCTCCAGACCATTGGGTAGGGAAGATCCAATTAGCATAAGAGCAGAAATATACTGGCTGCTAATATTGGCTTTTAACTTTACCGAATCTGCATGTAAACGTTTCCCTTTTATGATCAGCGGAGGAAATCCTACTTGATTTTTATACTGAATATCAGCGCCCATTCTCTGCAAGGCATCA
This sequence comes from Christiangramia sabulilitoris, assembly GCF_007050985.1. GTDB lineage: Bacteria > Bacteroidota > Bacteroidia > Flavobacteriales > Flavobacteriaceae > Christiangramia > Christiangramia sabulilitoris. Next base: position 232,196 of record NZ_VHSF01000003.1, read on the forward strand.
ACAAGTAACCTGACAGGTCTTTCCTGCATTCTTTTACTGCCGGTAAGCTCTACCTCGCATCCTTCTTTTGCTGCAAAATAGGCAGTTAAGAATCTCATGGCTGTTCCGGCATGGTGAATATCAATAAGACCATCGCCTTTTTCCAGAGCTGCTTTAAGAACAACCGTATCATCGCTGTTGGAAAGGTTCTCTATGCTAATTTCAGGATATAAAGCCTTGAGAATAAGCAGACGGTTAGATTCACTTTTAGATCCTGTGATCTTAAGATCTGCCTTTACTTCTGTATTTTCATTGATTAGGGATAGATTCATCTTGGAAATTAAAAGAATAGATTACTAAATTAATCTTTCTTTTGCTTCCCACGAAACTGACCGAAGGCTAAAATAAAACCATATAAAAATGCTGCCAGTAACTGACCGATTATAAAACGTATAAGCTTACCATTCGCGGTTCTTTCCTCAAAAAATGCTCTAAACTCAAACCCTCCGTATTCAAAGAGCATACTAATTACGTTATACAGAATTAAGAATGAGAGTCCCAGCCAGAATACAGATTTCCAAAATGCGTTTTGAGATATTATGGATTTAAACTGCATTACCTAAGTTTTTCATTATTCTTATGCCTGTCTTTATCCCGTTTTGTTTTGAGATCCAATTTACGGTCAAAGGCCTCCTGCAGATCCACCCCGGTTTGGTTAGCCAGGCAAAGAACTACAAATACAACATCTGCCAGTTCTTCGCCAAGGTCTTTATTCCTATCGCTTTCCTTTTCACTCTGTTCACCGTAGCGTCTTGCTATGATCCTGGCAACTTCGCCCACCTCTTCAGTTAGCTGGGCCATATTGGTTAGTTCATTAAAGTAACGAACACCATGTTCCTTTATCCAGTTATCTACCGCTTTCTGCGCGTTCGCTATGTCCATCTTCTAAAGTTTTCTCCAAAACTATAGCTTCGCTATGTTTTTTAATAATATTCGAATAAAACTTTTTCAATAAATCATACTCTTCTGCCTGAAACGCCGATTTTTTTAAACTTATCAGCGATGAGATCCTGATAGTATTTCCTGCACCGTTAACGATAAATTTGAATTCACCTACATCTTTCCCAAGACTGAAATGTATACTTTCTGGAAGAGAGGAAATTTCGTAACCATCTGGCAACAAAATATTCACAGTGTGAATTTTTGACTCTGGAAAGTCAAAGAGAATGGGATAAATTCTTTCATCATCTTTAAAAGGATTTTCCTGAAGGCCTTCAAACAAAAGCGGTTGAAAATAGATCTTATCTCCTATCACGGATGTAGCTGATGGAATTTTGAAATCGAAATTTTCAATAAGCTCGGCACCCAGGTCCTTATCATTCTCTGAGGTATAATCAGAAATCTCCAGATCCTCAAAGTTTGGCCATCTTTTGGCAATCCCGTTATCAGGCTCTGGCATGTAGTGATCTCCCCTAAATTCTTTCGCGAAAAGGCCGGTATATAATTTTCTTTCAATTCCTTCTGCACCTGCATCTGTTATCTTGATATTCATACTTACCGCAGTCTGGGATTGATAGGTCGGCATTAAATTGATCCATAAAGAAGTTTTATCATCCCTGATTAATCTTCCCTGCCAGTTCCGGGCTCTTTTTGGTAATTCTCCAATCCCGGCGAAAGGATCTGTAGCATCCAGCAGATATATCGATTGTCCAATCTGCAGACCGGCGATAACATAATTAAAGCCATCCCTGGTTGGATAAAGCGGTACTCCATTAGAAGGAGTACTCACTAAAACAGGATTTGCATTAAGGTTCGCATATTTCAACATTGAAATTAAAAGCAAATTAATATCACCTATATTTCCTGAACCCTCTTTGAAGGCTTTTTTAAGGCCGTTATCCGGATAATATCCAGCATTACCATTCCATTTCACTTTTTGTTTCAGGAAATTGAAAATCTTATTGGTCTTCATCAAAGGATCTGAAATCCCGGCCAGCAACTGGTCTAATTCTTCATCATAATAATTATCCCTGGATAAGTCATTACCTATGCCCAGATCATAGTAGATAGATTTAGCCACACCTTCCCAGGATTCAGAATAGTTTTTTACCGTAGAATTCGGGAATTTCGTATACTGTAACTCCCAATCAAGAAAAGCGGCATAATTGTGCAAATGTTCTACATAAGATTCCTGCTTTAAAGCTGGAATATTCTCCTTATTGACCGAATATTTTAAATTAACATATTCTACAACATTGTTGGAAGTTGTATTAGAAACAATAACACCAAATGAATTTGTCTCTCTGTTGAAGCTGGAAAAATTATATTTGGCATTTTTTCTCTCTTCCTGAATATCTATCACCAATGAGGATCGTAAATTCTGGTATTTACTAAAATAAAAATACTCCGGAATCGTTACATCCACCTCCAGTTTATCAATTGGAATCGTGTATTGCAACGGAGTTCTACCAATAGAACCCAGATATGGAGAGCGTATTTTATAGATGTATTCTATTACACTACCCTCTTTTACCGCCGGCATTGTAAATGAGGTAATTCTCCAGTATTTTGAGCTTTCCTCTTCAAAAATCTCATCTTTTCTTAACTTTTCTTCCTCTAATTTGCCATCTACCATATTATAGGTAATCCCTTTTAGATAGTAAATCTTCTCCTCATCACTACTTCCATTGTACCTACTTATTTTTTTATTTGCCCACTCAAAACCCTCTTTATTATAGATTTTTATTCGCTCATGTACCTCTGTAATCAGTATAAAACCATCATTCTTATCAAGATCATAGTATACATTCTGGCTACGGTATAATACGGCAGCATCTGCATCTTTCTTTATTGGATGTTCTTTTTGGAGAACCTCTTTTTTCGAGACCTTCCCAAATTTATAATTCTGGCTGTTTCCATGTTGAAAACAAAAAAACAGCAGACAAATGATGATAAAATTCCTGGACATGATTTACGCTTTATTTACTGGGACAATTACGGCTCTTTGGTTAGTTATTTGATGAACCTGGCTTATAAAATTTCTGAACTTTTTAAATTTTTCCGGAGGCCAAACACCTTCTAATAACTGTACATTTCTTTGCACGACGATCTGCTGTATTTCATTTTTATTTACAACTGAAACCTCCAAAGAAATACTACCAAATTCTGTTTTTATAAGTTTACTTTCCGGTAAAGCTTCAACTTCATATCCCACCGGCAGGCTATAATTGAAATTCTCCTGGAACGTCCTGCCTCTCTTGATTATAATCTCAGTTTTCCTTTCTTTATCCTTCGCCACCTTAAGATCAAAACCATTTATAAAATTTAAGGGCATCAACAATCTTTCTCCCGCAGTGCTGCAAAAATTATCTGCATTAAAACTCAGATTTTCTATAAATTCGACATTCTTCTTATCATTTTGAAAATCTATGCTTTCAAAATTCAGACTCTGGAAGTGTGCCCAGTTTTCCTGGTAAAATGATTTCCGGCGGTCTTCTGGCTGGTTTTCCAACAGGTAAATATCTCCGTAGGGAACTCCGTAACTCTTTCTTTGAAATTGTGCATTAAATCCTCCACCGCTATTAAGTTCAATATCAACCCTGACTTTTTGTAAATTTTCCCCGGTAGTATATTTTCTCGTTCTCACGATTTCTCCACCTTCGGGTTTTATTTTAACAGCATATCTATCGTCTGTAAAATCACCCAGGTAACCAAATGGAATATCCTGGCTGGTGCATTCCAACCAGATATCCTCATCATTCTCCCGGGGAATGCTCAGGATGACATGATTACCCTGCATTTTGGTAAATTCAGGATCTATATTTCTTTTAGTACCTCCATAGATCACGGTATAGTCAGATTCAATACCCTGACTTGCCAGGAGAGCTTTGGTATAATTGGTTAAACCTTTACAGTCCCCATAACCCAATCTGTCTACCTCCATAGCACTGTAGGGTTTCCATCCCCCAATCCCAAGCATAACTGCTATATAGCGCGTATTATCCTGCACATATTTATATATGATGCGTGCTTTTTCTTCTTTTGATGAAACTCCTTTGGTTAATTCTTCTACCTTACTAACGATTACATCTGACAAAACTCCCTGCCCTGCTACCAGGTTTTGATATTGCCATTTCCCAAATTCTTTCCAATCGCGGGATTCCCCGTCAATTCCTTCCAGAGAAAATTTATCCAGGGCAACAATTACCTGTGCACTTTTGCTTCTAAATGAAGGTCCCAAAGGTTCAAAAGTATCTGCAGCTATGTTTGTTGCTGAATAATCCAGGTCAAATTCAGAATTGTTAGAACTATAATCCAGTGTTTCCAGATTACGTTCGGTAAATCTTAAAGGGATCTGAGCATCATTTAAAAGACGGTAAGAAGAATTTTCTATACTTACTTTATAACCTTCCTGTGGCCACCAATCTGGCAAAAACACTGAGTTCCTGGTTCTGATCCTGGAGGTATAAATAACCGTATACGGATACTTTTGAGGGGTATAATCAAGATAACTTACTTTATTATCTGAAAAGAGTATAAAATCCTGGAAATTGCTGCTAACAGAAAAATCTCTTTGTTTAAATTTTCTGATTTCCTTGCCGTTAAAATCAAGAATTACCGCCTTTTGCTCTTTAATTATTAGACCTTTATCGAAATTCTCGTAGGCATTAATAAATTTTTCTCCAGATTTATTCAGCACTGTGACCACTCTGTGGGTTGATATTTCCACATCGTCAACAGCTTTGACTTCTATTTCTGTGTGTTGTTTGCGAACAACGGCATTAGCATTAACAAGTAATTTAAGGTCAATAGAATTCACCTTATAGGTTTCCTGGCTTTGTAGGGTAGAAAAAAGTCCAAGGAAAACCACAATAAAAAAATTGCGCATTCCGGGGGGCTGGCTTTAAAGTTTGGCGCAATATATAAAAAATTAACGTTTTTTAACGTTTGTCTTTAGAATCTAGTAAAATTGTTACAGGACCATCATTTATTAAACTAACTTTCATATCTCCGCCAAAAACTCCTGAACCTACAAATTTTTCAAAACGTTCTTCGAAGATTCTTATGAATTTTTCATACATAGGTTCTGCAAATTCGGGCTTAGCAGCTTTTATGTAACTTGGCCTGTTTCCTTTTTTAGTACTCGCATGTAAGGTAAACTGGCTTACAATGATTGCCTCACCCCCAATACTTTGTAAAGATTCATTCATCACTCCATCCTCGTCATTGAAGATGCGCATATTTATAATTTTCCTGCACAGCCAATCAATATCCTCATCCCCATCTTCATCCTCAATTCCCAGTAAAATCAATAAACCTTTTCGCATTACCGCGCATACTTTTTGATCTACCATGACCGAAGCTTCGGAAACACGTTGAATAACAGCTTTCATCTATTTTTGATATTGATCTACCCGGTAATTATCATCTTCGCCCTTCATGATCTGCAAATAACTTTTATATCTGGACCAGGCGATCTCGCCTTCCTCCAGAGCATCTTTTACCGCACATTTAGGTTCCTCAACATGCAGGCAATTATGAAATTTGCAATCCTGTTTGCGCTCAAAGAATTCCGGAAAATAATCACCAATTTCCTCTCGGTCCATATCTACGACCCCAAAACCTTTAATTCCGGGGGTATCTATTATGCGGGCATCAAAACTCAGGTCGAACATCTCGGCAAAGGTGGTAGTATGCTGTCCCTGGCTATGCTGCCTGGAAATTTCTGAAGTTTTGAGATCGAGGCTGGGTTCAATAGCATTTATCAGGGTAGATTTCCCGGTACCACTATGCCCCGAGATCATGCTGGTTTTACCGGTCATTTTATCCTTAACCTTATCCACATTTTTACCCAGTTTGGCCGAGATCCCGATGCATTCGTAACCTGCACCCCGGTACATTTTAGCAAGGTATTTTACCTCACCCAATTCTTCCGGAGAATAGGTATCCACCTTATTAAATAAAAGTACTGCTTTAATCTCGTAGGCCTCTGCCGTCACTAAAAAACGATCTATGAAGGTGGTAAGTGTAGGTGGATTATTTAAGGTAATGAGCAAAAATACCTGGTCAATATTAGAAGCTATGATATGGGTTTGCTTCGAGAGATTTACAGATTTACGAATAATATAATTATCGCGCTCCGTGATCTTTTTGATGACCCCGGTATTTCCTTCGACACCTTCCTCTAAATCAAAAGAAACCTTATCTCCCACGGCAACCGGATTTGTACTTTTGATACCCTGAATCCTGAATTTTCCTTTTATACGGCATTCAAAGAATTCTCCATTCTCAGCTTTTACCTGATACCAGCTTCCTGTAGATTTATAAACCGTTCCCTGCATTAAAATGATATAAAATTAAAATCCTGATGTTTTATGTTAAATTTTTTAAGATATATTTGTCGCATCCAATAATTAACCTATTACCATGTACAAATTTACTTTTAAATTATTCATGGCCATGCTATTCTTATTTAATTTGAATACAGCGATGGCCCAAACCAATCTGTATCAACATCCACAATTTGATCAATTAACCGCCGGTCACAAAATTATTGCCATTGTGCCATTCGAGGCAAGTGTCAATCTACGACCTAAACAAATGAAAGACATGACCCCAGAGCAATTAGCTAAGCTGGAAGAGAGCGAAGGTTTATCGATCCAGGCAGCTATGTATTCCTGGTTTCTCAAGCGCAAAAAACGTGGTGACTTAAAGGTAGACGTACAGGATCCCAAAAGGACAAATGCACTTCTTCACCAGGCAGATTTTACAGATCTTAATTTGCATACCCCTGAAGAAATCGCAGCAATACTGGGCGTTGATGCAGTAATTTCAGGAACATTCGAGACAGACAAACCAATGTCTGAAGGTGCTTCAATTGCCCTTGGTCTGCTTATTGGTTTCTGGGGTAGCACCAATACTGCGGTGATAAATATGAGCGTAAATAATGCTGAAAGTGGAGAGCTGCTTTGGAATTATAATAAAAAGGTCAGAGGCAGTCTGGGTAGTGATAATGACACCCTTATAAACACCTTAATGCGTAAAGCATCAAGGCGTTTGGGATATACAGATTAGCAAATATCACCATAGAATAAAAAAGCTGTCAAAATCTGACAGCTTTTTTTATACCTTACCGTATCCCGTCAAGGATCTTTTGCTGGTGGTTGATCGATTCCTGGTGAATTGCCTTGAACATCCTTAATACAAATTCTTCACTAAGACCTTTCTCCTCACCTTCCAGCACCATTTTACCCAGGATCTCATTCCATCTTTTAGTTTGCAGGATCGCTACATTCTTTTCTTTCTTAACCTGTCCAATCTCTTCGGCGATCTTCATTCGTTTCGAAAGGATCTCCAGGATTTGAGTATCGGTTATATCTATCTTGGATCTTAGAGCAGTTAACTTGTTCTGAAATTCTTCACTTGCAGAAATTTCTTTACGTACTTTAAGGTCTTCCATCATTTTTATAAGAGTTTCCGGGGTGATTTGTTGGGCGGCATCACTCCATGCTTTATCGGGAGTATGATGAGTTTCCACCATAAGTCCGTCATAATTAAGATCCAGCGCGGTCTGGCATAGATCAAAGATTATATCCCTTCTTCCTGCAATATGAGATGGATCCAGGATTAGAGGCAGATCTGGAAACTTATTCTGAAGCTCGATAGGTATCTGCCATTCCGGATTGTTTCTGTATTTGGTCTTTTCATAGGCTGAAAATCCACGGTGGATCACTCCAAGCTTATTGATATTAGCTGTATGAAGCCTTTCTACGGCACCAAGCCATAGAGAAAGATCAGGATTTACCGGATTTTTAACCAGAACTATCTTATCTGTACCTTTCAAGGCATCTGCAATTTCCTGTACGATGAAGGGAGAGACAGTGGTTCTAGCACCTATCCAAAGAATATCAACATCATGTTTTAAAGCAAGATCTACGTGATTCGGGTTTGCCACTTCTGTAGTAGTAAGCATTCCTGTTTCTTCTTTTGCCTTCTGAAGCCATTTTAAACCTAAAGCTCCAACTCCTTCAAAATTACCTGGCCTTGTTCTTGGCTTCCATATTCCAGCTCTTAGCACGGTAGCATCGCTATCTTTTAATTGGTGTGCGATCGTTAGTACCTGTTCTTCAGTTTCGGCACTGCAAGGTCCGGCAATTACCAATGGATGCGATAATCCAAAATCATCCAACCACGTTCTGAGTTCCTTTTTATTTTCCATTTTCCAGTATTTTTAATTCTTCGTTATTACTTATTCCGTTTAGCACCTCTCTTATATGGTTCGTTTTTTCCATTTCGTTAAAAACCTCCTCAAAATTATCTTCCTGCATTAGTTTTCTGAAATACTTCAAATTCGATATATATTCGTCCAGGGTTTCTATTACATTTTTCTTATTAAGATTGAAAATAGGCGTCCACATGGCCGGAGAACTCTTTGCTAATCTTACGGTGGAAGCAAAACCACTTCCTGCCAGGTCAAATATATCCCGTTCGTTTTTTTCCTTGTCCAATACGGTTTTCCCCAGCATAAATGAACTTATATGCGATAAGTGTGAAACATAAGCTATGTGACGGTCATGGGATTTTGGATCCATATACCTGATCCTCATCCCTATCGCCTTAAAGATCTCCAGGGCTCTTTCCTGTAATTTGAAGGCAGTTTTTTCCACCTCGCATATTATACTGGTCTTATCTTTAAATAATCCATGAATGGCTGCGGTAGGTCCAGAAAATTCTGTCCCTGAAATTGGATGCCCAGCCAGGAAATTTCTACGCTTTGGATGATCAGCTACTTTTGCACAGAGATGTTCTTTGGTAGAACCGGCATCGGTAACCACACAATTATCATTTACAAGGTCCAGGATTATAGGCAAAACTTCCAGCGAGGCATCTACCGGAATCGCCAGGTAGACCAGATCTGCACCTATAAGGTCTTCAAATTTTGCTTTATGATCTATTAAACCTAATTCCAGAGCTTTATCCAGGTGATGTTCATCACTGTCTATCCCATAAATCTCTACCTGCTCCAAAACCGATTTGAGATCCAGGGCAAATGATCCTCCTATAAGGCCAACTCCAATTATAAAAACCTTCATTTCTTTATTCTTTTAAATGCTTCATCGATCAATTCTTCACTCGCACAAAGAGAAAACCGTACATATCCCTCTCCCTGAGATCCAAAAATAAACCCGGGAGAAATAAAAATATCATATTCATAAAGCAATTCGTTTACTACTTCTTCAGAGGTTTTCCCTTCCGGAGTTTTGGCCCAAATGAAAAGACCAACCTGTTTGTCACTTACCTCACAGTTCATCTCTTCTATCAATGCCAGAATTTTCTCTTTCCTCAGGGCATAAACCTTATTCTGCTCATCAAACCAGGAAATTCCAAGCTTAAGCGCCTCGATAGCTCCTGCCTGCACTGGATAAAACATACCGCTGTCCATATTTGATTTCACCTTTAAAACAGCGTTTATATTTTTCTGGCTCCCGGCTAAAATTCCGACCCTCCATCCGGCCATATTAAAACTCTTGCTCAGGGAGTTTAGCTCCATCACATAATCACTTAACTCATTTTTTTTAAGAATACTTCTGGGTTCATCATTCTGAATAAAACTATAGGGATTATCATTGATCACCAGGATCTCGTGTGTTTCGGCAAATTCTGTTAGTTCCCTGAAAAACTTTTCTGAAGCTGTCGCTCCGGTAGGCATATGAGGATAATTCACCCACATAATTTTAACTTTACCAAGATCTTTTTTCGCGAGTTCTTGCAGGTCTGGCAGCCAGTTATTTTCGGCATTCAATTCATAATTTCGTTCCTTAGCCTCCAGAAGTTTAGAAACAGAACTATAAGTTGGATACCCGGGATTAGGCAGCAATACTTCATCTCCAGGGTTTAAAAAAGCCATGGATATATGCATGATTCCCTCTTTACTTCCCATGAGCGGAAGAATTTCAGTTTCAGGATCCAACTTAAGATCGTAGAATTTTTCATAAAATCTGGAAATTCCATTCCTCAATTCATTCACCCCTTTATAGGGCTGATATTGATGAGCGCCGTTAGAACTCAGGGCAGAATTTAAAGCCTTTACCACCTCTGGTGGTGGTGCGAGATCGGGGCTGCCTATCCCAAGATTAATAATTGGCCTTCCCTGCTCCCTTAGCCCGGCAACTTCCCGAAGTTTTTTCGAAAAGTAGTATTCCTGAACTGTATCAAGTCTTTTTGCCGTTATCATACAAGCTTATTTTTATAGATGCCCAGAACTTTAAGTTCTTCGGTCATTAATTTTAATACGTTAATCGCTTTTTCCAGATCGTCAAACTTCTCAAAAATCACATCTACGAAAAATGAATATTTCCAGGGTTCATCGATTATGGGAAGAGACTGGATTTTGGTCATATCCAGGCAACAATCCCGGAGGATATTTAAAACCGAAACCAGGCTCCCCCGTTCGCTTTTCAGATCAAATTTAAGTGATGCCTTATCCAGTTTTTCTCCGTTAGGTTTTTGCTTTTCAGTACCCAAAACCAGAAACCGGGTAGCATTGCTTTTTATAGTATGTATTTCTTTCGCCAGAATTTCCAGACCATACATTTCTGCAGCGGCTGGGCTGGCCACGGCAGCGACCTTCAATTTTCCTTCTTCTGAAATCCTTCTGGCAGCTTCCGCAGTATCTGCGTCTTCTATCAATTTAATATGCGGATGTTTTTTGAAGAACTCCTTGCATTGTAGTAAAGCCATAGGATGAGAAAACACCTTTTTTATTTCCTCAATTTTCTGTCCTTCAATCGCCATCAAATTCATATTTACCGGCGTATAATGCTCCCCAATCACACTCAAATTATATTCATCAATAAGGGCATAATTTGGCAAAATTGAACCGGCAATACTATTCTCAATGGCCATGACCGCTTCATTGGTTTCTCTGCCTGCAAGCTTTTGAGCAAGCTCGTGGAAAGACAAATGCTCCATTACCGCAATATCCTTGTGGTAATAATCCATCGCTACCAGATGATGAAAGGAACCTTGAATCCCCTGTATGCCTACTTTTTTATTCATATATCAAAAAAAAAGTCCCGATCTAAGATCGAGACTTTACTATAATTTTATGTTGATGTTAATCATATAGCATTCCCGATCCTATTTCTGGTATAGAAATAAAAATAATAGAATGCGTTCCAAGTGATTAAACCTTTCATTTCGAATAATTACGAAAGACTAAAGTAATGCTTAAATTTTATAATCAAAATTAATTAGCATCAAAATCTTTAGTTTTCTGAATTTCGGAAAATCAGTGATAAATACCAACGATTTATAATTAATCTGCTACTTAAACGTTGAAATTTTGAAAAATAATCAGCAGTTTCCCTGATTATTTATTCCTAATTTTGAAACTGAAGAATATGTCTGTATCTGTAGAAAATATCACCAAACAATTTGGCAGCCAAAAGGCTCTGAATGACGTTAGTTTTAAAATAGGCAGCGGGGAGATCGTTGGATTTCTTGGACCTAACGGCGCTGGAAAATCCACGTTGATGAAGATCCTGACGGGCTTCCTCACCCCAGATTCCGGTTTCGCAGAAGTTTGTGGGTATAATACCAAAACTAACATTTCAGCAATCCAAAGCCAGATTGGCTATCTCCCGGAACATAATCCATTATATCTTGAAATGTTCGTAAGGGAATATTTAAATTTTAATGCTTCGGTTTACCATGCAGATAAGAAACGTGTCGAAGAAGTTATCAAACTAACCGGCTTAACCCCGGAAGCGAACAAAAAAATAGAGCAACTATCCAAAGGATACCGGCAGAGAGTTGGCCTGGCTGCAGCGCTTTTACACGACCCACAGGTGCTTATTCTGGACGAACCTACCACGGGACTTGATCCAAATCAACTGGTAGAGATCAGATCTTTAATCAGGAATATTGGAAAAGCTAAAGCAGACGGCAAACCTGGTAAAACAGTTTTTCTCTCCACTCATATTATGCAGGAAGTGGAGGCAATCTGTGACCGGGTTATTATTATTAATAACGGAAAAATAGTGGCAGACAAAAAACTTAAAGATCTGCGCGAGGAAAATGAACAGGTTATTTTTGTGGAATTTGATTATAGGATCGAAGAAATTGCGCTTAAGGACATACCCCAACTTAGATCTGCTAAAAACACGGGCGGTTTTACTTATGAGTTGATCTTTAATACTAAAAAAGATATGCGACCGGCAGTTTTTGATTTTGCTCACGACAACGGATTAAAGACACTTCAGCTAAACCAGAAGACCAAGAACCTGGAAAGCCTTTTTGCTGAATTAACGGCTTCACAATAACTAAAATCTAACTAGAGAATCCTCATCATGTCCCGAAATATTGGGAGTTTAAGGATCTCGTGAAAAGAAGTTGAAACTCCAGAGGCAATTGGACAGCTTATCAAAGCCTTCTGAATAATGAGCTTCAAAAAGTCCCCATTTTAGGGGATTTAGGGGGCCTCGAAAATCAACCTTCCCCTAAAATGTTCTTCCACATCCACAACCGGTGGCCGGTTCACTGAAATTATATCTCCGTAGCTAAAAATATTCCCTTTCAAACTTTGTTGAGGATTGACGATCAATTTATTGGTCCCGCGATGAAAAAGTTCATAATTCTGTACAATCAGATCCCTCGCCTCAAGTCTGCCATCACCCGCAGCAAAGAACCCGTCGAAATTTTGCACGCTTCCAGATAGGAAAAAGTGAGAATAATTATCATTGGTAATCCTGAGGTTTTTCACCTTCAGATCTAAAATAAAAGCACCATTCGTATGAATTTCAGGATCTACGGCCTGATTTTCGGAAACCAGCCATAGGTTGTCCAGTTCCAGAGTTCCGATACTTTCCAAAGGAATATTTCCAGCATGGCGTATATAAGTCAATTCTGGTGTGGTAACGTAAATTTTAGTGACCCCATAATCCCGGAATAAGTTACATCGATTTTCGTTTCTCAGGACCAGACGATTATCAACTACTTCTGCCGTTATCTCGTTAAGCAGATTTTCTCCACTTTCTATGATCACTTTATGTTCAGCTCCCTGGGTAATAAATAGTTTTATCTTATCGTAAACCATAATTTCCTGAAAAGCTTCCACCGTTACGTTCCTGCTGACAATATCTCCGGTTGTCTGGAGACAATTTCCCGCATCTTCAGAATCACAACTAAGAAAACCTACCAAAATCATCAGGATTAAAATCTTTCTCATAACCTGTATCCTATTGAAAATTCAACCGCTTCAGCATTTGCACCGTGAGATCTTACGGTTACAGAAGCCCACCAATCATCTGTAATCTTTCTTTCCAGGCCCATTCGATTATAAACCTGCTCTACATAATCTGTATAAGGATAATAAGCATAATACCCTAACTGGGTGATCAGGGCCATTTTGTTGAAGGTAAGCTTATGTCCAAGGAAAACCCCGATCCTTTTTGCATCTTCATCGCCCCGGGTACCTTTTGAGGGGAAGGCCGAGGCCTGATAATTTATAAACTCTTCCATAGATCTTGAAAAAAATAATTCAGTTCCCGCCTGTAGAGTACTTTTATGGTTAATAACCTTATCTGCATACGCAGCCAGCGTTAAAAAAGGCAATTTAGGAGAACCCACCACACCCGCGGTATTGAAACCGCTCCTTACCGCAAAATTATAACGCACCGGTTCAGTGTATTTTTCATTTTCTTCTCGCAGGATATAATCCGGATGATTTTCATGATCCAGTGTATAATTCAACCCTACATTAAAGGTAAAGGTGTTTGTACTGTGGTTTGGCGAACCGGTATCTGCATTAGAATAATGGATCACGGTAATTCCGGCATTTATTCCCAAACCTCCAATAATATTCTCTTTTTGCAGATTACCCATTAAATAGGTAGAACTTAGAAATCGCGTTCCAAAAGCGTTATTGAAATAATTAGTATCGGCATCATAAGGATTGGTTGTGTATGCAACGCCCTGTCCTATCCTTATCATAAGTAATCTCTTTATAAAATAGAAGCTGAAATGCCCATACATAGAATAATTTTCTCCTAAATAGGTGTTTTTCAGATCCTGGTATATAAATGAAAAACCATAATCGGGATAATTATATCGCCTTTCCCATTTTTCCAGACCGTAGGTCTTCCTGTTCAGGCTTAGTAAAATACCATTAGGATGATCGGTGATCAAATGAGCGATATCAGGATTATGCTCCAGGATAGTACCATAATAATAACTGGCATCTAAAGAAAAATACTTTTCAGGTTTTTCTTCCTGGGCCAGGGATATAAAACTGCATAGAAAGAGCAGGAACGGGGCAATTCTTTTCATACGAAAGCAAATCTAACATATTTACGAAAAAAACTGCCTTTTAGTTGAAAGCATAAAATCCTAAAAAACCGCGGTGGCAATTTTCTGAATATTCGTGCTTTTTCCCATAGAATAATAATGTAGTACCGGGACTCCGCCGGCAATAAGTTCCTTGCTCTGCTGTATGCACCATTCTATCCCTACCTGCCTTACCGCAGCATTATCCTTACACTTTTCCACTTCCCTGATCAAACAATCTGGCATATCCACATGAAATCTATGCGGAATAACGCTTAACTGTTTTTTGGTGGCAATTGGTTTTAAACCGGGAATGATGGGAACATCAATACCGCTCTCCCGACATTTTTCAATGAATTCGAAATACCTGTTATTCTCAAAGAACATTTGGGTTACCACATATTCCGCACCGGCCTCGATCTTTTCTTTTAACCGTTGAATGTCCTTATCTATACTTGGGGCTTCCATATGCTTCTCAGGATAACCGGCAACACCCACGCAAAAATCGGTGTTATGACCTTTTTCAATAACCTCATCAAGATATTTCCCCGAATTAAGGTCGTAGATCTGGTATACCAGATCTTTGGCGAAGCAATTCCCGTTCTTCTCGGGTTTAAAGTAAGTCTCACTTTTTACCGCATCCCCGCGCAAGGCCATCACATTTTTAATTCCCAGGAAATCCAGGTCGATCAGGAAATTTTCGGTATCTTCCTTAGAGAATCCACCACAAAGGATATGCGGTACGGCATCAACTCCATATTTGCTCTGGATAGCAGCACAGATGCCCACGGTTCCGGGACGTTTTCTCACGATCTTTTTTTCCAGCAGTCCGTTCTCCTTTTCAGAATATACGTATTCCTCCCGGTGGTAGGTCACATCAATAAACGGTGGATCAAATTCCATCAATGGATCTATATTTTCATAGATCGAATTAATATTGTAACCCTTCAATGGCGGTAGGATCTCGAAAGAGAACAAGGTTTTCTCCTTGGCTGCTTCTAAATGTTCGGTGATTTTCATTAAAATTTTTTCTTTTATTATCTGGGCGTTGCCCTTCGGGCCGGGCTTTTCGCTGTATCTTTTACCTTCATGCTTCGACAGGCTCAGCATTGCGGTAAAAGGATGCCGCTGCAATCCCTAACGCATTTCCTTTTTTTAATTTCTCGTCATTCTGAACTTGTTTCAGAATCTCAAGAGAAGCTAAAACTCCCGAAGCTTCGGGAGTTTCAACTTAACGTATTTTTTAATCAGCAATATTGGGATTAAGCCATTTTTCCGCCTTCTTATATTCTATACCTTTTCTATTAGCAAAATCCCTTACCTGGTCTTCCTTGATTTTCCCAAGTCCAAAATACCTCGCTTCAGGATTCGCGAAATAATAACCACTTACGCTGGCCGCCGGCCACATCGCCAGGCTTTCGGTAAGTTCTACACCAATTTTTTCCTTAACCTGCAAAATTTCCCAAATAGTAATTTTCTCCAGATGATCTGGACAGGCAGGATAACCCGGTGCGGGACGAATTCCTTTGTAGACTTCTTTGATCAGTTCTTCGTTGCTCAGACTTTCGTCTGAAGCATATCCCCAATGCTGAGTCCTTACCTCTTTATGCAGGTATTCCGCAAATGCTTCGGCCAGACGATCGGCCAGGGCCTTGATCATGATCGAATTGTAATCGTCATGATCTTTTTCAAACTTCGCAGCCAATTCCTGGGTTCCGAACCCGGTAGTCACACAAAAACAGCCTATATAATCATTGATTCCGGATTCCTTAGGTGAAATAAAATCTGCCAAGGCGAAATTCGGCTGATCCCCGTGTTTCTTTAATTGCTGCCTGAGTGTTCTGAAAATTGCTGTTTTCTCAACAGAATCCTGCTTAAATTTCACTTCGATATCGTCGTGATTGACCGTATTCGCTTCAAACAATCCAAAGATCGCTTTCGCCTTCAGCAACTTTTCATCAAGAATTCGTTGAAGCAAAACCTGGGCATCATCGAATAGACTTTGCGCTTGCTCACCAACAATCTCATCCTTTAGAATATCTGGATATCTCCCATGCAGATCCCAGCTTCTAAAAAACGGACTCCAATCTATATAATCCACCAGTTTATGCAGATCAAAATCTTCAATCACCTGGATTCCTAATTTAGCAGGCTTAGTTATTTGCGTTTTATCCCAATCGATCTGGAATTTGTTTTCCCTGGCCTCCTGGATACTTAAAAAAGACTTGACCTTACTCCTTTTGCTAAAATTCTTCCTGAATTCGTCATACTGAACTTTCAGGTCGTTCTTATATTTCTCACGTGTACTATCCTTTAGCAGATCTCCGACTACGGTCACCGCCCGGGATGCATCGTTTACATGAGCGACCGCGTGTTTATATTGCGGATCTATCTTTACCGCGGTATGAGCTTTGGATGTGGTTGCACCACCAATCAAAAGCGGAACAGAAAAATCCTGACGCTCCATTTCCTTAGCCAGGAAAACCATCTCATCGAGTGACGGAGTAATAAGTCCGCTAAGACCTATCACATCTACATTCTCTTTTTTGGCAGTTTCAATAATTTTTTCCGGCGGCACCATCACCCCAAGATCAATGATCTCATAATTATTACAGCCCAATACCACGCTCACGATATTTTTACCAATATCATGTACATCGCCTTTTACCGTAGCCATTAAAATACGACCAGCCGATTGTCTTTTATTCGATTTATCGGCTTCGATATATGGTAAAAGATGGGCTACCGCCTTTTTCATAACCCTTGCCGACTTCACCACCTGTGGCAGGAACATTTTCCCGCTTCCAAAAAGGTCTCCAACCACATTCATTCCTATCATAAGAGGACCTTCAATAACATCCAGAGGCTTTTCAGCTTCAATACGTGCCTGCTCGATATCTTCTAAAATATATGCGTCAACTCCTTTTACCAGGGCATGAGTGATCCTATCCTGAAGTGGCTTTTCCCGCCAGGAAAGATCAATTTTATTCTCTTTTTTTCTTCCTACTACGTTTTCAGCAAAATCGAGAAGTCTCTCGGTCGCGTCATCTCTTCGGTCGAGAATCACATCTTCCACATGTTCCAGTAGATCTTTCGGGATCTCGTCATAAACTTCCAGCATAGATGGATTTACGATCCCTATATTCATTCCGGCTTTAATAGCATGATATAGGAATACTGAATGCATAGCTTCCCGCACAGGATTATTCCCGCGGAAAGAAAATGACACATTACTAACTCCACCGCTCACACTGCAATGAGGAAGGTTCTGTTTTACCCAACGCGCTCCTTCGATAAAATCTATCGCATTTCTCTTATGCTCGTCCATCCCCGTTCCAACCGGGAAAATATTGAGATCGAAAATGATATCCTCAGGAGGGAATTTCACCTTATTGACCAAAATATCATAGGATCTTTTCGCGATCTCAATTCGTCTCTCATAATTATCTGCCTGGCCAACTTCATCAAACGCCATTACGATCACAGCCGCACCATAACGCCTGATCTTATTCGCATGACTTATAAATTCTTCTTCACCCTCCTTTAAACTGATAGAATTCACCACACATTTTCCCTGTACTACCTGTAGCCCGGCTTCGATAATTTCCCATTTGGAACTATCAATCATAATAGGAACCCTCGAAATATCAGGTTCTGCCACAACCAGGTTCAGGAATTTGACCATGGCTTCCTTGCCTTCAATAAGGCCATCATCCATATTTACATCGATGATCTGCGCTCCATTTTCTACCTGTTCGCGGGCAACTTCAAGGGCTTCGTCATATTTCTCTTCCTTGATAAGTCTCAAAAATTTACGAGAACCAGCCACGTTGGTTCGTTCCCCAACATTTATAAAATTGCTCTCCGGGAAGATCACCAGAGGTTCCAGTCCGGATAATTTTAAGGGTCTGATTTCTGACATTCTTAAATACTTTGAGTTTGAAGAGTTCTTTTAAGTTTTCTTGGCTGGTAATCCTTGGCAATTTCCGCGATCGCTTTAATGTGAGACGGAGTGGTTCCGCAGCAACCGCCGAGAATATTCACGAGACCTTTTTCCAGGTACTCACGGATCTGATTTGACATTTCCTGCGCATCCTGATCGTACTCTCCAAAGGCATTGGGAAGTCCGGCATTGGGATAGGCTGAAACACCAAATTCGGTATTCCTGGCAACCGCTTCCAGATGAGGAGTCAATTGCTTGGCTCCTAAAGCGCAATTAAACCCAATGCTTAAAAGCGGAATATGAGAAATTGAGATCAGAAATGCTTCGGCAGTCTGGCCTGACAATGTTCTTCCGGAAGCATCTGTAATTGTTCCGCTTACCATTACCGGAATATCCACATTCAGTTCTTCCTTTAATTCGTCTATTGCAAAAAGAGCTGCCTTGGCATTCAGGGTATCAAAAACTGTTTCCACCAAAAGCACATCTACCCCACCATCTATCAAGGCTTTTGCCTGCTGTTTGTAAGCCACTTTCAGTTCTTCAAATGAAATAGCACGAAAACCAGGATCGTTCACATCAGGACTCATACTAGCCGTTTTGTTGGTAGGTCCCATTGCCCCGACGACAAATCTCGGTTTTTGAGGATTTTCAGCAGTGACTTCTTCCGCGGCCTTTTTGGCGATCCTGGCCGATTCATAATTGAGCTCATAGACCAGCTCTTCCATTTGATAATCGCCCATGGCGATGGTAGTTCCCGAGAAGGTATTGGTTTCCACAATATCGGCTCCGGCATCGAAATACTTCCGGTGGATGGTAGCGATGGCTTCAGGTTGCGTAATAGACAGCAGGTCGTTATTTCCCTTTAGAGAAACAGGCCAGTCGGTAAAACGTTTTCCGCGGAAATCCTCTTCAGAAAATTTATATTCCTGAAGCATGGTCCCCATGGCACCATCAAGTATTAATATTTTTTGTGAGAGTAACTCTTCTATTTTCGACATGTTCTATAAAATGAACGTTATCAAAAAAAGAAGACAGGAAAGAATTCTTGTTTGTTATCTATCCGAGACTGAACTCAGTAGAATGTAGCACCTTCTCCAAAGGAGGGTTGCTAAGGTTTCACAGGGTCTATTCCCTCAACCTTTCTTGATAACGATTGTTAGTAAACAATGAACTTACTGGGCAAATATACAGTTATAATAAACCCAATAGCAAGGTTTTAAGAAAATTTTCTATAAAACCTTCTCTCCATTCAAGGTGATGGTGTAACTGATCTCAGCAGCTTTTTCCAGCATTTTGGAAACGGAACAATACTTATCCATCGATAATTTTACCGCTCTTTCTACTTTGGCTGGCGGAATATCTCCTTTCAGAATAAAGTCCAGGTGAATCTTCTTGAATACATTTGGAATATTGCCATCTTCACGGTAACCGTCTACCTCTACCCTAAGATCTTCCAGTTCATGATTCTGCTTTCTCAGGATCATCACGATATCAATGCTACTGCAACCTGCAATACCGCGAAGCAAAAGATCCATAGGGCTAGCCCCTTTTGGTTCATCATCGGTTTTATTGTCTAGAAGAACAATGTTCCCTCGTTCGTTTACGGTTTCAAAAAGGTAATTATCGTTGATACGTTTTAAGCTGATCTTCATGGTTTCGAATTTTCATCAAAGATATGAATTCTGCTTTTTCCCGCGGGTAACAAAGGTTACCTTTAAATTTTTCTCAAAAGCCGTCAAGCTGATTTTGTTTCGGCTTCTCTGCTTGAGGTCCTGAACCTCCCGAAGCTTCGGGACAGGATGACATTCTAAACACTGATGCTCTGCACAACTTCCCTTTTAGCCTCTTTCTTTGAACCATCAAATCCTTCCACACCGCCAACAGTAGTGTATTTCAATACATATTTCTTATCTGGGAAAATTCGTTGATATGCACTCTGACACATGATAGCAGCCTCATGAAAACCGGAAAGGATAAGTTTCAGTTTTCCTTTATAAGTATTCACATCGCCGATCGCATAAACTCCGGGAATATTTGTTTGGTAATCATAAGAATTATCAACTTTTATGGCATTTTTTTCAATCTCCAATCCCCAGTTACCAATAGGCCCCAGTTTTGGTGATAATCCAAAAAGCGGGATAAAATCATCTACCTCCCTGAATTCTTCTCCTCGTGCCTTGTCTTTATGACGAATTACCACCTTTTCAAGTTCATCTTCTCCTTTTAAACCAACTACCTCAGCATTAGTGATCATTTCAATTTTACCCAGCTTCGCCAGTTCAGAAACCCTTTCTACGGAATCCAGAGCACCACGAAATTCTTCCCTTCTGTGTACCAAGGAAACTTCTGAAGCCACATCAGATAAATAAATAGCCCAGTCTAAAGCAGAATCTCCACCACCGGCAATTACCACTTTTCGATCGCGATACACTTCAGGATCTTTAATAAAATAGGAAACTCCTTTATCTTCAAAATCTGAAATATTGGCAATAGGTGGTTTTCTAGGCTCAAAAGATCCAAGCCCACCAGCAATTGCTACTACAGGTGCATGATGCTGAGTTCCCTTATTAGTAGTCACAATAAAAGTTCCGTCATCCAGCTTTTCCAGAGTTTCCGCACGTTCACCAAGAGTGAATCCGGGTTCGAAAGGCTTAATCTGTTCCATGAGATTTTTCACCAGATCTCCCGCCAGGATCTCCGGAAAAGCCGGAATATCATAAATGGGTTTTTTTGGATAAATTTCTGAACATTGCCCACCAGGTTGTGGAAGCGCATCTATCAAATGTGTTTTCAGCTTTAATAATCCCGCTTCAAAAACGGTAAATAATCCGGTAGGCCCGGCCCCGATTATCAGGATATCTGTTTTAATCATTACTCTCTTTTTTTACGATTAAGGATTCTGTTATTGTATTCATTTGTTCCACCTTGGCTTCAAAATCACCTTTAATGGATTTTCTATATTCATTTAAATTTTCGACCATCTGGTTCACATTCTCAGGGATCACCTCTTCGAAGAACTGGCGTAAGCGCTTCGCTGTGGTTGGGGACTTCCCGTTGGTTGAAATCGCGATTTTCACATGACCTTTATTTACAATTCCGCCCATATAGAAATCACAGAGTTCAGGTGTGTCGGCGATATTAGCCAGCAAAAATCTCTTTTTGGCGTGGCGGTGAACCCGTTTATTAAGTTTCGCATCGTTGGTTGCGGCGATCACGAAATGTTTTTTTCTCAGATACTTCTTTTTATACCTGCCTTTGATCAATTTCGCACCGTGTTTCTTTGCCAGTTCTTCCGTTTCCGGTAAAAACCATTTTGCTACGATCTCAACCTGTGCATTCGGACTTGATTTGAACAGGAAATGAAGTTTTTCATGTCCCACATTTCCGCCCCCAACTACCAGGATGTTCAGTTTATTGACCTTTAGAAAAACAGGGTATAGTTCGTTTCTTTCTTCCATTATTTCACAACTATTATTGATTCGTCATCCTGAACTTGTTTCAGGATCTCAAATAGAGAAGCTGAAACAAGTTCAGCTTGACGTGGTTTTATTTAAGCCGCTCCTGCATTTATAAATTTTGATCGCTTTGGAATGCGCTGAACATTCTGAAAAACTTCCTGCAAAGCATTCGCTTCCTTTACCACCTCACCAATTACAATAATGGCAGGTGCGCCAAGTTTTTTTTCTGAAGCGATCTTTTCAATGGAATTGATCGTTCCAAAACCTGATCTTTCATTTACGGTAGTTCCATTCTGAATAATTCCCACCGGAATATCCTGTTTTCCAAAGCCTTTGAAAACCTCAACAATTTCCGGGAGTTTTCCCATTCCCATTAATATCACAACCGTTGCCGTAGATTGAGCCGCCAGGCGAACGTCATTTGATAAATTCTTCTGAGACGTTGTTCCTGTGATCACCCAGAAACTCTCCGATGTTCCTCTTTGCGTAAGCGGGATTCCGACATTTGCCGGCACTGCAATGGAAGAAGTGATTCCCGAAACTACAGCGGTTTCCACTCCGTTTTTCCTGGCGTAGCTGATCTCTTCTGATCCTCTTCCAAAAATAAATGGGTCACCACCCTTGAGTCTTACTACGTGGCCACGTTCCAAAGCATATTTCACGATCAATTCATTGATCTCGTCCTGCGAAAAACGATGTTTGTCTTTTCGTTTCCCTACAAAAATATGTTCCGCTTGTGGCGCATATTCCAGCAGATCCCGATTGATCAAGGCATCGTAAAGAATTACACTGGCCGATTTCAATGTATTCAAAGCTTTTACGGTGATCAATTCCGGATCTCCAGGTCCTGCTCCAACGACGGTTAGTTTTGGTGAATTATACATTTTGTACCTCCTTTGTTCTAAATGCATCCACCCTCTTCAGGAACAAATGCGCGTCCTCTAAATATTTATTTGCAAAAGCCTCTGTTGGCTCATTTTCATTCAATTGATAAGTGAATTCCTTGAAAGTGGTCGACAACTCGATCTTTCCGGTTTCTACAAAAAGCTCATCAAATTGTGCAATGATCCCGGCCTGTGTATTGGTTTTTACATCTTCAGCCAGCAATAATGCCTTAGCGGAATTCACAATTGAAGTATAGGAATGGTAAATACTATCTGACCAATCCTTTCTCTCCAATGCAGATTTTGCATTATCGATCTTTTCTTCACTTTCGAATAAAAGCGTCGCTATCAAATCGATCACCACTCCCGCACATTCACCAACGCCAACCGCCTTTATATATGGAGATTCATGGCCCCAGTCAACAAAATCATTCTCGCTGAGATTTGAAGTATCAGCAAGGTCTTTCAGCAGATCATAGAAATAGGTTTTCTGCTTACGGTCATAATATTCCGCAAATTTTTCATCTGCATTTAAATTCGCTTCAAAATCGTTTAGTAAGAGCCTTAGTGCCTCCGGTCCTCTTTTACTCGGGACTTTCACCACTTTATCTGCAAATCTTCCCTGACCATTTCCTAAAGTTCCACCACCAAGCAACACCTGAAGTGCGGGAGCCACAGTTTTTCCAACCTTGATAGACATTCCCTGGAATCCAATTTCAGCCATATTATGCTGCCCGCAGGCATTCATACATCCGCTAATCTTTATGGTAATATCCTTACCGTTGATAAATTGAGGATATTCTTCTTTTAAAACATCTTCAAGTACATCTGCAATTCCGGTACTACTGGCAATTCCAAGATTACAGGTATCGGTTCCAGGGCAGGCGGTGATATCGACTGTTTTATTATAACCGGTTTCAGCATAGCCCAGTTTTTTTAATTCCGAATAGAAGAATGCCAGAAATTCTTCGCGCACATGGCGGATCAAAATATCCTGTCTAAGGGTTAACCTTAGCTCATTACCAGCATATTTTTTCACCAGATCTGCCAGCTGCCTGGCGCCACCTGTGTAAAAATCACCTAACGGAACCCGGATTCCAATAGCATATAAACCTTCCTGCTTCTGTTTAAAGACATTGGTTTGCCTCCAGGTTTCAAAATCTTTCTGATCTTCAATTTCCACTGAAGGAACTTTTACGTCCTGTAATGGCGGAGCAGCTTCAAATTTCTCAATTTCGAACTTTGGTTGTTTTTGAGACAAAGCTGTTTTCTGAGCTTCCACCAGTTCCATAAAAGCATCTTTCCCTATATCCTTGATCAGGAATTTCATTCTTGCTTTCAATCGTTTTGCACGTTCGCCATGACGATCAAAAACTCGAAGCACACCTTCAATTAGGGGAATGATCTCTTCAGCAGGAAGAAAATCATAAAGTTCATCGGCATGTCTCGGCTGGGAACCTAGACCGCCACCTAGCATCACTTTAAAACCGCGTTTTCCATCTTTCAGCTTGGCAATAAAACCAAGATCATGTATATAACTTAAGGCTGTATCCTCATCTGAAGATGAGAATGACATTTTAAATTTTCTTCCCATTTCCTGACAGATCGGATTCCGAAGAAAGAATTGAAAGGCAGCGTGAGCATAGGGGGACACATCAAACGGTTCATTTGGGTCTATGCCCGCGGTTGGAGAGGCGGTAATATTTCTTACCGTATTTCCACAGGCCTCCCTTAAGGTAACATCATCTTTTTCCAGCTGTGCCCAAAGCTCCGGAGTTCTATCAAGACTCACATAATGGATCTGGATATCCTGCCGGGTGGTTATATGCAATCGTCCTTTGGAATATTCATCGGAAACATCAGCGATTCGATGTAGCTGTTCTGAAGTTACTTTTCCAAAGGGCAGTTTTATACGAACCATTTGTACACCCGATTGTCTTTGCCCGTAAACTCCACGTGCAAGACGCAGGCTTCGGAATTTCTCTTCATCAGCCTTTCCTTCCCGGAACAACCTTATCTTCTTTTCTAAATCCAGAATGTCCTGTTCGACAATGGGATTTTCAATTTCGGTTCTAAAACTTTGCATTATCTTATTATTTAAATTCTTGTCTCTTAATGTTCTAATCAGCTTTTAATGAGATGCTGAAACAAGTTCAGCATGACGTTATTTTTCTAGAGCTTCCCACTTCTTTTCCCGACCGTCATTTTCACTAATCGATTTCATCTAGCTGAGATGCTGAAATAAATTCAGCATGACGCTTCTTACTATTCAAAACTCTTTAAATGAAAAAAGTCCTTTTAGGTGGATCACTTAAAAGGACTTTTTATAATTCAGTTTATAAAATAGGCTTCTAAGTGTGAGGCGAATAGCACATACACATATTAGACAAAATGTTCATAATGAATAGTTTCACTGTTTCCTGATTTTATTTTATAAAGCCAACTCCTGCGGTTGTATTAGTAAGGGTATCAACTAGAATAAACCTTCCATTAGCTCGATTATCATGATAACTATCTGCAAAAATTGGTTTGCTTAATTTGATCTTTACGCTACCAATATCATTTAAACTTAAAGATGACACTTCTTCTTCCGCTCCAAAATTGGTATCAACATGACCTTCAACTTTATCGATCTTAGCCAGTATACCATTTGTATTGTGCTGTAGCACATATTTAGTTCCCGGAACCAAGGCCTTATTGTCCATCCAGCAAACCATTGCATCGAGGACTTTAGTTTCTTGAGGTACTTCATTCGATTTCACCAACATATCCCCTCTAGCAACATTAATATCGTCTGCAAGGCTTATAGTAACTGAACTACCTGCGGGAGCTTCATTAAAAGATTCAGTAAAAAACTGAATATCCTTAATAGTAGAAGTAGTTAAAGATGGAAGTACTGTTATCTCGTCACCAATTCTAAAGCTATTCCCACTAATTTTACCGGCATATCCACGGTAGTCATGAAATTCATCGGTTTTTGGCCTGATCACTGTTTGAACTGAAAATCTGGCCTGACTTTGTTCTTCAAAATCTTCAGCTTTTAGTGCCTCCAAATGTTCCAGAATTGTTTGACCATTATACCATGGCATCGCAGTAGATTTTTCCGCAATATTCTCACCCCAAAGTGCACTTACAGGAATAAAAGTTATCTTCTGATCTTTAAAATCACTTTTCGCTCTCAATTCTTCAAAGTCCTGAACAATTTCATTAAATACCTCTTCGGAATAATTCACCAGGTCCATCTTATTTACAGCCACGATCACTTCTTTTATTCTCAATAAATTATTAATGAAGAAATGCCTGTAAGTCTGTTCGATCACCCCTTTCCTGGCATCAATTAAAATGATCGATGTCTGAGAAGTAGAAGCTCCGGTCACCATGTTTCTTGTGTATTCAATATGTCCTGGAGTATCGGCAATTATGTAACTTTTTTTAGGTGTCGAAAAATAAATATGGGCTACGTCTATGGTTATACCTTGCTCTCTTTCGGCTACGAGACCATCTGTAGCAAGTGAAAAATCAAGATAATCAAGCCCATTTTTCTTACTCACTCTGTCAATTGCCTCAATTTTATCTGAAGTAAGCGATTTTGTATCGTAAAGCAACCTTCCAATAAGGGTACTTTTACCATCGTCTACACTTCCTGCTGTTGCTATTTTTAAAACTTCCATAGCCTCTCCCCGGCCCTCTCCAGAAGAGAGGGAGTTTTATGGGTATTTTTTATAGTTAATAATATCATTTTAATAGGTTTTATATAGTCCCCTTGGGGGATTTAGAGGCATTAGAAATACCCCTGTTGTTTTCTTGTTTCCATCGCGGCTTCAGATCTTTTATCGTCAATCCTGGCTCCTCTTTCTGAAATTGCTGAATCTCTTACTTCCTGTATGATCTTTTGAACTGTATCAGCATCAGACTCTACAGCCGCTGTACAGGTTATATCACCAACAGTTCTGAATCTCACACGTTTTGTTTGTGTGGTTTCGTGATCTTCTTTGTAAACATATTCTGAGGCTGTCCAGATCAAACCATCTCTTTCAAATATTTCCCGGTCATGAGCAAAATAGATGGATGGTATATCAATGTTTTCCGATTCTATATAACTCCAAACATCCAGTTCAGTCCAGTTTGAAATTGGAAAAACTCTAACATTCTGGCCAATATCAATTCTCCCATTAAGCATGTCAAAAACTTCCGGACGCTGGTTCTTTTCATCCCACTCTCCAAAATCATTTCTAACTGAAAAAATCCGTTCTTTAGCTCTTGCCTTTTCTTCATCCCTTCGGGCTCCGCCTATACAAGCATCAAATTTGAATTCTTCGATCGCATTCAAGAGGGTATTGGTTTGAAGAGAATTCCGACTGGAATATTTTCCTTTTTCTTCAATAGAAATTCCTTTATCAATATCGTCCTGAACTCTTCTTACGATCAGATTCAATCCAAGTTCTTTAACAAGGCGATTCCTGAATTCTATAGTTTCCGGAAAATTATGCCCCGTATCTATATGCATTAACGGAAAGGGGATTTTTGCCGGGTAGAAAGCCTTTTGGGCAAGTCTAACCAGTGTTATAGAATCTTTCCCTCCTGAAAATAAGAGTACCGGATTTTCAAATTGCGCTACCACTTCCCTGAAAATGTATATAGCTTCGCTTTCTAGTGTATTTTGATTTAAAATTGAACTCATTTATATCTTTTTACGCGTGTAAACCACATTCTCTGTTATCTAATACTTTAGTTGGATCGAAATATTTGAATTCGTTCGGTAATTCATTTTCCTTTAAATATTCATCAAGTTGATTATCTGAATAATGATAAAATGGACTAACCTTTAATACTCCATCTTTACTATAACTCAAAATATCTATACTGTCTCTGAAAGCAGTCTGACCCTTTCTCAAATTGGTGAACCAAACATCCGGTTCATGTTCTGCCATTGCTCTTTGAAAAGGCTCCAGCTTCACCTGTTTTGTAAATTCAGCATGAAAAGAACTATCTACTGATGGAATCCCTCCATTAACTGCATCTCTGTAGGCGGCTGTTTCAACAGGAGTATACAAGAAAATGTTCAGTTCCAAAGAATCGATTAATTCCTTGGCATGTTTGTAGGTTTGTGGTGTATTGTAACCGGTATCACACCAGATCACTTTAATACCTGGTCCTACCGAATTACAGGCATAAATTATTGCAGCTTCATAAGGACGAAAATTAGTTGTAACCACAGGTGATTTTGCTTCCTTAGTTGCCCACCTGATAATCTCTTCAGGTTTAGCCTTTTTGAATTTTTTATTCAGCTCTTTTAGCTCTGTATCATTTATCCTTTTCATAACTATTCTTTCCCATATGGTATTAGATTCCAAATCCTTTCATGCCCGAAATACAGGATCATTTTTGTTACCAGTTCTACTGAACCAATAGCTAGGGCGGTCTCTATCTGCCCGGTAAGGATCCATGATATGATTATAGTATCTATAGTTCCAACTATTCTCCAACTTATCGTTTTCAAAATACTTCGAAAAGGGCGTTCAGTTGTTTTATCCTTTTTATATGTGCTTTTTGCGTTTGTATGATTTAGTAACATCAACATATTCTCTTCATTAAAACTATAATCCTATCGGTTTACTAGGTTTTAAACAAAACTAGACTTCACTATTTTAAACACCAATTATTTCTCTAATAAAAATCTTATTTTAACACTTCTCCCTATTGCAGGCTGGCAATATCTTCCAAAGTGTTTTCACCAAGTACCTGTAGTGAGGCGTCCCGAACCTGGATCATCAACTTATGAACTGAACAGGTGTTCTCATCCGGGCAATCATCACATTTTTCATAGTAATTAAGGCTCACACAAGGGACCATTGCTATGGGACCTTCCAGCACACGGATTACAGCGGTCATCCTTATTTCACCAGGTTCTTTAATAAGATAATAGCCTCCGCCCTTACCTTTTTTAGATCCGAGAAATCCCGATTTTCTCAACTCAAGCATGATGCTCTCCAGAAATTTCTGTGAAATATTCTCATTTTCTGAAATCTCTGAAGCCTGGACCGGTTTCCTGTCTTTTTTCCTGGCGATATACGCCAGGGCCTTTATACCGTACTTGGTTTTTTTGGAAAGCATGGGACGAATATAAAAATATTTTCACTTGCCTTCCTTAATTCTTTAATGCTGTCTTTAAATCATTAATAATATCTTCTATATATTCCAGTCCTACCGATATCCTTACCAGTCCGTCAGTTATCCCTGCTTCCAGGCGCTCATTTTCACTCAGTTTACTATGAGTTGTTGAAGCCGGATGCGTCACTATGGTCCGCGTATCTCCCAGGTTTGCGGAGCGTGTGCAAAGCTGAAGTTTATCAATAAACCTGCGACCTGCATCAATTCCTCCTTTGATCTCAAAGGCTACTACATTCCCGCCTAATCTCATCTGTTTTTTAGCAACTTCATATTGCGGATGCGACTTTAGAAATGGATATTTCACATGCTCCTTTTGCTCTATTTCTTCTAGAAACCCGGCCACTTTCAGCGCATTTTCGCAATGCTTTTCTAAACGAACCGATAAGGTTTCCAGGCTTTTTGATAGTATCCAGGCATTAAATGGTGAAAGCGCCGGCCCGGTATTTCTGCTGAACAAATAAATCTCTCTAATAAGATCTTCCCTTCCCACGGTAACGCCTCCAAGAACTCTACCTTGACCGTCGATTAATTTTGTAGCCGAATGTATAACCAAGTCTGCTCCAAATTTTATCGGGTTCTGAATATAGGGTGTGGCAAAGCAGTTATCGATGATCAAAATCAAATCATGCTTTTTCGCAATCTTACCCAGGTTTTCAAGATCCAGAATATCCACACCGGGATTTGTTGGTGACTCTGCAAACAAGATTTTAGTTTCAGGTTTAATGAAACTCTCGATCGTTTCCGGTTCATTCACATCAAAATAGGAATGGGAAATATTCCATTTCGGAAAATACTTCGTGAACAGGCCATGAGTCGATCCAAAAACAGATCTCGCCGCAACTATATGATCTCCACTATTCAGCAAGGCGGCCAAAGTGGAAAATACTGCGGACATTCCGGTAGCAAAAGCATAACCTGCTTCTGCAGATTCCATTTTCACTATTTTCTCTACAAACTCCGAGGTATTGGGGTTGGTAAACCTACTGTATATATTACGCTCTTTCTCTTCCGCAAAACTCGCCCGCATATCTTCTGAATCCTCAAACACATAACTCGAAGTTAGATATAGCGGCACCGAATGCTCCTGATATTGCGTTCTTTCACTTTGAGTACGAACAGCGATGGTCTCAAAATGTTCCTCATGATGAGCATTAAGTCCGTTCTTCTCAGTTTCTATAGCTTGTAGGTTTTCCATGATAATTTCAATTTTATCGTGTAGTTATATTTACAGTATCAATGCTGCCATCTCGCGTAATCCGTGATGAGTTATTATTCAGTATTGCCTTCGTTTGCTGAAAAACCGGTTTTAAAAAACTATTCAACTGCCCGGTTTCGATCAAAAAAGCATCATGACCATGAATAGACCTGATCTCATGAATGCTGATATTACCTTTTAACAGCGATAGTTCCACATAGGTATTCCAGTTCTCCTCGGCCAGGAAAAAAAGGTCTGAATTCACTGTTACAATATGGATATCACCTTTGATCCTGCTCGCCGCTTCCAGGTAATTCTGGGAGCCGTCACTTATATCTATAGTGGTGAGCAAATGGTTCATCAGTTTATAGGAAGGAAGGGTAAACCTGTTCTTAAGCTTTTCCCCATGATGTAAAAGCCAGTTCTCTACCTCAAAAGCCTGGTTGTCCTTATTTCGTTTACCTTCAAATTTTTGGGCCAGCGACTGCGGAGTGCGGTAAAAGGTCATCGCATGCATCCTTGCATCGTGAACCGGATCTAAAGAATTATTCAGAATATGATCCTGGATCCTGCAATTCGCCACCAGCCAGTCTGTCGACTTATAATCGCAGGCAATGGGAATTATATTTTCAGCTAATTCCGGTTTAAGCGCTGCCAGCTCCCAGGCCAATGCTCCACCTATGCTTCCGCCTATGATTGCAAAAAGTTTAAGGATATTCAGCTTTTCCAAAGCCTGGGCCTGTATCTCAGCAATATCTCTTAATCTGAATTCCTTATAATTTTCAAAGAACTGATCTTCATGTCCTTTAAATCCGTTTCCCGGAATATTAAAAGCCAGCACACAAAACCTATCAATATCGATACATCTATTCTTACCAATAAGATCTTTCCACCAGCCTTTACTACCGGTCACCAGTGAGTTCCCGGTAAGTGCATGATTCACGAGAATAATGGGGGCATCCGTTGGTTTTTTTCCGAAAAACTGGTAACTCAGGTGGATATCCTGAACCGTTCCTGCGGAATTTTTAAAGTTTTCTATTTTAATCTCTTGAAGCATCTAAGTAATTATATTTATGTCATTTGGAACGAAGCGAAGAATCTCTTTGAATAATCAAAAGCATATTAGAGATTCTTCGCTTTTTTCATTACACTCTGAATGACAATTTTTTATCGTGTCATTCCGAACGAAGTGAGGAATCTCCTGAAAAGCCAAATTCTAAGAAATTCATCGCTCTACTTCGCTACGCTTTTAATGACATTCATTAAACCAATGATCTCTTTTTAATTTGGGCGAAAGCTTCTTTTAGATCAGACTTAAGATCTTCCACATCTTCCAATCCAACAGATAACCTGATTAGATCTGGAGTCACTCCCGTAGACGCCTGCTCCTCCTCGGTTAACTGCTGATGCGTAGTACTCGCCGGATGAATAATTAGAGATTTGGTGTCCCCAATATTGGCGAGCAAGGAAAATACCTTAGCTTCATCTACCACAGTTTTTGCAGCTTCAAACCCGCCTTTCACCCCGAAGGTCACAAGTCCGCTTTGGCCCTCTGGCAGGTATTCTTTAGCCAGTTTATAATATTTACTGTTTTCAAGCCCCGGGTAATTCACCCATTCCACTTCTTCCTGCTCCTGAAGCCATTTCGCCAGTTCCAGGGCATTTTTACTGTGCTCTTTGATCCTGATCTTTAAAGTTTCTAGTCCCTGAATTATCTGGAAAGCATTGAACGGACTCAAGGCCGCACCGTAATCCCTTAAGCCTTCAATTCTAACCTTGGCAATAAAGGCTGCTTCCTCAAGAGCTTCGTGATAAACCAGGCCATGATAACCTGGAGAAGGCTCGGTGAATTCAGGGAATTTTCCATTGGCCCAGTCAAAGTTCCCGGCATCGATGATCGCTCCACCCAGGGCAGTTCCGTTACCATTGATATATTTCGTTAGTGAATGCAGCACTATATCTGCACCATGCTCGATAGGGTTCAGCAGATATGGAGTAGCGACCGTGTTATCCACAATAAATGGAACTTTGAAAGCTTTTGCTTCTTTTGAAATGCCTTTAAGATCCAGCACATCAAGTTTTGGATTCCCCACAGATTCAGCAAAAAATACTCTTGTATTTTCCCGGGCTGCTTTGGTAAAATTTTCAGGATCTGTAGGATCTACGAAGGTGGTGGTAATGCCCAGGCGAGGCAGGGTATTCTTGAAAAGATTGTAAGTTCCGCCATAAAGACTATTCGAGGAAACTATGTGATCCCCTGCTTTTAATAGAGTTAGCAACGCCGTACTGGTTGCAGCTGTTCCCGAGGCGGTAACTACTGCGGCTATCCCACCTTCCAGTGCCGCCAGTCGCTGCTCAAGAATATCCAGGGTTGGATTATTGATCCTGGTGTAAATAAATCCCGGTTCGGCTAATGAAAAAAGATTAGCGGCATGGTCTGAATTATTGAACACGTAAGAAGTGGTCTGATAAATTGGAACTGCTCTGGTTCCTCCGTTCTGTGTAACATCGTGTCCTGCATGTAAAGCCTTGGTTGAAAAATTTTTAGTACTCATAATATTTGATTTTTAAAGTTGATTATTTCACTAATAAAAAAGTCCCCTTGATTTGCTATTACCAGGGGGACTTTATGAATTGAATATTTTAACCAGATTCTAAATTCTCAAGTTTTGGTAATAGCTACGCATGCGACACATACACATCACGTCCATACACATCATCATATTTGCTATTACTCTATTTTTCATTTTTTGCTTTTATACTTTGGCTTCCCTTCGCCTGAGCTCCGAGTTACGTTAATTCAATTTTTTAAGAAATCCTTCGACTACGCTCAGGATGACAATTTCGGGTACAAAAAAAGCCGCTACGGTTGGCAGCGGCTTTTTGCATGTATATCTTTTCAGTTTCTATGCAATAGAATGCGCTGCGGAGTTTTCCGGCATCATACACATCATATTACAAATTCTACTGATCATTTTTTCACTATCTGAATTACAAAGATATGCACGGAAATTTTTAATATCCAAGCAATTAGAAAAGAATTATTGAAAATAACGTAATTATTCATTTTACTGATCATTCCGGAATTTTTTTGTGGTTTCTTTGAGTTATCTGAAAATCTTTTTTGCGTTAGGGATTGAGCGGTTTGTTTGAGCTCTCCCAATTTTTTCATTGGGAAGCGAGCCGCAAAAGCCCGGCGCAAGCCGCTTAAGGCGTCGCGCAACGCCCGCATTAGCTTTGATAATATAGTAACCGGGGTTGAACAAAACCTATAAAAGATCCAAATTGGATAAAATGCCGTTAAATGCATTTGCCATGAATTGAATTTTTATACATTTGTACCCAACATATTGAAAGGGATAGATTTGACTGATTGCAACCCTATTATACTTTGAAGAAGTATTTTAAAATGCTAAAGCAGAATGTATACTACACTCCACTTAGCTCTTCACGTCAAATTTTTCCATTCTTATAATTAAAAAAGTAATTGAATGGCTTATTTATTTACTTCAGAAAGTGTTTCTGAAGGGCACCCAGATAAAATTGCAGATCAGATTAGTGATGCTTTACTAGATAATTTTCTTGCCTTTGACGGTGAGTCTAAAGTTGCCTGTGAAACGATGGTAACTACGGGACAGGTCGTGCTTGCTGGTGAAGTGAGAAGTAATACCTATTTAGACGTACAGAATATTGCCCGGGATGTGATCAATGATATTGGATATACTAAAGGCGCATATAAATTTAGCGGTGACTCCTGTGGGGTGATCTCTTTGATACATGAGCAATCTCAGGATATTTACCAGGGAGTTGACCGTGGAAAAAAAGAAGAGCAAGGTGCCGGAGACCAGGGAATGATGTTTGGCTACGCAACCAACGAAACTGAAAATTACATGCCACTGGCCCTGGACATCTCTCATAAAATTCTAATAGAACTGGCCAAACTTAGACGTGAAGGTAAAGATATTGAATACCTGAGACCCGATTCTAAGAGCCAGGTGACTATTGAATACAGCGATGATAATGTTCCGCAAAGAATAGTAGCGATCGTGGTTTCTACCCAGCATGATGATTTTGATCCTGATGATGAGAAGATGCTGGCGAAGATCAAGAAAGACATGCTTGAAATTCTTATCCCGAGAGTAAAACAACAATTGCCGGAATATGTGCAGGAATTGTTTAATGACGATATTGTTTACCACATTAATCCAACCGGGAAATTTGTAATTGGCGGACCACATGGGGACGCAGGATTAACCGGTAGAAAGATCATTGTAGATACTTACGGTGGAAAAGGGGCACACGGTGGTGGAGCATTTTCCGGGAAAGATCCTTCCAAGGTAGATCGCTCTGCAGCCTATGCATCCAGACATATCGCTAAAAATCTGGTTGCCGCAGGCGTTGCTCCGGAAATTCTGGTTCAGGTATCTTATGCCATAGGAGTGGTAGAGCCAACTTCGATTTCGGTATATACCTACGGAAAGAAAAATACAGACTTAAGCGATGGCCAGATCGCCGAAAAAGTGAAGGAGATCTTTGACATGCGTCCGGCTGCTATCGAAGACCGGTTGAAGCTAAGAAATCCTATCTATCGCGAAACTGCTGCTTATGGCCATATGGGTAAAGAATCTAGAACAGTTTCAAAGGTTTTTGAAAGTCCGTATAATGGGAAAATCACCAAGGAGGTAGAATTATTCACCTGGGAGAAACTGGATTATGTAGATAAAGTGAAAGAAGCGATTACCCTCAACAATTAAAAAATAACAGGTATAAATTCTGAAGCCACGCAATTGCGTGGCTTTTTTTATAATTTCTTCGGAAAACCTTAACAGCGGTGAGCTCTATTAATTCCTACTTTTAAAACTCACCAACCGGTTTTCCTATGTCTTTATTTAAAAAAGTAAGAAACACGATCAACCTCCTAAAGTCGGTTGACATGGATCAATTAGCCAGGATTAATCAAAAAATTGATCTGGCCGATGCAATGAAGACATTAGGGAATTTAGATGACCGTCAATTGGCCGGATTGATGAAAATGTTAAAAACCAAACGGAAAAAAGGCCAGCACGACCTCCCTCCCATTGACGGCGATTTTTATAACCTGGACCTGAAATTGACGGAAAAACAGAGGGAAATCCAGTTGAAAGTCCGCAATTTCATGGAAGACGAGATCAGACCATTAGTAAATGAATACTGGAAAAAGGATCAATTCCCATTTGAGGTTATAGAGAAATTCCGCGATCTAAATATTGTAGGTGTACCTTATGAAGGGTATGGCTGCCCCAACCTTCCGTTTTTGATGGAAGGTATCGTGGCTCAGGAGATCGCCAGAGTAGATGTATCCATTTCAACATTTTTCGGGGTGCATAGCGGCCTGGCTATGGGCTCGATCTATCTCTGCGGAAGCGAAGAGCAAAAGCAGGAATGGCTACCAAAAATGCAAAAAATGGAAAAGATTGGTGCTTTTGGCCTAACTGAACCTAATGTAGGCTCGGGAGTCGCCGGCGGCCTTGAAACCACCTGTAAATTTGACGGAGAGAACTGGGTGTTAAACGGTCAGAAAAAATGGATTGGTAACGCCACTTTTGCCGATGTTACGATCATCTGGGCGAGAGACCTTGATTCTAACCAGGTAAAAGGATTCCTGGTAAGGAAAGAAAATCCTGGTTTTAAAACCGAAAAGATCAAAGATAAAATGGCGCTGAGAATTGTACAGAATGCCATTATTACTTTGACCGATTGTAAAATTCCCGAAAGCGACCGGCTCCAGAACGCTAACTCTTTTAAAGATACGGCAAATGTCCTAAGAATGACCCGAGCTGGGGTAGCCTGGCAGGCGGTAGGATGTGCCCGAGGAGCCTATGAGAGCGCCTTAAAATACACAAAAAAGAGGGAGCAGTTTGGAAGGCCTATCGCATCCTTTCAATTAATACAGAATCACCTCGTGGAAATGCTATCCAACCTTACTTCTATGCAGACTTTATGCTTCAGGCTTTCAGAAATGCAGGACCAGGATATGCTAAAGGATGAGCATGCAAGCCTGGCAAAAGTATACTGTAGTATGAGAATGAGGGACGTGGTTAGCCAGGCCCGGGAAGTAATGGGAGGAAACGGAATTTTACTGGAATATGATGTGGCTCGTTTTGTGGCAGATGCCGAAGCGATCTACAGTTATGAAGGAACAAAAGAAATTAATTCACTAATCGTGGGCCGTGCAATTACCGGTTACAGCGCGTTTGTGAGCTAAAATGAAAAGAAAAATTTATGTCAGTATTAGTAGTATGTCCCGGAAAGGATCCGGAAAATTGGGTAAAAGCTTTAAAAAATCAACATCCGGGAATGAATGTATATGTCTACCCGGAGGAGCATGATACAGAAGAAGTGGAATTTGCTATCACCTGGAATCATCCCAGAGGTTTATTTAAAAATTATCCAAATCTTAAGGTCATCGCCAGTATGGGAGCGGGAGTAGATCATATTTTAAGTGATGCCGCATTACCAGACAATGTGGAGGTTACCAAAATTGTGGATGATACCCTAACCGAAGATATGGGAGATTTTGTGTTAAGCCAGGTCATGAACCATATTCGAGGATTACATCATTATGTGAAAAATCAACAGAAAAAGCAATGGGAAAAGTTCCAGTATAAAAGACCCCAAAATACAAAAGTTGGTATCATGGGACTGGGAGTACTGGGAAATGCCGTTGCAGATAAGCTCCATAAAAATTTTTTCAAAGTATACGGATGGTCCCGAACAGAGAAGAATTGTGACAATGTGACCAGCTTTCACGGTAAGGATCAATTACAGGAATTTCTGGAAAATTCTGAAATTCTGGTTTGTTTATTACCTTTAACAGACGATACCTGTGATATTCTTAATGCAGACCTTTTTGACATGTTGCCGGAAGGTGCGTATATAATTAATGTGGCCAGGGGAGAACACCTGGTGGAACACGACCTGATGAAAATGATCGATAACGGTCATTTATCAGGAGCTTCTCTGGATGTTTTCAGAGAAGAGCCATTGCCGGATGAACACCCATTTTGGGATCACCCTAGAATCAATATTACACCCCATATTGCAAGCTTAACCAAGCCTGAATCTGTCGTAGCCCAGATCGCTGAGAACTATGACCGGATGAAGGAAGATGAACCACTCAAAAACAAAGTGGAGATGGAGAAAGGTTATTGATAATTTAAATAATTGCGGATGGACACTTTTAAAAATATTATGGTCGCTGTAGATTTTAATGACAGCATTGGGGAGTTAATGGTTTATGCAGAAAGTCTGGCTCAGAAATTTGAATCAAAAATATGGGTTTTACACGTCGCTGAACCAGAACCGGATTTTGTAGGTTACGAACCAGGACCGCAATATATTCGCGATATAAAAGCCGAGGAATACCGTGAAGAGCACAGAGCACTTCAGGAAATTTGCAAAAATTTCATAAGTGCCGAAATTAAATCTGAAGCCTTATTAATCCAGGGATCCACCGTGGAAACTGTTTTAGAAGAAGCTCAGAAATTGAATATAGACCTGTTGATCGTGGGAACACATAAATATAGCTTCCTGCACAATTTACTACAGGAAAGTATTTCTCTGGAGCTATTTAAGCAGGCAGAAATACCCATGCTCACCATTCCAATCGAAGATTAAAAGAATAGAAAGATCCCTGGAAGTCCCGGGGATTTTTTATTTTCAGTCAAAATTGAGAAATTTTGAAAGTAGGAAAGTCAGAACTGGAAGAGGTTTCAAAAAAAATAAAACCATACATTCACCGTACCCCGGTGCTTACCTCAGGTTTAATCAACGAAATCGCAGAGGCCGATCTTTTTTTTAAATGCGAGAATTTTCAGAAAATGGGAGCATTTAAAATGCGTGGAGCTACCAACGCGATCTTAAATTTAACGGAAGAGCAGAAAAACAAAGGTGTGGTCACCCATTCTTCCGGTAATTTCGCTCAGGCGCTATCCCTGGCTGCAAAAAGCCTTGGTGTTCCTGCATACATCGTTATGCCAGATTCTGCACCGGCGGTAAAAAAAGCGGCCGTTAGATCTTATGGAGGAATCATTACCGAATGCCCTGCAACAATAAAAGATCGTGAAGAAACGGCTGCCATGATCCAGAAAAACACCGGGGCCACCTTTATTCATCCTTCCAATGATATGGACGTTATATTAGGCCAGGGAACAGCGGCCATGGAATTGCTTGAAGACAAACCGGAACTGAATTTCATTTTCACTCCTGTTGGTGGTGGTGGATTGATCGCAGGAACGGCACTGGCAGCAAAACATTTTGGTCATAATTGTACCTGTATCGGGGCAGAACCGGAGGAAGCAGATGATGCATGGCGTTCACTAAAAAGCGGCAAAATTGAAACTAATCAAACCGTAAATACCATTGCCGACGGTCTTAAAACACAATTAGGAGATAAAAATTTTCCTTTTATTAAGGAGCATGTCCAGGAAATAATACGGGTTAGCGAAGCAGAAATCAAAGAGGCGCTTAGAATTATCTGGGAACGTATGAAGATCATTGTTGAACCCTCAAGCGCTGTGGCCCTTGCTGCTGTTATTAAAGAGAAAGAAAGATTTAAGCATAAGAAGATAGGAATAATCATTTCTGGTGGAAATGTAGACCTGGAAAATTTACCTTTCTAAAATAATCCTTCTTTTAAAACGGAAATAGTTACCAGCATCTGTCCTATATGTCTCTGCGAGTGTTCTGCAGCATGAAATAAAACTCCAATCCTGGTAGATGGAATCTTTTTCCTGCCTATTTCAACTGTATCCAGCAATTCATCCTCCTCTATATTTTTTAAATGTTCCAGCGCATTTTGAATAGATTGTTCAAGATTCATTAAAAGCTGTTCTGGGGTGATTTTATTATTTGGTTCACCTTCCCTTCTGAATTGATCAAATTGTTCTTTGGTCAATTCCATTCCCTGAGAATATGTGATCAATCTATCGGTTACACCGGCAATATGCTGAAGATGAAACCCTAATGATGCTCTGCCCGCGGGCGTTATCCATAAAAGATGAATTGGAAAATCTTTTAAATATACAGATGCTTCTTCCTTTGATTGTAAAAAGGCATGCGCTGCAGGCTGCAGCAATCTGTTGACACCCGGTACCGGACCCCGAAGCCAGTTCTCCAATTCTGTATTTTTCTCCATCCTACCTTATTTTTTTGGCTGAAATTTAGTTTTTAGGATTGGGATATAAAAGAAATGCTATCTTTAAGTAGGCCTACAGGCCCAACTATCAACCTGTTAGCAAATG
This sequence comes from Christiangramia sabulilitoris, assembly GCF_007050985.1. Lineage (GTDB taxonomy): Bacteria > Bacteroidota > Bacteroidia > Flavobacteriales > Flavobacteriaceae > Christiangramia > Christiangramia sabulilitoris. Next base: position 271,432 of record NZ_VHSF01000003.1, read on the forward strand.
GAATTATATCTAACCGTCGCAATTATTATCATAGGGATCATTCTCTTTGTGCGTGATTATTTTTCGATAGATACTACTTCCATTGTAATCATGGCACTTTTTATTGTATCTGGAGTATTAAGTCCAGAGGAAGGTTTTTCAGGTTTTAATCATCCCGCTACGATCACACTGGGTTGTATGTTTGTAGTAAGTGCAGCTGTATTTAAATCTGGGCTTATAGATGGTTTAAGCGCAAAATTGATAAAAATTGCCAGGATCAACTACTTTTTTGCCCTGGTTTCACTTTGTGTCACCTCGGCAGTACTTTCGGCATTCATCAATGATTCTGCGGTAGTAGCCATATTAATACCGGTCGCTCTACTGGTATGCAGGGAAGCAGGGATAAGTCCCGCGAGGTTGCTAATTCCAATATCTTTTTCGGCTCTTTTTGGTGGCACCTGTACATTAATTGGTACTTCTACTAATATCCTTGTAAGCAGTTATGCTGAAAAACTGGGTTCTGAGGCGTTTGGGATGTTCGAATTCTCACTGGCAGCCTTATGCCTTCTGTCTATAGGGATGGCCTATATTTTTATCGTAGGACCTATAATGCTCCCAAAGCGAGATTCTCCAAATGATGCCGGGCTAAAGAAAGAAGCAGAAAAATATATGGCCGAGATCGAACTACTTGAAGATAGTGACGATGTAGACAGATCTATTTCAGAATCAAAACTAGTAAATGATTATAAAGTCCAAATTCTCAGGATAAAGCGGAAGCATTACCGGGTATACGAAATTAACGGGGAAACGGTATTAAGGGAAAACGACCTCGTTAGAATTTTGGTGGACCCTGTAAACCTGGCCAAGCTAAAAGTAAAAAAAGGCCTTTCTGTAAAGGGAGACAAAGAAAATGTACACATTGCTGAACCCAAAGACACCCTTACTCCAAACTCCACCCCGCCAACAGAAGAAAAAAAGATCTATGAAGTTATGATTCCTTATGGATCTGAACTCGCGGGAAGATCTATTAAACAAATAAATTTCAGAAGTACCTACTATGCTTCGGTCCTTGCCATTAGACACAGAAAAGAAACTATTACAGAAGACGTGTCCCAGGTCGTTCTAAGGGAAGGAGACATGATGCTTCTATTCGCTTCAGAAAAGGCTATTTCACTGTTAGCTTCAGAGAAACTGATCGTCACCCTCTCAGAATACCAGGGAAGAAGTGTGAATTATAAAAAAGCCATTCCGGCATTATTGATCGTTATTGGAGTGGTAAGTGCAGCCGCATTTAATATTACCTCAATCCTGATAAGTGCCATGATTGGAAGTTTACTACTGGTAACCCTTACCATTTTAAAACCTCAGGAAGCTTATGAGGCCATTGAGTGGAAAGTAATATTTATGATCGCAGGAGTACTCTCTATGGGTAAGGCTCTGGAAAAGACCGGTGGCTCAGAGATCATTTCCCAGTATATCTATGAGTCTCTCGGCGGACTCGATCCCCGGTGGACGCTAAGCCTGATCTTTCTGTTTACCTTCTTATCCACCAACGTCCTCTCCAGTAAAGCTGCTGCCGCCTTAATGACGCCCATTGTGATTAGTCTCGCGGCGGCTATGCAGGTAAGCGAGAAACCCTTTTTGATCGGGGTGATGTTTGCCTGTTCCCTAACATTTATGACCCCGGTAAGTTATCCGGTCAACACCATGGTATATGCTCCCGGAAATTATAGGTTCAGGGATTTCATAAAGTTCGGCACACCACTTAACTTTATCATCTGGATCGCAGCATCCTTTGTTATACCAATCTTTTTTCCGTTTGAAGTATGAGAAGAGTAAAATTGCATAATCCTTTTAAGACAAGGATCATTGATGAAAAACTGGTACGGGAACACCTCGCTTTAGAAAGGACAAAGCTGGCTAATGAACGTACCTTACTTTCATATATCAGAGCTTCAATCTATCTCCTCATTAGCGGGCTGGCACTATTACAAATCAAGGAATATCAAGGTATAAGCCTGATGTGGGTAGGTTATCTCTCCCTTTTTATATGTGTACTTTTCATTATCGTTGGATTTTCAAGGTATATTGCCCTGGAAAGAAAACTAAATAAATTACTTCAACCGGATGAAGAGCTGGAAAGGGATAAATAATTTCTAAATAAGAAGCACTTTTGCAACAAATAGTACACTATTCCCTCCATTTTCTGGTCATAGGCCTCATCGCCTACTTCTACGATAAAAACAACTGGATTAAATACTGGATCGTTCTCGCAGCTACAATGCTTGTTGACCTGGATCACCTACTGGCTGTACCAATGTTTGATTCAGAGAGGTGCAGCATAGGTTTTCATCCCCTACATTCGCAAATCGCCATCACTGTTTATGTTCTGGGTATGATCTTTATCAAACAGAGGGTCATAAGATTGATCTGTATAGGTCTTTTCTTTCACATGCTTACAGATTTTATTGACTGTATCTGGACTTATGCAAAATGTGCCACCTGCCTGCAAGATATCTTTTGAATTTTCAGTAATAACCGTCACAAAATATTTTTTACTGAATCTAGCATCATAAGAAAATCTTAGATCTTATGATATGATTTTCAGATTTTACAGGCACTTTCAGCTTTAAATTTCTATTTTTCAGGAATCTGTAAAAAATTACCTGTGAATTACAAATCAGCTTAGATAAAATCTCTGCACTATGTATAATAGAGCACCAATTTTAAATCAATTATTTTATATTTACAGACCTTAATTCAGCCTAAGAAAACAAAATTATGCATGTAGCCATCGCCGGAAACATTGGTGCAGGAAAGACCACTCTCACAAGATTATTAGCCAAACATTACAATTGGGAACCACAATTTGAAGACGTTCTGGAGAATCCATATTTGGAGGATTTTTACAACAAAATGGAACGCTGGTCGTTCAATCTGCAGATCTATTTCTTAAATAGCAGGTTCAGACAGATCTTACAGATCAGGGAAAGTGGCAGAAAGATTATCCAGGACAGAACGATCTACGAGGATGCATATATTTTCGCCCCTAACCTGCATGCGATGGGACTGATGACCAACCGGGATTTTGAAAATTATAAATCTCTTTTTGACCTGATGGAAAGCGTGGTACAGGGACCAGATCTGCTAATATATCTTAGAAGTAGTATTCCCAACCTGGTAGCTCAGATTCATAGCCGCGGGAGGGATTATGAAAATACGATCTCTATTGATTATTTAAGCAGACTTAATGAAAGATATGAAGCCTGGGTACATAACTATGACAAGGGAAATTTATTAATTATTGATGTAGATAATATTAACTTTGTAGACAATCCTGAAGATCTTGGGGATATTATTAACAGGATCGATGGTGAGTTACACGGACTTTTTTAAAAGTATAAGACTATGGAATCGACCAAACTGAAAAGGCCAAAACATAAAGGTTCGCCTAAACTTTTCAATAATCCTATTCTTGAAAAGCTAACCCACACCCATATATCGATCCCCCTGATCATCTTTGGGGTGATCGCGGCAGCCCTGATTTATTACGGAATTATCGAGAAGGGATTTGAAGTACCTGCAATGGTTGGATTGTTTCTCGCCGGGCTGTTCTTCTTTACCTTTATCGAATATGTGATGCACAGATATCTTTATCATATCCCGGCAACAACTCCTAGAAAACAAAAATTATCCTATACAATGCATGGGGTGCATCATGATTATCCAAAAGATAAATCAAGGTTGGCAATGCCACCTGTTTTAAGTCTGGTGATCGCAACCATATTATTTATTATTTACCGCGCAGTACTGGGAGATTATGTTTTTGGATTTCTGGCCGGATTCCTGATTGGATATGCCGGATACCTGGCGGTACATTATTCTGTGCACGCTTTCAAGGTTCCTAATAACTTTTTGAAGATCTTATGGCACCATCACAGCATCCACCATTACCGTGAGCCCGACAGGGCTTTTGGAGTTTCTTCTCCATTATGGGATCAGATCTTTAGAACCATGCCCAGAAAAGCACCTGGTAGCCAGCGTGCAGCCGTAGGAACCAATATTGATCCAAGTTAAAATTTAAAAATAAAATGTATTTAAGATCCTGGTAACGCCGGGATCTTTTTTTTTTCTACTGAATGAAACCATTTTCACGGGCGTGCTTTTCGGCTTCGGTAGAATTTTCAGCCATAAGTACCGGTACAGTATCAAAATTATCTATTAAGCTACGCACCCTTGCCATTTGCTTTTTATGCTTCACGCTTCGAAGGTAAATCGCCAGGATCCTGTCTGAGTACTGTGCGGCGATATCAGTGTATATACTTGCATCATGCTCTCCACTATCCCCTATCAAGATAAATTTCATATCAGGATAGGTTTTTAAAATATTGGTGATCTCCTTTTGCTTATGAGGTTTTTCAGGTTTCAGAGTTCTATCGAATGGAGTGACAAAATCTCTTAAAAGAATTGGCCCTTTAGGAAAGCCATTATGGTCTAAAAATAGTTTAAGGTATTCGTAAAGGTTCCAGGGACTGTTGCTTAAATAAAAAATAGGGTTTTTGGATTCTTTCTTAACACCCTCATGTAATTTTTGATAGAGACCCGGAGCACCTTTAAAAGAAATCCTTTCATAGGCATTGGTTAAAAGTGAATTTTTGAGCAGACGTAGTTTTAAAAATGAGGTCACCCCCGTTTGTAAAATTGTATCATCAATATCACTAATAACACCATATTCAGCATCTACCTGAGGCACCAGAAATTCACCTATGGCGGGATCATTCAATAATTCAGTTTTTGGAGCGAGGTTATTTTTATAATAAATTTCATATTCTAACCAGCCTTCCCGGTCTGCATGTTCGGCTAAATTCTTTTCAATAGTTTTATCAAAAATAAAATAGCCTTCATCATTTGTAGTTCCCGTGAGATTAACTTTATCCCGCAGTATCAATTGCATCTTGGCATCGGGAATCTCGAAACTATCAAATTGCTTCCAGGTATTTTTAATCGTTTTCCACAGAGATTGGTCTTTAATGATATGTAAAGGTTCATTATCCAGAACCCGGCCTTTTATATATAAATGGGAATAAGTACCGTAACTTCTATAAGGCAAAATATAAACCTGATCCAGATTTTTATACCTGCCAAGTACTTTTTTGAAACGTTTTCGCATTAAGGTGGTTAGTTTTTTTCAAGTTAGTTTTTATTGCAAAAATTCTTTTAGGAGTTCCCCAGATTTAGGGAATATTTAATATTTACAGGCGGTTAAGGCGTTCCAACGCTGCCTCCATATCAATATTACCAGATAAAACACCCTGGAAAAGATCCCCTTTATCCTGCAATCTCGCCGGCATGTTCTGAATATTAAAATCCTTAATTCTCAAGTCTGTATTTAACTCATCCCATTGTATAGGGGCAGATACCGGCGCTCCAGGTCTAGGTCTCACACAATAGGCAGAAGCTAAAGTCTGTCCACGACGGTTCTGCAAATAATCCAGGTAAATCTTTCCATTTCTCTTTTTTAGTGCGCGCTCCATCGTAGTCAAATCCCTGGTGCGCTCATTAATAAAATAACAAAGTAGCTTAATAAAATCCCTGGCTTCGTCATAACTGTATTTTGCATTTAAGGGAATATAAATATGCAGTCCGCTGGAACCACTGGTTTTACAAAAAGCAGGAATATCTGCAGCATCCAGAATTTCTTTGGATACCTGAGCCACTTCTATAACCTGCTTAAAAGTATTCTTTGGCGAAGGATCCAGGTCTATTACAGCATAATCTGGTGAATCCAGCTCATTAATTTTTGAGTTCCAGGGATTTAGTTCTATACAACCAAGATTGGCCATATATAAAAGACTGGCCTCATCCTGACAAAGCAGGTAGTCAATATCCCTTTTTGAAGATGCTGAATAGATCTTAAAGGTGTTCAACCATTTTGCAAGTAAGCCTTCATTGTCCTTTTGATAAAACCCCGGTTTGTTGATCCCGTTTGGATGCCGGTGTAAATTCTGGGGACGGTCTATTAAATACGGCAGGATATAATCAGAAACATGAAGGTAATAATCAATAAGGTCATATTTTCTAAGGCCGGAATCCGGCCAGTATATTTTTTCCAGATTGGTAATATTTACTTTACGACCGCCAATCTCCAGAGAGTTGGATGATATGGATACCGGCGTATCCTGGGTTTGGTCGGCCTGATTCTCCTTTGTTACCTCGGTAATTTCTTTGTCTTCCCTTAAACCCTTAAATATCGGATGCCTCATTTTTCCGGTCCTGGTCCATTCAGAAAAACGAACCTCGCAGATTAATTGTGGATTAACCCAATGGGCAATTCTCCCCTTTAAGTTTATCTTTTCCTCAAAAGGACTCCTTCCGGTTTTAGAAGACTGAAGTTTTTCAAGAATATCCTTTTGATCTTTTGCCGAAAATCCCGTTCCAACGTTACCTATATATTCAAGTTTACCATTTTTATACATTCCAAGTATGAGGGAACCGAACAAAGCTCCCTTACTTTCGGTATATCCACAGATAAGCGCCTCCTGACTTTCAAAAGCTTTCACCTTTAACCAGTTCTCAGAGCGGTATCCCGGCACATAAGTTGAACTGGCTTTTTTAGCAATAATTCCTTCCATGCCTGCTTCAATTGCTTTTTCATAAAAAGCAGTACCCATAGTTTCAATATGATCGCAATAAAGACTAAGACTTGTATCCTGAAGAATTTCCGGGATCAGACTTTTTCTATCCAATAAGGGAAGGTCGAGCATACTATGACCATTCAGGTAAAGCATATCAAAAACATAATATTTCAGTTCATATCCCGAGGATTCAGAATAATTCTGTAATTCCTGAAAAGCAGGTAATCCTTTTTCATTCAATGCCACAACCTCCCCGTCCAGGATGACTTCATGGGGAATAGATTGCAGGTCCCGCACCAGATCTGGAAACCTGGAATCATAAGAAATTCCGTTTCGTGAAGTCAGGGAAACCTTAGAATTTTCAATATGAGCGATCATTCGGTAACCATCCCATTTCAATTCGTAGATCCAGTCGGGATGATTAAAAATTTTTTTAGCTGTAGTGGCCAGCATAGGTTTGATTACGGCCCTAGGATCCAGCTTCTTAACTTTGGGGTCAATTCTGTTTTCTTCGGTAATATCTCCACGATAATCTTCGGCATCATATAAGAGATCAGTAGAATAGGTGTCTTTTTTCTTTATGAGTAACCAATGATTCTGCTGGCCTTCCCTTTCTGTTTTTAACAGGGCAAATTCCCCTTTAACCTTCTCTCCACGGAACAAAAGTTTGAGATTGCCTTCCTTATATTGTTGGGATAATGATTTTTCACTAATTGCAGATCTGAAAGTTCCGGAATCCCAGATCTTCATTTTGCCAGCGCCATAGTTTCCTTTGGGTATTACACCTTCAAATGTGAGGTATTTGATGGGGTGATCTTCAGTTTGTACTGCCAGGCGTTTATCACCGGGGTTCATTGAAGGACCTTTGGGAACTGCCCAGCTTTTAAGAACTCCTTCCATTTCTAAACGCAGATCATAATGTAACCTGCTGGCTCGATGTCTTTGAAAAACGAACCTGTGTTTATCAGATTTGTCATAATCGCCGCCAGGTTCTGGAGTATCAGAGAAATTTCTCTTTTTTATATACTCATCTAATCCCATTTATCAGGAAGCCTTTTTCTTTTTTTCCAGACTTGCTTTAAGTTGCGCCATAAGATCCTTGGCCGGAGTAGGTTTGCTTTCGAATTTCTCCGGTTTTGCTATTTTCCCCGTAGCTTTAGAATTGATGATCTTCATTAATTGATCATTATAGACATCTTTATATTTATCGAAATCGAAATCTGAAGTATACTGCTCGATCAGGGATACTGCCATATCTACCTCCTTCTTACTGATTTTGGTATCTGGTAATTTAAGATCGCCCGGATCTCTGATTTCATCCACGAACCTTATCACATGTAAAACGAGGGCATTTTTGTATACCCCGATTAAACTTAAATGTTCTTTTTGCCGCATCACAAAAGTAGCAACACCCAGCTTGCCGGTTTTCTTTAAGGCATCCCGTAAGAGATTATAAGACTTACCCCCTTCCTTCTGTGGTTCCAGAAAGTATGGTTTCTTAAATAAAACATCGGCAACCTCAGCTTCATCTATAAATTCCTCGATATCTATGGTTTTACTTTTCTTCATATTCGCCTGCTCAAAATCTTCTTTTTCAAGCACGACATAATCCTCATCCTTTTTAAAACCCTTTACGATATCTTTCCATTCCACTTCTTTACCTGTGTCTTCATTTACACGTTTATACCGTATGCGTGCATTATCCCTTCTATCCAGCATATCAAGATCCAGTTTCCTGTCTTCTGAACCTGAATACATCTTGATAGGGATAGAAACCAACCCGAAGCTAATTGAACCATTCCAGATCGATCTCATCTTAGTGATTTCTTAAGGCTTCTATTAATTCATCCTTAGTCATGTCACCTCTGCCCTCTATTCCAATTTCTTTGGCTTTTTCGTATAATTCTTCCTTAGTTCTATCTTCATATTTTGAAGCCTTGCCACCTTTCTTTCCGGAATTTGGATCATTGGCGATCCTAGCAGCTTTTTCCCTGCTCATGCCCTCATCGACCAATTTCTCATACTGTTCATCATTTTTAATACTTGGACCGTGATCTTTTGCCATTTTTATGCGTTTTAGTTACTCTTTAAAACTACGATTTTAGTCCCTAAAGCGTTAGGTTTAAAAACCTGATTAACTAGAGTTTAACTATGAATTTTAACAACTTTAAACATTCCTTAAGAGCATGTTAAAGTCAATACTTCTGGAAAACTGTATAGCCACTGAATTAGGGGGAAGCCGTAACTTAAAACGAACTGTCAAAATTATTAAAATCAGTTAATTAGGTTAAATTTTTAGTTCGATTGAAAGTCTGAAACTATATTTACTGCCTAACTGAATTCCTTACAAAATGTAATTTATAAACCAACTTACTGGAGGAAAAAATCATGCGAACAGTTGAGAAGAAGAGAACCATTGAATTGCTGGAAAAACTGAGAGTATTTAACAAAAAGAGCGCTTACATTTATAAGATTACCATGGAACGGGAAAAACGTTTGCTCTTAAAAAATATGTATTATAAACTGTATGAGCAGAAAGTAAAATTTCTTGAAGAAATCGAGGACACTATAGAACAGCTAAAAAAAGAAATATCACCTCTTAAGGATCCAAAATTACTTTCGTTTTACCAGAGAAGGAAATGTATTTTAGGCAAAAATTACCTGAAATATAAATTGAGGCTTCGTTTTGCTGATATTCAGAAAAGGGAATTAAAAGGCTTCGAAAAATACCAGAAATATCTTTCTAAAACCAGTCATGCCTGTGTACGGGAACTATTTTTGGATCATAAGCATAAAATAAAAGAGAACCTCAACCAAATGCAGGTTTCCTCGGTTATGAAATTCCCTATCGCCTAAAAAGAAAAACTCCGCTCAAAAAGCGGAGTTCTTATTTTTCATTTAAGGACTAAAGTCTATTTCAAAGCATCTACTTTAGCTTTAACTTCTTCCTCGGTTCCTTTAAAAGTATATTCTTTGGATTCAGAAGCGCCATCTTTCGTGGTAATAACTTCTACATCTGCCACCGTTTGCCCATCTTCAGTATACATATCCACTTTCATCTCTTTTTCAACCAGTACTTCAGAAGACTGCACCACGGCAGTTTCTTCAAGATTAGGAATATCACCCTCAGTATGTCCACCCAAAATCGGGGCCAGAACTAAGCCGATCAAACAGGTTAGTTTAATTAGAATATTCATGGATGGCCCGGAAGTATCTTTAAATGGATCTCCCACGGTATCACCTGTAACGGCAGCTTTGTGAGCATCTGAACCCTTGTAGGTCATTTCACCATTGATCATCACACCAGCCTCAAAAGACTTTTTTGCATTGTCCCATGCCCCTCCGGCATTGTTCTGAAAGATCGCCCATAATACACCACTAACCGTTACTCCGGCCATATATCCACCTAGCATTTCGGCAATTAACATATTTTCGTATCCAAAGATCTTCGGCAGGAAAGCGATCAAAATCGGGAATCCAATGGTTATCACACCCGGTAAAAGCATTTCCTTAAGCGCAGCTTCCGTAGATATAGCAACACATTTATCATATTCAGGCTTTCCGGTTCCTTCCATGATACCTGGAATTTCTTTAAACTGCCTTCTAACTTCGCGCACCATTTGCATGGCTGCTTTTCCAACAGAGCTCATCGCTAATGCTGAAAATACTACCGGAACCATTCCACCAATAAATAGCATTGCCAGTACAGGTGCTTTGAATATATTGATCCCGTCTATACCGGTGAAAGTCACATAAGCTGCAAAAAGAGCCAGTGAAGTAAGCGCTGCAGATGCGATCGCGAATCCTTTACCGGTAGCGGCAGTAGTATTTCCTACTGAATCCAGAATATCTGTACGCTCTCTAACTATTGGTTCCTGATCGCTCATTTCTGCAATACCACCCGCATTATCTGCGATAGGTCCAAAAGCATCAATGGCCAGCTGCATGGCTGTAGTGGCCATCATAGCAGAAGCAGCAAGTGCTACACCATAGAAACCTGCAAAAGCATAAGATGCCCAGATCGCAATAGCAAATAATAAAATTGAGTAGAACGTAGAGATCATACCGGTGGAAAGTCCTGCGATTATATTGGTCGCCGCCCCTGTACTTGAATTCTGAACGATACTCATTACCGGTTTTTTACCAAGCCCGGTATAGTATTCGGTAACGGCTGAGATCACTCCTCCTACGATTATTCCTACTAAAGAGGCATAAAAAACGTTTAGAGAGCTAATCGTTTTCATTTCGAAACCTGCTTCACCCCCAACAAAGAATCCCATGGTCATGGAATTTGCCGGAAGCATCCAGGTTACCAGGAAATAACTGGCAATAGCCACTAAAATAATAGAAACCCAGTTCCCGATATTCAGTGCCTTTTGAACCTCGGCTTCTTTGGCGTCATTGGAACTTATTCTTACCAGTAAGGTACCAATGATAGAAATGATAATTCCCGCACCGGAAATGGCCATAGGTAAAAGAATTGGTCCTATTCCGCCGAAACCTTCCGCAGTAATATCACCTCCCATATCCTTAATAATATAGTTACCAAGAACCATCGCGGCAAGGACAGTCGCTACATAACTACCAAAAAGATCGGCTCCCATCCCGGCCACATCCCCAACATTGTCACCAACATTATCTGCGATCGTAGCAGGATTCCGCGGATCATCCTCTGGGATTCCAGCTTCCACTTTACCTACAAGGTCGGCTCCAACATCTGCCGCCTTGGTATAGATACCTCCACCCACACGGGCAAAAAGAGCGATGGATTCTGCGCCTAAAGAGAAACCTGCCAGAGTTTCCAGCACTATGGTCATTTGATCTGTATTGGTCCATTCTCCACCCATGAAATAATGGAAAAAGAGGATAAAGAATCCTGTAAGACCTAAAACTGCGAGACCGGCAACCCCAAGTCCCATTACTGTTCCACCACCAAAAGAGATATTCAGGGCTTTAGGTAAACTGGTACGTGCAGCCTGGGTGGTACGCACGTTTGTTTGGGTTGCGATCTTCATTCCCATATTTCCTGCGAGGGCAGAAAAGAATGCTCCAAAAATGAATGCAACAATAATTAGATAATGTGTAGTTGGGACGAAATAAGCAATTGCAGCCAGAGCGATACTGGCGCCGACCACGAAGATGGCCAATAATTTATATTCTGCATTTAAAAAGGCCAGGGCGCCTTCATAGATATGGTTTGAAATATCTTTCATTTTTCCGTCTCCGGCATCCTGTTTCATGACCCAGGATCTTTTGACCCACATAAAAATGAGTCCGATTATCGCCAGTACTACTGGCATATAAATCATTATTGCTTCCATATATTAGCTAGGTTAATTTGTTAATAAATTATTAATGCCCGCTAATGTAGTAAAATTGGCAATAATTAAAAAAGCAATAACTTTTTAAGGTTATTGCTTTTAATTTCTCAAAATAAAGGGAGAATATTTATGATTATATACCGAAGCGTGATTTATCGCCTTCATAATTCTCAAAACGCTCTACGCATTGTCTGATAATCTCTCTGGCTTCTTCTGCATCACCGAAATCTCCGGTATCCACTTTTTTCTTTTCAAGATCTTTATATACTTTAAAGAAATGCTCGATCTCCTTAATCATGTGACCGTTCAATTCTTTAAGATCGTTTAGCCTGTTCCAGATAGGATCTGAAACCGGTACACAGATAATCTTCTCATCCGGTCCTTTTTCATCGGCCATATGGAATACACCAATAGGTTTTACCTCCATTACAATCCCCGGGAATGTTGGTTCTGAAACCAATACCAGTACATCCAAAGGATCCTGATCCAAAGCTAAAGTGTTAGGAATGAAGCCATAATCTGCAGGATACATCATCGAAGAGAAGATCATCCTGTCGTAGCGAACTTTTTTCAGTTCAAAATCATATTCGTATTTGTTTCTACTCCCTTTTGGGATCTCGATCAATACATCAAAAGTATCAGACATTTTTCTTTGTTTTCTTCATTAAAATTAAGGGCTGCAAATATAGTTATTTCTGATTGTTAAATCATTAACTAAAAGTGAAATCCGAAATCAATTGTAAATGCCATAGATCTGGCGTCTGGATTCTGGAAATAGTTACCTCTGAAGTGCACATCAAACCTCATCACTTTTAAGATATTTCCTATACCTACACTGTATTCGTAAAAGGGATCGGAATCTGGAGCTGTTAGTGGCAAACCGGAAGCATCTATCTTTTTACTTTCTTCTGAGATGTCTCCGTAAACTGCCCTAAAGCCAATTAATTCCCGTAGATCGAGTTCTCTTAGAAGAGGTATCCTGGAAAAAATCCTACCGTTAAAATTATGGCCAATATGAATTGCAGAATAACTATCGGTTACGAACTCATAGAAATCAAGGGTGGGAAATGTATTATAAAGTTCAAAATAGGTCTGGTTTCCGGGAACCACACTTAAAAGCCCTAAAGGTACAGCGCCAAAGGTCTTACCTGCTTCCAGGCTAATATTTGAGAACCCTACGCCCCCGATTAGCAATGGCTGATTATAAAAGAATTGGATTTTTTTGTAGTCGAAATCACTATCAAACACGTCTTTAACGCCCAGGCTGTAATTGAGGAACAGTGTTGGAAAATCCTCTTCATTCACCACATTCCTTTCCACCCCATACCCGGAGACCTTTCTACCCGGCATCCAGGTAAGTATAGTAGAGAATTCAGTCTGGTGAATTTCTGAAGCGATTTCAGTTCTTTCCTCATTTACATAATAATCCAGGCTGAAATCTGGGGAAGCCGGACTAAGCTCGCGATAATTCGCACCAAATCTTACCGTAAAATTCTTGAGAGGTTCCATTTCTACAGAAAAAACACTCAGGTTGATACTACTTAATTTATCGGTATCTCCAATATTCAAAAGGGAGGATGAGGCAAGACTGCGTCCCAGAACATCTGTAGAATTGGTAAGGCTGGTTCCAAGTTGCTCCACATCTCTTCTGTTTCCGCCACTAATGATCAATCGTGATTTAGGATCCAGCAATACCTTTCCCGATATGCCATATTTAAATTTCTGATCTTTGAAACCATAAGCACCGTATGCTTCAATTCGCCAGGGATCGCTCTGGCCAAAATAGGTACGCCCTCCAAATCTCGTTCTCACCCCCTCCACATCGTTGAAACCAAACGTGGAATAGATCGGGCCATAATCCCAGCCATCAAACTCAACATATCCGGATTGTACGATCGTGGCGACATTGTAAAGCCGGTTAAATGCTTTTGTCTTGGTAAGACTATCCAGCATTATATAAATACCTTCTTCATCCTCGTTCAGTTTTTCCAGACGGTTTGCAGACCAGAATTCCTCGCTTTGGTTGTATGCCTGCGATTGCGGGTTATAAACTGGTTGCTGATAAAATGAAGCCGGTCGCTTATTATTAAACTCATATTCATCATAAAGCATGGTACGCTTGGCATAAACACCCCGGGAACTTTTCTTTTTGTTTAAGCCGAAATCTGCCATAAAAAAGTCCCTGGTGATGAGGAATACCGAATCACTTAGAACTTTGAAATCCTGCTCAATATAAACCTGTTTGATCCAGTTAATATTTACATCTTTCGTAGTCTCCAGGTTTATATTTTTGACTGCCCAGGTTGTATCATTCACCCAGAAATCACCTTTAAAAGTTAGTTCATTTTCTCGGCGGGGATAATAAACAATGTTGTAACACCACTTATTATCTACATATGCACTGTCCGATAATATATAATTATATGTATCTATCCCGGTTGTTGAGATAGGACTTACAAAACTCTTATCAAAAAATTTTATGTAGTTCTTATATATGTCATAATCATCATAGATATCCTTTACAAAATCAATAAGGTTCCTGTTCTGGTTAAATCCGGAATTTTTATTTCCCAGCAACACTTCTTTTTCTTCATTCAGAATATTATCGCCGTAGACCTTATTTACAGACTCATTGATAAACATTGGCAGGTAAGTTTTCCCGGTAACTTTATTAGTATCGGCATAGTCGAAGATGAACTCCATCCCGTTGAAGATCCTGCTATTAATGAGTGTACTGTCTATAGTATTTATATCGAACTCCAGTTTTTCGTATTCCTTATATGAATATTGATCGAAAGCTCTTATTCCGTTACTTCGCCGGTTGGCCCAGACCTTTTTGAGAATATCTATGGCAGGATTGTTCTTCTTGGAGGTCTTTCCGCGATAGATGACCACCTCTTCCAAAGTAGAAGCAGATTCTTCCAGGGTAATTTCCATATTTAGATTCACCCTGGAATCTAAAGGAATTCTCAAAGTCTCATAACCTATAAAGGAGACCACAAGGGTATCAAAATTGTCGTCGGCCTGCAGATAGAACTCTCCTTCCTCATTAGTAGTGGTACCGGTAGTGGAATTCGCAAAGACCACATTGGCAAAGGGTACTGTTTTTCCCGTGTTGTCGTTAACCACGCCTCCCACCTTCGTCTGTGCATTTAGACCGCTGAAACCAAAAAGAAGAATTAGGAAAAAATAAGTGTATCTGTTCATTATAGGATAAAAAAAAACTTCATCGTGAAGATGAAGTTTCAAAGATAAGTTGATTAAGCTTACTTATACATTACCTTTTTCACAGCTTTAACAACATCTTCGCTGTTTGGCAACCATTCTTCTAAAAGAACAGGTGAATAAGGAGCAGGTGTATCTGCGGTATTAAGTTTAACAATTGGAGCATCCAAATAGTCAAATGCTTTGGATTGCACCTGATAAGTGATCTCTGTAGCTACGTTTCCAAATGGCCAGGCCTCTTCCAGGATTACCAGGCGGTTGGTTTTTTTAACCGACTCCAGAATGGCATCATGATCCATTGGACGAATCGTTCTAAGATCGATGATCTCACAGGAAATATTTTCTTCTGCCAGTTGATCTGCCGCTTTATATGCTTCTTTAATGATCTTACCAAATGAAACGATGGTTACATCACTACCTTCTCTTTTAATATCTGCTTTACCTATTTCTATTAGGTATTCATCCTCGGGTACTTCGCCTTTATCTCCATACATCTGCTCGCTTTCCATAAAGATCACCGGATCGTCATCGCGTATAGCCGCTTTTAAAAGACCTTTTGCATCATAAGGATTTGAAGGAACGATCACTTTCAGGCCAGGTGTATTTGCATACCAGCTTTCGAAAGCCTGGGAGTGGGTTGCTCCTAATTGCCCTGCAGAACCTGTAGGCCCACGGAATACGATAGGGATGTTAAACTGCCCACCACTCATCTGCCTCATTTTGGCAGCATTATTTATGATCTGGTCAATTCCAACAAGAGAAAAGTTGAAGGTCATGAATTCTATTATAGGTCTGTTCCCGTTCATGGCAGAACCAACACCTATACCGGCAAAACCTAGCTCAGCAATAGGAGTATCAATAACTCTTTCAGGACCAAATTCGTCTAGCATTCCTTTGGAAGCTTTATAAGCTCCATTATATTCAGCAACTTCCTCTCCCATTAAATAGATGCTGTCATCCAGACGCATTTCCTCGCTCATCGCCTCGGCAACGGCCTCTCTAAATTGAATTGTCCTCATTATGTGATTTCTTAATTTTTATAACTGCACAGCAAAAATAGTAATTCATTAAGGTATATACCATATTTGCGGATTAAAATTTTGTCAACCCCAGAGATCGTAAAAAACGTCAAATCAGATTTAAGAGATATCTCAAAAATTGGCAGATTATTATGAACTATAATGGATTTTAGACGCAAAAGATTAAATATAACCTAAAATTCAGGGTAATTTTTTAGTCAAATTTATTATGCATGCATAGCATTTTTCGATTTAAAATACTTATCTTCGTCAGCGAAAACGATTTATTAAAAAAAGAACTTTATATATGAAAATCTTAGTATGTATTAGTCACGTGCCAGACACTACATCCAAAATCAATTTCACCGATGGTGACACTAAATTTGACACTAATGGTGTACAGTTCGTGATCAACCCGAATGATGAATTTGGTCTTACCAGAGCGATGTGGTTCAAAGAAAAACAGGGCGCGAGCGTAGATGTTGTAAATGTTGGTGGAGCAGAGACTGAGCCTACTCTTAGAAAAGCTCTAGCTATTGGTGCAGATACAGCAATTCGTGTGAACACTCCTGCTACTGATGGTTACCAGGTAGCTAAAGAACTTGCGAAAGTTGTAAAAGATGGTGGATACGACCTGGTTATTGCCGGAAGAGAATCTATAGATTACAATGGTGGAATGGTACCGGGAATGCTTGCCGGTCTTATTGATGCAAATTTTGTAAATAACTGTATAAGCCTGGAAGTAGATGGAGAAAAAGCTACTGCTATTCGTGAGATAGATGGTGGAAAAGAAACACTTACTGCTTCTCTACCATTGGTTATTGGCGGACAAAAAGGACTTGTTGAGGAAAGCGACCTTCGTATCCCTAACATGAGAGGTATCATGCAAGCTCGTAAAAAGCCATTAAACGTGGTGGAACCAGCAGATACTAATACCAAGACCGAGGCGGTAAAATTTGAAAAACCTGCTCCAAAAGGTGAGGTGAAACTTATTGATCCAGATAACCTTGACGAATTAATAGACCTGCTTCACAATGAGGCAAAGGCTATTTAATTAGAGGGTGCCGATCAAAAGGAATTTCAAAAATTAAAATCAAAGAAAAATGTCAGTTTTAGTATATATAGAATCAGAAGAAGGAAAATTCAAGAAAGCATCCTACGAAGTTGCGTCTTATGCCCATGAAGTTGCAGAAATGATGGGCTCATCGGTTACAGCAGTGACCTTTAACGCAGATGATGTTTCAGAACTTGGTAACTACGGTGTAAACAAAGTTTTAAAAATAAGCAACGACAAGCTTAAGAATTTTAATGCCGAAGCTTATGCAGATGCTCTTAAGCAGGCTGCAGAAAAAGAGGACTCTAAAGTAGTTGTACTTAGCCAGAGCGCTAACAGTAAATATCTTGCTCCATTATTAGCCGTTCAACTTGAAGCAGGTTATGCTTCCAACGTGGTGGCACTACCTGAGAGCACAGATCCTTTTACTGTAAAGAGAACTGCTTTCACCAATAAAGCATTTAGTTTCACGAAGATATCCACAGATGTAAAAGTTCTAGGATTGTCTAAAAATGCGTTCGGATTAAAAGAAGCCCAGGGAGATGCGGCGACAGAAGATTTTAACCCTAATCTGTCTGACGAAGATTTTACAGTAAATGTTGAGTCTGTAGACAAGGCTACCAATAAGGTAACCATTGCCGACGCTGAAGTTGTAGTTTCTGGGGGACGTGGTCTAAAAGGACCTGAGAACTGGGGTATGATCGAAGAAATGGCCGATATTTTAGGTGCGGCAACAGCTTGTTCCAAGCCGGTAAGTGATATGGGATGGAGACCACATAGTGAGCACGTGGGACAAACAGGAAAACCTGTAGCCTCCAACCTTTATATTGCAATTGGTGTATCTGGAGCCATTCAGCATTTAGCCGGGATCAACGCCGCTAAAACTAAAGTAGTAATCAATAATGATCCAGAAGCTCCATTCTTTAAGGCTGCAGATTACGGGATTGTAGGAGACGCTTTTGAAGTGGTACCGAAGCTAAATGAAAAATTGAAGGAATTTAAAGAGAAAAACGCATAATTTTCATAAATTGCGACCCATAAAGGGGCTGTCTAAATATGGTAAATGTCCTTATTTTAGACAGCCTTTTTAATTTTACTGAAGTATGAGTTTAGTGCGACTGAACATCAAGGGAATATCTTATAGTCAAACACAAAACGGAGCTTACGCATTGATTCTCAACGAAGTTGGGGGTGAGCGTAAATTACCTATTGTGATCGGTGCATTCGAGGCACAATCTATTGCAATAGCTCTGGAAAAGGAGATAAAACCTCCCCGACCCCTTACCCATGACCTTTTTAAAAATTTTTCAGATAGGTTTGAGATCGTTGTAAAACAGGTCATTATCCATAAATTGGTTGATGGCGTTTTTTATTCCAGCCTCATTTGCGAACGGGAAGGTATAGAAGAGATTATTGACGCACGCACCAGTGACGCCATCGCATTGGCCCTTAGGTTCGATGCTCCTATATTCACCTATAAAAATATCCTGGACAAAGCCGGTATTTACCTCAAGGCCGAAGAAAAACAGCGGGAACAAGAGAAGAAAGAGGAAGAAGAAATCATAGAAGAGGAACTTTTAAAAGAAGAGATCGACCTCAAATCTGAAGAAACTTCCGACTATAAAAAAATGTCTCTCGAAGAATTAAAGGAACTACTTTCCCAAGCTGTTAGTCAGGAAGATTATGAAAAAGCGGCCCGCATCAGGGACGAAATTTCCAAAAGAAAATAACCCGAAATGAACAAAATCTGGTGTTGCCTAACACTGATCGTATTTTTTATTACATCAGCCTCAGCTCAAACTATTTCTAAAAACTGGCAACTAGATTCTACCGGGGATAATCCCGGGCAGGAACAGCTTTTTGGAAATTCTACAGAACTCAATTTCAAAGAAGGCAGGTTCGAATTTATTGATAAAGAAAGAAGCAACATAGTAGCTTCCGGAGATTATTTATATCAAAACAAGCTTCTGGTATTATTTTACAATAACCCAAAAGATTCTATTCAAAATCTGAGGGTTTCTGAGCTCACAGATTCTACCATGACTATTTCTTCAAAGGGAAATATGCTCAGCCTGAAAGCAATATCACCTACCGTAGAAGAAGTTATCCCGGCAACTATAGCAAAAAAGATGATACCCAGCCAGGGAATTAGCACCTCAAGCTTAATACGAGGCATCATAGGTATGATGGTACTAATCCTCATAGCCTTTTTATTCAGCAGTAACAGAAAAGCCATTAACTGGAAAACCGTAGGATTGGGCATTACGGCACAGTTAGTCCTGGCAATCGGGGTCCTAAAGATCACCGTAGTACAGAATATCTTTGAATTTGTTGGAAATATTTTTGTCTTGATCCTTGATTTTACCGCAGCGGGAAGTGAGTTTTTGCTAGGTGGTATGATGGATGTGGATAGTTTTGGATTTATCTTTTTATTTCAGGTTTTACCAACGATTATTTTCTTTTCGGCATTAACCTCGGTACTGTTTTATTTAGGAGTCATACAGATCGTAGTTAAAGGAATGGCCTGGGTATTAACCAAATTACTGGGCATTTCGGGACCTGAAAGTTTAAGTGTCGCCGGTAATATCTTCCTGGGACAAACCGAAGCCCCTCTTATGATAAAGGCATACCTGGAAAGAATGACCCGGTCTGAGATCCTTTTAGTGATGGTTGGTGGAATGGCTACGGTGGCCGGTGGAGTTCTTGCCGCTTATATTGGCTTTCTTGGAGGTGATGATCCCGCACTAAGACTTCAGTTTGCGAAACACTTATTAGCAGCATCTGTTATGGCGGCTCCGGGAGCGATCGTGGTTTCCAAGATACTATACCCGCAGCAACAGGCTGTAAATACAGATGTTGAAGTTTCTTCGGAAAAGATTGGCTCCAATATACTTGACGCCATTGCCAATGGTACGACTGAAGGTTTAAAACTTGCCGCAAATGTAGCCGCAATGTTACTGGTTTTTATTGCCTTTATTGCAATGATCAATTATATACTTGGATATATTGGGGGACTAACGACCCTTAACAGCCTGATGGCAGAATATACACCTTACACTAAATTTTCACTTGAATCCATACTCGGGATCATTTTTGCGCCTCTTATGTGGGTGATTGGGGTAGCCAAGGAAGACATGATGCTAATGGGACAATTGTTAGGTATAAAACTGGCTGCTAGTGAATTTGTAGGTTATGTGCAATTGGCAGATCTTAAAAATCCTGCTAACGCTCTTAGTCTGAATTACGAAAAATCTGTTATCATGGCTACTTACATGCTTTGTGGATTCGCAAATTTCGCATCCATCGGTATTCAAATAGGTGGAATTGGTTCCCTGGCTCCGGGCCAGCGAAGAACACTTTCAGAATTTGGCATGAAGGCTCTGATAGGTGGTACACTTGCCTCTCTTCTCTCTGCAACTATTGCAGGAATGATCATAGGATAGGTAACTTTTCTTAAACTTTTCTCAAAAATACCTCCGGAAACAGGAAGGTGGGCATGATTTACTTTTAAACTTCTTATATTCTTAAATAATATATAAGTGTTTAAAATAATCTCATGAGTACCACAAAACAGAATAAGGGAGTTTATGCCGAAAAGCCCAGGGAAATCCCTGCGACAGGCTGGAAACAAATAGGAAAAAGAGTTTTTAATCAACTTTCTGCAGATCACGTTCAGATCGTGGCTGCGGGAATTGCCTTTTATTTTTTCCTGGCTCTTTTTCCTGCGATCATAGCGATGATCAATATCTATAGCCTGGTAATAGACCCATCCCAGATCAGGGAGCAATTTTCAGCCTTAGATAATATTCTACCCGCTCAGGCCTACGAGATCATCACCGGTATCCTGGAACCAATTTTAAACAAACCAGCCTCGACTTTAGGCTGGAGCCTGCTAATTAGTATAATGGTTAGTTTATGGAGTGCCAATAAAGGTACCTCGGCTCTCTTCGAAGGTATTAATATCGCCTATGATGAAAAGGACGAGCGAGGTTTCCTGAAAAAAACTGGTATTACTTTTCTGTTTACCATAGGTGCGATCTTTATGGGCTTGTTAAGCCTGATGCTTTTAATTTTTTACCCGGCCTTTATAGATAAGATTGGTCTTCCCGCAGGCCTGGAATCCTTTATAGATTGGGGTAGATGGTTCCTCATCGCTTTTCTTTTTATTGCCGCATTGGGCTTATTATATAAAAATGCTCCAGACCGCGATGATCCTGAATTTAAATGGGTTTCCTGGGGAGCTGTTTTAAGCACTATTCTATGGATTGGCGGTTCCCTTCTATTCTCCTGGTATGTGGAAAGCTTTGGAAACTATGACAAAGTTTACGGAAGTTTTGCCGCGGTGATCATTCTGATGCTCTGGCTTTTCATTACTGCTTTTATAATTCTGCTTGGAGCAGAGATCAATAGCGAAATGGAACACCAAACCAGGAAAGATACTACCGTAGGAGAAGATGAACCTATGGGCCAGAGAGATGCTTATCATGCAGATAATCTACCTGATAACCTGAAGTAAAAGGTTTTTCATGGCATTAAATAACCTAAGATGAATTTAAAAACCCATCTCACTCTAAAAAAATTTTTGATAAGAAGATAGTATTATGGATCATGCCTATCTTCGGGTCCCGAAATTTAATGAAGCTTTTCACTAATCACCATTTTAAAAGAATTTGTGCCATTCTTGAGTTCCGCCGCTTTTTAGGTTAGCATCTTCAGGCTTAGTTAATTACCAATTTTTTTGAAAAAGCCGGAGTTATAATGTTCATATTTATAGATTTAGCGTTAATAAGTCCTTTAAAATCCTAATGAAATCTAAAGGAATAAACCGGAGGTATTTATTATTTTAGGCAATTGGAAACCAATTGATATGAAACAATACCACGACCTTTTAAAACATGTACTAGAGCATGGAGCACAAAAAGGTGACCGTACCGGCACCGGCACCAAAAGTGTATTTGGATACCAGATGCGCTTTGACCTGAGTGATGGATTTCCCATGGTCACTACTAAAAAATTGCATTTAAAATCCATAATTCATGAACTATTATGGTTTCTAAAAGGAGATACCAATATTGAATATTTAAAGGAAAACGGGGTAAGGATCTGGAATGAATGGGCAGATGAAAATGGTGACCTGGGCCCGGTTTACGGTCATCAATGGAGAAACTGGAACTCTGAGGAAATAGACCAGATAAAGGAAATTGTGGAAACCTTAAAAAAGAACCCAAATAGTCGCAGAATGCTGGTTTCTGCCTGGAACCCTTCGGTATTACCAGATACTTCCGTTTCATTCGCAGAGAATGTAGCAAATGGAAAAGCTGCGCTTCCTCCCTGCCATGCCTTTTTTCAATTCTATGTTGCAGACGGGAAATTATCCTGCCAGCTTTATCAAAGAAGCGCTGATATCTTTCTGGGAGTACCTTTTAACATCGCTTCCTATGCCCTGCTCACCATGATGATGGCGCAGGTTTGCGGATATGAAGCAGGGGATTTTATACATACCTTCGGGGATGCTCACATTTACAGTAACCATATGGAACAGGTGGAGCTGCAATTGAGCCGTGAACCGAGACCTTTACCAACCATGAAACTCAACCCTGAAATTAAAGATATTTTTGATTTTACATTTGAAGATTTTACTTTAGAAAATTATGATCCTTATCCTGGCATAAAGGCCAGCGTGGCCGTTTAATTTCAAATTATTAAAATCTGGAAATTGCAGCGGTTATTAAAATAACTATTAGAATAAATTAAAAATTCAATTATGAAAAAACTATTGATAATCGCTTTTCTCTTCAGCGCCATTTCAGGATTTGCGCAGGAAGATGTAGATGTGGATGGAAATAAAGTAACTATGCGGGAGACCGCTCCGGTATGGAAAGGTTGTGAAGATAATGCAGATCAAAAAGCCTGTTTTAACAAAATGCTTATGCAGCATATCCGTGAAAACATTAAATACTCGAAGAATGCCAAAGGCGAATATATTAGAGGTAAAGCTGTGGTAAAGATGAAGGTAAATGAAGAAGGTAAAGTGGTCGTAAATTCGGTGGAAAGTAAGTACCCTGAATTGAAAAAAGAGGCGATAAGATTAATGGAGTCTATTCCAACCATGACACCGGGAAAGCTGGGAGGAAAACCAAAAGCTATTAAATACACGATCCCGATTAATTTTTAAATGCATAGACTACTCCCCGGTCTTTTTTTAGTTTTATGAACAGATGTATTTTTTTCCAGGAAAATAATTCCGGCAAAATACTCCAATATCACGAGGCAGATAAACCTCCTTATACCATTGATTGTAAGATTCCTGATCATTTTCCTGTCTTCGCTATGAGATAAATAAAATTCTTAATCGTGAATTTGATTTTGGAACCTTGAAATTAAACGCTCCATAGCAGCATAAATGATTAACATGTTCGAAAATACCAGGAAGGGCTTACCTAAATTTGAAACCGGCGCTACCTTAAATCATGAAAAGGTAAAAGTTAGCTTAAGTTTTCCCGTGAAACCTAGGATAATGTAGAAAAAGAAGTTTAACTCCAAGTTAACGACTGAAAATTCAGGCCGCTTTTAAAAAATTGTAAATTTGAGTGATACCTAAACGTATCACTTTTTTTTATGCTTTCACAACAGGATTTACTTCAACTTTTTAAAGAAACAAGAGCAGATTCAGAAAGGATATGCTCTTTCCTGGAAACCGAGGATTATGTAGTGCAGCCGGTAGAAAATGTATCTCCACCAAAATGGCATCTTGGTCATACCACCTGGTTTTTTGAGGAATTCGTGTTGAAAAAGTATTCCCCCGGTCACGAATTATATGATAAAAACACCGCTTATGTTTTCAATAGCTATTATGAAAGTGTAGGTGAAAAGGTTATACGGACCAACCGTGGTAACCTGTCCAGGCCCACGGTAGCATGGATCTATGAATTCAGAAAATATGTAACCACGAAGATGATAGACCTGCTTACCCGGAATAAGCTGGACCAGGAACCATTAAAAGTTGTTGAGATAGGCTGCCATCACGAAAAACAACACCAGGAATTACTCTATACAGACATTAAATATATCCTGGGTAACAACCCGCTTTCCCCAAAATATAACGACGAATTCAAAGAAAACAGGATCCAGGATTTTGAAAGAGAATGGATCACCGTAGAGGAGGGAGTATACGAAATTGGCCATAAATCAGATGATTTTTGTTATGACAATGAACTGGGATTGCACAAAAAGTATTTATGTGGTTTCAGTATTTCGAACAAGCTGGTTACAAACGGAGAATTTCTGGAGTTTATTGAAGCCGGTGGCTACAAAGATGTGCTTTTATGGCATGCTGAAGCCTGGGACTGGATTCAACAAAATGAGATAAATAAACCGGCTTACTGGCATAAAGTAAATAATAGCTGGAAACAATATACCTTAAACGGACTTCAGGATCTAAACCCGGATGCACCGGTTACCCATATCTCATACTACGAAGCCTTTGCTTTTGCCCAGTGGAAAGGCATGCGCCTGCCCACTGAGGAAGAATGGGAAATAGCACAGGAGAAATTCGAATGGGGCAGCCGATGGGAATGGACAGAAAGTGCTTATTCTCCCTATCCCAATTATAAGAAACCTGAAGGTGCATTAGGCGAATACAATGGTAAATTCATGGTGAATCAGAAAGTTTTAAGAGGAGCTTCCGTAGCTACTTCACGTCACCACAGCAGGTCCACCTATAGAAATTTTTTTCACCCTCAGCTCAGATGGCAATTTACAGGCTTCAGACTGGTCAAATAAAGTAGTTAAATGAAAAACACACCGGAAATTATGTTTGAATCGGCCTTTGCAGAAGACACGTTCAAAGGGTTGAGCAGCTTCCCAAAATATTTACTTTCAAAATATATTTATGATAAGAAAGGTGACAAACTATTTCAGAAGATCATGGATATGCCAGAATACTATTTAACATCCTGTGAATTTGATATCCTTCAACAGAATGCTGAAAATATTATCACCTCTTTTTATGATGCCAGGGGAATTGACCTTATAGAATTAGGTGCTGGTGACGGGAAGAAAACCAAGATCCTGCTCAGGCAACTGGTGGAAACAAAAGCAGATTTTAAATACCTACCTATAGACATAAGCCAAAACGTTCTGGACGAACTGAAGGATTCCCTGGCGACCGAAATTCCAGAGGTAAATGTCGAAGTTCAACAGGGAACATATTTTAAAACCCTGGAAAGGCTCGCCGAATATAATACCCGCAAAAAAGTTATCCTGGTACTCGGGAGCAATATTGGCAATTTGAATCATGAGGAAGCAGTAGATTTTCTCCGCAACATTGCGCATGCCATGCGGGAAGAAGATATGTTATTCATGGGATTTGATCAGAAAAAGCATCCGCAAAAAATTCTGGATGCCTATAATGATCCTGCCGGTATTACTGAAGAATTCAATAAAAATCTACTGGTACGTATAAACGAAGAATTAGGAGGGAATTTCAATACAGAGAATTTCATGCATTGGGAAACCTATAATCCGGAGACCGGAACCGCGAAAAGCTTTCTGGTGAGTAACAAGAAACAGCAAGTAGAAATAAAAAACCTGGATCTTAATTTAGAATTTGCAGCCTGGGAAACCATTCATACAGAAATATCCCAGAAATATGATGATGCCGTAGTAGAATGGCTGGCAGATGAGTCCGGTCTAAGTGTCGATAAGTCTTTTGGCGACAAGGAAAACTGTTACAAAAACTATATCTTTAGAAGAAAATAATTTCAAAAAAGACCACTATGAAAGCTATCTGGAATAATAAGGTCATAGCTGAAAGCTCCCGAACGAAGATCGTGGAAAACAATTATTATTTTCCAAAAGAAGATATAAAGGAGCAATATTTTAAACCCAGTGACTATCACACCCGTTGTCCCTGGAAAGGCAAGGCTTCGTACTATCACATAGAAGTAGATGGCGAGCTAAATAAAGACGCGGCCTGGTATTATCCCGAGGCCAGCCATGCAGCGAAACCTATCGAAGATCACGTAGCCTTTTGGAATGGCGTAAAAGTCACTGAGTAATAATTAGAAAAGGACCTTTTAAACCTTCAGCAAACTGTTATCTGCAGCTGCGAAGTCACTCCATTGATATCCGTCGGCTTCCTCCTCGTTCATCCATTTCCCGTCAATAACATATCTAAATTGATAGGTTTGATCTACAGGAACATTGAACTGTGCTTTAAAATTACCGTTCTTGTATTTTTTTAACTCAGATAAATTCCAGCTATTAAAATCTCCGGCTACCTCAACCTTATCTGCTTCAACAGCAGGTACAGTAAAAGTTACTTTACATTCAGGCTTAGACTTTAAATATTGTTTTGTAATTGGCATGACTATTTTTTTAATAATTCACGCTTCAAATTAAAGTAATAAAGAAATATAAAACAATAACAATCAATAAGTTATCTTCATTTTTCCGAATATCTGAAAGAATCCTGAAATATTTAGAATACTCGTGAATACGAAAACGTTATTCTAAAAATTAAATGCAATTTTAGGAACTAAAGCAGAGAATTAAAATTTAGATCTTCAGAGCTTTAAAAAGTTGATTCAGGTCTTTTTCGGTATTATAATAGTGCATACTTACCCGGATGCCTTCACCCCTTAGCGAAGTAATAATACCTTCACTTTTAAGATGATTAAAAAGATCCTCATCCCCTTTAATATTGAATAGCGAAGAATAATCCTCTCGCTCTGCGATCCAGTCTTCGAGCAGTCCTGCCTTAACAAACCTGTGTCTCGCCATCTCTTTCAGGCTGTTTATCTTCCCGCCAATGGTATCCATCCCCACTTTCTGCAGAAGATCTATGGCCACTTTCAAACTTCCAAAATTTAAAGTATCGTAATGCCCCGGTTCAAATTTGCCTATAAAATTGCCTTCATGAGCTTTATATTTCCCCTGAAGAGATCCAAAACCAAGGTGTTTAGGATGTAGTTTTCCCTGGACATTTTCGCTGAATAGCATTACTCCACAGCCATAGCCTGCATTCATCCACTTATAACAGCTACTTATGGCTATGTCTATACCCGAACCATCAAAATCAAAATCTTCAGTACCAAAATATTGGGTCCCGTCAGCGATCAGGATCAATTCCGGAAATTTTTCCTTTAATTTATTTAGAAACCCGATTGAAATTTTAACTCCATTGATATACTGCACAATACTGAAAGCAAAAAAAGCAGGCTTCTCTTCTTCAATTCTGGCCAGGATATTTGTCTCCAGGTTTTCGTCTAATTTGGCAAATACCACTTCAAAATTCCTGGATTTCACTGCCCAGTTTATCGACGGATAATCATTTTCAAGCAGTAATACTTTACAGGGCTTATCTATGCTTTCCAGAATACTATTAAACCCATATGAAAAATTAGGAATCAGAGCGACCCGGTTTGGTGCACAATTAAAAAAATTACCTACGCTTTCGCGTACGGTAGTAAGCACTTCTCCCATTTTATCTTTCAGCAAGCTCGCTTTTAAGAAGAAATCCATATCGTGATCCTGCCGGTACTCCCAGACTTTTTCGGGCAATAAACCAGATGCCGCAGTATTTAAATAGGTGTATTGCTCTAAGACTGGAAAGCCTTTTCTTAAATAATCCATAAGCCTTTGGAAGTTCTTTTGATAAAAATGTAAATTTGATAATACACTAATGTAATTGTAATTATGTTTTCTAAAAAGAAAAGCCCTTCTAAAATAGATTACGAACAAAGAGAACTTTATGAAAATGCCAGGAAAAGAGCCAAACAGAAAAAACGGCTCTTTCAACATTTTGTGATCTTTTTAATAGGTGCAGTTTTTCTCATTGTACTGAATGTCATCATTGGATACCAGGAAGATTTTAAGCCGCTGGGATATAACTGGTTTGTGTGGGCAGTACTATTATGGACCCTGATTTTCCTGGTTCATTTCTTTAATGTACTAATCGTAAACAGTTTGATGGGAAAAGACTGGGAAGCAAAACAAGTAGATAAGCTGGTAAAAAAACAAAAAGAAAAGATCGCACAATTACAAGAAAAGGTAGAAAGAGACTTCCCGCTTCCCCGAGAAAATAAGGACATCAGACCCATTTCAACAGATAAAAAAATAAGTCCTGAAAATCCGGATAAACCTATAAACAGCTAAATATTATGATCACCATAATTGCGGCAGCCGCAGAAAATAATGCCCTGGGCAAGGAAAATGGCCTGGTATGGCATTTACCAGACGATTTTAAAAGATTCAAAAGATTAACCTCCGGGCATCATATAATCATGGGTAGAAAAACCTTTGAATCTTTTCCAAAATTACTTCCAGACCGCACCCATGTTATAATTACCAGAAAAGAGGACTACCACCCTGAAGGGACTATTGTGGTTCATTCTCTTGAGGAAGCCCTTCGCGTTTCAAAATTAGATGAGCAGCCATTTATCATAGGTGGCGGAGAGATCTATAAGATGGGAATGGATAAGGCCGACCGTTTAGAACTTACCCGTGTACATGGGGAATTTGATGCGGACACCTATTTTCCGGAGATAGATGAAAGCAAATGGGATCTCATTAAAGAACAATTCCATGAGAAAGATGATAAGCACGATTATGCTTTCACTTATCTAACTTATGAACGAAAATAATCATAAGTCTATATTATATAAAATTGCTGAAAAGCAACATCTCAACCTTACCGGGTATACACCACTGAGTGGAGGTGACATCAATGATGTCTTTTTGCTGGAAACAACCTCTGAAAATTTTGTCATCAAGCTAAATGATGCCTCCAGTTATCCGGGTATGTTCGAAGCAGAAAAAGCCGGTCTGGAAATTTTACGAGCTCCAAAAGTTATCGATATTCCTAATCCTATAGCGATTGGGGATATAGACGGTTTATCATTTTTGCTTCTGGAATATAAACCATCCGGCAAGCAAAGTTCAAAATTCTGGGAAATTTTCGGGGAGCAGTTAGCCGGCCTGCATCAGCAAACGGCTGCTTCTTTTGGTCTTGACCACAGCAATTATATTGGAAGCCTGCCACAATACAATAGCAAGCGGGGATCTGCAGCAGATTTTTATCTTGAAATGAGGCTTGAACCTCAAATAAAACTAGCCCGGGATAAAGGTTTCAATTTCAGAATTCCCGAAAGTTTTTTCACTAATTGCAGTCAACAAATTCCTGATGAACCACCTGCCCTCTTGCATGGAGATCTTTGGAACGGCAATTACCTGATAAATTCTGAAGGCCTGCCCTGCCTGATAGATCCCGCCGTAGCATATGCTCCAAGGGAAATGGACATCGCAATGATGCACTTGTTTAGAGGATTCAACGATAAACTTTTCAGGAGCTATCATGAAATATACCCCCTGGAAAGCGGCTGGAAGGATAGATTAGATCTCTGGCAGCTGTACTATTTACTGGTTCATCTTAACCTTTTCGGAAGTCCTTACCTCTCCCGGTGCACCGCTATTCTGGATAAGTATAGTTGATTTTACATTTCTTAACATCAATACATTTATTTTTAGCAGTTCCTTAGCGCATAAGCCGTCTCATCTAAAGTATCTTCAATCAAAATTAAAATTGATTATGAGTACAAAGAATTTATATGACGACAAGGCGAGAGAAAAAATCAAGGAACTGGCAGAAGATATAGACTATTGCATGCTGGTCACTAACATGGATGAAAAACCCCTTAGTGCTGTGCCTATGTCGACCAAGCAGGTAGATGATCATGGTGCGGTATGGTTTCTAAGTAAAAGCAGTAGTGAGCATAATAAGAATATTCAAAAGGACAGCGATGTGCAGTTACTGTATAGCGGAACTTCAGATATGGAATTTTTGAGTATTTATGGAGAAGCTTTTATTGAAACCAATCGCGAGGTGATTCACGAATTATATTCACCGGCAGACAATGCCTGGTTTGATGGTAAGGATGATCCTGAAATCACTGCCATAAAAATAAATCCGAAAGAAGCTTATTACTGGGATAACAAAGACAGTAAAATGGTGACCTTATTCAAACTGGGAATGGCTGCTGCAACAGGAAAAAACCAGGATATTGGTGAAAAAGGAAAATTAGAACTATAAGGACTATAATTTTTACTAAGACCTCATAGCAAATCTTTGTTATGAGGTCTTTTTATTTATACCTATTTTTGTTGACCTAAACCAATATTTATGAAAGCATATATTTTTCCAGGACAGGGAGCCCAGTTTTCGGGAATGGGATTGGATCTTTTCGAAAAGTCTATCGAAGCGCAGGATTTGTTTCGCCAGGCAAATGATATACTCGATTTTTCTATTACAGATATAATGTTTGAAGGATCAGCAGAGGATCTAAAACAAACTAAAGTAACCCAACCGGCTGTATTTTTACATTCTGTGATCTTAAGCAAGGTTCTGGGAGCTGACTTTAAACCAGATATGGTGGCAGGTCATTCCCTTGGTGAATTTTCAGCACTTGTCGCAAATAAAACCCTGAGTTTTGAAGACGGACTAAGATTGGTATCGCAAAGAGCCCAGGCTATGCAAAAGGCATGTGAACTTGAACCTTCAACAATGGCCGCGGTATTAGGCCTGGAAGATGAATTGGTTGAAGCTGTTTGCTCCGAAACTGAAGGTATCGTAGTAGCAGCCAATTATAACTGTCCCGGCCAGCTGGTGATTTCAGGAGCATACCAGGCGGTAAAAAAAGCCTGTGAAAATCTAAAGGAAAGAGGAGCCAGAAGAGCGATGATCCTTCCGGTAGGTGGCGCATTTCATTCACCTTTGATGGAACCGGCCAGAAAAGACCTGGCGGCAGCCATTGAGAATACCAAATTCAGTAATCCAATATGTCCTGTTTATCAGAATGTAAGCACCTTTGCGGTTACTGATCCTGAAGAGATCAAGAAAAATCTCGTTTTTCAATTAACCGCCCCGGTAAAATGGACCCAATCTGTTCAGAATATGATCAAGGATGGAGCCTCAGAATTCGTGGAAGTAGGTCCTGGAAAGGTTTTGCAGGGATTGGTAAAAAAGATCGAAAGAAGCATGCAAACTTCATCTGCAGGAGTTGAATAAAATAAAAATAATTTCATAAGAAAAGCCAGATTGTAAAAATCTGGCTTTTCTATTTCTGATGAAAATTACAATTATTGAATCATAGGTTTCAATAATTTGTAGTTATTATTGATTCTTAAAAACAATTCCCTCTTTCATCACGAACTTCACGTCCTCCAGGGTTTTGATATTTACGGTTGGATCTTCATCTACGGCGATAATATCGGCAAGAAAACCTTTTGCAATTTGTCCGCTTTCATTTTCCATTTTCAGGATCTTTGCAGGGATAATGGTCGCCACCTGAATGGCTTCCATTTCTGGCATTCCAGCTTCAACCATATATCCAAACTCCTTGGCATTCTTTCCGTGCTCAAAAACTCCGGCGTCTGTTCCAAATGCTATTGGGACTCCCCTTTTGTAGGCTTTTGAAAACGTGTTCTGAATTTTAGGCCCTATCTCCTTCGCTTTAGGCACCACCAGTTCCGGATAATAATTTTCGATCTCAGCTTTTTCGGTCACTTCCTTTCCGGCGGTGATCGTTGGAACCAGGTAAGCATTATATTCTTTCATAAGATCCATGGTCTTTTCGCTCATAAGCGTGCCATGTTCTATAGTTTTCACGCCAGCTTTTACAGCCCTCTGCATTCCTTCATCCCCATGGGCATGTGCCGCAACGTGAAAACCATAATCATTGGCCGTCTTAACGATTTCCTCGATCTCTTCATCAAAGAATTGCGGGTTGGAACTACTTTTAGCTACACTAAGCACTCCACCGGTGGCAGTGATCTTGATAAGATCTGCTCCGTTCTTATAGCGCTGCCTTACTGCTTTTCTTGCATCTTCAACAGAATTTACCACTCCTTCTTTTGGCCCGGGATCTCCGGTAAGGGCCCTGTTCATTCCGTTGGTTGGATCTGCGTGACCACCTGTGGTAGCAAGGGATTTCCCCGCAGTAAAAATCCTGGGACCATTTACCTTTCCTTTAGCTATTGCGTCTCTCAACGCTATATTGACCCCGGTACCTCCAAGATCTCTTACCGTGGTGAAACCAGCTCCAAGTGTCTTTTCAGCAAAACCTATCGAGTTGAAGGCGTCATCTGCAGGATCATTGGTAAACCTTTGCAGATATTTTGAGGGATTAGTTTCATTTTCCAGGTGTACATGCATATCTGTTAAACCTGGAAGGACCGTTTTTTCCTTTAGATCGATCAATTTATCATCTGCTGAAGCCGGATCTACAAACCCCTGCTCAACGCTTTTAATTCTATTGCCAGATACAATTATGGTTTGCGCATTTAATACTTTAGCATTTTTGGTGTCTACTAATTTTCCCGCGTGAATATAAATATCCTGGGCCATTATATTTGAAGTAACAAATATGGCCAGCAATAAAGTAATAAGTTTAGGCATATTATTGATTTAGGTAGTTAATGATAGTTTGGGTAATATATTGTATTTGCTCTTCGTCCAACTCAGTGTGCATAGGTAAGGAGATTACTTCCTTAACCAACTGATTGGTAACTGTAAAATCTTTTTCATTATACCGGTCATCCAGGTAGGCTTTTTGTCTATGCAAAGGGATTGGGTAGTAGATCCCGAAAGGAATTCCTTTTTCCTGCAGGTGTTTGGCTAATCCATCGCGTTTTCCATTACCTATTTTCAGGGTATACTGGTGAAAAACATGAGAATCGCAATCGCCACTTCTAACCGGGGTCACAATATCTGTATAACTACTAAAGGCTTCGGTATAATTTATTGCGGCTTCTTTTCTTGCCTCGTTGTAAAGGTCAAGATTTTTAAGTTTAGCTCTTAAAACAGCTGCCTGAAAACTATCCAGTCTGGAATTTACCCCCACCACATCATGATGATAGCGCTCATACATACCGTGATTTACAATGCCGCGAATGGTATGCGCCAGCTCATCGTTATTGGTAAATATCGCACCGCCATCCCCGTAACAGCCCAGATTCTTGGAAGGAAAAAAAGAAGTAGCAGATACATCCCCTATGGTACCGGCTTTACTTATACCATTTTCCACGGAATGATAATTTGCACCAATGGCCTGGGCATTGTCTTCTATCACATAGAGATCATGTTCTTTTGCAATTCGCATGATCGCATCCATATCTGCAGTTTGCCCGAATAAATGAACAGGTACTATTGCTTTTGTATTAGGGGTAATTGCTTTTCTGATCTCTTCAGGATCTATATTGAAAGTATCCGGATCTACATCTACTAGCACCGGGGTCAATTGAAGTAAGGCAATTACTTCTACCGTAGCGGCAAAAGTAAAATCTGCGGTGATTACCTCATCCCCTGGTTTTAATCCAAGACCCATCATGGCGATCTGGAGGGCATCGGTTCCATTAGCACAAGGGATGACATGCTTTATATTTAAATATTCTTCAAGTTCTTTTTGAAAGGCGTGAACATGGGGACCATTAATAAAGGAAGTCTCTTCCAGGATTTCCTGCATTCCTCTGTTTACCTCCTCTTTTATACCTTGATACTGACCTTTAAGATCAACCATTTGAATCTTTTTCATCTACAATTTTTTTCAGGATTACGAAAATACGAAATATAGGTCCTACTGGCAATCCAATTATTGGGAAAGACCTATTTTAGCAAATTCAAGTTTTAAGTGTGCACAGAATTTATAACGTACTGGTAAAACTAAGTAGCGCCGTTCTGGAATTGGCGGGCATATTTAGTCCTAAACTGAAAGAATTTACTGCAGGCAGGAAGGATCTCTTTTCCAAACTGGAGAAAAACCTGGACCGGAATTCAGAATATTTCTGGATACATGCGGCCTCCCTGGGAGAATTTGAAATGGCCGTGCCCCTTCTCAAACTGCTGAAGCAAAAATTCCCGGAGACCAAAACAGTAGTGAGCTTCTTTTCTCCTTCAGGATACAATAATAAGAAAAACCATGCGCTGGTGGATCATTTCACTTATTTGCCTTTGGACACCAAAGAAAATGCCCGGAAATTCATCGAAATGCTAAATCCAAAAATGGCTTTTTTTATTAAATATGACTTCTGGCCCAATTTTCTGCATGAACTGAAAAGCAAACAGATAAGGACCTTCCTGGTATCTGGAGTGTTCAGAAGAGACCAGGCCTTTTTCAAGCGATATGGAAAGTGGATGGCAGAGTCTTTAGAAGCTTTTGAGCATTTCTTTGTTCAGAATAAAGAATCTGAAACCTTACTGAATTCAATAGATTTTGATAATGTTACCGTTGCGGGAGATACCAGGTTTGACAGGGTTGCGGCCCAGATAGAGGCAGATAATCAAATTGACTTTATAGAAGATTTCAAGCAAGACAATCTGCTCGTGGTTTGTGGAAGTACCTGGCCTGAAGATGAGGAATTGATGGCGAACTTTATCAATAATTCAAGAAGCATCAAATTCATCATCGCTCCACATGAAATTAAACCGGCAAAAATTGAAAAACTGTACAGAGCACTAAAAATTCCCACCATTAAGTATTCTGAAATGCAGGGAAAGGACCTGGCATCTTACTCAGTTCTTATTCTGGATACAATAGGTTTGCTTGGAAGGGCATATAGTTACGCCGATATTGCCTATGTAGGCGGTGCGGCAGGGACCACCGGGCTCCATAATATCCTTGAACCGGCGACCTTTGGAATCCCTATCGTAATTGGTGCTCATTACAGCAAGTTTCCGGAAGCCAAAAAATTACGACAGCTGTCCGGGTTGTTTTCTGTTAAGGATGATCAGGAATTTTCAGCAATAATGACAAAACTATCGGCAGATGCAGTATTTCGTGAAAAGTGCGGTATGATCGCCGGCCATTTCATCAATAGTAATACCGGTGCAGTAAGGATACTCGAAGAGTACCTCGCTGAAAGCTTACGTAAATATTAACATACTTTCCTAAATATAATTTAAATAAAACCTGCGAATCGGTTTTAGTTGTAATTTCGATTGAAATAACCAATAAACTATTTAAAATGAAACGACTATCGATCCTGGCAAGTTTACTTATAATAGGCTCTGCATCTCTTACTTCCTGTAGAGATACTCAGGAAAAGGAAACTATCGTCAGAACGGTTGAGGTAGAAAAGGAAGTGGAAGCTCCCAGAGAAGTTGAAGAAAAAGAAGGCATTCTGGAAAGAACCGCAAAAAAAGTAGATAAGAAGGTCAATGAGGAAATCGACGAGGAAATCGATAAAATTGGCGACGATAACTAAACCGGTCAAGGAACTGATCGTTTCTTAAACAGAACCATAAACCAAAAACTATAAAAGATGAAAAAACCGA
Source organism: Christiangramia sabulilitoris (assembly GCF_007050985.1). Taxonomy (GTDB): domain Bacteria; phylum Bacteroidota; class Bacteroidia; order Flavobacteriales; family Flavobacteriaceae; genus Christiangramia; species Christiangramia sabulilitoris. The sequence goes on from NZ_VHSF01000003.1 coordinate 306,993, forward strand.
TTGTAATGTTCGCTTTAATGCTTTGTATGGGAGTATTTTTTACCTCCTGCAGAGATACAGCTAAAGAAAATGAAACCGACGACATGGAAATGTCTGACGATATGGATGACGTAGAAGATGACGCAGAAGACGCCATGGACGATGTTAACGACGATATGAACAGCGTTGGAAATGATATCGAACAGGCAGCAGACGATGCAGGGGATGCAGTTAAAAATGCCGCCAAGGATGTTAAGGATGAAGTCACCAACAATGACGACAATTAATCCTTATTATTAAATTCTTTATGAACCCTTTCCTTAACGGAAAGGGTTTTTTAATTTTTAAAAGATTTCAATTCCCTCTTTAGTTCTTCCATAGACTGTTGAAGCTCCTGGAACAGCCCACTATTTGAAGGATTATCAAGATTAAAGGTAAGCTTGGAATTTACCTGCCAGATCTCCTGGATCTGATGTACATTGATCTCTAAAGGCAAATATTCTTCATTCAGGGAAATAAGCAGGACCTTGGATGGATCTGGCATTTTTTGCAGTTTCTTTACCAGAACAGAATCATACATTACGATCACATATACCCGGTTATTGCTTGCTTCTTCTATACTGGAAACCGCTTTACCCATCACCCACTCACCGGGCCTGTAATCTGGCAGCATACTATCTCCTTCTATTTGAAAACCACGATAAGTAGCATTTCTGAATTCCGGGAGGGGAATATCAAAAGCCGGCAATTGATTATACCATTCTACATCCTGTACATTGTGCGGATAACCGGCCGCAGCTTTCTGGTTTACCAGGACGATATTTTCATTATCAGCATTATCCACGGTTACGACCTTGGGACTCACATCTCCCTGGGAGATCTTCAGGTATTTCTGACCACTTTCACCAAACAACCACAATGGATTGATCCCGAACTGACTTAAGAGCTCGGAAACCACCTTACCGGAAAGTTTTGTTCTACCACGTTCTATATCTGCCGTAGAGTTTTTAATGCCCAATAATGCGGCAAACTCGGTTTGAGTGTAGTTATTTTCTTCACGCACTTCCTTAAAGTGCTTTATTTCAATAGATCCGGGTGTACCCATAATTAACAGATTAGGAATATTTCCAAAATTTACTCAAAAATATTGGATTTAATCCTATTTAACTAAAAAACCTATTGAAATTTCACAAATTACTGTACTTATCCTTGAAACCTAATAACCTTAGGGCATTTAGCACGACCACAATGGTGGAACCTTCATGGAAAACTACGGCGATCCCTATATTAGCCCAACCAAAGATGGTTGCCGGTAGTAATAGAGCTACTACTCCCAGGCTAATCCATAGGTTTTGTTTTACCACTTGTTGAGATTTTCTGCTGAGACCTATGGCAAAGGGTAATATTTCCAGTTTATCTGCCATCAGGGCGATATCGGCAGTTTCCAGGGCCACATCACTCCCGGCGGCACCCATGGCTATACCCACGGTACTATTGGCCATCGCAGGAGCATCATTTACACCATCCCCTATCATGGCGATCTTATTTTCTTCTTTCTTGAGCTGAATTATTTTTTCCACTTTCTCCTCGGGCAGCAGACTGCCATAAGCATCTGTTATACCAATCTCTGAAGCTACAGCATCCGCTACTTCCTGATTATCACCTGTAAGCATGATCATTTTCCTGATGCCGATACTTTTTAACCTGGAAAGAGTTGACCTGGCTGCTTTTCTGGGAGTGTCCATAAGTCCCAGGATCCCACTGAATTCCTGGTCATTTTTAACCAGCATTACCGTCTTTCCCTCCTTTTCCAACTGCGTAACCTTTTCCTTAACCATCTCGGGAACTCCGCCTATATCATCATATAATTCCAGGTTTCCTATTCTGATTTCTTCACTATTCACTATACCCCTGATCCCTTTTCCCTGGATAGCTTCAGAATCTGAAACTTCAGGCAGACCGTTCAAATGATCCATTCGTGCACGGCCATCGCGAACCACTGCTTTTGCCAGGGGATGATTACTGGAACTTTCCAGGGCAATCACCCTGCTTAGAAATTCGTCTTTGGACAGGCCGTTTAATAAAACCAGATCGGTAAGTTTTGGCTTCCCCTCAGTAAGTGTACCGGTCTTATCAAACGCCAGCGCCCGGAGGGTACCAAGATCTTCCAGCGGTTTTCCTCCTTTGATTAGAACTCCTCCCTTCGCCGCGCGGGCTATTCCGCTTAATACTGCAGAAGGCGTGGAAATAGCCAGAGCACAAGGACTCGCAGCTACCAGGGCCGCCATGGACCTGTAAAAACTTTCCTGCCAGGTCTCATCCACAACCAAAAAGGCAAAATTTAATAGGATGATTAGAATTAGTACTGCCGGGACATAATATCTTTCAAATTTATCTGTAAGTAATTGGGTAGGCGACTTTTTTTCCTGTGCTTCCTGCACCATAGTGATCAACCGGTTTAAAGTGGAATGCTGTGATTCCTTAATCACTTTTACTTCAATACTGTTATCACCATTGATGGTACCCGCATATACCCTGTTCTTGGCCGGGATTTCCTCGATAGATTTAAATTCTATCCCGGGATCATTTACTGGCTGCTTATCTACCGGGATACTTTCTCCCGTAATAGGAGCCTGATTAATGCTGGTTTTTCCCTTGATCAATATAGCATCGGCACTAACAGTGGAATTTGGCCTTACCCTGATGACATCGCCTACCCGCAGGGATGTAATATCAACTTCCACGTACTCCCCGCCCTGCTTTTTTAGTGCAGTCTTCGGGGATAAATTCGTTAAGGCCTCAATAGATTTAGTAGCCTTTTCCATAGCGAGGTGCTCTAAAGCATGCCCAAGACTAAAAAGAAATAATAATAATGCTCCTTCGGCCCATTTATCCAAAAGTGCAGCACCTATAGCTGCTACCAGCATTAGGAAATCGATCTGGAATTTACCTTTGGAAATCTCATCAAAAGCTTCGGTTAAAGTAAAATAACCGCCAAAGCCGTAAGCTACAAGGTAAGGGATGACTACATAAATAAAGGGAGCGTCGCTAAAGGTATCCAGCAAAAATCCTGTCAATAAGAAGATTCCGCTTAAGACAGCAAAAATAATTTCGGTTCTCTCCCCGAAAATACCATCATTATGAGGTTTACAACACCCATGATTATGTACGGCCATTTAATAAATATTTAATTGTGTTCAGTATTCCTTACCAACTTAGGTTTTTAAGATCGGCAGGATATCTGGCAAGATAAGATGAAAAACATGCAACTTAAGTGCAAATCTATTTAAGGTTGCATTTGTCACATACTCCCTTAACCAGCAGGTTCATGTCCTTACTAAGGTACCCCTTTGGTAAGCTTATATGCGGAATTTTGTGATCTGTAAGGCAGACGGTCTCATTGCATTTGATACAATGAAAATGAAGATGAAGGTCCTGGAGTGCAGTGGTACCGGTGGTTTTATCGTCCAAAGCATATTTTGCGATACCGGTTCCATCATTTATTTGGTGTACCAAACCCTTTTTTTCAAACGTTTTGATAGTGCGGTAAAGGGTTGTTCTATCAGATTTATCAAAACCTGACTCAATATCATTAAGGGTGGCCGCAACATTTCTGTCCCGTAAATATTTATACATCAACAGCCTGATAGCGGTTGGCCTGATATGGTGTTTCTTCAGAACTTCTTCTATTTCGCCCATTTCATTAATGAAATTAATCAAATTTAGCACGAAATCGATTAGAAAACCTAAAGGATTGGTCTAAGATGAGTACACCCTGGCCTTTGAAAATTACAATACTTTGAGTTCTATAATCCAGAAGCCAATGATAAGAAGCAGGGATATAACCATTCCTCCAAAGATCATGGTCAAACCTCGATGCTCAATTTTCATTTTATCCAGTTCCACTTCCAGATATTTGCTCTCAGCTTTTTCCAACCTGAGAAAATTATGTATACCTAATTTAGAAGCTACCTTTCCTCTTTCCGTGAGTTGAATTTTACCTGTTCTCGTAATTCTAATAAGATTGTTTTCTCGCAGGGTATTAATAAATTTAATGGAAGTCATCTCTCTAAGATCAGATACCTTCATCCCGTCATTAAACGCCATGTCTTTTCTTTCTGCTATCTCCATATTAACATTTCATTAACTTTTGAATAACACTAATTAACAAAATATGCCCGGTTTAAAAAAGTTAAAATTTAAATGTATTATGAACATTTTATAAACTTCTGTTGGATAAATCAAATTGATCTTTAGGATATCAAAATTGGGTGCAATATTATTAAAATCAAAAAGCGCTTCTCCCGAAGCGCTTTGAAATCATTTAAAATGGATGCTTTTAGGCGTCTGTACCTGTCGCCAAATCTATTCTTGCGATAAGATCTTTCCAGTGATATCTGGTTAGTTCATGGTTAACGCTATTTTTACGTTTAGAGAGATCTGATCTCAGTTTATTAAGTTCCCCTCTCATCAGGGCCATAATATCAGATTTTAGAACTTCGTCATTCTTACGCTCTTCCAGTTCATTTAAATAGGAAGCTGCAACATCTACAAATGATCTCTGAAGATTCCTTCTATAGGCATCGGTTTCCTGTGAATTATACAATTCACTAAAAACACCTTCTCTTATATCCTTCATCATTTCTGTGACCGTATAAGTATCATTAGCATTCATCTCATTGTTCAGGACCATTCTTTTTAAACGATCTTTTTCCAGTAAATTTTCCAGGGCCTTTGACTGGAAGCCCTGAATCCTGTCGATGGCTTCAGAAGCATCTATCCTTCCAAGCAATTTCTGATTCAGCATCCAATCTGGTGTTGTGAAGGCTTCTTTATTCAGAAACTCTACCGCCTGTTTCTGGATCTTTTCGGGCACAGGTTCATAAACAAGGCCAGATTGATCTGCAGTTTTACGTGTTTCGTACACACCACCAACGTTAGTAATTACGTGGGAGATATAACCTCTCCACATATAGCCAAGCTCACGGTATACCTCGGCCAGGTCATCATAACCGTATCCATCTTTTGAGGTCCATTCCACCAGGTTTGGAACTACCTTTTTCAAATTGGCTATCCCATAGGCACTCGCCTTAACCTGGTCATCTCCTAAACTTTCCCTCTGCGATTGTGGATCTGCTCCAGAGTAACCATTCCCAAATTCATATACCGGATCCCCTGCTTTTTCCAGGATCCACTTATCCAGGGTTTCTTTTTCTTCCCTAGCCGAATTGGCTTCCGGCAGATATCGATAACCCCAGTTGATCGCGTAAAGGTCATAAGGCCCCATCATTCGTATATATCGCACTCCATCATCACCTGGTTGAGCTACATAGTTTACACGGGCATAATCCATTATTGAAGGCGTTAACCCATATTTCTGGGTAAATTCTGCAGATCGTAAAGAATCTGTAGGATATGCAGAACTGGCTTTCATATTATGCGGTAAACCTAAGGCGTGCCCCACCTCGTGCGCAATAACCATTCGCATCATCTCCCCTATTTCAGCCTCGGGAGTATTTAAGGTTCTGGCATTTGGATTCTGAGCCCCGGCTTCGATCATAAAGCGATTACGGTAAGATCTCAAATGATTATGGTACCAGATGATATCACTTTCAATTATCTCTCCTGTTCTGGGATCGGTTACCGAGGGACCAACCGCATTTCTAGTAGTACTGGCTACGTAACGCACTACAGAATAACGAACATCCTCCGGGCTGAATTCCGGGTCTTCTTCTTTAGAAGGAGGATCTTTTGCAATAATGGCATTTTTAAAACCTGCCGCTTCGAATGCTACATTCCAGTCTTCTATTCCCTGCTTAAAATAAGGTCTCCATTTTTCCGGGGTAGCGGGATCCAGATAATAAACTATAGGATCTACGGGCTCTACTAGTTCTCCTCTTTTATATGCTTCAATATCTTTTGGAACCAATTGCCAGCGACGAATGATTTCATAATCATCTGCTTTAAGCTCTTCTGAATTATAATCATACTTATTAATAGTAAACCATCCAACCCGGGGATCGGCAAGCCTGGGCTGCATCTTATTTTCCGGTAACAGGATCATGGATTGGTTCAATAACATGGAAATAGTACCGGCCTGATCTCTTTCCGGAGGTGAATCTGCCTCATAGGTCATAACATGTTTTATTTCAATATTTTCCGGGTATGAATTGGCAGACTCAATATAGGACCTGCTTTTATCCAGTTTCTTTACCTTATATCTCTTTCTGAGATTTGCAGAAATTCCATTAATGGCATCTACCTCGTTTTCGAACAAACCGCTGGCATCAATAACAACGCTGCAGGAATCCTTGCTCCAGGTTTTAATTTCAGTACTAAAAAGTATAGGAAAGAAATTATTGGCCTGTACAGACTTGTAAATAGGAGATTCTTCGTCGCTTTGGTTCTCAAAACTAATCACCTTCATATCAATGTTTCCGTTGCGCTTCACCCAGCGCACGACCTGTTCATTAACCTTGGAACCGGCATTTACATAGCCACCTCCAAATCCTGAAGGAATCCCGGCAATGCGGCTTACCAGCAGCATATCCTTATCGAACAGGTTTACAGGAATTTCAAAATAGAGTTTATCTCCTACAAAATGTGTCGTAAAAAGACCCTCATCGCTTTTAGCTTCAGAGGTAATAACCTGAGAATACTCTTTAAGATCTGATTTATTTTTTTCTGGTTTTGGGGCCTGTTGGGTAATTGGTTTGGGGCTCTTACATCCTACACTAAAAATGGCAAGTGCACCCAGGAATAGCATTTTTTTAATCATGGAAAATTTTTTGCTCCCCAAGATAAGGAAAGTATCTAAATCAAAAAGGTGATAATATATCCCAAAGGGATAGCAATTGAGGTGAATTAAAAAAGGTTGCCATTTCAGGTCAACCTTTGTATTGAATTAGAAATCTTATTTCTAAGGAAAACCAAACACTAATAATCATCTTCAATTTCATCTGCAGCTTCCTCTATTTCATCTGTTCTTTCTTCGACTGCTTCTGCAGCTTCTTCAGCTCTTTCTTCTTCCGGGGTTTCCCGGCAGGAAATGAAAGTTGTACTTACAGAAAACAGCAAAGCAAATACTAAAAATAACCTTTTCATAAATTAAGTTTTTAATGATTATGATGTCAAATTAGTGAAAATCAAGATTAAAGGTAGTTACGACGAAGTTAAAAAACCCTAAAACACAGCCATTTACAACAGATTATCAATGATTTGACCCTGGTAACCACTAGAAAAATGAAATAAAAACTAATCGGAAACCAGCTTGGCAGATGACATTGCTTTGGATATTTTGTAAATTACCGCAACTATTCAAATAGCTGCTATGAAAAATAATAAGATGCTCACCCCAATAATTACTGCTTTCATTTGTCTGTTTTCATTATCAGCAAAAACCCAGGTCTTTGAGATTGAAATCAGCGATATAAGAATCAATAAAGGAGAGGTTAAAGTTGCAATTTTCAACAGCGAAAAAGACTGGCTGGAAAACCCGTATCGCACCCTGACTTTTGATTCGACTGAAAAATCTAAAGTTATATCTTTCGATATCCCATATGGCATTTATGCTGTATCAATTTACCAGGACACTAACGGGAATGATGAACTGGATACAAACTTCCTGGGTATTCCCAAGGAGCCAATTGCTTTTGGCAATAATTACAAACCTTTCGGAAAACCCGATTTTAAATCGGCGGCAATAGAATTTAGATCCAATTACAAAATTCCGGTTTTAAAATTATATACAATTCTCTAAAAGGTTTACTTACCGGGCCGGCATATTCTGAAAAAAATATTAGATATACTTTCTAAGGTTCTCTTTATCTCAACGTACACCTTTTCAAGAAATTCAACAAAGCCTAATTTTTATTCAATTGACCGTTTTTGTCATCTGATATATTTAGTTTTATGCGTATAAAAAATAGTTTCAGAAAAAAATTAACCCTGATTATATAAAATGGCTAAAGCTATTGTGGTTGGTTCTGGTATTGCCGGTATGGCCACAGCATTAAGATTAAGAAAAAAAGGCTACGAGGTTCAGGTCTTCGAGAGTAATTCTTATCCCGGAGGAAAACTGCATGCTTTTGAAAAGGACAATTTCAGGTTCGATGTGGGTCCTTCTTTGTTCACTATGCCCCATTTTGTAGATGATCTGTACAGATTGTACGATCTCGATCCCCGTGATTATTTTAATTATAAAACCAAAGAGAATATTTGTAATTACTTCTGGGAGGACGGCACCACCTTTTCGGTAAAGAAGGATACCGGTCAATTTGTAGAAGATGCCGTAAAAACATTTAGCACCAGTAGAGAAGAAATTGAAAATTATATTGCCGGCGCGAGGGAAAAATATGAACTAACTGCGGGAATTTTTCTTGAAAAATCATTGCATAAACCTTCTACCTATTTATCTGGAGAGACCTTAAAAGCATTGTTACAAACATATAAGCTGGATATCAATAAAAACCTGAACCAGTTAAATGAAAAGAGCTTTCGTGATCCAAAATTAGTCCAGTTATTTAACCGTTATGCCACCTATAATGGTTCGTCCCCCTACCAGACACCGGGAATCATGTCTATGATCCCACATCTGGAAATGCATTTTGGAACCTTTTTTCCCAAAGGGGGCATGCACAGTATTACCAAATGTCTTTTCCTTCTTGCCAGGGATCAGGGAATAGAATTCCGTTTTGATGAACCAGTGGAACAGATCGAACATGACGGGAAAAATGCTACAGGCATTAGAACTGCCGCAGGGCAATACAATGCCGATATTGTTTTTTCTAATATGGATATATTTCCTACTTACCATAAACTTTTGAAAGACATTAAAAAGCCGGAAAGGACCCTGAAACAGGAAAGATCCAGCTCTGCTTTGATCTTTTACTGGGGCGTAAAGGGTAGTTTCCCCGAACTGGATTTGCACAATATCCTTTTCAGCAATGATTACCGGGAAGAATTCAGAATGATATTTCAAAAAAAGTCACTTGGAAATGATCCAACGGTTTACATTAATATAACTTCAAAGGAGGAACCGGGAGATGCTCCTCCGGGATGCGAAAACTGGTTTGTTATGGTAAATGCCCCGGGAAATTACGGACAGGACTGGAATGAATTGGTATCTAGAGCCAGGATGAATATAATAGACAAGATAAACCGCGTGCTGAAAGTTAATATGGAAGAACTTATCCTGAGTGAGAGTATTATGGATCCGGTTAAAATTGAAAATGACACCAGCTCTTATCGGGGTGCTTTGTATGGTGCTGCCAGTAATTCTAAGTTTGCGGCCTTCCTGCGACATCCTAATTTTAGCAATCAATTGAAAAACCTGTATTTTTGTGGCGGATCAGTTCATCCAGGGGGTGGAATTCCACTATGCCTGCTATCGGCCAAAATCGCAACAGATCTTATCCCCAAAGCATGAACATGGTAAAAACTCTTTTACAAACCGGTAATTTAAAATTATCGTTCTCGATCTTTTTACTCATACTTTTTCATGTTTCGGCTATGATCGGGGTTAGTTTGAGTTATAAAGACTGGTTTGTTGAAAAAACTCCTTTTACCCTATTACTGGCATTTCTGCTTTTAGCCTTAAATTTTCCTTTGAACACCAATAAAAAATGGTTGCTCGCAGGAATCTTTTTCTTTACGGGGATGCTGGCTGAATGGATTGGAGTTAATACAGGATTAATTTTTGGAACTTATGAATACGGTGAAAACCTGGGGATTAAATTTGACGGCGTTCCATATCTTATAGGTGTTTACTGGGCTGTGCTTACTTTTATTACTGCAGATATTGCAAAAAAAATTACCGGAAAGCTTTTATTACAGGTGATATTAGGGGCTTCACTAATGGTTTTTCTCGATTATGCCATGGAGGTTTCTGCCCCTGTTTTCGATTTCTGGACTTTCCAGGGAGGTATAGCTCCCCTGGAAAATTATATCACCTGGTTCATTGTAGCGGCATTGCTACACCTGGTATATCAGAAAATTAGCCCGAAGGGAAACTTTAATTTCTCTCTAGCTCTGTATCTTGTATTATTAATCTTTTTTGGTTATTTCTATGTCTACTACAGTATTTGATTTCGCCATTATAGGAGCTGGAGCCGCTGGGTTACACCTGGCACTGGCGATGCAAAAAGATGCATTTTTTAAGGACAGGAAAATACTTATCCTCGAAAAAGATGAAAAGAATGTAGATGACAGGACCTGGTGTTACTGGGAGACTGGAACAGGGCAATGGGATAATTTGGTTTCGCATCAATGGAACAAAGGGACTGTAAATACGGGGAACGAGGAAATTAACCTGGATATGGGAGAATACAGCTACAAAATGGTCCATTCCCTGGATTTTTATAAGTATGCCCTTGGTCAACTAAAAAACGATCCTGCTTTTCTATGGGAAAAGGCGGAAGTTCAAAAAGTAGAAGCCGCTGATTCTGAAGTAATGATCAAAACGTCTGAGAACACCTTCCTTGCCCGGCAGGTTTTTGACAGCAGGATCCTTGCAGAAGATGCTGAAGTGATGAGATCGAATACTGTTCTGCAACATTTCAAAGGCTGGTTTATTGAAACCGAAAAAGCTGTTTTTGACCCCGGGAGTTTTCTGATGATGGATTTCAGGCTAACCTGGAAAGACACTTCCAGCTTTACATATTTGCTGCCTTTTTCCGAAAATTCTGCCCTGGTTGAATTTACTTTTTTCAGTCCGCAACTGGTAGACGAAAGTGTTTATGACCAAATGCTAAAGGATTACATCGAAAAATATTTGAAACCCGGGGATTATAAGATCACCAAAACTGAAGCCGGTATAATTCCAATGTCTGATTACCCCTACGATAAAAACAATAATTCCCAGGTTACACAAATTGGAACTGCAGGATCCTGGGTAAAGCCATCTTCTGGCTATTCATTTAAAAATGCTGAACGGTATTCCAGGCGACTGGTGAAAAATATAATAGAAGGAAAAAATCCCTCTTCCGGAATTTATTCCCCAAAGCATAGATTTTACGATGCACTATTTTTGAATATCCTGAAGAACAAAAATCACTATGGTCCTTCTCTTTTTAGTAGTATGTACGGAAAGAATTCTGCTACCCAGATATTTCGTTTTCTGGATGAAGAAACAAATTTGAGAGAAGATATAAATATCATGGCTTCTTTCGATCCATGGCTATTCACTAAGGCCATACTGCATAAATTCCTGAAATAAGGTCTATTTTGATAATTCAGGTAAAGGATTTTCCCCCTGCCAGGTCCCAACAGAACGATACGGCTGAAAACGGGAAAACAACTCTTCCTTATACCAGTCCAGCTCTCTTGTTTTTTTGATCGCTCCCTGGTGTCCTTTTGCAGAATAGGCATAGGCATACATTGCTTCCTGGTCTTTCCACAGGCTAAATGTAGCCATCTGGATCACCGGGATCTCCCCTATTCCTTTTGTAAAAATAAGTCCAGGGTTGGATTGTAAACGGGACTGCGAAGCAGGCACATATTTCCAGAAGTCTATCAGCCGGCTGGTTCTTAGCGTAGCCCGGGTTATCACCGCCAGTAATGGATTTTCAGGATCCAGATCCTCACCTGGAGAAAATGGTTTTTTCCCCGACCAGGTACCTTTTGCCCTTATGCTTTTTAAAAATAAGGTCCATACCTCTGTAGTATGATCATGGTAATTTTTAATAATTGACGAATTATTGAAAAATGAATCAGCAGCCTCTTCAGACTCCCAGACCTGCAGCAAAGCATATGTCTCCCAGTCTGGATAAGGATTAAAACCGGCTCCTTTTCCGCTGCCCATGAGTTTATAAAATTTCTGTCCGCTGGTTTCTTTTAGATCCTGGTGGGCAAACTGCATCATCTTAAGCGCCCAGAATTTATTTCTGAAGCCGGAAAACCGGAAAAAACTCAAAGTGGTGATTTCACTCATGCCAGGAGTACCTAATTTTAATCTTTAATTACTGAATTCTCAATCTGGTTTGAAAATACAGTGCATTCTTCGCACCACCAATAAAATTGCGATATTATTATATTTTGTAGAATGAATTAAGGCCGGGTAAAAAGTGGAGTTAGAAAGTATAAGCCAATATGCGGATGAAGTTTTTATCCTAAATTTGGCGCTACTAGATACCGTATGAAAAGAACTTTAGTAAGATATAGAAATACAACTTTTGGTAGGTTTGTTTATCGGCATCAAAAGTACGCTCCCATTCTTTTTTTTATGGGCGGTTTTATATTTGATACCCTGACCCTAGGGCGAATAGATCGTGTTTATGATACGGTGGTACTTTGCTCGCATATGACCTTATTATCCATAACGCTTTATTTGTTTAATACCGTGGATGAAGATAAGTGGGAAGGTACTTTTATCGAACGTTATTCCGAATATTTACCGCTAGCCATACAGTTCTTCTTTGGCGCACTTTCAAGTGCTTTTGTCATCTATTTTTTCAGAAGTGTGTCCATGTCAAAAACCATGTTCTTTTTCATACTTCTGGTTCTGTTATTATTTGCAAACGAGTTTCTTAAAAAGAAGATCTCCAACAAATACCTTCAGTTCAGTGTTTATTTTTTTATCAGTTTTACCTTCTTCGCCTTTATTATTCCCACGCTGATAAAGGAAATGAACACCTTTATTTTTATCATTTCGGGCCTTGTAAGCCTTGGGTGTACGCTGGCTCTCATCACGTTTATTTACAGCTCAAGCCCTGGCACAAGAGCTGAGCTAAGTCTAAAAAAACTGATCGGTCTCATCCTTTCTATCTATATAATGATCAATGTTTTTTACTATTTCAATCTTATTCCGCCAGTGCCGCTGGCAATGGATACCGGTTTGGTGGCTCATGAGGTGCGAAAAGTAAATAACGAATACATCGTTACTTACGAGACGAATCCATGGTATATATTCTGGCGTAAACATAACGTCACTTTTCATCGCCAGGAAGGCCGAAGAGTTTATGTGTTCACTTCTGTTTTTGCACCTACAGATCTAAAAAAGTCCATTTTTCATAGGTGGAAATGGTACAATCCTGAAAGCAGGAAATGGGAAGTTACCGATGATATTGATTTTGAAGTTGCCGGTGGGCGTGATCGTGGTTTCCGTGGATATACCTATAAAAGTAACCTTAAGGAAGGTCAATGGAAAGTTGAAGTAATTACAGAAGAGGAACTAATCCTTGGGATTGTGGATTTTGAGATTAAAAACACTTCTGAAACTCATAAAGCAGGTTTGGTTAAGAAATCATTTTAAAACTAAATTGTCTTCTCAATACTATTTTTATTACCCACCGTTAGTACCGGAACTAGGTCTACAGCGGTATACTTGTTCCAGGTCAAAACAACTGTATTAAACCTTATGTACATCTATAGGAATCTGCCTACACTTTAAAAAATTATGTTAAATTAGGTCCAAAATTGTTCATAACCATTCCAATATATGTCCATACCTTCCAATATCACCAGAGAGCATCTATTAAAAGCCATTGATAAAATTGACTCCGAAGGATTACCTCCTATGGGCGACTCTCAGTATTATGATGTAGCTCATAACAACAAAAGGTACCCTCCGAAAATGATTGTTTCATATTCCAACCTATTTGCAAATGGAACTGAATTAGACAGAAATAAATTTACGGGTGGATTAAATACACCCGCATTTAAACTTTTGGAAAAAGAGGGCTTTGAAATAGTAGAAAAAGAGAAATATAATCTGGAACAAACTGTACGAGATTCTTTTTATCCTGAATTGAAAAAATTTCTTGAGCAGGCAAAAACGGATAATCTTAAAACAAAGCATTTTACAGACTCTTATCAAGGGCTAAAAGTAAAAGTCAGTTTTGGTCAAGGAAATCAGGCACAAATTCCTTGGATTTCATTTTTAAAAAAACCGCATACTACCAGTAAAGGAATTTATCCTGCATATCTCTACTATAAAAACATAGAAATTCTTTTTCTTTCATATGGAATAAGTGAGACTAAGTCACCCTTAGCGAAATGGAATCTGCAGCATCCTCAAACAATTAATGAATACTTCGAAGAGAAGAACATAGAAAAACTAAAAAGGTATGGGAATTCTTTTGTTTATCAGGTATATGACGTGAAGAATCTACCAACCCCTGAAAAATTGGATAGTGACCTTGCTGAAATAATTAGGCAATATAAAACTACTATTTCAACAACAAATGTTCCTGCTGAAAATGCGGAGAAACAGGAAGAACTGGCCTTTGAATCATCTCATGCGAAAAAAATTCTCTCAAAAAATATTAAGCAGGAACCAATGAGACTCGATTCCTTTAGAAAAGCACTTTACGAAGCTGGATTAATATATTCTGACAAGCTGGTAACACGTTTTGTTTCCTCATTACTAACTAAACCATTTGTTATTCTTACTGGATTATCAGGATCTGGAAAAACTAAGCTTGCGCAGGCTTTTACACAGTGGATCTGCCAAACCTCAAAGCAGTACTGTATAGTTCCAGTGGGAGCTGATTGGACAAACAGAGAGCCTCTTTTAGGTTATCCAAATGCGTTGAAACCTGATGAATATGTCAAACCTGATAACGGCGTCCTAGACCTCATAATAAAGGCGAATAAAGAACCGGAGCTTCCATTTTTTATAATATTAGATGAGATGAACCTTAGTCATGTGGAACGTTACTTTGCAGACTTCCTAAGTGTAATGGAATCAAAAGGTGAAATTCCATTATTTGCAGAAGGCACTGTTAATAATGGTGTACCGGCAAATCTCAGGCTGCCCTCTAATCTCTTCATTATTGGAACGGTAAACATTGATGAGACAACAAACATGTTCAGCCCTAAGGTTCTTGACCGGGCTAATACTATTGAATTTAGGGTAACCAAAGAAGAAATTACGAATTTCCTGAATAGTAATAAAGATATTGACATGGCTGCTCTAACTTCAAGAGGAGCTTCCATGGCGGTAAATTTTCTCGCTAGATCGGCAAATAATCGATTCAAAGACCAAAATCTTTCAGAAATAAATAAAACATTAATTGACTTTTTTGAACAACTAAAAAAGACTGGTGCAGAATTTGGCTACAGGAGTGCAACAGAAATTCTGCGGTTAATAAATCAGCTAACGGTTCTGGACCAGACGCTCAGTGATAATGACAAGTTAGACATTGCCATCATGCAGAAACTACTTCCTAAATTACACGGGTCTCGCCGAAAATTGGTTCCTGTACTATTGACTTTAGGGAAATTTTGTGTGACGGATCAGATAAAAAATATTGAAAAAGAAATCTATCAACAAGATGGGTATAATTTTGAAGACCCGGCAACAGTCAAATTTCCTTTATCCCTTGAGAAAATTGCACGCATGCATAAAGGCGCTATTGACAACGGTTTTGCCAGTTTTGCTGAGGCATAGGAATGGCAGAGATGGGAACTATATCAATAGAACTAAGTGACATAAAGGAAGGCTTATGTCTGTTTATTGATGAACGTAAGCCTGGAAGCCTTTTTGAACTGGAAGATGCCGTCGAAAATAATGAAGCGAGATTCCAACTGGTGGAGGGTTGTTTTTACGACTACACTTTCAACGAGAAGGATTTCTGCTTTTTAAAGGACAGACAGCAGATAGTTCAACCTCATTCGAGAAATAAACATACCGGCACCCTTTCACCGAACATTTATGTAGGTACTCTTTCTTTACCTATTTATCACGACAGCAAAGAAGTAGGGACGGTAGAACTTGAGATTCAATCCATAAAAGCAGGATATCGTGATGATTATCGAGATATGCTTGAGCTGATAACCGAGAAATGCACTGATTTACTAATGCAGGCAAACACTCCTGTATCTCATCACTTCGAATCCGATTATACAAAAGACAGTAAATCTTTATATCAGAAATTTGCTTTTATCAGTTCCATAATAAGAACTGATGAATTTGCGGAATCTGTTCATCGTATTGTTTCGGCACCGGTAACAACCTGGAAAGAAATAAATGAAAAAAGAGATGTACGGCAAGAAAGACGCTTTTCGAATGGAAACCTTAGAGAACTTGTAAAGGGGAGTAACCGTACAGCTATTCCGAAAAACCATCATCTTAGGTCTTATGGTCTCAATTCCTTACCAGGTAAGATATCTATCCTACGGAAGTCTGATTCGGTAGATACACCGGAAAACAGGTTCATAAAGCATGCTCTCCAAGTCTTTCTAAAATTCTGTACCGATATAAACAAGGTCTCAGAACCCGGAACTATTCTTTTTAAAGAATCAGATAATTTAATCAAGGAATTAGAAACCCATTTACACCACAATATTTTTCATGAAATTTCCAGGCCAGAGTCTCTTAGAATAAATAGTCCTGTACTTCAAAGAAAAGGAGGTTATCGAGAAATTCTGAGAGTTTGGTTGATGTTCGATCTGGCTGCAAAACTGATATGGAAAGGCGGAGAAGACATATACAAAGGTGGAAAAAAAGACATTGCTATACTTTATGAATATTGGCTATTTTTCAGCCTCCTAGATCTCTTTCAGGCAATCTTCGATATTGAGCCAAAAGATATTTCGGAATTAATAAAGAAAACAGAGGATGGTTTAAACCTTCAAATTAAGCAAGGAAAGCATACTGCTTTGAACGGCATTTATAAAACCGGCTCAAGAAGCCTGAATATACGATTCAATTACAATCGCTCTTTCAATGGAAAAAAGGCATACCCCAGCTCGGGTAGCTATACAACTACTATGAGACCGGATTACACCCTGTCATTCTGGCCTTACGGCGTAACGGAAGGCGAGGCCGAAAAACAAGAACTTATTGTACATATTCATTTTGATGCCAAATATAAAGTTGCAAATCTTGCAGAACTATTGAAGGAAAGCAATCAAGAAGAGGAACTTAATGAAGAAAAAACCCGGAACAGAAAAGGAATCTATAAAAATGCTGATTTGCTAAAAATGCATGCCTACAAAGATGCTATTCGAAGAACAGGTGGAGCATATGTTCTTTATCCTGGAGAATCCTCAGTTATTCAAAAAGGCTTTCATGAAATCATCCCTGGTTTAGGCGCTTTCCCAGTACGTCCTTCCAAATTAGATAACGGAATTGGAGATTTAAAAGCATTTATTCTTGAAGTTATTGAGCATTTTATTAACCGTGCTTCACAGAGAGAGAAAATGGCTTATAAGGTTTATAAAATTCATAAGGACAACAACCCGAACGAATTAAAAGAAGCCCTACCAGAACTTCTGGGAGAAAACCGAGCTTTAATTCCGGACGATACCTTTATTTTAGTTGCATATTACAAAAAACAGCACTGGGACTGGATCATTAAAAATGGGTTATATAATGCCAGAGCTAACGACAACCGTGGTTCTCTTCGACTAGGTCCTGGAGAAGCAGGTGCGAAATATCTTCTTTTGCATTCAGAAAATGAAGTAGTGACTAGCAAATTATTAAAAGTAACTGAAACGGGCCCCCGAGTATTTTCAAAACAAACTTTAATTGATAAGGGGTATCCTTCCACTCCATCACAAGAATATTACCTTGTTTATAAAGTTGAGCAGGTTAAAGAACTAGAGTTTCTAAATCAGTCTTGGGATATTACAAAGCTGAAAAACTACAGACACGGTAGAGGGTCAGCATTACCTTTTTCAGTGACTTTAACCGAATTGATGAAAGCTATTAATTGAAGTTAAGCAGGGCACAGCTTATTATTCTCTAAAAAGAATGAAACAGATAAACTCTGCTTAAAAAGTCTTTAAAACAAAAAAGCCCCTGCGATTGCAGAGGCTTTAAGTATTCGGGACGGGCCCCGATAGCTATCGGGGTGAACCCGCATTATATTTTTCAATCAAGTCTTTTTCTCAATTGAGATTGGGATTAAAGGATATTACCTGAACATCCTCTAAAATCATCAAAACAAAAAAACCCTCAAAATCAACAGATTAAGAGGGTCTTTGGTACTCGGGACGGGCCCCGATAGCTATCGGGGTGAACCCGCATTATATTTTTCAATCAAGTTTTTTCTCAATTGAGATTGGGATTAAAAGATATTACCTGACCCTCCTCTAAAGTAATAAAAACAAAAAAGCCCCTGCAATTGCAGAGGCTTTAAGTACTCGGGACGGGCCCCGATAGCTATCGGGGTGAACCCGCATTATATTTTTCAATCAAGTTTTTTCTCAATTGAGATTGGGATTAAAAGATATTACCTGACCCTCCTCTAAAAACATCGAAACAAAAAACCCTCAAAATCAACAGATTAAGAGGGTCTTTGGTACTCGGGACGGGACTTGAACCCGTACGACCATAATGGTCATTGGATTTTAAGTCCAACGTGTCTACCAATTCCACCACCCGAGCGTGGTAATTTATATGAGCGAAAAACGGGATTCGAACCCGCGACCTCCACCTTGGCAAGGTGGCGCTCTACCAACTGAGCTATTTTCGCGATTTTTAAGAACAATGCAATACCGACGAAGCCTTTATTGCGGAGGCAAATTTAAGACAAATCTTATAATGGCAAAGAATTTTTTAAGAAAAAAGTCTGCCTGAATTCGATTAATTATTCCTCTGTTTGCTTACACCTTCATTATGAGCTAAAAACAATTAAATAAGTATGAAAAATCAAGAGATCCTGAATCTCCTGATGCTTCGGGACAGGATGACAAAGGCGAACTGAGAAATAGGAATTACGGGCTACGAACTAAAATGAGATTCTTCACTGCGTTCAGAATGACAGGATTGAACTGGGAAATACGAAATACGAGCTAAGAACTCTGAACCTTAATGAGATTCTTCACTGCGTTCAGAATGACAAAGTCGAGCTGAGAAATACGAATTACGAGCTACGAACCCTGAACTTTAATGAGATTCTTCACTGCGTTCAGAATGAGAGGATTGAACTGGGAAATACGAATTACGAGTTACGAACTGAGTTGAGATTTTTCCCCCGAAGTTTCGGGGTCGAAATGACAACAGATCCAAACTACAAACAATAAACAAGGAACAATGATCTATGACTGCTTATTATTACCCAACATGCGTTTGATCTCGTTCAGTTTCATCAAAGCTTCTACCGGAGTAAGCGTGTCTATATCTATGCCCAGTAATTCCTGTTTAAGGTCTTCCAGTAAAGGATCATCCAGGTTAAAGAAGCTAAGCTGCATCTCGTCCTCGGCAGATTGTTTTAATACTGCTCCAGAATCTTCCATGGAGTGTGATGCCTCCAGTTTAGCAAGTATCTTGTTAGCCCTATGCAGCACCATTTGAGGCATTCCGGCCATCTTGGCTACATGTATCCCAAAACTATGCTCACTCCCGCCAGGTACAAGCTTACGCAGGAACAAGACATTATCCTTCAACTCCTTTACCGAAACATTGAAATTCTTGATACGGTCAAAGGTTTCGCACATCTCATTAAGTTCATGATAATGCGTGGCGAACAGGGTTTTGGGTTTTGAAGGATGTTCGTGCAGGTATTCGCTAATCGCCCAGGCGATAGAGATCCCATCATAGGTACTGGTTCCTCGACCAATTTCATCCAGCAGCACCAGGCTGCGGTCTGAAATATTATTCAAAATGCTGGCGGTTTCATTCATCTCTACCATAAAAGTAGATTCGCCCATGGAAATATTATCGCTGGCTCCTACCCTGGTAAAGATCTTATCTACCAGGCCGATCTCGGCAGATCTCGCCGGAACAAAACTTCCCATTTGTGCCATGAGCACAATAAGCGCGGTCTGTCTTAAAATAGCCGACTTACCACTCATGTTAGGCCCCGTGATCATAATGATCTGTTGCTCTTCCCTGTCCAGGTGCAGGTTATTGGTCACATAAACTTCTCCCGGGGGCAATTGCTTTTCGATCACAGGGTGGCGGCCTTCTTCGATATCCAATCCGTAAGAATCTGTGATCTCGGGTTTGGAATAATTCTCGGCCTGCGCCTGTTGGGCAAAAGAACATAAACAGTCCAGCCTGGCGATCAATCTCGCATTCTGCTGCACCGGATCTATATATTCAGCCATCCAGGAAACAAGTTTCCCGAATAATTGCTGCTCCAACTGCAGGATCTTTTCTTCGGCACCAAGAATCTTCGATTCATATTCTTTAAGCTCCTCGGTGATATACCTTTCAGCATTCACCAGGGTTTGCTTGCGTATCCAGCTTTCCGGAACCTTATCTTTATGAGTATTTCTAACTTCTATATAATAACCGTAAACATTATTGCTCCCTATCTTCAGAGAAGAAATACCCGTGGCTTCGGTCTCTCTCTGGATCATATTATCGAGGTAATCCTTTCCGGAAAAAGCGATATCCCTAAGCTCATCCAGCTCCCTAGAAAAACCCCTGGCGATCACATTTCCTTTCTGAACATTGACCGGCGCCTTTTCGCTTATGCTCTCCGTGATCTTTTCCCGAAGCAGGTCGCAGGAATGTAAATTATCCCCAATGATCTTCAGCGCTTCGTTATTGCATTTCAAGGCCAGCTCCTTTACCGGAATGATGGCATTCAGGGAATTCTTAAGCTGATTCACTTCCCGCGGACTAATTCTTTGGGTTGCCACTTTGGAGATCAAACGCTCCAGGTCGCTTATCTCACGAATCTGATCCTGGACATCTCCCAGCGTTTCCGGATTCTTAATAAGAAAATCAACTACCTGCAGCCTCTTTTCGATCATTTTAGCATCCTTAAGAGGCAGGGCCAGCCAGCGCTTTAATAGTCGGCCGCCCATAGGTGAGATCGTCTTATCTATAACATCCAAAAGGGTAACCGCATTGGCCGCCGTAGAATGATATAATTCCAGATTTCGGATTGTAAACCTGTCCATCCATACATACTGCTCTTCGGCGATACGATTTATAGAACTTATATGCTGAAGCCGGTGATGCCTGGTTTCTGCCAGGTAATACAAAACGGCTCCGGAAGCTATGATGCCTTCCTCCAGGTGATCTATCCCAAATCCTTTAAGCGACTTGGTCTGAAAATGCCCGTTCAGGGTTTCTTCAGCATAATCTGTTTTAAAGATCCAGTCGTCCAGGTAAAAACAATGCATGTCTTTCCCGAAACTCTCGTTGAATTCTTTTTTGTATTTTTTCTGAACCAGGATCTCACTAGGCCCGAAGTTCTGAAGCAGTTTATCTATATATTCCCTGTTTCCCTGGGCGCATAAAAATTCCCCGGTAGAAACATCTAAAAAGGAAACACCCAGGTTCTTCTTTCCGAAGTGAACGGCACAAAGAAAGTTATTGGATTTGCTGCTAAGAATATCGTCATTCATCGCTACCCCGGGTGTCACCAGTTCGGTCACCCCACGTTTTACGATGGTTTTGGTCATTTTAGGATCTTCCAGCTGATCACAGATCGCCACTCGCTGTCCTGCTTTTACCAGTTTCGGCAAATAGGTGTTCAGCGAATGATGCGGAAAGCCGGCAAGCTCGGCCCGCTCTCCTCCATTATTCCGATTGGTAAGAACGATATTCAGGATACGGGCAGCCTTAACGGCATCTTCTCCAAAGGTTTCATAAAAATCCCCAACCCTAAACAGTAACATGGCATCTGGATACTTAAGCTTGATGCTATTATACTGCTGCATTAACGGGGTTACCTTCTGAGATTTCTTCGCTGCCAATTTTCCGGGATTTTAGGATTGCTAATGTAAAGATTAGGCAGTTTGCTTAAAAATTATAATCCGAAATTTTAAAGATAAGACTGCCTAAAAATAAAATAGACCAGAAGAAGGTACGCCACCAGTTCTTTTTAACCAGGCTGCTCGTGATCTCCTCGCAGGTTTCATCGGGCTTAATGGAATTGTGCAGGGGAACAAAGATCAAAAAAGTAAGTATCCAGGTAATTAGAACAACAATGATACTCCCCCAGGTATATAAATTCTGTGTTTGCCATAATTGCAGTGCGGCGACAAAAAGCTGCGCGATCATCAACGGACCTACGATCACGCCAATGCGCTGGGTATATATCTTATGCCATTTCCCCAGGTCTTCATTCTTATAATAGCAAAGCCCGGGATAGATCACCAGTTGTACTATCCAGATCAAAACCATCAGGCCAAAATCAAGTAACAAGCGTATATCTAAAATATCCATACAAATTAGTCAAGCTGAAATTTAGAAAAAAGATTCTTACTGATAACCAGCAGCCTGCAGGTTAAAGAGCTCAGCATACAACTTATCATTCAGCATTAATTCCTGGTGAGTTCCAATTTCAAGAACAGCCCCATCTTTTAGTACCATGATCCTGTCTGCAATTCGCACCGTACTGAACCTGTGCGAGATGATCACGGCGGTTTTCCCCCTGGTAAGCTGGATAAATCTTTGAAAAGCTTCGGTCTCTGCCCTGGCATCCAAAGCAGAAGTTGGTTCATCCAGGATCAATACCTCAGAATCTTTCATATAGGCCCTGGCGATGGCGATCTTTTGCCACTGCCCGCCGGAAAGATCCTTACCATGCTTAAATCTTTTCCCTAACGGCTGATCATATCCCATGGGCAGATCTCTTACTACTTCACTGGCAAGACTTTTATCTGCCGCAGTATCGATCCTGTTTTGATTTTTTATCTCCTCAATTTCTCCCATGGCGATATTCTCGCGAAGAGTTAGCTCAAATTTGACGAAATCCTGGAAGATCACTCCAAAATATTGCTGGTAAGCAGCCTGACGGTACCTTTTAACAGGTATACCATCCAGCAGGATCTCCCCTTCAGTTGGTTCATAAAATCGCAGCAGTAATTTTATCAAAGTCGTTTTACCGGCTCCATTCTCACCCACAAAGGCAAGTTTTTCCCCGGCCCTGAGTTCAAAGTTGATATTTCTAACCACCCACTTTTCAGACTTTGGATATTTAAAACCAACATTAATAAATTCAAATCCTTTTTCAATGACCTTCGGCAAAGGAAGTTTTTCCTGATCCTCATCTTCAGAAAAATGAAGATCCAGAAATTCAAAATAATCCTGCAGGTATAAGGCACTTTCAGTAATAGCGGTAAACCTGGTGAAAAATCCCTGTAGCTTAGACCTTAACCTGTTGAAAGATCCAGACAGGAAAGTAAGATCCCCCAGGCTGAAAATTCCCGCTACCGTTCTAAAGATTATAAAAACATAGGCTCCATAGTAAGCCCCTGTACCAATCACATTAAAAATTGATCCCCAGCCGGCACGTTGTTTCGCCAGGCGCTTGCTTTGTAAATAATATTTATCTGAAAGTCGCTTAAAGCGATCTGCCAGGTAATGCGATAGTCCGAATAGTTTAACCTCCTTCGCAGTCACATCACTGGCGCCCGCATATCTTAAATAATCCAGTTCCCGGCGTTCCTGGGTCCAGCTGCGAGCCAGCGAATAACTGGTTCCGCTGAATTTGATCTCATTGATGATGGTTGGAATTATTGAAACCACCAGCAAAATGATAAGCCACGGCTCAAAAGCAACCACCCCGGCAAGTAACGAGATGATCACGATCACATCTTCTCCCTGGGTTAGAATATTAGACATTAGTCCAACCCGGCCGGTGGTTTGCTGCCGGGCCCTCTCCAGTTTATCATAGAATTCTGAATCTTCCAGCTGATCCAGGTTTAACTCTGAAGTTTTCTTAATGATCTTCACCGAAGTATCGATGGAATATTGATCTCCCAACAAAGCATCACTAAGACTGATGCCCCTGCTCAAAAGATCTGAAACTATGGCGAGTCCAAATTCAGCTGCCACCAGCCACCATAAAGTTTCCAGGTTTTTGGTCTCTGCCGCAATTTGAATCACTACCTCATCGATGATCAATTTTCCCAGCCAGAGCATTAAAACCGGCAATATTGCATTAAGTATCCTGCCCGAAATATTTGTATAGAACAGCAAGGGATTAACTCTTCTGATCTCTTTAAAAAATCTGGGAACGAATTTCAAGGAAGCAAAGCTTTCCTTAAAATTAATATTATTGGTTTCAAATGATTTTTTAGGTCTGGGCACTTGCTTGTAATTCTTTGTTGCAAGTTAATAAGCTTCAATCGGCTTTTACCGAATTCGATACTCAAAATTCTTCAGAAACATTCAGATTTATAGAATAGCCGCCAAAAAAGGGCGGCATAAATATCGCCCGGACTTTTTTATTGATTTGATGGTACCTGGTAACTAGTTCGTCGCCCTATAAAAAGTGGGTTTCCACCCTTGTACTTGAAGCATTCTTGGCATTCCTTTAGTCCTTCCGTGAATTTCACCTGATGACGGTAGATGAGTATTAAAAGGATAGCCTTATTCTGAAAAAATAAATTTTATAAATTGTCTCGAAAAGCCAATCTGATAAATATGAACAAATTTCTACTACCCGCACTTTTACTATTAACTATACTTTTTTCCTGTAACTATCAAAAAGCACAGGAGACCATGTCTTCAAAAACAAGAGAAAATACTGCAAATACGATTTCCTGGGGTAAAAATCCCTGGCCCGAAATTAGAAAACAGCGAATAAACGAATTACTCCCAGGGGCTTTAAAGGCCGCCGAATTAGATTGCTGGCTGGTAATTTGCCGTGAAAATAACAATGATCCCATTGCCCACCATATTGGCGGGGAAAATGCCGGGGGTACCGCTGCTTTTCTTTTTTATAATGACGAAAATGGTTTTCATTCCCTGGTATTTTCGCCTTCGGGAGAATCAAAAGCGCTGGATGATCTTAATATTCATGATTCGGTGGCAAGCGTAGAACGCAATGAATCGGCCATGAAACAGGCTGCCACTTTTATCAAAGAAAAAGATTTTAAGACCATTGCTGTAAACTCTTCCAAAACCAATTCCATGGCTGATGGCTTGTCTTACACCCAACGACAGGAACTGGAAGCCTATTTAGGTGACCATGCAAAAAGGCTAACACCTTCTACCGAGCTAGTCTATGAATGGCTGGCCATAAAACTCCCGGAAGAGGTGGAAATCCTAAAAAAAGCGGCTGCCCTTACTGCCGAGTGGCAGGTCGAGGCTTATCAGCAAGTGGTTCCGGGCGAATCTACCGATGCCGATATCGCCAGGTTCCTGAAAAAGAAAATGGCTGAAAATGGCGTGACCGATGGATGGGCAGCAGACCAGAATCCCAATGTGAATTCCGG
This sequence comes from Christiangramia sabulilitoris, assembly GCF_007050985.1. Classification (GTDB taxonomy): domain Bacteria; phylum Bacteroidota; class Bacteroidia; order Flavobacteriales; family Flavobacteriaceae; genus Christiangramia; species Christiangramia sabulilitoris. The sequence continues at coordinate 332,043 of NZ_VHSF01000003.1, forward strand.
ACCAGATCGAGGTCATTCACATGCTACGGAAAAGGTGATCATGCCTGGAGATGTGATCCAGATAGATTTTGGCATCAAGGTATACGACAGGTGGGTAAGCGATATCCAAAGATTTGCTTATGTCTTAAAAGATGGCGAAAAAGAGGCTCCAAAGAATATAAAGCATTACTGGGAAAGTGCAAAGGCCGGTAACCGTGCTGCACTGGCCGCTATGAAACCCGGTACTAAAGGAGTTGAGGTAGACAGGGCTCAACGTGTGTTAATGAACGAAGCAGGATCTGAATATGTCATGTGGAGTACCGGGCATCCGGTGGGGTATGTCGCCCATGATGTGGGGCCTAACCTTGGCGGATCACAGGCTTCACATGTCAGGCCAGCAGCTGAAAAAGAATTAAAGCCCGGAATGACCTTCGCATTTGACGGTTTCCACGCCTGGAAACTTCCGGATGGAAATTTGAAGACCATATCTGTAGAAGAAATGGCCGTGGTTACCCAGGACGGCGCTGAATACCTTATAGAGCCACAGGAAGAGTTGATACTTATAAAAGGTTAGGATTAGAGCCTATTTCTCATCCACTGCTTTATAAATACCCGATTTATAATTACGATCTTATATAATATCTATATAGTTTTTGCTTAAGATTAAAAACGGGCCTCCAGGAGGCCTATTTTTTTTATATCCGGTATTCTATTTCAGAAATTTAGATAATTAATCACAAAGATTCACTGGGATGGCTCCTCAACAGCTACCTCAACTTCATCCTGATTCCCGGTTATTCTAAAACTTCAAAAACAGTTACCGGTTCTTCTTTATTTTTCAATTTAAATTTTCCTAATTCCCGGCATTTGAAATATTCTTTTATTTTTTCATAGCAAGCTTCACAAATAATTATCTGGTCCTCTTTGGCGATATCCTGAAATCGTGCAGCTGTATTCACCGTATCACCAATCACCGTATAATCCAGTCGTTTTAAACTTTCAGACCCTATGTTTCCAGAGGTCATCTCTCCACTTTTTATCCCGATGGAAACCTTGGGTTTAAAATCTGAATTCTCATCTGGAGGATCCAGTTCACTTATCTTATTCCTGACCGCAATTGCTGTATCCACAGCCCGGTCTAGATGATACTCACCCCGGAAAACCGCCATTACAGCATCGCCTATAAATTTATCAATAAATCCCTTTTGGGCTATGATCTCCTTCGCCATGATATCAAAATAGGTATTGATCATTTTCACCACTGTATTGGGAGGAGCAGTTTCGCTAATCCTGGTAAAACCTACCATATCGATAAAAACCACACTGCCTTCTATAGTTTCATTTTCCATAAGGGACGATTCATATTCCCGGCTGTTCATGAATTTAAGAACATTTTCATCTACATACATCTTCAGAATATCATTCTCTTTTATGGCAATAAGGGTATCTTTTAATTGCCTCGCGTGCTGAATCGTTTTTTCAACGGTAATAGAAAGGTCTTCAAAATTTATAGGTTTGGTTATAAAGTCGAAGGCACCACGGTTCATCGCAGTACGAATATTTTCCATGTCCCCATAGGCTGAAACGATCACCGCCTTGATGAGGGGATTCTTCTCATTCAACTTAGTCAGTAAAGTGAGGCCGTCCATTTCTGGCATATTGATATCGCTCAAAACAATATCTGTATCAGGTTCTTCTGAAATTTTCTCGAGCGCATCACGACCGTTGAGGGCAAATCGGAAATCATATTCATGCTCACGGATCTTCTTCCTGAACTTCTGCTTGATCAAAATCTCAAGATCAGCTTCGTCATCGACTACCAGTATTTTGACCATTTTTAGAGATTTAGTTATTAATTTAAAGCGCCAAGTTTTCTTAACTCATTTCTCAAAGACTCAAAATCGATTGGCTTGGTAAAAAATTCCCTGGCTCCAGAATTTATAGCCTTGTTATAATTCTCGGTATCGCCATAAGCCGAGATCATACTTACCGGGATCTTGGGAAATTGTTTTTTTATTTTTTCAAGAAGCTCCAGGCCCGTCATTCCAGGCATATTGATATCAGAAAAAACATACACCACTTCTGGCGGATCTTTTCTTTTAAGGACCTCCAATGCTTCTTTACCCGAAAATGCAAATTCTATTTCCAGGTCGTCATTCTTTATCTCTTTTCTGAACTTCTGCCGGAAAAGATCTTCGACATCTTTCTCATCATCTACAATTAGTATTTTCATTGCTTTCACTTCTTTAATTGAATAATAAACCTGGAATAGGTCTTATTATCTGTTTTTGATTCTACTTTTAATTCTCCCCCGTGAGCTTTAATAATGTCATTGGTAATTGAAAGACCAAGTCCGGTTCCCTCGGTTCCTTTTTTAGTTGTAAAAAAAGGCTGAAGGATCTTGGATTTATATTCATCAGATATTCCCGGGCCATTATCTTCAATTTCAAGTATAATTTTATCGCCCTTACCATAAGTTTTAACCTTAAGTTTTGGTGAGTATTCACCCTGAGTTTTGGACACATTGAGCTTTTCATGCATGGCATCGAAGGCATTATTGCATAAGTTTAAAATCACCCGGCTAAAGTCTTCCTGGATAACAGGAACCTTATCTATCTTCTCATCCAGATGATAATCTATACTCACATTTATTGGCTTTTTACCGGCTCTCATTCCATGAAAGGCGAGATTAACATACTCCTTTACAAGCCCATTGAAATCTACTTTTTCTGCCTTGCCATTGCCGCCACGACTATGTTGCAGCATGGACTTTACAATACTATCTGCTCTTGATCCATGCTGTTTTATCTTCTCCAAGTTAGACTTCACATCTTCAAGTATTTCCCTGGCCTCGCTCAGGGCAGCTGAGCTACCTATTTTGTCCAGTTCTTCAAAGCTCTCATCGATCAGTTCCACATTCAGGTCTGAAAAGTTATTGACGAAATTGAGCGGATTTTTGATCTCGTGAGCGATCCCCGCAGTTAATTCTCCAAGGCTGGCCATTTTTTCTGAATGGATTAGTTGTTCCTGGGTAGCCCTTAAACGGCTCAATGATTCTTCGAGGCGGGCAGTTCGCTTCTTAACTTCTTCCTTTAATTCTTCATTCTTCTCTTTAAGATGTTCAATCCCAAAAGAATCTATTGCGCTATCCACAAATTCAGGTTTAGATCCATGAAAATGAATTAGTAACCACTTCTCCCCGGTGTACTCGTAGACGCCTGTATACCTCAGAAACATTTCTATTTTTTCCCCAGTGTCTGTGGGAGAGAAAAAATTTACCTCATCACAAAGGACCGCTACAGTATCGTTAGCCAGCATCCTGTATGAGAAAGGTTTTAAATTCCATTCCAGCTGGTAATTCTCCTGTTGATTCCGGGTATTTTCCAGGATCCCGAGATAATCTTTTTTCGAAAGGATCATCTCATCCCAGGTTGTTCCAAACCCACTTATTTTGTCGTCGATAAGTTTTACGGCTTCCTTCACAGGTAATTCACCGGTAATTATCTCGAAAATTCGTTGATGAGTTTGATGAAGCAAATCTTTCCTGGTATCCTTCATAAAATCAGAGTGTTAAGCAGGTAATAAGATAGTAAATATTGTTCCCTCTCCCTCCTGGGTATCTATTTTTAATTCCCCACCGTGTACCTGAATGATCTCATAACTAAGGTAAAGTCCAAGGCCGGTACCCTGCCCGCTGGGTTTAGTAGTAAAAAATGGCTGGAAAACCTTATCCAGAATATTTTGGGAAATTCCAATGCCATTATCCTTTACCTGTATACAAACCTGATCAGGTTTTTTCCTGGTCAGAATTTTGACTTTCGGCACATATCCGGGATCGCTGGTTTGGCATTTTTTCTGATGTACAGCATAAAAGGCATTAGTGAGTAAGTTTAAAATTACCCTTCCAATCTCCTGCGCCATGACATTGATCTTCTCCAGAGCAGGATCAAAATCTTTTTCCAGATTAGCATTAAAGGATTTGTCCTTTGCGCGCAATCCATGATACGCTAAACGCAGGTATTCATCACATAGAACATTAAGATCTGTAGGTTCTTTTTCAGAATTTTCTTTTCTGCTATGCTGCAGCATCCCTTTTACTATCGCATCTGCACGCTTACCATGATGATTTATTTTATTAAGGTTATTCCTGATATCATTTAAAATCACTCTAACTTCACTATGGTTTCCTTTTTCAAATTCTTCAGCTATTTCATCAAGCAATTCATTATTGATTTCAGAAAAATTATTCACAAAATTCAATGGATTCTGTATCTCATGGGCAATTCCGGCGGTAAGCTCTCCCAGGCTGGCCATCTTTTCAGATTGTATAAGTTGCGATTGGGTAGCCTTGAGCTGATCTAAAGTCTGCTCAATCTTCTTCTTTTGCCTTTTTAATTGAGCATTAGCTTTTTGCTTGTTCTTATTATTGCGGTATAAAATTATGGCAAAGACAACCACTGAAATCAATACAATTAATACACTTATAATCAGCCCGCGCTGAAATAGACTTTCCTTTTCTTTTTTTAATTTTTCTCTTTCTAGAAAATTTATGGTCTTTTCGCTTTCATCTAGAATAGAGCGTATCTCAGCATCGGCAATCCTGTTTATTTCTTCAGATTTTTCTTTCTCAGACCTTAATAGCTGATAGTCTTTTAAATATTGATAGGCCAGTGCAAGATTATCAAGATTTTCGTGAATCTGGGATAAAAGAAGAGTAGCTTTTTCAGTTACCTGATCATTACTATCCAAATTGAGGGCCTCAGTGGCGTATTCTAAAGCCCTCATATAATTTTCGAGTTGAAAATTGCATTCTGCCAGGTATAAATTCATAAATGCAATAGCCCACTCAACTCCTTCAAGTTTTCTAAAACCTTCTTCAGCTTTCAGAAAATAGGGTATAGCTTCCTGGTATTTCCCCTGGCTTTTTAATATCTGCCCCTGGGCATCGTTATATCGTGCAAGGGCATAATCTTTATTTCTTATGGTATCCTTGAGAGAAAGTTGCATATATTTTTTGGCCTCATCATATTTCTCTATGGCAATAAGGGGGAATACGATGGTACCATAGGCAATATATAACTGGACGGTATCCTTTTCCTTTTCTAAATCTGCAATAGCGATACGATAGTTATCTGCTGCCCTGCTGTCCATACCATAATTCTCATAGGCTATGGCCAGGTTATACTGATCTATTATCCTTAATTCACGGTCTTCGACAGGATCTAATAATTCCAGGGCTTTCAGGTAATATTCAATAGCCAGGGACCACCTGCCCTGCATTCTGTAACCATTTGCCATAGCGCTGTGGATAAGTGCCAGATTACTTTTATCCTGTTCCGCAGACATTAATTTGATCAATTCCAGCTCTATTTTTTTAGCCTCTTCTTCTTTCTCCAAATAGACCAGGGATCCCATTTTAATGGTCGATAAATGAAAGGCAGGATAGATTTCCCCTATTTCTGAGAATAAACGTATAGCTTCAGTTAACTTGGTTAGTGCTGTTTCCGGGTACCCAAGGCGATAATGAGTTCCGGCGATGGCGTATAAAAGATTCGCCTGTATTTCTTTGTTATTTGACAGTTCATCCCTCGCGAGCACCTTATTAAATTGATCTTGAAATCGTTGAACATCTTCATTTAAATTAGACCTCGGTAAATCTGTAAAATTGTTATTATCATTCACCTCTTCCTCTAAGTAATTGGAGAGCTGCTGAGCCTTTTTTCTATAATAAATACTTATGGGATTGTCTTGATCATAATAGAAAGAGGATAAGGTTAAATAATACATGGCTTCCCCTTCCTTATAATCCAATTTATCAGAGATTATTTTTGCCTCCTGTAGAGCAAGGAAACCATCTTCAAATTCAGGAATTACAAAACACAAACGCGCGAATTCATTCTTTAATCTTACCATTCTTGTTTCGTCCCCGGTAGATTTCTCTATATGCTGCTTTACACTATCCTTCTTAAATTTATAATTTTCTATATCGCTGCTGGTCTGGCCTAAACTGTTCAGGCAAAGCGCTAAAAAAAGGAAACATAATAAGTATTTGATTTTCATCGGTTTGTTTTTATTATGATAGTGAAGGTCGTTCCTTTATTTTTTTGAGTCTTTACTTCCAGGACACCTCCATGGGCCTTTACAATGTCGTAGCTTAAACTAAGTCCCAACCCGGTTCCCTGCCCGGTTGGCTTGGTGGTGAAAAATGGCTGAAAGATCTTATCCAGATTCTTTTTTGGGATCCCACAACCATTATCTTTAACTCGAATAAGCACCCGGTTAGTTTCCTTATGAGTTGAAATACTGACTTTTGGTTCATATAAGGGATCATTGGTGTTATTTCTTTTCTGCAATACGGCATAAAAAGCATTAGTAAGTAAGTTGAGGATCACCCTTCCAATCTCCTGGGCCATCACAGCGACATTCCCTAATTCCGGATCAAAATCTGTCTCCAGGTTAGCATTAAATGACTTATCCCTGGCGCGTAAGCCATGATATGCTAAACGCAGATATTCATCACACAGGATATTAAGATCTGTAGGTTCTATTTCTGAATTACCTTTCCTGCTATGCTGCAGCATCCCTTTTACAATAGCATCTGCGCGCTTGCCATGATGGTTTATTTTATTAAGGTTATTCCTGATATCCTTTAAAATTTCTCTTACCTCCCCCAGATCGCCTTTTTCTATTTCTTCGGCTATTTCATCGAGCAGTTCATTACTTACTTCAGAAAAATTATTCACGAAATTCAACGGATTCTGGATCTCGTGGGCTATTCCGGCAGTGAGTTCTCCCAGACTTGCCATTTTCTCTGATTGAATAAGTTGTTTCTGGGTTTGCTGAAGTTCTGTTAGTGCTTTTTCTGCATTTTCCCTGGCCGCCTTTATTTCTTTAAGATCCTGTTTTGCTTTGATGGCATTCGCTTCAGCGACTTTCAGATCTTTAAAACGGATATAGGTAAGGTTAAATACTGCCGCAAAACGTTCCAGCAATTCAAGTGCATCTTCGTCCTGTTCCTCGCCGGAAGCCAAACCAATAAGACCCCCCGAAAAATAAGCCAAATACTGGATCCTCCTTTTTTGTTCAATGCCACCCTGAAATGAGATATTCAATTCCTCATTTAGATACTTAAAATAATCCTGCAGTTCCCTGCCTTCCAAATCTATTATCTGGGACGTCTTTCCCTGCTTCCAGCCATCTAACATTCTGGAAATAGCTCTATTTTTTGTCGCTTCTAATTTAAAGTGACTGGCAAGCCTGCTGCCGTCCTCATTGGTTGCCCAGGCATCTATTGCGGCCAGGTCGCTATCAATAAGACCTATAAATAATCTATTTGGGGAGATACCCAGTTCCAGTAGCTGTTCAAAAACGACCATGGAGGTTTCGGTAAATTCCCTGCTATCCTCCATAGCCAGCGTGCGGCTTCTCACTTTTTCCAGGGCTGTTTCCACCCTGGCTTCCCTTGCCCGCTCTTCAGCCTTTTGCAAATCGAGGAATCGGGTATAGGACTGTTCAAAGACCCTGGCAAATCTCTTAAAGATCTCGTAAGATTCCGGGACAGGCTCATAGGTGATAAAAAGAAGATATCCATATTTAAAAAAAGCAACATGGTCTATCTGGGAGGTAGGGAAAGAAATTCCCTGTGCTTTCATTTGTAATAATTGCTCACCCACTCCCGGCAGGGAGCATAAATATTCATAATGGGCCGGACACTCGTCTTCACCTATTTCGTTCACCAGCAAGCTTTGGCCTTGCTGCCCAGCCTTATAATATTTAAGAAAGATTCCTTCCCTTGGTGTTCTGTATTTAGGGAATACACCCTGGCCATTGCTACCCCATTCCAAAGAACCCTTTTCTTCATCATCATAAATATTGAAGGCACAAAACCAGGTGGACACCCCCAGTTCCTGAACCTGTTTTACAAGTTCCAATGATAGATCTGCCAGATCCTCGCTCTTCTGCATACCTATAGATCTGCTACGAATCCTCTCCAGAGCAGCTTCAACCTGTGCTTCCCTGGCCTGAAGTTCTGCTTTTTCAAGATCCAGATACCTGGTATAAGCCTGCTCAAAGACCTTTGCAAAACGAGGCAGAATATGGGCTTCCTCAAATACCTGCAGTGCAGAAACCAGAATATATCCATTTTTAAAGGATGCCCCATAGTCAATTTCCCAGGGAGGTGCCCCGGGCATGGGAGTATCATTTTCATCCATATCTCTAAGTACTTTTTGAGCAGAAGGCAGATTGAAGATATCCTGAAAATGCTGTTCAATAAAATCACCCGGTATCTCTATAGAAAATAGCTCTTCTCCCTTTTTCCACTGGTTATACCTGTATTCGTGAATATAGTCCAGGTTTTTTGGAACAATAAAAGGACTCATCATACCTGCCCCCGGAATACTATGCCATTGCTCTACATGATCTTTATGCTTATCACAAAAAACAATCCCGGTGGCAAAGAGATCGCCCCCAAAGTTTCGTAGTTGATTAAACATTTCGGTAGTGACAGAGCTAAAATCCTTGCTGTTTTGCATTCCCATAGACCTGCTGCGCACTCTCTCCAGCGCCGCTTCAATATGAGCCTGTTTGGTTTGAGCTTCGGCGTTTTCCAGGTCACGAAAACGGGTATAAGTTTGCTGAAATACCTTACCGAACCTTAAAAGGGTTTTATTTTCTTCTTCAGAAAAGGGCTCACCTTCAAAATTCTCTATGTAAAGCCCCACATCGTCCATTAAAACTGTAGATATGGCCAGCCCTTTACAGTTTTGATAATAGCTTTTAGTTTCTTTTGCTACCCCCGGAATAATTTCAAACAACTTCCGATAAAATTCATTTTTTTCTTCATAAGTGTACAGGTTACTAAAAAAATTATCCCCTTTCTTTTTAGCCTTTAAGAAACTGTTCCAGTGCGGAGTATCAATATAGGGAACGGTCACCTCAGCAGGGACCTTGTTCTTATCGGTAAGCCAGATATGCATATCATCATTCTCCCTGTAGTCTATGATAAACCCTGCGTGTTCGATATTAAAATTAAGATGTACCAGTTGATCATAAACGACCTTTATCACCTCCTCCAGTTCAGAACTTTTTTGCATCCCCATGGTTCTGCTACGAACTCTTTCCAAAGCTGCCTCGATCTGGGCCTCTCTGGCCTGGGCTTCGGCTTTTTGAAGATCCAGAAAACGTCTGTAGGCTTGCTCGAATACTTTCCCAAAACGTTCCAGTATTTCCAGGTCATTTTCAGAAATAGGTTCTTCACTTACTGTCTGGAGTCCGCTATATTCAAAAAAGGTAAAGCCTGCTACATATCTTTCCAGAGCCTTATTGGCTTCCTGAACATGCTCAGGGAATCGCCTGAATTCAGTTTCTGAATAGAGATATTCATCATATTTTCTTTTCTCCTCACCTTCCAGGGTATATATAAATCGCTTTTTCTGAGCCTTCCAGGCATCCCACATGGCGTGATGAAAGGGATAATCTTCAAATTTCATATAGTAAGATTCAGCATCCTTTCCTGTTTCGGGATTTGCTGCCCATACGGTATTGCTCCTATCCTTTTCATCGATAAGATTGATAATACAGAAGGTGAGAGTGAATTCAAGATCTGTAAACTCCTTAAGAAGCTTATCTACCACAGTAGATAACTCAGAGGAATGATGCATGGCCAGGCTGGTTGATCTCACTCTTTCCAGAGCTGCTTCGATCTGGGCTTCCCTGGCCTGGGCTTCAGCCTTTTGGAGATCGAGGAAGCGGGTATAAGATTGTTTAAAGACACTCGAAAATCGCTTAAGAATATCAATCTCATATTGTGATAGAATCTTATTGTCTAAATCCAACACGATAATCATAAATTGATCGCTAGGTACAATCGTAATGTTTAAGGTTTCTGAATCCAAAATCTGGGCTTGAGCTACCTCAGGAATATCACGTAGCTCGGTAAGATTAAATAATGATTTATAATATTCATCCTTGGTTTTCTTATCATAACTTTCGGTAAAGACTTCGGGTTGATTAATTCGTGTATCGTACATGTCTTGACAAACGGCATTGTCAAAATACGGATGAATAAAATTTTGAATTACCAAGCCCTGATTGTGAGATCCACAAACATAGCCGTTCATTTCTCGAGACCCAGGAATGAAAATGTTAATTGCAGTAGCTCCAGCCTTGGTTATATTAAATCCTAAGTTTTGAAATTGCTCAAATAAGACCGATACAACTTCCAGCAGTTCATTACTCTGATGCATTGCCAAACTCCTGGACCTCACTCTTTCCAGAGCCGCCTCGATCTGGGCTTCCCTGGCCTGGGCTTCAGCTTTTTGAATATCAAGGAATCGTGTATATGCTTGTTTAAAGACTTTGGTAAAGCGTTTAAATATATCTATTGCTTCAGGATTATGTTCCAGGGTAATAAACATTAAATGACCATGAGAAAAAAAACCACAATGGGTTACCTGGAATTTAGGCAAATCAAATCCAGCTTCTACAATATTCCTCATCACCGTACCTACTACAGGAAGCTTATCCATATAACGATAGGTATTTTCAAGTGATTTGCCTTCAGATTCAAATATTAAAAATTCATCACCCCTTCTTTTAGCTTCACGAATCGTAATAAAAAATATATCTTCTGTAAGGGGAATAGGCATTGGCGTCCCAATTTTACCATCGGGCCCTGGATTGTAGCCCATAAAATAACTATCATCCTCATACCATAAACTTACTCCACAGGACCACGTGCCTATGCCCAGATTTTTAATTTGTTCAAAAAGCAATTCAGCCACTTCCCATAATTCTTCGCTTTGGTGCATTGCCATACTTCTTGAACGTACTTTTTCTAATGCGGTCTCTATCTTTGCCTCTCGTGCTTGTGCTTCAGCCTTCTTAAGATCCAGAAAACGGGTATAGGTTTGCTCAAATACTTTTCCGAAACGTTTAAAGATGTCATGAGCTTCCGGAACTTCTTCATAGGTAATAAATAGTAAAAACCCCTTATTAAACCTCACCAGGTGATTGAACTGTCGTGTGGGCAGATCTAATCCTGCCTCCTGGAATTGCTCAAAGGTCTTTTTAAGTTCCGGCAAAGAGGTCATATAATCATAATGAGCGACCAGATCCTCACCTTCCTGCCCGTAAACAAAAAAATCCATGTTTTTAACTATCGACTCATGCCAGGGCAGCAGACTTTCATGTTCTGTTAAAGGCAGTACGAAAGGCTCCTGCAGTTCCCCTTCGCTACTCATAATACAGGTACTGGAACGATTATCTTCTGAAAGAATATTATAACCTGCACTCCATGCCGGAATTCCCAGTTTTTGAATTTCCAGAAAAAGTATATTGGCAGCTTCAGGTAACTCCTTAGAATGCTGCATAGCCATGGTTCGACTTCGAACCCGTTCTAAAGCTGTTTCGATCTGGGCTTCCCTGGTTTGAGCCTCCGCTTTTTTAAGATCGAGGAAACGGGTGTAGGCCTGTTCAAAAACACTCCCAAACCGTTTTAAAACATTGTTCTCATGCTCGGTGAATATCCTGCCATGATGATTAATTATAAATATGGAGGTGTTCTTAAAAACGGCACATGAACGGGTATATCCACCTTGGCGTGAAAAAACTTCTTTTTTATGAGAATCATCGGCATTTAAATATGGAGGGAATTTAAAAAGGTGTTCAAAAAATTCAACTTTCTCCGCCTGGCTGAATTCTTCCGTGAAAAACCCCGGGCCCTTCTTTATTCCATTAAGAAGATTTTTGTAGATAGGTTTATCTACAGGGGGCACATGAACTTTTTGTACATAATCTGCCGTACCGCCTGCACCCCAGCACCATAGCTCATCCTGTATATCTGAATTGATCGTGATAAAAGCACCTCCGGTTAAGGAGAGTTGTAAATTAAGTAGTTCACGGTGAACCGTGTTGATGACATCCTGAAGTTCATTAGTGTGCTGCATCTCCAGAGACCTCGCTCTTACCTTTTCTAACCCCATCTCAATTTGCAGTTCCCGGGATTTTTCCTCAAGCTCTTTAGTTCGTCTTTGAATAGCCTCTCTTAACTGTAAATTTTCAGCGCTAATCTGGTCGAAACCTATAGTCTCTCCTTCTTCTGCCTTGGCATCTGGAATGGAAAAATGCTGATAAATGAATTTCCAGCCATCCCTGGTTTCGTGAAGGGCGTTAGAAAACCTGAACCTGCCATAATAGGTCCAATCTCTTTCAGCCATGAACCAGGCATCAAAAAGGTGGGTCAAAAAAATAACCTCCCCAAATTTTTCAATGGTAGTAATATTATTTCTCAGGTCTGTTTTCCCAGCAAATTGATCGGTGGTTTTCCTAAAAAATTCCGTGGTATCCTTTCGGTTAAGAAACTCTTCATTGTTGGTAGAACCAATGAAATGGTAATCATCATCAAAATATGAATCGTAGGTATCTATATCACCATTCAAATAACTATCAAGCCACTTTTGATAAATATTCAGAATCTCATTTTTCTGTATTTGAGTTATGCTCATATTAAATAAGTTTCTGGAATTGAAGGGATGAACAATAGTTTCAGATATTAATTCCTTACCGCGATAATTAGGAAATAGAATTTCAATTAAAATTATCTGTTATTCATCGGAAATCACCAAGTTAATATACTCTATTTCAGTAAATTAAATTAACAAACAAGATGAAAAGCCTGAAAAACCATATCAGTTGCAACAAATATTTAATGGTTTGTATTTATTAAGAGAAAGAATGGAATTCCACATGGCAATTTTTAGTTAAAATTTTTTATTCCGAACCTGCTTAAAATCGCATTGTTTACTGAAAATCACTAACTTAGACAAACTAACTATTACATCAACCTTAAAATTACAACTATGATTTATTTAAAAAAACTACCAATATTCTTCATATTGGCGAGCATTTTAGCGGTTGCTTCCTGCAAGGATTCCGGCAAGGAAAGCACAGAAGCTGAATTAGAAGATGATTCTTCTATAGTTGAATTACCTGTAAACACCGATTCTGAAGAGGCTTTAGAGGCTTTTGAAGAGGGGCTGAAATATTTTGATGAAGGTAATCAAAGAAAAGCCAGGGCTAAATTTGATGAGGCACTGGATTATGATCCTAATTTCGTTTCAGCGCAAATGTACCGGTCCTTTACTGCAAATTCTGCCAAAGACTGGGCTAACAACCGGGATAAGTTTATGGCGATGCGCGAAAAGGCAAATGAGGCAGAGGTAATGATGATGGATATGACGGAAGCCTCTATGAAAAGTGATACTGGAAAGGAATTAGAGATAAGTAAGAAAATGGTGGAAAAGTATCCTGAATCTGCCAGGGCAATGGACAACCTGGCCGTTTATTACAATAATAACGATCAGGAAGAAGTGGCAAGAGAACACTGGAAAAAAGCCCTGGAGCTAAATCCGGAATATGTTCCGGCTATGGCCAGCCTGGGAGGCTCTTATTTATTTGATACCCCTAAAGATAAAGATCAGGCAAAGAAGTATTTTGAAATGCTGGTAGAAACAGCTCCAGATAGCCCGCGTTCACATATTCTTATGGGCGATTATTACCGGGATCAGGATCAATTAGACCAGGCACTTGCCAGCTATGAAAAAGCAGCGTCATTAGATCCCGAAAATGAGAATGCCCTTGCAAAATCGGGTCATGCCAATTCAATATTAGGGAATTATGAAGAAGCAAGGAAAAATTTTAAGGATGCCCGCGCAGCCAGTGAATTTGGAACCAATTTGGGTGGAGAGGCCAATACATTTGTTTATGAAGGGAATTCAAAAGATGCTTTGGCATTTCTGGAAGAAGGAACAAAATCTTTTGACACCCTGGACATACCTGAAAGCAATAAAAATATCGCTAAATACCAGGCTTCTTTTACGGCCGCTCATATTGCCATGCACGATGGAGATTCTAAAAGACTGGAGCAGATCGTAAGTAATATGAAGCCTATTTCCAAACAATTAACCAGCGAAGCAAACAGTCCGGTAGTAACCGCCAATCAGGAGGCAATTATGCATTATTGGGATGCCATGGTTATGGTAAGCAAAAAGAATTACCAGGAAGCGGCTAAGAAAGCTGAGATGATCAGGGAAGCGGTGAGCTCTATCAACAGTCCAAATAAGCTTGATCCCTATCACAGAGCTCTGGCTGTGATCAATTATCACATGGGGAATACAGATAAAGCCCTGGAACACATAAAGCAAACAGACGAAGACTATATCCACGATAAATACTGGATGGCGAAAATCAATGAGAAGGCCGGAAATACAGAGGAAGCCATGGAATTATATGAAGAGATCTCTGAGGAAAGATTTAATTCTATTGAGTTTGCTCTTATTCGTGATGAAGTAAATAAAAAAGTGAATGCAGACAGTTAGAGTAAGATCTTATCTTTTTTCAAATTCAAAAATAACCCTCCAGTTCATGGAGGGTTATTTATATTATAGTCTTAAGGTAAAATTAGAAAGCATTTTCAATCATCTCGTTTTTATGATCAATACCAGGATCTGAAAGAACATAAGAGTAGATATCCCCCTAAATACTGACCATCACTTATAAATAGGTAAGCTATATTTAAACCAGAAATTTAAAATGATTATTTCATTCGTTTGAGATAGTTTTCAGGATGTTATCAAAAAAAATGACCCCTTAAAGGCGTCATTTTTCTTCAACTTAATTAAACTAAACTATTGGGATTGATTACTTAGATTTTCATTCAATTTATACACGAAGGTCCAGGTATCTTCCACTGAAGATCTGAATTTCTCCTGCATCTTTGTCGTCTTATCCTTACCATGCTTCTGCTCATAAATCTCCCATGGGCTATCCCATTCTTCGTCAAGTCCTGCAAAATTCTTATGCAGCATGGATACCATGTAGTCCGGGCCATCCGGATCACCTCCAATAAAGTCATACCAGTAACCCAGTGGTTCTCCCTTAGCTTCCTTATAGGTACTGGAAACTTCTTTCACTACATCTTTAAAATCTCTCCAGTTTTCAGTTCTGAAAAATCTTACCCAGGCCACGGTATTTCCACTGGAAGGATTCTTACTGAATTCCGGCATTGATTCTGCCATTTTATGGTCCATTTTTACCACGTAAGGGAAGACATCGGTCTGGAATATAGATTGGCAGGCGGTATCTGCACCCGTTGGTGCTTCATCCATCTCTGCCCATTTATCCATAAAAAATGTGACCGCTACCGTTCCCGTAGCTCCCTGCACACGATTCCAAACATTCCAATTATCCTTTCCGCTATTTTCGAGATAACAATCTTTCCATTTTTTCATGCCTTTCTCGAAATTCTCCCGCTCGTTCATTTTAATTTCCAACTCATACATGTGCAAGATCCTGCTTTCATCTTTTTCCTGTGTGAATCCCAGAATTGGGAATAGTAGGATAAATACAATTAATTTCTTCATAATAAAATTTAGTTAATAGTTAATAGGATATTAATTTACTCATTTACAATAAATTACAGGTATCAAGTTCAAAAAAAGTGCATATATCCACTAAAATTAATTGACTGAATATCAAAATATTATAAAATTATTGACTTTCTGAAATTCTAGAAGTAATAAAGACCTGACCTGGAAACCAAAATCATCCAATTGGTGATTCCGGAACAACCGCTGGTTCTGCAGCCTTTCTTCTTAATAAATGGATCTTTTTATAACTAAGATTTCTCCATACCCACTCCAATGGACCAAAATAGAAATACCTCAACCATATTGGACTTACAATTAGCTGAAATATCCAGATGCCAAATACTATAAAAAGAAGTTCATATCGTTGAAATGTCCCAAAAAGTCCAAAGCCTACCCCGGTAAAAATGAACATGCAAATGACCGAATGCATCACATAATTGGTAAGCGCCATTTTCCCTACCGCAGACAATGAGTTCTGCAGCCATTTTAATACCGGTAGTTTACAAAAGATCATAATAAGTCCTACATGTCCCATCGCCACAAAAAGTCTTCCCAGGTCATAGGTAATTCCGGCTTTAGAGATAGCCTGGAAGGAAAAATTCCCGGCAATAATACTTTTCACCTCATAATAGTTCACGCTCAAACCAATTGCGTAACAAACCAGAACGGCAAGCCCATAGAATTTATAGCTCTTCCCGGCACTTAAAATATTCCATTTAAAGAGCGCGATCCCCAGGAGCATCATGGAGAGTATGTCCCATACATCATACCTGTAGAACCAGCTGGTATCTGTTTCCATATTTTTTGGCGCCAGGAATGCTACTACAGAGAAATAATCCTTCCGCATGTTCTGGGTGGTTTCCATTACCGTTTCTGGAGACCTGCTTTTTTCAATTTCTGCCCAACTCGCTGTGGCTTCCTCCATTTCAGAAGTGAGCGGTTTGCCCGAAGTTTTATATTTATTAGCTAATTCCACCTGTTCCAGCATTTCCATATTCTGCTTATATTCAAAATAACTCCATACCGTGCCTATAGAGAACAACAGAAGAGCGCTCAGCAACAAGGTTTTCGCTTTTAAATTTCGGAAAGAAAACACCAGGAATCCCATCAGGGCATAATCGTAAAGGATCTCCCCGGTCCATAAAAGCAAATACCCGTGAATTAGACCAAATATCAGAAGCCATAATAATCTTCTGAAATAAATATCGGCAGCTTTTATTCCGGCTCCCTTTTGTTCCATGCGGCTGAGTAAAATGAACATACCAACACCAAAAAGAAGGGAGAACAGGGCACGCATCGTACCTTCAAAAAACATGTTTGTCCCAATCCAGGTGTAGAGATTCCAGCCCGTAGCTCCTCCAGAAACCGTAGGGTCTCCATAGGCACCGGCCAGGCCAAAACCGTTGATGTTCATTAGTAAAATTCCGAATAGTACGATTCCCCTCATGATGTCCAGGGAATGAATTCGTTTTGTAGCCCTTATCGGGGTAAGAGAGGTTGGTTTAGCTTCCATACTGTCTTGTTTTTTGATTTTAGAAAATGAATATTTCTAATGAGACAGCCTGGGCATTCCCTTAGAACAATTACCGTTAATTAAGAGCAGGGTCGTTTAAGACCGGGCTTCAGCCACAGATAATTAAAACTAAGAATGATCGTATTTTGGAGCGAAAATTAAAAAAGCCTAATCTACTGAATATTAATTATTTAAACTTTAAAAAGTTAAATAAAGTGATCTAAACTATTTCAAATCATGCTATAAATAACTTAGCCACCATTTATTCTTGTTCCGAAGTTTATATTCCATATACTTCTTACAGGGAAAGTAAAGCAGAAAAACAATTATGATCCATACCAGGTAAACTACGCTCAGGGGATAACCGTATCCTTGCAGGTCATTACTGGTAAAAATATTCTCATCAAGGATCATGATGGTCCAGTCTTTTCCGGAGACCATTAATACCAGTAATGCCGCCAGGTGTATTATAAAAATGTGTAATAAATAATAGAAGAAAGGAACCCGTCCAAAAATGAGAAAAAAGGAAACTATTTTGTTCTTTATATTTTCTGTGAAATACAAAAATAAAAATGCCGGTCCCAGGGTGACCAGTAAAAATAAGAGTGAGGGTGGATATTTTGTTACATTTAAAACAGACAGGATCGAAAAAATTGTTGAATCCTGCTCTGCCCATAATGATGGATCGCCATAGAGATTAGGTATGCGAAGAATTATAAACAAGGTCAAACTTCCAAAACCCAGGAGCAGCAACATTTTTTTTCTATTTAGACTATTATAATTTTGGGCGTATAACCGTCCAAAAACATAACCTAATGCCATCACCCCAACCCATGGAACCAGAGGGTACATAAATAAGATAAGATGGTTGGGGGTTCTAATAAAACCGCCCTGGTGCGTAATGTACCAGAGTACTGTAAAAAAATCCTGACCCCGGGTTGTTATCTCATCTAAAAAGTTATGTCCTAGAACCATAAGCAGTCCAATGCATAGGATTAGCTTCCAGGGTAAAAATACCAGCAACGATAGGAGAACCATACTAATTCCTATAGCCCAGATGACCTGCAAATTTATAAAGCCATAAGTAGGATCAAACCACCACAACAGGTTCATAATCACAATTTCCACGAAAATGAGCCATAAACCCCTGTACATTAAAAATTTAAACAATTCTTTTTTAGTCTTTTTCTGTCCGTAGAGAAAGGCAGAAGTACCGGCTAGAAAAACGAAGGTCGGAGCGCAGAAATGAGTGATAAAACGAGTGAAAAAAAGTTCTGGCGTAGTAGTATCCAGATTGGTGGGATCATTCCCTGCAATAGCATTAATATGAAAATAATCCCGCACATGATCCAGAGCCATGATCACCATAACGACCCCTCTTAGAAGGTCTATAGATTCTATTCTTCTGGAAGTTGATTTAACCAATTAATAAAATTTTAAAAACCCGATGTGCTAATTCTCAAATTATACTGCACTTATATAAATGCAATTTCAATTATTCCATACTACTGCAAATAGACCGATATACTTAAGAAAAGCATACAGATAATCCCCAGAATTATCAATAATGGCCAGATAAACTTCAGCCACCGGTCATAACCAATATTTGCTATGGCCAGGGTTGGCAACACCATACCAATTGGAGATATGATACCACATAACCCATTACCAAATACATAAGCATTAATGATCATTTCCCGCCCTATCCCCACACTATCTGCCAGTGGAGCCATAATAGGCATGGTTAAAACTGCCGTCCCTGAAGAGGAGGCTATAAACAAGGTCAGGCCATTGTAGACCATGAAAATGGAGTTTATAAATAATCCTTTACCCATACTTTGAACAAATTCGCTTGCATGAAAAAGAATAGTATCGCTTATCATCCCGTCGCTCATTAAAATAGTGATACCCCGCGCCAGACCAATAATGACTGAAACCCCAAGCAGTTCCCCCGCCCCTTTTATAAAAACTTCTACGAATTTACCTTCAGGAATGCGTGCAATAAATCCAATGAGGATTGCACCTACTAAAAAGGTAGAGGCCATTTCCTCGAACCACCAGTCCAGCCTGGAGACTCCTATGATCATAAGCAAAAAACAGGCACTAAAAACAACCAGGATTATTTTTAACCTGGAGGTTAAGCGGGGAATTTTATCAGGATTAGCAGGTACTCTTAATAATGGATTCAGTTTATTTCCAGAACCATAGAGGAAAGATCGCCGGGGATCAGCTTTCACCTTCCGGGCATAATTCAGCAGAAAAATTATAGTTACCGTAAAACAGATAAAAAACATTAGAATCCTACCTCCCAACCCGGTAGTCCAGTCTATACCGGCAGTTTCTGAAGCGATAATAATGGAGAATGGATTGATGGTGGAGCACATACTGCCAACCGAGGAACCAAGAAATACAGATGCCACGGCCACTACCGCATCATATCTGGCTGCAAGAAATACGGGAATCAGGATAGGTAAAAAGGCAATGGTCTCTTCTGCCAAACCAAAAGTAGTTCCACCAAGTCCTACCAACAAGGTAGTTGCCACGATGAGGATGAATTCCCGACCTTTTAATACTTCTGCCAGGGCTGCAATTCCAGCATTAAAAGCGCCACTATAATTAATAACCCCTATTAAACCCCCTATAATAAGCAGCAGAAAAATAATGTTAGCAGTCTCGATCATCCCTTTAACCGGCGCCTGTGCATATTCAAATACTCCCTGGGGATCTGCATCTACCTGGCGGTAGGTGTCTGGAATTCCTATGGGTTTATATATTGCTCCACTCCTGAAGTTCTCCAGAGGAATTTTTATACCCAGTTCATTAAGCGTTTCCTGGGTAACAGGAAGAATCCGGACTTCCTGTTGCGTGACCACCTGGAACTGGTCCTTGCCTTCATCATAACTCAACATCGCATATTGCCCGGCAGGAACAAACCACGTTGCTATTGCAGCCATAGCAGAAATTATAAGAAGTATGGTCTGTGCTGTTGGAAACTTCCAGGATCTCATATATGTTGAACCAGCTTAGTCATATTTTTAATTAATTGATTGTTAGATTATTTCAGAGATTAAATGATTGATCACTAGTTTTAAATAAAGGTGACCGCCACATAATAGATCACGATTAAAAGCAACAATGAAAACTGAATAGCCAGAAATTTTAAGGCTTTTTGAACATTTTTGAATTTAAGGTTCGCGATCTTGGCATTTATAAAAATTTGCTGACCTAATTGGTCAAATAATTGATCTTCGTCTACACTTATATTGAAGAAGGTTCTTGAGAATTCCTTGATATCCCCAAATTTGGAAATAACGTCACCAAAGAAGAAAATATTCCGATCGTACTTCGACTCTATCCGTGGCATAAAACAACGTATGCTATAATACATTGAAATTACAGCACAGCTAAACCAGACCGTTAGCAGAATGTAAATTATGGTATTGTTATCAAAATGTCCCAGTACAAGGTCCAGGTCCTGATAGACAAAATTTAAAAGAATCCCGTAAAAGGAAAGGATAAGGCCTGCTTTTATTTCTGAAGCTTTGATAAGACTGGAAACATAACTAATGCTACCCCAATAATGGTCAATTAGATCATCTGTATGCTTATTCTTTAGATGTGCCGAGGGTTTTATTTCCGGTTTTTCCATAATTAATCTTTCGGGGGATGATTGCAAATTCTCTATCCAGGTTTGCAGGCTTTTAATAGAGGATATTATCCAGTATTTTATCTAGCGTGTTCTCCATCATGCTAAATTTCTTGTCAGAAAAGAAGATCTCAAACATTTCCTTTCTTAGCTCTCCCAGCTCTTTATGCGAGTATTCATGCAATACCAGGTTATCCTGGATCTTTTCCAGACTTTCTTCTTCAGTATCTTCAGTGAATTCGGCAAACAAACGGTCAAAAGTTTCTTTATCGGTCTTAGATCTCACCAATTTCAGTTCTTCTTCAGTCATTACCGAATCGGCATTAGCGCACAGTAATAAAATGTAAATCTGCAGCTCTGTCTTTGACCAGGGTGAACTTTCCTCTTTCATAGTTCAAAAATTTTGGTGGTTAATAAATTATGAAACCTTGAATGCAGGTTTCCAGACCGGCATTACTAAAACATCTAAAATCCCGATCGCTCTCCTAATCTACTAAAATATTGTATAACAAGTATTTAGACTTTATATATTTTTTCAGGAATATTAATCATGACCTTTATTTTTAGAGATTTCAATAAGATCTGAATATGCCTGGATATAAGAAGGCCGGCTATTTAGAATAGCCGGCCTGTACTGGTAAAATATCGCTTTTATAATGCCAGGGCTAGGTTCTATATTTCTCAAACCAGGCCAGGATACTGGCGATCTTAGCTATGAGATTGCTGGGTTTATTGGCAATTCCATGAGAAGCACCTGGAATTCTAACCATCGCCGTTTCTACCCCTTCCAGTTTTAAAGCGGCATATAATTGCTCAGACTCAGCAATGGGTGTTCTGTAATCTTCCTCCCCGGTCAATAACATGGTAGGCGTATTTATATTTCCTACATAAGACAATGGAGATCTTTTCAAATATGGCTCGGGATCTTCCCATGGTTTATTGGGAAACCAGTATTTACTAAAGAAGGCAGGATTATCTGCATAAAGAACAAAACTATACCAGTTAATTACCGGCTTGGCGACCACGGCGGCACGAAACCTATCGGTTTTACCTACGATCCAGGCAGTTAATACTCCTCCACCGCTACCACCGGTTACAAATAGATTCTCTTCATCTATAAAACCTTTTTCAATAGCTGCATCTACGCCGCTCATTAGGTCTTCATAATCATGATTAGGATAATCGTGGTGGATAAGGTTACCGAACTCTTTCCCATAGCCACTACTTCCTCGAGGATTGGAATACAGAACTACGTAACCGGCAGCGGCAAATGCCTGTACTTCTGCCGAAAAAACATTGCCGTAACTGGCAAAAGGACCTCCATGAATCTCAAGAATAAAAGGATATTTCTTGGACGGGTCAAAATTGGGAGGAGTTACCAGCCAACCCTGCATATCCCGTTCATCATAAGAAGATTTCCAGGTGATCTCCTCTACATTCGCCCTTTCGCGATAAGAGAATAGATCTTCATTCAAACTGGTGATTTTGTTCACCTTTTTCCCATCAAGAACCGCGAGATCTGCAGGACTCTGAGAGGTGCCATAAGTATAAGCCAGCGCGCCTTTATCTGAAACTGAAAACGAAGCAGCATTATAAGGTCTACCCAGGGACAGACCTCCGAGATCTTCTGCCACCTGTTTTATATTTCCCTTGAGATCCACGTAGCCAACCTTAGTATCACCACGGTCATTGTACTGGAAATATAAGCCTTTACCCTTGCCGTCCCATTGAATATTTTCGATGTCCCGGTCGAAATCCCCGGACAACAGTTTAGGATCACCATCCTTATCAAGGATATAGAGATTACTTATTTGGTAGCCCAGGTACTCATCGTCAAAACCGAGATAAGCGATAGTATTATCGCCGGGAAATATCGTGGGATTTGTATCGGGGCCCTGCCGGTTGGTAAGTGTATCTATCTTCCCTGTAGACAACTTCAATTCATAGAGTTCAGAATTCAAAGGATCAAGATCTGCATTATCATGAAGATTAGCTGAAAAATATAACTTTTGATCATCTGCAGACCAGTCTGGAGTACCGTGATCAAAATCTGAATTCGTTAATTGTCTGGGACTACCACCATCGGCAGAAATCACAAATATCTGCCGGTTTCCTTCCTTCAGGTAACCCTGGCCATCTCCACGGTAATTGAGTTCATCAATAAATTTTGGGGCATCATTCCATTTAGCGCCATCTGGTTTTGAAGGTAGTTTGATAAAAGTTTCAGACTGCTTTGGAACGAACATGGTAAATGCAAGGTATTGACCATCATTGGACCAGACTGCCTGTCCCGGACTTTGAGAAGTATTGGTAAGTGGAAAATACTCCTTCGAGTCCATCCACATTAGAAAAAGTTTCATCTTTTCATTCTGCATATTGGACTGAAAAACCAGTTTTTTCCCGTCCCTGGACCAGCGGGGATTATGGTCATTCTGATTCCCTGTGGTTAATGGACGATTTTGTGAACCATCTGCATTCACTATCCAGAGGTTAGACAGGTTCTTATCTGTCATGATATCCTTAAAATTCCTTACGTAAACAATTTTTTTACCATCGGGCGATATCTGAGGGTCTGATACATATTCATAATCGAATATATCAAGTAGCTGTAATTTCGATTTTTCCTGGGCTTGAACTGGTAGGCAAAAGATTAGAAAAAGGGCAAGCAGAATAAAATTTCTCATAAATAATAAAATAAAGATGGGACATATTTTGTCCCATCTAAGTTATTAATTTCAATTAAAACAATGCCGGCCTCATTCTCTCCTGGCCAGCGAATTTTCCCAGGTATCCACATAAGACATAAACTCGTCTAATTTTGCCATGGCCTTATCCTGTCCTCCGGCGACCTTTGCCATAGACTGCATCCATTTCACATCATCTGGGGTCATCTTATAATTCAGGGTTTCCACGCCTTCCTTCATATCCCAAACCACGATCATATCGTAATCTCCACCTACCATATGAAAAGTCGTTGGTGGCTGTATCCCTGCATCCTCGTCTGCCTTCATAAAATAATTGTGCACAATACTCATGGCCGCATCTTTTTTCATAGGCTTGAATTTGATCTGGGCCATCATTACCCATTGCGGATCTTCATATTTTTCGGCCTTCATTTCCTGTCCAAAAGAAAAACCGGTTGCCATAAATAAAATGGCAATTGCTAATAATGTTCTGAAAGTTCTCATAATTTTGATTTTATATGTTTATAAAAACCATCATCAAAAAGAGGTAAAGAGAAAATAGATTTGGAGAGCAATCAGGTATAAATTTAGCAAAAACCATCCAAAATTATGAATTTCAGACATCCTTAAATGTTATCTATTGATGTTTCATTTTCCTATTTTTGCCGCATGAACAGAAGAAAACTGAAAAATGCCGAGCTGGATCGCAAAAGCGTACAGGAGTTCAAAGAGGCTGAGAAGACGCCTATTATTGTAATTCTGGATAATGTTAGAAGTCTGAATAATATTGGTTCTGTTTTTCGTACTGCCGATGCTTTTCTAATTCAGAAAATATTTCTCTGTGGGATTACTGCTCAACCACCTCATAAAGACATTCAAAAAACTGCTCTCGGCGCTACTGAAACTGTGGCCTGGGAATATGCGAAAGATACTGTAGAACTGGTAAACAAACTAAAAGCTGACGGCATCCTGGTCTATTCTATTGAACAGGCAGAAGGTGCCGTGATGTTGAACGATTTTCAGCCTGAAGTGGATAAAACCTGTGCAGTGATCTTTGGCAATGAAGTTAAAGGCGTACAGCAGAAAGTAGTTTCGGCCAGTGATGGCGTTATAGAAATTCCTCAGCTGGGTAGCAAACATTCTTTAAATATTTCGGTAAGTACCGGGGTGGTATTATGGGACCTGTTTTCTAAGATCAAAGTTCTAAATCACTAATTCACCGCTTTATCGATCTCCTGGAGTAGCCACAGGTAGTCTTTACGATTCGAAACAAAATCCAAACCAGAAATATCAATTACCTGGACCTTCATGTTGCTTTGAGATTTAATGAAATTCAGGTAACTTTTGTTGATATCTATTAAATATTCGGGCTGGATATTTTGTTCATAATCCCGGCCGCGTTTTTTGATGTTCTCAAGCAACCTATCTGTATTCTGATACAGGTATATGTACAATTCCGGTTTCACCAATTCCTTGTACATCAAGTGAAAAAGTTTGTGATACAGGGAATATTCATCTTCATGAAGCGTGATCTTAGCAAAGATGAGCGATTTAAAAACATCATAGTCTGAGATCACGAAATCCTTAAAGAGGTCGTATTGAGCCAGGTCATCTGAAAGTTGTTGATACCGGTCTGCCAGGAATGACATTTCCAGTGAGAACGCATACCTGTCTTTATCTTCATAGAATTTGGGAAGAAAAGGGTTGTCCTTAAATCTCTCCAGGATTAGTTTAGCATTGAAATCCTCTGATACCATCGTAGAAAAACTGGTCTTTCCCGCTCCAATATTTCCCTCTACAGCGATATAATTGCAAGCCGGAAAATGAAAATTCATTTCGGGCTTTTGTAATTTTTCACTCGCCACAGAAATTTGTGAAGTATCACTGGTATCGCCTAGCAATTCACTAAAGGTTTTCTTTAGTACGGGATGTTTCTCTTTGGGGGCGATATCATTCAGCGGTTTCAAGACAAAGCTGCGGTTGGCAATTCCCGGATGTGGTACCTGCAAATTTTCCTGTTCAATTACCTCCTCAGCAAATAGGATTATATCCAGGTCTATAGTTCTGTTCAGGTAAGTTCCGGTATTATTTCGCTCTCTGCCCAATTCATTCTCAATATTCAGAATCTCGGCCAGCACCTGTTGGGCATCCAGCCGGGTAGAAACAGAGACACAGGCGTTAAAGAAAGAATTACCATTAAAACCCCAGGCAGGTGTTTCATAAATTTTTGAAACTTCCAGGATCCATCCAATGTTTTGATGTATCTTTTCAAGGGCCAATTGCATGTAACCTAGGCGGTCACCAAGGTTACTTCCCAGTGCTAATATTACTGTTTTAGGGGATTTCAAGGCGGTTTAAGAAAATTTTAATAGGTAGTGCAAAATAATTTCACAGCAAATTAAGCAAAACAAAAGCACATACTCTTATTTTTGATTAAAGACTTAATAACAAAATTTGACAGAACTCAACTGGAAAGAAAAGTTTAAAGCGCAGCAAATTTATATGATCCTAAGTGCGCTGTTTATTGCTTCCCTGGTTGTATCAAATCTGATCTTTCAAAAGTTCTTTAGCTGGGATTTCTTTGGCCTGTATACTTTTGAGGTTTCAGTAGGTATTTTACCCTATCCGGTTACTTTCTTAATTACTGATATTATTAGTGAGGTTTACGGAAAGAAAAAAGCTAACCAGGTGGTCACTACGGGAATTTTCGCTTCATTCTTTTCTTTATTGATAATATATATTGCAGATGCTGTTCCTGCCACGGTCTGGTCACCCATTGGAAATTCTTTATTCGAAAAGGTATTTGGAGCCACCGCGATCGCTGTATTCGCTTCTATGGTCGCATATTTACTGGCGCAGTACATAGATATTCAGCTTTTCCACTTCTGGAAAAGACTTACCAAAGGCAGGCATTTATGGTTGCGTAATAATTTTTCCACTTTTCTATCTCAGTTCGTGGATACTTTTTCGGTGTTATTTTTGCTCTGTAGTTTTGGAAAGATAGATTGGGAACTGTTTGGCGATCTGCTCCTTAGCGGATTCCTGTTCAAAGTACTTATCGCTGCCCTTGATACACCATTTCTGTATGCCGCAGTATATGGCTTGAGACGTTATTTTGATCTGAAAGCTTCAGAGGAACTGCAGTATCAGGAAATATAAATTAATATTTAAAAATCGTGACAATTTCAGATTGTCGCTTAAATAATATTTAAAACAGATGAAAAAAGCATTAAAAATACTCGGATTTGCAATTTTAACGATCCTTATATTATTGATCGTGGCCCCATTTGTTTTTGAATCACAATTAAAGGATCTGGTAAAGAAAACAATGAACCAGAATCTCAATGCCCAGGTGGATTTTGAAGATATAGACCTTAGTATGTTTCGAAGTTTTCCTAAAGCCACGCTTGTGATCAAGGATATAAGTATTATCAACAATGAACCGTTCAAAGGCGACACCCTTGCCCTGGGTGAGGAAGTTACCCTGGAAATGTCTGTCAACGAGCTCTTCAAAAGCAGTGAGAAGGCCAAAAAGATAGATAAGCTGAGTCTCAATAACGCCTATATCAATATTAAGGTTGATTCCCTGGGAAATACAAATTATGATATTGCAATTGAGGATACGACCACTTCAGCTTCATCTGGAAAACCCTTTTCCCTTGATCTTAAACACTACGAGATCAATAATTCCCGGGTTAAATATGATGATAAGTCTTCAAAAGTATTCCTGGATATTGAAAACCTGAATCACGAAGGGAATGGAGATTTTTCCATGGATCAATCTGAACTGGATACCTATTCTGAAGCTTTGGTATCCCTGGATTATGACGAGGTGAATTATTTAAATCAAAATCCCGTGAGTCTTAATGCGGTTCTCCAGATAGACCTTTCTACCAGTACATATACCTTCCTGGAAAATGAAGCCAAAGTAAATCAACTACCCTTAACTTTTGATGGATATGTTAAAGTCAACGAGGATAATACAGAGATGGACCTTACCTTTAAAACTCCTTCTTCAGACTTCAAAAATTTCCTTGCTGTAATTCCCGAGATCTACGCTAAAAATATTGAAAATGTCGAAACCAACGGAGACTTTGTGGTGAATGGAAGGATCTTTGGCAAGGCTGATGAACTTTATATTCCAAAAATAGACATAAAAATCACTTCTAGTAATGCATCCTTTAAATATCCTGATCTTCCGAAGAGTGTAGAAGATATTAACCTGGATATAGAAGTAATGAATGATGTTGGTATTGCCGAAGAAACCTATATCGATATAAATAATGCCACCTTCAGAATAGATCAGGATAAGTTTCTGGCTAAGGGGAAAATCAGGAATATTACAGAAAACATGCTTATTGATCTTGCCTTAAAAGGCACGGTGAACCTGGCCAATATTACCCGGGCTTATCCCCTGGATCTGGAACAGGATCTAAATGGAATTCTTACCGCCGATATTAAAACGAGTTTTGATATGAATTCTATCGAAAATGAAAGATATCAGAATGTGAATAGTAGCGGAACTGCGACGATTACAGATTTTAGATATTCATCCCCCGAAATACCTAATGAGGTTAAGATCTCCAATGCCGAAATGAACTTTAATCAGGGAGATGTTCGTATTCCGGACTTGAAAATGACCACGGGTAAGACCGATATAAACGCGACCGGTAGCTTGCAGAACTTAATTGGTTTTCTACTTACAGATGAGCAGCTGAAAGGAAACTTCCAGGTAAAATCCAATACTTTCTCGGTCAATGATTTTATGGTAGCTGAAACCGAAGAGATCACCACGAAAGATGAAAATGGAAATGATAGGACGGTTGCCAAAAATACCGGAAAGGAGGCTGTAAAAATTCCATCGTTCCTGG
Organism: Christiangramia sabulilitoris; assembly: GCF_007050985.1. GTDB lineage: Bacteria > Bacteroidota > Bacteroidia > Flavobacteriales > Flavobacteriaceae > Christiangramia > Christiangramia sabulilitoris. The sequence goes on from NZ_VHSF01000003.1 coordinate 360,164, forward strand.
ATATGGAACTTAATTTTGATGCGAATACCGTTTTATACGACAACCTGGAATTAAAGAATGCCAAAGGGGTCCTGGTAATACGTGATGAAACCGCCAGCCTTAAAAATGTTACTACCAATATTTTTAATGGTAGTATTGGTGCTAACGGACTGGTTTCTACCAAAAATCCCACTCCGATTTTTGAAATGAACCTTGATTTGAATTCCCTTGATATTGCATCCTCCTTCCAGGGTCTGGAATTAATGCAGAGTCTTGCCCCGTTAGCCACGGCAATCGAAGGGAAATTACAGTCTACGGTGAACCTAAAGGGAAATCTAAATGAAGACTTCACCCCTCAACTTGCCAGTATCGCTGGAAATGCCCTGGCTGAATTATTGACCGCCGAGATCAATCCCCAGAAAGCAGCCTTACTTTCTAAACTAAATAGCCAGTTGAATTTTATTGATTTCAGCAAAATAGATCTGAACAAATTAAAAACACGTCTAACGTTTAATGACGGAATGGTCGAGGTTGCTCCTTTCGATTTTGATATAAAAGGAATTAAATTCCAGGTTTCGGGAAGTCACGGTTTTGATATGAATATGAATTATGATCTCAAGCTAGATGTTCCGGCAAAATATCTTGGCTCTGAAGTAGGCGCAACCCTGGGTAAGTTAAGTGGAGAAAATATTGAAAATACAATGGTGGAATTACCAATTGGTATTAGAGGTAATTTTAGCAGTCCACAGATTAATTTGAATATGCAGCAGGCAGTTAACAGCCTTACGCAAAAAGTTGTGGAACAACAAAGACGAAATCTTGAGGACAAGGCTGTAGATGCCATTAACGATATCCTGCAGGGGAAAAGAGATCCTAATAAACCATTTGTTAAAAATGATACTACCGTTGCCGGCAATAAGAAGGGAGATTCTACTGCAACCAGGATTCCGCCAATGCGCGACTCCATTTCTCAACAGAAGCAGGTGCAGGATGCCGCAAGAAATATTCTGGGAGGAATTTTAAAAAATTCGAAGAAAAAAACTGACACTACTAAGCAAAACTAATGCTTTCGAGCAGATTGGCTTTTTTAATAAAGTGAAGAGATATTATGTTCTGCGATACCCTGCAATTGTCATTTCGATGAAGCGAAGCGCAGGAGAAATCTCATGGACAATTGGAATTTCCATAATGAGAAGCGTCTGGAATCTCTGGATTACCTGAGATGCTGAAATAAATTCTGAAAGGAGATGTTGAAACAAGTTCAGCATGACAATACTTATAATTGCCATTTCGACGAAGCAAAGCACAGCAGAAATCTCCTGGACATTTGGAACTTCCATTACCTGAAGTTTCGGGAGTTTCTGGAGGACCTGCGATGCTGAAATCAATTTAAAAAGAATATGCTGAAACAAGTTCAGCATGACGGAATTACTAATTGGTCATTTCGACGGAGCGAAGCGCAGGAGAAATCTCTTAAACATTTGGAACTACCATAACCTGAAGTATCGGAAGTTTCAGGGTCTCGTGAGATACTTGTTTACACAAGAACCTTCAACTCCACAACTAATCCTTCATTACCACGCACATTAAAAACAGTGCCGTCACCATAGATCAGGTACTGCCCTTTAATACCTTTCAAAATACCTTCATAAAAAGGATTTTTGACCAGGTTCAGGGATTTTATCTTTTCGGGGAATTCCTCTACCGGAAATTTAATCTCAGTTTCTTTATTGCTCGCCAGGTAATATTCTTTAGCTTCCTCCGGGATAAATTCCTTTAATTTCTCACGCTCTTCAGCCAGGTCCAGGTCCAGTACATCATTTGTAAGCATCTTTCTCCAGTTGGTCTTATCTGAGACATGTTCCTTTAAAGCAACCTCGGTAATACCCGCCAGATAACGGTTAGGAACTTCCACGATCTCGATCGCTTCATGCGCCCCCTGGTCTATCCACCTTGTAGGGATCTGGCTTTTCCTGGTGACCCCAACCTTAACATCACTGGAATTGGCCAGGTAGACAACGTGTGGTCTTAACTGGGCTCTTTTTTCAAATTCAAGATCACGATCTTCTTCGTCTAAATGGGCCCTGCTTAATTCAGGATTGATCACCCAATCCCCGGCTTGAGGGATAGCGCCGAAACAGTCATAACAAAAGCCCTGCCGGTAGATCTTCTTTTCCAACCCGCAATTGAGACACTGATACCTAAGAAAATTAAGGCTCATTTTCTTACCAATCATCTGGTTCATGTTGATAAAATCGTTTTCCCAGACCAGGTAGTACTGAACCACATCAGTAATTTCTGTTCTCATCTTCGTTAGAACTCCTTCGTATCTCATTAAAATTTTGTTTTAAGACTGACTGAATTTTTTGCAGGCTTCAAAGTTTCGTTTATTTTTAACCAATTAACCGAACGCCCTTTAAATATAAGCGTTAAAGATAAGAAGAATAATGCCAATTCCCTTAGTAAACTCTATAGCTTCATGGTTTCTCAAAAAGAGAATTCATCAAATGGAATTGTTCATTAAGTATCCTCATGAAGTTCAGAATGAACTGCTTAAGAATCTTCTTATAAAGGCTAAAAACACTGAATACGGTAGGCGTTATAAATTTTCTGAAATTAATTCTTATGAAACTTTCCGGCAGCGTGTTCCCATCCAGAAATATGAAGATTATGAAGCCTTGATCGAACGCAGCCGTAAAGGAGAAAATAATATCTTCTGGCCCACACCTATTAAATGGTTTGCCAAATCCAGTGGAACTACAAGTGCCAAGAGCAAATTTATCCCGGTAAGCCAGGATTCGCTCGAAGACTGCCATTATGCGGCAGGAAAGGATCTTTTATGTATTTACCTTAATAACAATCCGCAATCTCAGTTATTTACCGGAAAAAGCCTGAGACTGGGTGGAAGCAAGGAACTTTATCAGGAAAATGGTACTTCTTATGGAGATCTTTCGGCGATCCTGATCGATAATATGCCTTTCTGGGCTGAATTCAGCAGTACGCCGAGTAATGAAGTGTCCTTAATGCATGACTGGGAATATAAAATGCAGGCTATTGTTAATGAAACAATTAAGGAAAAAGTAACCAGTCTGGCCGGTGTACCCAGCTGGATGTTGGTTTTGCTTAATAATGTCCTGGAAACTACCGGCAAGCAAAGCCTTTTTGAAGTCTGGCCTCACCTGGAAGTATATTTTCATGGGGGAGTAAGCTTTGAGCCTTATGCCTCCCAGTATCAGAAGATCCTACCTAAAGAAGATTTTAGATTTTATGAGATCTATAATGCTTCTGAAGGATTTTTCGCCTGCCAGGATCACAATGACACTAAAGAACTCTTGCTGATGCTGGATTACGGGATCTTTTATGAATTTATCCCAATGGATGCGTATGGTACAGACGAAGAGATGGCAATTCCATTAAGCGAGGTGGAAATAGGTAAAAATTATGCCGTGGTCATTACCACCAATGCCGGCCTCTGGCGTTATAAAATTGGAGATACGGTGAGGTTCACCAATACAAGTCCATACCGGGTTAAAGTTTCGGGAAGGACAAAGCACCATATTAATGTGTTCGGTGAGGAATTGATCATTGAAAATGCAGAGTCTGCCCTTAAGAAAGTATGTCTTATGACCAATTGTGAGATCATAGATTATACCGTAGCCCCAATTTTTATGGAAGGCAGGGAAAAGGGAGCTCACGAATGGATCGTGGAATTTAAAACTCCGCCTAAGGATATTGACAATTTCACACATCAACTTGATCTCGCCTTGCAGGAAGTAAACAGCGATTACGAAGCAAAGCGCTATAACAATATGACCCTGAATATGCCAACCATTCATATGGCACGAAAAGACCTGTTTTATGACTGGCTAAAGAAACACAACCGGGTTGGCGGGCAGCATAAAGTTCCAAGACTTTCTAATTCCCGAACTTACCTTGAGGAATTACTGAATATGAAATAAACTTAAAATTCCAGATATGGCGTCAGAAAAAGAAAAAATGCTTTCGCAACAGCCATATATTGCCTCAGATAAAATACTTACCCGGGAGCGGTTGGCGGCACAAAGCCTTTGTTTCGATTTAAATTCCATTTCTCCGAAATTCGTTGCAAAACGAAAAAAACTCCTGCAAAAATTACTTGGCTCCAGTACTGAAAATCTCCATATAGAATCTCCCTTCTACTGTGATTATGGCTATAACATCTTCCTGGGAGATAATTTTTATTCTAATTACAATTGTGTCATCCTGGATTGCGCAAAGGTGACCATCGGAAATAACGTGATGCTTGCTCCAAATGTGAGCATCTTCACCGCAGGGCATCCAAAAGATGCTGAAAAAAGAAATCAGGGCTGGGAATATGCCATTCCCGTAAGTATTGGAAATAATGTCTGGATTGGAGGAAATACGGTAGTCAATCCCGGGATTACAATTGGTGATAATACCGTTATAGGCTCCGGGAGTGTTCTCACAAAAGATATTCCTTCTAATGTTATTGCCGCCGGGAATCCCTGCCGGGCGATCAGGGAGATCACCGAAGAAGACAAACAGTATTATTTTAAGCAGAGAAAGTTCTGAAAATAAAAATCCGGAAGACTTTAGTTTTCCGGATCCAATTTTATCAAACTTAAAGTCTTAGAATTCCTGGGTTACTTTATCTGTCGCTTCAATAGTCTTATCCAGATCTTCATAAGAGAGAGCATCACTAATAAACCAGGTTTCATAAGCACTTGGCGCAATATATATCCCATTTTCCAGCATTCCGTGGAAAAATTTATTGAAAATTCCAAGGTTCGCTGATCTGGCTGCGGAGTCAAAATCTCTTACCGGTTCTTTTCCAAAATGAACCGAGATCATCGATCCTTCCCGATTGATGGTAAAATCGATATTATTCTTCAACAGTACTTTTTCCATTCCTTTATGCAGGTATTCCGTTTTCTTATCGATACTTTTAAAGATCTCTCTTTTAGAATCCAGTTCAGTAAGCATAGCCAGACCTGCGGCCATAGCCAATGGATTCCCACTCAGGGTACCGGCCTGATATACCGGCCCGATTGGTGCAAGATAATCCATGATCTCATTTCGTGCGGCAAATGCACCTACAGGTAATCCTCCGCCTATCACTTTTCCGAAGCAAATAATATCTGCGTTAACTCCTGCCCTTTCCTGCACTCCGCCGGGCGCCAGTCTGAAACCGGTCATTACCTCGTCAAAAACCAATAAAATTCCTGTCTCATCACAGATCTCACGAAGTCCTTCTAAAAAACCTTCCGCCGGAGGGATACATCCCATATTTCCCGCAACAGGTTCTATAATGATACAGGCGATCTCATCTTTATTCGCCTCTACCAGTTCCTTTACATTTTCAAGATCGTTATACCTGGCAAGCAGGGTATCCTTAGCAGTTCCCTGGGTAACCCCTGGACTGTTTGGTGTGCCAAAAGTAACTGCTCCACTACCCGCCTGGATTAGAAAAGAGTCACTATGACCGTGATAACAACCGGCGAATTTGATGATCTTTTCCTTCCCGGTGAAACCGCGAGCCAAACGAACGGCACTCATACATGCCTCTGTCCCGGAATTCACCATTCTAATCTTATCGATATTCGGCACCATTTTCACCGCCAGTTCGGCGATCTTTGTTTCGATCTCTGTAGGAGTACCAAAGGATGTACCTTTTTTTGCCTTATTTATAATCGCATCCAGAACAGGCTTATGAGCATGACCCAGTATAAGAGGCCCCCACGAATTAATATAGTCTATGAGTTTATTTCCATCTTCATCATACAAATAGGCACCTTCAGCTCTTTCCACAAAAACAGGTTCTCCCCCAACCGCCTTAAAAGCTCTAACAGGAGAATTCACTCCGCCTGGAATTACCTTTTGTGCTTCTGTGAATAACTGGCTACTTCTCTTATAAATCATAAATCGTATTTTCAATGTTTCTTCTGAACTGCTCTCTGACTCAAATAATTTTGAAGGCGGAAAGCTTCCAAAAAGCAATGTTTATTTAACACTTAAGATCTGACCAATGGAGATCGTATTACCATTGAGTCCGTTCATTTTTTTTATCTCTTCTACCGGTGTATTATATTTTCTGGAAATAGAATATAAAGTATCTCCTTTTTGCACCACGTGCGTACCTGAACTCTCCCTGGATTTTTCCACGTAAGCAGGTGCCGGCCGCCGGGTTATTTCTGAATCATATTTGTACAGTTCATAGCGTTCAATAAGATCGATAAGTTTATCGGGATATCTGCGATCTGTGGCATAACCCGCTTCTCTCAAACCTTTCGCCCATCCTTTATAATCATCGGCATCCAGATCAAATAAAAACGCATACCTGCCCCTTCCCGATAAGAATAAGGAGTGATCTCTATAGGAATAGCGCGCATGTTTGTACTTTCTGAAACATTCTCCCCGTCGGTCATCGTCATGATAGACTTTCTGCCCGTTCCAGTCATGGCATTTGATGCCAAAATGGTTATTAGCTCTCCGGGTTAGATCCCCGTTACCAGCCCCAGATTCCAGAATACCCTGGGCCAGGGTAATGCTGGCAGGAATCTTATACAGGCTCATTTCTTCCTGTGCGATGGGCGCAAATTCCCTGATATAATCCTCAATCTTATAATGATAGGTTTTTGCCGGGATTTCTTCCTTTACATCATCCACGACCTCAGCCGGGGTTTGCCGGTTTTCTTCTCCCCTGTTATCTATGCTGATCTCCTCCTTTTTACGCGTAACTACTTTCTTTTTACTTCCGCAGGAGGCTGCAATAACTATAAGCAGCACGAATGATAAAATTCTGGTGATCTTCATATTAATAAACAATTTGAGGCAGTTTTTTTCTTTTTAAGATCTGGTTCATTCCTTCTATTCCCTGCAAGCCTCCGGTATGAATGGCCAGTATTTTAGAATTTTTTGGAAAATAGCCTGATTTTATGAGGTCAAAAATACCAAAAACTAACTTTCCGGTATAGATGGGATCGAGATAGATTTTATATTTTTTACTAAAATCATTTATAAAATCTATCAGCTTTGCATTTACTTTAGCGTAGCCTCCAAAATGATAATCTTTATTAAGTTCCCAGCGATTGTGATCTACCATTTCTGAAATATCTCTCCCCAGGTGATCTGAAATCAATGCTGAAAAGCCCAATACCTTCTGTTTCGTGGTGGCAGCTTTGATCAAACCTGCCACGGTACCTCCAGTTCCTGCTGAGGCACAAATAAAATCGAAAATTTCATCGGTATCCTGTAATATCTCAGAACATCCCCTGATGGCGAGTTCATTGGTACCACCTTCCGGCAAAAGATAAAAATTACCAAACTCTGCTTTCAATTTTTCAATAAATTCAGCCGATTTCTTTTCTCTGTATTTCTCCCGGCTTATGAATACAAATTTCATTCCACAGGATTCAGCATATCTCAGGGTAGGACTCCATTTCTCCTTGTTAGTTTCCAGTTCCTCACCCCGAATAATCCCAATCGTCTTAAACCGGAATAGTTGACCAGCCGCCGCTGTTGCCGCAATATGATTGGAATGAGCTCCACCGAAGGTAAGCAGTTGTGCAAAGGATTCCTGCCTGGCCTGGATAAGATTGTATTTAAGTTTCCGGAATTTATTTCCTGAAACTTCAGGATGCAGCAGATCCTCCCTTTTTATATACAGCTGTATTCCCTGATCGAATTCAGCAATAAATTGATTTGGTATTTTTTGGGAAACTGCCTTTTCAAAAAAATCCTGCATGCTGCAAAACTAATTCATCCTGATCAAATAGATCAACAATTAAGATTTGAAACCTCAGCGTTTTCAGCTTTACCTGCAAGGAAACGGACAAACATCTACAGAAATCTAATAAATGCCCAAAAAGACCTGTTGCCAAGGTATTGCAGGTCATTCTCCCTGCGGTAGGCCTCGCGTTCAAAACTTATATTCCTATAGGCTAACATAGAATCACGACAATACAGATAGCGAATAAAAAATTCAATCGCATACCACACATAAAAAAACAGCACCAGCATTTCCAGTTGCTGTCTTAAATGAATTTTTTCGTGGTTCAGGAAGAAATCGTCTTTCTTGAGCTTTTCATTTTCAAGAATTACAAAAGGCCACAAACTTATGCCTTTGAACCTGCCCGAAAGCAGTTTTTTGTTGACGATCAATATCATATATTCAAGATAAGAAATTGTATTTTAGCCCCATGAATTTTCAGAAAAAAAGAATCCCGTTAGAGGATGGAGACTACTACTTAACTCCGGAGGGCTACCGATGTTTTACTGAACAATATCATCTAAAAAGAGGCTACTGCTGTGAAAGTGGCTGCAGGCACTGTCCCTACGGTTACAATACAAAAACGAATTCTCAAGATTAATAACCCATGAATTTTAAGGATCAGATACTTGCCGGAATACCTGAAGAGCTACCGGCCGCAAAAACATACGATAAATCGCTTAATCATGCTCCAAGGAGGAAGGAGATTTTAGATGCAGACGAAAAGAAACTGGCTTTAGAAAATGCCTTAAGGTATTTTGACAAAAAACACCATAAGGCACTACTCCCGGAGTTCAGGGATGAGCTGGAAAAATATGGCAGGATCTACATGTACAGGTTTAAGCCGGACTATGAAATTTATGCCAGGCCTATAGATGATTACCCCGGTAATAGCCTGCAGGCGAAGGGGATCATGCTTATGATCCAGAACAACCTTGATCCCGAGGTAGCACAGCATCCGGAAGAATTAATTACATATGGTGGCAACGGCGCAGTATTTCAGAATTGGGCGCAATATCTGCTAACCATGCAATATCTGGCCAGAATGGATGAAAACCAAACGCTCGCCATGTATTCCGGTCACCCTATGGGTCTGTTTCCGTCGCATCCAAACGCACCAAGGGTGGTGGTTACAAATGGTATGATGATCCCCAATTATTCCAAACCAGATGACTGGGAAAAATTTAATGCTTTGGGCGTTTCCCAGTACGGTCAAATGACCGCAGGAAGCTATATGTATATTGGGCCGCAGGGAATTGTACATGGCACCACCATCACTGTGCTGAATGCCGGAAGAAAGATTTCAAAATCTGGGGAAGGCCTGGCCGGTAAAATATTTGTAACCTCCGGTCTGGGAGGAATGAGCGGCGCTCAGCCCAAGGCGGGAAATATTGCAGGATGCATAACAATATGTGCTGAAGTAAATCCCAAAGCTACCCAAACCAGGCATAAACAAGGCTGGGTAGATGAGATTATCGAGGACATTGTTGAACTTGCCAATAGGGTAAGAAAAGCCAAAGAAAATATGGAAGTGGTTTCCATAGCCTACCAGGGAAATGTGGTAGAAATATGGGAATACTTTGCAGATAATGATATTTATATCGACCTGGGAAGTGACCAGACCTCTCTCCATAACCCTTGGGCCGGTGGATATTACCCGGTAGATCTTGGATTTGAAGAAGCAAATGAGCTGATGGCTTCAGATCCCGAAAAATTCAGGGACCTGGTTCAGGAAAGTTTAAGGAGACAGGCGAATGCCATTAACAGGCATACAGCCCGGGGCACCTATTTCTTTGATTATGGAAATGCATTTTTACTGGAAGCTTCCCGTGCCGGCGCAGATATTATGAGCGAGGATGGCAAAGGCTTTAAATATCCCAGCTATGTTCAGGATATCATGGGGCCCATGTGTTTTGATTATGGTTTTGGACCTTTTCGATGGGTTTGTGCCTCAGGCAAGGATGAAGATCTGCAAAAAACAGATGAGATCGCGACTAAGGTATTACAAGACTTAAAAAAGAATTCACCAGCAGAGATCCAACAGCAAATGCAGGATAATATTCAATGGATCAAGGGAGCTCAGCAAAATAAACTGGTAGTAGGCTCCAGGGCCAGAATTCTGTATGCAGATGCTGAAGGAAGAATAGCTATTGCTAAAGCCTTTAACGACGCCATTGGTCGCGGTGAAATAGGCCCGGTCGTACTGGGACGCGATCATCATGATGTCTCCGGAACAGATTCCCCTTACCGTGAAACCTCAAATATCTACGATGGTTCCAGGTTTACTGCAGACATGGCGATACAAAATGTTATTGGGGATAGTTTTCGCGGCGCTACCTGGGTAAGCATTCATAATGGCGGCGGAGTAGGTTGGGGAGAGGTTATAAACGGAGGCTTCGGCATGATTCTTGAAGGTGATAAATCATCAGAAGACCGCTTGAAATCTATGTTATTCTGGGATGTTAATAACGGTATTGCCCGTAGATCCTGGGCCAGGAATGAGGAAGCTATATTTGCGATAAACCGCGCCATGGATTTGAATCCACAACTAAAAGTGACCGTTCCAAATCTCGTAGACCCCGATCTTTTGGATTAACAAACTATATAATTTAAAAATCTAACCTATGAAATTTCTAAGATTTACTCCTTTACTGCTCGTACTCGCAGTATTTCTAACCTCCTGCAGCAGTGTGAGAGTGGCATCAGATTATGATCGCGAAGCAGATTTCAATGAATATGGAACCTATGCTTTCTTTAAGCCGGGTATAGATAAAGCTGAAATTTCTGATCTTGATAAAAAACGAATTTTACGTGCTATTGAGACAGAAATGGGAAAAAAAGGTTTTACTAAATCTGAAAATCCCGACCTCCTGGTAAGCATATTTACCAAGACTAATGAGAATATTAATATCTATAATAACAACGTTTATCCATTCTGGGGCTACGGCTGGGGATGGAATCCCTGGTACTGGGGCAGCGGTTTTAATACTGTGAGCAGTACCAGTGAAGGAACTTTATATATAGACCTTATAGATTCTGAGGACAAAGAACTGGTATGGCAGGGAATGGGAACTGCGGCTCTTGCCCGCGAAGTGAATAAAAAACAGGAACGTATCAATGAGATCGTCGCCAAGATAATGGAAAAATACCCGCCGGGATTTGAAAAATAAATCAATAGAAAAGGCCCCTTTTAAAGGGGCTTTTTTATGCCATGTCGTTAAAGGATAAACTTCCCTTTTTCTGGCAAATTTTGTACTTTTAACGCAAACGTTCTAGTAAGACCTAATCATGTTAGACAATATACAATCCAATGAGATCCTGGACAGGTTACCTGCCCATCTTCAACAATATATAAAGCCACAGAATTATGACGAATACACCCCTGTAAATCAGGCCGTATGGCGATATGTGATGAGAAAGAATGTAGACTACCTTAGCCGGGTAGCTCATGATTCTTACCTTGATGGATTGAAAAAAACCGGGATTTCTATAGATAGTATTCCAAATATGTATGGCATGAACCGCATCCTGGAAGAAATTGGCTGGGCAGCGGTCGCCGTAGATGGGTTTATACCGCCGGCAGCTTTTATGGAATTCCAGGCTTATAATGTTTTAGTGATCGCCAGCGATATAAGGCAACTGGAACATATCGAATACACCCCTGCTCCAGATATTATTCATGAAGGTGCCGGCCACGCACCAATTATTGCCAATCCAGAATATGCTGAATATCTCAGACGTTTTGGCGAGATTGGATGCAAGGCGATTTCAAGTTCTCATGATTACGAGGTTTATGAAGCTATCAGGGAACTTTCTATTCTCAAGGAGGCTGAGGATACCCCGAAGGAGAAGATAGAAGAAGTTGAAAAAAGGGTTGAAGAACTTCAGAACGCTGAGGTTAAACCCAGTGAAATGTCTCAAATTAGAAACTTACACTGGTGGACCGTTGAATATGGTCTCATCGGTACTCCAGAAAACCCAAAAATTTATGGCGCAGGTTTACTTTCTTCTATTGGAGAGAGTAAATCCTGTATGACAGATGCGGTAGAAAAGCTCCCGTATACCCTTGAAGCTTCCAGGAAAGAATTCGATATCACGAAACCACAACCACAATTATATGTCACACCAGATTTTGCCCATCTCAGCCTGGTACTGGAAGAATTTGCCAATAAGATGGCGCTGAGAAAAGGAGGCCTGGAAGGTGTTCGAAAACTGATTGATTCAAAAAATTTAGGGACTATTGAATTTAGTACCGGAATTCAGGTATCAGGGAATTTTTCCAGGGTAATCGAACACGAAGGAAAACCGGTATATGTTCAAACCGAGGGTAAAACGGCTCTTTCCTATCGTGAAAAAGAATTAGTTGGGCACGGAGTTTCGAATCATCCTGAAGGTTTTGGTTCTCCGGTAGGTAGCCTCAAGGGTATAAATCTTTCTATTGAGGATATGAGCCCAAGGGATCTTAGAGCATATGATATTTATGAAGGCGAGAACATAAGCCTTGAATTTGAAGGCGGAGTAAAGGTTGAAGGAGAGATCATAACAGGAACCAGGAACCTGCAGGGAAAGATCATAATTATAAGTTTCAAAAATTGTACGGTCACCTACAATGATGAGGTTCTTTTCCAGCCAGAATGGGGCAAATATGATATGGCGGTAGGTAAAAATATAATTTCAGCCTTTGCCGGTCCGGCAGATCATTCCTCATTCGATCTTATCACCCATAAACCTTCAACCACTACTATTAAAAGCAAAAAGACTCCAGAGCGGGAAGAACTGGAATCATTATATAAAGCAGTACGTAATATCAGAAACGGTGAGAATACTAAGTTTTCTCTGCAGGCGGCTTTTGATATAGTAAGAAAACACCATCCAAAAGACTGGCTGCTAAGTGTAGAAATTTATGAACTGGCTGTAGAAGACGATCCAAAGCTCGCAGAAGAGGTTAAAGAATATCTTCAACAATTGAAGGAGGAACGGCTGGAAGTGGCACACCTCATATCTGATGGGATAGAAATGACAGATTCAAAAATGGCCACCCCCTAGAGCTTCAGTTTCTCTAATTTATCGGCCTTATTAATGGTTTGGTTCTGGTATTCCAGAGTCCAGCCCATACTACTGGTTAAAATGTAAATTTTTTGCAGCTCGCTAACTAACCTGTTCTTCGCGTTAGACTTTAAACTTGATTTATCAATCTTTTTCCTGAGGCCTTTTTCGATCCTTTCCCGGATCTTATTATAATCCTCAGCTTCAAATTTGTTGAGATAGTCCTGGGTAACATCGTAATATTTAATATTGGGATTGATGGTTATCTCCTCCTTGGGAATACTTTTTATAATCACACGCCTGGCCTCTTCGTCGATTTCGATATCTAACTTACTTAAATCATAAGCTACGGCTACCTCAGCGTTAACCACGATCAAAGCCTTTTTTCTCGCTGAAAGTATATCAAAATAAAAGCTTTTCGAATTCTTATAGGTATAGACCTGGGAAAACGTGCCTTCAGTCACCACCAGTTTACCTACATTCCTTATTTGCTCTTTTATTAGCGCGGTATTTTCTTCCAGACTCTCCTTTTGAGCATTCTTCTGGTCCCAGTACATAAATCCCAGAATAACCACAGCAACCATAAGAATAGACAATATTATATTCTTCATATGCGTTTGTTAGAGAAGTGAAATTAGGAAAAAAAAGGAAGAGAGAACGATTCAGAAACTCCAGTAAGAGTTAAATAAAACCTATAAAAAACTAAAGGACGGCCCCACCCGTCCTTTAGTATATTCTAAAATCTACCCCAACAAATTTTAGAAAACAAATTTTCCATAAATAATTGATTATTAAGAACTAAATCCCGATAAACAACATCTTTTTATTTCAAATCTGCTTTGTAAAAATACGAATATTTTAATACGATTTACACATTTTTCACTTGCATTGTATTAAAATTTTAAGAATCGCAGCAATAGTAAGGCCTAAGAAAAGGTTATTTCAGGGTGTTTTTTCTGAATTTCCTCGATTTTTGATTTTATTTTTGTAAGAAATTTCTTATGATCTGAAGAGTTTTCTTCTCGGGGAGTGTGAGCCAGAGCCTTCTGAATTTTATCTATTTCTGAATTTAGTCGCAGGGAATTATCTGACAACCAGCTAACTGAAAATAAATTCCATATATAATCTACAGCAACTTTGCTCGGGTGAAGCATATCTTCCTTGTAAAACCTGTAATCCCGAAGTTCATCCATCATGATCTCGTAGGAAGGAAAATAAAAGGATGAATTTGATGTGTCAATAAACTGATGTAAGGCTGAAATAAGATTTGCCTTGCTATGCTGGTTTTCAATAAAACCATCTTTAAGGTGCCTCACCGGAGAGATCGTGAAGATTATTTTAGCTTCTTTATTTATCTGTGAAACAGCATGATCTATTACCTCAAGATCATTGATGATCTCGTTCACAGAAGAAAGCTCTTTTATAAATTTACTCTGTGGGATCTTATGACAATTGGCCGCTATGGTCGCTTTTCCTTCATAAACATAACCCCAGGCTGTACCAAGACTAATGACAATATGGGAAGCGTTTTCAATAAAATCACGACTGCCCTCAATAGCCAGATTGAGATCCTTAAGACAATCTGCTTTTGTTGGCCTTCGCATATCTGAATGCGCTTCGAAAGACTGCCAGCCACCATTGAACTCGATAAGATCTTTTTCCTGAAATGCTTCCTTATTGGAAAGTCTCTGAAAAAATTTGCGAATTGGAGATGGATGAAAAATGATACCTGTTGGATTCTGAAGATTTTTGAATTTAAAACGATCCAGTTTACTACCAATATTTTCTACAAAACAGGACCCTATCAAAAATATGCCTGAGCCATGCTCAATTTTTGAAATTCCTTCTGTTACCGGTACCCTTGTTCTGAAATTCATATTCTTAAATTAAAAAATCCCGGTGAGATACCGGGATTTTTTTAGTTATTTTATAAAACTTTCAGCCTTTTGCAGTGCTTCATTGAGCCCTTCGGGCTTCTTACCACCGGCCGTAGCGAAGAACGGCTGGCCACCGCCTCCACCCTGAATATATTTACCAAGTTCCCGCACGATCGTACCGGCATTAAGATCCTTTTCACTTACAAGTTCTTTCGAAATATAGCAGGATAATAATGCTTTTCCATTCTGCTCTGTACCGAATAATAAGAACAAATTCTCTATTTCTTCACTTAACTGAAAAGCGAGGTCTTTAATTCCGGCGGCATCCAGGTCTACTTTTTTAGCCAGAAAATTCACTCCATTGACGGGTTTAACCTCCTGTTTCAGTTCAGATTTTAAATTTTTTGCTTTATCCTTCAGCAGGCTTTCTACCTGCTTTTTCAAGATATTATTCTCTTCCTGTAAATTATTGATAGCTTTTACGGGATCTTTTGCGTTTTTTAGTCCGCTTTTGATCTCCTCAAGAATATCGGTTTGCTTTTCAAAGTATTTCATGGCCGCTTCACCGGTGATGGCTTCAATTCGTCTTATTCCCGAAGCTACTGCAGATTCTCCCGTTATCTTAAAATACCAGATATCTGCCGTATTTTGAACGTGTGTACCTCCACAAAGTTCCATGGAATCCCCAAAGCGAATCGCCCTTACAGAATCTCCATATTTTTCCCCGAACAAAGCAATTGCACCCTGATCTATGGCTTCATGATAACTTGTATTCCTCTGCTCATCAAGGCTAATCTGCTCGCGAATCCTGGCATTTACAAATTTTTCAACTTTCTCCAGTTCTTCTGCACTTACTTTACTAAAATGAGAAAAATCAAATCTCAAATAACCGCTTTGCACCATGGATCCCTTCTGCTCCACATGAGTTCCAAGAATACTTCTTAAGGCCTGGTGAAGTAAGTGGGTAGCGGTATGATTAGATGCAGTATTCGATCGCTCCGTACTATTTACAATAGCTTTAAAATCGGCATCTGTATTCTCCGGTAATTTTTTAGTAAAATGTACGATCAGGTTATTCTCCTTTTTAGTGTCTAAAACTTCTACAACCTCCCCTTCAGAAGACATAATAATTCCTTTATCGCCAACCTGTCCACCTCCTTCAGGATAAAAGGGAGTTCTATTAAGTACGACCTGGTACATCTCTCCTTTTTTCTTCGATTCTACTTTTCGGTACTTAGCGATCTTAACCTCGGTTTCCAGTTCATCATAACCTACAAACGCGTTTTCCTGCACTTCTGCCAGTTCTACCCAGTCACCAGCACTAACGGCCGTAGCTTCCCGGGAACGGTCTTTCTGCTTTTTCAATTCAGCTTCAAAACCTTTTTCATCCAGCTCATAGCCGTTTTCCCTTAGGATCAAAGCCGTAAGGTCTATCGGGAAACCAAAAGTATCGTAAAGTTCGAATGCTTTTTCTCCTGATATGGTTTTATCATTTGAACTTTTCATAAGGTCCTCCAGTAATACCAGACCCTGGTCCAGAGTTCTCAGGAAAGAAGCCTCTTCTTCACGAATCACATTCTCCATCAGAGACTGCTGGGTCTTTAATTCTGGAAAGGCCCCGCCCATCTGTGCGCTTAACACAGGTACAAGTTTATAAATAAATGGTTCCTTAGTATTTAAAAAAGTAAACCCATACCTGATAGCTCTTCTCAGGATCCTTCTAATCACGTACCCGGCACCGGTATTGCTCGGCAACTGCCCGTCTGCGATAGAAAATGCAACCGCTCTTACATGATCTGCAATTACCCGCATGGCAATATCAATTTCTTCATTATTTCCGTAAGTGCGGGAGGTAATGTTTTCAATTTCACCTAATAAAGGGGTGAAAACATCGGTATCATAATTAGACTGGGTATTCTGTAAGACCATACACAGACGCTCAAAGCCCATACCCGTATCAATATGCTTTGCCGGGAGTTCCTCGAGATCACCATTGGCTTTACGATTATACTGCATAAAGACAAGGTTCCAAATCTCCACCACCTGTGGATGATCCATATTTACAAGATCCCTTCCCGGAATTTTAGCTTTCTCTTCTTCAGATCTAATGTCAATATGAATTTCTGAACAAGGCCCACATGGTCCCTGATCTCCCATTTCCCAGAAGTTGTCTTTTTTATTTCCGTAGATGATCCTCTCTTCCGGAACTATCTTTTTCCATAAATCAAGAGCTTCGGTATCTAACCCAAGATTATCCCTGTCTTCACTACCTTCAAAAACCGAAACGTACAGGTTCTCTGGTGCAATTTTAAAGACATCTGTCAAAAGTTCCCAGGCCCAGTTAATGGCCTCTTCTTTGAAATAATCACCAAAACTCCAGTTACCCAACATCTCGAACATGGTATGGTGATAGGTATCATGGCCTACCTCCTCCAGATCATTGTGTTTTCCACTCACTCTCAGACATTTTTGAGTATCGGTCACCCGGTTATTTTTAGGTACAGAATTACCCAGAAAATACTCCTTGAACTGGTTCATTCCAGCATTGGTAAACATCAGCGTAGGGTCATCCTTGATAACCATAGGCGCAGATTGCACAATGTTATGTGATTTAGATTTAAAAAATTCTAGAAACTGTTTGCGGATATCCTGTGACTTCATTCAGTTATTTTCTTGCAAAATTCATTAAATTATGAAGACGGCAAAACAATTCATATATTTGTTCGTTAACCGTATTAAATTATACAGTTTTCAAGCCGTTTCTGGTGGCAAAAATAGCACAAATTTAACTCATGTCGAAGGTTAAATATTATTACGATAGCGAGACCCTTTCATATAAAAAGATCGAGCAGAAAAAAGGCAGGCGGTTAGGGATCGCCCTGCTAAGTATTACCGGTTCTTTTCTGGCCGGTTTTATTCTTCTCATTATCTATCTGAATATTCCCCAGATCGAAACTCCGAAAGAAAAAGCATTAAAGAGGGAGCTTCAGAACATGAAGCTTCAATATGGTCTGCTTAATAAAAAAATGGATCAGATCCAGGATGTCATGGCCAATATAGAGGACCGTGACAACAACATCTATCGCCTGTATTTCGAAGCAAATCCAATTCCTGAAGAACAAAGAAAAGCCGGATTTGGAGGTATTAACCGTTATAAAGACCTTGAAGGATTTGACAATAGTAAATTAATCACTGAGACCACAAAGAGATTGGATATTCTAACCAAGCGACTGGTGGTCCAGTCAAAATCCCTCGATGAGATCGCAGAGCTGGCCCGGGAGAAAGGTGAATTACTTTCTGCTATTCCGGCCATACAGCCGGTGAATAATGAAGATCTAAGCAGGATAGCTTCCGGATATGGTGTAAGAACAGATCCCTTCACTAAAGCTCGAAAATTCCATTACGGGATGGATTTCACCGCTCCCAGAGGAACTCCTGTATATGCCACCGGTGACGGGCGTGTAGCCAGAGCAGACAGCAGATCTACCGGATATGGAAACCATATAAGAATAGATCATGGTTATGGCTATACCAGCCTGTATGCCCACCTTTATAAATATAATGTAAGAAGAGGCCGGAGAGTTAAACGTGGTGATGTGATAGGTTTCGTTGGAAATACGGGGAGATCTGAAGCGCCACATTTACATTACGAGATATTTAAGGATGGCAAAAGGATCAATCCTATTAATTTCTATTATGGAAATCTTTCTCCGGAAGAATTTGGAGAAGTTCTGGATAAAGCCCAACGTGAAAATCAATCGCTTGATTAATGCACATAAACCTTCCTGAAAAACGCTATTACAGTATTGGCGAAGTCGCCGAAGCCTTTAAAGTAAACACCTCCCTGATAAGGTTCTGGGAAAAGGAATTTGACGCTATCAAACCCAAGAAAAACGCCAAAGGCAACAGGAAGTTTACTCCAGAAGATATTAAGAACTTAAGTCTTATCTACCATCTGGTTAAAGAACGTGGTTTTACGCTTGAAGGAGCCAAGACCCATTTAAAAGAAGAAAAACACAAAACGCTGAGTAACTTTGAAATAATAAGGAAACTTGAAAGCGTCAAATCTGAACTAATCAACCTTAAAAATCAATTGTAATATGAAAAAGTGGCTTATCCCCTTAATAATTATCGTTATTGGAGTTATCGTGATCTGGAGATTCACTGCAGGATTCAATAACACCGCAGTAACCAAGGAAGAGAACGCTAAACTAGCCTGGTCCAATGTAGAAAGTTCTTACCAGAGAAGAAATGACCTTATTGGTAACCTGGTAAAAACAGTAGAAGGTGCAGCAGATTTTGAACGAGGTACTTTAAAGGAGGTGATCGAAGCCAGGGCTAAAGCAACTTCTGTAAATGTAGATGCTGAAAATTTAAGTGCAGCCCAGATTCAGCAATTTCAGGAGGCACAACAGGGAGTTACCTCGGCATTATCCAGGTTACTGGTTACTGTAGAAAGATATCCTGAATTAAAGGCGAACCAGAACTTTCTGCAGCTTCAATCACAGCTGGAAGGAACCGAAAACCGGATCAATGTGGCACGAGACAGATACAATGAAGCGGTTACAGATTACAATACTTATATAAGAGTATTTCCAAATAATATGTTTGCTGGACTTTTCGGTTTTGAGCGAATGGAGCGTTTCCAGGCAGATGCAGGAGCAGAAAATGCACCAGATGTAGAATTCGATTTTTAAAGAATGAGCGTACAAAGCGAGGCTTTTTTAAGTAAGAGAGAAGAAGAGGAAATTGTTGAGGCCATAAGAATAGCTGAAAGCAAGACCAGTGGCGAGATCAGGGTACACCTGGAACCCAGCACAGGTAAACAGGATATTTTTGAGAGAGCCATGGAAGTTTTCCATGCGCTTAAAATGGATAATACCAAGGAGGCAAATGGCGTCCTCATCTATGTTGCTGTAGAAGACAGGAATTTTGTCATTTACGGAGACAAGGGAATAAATGATGTGGTAGCAGATGATTTCTGGGAAAGCACCAAAGATCTTATCGTATCCCATTTCAAGGAAGGGCGTTTTAAAGACGGCCTTGTGGAAGGAGTATTAAAGGCAGGAGAGCAATTAAAGAAACATTTCCCCTGGGATGAAGATGACACCAACGAATTATCTGATCAAATTTCAAAAGGATAAGCTTATCAAACGATTTATATTCTTACTTGTACTTCTATCGGGATTCAGCGTCCTGGCACAGCGGGATGTCCCGCCACGACCAACTGAACAGACCAGTGTATATGATGAGGCAGACATGCTTTCATCTTCAGATGAAAAAAGGCTGGAAGAAAAGCTGATTAATTATGCTGATACTACTTCTACCCAAATAGTAGTGATAACCATCCAGTCATTGGAAGGTGAGTATGAAGGCACCTATGCTGCACATTGGGCCCACGAATGGGAAATTGGCCAAAGCGATAAAGATAATGGCCTTCTTGTCCTGGTAGCTCAAAAAGAACGCAAGATCTGGATTACCACGGGATATGGCCTCGAAGAATACCTTACCGATGCCAGGACCAAAGAGATCATAGAACTAATCATTTTACCAGAATTCAGGAACGGAGATATTTACGCCGGGCTGGACAAAGGCACCTCGGCCATATTTGAAGTTCTTAACGGTACGTTTACGGGAGTTCGCAGCCCTGGCAATACCGGTGGAGGTGGAATATCTATGAAGACCATCATTTTCTTTTTTATCTTCTTTGTCATCCTCGTATCCATTTTCAATAAGAAAGGTGGAGGTAGAAACGGTGGAAGAAGAACCGGAAAAAGCGTTCTCTGGGATGCGATCATTCTAAGCTCCCTGGGGCGCGGAAGTTTTGGTGGAGGCGGTTTTGGAGGCGGTAGCTCTGGAGGCGGATTTGGTGGCGGTGGCTTTGGTGGAGGCTTCGGCGGCGGTGGTTTTGGCGGTGGTGGTGCCGGCGGAAGCTGGTAAACTGAAGTTAAAATCAGAAGTTAGAAAAATTCACATATAAAAAAAGCTCTCAGAATTGAGAGCTTTTTTTATCTTATCACTATAATGATCTATCTTTAAGACACCGCTTTAAGCTTACTAATCGTAGATTTATTCAACTTATCTTCAGCATATTCACGGGTTACCGTAAATTCACCTTCCTCACTTTCCGGAAGTTCGAACATTGCATCGGTCAGGATGGCCTCACACAAAGAACGCAGTCCACGGGCTCCCAGTTTATATTCCACCGCTTTATCTACAATATAATGCAAAGCATCATCGGTGATATCAAATTCGATATCATCCATCTCGAATAACTTCTTATATTGTTTAATAATAGCATTCTTAGGCTCGGTTAAAATAGCCCTTAGTGTTTTTCTATCCAGTGGATTCATGAATGTTAGCGCAGGTAAACGACCAATAATCTCCGGGATTAGTCCAAATTCTTTCAGATCCTTCGGAATAATATATTTCAATAAATTAGTTCGCTCAATAGTGTCTTCACTTTTGGAAGCACTAAAGCCAACCGCCTGCATATTTAATCTTTTACTAATAATCCTTTCAATTCCGTCAAAAGCACCACCGGCAATAAAGAGGATATTTTCTGTATTCACCTCAATGAATTTCTGGTCTGGATGTTTACGACCACCTTTTGGCGGGACATTAACTGTAGTTCCTTCCAGTAATTTTAATAATGCCTGCTGAACTCCTTCTCCAGAAACATCACGAGTTATAGAAGGGTTATCACTCTTACGGGCGATCTTGTCTATCTCGTCGATAAAAACGATCCCGCGCTGCGCTTTTTCAGTATTATAATCGGCGGCCTGAAGTAAACGCGTTAGAATTCCTTCCACATCTTCACCAACATAACCTGCCTCAGTTAAAACTGTAGCATCCACAATTGCAAGAGGCACATTCAGCATTTTAGCAATAGTACGCGCCATAAGGGTTTTACCGGTACCGGTCTCCCCTACCATGATGATATTACTTTTCTGGATCTCGACATCATCTTCACTTTGAGGTTGTAACAACCTTTTATAATGATTGTAGACAGCCACAGACATCACTTTTTTAGTCTCTTCCTGCCCGATGATATATTCATCCAAAAACGTTTTTATCGATTTTGGTTTGCTCAACATTAAATCTGAAGAAAGCTCCTTAGCTTCTCCCTGCTTGGATTCTTCTACAACGATCCCATGAGCCTGCTCGATACATCTATCACAAATATGTGCATCCAGACCTGCAATTAGCAGATTGGTTTCTGGTTTTTTTCTACCACAAAAGGAACATTCTAAATCTTCTTTCGCCATTGTTTAAATTTTCGGTAATTACTGCAGTACAGTATTTACAATTTATCCTTCTCTTTTTAATACTTCGTCGATCATACCATACTCCTTGGCCTTCTCAGCCTTCATCCAGTAGTCACGGTCACTGTCTTCATGTACTTTTTCGTAAGTCTGACCGGAATGCTTGGCAATGATCTTATATAGTTCTTCTTTAAGGGTAATGATCTCTCTGGCGGTGATCTCAATATCACTTGCCTGTCCTTGAGCTCCACCCATTGGTTGATGGATCATTACACGACAGTGCGGTAACCCGCTACGTTTACCTGCCTCACCGGCACATAAAAGTACAGCTCCCATAGAAGCGGCCATTCCTGTGCAAATAGTTGCCACATCTGGCTTAATGAACTGCATGGTATCATAAATGCCCAGACCGGCATAAACACTCCCTCCAGGAGAATTTATATAGATCTGAATATCTTTAGAAGCATCTGTACTTTCCAGGAACAACAACTGAGCTTGTACTATGTTCGCCACCTGCTCATTGATACCCGTTCCCAGAAAAATGATCCTGTCCATCATCAAACGTGAGAAAACGTCCATAGCCACGGCATTCATCTGGCGCTCTTCAATAATATTCGGGGTCATGCCCACCGGCATCATACTGCTTACAATTTTATCGTAATAATTGCTGTTAATGTTATGATCTGAGACAGCATATTTTTGAAATTCTTTTCCGTAATCCATCAATTTTTCTGTTGTTTTTCTAATCTTAATTAAAATTCCGGTTAAAACCAAAAAAGGCGTCACTCAAATGGAGTAGACGCCTTAAAGATAGGTAATATATCGTAAAAAGGCTTACTTATAAATAGCTTTCACAAATTCCTCGTAAGTCACTTCCTTTTCATCAAACTTCATTTTCTCCTTATAGAATTCAAGAAGTTTTTCGTTCATTAATTGTTCAGAAAGTCTCTTAACCTCATCCTGATTAGATAAGATCCTGGCCGCGATATCATCAAGTTCCTTTTCTGAAGGATCCATCTGACCAAATTGTGCCATTTGCTGCTTGATCTTCTCTGTAGTAAAAGATTTAAGATCGTTGAAATCTACATTCAGGTTGTTGTCATTTACCACTTTACCTTCGATCAACTGGTAACGAAGGCCTTTTTCACTTTTTTCGTATTCTTCTGCAGCTTCCTCTTCTGTTAGTGGTTTTTCACCTACAGTCTGTATCCACTTCTGAAGAAATTCTTTAGGAAGTTCGAAGTTGGTAGCTTCGATAAGAGCTTCAGTAATATCATTCATCAACTGCTGATCACTCTGCTGCTCGAATTGTTTGGCTGCATCTTCCTTGATCTTTTCTTTAAGCTCAGTAACAGAAGTTACTTTATCCTTACCGAATAGTTTGTCGAATAATTCCTGGTCAAGATCTGCAAGCTCTCTTTCGTTGATTTCAGAAATTGTAAATTCAACCTCGATATCAAGATCGTGAGCTTTATCATGTTCCACTTTTAAGTGGTTCACCAAGGCATGATCATCTTCAAACAGACCTTTTGTCTTTAAAGTGATCGTATCCCCTACCTTGGCTCCAACGAATTTATTAAGGTTTTTCTTTCCTTTAATATTTGCAAGCTCGATAGTAGAATCATTCTCGATCCCTTCTTCTTCATTCTTAAAAGTACCGGCAACAGTGTCTCCTTCTTCAACCACTTCTTTGGTTTTAAGCTTTCCATATTGCTTCTGGATACTTTCTATCTGATCGTTTACCATTTTCTCATCGGCAACGATGTTATATTTAGTTACAGGTTTTTCAAGATCAAGATTCACTTCAAATTCTGGAGCAAGCCCTAATTCAAATTCGAAGCTGTAATTATCCTTTTCCCAGTCAAAATTTTCCTGTTCTTTTGGCAGAGGGTTTCCTAGTACGTCCAGTTTCTCTTCGGTAAGGTAATTGTTAAGGCTGTCCTGAAGCAATTTGTTCACCTCATCAACCAACACAGCCTGGCCGTATTGTTTCTTAACCATCCCCATAGGTACATGACCTTTTCTGAAACCGGGAATATTGGCATTCTTTCGGTAATCTTTTAATATCTTCTCTACTTTACCGGCATAATCTTCTTTTGCGATATCAACTTTAACTACCGCATTTAATTCATCAATATTCTCTCTGGTAATATTCATTTTGATCTGTTATAAAAATTGGAGTGCAAAATTACGTTTTTTCTTAAAGTCTACAAAGTTTCAATTTGTTGAAATTCAGTTAAATCTAATCTGATTTCAGAATTGAAAATAACAAAGATTGCACCAGAGACAGTAACAAACTAAAAATTATGGCGATAAACCATCCATCCACGTCGAAACCACTCACAAAACCATCTGCCATAAAAATGATGATCGCATTGATGACCAGTAGGAATAATCCTAAGGTTAGAATGGTAACCGGCAGGGTCAATAGAACCAATAGAGGTTTAACAATAAAATTTAACAGAGCCAGAACCAGGGCGACGATGATCGCGGTCCAGTAACTATCCACACTCACTCCCGGTAAAACTTTGGCAAGTATTACCACCGCAAGCGCCGTTAGTAATAATCGAAGTATAAAGTTCATAATTTAAAGGTTGTTTATGAGGTAAAGTTGCAAAAAAAAGGCCGGGAAAATCCCGGCCTAATTAAATTTTATGGCAATTTTAATATTACTGAACGTCCTGACTTAAAGTTACCGTTCCATAAGCACCAACATCTGCCTTAGGCACGTTGGAACCGTATGTGGCATTGATCTCAGCAATGATTTCATTAGCCACTACTGCATAACCACGAGGCGTAAGGTGTATCCCATCTAATGAGAAAGCACCACCCGTAACAAAATCTGAAGTGATCACTCCTCCATCGAAGGCGATACCACCGTTATTTAAACGACCAAGTACTTCATCAATTTCAACCAAACCTAAGTTAAGCGAACCAGCGGTTGCTGCAATTGCATCATTGAAAAGACCGGTAGCCTGCTTGATATTCAGTATTTCTTCTGAATCCAGGGCATCTTTATCATCAATACCACTAACTGCACCAAAAAGAATACCTACCTGCTCTTGAGTTGGAGAACCTCCACCTTGAAGAACGGCGATAACCTCTCCTACTTCCTGGGTAAATTCAACAGATCCATAACCGGCTGCCAGTGCACCCTGATCTATAGTAAGAAGAAGTAATTCTTCCTGTGTCATCTGGCGGAATCCAAGAGGATTAGTCTGAGAAGCCGGTACATCGATAAGGAACCTGTTTGGACCTTCATTGAAAGTGATAGCATATTGAGAAGCAATGGCTACAGCCTGCTCCTGAGGAACTCCCTGCTGCATTAACACCTGAGTAAATACACCGGCTACTGCCTGGAAATAAGCTGTAAGCTGACCTGCAGTTGCGGCGTCAATTACTAAAGCATTGTTAGGTACAGTAGTAAAGAATGGTGCTAAAGTTACATCTGGAATAGTTAACAACACTCCATCTGCAGTTTGAGCAAGTGCTCCGGCCAGTTGACCGTATAATCCGGCAAAAGCTGTAGGATCTGTAATATCATTCATTCCATATTCTGCAAAATTAGGATTCCCTAGCTGAAATGTCCCTGTACCACCAGAAGTAGCATATCCAAGAACGTCGTTGTTCCCTATCCAAAGGGTGAAAAATGTAGGATCCTGGGCAAGTGCATCATCTAAAATTGTAGAATTCGCTGCGCTGGCGAATCTTACAAAAAATGGATTAGCCAATCCTGCAGAAACTCCTGCTACATTTCCATAACCAGGTGCCACAAGGTGATAAGATTTTGCACCAGGTACACCCATATTATTAAAAGGACCTGAAAGTACATTAGTAATATCTGTAGTTGGAGTAGCCCCCCTGTATCTTGCAGGGAACGGTCCATTTGCACCTACGGCAAGAACCAATCTTGTATCGAAACCAGGAATCTGGGTTCCGCCGGCGAGCAGACCACCAAAATTATCATTCATTAATGGCTGGGTAAAACCATCTGTTTCCTGCACAGCTGCAAACTTGTCTGCAAGAATGTTAGGATATGAATTTTGCTGACCTGTGATATACAAACTCCCGTCTGCATAACCAGCAGTTAAAGAGTTCCCCAGGGCAACATAATTAGAAAAATCTGCCGACCCGTTGGTGTAAAGTTCACCATCTTCGATCGAGTTTTCCAATTCAGGCTCACAGGAAACTACACCCAGAGCTAATATTGCTAAATATTTAAAATAATTCTTCATCGTACTTATTATATTTTTATAGTTACACCAAGACCAGGAGTGAAAGCACTGGATTTATAAGTTCCCTCGAATGGAACATTCTGACCATTTTCCTGATAGAAATTATAAGATTCATCTATCTCTTTAAAGCGGCTGTACAGGAAAGCTGCATCGATAGCAACTCTGTCTGATACATTTACCGTAAGTCCACCCGTGAAGTTATTAGAATCGTTTCTTGGCGTTTCTGGCGCAAAGTATCCAGACTGTACCGGAGATTCATCAAAATAGTATCCCGCTCTCAAAGTGAAAGTTTCGTTGGCAGTATATTGCAGACCAAATCTATAGATAGAAGAATCTTCGTATTGTCTTGGGTTATTAGAATCAGGAATATTTGGATTTGCGAAATCTACATCTAAAGATTCGTAAACATCCCAGAAAGTTCTGTTGTAATCGAAAGCGAACAACCATTTCTCATTTAACTGGTAAGAAGCACCAATGGTAAGTTCAGCCGGAAGAGGCAAGGTTGCATCGAAAGTAGTATTCTCAAATGGTGTTAAAGGTGAATTTGGAATGTTATTAAAATTAGCATCACCATCTTCAGCTTTAACAAGAATCTCAGATCTATAGTTAACCCCGATGGTTAAACTATCCATTGGTTTCCACATTGCCCCTGCAGACCATCCCCACGCACTAACGCCCGAAGCATCTACGGTTACATTAGACCTGTTACCATCAAGATCTGTAAGAGTTCTGTTAAGGTTTCTGTTGAAATTTACAGAACCGCTTACGTAAATAGGTCCACCACCAACAGCAAGATTATCTGTAATTTTATAAGAAGCTAACGCCTGCACATAAATAGCCGCCAGTTCAATATCGTTTACCAAATGTGATCCTGCCCAGTCCTTTTCCCACTCCACACTACTTCCATAAGGAGTATAAGCTGCAAGACCAACACTAAATTTATCACTTAGTTTATAAGAAAAATAAGCATAGAACGGAGTTCCTACCGGACTATCTGTTCTGGCCATCTCTCCAAATTCATCATTTTGCCATACCACGTCTGAGAATACAGCACTAACTCCCACAGCGGCATTGATCTTGTTCTCAAGGAACACCAGTCCACCCGGGTTAAAGAAAGCTAATTCTGCATTGTTCACCACTGCAACCCCAGTGTGCCCCATAGCAAGTCCTCGTTGTCCCTGTAAACTCACCCTGTAACCACCGGCATAGGTTATTGCCGTGGCCATCAATACCAGGCCAAGTAATAATAGTCTTTTCATAATTTAATTAGGATTATATTTAAAATGTCTTAAAAAGCTAGCGTCAAAAATAGCATAAAATAGATATTACGCAACATTTCATCGAAATTTATTATGCATACATAATAAATTTAGAAAGATTTTAAACAAATCGGGAAACTACCTGATAAAATGCCTCCATATTTTCAGCGTGCACCCAATGCCCGGCATCCTTAACAGTTTCAATTGTTGCTACAGGAAAGTGCTCCTTGATGAGATTTTTGTCCTGTGAAGTAATATAGTCTGAATTTGCCCCCTTGATAAAGAGTGTAGGACCTGTATAAGTCATCCCTGGGAGTAAGGCTTCTCCTATATTATTGATATTGTTTTTTAAAGCTTCAAGATTTAATTTAAGGGCCAGCTGTTCTTTTGTTTTCCAGTAAAGATTTTTTAGCAAAAACAGACGTACGCCTGTTTCAGGAATATATTCTGACAGAAAATCCTCTGCATCACCTCTGGAAGTCAGTTTTGCTTCATCCAGGGCGGTAAGTCCATCCAGTATCTGTTGATGGTGAGGCGCATAATACCTGGGAGCGATATCCACCACAAGTAATTTTTCAACGAGGTTCTCATTTTCACAAGCGGCCTGCATCGCAGTTTTACCACCCATAGAGTGCCCCATTAAAATTATATTATCCAGGCCTTTTTCATCACAGTATTCCTTTAGGTCCTTAGCCATTAAAGCGTATGAAAAATCATCACTATGCGGACTTTTACCATGATTTCGCTGATCTATTAAATGAACCTGAAAACCATCCTTAGCGAATTGCTTCCCCAAAGTCTTCCAGTTATCGCTCATTCCAAGAAATCCATGCAGGATGAGAAAGGGTTTACCCTCGCCCAGTATCGTAGAGTGTAATTTCATTTATTTTAATAGCTTTAAATATTCCTGAATTGTTTTCTCCAGCCCCATATACAGAGCTTCAGATATCAAGGCGTGACCAATAGAAACCTCAGCTAAATGAGGCACCTCAGTATTAAAAAATTTTAAATTCTGAAGAGATAGGTCATGGCCGGCATTGACGCCTAAACCTAATTTATGAGCCAGACCGGCACATTCGGCATAAGGTTTTACGGCGTTCTTATCTCCCCGTGCATATCCCACAGCAAAACTTTCAGTATACAATTCGATCCTGTCCGTCCCTGTTTCGGCAGCACCTTCGATCATCTTTTTCTCGGGGTCTACGAAAATTGAAGTTCTTATGCCATGATATTTAAATTCTGCGATCACCTCCTTAAGATACTCTTTATGCTTTATAGTATCCCAGCCAGCATTAGAGGTAATTGCGTCTTCAGCATCTGGCACCAGGGTTACCTGAGCAGGAGCCGCTTCAAGAACAAGATCTATAAACTGCTGTATTGGCTTCCCTTCAATATTAAACTCTGTGGTTAGTACCGGCTTAAGATCATGAACATCTGCATAACGTATGTGCCTTTCATCTGGCCTAGGATGCACGGTGATACCTTCAGCGCCATAAGATTCTATATTTTTAGCTGCTTCCACTAAATTTGGAACATCACCTCCACGGGCATTTCTAAGGGTGGCGATTTTATTAATATTCACACTCAGTTTTGTCATTTTTGCTTCATTTTATTAACAAAAATACAAAGTGCTGCCTGCTTCAATGAATTTTATTTTGATTAATTTGCAGAAAAGGAAATGAAAAAATGAGTTTGCAGGAACACATATTGAATGACGTAAAGATTTTAAGCCTGTCAGATAAAATTGACGAGGTCCAGGAACTTTTTAATCAGCTTACCTATACGCATTTGCCGGTGGAAGATGGCGGCGTTTATGTTGGCTGCATAGCAGA
Organism: Christiangramia sabulilitoris; assembly: GCF_007050985.1. GTDB lineage: Bacteria > Bacteroidota > Bacteroidia > Flavobacteriales > Flavobacteriaceae > Christiangramia > Christiangramia sabulilitoris. Next base: position 389,425 of record NZ_VHSF01000003.1, read on the forward strand.
GAATGACATAAGGTGCTTTGAAAATGAAAAATCCATTGATGAGTACAGATATTCACTGGAAGGATTTTTTGTACGTGAAAGCAATTACTGGTTAGACAGCCTGGAGGCCTTCGCGCAAAATAATTCTAACATCCTGCCGGTTCTCGATGATAACAATAATTACCTGGGATATGTAGAGTTAAATGAAATGATCTCTTTATTTAAAGAAACTCCATTTTTACACGAACCCGGCAATATACTTATTATAGAAAAAGCTTTTAAAGACTATACCTTTGGGGAGGTATGCCAGATCGTGGAATCCAATAACGCTCACCTGTTAGGTGCTTTCGTTTCTAAAATGGAGGATGATATGGCAGAAATCACCCTGAAAATCACCCCCTCGGGAATGAATGAGATCATCCAGGCCTTCAGGCGTTATGGGTATCTTATTATTTCTGAACATCAAGAGGACACCTTCAACAAAAACCTTAAGGACAGGTCCAAATATCTTGACAAATACCTGAACATTTAATTTATGAAAATAGGCATATACGGACAGTTTTATCATGCCAATGCTGCCCAATATATAGGACAGCTACTCGATATCCTGGACAAAAAGAATATCGAAGTCTTAATAGAAGAAAATTTCCTCAAACTTATACATAGCAATAACAGTATAGAGAAAGACTACGATCACTTCAGCGCATTTGATGAACTGGATAATTCTTATGATATGTTCTTCTGTATTGGCGGGGATGGAACTATATTAAAATCCATTAATTATATTCGTAACCTGGATATTCCTATTGTAGGTATAAACACAGGCAGACTGGGCTTTCTTGCTACTATTCAAAAAGAACAAATTGAGAGCACCCTGGAAGAGATTCTGGAAAAGAAGTTTAGTCTTTCTCCCAGGTCTGTTCTGCAAATCGAAACCAATCCCAAAAGTTTTGATCCCGTGTTTTCACATATTGCCTTAAATGAAATAGCCGTAAGCCGAAAAAATACTACCTCCATGATCACGGTAGACACCTGGCTGGATGACCAGTACCTTACCTCTTACTGGGCAGACGGGCTTATTATTTCAACACCCACCGGTTCTACAGGTTACTCCCTTAGTTGCGGCGGTCCCGTGATTACCCCTGATGTAGACTCCCTGGTGATCACTCCTATTGCACCACATAATTTAAATGCCCGGCCATTAATTATTAAAGATCACACCAGGATCAAGCTGAAAGTTTCAGGAAGGGAAGACACGCACCTGGTTTCTATGGATTCCAGGATCGCTACCTTAGAAAACGACACAGAAATAATTATTACCAAAGCACCCTACACCATCAATTTTGTGGAACTGCGGGAAGATAGTTTCTTAAACACCCTTCGGAAAAAATTACTTTGGGGGGAAGACCGGCGCAATTAAGCAATAAAAAGATTCAAAAACTGTTTATACTTATGCACAAATCTGCTGAAATTATTGCAGGGCAATCAGAATTGTTATATTTGCAAACTTTTGAAAACCTATGAGGTATCTTATCGCATTTGTAGTGATGGCATTTTTTTCTATTAGCACATATTCTCAACAAGTTGAGATAGGGGCTTTTGCCGGAGGTGCAAATTTTATTGGTGATGTAGGCCGTACGAATTATATCCTGCCTAACTCCCCGGTAGGCGGTTTGATCGCAAAATGGAATCGAAGCGCCAGGCATTCACTGCGCTTCACCTTAGTATATGCAGAGATCTCTGCAGATGATACCAAATCCTCAGACACCAGAAGACAGCAACGGGGTTACTCTTTTGAGAACACTATCGCAGAGGCTTCTCTGGGTTTAGAATTTAATTTCTGGGATTTTGATCTGTCTGAGCCATTACCGCAAAGTACTCCGTATCTTTATACCGGCATCACTTACTTTAGAGCAGATCATGTCTGGCTAAAGAACGGAAGAGCCAATAACCTGGTCAATGAAGGCACGAACTGGTCTTTTGCCATACCTATGGTGATGGGTTACAAGGAAGCCGTTACAGAGCATATTATTGGTGCTTTTGAAATAGGTGCCAGGTACACCCTTACAGACAACCTGGACGGGAGCTGGCCGTCAGAATATTTGGGACGAAGAGAACCGAATGCAGAATTCGGGAATAGAAATACGAATGACTGGTATGTATTTACCGGCATAACATTCACGTTTACATTTGGCCGAAAGCCATGTTATTGCTTTTAAATGAATTATAAAGACAACTTAAACCTTGAAAAATTACCTGGTCATATTGCCATCATCATGGATGGAAATGGACGCTGGGCTAAACAAAAAGGTTTCCTTAGAGCTTCCGGGCACAAGGAGGGCACAAAAGCGGTGAGAGATGTCGTGGAAGGCTGTGCAGAGATCGGGATCAAAAATCTGACGCTTTATGCTTTTTCAACCGAGAACTGGAACAGGCCTAAATTAGAGGTCGATACCCTGATGAAACTTTTGGTATCAAGTTTAAAGAAAGAAATCAAGACCCTGCAGGATAACGATATCAGGTTAAATTCTATTGGCAATATTTCCAACCTTCCGAAGAAAGCAAAAAAGGAGTTACTGGATGTAATTGAAAAGACCTCAGGCAATAAGCGCATGACTTTAACTCTCGCACTGAGCTACGGAAGCCGTGAAGAAATCACGAATTGCATCAAACAGATTGCCACCAAAGTAAAAAGTGAAGAATTATCTATAGATGCAGTTGACGAATCGGTTATAAATGAGCATCTTTACACCCGAAATTTACCAGATGTAGATCTTTTGATCCGCACCAGTGGTGAACAGCGCATTAGCAACTTCCTATTATGGCAGATTGCTTATGCTGAATTGTATTTTACAAAAATCCTGTGGCCAGACTATAGAAGAGAAGATCTTTTTGAAGCCATTTATAATTATCAAAATAGAGAACGAAGATTTGGAAAAACAAGTGAGCAACTCAGTTAGTGCATTCATGACGAAAAAGATTTTTACACTTTTTGCAATTTGTTTCATATTCAGTATAGCTGCCAAAGCACAAGACCTACCCCTTGGAGATTCTAAAAAATATACCATTGGCGATATAAAAGTCACCGGCACCACTACCTACAATGAACAAACCGTAATAGCATATACCGGCCTTAAAGAAGGAGAAGAAATATTCATTCCGGGAGAAAAACTTCGGGATGTAATCAACAAACTATGGGAACTGGACCTTTTTAGTGATATTAGTTTTTACATCACCAATGTAGAAGGCAATGTTGCAGACCTGGAACTGGAGATCACAGAAGTACCGGTGTTAAACCAGGTAAGATTTGCCGGCATCAAGAAAAAAAGCAAACGCGACGAGCTTATAGATGAAAACAACCTGAAACCCGGAGTAAAAGTTACCGAAAACCTTATCACAACTTCCAAAAACTATATTGAAAACAAGTATAGAAAAGAAGGATATTTTAATGCCAGGGTAGACATTAGAACCTCGGAAGTTACAGATACAGTTGCCACCAATAAGGTGAATATGATCGTGGATGTAAATCAGGGTGACCGTGTAAAGATCTCAGATATAGAATTTATTGGAAACGATAAACTATCTGATGCGAAGCTTAAGCGAAACATGAAGAACACCAAGCAAAACAATCTTTTAAGATTCTGGAAGCGTTCTAAATTCGTGAGAAAGGATTACCAGGAAGATAAAGAATCTGTAGTAAACAAATACAAGGAAGAAGGATTCAGAGATGCCCGAATCACTTCAGACACTTTAATAAAAAAGGACGAAGAAACTATTGCTCTTCGATTAAATATCGAGGAAGGAAATCAATACTATATAGGTGAGATTGACTACCTGGGGAATAATGCCTATACAGATGAGCAATTAAACAAATTCCTGGGAATCAAAAAAGGTGACGTTTATAACGGTGTCCTACTAGATGAAAGAGTACAGGGAAGAGAACCAAATAAAACTTCGATTGCCAATGAATACCAGAATAACGGGTATTTATTCTCTGATATAGATCTTGTGGAAACCAATGTATACAATGATACTATTGATTTCGAGATCAGGATAAGAGAAGGTAAAGAGGCTTATTTCGATGAAATAAGAGTAACCGGAAATGACAAGACAAAAGATCATGTAATCTACCGTGAACTTAGAACGAAACCCGGACAAAAGTACAGCCAGGAAGCAGTTGTGGCCACTGTGCGTGAATTAGGAGCCTTAGGTTTCTTTGATGCAGAACAGTTAAATCCGGAGTTTGTAGATCCAGATCCACGAGAAGGTACGTTAAGCCTGGAATATCAGGTTGTAGAAGCCGGAGCCAGCCAGATCGAACTTCAGGGAGGTTACGGCGGAGGTGGTTTCATAGGAACACTAGGACTATCCTTTAACAACTTCTCTATACAGGGATTATTTGATAAAGAAGCCTATAAGCCAGTTCCCATGGGAGATGGTCAAACCCTTTCTTTAAGAGCACAGGCCAGTACTTTCTACCAAACCTACAGCCTCTCGTTCAGAGAACCCTGGTTAGGCGGAAAAAGACCGGTGAGTCTTTCCACTTCATTCAGTTATACAAGACAGTTCCTTTTTGATTTCGTACAAAGAGAGGCAGATAAGAGCCGTAGTTTTGACATTCTGGGAGTAAGTATAGGATTAGCAAAAAGATTAACAGCACCAGATCAATATGTAACGCTTTCTAATGTTATAGGTTACCAGAGATATGATCTTAATAACTATAACACAGGGCTGTTTACATTTGGTAACGGGCATTCAAATAACCTGTACTATCAATTTGGTATCACCAGAGACAATACAAGATTCAACCCTATTTTCCCAACTGGCGGATCAAAATTTTCGGTCACAGCGAAATTAACCCCTCCTTATTCCCTATGGAACGGAGTTGATTATGCAAACCTGGAAAATCTGGATGAATACCAGTTAAGAGACGACAACGGTAACCTGGTTAATGAGCAGGGCAACCGGGTAACCCCAGAAAATTCTGTAGCAGATCGCGAATTGGTAGACCAAAAGAAATATAACTGGCTGGAATTCTATAAGATCAAATTCGCCGGAACCTGGTATACCAACCTTTACAGTTTCTCTCAAAGCAGTAATCTAGTATTGAGAACACATGCTGAATATGGTTTTCTGGGTGCTTATAACAATGAAAGAGGAATCCCTCCCTTTGAGCGTTACTACCTGGGTGGAGATGGTCTTGGAGCTTTTAGCCTTGATGGAAGAGAAACCATTCAGTTAAGAGGTTATCCTAACCAGTCTGTAGTGCCAATTGACCGGCCGGTGAACGCAAGAGATGATGGTGCGGTTATCTACAATAAATACTCACTGGAGCTTAGATTCCCTATCACTTTAAAACCCGCTGCTTCGATTTATGCCCTATCATTTTTGGAGGCCGGTGCTACTTATGACAATTTTAGAGACTATAATCCGTTTCAATTAAACAGATCTGCAGGTGTTGGACTTAGAATTTTTATGCCGACCTTCGGATTACTGGGTATTGATTTTGGATATGGATTCGACGAAATCGTTGGGCAACCAGGTCCAAATGGATGGGAAACACATTTTATCATTGGCCAGCAATTTTAATTTGGCATGATATTTTCTATATTCGATTCAGATGAAAAAAAGAGTATTCACCATTTTAGCGATTGCAGCCTTAGGCCTTTCATCGGTCACGGCACAAAAAACCATTAGACTTGGTTATATAGACATGGAGTATATTCTTGAGAACGTTCCGGAATATCAGGAAGCATCAAGACAATTAGATAACAGGGTCCAGGAATGGAAGGCTGAAGCCGAAGCAAAAATGCGCAAGGTGGAAGATATGAAGACCAGGTTGGACAATGAAAGGGCTTTACTCACTAAAGAACTTATTGAGGAGCGCGAAGGTGAGATCGCCTATATGGAACAACAAGCTTTGGAATATCAGCAAAACAGGTTTGGCCCGAATGGTGATTATATCATTCAGAAAAAACAACTGGTAAGACCAATTCAGGATCAGGTTTTTAGTGCGGTACAGCAAATTGCAGAAAACAGAAATTTAGATTTTGTTTTTGACCGGACTGCAGATATTGGAATGATATATGCAGACAAGCAATATGATGTAAGTGAAACTGTTCTTAGAACGATCAAAAGAACAGCAAATCGTGAGCAGCTGGAATCGAAAGATGAGATCAGGGAATTAGAGAAAGCCGAAGACAGAACGGTGGAACAGGATGCAGAGATCACAAAACGTGAAGAACAGGCTCAAGAAAAAAAATCTGAACGCGAAGCATTTATAGAAGCGAAAAAGAAAGAAAGAGATTCCTTGAAATCTGCAAGACAAAAAGAGTTTGAAGAGCGAAGAGCCAGAATTCTTGCAGAAAGAGAAAGAAAAAAGGATTCTATTTTAAAACTAAGAGAGAAAAAGAACGATACAATAAACTAAATTTTTTAACCTAAATTAAACTTAACGACGATTACAATGAAACAATTCAGAACACTATTTATAGCTTTAGCTTTGATGATTGGCGCTACTGCTTTTACAAATGCACAGACTAAAGTTGCTCATATTGCTACTCAGGAGCTAGTACAGGACCTGCCTGACTACAAGAGCGCAATGGATCAACTTCAGAAACTGGAAAAGACTTATGACGCTGAGATAAAAGATATGCTATCTGAAGCTCAAAGTACTATGCAGCGTTATGAAGCCGAAGCTAATACTAAATCTGAAGAGGAGAACCAAAAGCGTGCAACTGAACTGCAGGCAGCTCAAAGAAGAATTCAGGAGCATAGTGCTAAAGCAAGACAGGATCTACAAAAGAAGGAAACTGATCTATTGAAGCCGATCCTTGAAAAAGTTCGTACGGCTATCCAAAAAGTGGCCAGAGCAAAAGGATATGATTATGTTCTTGACTCTACTACAGGAACAGGCGTTCTTTTGGCCGATGGTTATAACCTTATGCCAGATGTAAAGAAAGAATTAGGACTGTAATAAGTTCATTTCAAGTAATAATTTAAAAAACTGCGTACATATTTGTACGCAGTTTTTATTTTTACACTAATATGAGCGACTCCAGACCCATTGGGATTTTTGATTCAGGAGTTGGAGGCACTTCCATCTGGAAGGAGATTCACCAGCTTTTGCCATTAGAAAAAACCATTTACCTATCTGATAGTAAAAATGCCCCATACGGTATTAAAACCCAGAAGGAAATAATAAGCCTTTCTATAAAGAATACAGAAAAGCTTTTAGAGATGGGATGCAAGCTAATAGTCGTTGCCTGCAATACTGCCACCACCAATGCCATTAAAATTCTTAGAGATTCATACAATGTCCCTATCATAGGTATAGAACCTGCAATTAAACCCGCTGCTCTTAAAAGCAGGAATAAAGCCATAGGCATCCTGGCAACCAGGGGAACACTGGCCAGTGAATTATTCGCTCAAACCTCAGAATTATACGCCAGAGACATTAGGGTTATTGAGGTGGAAGGAAACGGCCTGGTGGAACTTATAGAAGGGGGAAAAAGAAATTCCAGTGAAGCACGAAAATTACTCAAAGAACTGCTTACTCCAATGCTGGAAGCAAGGATAGATTACCTGGTACTGGGTTGCAGTCACTACCCATATTTGATCCCGCTACTAAGCAAAATATTACCGGAAGAAGTTAAGATCATTGATTCGGGTGAGGCTGTTGCCAGGCAGACCAAAAGTGTACTTCAGGAAAATAAATTGTTGAATACTTCTGTAGATACCGATCAAAGACCAGAATTCTACACCAATGTTAACCGAAAAGTACTGGAAGAAATTTTGGGATCCGGGGCCGGGAACTATAAAATTTCGGAATTGAACTTTTAATTGATCGCAGGACATTTACAGTCATACCGCTTTCTGCTCTCCCCGAAATTATACCCTAAAGTGATCTGGTGAAAACCACCATTGCTCAGCACCAGAGAATTCAATTGGTAACTGAAGGTATAACCAAAAATAAATTTATTGTAATTCACTCCAACAAAGGGAGTGATATATCTTAATTGCTGCCGCTTGATCTCTTCTCCCTGCGCAGTATATTCTGTGCTTTCAAAACTATTACGGTAGGACAATCCTCCCCATAATCTTCCAGATTCAATTTCGTAATAAGCTTTCATATTAGCATCCAGGGCCATTTCATTGGTGGCCTCTCTGGCCTGGAATAAGAGCGAAGGTTCAAAACTCCAGGGATCATTAGGATTCAGCGTAAAAACATACCCGGCAGAGAATAAATATTTTCTCATATTACTGGGCACGGCATCAGAATAGAATAGCTCTCTGTTTACAGAAATAATATTCTTGGCCGCAAAATGGAAATAAAGATCACGTACAAAATAAGAAATCCCCAGGTCCATATTAGCAAATAAATCGGTATCGCTGGCACCTAATAAAGGATCAAATCTGGAAAAACCACTGGTATCCAGCCTGTGCTGGATCACTCCTGCACTAATCCCAAAAGATAACTGGTTAAGATCTGCCGTGCTGCGGGAAAACATTAGATGGTAGGCGATAGATCCATAGAATCCCATTTTAGAGAAATTCCCGTTCTCATCCCTGAAAACGATGCCCCCTACCCCAATTTTCTCTCCGATCCTGGAATTATAAGCCAGGGTTTGTAAGTTAGGAGCGTCTTCCACGTCAAACCACTGTCTTCGCGCAGTTAACCTTATCTGATCATAATTTGAAGCTCCGGCCATCGAAGGATGTATCAAAAAAAGATTACTGGTAAGGTAGTCTGAATAGGTTGGAATGACCTCCTGTGCCCGTAAAGCCGAAAAATTCAGAAGTAATAATAAAGCTAAAAAGCTAAAACAACCTAACCCGTAATTATGCTGATTGGAGTAAGGTTTAATATGCATGTAAGTAGTCATAAAGGCTGTAAATATATGTATTACCTTGTTTTTCTTTAGTATTTTTGCCAAAAATTTTGAGATGAAAGATTTCAACATAACTATAGTTCCAACCACTACGGCTTCGATTGTAAAATTCGAAGCTGATAAATTCCTTACCCGTCACGAAAACTATGAATTTAAGAACATAGATGAGGCGGCTAAATCTCCCCTTGCCCAACAGTTATTCTATCTGCCTTTTGTTAAAACGGTATATATCGCACAGAATTTTGTGGCGATAGAAAAATACGACATTGTGGAATGGGCAGATGTACAGGAAGAAGTGGCTGAGCAGATTGAGTCTTACCTTAATAAGGGTGGTGAAGTCATTAAAGAAACCAAGTCTCAAAGCGGAAAAGTACCGGTCACAGTATACGCTGAAAGTACCCCGAATCCTGCGGTAATGAAATTCGTTGCTAACAAGAAACTGGTTCTTCAGTCTTCTGAATTTAAGAATATTGATGACGCGAAGAACGCACCACTGGTGCAGAAACTTTTCCATTTCCCTTTCGTAAAGGAAGTTTTTATCGATGAAAATTATGTTTCGGTTCAGAAATATGACATCGCTGAGTGGGAAGAAGTTACCATGGAATTAAGGGAATTTATTAGAACATATCTGGAAGAAGGTAATGAAGTTCTTAAGAAAGAGAGTGTAGGTACTTCTGGTGCATCTCCAAAAGAAGTTGAAGAAACCCAAAATGCGGCCTTTGAAAATCTAGACGACACTTCCCAGCAAATTGTGGCTATCCTGGATGAATATATTAAACCCGCTGTAGCAAGTGACGGTGGTAATATACTTTTTGACAGTTATAATGAAGAGAACAAAACAGTAAAGGTAATTCTACAGGGAGCCTGCAGCGGTTGTCCTTCTTCTACCATGACCTTAAAGAGCGGTATTGAAACGATGCTAAGAGACATGCTAAGAGGAAAAGTAGAATACGTTGAGGCCGTGAATGGTTAGAAAATCGGTTTACTATCATAAAACAGAAAAATCTCTTAATTATAAGGGATCTTTCTGTTTTTAATAATTCGTTGATTTCGCTTCGGTATAGAATTCCTGAAACAGCTGCAATAAGTTCATGGTAGAACCTATAAGGTCTTTCGTTTCCAGGAGGATCCCAAAATAGAGCTTACTATTCTTAGGGCTGGATTCTGAAGTTCTGATCCGCTGGATTTGTTTCTGGATCAATTCTGAAACATGATCCATCAAATCATTCTTTTCATTCAACAGCTCATCTATATTACTAAATTCATGATTATCGAAAGTCCGGGTGATCCTGTCAAAAAGAACCTGGGTTTTATCATCCACCTTTTTCAGGTCCCTGATTTGATTAAACTTTAGATTCTTATGGTTATTATGCACATGATTATAACTATTCCTGGCAATAAAACTTATAGATTGAACCATATCCTGGAGATGATCCAAAGTTAGAATATAGAACTTGCTCGCCTCTACTGAATTTTCGTCCAGAGATTTTATAAAGTAAAAAATATTGTCCTTCAGCTCATCGACTTCGGCTTCCAGCTTTTCGATCTTTTTATAATTCTTTTTTAGTTTACCAAGATCGTAATAACCTAACTGATCTACAGTTTTAGTAAACATCTTATTGATGCCACCTATTACATTCGAAATATTCTCTGAAGTTTCAGAAGTAATTTCATTTATAGTGATAATATCGCTTTTATTAAATTTCTTCTTTTCGTTTTCGATCTTCTCTTTCCGGGAATGAATTATCCCGCTTCTTACCACCAGAACAAGAGCAATAAGGATTAAAACCACTAAAGCTATAGTACCGCCAAAATAAATGATAGAACCAAAGATCGCAGCAGCCGTAAAGGCCACAATCGCGGTAACGAACCAACCTCCAACAACATTTAATACTCCGGCCACCCGGTAGACCGCACTTTCCCTATCCCACGCCCGGTCTGCCAGTGAGGTACCCATAGCTACCATAAAGGTCACATAAGTGGTAGAAAGCGGTAATTTCATGTTGGTACCAATGGAAATCAATACACTGGCCACCACAAGGTTGACAGATGCCCGTACCATATCAAAGGCAGGAGCATCGAATCTCTTACTGTTCTTATGGGAATCAGGTTTATCAAATTTATTTTCGATCCTGTTTCTCATGCTGCCGGGCAACAGTGAAGTAATCGCATTTCCAAAAATCACAGAATATCTTACGATGCCACGAGACAGCCAGTTAGGATTAAAACGTTCTACGGCATCACCCTGCCTGGACAAATTGATCCCGGTATCTACCACAGATCTTGCCTTACTTGAGAACCAAAGAGTGACCACCATTACCGCACCGGCTCCAACCAGTAGAATTTCAGGTGTGGGAACTTTACCGGACAAACCGGTCATGGCAAATTCTGAAGGCAAAACCCCGGTGGTCGCATAAGCGCTCTGCCACAATTCGAATGATTGCCAGGCCGCTATGGGAACTCCAATAAAATTCACCAGATCATTTCCGGCAAAAGCGAGAGCGAGGGCAAAAGTTCCAATAATGATGATTGTTCTCAGGATATTGAGTTTTAAAACACTCATCACGAACTGGGAGATCGCAGTAAAAAGAATGAAACCAATCAAAACTATTAACCAAGTGTTATTATTAACATAGTCCAGTGTTTCCGCAGAGATGTAGGGAACACTTTTCAATCCTTTTATTAGTATAAAATACAGGATCGCAGTTAGTGAAACCCCACCGAAAATACTACCTACGTATTTTACTTTGCGTTCAAATTGAAATGAAAATACAAGTCTCGAAATATATTGCACAAAAGCTCCGACAAGAAAAGCAATGACTACGGCCATAAGTATGCCTACTATTATTTCAGTGGCTTTTGCGGTATTTATATAATTTGTAATATCAGAAAGATTGCCATCGCCCTGGGTATAGATTTTTATTGCTGCCATACAAACTGCAGCACCCAGCAATTCGAAAACTATAGAAACGGTGGTGGAGGTTGGTAAGCCCAGGGAATTAAAAAAATCGAGAAGGAGGACATCTGTGATCATTACGGCCATAAAAATGATCATGATCTCCTCAAAATAAAATTCACCGGGGAGAAAAATTCCTTTTCGGGCGACTTCCATCAATCCGCTGGAAAAGATGGCTCCTACCGCCACTCCCAGGCTCGCGACTATCATAATAGTTCGCATGGAAACCGCTTTGGAACCTATAGCTGAATTCAGAAAATTTACGGCATCGTTGCTAACACCAACTACCAGATCTGTAATAGCCAGGGCAAACAAAGCGACCAGCATCACGATATAAATATCTTCCATAAAAGCGATCAATTAACAACCTACCTTATCGAATCTTTTTGACTTATTGGCTGAGTCTTAAAGGTATTAAAAGTTTAATAATACAAAATTGAGATAGTCTACACCCTTATATTAGGGTAATTTTAGGGATTTCGGTTAGCATTTAGCAGCTATCCGCTATACCTTTGAACATAATAAATTATCATGGCCACCAATTCACCCAGGCATACTAACGACCTCATCCACGAAAGCAGCCCTTACTTACTGCAGCATGCGCATAATCCGGTAAACTGGAAACCGTGGAATGATGCTGTTTTGGATGAAGCGAAAGAAAAGGACAAATTGCTCTTAATAAGCGTCGGTTATTCCGCATGTCACTGGTGTCATGTTATGGAGCATGAAAGTTTTGAAGATGAAGCGGTAGCAGACATTATGAACAGCAATTATATCTGTATAAAGGTAGACCGGGAAGAAAGGCCAGATATTGACCATGTATATATGAATGCGGTACAGGTGATGACGGGAACGGGCGGATGGCCCATGAATGTCGTGGCACTTCCAGACGGGCGCCCGGTTTGGGGAGGCACCTATTTTAGAAAGGAACAATGGAAAGATGCACTGGAGCAGATTTCAAGGCTATATATGACCCAACCTGAAAAGCTCGTGGAATATGCTGAAAAACTTGCCAAAGGATTAAATCAAATTGATCTTATCGAACCAATTACCGTTGAAAAGCCCTTACACAAGGATCTTTTTAAGCCTGTAATTGATAAATGGAAACGTTCGTTTGACCATAAAAATGGCGGATACAACCGGTCTCCAAAGTTTATGATGCCTAATAATTTTGAATTCCTCCTTCGCTACGCTCATCAGGATTCAGATAAGAACTTATTGGAGCATTGCTTACTTACCCTGAACAAAATTTCATGGGGAGGTGTTTTTGATCCTATTGCTGGTGGATTTTCCAGGTATTCGGTAGATGAAAGATGGCATGTCCCGCATTTCGAAAAAATGCTTTATGATAATGCCCAACTAGTACAATTATATTCTAAAGCCTTTAAACTGACCAAAAATGAATGGTACAGGGAAGTAGTTGAGAAAACACTGAAGTATATAGAGACGGAAATGACCGATCAAACCGGAGCATTTTATTCAGCTCTGGATGCCGATAGCCAGAATAGTTTTGGAAAGAATGAGGAAGGAGCATATTATGTCTGGACCAAAGAAGAGTTGGAGAACCACCTTGGGGACGACTTTCAGCTGTTTTCCACCTATTTTAATATTAACAGCTACGGAAAATGGGAAGATCAGGGATACGTGCTTATAAGGACGAGACCTTCTGATGATATCGCTGAAGAGTTCGGGATTTCAGAATCTGAAGTAAAACAAAGAATACAAAGTTGTCTGGACAAGCTGGAAAATTTAAGAAAAGAACGACATAAACCAGGATTAGATGATAAATCACTTACTTCATGGAATGCCATGATGCTTTCTGGATATGTGGCAGCCTACCAGGCTCTGGGCAAAGAAGAGTATCTGGCTGCAGGAAGAAAGAACATTGAATTTATTAAGGGACATCAAAAAAGGGAAGACGGCAGATTGTTCCATTCCTATAAAAACGGGAAAAGCAGCATAAATGGTTACCTTGAAGATTATGCCTTTTGCATTCAGGCATTCCTGGACCTCTATGAAACAACTTTCAAAATAGAGGACCTGCATCAGGCAGAAAGTTTATTAAAGGTTGCTGAAGAAGATTTTTTCGATCAGAATTCCGGAATGTATTTTTTTACCTCAATAAAAGACCGGGCATTAGTAACTAGAACTATTGAGATAAACGATAATGTGATCCCGGCCTCTAATTCTGTAATGGCAAAAAACCTGTTTCGATTGGGAAAAATTACGGGAAATACTAAATACCTGGATAGATCAAGACAAATGCTTCAGAATGTATTGGACAAGATCCCGGAATACCCACAATCTTACTCCAACTGGCTGGATCTCTTAATGAATTTTACCCATCCTTATTTTGAAGTAGCGATAACGGGAGAAAAATACAGGGAGAAGGCAAAATTTTTACAGGAAAAATATCTGCCTAATATGATATTGGCCGCAAGCGCTGAAGACTCTGAGATCGCCCTTTTAAAAGACCGGTATATAGATAACAAAGATCTCATCTATGTTTGCCAGGAAGGTGTATGCCAACTGCCGGTGGAATTTGAAGAAGCAGCACTGGAAAGGATTTGCGAAGTTTAACATAAATTAAACAAGAAATAAACTCTAATTTTTTACCATTAAAATCAATAACAATTAAAATTAAATATGGAAAAGTTGAATGACTGGGGCGATATCGCCAAAGAGTACGGTTCAAAATTTATAGACTATCTACCAACTTTAGTAGGAGCCCTCGCTCTCCTGATCGTGGGCTTATGGGTGATCAAAATGATCGTTAAATACCTGAGAAAGCTATTCGAAAAACAAGACTATGATCCAACCCTGGAGAAATTTACCCTGAATGCTACCAGCTGGGGGCTTAAAATCTTACTTTTTGTCCTGGTAATTACCCAGTTGGGAGTGCAAAGTGCATCCCTGGTAGCTGCGATTGGTGCGGCCGGTTTAGCTATTGGTTTAGCCTTGCAAGGGTCACTGGGGAATCTGGCAGGAGGTGTTTTGATAATTGTTCTAAAGCCTTTTAGAGTTGGCGACTGGATAGAAGCTCAGGGAGTTTCCGGGAGTGTCGTTGAGATCTCTCTATTTTATACCAAGATCGATACGTTTGGTAATCAACGAGCAGTTATTCCTAACGGCCAATTGAGTAATGATAATGTGATTAACTACAGCCATAACAAAACTAGAAGAGAGAATCTTACTTTTGGAATATCCTATGATGATGATATCAAAAAGGCAAAAGAAGTTCTTACTAATATGGTAATGGAACAGGAAAATGTACTAAAAGATCCTGCACCGCAGATTATTGTACATTCCCTTGGAGATAGTTCGGTTAACTTCTCTGTAAGGTATTATGCTGAATTAAGTGTGTTCTGGGATCTTCACTGGTATATGATAGAGGAAGGAAAGATTAGACTGGAAGAAGCAGGAATGACCATTCCTTATCCTCAAAGAGATGTATACCTTTATGACCAGACTAAAATGAGAGGTACTGAAAGAGAAAAGCAGGTACAGGAACGATCTTAACCTGCAATAAAATCTTTTAAATAATAAGGTTCAAAATAAGCGACATCTTCAATGTCGCTTTTTTGATACTTATATTCGGCTATTGCCGCCATTTCTTTTGCTGAAGGATATTGTTCCTTATGAAAAACTGCATTTTGATGAGTACAGATATCCTCGAATTTGGCCACTCCATTTCCAATAAAATGAACCTTCGATTTCTCCAGATAAATATTAAACGAAGAAGGCTCAAGAATTTGCGCCTCAGTATCTCTTAACTGATTAATATCAGAATCATACACCGCAGAATAAACTTCCATGCGGCGGGCATCGAGCATAGATACGATCAAGCCTTTTTCACCTTTGAGCTTATAAGCCAAAAGATCCAGGGTAGGCACTGAAATTAAAGGAATACCAAGAGAATAACATAATCCCTTGGCTGAAGAAACGCCTATTCTTAATCCTGTATAAGATCCGGGACCTTTGCTAACTGCAACGGCATCAAGTTCATTGGCAGTCACCCCGGCTTTCAACATCGCTTCTTTAATGAATACATGCAATTTCTCTGCATGCGAGTAATTCTTACTATTATCCTCTTTTAAGATTAATAGTTCGCCATCTTTTGCAATTCCTACCGAACAGTTGGTAGTTGCAGTCTCCAGACATAAAATCAGCGCCAAATTCTAAACATTTAATCGGTTTCTTTCTCTTCTCCTTCTTTCTTAACCTCGATTTCATCACCGGTATCAAGGCTTTTAGTAACTGTACTGTATGGGCCGGTGATCACGACATCACCATCTTCCAGGCCTCTCAGGATCTCTATATGAGAATCATCCTGGATACCAGTTTCCACAACGCGAAGTTTAGCTTTTTGTCCGTCTTTTACAAATACGCACTCAAACTTTTCTTCCTCTTCGTTATCTTTTTTAATGTAAGATTTTTTGGTGGCAGTAGTATCATTTTTGATCACGATAGAGCTAATAGGTACGCCAATGACATTAGACCTTTTATTGGTTATAATATCCACCGTAGCTGTCATCCCCGGTCTGAATGGAGAATAATTCTCCGGTTTTCCTTCTGTAAGGTCTGCATAGGAATCTTTAAGGATTCTCACCTTTACTTTAAAATTGGTTACCTGGTCTGTGGTAAGGGTATTATCTGCTGTATTGGAAATCTCGGTTACTATGCCCTTAAATTCCTTCCCAAGGTATGCATCTACCTCTACGATCGTAGAATCCCCAACAGAAACTTTTACGATATCATTTTCATTTACATCTACCTCAACTTCCATATTCTCCAGGTTGGCAACGCGTAGGATCTCTGTACCTGCCATTTGTTGAGTTCCCACTACTCTTTCGCCTAATTCAGCATCAAGTTTTGAGATGGTTCCGCTCATGGGTGCATAAATATTAGTACGCCCCAGGTTATCCTGTGCCTCGGTTACTGTGGCAGCACTACTCTGCATACTAAAATATGCCGATTCTTTATTTGCTTCAGCCATTTCGTAGTTAGAAACAATACCATCCCATTCTGCCTGTGAGATCACCCCTTTTTCAAAAAGAGTTTTGTTTCTTTTATAATCTGCTTCGGCTTGTTTTAAATTCGCCTGGGTCTGCGCAAAATTTGCCTTGGAATTAGAATAACTTGCCCGGGCTCTTTGAACGCTGGATTGATAAATGTCCGGATTGATCCTTACTAACAGATCTCCTTTCACCACTGCCTGTCCTTCTACTACCGGCAATTCAATGATCTCTCCGGAAACTTCAGACGAAAGCTTTACCTCAACCTCCGGCTGGATCTTTCCTGTTGCCGAAACGGTTTCGGTAATATCTATTGGTTCTACCTTGGTGATCTCAACCTCCTTCACATTAGCCGAGTTACCAAACCAACCCGCTTTTTTACCAATTACTAATAGAATGACTAAGGCTACTACTACGCCCAGAATGATGAAAAGTGTCTTTTTATTCATTTACTTAGAATTTTAAATCCCCAACAGGAATTCCAAAATATAATTCAACTACTTTTAGTTTGAAAATATAATCGTATTTAGCTCTTAGAGCCTCTCTTTGTGTGTTCTCGAATCTAATTTTTGCCTGGCTGAAATCGAAGGCATTGGTAAGCCCCACATTGAACCGCTCTGTTGCATATTCAAAAGCTCTTTCCTGTGCATCTGCCGCGACAAGGGAAGCTTCGTAAACTTCGAAAGCACCACGGGCATCGGTATAAGCCTGGTAAACATTTGCCTCAAGATCAAGCTCAGCCTGTTCCAGCTGGAACTGTGCCCGCTTTACGTTCACCTCATTTCGCCTTACCTGGTTTCTTGTAGCAAAACCATTCAGGATAGGAACATTTAATTGCAAGCCATAGGTAACCCCATCGTTACGATAAAGTTGTTCAAAAAATGGTAACGGGCTACCTAAAGTAGGAACTGCATTAGGCGCAACTACAATCTCGTTACTACTTTCAACGATACCAATTTGCCTGGTTGGTTCATTGGGATCCAGGGTAGAACCAATAATCCTGCTTTGCCCGCTTTCCCTGGTGTTATAATTAAAGAAAGCATTCAGCGTAGGTAAATATGCTCCTTTGGTAAGTTCTACATCCATTTCTGCCAATTCCCGATTCGCTTCTGCGATCTTTATTTCAGATCTTTCCTCCTTGGCTTTTTCAATAATATCGTAGACAGAATTTTCAAGGATCTCGTTACCGAAAATATTATAATCTCTCTCTGCAATATTGAAATTCTGGTAGTCCTTGATCCCTAAAGTCTGGGCAAGACCTATTAAAGAGATCTGGATCTGGTTATCTGCGACGATCATGCGCTGTTTTTCATCTGCAATGGTTGCCTGGATCTCCAGAAGGTCTCCCTGGGGCAAAACACCTGCCTCCACAAGGTCTCGGGTTCTAACTAACTGTTGCTGGGTCACTTCGTTCTGAGCCTTTAACACCTCCAGGTTTTGTTTACTGAACAACACCTGTAAGTAAGCATCTGCAACGAACAGGGCTATATCATCTTTCATCTTATCCAGAGAATATTCACTGGCTATTCTTGAAATTCTTGCCCGCTGTAATTGTTTGAAATTTCTCAGCCCATCATAAAGGGTTAAACCGGCGGTTACACCGGCAGAGAAGTTTCTGGTAGTCTGATTTTGTAAAATTCCGGTAGTTACGTTTTGGGTAAGACCTGTATTCCAGGCATTGGTCGCCTGGCCATTTATACTAGGTATAAAATTACCCAGGGCATCACGTTTTTCTATATCTGAAAGCTCTACCTCAAGTTCAGATTGTTTTACCTGGATGTTATTATCTAAAGCGTAATTAACGCATTCTTCCAGGGTCCATTCCTTTTGCTGCGCAGTAAGCAGGCTGGAAAAAAGCAATAGGGTGACTAGTAAACTATAATTCTTCATAATAAGATTCTGTATGATATGTCTGTAAAAGATGGATGTTGTTACACTAGGAATAAAAATTCTAATTTTGAGCAAGATTCATAGGAGCCTTGAGCTGGTTCCAAACCTTTATCTTATCTCCTTTTTCCAAGCCGCTAAGCACCTCTACATTTATACCATCACTCACCCCAAGCTCTACATCGCGCTTTTCGAATTCCTGGTCTCCGGTCATAATTTCCACGAAAGGCTCCTTAGTTTCCGGATCGAACTGAACCAAAGCCTCTTTAATAGCCAGCACACTATCTGCACGCGCCAGGATGATCGAGGCATTTGCACTTAAGCCGGCACGAATAAACGTGGTATCTGCTTTATCTAAAGTTCCTTTTATTTCAAATTGAATTGCCCCGTTATCCTCGACCCCTTTTGGAGCTATATAATCCAGGACAGCATTAAATGTTTTATTTTCTATAGCTCCCACGGTCACCTCTAGTGGAAGATCTTCCTTAATTTTTCCTACTTCACTTTCATCCACCTTACCTTCAAAGATCATTTCATTTACATCGGCTAAAGTTGCGATGGTGGTACCATCATTAAAGTTGTTACTCTCAATTACCTGGTTCCCTGCTTTCACCGGAACATCCAGCACCATACCTTCTACGGTAGACCGGATAAGGGTGTTCGCTGCACTCCCAATCCCACTGGTGGTACCTGTTCTCACAATCTCATAATTCTGCTGAGCAGACTTATAATTTTGTTCTGCTCTTTTATAGCTTACCTCTGCAGCATCAAAATCGTTCGCCGAAATCACTCCTTTATCAAAAAGCGCTTTTTGTCTTTCAAAAACTTTCTTTTCATTTTCCAGGTTAATTTTTGCAGTGGCTACCGCATCCTTTGCACTCTGCAGGGAAGAAACATTTGGGATTACCCTGATTTTTGCGATCAGATCACC
Source organism: Christiangramia sabulilitoris (assembly GCF_007050985.1). Taxonomy (GTDB): domain Bacteria; phylum Bacteroidota; class Bacteroidia; order Flavobacteriales; family Flavobacteriaceae; genus Christiangramia; species Christiangramia sabulilitoris. Next base: position 409,084 of record NZ_VHSF01000003.1, read on the forward strand.
CGCCTTGATCCTGTCCCCGGCTTCAATATAGATCTCATCGATAATACCCGAAATATTTGGTTTAATAAGCACCTCTTCTTTAGGAACAATTTTCCCTGTAGCAACGGTTTTCTTAATGATGGTTTGTTCTGTAGGCTCTTCAGTTTGATAAACTACTGGATCTTCCTGATTCTTTTGATATAGATAATACAGAGCTCCCACGAAGGTCACCGCTATAAAAACTAAGATTCCGATGGTTACAAATTTTTTCATTTTTAGATTGTATTAGTTTTAAAGGTATTATTCTGTTCTTAAAGCATCTACGGGTTTCACCCTGATCGCTTGTTGCGCCGGTATAAGCCCGGCAAGCAATCCTGAAATAATTAAAATTGAAAGAGCGATCATAACCACTCCAAGGTTAACGGAAGGGTTAAGGAACATCATTTCTGAAGTATCCATTCCACTCAACTGAATATTCACCAGCCAGATCACCGCCGTAGCAAGTATAATCCCCGCCATTCCAGAAATAATGGTTAAAAAAACAGACTCCATTAATATCTGCCCCCTAATAGACCATGGGGTTGCACCCAGGGCACGTCGCACTCCTATTTCATTTGTTCTTTCTTTGACCACGATAAGCATAATATTACTAATCCCGATAATTCCCGAAAGTAGAACCAGCACCCCTACAAAATAGGCCACCGCTTTTAGCGCAATAAAAAGCCCATTCACTTTGCTGAATTCCTGGTAAAGGTCAAAGTTCCCGATGGCGCGATCGTCTTCGGGATGTATCGTATGCCGTGTTTTCACGATATCTATGATATTTTCTTTCAACTCGGTTATAGAATATCCATCCCTGGCAGTTATCGCCATCCAGCCTACTTTATCCCCTCTGTTAAAAGCCTGGGAAAATGCCGTAAAAGGAACGAAGATCTGTTTTTGCCCTTCCTCTATGTCTCCACCCTGACTTTTTTTCTTATAGGTACCAATTACCATAAAATTCACTCCATTAATTTTAATGTAGGTTCCTAAGGGATCTTCTCCTGAATCATATAAGGTCGTTTTTACTCCCTCGCCGATGACTGCCACCTTGCGTTTATCGTTAATGTCTGAATAATTGATAAAACGTCCGGTGGTGATATCCATAGGCTCCTGCTGAATGATCTCAGGATAATCTCCATAGACATTAAAAGCACCTGTATTTAGACCTCGAACCACGTTATTTGCACCACCAAAACCTCCTAACTGATTTCTGGGAGATACAAATCTTAATCCGGGAACCTGATCTTTTATAGCGGTGACATCATCCATATCATAGCTAAAACGACGCCCCTTAGGCATTCCCTTATATGGTTTGGAAGCAACCTGGGTCCACATGAACATGGTATTGGTTGCGATCCCGCTAAACCCTTGCTTGACACCATTTTCCAGACCCTTTCCTGCAGCCAGCAGGATCACCAGAATAAATATCCCCCATAATACCCCGAAAGCAGTTAGAACAGTCCTGAACCAATTGGCGGTCAGGGCTTCAATGATTTCACTCCAACGATCTCTGCTAAACATATTATTCGTCTCTTAATGCGTTAATAGGTCTTATTCTCGCTGCGCGCCAGGCCGGAAAAAATCCTGCCAGGGCGCCTGCCAGTACCAGGATCACTACTGTATTTATTGCAACCGTAAAATTCACGGTGGGATTATAGATATACTGTGTTTCAATAAGTGGACCTACAAACTCAAGCAGGGCGAGACTAAAAATAAGGCCAAGGAATCCGGCTATCGCGGTTACGAAAATAGACTCGTGCAGGATCATCCCTATAATGGAGATTGGCTGGGCACCCAGCGCTTTTCTTATTCCTATTTCCCGGGTTCTTTCCTTAACAATTATTAGCATGATATTGCTTACTCCTACCACTCCCGCTATGATCGTACATATCCCAACTCCCCAGAAAAATAATCTAATCATATCCATAAGAGTGAAAAACCTTTTAGCATTTTCCAGGTAGTTATTTATCCGGATCGCACTGTCGTCATCTGGTGCAATAGTGTGTCTCATTTTTAGAAATTGCTCCAGTTCTTCAGAAAACTGACTGGAAGCGGCAACCGCTGCATCAAAATTATCTTCCGGTTTCAGGGTAAGATAGAGCCGGTTAATATTATTTCCACCACCAAAAGCTTTCTGCGCGGTGGTTATGGGAATTACCGCCCTTGTTTCCTCACGTTCTCCGCCCGGATCTGTATAAACCCCCACCACTTTAAAGTTGACTCCTGAAACCTGTACGATCTTTCCAATCGCATCTTCCTCTTTGAACAAATCCAGTTTTAACCTGTTCCCTATTACCATGGTTTTTTCAGAATTCGAAAGATCATTGAAATCTATAAACCTGCCAGATGTGAGAGAGATATTTTCAAGTTCCTGGTAGGCGGGAAAAGTTCCGCGCAGATCATAAGAGCCCGATTCTTTGCCGTAATTGAGAACCTGCCCCCAGTTTTGATAAACCGAAGAAGCTTTATCAAGCTTTTCTCCATATAATCTTAAGATCTGGTCGTAATCCTCGTTCTTTAACTGAATCCTTCTTCCCGGGTTTAGACCGTTGTGCTCTTTAGAAGTAACCCCGGGAAACACAAAGATCAGGTTAGAAGCATCCTGTTCAAATTCCCGGGCAATACCGTTGCGCATACCTTCTCCAATTCCCAAAAGGATCACCAGGATAAAAATCCCTGAAGCTACAGACAAGCCGGTAAGAAACGTTCGTAATTTGTTCTTACGAATTGTTTCGAATATTTCGTCCCATCTGTCTAAATCAAACATTTTGCGCAGCCCTATTCTGTGAAATCAGAGTATCTTCTATTATAACACCATCCTTAAGATTAACGATCCTTTTCGTCATTTGTGCGATGTCATGTTCATGGGTTACCACTAAAATGGTACGTCCTTCGTCGTTTATTTCCTGGATAAGCTCCATCACTTCATAAGAGGTTTTTGTATCAAGAGCCCCGGTAGGTTCATCTGCAAGTAATACTTTAGGATCACTGGCCAGCGCCCTGGCGATAGCCACCCGCTGTTTCTGCCCTCCTGAAAGTTCATTAGGAAGATGAGAAGCCCAGTCTGCCAGACCCACTTTTTCCAGGTAACTCATAGCCCTGTCCATTCTTTCCCCGCGGGCCATCCCCTGGTAATAGAGTGGCAGAGCTACATTATCTAAGGCATTTTTATAACCAATAAGATTAAAAGACTGGAAGATAAACCCGAGAAATTTATTCCGGTATTTGGCCGCCAGTTTTTCACTAAGATTTTTAATATGGACTCCGTCAAGGATATAAGAACCTTCATCGGCTTCATCCAGCATTCCCAGGATATTTAAAAGTGTGGATTTTCCGGATCCCGACGATCCCATGATAGACAGCAGCTCACCTTCAGCTACCTTAAAATTTATCCCTTTTAATACGTGCAAGGAATTAGCACCCATCTTATAGGATTTGTGAAGATTTGAAATTTCAATCATGAGTGATGGTTATTACGCAGAGAAATGACTCCCTACCTAATAAGACTGTTAAAAAATTAAATTGTTACAGTCTAATTTTAAAAACCATTAAGACTATGATCGAAAAAACCGAAAAAGAATGATCAGGAAGTACTTTTCTTTTTTCTGCGAGATCTGTAAATGAAATAACCCACGCCTCCAACGAGCAGATAAGGAAAGATCATAAGAAAAAGAATACCATCATTAATGCCTTTAGCAGTACTTTGATCTGCTTCACTCTCCAGTACAGCACGGCACATGGAACATTGCGCAGCCGCCAAATCCGAACTCAAAAACAATATCAAAAATAATACTCCTGCTACACCGACATTTTTCATCTTCATTTTTCTTTGATCACTTTAAAATTAAGAATTTATCCGCATAACTAATAATATGGCATCATAAACAGGAATACCAGAACTCCTGTAACTGCTACATATAACCAAATAGGGAACGTCCATCTGGCAATTTTCGCATGCTTTTCATATTCCCCCTTTAAACCCCTGTACATGGTAAAAAGAACTAACGGAACTATTATTCCCGAAAGTACGATATGCGTAATGAGAATAAAGAAATATACATACCTGAACATACCTTCGCCCCCGTATGGGACCGGCTCATTACTGATCTTGGATAACACATAACTTACCAGAAATATTACAGAAAGTCCAAAAGCCGCGATCATGGTATTTCTATGCTGAATATATTTCTGAACACTCATAAAAAAATAACCAATGATCAATAACACGGCAGTAAGAAAATTCAAAATACCATGAAACAATGGAAAGGTAATCGCCTCAGCACCAAAAATATTATATCGCTCCGGGAGCAACATAAGCACAAGAACTATTACAGGAACCGCAATAGATAAAGCTATAATAACCGGAACGGCTACTTTGTCTGAAGTGTTTAAAGTCGTTTTCAAAGTAAATTGTTTATATCCTCTATTAGAATTTCGATTTGCGGTTCTTCTTCCCCACGAGCAACGCTCTTATTTCTTTCTACTGAACCACGGTAGTAAATAAGGGGATTTCCAAATTTATCTTTTCTGGACCTGATAAACCCATCCTTGTCCACCAAAGCAAACAGACCCTGGTGGGCAAAACCTCCTGCTGCGTTTTTATCTTCGCCCGCATACAGTCCAAATCCCTGGTTAGCCAATGCATAGATCTCCTCACGGTCACCGGTCATGAGGTTCCAGCCGGGACTGGTAATATTATACTGGGAAGCATATTCAGAAAGGACTTCTGGGGTATCATGCACAGGATCTATAGAAAAAGAGGCAATACCAAAATCTTTACGATCGTCAAACACTTCCTGGATCTCTACAAGATTTTTATTCATTATAGGGCAGATGGTGGGACAGGTCGTAAAAAAGAATTCAACCACGTATACCTTTCCTTTATAATCTTCATTAGAGATCGTATCACCGTTCTGATTAATAAACTCGAACTGCGGTGCTCTTTTCTTTTCCCCATCCAGAACAATATAAGAAAGAGGTTCATCGCTCTTTTTAAGAGTATGCTCTTTCTTCTGATTCAGCCGGTTGGAAGAAACAATTTCATTATCGCTTATCCGGTCTATGATCTTTGGAATAAAAATAATTCCGAAAATCAGAATTACCAATGAGATCCCTACGTATGAGTAGTTTTTCATTTTATTTTTTTCTTTCAGGATTATTCCTTTTCAAAGCAAGACGATATTCGGCCAGAATAACCTTTACATCATCATTCATTTTATTGTTCAGCTCAGCGACATCTCTTGAGTCATACCCAAAGAGCTTACCGTAATCTTCATCATCGTCCCTTCCGCGTAGATTTGCGTCTTTATCCACGATAAAAACATAAGGAGTATGATCATTCTCATCCAGTTCGTGCGGCGTATTAAAACTTGAAAATACTTCCTGTACTTCCTTACTGCTGCCATAAGCGATCTTCCATTTGGAAGATTCACTTATTTTTTTGAATTCCTCCACAAAATCGCTGGTTTCATTCCTTGCTTCTTCCGGAAGGATAAGCACAAATTGAAAGTCATCAAAATCGTAGTATTTTTCCAGGATCTTCTTGTCCAGGTTAAAGGTATTGCCTTTGATGTTTTCAAGATCTGAACCAAAGAAGGCCACCACGCTTATATGATCTTTGAAGCTAATGATACTGTCAGTGTTTGTATCGAAACTGCCAATATCCTGAACGTTTTGAGTAAGCACAGGTAATTTGGCAAAATTGTTTTTACCGGATGCAAAGAACAGGTAAGCAGTAATAGGAAGAGCGAATAAAATTCCAAGTACCAGAAACTTTTTCATAAGTATAAATCCAGTTTTACTAAGGGTTACAAAAATAAAAAGACGGTTTTATAAAACCGCCTTTTCCTATGCATTTAACTTTTGTTGTTAGAAGTCCCAGGCAACATGCCCGCCCTTGTAAATATCATATATATATCCACCTTCTGTAAGAAGGATAAAAATAAGGTAGCTTACAAGGAAGATCGAAGTCCAAACGATCGCTCTTCTCAAACCTTTGCTCTCATGCTCAAGGTGCATAAAAGCCCAGGCTATATAGTATGCCTTATAAATTGTAAGGATTATAAAGATCCAGTTAAGCAATCTCATTCCTAAGAAATTGGTATCGGTTAAGAATTCCGGTTTAATGATCCCCAGAATCACCTCTACTATAGTTACTACAGAAAGTATTGCGAAAACTATCCAGATCCTTTTGGTTGCAGATCCGTGATGTTGTGTAGTATCGTGAGCCATAATAATTTTATTTCTGAATTATACCAGGTAAAAGAAAGTAAATACAAATACCCATACCAGGTCTACAAAGTGCCAGTAAAGTCCAACTTTCTCAACCATTTCATAACTTCCGCGACGATCATAGGTTCCTATGATCACGTTAAAGAAGATGATGATGTTGATGATCACTCCTGAAAATACGTGGAACCCGTGAAAACCTGTAATAAAGAAAAAGAAATCGGCAAACAAAGGAGCGCCATATTCATTTTCGGTAAGGTTTGCACCTTCTACAGTTCCAATAGCCTCAGTATTTAATTTCAGCAACGACTCGTCTCTAGAAAGAATTGTTTTCTGACCATCTTCTGTAAGGGTCTGAGTTCTGATTAGCAAATCTTCATTTTGAATGAACCCTGCTTTAATTTCTTCAAGACTATAAGTAGGAAGTTCTTCGCCAGAATCGAACCAGATACCATTATTGGCATCATGTTCCACACGAACACCTTCAATTGGCACAGCGATTTCTGAAAGAGCTACTCGTTCACCTTCGGCATCTACGAACTGAAGAATGTTACCTCCTGCAGTTTTAACCGCACCATATTCACCACTAATAAAGTTCTTCCACTCCCACGCCTGAGATCCTACGAAAATAAGACCCCCAATAATGGTAAGGAACATATAAATTGTCACTTTTCCTTTCTTCATATGATGACCTGCATCTACTGCAAGTACCATTGTAACCGAAGAAAAAATAAGGATAAACGTCATCAATGCCACGTAGTACATCGGGGCATCTACTCCATGCAAAAACGGGAAGTGATTGAACACCTCATCTGCGATTGGCCATGAATCGATGAATTTAAATCTTGAAAAACCATAAGCGGCAAGGAATCCTGAAAAGGTCAAAGCATCGGAAAGAATGAAGAACCACATCATCATTTTTCCGTAACTTGCTTTTAGTGGTTCATTACCACCACCCCAGGTTTTTCCTTCTGTGCCTGTTCTAACGACAGTAGCCTCCATAGAAGTATTTTAATGTTAAAGGATGCGCAAAAATACGCTTTTTTATTATCTATAGAAATAGAAAAACAAAATCAAAAATATCCAAAGCGCATCTACAAAATGCCAAAAGGTCTCACCCAGCTCAAAGCCAAGCATTTGCCCTGCTTTGTAGCGTTGTTTAAAATGGTTATAAATTAAGACCAAAAGCACAATGATACCCGCTAAAAGGTGCGCTAAGTGCACACATACAAGAATATAAATGAAAGATGTGGTCACCGTACTTTCTGCACCGGTAAACCAATATCCCTGATTTAATATTTCTGTGAATCCATAAATCTGAAAAACTATAAATAGAATGGCCAGGATAAGTGTACCTATTAAAAGTGCACTGGCATTCCTGCGGTTTCCACCCTGGATCATTTTCTTACTGAAATGCAGGGTAATACTACTGGCGGTGATCACTATAGTACTCCAGAGAAATGCTACAGGCAATTCAAAATCATTCAGCCAGTCTGGCCTGTTTTTACTGACCACATAAGCACTCATCAACCCGGCGAAGGTCATGGTCATACTTATCATCCCAAACCAGAGCATCATTTTCTTTGCCCGGCCGTGTTTCATCTCATCAGATCCCTGAGTTAAATCCATTGTCTAATAAATTTATCCATTACGTAAACTATTTGCAGCAGAGTTATATAAGAAACACTGGCAAACATTAATTTTTTTGCAGCCTCAGCTGTCTTCTCCTTATAAAGTCTTATCGCGTAATAAAGCATTCCCAGCCCAAGCAGAAGTATGATCACCCCGGAAACCGGAGTCAGATATAATTTCCCGGTTACACCAAATACAGGTACAAGCGACACTAAAATCGTCCAACAGGTATATAAAATAACCTGGACGGCTGTTCCCCTGTCCCTTTTACCGGTTGGCAGCATAAAAAAACCTCCCTTTTTATAATCATCATACAACCACCAGCCAATAGCCCAGAAATGTGGGAATTGCCAGAAAAACTGTATCATAAATAGTGTTCCGGGCTCAATGCTGAAACTACCTGTTGCTGCCACCCATCCCAGCATAAAGGGTATGGCGCCCGGGAAGGCACCTACAAATACTGAAAGCGGGGTTTTTGTTTTTAATGGGGTATATATACTAACGTAGAGAAATATACTTATCGCCCCGAACATAGCAGTTTTTGGATTGATCACATATAACACCGCCAATCCCAGGACCGTAAAGATGCTTGCTATAGTGAATGCCACCGTATTGGTCATCCTCCCTGCAGGCAATGGACGATTTTTGGTACGGTCCATCAAAGCATCCAGATTTTTCTCTATTATCTGGTTATAGGCGTTAGACGCCCCAACCATAAGGTAACCACCAACTGCCAGCAGGGTGACTACGACAAAATCTATATTATCTGCTCCTAAAAAATAACCTGCGACCGAAGAAAAGACTACACTAATAGCCAATCTCATCTTGGTTATTTCCTTGAAATCTGAAAGAATGGAAGCGCTGGAATTATGTACGCGAGTGTTGCTCAAAAAAGCTTTTTTTTAACTGGCGCAAAGATACTTCTTAATTAGGTTTTAACAAGGAAGGCAATGTGTTAATTTTCAGTGTTGAAAATCACTAATAGTCAAAGTACCAGTTAAAAATATCTGTTCTCAACCCAAAATTGATCCAGGTTGTAGAATTATCGAAGTTCACTACCGTATTTGTCTGCACATCAAAATCACGGTAGATAAAACTTGCGAAAAGCTTTAGATTGGTTGAAGGATTTACAATATAACCTGCTTCCAGTTCTGTATAAAAAGAATTAGTTGTATTTCCCTGGCCTATTTTCACACCGCTCTCAAAAGGACGATCATCTTCTGTGCGATAAATATCCTGCCCGTAATTGGATTTAGAACCAAAATTTGAAAAATCAAAACCTCTCTCTCCAACAATGAATTTGGTAGAACCAAACCACCTGTCCCTTTTATACCTGGCAATCCCGACAAACTCTCTGAAGTTAGCGCCCCAAAGATGCGCCATAGATTGATTGTTATGGCCGTAATTGAGCGTTATTGAATTATGGGAATAGGTATATGGCCTCACCTGGTTATATTCGGCCTGCAGGAAAAGATTATGAATTTTAAAGGCATCAAAATATTTGAATCCTGCCTGGAATCCTAATTTATTTTTCCAGCTACCTTCTCCGCCAAAAACATCAGTGGATGAAAATTCATCTATAAGCCATTGACCATAAGCGTAAACCTGGTCTGAGAATTTGTATTTCCCTGTAAGTCCTATAATTGCATTCCCACCATCAGCACCGGTAGCAAATTCAATAGCACGGTAAAAGATCACCGGATTAAGATAATTAATATCAAAGCCACGGTCATTATCATTTTCCCACATCACCGACTCAAAGAAACCTAGATTAAGTCTTTTGGTCACATTAAGGCTCAGATAATGATTAGCGATATACTTGGTTCGGTAGGAACCGCTGTTAACCACCGCTGGCCGCACATCCCGCAAGGACATCCAGGTATTGGTATATTTTAATTTCCAGAAATTCGTATTTAATTTCAAATAAGGATAAGGCGAAGCATTATCACTTAAGACCAGGGAGCGGTATCCATCCCCAATAAAATTCTTTCCATGACCAAACTGAATATTGATAAATTCAGCAGGCGTAAAAGATAAATAACCTTCTGCCACGGGATAATCATAACCCTCGTCCATAAAGGTTTTTGCAACTCCCCTTCCCGGGACAATCGCGGGGTCACCTCCCGCTGGCCTTATAGATTCCGCATAGCGATTATAATATTCAGCAAATCTTCCCTGGCTTTCGTAAACCACAGAGTAAAAATTAAAATTCTTACCCAAACCACCCTGGACTATAAACTGCCGGCCATTGTTATAGGTGAAATCATGAGAAGTCTGCTCAAAATCTTTCCCTATCTGAAGATCAAAACCTGGATCCAGCGTGAACCAGTATTTATCTGTCTGGAACCTGACTAAATGTTCATTCCAAAGTTTTCTACCGGCATAAGTAGAGCGATCCTGCATCAATTGCTCATGTTGATCCTCAAAATCATAATACCTGTTTACCTCGTCAAACATCAGGGGTTTTGAAGCGGAATGTGTATTTGTGCCAATTCTATTAAATTCCTTATCAAAGCGGGCGTAGTATTCGTGAGAAAGTGGAATGTTGATCTGGCTGCTAAACCTGGGATGAGTAAATTCTTCAGATTTAATTTTTTCATATTCATTGATAATATTATCCTCAGGATCCTTGTCTTTTTCCTCCGCTTTCAAGGTGATTTCTTCTTCCTGCGGAACAGGCTGAATACCAGAATTCGCCTGAAGCGGAATTCGCAGAGGCATTTTAAACTGCATATGAACGGGACGGCCATTATATTTTGCCGGCTCTATAACCGGTAGAGCATTAAAAACCCTTTTTATTTCCTCTTTTAACTCATCATAAGCGGCATCGAGGTAGATCACCTGAAACTTACCCTCCTCGTCCACTTCAAAAATTATAGTAAGCTGCCCCTCATAATTTTCTTCCAGGACCACTTCGGGAACTTTGAAGCCGGAAGTAATGTAATCTACCAGGGTAGTATTAAAACATTCCTGCTGCTCTTTGTAATCTACACTTTCACATTGAGGAAATTCAGGATAAATTTCTGAAGAAAGATTAATATCCTGGGCACTGATTTGAATACTTAAAAATAAAACTGGAAGAAGTAACATATACTTCATACGCATAAGGGGGCCATGGTTTGTGGGTCTAATATACAGTTTTTATAAAATTGAATTTATATAAAATAAAAAATCCCCTGCTAAAAGCAGGGGATTCGAATTATATATAGTTGTAATTTCTTAGTCCTGTACTTTAAAAGCAATAGGAAGAGAGTACATTACCCCTACCGGCTTACCACGTTGTTTACCAGGCTTCATTTTAGGAAGACTGTTAATCACTCTGGCAGCTTCCTGCTCCAGCCTTGGGTGTGGAGCACGTGCTCTTACCTGGCCAATATTACCTTTTTCATCAATTCTAAACTGAACGATTACACGGTTTATACCGCTCAATCCAAGCTCAGCTCCAAGATCTGTATCAAACTCTTTGTTCACATACTTAGAGATCTTTTCACTCATACACTTTTTACGTTCATCGTTGTTTCTCAGGTTATCACAACCTGGAAAAATAGGTACATCTTCAATTACCGCAAACGGAACATCTGCTACCTCTTCTTCTTCAGGAGCCTCAACAACCTCTTCCACTTCTACGATCTCATCAAGATTGGTTTCAGTAGACTGGATTTCATCTTCTTCCACTTCTTCCTCATCTTCCACAACTTCGATCACCTCTGGTGCCGGTGGTGGCGGTGGCGGTGGCGGTGGAGTATTCTGCATTTCAGTAATTGGCACATCCTCTTCATCAAGGGCGTCCATATTTACCTGTCCTATATCGATATTGTCCGGGTCATAAGTTTTCCATTCGATCGCCCTCCAGGTGATGAACAGAACTACTACAAGACCAAGCTGAAGAAACAATACTCTGTTTCTGTTCAAATTAGCCTTTGGATTTTTCTTAGGTTCCATAATGCGTTATATTGTTAAGGGTTGCTAAAATAAAGATTTTTTCTAAAAAACTAAATATATATGAGATAATAAGTAATTAAAACTAAAGTAAATCTGTAAACCACTCACTATCATTCCTGAGATTAAAATGTAACAGGAATTGTATATGATACGAGAACAAATCTACCTACTCTTAACCTGGCTTCATTTGAGGTGATTCAGCTATCATGGTATGGCTTATTTCTCTAATCCGGAACTTGGCGTTCTGATCGGATTCTAATTAGACCCTGCATTCATAAACCAATACAAATACCACCACCACAAGATTCGTACCAGTAAATATTAATTGAATTGCATCTTAAATGAATTGGGGCATCAATCAACCAATGCTGGTATTTTAAGAAAACCTATCCAAGCCTGAAAAGGTAATCAACGACCGAAAGATAAATCCAGTTTCTAATCTTATTTAGCTAAGCAACTTTCTGCTTCAGCCTTTTAACCGTTGGAGCCATGACCATAAAAAATAAAACAGCGAGTACAACCCCGGTCGAATTCGCAACTACATCCCACCAATCTGGAGTTCTGTAACTGGTTAGAGTTCCCTGTAAAACTTCGATTAACATCCCGAATAAAAAGGAAGCGAATGCCACCCACAAAAGATTGGCGGTATATCGCTGAAAATCGGAATGCTTAAATAAAAAATACAGCTTCCACAAGCCTGCTAAAAACAAATATGCCCCGGCATGGAGCATTTTGTCTGTAGGGTCAAATCCGGCCACACTTACCTTAAAATCCATTACTATTAAAGAAAAATAGGTAATGGCCCCGGTATAGGTAACCGCAAGAAATAAAAATATTTTAGCTACCAACTACTTCTTTATATTCGTCTGCAGATAACAAAGAATCTACTTCTGAGGTATCAGACATTTTAATTTTTATCATCCATCCGGCTCCGTAAGGATCTTCATTTACTTTCTCCGGCTCATCTTCCAGGCTATCATTGAACTCAATGATCTCACCAGATAACGGCATAAATAGATCTGAAACCGTCTTTACAGCTTCTACCGTCCCGAAAACTTCTTCTTTCTCCAAAGTTTCGTCCAGGGTTTCTACCTCAACATATACGATATCCCCAAGTTCGCCCTGAGCAAAATCTGTAACTCCAATGGTAGCGGTATCGCCTTCTATCTTAACCCACTCGTGGTCTTTAGTGTACTTTAATTCTTGTGGAATATTCATAGTTTAGATTTAATAAGACCGCAAAGTTAGTTTTTTACTCGAATTCTTCAAACAAGCCTCGATTAATTTCCGAAATTATAAATAAGGGTAAACCCAGACCTGATCGTAGTCTGTGGAAATGCCGTGGAGACAGCATATTCTGAGAAGGTATGGTCATAATAGAACCTGGCCGTAAGGTTTCTGGTAAAGGCATAATCTGCATTAAAATTGATAGACCAGATGTCCTGACCCGATATGGTTTGTGCATTGGCCAGGTCCAGATATCTTACAATAGTACGGTTCTTCCTGTACGATACATCTGCCCTGAAATTAAGATCACTGCTCAAAACTCTTCTTCTACCCCCAATCGCAGTAGCGATTTTAAAATCCTTTATACGGTAACCGGTACCAAGGGTATATTCGTTCCCGCTATATTCTGTAAGCAGGTTATTATCAAAACTGAAAGCCAAGGAGCGATCTTTCGCTATTTCTGCCAGGATCTGAATGTTTCCCTTGGTTTCGAAATCTATTCTGGCTAATGGCGTGAAAAGTTCTGTCAATACAAGATTTGAAAAAAGAACAGGATTCTTAAAATCTCCTGCCTGGTTCAATTCTTCAGGATCTGAAGGGTTATAATCAAGGTTGGTCTGGAATTGATTCAGGGTATAATCTGATCTGTATCCATGTAGTACAGAAAATCTCCTGAATTTTTCCCTGAACCAGCCAAGGCGCATTAGCCCGGTATATTTTACATTCCAGTTAGGAATAGGAAAATCCCTGAAAGCACCAAGCTTCACCTTCCCGGCATCCTTTCCGGAATATGCCGCGATAAAAGCAGGAAGTAACACCGCCTGGTTTGTTTTTCCGATTCCGCGGGGGAATCCTTCTTCATCCACATCTGTTGGGTCTAACCCCCTTTGCTCAGCAATTCTTCGGGCAACTTCCAGCCTGTTTTCCCTGAAAGTTTCAAATGTTTCAGAACTTACTTCGGTGGAATTATTAAAAGCTGTGCGCAACAGGATCGTAGAAATATTGAAATTACCATAGGTATATGGTGTGAGGGATTGATATTCCAGAGTAACCGGTTCTACTTTGTAATTTTCTGAATAATTTTCAGCAAAATTCCTTCGCCCGGTTAGCTCTATGGTCATATCAGGAAGAATATCAAGGCCGGCCTGGTAATCCAGTTGCTCATTTTTTATCGCGGTATACTGCTGGTTAAAATTCTGGAACAAGGTTAACCATCCTCTTTCCGCAGCCATATGGCGTATATCATCCTGAAATCCAAAGGTGAAGCCGGTAGTGGGTTTAAAAGTTCCCATAAAACCAATTCCCTGGGTATAACCCGGCAAAAATATACCACGGCTGTTCCGGTAATTTACCTGGAAGGTTTTAAGACCAGTGACCACATTAATAAACGTATTATATGCCTGGTATCTTTTTGGTTTTGGCTGTTCTTCCTGGTCTTCCTCCTTTGCATCTGGAGGACCCAGTGTGGGCACTCCTCTGCTTCTTTCCTGAATGCTTTTACCTTTATTCGTCGCTTTCTTCTCCACCAGACCGGCATAATTATACAGATCCTGCATATTGAGGCTGGCGTTGATCTGATGCGTATTCGAATTCTGAACACTATTCCCGATAGCCGGGATCCCTTCCAGTTGCTGGAAAACACGAGAACCCCGTTGCCACTGGAAATCTCCAGTATAAGAATAGGTAGCGTTAATGAATTTCAATACCGGAATCTTGCTGAACGGCAGCTGATAATTTACCTGCAAGGTTTGAAAATGCAGATTAGGATCACCTACATTAAAGAAGTCATCCCAGAGACCTATACTGTTATCTGCAAAACCTTCCTCATCGATATAGTTTCTAATGATCCTGTTATTACTGGCATTAAAGGAGAAATTCAGGGACCGGGTTAAGTTATAATTGATCCCGTACTGCCAGTCAAAAAGATAATTTCTTTGGTAGAGGGTTGGTATCCCGATATCATTTTCGCTTAGATCCAGTGAGCGGAATTTCTGCTCATTATATTGCCTGAAAATATTGGAACTTGCATTGATATTGGAAGGCAGATAATTAAAATTAAAATCCTTGAAAAGGGCAAAATAATCACTGCTGTCCAGCACCGCTATATTCTTTAAAGGCTCCAGAGTTTTATCAGGGAAATTGAATTCATAAGTTCCACCCACTCTTACACTTTGATCCAGACTTTCTTCGATCTCAAAATCCCGATGATCTATCTGGTTATAAGAAGTTGAAAAGGCGAAATTTTCGATATCATAAGGCATAGGCGTTTTTTCGCCCACCCTTTCTTTTCGGAGCCCGATCACATTTATACTTTCCCTCCTGGTATAGGATTGAGACTGCTTTTCTATTGTTTCTCTTTCTTGCGGATCTTCGATACTTTCAAGCCTGGTATCAAGATCTATGTCCAGAAATTCCTGATCGAACTTTGGAGTAATTAATTCTTCTCCCCGGCTATAGTTCACCGGGATCTTCACACCCCAGGTTTGCGGCAGGAGTTGACCCATGTTCACGTTGGTAACCACATCATATTGCTGCAGGTCTTCAAGACTACGTTGATTTGGACCCTGCTCGATACTTCCAAAGCCAATGGTGCTTTGTCTTCCGGTCGCCGAAATATTGGCAAAATCTGCCAGGTTGGTGTCCATACTAAGTACGCCGGCCCAACCTCCTTCATTCTTCAGTCCGGAGAGTCTTAGTTCATTAAACCAGACTTCCCCGCACAACTCAGTAACACCATCTACCCGGGTTCCATTCTTTACCCCAACCATCAATAGCCTTACATTACCAAAACTCGGGTTTCCCTTTACTCCAAGTCTTAACTGCCCCATATCGTAGGTAGCCTCTGCATCTATAGGCTGAAGATCTTCAGTAAAGAAATTTAATTCTGTAGATATAAGCGATGGATCACCCAAAACGGCAGTCTTGATTCTTTGAAGCAGGTCCAGCTCAAGATCCAGCCTGTTAATTTCTGGCCAGATATCTTCCGGGGAGGTAGCACCAAATAAAGTTGGTGAAAGAGGGATCTCCACCTGGTAGAAGTTATCACTAAAATCTGTTCCTATCCTAACAAATGCAACGAGTTGCCCGTCTTTGAGTGGCGGTTTATTTATAAAGGATTCTGCATGCAGGAACATCTCAAGATTCTTATACTGCCGCATATCGATCTGGAAGTTCTTATACACTGCTCGGGCATCCTGTGGCTCAAGCTCGCAAACCCTTAAAGACAGGGATTGTTCATTCTGCCTGATATTAGAGTTGCTCTGGAACAGCTCTTCCCTTTGTACTCCCGGAGGCAGTACATAAGGAACAGGCTGCCTGTTCTCGTTCTCTTCTATATTCACCGCATTCACTTCAAAAAGTGTATTCGGGTTTTCAACCTGGTTACGATCTTCGAAAAGGCTCTGGGTATACCTCCGGTAATCTCCCCTAACCAGGTCCATCGTACCAAATCTTAATATGGTTGGATCCTGGAAATCTGTCAGGAACATTCTAATAAATCTAATCGACCTGAAATCTGCAATTCCACCTACAGCATTAGTAGGTTCAAAGATCGGAATTTTAAACTGCAGCCATCTTACCGGCAATTCCTGGCCATTTCTCAAGGTGGTAGTCAGCTCTTTTACATCGGTGATATACCGGTTATTATCAATATTCATTCCCTGGAAAAAAGGGATTTCGTATTCAAAATAACTATTAATGGTATTCATGGTATTATCCCTGTTGATATCCTCTGTAGTAGGCAGAGTTGAGTTACCACGGTTAGTGTCTGTTACTTCTGTAGGTGAGTTTCCCTGTGTTCCGTTATAATTCTGATATCTTTCTACAATACTACCATCGGTATTCAGGAAATACTGATAATTATCTGCAGATGGATCTGGAAGAGCAGCAAAACTGGAAAATTTCGCAGCTTCTTCTGCATCCAGGAGTCCGTCGAAGCCCGCATCCTGCAACTGCCTGGCAGCACCTTCAGTATCAAAGGCATAAACCAGTGAATTATCTGCCGGAACCTGCCCGTAAGAAGTAGTTAAAGTATTGGCATCGCCTTCCCCTTCCGGAAGTCCGTTTTCGTATTGTTTTCTACCATCCTTAAGTACATCTTCAGATATATTACCTAGGTTGAAATTAATGGTCCCGCCGGCACGACCTGAATTTTCAGGATAAATATAAGGATCCATCACCCAGAACTGAATGTACTCAACATTTGATTGTTCAAAATTGGTGGTATTAATGGACCTCATGATGCCCCCAAAATTGTCCTGCGGATTAGGAAGATTATTCCCGCCTAGTGCGTTAGGATTATAATTGTATGGCCCCCTTTCAGCCGGATTATAAGAGACATCCATGGTATATACCACCTGCGATTGTCCCTGGACCACGTCAATATTCGGGAAGATCTCGCTTAAAGCTACCCTTCTGGCAGCGTAGGTTGAAATATCTGAATCACTGATTCCCGCCGGCCTGTTATTACTATAAAAGATAGGATCTATGGTATACCAGGCCATTTTTGCCCTTTTGTATCCCGCGGCCAGATCACCATTGGCGAGCTCACCTCCAAACCCAATAGGTACACTGGACAGTTCCCAGCTTAAAGGATTGTTTATATCTATAGTGGTTTGCGCCGCCTCAAAATCATCAATATAGGTCGTTGCCCTGCCATTAAAATCATCTGAATCTGGTGTTCCGGGAATTAAATAAGCAAATTCACCACGTACAGAAACATTAGATTTAACATCGGTATCTATATTGGGCAGTTTATTTACCAGCCTGGTAAGAAACGGTACTTCAGTGCTGTAATTAAAATTTAATCCAAGAATGGTATTGTTTATAGGCTCGTAACCATAATTCGCTTTTTGCGTCAATGGTCTTTCTTTAAGATTGATAAAAGTACCACCTAAAAGAAAATTCTCATTGAACTGATGCTCTACGTTGATCCCGGTAAACCTCTTGGTTTGCTGACCAAATAGGGCATTATTTTCTGTATTTACCTGGATTGGAATATCTGACGCCAGCAAAGCTTCATCAAGGATCTGCACCCTCCCCAATTCATAATTCACCACATAATCCACCCCTTCCTGGAGTATTCGGCCTCCGGCAGTCACCGTAACTGAACCCGGGGGAAGGTTGAAACCTATAGGGATCCCCTCAATTTCGGCCGACTTATATCTACCTTTTAGCTGGAACTTATTTTTATCTGCTTCTTCCTGTTCGGCCTGGATCTTGGTTGTTCTATACATAGACCTGAAAACGTAACGCCGCTGGTTCTCATTCCAGGTTTCGGGAATCGAGTAATTTTCCGGTCCGCTGTTAGGTGTAGGATCGAGTTTATTAAATAAATGACTTCCAAAAGGCTCTACCGTGGTGAAAATAATATTACCGTTTTGAGGATCTATAGTAAGCTGGGGTACATAATCAAAAAAGCCGTCCCCGCCATTTATAGGGTCACCATTCACGTTTAATTGATCCAGATTAAAAACCCTCAATAAAGGAGTATCTGCCACGTCATCTGGCAGGGTGGTACCTTCCACCGGCTGAATATAGTTTAAAGGCTGGGGGTCTGTATAAAGAATATTCATCCTGAAATCCTGGCGTTCCAGTTGGTAAGCACCAAGACTATAGATATTCTTCATCATAAGGTCCCATACCGGTTCATTTACATTGATGATCGTGCTTTTCAGCATTTTCACCACCAGGTTCTGACTCGCCCTGGTATTCACCCCGGTATCAGGGTTTTCTGCCGGCTGGCTATTGTTTGCATTCACACCATCATTGGCAAATTCACCAACCTGGTAAACTTCACCGTTAATGGTAAACTGGAAAGCAACTCCAAGAACCTCATCATTGCTGAGACGTTGGTTCAGGGAGATATACCCTAACTGGGTATTTAAAGTATATTCAGAAGGGTTTAACTGTCTTGCATTCTCCAGGATAGCATAATCTATTCCTTCAGAAACTGTCACACTTCCAAAACCACGGTCCACGGTAGCGATATCACGTATAGACTGGTTAAGTATCGACTGGGTTGGACCGGTTATTCCCAGTGGGTTAAAATCGTTGTTCAGGTTATCTGGAAAAGCGCCCGGTGGTTCATTAAAAAACCCTGCCGGCGGGGTATCCAATCCTATATTCCCGGGTACATTGGTTTCTCCCAGATCCTGGATCGCCACAATATTCCGGGTGTTCTGGATATTCTGAATATTATTGGTACGATTGGTCACCCAAACCTCAATTCTTTTGATCTGGATATTGGTATTGATAAAGGGATAATTCTCCAGAGCCCTGTCATAGGTATCCCTGAAATAATGTGCTAAAAAGAAGTGCCTGTCCTGGTCATAATCCAGCGCAAACTTTTCAAAATCCTCAACGGTAGCCCCACCTTCCACATTTACGGTTCTTCGTTCTGATTGCTGTTCAGAGAAAACCCCGGTCACCCTTGTTTTCCCGAATTGTAATTCGGTTTTAAAACCAAATAGACTCTGGGCTCCCTGGATCAGGGCATTGCTTAAAGGCATATTCACATTACCCACTTCAATCTTCTGGACGATATCATCCTCATTGGGAGTATATTCCAGTTTTAACTGATTCTGAAAATCAAAAGTGGATTCGGTATCGTAATTCGCTGTAATCTGTAAGCGCTCACCAACCTGTCCCAGTAAACTAAGGCTTATACGCTGATCGAAATCAAAAGAGAGATTTCTCCGGTTCCTGGGCGAGAAAGCAGGATTATCCTGTTTAGTATACAATAAGCCCAGATCCAGTTCTACAGATCCCTGAGGAAGGATATTGATCTCTGACCCGCCAAATATTGTTTCGAAAAAATTACTGTTTACGTAAAAATCGGGTAACAGGTCTTTCTGTATATCTTCAGAACCTTCTTTTCTTCCGGAAAGGGCGTCATTCTTGAGTTTAAAATAATTCCGCATTTCTTCCTGAAGAACGAGTTCTTCAAATTCCTGAGGAGTAAGAACCAGTGGTAAGCCCAGATTGATCTCTCCAAGGCTCTCATTATAGAAATAACGGTTAAGGATGGGGTCATACTCATATTTGAAAACTATGCTTTCTGGATCGGGAAGGCTGATATCACCAAGTACATAGCCCGTTGCCGTGGTATCCTGAGGCGTTTCCTGAGCCACAGAGTCCACTGAAAACACCAGTATTAACAGGAAGCTAAGGTATACCGGTAAATACAATTTAGAGTAATTGTTCCTCAATTTACTTACAGCTTTTTAAGAGCCAGTTTTATAATAGATTCAACGGTGGATTCAGGGACGTCTTTCAAAATCTTCTCTACAACCTTAACAGCCTGACGCCTGTTATAACCCAAGATCTCTAATGCTGATAACGCTTCTTCCTTGTTAGTATTGTTCTGAGAGACGAAAACTTCGTCGTCTCCAAGCACTTTCAGGACCTTATCTTTCAGATCTAAAATCACTCTTTGAGCCGTTTTGGCTCCAATACCTTTTACACTCTGGATGGTAGGAACATCTCCCTTGGCTATTGCCTCTGTAACTTCCCGTGGCTGCAGGGAAGATAACATCATTCTGGCAGTGCTCGTACCAACCCCCGAAACCGAGATCAACAACTTGAAGATCTCACGTTCAGACTTCTCTACAAATCCATAAAGCGTATGCGAGTCTTCCTTCACCTGCAAATAAGTGTACAGGTTTACAGCTTCAGATTCCGGTATTAGCGAATAAGTATGCAGAGAAATGTTTACGGTGTATCCAATACCGTTGCATTCTATAACAACGTAGGTTGGATTTTTTTCAATTAACTGGCCCTTTAAGTGGTGGATCATGAAAAAGAATTGGGTTCAATCTCAAATGTAGTAAAATAAACCAAAGGCAGAAACGATGTTTCTGCCTGTTCCTTGAGAGTTATGATTATTGTTTTTTCTGTCTTTTTTCTTTTTCCTGGGCATCCACAACCGCTACCGCCGCCATGTTCACAATTTCCTCCACACTGGCACCAAGCTGCAGGATATGAACAGGCTTCTTCATGCCCATCATAATTGGGCCTATAGAATCTACGTCATTAAGCTCCTTTATTAACTTATAAGTGCTGTTGGCTGAATCCAGATCTGGATAAATCAGGGTATTTACCTTCATCCCCGCTAACTTGGAAAATGGAAATTTATTCTGAAGCATCTCCCGGTTAAGGGCAAAATCTGCCTGAAGTTCACCATCTACCTTAAGCTCCGGCTGAAATCTATGCAGATATGAAACGGCATCCCTGACCTTTCTGGCTCTTGGATCCTTGGAGGAACCAAAGTTAGCGTAGGAGATCATGGCTATTACAGGTTCCATCCCGAATAACTGTACCGTACGGGCGGTCATTTGCGCGATCTTAGCCAGGTCTTTAGCCGGAGGATCTATATTGATAGACGTATCACTAATAAACAAAGGACCCCTGGAGGTATTCATCACATTGGTGGCAGCCACCCGGGTAACCCCTTTGGCCATACCAATAAGTTCGAGCATGGGTTTGACCACGGTAGGATAGGCCCTGGAATATCCTGAAAGTAATGCATCTGCATCACCCTCATTCACCATCATGGCCGCAAAATAATTCCGTTCGCGGAGCAGCTTTTCAGCATCATATTTGGTAACCCCGTTTCTATGCCTGGTTTCCCAGTATTTATGCGCATAATTATTACGATGTTCCTCTTCCTCATCAGATTTTGGATCGATGATCAACACATCATCATCTTCAAAATCGATTTCGCCCATCAACTCTTTTATAACCTCTCTTCTTCCTAACAAGATTGGCATCCCTATGCCTTCATCCTTTACGATTTGCGCTGCTTTAAGTACATCTAAATGGTCTGCCTCGGCAAAAACGATACGCTTGGGGTTGGTTTTTGCACGGTTAATGAGCAACCTGGTGATCTTATTCTCATTCCCCATTCTTTCCAGCAGTTCATCCTCATATTTCTGCCAGTCCTGAATACCTTCTCGGGCCACACCGCTCTCCATAGCCGCTCTGGCCACCGCCGGAGGAACTTTAGCGATCAACCTTGGATCGAAAGGTTTTGGAATGATATAATCCGGGCCAAAATTAAGACGGGTCTCGCCATAGGCAATATTAACCTGCTCCGGTACCGCCTCCTTGGCCAGTTCGGCCAGGGCTTTTACCGCGGCTTTTTTCATTTCCTCATTGATCTTGGTCGCCCTTACATCCAGCGCTCCCCTGAAAATAAAAGGAAACCCAAGAACGTTGTTTACCTGGTTAGGATGATCACTCCGGCCGGTAGCCATTATGATATCTTTACGGGTCTTCATGGCCAGATCATAATCGATCTCGGGATTGGGATTCGCCATAGCGAAAACGATCGGCCTTTTGGCCATACTTTTCAGCATCTCCGGAGTTACAATATTGGCAATGGAAAGACCTACAAAAACGTCTGCGTTTTTCATAGCCTCCTCCAGGGTATCTATTTTCCTGGCCGTAGCAAATTCTTCCTTCTCTTCCGATAGATTTGGGCGATCTTTCCTGATCACTCCTTTACTATCCAGCATGACAATGTTTTCTGCCTTTGCGCCAAAAGACTTATATAACTTGGTACAGGATACGGCCGCAGCACCCGCACCACTTATTACGATCTTTACTTTTTCTATCTTTTTCTTCGCCAGTTCCAGAGAGTTCAGCAATGCGGCCGCCGAAATAATAGCCGTACCATGCTGATCATCGTGCATCACCGGGATATCCAGTTCTGCTTTGAGCCTGCGCTCTATTTCAAAAGCTTCCGGTGCCTTTATATCTTCAAGGTTGATTCCGCCGAAAGTCGGTGCGATATTCTTGACCGTCTCTATAAACTTATCTACATCTTTGGTATCTACTTCGATATCAAATACATCAATATCTGCAAAGATCTTAAACAGCAATCCTTTACCTTCCATGACGGGTTTGGATGCTTCCGGCCCAATGTCTCCAAGACCAAGCACAGCAGTACCGTTAGAGATCACTGCAACCAGGTTTCCTTTGGTTGTATATTTATAAGCGTTTTCCTTATCTTTTTCTATTTCCAGGCAGGGCTCGGCCACACCGGGCGAATAGGCCAGAGAGAGATCTCTTTGAGTTGCATATTTTTTGGTAGGTACGACTTCAATTTTTCCTGGCTTAGGTTTAGCATGATAAACCAGGGCCTCTCTTCTCTTTCTGGAAGTATTACTCATAATTTAATTTTTTGGCTGACTAGCAAAGGTAACAAGGCTGGACTTAATTAGAAATCTATTCTTTTAAAAAGCTGATATTTCTTTTCAAGCCTTCAAACTTGGTACGTTTCACGGCAGATTTGCGGAATATTTCATTAAAAGTTTCCCTGGTAATCTCTTCCCAGTCCTTCTTTTCATTTTCCAGTAGATCTGGATGGGGATTAAAAAGTGGTTCGTTATGGGGTTTAGAAAAACGATTCCAGGGGCATACGTCCTGGCATACATCACAGCCAAACATCCAGTCGTCGAACTTATCCTTATATGATGATGGCAGTTCGTCCTTCAGCTCGATGGTAAAATAGGAAATACATTTACTGCCGTCCACCTTGTAGGGTTCTACAATGGCTTGGGTTGGGCAGGCATCTATACAGGCCGTACAGGAACCGCAATGATCGGTCACGGGGGTGTCATATTCCAGGTCCAGGTCTACGATAAGTTCTGCAATAAAATAGAAAGAGCCGGTTTTCTTTGACAGTAAATTTGAATGCTTACCAATCCAGCCGAGTCCGCTTTTTGCAGCCCAGGCTTTATCAAGGACAGGAGCCGAATCTACAAATGCCCGCCCATGAAAATCACCAATTTCATCCTGAAGGCTGGATAATAATTCTTTCAGTTTATCCTTGATCACAAAGTGATAGTCTCTGCCATAGGCATACTTACTGATCTTATATGCATCTTTATTCTGAAATTCATGCGGATAATAATTCAGCAGTAAGGAGATCACACTTTTAGAGCCGGGCACCAGTTTGGTAGGATCCAGACGCTTATCGAAATAGTTTTCCATATAGCGCATTTCCCCATGCATATTATTATTCAGCCAGTTCTCCAACCGCGGCGCTTCCTCTTCCAAAAACTCAGCTTTAGAGATTCCGCAAGAAAGAAAGCCGAGGCGTTTAGCTTCGGCTTTGATAATTTCTGAATATTTATTCGCTGTTGTATTCAAAATTGAACTTTCAGCAGCTAATTTAAAGAAATAATGTCTGGATTTTAATCTTCTTCGAGCAGAACTGGATTATATGCTGCAAAAACACCATCTGGATTCTCTAAACCTACCCAGGCGTGCAAAGTCCATCCTCCAGGACCCGCATAGCAGTTTACACTCCACTCATCCTGCCCTCCCAGAAATCCTTCTGGAGCATCAGGATATTCACTAAGGTTAAAACAATCTGGAATTACATACAGATATTCTGCAGCAACAAATTGCATATCACCATTCTCGTCCGGGTGATAAACAAGAATTTCGGGTTTTAGAAGATCGAATTGCATATCGACATAATCGAATTTGGCATAATGGATACCCATTCCGGAAACTAATGGACTTACGGGAACATACCCCTGGGCAATCGCGACCTCAAAATTATGAAATCTCCTCATGGCCTTAGTTAGGATTTCAATTTGATCCTCCCAGCTCTCTGCTTTTTCGAGTTTGAAATCATAGGTTTCCAGAGTATCGGTTTCTACTAATGGATCATTGCTACAAGAGAGAATTGCAAAAAATAATGTAAGTGCCACAGCACTTTTGAAAATTTGGTTGAACTGATTTTTCATTTCTATAGGATTGGTTAATAAATTATTTACTTATTCATTTGAATCTTCATATCATAATCAGCAGCGGTTTCCAGAACCTGCCGTAAAATTTCCGGTGAAACAGATTTTGTCATCGCTTCAGTTTCATTTTCAGCAATCCCATACTTTTCAAAAAATTCAGAAAAACCTTTTGGACTATGTATATTTACCCATTTGCAAACCTTAGAACCTGAATTTTTAAAAGTATGCAAGGTCCCTGGCGGGATATCCACCGTTTCTCCCGTTCTAATTTTCTTTGATTTGCCATTAATGATGAAATCCATTTCTCCTTCTATGATATAAAAAGATTCATGATACTTTTCGTGAAGATGTGGTGGTGGACCGGGAACATCTGTCTGCGATTCTCCAATGGCTAGATCATAATCGGCAGATATTTTTTGCGGAGCAACCTTGTGTCCCAAAACCCACATTTTCAATACATTATTCATCTTATGAGATTTTTGTCTCGTAAATATATTTTTAAATTTTATAATTACAAAATTTTATAAGACATTTGTCTCATGAAAGGGAAGTATTTAGGAACAGGCAGAAGAGATCAAAAGCTAAAAACAAGAGATAGAATTCTTGCAAGCACCCAGGATATAATTGGGAAGAAAAAAGAGTTTACTCTGGAAGATGTTGCTAAGCAAGCAAATATTTCCCGTGCTACTATTTACAGGTATTATTCAAGCATCGATATTCTTACTGCAGAAGCGGTTCTGGATCTCAACACAAAAAGTTCTGAAGAGATTATTGAAGAAGTGAAAAATCTCAATTTAAAACAGGCTATTCTGGCTATTCAGGAATACTACAATAATTTAACGATAGATCATGAAGCTGGTTTTAGAAAATATATGAGTGTGGTATTAAATGCCGAACAAAGCACGAAAATGAGAGGAGCCCGTAGAAAGAAAACTCTTCTAATGCTACTTCAGGATAGAAGAAAAGATATGAGCCCTGAGCAGATGGAGAAATTAGCAAACATGGCTACCATTTTAATGGGAATCGAACCATTTGTGGTCACGAAAGACGTTTGTCATCTTGATAACGAGCAATCAAAGGAAATTCTAAGCTGGAGTCTTGACAGGATTCTAGATACAGTGCTTACATAGCTGGCTTACCCAGGTTCGAATTCAATATTGCATTTTTAATTTTCAGCGTTATCAATGCTTTAATCTCTATCTCTTTTTTAACAGTAAGGAATTTATAACGAGCTAACAGCCCGGTAACGGCGACAATCATCTTGAACCTGTGCTCCTATAATCTACAAAAACAATAGAGGTCATCAAATAAAGGTTAATAAGTTAAAGGTTCGATGTAATAAAGAATGCCCTGAACTCAGGGCATTCTAACTATTAACTATAATTTTTTAATTCACTGGAGAGAAAATAGCGACTTCAATATCACCACATTCTCCCATCTCATCCGGAATTTCGGTAAAAGGTGGAAATTCAAAAGGATTATCACAACCTCCCTCGTAACTACCAATCTGGTCAGATATCATACCTGGTCTCGCCGGACCGTGACTTCTTAAAACCAAATGGATTTCTGAACTAAAGGTTTTGCCTTGCTGGAGTCCTCCCGCATATGGTAACCCAAACAGGTCATTGATTGTACCTGAATCATCCCCTACATTTAAATGTCCTCCAAAATAACCTTTCCCGCTACTGCCTACCACGTGCCCGGTGCCGGTCATTACTTCAACTTGAGTGAGATCTGCCCTCGCAAAATCGGTGTCTATACAGGCTCCTGGAATAGCACATTCCTGA
Organism: Christiangramia sabulilitoris; assembly: GCF_007050985.1. Classification (GTDB taxonomy): domain Bacteria; phylum Bacteroidota; class Bacteroidia; order Flavobacteriales; family Flavobacteriaceae; genus Christiangramia; species Christiangramia sabulilitoris. Next base: position 435,680 of record NZ_VHSF01000003.1, read on the forward strand.
GGGTTATTCCATACTACAAGCCAAACAGTATAAGCATAACCCGGCGTAAGAGCATTAGATTTATAGGTATAGGAAAAGCCCTTTTCATTTCTAAGTAATGTCGCCGAGCCTACTACCTCGCCTAAAATAGGATTAAATACATCTACCGTACTTCGGTCAGGTTTCATTTTTTCATAGGTGAGATCAAAATCGGAAATCTCTCCATCGCTCATGGCATCTTTCTCGCATGAACAATACAACATTAAAATAACGCAGCTTAAAAATTTAATTAAAGTTTTCATTTTTTATAATTTTGGTTAATAACAATTTGTAAATCAACTACTAAATGAGATTATAAGAAGGTATAGAAAACAGATACAGGAGGGGACCGGCACTTAAGAGGAGTCGTTCAAACTTGATAAATTTCTAAATTATCTTATGTCGCAGGTAGAATCATTTCAGTTATATGATGCTTTGACCCTTTCCTTTCCTACAACTATCAGGGAAATCACATAAGCTCCATCATGATATAAGGTTTTAGCGCAGCAAAACAATCCATCCTTATTAATTTTTTTCTTAGATCAATACTCCATTTTCCATGGTTTTATAATTTCTGGGTAGAAAAAAATTACTATTTAACACAGCAAGGAATGGCCATTATCATGGTGACACCTATTTGAATGAAGATCTTTTTTCCAGATCTTTCAGATTTAACTTATAAAGCCAATAGGTGAAAAAATCAGGTAGGTAGGAAACCCTGTTTACAAGGCAGGTTCTATTAATAGAGACTTAGAACCGAAGTACGAAGTACGGCAAATTCAACGCGAAAAAAAATAGGGGTAAACCAGCTATTTGGTATAAAACCTACTTTAATGCTATATTTACTGGCGTTTCTCTTTTCAAATCGTAAAACAGCATTCTTTGGTTTTAAAGTTATAAGCGGTTTGTTCTCGATTTCTATAATAATGGTAACGATTTTATAAAGAACTTATAGCCCGGTAATGGCGACAATCTTCTTGAACCTCTGCTCTTATAATCCATAAAAACGATAGAGGCCATCAAATAAATGCTAAAAAGTTAAAGGCTCGATGTAATAAAGAATGCCCTGAACTCAGGGCATTCAAAACTATTAATTACATTTTTTAATTCAATGGAGAATGATGTTCGTGAACTATTTTCCATTCACCTTTAGTTTTCACAAAAAGTAACGAGGTTTGTTCTCTAACTTGAGCAAGGTTATCTCCAAACATCAACTGGAAATCAGCGTGAAATGTCATAATAGCCACATTTCCATTATAGACACCAATCTTTATGTCCTGGGCGTCCAATTTAATTACCTCGGTTACCGAGCCAAAAACGGCTCGTTCATAAGCTTCATTTTCTTCAGCGCCATTTCTAAGCTCACCATTTTTGAATTCGGTAAATTTTGGACCATAGGCATGAAAAGAGATCAATTTATCAATATCTCCCTCAATAACACTTTCCTTAATTGCTTCCCATGTTTCCAGAACTTCTTGCTGGGCCTGGGGAAAAGTCTGGGAGGTTACAGCAGATCCCTTGTCTGATGTTGATGAAGCCATCGATGCAGATGCATTTTTCGAAATTAAATTGGAATCATTTACATTTTCATCATTTTCTGAACATCCAACCAGGAATAAAAAGGATGTAAGAATTACGGCATATACTCGTGTTGATCTCATAATATTTATATTTATTTGAATATTAATTTTTTAAACTTGATTGATTTCTTCTGACTTTACAATTAAAAGGAATTCATATAGCCAATCGTTTGGAATAATTTTAAGGCGTTGGTGTTAGGAGTATTAAACTTACACCCTAAATTAGTATGATCACGGCACGCCTTTTATTGGACAGATAAATCCAGAGAAAGTCTCTATACTATCTCATTTATTCAAAATTGTTCTGGTGTATTTACCAGGTTTTCAGAAAACACACGTCAGAGCTTTCTTCTGATAAAAACTTTTGTCATAGAAAGAATTATTGAACAGGGACTGCTCCTTTTCAGGAATTACTTTTACTGGCTATGCTATCTATAAAAGATATTTTATAAAGATCTCCTTGATTAAAATTAAGGGCCAAGGGAAAAAAAATCAGGCGGGTAGGAAAACCTGTTTTAAGACAGGTTCTAACAATAGAGACTTAGAACCGAAATACGAAGTACTGCAAATTCAGCGCGAAAAAAAATGGGGGTAAACCAGCTATTCGGTATAAAACTTACTTTAATGTAAATATTAACTGCCGTTTCTCTTTTCAAATCGCAAAGCAGCATTCTTGGGTTTTAAAGTTATAAGCGGTTTGATCTCGATTTCCTTATTAACCGGGATGATCTTATACCTGCGAATGATTTCTGCCACGGCAATGATCATTTCGAACATGGCAAAATTATTACCTATACATTTTCTGGGGCCGGCGCCAAAGGGGAAATACTGGGAGGAAAATTTTTTCCCGCCATCAGCGAACCTTTCTGGTTTAAAATCATCGGGATCTTCCCATAATTCAGGATGGCGATGAACTTCATGTAAGGAAAACAATAGATTTGACCCAGACTCAAAATACTTACCTTCAAATTCATCAGGCTCCAGATTCACCCGGTCTATAAAATAAGCCGGCGGATACATCCTCATGGATTCTTCTATCACCTGCTGGGTTATTTTCGCTTTGGTAACAAAACCCATTAGATCTGTTTCTTCCCGTTCCAGGATTTCTATCTCATTAAATATATTCTCCTGCCATACCGGATTTAAAGCAAGTAATTGAGCTGTAAAGGTCAATGAATTTGAAGTAGTTTCATGCCCCGCAGTAAAAAGGATAAGGATCTCATCGATGAGTTGCTCTTCATCCATAAAATTACCATCATCATATTTCGCTTCCAGGAGCATATCCAGAAGATCATCATAACGTTCTCCGGAACTTCTTCGCTCCTGCACCATAGCTTTTAAAATTGTCCGGGCTTCCCTGGTCAATTTAAGATAACTTTCTATCTTCCCGCTTAGATTGAACCACCAACCCAAATAGGGCTGTCGCAGCTCCTTTACCAGCATCTTCTGGGTCTCTTCGGTAATGAATTGTAACCTGTTGATCTCCTCTTGGTTCGCTGCACTACTAAAAAGAGATTTTACCACGGTTTGAAAGGCAAGATCGTTATACACAGGAAAGATATCCAGTTCTTTTCCCGGGGTTATCCGGGAATATTCAGACAGGATCGCTTGTTTTATGGAGTCCATTAAATTCGCCAGCTGTTTTTTGTGAAATGCCGGCTGGATGAGTTTTCGTTGTCTTTTCCAGTGCTCCCCTTCTGAAGTTAAAAGTCCTTCTCCAACATACTTCACCAGATCTTTAGTCTGGATCTCAGATTTCACATAATTTCGCTGGTTCTTCTGGAGTACATACTCCACCAGGCCTGCGTCGCGAGAAAATATCACAGATTTATTAAAGCCAATGTTCAGCCGGAAAGTATCCCCTTTCTCCTCGAAATTACGATGATGAAAAGGCAATGGATTCTTTAAGATATTAGCAGAATGCATTAAGAATTTGAGAATAGATACTTCGGGGATATTATCTTCTGTTTTTTTCATCTTTATTAAGACTTATCAATTGGCAAGATAACTCATAGGTTTCCAAAACCCGGGAGTTTTATTAAATGAGATGCTTAAAAAAGTTCAGCATGATGTTGGTTCGCAAATGAAGCGCAAATGCTAAAGTAAATATAATAAACAGTAGGGCACTTTGAGTTAAGGTCAATTACAGGAGATGCTGAAACTAGTTCAGCATGACGTCATTGAATTAATAGCCACAAATGCCCTAATATTCTAAAGTTCCAGGTCAATCCTAAATGCTAATTTTAAAAATTTAAAAGAGACTTCTCACAATATGGAAAATTACAGCTGTCACACTGTCCCGAGGAGTCGGGAGCAGTCGAAGTGCTTATTCACCTGGATTATATTTATAATGCGTCGCATTTCTACACTCTGCCAGCATTTGCAACATATCACAATCACCCATTATTAAAGCCATCTTTTTTGATCTGGTCCATCCCTTGATTTGTTTTTCGAAATAGATAGCCTGCAAAACATCATTAAATTCCTCGTAGAATTTTAGGCTTATTGGCCTCCTTCTATATGTATAACTTTGCTTATCTAAACCATCCTTATGTTCATTTATTCGTCTTTCCAGATCGTTAGTAATTCCCGTATAATAGGATTTATCTGAACATTTTAATATGTAAACAAAATACTTATGCATATTAGAGAATCACAAAGGCTATTTAAACCAGTCCAGAGGCTTCGACTGCGCTCAGCCTGACATACAATATAGATTTATTCAATTATTCAAACCAACGAAATGCTAATTTAGGTTCAGCATGAGGTATAATCTGGGAATGCCACCCTTGCCTTCGAATTCATCTAAATCAGTCCTTCGTATCGCCGATTAATATGTAAAGGACGAGAACAAAATTTAAAATTACGGCTGTCACACTGTCCCAATGGTTTGGGAGTAGTAGAAGTGTTTTTAAGATGCTGAAACAAGTTCAGCATGACGTCGTTAAATAAAATGCTCTGATTGCACTAATAAATATTAATCCCGGGTCTAATGCGGACTCAATTATAAACTCTAAAACAGCCCGCCCTGAGTGCTTCCTTTGATGCGTCCCAGGTGTTTATAGGCATGCTCGGTTACTTCCCTACCCCGCGGAGTTCTGTAAATGAATCCCTGCTGGATTAGGAAAGGCTCATAGACCTCTTCAATGGTCTCAGCACTTTCACTTACCGCCGTGGCCAGGGTAGTGATCCCAACCGGGCCACCTTTAAATTTATCGATGATCGTGGCCAGGATCTTGTTGTCCATTTCATCCAGACCGTGAGCGTCAACATTCAGCGCCTTAAGTCCAAATCTGGCGATCTCAATATCTATTTTTCCATTCCCTTTTATCTGGGCGAAATCACGCACCCTTCTTAGAAGGGCATTAGCAATTCTGGGTGTACCCCGGCTTCTACCTGCGATCTCGATAGCCGCTTCCTGAGTAATAGGCACTTTTAAGATATCTGAACTTCGTTCCACGATTCCTGAAAGTAATTCGGTAGTATAATATTGCAGCCTGCTGGAGATACCAAATCTTGCTCTCATAGGCGCCGTAAGCAATCCAGATCTGGTGGTCGCACCAATGAGCGTAAATGGGTTTAGATTGATCTGTACCGTACGGGCATTTGGCCCGGTTTCGATCATGATATCAATCCGGTAATCCTCCATGGCCGAATACAAATACTCTTCCACAATAGGGCTCAATCTGTGGATCTCGTCAATGAACAGTATATCCCTTTCGTCGAGATTGGTAAGCAAACCGGCAAGATCCCCGGGCTTATCCAACACCGGACCCGAAGTGATCTTAATACCAACATTCAGCTCGTTAGCCAAAATATGGGCCAGGGTGGTCTTTCCCAACCCGGGAGGACCATGAAATAAGGTATGATCCAGTGCCTCACCTCTTAAATTAGCCGCCTGTACAAAAACCTGAAGATTTTCCAGCACCTGTTCCTGACCGGCAAAATCATCAAAGCTTAGCGGCCTTAATGCTCTTTCTATATCAAATTCTTCCGGAGAAAAATTATCTCCGCTGGCATCGAGGTTTTCGTTCATAATAAAATCTGTTATCCGGATTAATATAAGAAATAATTGGTGAGAACTCCGGAGAATTTCGAGATCAAAGATAATTAAAAAAGCCTCTTCCGGGTGGGAAAAGGCTTTTCAAATCTCTTATAAGGGAAGGTCTTGCTTAATGATTAAGCTCTTCTTCACCTTCCTGGAGAGGTACGACCTGAGAGACAAAATCCTGCCCCTTGATCACGTATTCTCCATTTTCACCGGTCTTGGAATAATCATATGCCCAACGGTATACTGAAGGTATTTTACCTGGCCAGTTTCCGTGGATATGCTCCACCGGAGTAGTCCATTCCAAGGTATTCGATTTCCATGGATTCTGAGTAGCCTTTTTTCCGAAGAAAATAGAACTAAAGAAATTATAAAGGAATACCAACTGAATCAATGCGGTGATGATCGCTGCAACGGTAATAATAACGTTCACATCTGCATAGTCATCAAAGTATGGGAAATTTGTATTGGTATAATAACGTCTTGGAAGACCTGCTATCCCGATAAAGTGCATTGGGAAAAACACCCCGTAAGCACCAACCGCAGTTACCCAGAAATGGATATAACCAAGGTTTTTATTCATCATTCTACCAAACATCTTAGGGAACCAGTGGTAAACACCGGCAAATAGTCCATAAAGTGCTGAGATACCCATTACCAGGTGGAAGTGAGCAACCACGAAGTAAGTATCATGAACGTTGATATCAAGGGTTGAATCCCCAAGGATAATTCCTGTTAGACCACCTGTAATGAAAGTAGAGACCAAACCGATAGAAAACAGCATAGCCGGGTTCATCTGCAGGTTACCCTTCCATAAGGTTGTGATATAGTTAAATGCTTTTACCGCTGAAGGGATCGCGATCAACAATGTAGTAAAGGTAAATACAGAACCAAGGAACGGGTTCATACCTGAAATAAACATATGGTGACCCCACACGATAGTTGAAAGGAAAGCGATCGCAAGTATTGAAGCAACCATCGCACGATATCCAAAGATCGGTTTACGAGAGTTAGTTGCAATAATTTCTGAAGTTATACCAAGGGTCGGCAATAGTACGATATATACCTCCGGGTGTCCAAGGAACCAGAATAAATGTTCAAATAATACCGGTGAACCACCCTGGTGACTTAAAACTTCTCCCTGAATAAATATATCACTAAGGAAAAACGAAGTTCCAAAACTACGGTCCATGATAAGCAGTAATGCTGCTGAAAGTAAAACCGGGAAGGAAACCACCCCAATTATAGCAGTCACGAAGAAAGCCCAGATAGTAAGTGGAAGCCTGGTCATAGACATTCCCTCTGTTCTTAAATTGATCACCGTAACGATATAGTTAAGAGAACCAAGTAAAGAAGAGGCAATAAAAATAGCCATAGAAACCAGCCATAAGGTCATCCCTGTACCAGAACCACTAATAGCCTGTGGCAACGCACTTAAAGGCGGATAGATCGTCCAACCGGCCATAGCAGGTCCAGACTCTACAAATAATGATGCCAGCATGATAACACTGGATAGGAAAAACAACCAGTAAGAAACCATGTTAAGGAATCCTGAGGCCATATCTCGTGCACCGATCTGCAACGGAATTAATAAGTTTGAGAATGTACCACTCAATCCTGCCGTAAGTACAAAGAATACCATGATGGTACCATGTATGGTAACCAGGGCCAGATAAATACTTGGAGACATTACCCCGTCTGGAGCCCATCGCTCACCAAGCAATGCCTCGAACACCCAGAAAGACTGTTCCGGCCATGCCAGCTGGATACGGAAAAGGATCGACATTGCGATACCAATTACCCCCATGATTAGTCCGGTAATAAGATATTGCTTGGCAATCATCTTATGATCCTGACTAAAAATATACTTTGTTATAAAAGTCTCCTTGTGATGATGTCCGTGATCATCGTGGTGATCGTGAGCCGGTGCTGTTGCAATTGCTGACATATCTTATTCTTAGTTTTTTTCGTTATCTACTACAGCCACTGCTTCACTTTCCTGTGGCTCCTCTGTTTCCATATCTTCTGAAGGTGCTGCAGGCGCCTGGTCCTGATTGCTACCCTCCATAGTGCTCGCAAAAGTAGGTTGTTCTGCCAACCATGCTTCATAATCTTCTTCAGATTCAACTATGATCTTCATTTGCATGTTGTAGTGAGCCTGCCCACATATTTTGTTACAAAGAAGGAAATAATCGAATTCGTAAGGATCAAGTGTAGGTTCCCCGGCAGCGATAAGATCTTCATTACGCTCTTTTCTCTCCTCGTTTACACTTTTTACTTTATCTACCATATACTCGCTTTCACGCATCTCTTCAGTAGTGATCGTTGGTGTAAAACCAAACTGAGTGATCATACCAGGCACAACATTCATTTGTGCTCTAAAGAATGGGAAATAGGCTGAGTGTAGGACATCCTGAGATCTGAATTTGAATAATACCGGTCTGTTCACAGGTAAATGCAGTTCAGTTACGATCTTATCATCATCTCCATAAGAATCAGATTCATCCACACCTAACTGGTTTACACCTTCGATAAATCGAACATTGGCTTTTCCAAGGGTATTATCTTCACCGGAATATCTTGCTCTCCAGTCGAACTGGTAGGCATAGATCTCGATCACTAAAGGATCTTCTTCCTCGTTGATATTCATAATATCACTCCAGGTAAATAATCCGTAGATGATCAATCCCGCAAGGGTGATCACCGGGATGATTGTCCAGATGAATTCCAGTTTATCATTATCTGCGTAGAATAATGCTTTCTGTGTCTTTTTCCCTTTATACTTATAGGCGAAGTAGTGTAATAATCCCTGGGTAATGATCTGTACAAACATGATCAACCCAAGAGAGATAAACATAAGGTTATCATACTCACTACCATGCTCGGCAGCAGCTTCAGGCAGATAGAATCTACCATATTCCCAGAAGCAGTAAATTGTAATTACATAAAGGAAAATAACAAACGCCAGCATCAAAATTCCATTCCAGCGGTTATCATTGTCATTTGCCACCTGAGAAGTATCGCCATCCGGTTTTTTGGATAACTCAAATATCTTAGAGATCTGCCAACCTGTAACGGCCAGAAGTGCAAGTACTATGATTACTAAAAATACGGTCATTTTATAAGTTCTTCTTTAAACAATCAATCTTTATTAATAATGGTAATGCTTACTTTCCTTAAGGAAAGGATTGCCTTTCACCAGCAGTGGTGCCTTGGTGAGCGCGTTGAATACAATAAAAGTAAACAAGCCTCCAAACAATAGTACCGCACTAATTTCAGGTATTCCAATAAACCATGATTCTCCAACAGTCGCCGGCATCACCATAACATATACATTAAGATAGTGACCACATAAGATCACAATCCCGGTCATAATCACGAACCAGTTCACTCTCTTGTAATCACTGTTCATTAATAACAATACAGGGAAAAGGAAATTGGTGATCAACATACCAAAGAATGGTAATTGATAATCTTCCATTCGCTGGATGAAGTATACCACCTCTTCAGGGATATTCGAGTACCAGATCAACATGAACTGAGAGAACCACAGGTAGGTCCAGAAAATACTGATCCCGAACATGAATTTCGCCAGGTCATGAATATGACTGTCGTTCACAAATTCAAGATATCCTCTTGATTTAAGGTATATACTGATAATGGCAATAGTAGTAATTCCAGATACAAATAAGCTGGCAAAAACAAACCATCCAAATAAGGTACTAAACCAGTGCGGATCCAGACTCATGATCCAGTCCCATGACATCATAGATTCTGTCACGATAAAGAATACAAGGAATCCTGCCGATAGTTTAAAGTTCTTTTTAAAGTAGGTAAGATCTGTGGAATCATCCATCTTAAGAGAGTTCTTTCTAAGCAGGTGTCTGAAGAAAATCCAACCACCTAAATAGATTGCAGCTCTAATAAGAAAGAAAGGCACATTTAAGTAAGCCGTCTTAGCCTGAATGATCTCATCATGTGCTACTACTTCAGGATCCATCCAAATAAATAAATGATTTAGATGCAGACCTGAAAGAACCAGTAGTACAAATACAATAATCCCTCCTGGTAACAAATATGCGGTGATCGCTTCCATTACTCTGAAGAGTACCGGAGACCAGCCCGCCTGGGCAGCATACTGGATCGCATAGAATGCGAGCACTCCAAGAGATATCATAAAGAAAAAGAAAGCCGCTACATATAAGGCAGCCCATGGTTTATTCTGCAATTGGTGCAGGATGTGCTCGTAGTGCTCATTCTCGTGTGAAGCTTCTTCCCCATGACCGGCTTCAGCGTGAGCTTCATCCCCATGAGATACTTCACTTTCGTATCCTGAAATATCTTCGGTTTCAACATTATCTCCTCCCGGAAGCTGTTCCACATTAATACCTGTAGTATTCTCTTCTGCATGCTCTTCACCATGATGTTCTGAAGCCATCATTTCTTTCACATCCTCTACGGTTTCCGGTGCAGCGATGAATCCATAAATGAGACCTACAGCCCCAACAATCATAAAAATGATTGCTGTTAATTTTAATTTACTGGATAGCGTATACATATCGATAGATCTAAATCTTTATTCTTGAATTTCGGTTTGGTTCTTTTCGTTGGACTGCCCAGATTCCACATCATCTGCATCGTCATAGATATTCGCATCTGCTCTTGAAGGGAGCAGATTTTCCTGCGCTCCGGCTTCTTCGAATTCTCTTTCGGGTTTACCCTCCAACTTGTCTTTAAGGCTCATCACATAGTGATCTATCTGCCAACGCTCTTCTGTACTGGTCTGAGAAGCATAAGATCCCATGTTATTGATTCCGTAATACATCACGTGATATACACTTCCCTCTGTAATGGCACGACCTGCGTCATCATAAGAAGGTACACCAAGTATCTTTTCACGCTCCACCAGGATCCCTTTACCGTCTCCCTTGTCACCGTGACAAACCGCGCAATATATAGTATAAAGTTGCTTACCTTCTGCATGGTTATCCATGGTATAGGCAAGTGGATTTTTAAGATTCGCTTTCGCATCTGCAGCTCCCTGAGGAGTATCCTGATACTCGTAAGGCAACCAGCCTCTTGGTACAGTTTCCTCTACAGGTAACTTAGCTTCCTGACCGTTCTGAAATACCTCGTACTCCCCATAGGTTTCGTAACCTACAGATTCATACATATCTGGCATGTACTGATAGTTTGGATCCTCCTTGTCTTGGCAGGAAACAACTGCCAAGCCCAGCAGACAAAATCCTATAGTTTTATGGAACAAACTTCTCATTATCACTATTTATTATCTATTAATTTAATTTCAGAAGCTCCGGTCTTATATAAAAAGTCCGTTAGGTCTTCCACGTTATGGTTGGCAGCATCTACCTCCATTAGGAACACATCATCTGTTGTTCTTACATCAGGGTTCTCAGCGCTTTTAAATGGCCATAATCTACTTCTCATATAGAAGGTGATCACCATTAAGTGAGCTGCAAAGAATACAGTTAATTCGAACATAATTGGCACAAATGCCGGCATGTTCTGGAAGAAACTGAAACTTGGTTTACCACCAATATCCTGCGGCCAGTCTTCGATCATGATAAAGTTCATCATCGCAACTGCAACAGATAAACCAACAATACCATACATGAACGAGGTGATGGCCAGTCTGGTTGGAGCTAATCCCATTGCCTTGTCCAGTCCGTGAACCGGGAACGGGCAATAAACCTCTCCAATATGATAGCGTGCTTCACGAATCTGCTTTACAGCCTGTAAAAGCAGATCGTCATCTCGGTAAATAGCGTGTAAAACTTTAGATGCCATCCTGATTATTTATTTTTTAGTTTGTTTGCCTGCTCGATCCATCCAGCCCTGTTCTCCTGAATAGGGAAGTTCTCGATCACTTCATCAAGCAATTCAAAATCCTGTTCTGTTAATTTACTTACCTGGTCAAATAAGTAGATACCTACCTGATGTAAATGCTGCTGAAGTAGCGGCCCTACATTCTTAAGTTTCGTAAGATCATCTGCATCCTGAGTTTTTGGATCGTAAGTTCCAATTCTGGAAAGCATTTCGTCGATACGATCTTTGGTAACCTCAGATACCACCATGCCGTCTACATTTACAGTTTCCTCGTGAGGATGATCTGCTTCTTTTCTTGTAGTATGCTCTGTATCTTCTATCTTATGGTGAATTCCTGCTTCTTCATTCTGAAGTGGATTTCTACCTACAGCCTGTGGATCGTAATGCAATGCATCATCTCCATGCTCCTCTCTAAGTTTCTTATATTTTTCTCCGGAAGCCTTTAGAATTGTCTTCACCTCTGCCTGGGCGATCACCGGGAACGAACGGGCATAAAGAAGGAACAATACAAAGAAGAATCCTATGGTACCAATGAATATCCCGATATCTACAAATGTTGGCGAGAACATTGTCCATGAAGATGGAAGGTAATCACGGTGCAATGAAGTCACGATAATTACAAAACGCTCGAACCACATCCCGATGTTTACCACGATCGAAATAAAGAATGAGAACATGATACTGGTACGCAGTTTCTTGAACCACATGAACTGTGGAGAGAACACGTTACAGGTCATCATACTCCAGTATGCCCACCAGTAAGGTCCGGTAGCCCTGTTAAGGAATGCATACTGTTCGTATTCCACCCCGGAATACCATGCGATCACCAACTCGGTAATATATGCAGTACCAACGATAGAACCCGTGATCATGATCACGATGTTCATCAATTCGATATGCTGAATAGTAATATAGTCTTCAAGATTAGAAACCTTTCTCATGATGATAAGCAGGGTGTTTACCATGGCAAATCCAGAGAAGATAGCTCCCGCAACGAAGTAAGGAGGGAAAATGGTGGTATGCCATCCCGGTATTACCGAAGTTGCGAAGTCAAAAGATACAATGGTGTGTACAGAAAGTACAAGTGGTGTTGCCAATCCGGCAAGTACCAGAGATACTTCTTCAAAACGCTGCCAGTCCTTGGCACGTCCACTCCATCCAAATGAAAGTATTCCGTAAACTCTTTTTGTGAAAGGCGTAATTGCCCTATCACGAATCATTGCAAAATCAGGTAATAAACCAGTCCACCAGAATACCAGCGATACCGACAGGTAGGTTGAAATTGCAAATACATCCCAAAGAAGCGGTGAGTTAAAGTTCACCCAAAGAGATCCAAACTGGTTAGGGATTGGAAGTACCCAGTATGCCAGCCATGGACGCCCCATGTGAATTAAAGGGAAAAGACCCGCCTGCATTACAGAGAAGATCGTCATAGCCTCTGCAGACCTGTTGATCGCCATTCTCCATTTTTGACGGAATAAAAGTAATACGGCCGAGATCAGTGTACCGGCGTGACCAATACCTACCCACCATACGAAGTTGGTAATATCCCAGGCCCAACCTACTGTTTTATTTAATCCCCAGGTACCTATACCTGTAGAAATCGTGTATACTATACATCCAACACCCCAAAGAAAGGCAACAAGGGCGATAGAAAAAACTATCCACCAGGTTTTATTCGCCCTTCCTTCAACCGGAGCAGCAACATCCACTGTCACATCGTGATAGCTTTTGTTCCCGGTAACTAGAGGCTTTCGTATAGGTGCTTCGTAATGAGACATATCCTTATTAGATTGATTCTTAGTTATTCGTTATTATTAAGCTTCGGAAGTATTTCTAACTTTCGTCTGGTACATCACATTTGGTTTTGTACCTACATACTCAAGCAGATGATACATCCTGTCATCATTTTTCTTTTCCAGAATTTTTGCTCCTTCATCATTCACATCTCCAAAGACCATAGCGCCTTTATCACATGCTGCAGAACAAGCCGTATGGAATTCACCATCCTTGATCGTTCTACCTTCACGCTTGGCATCAAGGATCGTTTTCTGAGTTAACTGGATACACATAGAACATTTTTCCATAACCCCTCTGGAACGTACAGTAACATCTGGGTTAAGTACCATTCTACCAAGGTCATTGTTCATATGGTAATCAAATTCATCGTTCTGGGCATAGTTGAACCAGTTGAAACGACGAACTTTATAAGGACAGTTGTTCGCACAATATCTTGTACCAACACACCTGTTATAGATCATTTGGTTTTGACCCTGTCTACCATGGGAAGTTGCCGCAACAGGACAAACAGTCTCACAAGGAGCATGGTTACAATGCTGACACATCACCGGCTGGAATACAACCTGTGGGTTACCTGCAGGCTCTTCCAGTTCTCCGAATTCAGAAAGGGAACTTCCAAGGCCACCAATATTTTCTTTTTTATCAAGATCTGCAGTAAAGGATTCTTCAGAAGAGAAATAACGGTCTATACGCAACCAGTGCATATCTCTTGATCTTCTTACTTCGTTCTTACCTACTACAGGAACGTTATTTTCTGAATGACATGCAATCACACAAGCTCCACAACCGGTGCAGGCATTAAGATCTATACTCAGGTTAAAGTGTGGACCCGTAGTCCTGTCAAAGCTCTCCCAGATATCTACTTCCGGAGAAGTTACAGGAGTTTCCTGGTGATCTAAAGATACTTCCGGAGTCTTATTCCATACGTGAGCATCTTTAGTATTGAACACCTCTAAAGTGGTTTCCTTGATGATATCACCTCTACCCATTAAGGTATTATGAAGCTGCACACAGGCAAATTCATGTACCCCGGCAGTTTTCTCCATTTTCACCTTCTGTACAGAACTAAAGTTCCTGTACAAAGGATAGGCATTCACCCCGGTTTGCATTTCTTCCTGTATCCCGGCTTTTCTACCATAACCAAGCGCAAGACCAATAGATCCCTTCGCCTGTCCTGGCATAATATATACCGGTACATTTTTAAGAACCGTATCCCCTAATCCAAGATTTACATGGCTACCATTTAAACCTCCGTTTGCATCATGCCAGTTTTCAAGACCAAGCTCTTCAGCATCGGCTTCAGAAACAGTTACATAATTATCCCAGCTCGCTCTGGTAAGCGGATCTGGCATTTCCTGCAACCACGGGTTATTAAATTGCTGACCGTCTCCCATGGACACTTTCGTGTAAAGAGAAAGCTCAAATCCTTCTCCTTCAAGATTATCCTCTAATGAAGATGATCTGGAACCGGAAAGGCTTTCAGACCCTGCAGCGATAGCTACCGGAGAAGTCGCCTCGAAAGCGCCGTCATGAAGTGCTTTTGAAAATGGCTGACCTCCGAAATCTGAAGACCAAGTTTCTTTTATATAATCAAGATAAGACACATTATTACCGGCCCATTTCAGTAAAGTATCCTGAAATTGTCTCGTATCGAATAAAGGTCTTATCGTTGGCTGCATTAAACTGAAAGATCTTTCATTGAACTGAATATCTCCCCAGCTCTCCAGGTAATGTGGAGTGGCAGCTACATATTTACTAACTTCTGAAGTCTCATCGGCTCTGGTAGTAAAATCTACTACGGTTTCAACCTTTTTAAGACCTTCAATAAATTCTTCTCTGTTTGGAAGGGTATGAACAGGGTTTAGACCGGCGATCAAAAGAGCACCAACACTACCGTTATTCATATCTTCAACCAACTGCATTACTTCTGCAGCGTTACCCTGACGAATAACCCTGGCGTTAGAAGTATCCATCACCTGGCTTCCAAGTGCTTCGTTGATCTCCAATGCCCAGGTCTGAGCCTCCATATCTGGAATGCCACAGGCAACCACAGCACCACTCCCTGCTTTACGCAATTCTCGTGCTGCCTTCACCACTGCATCGTCTATGTTTGAAGGAAGATCACTGGTAGAAGAACCACCTGCGATATAACCTCTTAAAGCAGACATCACTGCTTTTTGCTCAGAAGGCTTTAAAGGAACACGCTTATCTGCGTTAGCCCCGGTAAGAGACATATTAGACTCAAACTGAATATGACGGGACATTTTACCATCCTTCGGAATTCTTGTTTTGGCATAAGCAGCATCGTAGCCACCTCCCTGCCAGTCTGCAAGAAAATCTGCACCAACCCCAACCACGGTCTTCACTTTCGAGAAATCATAGTTTGGCAAGGCACGACGACCATATTTAGCCTGAAAAGCATTCAGGGCTGCATCTTCAGAAACTGTATCATACACGATGTGACGTACATTCCCGTATTTAGATGAAAAATCCTGAATTAATTTTGAAGTCGAAGGACTCGCGAATGTCTGCGTAAGAAGAACCACATCTCCGCTGGCATTATCCAGTGCAGAAGTAACCTCACGGTCAAACTCTTCCCAGGAAACATTCCTTCCTTCGATCATTGGGCGTTTCACCCTTTTTGTATCATACAATGAAAGTACCGAAGCATGTACACGCGCATTTACACCGCCTTTGAACTTCGAAAGATCATTATTTTCAATTTTGATAGGACGACCCTCACGAGTTTTTACCAAAACACTTGCGAAGTCGAAACCATCAGCAATAGTAGATGCGTAATAATCGGCAACCCCGGGTACGATCCTGTCTGGCTGTACCACGTAAGGAATAGATTTTACCACCGGGCCTTCACAGGCGGCCAGTGAAGCAGCTGCTGTACTGAATCCAACATACTTAAGGAAGTCCCTTCTTGAAGTCTTTGAATCTTCAAGATTTTGCTTATCCCCAAGAAAATCCTCTACCGGGATATTCTCAGCGAATTCCTTTTGTTGGAGCGCCTCAACAACAGAGCTGTTTTCATTTAGCTCTTCAACACTTTTCCAGTATTTCTTGTTTGATGACATATTATATCTAGATATTAGCTTCTTAATTTGTTACCTGAACTTCAGGATTTTAATAGTGACACTTACCGCATTCCAACCCACCCATCTGGGCAGCTGTTAGCTCTTCTACACCATATTTTTTAGATAACTCCTCGTGGATCTTCTCGTAATATTCATTACCCTCGATCCTGATATTCGTTTCACGGTGACAGTTAATACACCATCCCATGGTAAGAGGAGCATTTTGATATACAATCTCCATTTCCTCGATTGGACCATGACATTTCTGACATTCGATCCCGGCCACAGTTACGTGTTGCGAGTGGTTAAAGTATGCAAAATCTGGAAGGTTATGAATACGCACCCATTTCACAGGCTTCTCTTCTCCAGAATAAGTTCTGGTAGCAGGATCCCATCCGGTTGCTTCATAAAGCTTCGCGATCTCGTTATCGTAAAATTCTTTTGAGTATTCTTCTGTAGCCGTTTCAGGAGCCACTTCAGCGATCGCCTTGTGACAATTCATACAAACATTAAGCGATGGAATCCCTGAATGTTTGGAGACCCTGGCTGAAGAGTGACAATACTTACACTCTATCTGGTTCTCACCGGCATGAATCCTGTGTGAGTAATGTATTGGCTGAATTGGCTGATAGCCCTGGTCAACACCTACCTGCATCATCCATCCGTAAGCGAAATAACCCACAGCCAAAAGAACAAATATCGAGCTTACAAGCACCAGGAATTGATTTTCCACGAATGCCTTATAGATCGGTTTTCTTTTTGGCTTTTCAGGAATTACAATTCCGGAAGCATCAGCAAAATTTCTAAGGGTTTTGTTCACAAGGAAAAGAACCAGCAGAAGCATCGCCAACACAAAAACAAGAATCCCCAGGATCACATCTGTAGAAACCCCACCAGATCCTCCGGCAGCACCAGCTTCTCCACCAGCAGTAGCAGCAGCAGGCGGCTCCGGCTTAGGCTGTTCAACGTAAGCGAGTATGTTATCTATTTCGTTATTGCTCAACTGCGGGAATGCCGGCATTGCGGTTTGACCCCACTCGTTGTAGATCTCGTTAGCCTGAGCATCACCGCTGGCTATTAAAGCAGCAGAATTTTTGATCCAGGAATAGATCCACTCCATATCACGTCTTTCAGTCACCCCATGAAGAGCCGGACCAATCGAATTTGAATATGGTTTATGACAGGCTGCACACAAAGAATTAAATAACTCTTTACCTGCAGACACATCACCAAGGTCTGAACCTCCATCATCTGCCGCAGCAGCTTCCTGTCCGGCTTCTGCCTGAGCAGTCGCATCCTGCGCCGCCTGAGCCTGCGTGATCCCGGATAGGGTGAAGGTAAATAAAAATGCTACGCTTAATAGTAGTTGTCGCGAAGTTGAATGGCGGAAAATCACCTTTTTCATATTATAAGTTCGATTAACGTCTAAACTTTGGTACGGTTTTTACACACAGTATTTTAGGGCTAAAAACCTAAAAAGGTACCTTTAAATTCGTGCACAAAAGTAATACATACAGACGATTTTAGGAATCTTACAGAAGTGTTAATAGGTAATTTATATTAGTTCTAAATAATAAATTATAACCTGTTTAAGTTATTTAATTTTACATTTGTCAAAAAGCCAAAATATCATGAGAAAACCCAACTCCCTGCTTCTTTTTACAACTGCAGCTTTCATGTTCTTTTTCACCCTGGAAATCAGTGCCCAGGAAGGGAATGTGAACATTCAACAAAACCGGAAGATCGAAAAATTAATGGAGGTTAAAAAGGAGCTGAATAAAAACAACCAGATAAGGGATCGTTATGTGATTCAGCTTTTTTACGGGGACAACGGAAAAGCCAACGAAGTGATCCAGAAATACAGGACTTTATACCCATACAGCTCACAAATTACTTACGAGGCCCCAAATTACAAGGTTTGGGTAGGTAACTTCAGAAACCGCCTGGAAGCAGACAGAGCGCTTCTAAAGATCAAGGAAAATTTTCCGGCAGCATTTATCCCGAAGCCCCTTAGAAAATAAATTAACACATCTCTGCGAACTTACTTCTGCCATTACCGGTTATCCCGGATGGGCAATAACAGAAGTTAAAAATAAAAGGCATTACATTTTTCACATAATGCTTCAAACAAAAAAAAGCGACTGATCTCTCAGTCGCATTTTTAATTTATAACAGTTTCTCTTATTTAAGAGTTTTCTTAACCTCAACTTCTCTGAAGGCTTCCAGCACATCACCTTCTCTAATATCGTTGTAGTTCTTCACCTGCATACCACAGTCGTAACCTTTCTTAACTTCTTTTACATCGTCCTTGAAACGCTTCAAGGAAGCAAGTTCTCCTGTGTATACCACCACACCATCTCTAATAAGGCGTATACCGGCACTTCTGTAAATAGTTCCTGAAGTTACCATACAACCTGCGATCGTACCGATCTTGGATATCTTGAAGGTCTCCCTGATCTCTGCCGTACCGGTGATCTCCTCCTTCAATTCTGGAGAAAGCATTCCTTCCATGGCATCTTTAAGATCATTGATCGCATCATAGATGATCGAGTATGTTCTGATATCGATTTCTTCCTTATCGGCAACCTGTCTTGCATTTCCTGCAGGACGAACGTTAAACCCGATAATAACCGCATCAGAGGCCGAAGCAAGCAGCACATCACTTTCAGTAATTGCACCTACTCCTTTGTGTATGATATTTACCTGAATCTCTTCAGTAGAAAGTTTCTGGAAACTATCTGTAAGCGCTTCCACAGAACCATCCACATCACCCTTCAGGATAATATTAAGCTCTTTAAAGTCTCCAAGAGCAATACGTCTTCCAATTTCATCCAGCGTAATGTGACGCTGAGTTCTAACATTCTGCTCACGTTGTAACTGAGTACGTCTGGCTGCGATATCTTTCGCTTCACGCTCATCTTCCATCACCTTGAAGGTATCACCGGCCTGTGGCGCACCATCAAGACCAAGTATGGATACCGGTGTAGATGGACCAGCTTCTTTAACGTCGTTACCACGTTCATCCTGCATCGCCTTCACCTTACCGCTATTTCTACCGGCAAGTACATAGTCTCCAACTTTAAGCGTACCACCCTGAACCAGGATCGTAGCCACATATCCACGACCTTTGTCAAGGAATGCTTCTACTACGGTACCCTTAGCCAGTTTTTTAGGATTCGCTTTTAATTCCAGGATCTCTGCTTCAAGAAGCACTTTTTCAAGTAATTCCTTAACTCCCATTCCTGTTTTAGCAGAAATATCGTGCGACTGAATCTTACCACCCCAGTCTTCTACAAGAAGATCCATGGAAGCAAGTTTTTCCTTGATCTTCTCAGGGTTTGCCGTTGGAAGATCAGATTTGTTGATCGCAAAAATAATTGGCACTCCCGCCGCCTGAGCGTGAGAGATCGCCTCTTTTGTTTGCGGCATCACATCATCATCTGCTGCGATCACAATGATCGCAATATCTGTAACCTGTGCACCACGAGCACGCATCGCCGTAAAGGCTTCGTGACCGGGAGTATCCAGGAATGCTATCTTTTGTCCGCCTTCGAGTTTCACCCCGTAGGCACCAATATGCTGTGTAATTCCACCACTTTCGCCTGCGATCACATTCTCCTTACGAACGTAATCAAGTAGGGAAGTTTTACCGTGGTCAACGTGACCCATTACGGTTACGATCGGAGCTCTTGTTTCAAGATCTTCCGGATTTTCTTCTACTTCTTCAACAGTCTCTTCAACATCGGCAGTAGTAAACTCAACTTCATAACCAAACTCTTCAGCTACGATCGTTAAGGTCTCCGCATCCAGACGCTGGTTCATGGTTACCATCATTCCAAGTGACATACACGCTGAAATAATTTTAGTTACCGGAACATCCATCATGGTTGCAACCTCACTTACCGTTACGAATTCAGTAACTTTTAAGATCTTTTCGTCAGATTCCTGTTGAGCCAGATCGTCTGCAGAACGCTGTCTGTGTTCATCACGTTTCTGCCTTCTGTATTTTGCTCCTTTACCTTTAGAAGATTTACCCTGAAGTTTTTCAAGCGTTTCACGCACTTGTTTTTGTACTTCCTCCTCAGTAGGCTCCTCCTTGGTAATAGGTTTACTTCTTTTTCTTCCAGCTCCGGCTCCGGTACCTTTAACACGAGGCCCACCGCCACCACCTTTCACATCTTTGCTGATGCGGCGACGACGCTTTTTGCGCTTATCCTTATCATCCTTCTTATCGTCTTTCTTCTCTTCCTTCTTCTTAACAGGTTTCTTGAATTGAGAAAGATCGATCTTTTTACCGGTAAAGTTAGGACCGCTAAGCTTGGTATACTTGGTTTCTATAGTACTGGATTCCTCCTTTTCCCATTCTTCAGCAGCAGCAGGAGCAGCCTCTTCTTTCTTAGGCTCTTCTTCCTTAGCCTTCTCAGGTTCAGGTTTCTTCTCCTCTACTTTAGGCTCCTCTGCTTTTTCCTCGGCTTTCGCCGCTGGTTTTTCAGGTTGCTTAGTCTCTTCAGCTTCTTGGACAGGTTCTTCCACTGGAGTTTCTTTGGCTTTTTCTTCAGGCTTGGCTTCTTCTGCCGGCTTTGGCTTTTCACCAGGCTTCGCGCCCAGGTCTATTTTACCAACAGTTTTTGGTCCTTCGAGTTTGGCTCTGGATGAGATCGTCTCTTCTTCCTTCTCCTTTTTCACCTCTTCAGCCTTACGTTTTTCCTCGATTTCCTTGCGCAGCTCTTCCTTCTCTTTCTTACGCTCTTCACCAACTTCTTTAGAAGCTCTTTTCTTACTCTTGTCGGTTTCGAACTCGTCAGAAAGCACCTCGTAGATTTCTCCCGAGATCTTGGTAGTTGGACGTGCGTCTATCTCGTAGCCTTTGGAATTAAGATATTCCACAGCCCTGTCTAACGAGATATTGAACTCACGTAGAACTTTATTTAATCGCGTTGTTTTCGCTTCTGCCATAAATTGCCCTCTAAATTACTCTCTTTAATTGTATTCTGTATTCTAAAAATATTATTCCTCAAATTCAGATCGAAGCACAGACATTACATCTTTAATAGTCTCTTCTTCCAGATCTGTACGACGAACAAGATCATCTACATCCTGCTCCAACACAGCTTTTGCTGTATCCAGACCGATCTTTGAAAATTCGGCGATCACCCAATCTTCGATCTCATCTGTAAATTCTTTCAGCTCAACATCTTCTTCAACACCTTCACGGTACACATCTATTTCATAGCCGGTCAATTGTCCTGCCAATCTAATATTATGCCCACCTCTACCAATCGCTTTAGAAACTTCTTCCGGCTTAAGCATTACCTCAGCCGTTCTCGCTTCCTCATCCATTTTAATGGAAGTTATTTTCGCCGGGCTTAGAGCTCTGGTGATAAATAACTGTTCATTATTGGTGAAATTAATCACATCTATGTTCTCATTCCCCAGTTCGCGAACGATACTGTGAATACGGGAACCTTTCATACCTACACAGGCACCAACAGGATCTATCCTGTCATCATAAGAATCTACCGCTACTTTCGCCTTTTCACCAGGAACACGAACTACTTTCTTGATAGTGATCAAACCATCAAAAACCTCAGGGATCTCCTGTTCGAATAATTTCTCAAGGAAACCTGGTGCGGTTCTGGACATTATGATTGTAGGCTTGTTACCTTTTAATTCGACGCTTTCTATGATCCCCCTTACATTTTCTCCTTTTCTGAAGAAATCTGAAGGAATCTGGCGGTCCTTTGGAAGCACTATTTCATTCCCTTCATCATCCAGCAAAATGATCGCTCTGTGTCTTATATGATGAACCTCAGCCGTATAAATCTCTCCTTCAAGATCTTTAAACTGCTTGTAAATATTCGTGTTATCATGCTCATGGATCTTTGAAATAAGATTCTGGCGCAGGGCCAGGATCGCTCTTCTTCCAAGATCTACCAGCTTTACTTCTTCTGAAACATCTTCACCAACCTCAAAATCGGGTTCGATTTTGCGGGCCTGGGTAAGAGATATTTCCCTGTTAGAGTCCTCTACTTCACCATCTGCCACTACGATCCGGTTTCTCCAGATCTCAAGATCTCCCTTATCAGGGTTTACAATAATATCAAAATTATCGTCTTCTCCATACTTTTTCTTTAAAGCATTTCTAAAAACATCCTCCAGGATCGCCATCAGGGTGACACGATCTATAAGTTTATCGTCTTTAAACTCTGAGAATGACTCAATCAACGCGATATTTTCCATATCAATATGTGATTAAAATGTTATTTTAACTTTTGCTTCCACAATTTCAGTATAAGGCAAAACGGCCTCTTTCTGAACTGTAATCTTACCCTTACCTACCGGCTTGGGCTCTCTCGCTTTCCAGGAAAGCTTTATTTCATTATCGTCTGCAGCGATAAGATCTCCATCGAACTTATCATTTGCGGTTTTCACCTTTAACCTGCGACCTAAATTCTTTTTGAATTGTCTCGGCATGGTAAGAGGCTCAGAGACCCCGGCCGAAGTAACTTCCAGAGAAAAATCTTCCTCCTCCCTGTCCAGGTTGTGCTCTATGGCACGACTTACCGTGATACAGTCATTTACTGAAACTCCCTTGTCCCCGTCCAACACTATCTTGATATGATTGGCGGAGTTCACTTCAAGGCTGATTAAAAATAAGGAATTATTTTCTTCGAATGCCTTCTCTGCTAATTTTTCTACCTTCTCCTTCAGCATATAATTATAAAAAGAGGGGACTTCTGTCCCCTCGCTGTACTTTTTTAGTTTCAACGCTGCAAATATAGCAATATTTTCCAAGTATAAAAACGTGATTATAAATGAAATGAGTGATCACATAAAATCAGTGTCATCGTGGCACTCTGCGCTAAAATTCCTATCCCATAAAAAGTGAAATATTTAAGAACACCTAAAATATTCTTCGTAATTTTAATAGATAACTGATTTACAACTATTTACCTTCAGTCATGAAACATATTCTCGTCCCTACAGACTTTAGTGAACAGGCTGAGAAAGCCCTGAAAGTAGCCGCACAACTTGCACGAAAATTCGACGGTGACATTTACCTGTTGCATATGCTGGAATTACCCCTGCAGCTTATAGATCCCGTAGGTGGCGGAAGCCAGAACCTGCCCGAGGCTATCTTCTTTATGAAACTGGCTCACCAGAGATTTAACAGGATCATGAAAGAACCCTACCTCCAAGGCATCAAAGTCCATGAAGTGGTGGAATTTCACCGGGCCTTTGAAGGTATTATGGAAATTGGCAAGGAAAAGAATTGCGACCTTATCGTGATGGGTTCCCATGGCGCCCGTGGTTTCCAGGAAATGTTCATTGGTTCCAATACAGAAAAAGTGGTAAGACACTCAGAGATCCCGGTGCTGGTGATCAAGAATGAAATTGAAGATTTTGTAATTAATCATTTTGTTTTCGCCACAGATGCGAATCCATCCCATAAAAATGTACTTCGAAAGGCGGTTAATTTTTCAAACAGCATGCAGGCTACCATGCATTTATTATTCGTTAATACCCCCAATGACTTTGTGACCACCAAAGAAGCTCATCAGAAAATAAAGGAATTCCTCAAAGATGTTGAAATTGAAAAACATAAGATCCATATTTATAATGATGTAAGTGTGGAACAGGGTATTCTGAATTTTGCAAAAAAGGTCAACGCCAGCTTAATAGGTATTGGCACACATGGAAGAAAAGGCCTTGCCCATTTCTTTAATGGCAGTATTAGCGAGGACCTGGTAAATCATGCCAACAAACCAGTCATCACTTTCAAGATCTAAAGGAAGGCTTTCAAAGCCCCGTTCTTAATCAGGTTCCAGAGATAATTCCAGAAAGATTTTGTTTTATCACGCGTAAAGCTAATGTCCTTATGATTGGCTTTATCATTCAAAGCCTTGTTCTTAACAATAAGATTGGCCAGCGCAGAAACGAATTTGTTTTTCTTCTTTCCATCCTTGCGCATCACCTGCACCTTAAAATCCTTATACTCCAGTCTCATGTCACCGCTCGCGGTAGTATTGTTACCGTAAAAATTAAAGTACATATCCAGGATTTCCCCGGTGGCTTCAACATTCATCGCCGGCTGCAGGAATTTATTCATTTCGCTGGCAGCGAGCCTCCCCATACTACCCGATATCTGGAAGGCATCTGCCGTGTTACTTATATCAAATTCCCAGTCCACATGCAAAGGAGCGCTTTTCATAAAGTCTGCATCTATGCTGATCAGGGTTTTCGGAAAGTCTTTTCTATCCAGGTCCAGGTTGGTGATATTTTTAATACTGGCGTTCAGGTTGGAAAATTCCACTATCCCGGTTTCTTTATCGGGATGAATATTCTCTTCATATTTAATATAGGCATCGGTAATCTTAAGACTGTCCAGCGAAAGGTGCACCGGCATATTCCTTATCTGCCTGCTATACATATACTTGGCACTGTTATCTTCCGGCTGCAGTTTATCACGGTAAATTTTTAGATCGACTCCACTGAACCTGGTAAATGGATTCTCCAGTTTTAAGGTATCATTCTGCAAACTCCAGTTGATATCGCTCATATAAACTGAATCGATCGTAAGGTCGTAGCGGTCTTTCTGAACACTAATGGTATTTTGATGAGCTTCTTTGGAATATTTCGGTAATATTCTAAAACCGGTAATATTTAACTCATTATTATCAATCACCAGATCTCTAACTGAAAGTTCCTGCTGCGCATTCAGGTCATAGAATAAACTATCTATATTTAACAGGATAAGGTCATAATTAAAGGGAACGGTCTCCTTTAAAGTTTCCGCATTAATGCGCAGCTGTTCCATTTCCAGACTTTTCAACTGTGCATATAAGCGGTGCATGGAAGTATCTTCCTCAAAGATCTGGAAAGTCCCCCTTTTCACCTTCACCCTTTTTACCAGTATCTTATTTTTAAATTCTGAAGAGGTTTTATCCTTTTGGGTTCTGGTAGTGTCCTTAACTGTATCGTTCCTGAAAAATTTTACCACCGGGCCTGAGACCTCAAGATCACCGACGATGATATCCTTATTACTTATATAATCCCACAGATGGATATTATTCAACTTGATAGTATCCACGCTCAGGGTTTTGCCTTTGATCCTCGCAAAGGGCTGAATCACTTCAGCACTGCGGTCGAGTAGCTTTACATCTACTTTCTTAAAAGTGACTTTCGCCCTGCTAAGATTATCTTCTATTGCCTTTTTTATCTTTTTCTCCAGAATATTATTAGCGACCAGCAGGGCAATTAAAAAGGTGAGGATCCCAATTAATATGCCCAGGCCAATTTTCTTTTTCTTATTCAAATCTTACAATTTTGCAAACCAATTTACAATTCCGAAAGCTTCACCACCCGCGGTTTAAGAATTTTTAACTTAAAAGATTGTAAGACAGAAGTTCGCAAAGTTAAATTTCTGTCAAACTTTATTCGGCAGAATAGTGGTCCGGTATTTGGAAGTTATATTTGCTCAGAATCAAGAAAGAGATGTTTTTAAAAGTAGGTATTAAAGTTTTATTCATTGTAGTCGAGATCTTCCTTGGCTTTTATAGCCTGGTAGTTAGCGAAAGCTTGCTGGTGAAGTTTATATTTTTCGCAGTGACTGCTTCTTTGATCGCTTTTGGAATGTTGAAAACCATAAATAAAATATTACCTGCAGATAAACTGAACGATCTCCAGGTAGATGAAGGAGATAAATAATTTACAGAGCAATCTATCAAATCCGTTGACACACTCAACGGATTTTTTTTTGCCTATTTTGCAGTTATTGAAAACCAGATAACATGAAGCTCATCTGCCTGGCCGATACCCATAATCTGCACCATGAGATCCCCATCCCACATGGAGATATTTTAATTCATGCAGGAGATTGCACAGATGGAGGGACACGAAATGAGACCAGTAATTTTCTTGAATGGTTTTCTTCCCAGCCACATAACCATAAGATCCTTATTCCCGGCAATCATGATTTCTTTTTTGAAAAACAACAAAACCTGGATAAAGTTCCTGCCAATATTCATGTCCTTATAGATAAAGGAATAAAACTGGAAGGGATCAATTTCTGGGGGTCACCCGTCACCCCGGGATTACACAACTGGGCGTTCAATAAAGAACGCGGCGAGGCAATCAGGAAACACTGGAACCTTATCCCTGCGAAAACCGATGTTCTTATTACGCATACCCCTCCATTTGGAATTCTTGACGAGATCGACGGCAGGAATCACCTCGGCTGTGAAGAATTGCGAGAATTTTTAACAATTGTCAAGCCTAAATTCCACTTGTTTGGACATATTCACCAGGCTGCAGGCTCGACTACGCGTAACGGAATTCAATTTTACAACCTCTCAATTCTAGACAAACGCCTGCGGATCATACACTCCCCGATCACGCTTAAAATATAGTGTTTCCGGAATTTTAAAATTTATGTAAGGGAAGTTAAAAAAATATTAATCCGGAAAGTATTACATTTTTTTTAACAGCTTTTACCCTGTCTAATAGTAATTTAGCCCCGATGATAATGATGAAACAGGAATCTATGAACAAAATTACACTCCCGGAAATTCTCGACGATGTTAAAAGTCTGATCTCTTACAGTATTGCTAATAAAGATCAGGATAATTCTAATTTCCAGATGATGCACCGCGCGATCATTAAGAAGTATTTTGAGGCAAAGCATGTGAATATTAATTATGCTGAACAAACAGTAGATCTTAAATTACCTGTTGGGCATAAGAAATATACCAGTATCACCTTTGAATGCCAGGATCTGGAGCGTTTTATTAAATCCTGTCTTAAGAAAGACGATAAAAGCATCTTTTTTTATCAAAGTCTGCTGAATCACTATAATGTGATTTCCGCAGCTTAAGAAGAAACAATTCTCAATTACTAACTACAATCTAAACCTGGTCCCTACACCGGGTTTTTTTCTTTTATATGCTCTCCTATTTTCTTCAGGGTCTCCACAGAAACGGGTTTAGATAAAAATGAACAAATCTCTGGGATACTCTCTGCCCTTTCCTTATCTGAATATGCTATAGAAGAGGATACGATATAGATCTCTGTACGTTGAATATGATCTGGGTATAAGCTCTTTAATTTTTGTATAAACTGCCAGCCATCCATAAATGGCATATTAATATCCAGCAAAATGACGTCTGGTAGGAAGACGCGGCTATTTTCCAGATCTTCAAAGACCTGGTGGGTACATTTATAGTATGCCTGCTCCCCAAAGACTTCAGACCTTTTGATCAACTTTTTGATGATCATCTGGTAGATCTGGTCATCATCTATCACCCAAACACTTTTTCTCATTTGAACATAACTTTAAAAGTAGTCCCAACATCGGGTGTACTTTCCACGCTCACCGTTCCTCCCATGGCAGTGATCTGGTTTTTGGTAATAAATAAGCCCACCCCGCGGGAACCCTTTCTGTCTGTAAAGGTCTTATATAGGCCAAAGACCTTATCCCCGTGTTGCTCCAGGTCTATGCCTATCCCATTGTCCCGAATCTCCAGGACCCAGCGACCATAGTCCTGGTAACCCAGCAGTTCTATTTCAGGTTTCCTGCCTGCAGCACTATACCTCAGCGCATTGGTGAGGAAGTTGAGCAAAATACTTTCCAGGTAGGAAGAGTTGAAAAGTATCCGCATTTCTGCAGGCACCCGGTTAATTATATTAGCCTCTTTATTATTGATCTGAAGCTTAAGTACATCCAGCGTATTTTTCAGATATTCTGAAACGCTGAGCATTTCCACATTAATATCGAGGTTATTATTTATACTTACCACCTCATTAAGATCGTGCAGGGATTGATTCAGATTATCTGAAACATTCTGCAAAAGGGAAATATAGGTTTGTCTTTCTTCTTCAGAATCCTCGGTATTGTATAGCTCCAGGATAGATTCAAAATTACTGGAATGCGAACGCAGGTTATGTGATACGATATAGGCGAAATTCAGCAGGCGCTTATTTTGCTCCATCACAAAATCATAAGACTTGATCAGGTTAAGCTCTGCCTCACGTTTGGCGGTAACATCACGGAAATTTACCACATACCCGCCAATGCTTTCCTCATGGCAAAGATTGGTAAGGGTCACCTCGACCCACAGAGCCTCCATTGACCTGCTGTAAATACGTGTATTTATGCCAGAAACAGCTTTACCGGGATTATTCCGGGATTCTTTAAACTTCTTTATCACCCCGGCGGCATCCTCCGGGTGTACCAGAGAAAAGATTTCGTTTTCGGCAATCTGTAATTGTTTATACCCGGTGATCCTTTCCAGCGAAGGAGTTGCATATTTTGCCCTGCCTTCAGAATCTATGATCAGAATGACCTCACTGGAATGTTCCACCAGCGATTTAAAACGCTTCTCATTGGCTTCACGTTCCTCCTTTGCCCTTACCCTTGCTGAAATATCTTCCACCAGGGCAATATGAGAAGTGGCCTTTTCCCCTTCAGACCATAAAGCGGATACATTCAGCTTGATCCAGATGATCTCTCCATCCTTTTTTACCAGTCTCTTCTTTAGATTGTATTCCCGTATTTCGTTATTGCGCAATTTCTCCATCAGCTCAATATTAGGCTTACGGTCTTCAGGATAAGATATGGCGATATGATCTTTCTGGTTTAGTTCTGCATTGCTATACCCCAGCAATTCCTGAAATTTATTATTGGTTTCCAGGATCATTCCTGTATTGGAATCCACCCGGGCCATCCCTATAGCCGCCTGGTTAAAAATAGTCCTGAACTGAAGTTCACTCTTGGCCAGATCACCTGCCTGTTTTTTCACTTTCGCAGCAAGTATCGCCGGCTGCTTCATGGTATTGAAAATGATCCAGCCCATAGCTGCGGAGAAAACCAGGATAAGCAATCCCACGGGGATGATGGCATAAAAAGGTTCCAGCGGATTCACCGGAATTATATAGATCTTCCAGTCTCCGTCCGGCAATAACACCTCTTCTGAGTAGGCTTCCTTTAGTTCGCTGGTTTCTTGCAGGAAAAATTGCTCCTTCCCGCTCACTGGATCTGTCTTGGAAAACTGGAATTTATATTTATCTGAAGCCAGGTCCCTTATCCCCGACTGGTCTATAAGATTTTCGAAATAGATTAGCACGGCCGCGAAACCCCAGAAGTCATTTTCAATGAATACCGGGAGTCTGCCTACGATCGCCAGGCCACCCTGTTTTAACTGCAGCGGACCGGCAAAATACATCTTCCGGCTTTCTATAGCCTTTAGTGCTTCTTCCCGTGTTTTTGGCTCATTAAGTATATCATAATTTAATGCAGCCTGATGCTCCTTATAGGGATATACTTTGGTGATCACCCCGTTGGGGACGATCTGTATGGCATCTATATTAGGGTTACTGTCTACCAGCTGGGCGGCAATAGTGTCGAAATTCTCGATCTTTCCGTTCTCATCTATTTGCAAGGCGAGGGATAGAACGGCCGAGTAACTGTATTTTAAGGATTGTTCAATATTCTGTTCTACCAGCTCGATAATTCCGGCCATCTCAGACTGCCTGTTTTCCAGCAGGATCTGGTAGCGCTGCCAGAGCATAAAGAACCCCAGCGCAAGGAAAAGCAAGGCTGCAAGAAGACCCACTAACAGCGGCTTCCTTGTGGATGTAGGGTTAAGGTTGTCGGTCATTTAACTAATTAGTAGGCCTGATAGTTAAGGACGATCAGATTTTTTCGGACGCGCAAATATAAGTTAATTATTTGTTAACATGCAAGTTATCGCCAGGCTTTGAATGCTAATTTTTGGCGGGAAAAAGAGCTGTAGGCTGTAGGCTGTAGGCTGTAGATCGCTGCACTGCGTTCGTGATCAGGGGGTGATCGGAGATATTGTTTATTGTTTGTTGTTCGTTGAAGTTTACGTGTAATTTTGTATGAATGCAGAAGTATCGGGACGACAGACTTCTCGATACATTTTCCTGCAATTTGCATTGCTGGAAAACACTCGAAGTGACGGTCACGTTTCTCCTAATATTGGCACTCACGTCTGTTCGAGTGGATTCGAAGATGCGCAAGCAGATTCGAATCTGTATTAAGAACTGCTCGGATAACTGCAAACAAATTGCCGGACTGAGCCTGTCGAAGGCCGAATGATAATTGTTTATTGTTCATTGCGTATTGTTTATTGTGCTTCCGAAGAAGCGCAGTGACTAAACTTCTCGATACGATTTTATCTCAATTCTTTCGACAAAATCACTCGAAGTGACGATCACATCACCCTTAATATTGTTACCCCCGTCAGTTCGAGTGAATTTAAAGATGCGGAAGCAGATTTAAATTTGTATCGAGAACTGCTCTGTGTTATTTCATATGAAGACTTCTCGATACATTTTCCTGCAATTTTCATTGCTGGAAAACACTCGAAGTGACGGATACCCGCTTTAACCTTGCTGTCATTTCGAAGGAGGGCATCGACTGACTTCTCGATACAATTTTATCTCAATTCTTTCGATTAGATCACTCGAGGTGACGTGAGTTCCTTTTTTACACAACGGACAATAGACAACCCTTCGACAGGCTCAGGGTCAACAGACAACAGGCAACAGAGAACCCTTCGACAGGATCAGGATGCCCTGTCAGACATACGGACTAAAGTATACATTATACAATTCAGAGGCTCTGAATCCCGAACTACGAACTACAAACAACAGGCAACAGATAACCCACAATAAACACCCTTCGACATGTTCAGGGTCAACAGACAACCCACAACAGAGAACAGAAAACAGGCAACAGACAACCCACAACCCTTCGACAGGCTCAGGGTCAACAGACAACAGATAAACCCTAAAAACAAAAAACCCGGCGAAGGCCGGGCGGTGTTAGTATATTTAAATGCAAGTTCTACCAGAAGGCAGCTTTGTTTCGTAGCTTTTTCCAGAAACTTTCTTCCTCGGCGCCATAGCTATAGCCGTATTTATTTCCATAGCCAAAGTTAGACAGCTCCACATCATTAAGAACGAATCCTACATCATGCAGCTTTCCATCCCTTTTCGCATCGAGGGCAAATTCCTGTAATTTCTTTTCGGTATATCCGGCTCTAACCATATAAAGAGTAAGATCGGCATATTTGTTTATTAGGAAGGTATCTGCTACCAGCATGGACGGTGCGGTATCCACGATCACATAATCGAAGGCTGCTTCCAGCTCATCAAATAAACGGCCGGCCTTATCCTGTCTCCATAATTCTGCAGGGTTGGGTGGTATACTTCCCGATGCCAGAAGAAACATGTCCGGATGTAATTTCGAAGGTTTTATCAGGTCATCCAGTCTCAGGCTGTCATTTACCAGGTAATCACTCACCCCCATCATGGATCTGGTCTGCGCCTCATATCTCTGTAACTGCGGATTCCTGAGGTCTCCCCCAACCACGACCACTTTCTTCCCGGTATTGGCCAGGGTGATGGCGAGGTTAAAGGCAGTAAAGGTCTTCCCCTCTCCTTTTACGGTAGAGGTGATAAAGATCTTGATGCCGGTCTTTTTATCACTGCTGTTCACCAACAGGTACTGCAGGTTTGTATGCAAAATCCTGAAAGCCTCGGCCAGGATACTCCGGTCACTTTTTTCGATAATATCTTTTTGATTACCGGTAACTTTCGGTACTTCTCCCACAATAGGGATCTCCTTAGCTGCCCTTTCGATATCAGCACGGTCCCGAACCTTATTGTTTAAAAGATTCTTAATATAGATCACCATAAAAGGGATCAACATTCCCAGGATCAGGGCCGCTAATAAAATAATTTTCGGCTTGGGGGAAACCGGGATCCTTGAACTATAGGCACGGTCTACGATCTTGGCCTTGGGAGCGGTAACTGCCAGGCTAAGTGAATTCTCCTCTCTTTTCTGTAAAAGGAATAAATATAGAGCCTCTTTGATATTCTGCTGGCGTTCTATCCCGCGATATTGTCTTTCTTTAGAAGGTACCGCAGATATCTTTGATCCCAGCACTTCGCTTTGACGATCCAGGTCCTTTTGAGCAATCCTTAAATTGGAACGCATCCTTTCCAGGCTTTGCAGAACATTGGCCTTGATCTGGGCTATCTGGGAATTCAAACGGATCACAATAGGGTTCTTTTCAGTGGAACCACTTAAGATCCTGTTTCTCTCCAGTACCAGCTGGTTATATTCCTGGATACTGCTATTTACCGCAGTTTCTTCAATACCGAGATTTGCCGGCAGCAAGTCGGTCGACGAACCGGAGTTTAAATATTCGATCATGGCATTGGCCAGCTCCAGTTGGGTACCTACCTCCTGCTGCCTCTTGTTATACTCGCTGGCATTTTCAATAAACAGGCTCGATTCTGCCTGTATATCGGTAAGGCTGTTGGCCTCTTTGAACTCTTCCTTCCCGGTCTCCACCGAGTCCAGTTCCTCGTTGATGATACTCAAACGGTCATCAATGAATTCAGCCGTATTCCTGGCCACAAGGTTCTTATCTTCTATGGCCTCACGGTTATATTCCAGCACCAGCTGGTCCAGGATATCGCGTGCCTTTTCCCTTACCGGGTCCTCCAGGCCTAATTCTATCAGGCTGGAATTCTTATCGGTTAGATTTACCTGTAGTTTTTCCTTATAATTTGAAGCTACCCCATCTATAGTAGCAAAGCTCACCAAAATATCTGCTGCCGTTGATTCGGCCGCATTGGGATTCTTATTGATCACGATATCGCCGAAACCGATATTTACAGGCACTCCAATTCTGGTTTTAAAACTTTTCCCGGTCTCTGTATTGCTTAAGATAAGCTCTTCGCCATTCTCAGAAATACTGAAGGTGTTACCTTCTTCCGCAGTTCTGTATTCAAGGGCATTTTCATCTAGCTGTAAAACCTGCACCAAATAAGGAGAATCAAAATAGATCTCCCGCGGGTAAAAACCGGAATCATCAAAATACCTGATATTAAGATTCAGGGCTTTGGAGACATTGGTCATCATCCTGCGCGACCTTAACAGGCCAATCTCATTTTCTATTGAATTGGTTCCCATCCCCGATAACAGACCCATATCTACAAATGCTGCCATATCTGAAGACGGTCCTTTGCTTTCTTCATCTTTGATGATGATGGTCGCGGTAGTATTATAGGTAGGGATGGTTACTTTAAGGTAAGCCACGGCTAGCAGGATACAGATCACTACCCCCGCCACGAACCAGGGCCAGTACCTTAAATACTTTTCTACCTCTTCCCTTAAATTGATCTCTTCTTCCTGAGGTCTCTGGGTATAATGTTGTTGTGACATAAATTATCTTGTTAAAAGTACCGCCAGGGAAATTAGAACAGAAGCTATGGAAATATAAACCCCGGCATTACGGTTGTAACTGGCCGATTGTCTTTGAGCGCCATTAGGCTCCACATAAACCACATCATTTTGCTGTAAATAATAAAAAGGGGAATCCAGGATCTCGGGATCGGTTAGATCCAGATACTCATGGATCTTTTTCCCATTCTCCTCCCGCATCACCAGGACATTCTTTCGTTCACCATAAATAGAAAGATCTCCCGCTAATCCCAAAGCTTTGGGAAGGCTCAAATATTCATCCCTTATATCGAAAGTACCTGGACGGTTCACTTCACCCAGCACACTAACCTGGAAATTCACCAAACGTACATTCACAATAGGATCCTGCACATACTCACTGATCTCTTTTTTTAGTTTAGCTGAAAGTTCTTTGGTTCGTAAACCTTCCACCACGATATCTCCCAAAACCGGGAATTCAATGGTACCGTCGTTTGCTACCAGGTAAGTTTGCATTTGCTGCCGGCCCTGTACCGTAAGTGAGACATCCAGACCGCCACCCTGTGGCATTCCTACCACGGGTAAATTAAAAGGCATCGCTGCTTCCTGTTCCGGGGCAGAAACGTTTATGGTTAATAGATCATTGGGTTTTATAGTCAGATTTTTATTCTGGTTCTGGGCTAAACGCTCACCGGCTTCTTCCAGTCCCTGGAAATAAACGATCTCTTTTCGGGAAACGCAGGAACTTAACAAAAGTGCGCAAAGCACTACCTGTAAGACTTTAACGATTTGGGGTCGCTTCATTTTGGTCATTCTGATTTGGCTGCGAATATAAGGTAGATTCCTAAAAAATTCACAATAATTTAACGTTTATAATTGAGCTGTAGGCTGTAGATCGCTTCACTGCGTTCGCGATCAGGGGTGATAGGAGTAATTGTCATTTTGATGAAGTTCCGAAGTGACGGTACGATAAACTTCTCGATACATTTTCCTGCAATTTTCATTGCCGGAAAACACTCGAAGTGACGGTTTACTCCCCTGAAAATTCTATTCTACGTCAGTTCGAGTGGATTCGAAGATGCGTTAGTAGATTCGAATTTGTATCGAGAACCGACTGGTTTCATTACGAACGCAGACTTCTCGATACAATTTTATCTCAATTCTTTCGATAAAATCACTCGAGGTGACGGTTTAATCCCCTGAAAATTCTATTCCACGTCAGTTCGAGTGGATTCGAAGATGCGTTAGCAGATTCGAATTTGTATCGAGAACCGACTGGTTTCATTAGGAACAAAGACTTCTCGATACATTTTCCCGCAATTTGCATTGCTGGAAAACACTCGAAGTGACGGATGACTGCTAATTGTTTATTGTGCATTGTCAATTGTCACTCTGAAAGCAGTGAAGAGTCTCGACATTAGACTTTAAACCCAGAATTCATAAAATTCTTCATCCCGCACAGGACGGACAACCGACAACTGACAACGGATAACTGTTTATTGTTTATTGCTAATTGATTATTGTTGATTGATCCAACTCATTGTTTCATTGTTTCATTAATCAATTAATCAATTTATTTATCCAGGCTTCATTATAATTCCTTAGCAGATCTGCAAGTCGGGGCATGCCAATCCTGAACTGCTGCGCCACGGGGGATTCGTTATTATAAGTGTATTCCCACCTGAATTCCTCGGTGGTGCGCAACTCCATTTTCTTACCGCGTAGTATTTTCCCGGGGAATAGTGCAAAAGCGAACTGGAATCCGCCGGTGGTGCCATTCTCTGTGCGGGCAGCGAAAAGCCCCAGCTCGGCAGCGGCGAATTGCTTGATCAGGTCAAGGCGTACGCCTTTATCTTCATAGAGAAACTGACCTGCGGTCAACTTAAGGCTGGTATGCTCTATACCCGTTCTCCATTCCACATCGGCTACGGCATAAAGGTCATCCATAGGTTCATTATAATATTCCAGGCCATAAAGCCGATAGAATCCGGTCACTCCCCCGGCCAGGCCAAAACTCCATGGCGAATCCAGGCGGGCGTACCTGTATTCGAGGTCCAGCCCGTAGCGGTCATTATAGAAAGTTCCCGCGCTCAGGCTTATAAAATGTGAATTAACCGGCTGGGCAAAATAATGCAACATACTGGGTGCCGCCCTTAATTTCATGCCATGGTTATCCAGGTTGTTGGAGACCGGGACGGTGATCCCGGTTTGTAAACTTAATCCACGGGCGAGGTAGATCCTGGTATCCAGGATAATATTGAATTTAGTTTCAAAAGGATCCTCATAATAACCAAACCTGGAGACTATCTCCGGCTGCAACCTGAAACTCCAGCGGTAATTTTTAAACACCTGGTTATTTTCCCGGAAGTAATCCCTGTGCTGAGGGCTTAAAGCATTAAATTGATAAGTTCCTCCGGAATAGGAACCCATAGGCACATTATGATATTGCGGGATGTAGGTTACATTATTAGCTTCTTCCATCTCCCTGCCCAGAACCAGAGATGCATAGCGCATACTATGTGCCGGCTGCCGGAATTCCCGGTATTCAAATAGGATCTTAAGGCTATCTTCCCCGTCATTAATAAGCACATTCTCGAATCCTGCCTGCCCCAGTTCTTCTTTTAATTGCTGGGCGTTCATACCCAGCATATAAAAGCATAAAACAAAACTAATCCCTAACTTTCTCATAGCTTCTTAATGTTTTGGGTAAAAAGTCCAGTGAAAAATTTACGGCGGCGCTGAATGCAAATTCCCTGCCTTCATAGGTGTGCCCCTGGAGGTTGAGCCATTCCCAGGGTTGTATATAGGCCCCGGCGTTAATAGTGTTAGAATCATATTC
Organism: Christiangramia sabulilitoris; assembly: GCF_007050985.1. GTDB lineage: Bacteria > Bacteroidota > Bacteroidia > Flavobacteriales > Flavobacteriaceae > Christiangramia > Christiangramia sabulilitoris. The sequence goes on from NZ_VHSF01000003.1 coordinate 472,149, forward strand.
GGCCAGTAAACCTCCCCAGGTCACCGGCTGATATTTGAGCCCGGCAAAGAAACCGGTGAGGTAATTTGCCTTTAACCGCGAGTCTGATTTCCTCTGTACTTCAAAATCCAGAAAAGATTCGGAGTTTGGTTTTTTAATAAAAACATAAGGTGAACCATAACCGGAAGAGATCTGAAGTTTACCGATTGAAGTTTCAAAATTTTTGGTTAGGACCAGATAATCATGGGCCAGGTAAGGCGCTGCCGATCCCGGTGGAGTCCATCCCAGGACAATTGATGGTGTATACTTTTTTTCTTTTAAAATCCGGAACCTGAAATCCAGTTGTCGGTCACCAACGCCCAGTCTATTAATTTCCGCCCGGGCAGGCCGGTGAGCTACACTCAGGTTCACTTCAAAAAAGGAAGTAAAAGCAGCCCTGGCATTATAAAAATTTACGGTGGTAAGTTCATTCCCGAACATACTATAAGCACCGGGCAGGTGGGCAAAGGAAAAACCTACCGGCTTTTGCTCCATCCATTCCGCCGAAGGCGTATTTATATACCCCGGTTTTCCCATGATGTTGACCTGGGAATGGATTTTAGTAGCTAAGAGGCTAAGAATTAAGATTAGGAGGATGCGGGAAAGCATGGGTTAGTAGTATGTTGTTTGTTGTTTGGGGTTTATGGTTTACCCAGGCCTGCCGAAGGGTGGTGTGTTCCGCCGAAGCTTTAGCGTAGGTGGTGTTGCGTGTCCGCCGAAGCTTTAGCGTAGGTGGAGGTGTCTGTTAAACTATGTCATTTCGATCCCGACACTTCGGGAGAGAGAAATCACTTAGCAGCAATTTCTCTATTATAACTGAGGAAAAGTCAATAAACTATAGATTTCTCAGTCGTCCCTTTTGGGGACTTCTTCGAAATGACAAAGGAACCTTAACTTTCCGAAGCATCGGGGCAGCATGAAGGTGTTTGATGGTAACGTCACCCTGTTCCGATAGAGTCGGAATTATTTCAGGGTCTACAGTTCCTGAAACTCAAATTAATTTGATGTCATTTCGATCCCGACACTTCGGGAGAGAGAAATCTCTATGCTGTCGAAAATTATTTATGACATCAATAAGATACCATTAAAGCTTAAACAGCTTAATAAAAAGGAGCTGTTTAAAAGCAAACTCTATTCAAATCCTGATGAGAAGCTTAAACTCCCTAAAATCGGGGATAGCTTAACTTATGATATGAAAGAAAATACTAATAAACAGCTCCTTTAAAATTTAAGGTATTGCTTAGCTGGCAGCTCCCTGGTTGTGGCAGTTATTAAATGCCGCAGTTAGTTTGGCATCAGCAACCGCTTTAATAGCTGCGAATCTCGCTTCTACTTCTGCAGATCTCTGTGTCTTAAGCGTCTCTGCAGTTTGCTTTTCAGCAGCCTCGGCATCAACGATTGCCTGTGTGGCCATTGCATACCAGGCCGTAAGATTACTGCTTCCCTGTACGATGAAGATCAAAGCATAAGTTCTGATGTTAGCCGCAAATTCAGGAGAAGTACCTTCTACAGCATCAGCATAGTTTAATAGAGCTATCGTGGTATTCAGGATATAGTTATAGTAAGTATCATAAGCTGCATCTACTGCTGCCAATCTTGCCACAGCACGATCTTCTGCTTCACCTAATCTTCTCTGGTAATTGGCATCGATAATACCCAGGTTTTCCTGGCGCTTGGCGATCACAGGAGCCATAGCATCATCATAAGCTTTTTGTGCCGCTTCGAAACATGAGCTTGACTGCTGAACTCCATCAACGGAATTTTTACTATCAACGCCTTCAAATCCTTTTAAAAATTCAACATTGAATACCGCAGAAGTAGTCGCAGCACCAAATTGAATCGTAGGTAGCAATTCCAGGACAGCAGCCGGAGCATTATCCAGGCTTGCCTCCACTCCGGAAAGTACACTTCCAAGATCGGTCAGGTTAAGGATCTCTTCAGCTCTGGTAGCATCCAGGGCATCGGCTTCAGCTTGTGCATCAGCAGAAAGACCTGCACCAAAACTTTCTACCGCATCCAGGCTAGCCTGGGTTTCAGCGCTAACATCACCGGAACCATCACCAAGATCGGCAAGAACGGCCGTGGTAACCGCAGATTCCTGTACAGACCCGGTTTCCGGCTCGGTAATGGCAGGATCTGCATCCTCTACAGATTCCAGTTCTTCAAGATCTTCAAATTCATTTTCAAAATCGTAAACAGGAGGAGTATCGTCATCCTTGCTACAGTTAACAAAAAGTAGGCCTGCCAGTGCAAGACTTACATAAAGACCGGGCCTGCCGGCTGAGCGTAAAAATTTAATGTTCATAAGAATAATTAATTAGTGGTAAGTATTAAATTGAAAATTGAAATTAAAATTTTAAAGTTTTAGATCAAGAGAAAAGGTTCACATTCCTGATAAGACCCCGCAATTGCACCTTGATACCATGGCGGTTTCTTTTCGAAACGATGACCCTCAGCTTCCTATTTTTTTTGAGGAATTCGAAGATAACGGCTATCAATAAAAAAAGGAACAACATAATAAAAGTTAAACTCACGCTCTCGAAAATTTTACTTAGAAATATAAAAACAGCAATAATAAGAATATTTATCGCACCAAGCACCAAACTGGCCTGTTTATGAGTAAGTTTATGGTCTAACAGCACATGGTGCAGGTGATTTCTATCTGCCTCGAACGGACTCTTTTTTTCCATCAGGCGAATTACGATAACCCTCAGGGTATCATAGATGGGCAGAAAAAGGATCGCAATTACGAACAATACGCGGTTCTCCGGTAAAAAACCTTCATTCAATAGCAGGCTGGATTCATTTCTAACCAGCAATTTAAGGCTCAGAAAGGCAATAAGAAACCCAATCGTCAAAGAACCACCATCTCCCATAAAGATCTTACGATGCCCCCGGGAGAAATTATATCTTAAAAATGCACCCAGCACCCCTACGATGGTAACACTTAAGAGCACAAAATAAGGCTCAGAAATTATATGAAATATCACGGCAAAAGACGAACAGATCACTATACCGGCGATCCCCGCGAGGCCATCTATTCCATCAATTAAATTATAAGCATTAATAAGCGCAATAACAATAAGCAGTTTCAAGCCATAACCCAACCACAAAGGTATCTCGGTAATGCCCAGGAAACCGTGCAGATCAGTTAACAATAACTCCGGCGAAAAAATGATAAACCCGGCCGCAAATAACTGACTAACAAATTTTAATCGCGCGGTAGAAATGACCAGATCATCTTTTAAACCGGCCATAAAAAGAAAGGTCAAACCTATGATAAGGTGATTCCCGGTATAGGAGGTACGTAAACTTTGGAGAACACTAATGATAAGGATCAATACCAGGAAAAAGGCCACTCCGCCAAAAGCCGGAACCTCGATCTTATGGGAACTACGATGATTGATCTCTTTGACCAGTTGTTTTTCTTTAGTAACCCAAAGTACTTTGGGAATGAAATACCAGGTTAAGCTAAAAGCAAGCAGAAAGGTGCCAAAAGTAAAGAATAAGGTATAGCCCCGGAATAGTTCCAGCAATACCTGTTGGTCTAAAATATTCATTTTTGGTTAGTTTATCGGGTTAAAAAATAACCTGATCTTGTAGGGAGATTTGGTTTTTCGAAATTAATATAAATTCAATAAAGTATTGATAATTCTTTCTGAAGTTTTTCCATCCCATAGCGGGATATGCCCACCCTGTTTCCATTCGCCGGCCATCAGTTTATCCAGGTAAGGTTTTAGGCGTTTAGGGTTGGTACCTACCAGTTCATTGGTACCCATTATAATAGTTTCCGGTCTTTCGGTATTATCACGAAGGGTAAGGCAAGGCACACCCATTACCGTAGTTTCCTCGGTAATTCCGCCTGAATCAGTAATTACCGCCTTGGCATTCCTTACAATAAAGTTGAATTCGAGATAGGAAAGAGGCTCTACATAGTGCAATCTTTCATGCTCTATGCCAAGGTTCTGCAGAATCTTTGCCGTTCTGGGATGAACTGGAAATATAACCGGAAAATTTCCCGTTCCGTCTATAATCGCCTGCATCATGTCCTTCAACTTTTCCTGTTCATCTACATTTGCAGGACGGTGGAGGGTAAGGACGAAATATTCCTTTCCCTTTAATTTCCCCCCATTGATCCTGATGTCCGGATCAATAAATTTCTCCAAATTGGCTAGAAGGGTGTCGATCATAGTATTTCCTACAAAATGCACCCTGTCTTCGTCAATTCCTGCTTTCCGAAGATTCTCATTGGCAATCTCTGAAGTGGTAAAGAAATGATCGGTTATTGAATCGGTTACCATTCGATTGATCTCTTCAGGCATACTAAGGTCACCAGACCTAATTCCCGCCTCAACGTGAACTACATCAGTATTTAGTTTTTTAGCAGTGATACTACAGGCCATTGTCGAAGTCACATCTCCTACAACTAAAACTACGTCAGCTGGATTTTCCAGTAATTCCTTTTCAAATCTCACCATGATATTGGCGGTTTGCTCAGCCTGGCTTCCTCCACCAGCCTCAAGATTAGAATGAGGTTCGGGAATGCCAAGTTGGTCAAAAAAACTGCCGGACATCTTTTTGTCGTAATGCTGACCGGTATGCACCAGGCGAAAATCTATATTTTCACCCGCTATTTTTGCTTTTTCGATCGCTTTAATGATTGGTGCGATCTTCATGAAATTAGGCCGGGCTCCGGCGATAATGGTAATTTTTGGCATAAAATTCTTTTAGTCATCCTTTCCCGACGATTCAGGAATTTCAGGATTTCATATTAAAATTTATTTTCTTTTTACTTCTTCCAGACATTCCAGGATATTAGCCGCAATCTTACTCCTGTCGAAATCCTGCACCAGTCTTTTCGATCCCTGAAGATTTGCCTGGTACTTCTCCTTATTTGTTATTGATGTTATGGCCTCATAAAATGAATTCTGGTCTTCCGGCCTGAAGCAGACCCCGGCATTATAACTTTCGATAATTCCCTTTGTCTCCCCTTCCAACCCGAGCAAAATTGGTTTTTCCATTGCAGCCGCTTCAAATATCTTAGAAGGAATTACGGTTTTAAAGGTGTCGCTTTTCCTCAAATTCACAAGGGCTACATCCATAACACTTAGATAATCTACCACCTCTTTTTTAGATACTGAATCTACGAATACGGCGTTCTTTAGCTCAAGGTCCCTGGCCTGTTGCAGAAGATTTTTCTTTTCGGCTCCATCTCCAATAAACAGAAATGCCAGTTCAGGATGGGTTTCTTCAAGAGGTTTGATGGAATCCAGGATAAAACTTAAGCCATGAGCCATTCCATGAGTACCGATATAAGCAAACACGGTTTTATTCTCCAGTTTTAATTTCCTTTCTAGTTCCAGTTTTTTGCCTTGAGGTTTAAAAAGTTCCAGGTTTGCACCGTTCTTGAAAACTGAAATTTTTTCGGGTTCTATTCCTCTATCTGAAATTTTCTTTTTAAAAGTGTCGGTTACTACAATTATATGATCTGCAGACTTGTAAAGTCTTTTTTCAAGCCATTCAAAAAAACGAATCGCCCTGTTCCTTTTCATTGCACCAACAGCAATTATAGATTCAGGCCACAGATCCCGAACTTCAAATACCCACTTTTTACCTTTAAAGAAAGAAAGGTATCTTCCCGCAACAGCAGTAAAAAATTGTGGCGAAGTAGCAACTATAAGATCGGTCCGTACAAAAAGACCTGCAAAAAAGGCCATCACAGCGAAAGAAATATAATCCAGTATTCGCTTTACAAATCCTTCATTGGCGGTGATATAACTCCAGACCCGAATCACTTTAATACCGTCAATCGTCTCCGTCTGGTATAATCTGTTTTTGTAGCCGGGATAAACTTCTCCTTTAGGAAAGTTGGGCGCACAAGTGATCACCGTAACATCTACACCACTTTTAACCCATTCCTTACAATGTTCGTAAGTACGGTTTGCCGGGGCATTAACTTCCGGTGGGAAGTTATCGGTTAAGAAAAGTAGTTTCATAAATAACTTTTATAATGAACTAACAAGAAGCGTCAGTCCGAGTGATTTCTACCACTGTGGAAGCAGGGGTAGAAATTGTATCGAGGACAAGCGGCCTGATGACGATTTCTGCTCTGTCCTGAATTCTGTATATAATTTTTTTTGCCGGCTGTAGTTTATTAAAACCCACTGCTAATTGATATTCTTTCAAGTGCATTTCGGTTGCACCGGAAATTTGCAGTTCCAGGATGTCATTAATAATAATTCTGTTCTCAATGACTTCAGGCTGCACATCAGGATGAAAATGTAAATGGCCTTCGGCTATAATCTTGTTGGCCTTGCCTTCAATTCTATCTTCAATTCTAAATTCTCCCGAAGTAAAACCAAACGATCTTTTATGGATAACACCAAATTTCCGATAACCGTTGTGAGATGCTTCGATACCATTTTCAGTTTCCTTTATTATTGAAACCTTCGCTCGCTCAGCTACTCTAAAACCTCCCCAAACATTTGAAGAGTTTAGATCATTAATTGTAACCGTATTATGAGCAGCGGTAGAACGCTCCAATTGTCGGCGTTCATTTTTTTCATAAGTGGAAATTCCCGTATCAACAATTATTGGTCTGTTCTTATAGTTAAAAACAAACTGTAAACTGTCAGCGTGTGAATGTCCGGGTTGATAGTACGGAGCGATTTGCCCTACATCGGCTATGATCTCAAAATCATGGTTTGAAAATTTTCTATAGCCTGAATCTGATAATTTTACTTTTCTACTAGCCAATCCCAGTCTTTTAGCATAACCGATTAATTCATTTGTACCGGGTGCAATTCCCTTGGCCGCGTCATTTAGTTTTGGAATATCTCCATTACTGAAGCTGATCTCATTTAGCCATCCAAGCATAACTTCGGCTTTTCCCTTCAACAATGAAAGAAGTTCTCTATCCTTCCATGAATTATGCTGAACAAGGTATATAGAATCAAGAATTCGGTGTAAAATGATCTGATGGTACATAGGGCTCAGCTCATAATGAGCACCATCCTTTAGTACTTGTTCTTCGAGTTCCTTTTTTAATATTTTTCTTGCTTTATGATATAACCGGTCGTCTTTAAAATAATAGGAACCAAATAATAATGAAAACCCGTTTTCCAATAAATGGTTCGCCAGTAAATGATATTCAAGACTGTCATATAATCTCAAGTAGTCCCTATACAGGAAGGTATTTATCTCCTCATCCTGAATTTTGTTTTCAGCTAGAAACTTGATCCAGTTGATTCCGCGTAAAGAGATAGGATAAGGTTCCAAACCATCTTGTAACGCATCTGCAAAAGAAATATAGTCTCTGATCAACCTAAGATTTTCTTGCTTTTTCATTCCTTCCTGGTTAAGAAACTCAAAATAATTGAGGTTATAGGTCCACAGTTTCCCATATTCACTATAGTTCCAATCTATCTTAGAGAACTGTTTTTCGAGATTTAGAAATGAAAAACTGTTTTGCCCAAGAAATGATTTGGGGCAAATTATTCCTCTTTGGAGTTTCAACTGGATCCCCTGCTGCTGCGTTGCAGTGTATGATTTATTAATAAATCTGTTCTTCGCACGATAATACACCTGATGATAAAGCTGGGTCGGCTTCACATTCTTGAGAGTATTATAGTATAATGAAATTTTTCCTGAGAACATTTCTCCAGATGGAATTGTAGCAATAGCTTTTTAAACCAAAACGGTTTCCTGTCCTTTTACTTTTTTAGAAACTTTGATCTCATCTACACCAATCCACCTACCTTGCTTAAGGCTTTCAATAGCCGCGAAAGAGGCCAGGGTAGTGTTGTAGGTTTCTTCAAATGGAACTATTGACTTTCCTCCTTTTTTAAGAGAATTTACTAATTGCCCGAATTGAACCTTATGGCCTTTATCCTGCTTGGTCTTCATTTTTGAAAAACCTTTTACTCCGTATCCTTTGAGACTTCTCCAATTATCCAGAATGAAAGTTCTTTCCTGACTAAAAGCCTCGATACGTTCCTTAGAGTAAGATTTACTTCCATTTGCAAAATAATTTATGACCGCATTCGTCCCATTTTCATATTTCAAAAGAATAGAGGCATTATCTGTATTCTCTTCTGGAGCAGTTCCTAAAGCATTCATACAAACCGAAACCACCTTGCTTCCTGCCAGGTAGGTACAAAGGTCAATATAATGACAGGCTTCTCCTATGATCCTTCCTCCACCCACTTCCAGGTCATGTATCCAGACGTCTGAAGGAATAAAGCCGGCGTTCATGGTTGCAATTATATTTTTTGGGCCTTCACCCAGGAGAGATTTCATTTTAACTGCCAGGGGAGAAAATCGACGATTAAAGCCAACAATCACCATCTTATTTTTTTCTTCGGAAATCTTTGCGATCTCTTCCAATTCTTCAGCATTGAGACATAATGGCTTTTCCACAAAAACATGCTTTCCTGCCAAAAGTGCTTCTTTGGCCATAGAAGCATGCAGATTATGACGGGTAGTTATCATCACCATATCAACATCTTTGTCCTCCAGGATCTCCTTATAATCTGAAGAGGCATAGGCTACTTCCCCTTTTTTTGCCAGTGTTTTCGCTGAAAGGCCTCCGGCACTGGCTATGTATTTAAGATTAGCATCCGCGGCTTTCATACCTGGAATAATAGTCGAGGATGTAAAATTCCCTGCCCCTATAATGCCGAATACACCCTCAGAGGCTTTAAATTTCCTTTCGGATACTTTTACTTTCGAATTCTGTTTTGAATTTTCCGGGAACTCAAGAATGGAAGCGATGGAACCCTGCTTACGCATATCTCCATAGATCTCTTCATAATTCTCTAACTTTACCCTCTCGGTGATAAGAGGTTTTACATCAAGCTGCCCCGAAGCTATAGCTTGCAGGATGGCTTCGAAATTTCTCTTTTCAGTCCAGCGAACATAACCAATAGGATAATCAATCCCTTTTTGTTCGTAATCATCATCATATCTGCCCGGTCCATATGAACAGGACACCTGAAAACTCAATTCTTTTTCGAAAAAGTCTGCTCGTTGTATATCAAGACCGATGACTCCCACAAGTACTATACGTCCTTTTTTACGACTCATCTCAGCAGCCTGGTGAATGATCTCATTGCTTTGTGAAGAAGCGGTTATAACGATCCCATCGGCTCCAATTCCGAAAGTATTTTCAAGGACATATTTTACAGGGTCCGTTCCCTGGCCAGGGTTAACAGCCTTTATTCCTTTTTCTTTGGCAAGATCAACTTTTTGCTGGTCGAAATCCAGCCCAATCACTTTACAACCATTTGCTTTCAAAAGCTCTGCAGTAACCAGCCCGATCAATCCCAGGCCTATAACAGCAATGGTTTCCCCAAATGTTGGATTTACCAAACGAATTCCCTGTAAGCCAATTGCTCCAATTACTGTAAATGCAGCTTCTTCGTCACTAACGTTTTCAGGTATTTTGGCAACAAGATTTTTAGGAACTGAAACAAACTCAGCATGGTTCCCATTGGAAGCTACGCGATCGCCAACCTGGAATTCTGAAACTCCCTTGCCAACGGCAACAACAGTTCCTACGTTGCAATAACCTAAAGGCAATGGCTGGTTTAATTTGTTGAAAACAGCTTCCAGAGTGGGCATTACTCCGTCGGTCTTCATTTTATCCAACACCTGTTTTACCTTATCCGGTTGCTGGCGGGCTTTCGCAATAAAATTGGCTTTCCCGAATTCAACCAGCATGCGCTCCGTTCCTAAAGAAACTAATGTTCGACTGGTTTTGATAAGAACCTGGCCGGCTTTTACCTGGGGTGCAGGAACTTCTTCTAATATGGTATTACCTTGTTTAAGGTCTTGGATAATTTGTTTCATTAGCTATTTTTAAATTTTGCTTTTTTGATTAACGACTTCCTAATCATTTTTAACAATCCCTCCCGATTTTATTTCTTGATTGTTCTCCAGTTCGGAAATCACATACCTTAGCTTTCCTCTTGAAGTTCTCGGTATTCTGTCAAGCTTTTTAAAGTTGAAAGAAATTTCATCTCCTAATCTTGATTTCAATAGTTTTGTAACCAAATTTAAATCTGACTCAACACTTTTCGGGTTTTCAAAAGAAACATATCTAATTTCTAAAGAGTAATCCTTTTTTTGTAAAATCTGGGCTTCAACGATAAAGGATGTTTGGGAAAATAAGGCAGATAAAGCACCTACTTTTTTGCCTGAAGGCAGATATATTATCTCTCCACTGCGACCATCGATATGGTCAATTTCTCTTTTTGTTACTGAATTACTTCTTTTAGTAATTACCGCTATATCATTAGTATCATATCGTAAAAGAGGCATAGCATAATTGGAAAAGTTTGTACCAATAATTTTATAAGTATCCCCCCCATCGGGAATAAATTCTACGGCTGAGAAATCCTCATCTACCGTTAATTTATGGTCAATATCTTCCGAAAAATTTGCTACACACTCGGCAAGGCCGTAATGGCTATAAGGGTAGACACCAAATGCCTGAAACATTTGCTCTTTCTGAAAATCGTATAAATTCTCTCCTCCCGTAGTAACAAATTTGATCTGATCTGCAAGTGATAAATTATTATCTAAGAGAAACGCAGCGAAAGGAGTAATGACCGTGGGATACCCATGTATCCACGTAAGATTTCTTTTCTTTATTTCTTTATAATATTCAAAATAGTTATTCTCATTGCCATGGAAAGCACTAAATTTCACTTGCTTTAGGGGGTAAGAGATTCGCCAAAACGGAGGACTTATTTGTTTTTGTGGAACAATCGTTCTAGATCCGAAATCGGCGCACCACGTGTCTAATGATATTCCTAGTTGAGCTCTATATTTCCACCATAAAGCAAACTGCTCCTGCAACTGCTCTTTTGTATAAAAAATGTTTAAACTGGTACCAGTAGATCCGCTTGTTGTTAATTTTATTAATTTTCGAGGATCAGCTTTACTAGATAAGAACATTTCCGGATTTTTCCTAACCTCCTCTTTAGTTAAGACTGGAATGGACTTTAGGTCTTCAATACTATTGATATCAGAAGGTGTCAATCTTAAATTCTTAAAAAGATCATTATAATAAGGTACAGTCTCATATGCATGTTTAACAAATTCTCTTAAACGATTGTCACGATAATCTATCAATTGCTCATAAGACCAGTCTTTGCGTTCAAGATATGCCTGTAAGAAATTTTGGAATAAACCTCCCATTCTTTCTCGTTTCAATTTTAGACCTTGTAAACTACAAGCCAAATTCTGAAATTCAGCCGGCAATGAATTATATATTTTGTCTTTCATTCGTAGAACATTTTATAGAAAACTTTGAGAATAGACTTCTTTGGAATACCTATACGAGTTGCAGGGTCAGATCCATAGATTTGGATAATAGTGCATCTTCAATAGCATTTTCGAAAAGATCTTGTAAAGAAATACCAGCAGCAAGTGCTTGTTGAGGAAGAATGCTTGCTTCACCGAGCCCAGGAGTTGTGTTTATTTCTAAGAAATAAGGTTCACCATTATGGAAAATGAATTCTGAGCGTGTTAAACCTTTCAATTTTAATTTTGCATATATGAATTTGAAAATTTCCTGAACCTAGTTTGTTTGATCTTCGGAAATCCTGGCAGGAGTAATTTCCTGCGACTTACCTAAGTACTTGGCTGAGAAATCAAAAAAGTCATTTTCACTAACAATTTCTGTAACAGGAAGAGCTGTGATTTCACCTTTAAAATTTATCACTCCCACGTCAACCTCAGTTCCATCTAAAAAGGATTCAATTAAAATTTCATCATCTTCTTTAAAGGCAGTTTCAATAGCTACGATAAAATCCTTTTTTTCTTTTACTTTGGTTACCCCGAAACTACTTCCAGCCCTATTTGCTTTAACAAAACATGGAAGCCCTACTTTTTGAACGATATCTTCAATATTAATTGGATCACCTTTATCAATAAAATAGTTTTTAGCAACTTTAATCCCATGTGGTTTTAGCACACTTATTAAATCCCGTTTATTAAAAGTAAGGGCAGCTTGATAAAAATCAGATGATGTCTGAGGAATCTGTAGTAACTCGAGGTAAGCCTGGAATAAACCATTCTCCCCAGGTGTTCCATGGATAGTATTAAATACACAGTCAAAATTAACATGTTCTCCTTCAATTAGGACAGAAAAGTCACTTTTATTTATTGCGTATTTTATTCCTTGGTCGTCTTTCACGAACCAGGCGGTTTTTGAAATGTAAGCTCGAAAGACATTATATTTTTCCCGGTCTAGATATTTACTCACTTCCTCCCCACTGTTGAGGGAAATTTTAAATTCGCTAGAATAGCAACCCATGACAACTGCGATATTTTTCTTCCTTAATGTGAAATTATTGAGACTGAATAATCATATTATAGTGAATCCTTCCTCTAAGAATGAAAGGGTTGCTTTTTTGTTTAATTTTTGTGAGGAATTGATTTTAAATCTAAATTGTGGCGAGTAAACATTAAAAGTGTACTTCGTAGATAATTCGTCAATCGTAGTACTCTACTCTTATATCTGGTTTTCCTGTTTTGTTAGAGCTTGCAACTTCAGGAAGTCTACCTGTTATTAAACCTTCCTTATATTTATATTCTACCATCTTGGCAACTATTACTCTGGCAGATGCCCAGTAAAATCCATTAGACCCACTTCGCCAGGCTCCCCGTACAAAGAATCGATGGAGCCAAAGTAGCTGATATCGGAAAGGGATTTGGTAAAATATTTTTTTAATGAACATAGTGCGTTCGCGCCGCGAGCCAAAAAAATTAGGCTTTGCAGCTAGGCTTAGTTTGTTTAATATCCTTATTGCCTCCATTGTAGTGTAAACATTTTGTTTTTCCACCCATTGATGCATGTCCCGTATATCGTAGTGTTCAATAAACCCTTTTATTTTGCCCACATCACCCTCTGTCTCAATATGTTCGTTTACCAAAACTTCAGTGAAAGTTACCTTTCCGGTTTGCCATAACCTTACAATATTTTTTAATCTTACTTTCAGGGGTTTACCCATAAACCATAATCTAAAAGAAACTTCATAAGCAGTAAAAGCCTCATTTTGTTTACATATTCGAGCAATGTCCCTTTTTACTTCTTCCGTCAGTCTCTCATCGGGATCCATTTTTAAGGTCCACTTTGTTTTTATTGGTAAGTTTTTTAAAGCAAAATTCCATTGATCACCAAAGTTGGTGAATGCCCTTTGAATTATCTTGACTCCTTTATCAAGAGCAATGTCTACAGTACGATCCGTGCTTAAACTATCTATAATAATAATTTCTTCAGCCCAATCCTTAACATTATCAATGGCATCTCCTAAATGAAACTCTTCATTTAAGGTTAACATAACTACTGTGATGGGTAATTTATTCATTGATAAAGCTTGGTTTTTCATTTTTCTGGATCATCCAGTCATAGGTTTTCATCATATTTTTAGATATTTCCTCCCAAGAGTATTCTTGTTGCATCCATTTTTTTCCATTCAAACCTATTTGTTGTAATTCCTCATCCTTTAAACATAGGGCCTTAACTAAAGTATTGCTTAGTGCTTCGGAGGTTGGTTCCACGCACCATCCACATTTATTTTTATTCAAATTCTTCCAAGGGGTTCCGATTGTAGTGATAACAGGCACTCCATTCGCCAATGCTTCAGCTACAGTCATTCCAAAATTTTCAGAGTAACTCGGTAAAACATAAAGTCTTGCTTCCTGGTATAAGGAATTTTTGCTTTTCCCATATACAGGTCCTAATAAATAGACATTTTGAACATCATTTTCCTTAATTATTTCTTTTAAGCTATTAATATAATTGAGATCACCTTTGCCTACAATTTTTAGGTTCCATTCGGGGTGATTGGAATTAACTTTTTTCCAGGCTTGAATCAAATTTTCAATTCCTTTAATTGGGTGAATCCTTCCGAAGTATAATACTGTCTTTTCCTTAGGTCTAAAACTATTATCTTTTGGAATATCAATACCGTTTGGTATGATGCTTATAGGTGTTGAGGGTTGATATTCTCTAATATCATCAGCTTCGTGGGCAGCAGTAGCGTGGAAACAATCTGTTGCTATCAATGCTTTTCTTTGCCCTAGCAGTAAGGCTATTTTTTTTGTTAAATTAGATCGACTTAATGCTTTTTTAGAAAGTGTGCCTCGGGGAGCATTGATAAACGGGATATTTTTTTTTGAAGCAACAATTCCTGCAAATATATTTGGTGCCATCCATAAACTATGGTTGTGAATAATATCAGCATCCTTAGCGTCTTCAAGTAAACTTTTGTACATTTTCCAGGAAAAACCAAAACTGGGATGAGGAAATACACCTCGGGAAAAGGACTTCACTTTAAAATAAAATTTTCTTTTAGGTAAAGGACCAAGAGTGTAAAGAACAATATCACAATCTTGTTTTGCTAATGCCTCACATAATCTCGGAACGGAATAGGCAGGACCACTTGCTTCTTCACCAATATAAGGTACAACATGAATTATTTTCATATTGGTCAAGAATTATTTTTTTTTCTTGTCACTATTTTTTCTTTCTTCTGAAATATTTTATAAGTCATTATTAATAATTATTTAGCCCTAATTAAAGTTTAAAACTTATCCTAGATTATAAATTTTAATTAAATCAAACTATCGTACAACGTTTGATATTTCTTAGCAATGCTTTTAATACTAAACCTTTCAACATTTATCGATCCCTTATCAATAAGCTCTTGTCGATAATTATTATCATTTATTAATTTTAAAAAACCTTCTTTGATTTCAATAATATCTTCAGGATTTACAAAATGGGCGCCATTTCCCGCAACTTCCGGAATAGATGCTTGGGAACTTGTAATTATTACTCGTCCCACTTTTTGAGCTTCAATTATAGGCATTCCAAAGCCCTCATATTTTGAAATGAAGCTTACTATATCACAATTTTCATATAAATGTTTGATTTCTTTATATGGAAGATTAAAATAATTTTCCCAGTTTACCCCATATTTTTGTAAAAGTGATTTTTGTCTACTCGATAACACTCCTACTATTTGTAGAGTACATTGGATATCTTTTAACCCAAGAATTGTGTTTTCTAAATTCTTATTTTCTTTTGTTCCAAGATGAAGGATCTTTGGATTTTGGGAATTAAACCTTTTGGGATAATACTCCAAAGTTGTATTAACAGGATTAGGAATTACAACAATTTTATGTTTCACCCAAGGCATTATCTCCAGAACTTCCTTTTGAGTATGTAAGGAAATCACCGTTATTTTATTAACAAAAAATCCTGGCAACCAGAACCATATTAATTTTTTTGAAAATTTCTCGAATTTATGTCCCCGTATTGCGGAACCAACATCATGTATAGTTAGAATTGTTTTTTTTAAAGGATTTATTGCCACATAATGAATGTCCCCTGTTATATGGATTAAACCTTTAATTTTTTGGGAAAAGAGGATATTTTTAATTAGAGATGGAAAATTTATCTTTTTATACGGAACTTCCCAAAAATCTATTTTATTGAGAGATTCGTTATTTATATACCATCCAATATCCGTAAAAAGCTCCTCGATGCTAACACCCTTTTCCCTCCTCCTAAAAAGGAAATTTATTTTTTTCAAGTCTTTAGATTTTGCAAAGAATTATGGTGGGTAATAAAAATTTTGTATAAAAAATAGCTTATTAAAAGAACCTGTAGCATTCCCGAAATCCGAAAATATATGTCAGCCTCTATTTTTAATAATTCACTTAGAAGCAATGAATAAATTATTAATCCAAAAATAGAATGAATATTCAAGTGAGTCTGTATCATTGTTACAAATAAACCCAAAAATAAAAAGGTTAAAAAGACAGGAATATAACCACCCTCTAAATAAGCCCAACCAAAGGTCGAAGGGGTTACAGAATTATTGGTTCCTCCAGTAATAGTTTTATATAACTTAGACCCAGTGTCTGATGCAGGTTTTTGAGGCAATAAACCTCTTGGTATAATCCAAGCAATAGGGATTAATAGATACCTGTCAAGATATTTATATTCATTCCAAGATTGTTCAATTTGCACACTGTACATTGCCATAGGAAGTAAGGACAATCGATTAGAATAACTTTCACTTCCCGAAGAAATAAGCTCGGTTGTACTATCATTAAATGTCGAAACTATGGCTAGGTTTAGCGCTTGATTTTTATTTAATTTTGAATTATTTAGAATATCCCTGTAATTATTATTAATAGGGTATATTATAAAAACTCCAACAATAATAATTAGAAAACTAACTTTTGGAATTTTTCTTCCAGAAAAAATATAGGGAACAGCAATTAAAATTATTGGCGTTAGAATATTTTCTTTCATTCCAGATAAAAATCCCACAATAAACTGCACTAGAAGAAAACTAATAAAGATACTGTTAAAAAATACACCACTTGATTTAAAAAAAAATTTTAGAACGGATAATAAAACTAGGAAAAAAGGAACCATTATTTGAATGGCCTGAAGTAAAAATGAATATTGGGAAATATTATGACTTTTATCACTACCATAACCTATAAAACCATTAAGCATTAAATAAACCTGAATAATACTTATAGAAATCGTTAGTAAATATATTAAATTAAGTCGTTTTACTTTATAAAATATTTCTTTTGAATATTTTTTCTTCGAAGGAAAAGATTCTATAAATAATTGTCCAAACTTTAAGCCCAGCAATCCAATCAAAACTATAAATAGCAATACTAAAGCATTATCTGATGAAACCAATTTCGTGTTATTCACCAAAATACTGCCTTCGGAATCAAGGAAAAAAGCAAGACTAAAAAAATTTAAAATTAAGGTGAGAAAAGTTCCCAAGCGAAACCAATCCAGCAATTTAGGAGTTTTTAATCTATACCAATTATTTACAAAAACTATAAGTGATAACTCAATTAAAACTCCACATAACAAAACCCCTGTTTTTAATTCGAAATTTTCAAGGGTGGTTAGTGCTATAATAGCATAGACAAAGTATGATATCCAAATTACGAATTTTAATAGCCAATACTTCTGTGGCGTTAAACTTAAATTCATAATTTAGAAAAAATGTCTTTCAACATGTTTTTATATGTATAATTCTCCTGAAAAAAAACTGAAAGCGTATTTCTTATCTTCCATCTTTCCTCTGGTTCATTTAAATAATACCTTATTTTTTCTTCAGCCTCATCAATGCTTTGGAAACTAATTAATTTTGGATCAATTGGAAGTAAATCTTCAAGAATGGGTTTATAATCACAAATTTGAAAAGCCCCGGAACCAGTTATTTCAAAAAATTTATTATTTACAGATTCTACTTCAGCATAATGAAAATTATTGAATACTATTTTGGCGCCATTTAAAATTTTCGCTTTTTCATCACCATAAATCCCTCTATTTTGAAAATTTTCATCAAGATAAGGGTCAAAGAATTTCGACTGATGGCCAAACATTGTTACATTAATATTTCTTTCTTTTAATAAACGTAGCATCCTATTCCTGTAGGGATATAAATTACCGAAACATAAAACTTCAATCTTAGTTTCATCTTCCAGCTCCTTAAAGGATCTATTAGGTTTTTTATGTACTCTCGGGTTAAATGCTTCCTGATACTGAAAGACATTTAAATTCAGTTTATTTTTCATAAAGCTTACCATATAGGGGTCCTTAGAGAAATAAACATCATAGGGTTCAACAAAAAGCTGCTGATTTTGAAATGTAGTTAGTGCATCTGGGTTAATATGAATTATTTTAATTTCCTTTTTTTTAATTGATTTTACTACTAAAGGATGAATATGACGGTAGATTCCAATTACTAAATCCGGATTGTAGTTTAAAACCTCTTCTAATAATTTCTTATTTTTTTTCTCCACGTGCTTCTCACTTATCTGGGAGACTCCAAAGTCTATTTTTTTTGGAAGTAAATTTTTATAACTGAATATTTTAGCATCATGGCCTTGAGCTATTAATTCATCGTGAACATGATATTCTAAACTATCAAAGCTAATAGCACCTATAATGGCAATCTTCATAAATTTTTAAATTTAAAATAGATAAATCCAAATCTAATAAAAACTGAAGCCAACATAGCTGCGATTGCTCCATCCATACCAAAAACAGGAATTAATAATAAGCCAAGAATCATATTAATAACGGCCGAGCTTATGTTACTGTATAAAATAATTTTTGTTTTGTGTGTAGCATAAAAAATCGTCTCATATAAAAAAGTTGCAGTCAAAATTAAAAAACACATAGCTATCCAAAAGATTATATAAAATCCTTCACTATAATTTTCGGATAATAATATTAATCCAATATAATCGGTAGTAAAATATATGCCTGCCAAAAGAAAACATCCCATTACAAAATATAAATTGCCATATTTAGAAATAGTAGCTTTCTTTAAATTGAGTGGATTATCCCGATAAATTATAGGGGTTAACAATACTAAAAAAATTGGATTTAGCATTGAAAAAAATTTTGAACCTAAACTATAATTAGCATTGTAAATACCCACTTCTCTAAGGCCTAAATATGCCTCAATCACATATCTATCAAAATAATTATTTATCCATGACCAAATTGCTAAAAACATTAAGGGGGCTGTGAAGGCCCAATGTTTTTTTAAGAAGCTTTTGAAATTTATTGGAATTTCATTCTTGAAAATTTTAATCTTTCTCAAAAATAAGAAAGCACCAATTAACCCTATCGCTATTTGCATGCCCCAAAGCAGAAGATTATCTATTGTAAACTGAGGAATAAAATAAAATACCGAAATTAAAAATATCAATCCCGCAATTGACTTTAGAATGCTTAATGTAGAAAATCGATTTATCTTATCAAGGACATTGAATTGATCCATTAAAATTGCTGAAATAATATTAAGAGGAATTAGTACTAAAAACACTAATAATAATTGCCAACTTGAATACTCTCCTGATTTATAAACTGTAAAAAATAAAGCAAGACTTAAGAAAAGCAGCAAAGAAAGGCCTGCAGTAATTGATATAAATGGTCTATATCCTATTTCAGGAAGTAATTTTTGATATGATGCCTTGATAAATGTAATTGAGGGTCCAACAAGGAGGGAAAAAAAGAAAGTAAAAGCCGCAAATTGTAGATTATATAATCCAAATTGATCTGGCATTATAAACTCTGCAATTAATTTACCGGACACCAAAGCTACTATTGCATTGGTCATTTGAGTAGCAACAAGAAAATTTCGTTTTTTATTTCCAAGAAGATTTCTCGTCAAACTTCTTTTTTCTTTCACTTTTCTGAAGAATTTATTATATCAAAATTAACTCCTATCATAATCATCCTCAATTCTTACAATATCATCCTCGCCAAAATATGTTCCGTGTTGAACTTCGATGAAGACAACTGTTTCATCTGTAGCATTTTCTATCCTATGCTTTGCTCCTAGGGGAATAATAGCGGTTTCACCGGTTGCATAGTCTTTTATTGCTCCGTCAAGGGTGATTCGACCGGTACCCTGTACAATGGTCCAGGCTTCTGCACGTTTGTGGTGATACTGGTAGGAAAGGCGCCCTCCCGGATTTATTTCTATTCTTTTTACCTTATGGGTGTCGGCATCTTCCAACACCCAATATTACCCCCAGGGCCGAATATCATGTTCCATTTATTAAAAAAATTCCGTTGATTTTAAAATTTAATTCCGCGGATTAATGCGGATTCCGCGAATAGTTATTTAATGAGTAAGGATTGCTCATGCTCCAGTTTTTGATATATGTGCTTTACGTCCTGAGAAACCTCTTTTTGCAGTACGAGGTTAGCATCATCAGTACAGACAAAAATGCTATTCTTCATGCCTACAAAAGCAGTGAATTTCTCACAGCCAATGACCATGTTGCCTTCCAGGTCTACCGGATGACCCAGTTCGCGGAGATAGTTATAAATAGCCTCGAAGCTGCCCATATCACTCCATTCAAAAGCTGAAGGCACCACTTTCATTTTTGCGCTCTTTTCCATTACCGCATAATCCACACTAATTGCGGGGATCTCGAGAGAAGAAAGAGTTTCCAGTCGGCCGTCTTTAGCTTCTTCCCATGCCGAAAGTGATATAGTATAGACCTGTGGAGCATATTTTTGTAGTTCCTCTAAAAATACTCTGGCTTTAAAACAAAACATCCCGCTGTTCCAAAGGAAGGCGCCTTTATCAAGAAAATTCTGTGCTGTTGCAGCATTCGGTTTTTCCCTGAAGCTCAGGACATTGTTGTCTGAGTATTCTATGTAACCATATCCTGTTTCAGGTCGGGTAGGCTGGATTCCAAAGGTTACTATGTTGTCTTGTTCAGCTAAGGCTATTGCCTGCTCCACTGCGAGAGTGTATTCAGGACCTTCTTTGATGATGTGATCGGCCGGAGTTACCAATAGAATATCTTCCGGTTGGGCTGTAAAGGCAGCAAAAGCGATTGCGGGAGCGGTATTTCTAGGAGTAGCCTCTACAATATTCGTGTAATCAAACATTCCTAATTTTGAAAGAGACTTTTCAGAAAGCTCATTATTATCTGCATTTCCCACTACGTTTAATTTTGTAGTAAGAGAAAAATTTCTTTTTACCGATAGTTCAAAAAGTGAGTAGCCCCCAAACAGGTCAATATACTGCTTGGGCCTGGACTTGCGTGAAAGTGGCCAGAGCCTGCTGCCCACTCCACCCGTGAGCAAAACGTGAATGATTTCAGACATTAGAGCTTTCCATTAGATCTTAACAATATTCCCTTCACATCATAAACCACCGCATTTTCATTCTTGAGAGTTTCTAAATCCATCGCCAAAAACTCCTTATGCGCCACAGCTAAAACCACAGCACCAAACTTTTGCTGCGGTAATTGGTTGGTAGTTTGTAGGCCATATTCGCATTGTACTTCTTCCGGGTTAGCCAGGGGATCATAAATAGTAATATTAGTTCCGTAAGATTTCAATTCTTCGACCACATCTACCACCTTAGTGTTTCGTACGTCCGGGCAATTCTCTTTAAAGGTGATTCCCAACACCAGGATGTTCGCTCCTTTAACCTTCAAATCATTTTGAAGCATCAATTTTATGACTTCTGAGGCTACATATTTACCCATAGAGTCGTTCATGCGCCTTCCAGCAAGGATGATCTCCGGGTGGTATCCAATTTCCTGTGCCTTTTGAGCCAGGTAATATGGATCTACCCCTATACAATGCCCACCAACCAGTCCCGGTTTAAAAGGCAAGAAGTTCCATTTGGTACCAGCGGCTTCCAGAACAGCGTTGGTGTCAATGTTCATCTTGTTAAAGATCTTCGCCAATTCATTTACAAAGGCAATATTGATATCCCTTTGAGAATTCTCGATCACCTTGGCGGCCTCAGCAACTTTTATACTTGGCGCCAGATGAGTACCTGCGGTAATCACGCTTTTATAAAGCTCATCTACCTTTTTTCCAACCTCAGGAGTAGAACCTGCGGTCACCTTTAAGATCTTCTCTACCGTGTGTTCTTTATCTCCGGGATTGATACGCTCAGGCGAATAGCCTACAAAGAAATCTTCATTGAATTTTAATCCACTTACTCGTTCCAACACCGGCACACATTCATCCTCTGTCACTCCCGGATAAACCGTTGATTCATAAATTACGATATCTCCTTTTTTCAAAACACTTCCTACAGCCTCACTGCTTTTATATAACGGAGTAAGATCGGGTCGGTTATTTTTATCGATTGGTGTGGGGACGGTTATCACATAATAATTACAGTCGGCAATGTCTCCAAGATCAGTGGTGCAGTAAAGGCCGTTTTTCACCTCAACTTCTTCTTTAACCTCGAATATGTCTCCCTGGAATCCGCTTGCAACGGTATCAGAAAGCTGCAGGTGTAACGAAGGCTCAGAAACAAACGGATAATTTGCCAGTAATACTTTTCTTAAAACCTCATCTTCAACTTCCAGGGTGGAGTCATGGCCTTTTCTTAGCTCCTTTACCCGGTTTAAATTTATATCGAATCCTATAACCGGAAATTTAGTAGCAAATAACCTGGCCAGAGGCAAGCCTACATACCCCAGGCCTATAACCGCAATTCTTGGTTGATCGTTCATTTTTGAAAAATTATTTTGTAATTAAAACAGGGCTTCGCCGCCGTGAGTCCCAGTGAGGAACTCCCGTAAAATATTTTTATAAACCTGAGGGAAAAGATCTTAGTCAGGAAAGACTAAGAAATCACATAAGTAGGGTTGGTCAGGTCATCATTTTCTTACAGCCCGCAAATATATACTGAACTGTTAGTTGGGGCAAAGGCTTTAATGTTAAATTTTTAACTTTTTTTAAGTGCTTATTAACAATAACGATGTAATGGGGTTTTAGCTTCTCGATACATTTTCCAACCATTTCCATGGTTGGAAAACACTCGAAGTGACGGGCGTGCTTCTCTTATAAAAACTATTGCCGTTAGGTCGAGAAGATTGGAAGATGCAGTAGCAGATTTGAATTTGTATCGACTTCTCGATACAATTTTATCTCAATTCTTCCGATAAAATCACTCGAAGTGACGTTTAACTTACTTTACTAGAAACCAGTTATTCAGCAGTTCTTGACGGTTGTATAGCATCTCCTCCCCTGTTTTATGATCTATGACGGTCTTGCCGGCGAATGAACAGATAGCCTGCCCGGCGGCGGTATCCCACTCCATAGTCGGAGCGAAACGAGGATATTCATTCGCCACACCCTCGGCGACCATACAGAGCTTTAAAGAACTTCCTTTGGAAATGGTTTTTATTTCCCCGTGTTCTTTTTCTAAAGATTTGATATATTCTTCGGTTTCCGGGGAAAGGTGAGATTTGCTGGCAACTACGGTGTATTTTTTATTATCTATTGCTATTGGTAATTTATTTGCCTTAGAAATAATTTCCTCCAATGTTGAATAAGCTGTAATACCCTCAAGTTTAAAAGCACCTGATTCCTTAGACGCAAAATACAGTTGCTCTAATGCCGGTACATAGATCACTCCCAACACAGGTTTTTGACCCTCTACCAAAGCGATATTGACGGTGAACTCACCATTGCGTTTGATAAATTCCTTGGTACCGTCTATAGGATCCACGATCCAGAGTTTTTTCCAGGTCCTCCTGGTCTCATAAGGCAAATGTGCGCCTTCCTCAGACAGTACCGGAATACCGGTTTGCTCCAGATGTTTCATAATGATCCTGTGAGAGGCGAGATCGGCTTTGGTAAGCGGGGAATCATCCCCTTTGAAATCGACTTCAAAGTCTTCATTCTCGTAGATCTCCATGATCCTTTTTCCTGCTTCGAGGGAGGCTTGTATAGCGGTGTGTAGTAGGTGTTGCATTTGATATTTTTTTTACATTCCAGATTCGGAATGCAGACAAAGCAAAGTTACTATTTTACTTCTCGATACATTTCCCAGAAACTATCGTTTCTGGAAAACACTCGAAGTGACGACCGTGCTTCTCTTATAAAAATCCAACACTGTCAGTTCGAGTGAATTTAAAGCTGCGGCAGCAGGTTTGAATTTGTATATAGAACCGAGGTAGTAAACCACTTCTCGATACGATTTTCTCTCAGTAACCTTCGACAAAATCACTCGAAGTGACGGTATATTATTCGAAACTTTTCCTGGCCAGGTTGGGTAACTCATCATATTTGCCATCGAATAAAGCCTGCTTTTTGAGCCTAGACCATTTTTTGATCTGCTTCTCCTTTTCTATCGCCAGATTGATATCAGTAAATTCCGAATACCAGACCAGCTCTACAGGTTTTCGTTTTTCAGTATAACTACCAGGATGAGCTCCTGAATTGTGTTCTTCCAGTCTTTTTTCTAAATAAGAGGTTACACCGGTGTAATAAGTATCGTCGGAACATTTAAGTATATAAACATAGCTTAACTTCATTATAAAGAGTTGGTTTTAAAAAATCACTTCTCGATACTTTTCCCTGCAATTTGCATTGCCGGGAAACACTCGAAGTGACGGGCGCGCTTCTTTTTACACAAACTATTGCCGTCAGTTCGAGTGGATTTAAAGCTGCGGGAGCGGCTTTGAATTTGAATCGACTTCTCGATAAAATTTTATCTCAATTCTTTCGATAAAATCACTCGAAGTGACGATCTATCCCCCTTAAAATTCTAATCCACGTCAGTTCGAGTGGATTTGAAGATGCGGAAGCAGATTCAAATATGTATCGAGAACAGAGGTGCCAAATCACTTCTCGATACGATTTTCCCTCAGTAACCTTCGGCAAAATCACTCGAAGTAACGATTCACTCCCCTTAAAACCCTGATCCACGTCAGTTCAAGTGGATTTGAAGATGCGAGAGCAGATTCAAATTTGAATCGACTTCTCGATACGATTTTCTCTCAGTAACCTTCGATAAAATCACTCGAAGTGACGGTATACTATAACAGTTAAATGAAGCTTACGGCATTTAGCTTAATGCTTAAGACTTATATCCTTCATATTTCTCCAGATACCACTCAACAGTTTTTATAATCCCGGATTCAAAATTCTCTTCTGCTTTCCAGCCGAGTTCATTTTCAATTTTCGAAGCGTCTATAGCATACCTGCGGTCATGACCAGCGCGATCTTCCACATAACTGATCTGATCTTTATAACTGCCTTCTGTTTTTGGCTTTAAACGATCCAGTAGTTCGCAAATATAATTCGCTATATAATTATTATTCTTTTCGTTTCTTCCGCCAATATTATAGACCTCCCCGGCTTTACCATTCTTAAAGGCCAGCTCCACTCCTTTGACGTGATCTTTTACAAATAGCCAGTCACGGATATTCTTTCCATCGCCATAGATCGGAATTTTCTCTCCCTGCAAGGCTTTCCTGATGATCGTAGGGATCAGTTTTTCATCATGTTGCCTGGGTCCGTAGTTGTTGGAACAATTGGTAATAATAGTGTTCAAGCCATAAGTATGATGGTAACTTCTCACCAACATATCTGCCGCGGCCTTACTTGCGGAATAAGGAGAATTGGGGGCATATGGAGTATTTTCAGTAAAAAGACCGGTTTCACCAAGTGTACCATAAACCTCATCTGTGGAGATCTGGTGAAAACGGCATCCCTCAAACTCTTTCTTATAGTGAAAGGGTTTCGTCATCCAGAATTTATATGCCACATCCAGCAGGTTGAAAGTTCCGTTTACATTGGTTTTGATAAAGATCTCTGGATCCTTAATGGAATTATCCACATGGGATTCCGCCGCAAAATTAATGACCGCATTTACCTTATGCTCATGAAAAATTTCCTCCACCAGCTTTCTATCCCTGATGTCACCTTTGATAAATTGATAGCCTACATGATTTTCCACACCGCTTAAATTTCTCCTATCCCCGGCATAGGTCATAAGATCCAAGTTGATGATCTTAGATCCGGGATTGGTTGTCAGGTAATACGCGATAAAATTTGAGCCTATGAAACCAGCTCCTCCGGTTACCAGTATAATTTTAGATTGCTTCATTATCCTTTCGCTCTTTTGATAAGATATTCTCCATATGAACTTTTCTTTAGAGGAGCCGCCAGTTCAATCAACTGTTGCCTGCTTATATATCCTTTCTCATAAGCTATCTCTTCCAGGCAGGCTACTTTTAGCCCTTGTCTTTTCTCTATAGTATGTATAAAATTTGAAGCCTCCAGCATGGATTCATGGGTGCCGGTATCCAGCCAGGCATATCCCCTGCTCATGATCTCCATCTTTAACTGATCCCGGTCCATGTATTCCTGAATTACCGAGGTTATTTCCAGTTCCCCACGCCTGCTGGGTTTTACTTCTTTAGCTATATCTACTACGGAATTCGGAAAGAAATACAATCCCACCACAGCATAATTACTTTTAGGATCTTCAGGTTTTTCTTCGATACTCTGCACATTCCCTTCGGCATCAAACTCAGCCACCCCGTACCGACCCGGCTCATTCACATAGTATCCAAAAATGGAAGCTTTTCTATGTTCGGTTACATTATAAACAGAATTCCGCAGGAGACCGGTAAAGCCATGTCCGTAGAAAATATTATCCCCCAGAACCAGACAAACGTCATCATTACCGATAAACTCTTCTCCGATTATAAAGGCCTGCGCCAGACCTTCCGGTTTAGGCTGAACCTTATACTGAAAATTCATCCCCAGTTCTGAACCATCTCCAAGTAGTTTCTCAAAATTGGAAAGATCTCCCGGAGTGGATATTATAAGAACCTCTCTTATCCCTGCCAGCATCAATACCGATAAGGGATAATAGATCATGGGCTTATCATAAACATTCAGCAGTTGCTTGGACACTCCCTTGGTGATTGGATACAAACGGGTTCCGGAACCGCCGGCAAGGATAATTCCTTTCATATAGAACAGTTAATGTTAAGAGTTGCTAAAATAGGGAATATAGATCACTTAGGATTAGTGACAGTGGGCCGCAAACTTTAGCTTCTCGATACATACTTTCAAAACTCTCGTTTGAAAGTATACTCGAAGTGACGGGCGTGTTCCTTTTATTATTAATCCGCGTCAGTTCGAGTGAATATGAAGATGCCAGAGCAGATTTAAATTTGAATCGACTTCTCGATACAATTTTATCTCAATTCTTTCGATAAAATCACTCGAAGTGACGGGCGTGCTTCTCTTATAAAAAACTATTACCGTCAGTTCGAGTGGATTTGAAGATGCGGGAGCAGGTTTAAATTTGTACCGACTTCTCGATACGATTTTCTCTCAGTACTCTTCGATAAAATCACTCGAATTGACGGTATATTATTCGAACCTTTTCCGGGCCAGATTGGGTAAATCTTCATATTTGCCATCGATTAAAGCCTGCTTTTTGGGCCTAGACCATTTTTTGATCTGCTTCTCCTTTTCTATCGCCAGATTGATATCAGTAAATTCAGAACACCAGACCAGCTCTACAGGTTTTCGCTTTTCAGTATAACTACCAGGGTGAGCTCCTGAAATGTGTTCTTCCAGTCTTTTTTCAAGGTTCAAAGTTACACCGGTGTAGAATGTGTCATCTGAACACTTTAAAATATATACAAAGCTTAATTTCATAATCTTAAAGACTTCTTGTACATCCCTTCACTTCTCGATACTTTTCCCTGCAATTTGCATTGCCAGGAAACACTCGAAGTGACGAGAGTGTTGCTTTTTATTAA
This sequence comes from Christiangramia sabulilitoris, assembly GCF_007050985.1. Lineage (GTDB taxonomy): Bacteria > Bacteroidota > Bacteroidia > Flavobacteriales > Flavobacteriaceae > Christiangramia > Christiangramia sabulilitoris. The sequence goes on from NZ_VHSF01000003.1 coordinate 499,299, forward strand.
AACTATTACCGTCAGTTCGAGTGAATTTAAAACTGCGGTAGCGGCTTTGAATTTATACCGACTTCTCGATACGATTTTCTCTCAGTACCCTTCGGTAAAATCACTCGAAGTGACGATCTATCCCCTTTAAAATTCTAATCCATAGTTCGAGTGGATTTGAAGATGCGGAAGCAGATTCAAATATGTATCGAGAACAGAGGTGCCAAACCACTTCTCGATACGATTTTCTCTCAATTCTTTCGATAAAATCACTCGAAGTGACGGGCGTGCTTCTCTTATAAAAAACTATTACCGTCAGTTCGAGTGGATTTGAAGATGCGGAAGCAGATTCAAATATGTATCGAGAACCGAGGTAATGAAACTTCGAACCACTTCTCGATACGATTTTCTCTCAGTACCCTTCGGTAAAATCACTCGAAGTGACGATCTATCCCCTTTAAAATTCTAATCCATAGTTCGAGTGGATTTGAAGATGCGGAAGCAGATTCAAATATGTATCGAGAACCGAGGTAATGAAACTTCAAACCACTTCTCGATACGATTTTCTCTCAATTCTTTCGATAAAATCACTCGAAGTGACGTGTAATACTCGAAGTGAAGACTAACCATAACAGGTAATTGCAGCTTACTGCTTACGGCCTAGAACTTATAGCATAGTCTAAAACCTAATCATAGTACATCCTGCACATTGGCAGTGAGGGTCCAGCCGATATCAGGAAGGATTAGTTTAAGTTTTTTGGCTCCCACTTCTTTAATGATCGCCTTCTTATTAGCCATTCTACCCGATTTGATCTCCACCACGTCCCCGGGTTTAAGGCTACCTACCTTGAAATCGTCTAACTGATCATTATTCAGCCAGGAGCGAATAGCCTCTATCTCTTCAGGTTTAGCCAGTGCGGGCTTCTTTAACCAGTTCAGAAATCCCAGCACTCCCGGAACCTCATACACCTGGTGGCGGGTGGCCACCTCCATATTTACAAAAAGGTAGCCCCGAAAAAGCGGGACGGTCACTTTCTTCTTGCGGTCTGTCCATTGTCTTACTTCAGTAATTACCGGACAAAATACCTCCACCCCGAGATCTTCCAGGATCTCAGCAGATTTTAGCTCGTGTTGTGGTTTCGTACGAATTACATACCAGGGCATACTGCGATATTTTATTCAGGATGTTAATTTCTCGCAGCAGGGTGCCTGTTAACAGGGGAGAAATTGATTGGTAAAAATACATTTTTTTTACCGAGTAGTCAAGGGAGAAGTTAGTTGTGGGTTGTGGGTTGTGGGTTGTGGGTTGTGGGTTGTGGGTTGTGGGTTGTGGGTTGTGGGTTGTGGGTTGTGGGTAATTTAAAAAATTAGCATTGATTCCTGATTACTGTTCATTGTTTATTGTTCATTGTTAATTGGTTATTGTTTGGTGTCATTTCGAAGGAGCGCAGCGAATGAGAAATCTCTTTGAAGTCTGAATTTAGAAGTGGGAAGTATTAAAAAGGATGTGGGAAGTACGAAATTAGAATTACGAATTGGGAAGTATGAGAATTGGTGATTGTCATTTTGAAGAAGCGCAGCGACTTGACTTCTCGATACATTTTCCCGCAATATGCATTGCTGAAAAACACTCGAAGTGACGGTCGAGTTTCCCAAAAAATTGTTCCCCCGCTTTAGTGCGGGTTGATTCGAAGAAGGAAGTGGTAAGTATGAGAATTGTTTATTGTCATTTCGAAGGAGCGCAGCGACTGGAGTTGGAAGTGGGAAGTACGAAGTTAGAATTACGAATTGGGAAGTATGAGAATTGATGATTGTCAATTCGAATAAGCCTAGCGACCGGACTTCTTTTGAAGTGGGAAGTACGAAATGGGAAGTATGAGAATTGGTATTGTCATTTAGAAGAAGCACAGTGACTGGAATTCTTTTGAAGTGGGAAGTACGAAGTTAGATTTACGAATTGGGAAGTATGAGAATTGGTGATTGTCATTTCAAAGAAGCGCAGCGGATGGACTTCTTTTGAAGTGGGAAGTACGAAGTTAGAATTACGAATTGGGAAGTATCAGATTTGGTGATTGTCATTTCGAAGGAGTGCATCGACTGGACTTCTCGATACATTTTCCCGCAATTCACATTGCTGAAAAACACTCGAAGTGACGGTCGAGTTTCCCAAAAAATTGTTCCCCCGCTTTAGTGCGGGTTGATTCGAAGAAGGAAGTGGTAAGTATGAGAATTGTTTATTGTCATTTCGAAGAAGGGCAGCGACTTTGAAGTGGGAAGTACGAAGTTAGAATTACGAATTGGGAAGTATCAGATTTGGTGATTGTCATTTCGAAGGAGCGCAGCGACTGGACTTCTCGATACATTTTCCCGCAATTTGCATTGCTGAAAAACACTCGAAGTGACGGTCGAGTTCCCCAAAAAATTGTTCCCCCGCTTTAGTGCGGGTTGATTCAAAGAAGGAAGCGAGAAGTACGAAGTTAGATTTAGGAATTGGGAAGTATGAGAATTGTTTGATTTTCATTGAAAAAGTCAGCCTTCGACCCATCGACAGGCTCTGGGTGCTCAGCCCGAGAGGTTATAATAGAAAGGGAACCATTAATAATAATATTCTCCAGTATAGATTTTACAAATCAAATCCTCCAAACTGCAAACCAAAAACAACGAACTACCTGAGATTTCTCTCCCGAAGGGCGGGATCAAAATGACAATCTAAACTAAGAGGCCGGGTAAAAAACTTCGAATCAAAACATTTAACTGAAAACTGCGAACTGCAAACTGTAAACTAAAAAAGCCCAAATCGAAAGATTTGGGCTTTTTGTTGGCCTACTAGGGCTCGAACCTAGACTCTTCTGGACCAAAACCAGACGTGTTGCCAGTTACACCATAGGCCAATGCTTAAATGCGGATGCAAATTTAAAACAAAGTTTAATGTACACAAACTTTTCACCCAAATTTTATTGAAAAAATTGCACTTTATTTTGAAATTTCCTCCCCCGTCTTCATTTCCAGTTACTTCCAAAATAACAGCTTTTGTTTATCGTTTTGGAAGCATTCAGCATTTTATTATTAAATTCGCCACTTTAGTACAACTACCTTAGTATTTATGACAGATCTTAACTTTAGTAAGTGGAACAAAATCCTGGGCTGGCTGGTTTTTGTCATCGCCCTCACTACCTATACCCTTACTCTGGAACCAACGGCAAGTTTCTGGGATGCCGGTGAATATATAGCAACTTCTGCGAACCTGGAAGTAGGTCACCCGCCGGGTGCACCGTTCTACCAGATGATGGGAGCTTTTTTCTCCACCTTTGCCCCTGATAATTCCAAGGTCGCCCTCATGGTGAATTTTATGTCTGGTTTTGCCAGTGCCATTGCGATCATGTTTATGTTCTGGTCTATCACCATGTTGGTCTTAAAGGTCGCCGGACCCGTTTCAAAATTAACCCCTTCTAAAAAATTAGGCGTTCTGGGCAGCGGTTTGGTGGGCTCACTGGCTTTTACCTTTACCGATAGTTTCTGGTTCAATGCCGTGGAAGCCGAAGTATATGCCATGGCCGCCTGCTTTATGAGTATCATGTTCTACCTGGGATTAAAGTGGGAACGGGACATGTTCAAACCCCGTGGAAACCGGTGGATCATCTTAATTTCCCTGGTCATAGGTCTTTCTTTTGGAGTGCACTTTATGGGTCTGCTTACCCTGCCCGCTATCGGATTCCTGTACTTCTTCAAGAATTATAAGGAGGTAACCGTTAAGAATTTTCTTATTGCAAATGTGGTCGTGGTGGCCGTGCTGATGTTCATCTTCAAACTTCTGCTACCCTATACACTTACTTTCTTTTCGGCTTCAGAATTGTTTTTTACGAATAGCCTGGGCATGCCTTTCAACACCGGGACGATCATCGCTTTATTAGTGATCGTAGCCGCTTTTTACTTCGGAATAAACTATACCCGGAAGAAGAACCTTTATAAATACAACACCCTCCTATTATGTATCCTGTTCGTGCTAATTGGATTTTCCAGCTGGGTGATGCTTCCCATAAGAAGTAACGCGCCAACGGTGATCAATGAGAACAGCCCGGATAACGCCCGTGAACTACTGGCTTATTACAACCGGGAACAGTACGGGGAAACCCATCTTTTTTACGGGCCGCAATGGTCTGAAATGTACTCCGGCCTCGATGAAGACAATCCATATGAGGATGCAAAGCCCAAATATGAAAAAGACGAGGAACTGGGTAAATATGTGATCGTAAACGAATATAAGAATGCCAAGCAGAACCTGGACGATGATCATAAGGCTGTCCTCCCGCGTATGTGGAGTTCTGAACATGCGGTAAATTATATGGAATTTACCGGTCCGCTGGATTTCAGGATCAAACCCGAATATCAGGGTGAAGAAAGACTCCTGCAGGCGGTTAACGAATTTAAATCTCAATTCTCTCGTGGCGAAAGGGATATGGAAGACTACCATAATTTCCTTAGACAGTTCAGCGAATACCTGGATGTGGAAAAACCTTCCTTTGCCGAAAATATTGGCTATTTACTGGAGTACCAGTTTGGCTATATGTACTGGCGGTATTTTATGTGGAATTTCACCGGGCGTCAGGATGATATACAGGGGAAATATACCGACCTGCATGGAAACTGGCTTAGCGGGATAGACTTTATAGACGAAATGCACCTGGGTAGCCAGGATATGCTGCCGTCTGATGCTGAAAACAATAAGGCCCGCAATACCTATTATTTTCTTCCTTTTATCCTGGGATTAATAGGTCTGGTCTTTCATTTAAAGAGAGATAAAAAGAATTTCTGGGTATTGATGGTATTTTTTCTGTTCACCGGGATCGCTCTGAAAATATACCTTAATGAACGTCCTTTTGAACCAAGGGAAAGAGATTATGCGCTGGTAGGATCATTCTATGTATTTGCTATCTGGATTGGCTTCGGGGTTTATGCATTGTTTGACAAACTACGAAATTACCTCAGCCCTAAGATCGTGGCCCCGGTAGTGATCGCAGGAAGTTTACTGGCTGTGCCCGTCTTACTGGCTTCAGAAAACTGGGACGACCACGATCGCTCCGGAAGGGATACCGCTCTTACCATGGCCAGGATGTACCTGGACTCGGTAGATGAAAATGCCATCCTGTTCACCATAGGAGACAATGACACCTTCGCCCTCTGGTATGTGCAGCAAATTGAAAGATACAGAACAGATGTTAGGATCGTAAACACCAGCCTTCTCGCAACCGACTGGTATATAGACCAAATGAAGCGCAAGGCTTTTGAAAGTGATGCCCTGCCATCTCAGCTGGAGAATGACTTCTACAACGGGAAGAACGACGCGATCTTTTTAAGAGAGGTCACCCAGGATACCATTCCGATCAAAACCTGGATGAATTATATTGAAAATGAAGATCCGCGTACGCAGGCAGAATTGCAAAGCGGGACCTTCATTAACACTTTCCCGTCCCGTTACGTAAAAGTACCGGTAGATAAGCAAACAGTATTAAAAAACAATATCGTTGATGAATCTGAAGCTGATGAGATCGTGGATGAGATCGTGATCACTATTGGCGACCAGATCCTGTATAAGAACCGCTTATTAATGATGGATATCCTGGCGAATAACGACTGGGAAAGACCTATCTATTTCACCGGCGGAAGCTTTGGTGATGAAGATTATCTCTGGATGAAAGATTACCTGCAGCTCGAAGGGGTTACCTACAAGCTGGTACCTATACGCACTCCTCTGAATCCGCGGAATCCATTTGATATGGGAAGGGTGAATACAGAGAAGATGTATAATATTGTTAAAAGCTGGGACTGGGGGAACATGGGATCTTCAGATATCTACCATGACCCGGAAACCCGCAAAAACTCTATCACCTATAGGAGTAATCTCGCCAGGCTTACTGAAAACCTGCTAAAAGAAGGCGATACTATTAAAGCCGAAGAGATACTGGATCTGGGGATGCAACATATGCCGGTAGAACACTATGAGTATTATACCTTATTGGAACCATTCATTACCGGTTACTACGAAGTTAACAGACCGGAAAAAGCCCGGGAGATCTGGAAAAAGGTCGCTGAAAAATACCAGGAAAACCTGGAGTTCTACAGCAACTGGGAAGTGGAGCGCCAATACAGATATGCCGATGAGATCATTACAGACATGGAGCGATACCGCGGACTGGTAGATATGGCGATGGTTTATGAGAACAGAGAGTTCGCCCGCGAGAAAGCAGAAGAGTTCAATAATTATTTGAGGATGTTCAGGCATTTTTACCAGGCCGAAGAAGAAATAGATCCGGAAGTGAAATCTCCCGAAGAACAATTACTGGAAGCCATAGACGGCGCTTCCAGCCCTGATAGTAATATTGAAACCATGTCAATGGATTCTGTAGAGGATTAATAAGTATTGAGTAGTTAGTATTGAGATATGAGAATTCTGAAAATGAAGCTTGCATATCACCATTGGAATAAGGAGATATATTCTGAAAAGATCTAATTGAAGATTTATGTCAGACTGAGCGTCTGAGTGCCCTGAGCCCTGAGCTTGACGAAGGGTCGAAGTCTATATTTTTGTTGCCATTTTGCAATTCTCCGGAAGTTTCAGAATCTCAATTGGAGATCCGGCAAAGCGGAAATTTGTCAGACTGAGCGCCTGAGTGCCCTGACCTTGACGAAGGGTCGAAGTCTATATTAGATTTTTTGTTAGCATTTCACAATTCTGAAGAAGTTTCAGGGTTTCTATTGGATTCTATAAAGATTCAGCAAAGGGGAAATTTGTCAGACTGAGCGCAGTCGAAGTCTGCATATACTATCTTACAAAGAAAAATGAAACTCTTTCGCCCAAAATACCCGGCAATTCTTAGATGGCTTTATCCTAACCGGCTTTCAAAAGTTGATAATCCCAAAGCGATCTATCTCACCTTTGATGACGGCCCGGTTCCGGAAGCAACTCCATGGGTATTGGACCTGCTTAAGGAATTTAATGCTAAAGCTACCTTTTTCTGTATAGGAGAAAATATTGAAAAATATCCGGATATCTTCAGAAGGATTCAGCAGGAAGGACATTGTACCGGCAATCATACTTTTAATCACTTGGACGGATGGAAAACAAAAACTAGAGAATATCTAAAAAATACCCGCAAGGCCAGGGAGATTATGACGGCAGAAACCAACCAAACTTTCGACTCCCAAACTCAAAATACTGAAACTTCTAGCATAAAAATTTTCCGCCCCCCTTTTGGTAAGATCAAAAATTCACAGGCAAAAAAACTGGTCAGTTCCGGATATAAGATCGTGATGTGGGATGTGATCAGCGGTGATTATGACCGGGATTTTTCAGCGGAAGAATGTTATAAAAACGTCATTGAAAATGCCACCACGGGGAGCACTATCGTGTTTCATGACAGTGTAAAGGCACTAAAAAATCTGCAGGAAATCCTTCCGAAGATCTTAGCCTACTATAAAAAAAAAGGAATGGAATTCAGAAGTCTTAAAGATGTTCTTTGAGCAACCCGATAAGTGTATTGGCATCCTGCTCGCCGCTATGCCGCCACTTCATTTCCCCCGATTTATAAATCATTAGGGTAGGCAGGCCTTTTACCCTTAGGGCTTCTGCCAGTTGAGAATTCTTATCTACATCAATTTTAATAACTTTCGCCTTATCGCCCATGGCCGCCGCCACATCCCTAAGCACGGGATGCATCGCCACAGAAGCATCATTCCACTCGGTATAGAAGTCCAGAAGGACGGGAATATTAAGGTCTACTAATTCACCAAATTTTGACATAATTCAGGATTTATTAAGAGCACGTGACTTTCGCCACTTATGCCCGCTTTAATCAAATATAGGAAATTCTTGTAATTATGCGGGTTTCGAACCTTTTTTCAGTTCAATGACGCTGATCTCGGGCCAGATTCCAATACGCCCGGGATAAGCCAGAAATCCGAAACCACGGTTCACATTGATATACCTACCGGCCTCTTCATATATTCCAGCCCAGTGCTTATAACGGTACTGCACAGGACTCCACTTTAACCACCCCGGTATTTCGATCCCGAACTGCATTCCGTGGGTATGCCCGCTCATGGTTAGATGGTATTTCTTTGGGTGCATTTTCACTTCCTGCTCCCAGTGGGACGGGTCATGGCTCAGCAAAATTTTGAAGTCATTTTCATCCACCCCTTCCCCGGCCTTTTCCAAATCTCCGGCTTTCTTGAATCCGCCAGCACCCCAGTTCTCTACTCCAACCAGAGCAATACGATCTCCGTTCTTTTCTATATACCGGTTCTCATTCAGCATCAGGTTCCAGCCCATATCTGCATGGGTTTGCTTCAGCTGGGCTAAATTCTGCTCCTTGGCCGCCTGGCTTTCCCAGTTATGATAATCACCGTAATCATGATTTCCCAGGATAGAATAAACGCCATCTGGGGCATTCACTTCAGAAAACAGCTCTTTCCAGCTATCCATTTCTGAAGCCTTGTTGTTCACCAGGTCACCGGTAAAAACCACCAGGTCACTCCCCTGCTCTTTCAGCAGATCCACCCCATACTGGATCTTTTCTTTATTATCGAAGCTACCGCTGTGCACATCACTTATCTGGCTAATGGTGTACCCGTCAAAAGCATCTGGCAGATCTTCGAAATACAGGATATATCTGAGCACCCTGAAATTATAGCGGCCTTTATACATTCCATAAAGCAATCCGGCAAAAGGTATGGCAGCCAGGCCTAAGGCGATGGTGCTTATAAATTTTCTCCGCGAGGGAATGTCAAAACTTTCCGAAGGAGCAAATAACTTCTGAATACCGGCAAGGGGAATTCTTACCACATCTTCACCCAGCATTACCAGCGAAAGCACGATCTTCCCGACAAAAAATGCCAGAAAAATACCAATGGCATATCCGCGTCCCCCGCCAAAACCATCGTTGGGAGCAGATTGATTGAACTGATAGAACAGATTACCAATTACGATCGCCGAAATGACGAAGTAGATGACGGCAACCCATATATTCTTTGTAAATACTCTTAAAGCCTGATAGGCGTAAAGATCAACGATAAGATAAATCGCCGCGAGAATGAACCAACGCATTAAATCAATTTTTTACGAAGATATTGGGAATCTGCGATGAAGCGCAGTTTTTTAATTCATTTTAACTAATAACAGCATAGGCAGTTCAAATGATCTGTTTATTTTGAAAACCGGTATAACTTTAAACCACCTTTGAGATCATCCTTTTAATAAGTTCGGCATCACAAATAGTTCTTGTCTGCTCACCAATAAACCTACCGGAGATCATTGAAACCGGGGTTTCATACACGGAGTTCTTTATGATTTTTGATCCGGAAAAATGCACTGCTTTGAAACCGCATTTTTTAATTTCTTCAATATTCTGAAGATTTACACCGCTCCCGGGCATGATCACACAATTTCCTAAAATCTCATTTAATTCTTTCAAAAGCTCAAAACCCTCATCTACATTATTTTTACCCCCGGAAGTAAGAACTGTATCCACCCCCACTTGCTGCAGTATTTTTAGAGATGAATAAGGATCTTTTAACCAGTCGAATGCGCGATGGAAAGTAAAGTGAAGACCGGCCGAAACTTCCAGTAATTTCGCTGTTCTATCCACATCTATTTCCCGTTGATCATTCAATACCCCGGCAACGATCCCGGCCACTCCCATTTCTTTGAAATTCCTGATATCTGTCAACATGACTTCAAACTCCTTTTCAGAATAGGTGAAGTTCCCGCTGCGCGGGCGCACCAACACATGAACGGGAATGGAAAGCTTATCGAGCACATTTTTTACCAGGCCAAATGAGGGAGTAACCCCGCCTAAACCTAATTCTGAACACAATTCAATACGGTCTGCACCTGCCTTTTCTGCGATCATAGCAGACTCCAGTGAATTTGCGCAAATTTCTATGAGCATTTAGTATCTTTAAAACTTTGGTGAATTCTAAATGTAAATTACAAATTTCTCCTGGTTCTTATTTTCTAAAACAGACTTATGAAAAGACGTAAATTTATTGGAAGATCTGCTATTTCCCTGGCTGGAATTAGCATTGGCTCAGGCTTAATCAAACCTCACTTATTTGCTATGACAAAAAACATAACCCCAAAACCTATTGCTATTGCTACCTGGAATTTTCAAAACGCCACTAAAATGGCCGGCAAAATGCTTGAAGATGGTGCTTCTGCTCTTGATGCGGTTGAGCAAGGCGTGATGGTGGAGGAATCCAACTTAAAGAATACCACCGTGGGTGATGGCGGAGCACCAGACCGGGATGGCAATGTAACCCTGGATGCCTGTATCATGGCCCCGAATGGCAACGCCGGTTCTGTGGTATATCTTAAGGAAATTGCCCATCCTGTTTCGGTAGCAAGAAAGGTAATGGAAGAAACCCCGCACGTTATGCTGGCGGGTGAAGGTGCTTTACAATTCGCTATTCAGCAGGGATTTAAAAGGAAAAACCTGCTCACTGCAGAATCTGAAAAAGCCTGGAAAGAATGGCTGGAACATAAAAAATATCAGCCCATTATCAATATCGAAAATCATGATACCATCGGGATGCTGTGCATGGATAAGAACGGAGATATCGCGGGCGCCTGTACCACTTCCGGATTATCCTATAAGATGAATGGCCGCGTGGGCGACTCTCCTATAATAGGTTCCGGGTTATTCCTGGATAACGAGGTTGGCGGTGCCGTGGGTACAGGAATGGGAGAAGCGATCATGAAAAGTGTGGGCAGCTTCCTCATCGTGGAACTTATGAGGCAGGGCAAATCTCCGCAAGAGGCTTGTGAAGAAGCAGTAATGAGAACCGTGCGCAAGGCCCCCAACTATAAAGATTTCCAGGTCGCCTATGTAGCCTTGAACAAGCAGGGAGAAATCGGGTCTTATTGTATTCATAAAGGATTCAGTTATGCGAAATTCCATGAAGGAGAGAGTTCAGATAATCCGAGCCCTTCGTATTTGGATAGTTAATATTTATTTTACTTAGGCCACGAATGCACTAATGGCTATAATCTCTCAATCCGTAATTTCCGGATCAAAATTTTCCCTTATAATGTCAGGCTGAGCGCAGTCGAAGCCAATTGAAATGTACAGACTAAATGGATCGATATTTACTTATTTAATAGGGATAGTTCAGATAATCAGAGCCCTTCCTTTTTAGAGTCGATTACAAGAATTACCCATTCTCATCTTATCAGGCTATAACCAAGGGAAACAAAAACTTAATAAATATTGAAGAGACCATTGATTTATTCGACGACATTAAAAACCTGAAAACACTCCATCAACAACAGAATTTCACGCTGGAAGAAAAATTCAGGTTAGAATAATAATTTCTTCAAAAAAATCGCAAGGTTTCAAAGACTATTCAGGGTTATAAATTTTCCTGTTCATAAGGAAGACTGAGTTAATCTTTGTAGTTTTGAAATATTCTCAATTATACCTTTAAAAATTTCAAATGGCCGATCAAAAACGCCTTTTTTTACTAGATGCTTACGCTTTAATTTTCCGTGGCTATTACGCTTTTATCAAGAATCCAAGGATCAATTCCAAGGGATTCAATACTTCAGCGATCATGGGCTTTACAAATTCTCTATTCGATGTAATTCGACGAGAAAAACCAGATCACCTGGCGGTATGTTTTGACAAGGACGGGAGCAAGGAAAGAACAGAGATGTTTTCTGAATATAAGGCCAACAGGGATGAAACCCCGGAACCTATCCGGGAAGCGATTCCTATTATCCAGGATATTTTAAAAGCCATGCATATCCCGGTAGTGGAATGTGCCGGAATGGAAGCAGATGATATAATCGGTACCCTGGCCAAGCAGGCGGAGAAAGAGAACTATAAGGTATATATGGTCACTCCAGACAAGGATTTCGCCCAGCTGGTTTCTGAAAATATCTTTATGTACCGACCTGCGAGAATGGGTAACGGTATCGAGATCTGGGGAATTCCTGAAGTACAAAAGAAATTTGAAGTGGAAAGACCGGAGCAGGTGATAGATTTTCTGGGAATGATGGGAGATTCTGTAGATAACATCCCGGGACTTCCCGGAGTTGGAGAAAAGACCGCCAAAAAATTCATCAAACAATATGGCAGTATGGAAGGTCTTCTGGAAAATACAGATGACCTGAAGGGAAAGATGAAAGAAAAAGTGCGGGATAATGCCGAATTAGGAATACTCTCTAAAAAACTCGCCACCATCTTTACCGATTGTGATGTAACCTTCCATGCAGAAGATTATGAACTCTCTATGCCTGATGGAGAAAAGGTGCAGCAGATTTTTGAAGAGCTGGAATTCCGGAGACTAAAAGACCAGTTCATAAAATTATTCAGTGGTGAGGATGATGCTCCTCAAACCCAGGTTACCAATTCACCTTCGGCAAAGAAAAATGCACAGGCAACGGCCGGTGCGGGTCAATTCTCATTATTTGGTGGTGACGGAGAAGAAATAGAAAGAACCTCTTCAAGAACCAATCTTTCAGATACCCCTCATTTCTACCAGTCGCTGAATACAGAAATGGCCAGAAAAATTTTTATAGAAAGGCTTTTAAAACAAAAGAGCGTTTGTTTTGATACCGAAACCACCAGTTTGAATCCTCTGGAGGCAGAACTGGTTGGGATCGCATTTTCATGGGAAGCCGGTAAAGGATTTTACCTGCCATTTCCTGAAGACCAGCAGGAAGCTCAAAATCTTATTGAAGAACTAAGGGAGTTTTTTGAGAACGAGAACATCGAAAAGATCGGGCAAAACCTGAAGTATGATATCAAGGTGCTGGATAAATATAAGGTAAATGTAAAAGGTCCGTTATTCGATACGATGATCGCACATTATCTTATTAATCCCGATATGCGGCATAATATGGATGTGCTCGCCGAGACATATTTGAATTATTCCCCGCAGCCAATTTCAGAACTGATCGGAAAAAAAGGGAAAAACCAGGGCAACATGAGGGATGTGCCGGTAGATAAACAAACAGAGTATGCCGCTGAAGATGCTGATATCACTTTTCAGCTGAAAAACCTTTTCGAAAAAGAGCTGGACGAAGCACAAACCCGTAAATTATTCAATGAGATCGAGATTCCGCTGGTGGAAGTTCTGGCAGATATGGAACTGGAAGGAATAAGACTGGATGAGGAATATCTCAGCTCATTATCCCAGGCGCTGGTTTCAGATATCAAGGCCCTGGAAGAAAAGATATATGCTGATGCCGGGGAAGAGTTCCTTATCAGCTCTCCGAAACAGTTAGGGATCATCCTTTTTGAAAAACTGGAGCTTTCCAAAAAACCTAAGAAGACCAAAACCGGGCAGTATTCTACCAGTGAAGATGTACTTTCAGACCTGGCAGATGAACATGCTATCGTAAGACATGTGCTGGATTACCGCGGACTGGTAAAGCTACAGAACACCTATGTGGATGCTTTACCTAACCAGGTTGAAAAAACTACCGGAAGGGTGCATACAGATTATGTACAAACCACGGCAGCCACAGGAAGATTAAGCTCTAATAATCCTAACCTTCAGAATATCCCGATCAGGACAGAAAGAGGCAGACAGGTTAGAAAGGCATTTGTCCCGAGAGATGAAAACTACGTGCTGCTCGCGGCCGATTATTCCCAGATAGAACTTAGAATTATTGCTGCTCTTAGTGAAGAGGATAACATGATCCAGGCCTTTAAGAACGGGGAAGATATTCATGCTTCTACCGCGGCCAGGGTTTTTGGTGTGCCTCTGGAAGAAGTCACCCGTGAACAGCGAAGCAATGCCAAAACAGTGAATTTTGGGATTATCTACGGAGTTTCCGCATTTGGACTGAGCAACCAGACCTCCCTTTCCAGAAGTGAGGCCAAAGATTTGATAGATACCTATTATAAAACCTATCCCAAACTGAGCAGTTATATTGCAGACCAGGTGGAATTTGCGAGAGAGCATGGTTATGTTTCCACAGTGCTGGGCAGAAGAAGATATTTAAAAGACATCAATTCCAGGAACCAGGTGGTAAGGGGTGCGGCTGAACGCAACGCGGTAAACGCCCCTATCCAGGGAAGTGCGGCAGATATTATAAAGATCGCCATGATCAATATCCACAAAAAACTGGAAGAAGAAAATTACAAGACCAGAATGCTTTTACAGGTGCATGATGAACTCGTTTTTGATGCGCATAAGGATGAACTGGAAAAAGTTCAGAAAATGATTAAATCTGAAATGGAAAACGCCTACAAACTGGAGGTGCCTTTAGATGTGGACCTTGGAATTGGCGCTAACTGGCTTGAAGCGCATTGATCCTGATATAAAAACAGAAGTACGAATCTATGTTTTAATTCGCACCTCTGTTTTTCTGTCTTATAATATAAATCTGTAGGTCGCCTTGATCAAAAAAGTATTTTGCGGTCTTTGCCTTAGTAACTGATTATCCACGATCGCACTAAAATCATTATCCACATCACCCAGGCCGGTTACTCCCTGAGACCAGACAAAAAAGATCTCAGAACCGGGAATATATTCCCAACGGGCTACCAGGTTTGAGCGGAACTGTACAAAGGTAAAATCGGGATTACTTACACTATAATCAATAATATTATCCCTGTTCTCATCAATCAAATAAGAATTGTTTTCAAAAGCGATCTGGTCGTCTCCATACCATGAAATCCTCTTGTTGATATCCCTGGCGGTAGCATCCTGAACAAAATTAAGATTTGAATAATCTGCCTTAAAGATGAACGGCTGTCCGTAATACTGGATAGACAAGTTAGGATTAATACTATAGTTAACCCGTAAAGTGGCGCTTAATGTTTCCTGGTCTATCTGGCCAAGTATATAACGTGCTGCACCATTAAAAGATCTTTCTGTTATGTACTGCGTTTTACTGGGATTTTGCTCATATTCCAGCTCAAGAGATAAGTTTAGCGCATTTAAAGGCTGATAATTTGTACCCACCACATATCGCCTAAGCCCAAATGCATTCTGCTTTGCCTGGGCATGTACGTAGCCCGCTCTAAAACTTAACTTTTTTCGCTGGTCTGTCCCGGAAAACAGGAACCAGTAATTTTCCTCATTGAATCGCCAGCGAGGTCCTCCTCGAAGGAATGAATTAACGAAAATTCTTGGTTTATGAGCTGCCCCGAATTCACTCCACCAGTTATTTTTATAATTGATGGACGAGCGAAGTTCATACTGCATACGATTGTAGTTACCTTCAAAATCGAACACACTGGACTGCTCAATGCCTATATTCGCTCTTCTAAACCAGGATGTAGGCCTGGTAAAAAGCCTGTTTACACCGGCATATTGTCTTATATCATCTGCCTGCCGCAGAAAGCCGATATCATTGGTTTCCAATTCCGGTGAGATCCACTTCCCACCGGCCCGGTAACGCCAGTTTCCTCCTCCTCCTTTTCCAAATTCCAGCCTTCCGCCGGTACCGGTAAGCGAAGTACGGTTAGGATCCACTTCCACATGGTCTGCATCTGTACGCTGAAAAAGATGTACAATAGAATTCTGAGTATTCAGAATTGCCTCTTTACTTCCTCGAACATGGCTTATAACGCTGTGCCCCTCTAAATAGTAGGTGCGGTCTTTCCAGTTATGCTTAAAATCCAGCCCACCAGAAAATGCCTGCGTGTGCAGAAACGTTAAGTCATCTTCAATATTTCTGTGCGTGGCAGTGAACATAGTACCCACATAACTATTCCTGTCATTGAAATCCTTCTGTACCCTTCCCACAAAATAATTGGTCAAAGGCTCTACCAGCACTTCGTCCTCTTCCCCGTTGGTGTTGATCACCCCGGCATACTCCTTCGCCGTAACAGATTCGAGCACCCCGATAGTCCAGCCGTTTTCTGTCTTTCCGCTGAATTTAGCCGCTCCCAGAATGGTGGTATTCACCGGTGAATCTGCATAAACTACCCCGGGACCAAAGGCCTGCCCCTGCGGAGACCGTCCAATCCTTCTGGAAAAGAAGAGGTTATTCTGGGAATCGGTAAACCTGTAGTCAAATACACTTTTATTCTCTACAAAGAAAGGACGTCTCTCCTGGAAGAAGATCTCAAAGCCATCAAGGGTTACCGCACCAGGATCTGCATCTACCTGTCCAAAATCAGGATTAATAGTAAGATCCACAGTAAGGTCATTGGTGATCCCTATCTTGGCATCAAGACCCACCGTAAGATCTTCATCATTTCCATCCCGATAAGGATTACCTGCCTCCTGCTCGTAAGATTTATATTTTGTCACGGTGTATGGCTGTATTTCCAGTTGCTTCTGAGGTTCCAGATTTTTTAATCCCCTGAGTTCGCCAAAGGAACTAACCCATCCGGCAGGATTTGCAGGAACGGGTTGCCAGGTGGACCTTTCCTCCTTACTGAAGTATCTGCGGGTGGATTGAATTCCCCACACCTGATCCTTATCATTACTAAATCGCAACTGACTCAAAGGAATGCGCAATTCTGCCGTCCATCCTTCCTCATCGATATTCGTTTTTACGTACCAGATAGGATTCCAGCTGGAATCAAAATTCCCGTTATTAGAGATAAATTCATCCCCTTTTACACCGCTTACTGAAGTAGTAAAGGAAAACGCCGTGCGATCGTCATTATAACTATCTATATTCAATTCTATCCAGTCACCAGGAAAATCGTCCCTTCTTCCCATTCTTTGAATGATCTTTTCAGGATCTGGTTCATAACAGCGGAATGCCACATAAAGATTCCTGCTGTCATAAACGATTTTCATTTTTGTCTGCTGACTTGGATCTGTATTATTATCGGGCTCCCATTCTACATAATCTGAAGTCCACTCCACCGCATCCCAGGCATCATCATCAATGATCCCATCAATTTTTATAGGGTCGAGATCATTAATGGAGGTGGTGGTATATGAACGTTTAGCAAAAGCTAAATTAAGATCTGGTTTTTTGTCTGAAGATGACTGGGCGTTTATTTGATGAGAAAAACAGGCGATAATTAGCAGCCCAAAGGTAAATTTGATGAATTTCATTA
Source organism: Christiangramia sabulilitoris (assembly GCF_007050985.1). Taxonomy (GTDB): domain Bacteria; phylum Bacteroidota; class Bacteroidia; order Flavobacteriales; family Flavobacteriaceae; genus Christiangramia; species Christiangramia sabulilitoris. Next base: position 516,308 of record NZ_VHSF01000003.1, read on the forward strand.
AGAATTGTTGATTGATGATTTTTAGAAGGACGCAAAAATAAATCAAGTGTTACAAAAAAACCGAACAAAAAGAAAAAACCTCACAGATTAATAACTGTGAGGTTTTTACAACTAACACTAAAACGACAATTACAAAAAGTACATTAAATCCTGGTATACTCCAGCTCTAAAATTCTTATAGGAGATGCCTGGGTATTTCCGGGATCGGTCACATATTGATCTGATTCAATTTTCGTTACATCAAGTGAGAATTTGTCCGTTCCCAGGTTGATTAACTTCTTATGTATATAGGTTGTGGAATTGATCTGCAGGTTTAGAATAAGACTGTCATTCCTCACTTCCCAGGCCCCGTTATCCTTTCGGTCTGCCAGGCAGCTAAACTCATCTTGAGCTGTGCCAGATTCAAAGGTCATTTGAGCATTATTACTATTAAATGTACCATCCTGACGAAATGTTATATACATATTGTCAAAACAGGAGGTCTCTTCCAGAAGGTTTTTACTGCTTACCATATCATCATCCAAATCTATTTCAACATCAGCGATCATTCCTGAAAGTATCCAATGGCCATACATATCATTATTGGTAATAGCCGTGGCATTACTGATCTTTAACTGGTCGTTCAGATCTTCTTCCTCTTTGCTGCAGCTAATAACAATGCCTGCAAGCAGGATATATAGAGAAATAGTTTTAAGTTTAAACAGATAGGTCATTACGGTGGATTTTCGAATCCTCCAAATTTAAAAAAGACAGGCTAGTTTTATGACTTTTTTAACACAAAAATTACCTTTAAACGATTTTTAAAGCATTTTAGCGATACACTAAAACTTCCCGGGTAAGAAAAACCAAGTTTAAGGCAACTTAGCCTAATTAAGAAAAGTGCTTTCGTTAAATTAAATATAGCCAATTAGATTCGACTGAAAATCAGTTGCTTCAAAGCAAATAAAATAATCTAACCGCTATTTGCTATATGAATTTATAATTGTACATTTGCACCCCTGTTTTCCCGATTGAGATTCGGGTAAATGGGATTGGAATGTTTAATAATTAGTAAAATCAATTGGTGTGGACACATTAAGTTACAAAACAGTATCGGCTAACAAAGCCACCAGAACCAAAGAATGGGTTGTGGTAGATGCTGACGGACAAAATTTAGGTCGTCTTGCTTCTAAAGTAGCATACCTGCTTAGAGGAAAGCACAAGCCTAACTTCACCCCACATGTTGACTGCGGAGACAACGTAATCGTTTTAAATGCGCAGGGAATCAACTTAACAGGAAAGAAATGGGACGCGAAAGAATACATCCGTCACACAGGTTTCCCGGGTGGACAAAGAAGTCTGACAGCTTCAGAACTTTTCGAAAAAGGTCCGGAGAGACTTGTCGAAAAGGCAATTAAAGGGATGCTTCCCAAGAACAAGCTTGGAGCGGAACTATTCAGAAATTTAAAGGTTTATGTAGGATCTGAACATGATCACGAAGCTCAAAAACCTAAAACTATTAACTTAAACGACGTTAAGTAATGGAGGTAATTCACAAAATTGGCCGTAGAAAAACAGCTGTGGCCCGTGTATATGTTTCAGAAGGAAAAGGAAACATAAGCGTAAACAAGAAAGACCTTAATGATTACTTCACAACCGGAACACTTCAATACAAAGTGAACCAGCCGTTAATGTTAACTGAGAACGAAGGTAACTTCGATATTAAAGTTAATGTATATGGTGGTGGTATTACCGGACAAGCTGAAGCGATCCGTCTTGCACTTTCCAGAGCTATGGTAGCGCTAGACGAAGAAAACCATGGCGCACTTAAGCCAGAAGGTCTTCTTACAAGAGATCCACGTATGGTAGAACGTAAGAAATTCGGTCAGAAGAAAGCCCGTAAGAAATTCCAGTTCTCTAAACGTTAATCTTATTACCGGATTGATTTCCGGGAAGTTCATAAAAAAATTAATTTTTTGTTGTTATTCTGTTCATGCCGGGCAGAAGTTAGTTTAGCATCTAAACAGTCAGGGCCGTACTTAAATGTAGCCACCTGAATGTTGCTATCTCAACAGAACGTAAACTATTACAAAAATGGCAAACAAAGTAGAAGTAAAAGAATTACTTGATGCTGGTGTTCATTTTGGACACTTAACCAGACGTTGGAACCCAAACATGGCCCCATATATCTATATGGAGCGTAATGGTATCCACATCATCAACTTATATAAGAGTGCTGCTAAAATGCAGGAGGCTGGTGAAGCCCTTGCCAAGATCGCAGCAAGCGGAAGAAAGATCCTGTTCGTAGCTACCAAGAAACAAGCGAAAGAGATCGTTGCTGAACAGGCTGAAAAGGCGAATATGCCTTATATCACTGAGCGTTGGCCTGGTGGTATGCTTACCAACTTCGTTACTATTCGTAAAGCTGTTAAGAAAATGGCTTCTATCGACAGAATGAAGAAAGACGGAACTTTTAACTCTCTTTCTAAAAAAGAGCGTCTTCAGGTTGACCGTCTTAGAGCTAAGCTGGAGAAGAACTTAGGTTCTATCTCAGACATGTCAAGACTTCCTGCTGCGCTTTTCGTTGTAGATACTACACGTGAGCACATCGCGATCAAAGAAGCACAAAAACTAAACATTCCAATTTTTGCGATGGTAGATACCAACTCAGACCCACGTGAGGTTGACTATCTAATTCCATCTAACGACGATGCTTCTAAATCTATTAGCAAAGTTGTTTCTTATGTTGCAGATGCTATCGTAGAAGGTCTTTCTGAGAGAAAATCAGATAAGCCATCTAAGAAGAAAGAAGAAAAGTCTTCAAAAGAAGAAGGTTCAGAAGAAAAGGCTCCAAAAGTAAAAAAGGAGAAAGCTGAAGTTCCTTCGAATGATGCTGAGGACAAAAAAGCAATGAAAGAAGCTAAGAAAGATGTGAAGCTTGAATCTAAATCTGAAACTTTAGAGAAAGCTAAATCGTCTAACGAAGAAGAATAAAATAACGTTTTCATAAAATCTAAAAGTCGTTTAGTTTCTTTCTTTACAGTGAGTTTCTAAACGACTTTTTTAAATAAAAGACAATATTATGGCTAAGATAACCGCCGCTGAAGTAAATAAATTAAGAAAAGCTACTGGTGCAGGAATGATGGACTGCAAGAAGGCATTAGTTGAAGCTGATGGTGATTTTGATCAGGCAATCGAATTGCTTCGTAAGAAAGGTCAGAAAGTTGCTGCTAAGAGAGCCGACAGAGATTCTTCTGAAGGAGCTGCTATAGCTAATGTAAATTCAGACAATACTAAAGGTGTGATCATTTCACTTAACTGTGAGACAGATTTCGTGGCTAAGAATGATGATTTCATCAAACTAGCTAATGATTTCGCTGATCTTGCTCTAAATTATTCTTCTAAAGAAGAGCTTTTAAAAGCAGAATACAACGGGATCACTGTTGAAGAAAAACTTACTGAGCAAACAGGTGTTATTGGTGAAAAGATCGAGATAGGTGCTTTCAAAACTCTTGAGGCTCCATTCGTAGGATCTTACATCCACGCTGGTAACAAGATCGCAGTTCTAACCGGTCTTTCTAAGAACGTAGACGGAGCTGAAGAAGCTGCGAAAAACGTTTCTATGCAGGCTGCAGCGATGAACCCGGTTGCTTTAGATGAAAGCGGAGTAGACCAGGAAACTATCGATAAAGAGATCGAGATCGCTAAAGATACTTTAAGACAGGAAGGTAAGCCAGAAAATATGCTTGATAAGATCGCTCAGGGTAAACTTCAGCGTTTTTTCAAGGATAATACTTTGGTACACCAGGCATACATCAAAGAAAACAAGCAAAGTGTTGCTGAATACGTTAAGTCTGTAGACAGCGAACTTGAAGTTGTTGGATTTGAAAGAGTTGCTTTAGGATAAATCCTGATTAACATAATTCATCAAAAGAGGTTTTATTCATTTAAAACCTCTTTTTTTTGTTTTAATCTCAGCTGTCATTCAGAACGAAGCGCAGCGAAGTCTTTTGTCATTCAGAACGCAGCGCAGCGAAGTGAATTGTCATTCAGAACAAAGCGTAGCGAAGTGAAGAATCTTTTCATCGTAATCTCTTAAAACCAGAGATTCCTCCTGGCGTCGGAATGACAAAATCAATAAATTTTTACCTTTATCAAATGTCACAAAAACCTTTCAAATTCAAACAATTCAGTATAGACCAGGACCGTTGTGCTATGAAGATAGGTACAGATGGTGTGCTTCTTGGAGCCTGGACTTCTTTGCAACACCAACCCGATAGTATCCTGGATATTGGTACGGGAACCGGATTAATCGCCCTGATGCTGGCCCAAAGATCTGAGGCCGGACTTATCGATGCGCTTGAAATTGAAGAGAATGCCTACGAGCAGGCGGTAGATAACTTCGAAAAAAGCGACTGGGGTGACCGCTTGTTCTGTTACCACGCAGGTTTCGATGAATTTGTTAAAGAAATGCAGGACGAGGAGAAATATGATCTTATCATATCCAACCCGCCATTTTACTCTGAAGATTATAAATCTGGAAACGAAAATCGTGACCAGGCCAGGTTTTCAGATGCTCTTCCGTTAGAAGAACTCATAGAAGGAGCTTCCCTACTGCTTTCTGATAAAGGCCATTTTGATCTTATCATCCCGTTCACAGAAGAACAAAAGTCTCTTAAAATTGCCAAAGATCATAAGCTTTTTCCTGTCCAAATCACCAGGGTAAAAGGCACAGAATCTTCTCTGGTAAAAAGAAGTCTTATCAGTTTCACTTTTGAAAATAAAGACCCGGAAATAGATGAACTCATTTTAGAGATTTCGAGACATAATTATACCGAGGAATTCAAGGCTCTGGTTGAAGATTTCTACCTGAAGTTATAATTTCCCTGTGTATTCCTTATCCCTTTTTCGAAGAATAGGTATATAAATTTTCGAAATACAGGTAGACCGATTTTTTCAATCGGGCTGCCGCGGAAATTTATATACGATTTTTGGCCTAAGCCAAAAAATTCCTTGAAAAAGGCGTCTTTTTCTTTGCTTCGTTTCTTTTGGACGAGCAAAAGAAATGAAGGACCAATAATAATTGGTTGAAGATAAGATGCTAAATATCTACAAATCATGGAGGAGGTAAAATTCATTTTAAAAAACCTGTGAGGTTATAGAAACCTCACAGGTTAAAAAATAAAAGATTGCTTCTCAATAAAGACTTGGTTACATTTGTTGGAAACACTACACAAAATGAAACCAGATCTTTTTCAGGCTCCTGATTATTATAATCTTGACGAGCTTTTGACCGATGAACATAAAATGGTACGCGATGCCACACGAGAGTTCGTTAAGCGCGAAGTATCCCCTATAATAGAGCAGGCTGCTCAGGAAGCTAAATTTCCAAAACAACTAATAAACGGTCTCGCCGAAATTGGCGCTTTTGGCCCATATATTCCTGAAGAGTACGGCGGGGCAGGCCTGGACCAGATCTCTTACGGACTGATCATGCAGGAGATAGAACGCGGAGACAGCGGCATCCGCTCTACCGCATCAGTGCAGTCTTCACTGGTAATGTATCCAATTTTTAAATACGGCACAGAAGAGCAAAAGAAGAAATTTCTTCCAAAGCTGGCTTCCGGAGAAATGATAGGATGCTTTGGATTAACCGAACCAGATCATGGTTCAAACCCCGGTGGAATGACCACCAATTTTAAAGATAAAGGTGATCATTATCTGCTGAATGGTGCAAAAATGTGGATCTCTAATTCTCCTTTCGCTGATATCGCTATTGTATGGGCAAAAAACGAAGAAGGTCGTATTCATGGATTGATCGTAGAGCGTGGGATGGAAGGCTTTACTACTCCTGAAACCCATAATAAATGGTCTTTACGGGCCAGTGCCACCGGAGAATTGATCTTCGACAATGTCAAGGTGCCAAAAGAAAACCTGATGCCCAATAAATCCGGTTTAGGAGCCCCACTGGGATGCCTGGATTCTGCGAGATACGGGATCGCCTGGGGCGCAATAGGTGCAGCTATGGATTGTTATGATACTGCCCTTAGATATGCCAAGGAAAGAGAACAATTCGGGGTGCCTATCGCGGCAAAACAACTTCAGCAAAAGAAACTGGCCGAGATGCTTACAGAAATCACCAAAGCGCAGCTTATGGCCTGGAGACTGGGAACTTTAAGAAATGAAGGGAAAGCGACCTCTGCCCAGATCTCTATGGCAAAAAGAAACAACGTGGAGATGGCCATTAAGATAGCCAGGGAAGCAAGGCAGGTTTTAGGCGGAATGGGAATTACCGGCGAATACAGCATCATGAGGCACATGATGAACCTGGAAAGTGTGATCACTTATGAAGGAACACATGATATTCATTTATTGATAACGGGACTGGATATCACAGGGCATGCAGCTTTTTAATATCTACCGCTATGCAAAAAATCAGCTATCAGATAGAGATCAACTGCCCAAGGGATAAAGTATTCTCCCTAATGCTGGATAAAGAGCATTACCGGGAATGGACTGCAGAATTTAACCCGACTTCGCAGTATGAAGGTACCTGGGAAGAAGGCAGCAGGATCTTATTTCTCGGTGAGAATGAAGATGGAGAAAAAGCAGGAATGTACAGCCTGGTTGAAAAAATTGAAGCGGGAAAATTAATTAGTATAAAACACCTGGGAATGCTTGATAAAGGCGAGGAGACTCCTTTCGAGGCTGAACTATATGAGAATTATTATCTGGAAGAGAAAAATGACTCCACCATTTTAAAGGTTGAAATGGACACTGAAGATGACTGGATAAAGTACTTCGAAAAAACCTGGCCTAAGGCACTTCAGAAATTGAAGGAAGTCTGCGAAGAAAACTGTTAGATTATAATAGATCAAAACAAGGGCAACGCTTACAACGCTTGCCCTTTTTATATTTATCGCAGCATTCTTTCTTTAGAGGTTTTGGCTTTTTTGGAGAAATACCTTCTATCATCAAATAATCTTTTGACTTATCTGAATAGAATACGATCACATTTATAATATTGATAATCCTCAAGGCCATATATTTAATTTAACTCAAAAGCCTGACCTACTGCGTTAAACAAGCTATAAAAACGGTTTAAGATTTTCTAAATAGCAGTTCAGATTTTACCTTTGCAATAAATTTGCAACGAATATGATCAAAGAGATAAACGAAAGTTTAAAACCTCTAACCAACCAGTTAATAAATCATTCATTATATCAAAAAATAGATTCCCCTGAGCAGCTTCAGATATTCATGGAGCATCACGTATATGCCGTTTGGGATTTTATGTCTTTACTTACCTCCCTACAGGAGATCCTTACCAAAACCACCAATCCATGGTTACCGGTAGGAGATCCCGAAATACGATACCTCATAAATGAAATCGTTCTTGCTGAAGAAACCGATATCAACATACACGGTAAAAGACAAAGTCATTTTGAAATGTACCTGGACGCGATGGATGCCGCGGGAGCTAACAGAAAGAAAGTAGAAGAACTTTTGATGCAGGTCACTCATGGTACCGATATTTTCCTGATCATTGCGACCAGTAAGTTACCCGTTAGTATCAAGCAATTCCTTAAACACACTTTTGAGGTAGTGTATAGCAGGGAGCCTCACAAGATCGCTTCAGCCTTTACTTTTGGGCGGGAAGGACTTATTCCAGACATGTTCTCCTCCATTATAGAAAAAGTACAGAAGAACTTCCCTAAAGAGGATCTAAGCCTTTTTAAATACTATTTTGACCGGCATATAGAGCTTGACGGTGATGAACACGGCCCCATGGCCTTTAAAATGGTGGCAGATCTTTGCGGCAATGATGAAAGAAAATGGCAGGAAGTAAAAGTTACAGCAGAGAAATCTCTGAAAAGCAGATTAATACTATGGGATGGTATTGAAGCAGAAATTCAAAAAGCTAAACTTGAATATGCCTAGCTAAAAGATACCCGGTTTTATTCCGAATGATTAATAATAAAAAAACCTGAACTCAAAAGTTCAGGTTTTTTTATTTTATCGAATTATTAGCTGGTTATCATGATGCTATCTACAGCGTGAAAGCCCTGACCGAATTTAATTTCTAAAGAAATTTCCCATTCACCGCACTTCTTTTGAATCGCAAAACTTGAAAAGGAATTATTCAGAAACCGGAGCGATCTTTACTTCCAATCCATCCAGACCTGATGTAATCGGGATCTGGCAACTAAGCCTGCTATTATCTTCTACGAAAAATGCCTGGTCCAGCATATCTTCTTCCTCATAGCTCCTTTCGGGAAGCATATGCTCAAAATTTAAAATATAGCACTGGCAGGAAGCACACATAGCCATACCTCCGCAAATACCAATGGTCCCTTCTGGTGCCAGTTCATAAGACCGGATCACTTCCATCAGGTTCATATTCATATCTGTTGGAGCATCTACCCGGTGAGCTTCTCCCTCGCGGTCTATTATGGTGATCTTAATGTCAGACATTCTTTTAATATCCTTTTTATTCGTCAAGCTGAACCCGAATCAGCTTCTCATAAGATCCTGAAACTCCCGAAGCATCGGGACAGGATGACGAAAATTCTAATTTATACTCTTTACAACTTCTTTTTTCGCCTCTTTCTTGCTACCGTCAAAACCGCTAACCCCACTTACCGTGGTATACTTCATCACATATTTTTTATCCGGGTTTATGCGTTGATATGCGCTCTGGCACATGATAGCTGCTTCATGGAATCCACAAAGAATAAGTTTCAATTTCCCCTTATAGGTATTTACATCTCCAATAGCGTAGATCCCGGGAATATTGGTTTGATAATCATAAGCATTATCAACTTTAATGGCATTCTTTTCGATTTCGAGTCCCCAATTTGCTATTGGACCTAACTTGGGTGAAAGTCCGAATAACGGAATAAAATGGTCTGTTTCCTTTAGTTCCTCACCAATCGCTTTATCCCGGTGACGGATAAGCACAGAATCCAAATGATCCTCTCCTTTAAGGTCTACCACCTCAGCATCTGTAATTAAATTGATCTTCCCTATCTTCGATAATTCCTCCACTTTTTCAACAGAATCCAAAGCTCCGCGGAAGTCTTTTCTCCTGTGAACCAGGGAAACTTCTGAAGCCACATCTGCAAGGAAAATACTCCAGTCCAGAGCAGAATCTCCCCCACCTGCGATCACCACTTTCTTATCGCGGTAAACTTCAGGATCGCGGATAATGTAGGCCACACCTTTATCCTCATAATCTCTTATGGAAGGAATAGGTGGTTTTCTAGGCTCGAAACTGCCAAGCCCACCGGCGATCACCACTACCGGAGCGTGATGCCTGGTCCCCTTACTGGTAGTAACAATAAAACTTCCATCGTCCTGTTTATCTATAGTTTCAGCTCTTTCTCCCAGGGTAAACCCCGGCTCAAAAGGCTTGATCTGCTCCATTAGGTTATCCACCAGGTCTCCGGCCAAAACTTCCGGAAAACCAGGAATATCATAAATAGGTTTTTTAGGATATATCTCTGAGCATTGCCCACCGGGTTGCGGCAGGGCATCTATAAGATGACATTTTAATTTTAATAATCCGGCTTCAAAAACGGCAAAAAGCCCCGTAGGACCAGCGCCAATGATAAGTATATCGGTTTTAATCATGTTTGAGTTCAATTAAAAGGCAGTGAACGCTATCTTTCAATATTTACTACCTGTTCTATTTGAGGCACGTATTTCTTGATGGTCATTTCAACACCACTCTTAAGGGTCATTTGATTTACAGAACAACCAACGCATGCTCCTTCCAACTGCACCTTAACCAGACGGTCATCTTCTATGGAAACTAAAGATATATTCCCCCCATCACTTTCAAGAAATGGACGTATCTCGGCCAATGCCTTTTCAACATTAATTTTAACTTCTTCGCTTGTCATCTATTTCTTATTAACAGCACTGCAACCAGCCATCGTCGTTATCTTAATGGCTTCAGTTGGAGGCAACTGTTTATTTCTGTTTACGGTTTCCTGTACCATATTCCGGGTGATCTCTTCGAATGCAGCTTCCAAAGGAGTCGCAGTTTGCAAAGCTGCAGGTCTTCCTATATCACCAGATTCTCTTAGACTTTGCACCAACGGAATTTCTCCTAAAAATGGCACTTTCAGGTCTTCAGCAAGATTTTTAGCTCCTTCCTGACCAAAAATATAATACTTATTTTCAGGCAGTTCATCTGGAGTAAAGTAAGCCATATTCTCTACGATCCCTAATACAGGTACGTTGATACTTTCCTGCTGGAACATCGCCACCCCTTTCTTGGCATCTGCCAGGGCAACATTTTGCGGAGTACTTACAATCACAGCTCCGGTAATTGGAAGAGATTGCATAATTGAAAGGTGAATATCACCTGTTCCCGGAGGCAAATCCAGAAGCATAAAATCCAGTTCCCCCCAGGCTGCATCAAAAATCATTTGATTAAGCGCTTTGGCGGCCATAGGGCCTCTCCAAACCACCGCCTGATTAGGTTTGGTAAAAAATCCAATAGAAAGAATCTTCACACCATAATTTTCAACCGGTTTCATTTTAGACTTTCCATCCACGTTAACCGAAAGTGGTCTTTCAGCTTCCACATCGAACATGATTGGTGCAGAAGGTCCATAAATATCTGCATCCAGAATCCCGACCTTAAAGCCCATTTTGGCAAGGGTCACTGCGATATTTGCAGTAACCGTAGATTTTCCAACACCTCCCTTACCAGAAGCAACCGCCACGATATTTTTAATTCCCGGGATCGCTTTACCCTTGATCTCCGGTTTCTTCTCAGGAGCCTCTACTTTTATATTTACTTTAACCTTAGCTTTTTCGTAAACCTTTTCATGAATAACTTTCATTACATCCACCTCTGCTCTTTTCTTGATATGAAGAGCCGGTGTAGCAAGGACAAGATCTACAACTACCTCATCACCAAAGGTCATTACATTCTGCACTGCACCGCTTTCTACCATATTGTTTCCTTCGCCTGCTACGGATATGGTTTCCAGGGCTTTTAAAATCTCTTTTCTGTCTAATTTCATATATGAATTTTAATCAGATTCTTAAGCTTATGTAGACTGATTCTAAATGCAAATATAGTCGGAAAAGCTAAGAATACGAAGAATTAAACAATATTAGATTTATGGAAGGATAGTAGAAAATTATAGCCGATTAGTGCGGTATATCTCAGGAAAGTTCTTTCATAGGATCCCAGAAATGCTTCTCAAATTCTATAATCTGAAGCTCGCGTACTTTCACTCCTTCTGCCTCCAGTAATTGCTGCATGGCATTAGTACCTCCAAAATGATGCTTCCCGGTAAGTACACCGTTTCGATTCACCACCCGGTGAGCAGGAATATCCTCGAGATTATGGGATGAGTTCATGGCCCAGCCAACCATTCTTGAGCTTCTGGCCGCTCCAAGATATTTTGCAATGGCCCCATAAGAAGTTACCCTACCTTCAGGAATCTTTCGGCAGACCTCATAAACTCTTTCAAAAAATCCGGAATTATCGCTCAATTTCAGGTATTAAAAATTCTGAACAGGGCTACAATGATCAGCACCAACATGAGCCCCGCCATAAAATAGTTTGAATATTTGGCAAAAGATTCCGCTTTCTTTTCAATCTTGTCAAATAGTTCCACATACAGGTAAAGAGAGGTAAAGCTACCCAGACAGGCTGCGGCAGAGAAAGATATAATTAATGATATTTCATATTCAATGCCTCCGCTAAGGTCCATAGCACCGGCAATTGCTACGAAATACGGAATAGGAAATACATTAAGCGCCGAGATAAGCATTCCCTTGAACAAACTTTGAGCCTTCGCTTTTTGCCTGTTTTCATTCACTCCTTTTTTATGTCTCGCTTTAATGAAGAAGTACACTGCCAGGATACAGAAGACCACTAGGCCAGCACGCAGGATCATTCTTCTAACGAAAGGATGATCAAAAATATATTTAGCCAGTAAAACGGCAATAAATGCCTGGATGAGAATTACAATTCCGGCACCCAGGGCAACATATAAACCACTCTTTTTTCCTTTTTCAACACAGGTCTTGGCGACGGTCATATTTACCAGCCCCGGGGGTAATACCCCAATGAAAGCCGCGAAATATGTAATGAGGAAAATTTTAGTTTCTTCCAATACGCCTTATTTTATCTTGAACTGAATATATGTGATAGGTTTTCCTTTTTCAAGATACTGTTTTTCATAGAAAGTCTGTATACCTGTTACTTCCTTTGGAGAATATTCATTTTTATAAATATCGTGGTGAGCATATAGCACCTCGTGTCCTTCACCATGCAACAAGCCTAAAGTATAACCATGCATGAACTCAGAATCGGTTTTGAGATGCATTAACCCGTCTTCTTTTAAAATGTGCTTATACCTCTGCAGGAATTCTTTATTGGTCAACCTGTGCTTGGTACGTTTATATTTTATCTGAGGATCGGGGAACGTGATCCAGATCTCACTAACCTCACTGCCTGCAAAAACATACTCAATCAGCTCTATTTGTGTTCTCACAAACGCAACATTCTCCAGCCCCTCTTCAATAGCTGTCTTTGCGCCACGCCAGAACCTGGCCCCCTTAATATCTATTCCTATAAAGTTCTTACCGGGATTTTGTCGTGCCAGTTCCACGGTGTACTCGCCCTTACCACATCCCAGTTCCAGAACTATTGGATTGTCATTCTTAAAAAAGTCTCTGCTCCAGTTAGCCTTTAACTTAAAGGAACCATCTGTTAGTTCTTCCCTTGAGGGCTGAATTACATTTTCGAATTTCTCGTTTTCCCTAAAGCGCTTGAGTTTGTTCTTACTTCCCACTAAATTTTAATATTTTGGCAAAATTAAAGAAATTCAATCACCTGCCGGTATAATATATATGTAATATGAAAAATAAGAGGATTCTGGTAGGTGTTCTTAACTGGGGCCTTGGCCACGCTACCCGTTGCATTCCCATCATACGGGAGCTTATATCGCTGAAATACCAGGTCATTATCGCTTCAGATGGGGCAGCATTTCTGCTTTTAAAAAAAGAATTTCCCGGATTACTCTTCGAAGAACTTCCTCCATATAATATTACTTATACCAAACAAGGTTCTCTGCTCAAATGGAAATTGTTGCTGAATACACCCCATATTCTAAGGACTATTAAAGCTGAATATGATCTTACTCAAAACCTTGTTGAAAAGCATCAGCTAACCGGAATAATATCTGATAATCGCTGGGGAGTAAGAAGTGAATTGCTGAATAAAAATGTTTTTATAACGCACCAGTTAAATGTGTTAAGTGGCAACACTACTTTTCTTAGCAGCTATATTCAGCAACAATATATCAAAAAATTCGACCAGTGCTGGGTACCAGATGTGGAGAATGAACCCAATCTTAGTGGCAAACTGGGCCACGTAAATAAAGAATCTGAAAACATCAAATACCTTGGTGTCCTGAGCAGGTTTAAGAAGAAAGAAATGACGATAACTTATAATTACCTGGTATTATTAAGCGGTCCAGAACCTCAACGCGGTATACTTGAAAAGTTGCTTTCAAAAGAGTTTAAGAATACAGAATCGAAAACTCTCTTTATACGCGGGGTCTTTTCCGAAGAGGAAATTTGCAGTAACAATCCCAACCTCAGCATTCTTAATTATTCCTATGGGAAAGAATTGGAGAGTTATATTAACCAAAGTGAGATCATTATTGCCAGATCGGGATATACCACGGTCATGGATTTATCTAAACTGGAAAAAAAAGCTTTTTTTATTCCCACACCCGGGCAGGAGGAACAGGAATACCTGGCAGAAAGACTGAAAAATAATGGAATTACGCCCTGTTGTGATCAGAAAGATTTCAGGATTTCAAAATTAAAAGAAGTTGAAAACTATAAGGGATTAAGTAATTTCGGGAATAACCCTGTCCTCAGGGATCGCCTTGCTTTTTTCCAGGGTAAATGAGAATTCACTTCCTACCCCGAAAACGCTTTCTACATATATCTTTTCCTCATGTGCCTCCAGGATATGTTTAACAATAGATAATCCCAGGCCAGAACCACCTTCTTTTCTTGAACCACTTTTATCTACCCTGTAGAAACGCTCAAATAACCTTGGAATATTTTCCTTTGCTATACCCTCACCGTTATCTGTCACCCTGATGATAACCTTATTTTTTATAAGGTTTTCTATACTTATTTCGGTGGTACCCCCGCGCTTGCCATACTTTATGGAATTCACTATAAGATTGGTTAAAACCTGCTGGATCCTTTCCCGGTCTGCCCTTACATAAATAGGTTCCTCATATTCCAGGTCAAAAGTGAGGGTGATCTCTTTTTTGGCTGCTTTCATTTCCAGCAGATCAAATGAGGCATGTATAAGATCAACAATATCAAAAGTTTCATATCGCAAATGCAGATCGCCGGTTTCCAGTTTGGTGATCATATCAAGATCTTTTACTATATAAATAAGTCTTTCTACTCCTTTATTTGCCCGGGCAAGGTATTTTTTTCGAATGGCTTTATCCTTATGTGCTCCGTCCAACAGGGTGAGTATATATCCCTGTACCGTAAATAACGGAGTCTTGAGCTCATGGGATACATTTCCCATGAATTCTTTTCTGTATTCCTCCCGTACTTTTAAAGTTTCAATTTCCAGTTTTTTGTCCTCGGCAAATTTCTTTACCTCGCGGGTAAGGCTGGACATATCTGTAGTGATCTGGTTAGGCCTTAAAGTAGTGGAATCTAATAGCGATACATTATCATACACTTTTTTGATCCTTCGGTAGATAAAGCGTTCTACTCTGTACTGAATAATAAAAAAGGTAAACAGGTAGCAGAAAATTGCAAAGATGAGCAGGTAACCCCAGGGGGAATCGAAATCAAGTAATATAAAAACAGCCAGCAAAAGGGTGAGAAAAACACTTATATAAAGAGCAGTTCTAAGAGCAAACCTGTATGATCGTTTAAATTTTTGTGGCATTAAACTACAAACTTATAACCTACACCTTTTATGGTTTTGATTTTTTTATCGCCGATCTTCTCCCTTAGTTTTCTAATGTGAACATCTATGGTTCTTCCGCCTACAACAATATCATTTCCCCAAACGGTATTCAGGATATCTTCCCTGGTAAAAACCTTGCCCGGTTTTGAAGCCAACAGAGAGAGCAGCTCAAATTCCTTTCTGGGCAAAGCCATCTCTTCTCCTTGCTGAATTATTTTATATTCCTCGCGGTTTATAATGATATCTCCAAGTTCTACTGCCATTGAGACGGTGTCTTCTTCCCGGTAGCGCCTTAATAGTGCCTTAACCTTGCTCAGCAACACCTTGGGCTTTATAGGTTTGGTAATATAATCGTCTGCACCGGCATCAAATCCAGCCATTTGAGAATAGTCCTCTCCCCTGGCGGTTAAAAAGGTTATGATCGTCCCTTCGAGGTCTGGTATCTTTCTTATTTGTTCACAGGCTTCGATCCCATCCATTTCAGGCATCATAACATCCAGTATAATAAGGTGGGGAGTATGTTTTTTAGCAAGCTTTACTCCTTCTGCTCCATTATTTGCAGTAATTACCTTATAACCTTCAGAAGACAGATTATAACCTACGATTTCAAGGATATCGGGCTCATCGTCTACCAGTAAAATCTGAATGTCTTTTTTCTTCATCTTGATTGCTTGAGTTGGTTTTGAGACCATAAAATTAACCAATAATTTAAACTATAGACCGGTTAACCTATTAGTAACATTAAACTAACTCTTTGTTCAACAAAGATTAATTCTGAGGTAACACGCTTGAAGACGCTTCATTGTTTATTTGCACCGAGATATTACAGCAAAAGAAATGAAACGAATCTTATTAGCATCCCTACTATTATTAGCAACCATAATGCAGGCTCAGGAAAATAAATCTGGAGCCATTGGCGGTAAACTTTCTGATAAGGAGATGAATGGCGAGCCCCTTCCTTTCGCCAACGTGTTATTAAAAAACTCTTCTAAAGGAACAACCTCAGATTATGACGGTATATACCTACTGGATAAACTGGAACCGGGAACCTACACAGTAGTTTTCAGTTTCGTGGGTTACGAGACCCTGGAAATACCAGATGTGGTTGTACAGGCAGGAAAAGTAACCGAAGTAAATACAGAGCTTGGCTCCAGTGCAGCCTCTCTGGATGAGGTTTTGATCACTACTGTTTCCAGAAGAGATTCTGAAGTAGCTCTTCTTATAGAACAAAAGAATTCAGTAAATATCAAGGAAAGCATCGGGGCCCAGGAATTAGCCAAATTGGGAGTTTCTGATGCAGCCACAGCAACCACAAAAATTTCAGGGGTTACCAGCAGTGAAGCTTCAGGCGATATTTTTGTGAGAGGACTTGGTGACAGATATTTGTATACCACCATGAATGGTCTTCCTATCCCTTCAGACGATGTGGAGCGCAAGAACATTGATCTTGGGCTATTCCCTACCAGAGTTATCCAGAATATTTCTATTAGTAAGAACTATTCCGCAGAGAATTCTGCAGACCAGGCTTCAGGTAGTATCGACATTACTTCCAGAGAACTTAGAGGCAACAGTGAACTGGACCTGGGAGTAAGATTTGGAGTAAACACAAATGCAGTGGGACAATTCAGTGATTTCAAAGTTTCTCCTAATCAACAGGATGTATATTTTGGATTCTACGATCAAAGCATACCTACCGAGTTTTCTTTAAACAACCAGAGCTGGGATCCACAGAACGCGGTTCTTCCAATTAACAGAAGATATGCTCTAACCGCAGGAAAGGAATTTGGAGATCTGGAAGTGCTTTTTACAGCATCCAATTCAGTTGATTCTGAATATAACACGGGAACCTTCGCTAATTACCGAAATAATGACTTTGAGGACGGTTTCACAGATGCAACCAATTATAAAAAGACAGATAACAATACTGCCCTTTTAGATCTTGGTTACCAGATCAACGACAACAACAGGATCAAAGCTACCAGTTTATTCATCAATAAAGTAAGCGATGAAGTATTTGAAGGTGGTAGAAATGGTGAAGGTGTTGTTTTTGAAGAGAGCGACCAGGGAGATGGTTTCAATCAATTTGTACGCGACCAGAACACCAAACAAACAAGACTTTGGGTAAACCAATTGCACGGTTTTCATGAAATGTTGGATGGCAAAAACGAGATTGAATGGGCTGCAGGTTACAATATGGTAGATGCAGATGAACCAAACCGAATTAGAAACGAGGTTAACATTCACCCAACTGAACCAATTCTACTTGGTGAGACAGGAGCTTTTCAACAAAGAAAATCTACCCAAAGGATCGACGATCGCGAGTTCAACGCATTCATCCAGGACCGGTACAACTTTATTCAGGATGAAGAAAATGGAAAGATGGCATTCGTGAAATTTGGAGGTAATTACAGAAATAAGGACAGGGATTTCTATTCCAGGTTCTTTGGAGCTGAAGAAAGAAATTTCAATACCGTAAATCCATCTTCTATAGACAATCTTACGGACATCTTTACCACAGAGAATTTTAATAACAGAAGACTTAAACTTAATATTCTGGATCCGGATATTTATTTTGGAAGCCTGGAATCCTTATCTGGTTTCGCATTCTTCAACTACGGAAACGAAAAATGGAACCTTAATGCAGGTGCGAGATTTCAGAAAGATGATCTCAATGTCATCTTCGACGTGAATAACTACCCTACAAACCTGCCAAACTTTGTAAACAAATCATACGACAATATTTACCCGAGCATCAATTTCAGGTTTTCTCCAAACGAAGACTCGAATATTAGACTGGCAGCGAGTAGAACTATTACTTTACCGGAATTCAAGGAGATCGCTCCATTTGAATATGTATCACAAACTGGTTTGATCACCAGAGGTAATCCAGAGCTGGAAGCTTCTACCAACACCAATTTTGACCTTAAATATGAGATCTTCCCAAGCTCCGGAGAACTTATCTCCCTAACCGGATTTTATAAGAATATCAACGATCCTATCAACAAAGCGAGAGAAAGAGGTTCTGCCCCGGTTTTCTCTTACTTCAACGCCGGTCACGAAGCAAATATCTATGGATTGGAACTTGAAGCCAGAATGGATATCATCGAGAATGAGAACCAAGCCGGATTAGATGTGGCCGTAACCGGTAACGTTACCAGAATGTGGCATAAACAGGATCTTAAAGATGTATACAACGAGAATGGTGATTTTATCAGAACCTTCCGTTATAACGGAAAAGATGAGATAGGACTCCAGGGAGCATCAGACTGGATCTTCAACGCATCTTTAAATGTATCCACCGAAACTGAAAATCCTTTTACAGCAACACTGGTTGGGGCCTACGCTTCAGATAAGATCTTTGCATTAGGTAACCCTGAAAGCCAGAGACTAGACCAGATAGACATTCAGTTTAATGATGAGATCATCGAAAAAGGATTCGTCACCCTGGATCTTATAATGTCTAAGGAAATAAATGATCACTGGGAGCTTGAATTCAGAGGACAGAATTTACTAAATCCGGAGATCGAAAGAATCCAGGCGATCAGACCAATTTCAGGAAATGCAGGCGAAACGAACCAAACAGTGAGATCTTACGATCGTGGAGCTGTGTTAAGCTTAGGAGTAAGCTATTCTTTTTAACCAATTAGAATTAAATATAACCACAACCATTTTTGAAAATTAGTATCAAGATTATGAAAAACGCAAAACAAATCATGTCAATGGCTGCCATCTCTATAGCATTACTAGCGACCTCCTGTAGTAATGATAATATCATTGAGCAAATTGACCCAATTGATGACGCCCCAACCAGCGGGATCGACCTGGAACTTAACGGGTCTGTAAATGAAGATATGACACTGGACGGCTCTGAAATATATAGCCTCACCGGAGTACTTTCTATAGAAAGCGGAGCGACACTAACCATACCTGCAGGTACCGAGATCATCGCCGATACAGACAGAGATGAAAGTTCAGCAACCAATGTATATATCGTTGTGCAAAAAGGAGCGCAGATTAACATACAGGGAACTGCAGGATCTCCGGTAATCATGCGTTCTGCCAGTGGAGAATCAGGAACCTGGGGTGGATTGATCATCGCCGGTAATGCACCCACTGCAGCCGGTGCGAATGCAACTGCCGAAGTAGGCGGAATTAGATATGGAGGTCAGGATTCATCAGACGATTCCGGGTCTATCAATTACCTGCTACTTTCAGATGCCGGGGCAGCTATCAACTCAGAGTCTCAGTTCAATGGATTATCTCTTTATGGGGTAGGTTCTGAAACCTCTATACGAAATGTTGCTTTAGTGAATGGAGCAGATGACGGAGTGGAATTCTTCGGAGGTTCTGTTTCTATCACTAACCTGTACCTCGAAAATAACGAGGACGACGCGGTAGACTGGACAGAAGAATGGACCGGATCTTTAGAGAATGTTTATGTGCTTCATACCATAGAAAACTTCTCCACGGCTATTGAGGCAGATAAGGAGAATGGAAACCCACAGATCACAAATTTCACCGCGGTATCTACTACCGGCGGAACGGCGCTTCAGTTCAAGTCTGTTTCCGGAGCAACGATCACAGGACTTTCACTTTCTGGATATGACACTGCCGTAGAGATTACAGATGAATCGAGAACAGATCTTTCGGGAATCATCCTTAATGGTGCAGTTGCAGATCTAAATGCAGATTACTCCGGTGACCCTACGGTAGATGCATCCCTGTTCGACTGGATTAGCAACAGAGGCCAGGTGAGCGTTTTACCCACAATCATTGACAGCAACCTTACCCTGGATGCAAGCAATGAATATGTACTAAGCAGTACCGTTTCTATCGCAGACGGTGCGAAACTAACTATTCCAGCAGGAACAGAGATCACTGCCAGAAGTGATGGTGAAACCGATGCAACAAACATTTATATCGTGGTTCAGCAGGGAGGAAAGATCGAAGTGAACGGGACCGAGTCTAAGCCTGTAGTGATGTCTTCAACTTCTGGTGAAGCCGGAAGCTGGGGTGGTCTGGTGATCGCGGGTAAAGCTTCTACAGATGCCGGCACGAATGCTACTGCTGAAGTTGGTGGTATCCTATATGGTGGGACTACAGATGACGACAATTCAGGTTCTATAAATTACCTTATCCTGAAAGATGCAGGAGCCGCAATTAATTCTGAATCTCAGTACAATGGTTTATCCCTTTACGCGGTTGGATCTGGAACAACCATCCAGAACATTGCCATTATAAACGGTGCAGATGATGGGGTTGAGTTCTTTGGAGGAACGGTTTCTGTAAAGAATCTTTACCTGGAAAATAACGAGGATGATGCCGTAGACTGGACTGAAGGATGGAGCGGAACCATCGAAAATACTTATGTGAGTCACACCATAGAAAACTTTTCTACAGCAATAGAGGCAGATAAAAGAGATGCATCTCCCAGGATCATAAATTTCACTGCTGTATCTACCACCGGCGGAACCGCATTACAGTTCAAAGCCACTTCTGGAGCAGTGATTGAAGGTTTATCCCTGAGTGGATATGAAAACATCATAGATATCACAGATGAAAACAGAACTGACTTATCAGGCATAATCATAGAGGGTAATATTGCCGATCTATCGGCGGCATATGATACAGAAGCGACGGTAGATATCAACATGTTCAACTGGGTAATGTAAATAAAATACCGTTTCATAACAATTTGAATATCAATAATTAGCCAATTTAAAAGGGTTGCAACGTGCAACCCTTTTTTTTATTTTATTTTTTTATATTTAGATGATTTTAATGGCAAGATTTTTGAATTTTTATTTGTAAGTTTGTTTAAACCTCCACTATAAAGAATGAAGCAAAAGTACCTATTTACCTTTTTTCTTTTCTGTTTCCTGATGATTGCCTTACCGGCTAATGCTCAGGAATCTGCTCGTGTTCCTACGCGAACAGAAGTCCCAATTGAAGGTTTATCAATCTATCCTAACCCGGTTACCGGTGGTAAAGTTTATATTTCTTCAAATAAGAATCAGGATAAAGTGATCGAGATCTACAATGTGCTAGGCAAACCGGTTCATAAAACTAGATTAAGAGGGAGAGAGATGGATGTTTCTGGTTTGACTCCCGGGATCTATATTTTAAAGATCCAGGAAGGCAGAGCGAAGGCTACCAGAAAGTTAGTTGTGAAATAACATACATACGATATAGATTTAAAAAGCTTCTGTTTCAGAGGCTTTTTTTATTGCTTAATTTTGAGAAAATTCTGAATTGGCCCAATGCTGGAAAATGACATTTTTAATATCTCCAATGAAGATGAGTTTGAAACTCTGGCTTTAGAAGTATTCAATCATCAGTTTAAAAATAACCGGGTTTATAATCAGTATTGCAGTTTGTTGAAGAAAAGACCATCTGCCGTAAATTCCATTCGGGATATTCCATTTTTACCTATAGAGTTCTTCAAGAGCAAAAAACTAATCACGGGCAATGCATCTCCAGAAATCACTTTTACGTCCAGCGGAACCACCGGGGGAAATACCAGTAAACACTATGTCACCAGCCTAAAGCTATACGAAAAAAGCTTCCTGAAAGCATTTGAAAAATTCTACGGTAACCCTGAAAAATTTGTATTCCTGGCGCTGTTACCATCTTACCTGGAACGCACTGGCTCCTCACTTATTTATATGGCAGATGCGCTTATTAAACTTTCCAGCCATAAGGAAAGCGGCTTTTATCTTAATGATATTGGAGCACTGTCTGAAAAATTAGAAGCGCTGGATAAAAGTGGTGAAAAAGTTTTTCTTATTGGAGTCTCTTTTGCCTTGTTAGACCTGGTGGAAAGCTACCAATTTAATTTAAAAAATACTATTGTCATGGAAACCGGTGGAATGAAAGGCAGACGTAAGGAAATGATCAGAGAGGAATTGCATTCTGTTTTGAAGAAGGGTTTTAATGTAGATCGTATTCATAGCGAATACGGGATGACCGAGCTGCTTTCTCAGGCTTACTCCAATGGAAATGGTATATTCGATTGTCCTCCCTGGATGAAAATACTTATTCGTGATCCTGAAGATGCCTTAAGCTTAATTCCAGGCGGAAAGACCGGGGGAATAAATGTTATTGACCTGGCCAACATAAATTCCTGTTCATTTATTGCCACTCAGGATCTTGGAAGAATAAAAAATAGCGGGATTGAAATTCTGGGAAGATTTGATAATAGCGACATTAGAGGCTGCAACCTATTATTATTATAAAATTATCACTTGGGTTTGTAAAGTAAAAGAAAGTTTTTCGACCTATTCAGTGCAGGATAAGATGGCACCCAAACATCTTTATTCTGTGGCTAAGTGAAAATTTTTCATATTAGATTGGTTAGTTAGTTGCAAAGCCTTCAGGATCTCTCCTGAAGGCTTTTGTATTTTTTTCTAACTGTTAAAATTTTCGGTAAGAATTCAGGTTCGGGAGAAAAAAGCGATATATACAATAAGACAAATCGCAACCACGATTATTACATAGCTAATGGTATTCTCTGCTTTAGACTGACTCATAAAATAGGATCTGGTTTCTTAATTTACGTAATTTTTATAAACCCGGTTCTCTAAATTTTGAAGAGTACTCAAACTACCCGAATAATGTAGGTATTTTTCTTGCCTTTATTCAGAATAACATATTTCCCGTTTATAAGATCCTTTTCAGTAATGGTATAATCTTCTTTTACCTTTTCTTTATTCACAGATACAGAATTCTCTTTCAAAGCTCTACGGGCCTCTCCGTTAGAATTTAGAAATCCTGTTTTAGCCGCTAGTGCGCCAATCATGTCCAGTCCTGTATCTATATCACCCATGGAAACCTCTGCCTGGGGCACACCATCGAATACATCCAGGAAGGTTGACTCGTTCAGTTTTCTGAAATCATCTGCCGTACTCTTACCAAAAAGAACTTCAGAAGCAGTTACGGCATTTTCATATTCTTCTTCGTTATGCACAGTAATGGTTACTTCTTTCGCCAGCCTTTTCTGCAGCGCTCTTTGATGAGGCGCTTCCTTATGTTCGGCAATGATCGAATCTATTTCGGCCTTATCCAGGAAGGTAAAGATCTTGATATACTTTTCTGCATCCTCATCACTCGTATTCAACCAGTACTGATAGAATTTGTAAGGCGAAGTCCTTTTTGCATCCAGCCAGATATTTCCACCTTCACTTTTTCCAAATTTACTTCCGTCACTTTTAGTGATCAAAGGACAGGTTAGGGCATAAGCTTTACCCCCGGCTTTTCTTCTTACCAATTCTGTACCGGTGGTAATATTTCCCCACTGGTCGCTCCCCCCCATTTGCAGTGTACACTGCATCTCTTCATATAAATGGTAGAAATCATATCCCTGCACCAACTGGTAAGTGAACTCTGTAAAAGACATTCCTTCTGTTCCCTCACCCGATATTCTGTTTTTTACAGAATCTTTAGCCATCATATAATTTACGGTGATATGTTTACCCACGTCCCTGATGAAATCAAGAAAACTAATCTCCTTCATCCAGTCATAGTTGTTAACCAGTACCGCGTCATTCTCTTTACCGCTTTTAAAATCCAGAAATTGCGACAACTGGGACTTTACACATTCCTGGTTGTGTCTCAGGGTTTCTTCATCTAACAGATTTCTCTCACTTGATTTTCCGCTGGGATCTCCAATCATTCCGGTTGCTCCACCCACCAACGCAACAGGTCTGTGACCGCTTCGCTGCAAATGAGCCAGTAGCATGATGGGTACTAAATTACCTATGTGTAATGAATCGGCGGTGGGATCAAAACCAACATAGGCCGATCTCATTTTTTCAATTAAATGTTCTTCGGTTCCCGGCATGCTGTCATGCATCATTCCCCGCCAACGTAGTTCTTCTACCAGATTCTTTATCATTTTCTTTCGGTTTTAGATCACTTTAAGTTGTGATCTGCAAGAACTGAATCTTTTCCAAAGATCAAATTCAGTTTGTATTAATTAATTACTCTTCTTAAAAACAGGCGTAAAGATACCATAAAGCTTTATTTTTCCTAAGTGGTTTAGCTATATTTACCCCATGATTCTGGTAACCGGAGGTACAGGTTTAGTTGGCGCACATCTACTATTTGAACTGGCGCATAAACACGAAAAGCTTAGAGCTATTGCGAGATCCACCAGCAATACCCAGGCTGTTAGGAAAGTTTTCGGCTATTACAGAAATACTGCTGAAGCTGACCGTTTGTTTAAAAAGATAGAATGGATAAGAGCAGATATTAACGATATTCCCTCTTTGGAAAAGGCCTTCGAAAATGTGGAATATGTTTATCACAGTGCCGCGTTGATTTCCTTTGACCCCTCTGATGAAAAAAAACTGCGCAAAATCAATATTGAGGGTACGGCCAATATTGTAAATCAATGCATCCATAACAAAATTAAAAAGCTTTGTTATGTGAGCAGTGTGGCGGCAATAGGTAATCCTCTGAATAAAGCTGTAGTAGATGAAACCGCTAAATGGATTCCTGAAGAAGATCACAGCAATTACGCCATTTCGAAATACGGAGCTGAGATCGAAGCCTGGAGGGGCACTCAGGAAGGTATAGATACTGTGATTGTCAACCCCGGGATCATTCTGGGCCCAGGATTCTGGAATTCGGGCAGTGGCAGGATCTTTTCAAAAATAGATCAGGGGTTAAACTATCATTTCCCGAAAATTTCCGGGTTTGTGGGAGTTCATGATGTGGTGAAGTCTATGATCCAACTAATGGAATCTCCCATTGTTAATAAAAATTATATCGTGGTAGCCGAAAATATCAGCTTTGAAGAGGTATTCAAAATGACCGCGAAGCACCTGAACAAACCGGCACCTGCGAAAAAATTAAAAAAATGGATGATCGCTCTGGGCTGGTTCTTTCAAAAAATAGGAAGCTGGTTTGGTTTAAAGAGAGAGATCACTTACGAATCCATCAACGGATTGTATGCTGAAACTCAATACAGCAACAAAAAGCTTACAGAGGAATTAAATTTCAGTTTTGAACCCATTGAAAAGATGATAGGGGACACAGCCGAGATTTACCGAAAAGAGCATTAACCCTGCCGGTTCATACTAGCATCAAATTTTACGGCAGGCACAATAAGACTATCTTTCTTCTGCCTTATGCTGTCTTTATTGATAGCTTTTAAAGTCTTTACCGGTACAGAATCAATAATTCTAAGCCCCAGGGAATCCACTCGTCTCAAAGAATCTTTCCTGGCCAGCTTAATACTATCTTCAATTTTTACCTCGATAGCCCTTAACGAATCCATCCTGGTCTTAATAACCTGTAACCGGACTTTTACACTGTCATATATACGCTCGTAATCTGAATATTGCTCTGCGTAATAATCGTTACTTCTTTCAAATTGAAGGCTATCTATATTATACTTTGCAAAAACATAACCGGTAGGGTCTATCCCGGTGCTTTCGAGTTTTTGCTTATTATAATTTCGCGCAGCATTAAGCAGCGCAATTTCGGTCAAAACATCTATCATTTGATCTTCAGGAATAAGGTCTTCTGGTCTTTCTGTTTTTTCCAGGTTCTGGCAGGATACAGAAAACAACAGCAGAAGTACGAACAAGATCTTAATGTTCAGGTTATCGATCAAAGCTTAATCTTTCGGCGTTTTTAGTAAAAGGTGCATGTTTGAAGTTCTTGTAAACCAGCTTTCCATTTACGAATGTATGGGTAATTCTGGATTTAAAGGTTGTTCCTTCAAACGGGGACCACTGGCATTTTGAATAGATGTTATCTGGCTGCACCGCCCATGGAGAATTAAGGTCTACTAAAACAAGATCTGCTTTATACCCTTCCCTGATAAATCCTCTTTTATCCACATCAAAAAGAATGGCTGGATTATGACAGGCTTTTTCCACAATCTTTTCCAGGGTGATCTTTCCCTGGTGGTGCATTTGTAACAATGCCGGGAGGGCATGTTGCACTAAAGGACCACCACTTGGCGCCTTGGTATATACATTTTTCTTTTCTTCCTTGGTATGAGGCGCATGGTCTGTGGCCAGCACATCAAGCCTGTTATCATTAAGAGCATCCAGAAGGGCTTCCTGGTCTGCCTTAGTTTTAACTGCAGGATTCCATTTTATTAAAGTTCCCTTTTTCTGATAATCTGAATCATTGAACCAAAGATGATGTATACAGACCTCTGCAGTGATCTTTTTATCCTTTAAAGGTTTTTTATTACTGAAAAGGCTTAATTCCTTGGCGGTAGAAACATGAAAAACATGTAATCTCGCGCCGGTCTTTTTAGCCAGGGCAACAGCTCTGGAAGAAGATTTATAACAGGCCTCTTCGCTTCTTATTTTTGGGTGCAATTCAATAGGGATATCTTCCCCGTATCTTTCAATACATTCCTGAAGATTTTTCCTGATGGTTTCTTCATCTTCGCAATGAACAGCGATCAATACCGGAGATTTTTTAAAGATCTGCTCCAGAACTTTTTCATCGTCAACCAGCATATTTCCCGTAGAAGAGCCCAAAAATAATTTTAAGGCCGCGACATTCTTAGGATCTATTTTTTCGATCTCACTCAGGTTGTCGTTAGTACCGCCAAACATAAATGAGTAATTGGCATAAGAAGTTTCAGAAGCAATCCTGAATTTCTCCTCCAGCTCCTCTATAGTTGTAGTTTGCGGAAGGGTATTTGGCATCTCAATAAATGAGGTAATACCTCCTGCGACAGCAGCCCTGGAGCCGGTCTCTATAGATTCCTTGTGGGTGAGGCCAGGTTCCCTGAAATGTACCTGGTCATCTATAAGACCAGGCAACAGATAAGTTCCTTCGGCATCAAAAATATTTACATCTGGAGATTTTGCACTGATACTTTCAGCAATTTCGACGATAATGCCTTCTTCAATAAATACATCCCCATCTACGATCTTTCCTTCGTTAACTATCTTAGCGTTCTTTATTAAAACCTTTTTCATTAGATCCTTTTCCTGTTAAACAGACTTTTAAGCTTCATTTTAATTACCCCAAAAACGGCTTCCGAAATAATGGAACCGCTCATTTTAGAAGTACCCCTGGTCCTATCTGTAAAGATAACCGGGACCTCCACAATTTTATAATTAAGGAGATAAGCTTTGAACTTCATCTCTATCTGGAATGCATATCCAATAAACTGAATTCTATCGAGGTCTATTGCTTGCAGCACTTCCTTTTTATAACAAACAAATCCGGCAGTGGTATCCTGTATATCCATGCCGGTCACAAACCTGACATATCTTGAGGCCAGCCAGGACATTAAAACCCTGTTCATTGGCCAGTTAATCACATTCACTCCGGTGATATAGCGGGATCCTATAGCCACGTCTGCTCCGTCCCTCTTGCAGGTATTATATAACCTGATAAGATCATTGGGATTATGCGAAAAATCAGCATCCATTTCAAAAATGTAATCATACTGCTTTTTTAGCGCCCAGCGAAAACCATGAATATAGGCGGTACCCAGTCCCTGTTTACCGTGTCTTTCTTCAAGGAACAGCCTTTCAGGAAATTCTGCCTGCAGGGTCCTAACCCTGGTTGCAGTGCCGTCGGGAGAATTATCATCTACTACCAGTATATGAAACTTGCGTCTTTGAGAGAACACATTTCTAATTATGCGCTCAATATTTTCAATTTCATTAAAGGTGGGTATAATAATTAGCCCATTTACCATTCCCAAAAGTTTTGCACAAATGTATGCAAATTAAAACTTCAAATCTTTATGTTAGGCCTCCGGAATAAAGGTCAAAATTTTACATTTGTAAAAATTTTTTACATGCAGGCAATAGAAAGAATTTACGAATACCAGGATTGGATGACCATCCTTTTTCTGGCCTGTTTTATTCTTTTAGTGGCGGCAAAAATTTTATTCCCCCAACGTTTTGAGGAATTTACATCCCTTTTAAACTCCGGCAAATTTATAGCCTTTAAAGGAAAAGAGAATAAAGCTTTTCATGCTTTTAACATTTTATTGTTAACTCTGCAGGCGATTTCTGTTTCTATATTTTTATTTATAGCCTACCGTTTTTTCAGGGGGGCAGAGCCCGGACCATTTATACTCTTTATCAGGATTTTTACCGCCTATTTTTGTCTTATTTTAATCAAAGCCGGAGTAGAGAAAATCATTGGAAATATTTTCGATATAGACGAAAAAATAGACTACTATATCTTTCAGAAGTTTAGTTATAGAAATTTCATCTCCATATTTCTGTTATTTGCTTCTTTATTATTAATTTACGGGTTCTACCCTACAGGCCTTATATTAGGATTTATCGCCGGTTCAGCAATTCTCGCGAATTCTCTGGGCATGATTATAATATACAGGAGAAATCAAAGCCTTTTAAGCGCCAATTGGTTTTATTTTATTTTGTACCTTTGCGCACTTGAAATAGCACCTTATATAATTTTATATAAGCTAATTACAATCTAAAGAGGACCTAATAAAGTTTAATATATGAAAGTGAAAACAATTTTGGTTTCTCAACCTGAGCCTAAGGTGGAAAACTCACCTTATTTTGAGTTAGAGGAAAAGCAAAAAGTTAAAATTGATTTCATCCCTTTTATTCATGTTGAAGGAGTTCCATCGAAAGAAGTAAGACAGCAAAAGGTTGATCTTACCAAGTACACCGCAATCATTCTTACCAGTCGTAATGCAGTGGACCATTTCTTTAGAATTGCTGAAGAAATGAGGTTTAAGGTACCAGATAGTTTGAAATATTTTTGTTTAAGTGAGGCGGTTGCCTATTATTTACAGAAGTATGTCGTCTACCGTAAAAGGAAGATCTATGTAGGTAAAAGAACATTTACTGAACTTGCTCCGCTTATTAAGAAATATAAGAACGAAAAATTTCTTCTGCCGTCTTCAGATATGCTGAAGCCTGATGTACCTAAAACTTTGAACAAATTAGGGGTAGACTGGACCAAGGCAGTTTTTTACAGAACTGTTGTTAGTGATCTTTCGCATCTAAAGGACGTAACTTATGATATTCTGGTTTTCTTTAGCCCTAGCGGAATCAAATCTCTATTTGAGAATTTCCCGGATTTCAAGCAAAACGAAACCAGGATCGCTGTTTTTGGAAACACCACTATTAAAGCAGCAAAGGAACATGGACTTACTGTGAATATTAAGGCTCCAACGCCCGAAACTCCAAGCATGACCATGGCTATAAATAAATATATTAGCGAGGTTAATAAGAAGTAATTATTTTATTCTCCTTCACTTTCAAATAAAAAAAATCCGGTCACAGACCGGATTTTTTTTTCAACTAACAATTTAAAACTATTCGATTGGACCACCATTCATGATTTCCTCATTGGCATACTCTTCGAATTTACTAAAGTTCTTTCTGAAAAATCTTGATAACTCTTTCGCTTTACGATCATAGGCATCTTTATCTTTCCAGGTATTCTTTGGATTTAGTACTTCTGAAGGTACATTTTCACAGGTCTTTGGCATTTCCAGGCCAAAGATCTCGTGCTTTTCATATTCCACATCATCAAGCTTTCCTTCTAGAGCCGAGCTAATCATTTCGCGGGTATATTTTAACTTCATTCTGTTTCCTACCCCGTAAGGCCCGCCAGTCCAACCGGTATTTACCAGCCATACGTTCACTTCAGCAGCTTTCATTTTCTTGCTTAGCATTTCAGCATATTCTGTTGGATGCAATGGCATAAACGGTGCACCAAAACATGCAGAAAAACTAGGTACCGGTTCATCTACACCTGCTTCAGTTCCAGCTACTTTAGCAGTATAACCGCTAATAAAATGATAGGCAGCCTGTCCCGGAGTTAGTTTGCTGATTGGAGGCAATACCCCAAAAGCATCGGCCGTTAGGAAAAATATATTCTTTGGATTCTTACCCGAGGAAGGCTCCTGTATATTATCTATATGGTGAATAGGATAGCTCACCCTTGTGTTCTGAGTAATACTGGTATCCTGGAAATCTACATTGCCGTCTTTATCCAGAACAACATTTTCCAGGATAGCTCCCGGCTTGATCGCACGGTAAATGTCTGGTTCGTTTTTTTCAGTAAGATTGATCACTTTGGCATAACAACCTCCTTCAAAATTGAAAATCGTATTTTCTGAAGTCCAGCCATGTTCATCATCTCCAATTAATTTCCTTTCTGGATCTGCAGAAAGGGTAGTCTTACCTGTCCCGGATAATCCGAAAAAGATCGCGGTATCTCCATCTTCACCCACGTTAGCAGAACAGTGCATAGGCAGGGTATTCTTGTATACCGGAAGTATAAAGTTTAGAGCAGAAAAAATACCTTTTTTAATTTCTCCGGTATAACCGGTACCACCTATAAGGGCAATTTTCTTACTAAAATTTAGGATTGCAAAATTTTCCTGTCTCGTACCATCAGTCTCGGGATCTGCTTTAAACCCAGGAGCGTTTACAATTAACCAGTCTTCTTTAAAATCTGCCAGTTCATCCTCTTCTGGTCGCAGAAACATATTATAGGCAAACATATTAGACCAGGGATATTCATTAACCACCCTGATATTTAAACGGTATGCATCCTGTGCGCAGGCATAAGCATCACGGGCATAGACTTCTTTCCCGTTCAGATAATTTACTACCTTCTTATATAATTTATCGAACTTCTCCGGATCAAAAGGAATATTGATATCCCCCCACCATACTTTATCTGCGGTTACCTCATCTTTCACTATGAACCTGTCTTTGGGAGACCTACCGGTAAATTCGCCGGTATTCACTGCCAAAGCTCCAAAAGAGCTTTCCACACCCTGCCCAAGTCGCAATGTTTCACGGTGAAGTTGTTCTGGAGATAGCTGATAATGTACTGTGGCATTTTTGATGCCGTAATCCTCTAACGAAATCGTTTTCGTAATTTGGGTGTTATCGACCATAAAAAATCAATTCTGTTGTTTGTTTAGGCATACAAAAGTAAAAATCTTATGTAGATAAAACGTTAAACAAAATCAATTTATTTAGTTTTTAACTTTATGAATTTCAGTAATAATAAGAACCAGCCCAGTATTAACAGGGTGCCACCTAAGGGTGTTAATATGGCTATCGCTCTAAAATTCATCCCCAATATAGTTCCTGCAGATAATAAGTAAATTGAAACCGAGAATAAAATGACTCCTGTAAATAGTAAATAATAGATTGTATTTAGCTTCTCAAAGGATAGCACTTTTAATCCTCCAATTATTAAAAAAAGAAATGCATGATAAATCTGGAAGCGAACCCCGGTTTCGAAAGATTTAAGAGATTCTGCAGAAATCACCTCCTTGAGTCCATGAGCAGCAAAAGCACCTAAAATTACCGCCGTTAGCCCAAAAACAGCTCCACTGATTAAAAATTTTCTATGCATTATTTCAATTTTTTATAACTCAAAGTTTTAATACATTCGTCAGCCACTACACAAAACTAACTTAATTTATGCGAGAAATTTTAATTATAGGAGCAGGAAAATCCACTTCCGTTCTTATAGATTACCTACTGAAACAGGCCGAAACTGAGGATCTTTTTCTAAGAATAGGAGATCTGGATATTGATAATGCCCGCAAAGCCTGCCGGGATCACCAAAGATGTGAAGCTTTTGAGCTGGATGTCTTTAAATCTGAAAGCCGCGAACCCGCCATTAAAAAAGCCGATATAATCATTTCCATGCTTCCGGCGCGATTCCATATCGAGGTAGCCAGAGATTGTTTGAAGTATAGTAAGAATATGGTAACCGCATCTTACATCAGCGACGAAATGAAGGCCCTGGATGCTGAAGTTAAAGCTAAAGGCCTGGTATTTATGAATGAAATTGGCGTGGATCCCGGAATTGACCATATGAGCGCCATGCAGGTCATAGACAGGATTAGGGATAAAGGCGGTAAGATGCTTCTTTTCGAATCTTTTACCGGTGGGCTGGTCGCCCCGGAAAGCGACAATAACCTTTGGAATTATAAATTCACCTGGAATCCCAGGAATGTTGTGGTTGCGGGCCAGGGCGGTGTTGCTGAATTTATTCAGGAAGGAAAATATAAATATATTCCCTACCAAAGATTGTTCAGAAGAACCGAATTTTTGAAAATTGAGGGACACGGTAAATTTGAAGCTTACGCTAACAGAAACTCCCTAAAGTACCAGAGTATTTACGGGCTGGAAGATGTTTTGACCCTTTACCGTGGTACCATTCGTAAAGTTGGGTTCAGCCGTGCGTGGAATATGTTTGTACAATTAGGTATGACAGATGATAGTTTTGCCATGAAGAATTCAGAAGAGATGAGCTATCGCGATTTCATTAATGCATTCCTTCCATATTCACCCAGCGATTCTGTAGAACTAAAGGTGAGGCATAATCTGAAAATAGATCAGGATGATATCATGTGGGATAAGCTAATAGAGCTGGACCTTTTCAACCCTGATAAAAAGATAGGAATCAAAAACGCTACCCCGGCTCAGGCGCTGCAAAAGATATTGATGGATAAATGGACCCTGTCTGAAGATGATAAGGATATGATCGTGATGTACCACAAATTTGGGTACGAGCTAAATGGCGAAAGAAAGCAAATTGACTCAACTATGGTCAATATTGGAGAAGACCAGACCAAGACAGCAATGGCCAGGACCGTTGGTCTACCCGTGGCGATCGCCGCGATAATGATCTTAAATGGAAAAATTAAGACTCCCGGAGTTCAGCTTCCTATTAAAAAAGAGGTGTATCAGCCCATTCTGAAAAAACTGGAAGACCAGGGTATTAAATTTAAAGAGGAAGAGACGGAATACCTGGGATATAATCCATTTGGAGAGGTAGGAAATTAAATTTGAGAAGCATTTTTGTATTTTAGCTTTAAAATCAAAATAAATTGCTGAATGAAAATTGTCAATGATAGTGTAAAGCTTGATGGAATTGATAAAACGATTCTGAACTTCCTGATGAAAGATGCTAAAAAGCCTATTCTGGAGATCGCTAAAAATATTGGAATAACCGGTGCTGCGGTACATCAAAGACTTAGAAAGCTTGAAAAGTCGGGACTCATCGAAGGGTCTAAAATGAAGCTTGATGCGAGATTGCTGGGGTATAAAACCATGGCTTTCGTGGGAGTTTATTTAGACAAGGCGGTAAGTAACCCACAGGCCGTAAAGCAGCTGAGCCAAATCCCGGAAGTTATAGAATGCCACTACACCACAGGAAACTGGTCAATTTTTCTAAAGATCCTTTGCCGAGATAATGAGCATTTAATGAATGTACTAAACAAAAATATCCAGGCCATTGACGGAGTTTCGAGAACCGAAACATTTATCTCCCTGAACCAACAAATAGACAGGCAGATCAAAATTTAAACTAAAAAAGCTGTCTCTTAACAAGACAGCTTTTTTAGTTCAATATCATTTTCGATTAATCTCTACCCATATAAAGGCTAACAAAATACAGTAAGGTAGCCAGCGATCCCACCGCAGCAACCACATAGGTTCTTGCCGCCCATTTAAGGGAATCTTCAGCTGCATCATGTTCAGCTCCTGTCAGCATATTTTCATTTTCCAGCCACACAAGTGCTCTTTTACTGGCATCATACTCTACCGGCAAGGTTATAAAACTAAACAGCGTTCCCGCAGCATACATTATAATACCAAGTAGTAAAACGGTTTGCCCTACTCCTGCTCCTACCATGGTCATAAGGATCAAACCTCCAAAGATCGCCCATTGGGATAATTTAGAAGCAACGCTTACCACCGGCACCAGTTTACTTCTCATTTGTAACCAGCTATAAGCCGTTGCGTGCTGTACAGCATGACCACATTCGTGGGCAGCAACCGCCGCCGCCGCAGCATTTCTCTGAGAATACACTCCCTCGCTCAAATTAATCGTTTTCTTCGCGGGGTTATAATGATCTGAAAGCATTCCCGGGGTGGAAATAACCTTAACATCGTGAATACCATTATCCCGCAACATCTTTTCTGCGATTTCCTTACCGCTCATTCCATTTTGCAGGTGAACTTTAGAGTATTTCTTGAATTTACTTTTGAGCTTATTACTCACATACATACTTACTATAAAAATAAGTCCCGCTATTATATAATATCCCATCATAGGTGTAAATTTTATTTAATTTTTTCAAATCAAATATATCAAAAATCCGGCCATAGCTACTTAACTGGTAGCGTGACAAATTACCTGTCACAAGTTAATTTCTATTAAAAGCATCCTAATGGTTTTCAAAAAGCTGCCATTATATTTCACAAATTCAGATATTAGCTATATTTGCAACGATTAATAAAAATCAGCTATGCAATACAAGAGAATACTTTTAAAACTATCTGGAGAGGCTTTGATGGGAAACCGCCAATATGGCATTGATCCGGAGCGGTTGGCAGAATATGCAGAGGAAATTAAAACGGTAGTTGACAAAGGTGTTGAGCTGGCGATTGTAATTGGTGGAGGAAACATTTTTCGTGGAGTTGCAGGAGCCAGCCGCGGAATGGACAGAGTCCAGGGAGATCATATGGGAATGCTTGCCACGGTAATTAACGGTCTTGCTTTACAGAGTGCCCTGGAAGATGCAGATATCCAAACCAGGCTACAATCTGCAATAAAAATCAACGAAGTGGCAGAGCCTTTTATTCGTCGTAAAGCTATCAGGCATCTGGAGAAGGGCAGGGTAGTAATTTTTGGAGGTGGAACCGGAAACCCATATTTCACCACAGACTCGGCTGCAGTTCTAAGGGCCATTGAGATCAAAGCAGATGTTATCCTTAAAGGAACCCGTGTAGATGGTATTTACACTGCCGACCCTGAAAAAGATAAAGAAGCGACTAAATTCGATTTCATTACATTTGAGGATGTAATCAAGAAAGGGCTGAAAGTGATGGACACCACTGCCTTCACCTTAAGCCAGGAAAACGAATTACCAATTATTGTATTCGACATGAACAAACCGGGTAACCTTTTAAAGGTTGCAACTGGAGAGCGTGTAGGAACAAAAGTGAACCTATAAATCTGAACTTGTAAATAATTTTTAAAAAATGGATGAAGTTGAATTTATTATAGAAGCAGCAAAAGAAGGAATGGAAGGCGCCATTTCGCATCTTAAAAAACAACTTTCAAATATACGTGCAGGGAAAGCCAGTCCAAATATGCTAGGTAGTGTCATGGTGGAATATTACGGTGCAAAGACTCCATTGCAACAGGTGGCGAATGTAAATACACCCGATGCCAGAACCCTTTCTATTCAGCCTTTTGAAAAAAGTTTGATCCAGGAGATCGAAAAAGGAATTATGATGGCGAATCTTGGTTTTAACCCAATGAACAATGGGGAGAGTGTGATCATAAATGTTCCGCCATTAACAGAAGAAAGAAGAAAGCAATTGACCAAACAGGCGAAAGCTGAAGCTGAAGACGCTAAAGTTGGGGTAAGAAACGACCGCAAGCAGGCGATGCAGGAATTAAAGAAACTTGATATTTCTGAAGATCTTTTGAAAAGTTCAGAAGATGATGTTCAGGAATTGACCAATACCTATATAGAGAGAATAGACAGTATACTGGCTGTGAAAGAAAAAGAGATCATGACCGTTTAATGTTCTCTGAACTACAGAAATTTGCCGGCTTGGATCTGAATTATCTTCAGATTTGACCCGGCATTTTTATTTTAATCCTGCTATTAATTAAAATCTTAAATGCGCTCTACCTTAATTGTTTTTTTATTCTTTTTAAGTGCAGGTTTATTCGGGCAGACGATCCCCGGCAGGGTAATTAATAAACAAACAAAAGAACCACTTGCTTACGCAAAAATAGAATGGAATGAGGGCAGGCAGATATTAACCAATATCGACGGCAGCTTTGAGTTACCATTGGAAAAAGACAGGGACAGTATCAGTTTTTCCTATGTTGGTTATAAAACCATAAAAGTACAGATAAGTAAAGACACCAGGTATTTGCAGGTTGGAATGACGCCGGCTTACGAACAACTTGAAACGGTTATGATCTCCAACGAAAGAGACCCTGCGGAAGTCCTCATAGAAAAAGCCATTCGAAACCGCGAAAAAAACGATCCGGAGAAAGTATTGAGTGGCTTTAAATATCGCTCATATTCGAAATTTATCATTGATAATGAATCCGGAGGCATGAGTATGCAGGCAGACTCTACTTCTGCAGCCATTCGAACTATAATAAATGAAGGGAGAGCCTATCTTTCTGAGAAGGTTTCTGAGCATTACTTTTCTGCAAACAATATCCACAAAGAAGAGGTCTTGGGCATTCAAACAGCAGGATTTAAGAAACCGGTTTATAAAATACTGGGGATGGAGCTGCATCCATTATCACTGTATAAGCACAATTACAAATTGTATAAAACAGAATATGCTGGTCCTTTGGCAACGAATGCCTTTAAGAATTATCAATACAAAATCCTCGACACAACTTCTGGCGAAAGACCCGCTTATGTGGTTTATTTTAATCCCAGACGTGAAGAAGTCGTAGCCGGCCTGGAAGGAATTCTATATCTTGACACCATAAGCCTGGGCATACAGAAGGCAAAGGCGCAACTACTTGGAGAGATCAGGCTGGAAGTGGAGCATGATTATAAGTACTATCCGGCAAAAGATGTTTGGTTTCCTTCAGAGCAATCAACGAAAATAAGACCTGGCTCCGGCGGCAAGGAGATCGCAGTTTTTGGCGGAACCATAACTTTAGGCACCGTCCAGCAGAAAAAAGGCGTTTTAGATTTGATTTTCGGATCTGAAGAGGTTTCAAAAAATTTATTTTTAAACTCCTTAACAACAAATTACGAAGTTGACCTGGATTATGACGGTGAAATTAAAAATCCCGGTGCCGCGATAGACGTGTATGCAAAGGCTACTTCCAGGGATAGCCTCTACTGGGTTGAGAATCGTAAAATTGATTTTACAGAAAGGGATAAAGCCACCAGGGAAAAGGTAGATAGTATCATACAAGCCGGAAATGTTGAGCGCAAGATCCAGGTAAAACAAGCCATCGCATCGGGCTATTATCCCGTAGGTTTCTGGGATGTGGACTTAAGCCGTATCTTTAAATTCAACAATTATGAGGGAATCAGGCTTGGTTTTGGCGGAAAAACAAACGATAAATTTTCTGATGATTTTAATCTTAACGGCTATACTACTTATGGCTTTAAAGACGAAGTTTTAAAATATGGAGCAGGCACAGAGCTCTACCTCAATAAAAAGACCGGTACAAGCCTGAATTTTTCCTTCGAAAGGGACATCCGGGAAACGGCTTCCTTTCATTACCTGAAAGGTCAGCGCACCTTTGCCATTCTGCAGCCGCGTTTTGTAAATATCAACTTCTATTACAATTATAGAAAATATGCCAGCAGCGTGGAGCACAGGATCACTCCAAAGCTAGATATGGAATTACAGGTGGCCCGCGAGGAAATCTGGCAGATTAGGCAGTATAGCTTTCTACACAATGGCACAGAATACAGGGATTATGACCTCTCTTCCCTTAGCCTTTCATTTTTATGGAGACCTTTTTCAAAATTCCTCAATACCCCGGAAAGTAATATCATACTCGAAAAAAACTTCCCCCAGTTTACAGGACATATAGAACAATCATTTTCTTCATTTGACGGTACCTTTAATTTTACAAGGATAGGTTTAAAGGCAGAGCACGAAATTCGCCGGCTGGACAGATCCAGAACCGAATTTATTCTTGAGGGCAACTACGGCTTTGGCGACCTGCCCCTGACGCATACCTTCCATGCAAACCCCAATAACCCTGGCAGAGAAGGCGTCTTCCGGCGATTTTCTATTGCGGGAAGGAATGGTTTTGAAACAATGTTCTTTAATGAATTTTTTAGTGAAAGACAGGCGAGTCTGCACGTTAGACATCAACTAAGACCTTTTTTGATCTCTGACCATTTTCAACCCGAACTGGTATTTATTTCCAGGCATGCCATCGGTGATTTTGATAATATGGCTAAGCATCAGAACATAACTTTCAATACTTTAAACCATGGATATTCAGAAGCCGGAATCGAACTGAATAAAATCCTGGCCGGTCTTGGTCTTGGCGCAGCCTATAGATATGGTGCTTACCACCGGGAAACATTCAAAGATAACTTTGCTTTAAAATTTACATTACAGCTTCAGCTTTAAAAAGCACAAGATAAATCCTCTTATCTGAACTATTTAAGGTAGCTTTTTCTAACTTTGCGCCGCTAAAACATGGCCATGCATAAGATATTCAGCTTTGGATTTTGGAATTCCATCGCCCGCCTTATTCTAAGAAACAGGATCATTATTATTATTCTGATCTCGGTTGCTACTTTCCTGCTTTCCACGCAATGGAAAAATATGCGTTTTTCCTATACGGAAGCAAACCTGATGCCCGATGATCACCCCGTGAATATTAACTATAATGATTTTCTTAATAAGTTTGGGGAAGAGGGGAACCTAATCCTATTGGGAGTGCAGGATTCTACTATTTTCACTCCGGAAAAATTCAGGGCCTGGAATGAACTCACCAATAAATTATCTACCTATCCGGAGGTGGATCATATCATTTCTCCGGCCAGCCTGCAGGAACTCAAAAAGTTCGAAGATCCAAAAAGATTCGAAATGGTACCGGTGCTTGACACCGCCTCACCTGATAGTATTCAGCTAAAGCAATTTGAAAATAAGCTCTTTACTGAACTGCCATTTTATGAAAACCTGGTTTTCAGTTCAAATTCCAATACCATACAATCTGCTTTATATTTAAATAAGGACCTCGTTAATACAAAAGCCAGGAAGATATTTGTGCTGGAAGAACTGGACCCACTTATCCAGGAATTTGAAGATAAATATGGAATTGATGTTCGCGTCTCCGGGATGCCATATATCAGGACTTTAAATGCACAGAATATTGTAGATGAAATAGGTCTCTTTATCCTGGCCGCCCTTTTTGTTACGTCCCTGATCTTCTTTTTCTTTTTCAGATCTTTAAGAGCAACCCTTATTTCCATGTTTACGGTTTGTATTGGGGTAATGTGGGCGTTTGGCGTAATTGGGCTTCTCCACTACGAGATCACAATACTTACGGCATTGATCCCGCCCCTAATTATCGTGATAGGAATCCCTAACTGTATCTTCCTGATAAATAAATACCAACAGGAAATCAAAAAACATGGCAACCAGGCAAAATCACTACAGCGCGTGATTACTAAAGTGGGGAATGCCACTTTATTGACCAATCTTACCACTGCCTCAGGTTTCGCAACATTCATATTGACCGACAGTAAATTACTTGCAGAATTCGGGGTGGTGGCATCCATCAATATCATTGCCATTTTCGTGCTTAGCCTGTTGATCATCCCGATCATTTACAGTTATCTTAATCCTCCTAAGGACCGGCATTTAAAGCATCTTAATAAAAAATGGATTGGTGGATTTGTGAACTGGATGGAGAATATGGTACGAAATCATCGTATCGCGATATATATCTCTTCCCTAGTCCTGCTTGTAGCAAGCATTATAGGGATCTATACGATTAAAATATCCGGAAGTATCCTAGAGGATATGCCACAGAATACCACATTTTTTAAGGATGTAAAATTCTTTGAAAATGAATTTGACGGGGTGATGCCATTAGAGATCTTAATAGATACCAAAAGACCTAAAGGCGTCATGAAGCTTTCCACTCTTAAAAAGATGGACCAGCTTGAGTCCTTTATACAGGACATCCCGGAGCTCTCCAAACCACTGTCTGTAAACAGACTGGTAAAATATTCCAAACAAGCCTATTATAATGGTAATCCTAAATATTACCAGTTACCATCCTCACAGGAACGTAATTTCATAATGCCATACGCAAGAAATCTTTCTTCCAGTGAAGGGCTTATGCAATCTTATGTAGATTCTACAGGTCAGTACGCCAGGATCACTACTTTTATGAAGGATGTGGGCACAGAGCAGATGGAAGAGATCGAAAACGATCTTTTGCCACAGATCCAAAAAATATTCCCGGAAGATCGATATAATGTTTCGCTAACCGGTAAAGCCCTTCTTTTTCAAAAAGGAACCAATTACCTGGTGAGGAATCTTATTATTTCTTTGGGACTCGCCATCTTCCTTATCGCCATTCTTATGGCCTGGATGTTTCGAAGCTTTAGAATGATCATCATTTCTCTGGTGCCCAACCTGCTGCCATTGATTGTCACAGCAGGTGTTATGGGATTCATAGGGGTTCCTATAAAACCATCTACAATTCTTGTCTTTAGTATTGCGTTTGGGATCTCTGTAGATGATACCATTCATTTCCTGGCAAAATACCGGCAGGAGTTAAAAGCGAACAACTGGAAGATCAAGCGATCGGTCTATGCAGCACTGAGAGAAACCGGGGTTAGTATGTTCTACACATCAATTGTTCTGTTTTTTGGATTTTCAGTATTCATGATCAGTAGTTTTGGGGGTACCGTAGCTTTAGGCGGACTGGTATCAGCAACTTTACTTTTCGCCATGCTGGCCAATCTTCTACTTTTACCGTCTCTGCTGCTATCCTTGGAAAGAAGTATCGCCAACAAAAAGGTTCTAAAAGAACCGGCGATGAGGATCATTGAGACTGAAGAGGATGATAAGGACTTCAATACAGAGGACAATAAGAATTAATATTATTAATAAAATAGCCTGCTTGCTAAGCTTCAGGCGAAAAACTATCTTTGTTTTTCTAAAATTTCAACTAAATGATACAAGCAAAAGTCGCTGATATACTGGAAAGCGACCAGTTTTTACAGGAACACCATGTTAAAGGTTGGGTACGCTCTTTCAGGAGCAATAGATTTATTGCCCTTAATGATGGTTCAACCCTAAAAAACCTTCAGTGTGTTATAGATTTTGAAAATACCGATGAAGATCTTATCAAAAGGATCAATGTAGGTGCTGCCATCTCTGTAAAGGGAGTCTTAAAGGAAAGTCTGGGTAGCCAGCAGCGGGTTGAGATCGAAGTGACCGAGCTTGAAATTCTGGGGGATGCAAACCCTGAAGAGGTAAAGCTTACGATACTATCTCCAAAGAAACACAGTATGGAGAAGCTTCGGGAGCAGGCGCATCTAAGAGTAAGAACAAATACCTTTGGTGCTGTTATGCGTGTTCGTAGCAGGTTGTCTTTTGCGGTTCACAAATACTTCCAGGACAGGAACTTCTTTTATGTAAATACTCCTATTATCACAGGAAGTGATGCTGAAGGAGCGGGCGAAATGTTCCGGGTTACAAGTATGGATATCGCCAATACTCCCAAAAACGAAGACGGCAGTATTAATTATAAAGAAGATTTCTTCGGGAAAGAAACCAATCTGACGGTTTCCGGACAGCTGGAAGCAGAAACATTTGCTTTAGGATTGGGGCAGGTTTATACCTTCGGACCCACTTTCAGAGCTGAAAATTCGAATACTTCCCGTCACCTGGCAGAATTCTGGATGATAGAGCCAGAAGTTGCTTTTTGCGACCTTGACGGCAATATGGACCTGGCAGAAGATTTCATCAAATATGTTCTTAAATATATATTGAAACATTGCAAGGAAGATCTCGAATTCCTGGCTGAAAGACAGGATAATGAAGATAAGCTTAAACCAAAAGCCGAGAGAAGTGAAATGGGACTTCTTGAGAAGCTCAATTTTGTCTTGGAGAACAACTTTAAAAGAGTTAGCTATACCGAGGCGATCGAGATCCTGAAGAACAGCAAACCTAACAAGAAGAAGAAATTTAATTATATAATAGAAGAATGGGGCGCAGATCTACAAAGTGAGCATGAAAGATACCTTGTAGAAAAGCACTTTAAATGCCCGGTAATATTATTTGATTATCCTGCCAATATTAAAGCCTTCTACATGAGGTTAAATGAGGATGGTAAAACCGTGCGAGCCATGGATATATTATTCCCGGGAATAGGCGAAATCGTGGGAGGAAGTCAGCGTGAGGAAAGACTGGATGTTTTGAAAGAAAAAATGGCCGAGCTCAATATTCCTGAAGAAGAACTCTGGTGGTACCTGGATACCCGAAAGTTTGGAACCTGTGTACATAGCGGATTTGGTCTTGGATTTGAAAGACTGGTACAGTTTGCTACCGGGATGGGTAACATTAGGGACGTGATTCCATTTCCGCGAACCCCGCAAAACGCAGAATTTTAATAATTTGAAAATACTAGAAACGCATATAGCTCCTGCAATCACAGAACCCATACGATTGCAGGAATATGCGGTTTCTATCTTCAGTCCTATTCAATCCAGAAGCGGTTTAAAAAAAGCTATTAAGAAGAATTTACTTTTAATAGATGGTAAAGAAGCCAAAACCGGCGACTGGATAACGGAAGGTCAGGCCATTTCACTCCTTCAGGAAGAATTATCAGAAAAAAAAATCTTCAACCTGGATCTTGAAGTTCTATTCGAGGACGAGCATATTGCAGCAATTTTAAAGCCTGCGGGTTATCCCACCAGCGGCAATTTCTTTAAGACCATAGAAAATGCCTTGCCACATAATCTTGGACCTTCAAAAGAACCCGATGCATTAGCTTACCCCCTGCCCGTGCACAGATTAGACAGTCCTACCGCTGGCATTTTACTTTGCGCCAAAACAACCCGGGCCCTACTCAAGCTTCAACAGGCATTCGCAGAAAAGACAATCCAGAAAAAATATTATGCCCTGGTTTATGGTAAGATCTCAAAGGAGCGGGAAATAGATTCAGCGATAGAAGATAAACCGGCTAACACTCTGGTAAAGCCTCTAAATTTTTATCAAATAAAAGGATCTCTGTATACGCTGGTAGAAGCAAAACCGTTAACAGGGAGG
Organism: Christiangramia sabulilitoris; assembly: GCF_007050985.1. Lineage (GTDB taxonomy): Bacteria > Bacteroidota > Bacteroidia > Flavobacteriales > Flavobacteriaceae > Christiangramia > Christiangramia sabulilitoris. The sequence continues at coordinate 559,046 of NZ_VHSF01000003.1, forward strand.
ACCCACCAAATAAGAGTACATTTAAATAATATTGGCTATCCTATCGTGGGAGATAAAATTTATGGAGATAAGGAAAGTGACTATTTCAGGAATAAAAACCTTTTCCTCTTTTCAGGTGGAATAAAGTTGCAACACCCTGTTAACCATAGGCCGCTGGAAATAGAAACTAAACTTCCCAAGAGATTTCGCAACCTGAATAATTATAAGATGCCTTAACAAAAATTTATTACAATCATGTTATATGCCAAAGGTGGTATGGCCTGTATTTTCCTTATTTTTGTTAGAGACCCTAAAATTTATGCTTAAGCAACAATTAAATTTCAAATTATCACAGAAGCTATCTCCGCAGCAGATCCAGCTTATGAAACTCATTCAATTACCTACACAGGCATTTGAACAGAGGATCAAGCAGGAACTGGAGGAAAACCCTGCTTTGGAAGATGGTAAGGAGGAACGCATTGATGAGTATGATGACATTGGAAATGAAAATACCGAGGATGATTATGATTCTGAAACTATTGAAACCGATATAGACGTTGATGAATATCTTAGTGATGATGAAATACCAAGTTACAGGCTAAATGCCAACAATTATAGTGCAGATGATGAGGACAGGCAGGTACCATATGCTGCAGGAACTTCCTTTACACAATATTTAAAAACCCAGCTAAGCACAATTCGCCTGGATGAGATTGAAGAGGAGATCGCAGAATTCCTTGTAGGTAGTGTTGATGAAAGCGGTTATATAAGAAGAAGCGTTCAGGATATTGTGGATGATCTTGCTTTCACCCAGAATATTTATACAGATGAGGAAACCGTGGAAAAAGTACTGCAGAAAGTACAGAAACTGGATCCGGCGGGTGTAGGAGCAAGAAGCCTGGAAGAATGCCTTATTATACAACTCAACCGCAAGGAACCAACCAAACAGGTGGAACTGGCAAAGGATATAATGGAAAGGTCTTTTGATCATTTCAGCAAAAAACATTATACCAAATTACTGGCCCGTCATGACATTACCGAAGATGAACTTAGAGATGCTATTGAAGTCATAGAACACCTGAATCCCAAACCGGGAGGAGCATATTCAGGGAACACAAGAATGGTAGAGCATGTGATCCCCGATTTTACTATAAAAATTGAAGACGGGGAATTGCAATTAACCCTGAATGGTAGAAATGCACCCGAAATGCATATTTCCAGGGATTACAATAACATGCTTAAAGGCTATAAGGAATCAAAAGAGAAGACAAAAGCACAGAAAGATGCGGTAATGTTCATTAAACAGAAGCTGGATGCCGCCAAATGGTTTATCGAGGCAATTAAACAAAGGCAACAGACTCTAATGGTTACAATGAGCTCCATAATGAACTATCAAAAAGAGTATTTCCTTACCGGAGATGAACGAAATTTGAGACCTATGATCCTTAAAGATATCGCCGATGAAATTGAAATGGATGTCTCAACGGTATCAAGGGTGGCAAATTCTAAATATGTAGATACACCTTATGGTACAAAACTTATCAAGGAATTCTTTTCAGAATCGATGACCAATGACCAGGGTGAAGAAGTATCCACCAGAGAGATCAAAAAGATCCTGGAGATGTCCATAGAAGAAGAGGATAAAAGGAGGCCACTTACAGATGAGAAACTGGCAAAAGTTTTAAAAGATAAGGGTTATCCAATTGCCCGGAGAACCGTGGCCAAGTACAGGGAACAGTTAGATATTCCGGTGGCCAGACTACGCAAAGAAATTTAATGAGAATATTACTTAAGCTTGTCTCCTACCTGTTTCACCCTCTCTGGATGCCCTTTGCCGGCAGTTTGTTCTATTTTACATTCACCCCCAGGTTTTTTCCACGAGAGATCATAGAAGCAAAATTACTGGCGATCTCCATCATCACTATATTTATACCAGTTGTCTTTTATTTTCTTCTGAAAAATTTAGGAAAAGCTGAATCGATTTTTCTAGAGAATGTAAAGGAACGGCAATGGCCTTTATTCTTTTTCATTCTTTTAAATATCATGGTGCTCAACCAGGTGCTGAATATTTATAATTATCCCGGCCTGTTCTATTACTTTACCGGTATACTCCTTACCACCATAATCACCTATTTGTTCACGTGGCTTAGAATGAAAATAAGCTTGCATATGGCAGGTATTGGGGGCCTTTTAATGTTCATTATTGGATTCTGTACTTATTTTCACCTTTATTTTATCTACACTATAAGTTTTCTGATCGTGGCATCAGGTCTAAGTGCTTCTTCAAGACTTTATTACAAGGCACATACAAAATGGGAGCTTTTCCTGGGATTCCTTGCCGGTTTGATACCACAACTGGCCTTATTCAGTTTCTGGTTTACAGAATATAGAATGTCAGACCTATTTTCAAGGTAGAAAGATCAATGGGAGCATCGTTGACCGTGGCATTTTTGAAGAAAGGGTTCAGTGCGTAGTAGAACTGAAAATTAAAGGTATTATATCCAAAGGTGAAGGTGGCACCTAATCTTAGGCGTTCAAGCTCTTCAAGATCATTCACTATGACTTCCCGGTTATCATCGCGGAAACGGCTTCTGAAATGATACACGTAACCTAAACGCATCCCGGTATAGATCCGCCAGAATTTATAACTTTCAGGCGTGGAAGTACGCCATCTGAATTCTATTGGCGCTTCTATTAACTGGGTGGTAAACCGGTTAGTACTGTAAGTTTCATTATTACCAAGGCTTCGGAAAATTGTCGCTCCATCATTTCCCTTTCCTATGAAGAGGTTCTGACCATAGGTATTTATAGACCAGCCCAAACCTAAGCCCAAGGCAACATTACGCCTCTCATTTAAAGGGAAATCCCGAATAAAACCAAGATTAAGTCCTCCTGAAAAGCTTTCCTGCGAAACACCCGGAGGCTGATTAGTGACAAGATTAAAATGAAAACCGGCATAGAATTGATCCTCGCGATACAGGCTATCTATAGTAAAGGGAATTGTATCTGGAATCTCATATTGATCCTCTTCCTCCTGCGCAAACGCCAGGAAAGGCAATGAGAATAAAATGATTAATAAAATGTCTTTATAGCTCATGACAACCGGGATCTGAGGATTAAATATAAAAAAACATCCTGTCTGAATTAACAGACAGGATGCTTAATATAATTAAATCGAAAAGATTATTCAACGTTCTGCTGAGCATCACCAACCACAGTAGTGTAGTTGATCTTGAGCGCTTCAGCTTTTCTCAATTCCTGTTTAATATCAGAAACTAGACCCATATTCGTCTCTTCATCTACTTTAAGAGCAGTAGTGAGGTAAGGAATTAATTCCTCTCTCTTAGACTCTCTTTCAGCATAGATAAATTGCTGTACTTCTTCAACACTGGCGAATTTATCATTTAATTGAATTCGGGCTTCTGTTCCATATTGAGCCTGGTATCTTTTGCTAGGTTTCCCGGCATAGATATACATGATCAAATCTTTCTTATCAAGTTTTTCAACCTGATCTGCAAATGGTAATTTATTTTGAACCATCAGAGTGTTCTGACGCATTACCGTTGCCACCATAAAGAAAAATAAGAGCATGAAAACGATATCAGGTAAAGATGCCGTACTAATGGCAGGCAAATCTCCAGACTTCTTCTTTTTAAATTTAGACATAATTAAAGTCGTTTTCGTTTGTTAAAAGCTCTAGCTTGTTGGTTCGGCTTCAGATAACTTCTGTGGGATCATATTGGTAATTACATCGATCTTTTCTTTCAACACGTCTTTATTGCCATTGTAATTAGGATCGTTGTAATTTTTCTCCATTTGAGTAAATGTCATCCCGTACATTCTCTGAGCTTCACGATCTCTAAGCTGGTTATAAGCAGCCACAAGTTCATTCTGCACAGCAATGTAAGTTCCATATTCTGTTCCACGGTTATTCACCAGGGAAATAATAGCCTTTTGAGGATTTACTGAAGAATTTGGATCTTTAGCACCCTGACAGAAGCTACATGCCTCATCACCAGTACCAGCACCATTATCTAAAAACTCAACGGCTGCTTCCTTTAATTCAGAAAGTTCCATCTCCTCATCTTCCACCAGCAACTGATTGTTACTATTTACCAGTACGGTAAAGATGTTTCGTTGTTTAATAACCGGAGGCTCCACTTCTTCAGGTTGCCATGGCGGTAATTTCCTGCTTATCCCGCTATCTGTCTCAATGGTAGTAGTTACCAGGAAGAAGATAAGAAGCAAGAAGGCGATATCTGCCATGGACCCGGCGTTAACTTCCGGTGCTGATCTCTTTGCCATATTATTTAGCCAATTTTTTAATTCCAGAGAATACCATCGAAGCGATAGCTATTCCGGCAAGGATATAGAAAGTAATTAAACCTGCTCCTACCCAATGATCGCCAGATGCTGAAAGCATGCTACCGTCTTTAAGTTCCTTTGCTGTACCGTCACTTAATACATAAGCTACGACTACGATCACTAAAAATGATCCTATAGCAATTATCGTGTTCTTAATATTGCCTCTGAATAAACCTACGATCACAAATATTGCAACTAGTACAACGACTGCAGCTAGTACCAAATAAGCAATCCACATATAAGGGTCTAAATGACTCCCCTGAAGGTCTGCCGAGGCTTTAATGGCATCGTCTCCGGTGGCGATAATCCTTCCCAGAAGGATCATACCTATAACACCAAGAGCGAGTGCCAGATATTTTAATATTTTATGTAAGGTCATAATTTACTTTGTCTTAGATTCTTTTTTTATTCTTGTAAGCTACCAACATATCAATAAGTAAGATAGAAGCGTCTTCCATATCGTTAACGATACTGTCTATCTTAGCGATGATATAGTTGTAGAATATCTGAAGAATAATCGCTACGATCAAACCAAATACTGTAGTAAGAAGTGCTACTTTAATACCTCCTGCCACAAGTGATGGCTGCATATCTCCAGCTGCCTCAATACGGTCAAAAGCCTGAATCATCCCGATTACAGTACCCATGAAACCAAGCATTGGAGCCAGTGCGATAAATAAAGAAACCCAAGATACGTTCTTTTCAAGTTGTCCCATTTGAACACCACCGTAAGCAACTACTGCCTTCTCTGCAGCTTCGATGCTTTCGTCTGCTCTGTCAAGACCCTGATAGTATATAGATGCAACAGGTCCTTTTGTATTTCTACAAACTTCCTTAGCTGCCTCAACACCACCACTATTAAGAGCGTCCTCAACATCCTGAGCAAGTTTCTTAGTGTTAGTTGTAGATAGGTTTAAAAAGATAATTCTCTCAATGGCAATGGCCAGACCAAGAATTAAACACAACAGAACGATCCCCATAAAGGCAGGACCACCTTCGATGAAACGTTTTTTAAGCTCCTGGTGAAAACCAAGTTCTTCTTCTTCCAATTCATCACCGGCCATTGCTTCCTCGTCATCCTGTACAAAGGTCACAATCGTTCCTGGCAAAGTATTCACACTGTTAGCCGCCTGTAGATTGTAGGCCCCAAGAACCGTAATCGCGGCGATTACCAAAATAGAAAATAATCTTTTCATTACTGTTTGTCTTAATTTAATTAGTTAAAGGGTTAAAGATATAAATTATTTTTAATAAAACACTTAGCAGAGAGGAAGGGATTCGAACCCTCGATACGCTTGTGACGTATACACACTTTCCAGGCGTGCGCCTTCGACCACTCGGCCACCTCTCTGTTTTGTTAGGGCCGGCAAATAACAAAAAAAAAACGTCCCCGTCAAGTACCAACCGTTAATTTTAGGACATTTCCCCTCTTAATGAGGTTTCATAGATCGTCCTGAATACTTTAGGCGATAAATCTTTACCTAAAAGATACATCAATTTTGAGACCGCAGCTTCTGTAGTGATGTCTTTTCCGGAAACCACCCCTATCTTTTTTAAACCAACACTGGTTTCATACTGGCCCATCGTAACACTTCCGCCAATACACTGAGTAACATTCACGATCCTGAGACCGTTTTTTATTTTTTCCTTAAGTATGTCCAGAAACCAGGGAGCATTGGGAGCATTTCCGCTGCCATATGTTTCAAGGATCACCCCTTTCAGGTTTTCTTTGGATAATATATGCTCTACAGTACTTTTAGTTATTCCTGGGAACATTTTTAATACAAGAACTTCCTTCTCAAAACCTGTATGCAGCTTGGTTTTTTGCTTGCGGTTTGGCTTCCATAATGAGTTGTAATTAACCGAAAGGTAGACCCCAGATTCTGCCAGAGCCTCATGATTCATGGAGGCAAAGGCCTGAAAATGCTCAGCATTCACCTTGGTTGTGCGGTTGGCCCGGTACAATTTATATTCAAAATACAATCCAACTTCTGAAATGACGGGCCTGCCATTTTTCTGAAGTCCGGCTATCTGAATGCTCGTTATAAGATTTTCCTTGGCATCGGTCCTAAGATCTCCTATGGGCAACTGAGATCCAGTAAATATAATGGGCTTGGTAAGATTCTCGAACATAAAGCTCAATGCCGATGCGGTATACGACATAGTATCACTCCCGTGCAAAACCACAAAACCATCATATTCACTATAATGTTCATCTATCGTGCTGGCTATCCTTTCCCAGTACTCCGGGTTCATATTAGAAGAATCTATAGGATCATCGAAGCTAAGTGTTTCTATCTCATGCTCCAGGATCTTTAGCTCGGGTATATTCTGTAAAAGCTCATCAAAATTGAAAGCCTTAAGGGCTCCAGTATCATAGTCTTTAATCATACCAATGGTTCCACCGGTATAAATCAGTAAAATCCTGGATCTATTCTTCATTTAAAGACATTTTATTGACCACGGGATTAGCATACATCAATAAATAACTGTTTAGTGCAAGCGGATTTTTTACATCTACCCTTCTGCTTACGCGTCTGTCGAATTGTCTTTTTTCCTTTTCAGTATAACGATCTTCAAACCTGGTTTCATTCTTCAGCAGATCGTAGGCGATATAGTTGGCTGGCCACAATTTGTAATTGCGGTAGATAGCATTATCTATTAATGAGGAAACTTCTTTTAACTGATCATTAATAGACAGACCTTTTTCCCTGATCGCATCAAAATCCTCTGATGTTAATACCGGGCCTGCATTGATCTCTATACGACCTTTCTGCCCCATGGCCCCCTGCATGATACTATTAAAGTCTTCATTGGCAGATTTCTTATATTCTTCCTGCTTTCTTTTAGCCAGAACTTCCGGCATTTTAAGCATATCTGTTGGATCGAATTCATAGGAGATAGCTACCGGAACGATCTTTAGCCTGGCGAAATAATCAAGAATATCCATATCTCCCTTAGCCATTCCCAGCATCTTTAAAACTCCCTGCTGGGTGAAATCATTCCCATCCTTGGTTCTTCCTTCTCTTTGCGCCATCCAGACAGATCTCTTATCTTCCACCAATAACTTTTTTATGTATTCTGAAAGCTTAAGAGAACTCTTCAGCATTTCCCGCGGACTTTGATTACGCAATACAAGAAAGTTCCGATTTAACCTGGAGAGAGCCATAAGGAATGGCTTTTGTACAAGATTATCTCCAATTGCCGAGGCAGTCATCACCATATCGTGGTCATGAAGCGTATAATTTATTAAAGATGTATCCAGGATTATATCACGGTGATTCGAAATATAAAAATAGGACTCTTTTGGATCCAGTTCTTCAAACCCTATATCACTTAAGCCTTCGCTGGTCTTCTCGAGGACCTTTTCCACACTAAGGTAAATTACCTTGCTTTGAAAGTCTGAAATTGAGTGGCATTCATTCACTATAGCCTGAATATCGCTAAAGGCCATATCTGGAAATGTAAATTGTAATAAAGCCTTTACCATAGGATGTTTCACGTATTCACGCAGAGCATCATTTACCTCTTCATCCTTATAGAATCTTATATCATCAAAATTTTGCACCTATATTCAAATTTGTTTGACAAATGAACAAAAATTCTGTTTAACAGCTTTAAATTCCGAATATTTCCTTGGAGTTTTTTGTAGTCACTTCTGCTACCTTTTCGATTGGTAAATTGTAAAGATCTGCTAACTTTTCTGCTACCTTTAATATATAGACAGGGTCATTTCTTTTTCCACGGTAAGGTTTTGGTGCCAGGTAGGGAGCATCTGTTTCCAGGACAATATCCTCTAAAGGGATTTGAGTTATAAATTTATCTATACCTCCATTTTTAAAGGTAACTACCCCACCAATCCCCAGTTTCATATTAAAGGACAATGCCTTTTGCGCCTGTTCTAAATTTCCGGTAAAGCAATGAAATATCCCAAAAAGCTTATCATCTTTCACTTCTTCAAGGACTTCAAAGATTTCCTCAAATGCATCACGACAATGGATCACTATAGGTAAATTCCTGTCTTTCGCCATCTGGATCTGTCTTTTAAAAGCTTCTTTCTGTATATCCAGGGTAGATTTATCCCAATACAGGTCAATCCCTATTTCACCAACAGCATAGAACTTTCGCCTATCCAGCTCTTCTTCTACATGCTTTAATTCCTGCTCGAAGTTCGCCTTAACATGAGTGGGGTGAAGCCCCATCATTAAAAATATATTCTCCGGAAATTCTTTCTCCAGATCATACATACTTTGGGTGGTTTCAGAGTCTATGGCGGGAATAAAGAATCTTTTTACCCCATTATCTACAGCTTTTTGGATCGCATCCTGGCGGTCGCCATCAAAAGCGTCACTATATAAATGAGTGTGAGTATCTGTAATTATCATAACTGCAAAAGTAAGAGAAGAAAGCAAAAGGATAAAACAGAATTAATTAATCGCACAGGAATTACCCCCGGAAATATTCCGGGAAATGCATTAACAAGGAAATTTTATTTTAACCTATAGTAGCAGTAATGGTATTGCCACTAATACTGGTAGAGTAAACACGAAGATCCCTGGTATTACCTGAAACACCCTGGGGACCTCTTATTACATCACCATCATCCTCATACCTGGCAAAATGCAGTTGACACTCAATATACCCCTGGTCTTCCTGCCAAACCAACTGGCCTCCCTGATGCGGACAAACCGACTCGGTGGCCACAAAATCTGCAGAAGTATTACCCTCTCCAATCCTGAAGAATAATACCCCGTTGCTACTTATTTGATCACCCACCTCGACTAAATTCGAAAGACTAACGGCAACCGTGGCAGGACCTCCGTTCCCTGGAGGGTTGGGGGCAGGACTGCTGTCATCGCCGGAACTACAGGCAGACATTACACATGCTCCCGAACAAGCCAGCAAAACTCCCTTAACTATAAATTCACCTCTTTTCATAATTCTGGATTTAATAAGTTCAACAATTAGTTAATAGTTCTTTTAGGCCCTAGATTAAAATTTCTTGAAATCATGAAGCCAAATCTAACTCCACCATCTGTCCAGGATTTAGTCGTATTAGGGATAAAATTATTAGCAATAATCGCCTGCGAATTTTGGAAATTTAATGCAAATACGTGACCTCCCGTTTCTATCTCAACGCCAACACCAAAAGGATTATAGTAATCGATACCCAGGTCGTCTGGCCTGCTTAGACCATTAACAATGGTATAATCGGCAATAATTGATATTCTCTTAAGTATCTTTACCCTTGCCCCGAATCCAAGCGAAAAAAGATTATCTGAATCTTCAAAATCCTGAACCTGTGCTTCTGGCCTAATCAGGTATCCGGGATTAATCATAACAGATACACCGGGACTGAATTTTCTGGCTATGATCACCTGCAGGAAATGGGAAATTCGGTCTAATTCTTTATCGAATTCGTTGCTTGAAAAAGGCTCCCTGGTTATCCAGCTGCTTTGTCCAAAGAGTGTGACAGACAAAGGCATACCTTCCTCTTCCTGCCAGAGTAGCCTGTATTTTACCAGACCACTATAGGATTCATTAAATTTGCTTCTACCAATCCCCACGGTTAAGGCATCTGTTATCCCATAGTCAAAACCGAGGTACAGATCTGTTGCAACATCAAGACCGAATAGGGTATTTGAGCCTCCAAATTCACCACCGATATCTCCAAACCTGTGACCTACCCAAAAAGCTAGGTTTCTGGCTTTCTGGGTTTCGTTGGTTTGCAGCAATACCAGCCTTGGACTCTTAAAGGTAGCTATGGTCCTGAAGTCTTTTTCTTCATTAAGAGTAGCCATCAAACTATCCACATCCTGGGCATACAAACCAGAACAGGATAAAAGGAATACCAGCAAATAAATTTTTTTCATGGTTTGATAATTTGATAATTGGCATTTACGGTGACCTCTATCACCTCTGCTATATTCTCCCAAAGTAATTTTGGGATCCTGATCTTATGATCCTTACAAGCGACTTCAAATTTTGAATTAAGTCTCAACTGTTCTCCATCTTTAGAAATCTGAATTACCACGGGTATCTCTCTTTCCCGAGTTACCCCGTGAATTGTAAGATCTCCTTTAATGATCAATTCCTGAGAATTTGACGAGCGGGAATCAAAACCTCCTGAGATCTGCCCCTTAAAGATCGCGTCTGGAAATTTTTCACTTTCCATATAGTTTTCATTGAAATGCTCCTGCATAAGAGCTTTTTCGAATTTGAATGACCTTAGCTTAACCTTGAAGGAAATGGCCCCGTTATCTATATTTAACACCGAAACTCCATCGTTGGAAACAGCTTCAATATCTTCTACTGGTGCTGAAGAAAAAAAAGTTATTTCGGCATTGGTTGTTTGATAGAATTGAGCTTTTGCCGGAGCAAAACTCCCGATGAGGATGGACAATATTAGAAGTGGCAAGAGACGCATTTCAAATATTTACGAAATAAAAAAGGGTATAGTTTTGCACTATACCCTAATAAATTTATGTATTATTTGTTAATAAACGAATTATTCCTCGGCTAAATCATTTATCCGCCTGCATTGTCCTGAATATAATCTGACAAATATTTAGCATCTTTCTTTATTCCTCCTAAGGTTGCAGATCCTCTGGTATGTAACCACGGCAAGCCAATAAAATAAAGCCCTTCAATATTACTAACACCACGGTAATGCTCGGGATAACCATTCTTGGCCAGCTCCAGGCCTTCAATCCAGCTGAAATTTGGCCGGTAACCGGTAGCCCAGATAATATTCTTCAGATCCTTTATTTTTTTCTTTTCGGTTTGGATCAACTCCCCTTCAGCATCTTTGGTTTTGCCAACCGGCTCCACATTATCTCTCTCGAGAATTTCTTTTACCGGCGTTCCAATAACCGGCTGCCTGGATTTGGAAATTTTTTTCCCCAGCCAGGTATCCCGGCTAAAACTTAAGAATCCAGATTTAGTGAACCACCACCATAAGGTCTTTCCCAGTATCTCCTGCGGAAGAACTTTTACATCTGTAGTCCCGGAGAAATAAACGCCCCGATCATCCTGGGAAACCTCATCCAGGATCTGGAATCCGCTGTCTCCTGCTCCCACTACCATGGCTTTACCTTCTTGCAGCTGCTCTGGATTTTTATAATAGTTACTGTGTATCTGAAAAATATCCTCGTCTATCTTTTTGGAAAAGGGCGGCGTATAGGGAATATGGAAAGGCCCGGTTGCAATCACCACGTTCCTGGCTTCAAGATCTCCCTGCGGACATTTGAGAATAAAATGTCCTGACTCCTTTGATATATTTTCTATAAAAGTGTTGAGCTTGATTGGAAAATCGAATTCTTCAACGTAGTCTTTAAAATATTTCGCCACCTCGGTTTTTGAAGGATAGTGTCCTTTTTCTGCCGGAAATTCCATCCCTGGCATATTATTAAATTCCGAAGGAGTGAATAAAGTAAGAGAATCCCATCGATTTAGCCAGGATGCACCAATTTCAGACTCTTTATCTACGACCAGGAAATTCTTTCCCTGTTCTTTAAGATAGTAAGCCATGGCCAAACCGGCCTGGGCAGCACCAACTACAATAAAATCCAACATTCCTTTTCTTTTTTGCAAAAGTAAGGCTATTTAAAGGTTTCTGAAAATGGCTGCTAAAAGAAGAAATCTTTATAAATCCAGAATTTATATATGAAGAGCAAAAGAAATGCAAAGGCCACTAAGAACTCCATAAAACTGGAAGCCAGTAAGCCTACAAATGAACCAAAGGCAGCTTTGCCGGCTGTTTTAGAATCACTTTTATTCAGGATCTCTCCTATGAATGCTCCAATGAAAGGAAAGATTAGAATAGCAAACGGAATTGGTGCAAAAATCCCAATGATCAAACCAATGGTAGCGCCAATCATTCCTTTTCTGCTACCTCCAAATTTTTTGGTCCCCATAGCCGGGATTACCAGGTTCAGAATATAGATCAATAGAGCCACAGCCAGGGTTATACCCAGAAACCAGTAATCTATCTCAATTCCCGGGATTAAGTAAAGAATCAACAAACCCACCCAGCTTAATGGAACTCCCGGCAACACCGGCAGGAAACTTCCCAGCAGTCCCAGGATCATAAATATGCCCGCAATTATTAATAATATTAATTCCATTTTTTGATTTTGAATGGACGAATATAATCAACTTCAGAAAATTTTTGAACTAAAGAATTAGTTAAAACTAAATTATTAGTTTATATTAGCAGAACCAAATTCATACAAATGAAACAACTCACCAAAGCAGAAGAAGAGATCATGCAGATCTTATGGGAGCTTAAAGAAGCTAATGTTGCCGGAATTATAGAGAATATGCCTGAGCCAAAACCTGCTTACAACACGGTTTCTACCATTGTGAGGATCCTGGAGAGCAAGGGTTTTGTAGATCATCGCCAGAAGGGAAAGGGATATATCTATTTTCCTAAACTTGAAAAAGAGACTTACAGCAACCAAAGCATCAATCAGCTTATGAATAACTATTTCAATGGATCTTTTAAAAGCATGGTAAGTTTTTTCATGAAGAAAAATGACCTCAGCACAAGTGAGCTGGAAAGCATTATGAAAGAAATTAACAAAAACGAAAAGTCATGATCCATTATATACTGCAGGTTTTGTTTTTCCAGCTTTTGTTCTTGCTGGTTTACGATCTCTTTCTGAAAAAAGAAACATATTTTAATTACAACCGGCTTTACTTACTGGCTACTCCAGTTCTGGCATTATTCATCCCTTTCCTGAAAATGGAATTTCTGGCAGAAGCCATACCCCAGAACACCGGTATCTTGTTACCTGAAGTATTTTTAGGAAAAAAACCTTCTTCTGAAATTGGCACTCAGGCAGCTATGCAAATAAACTCCGGATTGGAGATAAACTGGTGGTATCTTAGCTACTTCGCTGGATTTGCCGTGAATTGTTTCCTTTTTCTGAAAAAATATCAAAGCCTTAACCGGCTATTCCGATTCAGAAAAATTACCGAAGAGAAGGATTTTAAGATCATCGAAGTACCAAATTCGAATATAGCCTGTACTTTTTTAAATACTATTTTCCTGGGAGATCAGCTATCAGAAATTGAAAGATCCCAGATTCTTTCTCATGAAGTGGTACATGTAAAACAAAAACACAGCCTGGATCTGCTATTCTTTGAGATGATGAGAATTGTTTTCTGGTTTAATCCACTTATCTACATCTACCAGGCGCGCATTGCCGGACTACATGAATTCATTGCAGATGATGAAGTAATAAAGACCACCGACAGGCAATCATATTATCAACAGTTGCTTAATACCGCCTTCAACACTCAGAATATTTCATTTACAAATCAATTTTATAGCCATTCATTAATCAAAAAACGAATACTTATGTCACAGAAAAATAAATCATCCCAGTTATCAAAATTCAAATTTTTATTGCTTGTTCCTGCCATACTGGTTATGCTGACTTATGTTGCATGCTCAGATTCCCAGCAAGCAGATTCTGAAGAAGAAACTATTCACGAAACCACAAATGAAAACAGTGAAGACCTGGATCAAACCTTGAACGAGTTGAAAAAAATAAATGAAGAACAGGAAAAAAGTCAACAATATGCGTATGCAGAAATAGATAAAGCTCCTGCTTTTACAGGATGTGAAAATTTAAATGGAGATGCCAGGAGAAATTGTACAACGAGAAAGATTTCTGCCTACGTAGGCGAAAATTTCGATTCTTCTTTAGGAAAAAAAGCTGGTTTAACGGGTACCAACCGAGTGATCGTAGAATTTAAAATCGATGAGAAAGGTAATATTGTGGATGTAACTTCAAAGGCTGCCCATACAAGCCTGGAGGAAGAAGCAAAAAGAGTAATTTCAAGTTTACCGCAAATGCAACCCGGAATTCACAATGGCAATCCGGTTAGTGTGAAGTATGCACTGCCCATAGTTTTTAAAATAGATGAATAAATTTCACCTGCGTATAGAAAATAAAAACGGATTCATGACTAAGACATAGTAATGAGATCTATTGAAGCGTATTATTCGGTAAGTCTATTCTAATGACCAAACTGGAAATTATGATTACCAAAAACAAAATTTGAGAAATTTCAAAACCAAATAAAGATCACCTCCAACTCGTGGTTCTGAAAATAAATAATAAAGCCCCTAAGGATTCTTTATCCAGACAGGATTAATCAAAAGTTTATGCTACGACCTAAGAAAAAAGTCATGCCTGGCTACCTACTATTTATAATACTATTGCAGGTAACCATCTCAAAAGCTCAGCCAGAAAGTACTAAAATTGCCGATAGCCTCGCGGCCGTAGGAAGACACAATACAGCAATCGAAATGTTACAACAGGAAAATCCTAAATCTGTCTCTATCCTGCTCAAATTGGCTAAATTTCAACAGGCTGCAGGCAAGACAGAAGATGCCCTACTAAATTACCGCAAGGTGCTGGTCGAAAATCCCGATCGTATTCTAACTGTCCTTGATTATGGCGAATTACTTCTTGAGTCTGGAAAACTTGAACAGGCAGATAGTATTTTCAACAATCTAACCAAAGAATATCCAACTAATGCTGGTTTTACTTACAGATTAGGCCTTACCAGAGAAAAAAGAAAAGACAGCACTGCCATGGAGCTATTCTTTAAAACCATACAATTGGATTCTACCCATCAGGGAGCGTTATATAAAACAGCAAAACATCAGTTGAAAACGGGAAAATCCAACAATGCTATTTCTTTATGTAAAACAGGTTTAAATGTACGTCCCAACAACGTCTCTTTACTTTCAATTCTGGGACAGGCCTATTTTTCTAACTTACAATTTGGGAAAGCAATTAAACCTTTCAGGCAACTCATAGATATGGGGGAAAGTTCAGAATTCATTCTGGAAAAACTAGCGATTTCTTATCGCCAGACTTCCCAAGTTGATAAAGCTATTAAAACTTATAAGATGATTTTGGATATCAATGATGCAAATAGTGCAGTTCATTCCAACCTTGGCGTAATCTATTTAAACAAAAATGAAATCAGAAAAGCACAGCAACATTTTACCATGGCACTTCTTATTAAAAAGCAACCTGTAGATCGCGAATATCTTAATCTTGGTCTTACCTATAAAAGACAGGAGGATTATAGAAGCGCATACCTTAGCTTTACCAGGGCCCTGGAAGAGAATCCGGAAAACGAACGGGCGCTATTGGAACAGGCCATTGCCGCTGATGCTCATTTTGAGGATAAAGAGGAGATTTTAAAGTTATATCAGAATTACCTGAATAATTACCATGAGGAAGGCAGAAAAGATATGCTTTCGCTTGCCGAATACAGAATTAGTGAATTGAAAAAGGAAATACATATGGCCGAATGACATATTTTTTTCCTAAGCTCCTATATTTCACTATTTTTGAAATCCGAAAGCGGATTGCCAATGAAAAAAGTTCTACTTTTTGTATTTACTTTAATACTTACCTCCTGCAATTTTGAAACTAAAAAGATCTCTGCAGAAGATGTTTTTAAGGAGGAATCGCGGTCTTTGAATTGGAAAGAAGTTGATGAATATCCTGCGTTCGAAGACTGCCAGCAAAAATCGGGGCTCAAGGCTGCTAAAATTTGTTTTGAACGCCAGGTAGCCACAACAATTTATTCCTTTCTGGCTAGTCAGCAACCCGTCGTTACCGAAAGCATTAATGATACTATCATTCTATACCTCGAGATCACAAAAGAAGGGAAACCTCAGATAGATTCAGTTTTAATAGATTCCACCGTAACCAGGCAGCTTCCAGACATAGAACTATGGTTAAGACAAAGCATAGATTCACTTCCAAAGATCTATCCTGCAAGTAAACGCGGCATCCCGGTTTCAACCATGTTTAAAATGCCCGTAGTAGTAAAGGCTGAATAAACCGAAGTTCGAATTTAGAAGGAAGAAGTTGGAATATAAAGAGATTTGGAAACGTCACCCTGAACTTGTTTCAGGGTCTCAAAAAGATGCTGAAACTTCCGAAGCATCGGGATAGCATGACGAAGTCCCAACTATTGGATTTTTTCATTTCGAACAAAGAGAAATCTCATTCTCAATTCTGAATGTTACTACCTACCACGGCGTTCCATTTTCTAACGGTCCATTCCTTGATCAAACCGTTTTTCACATAAGGATCATTCTTTGCAAAAGCAGTTGCCGCATCCTCATTTTCGCTGCGAAAGATCAGGTATGCCTCATCTGCCGGTTCATCAAGTGCTCCACCCAGAACAAGCTCACCTTTCCCGGCAGCTTCTTGGGCCATCTCCAGATGTTCAGCTCTATACTGACCTCGGTCTTGAAGATAATTATCGGCTAGTTTGTAATTAAGTATGTAGTAATTCATAATTAAAATTTTTAAGTTTCTTCTATTAAGCTGACGTCACATAGTCCTGATTCCTCGGGAGTTTAATTGTTTTTGGTTGAGATGCTGAAACTCCCGAAGCATCGGGACAGCATGACGAAGTAATATTAATTTTATCATTTCTAACGAAGTAAAGGAATCTCATTCTCAATTACTTTTTAAACCTTCTCCCCTTCCAATCATAACCTCCAGATAGCGAAGCGACAGCCACATACACTGTAAAAAAAGGATAAACGATGCTGCACCAGAAATAATGACGCATTAAGCTCTCCCGGTTCATGAATTTTGCGGCCTTGAAAATCAGGATAAAATCCACATTAAATTTGAGAAGAAACACCAACATTAAGTACCGGTAAGAGAATAGATCCAGAAAGGTTAAAACCATAAAAAAGATTAGAGAAAAATTCATTAGGAAAACAATAACACCGGTAAACTTTGCCAGTATACTGGTATAGGAAGAAGTTTTTGCAGCCCAGCGTATCCGCTGGCTGATCAGGCTTCCAAGGCTCTCCTGATAATTGGTCAAAACACCGGCTTTCCTCGATTTTATAAAGAATAGCTTCTTACCCTGCCTACGGAATGTCTGCAATAAAAAAACGTCGTCTCCACTAGCAATCTCACTATTTTCAGTAAATCCGGCTTTCTGTAGGAAAGTTTCTTTTCTATAACAAAGATTAGCAGCATTACACATAAAGGCTTTATCGATCCCAAAAGCTCCAATAGTAGATGCCTGCAAACTCATAAAATCCATCTCCTCAAAATTTTGAAAATATGGTCTTTTTTGAACGGTTCCGGAAGAAGCAAAACCAACCGGTGCTGCAATTAATTCAGGTTTTTCCAGCTGAATGACCTCATCAAAATAATGCAGCCAGTCTGCAGGTAATATACAATCAGCATCGGTGGTTGCGATGTAATCAAATCTGGAAACTTCAATAGCTGTAAGTATCGCGTCCTTTTTTGGGGAAGCACTTCTCCTTTTATTCTCCAGCAATTGAATATTAAGCTCCCGAAAGTCATGTTGAAAAATTTCTGCTAACTGTGAAGAATGGTCGGTCGACTTATCATTAACCAGTATGATCTCAAATTTTCTACCCGGATAATTCAGGCTGGTCAGAGAGTTAAAAAGCCGTGGCAGGTTATGGGCTTCATTGCGGTAAGGGATTATAATGGAAAATGTATTTTCCGCAGGCAGGCCTTTTAAATCAAAATCTGGCAAACGCTTCCACCCGTAAAGGAATGAAATAACAAGCCCCAGGTAGGCAGCTGTAATAAGTCCGAAAAAGATCAGTAAAAGCATAACCGATTAGTTTGATGCTGCCAAAGCAGAATTGTTTAGCTTTGTGAATGTCCCAAATTAGGTAATTTTAGTGAGCAAATCTTCGGAAAAATCAGTTTTGAAAGGCGAAAGGATCATTCTCGGCATCGACCCGGGAACTACTATTATGGGTTTCGGACTCATAAAAGTGGAGAACAAAAAGATGAGTTTTATCCAGATGAATGAACTTCAATTGAGCAAATACAGTGATCACTATAAAAAGCTGAAACTGATCTTTGAACGCACTATTGAACTTATAGATAATTATCATCCTGATGAGATCGCAATCGAAGCTCCTTTCTTCGGAAAGAATGTACAATCCATGCTGAAACTGGGACGGGCGCAGGGAGTAGCCATGGCCGCCGGGCTATCGAGGGAAATTCCTATCACAGAATATCTTCCCAAAAAGATCAAAATGGCCATTACCGGTAATGGAAATGCCAGTAAGGAACAGGTGGCAAAAATGCTGCAAAGTCAGCTTAATATTGGAAAGCTTCCCAAAAACCTGGATGCTACAGATGGTCTCGCTGCCGCGGTTTGTCATTTCTATAATTCCGGCAAGACCGAAATAGGAAAAAGCTATACGGGCTGGGATGCGTTTGTAAAGCAAAATGAAAAAAGAATAATAAAGTAATGAGTGGCATCTGTAATAATTGTGGCGCCAGACTGTCTGGGAATTATTGCTCAACTTGCGGCCAGCGTGCTAAAATTGGACCCATTACGTTTTCAGAACTACGGGAGGATTTTTCTCAAAGTTTATTTTCTGTAGAATCTCCTATAGCAATTACTCTCAAAACTTTATTTCTAAAGCCTGAAAAACTATTTTCTGAATATTTGAATGGTAGTAGAAAAAAATATTACCGCCCGGTTGCATTTTTCATTTTAATGACGGCATTATACCTCCTGGTTAGATCACTAATAGGTTTTGAAACAAATATGGACACCATTGCCACGGTAGATGAGAATACAGCCGATGTACAAAAGGAGGCGACGGTATTTATGATCTTAAATATCAATAAGTTTTTATTTCTACTGGTATTTGGGCTAGGCATCTCATTAAAGCTCTTTTTTTATAATCGCTTGCGTATTATTGAGTATTGGGTGATAGCCTTTTATATCGCAGGGATTTATACTTTGCTTACCATTTTTGGAACGGTCATTACAGTTTATGGCAGCAAGCAAATCCAGCCTGTAATCATCCTTTTAGCATTAGTTTATTTTATCTACTGCTGCATTAGATTTTTTGAGGGTAATAGATTTGTGATAGGAGTTAAATCATTTCTGGCGTTTCTCATCGCCATGTTGATCTATGTAGCAGGAAGTTTCGAATTATCCTATCTTATCGTCTCCTATATAATATGAGCGGAATTTACATACATATTCCTTTTTGCAAGCAGGCCTGCCATTACTGTGATTTTCATTTTTCCACTTCCACGAAGAAGAAAACAGAGTTGGTAGAAATGCTCTGTAGGGAACTGGAAATTAGGAAGGACGAAATAGGACAGAACATTCAAACCATCTATTTTGGTGGAGGAACTCCTTCCCTACTGAATTTTGAAGAATTAAATTCCATCTTCAATGCAATCTATAAGAACTTTAATGTTTCTGAAAACGCCGAGATCACTCTGGAGGCAAATCCCGATGATCTTTCAGAAGAAGTGATCAAAATGCTTGATGCTTCTCCGGTAAATCGATTAAGTATTGGAGTTCAGTCATTTTTTGAAGAGGACCTTAAATTGATGAACCGGGCTCATAATTCTGAGGAAGCATTGAGCTCTCTTCAGCTAGCAAAGCAATATTTTGATAATATCAGTATCGATCTTATCTACGGGATTCCCGGGCAATCCAATGAACAATGGATAGAAAATTTAAACAAAGCCGTTGAGCTTGGTATTCCACATATTTCAAGTTACGCGCTCACCGTAGAACCAAAAACCGCCCTTGAAAAATTCATAGAAAAAGGGAAAGTCAAGCCTGTTGAAGATGAAACTTATCGGGAACAATTCGATATTCTGGTAAACAAGCTCAGCGAAAACGGATTTGAGCATTATGAATTTTCGAATTACGGAAAACCGGGTTTTCATTCTCAGAACAATATGGCTTACTGGCTGGGAAACCCTTACCTGGGAATTGGTCCATCAGCCCATTCCTACGATGGTACTTACAGAAAATGGAATATCAGTAATAATACGCTGTATATAAAAGCCATTGAGGCCGGAAATCTACCTCAGCAAACCGAAGAACTTTCCACCACCGATTCTTATAACGAATATGTAATGACCCGGCTGCGAACCAAATTCGGTGTTTCCACAGATGATATTCAGCAAAAATTTGGAGAAAAATACCGTGATCACTTTTTTAAGGAAACCGGTAAATTCCTGGATGACGGACTCATGGAAAAAATTGGAAACACTTTTCATATTACCACAAAAGGAAAATTCCTTAGTGACGGGATCGCAGCAGATCTTTTTTATATTGATTAAAACCTCACTTACTTAATACTTTCGTCACCCTGTCCCGAAGCTTCGGGAGTTTCAGGGTCTCCTGAGATGCTGTAATCAAAGATTCAACGAAGTTAAACAAGTTCAGCATGACGCACTGCTTTATACCAGTCATTACTATCAAAATTGATCAGGAGTCTCAGGGCCTCATAAGATGTTGAAAATCCCGAAGCTTCAGGAAAACATGACGATTTTATCAAAATCGAGATAAATCTCAATTGTCCATTGTCAATTATCAACTAACAATACTACATTTGTTAGGACCAATCAAACAACATGTTAGCGAACATAAGCCATCACGGTAATTCATATAAAATAGATTTCTCTCATCCACTCGATATTTCCATCAGTCTACGCGGGGATAATAAGAATCCAATGGCCTGGTATTTAAAGCATCCGGAGATCGAACCTGTAATTGATGGTGATTTTATTGGTAAGGTGAGCAAGGGATCTTCGGTGAATTTCAATAATATCTGGTTTAATCCGCATGCTCATGCCACGCATACCGAATGTGTGGGCCACATTAGCAGCGAAACACATACTATTCAGCAACATTTGAAAACCTTCTTTTTTAAGGCGGAACTTATTTCTATTGAACCTCAGAAAAAAGGAACTGATCTCGTTTTCACTAAAGAGCAGTTACAAAAGAAACTAAAAGATTTCAAGGCTGAAGCGCTTGTGCTGCGAACACTTCCGAATTATATCGGGAAGATCTCTAAAAATCATTCGCATACCAACTGGCCATATATTGAGGAAAATGCCATGATCTATATTCGTGAATTAGGCATTAAACATTTGTTGACCGACCAGCCTTCAGTCGACAGGGAAAAAGATGAAGGGAAGCTACTTGCTCATCGGGCCTTCTGGGATTATCCTAAGAACACCAGGTTTGATGCGACAATTACAGAATTGATCTATGTTCCGAATAAGATCGAAGATGGAGATTACTTCTTAAATCTTCAACCCGCTTCGTTTGAAAATGACGCCGCTCCCTGCAAGCCGGTATTGTATAAAATTATTGAGTGATGAAAACTACCATAAAACTAGAAGAACTTGCCATGCTCCTTCTGGCAACCTGGGCATTTAGCCTTCAGGACCTCAGCTGGTGGTGGTTCATTGGTTTGTTCTTCGTACCAGATGTTGGAATGCTGGGCTACCTTATTAATAATAAATGGGGCGCTTTATTCTATAATTTCTTTCACCTTAAAGGCCTGGCGATTGTCATTGGCTTAACTGGATATTATCTTAAATTGCAGGAACTGGAAGTTGCCGGCATTATTTTGTTCGCGCATTCCAGCTTTGACCGCTTGCTTGGATACGGATTGAAGTTCGAAAAAGGCTTTAAATTTACACATCTGGGAGAAATAGGAAATTAATATGGAATTACTCTTTATAGGTTTGGCCATTGGCGCCGTGGCAGCATACTTCATTTTTGCAGCTTTTAATAAGGAACGCTCAAGATCAAAGACCAGCGAACAATCAGTTGTTTTAATGGATAAGATCAAAAGTGTTTGCAAATTCATTACCGTGGAAGGCGATTTTTCTGAGATCTATCATTATGAAAATCTGAAGGAGAAATATCTTAGCCTCATCCTCGGAAAGAAAAAAGCCATTGTCCTGGTAACTGCTAAAGCGCATGTAGGTTTCGACCTGAGTAAGATCAGGATGGATAGTGACAATGAGAATAAAAAGATCATCCTCACCAATTTTCCGCAGCCGGAATTGTTAACTATTGAAACAGATTTCAAATATTACGACAAACGTGAAGGATGGGCAAACCCGTTTACAACTTCAGATCTAACCGATATTAACCGTGACGCGAAAAAGACCATTGTAGATAAGATCCCTCAAAGCGGGCTGCTGGACAAAGCGAAAGCTGAAGCTTTGGATACTATTCTTCTCATGGAAAAGATCGTTGAAACCATTGGCTGGAAACTGGATTACACGGCTCTGACGATTGAAAATACTGAAAACAAAAAGATTGAAAAGTGAAATTAGGAGATGCTGTAAATAGTTAGGTATAACGCCTAATATTTTAATTTGTTTTACCACGTCACCCTGAACTTGTTTCAGGGTCTTTCTTTTAAAAAATGAAAAACAGTTATACTTATATACTGGCAAATAAAACAAGAACTGTACTTTATATAGGCGTAACTTCTGAATTGAAATCAAGACAGATACAGCATAAAAATGGTGAAGGATCAATTTTCACAAGAAAATACAAAATTTACGACCTGATGTATTTCGAAGAATTTTCAGATATTAATCAGGCAATAGCAAGAGAAAAACAATTGAAAAACTGGCATAAGGATTGGAAATTGAATTTGATCAAAACTGAAAATCCAGAGATGAGAGATTTATTCTCTGAACTATGAGATGCTGAAACAAGTTCAGCATGACGATTACCAAATACCATTTTGAACGTCACCCTGAACTCGTTACAGGGTCTAAGAATTAAAACATGAACATCGATACATTCAGAGATTATTGCCTGGCAAAAAAAGGAGTTACCGAAGGCCTTCCCTTTGGTCCGGATAATCTCGTTTTAAAGGTAATGGGCAAGATGTTTTCTATCGTTTCTCTGGACGAGGTGCCGCTTAGGGCAAATTTAAAATGTGATCCAGAACGGGCCATAGAGCTTCGGGAAGAATATGAAGACAATATTCTGCCGGGTTATCATATGAATAAACAACACTGGAATACTCTGGTACTGGATGGTCGGCTGGATCCAAAACTGGTTTTTGAATTGATTGACCATTCTTACGAACTTGTAGTTAACGGACTCACCGCAAAGCTGAAAAAGGAACTTGAAGATTTATAATGACAAAAGCTGAAGAATTTTACTCCTCGCGACAGGCGAAATACTCCGAATTAAAAAAACAGATCTCCAGGAAATTAGCTTTGTCAAGCACCTTAAGGTTAGTAGTCTTTCTGGCGATCTGCGCCTCAAATTATTTTTTCTTCGGAAATATTACTATCCAGTTACCCCTGGTAATTGCGCTTATAGCTGTTTTCATATTCTTAATTTCAAGGCATACCGATCTGAAAAAAGAACGGGATAAGCTTGCTGCTTTGATCGATATCAACAGACTGGAACTTAGGATCCTTAAAACAAGGGATTTCTCAGATCTGCCAGACGGAAAAAAGTTTGAACCTGAGGATCACGAGTATGCCCGGGACATCGACCTTTTTGGCAGAAAATCATTCTTCCAGTTTCTCAACAGAACCGCTTTAAAAGAAGGAAAGGCCAGGCTCGCTAAAATTCTACTCGCGAATAAAACCGAAGACATTCTAAAGAAACAGGAAGCGGTAAAAGAACTGGCTTTAAAAGCCGACTGGAGACAGAATTATTCTGCCACGGCCACCCTGGTAAAGACCGAAACCGATTCCAAATTCATCCTTAACTGGATACAGAATTACAAAAGTTTTGTGCCGAAATACATGAAATGGTTTCCGGCGGTATTTTCAATATTATCGATTGCCGTATTGGCGCTATTCTATTTCGATATCATTGGCGGCTCCCAGGTGCTGCTATGGTTTATAATTGGCGTACTTATAACCGGAGTTTTTCTGAAAAAAGTCAATGACCTGTCTGGAACTGTAAGCAAGGTGCAGGATACATTTCAGCAATATCACCAGTTACTGGATTTCCTTGAACAAGAAGAATTCGAATCGGCATTAATGCAAGAAGTAAAGAATTCCATTACTTCAGAATCTAAAAAAGCTTCCGTCATTTTAAAGGAATTTTCCCGGGCCATAGATGCGCTGGATCAACGAAACAATTTCCTTTTCGGGATATTCGCTAACGGATTCTTTCTCTGGGATCTTAGGCAATGCTATCGACTGGAAAAATGGATTCAGCATCATCATACAGCAGTGGAACATTGGTTTGAAGCTGTAGAAAGGACAGATGCTTATAACAGCCTGGGGAATTTCAGCTTTAACCACGAGTCCTATCATTTCCCTGAAATTCTGAAAACAGGAGAAGGTATTACCGCCAAAAATTTAGGCCATCCATTATTGCATCCACAAAAGCGCGTGAACAATGATTTCAGGATCGATGGGGAACAGTTCTTTATTATTACCGGTGCGAATATGGCCGGAAAAAGTACATTCCTGCGAACGGTCGCGCTGCAGATCGTGATGGCAAATATCGGACTTCCGGTTTGTGCTGAATCTTGCAGCTATGCTCCTACCAAACTCATTACCAGTATGCGTACCAGCGATTCCCTGGGCGATGATGAATCTTATTTCTTTTCAGAATTAAAAAGGTTGAAGTTTATTGTTGATAAGATACAGACTGAAGATTATTTCATCATTCTGGATGAGATCCTGAAGGGAACCAACAGTACCGATAAAGCAATAGGGTCAAGGAAATTTGTGCAGCGCCTGGTAGGTACTAATTCCACCGGAATCATTGCGACGCATGATCTGAGCTTATGTGAGATAAGTCAGGAATTAGAGCAGGTGGAGAACTTCTATTTTGATGCTGAAATCGTGAACAATGAACTTCACTTTGATTATCATTTAAAAGATGGCGTGTGTCAGAATATGAATGCTTCCTTTTTACTGAGGAAGATGAAGATCGTGGAAGATTGAGTTGATTAGACTTCACAGGTTTTTAATACCTGTAAGATCTGTTCGAAGAAGTAAGGCGGTTGGCGCAATTTTAGCCTGAGATCGCTTCATTACATTCGCGATGACTTATGTCACATTGAGCGCAGTCGAAATGTGATATCATGATTAATGCTTCGACTCCGCTCAGCATGACAATTAGTTAAAAATCACCCTGTCCCGAAGTCTCGGGAGTTTCAGGATCTTTTGTAAAGTAAAACTATCTTTACCAAATATGGATTCAGTAACCCAGATCGTTTTAGGAGCAGCTGTTGGAGAAGCTGTTCTTGGTAAGAAAGTCGGTAAAAAAGCAATACTCTACGGAGCAATTGCCGGGACCATTCCAGATCTCGATACGCTGGTCGGCAACTTTTTTGATACCATCACGGCTATTGAAATTCACCGTGGTTTTTCCCATTCCATAGTTTTCGCGGTCCTCTTTGCCCCCATATTTGGCTGGATCATTTCAAAGATCGAATCGAATTCTGAAGCTACCTGGAAGAACTGGTCATGGTTAATGTTCTGGGGCTTGTTCACACATCCCTTACTCGATGCACATACTACCTGGGGAACCCAGCTTTTCTGGCCTTTCGATCTGAGACTTGCCTACAAGAATATCTTTGTAATAGATCCGCTTTACACCCTGCCGTTTCTGTTCTTTCTAATCATGGCCATGAGATTTAACCGGACAGATCCAAAAAGAAGGAAATACAACCGGCTTGGGCTCATTGTGAGTAGTATTTATTTGTTAGTGATCACTCCGGCATTAAAATTCTATACTTTCCAAAAATTTGAAGCTGCCCTGGAAGAGCAAAATATCACTTATGAAAGAATGGACACCAGGCCAACGCCTCTAAATTCGATTTTATGGACTGCCAATATCGAAACAGATGAATCCTTTCTTATCGGGAATTATTCTGTTTTTGATACTCAGCCAATAGATTTTTATACCGTCCCCAAAAACTATGATCTGGCCGCCGATCTGGCTGATGATCCCAACCTGAACAGGTTGATCCAGATAAGTGATGGCTGGTATACATTTTCAGAAAAGAACGGCGATCTCTATTTCAATGACCTCAGGTTTGGTAATATGGATATCGAAGATCCTGATTCCGAATTTATTTTCAGCTACAAATTAGCCGAAGAACACGGTGAACTAACCGCAACTGAAACTGAAAAGGAAATGACCGATGCCAAGAATTTTCTGCCGAGACTTTGGGCACGTATTCTCGGTAATTAATCCTAATTCATTAAAATTGCCACTAATGCACTAATAATCTTTGAATTCAATCTATTTCTTTCACCTTTTAAGAGTCTTTGCGAGCGGAGTGTAACGGAGCGAAACAATCTCATTTTTGGAACTTTGAATAATAAAACTGCTCAAGTTATTTCGTTCCTGCGCAGAGACAGTGATTTTAAATCTCAACTTCACTTTTTTTTCTTTGATCTTCTAGAATTTACAAATCAGTATATTTAGGAAAAAATTCTATTTATGCGATTTCTCCCGGCACTTCTGGCCATTTTCATGTTTTTTTCCGCTTCGGTTTACGCTCAAAAGGATTCTATAGCCCTCGAAAAGATCATTACGAAATTTCAGAAACACGAGCCTTTTAAACGCTCAGAATATCCGCTTGGGCTTTATACTGAAGAGCATTATAAAAAGGAAGCTGATTTTGCTGAAACATTGCTGAAAGAAATAAAGGATTTAGATTATTCTCAACTTTCAGAATCTCAAAAAATATCTGCTGATCTTCTGAAATATGATCTGAAGAACACAGTGAAAACTTATGAATTCAAGGCTTATCTGAATCCGCTTTTATCTGATTCCGGCTTTCACCTAAGCCTTAATTATCAAATCCGTGACCTGAACAATTATGAACAGGTCAGGGCCTACCTGAATAAATTAAATGCGATTCCAGAATATGTAGATCAGCATTTTAAGTTATTGCGTGAAGGTTTAAAAGAAGGGATCACCCAACCACTAATAATATTCGAAGGTTATGAGAATACGTATGATTCTCAGATCGTAGATAATTATAAGGACAGCTATTTCTATAAACCTTTTGAAAACCTGCCTGCAACTTTATCTAAAAAGCAAAAAGATTCGGTTTTAATTGCTGCTGAAAAAGCGATCTCAAAAAACGTGATTCCTGAATTCAAGCGCATCAAAAAATTCTTTGAAACTGAATATTATCCAAAAACTAAGACTGCTTTAGGAGTTTCAGAAATCCCCAATGGAGAAGAATATTACGATTACCTACTGGAATATTATACCACTTTAGACCTAAGTGCCGATCAAGTTCATAACATCGGACTGGACGAGGTGCAAAGAATCAATACCGAAATGAAAAAGGTGATGGCCGAAACCGGTTTTAAAGGTTCTTTTTCTGAATTCTTTGACTTCCTGAGAACAGATGAACAATTCTATGCTGAAACCCCTGAGGAACTGCTCATGTTCGCCAGGGATATCGCTAAACGTATCGACGCGAAATTACCGGCATATTTCACCAAACTGCCAAGAAAGCCTTATGGTGTTGCAGAAGTTCCTGCGGCAATTGCTCCGAAGTATACCACCGGAAGGTATATTGGCGCTTCAGATGAAACTCAGCCGGGATATTACTGGGTAAACACTTACGACCTGCCGAGCAGGCCAAAATATGTTTTACCCTCATTAACGGCGCATGAAGCCGTGCCGGGACATCATTTACAGATCTCCTTAAACAATGAACTTGGAGATGAAATTCCTGAATTCAGGAGAAGGTTTTATATCTCCGCTTTTGGTGAAGGCTGGGGATTATATTCGGAATTTCTGGCGGAAGAAATGGGCATTTACCGTAATCCTTATGAGGTTTTCGGAAAACTTACTTACGAACAATGGCGTGCCTGCCGACTGGTTGTGGATACCGGAATTCATGCAAAGGGCTGGACAAGAGACCAGGCCGTAGATTTTATGAAAAAGAATACTGCACTTTCCATTCACGAGATCAATACCGAAGTAGACCGTTATATTTCCTGGCCGGGGCAGGCTGTTTCATACAAGATCGGGGAGCTAAAGATCCGTGAACTGCGAAAGAAAGCGGAAGAAGCTTTAGGAGCCGATTTCGATATCAGGAAATTTCACGAAGTGATCCTGGAAGAAGGAGTATTGACCTTACCAATTCTCGAGAAAAGGGTGATGGAGTATATCAAATCTAATTCTTAGATCTTTATAAGACTCATAGCCTGAGTTTAAACTATCTTTGCAGCGAAATTTAGAAAAAATGACCTTAGAACAAAGCCTAAAACAGCGCAGTGATTCCTCCTGTGAACTCTGCGGAAACAAGGAAACCCTTAAAGTTTACGAGATACCAAATTCTCCTGAACAGGTACTTCTAAAGGAAATTCTTATTTGTGATATCTGCCACACCCAGTTAGAAGATCCGGAAAAAACCGAACCTAACCATTGGCGTTGTTTAAATGATTCTATGTGGAGCACTGTGCCCGCGGTGCAAGTGATGGCCTGGAGAATGCTCAATAGATTGAGATCTGAAGGATGGCCGCAAGACCTTCTGGATATGATGTATATGGAAGATGAGGTAAAAGAATGGGCGAAGGCCGGAATTCAGGAAAAAAAGGCTGAAAATGTAATAGTTCATAAAGACAGTAACGGAGCGATCATTGAAGCTGGAGATACTGTGGTTTTAACTAAAGACCTCAACGTAAAAGGTTCTAGTTTAACCGCAAAAAGGGGAGCTGCTGTAAGAAGGGTATCACTGGTTCATGATAATGCCGAACAGATAGAAGGTAAGGTAGAAGGGCAGCAGATCGTGATCCTTACTAAATTTGTCAAAAAAGTTTAGTTTCGATTGAGAATTAGAGATTGTTCCAAGAGATCCTGAAACTCCCGATGCTTCGGGACAGGATGACGCTGGCAGAAAAAACCAATTTTTAAAAATCGTCAAGCTGAACTCGTTTCAGCTTCTCAAATGAGATTCCTACTCCCGATAAATGGGGATCGGAATGACATAAAACAAAAAGTATGAGCGAAAATATTAATAAGAACGAGCAACCAAACAATCCGCTGCACGGAGTAAAGCTGGCTACCATCATGGAAAAGCTACACGCTCATTACGGATGGGATGGCCTTGCAGATCGCATCAATATCAATTGCTTTAAAAGTAATCCGACCATTAAATCCAGTCTTAAATTCTTAAGAAGAACACCATGGGCAAGGGAAAAAGTGGAAAGACTTTATTTGAAAACAGATTTTTAAAATACTGTCATTTCGAAGAAGTGAAACGACTGAGAAATCTAACCTTGAAGAGATTTCTCCCTCTGGTCGAAATGACATTTAAAATAGATCCTGAAACAAGTTCATGATGACAACAAAAAGCCCGGCAATTGCCGGGCTTTTATATTTCAGAAGAATGAAATATTACATTTCAGCTGCCTCAACAGCTTCTTCTTTTTTCACTTCTTTCTTTTGATTTAAGAAGCTATGATTTTTAGAGTAATCCATCATCTGCTTTTCAAAAGATTCTGGCTGGGTCACTTTGATCGCAGTAATCTCACCGTTCTCATCCATTTCAGGAACCAATACCGGATTGATGAATCCGCTATATGGAGCCGACTTGAATTTCGCGTTTCTGTCAAGCACTTCTTTATGAAGGTCCTGATCTACTTTCACTCCGTAGTTCTCTACAAGATTTTTGGCAGCTTCGTAATCGCCTTCAGATTTAATTCTCTGAGTCTCTCTTAACAACTCTCCAAATAGCTCACGAAGTTTTGCGTAATCCTTGATGTCGTAATAAGTCTTTCCGTCTTTTTTAACTTTTTCGATCACACCTTCTTCTTTACCCTTTTCGAAAACCCAGGCACTAACCCACTGGCGGTTTCTCATATGAGCCTCTTCAACATCGTCTCCAAGCTCAAGTCTCACCAACTGAGTTGCCAGTCCGTTACGGATATAATCGTTATAAGCGGCTTTTCCAAGCTTTTCATAGTCATCTGTAAGTCCTAGCTCTTCAAGTTTTGGATCCATCAAATAATAAAGCCCAACAAGATCTGCACGACCTTCTTCTAAAGTAGAAGCATAACTCTTCAATGTTTCTTTAGTTTCCCCTACTCCAGGATTCATTTGTCCGGAAGCATGACCAACTACCTCATGAAGGGCTGTATGCAATTTATCTGCCTGGTTGCCATATTTTTCAGAAAGAGCGATCTCTTCTTCATCATAAGCAAATTCCTTCAGCTTATCAGTTCCACCAGCACTTTCGTAAGCATGGATAATATTTCCAAGGGAAACAGACTTACTACCATGGTTTTTTCTAATCCAGCTTGAGTTTGGAAGATTTACCCCGATAGGTGTACTTGGAGAAGCATCTCCTGCCTCACCGGCAACGATCACGGTTTTGTAGGTTACCCCTACTACAGAATCCTTCTTATGTTCATCCATAATTGGTGAGTTATCCTCGAACCACTGAACGTTCTTTTCTACAACGCTCATTTTCTCAGACATATCGAAATCCTTGATCTGGATAATGCTCTCGTAAGATCCTGTATATCCTTTTGGATCATTATAAACCTCGATAAATGAGTTTATATAATCGATATTCCCTTCAGTTGCTTCTACCCAGGCCACGTTATAATCGTCCCAAGTTTGAAGATCCCCGGTCTTATAATATTTGATCAACAGACCTAAAGCATTTGCCTGCTTTTCATTTTCAGCAACTCCTTTAGCTTTCTCCAGCCAGTTTACGATCTCATCGATAGCATCTCCGTAAAGTCCACCGCTTTTATATACCTTCTCAACCAGTTTCCCGTTTTCCTTAACCAGTTTTGTGTTGATGCCATAAGCAAGTGGTTTTTCAGGATTTGGAGATTTTTTGTTAGCATAAAATGCATCTACCTCAGCAGCAGTTATCCCTTCACCATACATATTCACTGCAGAACCTTCAATAAGTCCATCAGCTTCATTAAGATTCACTTTTTTAGCATCCTTATCGTTGAAGATCACTTCATAAGCTTCTCCGGTAAGATCGGTATTGGTTTCTTTTAGCAAAGTATCGAAATACTCTTTGCTGAATCCAGGTTTCAACTTGGCATTCGAATAGTGATGGTGAATACCATTGCTGAACCAAACTCTTTTCAGGTAAGTTTCGAAAGCTTTCCAATCTTCTGAAGATGTATCCCCTTCATAATTCGCATAAATATTCTCTAAAGCCTCACGGATTGTCAGGTTATGACGATAGTTCTGATCCCAGATAATGTCACGACCGGCAAGTCCCGCCTGAGTTAAATAATAAACCAGTTTTTGTTCCTTAAGACTAAGGTTTTCCCATCCCGGGATCTGATAACGCAGGATCTTAAGATCTGCAAATTCATCGGCTTTAAAATTGAAATCTTCCTGTGAAGTTTTTTCTGTCTGAGCCAGGTCTGAATCCTTCTTATCCTCATTACAGGATACAAAGGTCAGCGCGGTTGCCAGCAGACAGGTACTTAATATTTTGTTCATGTTGTTAAAAAATTTGAGGCGCTAAGATAACAAAACGGGGAATCAAATCTTAAAAAATCTGATTCCCCGGTATTTATAAAAAAATCCTTTTAGTAGATCCTGAAACTCCCGAGGCTTAGGGACAGGGTGACGCGCTGCATTTTTAGTTTATCGTCAAGCTGAACTAGTTTCAGCTTCTCAATTTAAAGACCCTGAAACAAGTTCAGGGTGACGCCTCCACAGGTAAAACTATTTTTTACTCATTTCAGTAAAATGCTTGTAAAACCATGGAATGGTTTCTATCCCCTTCAAATAGTTCCAGATCCCAAAATGTTCATTTGGTGAATGTATCGCATCTGTATCCAAACCAAAGCCCATTAAAATGATCTTGCTTTTCAGCTCTTTTTCAAAAAGCGATACGATAGGGATACTACCACCACTTCTTTGTGGAATTGGTGTTTTACCAAATGTTTCCTCATAAGCAGCACTTGCCGCCTGGTAGCCCACAGTATCAATTGGAGTTACATAAGGGTACCCACCATGATGTGGCTTCACTTCTACCTTGACACTATCTGGAGCGATACTTTCAAAATGCTTTTTGAACAATTCGGTGATCTCTTTCCAATCCTGGTCTGGCACCAGTCGCATGGAGATCTTTGCATAAGCCTTAGATGGAAGCACAGTTTTGGCACCTTCACCAATATATCCACCCCACATACCATTCACATCCAGGGTTGGTCTAATGGAACCTCTTTCCAGGGTAGAATAGCCTTTTTCCCCATGAACATCTTTAATGTCCAGCTTCTCTTTATACTCTTCTAAACTAAACGGTGCTTCTGCCATTTTTGACCTTTCCTCCTCGCTCAGATTTTGAACTTTATCATAAAATCCAGGAATAGTGATGTGATTATTCTCATCGGTAAGGGAAGCGATCATCTGACTTAAAATATTCAAAGGATTGGCCACCGCTCCACCATATAATCCTGAATGCAGATCACGGTTCGCCCCGGTAACCTCAACTTCAACATACGAAAGTCCGCGAAGACCTGTGGTAATTGAAGGAGTATCTTTAGAGATCATTCCCGTATCTGAAATAAGGATAACATCATTCTGAAGTTTATCTTTATTCTCCTTGATCCACCAGTCCAGGTGTTCACTACCAACTTCCTCCTCACCCTCGATCATGAACTTCACGTTACAAGGCAGTTCATTGTTCTGGGTCATATATTCCATAGCCTTCACATGCATATACATCTGGCCCTTGTCATCACAGGATCCCCTGGCGAAAATAGCACCCTCAGGATGTATCCTGGTTTCCTTGATAACTGGCTCGAAAGGCGGCGAATCCCAAAGATCTAATGGATCTGGTGGCTGTACATCATAATGCCCATACACCAGCACCGTTGGTAAATTCTTATCGATAATTTTTTCAGCATATACTACAGGATGACCCGGAGTGGGAGAAACCTCGGCATGATCACAACCGGCTTCCAAAAGTCTTGCTTTTACCGCATCGGCTGCTTTTAGCATATCCCCTTTATAAGCGGGATCGGCTGAAATTGAAGGTATCTTTAAAAGCTCAACCAGCTCATTTAGAAACCTGTCTTTATTTTTCTCTAAATATTGTTTTATTGAATCCATGAATTTAATTTCAAGTTTGCGTAAAGTTAATAAGATAAGATTGGATACTGTAATCCAATCCTGCCCTCTTTTTATAAGCCTAAGCTAAATTTTAAAAAAATTCACTAAAAATTTCCTTTACAGGAATTACTGAATATCAGCACCTTGAAAACATAGTTTAAAATCGATTAAATTTTGAATCAAAATTTTTCAATATTTTCTGCTATCACTATTTGATATTTAAAAAGTATAATTATATTTGCACCCGCTTAGGTAATTAAGCAGGGATCACAACGAGTCCTAAGTGTTGTGAAACTTTAAATGCGGGCGTGGTGGAATTGGTAGACACGCTAGACTTAGGATCTAGTGCCGTGAGGTGTGGAGGTTCGAGTCCTCTCGCCCGCACAGAGAAAAAGCTTCAGAGAAATCTGGAGTTTTTTTTATTTGCACTATTCTCAAAATAATAATAAACAAGTGTGGAGGTCCCCCCGAAGCGTCGGGGCTATCGCCCGCACCGAGAAAAAGCTTCAGAGAAATCTGGAGCTTTTTTTATTTACACTATTCTCAAAATTAAAATTCAAACAGGTTTTGGAGGTTCCCCCGAAGCATCGGGGCTATCGCCCGAACACAGAAAAAGCTTCAGAGAAGTTTGGAAGCATTGAGACTTATTTACTGAATATATAGATTTGAATTTCGGGGTGCGATTCGACCTTATTTCCATTCTACAAATTCTACTAACATTCCTAAAAACAAGGGGAAATACCCAATAAATAACCGGACTTTAATTGCTAAATTCCTTTTGATACTTAATCTTCTGCTATCCTTGCTCAATCCGTCTTCTCAAGTTTACCATAAAGACTATTAACTGATTCTTTATTTTAAACTTTTTCAATAATGAAACATTCAAAATTTAGCACGATAGTTATATTCATAGCTACTCTGTTGTTTATTTCCTGTAGCAAAGACGAAAATGTCCACCCTCCATCAGACGAATTGGTCACATTATCCTTCAACATGATCATTCATGATCTCACCAGGCAAAGTATTCAAAAACAGTCTATTAATGACATACCAGAATGTTCTGAGGACACCCCATTTTTCGTGGAGATTATTCTAATGCAGGATGATATAGAAATTGTTGGCAGTAGCCAGGATCCTTTTAGAATAGACCTTGCCAGCGGACAACTTTTTACTAAATATTCTTCTGAACTCGAACTTCCGCCAGGTAATTACAGCCTGGAGCATTTTTCTGTACACAATGAAGCTGGAGATCTCCTGTGGCTGGCGCCTAAAAATAATGGTGATATGGCATTATTTTCGAGTGATCCTCTTCCAATTGATATAGAGTTGCTGGCAGGAACCAAACCATATATAGACGTCCCGGTATTATGTTATGATAATCGCGATGTCAATGAGTACGGATATTTGTTTTTTGAGCTTGATGCCACCCCTCTTTTGCCATATTGCTTCTTCGCGAATTATTGTGATGATAGCGGCAGGCATTATCCTGCAAGGTATTCATTAGAAATTTCCATTAATGACATTATAATTTATTCTGAAGTAAATACTACAGGTATTAATGAAGCGGGAAACTATTTTGCAGAGCCACTTTGCGCAGCAATTCCGGTTTTATCAGAATTTGAAGATGATGAGGAGTATATAGACTATGCTATTACCCTGCTGGACTGGGATGAAGTATACACTATTAATGAACCTCAGGAAATTAGCGGAAGTCTTAGTCTTGAGGATATTGAAGACCAATTTGATGGAGATGATAACGTGGAATATGAGCATATCTTTATCAATTGCGATGAACAGGTTGCAGATATAGATTTACCAGATTTTGAATCAGCGGTTTTTTCAGACCCGACAAATATTACTAATCCATATTATGGTCCGGATGAAGGATACATCTACGAATACGAAGGATACGAAATTGAAGACGGAGAATTTCCCGACGAACCTTCCGAAGTGATTATCGTAGAAAGAAGGGCAGAAAATAAAAATATTCTTGGTATTTCCACGGTAATTCAAAGAGATTATGTGGCTGAAGATGGCGTAATAATTGAAGACACAGACGACTGGCTGGCGCAGGACGACGAAGGCAATCTCTGGTATATGGGTGAATTGTCTTTGAATTATGATGATGAGGGGAATTTCTTAGATACCGAAGGCTCATGGGAGACAGGTGTAGACGGAGCTCTACCTGGTTATTGGTTACCTGGAAATCCGCAAGTAGGCCAGCGCTATTATCAGGAGTTTTATGAAGGTGAAGCAGAAGATTGGGCGGAAGTAATAGCCCTGAACGAAACAGTGATTCTCGATGTTGGAACTTTTGAAAATGTCCTGGTAACCAAGGATATAAACCCATTTGAAAGTGGTGTGTATGAATTAAAATATTATGCGCCTGGAACAGGGTTTATTAAAGAAGAAAAATTTGAGGATGATGAATTGGTTGAAATTGTAATTCTCACAGGAATAATCGTAATCGATTAATTATTCTCCTGAAGCAAAAAGCCGACATATTTGTCGGCTTTTTAAATAATCCTAATTATTTTAACTAACCGGTATTATTACCAGGAGCTTGATATGAATTGTGGCTTTCCCAAAATTTAAATACCTGACATTAGCCTCAGCGTCCATTTTAAAAATTAAGGATCTTGTATATCCGATTTCCCTATTAGACCCGGGTTTACCTATGCCTTATTGGCAATCATGTAATTTAATTTACTTTCCAATTATTGATAATGAATTCTGTACTTTACCTTCCCTCCAGGATAGGTTTCATGTATAAATAACACTTAATACAAGGCATATATATTGCTGACTATCAATTATTTGATTTAATTTTCTATCTTTATTAGCCTCTGAGAAGGGTAAACCTCTATCAGTTCATTTATTAATTTAAACTAACCCCCGCAGCTACGCATTCTGATTTTCTATATCAGCATCTTTTTCCTACTTACTAATAACTAACTAAAACCAACAATTATGAAAGCAAAGAATTTTATTCCATTGATCTTTAGTTTAATATTTCTTTCGGCATTTTCTTATGGCCAGAAAAAGATAGATCTAGTATTAATCGTGGAAACAGATATTATTACCCAGGATAATATTTCTGAGACCTGCAGGTTCGAAGATCAGGCTGAGGGAACAAGCATTATCGATTATACTACCCTTGTGGACCTCGGCGATGAGATTAAATGGAAGGCAGAGGAAGCAGCAGATAATAGCGGCAAAGTCAAACTGGAAAAATTTAAACACGAAAGCGGCCTTAAATTTTTTAACAAAGATTCGATACCTGTAACTTTTGGTAGGATAAAAGGAACCATTGTACAGGGTGTACCGAATGAAGTGGAAAAATATATGCTTGTGATAAAGGTAAGGAAAAGTGGAGGTGACTGGACAGAATATTTTATTGATCCAAAGCTCAAAATGAATTAATATAAATAGGTTTTAATATGCAGATAAGTGATAAACTCCACCTATACTTTAAATGCAGGATATTTTCTGCAGTTTTTCTATTGGCGTTGTTTATCACTGGAACTGCATTTTCCCAGGATCAGGATTTGCAGGATAGTCTTGAGGTTAAATATAACTCAGGTAAAAGGGCAAAAAAAGATCTTGAGATTCTTAAGGGACTGGCATCAAATTCTACTGAACCGGATAAAAAACTGAAATATAGTGCTGAACTTTTGAAAATCGCCCGTGAAAAAGATGCTCCAGAGTATTTCTTTCACGCCTATTTTAATATGGGGTATGGTCACATGAATAAAGGGAACAACAAGGAAGCCCTGGAAAATTTTTTCAGCGCAGCTACACTGGCAGAGAGCAAAGAAGATCTGGCAGTGGTCAAGGTTACCCTGGGAGATGTTTATTCCCTTTCTAAAAATCACAACAGATCCATTAATTATTATAATGAAGCAATAGAAATTCTCCGGGAAATAAATGATAATGAAACCCTGGGAAGGGCTCTCTTTAATGCTGGTGATGAATATCTTAAAAATAACCAGATAGAGAAATCTATATCTTATTTAAAAGAAGCTGAAAAGATTTTTACAGAAGAGAATTTTAGCCTCGGGCTGGCCTATTGTAAAGGCACTCTGGGCCTGGCCTATGCAAGGCTGGGCAGGTATGCCGATGCCGAAGCTAACTTACAGGAAGCTATACAGACCATAGAGAAAGAAGAAGATTTTTCCCCCATCTGTGAATTTTTAATTGGAATGGCAGATATTTATACTGAACGAGGTCTGGATTCAACCGCTATTGAATATGCCCAGATAAGCCGCGAGCTTGCCAAAGCCTATGGATTTAAAAACGAAATTCGGGAAGCTAACCTGAGACTTTCGAGGATCTATGAGAAAACCGGAAACATACCGGAATCTTATGAATATTATAAGGAATACATCACGTACCGTGATAGCGTATTAAATGTATCCACGGCACAGGATATGGCCGGTATACGTGCAGACTATGAAGTTTCGCAAAAACAGGCCGAGGTAGACCTGTTGAATGCTAAGCAGGAAAATCAGCAATTGGTAGTGATCTCTATTGCTATAGCTTCCTTTCTGGTCTGTCTTATCGCCTTCGGATTATATCGCAGAAACAGGTTTATTAAAAGAACCAGCTCAATTATAGAGGCAGAGCGTAACCGATCTGATAGTTTACTATTAAATATACTTCCTGAAGAAACGGCGAAAGAATTAAAAACCAATGGTAAGGTAAAGGCGAAAAAATTTGCTTCTGTTACTGTACTTTTCGCAGATTTTAAAAGGTTTACTCTTGTTGCAGAGAAATTACCTCCAGAACGTTTGATAAAGACCATCGATTATTATTTTTCACAATTCGATCGCATAATGGAAAAATATGGTATCGAAAAAATAAAAACTATAGGTGACAGTTATATGGCTGCAAGCGGGTTGCCTTTTCCTGCACATGATCACGCCACGAAAATGCTCCAGGCAGCTTTTGAAATGACCGAATTTGTCAGGGAAACCAAGGAAAAATCGCTTTTCGATGATGCAGATTTTGAAGTAAGAATAGGTTTGAATTCAGGTCCGGTAGTCGCCGGAGTCGTGGGAATCAAGAAATTCGCTTATGATATCTGGGGCGACACGGTCAATATTGCTTCCAGAATGGAATCCCATTCAGAAATTGGCAGGATAAATATATCAGAACATACTTACGAACTGGTGAAAGACCAGTTTGACTGCGAATACCGGGGTAAAGTCGAGGTGAAAAATCAGCGGATCCTAAAAATGTACTATGTGAACGGAGTTAAGAAGAATCTGGAAAAAAGCAGTATGACTACTAATATTGAAAATTAGCTGCTAAATAAATTCAAGGAAGAAGGAGTAATTCATTCAGAACGTACCTTAGATCCAACAGGCCTGGATCCAGTATTCAATTTACCGG
This sequence comes from Christiangramia sabulilitoris, assembly GCF_007050985.1. Taxonomy (GTDB): domain Bacteria; phylum Bacteroidota; class Bacteroidia; order Flavobacteriales; family Flavobacteriaceae; genus Christiangramia; species Christiangramia sabulilitoris. Next base: position 597,686 of record NZ_VHSF01000003.1, read on the forward strand.
TTATAGCCCAGCCAATACCCACACCAATGAGCACTCCCGATAATAAATGTATCTCTGTCCTGTCGAAAAAATATCCCAGAAGAACTCCCACGATAATTGCCCCTATACCTACGATCCGGATTAAATTCATTGTTATCATTTGCGACCTTTACAAATGTGCGCCGTAGGGATAGCATAAAATAGATGAAGGCCCGATTTGAACGATAAAACTAAGTATTAATTTTCGAAATCTAAACTTCAGAAGTAGGAAAATTATATTTTTTTCAGATATGGAAAATTGTAACCTATTGCAGGCAAGATAAAAAGAAGAAGTTTTATCAGGTTAATATGGACAGAGGTTAGGAAATGGTCTGAATAAGACTTTGTTTTAATTAAGGATTGTCAGCACTTTCGTTCATGGCATAAACCTTAAAATTATCCAGAATTGCCTGCCAGCCTTTTCTCTGATTCTCTATAGAATTTTCATCTTCCACCTCGAAGGTTTCCGTTATTTTGGTTCCATTTTCAAGCCTGGTAAAATCTATAGTTACCATTCTATCGTCGTCTAATTTCAAAATAATCTTATGCTTATCGGATATTTTTCTGAAGGTACCCGAGAAATCAAAGCCGTCACTGCCATCGACATTCTCCATGCGCCAGTTAAATTTTCCGCCAGGTTTTAAGTCATTAACGGCATTAGGGCAATGCCAGTCTACTCCCGCAGAATTCCATTTTTTAATATGATCAGGATTTGTCCATAATTCCCAGATCCTGTCGATTGGCTTAGGAACGTATGTACCAATGGTAACTGTTTTTTTTCCGGCGAATTCCATATATAAGATTGAAGATTAATATCTAAAGCTGATACCTGAATCTTATTTAGCCAAATTCCTTCTCTACAGGTAATAGGTGAATTTAATAAAATTCTTACAAATATTTTAACTGGCTATTACTCTTTAAATTTTTTCATTTCAGATAAACGGTACATCAATAAAGCTGCTCTTTTCGCCTGAACCCCAAGCTTATTAATATTACCTGTTTCATTGACCGTATGGTCATCTGCTCCACTGAGCCCAAGGCCATCCACGGCCATATCTACATGACCAGCGGTAAATGAAATATCTGCTGCACCGGCATTGCGCGGGTTTACAGGATAAACAATTCCATAACCAAGCTTCTGGCTAATCTGACTGTAATATTCTAATAATTCGGTATTCCCATCAGTAAGACCCAGGGGAGGATAACCTCCAGGGTCGAAGGTGAGTTTGGCATTTGTCCCGGGATAATTTTCTGAAACTATATTATTCATAAGCTTCTTAGCCATCTCAAGCTGTTCTAAGGAAACTGCCCGGATATCACCTTTAACCACAGCTTTTTCGGCTACGACATTAGTTTTACCAAATGCTGTGCCCCCGGTTTCATCTTCCTTAAGATCCACTGAGGTTCCTCCGAGAATAAATCCTGGATTAAAAGTTAGATTTTCTTCTTTCGATAATTGCTGATAAAATTCATTCAGAATCCTTGAAGTTTCATAGATAGCTCCTGTTCCCACCTTTTCAGAAAAAACCTGGGATGAGTGTGCAGCATTCCCGGTTACCTCCAGTTTCCATCCCGCAGAACCTCTTCTGGCCACTACGATAGTTTCTGGATTACCATCACCATTCTCAAAACCTAAAGCCACATCTGCCCATTTTGCTGCATCTATGAGATCCTTTTTTGAAAGATCCAGAGGAGAACCACTCTTCTCTTCATCGCCGGTCATTACAATTTCAACAGACATATTATCCAGCACTCCGGCTTCCTTAAGAGCCTGCATCGCCAGAATTATAATCACGTCCCCGCCTTTCATATCTGCCACTCCCGGCGCTTTCATTACCGAATCATTGACCTTAGTGGAAGTTTGAAACGGACTATCGAGTTCAAAAACAGTATCAAGATGACCTATTAAAAGCAATTTGAGACCAGGTTTACCCTTATGAGTAGCCACGAGATGTCCAGCCCTTCCAAAGGCTTCGCCCGAAGTGAGTTTAGTTTCAAATCCCAGTTTATCCAGTTCTTTCTGAAACAGTTTTCCTACCTCCCTGACACCCTGAAAATTCATGGTCCCGCTGTTAATGTTTACCGCTTTAGTCAATAATTCCAGAGCTTCAGCTTCATGCTTATCAACAGATTTCACAATCTTCTTTTCTTTCCTGTTTAGTTGTGAAAATGAAATTATTGGTAAAATACAAAGCAGTAAAATTAAAATAGATCTAAGATTCATGTGAATTGATTTTTTGGAAATCCTTAATTGATTTCTAAAATACAAAAAAGAAAAGTTCAAGTGGCTAAGACCTCGAAACGCGATTCAGAAACCCGGGATTAAAATAAAGATATGAGAAGTTTTTATTCAGCATTAAAGTTTACAGAGACTTCAATTTGCTCTTTAAATTTATGTTTCTCATCAATATGTAAAAGCAGTGTCTTGAAGGTACTTTTTCTTCCATAAAGTCCATATAAAGTATTTTCCCTTTTTAAATACAGGACCAGATTATGGCTTTCAAGAGAACCGAGAAATGAAAGTTTCCTGGTTTCGGAATTCAATTCGATGTCTTTAGATGAAATTTCGATTGCTTTTATATCCTCTATTTTTACAACCGCTTCACTCATTATCCCATATCGTAGATATAACTTGTTCTGCCCAATAATAACAGGCCTTTTAGACATAGAACGCATAAAGCCAAATATCTGGATCAATGAATAAGCACTAAGTAATGAAAGTAACCACGCGAAAGTATTACTCCACATAGCCAAAAGAATATGCAGTACGATGGTTTCAATTATGATCAGGAAGATCAACACGGCCAGTAAAGAAACCGAGCCACTCTCTTTGTGATATAGAAACTCATTTGTTCTTATTGGTCTTTTTTTCCAATATAGAAATCCATAATAAAAAACAGCAATTTCGGTAACCACAGGAACTACAAATGGTTTAGGAAAAAGCTCATTACAGCTCTTTTTTAATATGCTGTAAAAATCAGTTTCATTTTCTTTATTCAGATTAAATTGCTTAATCGCCTTATGAACCTTTAAAATAACGAAGCCTAAAACGAATATTTCTATTACTGGAAGTCCCCAAATCTTGAAAAGATCAAGGTAATAATGGTGCTCACCCGGGATAATATATTTGCCTATGATTAAAGAAAAAACCAGTAAAGGAACAAGGGTAGTTTTCGGGATCCTGGTTTTCCTGATTAATAGAAAATAAACCAGCGGAATAGTGATTAATAGGTCGAAGCTAACACCTATAGAAAAGAGCTCAACATTCTCTTTAAAAGTTGCTGTCATTGAAAGAACGACCATGGCGGAGATCATTAACAGGGGAAGGCCAAAAACCAGGTAGTTTTGCGGAAGTCTTAATCGATCCATATTCTATGATCTTCTATTTATAGGACGCTCAAAGATGAGAATGTTACATAAGATCAGGACTCAGCTTCTACTTTTTCTCCTTTCATAAACCTATCTATATAAGCAGCTATCTCCTCTCCTTTCTCCTCCTGTAAAAAATGTCCGGCTCCTTTTATGATGATTGGTTTATCACCAATACTTCCCGGAATTAGTTTATGAAAGAAGTTTTCCAAACCACTAAATACGGGATCCTTATCAGAAAACATGATCAATGCCGGTTTATTCCATTCTGAAAGGACTTTTCTGGCCTTTATCATCCTATCTACTCCTTCATCATCGGGGCTCGAAGGCACCAGTTGCGGAAAGGCTTTGGCCCCATCTTTGTATTTTTTGGAAGGGAAAGGACTGTCGTAGGCCTTTCTAACCTGCTTTGAGATCTTTCCGAAACTGGCGAATTTTACTATTCGCCCAGCTGAAAGCCAAGGGTGATACCGGGCATACATTTGCCATAACCTGAAATACCAGGGAAGTTTTTTTCCCTTGGGCAGGAACGTATTCAATATGACCACCCTTTTGAATCTTTCAGGCAATTCGCCAACCAGGCTCAAACCTAAAAGACCACCCCAATCCTGAACTACCAAGGTTATATCGTTCAGCTCGAGTTTGTCAATAAAATTTTTAAGCGATCTAAAATGAAGATCAAAAGTATAGTTCTTACAGCCTACGATCTTATCAGATTTACCAAAACCTATCATATCTGGAGCTATAAAGCGGTAATGCTTTAAAACAGGAACGAATTTCCTGTAGAGGTAAGACCAGGTGGGTTCGCCATGTAAAGCGAGTATTACCTCACCTTCCCCTACATCGATATAATGCATGTCCAGCGCTCCGAATTTTATATGGTTTTCCTTGTAAGGAAAATCTTCTATATGTCTGAATCTTTCCAGATCGGTTTTAAGTATTTCCATTTTTCATTGTTTATCCAGATGCCTAAAACTGAAAATAAATAAATTGTTGCCCGCTACCCTGTGAGATTACTATAAGAAATAGCATGATGGCCCATCCTACTCCGAATAACCAGGCAGGGGCTTTAAGCGAAAGTTCCTTTAAAGAAGAGTTTCGCATTAAATAATGGCAAATAAACAAAAGGCTAACCACCACCATCACCTTGAAAATATCGAAATATTGTAAAAGTTTTACCCCATCGTTATTGATAAAGAACATAGAACTTATCATGTTCCTGGCAGTTTCGAATTCCCTGGCCCTGAAGAAAACCCAGGTAATATTTACACAAGTATAGGTTAACAGCGCCAGAAAAATACCATTTATTGGGTTGATCTTGAGTCTAACCTTAGATCTGAGAAACCTTTCAACTACGAGGTATAAACCGTGCAGTGCCCCCCAAACCACAAAGGTCCAGGCCGCCCCGTGCCACAAACCTCCCAGAAGCATGGTGAGAATAAGAGCAACATACATCCTGGTTATTCCATTTTTATTTCCTCCCAAAGGAATGTAAAGGTAATCTCTTAGCCAGGTTGATAGTGAGATATGCCATCTGCTCCACAGGTCTGAAAAACCTATTGCCGCATAGGGATATTTAAAGTTATCTGGCAGGATGATCCCCAACATCAAAGCAATTCCGATAGCACAGGTGGAGTAACCGGCAAAATCAAAGAAAATCTGTCCTGAAAATGCAAGTGTTCCAATCCACGCATCGAGGCCATTCAAAACCACACCGGCTCCAAATACCGCATCTGCTGTGCCAGATAACAACGTGTCTGCAAGGACTACCTTTTGAAATAATCCAATAGTCAGCAAAAAGCTGCCCCACATGAATTGATTTGCAGTTGCTTTTTTCTCATCGTAAAACTGGCTTATGAGATCTTTTGCGCGTACGATTGGCCCTGCCACCAATTGGGGAAAAAAAGTTACATAGAGGGCAAAATCCAGAAATGTCCTGGCCGGTTTTATTCTTTGATAATACATATCTATGGTATAAGACATGGTTTGAAATGTGTAGAAAGAAATCCCCATTGGCAGAATAATATCCATGGGTTGTGGTTCATAGGTCATTCCTAGGGCATTAACACCAGTTGTGAAATTTTCAAGAAGAAAGTCTCCGTATTTAAAAAAGGCAAGGAAGCCCAGGTTGGTAAACATGCTCAACAGCAACCACATTTTTCTACGTCCACTATTTTTCTCTACGGCCAGTTTATTTCCGGCTGTCCAATCTACGATTGTTGAAATCCATAAAAGGATCACTAGGGGTGGGTTCCATAATCCATAGAAGAGATAACTTGCCAGTAAAAGCATTCGCTTTCTGTTCGTCCAGCTTAATATCCCGGTATAATAAAGAAAAAGAACCAGTCCCAGGAACAAAATAAAACCCAAAGAGTTAAATAGCATATTCTAATTTATTAGATCATTAAAGCTTAAAATTCATTTAGACAGATACCCATCCTTTACTAAAATACGTACCAGGGAAGCGGTAAAAATATCTGCATCCTCAGCTGAAAGGTGGGACCATTCGGGACAATCAAATCCTCTTAGTGATTCATAATCCTCAAAATGATAAGCAGGAACATCTGATTTTTCCACCAATGGATCCCAGAATTCATTACGCGGAAAAACCTGATTCTCGTGTTCTCTCAATTCTCCAGTAGATGGACATCGCACGAGAATAACCTCGCCTCCTCTATTCTTGAATTTCTTTACATTTTCTATAAAAAAATTGGTGGTCGCTTCTTTTTCCGGAACATTTTCAGATCCAGCCTGGTTGAAGAAAAGCCAGACTTTCTTTATAGTACCAGCAAAAGCAGTATCTGTAGCGGTTCTAGTGGTCATCCTCAAATTTCTATTGATATCCACCTCTGAAAATTTATGGAAAGGAGGCATAGGATCGGGAACCCGCTGACCTACTTCTATTTCATCGAGCAATGCTTTCAGTTTGATTCCGTCAACTCCCGAAACATCACTGATAAATGCAAATGAACTTTGCAATGGTATGGAAAGGTTGTAGTTTAATCTATCAGCATAGGTACGGTCTTCATAATATTTGATTCTGCTCACCACCTTCTCATTGGGAGGAGCTTCTGGAAAAAGGGTGGAAAAAAACAGCCCTGCAGTTACACCTACCACAATGGTACCATTAAAGTCAGTATTATTCACCAGGTCGTCAAAGGCGTATAAGGGCGAAGTACCCTCAATGGCCAGTTGTATTGGTCTTTTCCCGGTTTCTTCCTCCCATTTATCAAGCTGCAGGTCGAAATATACTCTTGACGACCCAACTATGACCACATCATCTTCAGTCGCATCTTCTACGGCTTCCCTATGGATCACCCATAGGTCGTCATCATCATCAAGATCTGGTACCAAGTTGTGATTTCTCCAATATATTTCCCAGGCAACAAGGCCTATTAAGGCACCAACAATCCCTATGATCATAGATCTTTTCAAATTCATATCGACAGAAATAAAAATTACACTTTTTGCAAAGGCGTGTTTAAAGCAGGGGCGGAAAAATGGTCATCTGGTATTTCCAGGGGTAATCAACAACATTAGTAAAAATTCTGACATAACACAGGTCCTGAAAGGATCACCAATCAATCATAAATATATGATTTTTAATTGATTACATTAACCATGATGCGTTAGACTGAAAATATCTTTGTATTTGATTGTTAGATATTATGCTGCAAATACTGGAGCCAGAAGCGATAATTCTCCAGATCTGGAGGATTGAAAAAAAGGTTAGGAAAGACTTAATTAGCAGATCTGTTTCGTCTAATCATTAAGGAGTGCCTGAAACTTTTCTACAAACAATCCTATATGGTAACCATCCATTAATGCGTGATGAGCATGTATGGAAACCGGCATTATTTTTTTACCATTATCAGAAATACATTTACCAAATGATATTTTTGGACAGCTGTCCTGGCCGGTAAAACTCCGGGAATGAGAGAGCGAGGTAAAATTTACCCAGGGAATTGCAGAATAATGTACCTCATTAAGACGAATTTCGTCTAACATCAAGCCGCTGCCAAACCTTACCCTGGCAATTTCATTTTCGGCATTTTGTAAAAAAACCTTGAGATCATCATCGTGGATAATATTCGAAAAACCAAAGGTATTATCCTCCCGGCTTATTGTCGCCGACGCGTTGATCTTATCGTAAATAAAAACCTTTTCCCCGGATATCCTGTACTTAAAATTTTCAATGGAATTAACAGCCCGGGAAGCCAGATAGAGATAATATAGAAAAAAGGACATGCCCTCTTCCTTACTTTTTTTATAAGCCAGGGTACAATCGACATTCACCGCCATTCCAAAAAACGGTTCTTCAAATTTTGAGAAAAATTCAAAATGCTCTTTACGATTCCAGGTAGAAATATCTAATTCAGATCTCATATTAACTTCAGGCTTGATAATAAAATCGCTGCAAACCTAAGTTAAATTTAGAAAGTCCGGTAAATAAAAAACTCTTATAAAGCTTTCAATCTTTTAAATCTGTTCACCTTTTGTTTGCCATCACCATAAGAAGTTGTTTTAGTGAGGCTTACTTCTCCATCCTTTTCAAGCTTAAAATCCAGTTTTTCAAACATTCCTTCTGGCAAGCCTCCGTATTCAAAAGAATTATTCCCGCTGTAGGTATATATTTTTCCGAAGACCTCATTCTTAACCCATAAATCGCCATCCCGGGCAAAAAACGTTACAACTGTTCCAGTACCAATATTCCTATACTCACCGGTTATTTTTTGAATAGAATCGTCGGTAACCTTTAGCACATCGTTCATGTTACAGTCAAAACCGATCTTGTAAATATCATTATTTTTTTTAAGTTTCAGGATTCGCTCCTTAGCCTGAGGACTGGAGGAAGAAGGGTCTGAAAGAAGATAAGGATCGTCTTTAAAATATATCTGGGTTATCAAACTCTTGTAACCGTTGGCGGTAATGAGTAAATGAAAATGTGCCGGCCTGTAATTTCCACCACCGGTATCATAGGGCACCGGCATCTGGGTGATGAATTTATATTTTCCCTCATCATCACTAATCGTGGTTCCACGATACCTGAATTCATCTGAACTATTATCATAGACTCCATCATGGGAACAATGCCATAGTTCTATTTTTGCATTTTTATAAGCCGTCAAACAGTCCTTATGCCTTATTTTTCCGGATAGTTCCACTATTTCTCCGGGCATATCCTTAATTACCAGATTAGTTCTTAAAGGACTGTCCGGGCGATAAAAAGGACCTAAGATATCTGTGGTGGTCACGCAATCTGCCACATAATTTTCACCATTAAATTTTAGAAATCCTGTTGCAGAGATCGCGATTACACTAAGACCCGCTAAGCGGGCGAATTCTCTACGTTTCATAAATTGTGTATTGTATTAATGATTCTGTTCCCAGCCTGGAAAGTCAGCATTCATTTTATAGATTTGAAGAGATTGTTACTTTAAAAATTACTAATGCCGGAGCGGAAGAAAATTTGAATTATATATTTAATGCGGTTGATGCTCCGTTTATTTTTTTATGATTTTCGATTTATCGGTTAACCCCTTTACCTGAATATCAGGATTACCATATACATAAATAGTGCTCTTTCCTTCGGCATCTATTTCGATACTTTTGCTGGCATCAACGTAAATATCAGACTTGTTCTTTGAATTTAAAACAGCCGTTTGAGCATTGAGTTTCTTAGCATTCAGGTTTGAATTTCCTTCCAGGTTAAAAACCACATTAGTGGCCTTTCCATCTAGTTTCGCACTTGCAGATTTATTCAGCACTACATTTAGATCATCGGTTTGAAGGTCTGCCTTTAGATCTGATCTTTTCTCCATATTAATCACAATATTCCCGGCACGTAAATCTAATTTCCCTTTGGAATTATCACTCATAATGATCTCTGCTGAAGAATTTACATCCAGTTTAATATCAAATTGTGAAGAATTGTTTGCATAAATGGTGATCTTGTCTGTATCGAATTCAGAGCTGGTCTCGAGCACCGCATCATCATTTATAGTAATACTTTCTATACCCGTAAGGTTAAGGAAAATATGGAGTTTTTTATTTTTTACAATTTTACTGCGGGTGTAAACTTTCAAAACCCCGTTACTTACTCTCACCTCAACCTCCTCGGCGAGATTCTGGTCTGTGGTAAGAACATAAGAATTCCTGTTCGAGGTTTGTATTTCGACTTCCAGGTTATCAGAAATTTCAAGATGGTTGAATTCACCAATGATCTCGTTGCTGGTGCTAATTACTTCTTTATCACCTTTGACCTTTTCTTTTTTTTGCGCCAGTGATACGGCGGAAAACAGAATGCAGGAAGCGAGGAAAATGATATATTTTTTCATGAGGTCGAATTTTTAACATAAAAATCCGGAGCTATTCTTAAAGTTAGTTAAAAGTATTTGATTTTCAGTGTTTTATATTTAATAAATGAAGATATGGATGTAAAGTTTTCTCACCGCTAATTTATAATTACGCTTACTATTCCGGAAAGCTTGTAACGTAGCCGAGCTGATTAAGAAGTTCATGGTTATCATAATATACTTCTTCCTGAATAGCTATGCCATCCTCATTATATGACCAGATGGAAAAACCAATTATACTCACAGATCGCTGAGTTGGTGGATTTCCCATAAAATCACCTGTATTATCCCCGGAAAATATAAAACTGGAATAGGATTTATGGTCTGCAAATTGAGTCTCGCCGGTAATTTCAACATTCACATTGGAGAAACCTTCATGAAAAGAATTCATCATATTAAGGTATTCTGCACGTGTAGAAATTTCTTTTTTTCCATTGGTAAACCGGGTTAGATCTTCATTGGTGACTTTTCTAAATAAGGTTTTATTATTTGTATTCCATGCTTCCTGAATATCATTTAAAGTAGCACCGATATCCTTTTCCATACGCTCGATCCTGGTATGGGCCATTTCTTTTTCAACCTCTTCCAGCTTTCTTTCTTTTTTTGCATTGGACTCGCAGGAACTAAAGGCCAGAAAAAGCGTAATAAAAAGTAATTTTAAAATTTTCATATTACCTCTCTTTATCACATTTTAAAAAGCTCAATTACGGATTGGATAAGGCCTGGTAACTTTAACCTTCTCCAGAACCGGATTCTAATCTGCATTGGCTTCGCTGAGTTGCTTTGTATCTACATATTGCTGGAAAGCTATGATCTTCCCATCATTCAGGGTCCATAAATGGGCCGCCTGAACGTCATAGGTTTTCGCATTCTTTTTCACTTTGGCATTATACCTTAAAGTGGCCAGCACCTGATTATTGCTCATTTCATGCAATTTAATGTCTGTGAGTTTAAAATATTCATGGTCTTCTCCTACCCTGGCAAAAATCCCATTCAATACAGCATCTGGTCCCACATAAGGATTTCCATCGGCATAATCATTACCTTCTGCCTCATTCCATACTATATCTTTATCCATCTTAGCAAGTACACCGGGAATATCTCCAGCACTAAAAGATTTATACAAACCGTCAACGATTTTAACATTGTCCGGGTTAGACATCAGGCCTAATTGCTGAAGAAAGACCATACTATCCATAAAATCATGTTCCTTGGCTATTTTTCCATTTTTCATTTTCACCAGAGTAACTCCTTCCACATCCACTTCCTTCCCCGTTCCTGGAATACCAAAAAAAGTTCCGCTATGCTTGCCTTTAAAATGCCAGTGTTTTGCAATATTATCTCCTTCTCCAAAAATGTTTTTTACCGTGAATTCACGCTCTGAAAAGCCCGTGATAAAATTTTTGTAATGGGCTTTAAAGGCCTCTATACCTACAATGTTCTCTGGAGTGTTCACGAGAACTACATCTTCCTGAAAATGCTCTTTATTTATTTGATCTAAGTCGCCACTATTAATGACCTCATCCCAAACCCGGTTATACATTTCGACATCCTTTTCGATCGAACTGCTTTGAGCCAAGAGCATATTCCCACTCAATAAAATAAGCGCCAGAGATAAAATGAAATTTTTCATAATTTGAATTGTTTTATTAAAGTTTTGAAATTAAAACCGTGAGGCAGATCGGCATAAGTTAAAGGTAATCAAATATTTAGAATATTTTATGTGTTGATAATGCTTATCAAACTACCTGAAATTTAGTTCATTTAAATTCATAAAAAAGCCGTGAGTTCATGAATAACTCAGGTTCAGATTTAAGATCTACCTTTTTCGCAATCCTAAGGCAGAAACCCTGCAACATTACTATATGCTGTAATTCATATAATGAGCAATGTTATCCGAGGTCAATGGTTTTTCCCGGGTATTTTAGGAGAAAGCAGATTAATTTCGATCGAGCTGGAAATTAGGTTCCAGATTTCTAGTACCGGATGGAGAGTCTGTCACCATATAAAACGGTAGTTTTGAAAACCTTTTGATTTCGGCTTTTGGAAATACCAGAAACAGGTTAAATAAGCCCTTTTCGGGAAGGACTATTAATCCATTTGTAAAAGCTGAATATAATTCCCGTTATCGTCGTCAAAAACCGCTTCAAAACCATAGTCAGTTTTAACCGGATCCTTTTTAAAAACCACTCCTTTATTTTTTAGTTCCCGGGTAGTTTCATGAATATCCTGTGCACTGAAGCTGATCACCGGGATACCCATTTCATATAATTTCTTCTTGTAATCCCTGGCAACCTGTATACCGTTAGGCTCAGTTGGTTCCAGCAAAATGGTAGTAGGGTCTGTTCCCAGAGGAGATTTTATGATAGCAATATAATTTTCCGGAGAGAACATAACCTCAAGAAAACCAAGCGTATTGGTGTAATATTTAAAAGCCTTGGCAGGATCTTCGACGAAGATACTAACCATAGCTAACTTCATTGGATGTTGATTCTTGCTTATCATATAAGAAAATTAAAATTTAGTTCTGAAGCTTTAATATTTTGATTTGAGGTCTTAAAATCATATTTCCTGAGGCATGATTTTATCCAGTGGTTCTTTCAGATCTGTCAGGACTTCCTGAAGGTTCTTTATGAACCGCTCTCTCTTTTCATCGTTAAGACGATCTATGGAAAGATATGGATTTAGATCCTCCAGTTCTACGAGCAGTAATGAACCATCGGGTAATTTACAGGCATCTATCCGGGTTATTCCATGAGTCATATTATTCCATTTTATGAATTTTTCAGCAAAATCAAGATCCTCCTGTGTTGGCTCGTGAGCTGAAAGCTCCCAGCGTTTATTTGGATTTGGAGCGTATAAGGCATATTGAAATTTATTATTCAGGAAATAGAACGATACTTCATAGGTAAAATTTATAAAAGGCTGGATAAGCATTCCGGTAACATCTGCGTTTCCTAATTCCTGTGCGTTCAAGATCTGCATTCCAATAGAATCGGCACCATTCTTCAATTTCAGCACATATTTTTCATGTTCCCCCAGTTGATGCAGCTGGTCTTTATCTTCAATAGTTGGAATCACAGGATAACCCAGTTTGGTGAGTTCTGGTAAATATTGTTTCCCTTTAATATCCCCTTTTCCGTCGAAGGAATTAAAAGTCAGCATGCTTCTTTGCTTTACTGCATTAAGGAATTCATTAAAATATTCCTGATAACCAATGACCGGTCCGGTATTTCTAAATACCACCAGGTCTGTCTCATTCAGCAGCGGGATCGCTTCAAGGGGATGGGCAATAGTGATGTCAAAATGCGACCTTAACCTGGAGGTTATATAAAGATCTTCTTCAGAATAGACTCGGCCATTAGCCTCGTAATAGAGATCTGTGAGGTAAAGAATGTTCTTCATGAACTAATCATAATTTTAATGAAATTAACAAACTCCTGTAATTTGAACAAAATAGTCTGCGGTAATTTCAAGGATCTATTAAAACCCTAACCAGTACTATCTATAATTTTGACCGCCAGACTGTCCAGCACGTGATAATGTTCCAGCATTATATTATTCCAGAATAATTTGCTTTGAAACAGATTTATTGTGAATTACGTAATGAAAGAGCTTTTTTAATTTCATGCAGTGAGTTCTTGCAGTAGTAAAGTAGAAAATTCATTTATATCGAAAATTGCTTTCTATAATACCTCCCGTAATACCTTTTCCAAATTTTGCTAATTCTGCTCATCATCTCCATCCCGATTACTTAAAAGTGACTTATATTTAAGTTAAGAATTACTATGTAAAGCAACCCGGTCAATTATTATTAGTATCTTCATAATCAACCTTAAACCAACAACTTAAATCGACTAATTCACGGCAGGCGGGCGGTAAATCGCAAAGTTGCTATTAGACGAGATTGGATGAAAAGGTTAATTTTTATTTTAGTGCTGCTGCTTTCCCAGACCACATATTCGCAATCCTGGCTCACCCGGGAAGAAGTTTACTGGTTCGCCGGCATGGGGGTAGATTTACGAAATGCCACCATAGGCGGCACTGTAAATGATGCATCTTATGACGGCACATTTAGTATCGGGTACCGCAATGTAGGTTTTAGTATTCTTGCTTATTACGAAACTTTCCAGGCTATAGAATATGAATCTATGGGCGTTAATCCGGGGTTTGTTTTGAGACCTGGCAAAAAATTTACTCCGGCCGCAGATCTATCCCTTTCATTCATTAGAAGACCATGGAAGACTTATCCCTCCCTGGCACTTAATGCCCGGGCCGAATATCATTTCGACAGGTTTTTTGTATATCTGCGCGGGGAGAACCGCTGGAGAACAGATTATGACTTTTACCAGATCTCGGTTTATGGTGGTATCAGTATCAAATTTGGCTTCGAGTGATCAATTTTTAACCATTTTATAGCAGTTGCTTTGTAATTTATTTAACTACATGCTATTGTTTTTTCAATAATTTTGATACTTCGCCAATCGCTATTAAATGGAAATTTTTTTACAACCCGATACATGGGTAGCCTTACTTACCCTGACTTTTCTGGAAATAGTTCTGGGAATAGATAATATTATTTTTATTTCGCTGGTGGCCGGGCGCGTACCAGAAGAAAGTCAGAAAAAGGCTCGTCTGGGCGGTCTCACGATTGCGCTGGTGATGAGAATATTGCTTTTATTAAGCATCACCTGGATTATTGGTCTTACCAAACCGGTACTTACGGTAGCAAGTTTTGAACTAAGCTGGAGGGATATTATTCTAATTGCCGGCGGTATATTTTTACTTGTGAAAAGTACTCTGGAAATACATCATAAAGTAGAAGGACAGGAAACGAACCTTGAAACAGGAAAGAAAACGAAGATGATGAGCTTCTCTACTGCGATCGTTCAAATTGTATTACTGGACCTGGTTTTTTCCTTCGATTCGATTTTAACCGCGGTGGGTCTTACAGATGAGATCATTCTTATGATCATCGCCGTGGCAATTGCGATCATTGTTATGATGATCTTTGCGAAACCGGTAGGGGAGTTTGTAAATGATCACCCCACCATACAGATCCTGGCTCTTTCATTTCTAATATTGATCGGGGTCATGCTTATCGTGGAAGGCGCTCATTATCATGTTCCTAAAGGGTATATCTATTTCGCGGTTTTCTTCTCTCTTGCCATAGAAATGCTGAACATGAGATACAGGAAGAAAAACACCTGAAAAGACAAGTTTCAATAGTCATATTAAAAACCATCACTGGTTGATGATTTCGTAATGTATAGGCTTAAAGCTGCCACCGTTACTATCTTCAGCAGAACAAGCTGTTAAACCCACGATCAGGTCCATTTTAGCTTCAAAAAGAACATAATCTCCGGGCTTGCTTAGGGGTGGATCAACGCTTAATTTTCCATTTGCAGCAAATTGAACATTCATGAAAATATTGAAAGCTGTAGGAATATCATCTGGCTCTATATTAAATTTAGCCAGGTTGGTATGAAGGTTTTCAAAGCAGCTGGGATGATATGCATCATTTTTATACATGATCTTAAAAGTTTCCGGACTACAGGGAGCCAGCAAAAAATCATTCCTGCCATTGGTATCCTCAATGATTTCCATCATTTTGTTGCTTCGGTTGCTCCATAGATGATCTCCTTTTGTTATAAGAATGGATTCTTCAAAATCAAGTGTTTTTCCACCAGATATTTTTTCCCGGGGATCCTTCGCATTGAAAAGAACCATATCACTTACCTGCTGCCCTTTTGGATCTATTACCTTAAGTTTTTCCCCATTCTTCAATTTAAAAGCGGTACCGGTTTGTTTCTCTATGGTATTCATTTTAAGATTTTAGTTTATTCTTATTCTGGTTCATAATATCCTGAGCAATTTTTTTATGCATACATTCACCCGACTGCTCCAGTTTATCGGTAACCCTTAAAATATCTTCAGAAGAGTAGGATTGATGTAATTTCGCAATCCCCTCAACCTTATAGGGTTCAAGCCAGAAGCCGGTAATAAGTGGTAAATGTGAGGATAGCATATCCTCCGGAATATCTTTATAGAATAGCGGTTCTTGTTGTTCCTTTTCAAAATGCCTCACAAGTTTTTCCAGGGAAACTTCCAGCTCCTTCCGGGTTTGCAATCTTATCCTCGCATTGACATGAACCGCGGAATAGTCCCATGTGCTGATATCCTTTTCTTTATACCAGGAGGAAGATATATAGCTGTGCGGGCCATGAAAAATAACCAGAGCTTCAGCTCCGTTTTCGAGTAGTTTCGACTGCTTATTATGATTTGCCATGTGGGAATAAAGGATCCACTCATTTTCATCACCTTCGGCCAGAACGGGTATATGGGTACCCACCAACTCTTTCACTTTCATAATGAAACTAGCAAAAGGATTTTCTCGCATAAAGGAAAAGACGAAATCCTTATCGTCTTTTATATATTTTTCAGGTCTGTACATTTATTCTAATTAGCATTATGGAAGGGGCATTTCCACTCTTTTTCTACCTTCCGGCCACTATATTGCTTAGCTTCACTATCTTTTCCAAAATCCTGTAATACGGGGTTAATGGAGCCCTGTAATTCTTTATCACGCTCCCTTATTTTGTCCCGAACTGTTTCATAACTTCCCATCTCCCGTAATTTCTCAAACTGCCAGTGCAGGTTGAAAGCTATGGCCGTATAAGGAGCCTGTCTGGCCATTCTGGAAGCTCCGGGATGCATCCCTACGATATAAAAAGCTTTCCCGGCAAGACTAAAACTAAAATGTTCACTTTCAGGATCTGGACTTACCTCCTTATCCCATTCTGCATCATCTGCCAGGTGCAGGTTTTCCAGTTGTTTCCATAAAATATTTTCGAATTCAAGTTCGGAATAATCAGGCGAATCTGGAAATACTGCCAGGAAAGTTTTAAAATCATTTGATTCAAAATCATAGTCCCGGATATATTCCCTGAGATCTTTTAGAATTGTTTTTGCATTGCCCGACTCTCCAAAATCTGGATAGGTATGCATTTCCACCTGGTCCATACTAAATACAGTCTTCGCCATGATACATGGATGATCCTGGCCTAGAATAAAATTTTCAAATTCCTTCCTTATCTTCATTTTCTTCCTGGAACCTTTTCCTGATCCCTTCACAGGAACTTCATAATTTATTTCCATAATATGCTTATTTTAAGTAATTTATATAATCGAAAACTAGCTTTGATCAAATGGAACTTCTTAAGGTTATATTGGCCGGCATTCTCGGAACCCTACTAATGACTGCTTTTAGCTATTTAATTCCCAGGCTGAGGGCTAAACAATTCCGCGAACCGCAATTGCTAAATATGATCCTGCGCAGGTCTACCTCAGATAGCATGAACCCCTCAAACAATTCCCTGATCGGCTGGGTGGTACATTTTTCTATCGGCATTATTCTAATGACCTTATTCTATATGTTCCATCTTATTTTCACCTTTAAAATTTCCTTTTTTTCTATTTTTATCTACGGAATATTTGCCGGAAGCCTATCTATCCTGAGCTGGTATTTAATGTTCAGCCTGTCTAATAATCCCGCCGAGATTACTATGAAAGAATTCTATTTCCAGTTATTGATCGCTCATATATTATTTGCCACAGGCGCCGTTATCTTTATGATCTAAAAACCAATATGTTGCTCCCTCTCTACATCCTTTAAAAGCCAATCTGCCAGATCCTGGTCATAGTTTTGGCTATGCAATACTGAAATATCTCCGGTAGCTTCATAAACCACCGCCTTTACCTCTTCCAGTTTGATGACGTTTGCTTCCCGCAGTTTAGAGCGAAGGTCACCTACGGTTACCCTTGCTTTTTTTAGATTATCATATAAAATCTCTTTACCATCCATTAATAATAGAGGATTGTTATCCACCATTCTCTTAACCGTTTTAAAACGCCGAAGTAAAGCCACCGATATTTGTAAAATATAGACCATACCAAGACCTACTATACCTTCCCACAAGCTCACGCTCTTGGATAATACTGTAGTGGCGATCATGGAACCCACTGCCACGGTCATAGCAAAGTCAAAACTTGACATTTTGGAAAAACTTCGCTTCCCCGCTAGCCTGGTATAAACAATGATTGCTATATATATTCCAATAGCCGTAAGACAAATTGCAAGAAGGTTCGCTTCTTTGAACTGAAACCATTTTTCCATAATTATTGCTTTTTGAAATATAAATCCTGCAGATTAAAACTTAAACCTGAAATAGATTTTCGCTTTTTCATATCTGTTGAAATTGGTTAGATCACTAAATTAATCAGCTGCACCTCTAACTAAATGTTAAGCACTCATAAACCTTTGTCAATATTACATTTATAGCCTTGATACCGTTAATAATGTGATCAAATGAATTAATTGAATAAATTTGAATATGATTGATTTTTTAAAAATAGGCCATAGAGGCGCAAAGGGTCATCTGGCTGAAAATACTCTTGAAAGTATTCAGAAAGCGCTCGAACTGGGCGTGGATGCTATAGAAATTGATGTACATAAATGTGCCACCGGCGAACTTTGGGTCATACATGATTTCACCCTGGATCGCACCACAGATGGAAGTGGAGAAATTGCCAAACGGCCTGCAGAAGAGATCCGTAAATTAAGAATAGAAGGTAAATACAAGATCCCATTATTATCTGAGGTGCTGGACTTACTGGAAGGCAGCTGTATGCTCAACATAGAATTAAAAGGTCTTAATACGGCTGCACCGGTTCATTGTGTTTTACAGGAAAAAGTCGCCGCAGGAACATGGAAATATGAAGATTTTATCGTTTCCAGTTTTCAGAAAAATGAACTTTTTGAAATAAGAAATTTAAATGCCGATGTTCCAATTGCCGTCCTGAGTAAAGCCAGTGTGCCCGAAGCTATTGAAGTGGGCAAAAGATTGAGCGCGATCGCAATTCATCCTTCCTTAGGCATTATAACCAGGGATAATACCAGACTTAGCCACGACGCGGGCTTTAAAGTGAATGTCTGGACCGTTAACGAAAGGGAAGATATCCAGAGAATGATAGATTTTGGAGTGGATGGTATCATTTCAGACTATCCAAACCGGCTGCATAATCCCACGCTGGCTTTGAAGTCCTGACAAATTTCTTAAGCCCGGATTATCTGCCTATTTTTGTCCTTCAAAAAAATTGCAGGATTTGGCTCTTTATGATATAATTATTGTTGGTGGTGGTGCAGCCGGATTTTTTACAGCCATAAACGCTGCTGAGAATAATCCCGCATCAAAAATTCTAATTCTCGAAAGAGGAAAAGAGGTGCTTACCAAAGTTCGTGTCTCCGGCGGTGGACGCTGTAATGTTACCCATGCCGAATTCATCCCTGCAGAACTTGTAAAAAGATATCCCCGCGGAGAGAAAGAACTTCGGGGCCCCTTCCATAAATTCATGACCGGTGATACCATAGAGTGGTTCGAAAAACGTGGCATAGAACTAAAAACTGAAGAGGATGGCCGTATGTTTCCTATTACCGACAGTTCTGAAACTATAATCAATTGTTTTACCAGGGAATGTACCCGGCTCAACATCGAAATTCAAAAAGGTCATAGTCTTAAGAATTTTCAGAAGTCTGGTGATGAGTGGAATTTACAGACCAGCGCAGGAGATTTTATCACGAAGAAATTAATGCTGGCCACGGGCAGCAATTCCAAAGTCTGGAACCTTTTAGAAAAAATGGGACACGCTATAGTCCAGGCCGTCCCTTCCCTGTTCACTTTCAATATTAAGGATACAAGAATAAAAGACCTCGCCGGCATCGCAGCAGATGCTGAAGTTACTATCCCTGGCGGGAACCTGCAGAGTTCGGGACCCTTGCTAATTACACATTGGGGTATGAGTGGTCCTGCAATTCTGAAATTATCTGCCTGGGGAGCACGGGAGTTAAATATGATGAATTATAAATTCAGCATGAATGTCAACTGGCTGCCCGGTTATTCTGAAAGCGAGATATTGGACCAACTTAAAGAGCTCAAATTTGCGAATTCAAAGCAGCAGGTCTCTAAAAGAGCTCAGTTCGAATTACCAAAAAGACTGTGGCAAAGCATAACCACTGCTTCTTTAATAAAACCGGAAACCAAATGGGCAGATCTTAACAAAGAACAATTACTCGCCCTGGCAAAACAACTAACCTCAGCAATTTATAAGGTTGATGGCAAGAGCACCTTTAAAGAGGAATTTGTTACCGCCGGGGGTATAGATCTACGGGAAGTAGAATTTAAAACCTTTGAAAGCAAGCTTCACAAAAATCTGTATTTCGCAGGAGAGATCCTGAATATTGATGCCATCACCGGTGGTTTTAATTTTCAGAATGCCTGGACGGGAGGCTACCTGGCGGCAAAAGCTATGAGTTAAGCCTCCAGATCTCGAAATTAAATACGATCGCAAATAATACCCAGACCGCATATGGTATAAGCATATATGCCGCCGTTGAACTTACAATCCTGAACCATTTAATAGTAAATAAGATAACTATAAAAAGGATTATAAGGTCAAGAAGTGCGATCAACGGTTGTTCTAAAGCAAAGAAAATCAGGAACCAGAATCCATTTAAAGAAAGTTGAAATCCAAAATGGATTAAAGCTGTTTTTACCCATTTATGGTAAAATCCTTTGGACCAGACGATTCCGGCAGCAACTCCCATTAAAACATACATAAAGATCCATACCCAGCTAAAGAGATCTACATCCAGGTGAAACCATGGTTTTTCCAGATGCTGGTACCATTCTGCAAGGCCGGTCTGGGTAGCAACCGTCCCCATAAATCCAAAAATGAGACAGATCACGACTGCAAAAGAACTCCTTATGAATAATTTACTGTTCATACCGGTCCGGTTAATTGTACTAAAATAGGAATTTATTTGAATTGCCATATCAGGAATCCAAGCCATAAAAGTTTAACTTTGGCAAAAATTTTAGAGGATGACCCAAAAGGATTTTATTCCCAGACAGCAACCTGAATACAAAGCGTCTGGAGAAGTTACCTGGCAATCGCCCAGCAATATAGCGCTGGTTAAGTACTGGGGGAAAAAGGAGAATCAGATTCCGGCCAACCCATCTATCAGTTTCACTTTAGATAATTGCCAAAGTACAACCACTCTTAAGTATTCCAGAATAAAGGAAGCGTCAAAAACTTCAGGATTTGACTTTGATTTTTATTTTGAAGGAAAAGCCAAACAGGATTTTAAACCAAAGATCTTCAAGTTCTTCGAGAGAATAGAAAAATACTGCCCCTACCTGAGGGAATATAAGTTTGAGATCCATAGCGAAAATTCTTTTCCACATAGCAGCGGGATCGCCTCTTCTGCAAGTGGCATGAGTGCTATTGCTTTATGTATCATGCACCTTGAGAAAGAATTATACCCGGGTATGGAAAAGGATTATTTCTCAAAGAAATCCTCATTCCTGGCCAGATTAGGATCTGGTAGTGCTTCGAGAAGCATAGACGGTGGCCTGGTGGTTTGGGGTGAACATAAGAATATTCCGGGTTCATCTAATGAGTATGCGATCCCTTTTCCTTTTGAGATTCATGACATTTTTAAAAATTACAGGGATACAATCCTTTTAGTAGATAAAGGGGAAAAACAGGTAAGCAGTACCGTTGGTCATGACCTGATGCATGGTCACCCTTTTGCTGAAAATCGCTTTGCACAGGCACATGAAAATCTGGATAAACTAATCCCTGTCCTGAAACACGGAGACACTACAGAATTCATAAAGATCGTGGAAAGCGAAGCACTTACCCTGCACTCGATGATGATGAGCAGCCTGCCTTATTTTATCCTGATGAAACCAAATACCCTGGAGATCATCAACAAAATCTGGTCTTACAGAGAAACTACCGGAATCCCAGTCTGCTTCACCCTGGATGCAGGAGCAAATGTGCACGTTTTATACCCTGAAAATCATGAAACTAAAATTTTAGAATTCATTAATAATGAGTTAGTTGTGTATTGTCAAAACGGGCACTATATTTGCGACCAAGTTGGAGGTGGAGCGAAAAAATTGTAATTTTAATCAGTTTTCAGCCCATTAACTGCCTGAAAGAATCTTAGATACTTATGAAAGGACCGCTTTTTTACTCGAAAATCCTTCTCTTCGGAGAGTATGGGATCATCAAGGATTCCAAGGGTTTATCTATTCCTTATAACTTTTATAATGGCGCGCTTAAACTGGATGAGAATCCTGATGAAGCCTCCAGAAAGTCTAACGAAAATCTTAGGAAATTTGCTTCTCATCTGGAAAGTTTACAGGAAAACAATCCAGATCTGGTCCAGTTTGATCTTGATGATCTTAGGGAAGATATTTCCAAAGGAATGTATTTTGACTCGAGTATCCCCCAGGGTTATGGGGTTGGAAGTAGTGGAGCCCTGGTAGCGGCTATCTATGATAAATATGCCCTGGACAAGATCACCGTACTGGAGAATCTTACCCGGGATAAGCTTTTGAAGTTGAAAAAGATTTTCGGAGAAATGGAATCTTTCTTCCATGGAAAATCTTCGGGACTTGATCCTTTGAATTCATATTTAAGCATTCCAATTCTTATCAATTCTAAAGAGAATATAGAACCGGCAGGTATACCTTCGCAAACAGCGAACGGAACCGGCGCAGTATTCTTACTGGATAGTGGAATTACCGGGGACACAGCTCCTATGGTAAGCATCTTTATGGAAAACATGAAGCAGGAACCTTTCAGAAAAATGCTGAAAGAACAGTTTATTACACAAACCGATGCCTGCGTAGACAATTTTCTTAAAGGAGATGTAAAATCTCTTTTCTCGAATGTTAAGAAATTATCGCACACGGTATTAAATAACTTCAAACCAATGATCCCTGCTCAATTCCATAAATTGTGGCAGAACGGGATCGAAACCAACGATTATTACCTTAAACTTTGTGGTTCCGGTGGCGGTGGATATATTCTTGGATTTACCGAGGATATAGACAAAGCCAGGAAAGCCTTGAAAGATTATAATTTAGAAGTGGTTTATAACTTCTAAACAGATCTTATGGCAGCTTCAGCGAACAAGCGCCTGCTACTGAAAATATTCAGTTTATTTTCTGTGGTAAGGGGATATAATATTCTGGTAGTGGTTATTGCGCAATATCTCACCTCAGCTTTTATCCTCGCGCCAGAAAAACCCCTTAGAGATATACTTTTTGACCCTAATCTTTTCTTTCTTATCCTCGCTTCTTCCAGTGTGATCGCTTCTGGATATATTATTAATAATTTCTACGATAGTGAGAAGGATTTAATCAACCGGCCCAAGAAAACCATGCTGGACAGAGTGGTGAGCCAGAGAACCAAACTTTCGGTATATTTTATCCTGAATTTCGCGGCCATCTTTTTTGCAAGCTACGTTTCCTTTAGAGCGGTTGTTTTCTTTTCGATCTACATATTCGTCATCTGGCTGTATTCACACAGGCTCAAGAAAATCCTTTTTCTGGGCAACCTGGTTGCTTCCATACTTACAATCACCCCATTCTTTGTGATATTTATTTATTACAAGAATTTTGAGACGGTCATTTTCATCCACGCAACCTTTCTATACCTTATGATCGTAATGCGGGAACTGGTAAAAGACCTGGAAAACATGCAGGGTGATCTGGTGCAGAATTATCATACTATTCCTCTGGTATACGGGGAAAAGTGGAGCAAATTTTTTTTAGCAATATGTACCTTATGTGCGGTCATCCCTATCTACCTTTTAGTAACCCGGTTTGAACTTGGATATATGGACTATTACTTTTTTGTCTCGCTTATATTGCTAACCGTGTTCATGCTTCTACTCTATTTCAGCAAGGCTAAATGGCAGTATTTACTGCTTCATAATATCCTGAAGCTTATCATCGTGGTGGGAGTTTTCAGTATTTTGCTGATCGATCTCGACGAGGTACTTAACCGGGTTTTTTAGATAAACCGCTCAGTCTAAAACTTTTCTCAAATACTTGCCTTCCTCATTGGGGATAATGTATCTTTGCAAAAAATTTGGTATGAGCAGACACGATAGATCTTCAGGCAGAAAAACTAATAAAGATACAGGTAGCAGAAGCGACCGTTCTTCTGGAGGAAAACAAAGTGGACGTCAGGGTGGTGGAATTCGCAAGAAGTCCCAGGCCCGCGGTAATGCCCCTATCAAACCAAAAATGGAGCAAAGCCCATTGACCAATACAGAGGGAATAAGGCTCAATAAATATATTGCCAATTCCGGGGTTTGTTCCCGTCGTGATGCAGATATGTATATTGCCGCCGGTAATGTAACGGTGAATGGTAAATCTGTTACTGAAATGGGCTACCGGGTTAAACTGGAAGACGACGTTCGTTTTGACGGCAGAAGACTAAATCCTGAAAAACCAGAATATATTCTCATAAACAAACCGGCAGGCTTCTTTGTAACCGGTAATCCGGAGAAAGGTGGCCGTACGGTAATGGAATTAGTGGCCAGAGCGACTAAAGCCAAGGTAAGTCCAGTTGGAAAACTGGATAACCAGGCTAAAGGACTTTTGCTTTTCACCAATGATGGTACCCTGGCCAAAAAACTGGCCAAGCCGAAAAACGGGATCAGGCAGATATATCATGTTGCCTTGAACAAGAACCTAACAAAAGAAGACCTTGAAAATATCCAGAAAGGAGTTTACCTGGAAGGATCTAAAGTGATCATTACCAATGTAAGCTTTATTGATGACAAACCTCACAACGAAGTTGGCATCGAACTTTACAGCATCAAGGAGCATATCGTGACCCGTATTTTTAAGAGTTTAGGTTACGAGGTGGAAAGTCTTGATCGTGTAGTTTTTGGCGGACTTACCAAAAAGGATCTTCCACGCGGAAGATTTAGAAATCTTACTCAGCAAGAGGTAATTAACCTCGGTATGCACTAACATTTTTTTTAATTTTTCCTTTTATTTTTTTAATACATTTACCGCGTTAAAGAACGAGGCAAAAACTAATGTTTCGTTTTGATTTTATGTAATTGAAAAGAATCATTATTTCCAAGACTGGATTTGTTTCAGTCTCTCAAAATCTCAAGTCCCGATATTCTTTCGCTGGCTTTGAGACCTCCAGGAATTCGTTTCTTAACATTAATTTACCAGTCGATCCTTTCGACCCTATAAATTATTCTCTAATTTCTTGCCCTAAATTTATTTAACAAATTGAATACAAAGTACAGCGATTTAATAGACCAGACATATTACTTCCCGCAGGAAGAATTCAACCTTGATGGATCCCAGTTGAAGTTTCATGACATAGATCTTATGGAACTTGTTAAACAATACGGAGCTCCGTTAAAGTTTACTTATCTCCCAAAAATTTCTCAGAATATCAATCGAGCTAAAGGCTGGTTCAAAGCGGCTATAGAGAAGCATGATTATAAAGGGAAATATAATTATTGCTATTGCACCAAAAGTTCGCATTTTGAGCATGTTCTTAATGAGGCATTGAAGAATGATATTCATATCGAGACTTCTTCAGCTTTCGACATTAACATCGTGGAAAAACTGAAGAAATCCGGGAAAATATCTGATGACCGCTGGGTGATCTGTAATGGCTTTAAAAGAGACCAGTATATTGAAAACATCAGCCGTTTGCTTAATGGTGGTCACAAGAACT
The DNA here is from genome assembly GCF_007050985.1 of Christiangramia sabulilitoris. Lineage (GTDB taxonomy): Bacteria > Bacteroidota > Bacteroidia > Flavobacteriales > Flavobacteriaceae > Christiangramia > Christiangramia sabulilitoris. Next base: position 623,059 of record NZ_VHSF01000003.1, read on the forward strand.
GCCTTCCGATAATAGATAATTATGAAGAGCTGGACCTTCTTTCTGAAAGGATCGAAGGAAAATTCCAGGTGGGGATACGAATTGCTTCAGAAGAAGAACCAAAATTTGAATTCTATACCTCCAGACTTGGTATTGGTTATAAAAATATCGTGCCGTTTTATAATAAGCAGATAAAAGACAATGAAAATGTGGAGCTTAAAATGCTGCACTTCTTCATTAACACCGGGATTCGCGATACAGCCTACTATTGGAATGAGTTGAACAAGTGTCTAAAAGTATATATCGCGTTAAAAAAGATATGTCCCAATCTGGATAGTTTGAACATTGGAGGAGGATTCCCAATTAAGAATTCTCTGGCTTTTGAATATGATTATGCATATATGGTAGACGAGATTGTGAATCAGATCAAGCTTACCTGCGAAGAAGCCCATGTGGATGTTCCAAATATTTTTACCGAATTCGGAAGTTTTACGGTCGGTGAAAGCGGAGGAGCTATTTACGAGGTTCTCTACCAGAAGCAACAAAATGACCGTGAGAAATGGAATATGATCAATTCTTCATTTATCACGACACTTCCTGATACCTGGGCTATTAGCAAAAAATTCGTAATGCTGGCGGTGAATAGATGGAATGAGGAATATGAACGGGTATTACTGGGAGGTTTGACCTGCGATAGCGATGATTATTACAATTCTGAGCAACATACAAATGCTATTTACCTACCGAAGTTTAAAAAAGACAAACCACTTTATATAGGCTTCTTTAATACCGGAGCTTATCAGGATACCATCGGTGGATTTGGGGGATTACAGCATTGCCTTATTCCACAGCCTAAACATATATTAATAGACTTTGATGAAAACGGAGAATTAACCAGCAGGTTATTTCGTGAACAACAAAATTCTGAAGATATGCTGAACATTTTGGGCTATGACAGAAACAATTAATATTTTAACGCTTTAATAATCAACTAACTAATCAATTCAATTAGCCATGAGCAAAAAGAATTATGCCGGGATACCCGAAAAATACGCTCGTATAGACGAAGCAAAAGTGGTATTGATTCCTGTTCCATATGATGGTACCAGTACCTGGCAAAAAGGCGCCGATAAAGGCCCGGAGGCATTTTTAGATGCTTCAGAAAATATGGAGCTGTATGATATCGAAACCCGTAGCGAGGTTTATAAAAAAGGTATTTATCTTGCCCCGCCGGTAACAGAAAACTCTTCACCAGAAAAGATGGTTGAGGCAGTTTATATGACCACCAAGAATTACATCAAACAGGAGAAGTTCGTGACCCTTTTTGGAGGAGAGCATTCAATTTCAATTGGAAGCATTAGAGCTTTTAATGAAGCCTTCGAAGACCTTACGGTGGTTCAGCTTGATGCACATGCCGATCTTAGACCAGAGTATGAAGGTTCAAAATGTAACCACGCCTGCGCTTTGCACGAAGCCAGTAAAAATACGAATCTCGTACAGGTAGGTATACGCTCTATGGATGTTTCAGAAAAAGACCATATGGACGAAAACCAGGTCTATTTTGCTCATGACCTTTATGAAGACTGGCAGGAAGATGCGATAGGACAAATGACGCCTAATGTATTTATCACGATAGATCTTGATGCGTTCGATCCAAGCATCATGCCTTCTACCGGAACTCCTGAGCCGGGTGGATTATTCTGGTATGAAACACTGGAATTCCTTAAAATGATGTTCAAAAAGAAAAATGTTGTAGGATTTGATATCGTAGAGCTTTGCCCGAATAAGGAAGAAAAATCTTCAGATTTCCTGGCGGCAAAACTTTACTACAAGATGTTGAGCTACAAATTTAAATACCAAAATTACAACGAAGAAGACGAAGATGAGTAAAGGACAGATATCTCAGTTCATTGAGAAATATTATTTACACTTTAACGCTGCTGCCCTTGTAGATGCGGCTAAAGATTACGAAAAACAGCTTGAAGGAGGCGCTAAAATGCTTGTTTCTCTTGCCGGGGCGATGAGTACCGCCGAGATCGGGAAGATTTTTGCTGAAATGATCCGCCAGGATAAAGTTCATATTATTTCCTGTACAGGTGCTAACCTGGAAGAGGATGTGATGAACCTGGTAGCGCATTCACATTATAAAAGAGTTCCTAATTACCGTGACCTTACTCCGCAAGAGGAATGGGATCTATTGGAAAAAGGACTTAATCGTGTGACCGATACCTGCATTCCTGAAGAGGAAGCTTTCAGGAGAATACAGGAGCATATTTTCAAAATCTGGAAAGGTGCCGAAGAAAAAGGAGAGCGTTATTTCCCGCATGAATTCCTGCACAAATTGCTATTAAGCGGAGTGATGGAAGAGCATTATGAAATAGATCTTAAAGATTCATGGATGTATGCTGCCGCCGAAAAGAACCTGCCCATGGTAGTTCCAGGCTGGGAAGACTCTACGCTGGGTAATATTTTCGCCTCTTATGTATTAAAAGGTGAATTGAAAGCAAGCACCATGAAATCTGGTATTGAATATATGACCTTCCTGGCAGACTGGTATACGGAAAATTCTAAGCAAGGAATTGGGTTCTTCCAGATTGGTGGTGGGATAGCCGGTGACTTCCCTATATGTGTAGTACCAATGCTATACCAGGATATGGAAAGAACAGACACTCCTTTCTGGAGCTATTTCTGCCAGATCTCAGATTCTACGACCAGTTACGGATCCTATTCGGGCGCTGTCCCAAATGAAAAGATCACCTGGGGTAAACTGGATATTACCACCCCTAAACATATCATAGAAAGTGACGCGACTATAGTTGCCCCCCTGGTTTTTGCATATCTCCTGGATATGTAATTAACAAATAATTGCATTGAGTTATAGCTGTTCAGTATTACATTATTAGTAATATTGGACAGCTTTTTTAATTTCGAATATTAATGAAACGGTTCCTGTTACTTTCAGCTTTCTTATTTCTTAGTCTTACCTCCTGTCATACTCCCAGTTATACTTTCACTCGGAATTCCTCAAATTCATTTCAACCAATAGAAGGAAAATACCTGGTAAATTATATCGATTCCCCGGAAGCGGTAAGAACAGAGTTTCAGGATATGCTGCTGGAGAAATTTCCTAAGAATACCCACCTGGCGCAAAATTCAGGAGTGGCGATTTTCCCGGTCAATATCCCGGAAAACCCGGGTTCAGAAAAAATCAAGGATATAAGCGCTACGACCGGAGATTTTGATTACCTGATTAACATAAAAGCAAATATTTCCAGTGACAATATAGACGCTATGCAAATTGGAAATCTTGCGCCGTCTGATAGTAATGAAACATTTGTTGCCCTGGAGATCTTCGATCTTAACAATCCCGGAACTATATTTTATTCCAGGGTGCGTGCATATTTGCAGGATCGTGACGATTCCCAGGATTTTTCTTTTGGGGTTTCCTCTAATACAATGCTGAAAAAGAGTTTAAAAAAGATCCTTAGACGTATCGATAATTTAAATTAATGGAAAACTGGCCAATTTTTGCTATCGGATTTTTAGCCCAGTTGCTATTTTCGGCGAGGCTAATCTCTCAATGGTTTCTGTCTGAAAAATCTCAGAAAGTGGAAACTCCGGTTCTATTCTGGAAATTAAGCTTGTTAGCTTCCATTTTGCTTTTCACCTACGGCTACCTAAGAGAGGATTTCGCAATCATGCTCGGCCAATTCCTTATTTATGGTGTATACTGGCGTAACCTGGTCTTGATGAATGAATGGAAGAAAAGAAACCTGTTTTTTAAAGGACTTGTAATCATTTTTCCCTTTGGTATCGCAGCTTATATTATGTTCTTTGGCTCCCTTACCTGGTCTGATGTTTTGTTGAGTACCGGTAATATTCCGGGCTGGCTTATAGGCTTAGGTATAATCGCCCAGATCGTTTATACTTCCAGGTTCTTTTATCAATGGTATTATTCTGAAGTTAATAATGAGTCTTCATTACCTATGGGATTCTGGATATTGAGCCTGATAGGTGCAGCTCTTCTATTCACTTATGGCATTTTTCGCCATGATCCCGTCCTCATCGCTGCACATTTCTTTGGGGGCATTATTTACATCAGGGATATGTACCTTTTGCAAAATTCCACTAAGCAGAAACAGGCCTAGGCTTTAATAGGCTTTCCTTTAGCATATAGAAAAATACAAGTAGATATTCCAGGGTGATAAGCCATAGATTTTCGCTGTAATCGGCATTGGAATAGGCAAAATAACTTAGCATCACTACGGCAGTCCAGATGATCATATACTTATACTCGGTAAAAACGCTCAGAATCAAGGGGATCGCCAGATACCATGGATGAACCGTAGTTGAAAGAAGTAAATATGCGGTGACGGCTAAAAGCATATTGGTTAACAGCTGTTTTGTGTTCTTATTTTTTCTGAATAAGCTAAGACCAAGAATGATCAGAATCGTAATGAATGGAAGTATCTTTCCCGCGGTCTCAATTATATTATAGCCCTTCACCTGGAATCCTATCCAGCGCACGATATAGTATATGCTGGCATTGAACTCGAATTTACCGAACCATAGACCTACACTCCTGAAAAAATTCGAAACCACTTCCGCAGAATAGAACGGGATAAATGAAATAATTACTGTTGAAATACAAACCAGGTAATATAAGAGAAGTCTCCGGAAACCTTTCATCCCTAGACTACCCACAGCCTGAATGAAATATTTGAAAAGCAATGGTAGAAACATCAACGGCAATAATTTTATTGAAACTGACATTCCTAAAAATACTGCACTCCAGAACCATTTCCCATGATGCAGTAAATAAACAGAAAGTACCAGCAAAAACACCATAACCGATTCGAAATGAAGATTACCGGTCATTTCAATAATAACGAAAGGATTTAAAATGTACCAGAAGATCCTGTATTCAGGAATCTTCATAGATCTCAGAAGTTTTCTGCCGTAATATAGAATACCTACATCTGCCAGAATGATGGCAATCCTGAATATAATTACTGCCCCGGTGATACTTTTAGGAGATAGCCAACCCGCAATAGCGAATATGAGCTGATTTAAGGGCGCGTAATTGGAGTAATGCCCTGAACTCAGGCTTCCCATCCCCTTTAATAATTCTGAAGCCTGTGCAATGCTGAAATTCGGTCTTAGAATAAGATCATCTGGCACAAACTGATATGGATTCCAGGCTTTCGCGATAAGCCTGCCATCCCAGATAAACCTGTAAAAATCCTGGGATAATTCAGGTAAAGACCACAAGGGGATCAACCTGAAAATTATAGCCAGCCCCGCCAGGAACCAGAAATTATGTTTCTGTATCTGGATTAGTTTAAAGCTCAGGTAAAACAAGGCTGCGTATAACGAGATGAGCTTTATAAAATCTGTTCTTTCAAGCCCGTGGGCAAAACTGAAATGAAATACCGCACAAGCAAGTGCCAGGATAATAGGAGTCTGGTAGGCTTTAAAGATGTTCAGATTCATTGCAGAGCTGCGGGCTTTGCGCTAAAATAGAAAAAATCAGGCTCGTATGCTTTTAAAAAATACAAAGCCAAAGCCGGTGAACAACATTAAGTGAAAAATAAGAAGCCCAAAATCATTCAGTTTGAAAGCGCTCCAGATGGCAAATCCAAAATAGAGGAAAAGTAAGCCTTCAATGATCACATTCTTCGAAAAGCGATTGGTCAGGTACCTGTTTCCTTTCCAGGAATCCTTCATAGAATTAATGTTGAACTTGGGTGTTCTGATAAATTCTGATTTTTTACCAAAATGCCCCTCAAGAACTGCAAGAGTATTATGAACTGAGAAGCCCATGGCGATGGAGAAAAAGGTAAGAAACATTCCGAGGAAGCTAAAAAAGCTTTTGATACTCCTACCGTGAATTTTAGTATAGGCCACGTAGTAACAGGCAAAAAAGATAAGAGTACTAATGGCAAAACCGGCTAGAACATTGAAATACCAGGAAAAGGCCGGATTATTATGTTTAATATAAAGGACGGGCACGCTTAAAACAGCCAGTAAAAGGACGATCAAAAACATACTGGAATTAAGCAAATGGAAAAAACCATGAAATTTAGTACTAAAGGAAACCGATCTATCATTCAACAGCTTCCCGTAATTCTTTTTAAAATTCTCTGCCGCGCCTTTATTCCATCGAAATTGCTGACTCCTGGCTGCGCTAATAACCACCGGTAATTCTGCCGGAGTTTCTACATCTTCCAGGTATTTAAATTCCCATTTTTTCATCTGGGCCCTGTAACTCAGGTCAAGATCTTCAGTTAAAGTATCCCCGCTCCAGTTGCCGGCATCAAGAATACATGCTTTACGCCAGATCCCGGCCGTTCCATTGAAGTTGATAAAATTCCTGCCAAAATTCCTTCCGGTTTGTTCAAGGATAAAATGAAAGTCCAGCGCAAAGGCCTGGATCTTTGTAAGCAGGGAGTAGTTGCGGTTTAAATGCCCCCAACGGGTTTGCACCACCCCAATTTTTTCATTCTTAAAATATGGAAGGGTTTCCATCAACCATTTTTCACCCGGCACAAAGTCTGAATCGAAAACTGCGATAAATTCCCCTTTGGCAACTTTTAGTCCTTCTTTTAAAGCACCTGCTTTAAACCCAGATCTGATTTCTCGCCTGATATGTTGGATATCCAGCCCGGTTGTTTGAAGCTCTTTTATAATTCCCGCCGTCTTTTCCAAGGAATGATCTGTAGAGTCGTCCAGGACCTGGATCTCAAGTTTATCCTGGGGATAATTGATCTCAGCAATATTTTTCAGTAGCCGTTCGACTACGTAATATTCATTATAAAGAGGTAACTGAATTGTAACCAGGGGAAGGTCCTCCTTGGAAAAATCGAACTTTTCAGAGTTATCAGTGGCTTTGGTCGCCTTCAGATAATTTATCAATAAGTGAAGCTGGGAAAGGCTGTAAATAAATATAACGAGTAAGGCAAGAGTATAAATTATGATTACCGCTAAATCTATCATTTAAAACTGTATTTAAAAATCCAACCGAGAATTTTTACACCTGCAAAGATAGCACCTTTGACGGTTCCCGAAACTTTTGAAACGCCAATTCTGTTTCGGTAATGCACAGGAACTTCGGTATAGCTTAGGTTTTGTCGTAATGCCTTCAATTGCATTTCAACGGTCCAGCCATAAGTTTTATCTTCCATCTTCAGCTGTAGTAATTTTTCATAGGTTATCGCCCTGAATGGTCCCAGATCTGTAAACCTGGAGTTGAAGAAGATTTTCATTAAGGTTGTTGCCAGTTTATTCCCAAAGATCTGCGGGAAGGTCATAGAACCTTGCTCTCTCCACTGTCTAACCCTCGCTCCCACCACGAAATCTTTGCCTTCGCTTAAAATTGGTTGTAAAATTTTTGGCAATTCATCAGGGTAATCTGAATAATCACCATCCAGAAAGACCAAGATATCTGGCTTTTCTTGCAAATCTGCGACATAAGCCATTCCCTTCAGACAGGCATAACCATATCCTTTTTTTTCTTCAGAAAGAACGGTGGCTCCGGCTTTTCTTGCATTGATTATTGTAGCATCTGTAGAGTTATTGCTAACCACGATCACTTCATCCACCAGATCTGGTATATCTGCGATCACTCTTGCTATAGAATCTGCTTCGTTGAATGCGGGAATAATTACCTTGATATAAGGCGGATTGGGGATATGCAATATTTATTTTTTAGATAAGCAGTGCAAAAATAGTATATTTCCTTACAAATTATTTGCTATTCTGTTTGATGAGATCCAATAGGTCCACGTTATCTCCCATCACTGCTTCCTGAGATTCCACCCGGTTCTTATGACTGCCATTTTCCAGTTTAAGCACTCCTCTTGGACATACGGCTGAACAGATCCCGCAACCTACACAGCTGGATCTTACAATATTTTCACCTTTCTGGGCATAAGCTCTTACATCGATTCCCATCTCGCAATAGGTTGAACAATTGCCGCAGGAGATACATTGCCCGCCATTGGTGGTGATCCTGAATTTTGAAAACAATCGTTGCTGCATTCCTAAAATTGCCGCCATGGGACATCCAAACCTGCACCATACCCTGTTTCCAAAAATCGGGTAAAATCCTGTACCTATTACCCCGCTAAAAATGGCACCTATAAGGAAGCCATAACTTTGCCGCAGCGTTTCCGCATTGAACAGAAAGAGATTACTGCCACTGAAATAATGAAACCCTATAAGAGAAATTATGATCACCAAATAACCTATGGCTCCATACCTGGCATCCTTTTCAAGCTCTTCTCTTTTAAAATACCAGATGCCGGCAAACAACAGGGTTAGAAATGTTCCAACCCCAATGAGAAACACATCACGGTTTAACCAGTACCTATCTGCATCATACCCCAGATACGAATAAATCACCGCGGTGGTCATAAGGACCACGAAGACCAGTACACTATGAATCACCCAGCGCTCTACCTTCCAGGCAAAAAGACTTTTATCTGAAAGATGACGGTAGGGATCGCCGGCAGTTTCTGCCAGACCACCGCAACCACACACCCAGCTGCAATACCATCTTTTACCATATTTATAAGTAAGGATGGGGGTAATGATAAAAATAGAAGCTATCCCGAATAATAATAGAATAAGACCAATTGTGCCTGAATCTAAAAAATCATTGACACGGTATTGTTCAAAATTATAATAATTAAGGGGCCAGATATTTTTTAGATCATAATAAGGCAGGGAAAATCCCTTCCCGTTTAATCTCGACATGAATTCAGGAATAAGAAATGCAAAAGCCGTCTGGAAGAACATTACAGATACTGTTCTTATTTTTTCGTACCGATTATGCCTGTATTTCCACATGAATTTTACACCAAAGGCCAGGATCGCTATGGTATAGAGCGTTCCATATACAAACCACTGGCTGGCTGGATTACCGCTCAGCAATTTGCTTAACGGGTCAAAAAGCGAGATAAGGCCGGTATTATCTCCTTCTGCCTGTAATCCTAGATACTCCGGATAAAAATAAAGGATAATGTAAAAACCGGTGAGCGCAATCCCCGTCAACCAGGCCAGGTATCCCCTGTTGGTCATAGACTTGAACCATAGCCCATCATTTTTAATGCCCGGGTGTTTATCTGCATAGGCAGCCAGGGCAAACCAGACTATACCTCCGGAAATCGCCGCTAAAGACAGGCTAAGCCAGAGAGTTTTATTGGGAAAATTAAGATTGAAAGCAGCAAGGACCAGTATCATTAACCCAGACATTCCAATAAGGGTGGCGATTTTCTGCTGAGTATTGATGGATCGCGGTGCGTCACCGGTCATGGACATATTGTGTTCTATCCTGCTCATGCTATACTTTCTGTAAATTATTTTTAAAATTGCTTAAAATCTCATCTTCATGAGTGTCGTAAAATTCCGGGTCAAAATTAGCCAGGCTCAAATTCATCATCACGTGATCTACAGATCTATTTTCATCCAGCCAGCGATCAAAGACTTCCTGTCTCATCCTGATCCCAAAAGTATTGATACCTAAAAATCTTCTACTTTCTGCTTCATATGAAATGCTGATTGCCTTAAATTCCTTTTTATGCCTCCAGTGAAAATGTTCCTCACCCTTCTTCGGTTCAGGCCAGACCCAGCCATAAGTTTGATATTCGATGTCGAAGAATTTAGCTGAATTAAACCAGTTACCGGGTTCATATGCAGTCCTTTTTCCAACTAAGGTCTGGGCGAGAGTTTCACCCATGATCCTGCCCGTATACCATACGGCTTCCACCGGCTTTCTTAAACCTATAGCATTTCGTTGCTGGGCACAGTCACCAATGGAATATACATCTGGAATATTGGTTTCCAAATATTCGTTGACCAGTACTCCCCTGTCTGTTTCCAGTTTAGAATTTTTTAGAAAATCTATATTAGGTCGTACGCCGGCACAAAGGCCTACTAGCTGACATTCGATCTCTTCCCCATCTTTTGTCGTGACCGCCCTTACCCTGCCGTTTTCATCTGCAAGGATCTTATCTAATTCTGTATTATGTCGCAAATCTACAACATGAGAGCTTATGTGTTCAGAGATCATTTCAGCATCTGGGAATGGAAGAACATTACTCCAGAATGCTTTTTCTCTAACCAGGAAAGTAACCTCAATCTTCCGGGTTCTCAGCATTTCGGCAAGCTCTATGCCAATAAGTCCTCCTCCTACAATTACCGCTTTTTTCGTGTGCGCTGTGTTTTCTTCCAACTCGATAAGATCCTGTTTGGACACCAGGCCCTGGACTCCTTTAAGATCTTCTCCTTCCCAACCAAATTTGTTATATACCGAACCGGTGGCAATTACAAGCTTATCATAGCTCATAGGCTCACCCACAGAAAAACGTAATTTCTTTTTTTCAAAATCTAACCTGGTCACCCAGGCCTTTACCAATTCTATCCTGTTCTTTTTCCAGAACCAGTCTTCGTATGGCTGTAGATGATTCCACTTCATATGCCCCATATAGACATACATTAATGCAGTACGCGAAAAGAAATAATCTGATTCACCTGAAATTACTGTGATCTTATGGTCTGCATTTTTCCGGATGTGCCGGGCCGCCGTGATACCTGAAATTCCGTTACCGATTATTACTATATGCTCCATTAATTTTTTATAATTTGGCAGAAAGCCTGATGGCACTACGAGTAAAGTACGCTGAAAATTGGCAAATTCCCAAGTAGAACAGGGTTTTTATAACTTTAAGGATGGCACGTATTTCCAAAATATCAATTCACGTTCTGATCCTAGCACTAATAGCTGTTTTATCAGGATCGTGCCAGGCAGAAATACCTTTAAAGAAAATTAATGGCATAAGTCTCGTGGCCTCCAGGGATAGTCTTAGAAGCGAACATATTTTGCCAATGGTCGAGATAAATGCCAATGCTGTAGCTTTGGTCCCTTATGCTTTCGTTCCGAATAAAGACGAACCCAGGTTAATTTTCAATACAGAGAGACAATGGTTTGGAGAAAGGGTCGCCGGAATTGAGCATGCCATTAAGTTGCTAAAAAAACAAGATCTAAGGCTGATGATAAAACCTCATATCTGGCTGAGAAACGGTGAATTTACCGGTGATTTTAAAGCTTCGACAGAAAGTGATTGGGTAAAATTTGAGTCTACATACCGTGATTACATTTTGCTCTATGCCCGGATTGCAGAAGAAAATAATATTGAAACCTTTTGCATTGGAACAGAACTTTTCAATTTTGCAGACCAGAGACCTGACTACTGGAAACAATTAATTGCCGACGTTAGAAGTATTTATAAAGGAAAACTGGTATATGCAGAAAACTGGGACAAGGTAGATAAGATTGAATTCTGGGATCAACTGGATTATATAGGAGTAGATGCCTATTTTCCCCTGAGCGAGGAAAGTTCTCCTACAGAAGAAGAGATCAGAAATGGCTGGCAGAATCATAAAAATATGCTGGAAGAACTGAGCCAGGAATTTAACAAACCCGTAATGTTCACAGAATATGGCTACCGGAGTATGGATTATGCATTGAAGGAGCCGTGGAATTCCAGCCGGGATATTTCAGGCATTAACCAGGAACTTCAGGCCAGGGCCCTGAAAATTTTATATGAAGAATTCTGGGGTGAAAACTGGTTCGCCGGCGGTTATATCTGGAAGTGGCATCAGTCTGAAAATGCCGGAGGACCTGATAATGATCGTTTTACACCACAGAATAAACCTGCCGAGGCTGTTATTCAGAAAAATCATGAGAATTTCAGGAACTAATACGCTTATAATAATGCGAATAAAGTTCTTCTGCAGATGCTCCAAACCTTCTTTTCCAATAGATCTCGATAAACAGACGCTGAGTATTCCAGACACCCAGTTTTTCGTAAAGCCTGGCCGAGGTAGTAATCCAGCTTTTTATCACCGTAAACTGCCCCAAATCGTATAGTCTTTTAATGAATTCATTGTCTTCATAAACAAGGTAGGATTCATCGAATCCCGATAATTGTTCAAAAAGCCGCCGTGATACAAAAAGAGATTGATCACCGCCGCGACAGGAGATATGATTAAATTTAGTGAAAAACCCCATTAAACTCAGCCACCAGTGATCTTTATCAAATTTCATCTGAAAGCATCCGGCTTTATTGCCCTTTTTAAATTCATTTACGATCAAAGAATCAAAACGCTCCGGTGGAAAACTATCGGCATGTAAAAAATAAAGAATTTCAGATTTGGCAATTTTGGCCCCGGTATTCATCTGCACAGCCCTTCCTTTAGGGGAATTCAAATAGATAACCCCGGGCTGGTATTTGCAAACCCTGGCCGTTGCATCTGTACTTCCACCGTCTACAACAATAATTTCGGAAACAAAACCAGAAGAGACCCTCGCGAGATGTTGCAGTAAAACCGGAAGTTTTTCTTCCTCATTAAAAACGGGAATAATAATGCTTATCATCCCTTTCTACTTAGCTTCGTTCAGGTTCCAGTTATATTCGAGATATGAAATCTCCGCATCCTTAGCTATTTTAACTTTTGAATACCGGTTCACATAGTCTATAAGACTTACACCGCCTTCAGTAAAATCGCCTTTATACCAGTCAAATATCGAAGATAGCCTGGCTGAATTCCCGGAAATTTCATTCTTATCTGAATTCACGAATTCTCTGGTAACTATCTCCAGCTGCTGTTCGATCTTAGGTGCAGTAAAAGCTTCATTAATAAGTTTTGGACATGATATCGACGCACAATTGATCGCAAAATGTATTCTGGGTTCATTCATCTTGCGCAGCAAACTATTTTCTATACCGCCAAGGGAAATTTTAGTATCACCTATATTGATAAATTCGCTGGTCCAGGCACCATTAATATCTTTAATACTCTTCACCGGATAATTTCGCAAAATAAGATCTACGGTATAGGCATTATAGAGATTGATATAATAGGCAAGCAGTTCCTGCGCAGACCAGGAATCATCTGGTTTTTGCTTAGAAAGCATTTCCAGGTATTTATTAAGCTTTTCCCTGTCATTTTTAAAACCTTTATAATCTACCATCCCATCTTCCCGAACATGCTTTTGAAGTAATTTATTCCACAGACTGTGATCTACTTTAACAGCTTCATTTTTAGCTATATTTTTGGCTTCATCATTTACGCTTGGAGTAGGCAGGCCCTTACTGTTAAATCCTGCGCTGGATATGAGATTACAGGAGGCGAACATGGCCGCCCCGGAGATGAGGATCACAAAACTTAGAATTAACTTCTTCATGGTATTCTTTTTTAAAAATTAGCAGCAGCCTCCACCATCGTAATGCCAGGTAGATTCACTAATAAATATATCGTCTCTGCCGAGGGATGCCAGTGCTCCGGCAGTTTTATCACAGACCGCCAGCGGCTGGTTTTTAACCAGGAAATGCCCCTTACCATCATCAAAATGATCCTGATCGCCATAATATATGGCAGCTTTACCGGTAAATATACATGGACCATCTTCTGGCATTGGATCTTTTATGGCGGCTACCTCTATCGATTCTATATAAATGAGTTCATCTGTAGGATAGTTTTTAGGATCCAGAATTCGATAAGGTTTTCTTGCCCTTATCTCGATCGTACCAAAACCTACATCTGTTAACGCTTTGACATAATCCTGTATGGTTAAACTTCCGCTAAGACATAAAGCCCGGAGGCGTTCATCATTCCTCAATTCATCGTTCATTTCCTGCTCACAGGTAGGATCACTCATCACAAGCCGGCCATGTGGTTTTAAAACGCGGTACATTTCCTTTAAAGCTTTGGTAAGCTCTTCAGTTTTAAAAATATTAAAAAGACAATTCTGAGCTGCCACATCTATTGAATTATCCTCCACCGGCAGTTCTGTAGCATCACCCTTTTTGAGGTCCACGAATTCAGACTTAAACCATGAATTCAACTTTTCAGCTTCCTTAAAATTCTTCCGGGAAGCCTCCAGCATTTCATCTACAATGTCTACCCCGACAACCCCCGATTTCTGCCGGGAGAAATAGGCAAATTGCAGCAGTTCCATCCCACCGCCAACGCCCACATAAAGGGTTCTGGGATTATTGGTAAGGTCACGGGCATGAACCGTAGATCCACAACCGTAATTCATTTCCTGCATGATCTTAGGAATCTTTAGCCCGGGTAATTCCCAAATTGGATTTGTAGTACAACATAATCCCACATCTGGAGTAAGGGCCGCTTCGCGATAAACATCTTTGGTAGTTTCTAAATAGCTCATTATATCTTATCTAATAATTCTTTAAACAATTTTACCATATTCGGCTCTGCCTTGGCGGCATTGGCCAGGATATCCTGAATATCGACCTTCTCCAGGTTATCCGGATCTCCCTGATCTGTGATCACTGAAATTGCTGAAACCGGAATTCCCAAATGATTTGCCACGATAACTTCTGGCACAGTGCTCATACCTACTGCATCCCCTCCAATCATTTTTAAATAACGATATTCAGCCCTGGTTTCGAGTTCGGGGCCGGGAACAGAAATATACACTCCTTTGTGTAGTGTGATATTATTTCTTCTTGCAGCTTCTTCAAAAATTTCGTTCATTTCCCTGTTGTAGGGCTCGCTCATATCTACAAACCTTTCACCCAGTTGATCCACGCCGTGAAAAGCCAAAGGTGAACCTCCAAGCAGGTTAATATGATCATCTATAAGCATAAGTTCTGCTTTTTTAAAATCGAGATTCAATGCCCCGGAAGCATTGGACACCAATAATCGTTGCATTCCTAACCGCTTCATTACCCTAACCGGAAAAGTAACATCGAAAAGACTGTACCCTTCATACAGGTGAAACCTTCCCTGCATAATGACTACTTTTTTACCCTGCAGGCTTCCAAAGATCAGTTTACCTTTATGAAATTCAACCGTAGCCGTAGGAAAGTATGGAATATGATTATAACTGGCTTCAGCCTCGATTTCCACATCTTCAAGTAGTTTTCCAAGCCCGGTCCCAAGAATGATCCCAACCTCAGGAGTTCCAAAGCCTTTCGATTTTAAATAGTCTACAGATTCATTAATTCTGTCTGTCATTATTTTATAAAATTTTGGAAGGCCGGATGATCTTTTATATCATCCAGCATATCTATATCATTTTTTTCTGGCAGGACCTTGATCTTCGCATCCTGCATATCTTTAAGCGAGTCTTCAAAAACACTGGAAGTACTCCAATTTTTTCCATGGAAAAGCTTTTTATTCATGGCTTTCATTCCAAGTAAATAGTAGCCTCCGTCCTTCGCCGGACCTATTACATAATCATGATCCTGCAATTCTGAAAAAGCTGCAGAAATATCAGCCGAAGATATATCATAAAGATCACTCCCTATAATGATCACTTCCTGATAACCCTGTGCAAAAGCATCTGTAAAGGCCGCTTGCATTTTATCTCCCAGATCCCCATCGATTTGAAGTTTTTTTTCAAAACCTCCAGTTTCCCAAATATCATTCTCAGCAAGAAAGCTGGAATAAAATACTTGTTTTTCCAGTTTCAGGGGAGCAGTGATTTCATGAGAGTGCTTCAACAGAAATTTATAAATTTCCAGCGCCTTATTATTACCAAGATCTCTGGCCAGCCTCGTTTTCACCTTTCCCGCTTCAGGATTTTTGGTGAAGATCATCAATAATTTCTCGTTATCCACCTAATAAATTTTTTCAGCATTCTCCAGCCATTTAGCCCAATGCCTGGAATAAGCGTGAACTTTATTGGTTGGTTTGTTTTTTATATCCATAACAGGAAAACCGCTTTGCTTCCATCCAAATATGCCCCCATAAAGATTCCTGATATTTTTATAACCCGCTTTAGCAAGTTTTATGGCAATATCTTCAGATCTGATCCCTATAGAACAATACACCACGATTTTTTTATTTTTCTGAATGTCATTCATTCCGGAGAGTTCAAAATCATTATAGCCAATATATATCGCGCCGGGAATATGACTCACTATGAATTCTTCGTTCTCCCTTGCATCCAATATGATCACATCTCCATTTAACTGGTGCATTCTTAATTCTTCCGCAGAAATATAGGGAATGCTGCCAGAATTATATTTCTTAAGAATTTCCCCCAGGGAATTCTGAGATTGCACGGGTGAAAAAATCTGGACCATAAAGATGAGTATAAGAAAGTTCCTTGTCATACTCATGATCAGGCTACGCTTCCCTGGCAACTACTACCGGCCCCGGCAGTACAACCATAGCAATGTTGTGAAATTATAATATTCCTGTCGTTTAATAAATCTTCGTTATACGCGCTAATATGTTGCACTTTACTATCAACTTTTAACTCCAGCATTTGGTTGAAATCACAGTCATACAACCAGCCATCCCAGCTAATGGAGATGGTATTTGTACACATTACATTCTCCACAGCCGCAGGATTATAGGCATCTACCAGGGCGTACATATAATCCTCGTAATTCTCTGAAGCAATAAGATATTCCAGGAAACGACTTATAGGCAAGTTGGTTATCGCAAATAAATTATCGAAATCTATATTGAAATCTTCCTTTAAAGCAACTTTAAAATCATGCTCCATGGCCTGTTGATCTGTAGGCAGGAATGCCCCGGAAGGATTATAAACCAGGTCAAGTTTTAAACCGGTACCTTCCTGTGCATAACCAACCGAATTGAGCATTTGTAAGGCCTTTATAGATTTATCAAAAACCCCGCTTCCACGTTGCTTGTCTGTCTTCTCTCTTTTATAAAAGGGAAGCGAAGATACTACGTGTACATTGTGTTTCTTAAAAAATTCCGGAAGGTCATGATATTTTTTATTAGCCAGAATGATGGTTAGATTAGACCTTACGATAAAATCCTTAATGCCTGCCTTTGATGCTTCTTCCACGAACCATCTGAAATTCGGATTCATTTCCGGAGCTCCACCCGTAAGATCCAGGGTGTGGGCACCTGTATTTTTAATTACTTCAAGACATTGTTCCATGGTTTCCCGGGTCATGATCTCTTTCCTGTCTGGACCGGCATCTACGTGGCAATGAGAACAAACCTGATTGCACATATAACCAAGATTAAGCTGGAGTATCTCTAATTTTTTTGGTTTCAGGGGGAAATTACCGGTTTGGCTAATCTTGTCTTTGAATGTGGGTAAACCACCATTTTGAAAAATACCGTTACTCAGGAATTTTAATTGATTTTTAGGACTGGAAAGATCATCCTTTCGTGCTTTCAGGGACTTAATGGTCATAAAGAAATTTTGATGCGTTAAATAATTAGTACACTTATTACGAAAATACTTACATACTTAACTTTTTGTACTTGTTCATCATTTGAACGCCATGCACCAAAGTAGCTCCACTTTCAATTGCTGCGCCGGCATGCACCGCTTCCATCATTTCCTCTTTGGTAATACCCCGCTGTAATCCGTCTTTAGTATATGCATCTATGCAATATGGACATTTAACAACGTGCGACACAGCCAGGGCAATCAGGGATTTTTCGCGCGCAGAAAGTGCTCCTTCTTCGAAAACCTTACCGTAGTAATCGAAGAATTTGTTTCCTAATTCCTCACTCCATTCAGTAATTTCTCCAAATTTTCTAAGGTCTGCAGGATCATAATAATTTTTAGACATAGTAAAGTTTTTATGCTTTTAGCATTTAATATAAATACGAAATTTTTACAGTAGCGGATTTATAAAGTAACCACTCCTGTTACAGAAAGAATGATAAGCAAAAAAACCAGGATAATAAGTACTACCACCCACATTTTGTTCCTGGAATTACCGGTTCTTGTTTCTGTAGATTGATTTCTACTTTGTTCAGAATCTTTATGATCTGTTAGCATAGGTGAAGACCTGTCTTTATCTGCGCTCATAATATTGGATTTTCCTGAATTTAAGGCCCTGTGGTTTTCCAAAAAAAGATTTAACAAATAATTGATATCTAAACACAGTTGCTTATTTAGCCGTGAAATCAATCTAAAGAAAGGGCATTATAACGTTTTTCGCATTACAATTATCTTAAATAATGATATCTCGCACAAGAATTCTTAAAATTTTCACACAAATGATAATTTTACAGCCTTTGTGTTTAGAAAAAATTAGTAAAAAACGCTTAACTTTAAAAAGCGCGAATTCTACGAGATTATCAATGAGAATTATTGTTAAAACCTTACCAGTAAACGAAATCCTCGAGGATATTGCAGAAACCCTTGGAACTGAATTAATAAACCGAAACGGAGAACTAAGTGTTAATATTCCGGAAAGTTCCGGAGAAGGTTATATAAGAGGAGTCAGTTTCGATTCCGGGATGGGCATCCTTACTTATAACTGTAAATTCTACGAGGATGTAGAAATTCATTTTGCGTTAAATACAGTACATCCGCTAAAGTTTATTTTTTGTTCTGAAGGAAGCGTAGGACATCGTTTTCAGAAGAGTGATGAGCTTCACACCATTGACACTTACCAGAATATTGTAGTAAGCAGTAATGGCTACCAGGGACACATTTTGTACTTTAAAAAGAATATTGCCACCCATGTATCCAGCCTGGAGATCATCAGGTCGATATTCGCGCATAGATCTAATTACGATTTCAAGGACCTTGACCCTACTTTAAAGGAGCTTTTTCAGGATGCCGTTTCTAAGAAGCAATTTTTTTACCAGGGGAATTACAGTATTAAAGCTGCAGATCTTATGGACGATATCAGCACTAAGGATTATTCCGGTTTTTTGCGCAACCTGTTCCTTGAGGGTAAGGCCTTTGAAATGCTGGTCATCCAGATCGCACAATATGAAGACGACGAGAATGGTGAAAACCTGCCTAAGATCCTCAGAAAATCTGATATCGAAAAAGTAGATTATGTCGCGAAAAGAATTCAGGGGGATCTTAGCACAAATCTAAATGTGGAATCCCTGGCGAAAGAAGCGGGCACTAATGTGAACAAGCTGCAGGAAGGTTTTAAATATGTATATAACCTTACCGTAAATAAATATATGCAGAATGTAAAGCTTGAGGCGGCTAAGGAGATGCTAAAACTTTCAGATAAGAATATTTCAGAGATTGTCACCTCTATAGGACTTAATAACCGAAGTTATTTTTCAAAGATCTTTAAAGAAAAATATGGAGTTAGCCCCAAGTATTTCCTCAAATCCAAGAAACAACTTAAAACTGAAGAGATCAAAGAAGAGCAGGATTAATAAGATTTACTGTTAATTCTACGTTCTGGCTTTAAATTAAGAATTCATTCTTCTTTTTTATAAATTCCCGATCTTTAATTTTTTAATCGATTATTACAAATGAAAGATCTCGAGATCAATGCAGCGCTGCAAATAGGTAA
This sequence comes from Christiangramia sabulilitoris, assembly GCF_007050985.1. GTDB lineage: Bacteria > Bacteroidota > Bacteroidia > Flavobacteriales > Flavobacteriaceae > Christiangramia > Christiangramia sabulilitoris. Next base: position 642,342 of record NZ_VHSF01000003.1, read on the forward strand.
ATCCAGGCAGGTAGTCTTCGAAGCTATTGTAGAGCCAGAAAAAATGTCCAATTACTTTATATCTGAAAGTACCGGCACTATGGTAGAAGGCGAGGAGATCACCTGGAAATTTCCTGAATTTGATATGACATTTCCCGTGAAAGTGCTAAAGGTCAAGAAGCCTGAATTCATCTCTTTTGAATGGGAAGGCTCGCCGGGAAAAATGCTTACCGTTGGTATAAGCCTGGAAGAATTAAGTCCAGATAAAACCCTGGTGAAAATCACTGAGGGCAAAATGCTGAATAATGAAGAAGGTATTCAATGGTACGGTAGAAATTCAGGCGGATGGGCAAATTTTTTAGCCTGCCTCAAGGCATACCTGGAATTTGGCATAAACCTGCGTAAAGGAGGCTTTGATTTTATGAAACAACCCGAATAAACCTGTACCAGCTATAAATAAAAAACCCGCCTTTAAAAGAAGCGGGTTTTTTTATAAAGTCTAACGGTTAAAATCTAACGTCTAACTTTTGCTTTTACATCATTCCTGGCATACCGCCTCCCATACCTTGTGGCATTCCGCCTCCGGCATTTTCTTCAGGAAGGTCGATCAATGCACACTCAGTAGTAAGGATCATTCCGGCAACAGAAGCAGCGTTCTCAAGAGCTACTCTGGTTACTTTCTTAGGATCTATGATACCGGCCTTCATCATATCTACATATTGATCTGTCTTGGCATCATATCCAAAGTCCTTTTTACCTTCAAGAACCTTGTTGATCACTACAGAACCTTCACCACCCGCATTCTCCACGATCGTTCTCAATGGAGCTTCGATAGCTCTGGAAACGATCTGTACACCGGTTGCTTCATCAGCATTTTCGGTCTTGATCTTGCTTAGTACAGCCTGGGCTCTTACTAAAGCAACACCTCCACCTGCAACAATACCTTCTTCTACCGCCGCTCTGGTGGCATGGAGTGCATCATCTACACGGTCTTTCTTCTCTTTCATTTCAACTTCTGAAGCTGCACCTACATAAAGTACGGCAACACCACCGGCTAATTTTGCCAGACGCTCCTGAAGTTTCTCTTTATCGTAATCTGAAGTCGTAGACTCGATCTGAGCTTTGATCTGGTTTACGCGGTTATGAATATCATCATTATTACCAGCTCCGTTTACGATAGTGGTATTATCCTTATCGATAGCAACTTTTTCTGCAGTACCTAACATATCGATAGTTGCATTTTCTAAAGTAAATCCTCTTTCTTCAGAAATTACAGTACCTCCGGTTAAGATCGCAATGTCTTCTAACATTGCTTTTCTACGATCACCGAAACCTGGAGCCTTAACGGCTGCAATCTTCAATGATCCACGAAGTTTGTTCACTACAAGAGTTGCAAGAGCTTCTCCGTCTACATCTTCAGCAATGATCAATAATGGTTTTCCAGATTGAGCCACTGGTTCAAGTACAGGAAGCAGATCTTTCATTGAAGAGATCTTCTTATCAAAAAGAAGGATATAAGGATCTTCAAGATCTGCGGTCATTTTTTCTGAATTGGTCACAAAGTAAGGTGAAAGATATCCTCTGTCGAATTGCATTCCTTCAACCACGTCTACGTGAGTTTCAGTTCCTTTTGCTTCTTCTACAGTGATCACACCTTCTTTTCCAACTTTATCAAAAGCCTGGGCAATTAGATCACCTATCTTATCATCGTTATTAGCAGAGATCGAAGCAACCTGTTTGATCTTTTCAGATGAATCGCCAACCTCTTTGGTTTGTTTGGCAAGATCTTCAGTTAAGGATAATACTGCTTTATCTATACCTCTCTTAAGATCCATTGGGTTTGCACCAGCAGCAACGTTCTTAAGACCTTCTTTTACGATAGCCTGAGCAAGAACGGTAGCGGTAGTGGTACCGTCACCGGCAAGATCATTGGTTTTTGAAGCAACTTCCTTTACCATCTGTGCTCCCATGTTCTCCAGAGCATCTTCAAGTTCGATTTCTTTTGCCACAGTTACACCATCCTTAGTTACAGTTGGTGCTCCAAATGACTTACTAATAATCACGTTACGACCCTTAGGTCCTAAGGTTACTTTAACAGCATTGGCTAATGCATCTACTCCACGCTTGATCCCGTTACGGGCCTGGATGTCAAATTTTATATCTTTTGCCATTTTTATAGATTTTAATTTTCAACAGCCTGAGGGCATTGAAAATATTTGGTTAATTAATTTTTTGATTTATTCCCTGCGGCAGCAGGAAAGTAATTTTGATGTAGTTATACTATTGCCAGAATATCATCTTCCCGCATAATCAGGTAGTCTGTACCTTCAAGCTTTAGCTCGGTACCTGCATATTTACCATAAAGAACCATATCCCCTTCTTTAACGGTCATATCGTGATCTTTAGATCCTGCACCAACAGCTACTACTTTACCTTTTTGAGGTTTTTCTTTTGCGGTTTCGGGAATAATAATCCCAGATGCAGTCTTGTTTTCTGCAGCAACAGGTTCAATAACAACCCTGTCTGAAAGCGGTTTAATGTTTAGTCCCATTTTTTATAATTTTTATTACAGGTTAATTAATTTTTTAATCGTGCTTAGGGATATTCCTAAAATTATGCCAGCGATTTATTCCTGCCATTAACCAAAAAAAAATGCCAGCTTGTCATAAGCTGGCATTTTTAAATTATAATGTTTTGTGAAAATCTACTGTGCACTGTCAGTCTCTACCGGTTGAGCTGGATTCTGAGCTGCAGGAACCTCTGTATTTACAGGTTCATCACTTTCAAAAACCCTTGTAGCTGCTCCCGCAGGTGCATCCATAATGGCTACATTCGAAAGAAGAATCAATACTAATAATAAGGTAGCCAGGGTCCAGGTACTTTTATCAAGAAAATCTGTGGTTTTCTTAACTCCTCCCATTTGTTGACCACCACCTCCAAAAGATGAAGATAAACCTCCTCCTTTAGGATTCTGTACCATAATTACAACTACCAGCAAAAATGCTACGATAATTATTAAAGCTAAAAAAATAGTGAATGTACTCATTCTTATTCGTTATTAATGTCTTGTAATTTCTCTATTGCCCGAATTTGGTCTGCAAAGAAACCACTTTTTTCGGGATTTTTCAAAATTAATATTTTATAAGCCTGGATGGCTTTTTTATAGTTTTTCTGCTCGAGATATACCTTAGCCAGAGTCTCTGTCATAAGGGATTCCGGGGCAGTTGTACCCTGTTCTGCCAGGTTCGCTTTATTGGCAATTTTACCTGGCTTTATTTTAGGATTCTTAGAAATGAATTCTTCTATCAGCTCGAATTTACGCGAACGGTTTTCATCTTGCTCATTCCTTGCACTCTCTTCTCTTTCAATAGGCTGTGCTTTGGTAAGTTTTAACCATTCTGAAAAAGAATGGGATTCCCTCCCGTCAAATTCCAAAGGCTTTCCAATTCCAAGCTCATCTTCAGAAGAACTTTCTTTTTGCCCAGTCTGGATTTCTTCCTCCTCTACAGGTTCATGTCTTTCAAATAAAGAAGGATCCATCACCAATTCAGATTCAGACTGCTTCATCTTTATGGCCTCATTGATATCAATACTCCTGCGTCCATGCACCTCTTCTGGCTCATAAACGGTCATCTGCATCAACCTTTCTTCCTGGTCACGTATCTGTTTGGCAATTTGATTTTGATTAAATTCTGCCGAGGTAATAAATTCAAATAAAATACTGCGGTCTGTGGTATATGCGGCGGTCTTTTTTAAAGCGTCATTATAACTAAATTCCTGGTGCTCTTTTAAGCCCTTTAACCTGATAGCCCGCGCCGCCTGAAAATAAGGAGCTTTGACCAAGATCTTTTCGATCTCTCGGGTTTGCTCTGCGGTGATCTCACCCGGGTTTTCCAGTAAATTTGTTAGCGCTTTTATATCCATTACCAATCGGTTAAAGCCGCATTAAAAATATCCTGAGTTAGTCTCGTATAAATTTCATCTAAAGCGGTTTCCAGGGCAGCACCTACAAGTTGAGTCTGCGCAGGATAATCAAAATAAAATGAGAATCTACGTTCAAAATCCTTATCCGGCTCCAGGGTATTGTAATATCTCACATTCACCGTTATGGTCAACCTGTTCTGGGCTGCCGTATTTTGGGCAGTAGCAGACATAGGAGAGATGTAATACTCTGTGATTTCTCCTTCAAAGATAAGGTCTCCATTGGTATTGGTCAGGTTAAGACTGGTTTGATTAAGGATAAGATCCTGAAGAGAAATAGTAAAAGCCCGGTCTATACCCGGTTCTACCAGATCTGCATTATTTTGAAAAAAGTTCACCTGGAAAGATTCTGCCTCGCCGGTATCTGCACCCGTAAAAGAATAAATACCACAGGACTGGAGGCTTAATAGAAGTACGGAGCAAAAAATAAAAAATAATTTCTTCATATGTTTTTAGCTGTAAGCTTTAAGCACTAAGCTGATAAGATCCAAAATATTAAATTCGGCTTATCGGCTTGATCCAGGGGCTGAAAGCTACTACAAATTATACTGTTTTATCTTTCGGTAAAGTGTTCGTTCGCTTATCCCAAGTTCTTCGGCAGCAGCTTTACGTTTACCGCTATGTCTTTCCAGAGATTTCTTTATGAGTTCTAACTCCTTATCCTGAAGAGATAGCGTTTCCTCTTCCTCAATTTCTTCAGCAAAATAGTATTTATCTTTTTCTTCCTGTCTTGCCGTAGAATTATTTTGCTGTGGAATTTGCAGAACATTTAACTGGTCGTCATCGATATCTGCCTCATCAATATCATCGCCGCTATTTCCATAGATCTTCTGAATTAAACCTTCATTATCATCCTGTACCTGCTTGGAATCACCTTCCTGCATCAATTTAAGGGTAAGTTTCTTCAGATCATTCAGGTCACTCTTCATATCGAAAAGAACTTTATAAAGAATCTCCCGCTCATTACTAAAATCACTCTCCTGTTTTTTATCTGAAATCACCGCCGGAAGATTACTTCCAACATCGGGCAGGTAATGCCGCAGATCTGAAGCACTTATAATTCTATTCTGTTCCAGAACCGAGATCTGTTCAGCAATATTTCTTAGCTGACGGATATTTCCACCCCACCTGTACTTTAGTAGGAGGTCCACGGCATCATCCTCCAGTTTTATCGTAGGCATTTTATACTTCAGGCCAAAGTCTGAAGCGAATTTTCTGAATAAAAGGTGAATATCATCTTTTCTCTCGCGAAGTGGCGGCAGGTTGATCTCCACGGTACTCAATCTATAGTAAAGATCCTCTCTGAATTTCTCTTTCTTAATAGACTCGAACATATTGATGTTCGTAGCCGCTACGATCCTCACGTTTGTTTTTTGAACTTTGGAAGAACCTACCTTGATGAATTCTCCATTTTCCAACACCCGCAACAAACGCACCTGGGTTGGTAAAGGCAGTTCACCAACCTCATCTAAAAATATAGTTCCGCCATCGGCAACCTCAAAATATCCATTCCTCGTTTGGGTAGCTCCGGTGAATGCTCCTTTCTCGTGACCGAACAATTCACTGTCTATAGTTCCTTCAGGAATGGCCCCACAGTTCACTGCTATGTATTTCCCATGTTTCCTGTGAGAGAGGGCATGAATGATCTTGGGGATACTTTCTTTACCCACACCACTCTCTCCGGTAACAAGCACCGAAATATCTGTTGGCGCAACCTGTATCGCCTTTTCTACTGAACGATTTAGTTTGGGGTCGTCACCAATGATCCCAAATCGCTGTTTTATCGCCTGTACTGATTCCATTTAGAAATATTCTGTATTGCTAAAAAGCATAATCCCGAAAATTATGCTTTAATACTATTTAATTATTATCGCTATAACCTACCGGCTTCCCGATCAAGGTTGCACTGGTACAATCATTAATTATTACATTCACGAAATCTCCTACCTGATAATTTTCTTTATCAAATACCACTACTGTATTCTGAGAATTTCTTCCACTCCAGTGGTTTGCAGATTTTTTCGATTCTCTTTCGATGAGAACCTCAACAGTTTGTCCCAGGAACCTTTCTGTTCTTCGCTTGCTATGCTTTTGTTGAAGATCTACTATTTCCTGCAGCCTTCTTTTCTTTACTTCTTCCGGTACATCATCCTCAAGTTTACGCTCGGCCATAGTACCTGGTCTTTCAGAATATGCGAACATATAGCCAAAATCATACTGAACATATTCCATCAGGGACAGAGTGTCCTGATGATCTTCTTCGGTTTCTGTGGGGAATCCGGTGATAAGATCATGAGAGATTCCGCAGCCCGGAATCATTTTTTTAATATTATCTATAAGCCTGAAGTATTCCTCCCTGGTGTGAAGTCGATTCATTTTTTTCAAAATACGGTCACTCCCACTTTGTACCGGTAAATGAATGTAATTACAAATATTACGATATTTAGCCATGGCCTCTATAACATCCAGAGTCATATCCTGGGGATTGGAAGTAGAGAAGCGAATTCTCATTTTTGGCTGTGCTTCGGCAACCAGCTTTAAAAGCCCGGCAAAATTGGTAGCGGTCGCTTTTTGAATTTCGGTGGCATTCTTAAAGTCCTTCTTTAATCCGCCGCCATACCAAAGATAACTATCCACATTCTGCCCTAGTAAGGTGATCTCTTTGTATCCTTTGGCAGCGAGGTCATTCACTTCCTCAATAATACTTTGAGGATCACGGCTTCTTTCCCTGCCACGGGTAAATGGTACCACACAAAATGTACACATATTATCACAACCACGGGTAATGGATACAAATGCAGAAACACCGTTTGTTTGCAGCCTTACAGGCGAAATATCACCGTAAGTTTCTTCCTTGCTAAGGATAACATTTATGGCATCTCTACCTTCTTCGACTTCGTTGATAAGATTTGGAAGGTCCTTATAGGCATCTGGTCCCACGACCAGATCTACGATCTTCTCTTCCTCGAGAAATTTGCTTTTAAGTCTCTCGGCCATACAACCCAGTACTCCAACTTTCATCCCTGGATTTATCCTCTTTACGGCATTATATTTCTCCAGACGTTTGCGAACAGTTTGTTCAGCTTTTTCCCTGATAGAACAGGTATTCACCAAAACAAGATCTGCCTCCTCCAAATTCTGGGTGGTATTAAAACCTTCTTTGGAAAGAATAGAAGCTACAATTTCACTATCGCTGAAATTCATAGCGCATCCGTAACTTTCAATGAAAAGTTTACGACTGTTCTCTGCTTTCTGTTCAAGCACTAAAGAGTTTCCCTGCTTTTTTTCGTCTATTGTCTTCTCCATAAAACTGTAATAACCGGTCGGTTTTTAGAATCGCAAAGATAGGACTAAACAGAGTTCTGACAAAGTGACAGAAAAAATTTATTACGTACCTACGCAACCAAATTCCCACTCCTGCATCTTTATATTAACCAATAGAATAAAAAATGAAAAAGCTCTTCCTGTTTCCCTTGCTCCTGGCATTCCTATTTCTTTCTTCCTGCAGTGAAGAGCAAGAGTCAAACCTGGTTACCGTTGCTGTTCCCGTTACTCAAAGTATTGCAGATTTTAGAGCTTCGGTGAAAGTTGAACAACCCAAAGGAATTAAAGAATCAGGGAAAATTTACGCCTGGAAGGATTATATTTTTGTGAACGACAAGAATGAAGGAGTTCATATATTGGACAACCAGGACCCTCGCAATCCGGTTAAAATAAAATTCATTAACATTCCCGGAAATAAGGACATCGCGATAAGTGATGCGAAACTATATGCAGACAGCGGAATGGATCTGGTGGTTTTTGACATCAGCGATATGAACAATATTAAGGAAACAAACCGGTTAAAAGATGTGTTCCCTACGTATTTTCATATTGCACCTGCAGGTGCAAGTTATGTTGATTTTGAGAATTTTAACCAGGAAAATGAAGTAATCGTGGGCTATGTCTTCGAAACCAGGAAAATTGAAATGGTCACCATGGATACCGACTGGCTTAGCTTTGAAAGTGTTTCAGGCGGAAACCGAAGCGGAACCGGGGGCAGCATGTCCAGGTTCAGTATTAACAAGGATTTTCTTTATTTAGCAGATGAAACAGCCCTGTCTGTATTTGACATTTCAAATCCCTCCGATCCAAACAGGGTAAGCTCTGAATATGCCGGCTGGCGAATAGAAACCATTTTCAATTACGAGGACCATTTATATTTAGGCAGCGCAACCGGTATGTATATATATAGTATTGAGGATGCCGCGGCTCCAAAGCAGGTTTCTTTTTTACAACATGTACTTGGCTGTGACCCGGTGGTGGTAAAGGATAATTATGCCTACGTCACCATTCGAGGGGGCAATGAATGCGAACAGAATTTCAATCAGTTGGACGTAGTGGATATCTCAGATAAACAAAATCCTGAAATTGTTGAAACCTATGAAATGACCAATCCCTATGGTCTGGGCGTGAAAGACGATTGGTTATTTGTTTGTGATGGAAATGACGGATTGAAAGTATTTGATATAAAAAACACTCCCAGCCTTGAGCAAATTGGTCATTTTTCTGACATAAATACCTATGATGTCATCCCTCTGGATGAAAAATTGCTCATGGTTGGGAATAATACACTTTATCAATATTCCTATAAAGGCGATGAGATCAATTTACTTAGCACCTATATTTTAAATTGATCTGGCCTTTTGTTTGGTTTTTGTGAAGATCCCCGTTACCACGGGGATTTTTTCTTAGTATTTCTTTTTCGAGATCCTGTTTCCTGTAATCTGCCGCTGAGCTTTACTTTTAAATCTTTTAACCGAATCATTTCTAAGCTTCTCATGTTTGGTAGGTCTCCCCTGAACTCTCGCTCTCCATTTTCTCCAGTTACGGGGATGCATCTGTTCCCGCATAAAAGTAATCACCTGTTTTTCAGTTAATCCAAACTGATATTCTATAGCTTCAAAGGTAGTGCGGTCTTCCCAGGCCATGGAGATTATCCGGTCTATCTGCCTCTCATCAAATTCATATTCTTCAGCAATTTTCATTTTGTTTAATTTTTTTACAATATAATTAAACATTTTAAATAATAGCCATAAAAAAACCCCAATCCTGAGAAAGGGGTTCTGTATACTTATAAAAGTTTGTTTTAATTAAGCATCGAAAGGCTCAATAGAAACATAAGATTTATCATCTTTCTTTTTTGTGAACTTCACAAGTCCGTCAACTTTAGCATGTAAAGTATGGTCTTTTCCGGCATATACATTTTCACCTGGACGATGAGCCGTACCTCTTTGTCTTACGATAATATTTCCTGCAACGGCAGCCTGACCACCAAAGATCTTCACACCTAAGCGTTTCGATTCTGATTCTCTACCGTTCTTGGAACTACCAACTCCTTTTTTATGTGCCATTTTATTGCGTTTTTAGTAGTTTAAATTTAGCTTAATGCAGCAATTAGTTCTGCTTTCTTCATTGAAGAATAACCTTCAACACCTTTTTCTTTAGCCATTTCTCTAAGCTCAACTACAGTGTGCTGACTTAGATCACCTGATTTAGACTCAGATTTAGCTTCTTTCTTAGGCTCTTCTTTTTTAGCTGAAGTTGCTTTCTTACCACCTTTAAGGTCTATCCCTTCAATTAAAAGTTCTGTAAGGGCTTGTCTGTGACCGTTCTTAACACGGTAACCTTTACGTCTTTTCTTTTTGAATACAATAACTTTATCACCTTTCAAGTGACGATTGATCTTTGCTCCAACAAGAGCTCCTTCTATAGCCGGGGCGCCAACGGTAATATTGTCTCCATCTGCAGTCAGAAGAACTTTATCGAAAGAAACACTGTCTCCTTCTTCTCCTGCTAAACGGTTTACAAAAACCTTCTGGTCTTTTGCAACTTTAAATTGCTGCCCTGCTATCTCTACAATTGCGTACATAGCGTATAATTAATTATTTAAATACTTAAAATAAATCTCACGTTTTCACGCAAGCGGGTGCAAATATAATCCTAATTAATTAATTGACAAAGGTTTTTTACTTTTTCAAAGTTGGTTACAAAGTATGCTTCTTAGCTTCTTTGGTGTTCCAGGATTGTTTAAATAATTGCATAAAAGAAAGCGTCAACACCAGACTTGTTGCGAAGCCCATCACAGCTACCACAAACAATACAATACCAATATTGGTATTATAGTCCACTATCCATACAGTAATAAGATCATCCAAAAACCCAGGATTGAACTCGGCAGCGTATAGACCAAAGAATATGGTGAATATTATCGTAGCATTAAAGCCGGTTAATAAACTAGCCATAAACCCTTTTTGATACTTGAACTTATTCCCTTTATGCAACCTGTAATGTTTTAGAGCTTCATACATCCCATAAGCCATGATTACCCCATTGAATAAGCTGAATAATGGGTATACATGTAAATTGAATATTGAAAGAATTAAAAAGTAAGCGATTAATCCGGCTGAAATAGCCACTCCGTATTTAATTGGAATACTGAATTTGCCCATAGCAATTTGATAGTTTTGGTAGTAAATTTCCTAAAAAAGTAGCGTTTTTTGCCTTAATAGCCTGTTAATTTTAACACAATGGAGAGGATTAGCATTTTCAGAGTATAAATCTGTAACTTATTCGCTTACTTGGTTACTAATGTAATAACTGAAAAAAATTTATTGAAAATGACTAACAAATTAAAGCTAATATTCTGCTCTCTCCTTGTTGGAGCTGCAGGATTTGCTCAGGAAGTAGAATTTACTGAGTATGAATTAGAAAATGGCCTGGATGTGATCCTGCATCAGGACAATACTGCTCCTGTGGTAACAGTAGGAGTAATGTACCATGTAGGTGCTAAAGATGAGCAACCCGGAAGATCTGGTTTTGCCCATTTCTTTGAACACCTACTTTTTGAAGGTACTGAAAATATTGAACGTGGAAAATGGTTCGATATCGTGGCTGCAAATGGCGGAAGTAATAATGCCAACACTACTCAGGACAGGACCTATTACTACGAAACCTTCCCGTCTAACAACCTTGAACTGGGTCTATGGATGGAATCTGAAAGAATGCTTCACCCGGTAATTAATGAAATTGGAGTAGAAACTCAAAATGAAGTTGTAAAGGAAGAAAAACGTTCCAGGATCGATAACGCTCCATACGGAAAGATCATCTATGCAACCGGAATTAACAAATATGTATTTGACAAGCATCCTTATAAAAATTCTGTGATTGGGACTATGGAAGATCTTGACGCTGCAGAACTTGATGAATTCAAATCTTTCTTCCAAAAATATTATGGACCTAATAACGCGACTTTGGTTGTAGCAGGTGACATAAATATTCAGGATACCAAAAAGATGATCGCCAAATATTTCAGTGAAGTTCCAAAAGGACCTGAGGTTGAAAGAGTGGAGATCGAAGAGGAACCTATTACAGAAACTATTGAAGCCACCGAATATGACAGTAATATTCAGATCCCGGCGAAATTGTTCGTTTATCGCACTCCATCAATGGTAGACAGGGATGCATATGTACTGGACATGATCTCATCAATACTTACAGATGGTAAGAGCTCAAGAATGTACAAGAAAATGGTAGACGTAGAAAAAACTGCCCTGCAAGTGCTTGCTTTCCCAAGATCGCAGGAAGATTACGGTACCTATGTTATGGGAGCTTTAGCTCTTGGAGATACACCACTGGATACCCTTGCTGTTTCCATGGATGAGGAAATTGAAAAACTTCAAACTGAACTTATTTCTGAAAAGGAGTATCAGAAATTACAGAACAAATTCGAGAATCGGTTTGTGAATTCTAACAGCAGTATCGAGGGCATCGCCTCTTCGCTGGCAACTTATAGTGTACTTTATGACGATACAGATCTAATCAATGAAGAGATCGAGATCTACAGAAATATCACCAGGGAGGATATTAAAAGAGTTGCGAACCAGTATCTACAGGAAAACCAAAGATTAGAATTGGATTACTTACCTGAAAGTGCCAAGGAATAACCTAAAAAACAAAGAAAGAATGAAATTCAATATACTTACATTATTTATTGCCTGTTTTCTTACCACAGCGTCTTTCGCTCAGGTAGATCGCTCGAAGCAGCCGGAACCGGGACCGGCTCCAAAAATAAATCTGGGACAACCAGATGAATTTGTACTGGACAATGGTCTGAAAGTATTAATCGTAGAGAACCATAAGCTCCCAAGAGTTTCGGCTTCACTAATCATAGACAATACTCCCCATGCCGAGGAAAAGCCGGCTACAGCCGCACTGGTTTCCTCGTTACTGGGAACTGGAACCAAGAATATTTCAAAAGATGCTTTTAATGAAGAGATCGACTTCTTAGGTGCCAACCTCAACTTTGGATCTGAAAGTGCTTATGCCAGTTCGCTTTCCAAATTTTTCCCAAGAGTTATGGAGCTAATGGCTGAAGGTGCCCTTAGACCTAATTTTACACAGGAAGAATTTGAGGCTGAAAAAACAAAACAGATAGAAGGCCTTAAGGCTAACGAAAAGAATGTTGGCGCTATCGCCAGCCGTGTTAGTGCAGCTCTTGCCTATGGAAAAAACCACCCTTATGGTGAGTTTGCCACGGTAGAGAATACAGAGAAAGTGACCTTACAGGATGTAAAGGATTTTTATAACAGTTACTTTAAACCTGCCAACGCATACCTGGTTATAGTAGGAGATGTAAAGAAAGATGAAGTAAAAAAACTGGTCAAAAAGAATTTTGGAAGCTGGGCGAAAGGCGCTCCAAAAACCAAAGAATTACCTGAAGTAGCCAATGTGAAAGAAACGCAGATCAACTTAATTGATATGCCAAACGCTGTACAAAGCGAGCTAAGGTTGCAGAATACCATCAAACTTAAAATGAATGATGAGGACTATTTCCCTGTTTTGGTTGCAAACCAGATCTTAGGAGGGAGCTTTGGAAGCTATCTTAACATGAACCTAAGAGAAAATAAAGGATATACTTATGGCGCCAGAACAAGTACCGGTGCAGATAAATATGCTTCCAGATTCGTGGCCCAGGCAAGTGTAAGAAATGAGGTTACCGACAGTGCTATCGTAGAATCTCTTAAAGAGATCAACAGGATTAAAACAGAACTGGTGGATGCAGAGATGCTGGAAAACGCCAAGAGTAAATTCGCCGGAGATTTCGTTCTTAGACTTGAAAGCCCTTCGACGATCGCCAGTTACGCCTTAAACGTTAAGACTAACGATCTTCCAAAGGACTTTTACGAAAATTTCCTTTCTAAGATCAATGCAGTGACTGCTGAAGATATCAAACGTGTTGCCAACAAATATTATCAAATAGATAATATGAGAATAGTTGTGGCAGGAAAGGCTTCAGATATTGCTGAAAACCTGGAAAAGATAAAGTGGAATGGAAATACAATTCCGGTTAAATACTATAACAAATTAGGGGAACCAATAGCAAAGCCGGTTAAGAAAGAATTAGATCCTGCTATTACCGCCGATGCCGTTTTCTCGAAATATATCGAGGCTATCGGAGGTGAAGATTCTGTGATGAATATAGAAAGCATGGTGATGATCGCCCAGGCTGAGATCCAGGGAATGAAGCTTGATCTTGAGATGAAAAAGACCAGTGATGGAAAAATGAACCAGTCTATTTCTATGGGCGGGAATGTTATGAACATGCAGGTTTTTGATGGCAATACCGGTTACGTTATGGCTCAGGGACAAAAAATGCCTTATAATGAAGAGCAGATCGCCATGGCTAAAACCGATGCGCAGATCTTTCCTGAATTAAATGCCGAAAACGCTAAAGTTAGCGGTATAGAGAAAGTAAACGAAGAAGACGCATATGTGGTTGAAATGGATGACAGCAACAAGAACTTTTATTCTGTAGAAACTGGTTTAAAGGTGAAGTCTGTAAAGTCTGTTTCTCAGGCCGGTCAAACCATGACCATTCCTACCCTTTATAGTGATTATAAAGAAGTGGAAGGCGTGAAGTTTCCATTTATGATCTCCCAAAGCATGGGACCACAGTCATTCGAATTCAAAGTATCTGAAATTCTGGTGAATGAAGGTGTTGAGGAAAGTGATTTTGCAACTGAGTAATTTCTAATAAACTTCATATAAAAAGCCCCTTTAACGGGGCTTTTTTTATATAGCCTGTTTGCGATATCTTGAAATCAGGCTTTTGGATTTATTCACAATGAACACACCTATTAGAATCACAAAGGCAGAGATCAATTGCCAGAAACTGAATATCTCTCCATCCATAACTCCCCAGCCCAAAGCTACAACGGGTATGGTATAAGTAACCGAGGTTGTAAAAACCGGATCTGAGATCTGCACAAGTTTATTAAAAATGATCATAGCTACCCCGGTTCCTATAATCCCCAATATAGCTACACTCAGGATCGAAAACTGAAAGGCATCATTGAATTCTACATTTTCGAAGAATCCGCTAAGGAACAGAATCAGCACTGCCGGCAGGAACAACACAGAGAAATTTCCTGCAGCTATACCTAATGGTGAGATATCGCTCATCCTGGTTTTAAGAATATTTACATTCATCGCGTAACAGGCAGCCGCCATGATCACCAATATCGAATACATATAATTCTGATCCGGGTTTATACTGGCACCACTAATTATCAATCCCGCCGTTCCTAATAAACCTACAATAACTCCCGTGATCTTATTCTGGCTGAAAACCGACCGGAAAAACAAAGCTCCGAAGATAAGAGTTAATAAGGGTGTTGTTGCGTTTAAAATAGAAGCTATGGCACTGTCTATTTCTGTTTCAGCATAAGCGAATAGATAGACCGGGAAAAAAGAACCCAGGAATCCTGACAATATGATCCATTTCCATTGTCTTAAAGAGAGCCTGCTAATACTTTTAAAGCCAACAAGGATGAGAAAAACTGCGGCAAATATAATCCTGAAAGAACCCACCTCCAATGCCGTTAAACCTATTAAAGCCTTTTTTATCAAGATGAAGGAGCTTCCCCACACGATGGAAAGAATGATCAAATAGATCCATTTAAGATTTTTCAAACCAATAGAAGTTTTCAGTTATGAGCGCGAATATAAATTATAGGAATGGTATCAAATTAAAAAATCCATTCCAATACAATTGGAATGGATTTCAAATTAAAATGAATGATAAATTATTGATTTTCGTTTAGCGGTATAGGGAATTGAGCAAAGACATTATCTCCCTCTCTGTCAATTGGCAAATCGTCCAGTCGGTCATATCTTCGAACATCAATCCATCTGTGACCTTCAGCAAACAGGGAATACCTTCTCTGCAACAACATTTCATCTATTAGAGCCGCTTCGGTTGTTGGTCCCGAATAATCATCAAGACCGGCAGCGTTTCTTATAATATTCAAAGCATCAACAGCTTCTGAAGGATTAATAAAAATGTTTGCTTCGGCATAAAGAAGGATCAATTCTTCATTTCTAATGATAGGAATATCATCTACATTAGATTTATATCTAAAAACAGAGTATTGACCACTTAGGTTATCCAATGCTAATGCTTCTTCCCGGATTGCTACTTTATCTAAACGAGCATCGTCCTGCTCTGCATCTGCTATAAAAGTTGGATGTACGATTCTTGCTCCAGCGGTGGTTGCCTCTACAGGAAAAAACATAGGATTTAGAAGGTCTGTTTGATCTGCAGAAAAATTATAATAGACACCCATATCAAAATCTGAATTCAATTCAAGAAAAGAATCTTCCAGATATTCTAAAACAGCAGTATAATCTTCCTGATATGCAGCAACTCTAGCCGCCAGGGCTTGGTTAAATTCTAGAAAGCTATCTGGAGTATTGAAACCAGAATACCCAGAAGGCAAATTAAAAAAGAATTCATCACCACCCGCCCGTAAGTCCGATGCTGCTTCATCTAATAAACTTCTAATCGCTTCAAGAGAGGCAGAATATGAAAGGAAGGGACCTAGGTTATCTGGATCAGAAACATCTACTCTAATTCCATTCTCATAAGTTAGATTTAGATTAAGCAAAAGCTCATGAGCTTTTAAAGTTTTAATTAAACCTAAGGTAGAGTTGAGTTCGGCATCTGTTAATTGCGACGAGAGATCGTTGTTAGCGATATAATCCTGAATAAGGTTTACCATTTTAACAGTTTTATATCTTTCTGCCCAGGGAGCGGTGATATAAAAAGTATTATTATCCAGAACAGCATCGTCCTTACCAAGAAGATCTGCAGTAAAACGAGGATCAGAACTTGAAAACCTCCAGTACTCCCTTCCAAGCACGCCAGTATCATCAAAATAAGTTCCCAGGCGTAATCTCATACTATAGAACAAACCTCCCACCAAATCCTGCAGATCACCGCGGGTAAGATTCTCCCGAAAGGCATCTACCTCCGGATTATTTAAATCTGAAAATTCTTTTACTTCACAAGAGCCAGTAATACCTGCAATGGTGAGGAAAAGAAATATGTTTTTTATAATTTTTTTCATCTTGTATCTATTAAAAATTAACTGCTAAATGAAATAAATATCTCTTTGAGGACGGGAATGGTGTTACTTCCACCCCGGTGAAAATCCCATTAGAACCGAAGTTAGAAACTTCAGGATCATAACTATTATAATCAAAAATATTTATAAGGTTAGTTCCGGAAAATCCTAGTTTAACTCTATCTATACTGCCTCCAAGAAAATTTTCGAAGACAGATCCTGGCACGTTATAATATAATCCCAGTTCCCTTAACCTAAGATAAGAAGCATCTTCAACAAATACCTCAGCCGACGAACCAAGCTGACTTACACGATAAGGACCATTCCCAAGTTCTCCTGAAGGATCAAGATCTATAGTATCGTAATCATGACTGGTCCCATTAAGATCGGTTAGCAGGGCAGTTAAGTTGATATTATCCCCACCATTTTTCCATTGCCAAACAAAAGATAGATCAAAATTCTTATAAATTAATTGAGAATTAAAACCCATTTGAAAGTCTGGTTCTGCATCGCCATATTTCTGAAATCCATTTGGACCAGGATTCGTTCCAATACCAACGATCTGAGTAGCGCTTTGACCTTCTTCAATCCTGAAAGTTCCAAGTGTTGCTCCAAAAGCGCCGATATTAAATGGATCTACATCCAGGCGAGTTATTTCAGAAGTATTTTTGAAAAAATTCACACCAACACTCCAGTTCAAATCCTCTGTGCGAACAGGAACCGCATCAATAGAAAGTTCAATTCCTTTATTTTGAAGTTCCCCTGCATTTACAAATTGGGTAGTAAATCCTGTTGAAGGTTCGATCGCAGATCGAAGAATTAGATCATCAATTGTTTTAATATAATAAGTTCCAGAAAAATTCAGCCTGTTCTGAAAAAAGCTTACATCAGTACCAAATTCAAACTCTTTTTGTCTTTCAGATTTAAGATCTTTTGATCCTTGCACATTTATCAAACTAATACCTAAAAGTCCGTCTGTAGAGAATGTATTATAGGAGGTAAATAAAGCTCCAAAAGGAGGGAAGTTTCCAGCCTCGCCATAAGCTGCTCTTAACTTGAATTGACCCCATTCGCTTGAATCATTCCAAAAATCAAATTCATTAAAATTAACAGCCACAGATGCTTTCGGGTAGTAATTAAGTTTATTTGCATCGCCGTTATTGGATGACTTGTCTCCTCTTAAACCCAGAGTAGCTATTATTCTATCCTGATAATTTACTTCCTCTTGCACAAAAAATCCTGAATCTTCCTGGCGCAATCTGGTTTGATCTACTCCGGTGTTCGCTGCCTGATCAACGTTCGTTTCTGACGCAACTAATCCAGTAGCCGTGATAAGTTGTGTATTCCTATCGAAATATTCCCGGGTAAGACCAGCTTGAGTTCTAAAATTAATATTGTTATCTGTAAAATAGTTATGAACCAGAAATCCGGAAAGGTTATAGTTTTTATTCTGTGTATCTCCCTGAACCGCAACTCCATTTAACCCACCATTAGAAGGTTTCTGAAATTGCAATGCCTTGGGAAATATAGCCCGGGTTTTAAGTCCGTAGAAATCCAAGCCTCCACGTAATATCAGCTCTAAACTAGAGCTTTCTGCCTTATAAAGATCAATATTGGCGGTTCCTCCAATGATAAACCTGTTTACAGTTTCATTATTTCTTACCAAATCTCTTGTTTGCAAAATATTTGATGCACCTAAAGCATAATCCGGATAGACTCCATCTTCATTAGGAAAAAGATCATACCAGGGGAATGTAGAAACCAGACTTACACCTAAGGTTGTTCCACTATTATCATTATTAAAGAATCCCCTGTTAGAAGACGAGTGAATATAACTTGAACTTAATCCCAGTTTAATAAAATCTGTTGGTCTGTGATCCAGATTTAATCTAAGTGAAGTTTTCTTATATCCGGTATTTAAAACAATTCCATTCTCATCATTATGAGTAATCCCAGTAAAGAATTTAGTTTTTTCACCACCTCCACTCATACTAAAATTGGTAATACTTATAAGACCTTTCTCACCAAATAACTCTTCTTCATAATCCACTAAATTTCCTGAATCTCTCGCTTGAGAAAATAATGCCACCTGTGCATTTGCCGCATCTCTGGAAGCCTGATCTGCAACTGGATCTTCACTGGCCGAGTAGAAAAGATCAAAAACTCGATCCTCTGTATAATTTCTTTGCCCCAACAGGTTTGTTACCTCGGTCCATCCTGTGGCCTGTGAGAAATTAAATTTTGTTTCTCCGGCTTTACCACGTTTGGTTGTGATTATCACAACTCCAGCTGCGGCTCTTGATCCATATATCGCCGCTGCAGATGCCCCTTTAAGAATTTCAATATTTGCAATATCTTCCGGATTAATATCTGCGATCCTATTAGATGGGTTATCCTGATTAGAAGCACTTCCACCAGCAGCCGCTGCAGAAACCACATTTAAACCAGCGGCAATTGAAGAGTTATCAATATACACTCCATCAACAATATATAATGGCTGGGTATTACCCTGTATTGATGTTGCTCCTCTTAATTTTACTGATAGTCCTCCCCCTGGCGCACCAGAGTTAGCACTAACTGTAGCACCCGCAAATTTACCATATAAAGCTCCGTCCAGTGTTGGAGGCGGTGTCCTACCGGAAATTTCATCTGCAGAAAGAGAGGCTACTGCATTGGCCGCATTTTCTCTTTTAATAGATGTTGCAAGTCCGGTAACCACTACTTCATCCAAAGCTGCCGCAGATTCCACAAATCTAACGGTCAATGGCGAATTGTCAGTAACATTGATCTCCTGAGTCTCAAATCCTAAATATGAGAACACCAAAGTTGTTGGGAGCGATTCAACGGTAATTTCATAATTACCTTCAAAATCACTGGTAGTTCCATTACTTGTTCCTTTCTCCACTACGTTAACAAATGGAACTACCTGACCTGTAGCTTCATTAATCGTTTTTCCTGTAAGTACTTCCTGCGAAAGGAGTATTGAAGGAAAAAGCAGCAAGAAAATCACTTTGAAGTAACTCAAAGAAAATTGCTTCATAATTGTTAAATTTTTAGTTTGTTTAACAATTATAGTAAATTTTCGCAATGTTTTAACCTATTCTCTAGCTATGTTACAAACAAAGACTGTTAATAATTCCATTTTAAGCTTTCCATAAGGTGCCGAATATCAGCCTTTAAGTAATCTGCAGCCGGAACAATTGAGTCGAAATTGGGGAGGCTCTTGAAGTAAACCGAGCCGGTTAGAAAATGGTGGGTACTATCTGTAAGGTAAAACTGTGCTTGTGATGCGGCATTGCCATCGACCTCATAAAACATCCCGTAAGTCCTGTTTAAATCATTGGTATACACATCGCCTTCTATCAAGTCTGCCTTGATGGTGTGTTGCAGAGGAAGTTTCTGCGCGTCTGAAAGTAAAGAGTCAAGATTATTTTCCACAGGTTGATAGGTAATAAAAACAGAACCTTTCATTTCATCATAATCCAGTTGTATCCAGCAGGGTATACGGTTTCTTGAAGGCGAAATTTCTGCAATTACATTTTTATCAAAAGTGTAGGGGCAGCCTATATCCACTCTTTCATATTCTGCATTCGGGTACTCAAGAGCCAAAAAACCCTTTGGTTTGGGCCTGGGATCATCCTTGCAGGAAATACTAAGGACTGCGAGCAGCAGAAAGGAAATGATCAGTCTCATACCGGTTCTATACTAAGCTTGATTTGCTTGATCCTTTTATCATCAATCACCTCTATCTTAAATGAATAATTAAGAAAAGTAATAACATCATTCTTTTTAGGGAAACCTCCTGAAATCTCCAGTAAAAAACCTGCCATGGTATCTGCCTCGCCTTTTTGATCCTCAAATACCGTTGGATCTTCGATCCTGGCGATCTTATAAAAGTCCTTCAAGGGAGTTTTTCCTTCGAACACAAAGTTATTCTCATCCAGCTTCGAGTAGATCAGGTCCTCATCATCAAATTCATCACTAATATCCCCTACGATCTCCTCAATAATATCCTCCAGCGAAATTAAGCCACTAGTCCCGCCATATTCATCCACCACAATGGCCAGATGGTTCTTCTTGTTTTTAAATTCATTCAGGAGATCATCCAGCTTTTTATTTTCAGGAACAAAATACGGCTCCCTTAATAGGCTGGTCCATTCAAAAGCCTTTTCATTAAGATATGGCAGGAGATCCTTGATATACAGGATACCGGTTACATTATCCACATTTTCTTTATACACAGGAATTCTGGAATATCCATTTTCGATTATTTGTGGAAAAATATCGTGAAAAGAGCTTTCTTCGTTCAAGGCGAAAATGTCCATTCTGGGCCTCATCACCTGTTTTGTATCTGTGTTCCCAAAGCTTACAATTCCCTGCAGGATCTTTTGCTCTTCCCGGGTGGTATCTTCCTCACTGGTCAATTCCAATGCCTGTGAAAGATGATCTATACTTATAAAAGATCGTTGCTTCCCGTATTTTTCATGGAAATAAAGAGTGACCGCACGCATTGGCGTACTTAAAGGGGAGATAAGCGTATCCAGGATGTTTATGGGATATGCCATAAAATTTGAAAACTGAACTTTGTTTCTACTGGCATAGACCTTGGGCAGGATCTCTCCAAATAATAAAATGAGGAAGGTCACGAGCCCAACTTCAAAAATAAAGCGCAGATCGATCCCGAAAAATTCGGTGTTGATTCCGGCAAACAAATCATCGGTGAGACTATCGAATAATAATACGATAGCAATATTGATAAAGTTATTGGCCACCAGGATCGTCGCCAGAAGCTTTTTAGGCTTTTCCAGCAAGTTGATAACGATATTCTGAGTTTTGGATCTCTTCCCGTCTTCGGTAATAAAATTAGCCGGGGTTAAAGAAAAGAAAGCTACCTCTGCACCTGATATCAAGGCAGAACAAAACAATAGCACAAATAAAAATATTAAGCTGATAAGTTGGGTAATTCCCATTGTGGCCCAAAACAAAAGCAAACTGGGAGGTTCCGAATCCAAAGGCAAAAATTTTAATTAAACTTAGAATGGCAAATCATCTTCCTCTTCTGGCTGGGAAAATGATTCATTCTTATTTGCAAAGCTATCACTTTTCGGCTTAGCAGGCTGGCTTCCGCTCATTTGAGAACTGCTGCCTGCCGGTTCACCTGAAGATTCATTTTTAGGAGTAAGAAAGGTGAATTCTGTACAGTGGATCTCGGTAGAGTATTTTTCATTTCCCTGATCGTCCTGCCATTTCCGGGTTTTAATGCGTCCCTCAATATAAACTTTATCCCCCTTCTTAAGGTATTTTTCGCAAATTTCAGCAGCCTTGTTTCTAACAACAACGTTGTGCCACTCTGTATTTACCACCTTTTCACCGGTAGTCCTGTTAGTGTAGCTCTCGTTTGTAGCCAGAGGAAAGCGACCAATAGATCCACCACCCTCAAAATAATGCATTTTAACGTCATCTCCGGTATGCCCGATTAGCATTACTTTGTTTAATGTACCTGTCATTGCTCTACTTTTTTATACCGAAAAACGGCTTATTGGTTAAAATTTATTCTAAAATACTAAAATTTTTCAGCTGAAAATGCAAAAAGAGGCAAAGATATAAACAAGAACCTATTTATAATCATCAGGAAGATATTCATTCAAAAAATTCCCAATTAAAACAGGTACCGGATAGTCTAACACAGTTTGTAAACTTATAGTTTCAGCATTTACTTCTTTAGAATTCACCAGCCAGAACCTGGTATACAAATGTTGATGTGATAATTTATGAACCACCGGATCTTCATTAAATAATTCAATTGAATAATTGTCGTTATTGACTATCTCCCTAAAAGAATCCATCTTTTGTAATTCTGATGCATTAATAAGCTTAGCAGACTCCACCAAGGGAAACTGGTACAAACCGTTCCAGATCCCTTTACCCGAGCGCTGTTCCAGAATAGTCCCATCATTATCCAAATCAAAAACGAGATAATTAAAATATCTCTTTTTAACCCTGGCCTTTTTAAGTTTTACCGGTAATTCATTTATCCTGTTTTCTTTTAGCGCCAGACATTTATCATTAAAAGGACAACTGGCACACAAGGGATTTTGTGGCTTGCAATGTAAAGCCCCAAATTCCATCATCGCCTGGTTATGGGTTGCGGGATCTTTTTTATCCAGCAATTCCTGGGCGAGCTCTTTAAATTCCTTATTCCCCTTAGTAGAATTAATAGGAATATCCATACCAAAAATACGACTTAGAACCCTGTATACATTACCATCAACCACAGCTACCGGCTCATTATAGCAAAAGGAAGCAATTGCGCTTGCCGTATAATTTCCAACACCTTTTAATTTTAGTAATCCTTTATAATCAGACGGAAACTTACCATTCAATTTATAGGCGACATATTTCGCCGTTTCATGCAGATTGCGAGCCCTTGAGTAATACCCCAATCCCTGCCATAGTTTCATCACTTCATCTGCCGGTGCATCTGCCAGATCAAAAACGCTGGGATAGGCTGAAATAAATTTATTATAATAAGGTAAACCCTGTTCTATTCGCGTTTGCTGAAGCATAATTTCACTCAGCCAAATTTGGTACGGTTCGTGAGTCTTTCTCCATGGCAGATCACGTTTATTTTGCAAGTACCAATAAGTCAGTCTGTTGGATAAAACCATAGTAATTGTAAGAATGATCGCAATAATAGGAGTTTATTCCGTTATTATTAGTGAATTAGGTTTGAAATATTGCAGATTTAATTCTTATATTTGCCCCCTTGAAAAATTGAAACCCCAATTAATAATTAAATAGCACGAAAATGACGAAAGCAGATATCGTAGCAAACATTTCAGAAAAATTAGGAATGGAAAAAGGAGACGTACAAGCTACTATCGAATCTTTTATGGACGAAGTGAAGACTTCTCTTGAGAGTGGAGATAACGTTTATCTACGTGGTTTTGGAAGTTTTGTTGTAAAAACAAGAGCTGAGAAAACTGGTAGAAACATTTCTAAAAACACTACTATTAAGATTCCTGCACACAACATTCCAGCATTTAAGCCTGCAAAGATTTTTGTTGAAGGTGTAAAATCGAATGTTGAGGTAAAATAATTTATTCTTCCCGCCTGGCGGGAAAGGAATAATTAAGAACTTTTTATTAATTTAAATGACATTGCACTATGCCAAGTGGTAAGAAAAGAAAAAGACATAAGGTGGCTACGCACAAGCGTAAGAAAAGAAGAAGAGCTAATCGCCACAAGAAAAAGTAGTGTGACAACTACTTTTTTTATTTAATCGTTCTTTGAAATCGAAACCCCCGACAGTATACCTATGTCGTTGAGGTTTCTTCAGGATTCAAAACCTGTGAAAAAATAATGTTTAATCCATCTATGTTTGTTTAACAACAGATATGGATAAAAAATCTGGAAGTGTGGACAAAGAATTAATTATCCGGTCCGAACCTTCTGCTGTAGATTTTGCCTTATTAAAAGATGGAAAACTTATTGAACTTAACAAGGAGGAAGACAGCAATAAATTTAATGTTGGTGATATTTATCTCGCCAAAATTAGAAAAGCTGTACCGGGGTTAAATGCCGCATTTGTAAATGTTGGCTATGAGAAAGATGGTTTTTTACACTATCATGATCTGGGACCTCAGGTTGCTTCTTTATTAAAGTTCATAAAACGTGTAAGCACAGGTAAGCTAAAGGATTATTCCTTAAAGAATTTTACATTCGAAAAGGATATAGACAAAAACGGCTCTATTGCCGATGTCTTAAAATCAAATCAGTCGCTACTGGTTCAAATCGTAAAAGAACCAATCTCTACAAAAGGCCCGAGGATAAGCTCAGAGCTTTCACTCCCCGGTCGCTATATTGTATTAGTACCTTTTTCAAATCGAATTTCAGTTTCACAAAAGATTGAAAGCAAAGAAGAAAAGGAACGTCTCAAGAGACTGGTAAAAAGCATTAAACCCAAAGGTTTTGGGGTTATTGTGAGAACCGTAGCCGAAGGCAAAAAAGTAGCAGAACTGGACAGAGATCTTCAGAATTTAGTTGGTCGCTGGACAGCCATGTGTAAAAAGTTGTACAAGGCACATCATCCTTCAAAAGTATTAGGAGAATTGAACAGGGCTTCGTCCCTGTTAAGAGACATTTTTAATGACTCTTTTACCTCCATTTGCGTAGACGATGAAACCCTGTACACACAAATCAAAGATTATGTGAGCGAAATTGCTCCAGAAAAAGAATCAATCGTAAAATTGCATCAATCCAACCAACCCATTTTTGAAAAATTTGGTATCGAAAGACAGATAAAAACTACCTTTGGGCGCACCGTATCCATGAGTAAAGGCGCCTACCTGGTAATAGAACATACCGAAGCTATGCACGTCATAGATGTGAATAGCGGTAACCGTTCTAATAAATCCAAAAACCAGGAAGACACGGCTTTGGAGGTGAATATGATTAGCGCCACAGAAATTGCCCGACAGTTACGACTACGTGACATGGGAGGAATTATTGTGGTAGACTTCATAGACATGAATAAAGCCGAAAACCGAAAAAAGCTTTACGATCACCTAAGAAACGAAATGAGTGACGACAGGGCAAAACACAAGATATTGCCCCCAAGTAAGTTTGGTTTAGTACAAATTACGAGACAGCGCGTAAGGCCAGAAATGAACATCAAAACCCGTGAAGATAATCCTAACGGTAATGGTGAAATTGAAGCACCTATTAGTTTGGTTAACAAAATAAAGGTGGACCTTGAAAAGCTGATCAAGAAAGAACATAAAAAGATCACGCTTAGCGCACACCCGTTTATTGCAGCCTTTTTAACTAAAGGCTTTCCATCTCCCCGATCTAAGTGGTTTGTAGACCACAAACGATGGGTGAAAATTTTACCTCGCGATGCTTACACGTATTTAGAGTACCACTTTCACGATAAAGACGGGAAAGTGATCAAATAATAGAAACGCCTTTCAAGCAATTGGAAGGCGTTTTTTTTATGCCTGATTTTTTAAAAACGATCTGTATTGAACTTTGTTTTGATCCTATTGCACTTATTAGGAAATAGCCAACAAATCTTTAGTAATCAATTAACTATGTGAAATTCAAAACTGGATTAGATTTATAAATTATTAACCAATAAATATAAAATCATGAAAGATTTGAAAGACCTGTTCGAGCATCAACTCAAAGATCTTTACAGCGCTGAAACCCAATTGACCAAAGCATTACCAAAAATGGTTAAGAATGCACATGACAAAAAGCTGAAAGAAGCATTTGAGTCTCATTTAGAAGAAACGAAAGAACAAAAGGAACGTCTGGCTGAGATTTGCAAAGAATTAGGCATTAAACCAACCGGAGAAACCTGCAAGGCAATGAAGGGGCTTATTGAAGAAGCTGAAGACTTTTTAAAGGAAGATGCTTCAGATGAAGTTAGGGATGCCGGCCTTATTGCCGACGCTCAAAGAGTAGAACACTACGAAATCTCCGGATATGGCACTGTTGTAAGATATGCCAAGGAACTGGGTCATAAAGAGATCGCAGCAAAACTTCAGAAAACTCTCGATGAGGAATATAATGCAGACAATAAACTGGATAAATTAGCTGAGGGAAGATTGAATAAGAAGGCTAAATAAAACCTGCTATTGTAAACTATCTAAGCCTCCACTTTACGGAGGCTTTTTTTATATATAAAAGTCCCAAAATCCCTATTTTCGCTTAATGGATAAGAAAGGTCAAAAATCCTTTACTGTAGATGAGGCTTTGCAAAAATTGATGCACTATTGCTCATACCGTGATCGGTCTCAAAAAGAAGTAGAAGACAAACTTGACGAACTAAGAATGATCCCTGAGGCTAAAGAAAAAATCATAATAAACCTCATGCAGGAGAACTTTCTAAACGAAGAAAGGTTCGCCCGAAGTTTTGTAAGAGGTAAGTTCAGGATCAAAAAGTGGGGCCGAATCAAGATCACCCAGGAACTTAAAAAACGAGAGATCTCCGGCCCAGTCATCAAATTAGGACTTACCGAAATCAAGGAAGAAGAATACCGCAAAACACTTTACGAACTAGCAGAGAAAAAAGCAGAGAAAATTACTGAACCCAATATCTTTAAAAAGAAGAAGAAACTGGCAGATCACCTGCTAAGGAAGGGTTACGAATCTGGTTTAGTATTCGATTGCATTAACGAAATTACAAACTAATTTTGTTTTTGCGGTGGGTTCGCTTTATGGCCTCTTTATTTTTATAATCTATCCATTTCTGCCCTCTCAACTTCCTCATATAATTGTCAAAATGCCGCATAAATATAAGGTTATAAACCGCTTTACTGAAATTAGTAAGTGTCCTGGGAGTCGCCCGTAAACTTATTGAAAAACCGGCGGTCACATAAGTCATTTGATGCCAGTACCCTTCAGGCATATAGAGCGTTTCTCCATGATTTAGCTCGGTTACATATCCCTTCGCTTTTTTAAGCACCGGAAACTTTTCATAATCGGGGTTATTAAAATCTATATCTTCCCTGGCGATAAGGGCATGAGGCACCTTGTAAAGATGCTTGCTTTCTGAAGGCGGGAAAAGTATACACTGCTTTTTTCCATGAAAATGACAATGCAGGATATTGGCAAAATCAATATCATAGTGCATAAAAACACTGGAGTTTTCACCCCCAAAGAACAACATGGGCAGTTGTTTCAGAAATCTGAGGCCTATATCCGGAAATTTGAAATCCTGTTGCAAAGCCGGTACTTCTTTTAATAAATGGAAAAGAAAGATGCGGTAATTGGTAGGACCAGATTTTAAAAGGTCGATATAATCGGCCATTTTCATTTCAGCATGTGCCTCGTTGAATTTATATTTGGAAGAAATAGGACGGTCATCGTAAAGCGGTACCGTTTTATTACCCGCGACTTCCTTTATATAATCAAGACTCCATTTATCATAAGCAGGCCAATCACTGATCAATTCCTCGATGACCACAGGTTTCTGCGGCTGAACGTATTCTTTCAGAAAATCTGATTTCGAAATATTCTTGATTCTTGGTATCTGCTCCAGTTTCATTTCTGCCTATAGATTAATCCAATCCTGCATTCTTATGAGTTCTTTTTATAGCTAGCCTGTTCTTATAGTCTATCCACTTTTGTCCTCTCAATTTACGCATCAAATTGTCGAAATTCCTAACAAACAAAAGATTATTCAAGACTTCAGCGATCGCTTTAGGAGACCCGGGAAGGGATCTTAGGGTCAAAGATAAGCTTGGCGTTTCATATTTTATGAAATGCCACCAATGGCTGGGTATATAAAGTGCATCGCCATGTTGAAGCCTGGTCTCAAAACCTTTCGCCCTGGCCAGGGCAGGATATTTTTCAAAATCAGGATTATCCATATCTATGATCTCCATACTCACAATAGAGTAAGGCACCTTATAAAGAAGGCCGGTTTGGCCGGGTGGATATAAAATCACCTTCTTACTGCCGCCAAAGTTGAAATGAAAATTATTGGCCAGATCCATATCATAATGCATAACAACTTTTGCTCCTTCGCCACCAACAAAAAGAACCGGTAACTTCTTAAAGAATTTTACCCCCAGGTCTGGATACTCAAAATCTTTAACCAGGTCAGGACAGTTTTGCAGTAAATTAAAAAAGAACATCCTGAGGTCTGTTGGTCCTTTTTGCAGTATATCGATATACTCACTAAAAGGAAGCTTTTTGGCCACACCATGAGAATTCTGCCTGCCTTTAGCAGGTTTCCCGTCATAAAGCGGCACAACGACATCGCCTGCCTTTTCCCTGAAATATTCAAAATTCCAGTTTTTATAGGCTGGCCAGTTCTCGGTTAAGTCTTCAATAACCACCGGTTTCTTCGGAATAAAATATTCCTTTAAAAAATCTTCTTTTGAAAGATTTCTTTTTCTGGGAATATTTTGAAGATCCAGTTTCAAAATGTTATTTCTAAAAAACTAAGCTTTGGTTTTGGCCTTTTTCTGTGCCCCCAGGTTTCTTTCGATCTTATGCTCAGGGCGTGACCATCTTGGTTTTTCCCCTTGAGCCTGGTATTTAGAATTTTCTGCATCGACACTCTCCGGTTGAGCTTTCTTCACAAATGCCTTTTGCGGATTAAGCCCGAGCATCTTAAACATTTCCATATCCTCATTCACATCAGGGTTTGGAGTTGTAAGAAGCTTATCCCCGGCAAAAATAGAATTCGCTCCGGCAAAGAAACACATGGCTTGTCCTTCCCGGCTCATTTGGGTTCTTCCTGCAGAAAGCCTAACCTGAGTTTCTGGCATTACGATACGGGTAGTTGCCACCATTCTAATCATATCCCAGATCGGTACCGGGTTTTGTTCCTCCAAAGGCGTGCCTTCTACAGGAACCAGGGCATTAATTGGCACAGATTCTGGTTGAGGATTCAGGGTTGAAAGAGCTACCAGCATTCCGGCACGGTCTGCCTCACTTTCGCCCATTCCTATAATTCCACCGCTGCAGACGGTTACATTTGTTTTTCTAACATTCCCTATAGTGTCCAGCCTGTCCTGGTAACCACGGGTAGAAATAACCTCTTTATAATATTCTTCTGAAGAGTCCAGATTATGATTGTAAGCATAAAGTCCTGCTTCTGCCAGGCGTTGCGCCTGATTTTCTGTAAGCATTCCCAGGGTACAGCAGACCTCCATATCGAGTTTGTTAATGGTTCTCACCATCTCCAGAACATTATCGAATTCCTCTCCATCCTTAACATTTCGCCAGGCAGCACCCATACAAACACGGGAGCTCCCTGAAGCTTTCGCTCTTAATGCCTGAGCTTTTACCTGATTCACGCTCATAAGGTCATTTCCTTCAAGATCTGTATGATATCTGGCCGCTTGCGGGCAATAACCGCAGTCTTCTGGACATCCTCCGGTTTTTATAGACAGAAGTGTAGATACCTGTACAGTATTTGGATCGTGGTGTTGACGATGAATAGTAGCTGCTTCATAAAGCAGTTCCATGAAAGGTTTATTATATATATCGAGAATTTCTTCCTTGGTCCAATCGTGTTTTATAGCCATGTAAAAAGATTTGTATTCAAAAATAACTAAAACTAAAGTTTATTAAGGGATGCTTTCCTAAGATTTATAGGCGGGAAAGCTACTAAATATTATTTTCTTCCAATTAATATAGAAACTGCATTTCCACCAAAGCCTACAGAATTCACTAAAATTTGATCGAGCTTAGCGGGTTGGTGTTGAAATTCTGAAAATGGGACTGGCAGGAACTGTTGATTTTCCAACATCATTACTGCCATTTGCAGGCTTAAAATCCCGGATGCGGCAAAACTATGCCCGTTTTTCCATTTATTACTGGTCATGGCCGGAAGTTTTTTTCCGAAGACCTTTTTTATGGCATTTACCTCAGCAAGATCTCCGCCTATAGTACCAGGGGCGTGCAAAATTATAGCATCTATCTCTCCGGCATTTTGTATTGCCATACGCATAGATTTCTGCAAACATTTACCATTTTTTGAAAGCGACGCTCCGTGCTTCAATTTCTCATTAGCATATCCAACAGCTGTAATAACAGCCCGGGTATTCCCGCTGATCTCATTTTCCATTCCCACCAGCCCGGCTGCCTCACTAAGGATCATGGTGTTTCTGGATTTGTTCATATCTAAGGCCCTGCAGGGATATTCCAGCTCTTCTGAGGCATATATCTTCATGGCGCGCATCTGGGCAATAGTAAAACCCGTTAGTGGAGCTTCACTACCACCTGCCAGGAAACTATCGGTCATGCCGCTTTGTAACCATGCGATCGCGTTGAGAATGGCGTGCATTCCTGTAGAACAGGTTACGCTATGGGAAAATTCGGGTCCATCCAGCTGAAGATCCTGGGCGACCCAGGATGAAATATTTCCTAAGGTTGTTGAAGGAGAAGTGTAGGTTGAAGCGCTGCCTGTTTTAAGATATTCTGAATGATATTTCTCGAATATCCCCGTAGCGCCCCGGCTGCTCCCAATATTTATCCCTGTAGTCCCCTTCAAACCGGAGGCATTGCCCTTTCGCCCGGCCAGAATCGCAAATAATACTGACTCATCCAGGTACCGGTATTTTGAATTCTGTTCTCTTAAATGTGCAATCTCAGATTTAATATTTTCAGGTAAAAAGCCAGCCAGTGCCGGCAAACCATCAAAATCTGAATTCCTGAAAAAATGCTCACCGGTCTGGTAATTTTTCCAGATTTCACCGGAATCTGACCCCAATGGTGAGATGGTTTCAACAGAACTTATAGAAACAGGATTTTTCAATTGCTGAATTTTTGCTCAAAAATAAGGCTCAGAGACCTCTTATGTAAATTTAAGAGCCTAAAATCCTATAAGACTTGGATCGTAATACAGATTTTTGGTAGAAAGCATTTTCTTCTGTCCAGCGGATACCTGATGAATCTCCTGCAGAACGTCTTTTGGGAGCAAAGTTAAAAGAGCCTGCTTCTGCTTCAATATTTCAGGGAAAATTGGTTCAAGTATAGCATCCCAATCCGCGTAATAAACAGTTATGTCATCTGGTTTAACTATTTTTCGCTCAGTTCCTTCATCCTCGGGGACAAAAGCTTCTGTAAGATTTAAATATCCGTAATCATCTGTTAATTCCTCGCCTACCTGAATATCACGAATGGCAACTTCAAAATTATAACCAGTGGACAGGCAATTAGATCTAAAACTATGATTTACATATTTAGCTATATCCCAGCACAGAATATATTCTCCCTTATTATTCCTGAAACTGAATTTCTCAAATAATTCTGCGGTATAGGGATTTAATTTTTCCGCCTTCTCCGGGTGGAAAAGGATATCGAGCTCATCCTGTACCCAGGTAATGGTTCCTTTCGGAATAAAGGAGGTCGCGATGACCCCAATGCCTTTGGAGGCATTAATCCACTTAACACTAGTATCTGGATGCATCATAATTTTTAGATTACCTAAACTAAATTAGCTAAAAATCAGATTCAAAAAGTATAAATATCTCCTGAGCTTAAAAATTTAAAAAGCGGTTAAAGCTTCTTCAATTACAGAATAAACCTTTGCCAGTTCTTTTTCAGAGATCACATATGGCGGGACTATATAAATGGTATTCCCCAGGGGGCGAAGAAAAACACCGCGATCCATAAAAAACTGAAAAAGCTGATTTCTAAGATCGCCATATCTCTCAGTTTTAATATTCAGTTCAAATGCAAGTATTACACCTCTGGAGCGAGCATTTCTTATTTTTGGGTGTTCATTCAGCTTACTTGCGAATTTCTCATTAGAACCTGAGATCCATTTTATATTTTCCTGAATTTCCCAGGAATTCAATAATTCGATCGCTGCCAGTGCAGCAGCGCAGGCCAAGGGATTTGCCGTATAGGTATGACCATGAAATAAACCTTTGCCAATATCATCAGAATAGAAGGCATCATAAATTTTCATGGAACAGGAAGTTAGCCCCATAGGCAGCAAACCCGCGGTTAGAGCCTTGGACATACATACCACATCTGGCTTTTCTTCAATATGATCTGATGCGAAGTAGCGGCCCGTTTTCCCGAAACCGGTCATTACCTCATCTGCAATCAGGATGATATCATGCTCCCGGCATATTTTCAATATTTCATTGAGACCTTCTGCATCATGAAATTTCATAGCGGCCGCTCCCTGGATAAGGGGTTCGTAGATAAACCCAGCAATATTGCGCCTGCTTATTACTTCCTTTAAAATGGATATAACTTCGGTATTATTATCGCCCGTTGGAACCGGAATGCGCTCTACCTGGATAAAATGATTTTCAAAAGCTCCATTGTAAATCGAAAGTCCCGAAACCGACATCGCTCCAAAAGTATCTCCATGAAAACCTTCTTCAAAAGCAAGCATTACCTGCCGGTCATTTCCCAGGTTATGATGATACTGCAACGCCATTTTGATCCCTATCTCGGTGGCTGTAGAACCATTATCGTTAAAAAACAGTTTCTGCTGACCCTCGGGAAGGATCTTTACCAGGGCTTCAGATAATGCTATTGCCGGTTCATGAGTAAAGCCGCTAAAGACCACCTGGTCCAGTTTTAGCATTTGCTCGGTAACCTTATCTGTTATATGTTTATTACAGTGACCATAAACTGCCGTATACCAGGAGGAAATCGCATCTATATAATCCTTACCCTTATCATCTGTTAACACGCATCCTTTTGCTCTCGCTACAGGCAGCATTTCCGGGGATAACTTGTGTTGGGTGAGCGGATGCCATAAGTGCTTTTTATCTCTTTGACTAAGACTTTCCTGTTGCAAATCTATATTCTGCATAATTTTTCTCTGAATTTTTCTGCATATTCCATGATCACATTTTCATCGAAATACGGCTCCTCATCAATTCTACCAATTACCTCGACTTTACCCTGCCTGATGATTATACTCTCTGTACTCGGATGCTCGTTCCCGCTAAAGATGAGGCCGATTTTTTTAATACCACGATTCTTCAGCGTTTCTATACTCATTAAAGTATGATTAATACTCCCTAGGTAATCTCTGGAAACCAGGATTACGATATCATCTTTTAATATGAGATCTGCAATTGTATCTTTTTCATTGAGAGGGACCAGCAATCCGCCGGCGCCTTCGACTACGAGAATGTTATCAGTTTTAGGAGAACTTATAACACCCGGTTCTATTTTTATCCCATCTATTGCCGCCGCCGCATGCGGGCTCATTGGAGTATTTAAAGCAAATGCATTATTATGAAAAACCGTTTTGGAATTGGTTACCAGTCTTTTCACTTTATGTGAATCTGAATTTTCCAGATCTCCCGCCTGTATCGGTTTCCAGTAATCTGCCTCCAGTGACTCGGTAACTATCGCGGCAACAATGGTCTTCCCCACCTCGGTTCCTATTCCGGTAATAAAATATCTCTTCGGCATTATTTATTATTTGACACAAAATTACTCAGGACTTTTAAGACCTCCGAAATTTCCCGTGATGAATTATAACTATGCAGGCAAAATCTCAATCTTTCCTTGCCCGCGGGTACGGTAGGCGCGAGTATCGCCTTTACTTTATAACCGTCCTCCTGAAGGTCTCTGGCAACTTTTTTTACACTGTGATTACCGCTGATGAGACAAACCTGAATGGCAGATTTACTATCTGTAAATAAGTTTTCGAGGTTATTATTTTTAATTTCTTCCCTGAAAAACCGGATGTTATCGCGAAGCCTTTTCAATTGTTCCGTATCTTTTTCCAACAGCCTGTAAGCGCTATATATACCGGCAACGGAATGTGGGGAAAGAGCTGTGGTGTAAATAAAACTTCTGCAAAAATTCACCAGGTAATCCTCTAATTCTGAACTACCGATTATTGCAGAACCATGAACTCCCAAAGCTTTGCCGTAGGTAACGATCCTGGCAAAGACCCTCGATTCCAAATTTAACTGCTGCACCAAGCCACGGCCATTTTCACCAAATACTCCCAATGCGTGAGCTTCATCCACGATTAGATAGGAATTATATTTATCTGCTAATTCAGTTAACCCCATTAGGTCAGGAGAATCCCCATCCATAGAAAAAACAGACTCGGTCACCATATAAACATCCGAAGAAGGATTTTTTTCCAGCAAGCGCTTAAGTTTAGCTTCGAGATCACCAAGATCATTATGCTTAAAATTATAGTTCCGGGCAAGACTCATCTTAAGACCGTCCCTAATAGACGCATGCGCTAATTCATCATAAATGATGATATCATCCTTTTGAGGTACTGCCGAAAAAAAACCAATATTGGCATCATAACCGGAATTAAAGATCAGGGCCGCGGGGGTATTATGAAATTGAGCAATTTGCTCTTCGGTTTTTTCAAAAAGAGAATGATTTCCGGAGAGTAATCTCGAACCGGTAGAACCATTTCTCAGAACTGAAGTTTTAAGCAATTCTTCAGCCGCCTTAAAAATCTCTTCAGACCTTGAAAATCCCAGGTAATCGTTTGAAAAAAAATCTATCCCTTCAGAGAATGGTAATAATTTCCTAAATGAATTAGCATCCTTTCTCTTTTGAAGCCTTTTCTCTAATTTTGAAGGTATTTTTTTCATGAGACAAAAATACACATTCACTTAAACAATCATATGGACTGGACCACATTCGCAATTAGAGTATGCCTTGCCACCATCGCCGGCCTTATTATAGGTATGGAAAGAGAAATCCAGGGAAAGGAAGCAGGACTCAAGACGAACGCCCTGGTATCACTGGGTGCTTCTATCTTTATTTTAATGTCGCTGGAATTCGAGGGTGATAAATATGTGGACATCACCCGTGTTCTGGGTCAGGTAGTGGTTGGCATTGGTTTTATTGGTGCAGGGACCATACTGCAGCATGGTAAAGAGGTAAAAGGACTTACTACTGCTGCAACTATCTGGTGTAGTGCCGGTGCGGGCTGTTTAGCCGGATTTGGTTTATTTATAGAATTAGCCATTCTGAGCGGGATCATTCTAACGATCAATCTCATCTTCGGCTATGTACAGCATAGAATTAAGAAGAAAAAAGAAAAAGAGGAAGACTCAGATTAAGCCTACTTGTCTTTCATTTTGGTATGGTCTACATTATCTTCAGGAGTATCATCCACGATACTTTTAAGAATATGGGTGTTCTTCTGGTACTTCCCTCTTAGTTCATCCACCACAGATTTATCCCAAAGTTTGACCCCGATAAAATATGAAGCCCTTCCTATTAGATGGGCGCTGACAGGAGCAGTTAAAAACAGGAAAAGAATGATCACAAAGGCCTGCGAAGTAACATCGGCATTACTAAAATAAACGGTAGAGGACATCAGCACGAGGCCCACTCCTAAAGTCGCTGCTTTAGTAGTAACAGAAATCCTAAGGTAGGTATCTGGCATACGCACCAGCCCTATCGCAGCAAAAAGCACGAAAAGAGCACCAAAAGTCGCTATAACTCCAATAATTATATCTATCATTTTCTTTTCCTTTTTTCCAGATAATACGAAAGCGCTACGGTACTTAAAAAGGCGATCAAAGCCAGGATCAAAGCCGTATCCATCAGGGTGGATTGATTATAGATAATACTATAAACGGCAATAACACCAATTCCCGTGGTTATTAAAAGATCCAGGGAAACGATCTTATCTGCAATGCTGGGCCCCTTGATAAATCTCCAGACTATAAGAACTGCAGAGATCACCAGGACCGGCAGAATGATATAATGTAAATATTCAAATAATGTCATGACAGCACCTCCAGTATTCTTCGTTCAAAACCATCTTTAATACCCCTTATAAATTTCTCCCTGTCATCTACATACATCGCGTGCACAAAAAGAACCTTTTTGTCGTTGGATACATCCAGACTTAGAGTACCCGGTGTAAGAGAGATCATATTTGCCAGAAGGGTAATCCCAATATCAGATTTCACATCCAGTGGTACCATAATAATACCGGGAGTCATATTAAGTTTAGGGGTAATAACCTCGTAAGCTACTTCTATATTTGCCTTGATCAATTCGTAGAGAAAGAATAACAAAAGAATAATGATCTTAGGCACAATAAGGAAGTAGGTACTTTTTTTGCGCTTTACAGATATCAACCAGAGAATGTGGAAATTCAGAAAAAACCCGAAAATATAATTCTCCACTGAAAAATCTCCTGTCAGTGCTACCCAGACAAAAGTCAGTAATAAATTTGAGAGAAATTGATTCTTCATTTTCGTTAATTCTTCGGTTTTAAAACAGCATCTATGTATCCCTGGCTGTTCACAAGCTCATCGGCGATTCTTGCAGAAAGTTCCTGAATATGTTCTGCACCAAATCCAATATACAAAGATACAATACTCAAAAAAGTAACGGGTACAATAAATTGAAGCCTTTTGGCCGTTGTCATTTTTGAGAAATATCCAAAATTACTTCTTAACGGAAGTTCCTTTCCTTCTTTCCAGAAAACCTCTGCCCATAATTTGGCAATGATCACCAAAGTAATGAAACTGGCGAAGATAATTGCTCCAACAGTTATATATGAACCTCCGGCAAAACCAGCTTTGATAAGGTTGATCTTAGGCCAGAAACCAGATAATGGTGGAATTCCTACCAGGGAAAACAACGGAATAAACAAGAGTAAACTTACCCTGGGCCAGTTGGCGTAAATGCCGCCAAGATCACGTATACTGTTAGTTCCTTTAATTCTATAGACCACTCCACTCACCATGAACAGGTTGGTCTTTACAATAATATCATGCACCAGATAAAATACGGCTCCGGCAATGGCCATTTCTGTAAACATGCCAATACCAGCTATCATATAACCAATATGGCAGATTATAAGATATGAGAAAACCTTCCTCATATTGTTCTGAACAAGCGCACCAATTCCACCACTAATTAGCGTTAGAATAGCGATGATCAGGATTATATTATTCAGGAATGGATCATTCACGAAAATGAGGGTAAAGACCCTTATCAAGGCATATACTCCTACTTTGGTCAATAATCCACCAAAAATTGCCGATACCGCGAATGGCGGGGTATGATAGGATGCGGGTAGCCAGAAATAAAGCGGGAACACCCCGGCTTTTATTCCGAAGCCAATTAGAAAAAGTAAGGCCGTGATCTGTACCAATCCACGGTTTTCAACCAGCGCGACCTGTTGAGCCAGATCTGCCATGTTCAAACTGCCGGTAATTCCATAGAGTACGGCAATAGCCGTAAGAAAGATCATGGAAGCGAGTATATTCAGGGTAAAATATTTTACTGCTCCTTCCAGCTGTGCTTTTTCACCTCCAATGGTGATCAATACAAATGAACTTATGATGATGATCTC
This sequence comes from Christiangramia sabulilitoris, assembly GCF_007050985.1. GTDB lineage: Bacteria > Bacteroidota > Bacteroidia > Flavobacteriales > Flavobacteriaceae > Christiangramia > Christiangramia sabulilitoris. The sequence continues at coordinate 679,548 of NZ_VHSF01000003.1, forward strand.
GAACCAAACATATAAATTGAAAATATCTCCGGTTAAAAATGCCCCGTTGAGCCCCAATAAAAGAAAATGCAGGATAGGGAAATAACCGAACCTGAGGCGATCTTTTAAGACCGATCCGCCTGAAAAAATTGAAACAGCAAGTCCCGAAATTGCAGTTAGCAGCACGAGGGTGACCGATAGCATATCGGCCACAAAGGTGATCCCGAATGGGGCTTCCCAGTTCCCGGCCTGTATGGTCTGAGTACCATTAGTCCAGATATAACTGAATAACCAAACTGCCAGTCCTACACTTAGTATGCTGCCAAAAACACTAAAGACCTTTTGAAACCCAATTCTGGACCAACCGAACATCAAAATGATGCTGATCGCCATTTGAAGAAAAAGAGGATATAATATTAGTTGCTGTGTCATGAATCTTCGTCGGTTGCGTTCATTTCATCCAGATCATCAGTTCTTACCACCGTGTGTGCTCTTTTCACCAATACAATGGCAAAAGACTGAAGACCAAAACTTATAACGATTGCTGTAAGTATCAAAGCCTGGGGAACCGGATCTGCAAATGCTTCCACAAATACTTTGGCATCTCCGGGTATGATTGGTGGTGCCCCCTTGGTGATCCTTCCCAGAAGGAAGATCAGTAAATTGGCACCGTTCCCAAGTAAAATAATTCCAATGATGAGTTTAACCATACTTCGGCGCAACATCATATAGATGCCTGTGCCGTATAAAATCCCCACCATGACTGCTAAAAGGATCTCCATATCAGGCCGATTCTGAAATTGTGAAAATTATAGTTAAGGTCACTCCATTAACTACCAGGTAAACACCTATATCAAAAAATAATGCTGAACCCACGCTGCCTAAAATAGCCACCGGATCATGCGACCACAAACCGGTCATAAATGGCAGATCGAACAGTACTACAGGGGCCAGTCCGCTCATAAAAGCAATGGCCAGGCCTATTGGCAACAGAAAACCCGGGTGAACTATCAATAGCTCTTTTGTTTTATTAAGACCGTTAGCGAATGAATGCAAAATAAATGCAATGGATGCGATCAATCCACCCACGAATCCACCACCGGGCAAATAATGCCCGCGAAGCAGGATAAATATTGAAAACACCAACAATACCGGTAAAAGGTAGTTAGAAGCTGTTTTTAAAATTATGGTCGTTCGCATACGTTCGTATTACTTTTTCTTTTTATTCAGGCTTTGATCTGCGTATCTCATCCTGTCTTTCATCTTCAGCCTTAATTTCATCAAACCAAAAACTCCTACTGCCGCTATAGACAGAACTGAAATTTCTATTAATGTATCTGCCCCTCTGAAGTCTACCAGGATCACATTCACCACATTCTTTCCATGCGCCTCGATATAAGAATTAGCGGCATAAAAATCTCCAACTTCCTTACTTACCGGCTCACTGAGAACTTCCAGCGCCAGGGTAGTGATGATCAAACCAAAAATGGTTGATAGAACCCCGTCTCTTAACCTGGTCTTATAATCTGATAACTTTAAATATTTCGGTAATTTATATAATACCAGGACAAATAAAATAACTGTCAGGGTATCTATAGAGAACTGCGTCATCGCAAGATCTGGTGCACTGTAAAAGACGAAGATAAGGCAGATAGAAAGACCAACTACTCCCATGGCAGCCACCGCCGCCAGCCTGGAGTCTGTAAAAACGGTATAAAAAATTCCGGCAATCAGGATCAGGGTCGTAGTGATCTCATATACGGTAATTTTTGAGAGGGCATTATAATCTACGGTAAACCTGGTATTCCCTATCATGATATACCCTACCAAAACCACAAGAAATAGAATAATGATAGAAATATAATTCCTTAAATATCCATTCTGAAAGAAATTAGTCCAGAACCTGGAGACCGATACAAACATACTATTAAAGGCTTCCAGTAAATTTTCCGGAGCAAAGGAATCAAATCTCGCTATCCCATCTTCCAGTTTTCTGGAAGGTTTGATAATAAAATATAATGCAGTTCCTACTCCAATGGTGATCAAACTTAGAATGAAAACGGTATTGAAGCCATGCCATAGGGCAAGATGAATTTCTGAAGCGTCTGCACCCATTGCAGTTACCACAGGTTTGATAAGGGCAGATTCGATTAAAAAAGGTGCCACTCCAAATACAAGTCCCAGGATTGCCAGTAATAACGGGGGCGCCCACAATATGAACCCGGGCATTTTAGTATTTGTATGCTCTTCGGGTAATTTTCCAACAAAAGGTTTTATACCCGCAACAAAACCTGCATATAACAGTAAGATCTTCGTGACCACGATCCCTATCATAAGGAAAATCATCAACGATTCGTAATGAAAAGCCGCTTCATAAGTAAGCTCCTTACCCACAAAACCAATCGTAGGTGGAATACCAGCACTGGAAATGGCCGCAAGTATTCCCGCGATACCCACGGGTAGCATAATTTTATTTAATCCGGAAAGTCTGGTAACATCCCGGGTGTGTGTTTGATGGTCTATAATTCCCGTAACCAGGAATAAAGTCGCTTTATAAAGAGCGTGAACTACAATAAACACTGCAGCCGCCAGGAATGCCTCCTGTGTACCCAGACCGGTTAAGAAAACCAGTATTCCCAGGGCCGAGATGGTTGAATAAGCCAGGATACCTTTAAGATCTGTTCTAAAAATAGTATGCACGGCAGAATACAACATCGTGATCCCACCAACAATGATCAGGGTGGTATTCCAGATATTCTCTCCGCCTAGAACAGGAGTAAAACGCATTAATAAATAAACCCCGGCCTTTACCATGGTTGCAGAATGCAGGTAAGTTGACACCGGTGTTGGAGCCTTCATCGCTCCCGGTAACCAGAAATGAAATGGAAACTGGGCAGATTTGGTAAAAGCAGCACCAAAAATGAAAAGCACCGCCAGGAAATAGAACTCGTTCGCCTTAATTGCATCACTCATGCTCAGCATTTCTGAAATGCTGTAAGTACCGGTCATGTTATTCAATAATAAGGCACCAGCTAAAAGGAACAACCCACCAATACCAGTGATCCCAAGGGCGGTAAGCGCAGATTTACGGGAAGCGGGATTGGTATTATTAAATCCTATCAAAAAGAATGAACTTATACTGGTAAGTTCCCAGAATACGAACAGGGTGATCATATTATCTGCTAGCACCAGGCCGAGCATGGCCCCCATAAAGGAAGCTAAATAACCATAGAACCTGTCCAGGTATTCGTGTCCCTTTAAATAAGAAGAAGTATAAGCAAACACCAGGAATCCTATACCCGTAATCATCAAAGAGAACAGTAGTGACAGTCCATCCAGTTTGAACCCAAGATCTACATTAAATGATGGGATCCATTCATATGATCTCATGATCACATCTCCTCCCGAGATCGCCGGAATGAACTGAAAAAAGTAAAGAAATAGTCCTAAGGGGACTAATGAGGACAGTATTGAGAGCTTACCTTTAAAAAATCTCCCCGTAAAAACGAGGAAAATAGAGAATAAAAAGCCTGTAAGAATTGCGGTAAGCATACTTATTAAAATCTGTTTCCCGCAAATATAATAGTTATTATTGAAGTATGGCTTTTAGCCTAAAGGTTAGTACAACATGTTTGGAGCTATTTTGAGTTTAGGATTATGAACCTTAATTCAACATAATTTTCTAATTGAAACTCTTAAAAGAGTGAAAATCATTCTGAAAATTTCAAGAATTCAGAAAATTAAAAATCAAATGAATTATCGTTTTTCAATAATTAATTTATATTTGTTATCGAAAAACAATAATTAAATAATTAAATGAATAGAAATTCACTCCTGAATATTGCAAATTTTCTTTGCCAGTTTTTTAAAATCATTATTGGAGTTTCTATTATCATTATAGCAGCGTTTTTTGCTCATTTTCAGTTTGAAAGAGACTCGTATGCAGACTTGAAAATTGAAGAACCCACGAATAACTCTATAATTCGTTTTGAAAGTGAATCCATCGCTGGAAAAGAACCTTTGGATTTTCAATCTTTGAGGCTTTCAGACTGGAAAACAGGTTCGCTCTATTTTACATTTTTCAAGGTTACAATGATTATGACACTCACCTACCTGTCATTAAATCAATTTGAAAAAGTCCTTAAATCTGTAAAAGATCTAAAAACCTTCCACCAAACAAACGTAAATTCTCTAAGAAGAATCGGCTATTACTGTCTCCTTATAACCGGATTATCCATTTTCAACTACTGGGAATTTGGGGTTTATGCGAAAAGTTCAATTTCTATATCTCTGGATGTTTTGCTAATTACTCTTCTCGCATTTATCCTGGCAGAAGTTTTTAAAGAAGGAAATAATCTTCTGGAAGAAAATCAACTTACGATATAGAATGCCGATAATAATCCACCTTGACAAAGTTCTTGAAGAGAACGGGATGAAAAGCAATGAGCTTGCTGAAATTATAGGCATCACTACCGCCAACCTCTCTATTCTGAAGACAGGCAAAGCAAAAGCAGTTCGTTTTTCAACCCTGGAAGCTATTTGCGAGGCACTAAACTGTCAGCCAGGTGATATACTGGAATACCAACCTTAAGCGCTCCTAATTAACTTCAATAATATAAAATATTTACTTTAGAGCAATCTCAAATTTTGATCATGAATAAAATCTTTTTAGTCCTACTATTTTTAAGCTTCCTTGGTAATGCCCAGACCAATACTTATCATATTTCTTTTGAAAATGCTGTGCATCACGAAGCGAAAGTAAATATCAATTTTCCGGAGGTAAAGTCTAATAGCATTACTATCACCATGAGCCGAACTTCCCCCGGAAGATATGCCCTGCACGAGTTCGTTAAAAATGTATATGGTCTCAAGGCAACCAACAGCAATGGCGAGATGATAAAAGCAAAGCGGATAGATCCATATTCATGGGAAGTCAGTGATCATGATGGCACGGTAAATATCGAATATATCCTTTTTGCCAATCGTGGTGATGGCACCTATTCTCAAATAGATGAAACTCATGCCCACCTTAATATGCCGGCAACCTTTATGTATGCAAAGGAATTTGAACACAGACCAATAGAGATCAATTTCGAGACACGAAAAGACCTGGACTGGAAAGTTGCTACCCAGTTAAAGCAGATATCGGGAACGACCTTTTTTGCGCCAGATCTGTATTATTTTATGGACAGCCCTACAGAGATCAGCGATTTTGATTTAAAGGAATTTGACCTTGAGGGACAGAACATTCAATTTGTATTGCATCATAAGGGCAGTGAAGAAGAATTTTCTGAATATTTTGACCAGGTAGAAAGAATCGTCAGGCAGGAAAAAAAGGTATTCGGAGAATTACCAGATTTCGATTACGATAAATATACTTTCCTGGCCTGTTATATGCCCAATGTATCTGGTGACGGCATGGAACATAGAAACAGTACGATTTTAACCGACAAAGAAAGTCTTTCTGAAGGAGGGATGAAGGGAAATATAGGCACCGTGGCTCATGAGTTCTTTCACGCCTGGAACGTGGAACGTTTAAGACCAGCAGAACTGGAACCTTTTGATTTTTCCCAGGCAAACATGACCGGTTCTCTATGGTTTGCAGAAGGCTTCACCAGTTATTATACAGGATTGATGCTCTGCCGGGCACAAATAAATACACCCAGGGAGTACATAGATGGCTTAAACGGAACTTTTAACTATGTATGGAACTCTCCTGCTCTTGACTATTTTAGCCCGGTTGAAATGAGCTACCAGGCAACTTCCGTAGATGCCGCCACATCTGTAGATCCTACCAACCGTGAAAATACTTTTATCTCCTATTATTCCTACGGAAGTGTTTTAGGCCTGGCCCTGGATATGGCTTTAAGACAGCAGGATCTCAACCTGGATGATTTTATGAAACTGATGTGGAATAAATATGGGAAAAAAGAGGTAGCTTATAAACTAAGTGATATTGAGGCAACGCTTAAAGAATATGCCGGAGAAAGATTTGGGTCTGAATTCTTCGCAAAATATGTTTACCACAGCAATATGCCAGACTACAAAAATCTTTTTGAAAGTGTGGGTATTGAGCTAGTACAAGAAGAAGGAAAATATACAGGCATACCGACCACCGAGACTACCGGCGGGTTAAAAATCAACAGAAATACTTCCAAAAATAGCCCGGCTTATGAAGCAGAATTAACCAGCGGGGATGTGATCACTCATATAGATGAAATACCGGTTAAAACAAAAGAAGATTTTGAGACAGCCGTTGAGAACAGTAATTCTGATGTTATTAAAGTGAAATACATTCGTTTCGGAGAAGAACGAACTGCTGAAGTCAAAACTGAAAAAGATCCAACCTACATTATAAGACTTAAGGAGAATCCAACCAGGGAGGCTTTGAAAAGACGTGAAAACTGGCTGCAAGCGAAATAAAAATTGTTTGGAAATCCTACCTGAAAGAGTTTAAAAATATTGCAGGTATGCCTGAATTAATACAATTAAAAAGGCCTTTCGATTGAAAGGCCTTTTTAATATTATATATGTTCAGAAAGTTAATCTGCCAGTATAATGGCTTTATTATCTTTCATTTCAAGAACTCCTCCCTTAATCGTGTAGTAAAGAACATTTGGTTCAGAAGTTTCAGTTCTGAATCCCACCTGGTCTTTTCTCTTGATCTCATTTTCACTTCCGGCAGCAAGATTGATCTTAACTTCACCTTCGGTCAAAGTAGAAACAATAGGAGCGTGATTGTTCAACATCTGGAATTCACCATCATGTCCCGGTACTTTTACCGCTTCAACCTGAGCTCTGAAAACTACAGCTTCTGGAGTTACTATCTCTAAATACATTTTATTGAGTATTAAGTAGTGAGTAGTGAGTAGCTGGATTTCTCAATTCCAACTATTCAATACTATATACTATTTATGATTCAGCAAGCATTTTCTCTCCGGCCTCGATCGCTTCTTCAATGGTCCCCTTAAGGTTGAAGGCAGCTTCCGGAAGGTGATCTAATTCACCATCCATGATCATGTTGAAACCTTTGATCGTATCCTTAATATCTACAAGCACACCTTTAAGACCAGTAAACTGCTCTGCTACGTGGAATGGCTGAGAAAGGAAACGCTGAACACGTCTTGCACGTGATACGGCAAGCTTATCCTCTTCAGAAAGTTCTTCCATACCTAGGATGGCAATAATATCCTGAAGTTCCTTATATCTCTGTAATAACTCTTTTACCCTTTGTGCACAATCATAATGCTCATTTCCAAGAATATCCGGAGTAAGAATTCTTGAAGTAGAATCCAATGGATCTACCGCAGGATAAATACCTAGCTCAGCGATCTTACGTGAAAGTACCGTAGTAGCATCCAGGTGGGCAAACGTAGTTGCTGGTGCCGGGTCAGTCAAGTCATCTGCAGGTACATAAACCGCCTGTACAGATGTAATAGATCCATTTTTAGTAGAAGTAATACGTTCCTGCATCGCACCCATCTCGGTTGCTAGCGTTGGCTGGTATCCTACCGCTGAAGGCATACGTCCAAGAAGTGCAGACACCTCAGAACCTGCCTGGGTAAAACGGAAAATGTTATCTACGAAGAAAAGAACGTCTTTCCCCTGACCTTCTCCAGCTCCGTCACGGAAGTATTCCGCAATAGTAAGTCCAGAAAGTGCCACACGAGCACGAGCTCCAGGAGGTTCATTCATCTGTCCGAAAACGAAGGTAGCCTTAGACTCCTTCATTACTTCTTTATCTACTTTGTGCAGATCCCAACCTCCATTTTCCATAGAGTGCATGAAATCGTCACCGTATTTTATAATTCCAGATTCCAGCATCTCTCTAAGAAGGTCATTCCCTTCACGAGTACGCTCACCAACTCCTGCAAATACAGAAAGTCCTCCGTGACCTTTAGCGATGTTGTTAATTAATTCCTGGATAAGTACTGTCTTACCAACTCCTGCACCTCCAAAAAGACCAATCTTACCACCTTTAGAATAAGGCTCTACAAGATCGATTACTTTAATCCCGGTGAAAAGAACTTCGGTAGACACAGATAAGTCCTCAAATTTAGGAGCTTCACGGTGAATTGGAAGTCCGTCTTTACCAGCTTTTGGCAAATCCCCTAATCCATCGATCGCATCACCAATTACATTGAACAGACGTCCGTAAACATCTTTTCCAACTGGCATTTGAATAGGATTTCCAGTATTAACGACTTCAACTCCACGGCTAAGACCGTCGGTTGAATCCATAGATACAGTTCTTACGGTTTGTTCACCAATATGCGACTGCACCTCAAGAACCAATATAGAACCATCCTCTCTGGTGATCTCCAAAGAATCGTAGATCTTTGGCAGTTCAGCGTTTTCTGAGTCGAACACAACGTCAACTACAGGACCAATAATCTGGGCAACTTTACCTGTGACTTTAGACATTTATCTAATTCTTTAATTTTTAATAGTAAAATTCAAAAACCTATTTCACTGATTTCAAAAACTATAAAAATGAAACAGGTTATTTTCAGGCTGCAAAGATAAATTTTTCTGGCAAAAAACATATTGAAAATTTGAGAAGTTTTGAATGTTTCCCAAAACAGCTAAAAACCTGATTTAAAAGCATCAATTCTTAGAAATAAAAAACCCTTCCGCGTAAAATCGGAAGGGTTTTTAGATATAATTTTATAATTTTTCTTACTCTACGGTAACAGATTTTGCCAGGTTTCTTGGCTGGTCCACATTCTTCCCGAGCATCACAGCTATATGATATGACAATAACTGTAACGGGATCGTGGTGAGTAGCGGAGTTAAAGATTCCATAGTCTCCGGAACCTCTATTACGTAATCTGCCAGGTCTCTTACTTCTTCATCACCTTCAGTAACCACCGCGATGATCTTTCCTTTTCTGGATTTGATCTCCTGGATGTTGCTTACCACTTTCTCATAATGACCTTTTTTAGTAGCGATCACCACAACCGGCATTTGCTCATCTATTAAGGCGATAGGACCGTGCTTCATCTCTGCAGCAGGATAACCTTCAGCATGGATGTAAGAGATCTCTTTAAGCTTTAATGCTCCTTCAAGGGCTACAGGGAAATTATATCCTCTACCTAAATAAAGGCAGTTTGTAGCGTCTTTATATTTATTTGCAATCTCCTGAATCAAAGTATCGGTCTTCAGCGCTATTTTCACCTTCTCAGGGATTCTTTCCAGTTCCTGTAAATGGAATTGGAAATCGCTGTGCGAAATCGTCCCTTTGAACTTACCAAGCTTTAAAGCCATAAGGGTAAGTACAGTGATTTGTGTGGTAAAAGCTTTGGTAGAAGCTACCCCAATTTCGGGACCCGCATGGGTATATGCTCCAGCATGGGTTTCTCTGGAGATCGAAGAACCTACCACGTTACACACTCCAAATGCAAAAGCTCCTTTTTCCTTGGCTAATTTAATAGCCGCCATGGTATCTGCCGTTTCCCCACTTTGAGAAATAGCGATCACCACATCATTTTCAGAAATTACAGGATTTCTATACCTGAATTCTGAAGCATATTCAACTTCTACAGGTATCCTGGCAATATCTTCAAAAATATATTCGGCAACCAGACCTGCGTGCCATGAAGTTCCACAGGCAACAATGATAAAGCGTTTCGCATTAGCGATTCGCTCCATATTATCGTCTACCCCGGCCATTCTTATGATGCCCTTATCAACCAGCATTCTACCTCTGTAGGTATCGCTAATTGCATTAGGCTGCTCATGGATCTCTTTTAACATGAAATGATCGTATCCGCCTTTTTCGATCTGCTCAAGGTTCAATTGTAACTCCTGTATATAAGGATCTACTAATGAATCATCTTTGATCTTTCGGATCTTCACATCCTTGTGCCTCCTAATAACCGCCATCTCACCATCTTCCAGGTAAATAGCATTATTAGTGAATTCAATGAATGGAGAAGCATCTGAAGCCACAAAGAATTCATCCTCTCCAACTCCAATAGCTAATGGACTTCCTAAACGAGCAACCACAAGCTCGTCTGGTTTTGTTTTATTAAAAACGGTAATGGCGTAAGCTCCTACAGTCTGATTTAATGCAATCTGTACGGCTTTTCCAAGTTTGACGTTCTCTTTTAGAATAACATCCTCGATAAGGTTTACCAAAACCTCGGTATCTGTATCACTTTTAAAAGTGTAACCTCTTTTCTTAAGCTCCTTTTTTAAAGCATCATAATTCTCAATGATCCCGTTATGAATTATAACCAGGTCACCAGAATTTGAGTAATGAGGATGCGAGTTCACATCATTAGGCTCCCCGTGAGTTGCCCATCTTGTATGACCTATTCCCACGGTACCATCTGTAGATATTTCACTTTCCAAACGGGTTTTAAGATCGGCCACTTTACCCTTGGTCTTGCTCATTTTGAGCTCTTTACCATCGTAAAGTGCGATCCCGGCACTATCGTAACCTCTGTATTCTAGTCTTTGTAATCCTTTTAAAACAATAGGATAAGCCTCTCTATGGCCTATATATCCAACAATTCCACACATTTTATCTCCTAATTAAAGTTGGTATAGTAAATTCTTAATTTTAATCTTTTATCCTCGTCTCCAGACATGTTTCCATGTAGAATCGTTCCTGTTGGAGTTAAGGAATTAACTGCCGGAATACGATCTATCAAACCTGGCATATTGCGGGTTGCAGACATTAAGGATCCTGCAATAGATCCCTGCTGACCTCTAACAACAACAGCATTAATATTTGGCACGATCACCAAACCTAGTTTCACATTTTCAGCACCCTCATTAATGATACTGCTCACATGATTCGTGATTCTTATATTATAAAATTTCCCGTTATCATCCTCTGCCAATCCTTCTGAAAAAGTGGTAAGGGAAGCATCAGGATTCGCTACATTAAAACCAATATCCAAAGCATAATCAGCTAAGAAAGTATTATTGGTAAGATCATAAAGATAAAGCCTGCGTGGCTCATCACCGGCCGTAAGAAGATCTTCATTCACATAAAATGTTAGATCTGCTTCATTTACCAGTAATTCTTCATTTCTTATAGCTTCCAGTTCCTCTGCATCAGGAAACAGTTCAATCACCGCCATACTTCCCTCCTGGGCCTTTAAGTAAAGATTTTCAGCCCCGGTTTCTGAAGTCTGAGCGTCTACCTCCTGAAGAACATCAGCAGATAATTCACCCTTAAAAGTATTAAATCGATTACCGGTTAAGTTAAGATCAAAACTACCTCTTACCCGGTCTGTCTCTCCTTCCACTCCAGATTCTTTTGTATAATACATACTGATCTTTGGAGCAGCATTCTGCCCTGAAAAATCAAGTAAGATCTGACTTCCGCCGGTACCATTCGGCTCAGCTTTAATTAGAAGACTGCGCAGGTAATTTCTGAAATTGCTGTTATTAAGAAGATCTTCAGAGCCTTCCTTATCAATTATCTTCTGCTTGAAATAATCTGTAGGAAGCTTAATTCTTAGCGCAGGTGTATTAACAATAGTATCATTCAATCCTATTGCATCGATCTCGTAGGATGCATAAGACAAAGAGGATGGCTTAAATTCATCTTCTACGAAAAGCGGGTTACCTGCAATATTTTGCTCTACGATATCCTGCTGATCTGAATAATATTTCTGACGATCTTCAAAACCAACTTCAGGATCAAGATCATTTAGAAAATAGGAAGTTTCATAGACCGAAAGCTTAAAGGACTCATTTCCATAAATAGAATCCAGCTCATATAAAATTTCATCATCGCCGGTATTTTCAGCAATGGTTGAAAAATAAGGAATAGTCATCACGACACTATCCAGCTGGATATTCTCGCCAAATTGAGGATCTTCCCTGGATAATGTAACCTGGGTCACCACGCTGGCAGCACTTTCACCATAAACCGGATGCGAATGCACTCCTAGCATGTAATTGGTCAGGTTATTTGTTTGTATGGAATTGATCTTCTGAGAGTAGGCATTCACTTCGATCTCTCTCACTTCTACATTGGACGGATTATTAATAATCTCACCACCAACTTCCGTGAATTCTTCATCGCATCCTATAAAAGCGAAAACAACAGCCGTAAAGGCCGTTATTCGGAATAATCTGTTTAATTTCATTTAATACTTTTACTTACTTTTCAGACAATACTTTAGTGTCATAAAATTCCTGATAGGCGTGTGAGAAATTCTCTTTTTCAGTATATGGAAGGACAGGTTTATTGATCTTATCAACATAAGTTTTTAATTCTTCCGGCACATTATCTCCACCCATTACCACCGCGTCTGAATTATCTACTGCTGTTTTAAGCAGATTGACAAAATTAGGAGTCTTAAGATGTTTAACATTGGCGTTTTCCAGGCCGTCAAACAAAATTTTCTCACGCAGTTCCTCATCTAACGTTCCGTCGAAACTTTGATTGTATACAGAGGTTACAATTTTCGCATCCCTGAACAACGGCTCATTTCCATAATAATTCCTCAAATAAAGAGGTAATAAGGAAGACAACCATCCATGAACGTGGATGATGTCTGGAGCCCAGTTAAGTTTCTTTACTGTTTCAATAACACCTTTTGCAAAGAAAATCGCTCTTTCATCATTATCTGGAAAGAGATTCCCATCTTCATCTGTAAGCGTAGCCTTTCTTTTGAAATAATCCTCGTTATCGATAAAATAGACCTGCATTCTTTCCTTTGGAATAGAAGCCACCTTAATGATAAGCGGCATATCCAGATCGTTAATAACCAGGTTCATTCCTGAAAGCCGGATGACTTCGTGTAATTGATGCCTTCTTTCATTGATATTTCCAAACCTTGGCATAAATATTCTTATTTGCCCACCAAGGTTGTTTACCATTTTCGCAGCTTCAAAAGAGGTAGATGAGATATCGGTTTCAGGTAAGTAGGGTATGACTTCAGATGAGACGTATAAGACTCTCTTATCTTTCATAAATTCTTTGCTTTAGTTACGTTTCCGAATAAAAAACACGCAAAATTACAAAATTTTATGCAGATTGCCAGAGAAATATTAAGTTTGCACGCTGTTAATTTTATAACAAAATGCAGATTTTTAGGGAGAAAGAACCACTAATACAGGCCATTCAGAAGATAAAATCTGAAGGAAAAAGCGTTGGCCTGGTGCCAACCATGGGCGCACTTCATGAGGGTCACCTTTCCCTGGTAAGTAATGCTGCCAAAGATTCAGATCAGGTAGTTGTAAGCATTTTTGTTAATCCAACCCAGTTTAATAACCAGAAAGACCTCGAAAAATATCCCCGCAACCTTGAAAAAGACTTAAATCTTTTGAAAGTTGAACTGGAGAATATCTGGGTATTTACTCCAGACGCCAGTGAGCTTTACGGTGAAAATATTCTTTCAGAAAATTTCGATTTTGAAGGTCTGGAAGCGGTCATGGAAGGGAAGTTCAGAAACGGGCATTTTAATGGAGTTGGAACGGTGGTAAAACGACTATTCGAAATTATAACTCCAGATAAGGCCTATTTTGGAGAAAAGGATTTTCAGCAATTACAGATTGTAAGAAAGCTAACCGAGAAAACCGGTTTGCCGGTAGAGATCGTAGGTTGCCCTATTTTAAGAGAAGATTCAGGACTTGCAAGGTCTTCTCGAAATGAACGTCTAAGTAGCGGAAATAGAAAAAAAGCGGCTTTTATATATGAAACCCTGCAGAATGCCAAAAACCTTTTTGGCACAAATAGTGCAGATCATGTAAGCCAATGGGTTGAAGATCAATTTAAAAATCATCCATCCCTGGAACTGGAATATTTTGAAATTGCCGATTCCAAAACTTTAAAAAAGATTACAGAAAAAGAAAAAGGAAATAATTACAGGGCTTTTATTGCAGTTTATGCAGATGAGATAAGACTCATAGACAATATTGCCCTGGATAATTAAATTAAAAAATGCAGATTCACGTAGTAAAATCTAAGATTCATCGGGTAAAAGTTACCGGAGCCGATTTAAACTATATTGGAAGTATTACAATTGACGAGGACCTTATGGAGGCGGCCAATATTGTAGAAGGAGAAAAGGTACAGATCGTAAACAATAACAACGGCGAACGTCTTGAAACTTATGTAATTCCCGGACCTAGAAACACCGGGGAAATTACTCTTAACGGAGCTGCCGCCAGGAAAGTCGCCAAGGGAGATATTTTAATAATCATCTCTTATGGAATAATGGATATGGAAGAAGCCAGGAACTTCAAACCATCTCTCGTATTTCCTGACGAAGAAACCAATCTTTTGAAGTAATTCACTTGAACAAAAAGCTTGTAAGAATACTCAAGATTAGCATCCCCTTATTACTGGGGATTTTTTTGATCTGGTATTCCCTGAGTAGTTCCACACCGCAGGAGCGTGAACAGCTGTGGCAAAGCATTATTGATGCTAATAAATTCTGGATACTTGTTTCCTTTCTTCTGGGCACGATCTCACATTTTTCACGCGCTTACAGATGGAAATTCATGCTCGAACCTATGGGTTATGAATCCACACAGGCGAATCGTTTTATGGCCGTTATGGCTGCTTACCTGGCCAATTTCGGAATTCCTAGATCTGGCGAGGTCCTGAGGGCCGTTACCTTATCAACTTACGAAGGTGTACCCTTCGAAAAAGGCTTTGGAACCATAATATCTGAACGGGTTGCCGATCTGCTTATCCTCATGCTTATTATTGGTATCGCCCTAATTTTCCAGACAGACGACCTGCTCGCTTACCTGCAGGACCAGAATATTAATCCTTTAAATACCTTCCTGATCTTTTTAAGCCTGGTAGGAATAATTATCCTTGGTTTAAACATCGTTCGCAGGTCTAACTGGCCGCCATTTAAGAAAATCAAGAAACTTGCCCGCGGACTTTTAGAAGGAATGAAAAGCATCCTGAACATGAAGCAAAAATGGGCGTTTATATTCCATACCGTTTTTATCTGGACGCTTTACCTTTTAATGTTCTTTGTGATTAGACTGAGCATCCCGGAAACTACTGATACTCCTGCTGGTATTATCATGGCCGCTTTTGTAGTTGGGTCTTTCGCAGTCTCTGCCACCAATGGCGGAATTGGCGTTTATCCCCTGGCGGTGGGAGGGGTTTTGATCTTTTTCGGCGTTCAGGACCATGCTGCGGAAGCCTTTGGCTGGATCTCCTGGGCTACCCAAACCGCTGTAGTTCTTCTATTTGGCGGACTCTCGTTTATTTTATTGCCGCTTTTAAACAGTAAGAAATAATAATTACCTTGTAGGTCCGAATCAATATTACACCTATGAAACAATTATTAATGCTGTTAATGGCAATACTATTGCCGTTGGCCAATTTTGCGCAGATAAAATACGAGAATTTTTCTTCCACCAAACTGGGCGAGACCAGGCAGATCAAAATACAATTACCAAGAAATTACGAGGAAAATCAGGATAAGCGATATCCGGTTGTAGTAGTACTGGACGGCGATTATTTATTTGAACCGGTAGCAGGAATGATAGATTATTACGCCTACTGGGAAGATGCCCCAGAAATGATCGTGGTAGGAATTAATCAGGACGGCAGACGTACTGAAGATACTTATTACTCAGAACAGAATTTTCTCCCCGAAGGAAAAGGCGCCAAATTCTTCGAATTTATCGGAATGGAATTACTGGCACAACTCGATCAAAAATATCGTACCGCAAATTTCAGGATAATCGTTGGCCATGATTTCACCTCCAACTTTATTAATTATTATTTGCTGAAGCCTAACCCTATTTTCCAGGGTTATATAAACCTGAGCCCAGACCTGGCCCCGGAAATGGCAAAAAGGATCACCTATTCTTTAAATTCTGCAGAATCCCGCAAATGGTTTTACCTGGCCACGGGTAGTGACGATGTACCAGCCCTTAAAGAAGGTATTCTTGGCCTGGATAATCAACTTAAATCGGTTGAAAATGAACTGGTAGAGTACAAATTTGATAATTTCCAGGATGCCACACATTATTCCCTGGTAGGGAAAGCGATCCCGGCTGCGATCGAAAATATGTTTGGGGTCTACCGCCCTATTTCCACCAAGGACTATAATGAGAAATTGCTGCAAACATCAGTCTCCCCATCAGAATATCTTATTGAAAAATATGCTTCCATCGAAGAGCTTTACGGAATTAAGAAAAAGATCAGCCTGAATGATTTTATGGCGGTTTACCGTGCTATAGAAAAGACCAGGAACTGGGAAGAATATAAAAACCTTTACAAACTGGCCCAGGAACATTTTCCGGGAACCATGCTCGGTACATTTTTCGAAGCACGATATGAAGAGGAAACGGGCAACCCGAAAAGGGCTATGAGGATCTACCAGAATGCCTACGGACAGAAAAACATAGCTTTTCTGGACGCCGATTTTATGCTGGCAAAAGCCGATGCGATTAAAAAAGATTTCGGTTATTAGCAATCAAAAATTTCCTGAAATTTCCCCGTATTAAGGCAGAAAAAAAGTGGGTTTCTGTAATTTCGAAATGGCCCTTTAGCTAAGAAATGAAATTTTGTATTTTACCTCAACTGAAACTGCCTTAAAGCAGTTCTAATCTCTCCAGTGGAGTGGTTTTTCATAATCTACCTTCAAAGCTAAAGTGGAAGTTAATCGGATAAATTAAAACAATAAATGGCTAAGGTTAAGACGACTTATTTTTGTCAGAAATGTGGTGCCCAATATGCCAAATGGCAGGGAAAGTGTAACTCCTGTGGCGATTGGAATACGATCGTTGAAGAGCTGGTACAGAAGGCAGATCCAAAAGACTGGAAGACTTCCGCAAAAAAAGAAGCAAAGAAAGCTGCCAAACCCCTGTTGATCGCAGAGATCGAAAACACTCCTCAAAACCGAATGAATACCGGAAATAACGAATTAGACCGGGTTCTGGGTGGAGGAATAGTTCCGGGGTCACTGACTTTGCTTGGCGGGGAACCTGGAATTGGTAAGAGTACATTGCTTTTACAGATTTCTCTGGGTTTAAAATACCGTACGCTGTATGTTTCCGGAGAAGAAAGTCAGCAGCAGATAAAAATGCGGGCAGAAAGGATCAATCCCAACCCGGCAAACTGCTTTATCCTTACTGAAACAAAAACCCAGAATATATTCAGACAGGTGGAAGAGGTAGAACCGGAAGTGGTAATTATCGACTCTATTCAAACCCTGCATAGCGATTACATAGAAAGCTCTCCCGGTAGTATCTCCCAAATAAGGGAATGTACCGCTGAGCTTATAAAATTTGCCAAGGAAAGTAACACCCCGGTCATCCTGATAGGCCATATTACCAAAGAAGGAAGTATTGCAGGACCAAAAGTGCTGGAACATATGGTAGATACGGTACTACAGTTCGAAGGGGACCGAAATCACGTTTACAGGATCCTTAGAGCACACAAGAACAGGTTTGGTTCTACCCATGAGTTGGGAATTTATGAAATGCAGGGAAGCGGACTCAGAGAAGTGACCAATCCCTCAGAAATACTAATTTCTAAAAATGGTGAAGACCTTAGCGGCACTGCCATCGCTTCCACTTTAGAGGGAATGCGCCCGCTTATGATCGAAATTCAGGCATTGGTAAGCACCGCAGTATATGGAACACCTCAACGATCTACAACCGGTTATAATGCCAAAAGGCTAAATATGCTTTTAGCAGTTCTGGAAAAGCGCGCTGGTTTCAGGCTGGGCGCAAAAGATGTCTTCCTTAATGTTACCGGGGGCATTAGCGTGGATGATCCGGCGATTGACCTGGCGGTGATCGCAGCCATTCTGTCTTCCAATGAGGATATAGCTTTGGAAAAAGATAGCTGTTTCGCGGCAGAGGTGGGACTTGCCGGGGAAATAAGACCGGTTACCAGAATCGAACAACGTATCCTGGAAGCAGAGAAGCTTGGTTTCGCAACAATAATGGTATCTAAACAGAGTAAAATCCCTAAAGGTGATTTCCAGATCAGGATCATAAAAGTGGCTAAAATAGAAGATGTGGTCTCCCATCTTTTTGGATAATTTTAGCAAAGTTCCTGCTTATATTTGACTCAATTTGAGGAAAATGGCAAACCGGGTCCTGCAATCATTGTTTTTATGTTTTTTGCTTTATTCCTGTTCTCAACTGGAAAAGGCAGAGGAATTCATTGCCGGGTTACCACCGGAAGAACAATATAAAAAGGATGAAAACATTTCTGATGAGATCTTTGAAATCTGGCAGAACAGAAAACAAAAAGGCCTCGATGAAAGCCTTCAGATCGAGTTACCTTATTTAGAATCCGGTACATTTAAGCCCAGGAATTTTGGCATTTATTCCTACGAAACATATATGATGCCGGGAGAAATTCTCGAGGCAGAAGTGATCACCGATAGCTCTTCCACCCTGGTATTTACAGATATTTATAAAAAAGAACCGTCCTCAGAAAGTTTTTATAAGGTGCATTCAGGTGATGCAGTTCAGAAAGTACTGAAATTCGAAATAAAGGAAAAAGGTTTATATAAACTTATTTTTCAGCCAGAGATCGAAGCCAATACTCCTTTCCAAATAAAGATTCAAAGATCACCGGCATATACTTTCCCGGTTGCTGAGGGAGAAAATTCCGATATCGGAAGTTACTGGGGTGATATCAGAGACGGCGGGAAACGGGAGCATAAAGGCATCGATATTTTTGCCACTAGAGGTACGCCTGTGCTTGCAGCAGTAGAGGGCAGAATCAGATTTAGCGGGGAGAAAGGTCTTGGCGGTAAACAGGTATGGTTATGGGACCGCAGGCGTAAGCAATCGCTTTATTATGCCCATTTAGACAGTATTGTACCAGACATTAAAAAAGTTAAGGCCGGGGACACCCTTGGCTTTGTAGGTAATACCGGTAACGCAGAATTCACTCCTTCGCACCTGCATTTCGGAATTTATAAAAAAGGACAGGGCGCAGTAGACCCTTTAGGCTATGTTCATTTACCTGGGCATATTGGCGATGAAAATATTTCTAAAGAAGAATTTTCAGAAAGACTAACGATAGCCACTCATAAAGCCGGATTGCGCAAAAAACCGTCCTCCAGCAATTCAAAACTTATAAAAACCGGCGTTATAGGAGAAATACTTTATGTACAGGGAAAATCGACAGAATGGTTTCACGTGCGAGATAGCCAGGACCGCCCTATGTTCATTCATGAAAGCCAGGTAAAATCAGTCAATTAAGGTGCCGGGTTAGGAACAGCTTCGTGTATCTCATTTATTTCAGCCAATATCTCAGCAGAAAGCTCGACATCTATACTTTTAATATTTTCATCAAGTTGTTCAATGCTGGTTGCGCCAATAATATTACTGGTAACAAAAGGTTGCTGATTCACAAAAGCAAGGGCCAGATGTGTAAGGCTAATACCATGCTTATCTGCCAGTTGTTTATATAACCGGGTCGCTTTTACAGCCCTCTCATTAGAATATCTTTTATACTGTGGAAATAAACTCAGCCTCGTATTTTCTTTAATCCCACCAAGATGTTTCCCGCTAAGGGTTCCCATTCCTAAAGGAGAATAGGGATATAGCCCCACATTTTCCCGGTGAAAGATTTCAGTAAGTCCTATCTCATCTTTTCGATTAAGCAGATTGTAAGGGTTCTGTACGGTTGAAACTCTGGGCAGGTCATGTTTCCGGCTTTCTTCCAGAAACCTCATCAAACCATAAGGAGTTTCATTAGAAAGGCCTATTTCTCTTATTTTACCTTGTTTTACGAGTTCATTCAGACCTTCCAGTACTTCCCTGAAATTATCTATCCATTCCTCATCTTCTTTATGCTCATAACCCAGCGTTCCGAAGAAATTAGCGTTCCGCTCCGGCCAGTGTAACTGATAAAGATCTATATAATCTGTTTGCAGTCGTTTTAAGCTTTTATGAATGGCATCATTAAGCGCTTCCTTATGAAAACCAAGATCTGGCCTTATGTGTGAGACCATCTCTGATGGACCCGCGATCTTAGAAGCGATTACAATTTCTTCCCTTTTACCCGTTTTTTTTATCCAGGTTCCAATTACTTTTTCTGTACTCCCCTGGGTTTCAGGATCTGCAGGAATAGAGTACATTTCTGCCGTGTCTATAAAGTTCACTCCTTTATCCAGGGCATAATCTATTTGCTCATGGCCCTCGGTCTCGGTATTCTGCTGTCCCCAGGTCATCGAGCCGAGACAAATTTTACTAACTTTTATATCTGTATTGGGAAGGGTAGTATACTTCATTGTAAAATTTCTATTGCAGCCGCAATTTAAAATAAAATGCCTGTTCAGAAAATCTTCACTTATTCATTATTTCTATTTTGCAATGGCCCCCGGCAAAATATCATTTGTTGATATATTGGAGAAAACTTACCTTTATGTGGCTCAGCAAATTATTCCGCAGAAATACAGAGGAAACAGAAAACTATGACGAAGAAAATAGCCATAATAGGCCCTATTCCCAGAGATACGATCTTAACTCATAAAAATGAGGTAATTCAGAAATATGGTTGTGCCACCCATCCCGCAATCGCCCTGGCCAAATTAATGGAGGATGACGGGGAAGTCATAGTTATTTCTCACGTTCACAAAAAAGATCATGACGCCATAAAGGAACTATTCTCTCCTTATAAAAACGTTGATATATCAGGATTGGATTGCAGCAGGGATAGGGGCACGGTGATCGAATTAAAATTTCTGGATCAGAATAACCGGCTGGAAAAGCAAACGGCATTTATGAATCCCATCTTACCCGAGGATGTGAAACCATTTCTTGATGCAGATGCTTTTGTATTTGTACCTATCACAGATTTTGAAATTTCTCTCAGCACCCTTAGATATCTTAAAGAAAACAGCGAAGGTATCGTGATATTCGATGCTCATGGACCAACCACGGCCATGAATATCAATGGCAGCAGGGAGCGAAAATTCTGGATAGACCGGGATGAGTGGCTTCCCTATATAGATGTTTTAAAAATGAACCTGGAAGAATCTATGTGCTGTTGGTTTAAAAATGAATATGATATCGACGAGATGGGGCATTATGACGAAGATAATACAGAGCACCTGGATGATTTTGGCGCTTATGTGCTGAATAAAGGGGTAAAAGTTTTATATGTCACGCTGGATTCAAGAGGTTGTGTAGCTTACACCCGGAAGAACGGGGTTGTAAATAAAGAGTTTATTCCCTCAGTTCCGGTAAAGGAAGTTATAGACACTACCGGTTGTGGGGATTCCTTTGCAGGAGGCCTTGCCTATGGCTTTGCCTATCATGATGATGAGATCAAAGCAGCTCAGTTTGCCAATACCTTAGGTGCTATGCGAACGCAGGGCAAAACATACGAGGTATTTAAAGATCTAAAAGACACCCGGGCTATCATTGAGCAACACTACTCTTAATATACCCGGGTATTTATATTTAATTTGTTTCTTCCAGTAACCTGGTTATCTCATCAAGTTTAGGAGTAAGGATGACTTCAATACGCCTGTTCTTAGCCTTACCAACTTCAGAATTATTTGGAGCAACAGGTGCGTATTCCCCACGACCGGCGGCGGTCAGGTTTTGAGGATCTATTTTAGAATTTTCCCGGAGGATATTGACAATAGAAGTTGCTCGCTTGGTAGAAAGATCCCAGTTATCTTTTAACTGCCCACTACCTCCGTAAGGAACATTATCTGTATGACCTTCAATGAGAACTGCAATATCTGGATTCTGTGCCAGTACAGACCCTAATTGTTGCACCGCTTTTCTACCTTCTGAATTTACCGCCCAGCTTCCCGATTCAAACAACAGTTTGTTTTCCATAGAAACATAAACCTTCCCGTCTTTCTGTACCACCGTTAATCCTTTACCTTCAAAATTGGTCAGGGCATTGGAAACGGCATTTTTAAGGGCATTCATCTTTGCATCCTTGGCCGCAATCAGACTTTCCAATTCATCAATTCTTTGTGATCTAAGAGCAAGGTCTTTCTGAAGCTTTTCCAACCTGTTTTTTTCCTGGATCAAAACGGCTTCTTTTTCATCCAGCTGCGCCAGTAACTCCCGGTTCTGCCTGGAATTTTCTGCGATAGCTGCCGAACTGTTTTTTTCCAAAGCATCATAGGAATCCTCAAGACTGTTATAATTCTTTTGGAGCGCCTCTAGCCTTTGCATCATTTGATTACGCTCTGTGGTGATAGTTTCGAAATCAGACTTTAACCTGGCAAACTCTCTTTTCTGGTCCTCAGAAGAGATCCTGATACTTTCCAGATCTTTATTCATTTCGCGATTCTGTCTTTGCAGATCTGCATTCCTGCTTTCCAGTTCGCCATATTTTTTTGAAGAAACACAGGAAGTAATACTTAGCACCATAATGAATAGCGCAACAACTTTATAAATTTTCATATTTCTTTTTTTATTCGATTTCTACTAGAACGGGACAATGATCACTGTGGTATGCTTCCGGTAAAATAACTGCTCTTTTCAAGCGATCTTTCAAAGGCTCTGCTACCAGATTGTAATCTATGCGCCATCCCTTATTATTATTCCGGGCATTGGCTCGATAACTCCACCAGGAATAATGATCTGGTTCATCATTGAACTCACGGAATGAATCAATAAATCCACTGTTTATAAATCCATCAATCCAGGCTCTTTCTTCCGGAAGAAAACCTGAAGTATTCTTCAGTCTTACCGGGTCATGGATATCTATTGCTTCGTGGCAAATGTTATAATCGCCACAAATTATAAGGTTGGGAATATCATTTTTAAGCTCATCTATATATTGCTGAAAATCATCCATGAATTTAAATTTATGATCCAGCCTGGCTGTATTTGTACCGGATGGCAAATAAAGACTCATTACTGAAAAATCTTCAAAATCTGCCCTTATGGTGCGCCCTTCAAAATCCATATATTCTATCCCGGTTCCGTATTCTATATGGCTGGGCTGGGTTTTGCTTAGGATCGCCACCCCGCTATAGCCCTTTTTCGTTGCCGGGTACCAGTAGTGATAAGGATAACCCGCATTTTCAAAGTCTGATAGATCTAATTGATCCGGATGGGCTTTTATTTCCTGGAGACATACTACATCTGGATTGGCCTGTTGAACCCAGTCTAAAAAACCTTTTCTTATAGCCGCCCGGATTCCATTTACATTATAGGATATGATGGTCATGAAAGTTCATTTTTTTTCAAAAATAAAGCTATCTGGCCCAAATACAAGCAGAGTATAAAATTTGTGGAAATATTGGATTATTTTACGATGATGCGCTTCACCTTCCCAATATCCCTGGTACCAACCCTAACCAGATAAAGCCCGGGGGCAGCATAAGACATATCAAAAGCGTAAACATAGGCATCTCCATTATTAACGATTTGGTTTTCAATCATTTTCTGCCCCAGGACATTGTAGACCGTAATTCTAAGAGGCTCTTCGAAACTTGTTTGCATGATAGCGCGGTACTGGCTATCGCCAGAGGACACCACCACTAATTCTGCCTCGTTAATGATAAAGTCCTTTACATTCAAAGTGCTGTCAATAATATTAACCGAATAGTCATGGGTAGTTCCATACTGCATGACAGAACATGGATCATTCAGATCTCCGGTAAAACTGGTATCGCCTGCACGTATTCTTAATAAATGCTGACCTAGCTTAGCGTTGGATGGAATGCTGAAATCATATGAAAAAGCAGTATTTGTTTCCGGAATGATTTCTGAAGTAATCACCCGCTCATTATCTTCAAAAACCGCATTGTCGTTGAAATCTATCCACATAGAGAATTTCTCAACATCTTCTTCGGCAAAATTGGTTTTAACCGTTACCGTAAATTCCCCCACCGATCTGTCAAGATCTGTAGAACCCTCTGAAAAATCTATGTACCCTGTGGTACATGGAATTCTTTCATTTAAAAACTCTCCCAGCTCAAAATAGAAAATACCATCCCCTGCAGAACAGTCTGAGCCATTTGGAATACAGTTAAGATTCGCAATAGATGTGGTTTCTGAATCATTGTCAGGATCAAAATCGTTGGGCAGGCCAGTAGATGCCGTGATAGTATATCTCCCGGAAGTTGATAGATTAGCAGTGGTATTGAAAGTATAGACTGCAAATTCCCCTACTGGAATGCTTCCGTTAAAAGTTTCGGTTACCGGGGCATTATTGCCTATTTGATAAGATACCGGGATATTTTGCTGTGGCTCTCCTCCAAAATTATCTATGGTGATGGTAATCTGTTCATTACTGCTAAGGTTTTCAGCAGTAACAGGAGCTTCAATCGCAGTAACTCCTACATCGCGCGGAGGTAGATTTCTAACTCTGGCTTCTATACTGTCATTATTGAGATCTGAATCGTTATCCAGATTTGTGCTAACAACTATGGTATAGATCTCCCCAATTTCAGAAAGATCGGCAGTATTTTCAAATGTAAAAGTTGCAAAAGTTTCCGGAGCGATAGTCTCAGTAAAAACTTCAGTGACTTCTGGTCCTCCGTTCACACGGTAACTTATTTCAAAATTAGATTGAGCATTCAGGCCATAATTTCTAATCCTGACCGTAATTGCTTCGTTGCCGGTTAAGGTTCTGCTCTCGGGATCCAGCAGGGAAACTGCACCAACATCATTTGGTTCTGTAGCAGAGAATGAAAAGACCCCGACTTTATTTTTCCTGTCCAAACCACTGAAATATTCTGCATTATGCCAGAATGTTATACCATCTACAGGATCTATACTTAGATGGGAATAATCTCCATACCTGCCTTCCGGTCTTGGTTGTGGGCTATCTCCTTCTACTATGCTTTGTTCTTCAATGGTCATGATTCCAAGGGGATCCATGGAAAATCTTCCTGTATAACGGATTGAAGGAAAGACCGGGTTACGGTCGTCATCATCCACCACGGTAAACCCAAGACCTATATTCCCTCTTCTATCTATACCTATACTACCGCTAAACCTGTCACTTGCATCTGGCGCATAGGTCCCTTCCTGGTATACCGTCCAGGGTTGACCATCTGCCTGCTGCCTTAATTCATACCAGCGAATCCCGGCATGCTTTGCTGCTGAAGGTAAAACATCCACTACAAAGTTCATCACGGCAGAATTATGGGTTGGAAATCTCCTGTACTGCGTCATGTACATCATGGCTCCCTGTAAAGCATCTATATCTACTGCTCCACCGGGCTGTGGCAGATTCTGAAATCCTCCCCCGTCAAAAGTTGCATTAAACGCGGTAACACCCTGTGTTATCTCCTGGCTTTCTGCGATGGTGGAGGCGCTTAAATTATTCCAGTCCACATCGATAAGCCACAGTTTTAAATGGTCCTGGTTAACCCCAGCCCATTCGTCATCCTGTAAATAAATGATCGGGGCATCTCCTGGCGGCGGAAGTTCTGGTCCCATCACGCTAAAACCAGCCGGGCTGTAAAAGCCGTTATTTTTTATTCCCGGAAGAGGAAAACCAAGAATTCGAACATTATCTTCTCCCCGTAACATTTTATCACGCTCAAGAGCAAAAACTATTTCTTTCCCTTCCGGCGCTAAAGCATCTTTATTGGTAGTAATATAATAGCCATCAGACCACACAGATAGTTTTGGGTAATCTGGTAGAGAATTCAGGTCAAATCTATAAGTAAACCATCCACTATTTACCGGATCTGAACCCTGAGATACTGCAAAAAGTAATGCTGGTGGTGTTGGGGATCCAACATCTGCACTAAATTGCATAAGTACAAACCGGTCTGCAGATTCATCGTAAAAAACTATGGGATCTCCATCTGTTTCATTTGTAAAAGTACCTCCAATACTCGCCAGTGAAGATTCTGGAATAATAAGGTTTCCGGTTTTATCCCAAATAGCGAATTCAGAATTCCATGCATTGACATAGTGATTTCTTCCTACCGCTCCTGTAGGATCTGAAGGAGTAGAACGGGTCACGGCACCATCAAAAGTAAGTACAGGGGATTTAACATGAATATCTCCCATCTTCTTTTGTAAAGCCTGGTCCTCTGTTCTTGGCAAACCTTTGCCGGGGACTACCTTGTTTATCCCCCTGTTCCTGGGGTTATATAGTTTAGATTTTTTGGTTGATGGGATAAGGCTTTTTTTAGATAAAGCCACCGTTTTCACAACTCTGGCCGAATCTATAAAAGCAGGCCCGTTTATTTCCTTATCCTGGGCGGTAGAATTGAGATGAAAAATAAAGCTAATAATAAGTAGGGAAAGTAATTTTTTCATCATATTGAGGTACTCTAAAATAATTCCTTAAAAATAGGCATTATGATAATAAATGATACAGAAAAGGCAATTAATAAATTAACTGCCTTTCATAAAATATTCATAAATCCCTGATTATTAGCTTGAAAAATCTTTCATCCAGGTTTTAAAATCTGTTTCTTTCCTTATCAAAGCATCAAGCTCCTCCACCGGAACTCTTTTTTGTTCCATACTATCCCTGAACCTGACGGTTACTGCTTGATCTTCAAGTGAATCGTGATCTACAGTAATACATAATGGAGTTCCCGCTGCATCCTGTCTACGGTATCTTCTACCAATGGCGTCCTTTTCATCATACTGCACCCTGAAATCCCATTTAAGATCATCCACGATCTTTTGAGCCATTTCGGGAAGTCCATCCTTCTTTACCAGCGGTAGGATAGCGGCTTTTGTTGGAGCGAGAACGGCTGGTAATTTTAAGACAGTTCGGCTGTTTCCATCTGCCAGTTGCTCTTCTTTAAGAGATGCTGAAAGTACCGCAAGGAACATTCTGTCCAGACCAATAGAAGTCTCTATAACATAGGGAACATAATTTTCCTTTAGTTCGGGATCATAGAAACGCAGTTTTTTACCTGAATGCTCTTCGTGGGCCTTAAGGTCAAAATCTGTTCTGGAGTGAATTCCTTCCAGCTCCTTGAATCCAAATGGGAAATTAAATTCTATATCTGCCGCGGCATTTGCGTAATGAGCCATTTTTTCATGATCGTGAAAACGATAATTTTCCTCGCCCAGTCCCAGTGATTTGTGCCATTTTAACCTCGCCTGTTTCCACTTTTCGTACCACAAGAGTTCATCCCCGGGGCGCACAAAAAATTGCATTTCCATCTGCTCGAATTCACGCATCCTGAAAATAAATTGTCTGGCCACGATCTCATTTCTAAAAGCTTTTCCTATTTGAGCAATCCCAAAGGGGATCTTCATTCTACCGGTCTTCTGAACATTCAGGAAATTCACAAATATTCCCTGAGCGGTTTCTGGACGCAGGTATAGGTTTGTGGCAGAATCTGCAGATGCTCCCAGCTTGGTACCAAACATTAGGTTGAACTGTCTAACCTCGGTCCAGTTTTTAGAGCCTGTATCAGGATCTGCGATCTCAAGTTCCTCGATAAGAGCTTTTACATCTGCCAGGTCCTCATTGGTAAGGGAACGTGCAAGTCGCTCCAGGATCTCTTTTCTTTCTCCAAGATATCTTTGCACCCTTGGATTGGTTGCTTTATACATTTCTGAATCGAAATCCTCACCAAACCTCTTCTTTGCCTTAGCGATCTCCTTTTCAGCTTTCTGAAGTAATTTCTCAGCATAATCCTCCACCAGGACATCTGCCCTGTAACGTTTTTTGGAATCCTTATTATCTATCAAAGGATCATTAAAAGCATCTACATGCCCGGAAGCCTTCCAGGTGGTGGGATGCATAAGGATCGCGGCATCTATGCCTACAATATTCTGATGCAGCTGAGTCATACTTCTCCACCAGTATTCCTTGATATTTTTCTTTAATTCGGCTCCATTTTGCCCGTAATCGTACACAGCACTTAAGCCATCGTAAATCTCACTGGATGCAAAAATGTACCCATACTCCTTGGCATGGGATATTACGTTTTTAAAAAGATCTTCTTGTTTTGCCATGGCGCAAAAATAAAAAAACCGCCCTGAATAATATCCAAGGCGGTAGCTTATTTATAAATATTAGCTTATTTCAATGTAAAGCTTCCGGTTCCTAATAACAAAGCATCGTTATAAACATATACCTTGTAATTACCTTCCAGCAGTTTTTCTTCAGCTGTTTTTGCAAGTATACATACATCCAGCTCCTCATTTTCGTAAAAAACAGTGGAAGATGCACTATACACCATCGTTCCTCCTTCATGCTGAACAACGATTTCCTCACCTACCAGTTCGTTCTCAGGATTATAAACCTGGACATACATATTCTTTTCCCCGGCCTCGGCCAGGTCATTTCCGGTAATGGTAAAACAGGTTCTTATCTGGTCTACCCTCCTGTTATTATCATTTTCCACTAGCTTCCCGCTATTTCTAACGATCACACCTGCTCCAGAAAGACTGGTCACTTTTAGTCGTGAAGCCTTATCTACCTTAGTGGAGAGACTTTGGTTCGTGGTTTTTAAAGAATCTGAAAACCTGGTTCTTTCCTGCAAAGCAACACTGGTGCTATCCAGAGAAGTGGCCAGCATTCGATTTTCTGTACTTAGACTATCCACTACTCTGAAAAGACGATCCTTTTCAGCTTTTAGATTCCCTACTTCTCTTCTATATCTTGAAATTAATACAAGATTGGCTTCGTTATCCTTTACCGAATCCAGCAATCTTGCAATTCGATCCCTGGCGTTAACAAGGTCCTGATCCATAATCTCGTTTTCCTCAATGGCATCATCGTATTTTACGATAAGTTCATTAAGTTCATCCTCGATCACAGCCTTTTCCTTCTGAAGGATCTCTTTATTTTCTTTTTCCTCATTGTAAAATTTAATGGTATAAATGCTAAGCGCAACCAGGGCAACAGCAAGAATACCGGTTAAAACCTTTAATGCGGTATTGTTCTTTTTTTCTGTCATCATAAGTTTAATTTAATTGTAAATTTAGACGTTTAACCAAGTACGATACAAGCCATTAACAAATGTTTCACGATTTTGTAAATCTTCTATATCCCAGCGTTTGTCACATCTGCGAGGAAGAATTACTAAAAAATGAACAGGTACTTTGTACTAATTGCCTGCATGACCTGCCGGTTACTCAATATCACCTTGATAACGAGAACCCTGTTAAAAAAGTATTTTATGGTAGGGTAAAGATAGAAAAAGCTACGTCATTACTGCATTTTCGGAAAAAATCTGGTGTACAGCGCCTTATTCATGACCTCAAATATCGTGGTCACCATGAAATAGGTAACTACCTTGGGCAGTGGCTGGGCGCAGAATTAGCTGAATTACCAGAGTACCGGGAAATCGATATGGTCATCCCGGTGCCCCTGCATAAAAGCAGGCTTAAAGAAAGGGGTTACAACCAGGTGGAAGGCTTCGGTAAAGAGATCGCCGCAGCAATAAATGCCGTTTACCGGGATGATATCCTCCTGAAGGTAAATTCTACTAAAACCCAGACCCTGAAAGATCGAATTTCCAGATGGGGCAAGCTGGAAGAAACACTTTCTATCCAGAATATCGAAAATTTAGAAAATAAGCATCTTCTAATTGTGGATGACCTGGTCACCACGGGGTCCACACTGGAAGCCTGTGCTCATAAATTATTTGAGATCCCGGGAATTAAACTGAGTGTGGCGACCATGGCAATTACCAATTAAGCTTTGCATGGTATTTTAAAATAATCGTTTCTTTGCTAAAAAGTTTCAGTTTTCATCTATGAAAAAAAGGATACCCGGATTCATAATAGTTCTAATATTGCTCTTTACTACTGTGCAATGTGCCAAAAAAGGAATGCCTGAAGGTGGACCCATAGATGAAGAACCTCCAAAATTCATAAAAGCAAATCCTGAAAATTATTCCACAAATTTTGATGCTGATGAGATCCGTATTTTTTTCGATGAGTACATAAAATTGGAAAAACCTCAACAGCAGATCATCATTTCGCCACCAATGGATCCCAAGCCTAATATCATGCCCCTGGGAACGGCCAGAAAAGATATTAAAATTGAGATCTTCGATACCCTGGAAGAAAATACCACTTACACTATCAATTTCGGCAGTAGTATAGTCGATAATAACGAATCCAATCCTTACGATTATTTCAAATTCGTATTTTCAACAGGTGACTACATAGATTCTCTCAGCATTTCAGGAAAGGTGAAAGATGCCAGGTTAAAAGCTCCGGCATCTCCGGTTTCTGTCATGCTTTATGAAATAGATTCCAGTTTTACAGATTCTATTGTATATAAAAAGACCCCGCGCTATGTTACCTATTCGCAGGATAGCACCTTTAATTTTTCTTTGGAAAACCTGAAAGCCGGCACTTACCGAATGGTTGGAATTCAGGATGGGAATGCCAATTATCTTTATAATCCCAAAAATGAAAAGATAGGTTTCATAGCTAATAATATCACCATCCCTACAGACAGTACTTTTGAGATCACCGTTTTTAAGGAAAATCTTGAATTTGAACCCAAGCGGCCAAGTATACTAAAAGGAAACCAGATCTTATTCGGCTACGAAGGATCTACAGATCTGGATAGTCTGTCTATAAATCTGCTTACTCCTAAACCAGAGGGATATATTTCCAGGGTGGTAAAAGATCCAAAAACAGATACTTTATATTACTGGTTCAATATTAAGCCTAAAACAGACAGTCTTAATTTTGAGATCGTAACTCCTGCTACCAGGGATACGCTGCTGGCCAGGTTAGGAAGCCTGGAAAGAGATTCACTGGTGGTAAATACAGAAACAGGCTCTCTGAACAAAGATTTCAAATTCAAAGCTAATACCCCTATAATTCAATACCAGGACGATCTTATCTCGATCATGGATAAAGATTCTGCAAGCGTTGATTTTAATACAGAATTCAATCCTTTACAAAATGAACTTGTATTAAAATTTAATAAAGTACCAGAAAACAATTACCGGGTAACTGCCTTACCAGGTGCGATCACAGATCTTTTCCAGGAAACTAATGACACTATCGTCAAAAACCTGACGACCAAGGCACTTTCAGAATACGGAACCGTGGTTCTTACTATTCAGAATATAAACTCCTTTCCGGTAGTGGTCCAATTGACCGATGTAAAAGGCGAAGTTCTTGAAGAACAATATTCAGAAGATTCAAATAAATTCACTTTTAGATACCTGAATCCAGGGCAGTTCCTGGTCCGGGTGATCTCAGATGACAATGCAAATAGAAAATGGGATACGGGCGATTATTTGAAGAAACGTCAGCCGGAGCAGATCCGGTATTTTCCAGACACTCTGGACATACGTGCAAACTGGGATTGGAACGAAGCTATTCGTCTAGAAGATTAAATTTATCTCTGTCCTGAAGGAATTTCAATTTACTCCTTGTTTTCAGCATGGAATTACGGTCTAGTGTAACCTCAGCATTAAATTCAACCGACCTGTCCAAAGGGGTGAGGGCTTTTCCCAGTGGATCATATATTGCAGAATGGCCATTATAGACATAGCCGTCGCCATCTTTACCGGTCCTGTTCAAGCCTATGCAGTAACACATATTTTCAATAGCTCTGGCTTTGAGTAAGGTGTCCCAGGCTTCAATTCTTTTTTCGGGCCAATTCGCAACATAAATTAACAGATCATAATCTACCGTGTTTCGGGCAAATACCGGAAAACGCAGGTCGTAGCAAATAAGTGGACAAATCTTCCAGCCTTTATATTCCACGATCAACCTTTCCTTTCCAGCAGAATAGGTTTCATCCTCTTTTGCCAGGGTAAAAGTGTGACGTTTATCATAGGTTTTGTAGGAGGTGTCTGGAAAAACAAAGAACAGGCGATTGTAGTAATGCCCCTCCTCCTTTATAATTACACTTCCCGTAAGGGCCGCAGACCTGTTTTTTGCGATCTCCTGCATCCAGGCGAGAGTTTCTCCTTCGGTTTCTTCAGCCAGTTGCCTGGCATTCATGCTGAAACCGGTGGTAAACATTTCTGGCAAAACAATTAATTCCACATCTTCAGATAGCTGACCGATCTTATTGGAAAGTTGTTCCCTGTTCGCCGCGGCATCCTCCCACTTCAGGTCTGGCTGAATTAAAGCGACATTTAGTTTTTCACTCATATTCAAAAATATCATTTTGCCTGTGCAATGCCAAATACATGTTAAATGATTGGCCAAAAGATGACTAATAAATAGTTTTATTCCCCTAAAATGAAACAGATTATGAGCGTAAGTACTTTTTTGCAGAAGGATTCATATATGTCTAACACCTCACGCAGCCTGGTTGCTGGCTTTGTAGGAGGGCTTGCCGGTTCGGCAGTGAAAAGCCTTATTGAGCAATTTCTTCCGGTAAGAAAAGTAGAACAGCGTTCGGCACAGATCAAGATCATGGATGACCTGTCTACAAGGATCACAGGTACCCCAATTAGTACTCAAAATGAAGCTTTAGCAGAACAATTGGTTAATATACCTGTAGGTGGATCCCTGGGCGCGGCATATGGTTATGGGAAAAAAGACCGGCATGGTCTCAGACCTATGGATGGGGTGATCTTTGGTGCAACTACCTGGGCTTCCACACACGAGACTTCCCTGCCTATTTTAGGGCTGGAGCCTAAACCCGTTGACGTGCCCGTTAGAATGCAGCTCAATGAGCTTTTTGCTCATATCGCCTTTGGGGTTACTACAGAACTGGTGCGCAATTACCTGGATAAGCAATTGAGGGATAATTAATTTTCAAGATTTTTAAGCATCCTTTTGATCCTGTCTTCAATCTTTTCTGAAGACAGTTTTTCTCTTAAACGATCGGTTATTATCGGAAAAGAAAATGGTGTGGGTTTTTCACATTTTTTCCAGGCGATATTTTGCCCTTTGATCCTGTCCAGGGCCAGGCGCAACCTGCCTTCTTCGAGCTGATGTTCGAAGGTTTCCCTGAAAGCTTGCTGGTATAATAAATTGTCTTCCTCATAATCGCGGAATACACTAAAAAGCAATTGCGAATTAGATTGCAGGTGTTTACTTTTTACCAGCTTGTTAGGAAATCCGGTAAAGACCAGACCTGTGATAACGGCAATATCCCTGAATTTTCTTCTCGCCATTTCGGTTGCATTCAAACTTTTATAGAGATCGTCCATCAGAAATTCTGATGAAAACAGGTCGTTATCCAGAACCTGCTGCATATCTATCTCCTGATCTGATAATAACTCGAAACCATAATCATTAAACGCTATGGAAAAACTGATGGGTGACAATAGGCTGATCCTGTATGCAAGTAAACTGCCCAGCGCCTCGTGCACAAATCTTCCTTCAAAAGGATAGAAGATCGCATGAAACCCCTCCCTGGTCTTAAAGGTCTCTATAAGAAACTCATCACTTTTTGGAATTACAGATTCCTTTTGCTGGCGTTGAAAAACGGGCTGAAGGGCTTTTAGTTCATTGGTTCGTTTTTCTCCTTTCTTTAAAGTGGCTGCCGTGTAAAGTTCTTCACGCAAGAGTTCGCTCATCTGGGCAGAAAAGGCCATCCGGCCACCCATCCAGCTGGGTACTTTCGCCGTTTTTCTGGAAGATTTCCTAACCAGTACCTGCATATTTTTAATATGCACAAGTTCCAGGTTCCTACCGGCAAATGTAAATACATCACCGGGTTTTAATTTGGAAACAAACCACTCTTCGATAGTTCCAATGTAGCCTCCTTTCATGTATTTTACACTAAGCATTGCATCACTTACAATTGTCCCTATCTGTAATCTATGACGCATCGCCACACCACGGTTATTGATCTTAAATTTCCCGTCCTCCTCGATCTCCACTTTTTTATACTCATCATAAGCCTGCAGACTCTGGCTGCCTTTAGTTATAAAATTCAGGATCCAGATCCATTCTTCTTCGGTAATACCCTGGAAACAAAAGGTCGATGCTATCTCCGGGAAAATTTCCTTAGGATAGAATCCATTGGATACTGCAAGAGTATTCAGGTATTGAATTAACACATCGTAGCTCATAAGGTACGGCACCCGGTCCTCCACCGCCTGCTTCTCTACGGCCTTCTTCAATGCTGAAGCTTCGACCAATTCTATCGCATGAGTAGGCAGGAAATAAATGAGGCTTAATTTTCCCGGCTGGTGACCACTACGGCCGGCCCGCTGAAGAAACCTGGCCACTCCTTTTGGTCCGCCAATTTGCACTATGGTCTCTACAGGGGCGAAATCCACACCCAGATCCAGACTGGATGTACAAACCACCGCTTTTAAACTTTCGTTCCTTATGGCCTGTTCTACCCAAAGCCGGGTTTCCTTGTTAATACTTCCATGATGCATCGCCACCTCCCCGGCAAATTCAGGATATTTATTTAATAGTTTCTGAAACCAGATCTCACACTGGGACCTGGTATTGGTGAATAGTAGCGTTGTTCTGCTATTTTTAATAATAGGTACTACTTCATCCAGTAAATGCAAACCGAGGTGTCCCCGCCAGGGGAATTTCTCCATTTTTTTGGGAATTACAGATCTTACTTCGATCTTCTTCTTAAGGTTCGCCCTTATCATCACGGAGTTCTTTAGAGCTTCAGAATCGGGACCTAACAATACTTCCCTGGCCTGGGATAGATTACCAATGGTAGCAGATATTCCCCAGATACGCAGATCTTTTGTGATGGTTTTCAACCTGGAAAGGCCTAATTCCACCTGCACTCCTCTTTTCGTACCCAGTAATTCGTGCCATTCATCTATAACAATTGCCTGCAGATCTTTAAAGGTCTTATCATAATTTTTGGAAGCAAGGAGAAGCTGCAAACTTTCCGGAGTGGTAATAAGCAGGTCTGGCATGGACTTCTTCTGGGCTGCCCGCTCCTTTTGTGATGTATCACCTGATCTTATGCCCACGGTAAATTGTGTACCCATTTCTTCAGCAAACCGGCTTGCCGCCTGTTCGATCTCCACAGAGAGGGCTCTCAACGGGGTGATCCAGATAGCTTTTAATCCCTTTTTATGTTGGGTTCTGTAATCTGGATTCTTCTTTATATAATCCAGTAGGATTGGCACCCAGAGTGCATAGGTTTTTCCGCTTCCGGTGGGGGCATTCAGTAAGCCGTTCTTTTTCTGAAGATAGGCAGTCCAGGTATCTTTCTGAAACTTAAACGGTTTCCATCCATTTCCCCTGAACCAGGCATCTGCAAGTTCTAAAAGCTCTGCTCTTTTCAATACGAAACAGTTGAAAAATTAAAACAGCCTAAGTCCACTAACGTTTGATTTTGAAATTATCTAGATTGATATCATCCATTCCAATATTATCAAATGGATATTCCAGTTGGTTCTGGATATTGTAAAGAGAGATCAGGGTAAATTGTGTGATAAAGATCACGAGATAAGCGACCCAGTCTCCTTCACGGACCCCTAGGTTATAAATTATAGTAGGAGCATATATAACCGGGAACAGATAAATAAAGATCTCGCAGTAAGCCATAAGACTTATAGGGGTCCTGTGTGAATGTATCCCATGTAGGTTCTCTATAGATTCATGCATATCCCTGGCATATTTAAAAACACGGTCTTTCAACTTGGCAGGAACAAGATTGTCTTTTTCCAGCACAAATTTGTAAACCTTATGTGAAATTTCATCCAGGGTTTTAATATCATTATCCTTTTTGGAAAGGTGATAAAGGGTTTTTTCATTGATCTCATGTAGGATATTTTCCACCTCAGCTTTTTTTTCATCTGTAAGCTCATCACTGCTAAGTAAAAAGTAACGCACCGTCTTAATCGAACTAACGAATTCACTTAGGTGCTCCAAAGCCTTCTCTCTTCTTCGGAAACTACCCCGAATAGTAAAGACCAGAGGAAAAATAATAGCTATACTCAACAATGTAAGATCTACATTGAAATTGATATTATATCTCAATGCCAGGAACGTGATCACAGCCGAGAGAGCCACGGTTAGAAAAGTTCTGTAATTAATTATGGAAAAATACTTCTTAATAACCTGATTTTTAATATTTTAGATAAATATATGCTATTATGGATAAGAAAACTATCCTTTTATTTCTAATCCCTGTTATTTCCCTGTATATCTCTTTTGGGCAGGACAGCGAGATGAAAATTAATGAAGACCTGTCTGCCTTATTTCAGGATGAGGAAATTATTCGCCTTTCCCTGAGATACTCAAATAAAGATATTAAAAAAGTTACCAATGATTCCACCTTCATTACCACACATCTAAAATATGAAAAGGATAATGCAGGCTGGGATTCGCTGGAAGTAAGGCTTAGAAAACGCGGAAATTTCAGGTTAAAGAATTGCTACTATGCTCCCATAAAGGTTAAAATAAAAAAGAAAGAGGCAAAAAATACTCTTTTTGAAGGTCACAAAAATTTGAAACTGGTTTTACCCTGCAAGCTTGAAAAAGACAAAAACGATAATATCATTAAAGAATATCTCGCCTACAAACTTTATGAGATGGTATCTCCCTATCATTTCAAAACCCGGTTAGTAGATGTGGAACTCGAAGAAATTAAAGGTAAGGGCATTAAAATTCATAAACTTAAGGGCTTCCTGGTAGAAGACGATAAACATGTGGCAAAAAGGATTGGCGCTAAAGTTTTACCCTCTAAAACTCATCCTATGAACCAGATGCCGCTGGAATGCGTGAGGAATTCTTTCTTTCAATTCATGATTGGGAATACAGATTATTCCATCGCCTATCAGCATAATTCTAAACTGATTTTTCTTGACGGGCAGATCATTCCTGTACCCTATGATTTTGACATGGCCGGTATGGTAAACACTAGTTATTCAACAGTTTCACAGATCAATAATCAAGTGCTGGATATAGATGATGTTAGAATTAGAAAATACAGGGGTTTTCAACGGGAACCAATTTTATTTACCGAAGTCAGGCAGGAATATCTAACAAAACGGGAGCATTTTATAACTGAAATAGAAAAATGCAAACCCTATTTTGAAAACGATAAAAGTTACCGCACTACCCTGGAGTACATAGAAGAGTTTTTTAAGATCCTGGGTAACGACGAACGCTTCGAATACAATATACTTCGGGTTGCCCGCGCCTACTGATATTTTATGATCTAGGGGATAAGGTCTTTCAGGTCCTGCAAAGTATTCGCATCTTCAATCTTTTTATCTGTCCTCCACCTTAACATACGGGGAAACCTGGTAGCCACACCGCTTTTATGTCTCCCGGATTCTGCAATACCTTCAAAAGCGATCTCAAAAACATGATGAGGGGTAACGCTTCGCACGGGGCCAAAGCGCTCCAGTGTATTTCTTTTTATCCAGGCATCGAGTTGTCGAAATTCTTTATCGGTTAGTCCTGAGTAGGCTTTGGCAAAGGTCACCAGTTCCTTCCTGTCTTTATCCCAAAGACCAAAAGTATAATCTGTAAACAGGTTGCTTCGCCTTCCATGACCTCGCATGGCATAGGTAAGAACGGCATCTATGGTTAAAGGATCTACTTTCCATTTCCACCAGTCCCCTTTTTTTCTGCCTACCAGGTATGGGGAATCAAGACGTTTCAGCATCAATCCTTCAGATTTTACTTCCCTGGAGTTTTCCCGTTCTTTAGCTGCCTCTTCCCATTTATCGAATTGGATAGTTTCAGATAAATGCAGGGGCACATCATCTGCCCTGACCTCATGATAGAGTTTTTCCAGGATTTCCCTTCTTTTTCCAAAAGCCATATCCCTGATATCTTCCCCACCCCATTCCAGGATATCATATGCCTTAAGGATCACCGGTGTTTTTTCCAGCAGCTTTTTACTAACATTTTTCCGGCCTATGCGGGTCTGCAGATCTTTAAAAGTTCCTATTTCCCCTTCTGGAAAGGGAAGGATCTCTCCATCTAAAACCGTCCCGTTGGGAATTACTGATAAAAATGCATCAAATTCAGGGTATTTATCGGTGACCAATTCCTCTCCACGGCTCCACACAAATAATTCATCATTTCTTATAATTACCTGTGACCTTATCCCGTCCCATTTATGCTCGGCACTCCATTGTGAAACATCACCCAGTTCTGCGGGCTCTCCTTCTATAGCGTAAGCCAGGTAGAAAGGATATGGCTTTGATAGATAATCCTCTTTGTTTTCCTCAAGGATAAGTTTATTGAATGTGATTTTAGACGGCTCCCAGTTACCCATCAATTTATAGGCAAGAATGTCTTCATCGATTTCTGTTGCTCTGGATAGGGCCCTGGTCATTAATTTCTGGCTAACCCCAATCCTGAAGCTACCCGTTATCAACTTCGTAAATACGAATCTTTCATAATAATTTAGATTAAGCCAGTTATCAAAAAGGTATTCTTTCTTTTCCTCTTCGGGTCGTTTTTTGAGATCGATGATTTCTTCTAGAAACTGATTCAGACTTTTTTCTGTAGAATCTTCAGCCGGTGGAATTACCAGTGCAATAGTTTCTGCGAGGTCGCCTACAATATGATAGGATTCTTCAAAAAGCCACAAGGGAATATTTGCCAGTTCTGATGCCCATTCACGCATAAGGGTAGTATTCACAGGTCTTGGTGGTCTTCTGTGACTCAAAATAGCAATCGTCCATACCTTGTCTTTGTCTGGAACTTCTTTAAAATATTCTGTTAGGGCCTCTACCTTTAAAGTAGTTTTATTAGTGCTGTCCAGCGTTTTAATTAGGTTGGCAAATGCTTTCATTCTACATCTTTTTCTTTTTCGCTTTCCATTTGACCGGTTTCGCCTTCATATTGTGTTTCCTCTGTGCGTGCATCATATCCCTGCTCGCGGAGATATCTCGAAAAGATATCAGTGTAACCATGGGTACAGATTACCTTTTCGCAGCCGGTCTCTTTTATGGAAGACAGCAAACCCTGCCAGTCGCAGTGATCGCTTAACACAAATCCCTTATCTATAGCCCTTCTCCTTCTTGCTCCCCTAAAGGTCATCCATCCGCTGGCTGATGCTGTCACATAAGGTACCATTTTTCTTATCCAGGTAGTTCCATGGGCACTTCCCGGTGCCAGCACGATATTACCCTTTATTTCATCTTTACTGGTCTCCCTGGTGATCCTGGTCGTTTCCGGAAAATCAATTTGAGCACGCAAAACTTCGGTCATATTTTCAATAGCGCCATGAGTAAAAATCTTTCCGATGGAAGGATCTAGGTGTTTAAGTAATCTCTGAGCTTTTCCCAGTGAATACCCAAATAAAACTGAAGTTCTGCCATCCTCACGATTTTGCTGCCACCAATTGTTTATTTCTTCAAATACCTGTGCTTGCGGAGTCCATTTAAAAGCTGGAAGACCAAAGGTGCATTCGGTTATAAAAGTGTCACATTTTACAGGCTCATAGGGCACTGCCACGCCATCATCTTCGGTTTTATAATCGCCCGTAAATACCCAGACCTCGCCTTTATGCTCCACTCTTATTTGAGAAGACCCTATTATATGACCTGCAGGGTGAAGTGAAAATTTCACCCCGTTGATACTAAAACTTTCATTCCACTCCCTTCCGGAGACCTCAATATCGCCTAGGCGGTGTTTTATTATAGGTACATTACTGTGGTGCGTGATATACTTTTTATGTCCCCACCTGGAATGGTCTGCATGCCCGTGAGAGATTATAGCTTTATTTACAGGCTTCCACGGATCCAGGTAAACATCTGCGGCAGCGCAATAAATTCCTTTATCATTAAAAGCCAGTAAAGGTGTTCTCATATCTTTTTCTGAAGAACATGGAATTTAAATAATAGATGTTTCAACAGAAAGGGATTAAGAAAACATTAGCGAATCCAGAAATTAATTTAAACAGGCTTTGGTTCTAAAAATTGGCTGTTTAACTATATTTGTAGTATAAAATTAATTATAGAATGTCCTTTTCAGATTTATTTGGCTCGGGAGAGCACTTGCGAAATTTAAGCCATTTTGCGTCTATTGTAAATCTTGCTGCGGTTGATGGTGAGATAAATGAAGACGAAGAATTACTGCTAAAAAGATTTGCGAAAAAATTAGATATAAGCGAAGAAGAATATATCAAGGTTTTGGAAAACCCAAAATCCTTCCCTCTTTCTTCATATAACAGCATCGAAAGAAGGCTGGAACGCCTGCACGACCTGTTTAGAATCATCTTTGCAGATCATATTATCGATGATGAGGAGACCGAGCTTATCAAAAAATATGCAATTGGTCTTGGATTTTCCAGCCAGGCATCTGAAGGTATCATAAAAAGATCCATTCAGATCTTTAGCGGACAATTAAACTTCGATGATTACCGCTACTTACTTGAAAAAGAAAACGACTGAGCCTGATCTTTCGTCCCGGCTTTCGCCATAAATTCTTCAGCCTTTTCCACCATTTTTCTGCTTCCGCAGAAGAATGGTACCCGCTGATGTAATTCTGTAGGATTGATGTCAAGAATCCTTTTAAACCCGTCGCTGGCCTTTCCTCCGGCCTGCTCTGTTAAGAATGCCATAGGATTACATTCATAAAGCAATCTTAGTTTTCCATCGCTGGCTTTGGAACTTTTTGGGTACATAAAAATTCCACCCTTGATCATGTTACGGTGAATATCTGAAACCATCGAACCTATATATCGCGAGGTATACGGACGGTTTCCTTCCTCCTGCTGGCACCATTTGATATAATCTTTCACTCCCTGGGGAAAATGCACATAATTCCCTTCATTGATAGAATAGATCTGTCCATCTTCAGGAAACATCATATCTGGATGGGAAAGATACCAGGATCCTAATGCCGGGTTGAGCGTAAATCCATTCACCCCGTGCCCGGTAGTATAAACCAGCATAGTTGAGGTTCCGTAGATAATATATCCTGCTGCTACCTGCTTATGTCCTGGTTGCAGGAAATCTTCCAGCTGCACCGGGGTACCTACCGGAGTAATCCTTTTATAGATAGAAAAGATGGTTCCCACAGAAACATTAACGTCGATATTCGAACTACCGTCAAGGGGATCCATCAGGACAACATATTTATTCTGGTTATCTCCTTTATGCCCTTTAATTTGTATAAAATCGTCATTCTCTTCTGAAGCGATCCCGCAAACGATCTCACGGTTGGTAAGGGTCTGAATGAATTTGTTATTCGCATAGACATCCAGTTTTTGCTGATCTTCTCCCTGGATGTTGGTCTCTCCGTAAGCACCAATGATATCCACCAGCCCGGCCTTGTTCACCTCGTGGTTCACAACTTTTGCTGCCAGCCTCAAAGAATTTATCAGCCTGGACAATTCGCCGGAGGAACCTGGGAAATCTGCCTGATTTTCTATAATGAATTCTCCTAAGGTCTGATTTTTCTTTGGCATACTTATTTTCTTTTGAAGCGGCTAAAATATTAAAATTTAAACTTACTACAACGTTTTCGCTGACAATCCTAACATTGTTTATTTTTGCTTAAAACCGAAAGACTATGAAAATTGAAATACGTGATGCCCGCCCGGAAGATATGAAAGAAGTACTGGAGCTCATCAGGGAGCTGGCCGTTTTCGAGAAAGAGCCTGAAGCCGTCATCATTGACGAAAATGACCTTATACAAGATGGATTTGGGGATGACCCGGCTTTTCATTGCTTTGTGGCAGAAGCCGGCGGAAAGATTGAAGGCATGGCGCTGGTATATTTCAGGTATTCCACCTGGAAAGGTAAAACCGTGCACCTGGAAGATCTTATTGTTCGGGAAAAATTCCGGGGTAAAGGCCTGGGCTCAGCACTATATACAGAAGTGATAAAATATGCTTCCCGGCAGAACGTAAAGCGAACCGAATGGGTGGTGCTCAACTGGAATACAGAAGCTGCTGATTTTTACCGAAGAAGCGGTGCAGATGTAATGGAAGACTGGGATACCGTGCAGATGGATGAAAAGGCCATGCACTCCTTTCTCCAAAAGAAGGGCTTGCTTTAACCGGGCTTAAATTAGGAGTATTAAATGCAATCCTTATTTTTGTTTAAATTCTAAACTATGGAATATACAATACGCGAAGCCAGAAGAGAGGATATGGAGGATGTTCTGGAACTTATCAAGGAACTTGCCGCACATGAAAACCATCTGGACGATGTGGAAGTAACCGTAGCCGATTTGGAAAAAGAAGGCTTTGATAACGGAAATTTCAAATGCTTTGTGGCAGATGTAAAAGGTAAGATCGAAGGTATGGCCCTGGTATATTTTAGATTCTCTACGTGGAAGGGCAGAACGGTGCATCTGGAAGATCTCATTGTACGGGAAAGCATGCGCGGAACGGGGCTTGGTGGCGCTCTTTACAAACAGGTAGTATCCTATGGCCATGAAAATGGTGTAAAACGTATAGAATGGGTGGTTTCTGAAGGAAATAGAAATGCCATAGAATTTTACGAAAATACTGGAGCTGAGATCAAGGAAAGCTGGAAAACCGTACACATGGAAGAAAGCGGAATCCAGAAAAACGTACGCAAGAAGTGATAAAAGTTTACAAGTTTGGAGGTGCATCTGTAAAAGATGCTGAAGGTGTTAAAAACCTGATCAAAGTACTAACAGAAACAGGCACAGCCAATAAACTGATCGTTGTTTCTGCTATGGGAAAAACAACGAATGCGCTGGAAGTAGTAGTTCGGGATTATCTCAGGACTAATGAGGTTCCCTCGAGCCTGAAGGAGGTCACGGAATATCACCGCAGCATTATGGAAGAACTTTTTCCCCACCCGGAATCAGCGGTATTCTTCAAAACAGAATCTCTATTCACCGAACTTGAGAATTTCTTAGAACATAATAAATCCAATCAGTATGATTTTGTTTATGACCAGATCGTAAGCTATGGAGAGTTTGTATCCACTACTATTATAAGTGAATACCTGACTTCTCAAAATATTCCTGCTCACTGGCTGGATGCACGTAATTTCATTAAAACCGACAGTACTTACCGGGATGCGCAGGTTAACTGGGACAAAACCCAGGAATTGATCCAGAAAAACACAGATATTTCGAAATTAAATATCATCCAGGGATTCATTGGATCAGATCCGAATAATTTTACCACGACCCTGGGACGTGAGGGCTCAGATTATTCTGCAGCGATCATGGCATACTGCCTTAATGCTGAAAATGTAACTATCTGGAAAGACGTGCCGGGCGTGCTCAATGCAGATCCGCGCTACTTCAGAAAAACTGAACTTTTAAACCAGATCTCTTATGAAGAAGCGATCGAGCTCGCTTTTTACGGGGCTTCGGTCATACACCCCAAAACCCTGCAGCCTTTACAGCGCAAGGAAATCCCGTTGTATGTAAGATCATTCCTAGATCCTTCTGGCGAAGGAACTGCCGTTACCAGGGGAAAAACTATTTTTCCGGAGGTTCCATGCTTTATCGTAAAAAAAGACCAGGTTTTGATCTCCCTGTCGTCACTGGATTTTTCATTTATGGTAGAGGAGAATATTTCAGATATTTTCAGGCTTTTTCACCAATATCAGATGAAAGTAGACCTTATTCAGAATTCTGCGATCAGCTTTCGGGTATGCGTGGACAATAAATTCAATCAACTGGAAAAGCTCATTCAGCATTTAAAAGCCAGGTTTAAGGTTGATTACAAGACCGGAGTTTCGCTGTATACCATTCGTCACTTTAACGAGGAGGCGATACAGACACTTGAAAAAGACAAGAATATACTTCTAAAACAGCTTACCCAAAACACCATACAGCTGGTTGCCGAAAACTAAATTTCGATTTCTTATTTTTGGTTGAACTAAACCAATCAATATGGGTATTGTAAGTGCTAAGGAAGTAGCCGGTGTTATGAATTTGCATAAGTACGGGTTCCTGGGAACGGGAATTGGCTGGCTCATCCTGAAAACCACCAAATTATCCAGGATCAATAAGGAATATGATAAGCACAAGCATTTAACCGGCACAGATTTTATAGATGCTATTCTTAAAAGATTCGAAATAGATTTTGAGATCCCGGAGAAAGACCTTAAACGTATCCCGAAAGAAGGTCCTTTTATCACCATTTCCAATCATCCCCTGGGTGGGATTGATGGGATGATCCTCATGAAACTAGTGCTTCATAGCAGGCCGGATTATAAAGTTATCGCAAACTTTCTGTTACATCGCCTGGATCCTTTAAAATCATATATACTCCCGGTTAATCCTTTTGAAGACCATAAGGAG
Source organism: Christiangramia sabulilitoris (assembly GCF_007050985.1). Classification (GTDB taxonomy): domain Bacteria; phylum Bacteroidota; class Bacteroidia; order Flavobacteriales; family Flavobacteriaceae; genus Christiangramia; species Christiangramia sabulilitoris. Next base: position 723,483 of record NZ_VHSF01000003.1, read on the forward strand.
GCTAAATCGAGTCTCACGGGGATGAAAAATGCCATTGCACATTTAAAGAGTGGAAAACCGCTGGGTATATTCCCGGCAGGTGAAGTTTCTACCAACAGGGATAAAAGAATTATAGTGGACAGGCCCTGGGAGCCTTCAGCTATGAAGCTTATACAAAAATCGAAAGTACCGGTTGTTCCCATATATTTTCACGCCAAAAACAGTTTATTCTTTTACCGCCTGGCATCCTTCAGCGATGTTCTTCGAACGGCTAAGCTTCCCAGTGAAATGCTATCTCAACGCAAAAGAAAGATCAAAGTGCGTATAGGGCTGCCAATATCTGTAGAAGACCAGGTGGAACACACCAACCTCGAAGCATATACCGCATTCCTGCGCAGAAAAACCTATATGCTGGCAAATGTTTTCGAAAAGAAAAAATTGTTAGGAAAATTGCCTAAATCCTTAAAAATTCAACGGGCTCCCAGGGATATTGCAGAAGAAACCAATTCTGAATTGATGCATATGGAGGTGGAAAACTGTCGCAAAATGGATAAACGCCTTCTGCAGAGCAAAAATTATGAAGTTTTTCTTGCCAAAAGAGAGGTAATCCCAAATATACTTAATGAAATTGGCAGATTACGGGAGATCACGTTTAGAGAAGTTGGGGAAGGAACAAATAAAAGTGTAGACCTGGATAAATTTGATAACTATTACCATCATTTATTCCTTTGGGATAACGAAGCCGGAAAGATCGCCGGGGCCTACAGGATGGGAATGGGGAATGAAATTTTCGCCGAGCATGGCATTGACGGCTTTTACCTGCAGGACCTGTTTAGGTTCGAACCAGAACTATATAAGATGATGAGCCAATCTATAGAAATGGGGCGGGCTTTTATTATCAGGGAATATCAGCAAAAACCGATGCCACTTTTCCTTTTATGGAAAGGTATAGTTCATTGCACGCTAAGATTCCCCGAACATAATTACCTCATCGGCGGAGTTACCATTAGCGATAAATTCAGCAATTTCTCGAAGTCGCTTATGATCGAGTTTATGAAGTCTAATTACTACGATCCTTATGTTGCCCAGTATGTGCGCCCTAAAAAGGAATTCAAGGTGAAACTGGAAGATGCAGACAAGGATCTTGTATTCGACGAAAGCGAAGCAGACCTTAATAAATTTGATAAGATCATCGATGAGCTGGAAACTGAAAATCTGCGCTTACCGGTTCTCATTAAAAAATATATAAAACAGAATGCCAAAGTGGTGGCTTTTAATGTAGATCCACTTTTTAACGATGCCGTTGATGGTTTAATGTATATTAGAATTGCCGACCTGCCAGAAAGTACGGTAAAACCGGTGATGGAGGAATTTCAGAAAGAACTGGAGCAGAGAAATAATCATCCTGCAGAATAAATTGAACCAGGGTAAAGAGGAAAGGTACTGGCCAGTACTAAGTGAGCAATCCTGCATTGTAACAGTGTTTCCTGTTAATATAGTGTTATTACTAAGCTCTTGCTGGGCATTGTTTCCAATCCTCCTTATCTTGTTGACAGTAAAAGAAATTGACGAGAAATTATGGAGAATATTTTAATAGCCGGAGCTACCGGTGATACAGGTAAAAGAGTAATTGAAATTTTAAATAATTCTGAAAACTTCAGCCCTCTGGCGATGATCAGAAAAGAAGAGCAGCGACAGATGTTTGAAGACATGGAAGTTGAAGCTATTCTGGGGGACCTGGAAAAAGACGTAAGCCATACCATGAAAGGAGTGGATAAGGTGATCTTTGCAGCCGGATCTGGTGGTGATACTTCAGAAGAAAAGACCATCAAGGTAGATCTTGAAGGGGCAAAAAAACTGATTGATGCAGCTAAGAAAGCTAAGGTGAAAAAGTTCGTAATGTTAAGTTCTATGGGCGCAGATGACCCATCAAAGAATGAAGATCTAAGACATTACCTGGAAGCGAAGCATGAGGCAGATGAATATTTGAAAAATAGCGGACTGAACTATACGATAGTTCGCCCGGGAGCATTAACAGATGATCTTGGTCTGGCCAAAGTTGAAGTTGCCAAAGGCAGCCTGAATAAAAGAGGTGAAATCTCCAGGGATGATGTTGCTTTTATCCTGGTAATGTCCCTGGCCGACCCATTGGTAAAAAATATGACTTTTGAGGCTATAGAAGGCGAGGAATCTATTAAATCTGCCTTGATAGATCTAAGCCAGCTCGGTTAGCAGACTTAGTGATTTAATTTAAAAGGCTACTTAGAAATATTTCCCGTCAAGCTGAACTTGTTTCAGCTTCTCTTCTATAAGATCCTGAAACTCCCGAAGCGTCGGGACAGGATGACGTTTATTTTTAAGTAGCCTTATCTGATTTATGATATTAAACGAGGCTTCGACTGCGCTCAGCCTGACAAGATTGTAAGTTCTCTTATTCAAATGACCTTCACCTGTGCTCAGCAAGGCAGTCCACCTAAGAAATTTACTGATCCTTGAAAGCCTTATCTACCGGCTCCCAGAGCTCTATCTTGTTTCCTTCAGGATCCATGATCCAGCCAAACTTCCCGTAATCGTAAGTTTCCATTTCTCCAACTACCTCAACACCTTCTTCCTTTAAGGTTTGCAGCAATTCTTCAAGGTTCTCAACCCTGAAGTTCATCATAAAAGGCTTTTCTGAAGGCTTATAATAATCTGTATCCTCACTCATGGGGCTCCATTGCGTAGAACAATCATTTCCCTCTTTATCCTTCCACCAGAAAGTGCATCCGTATTGATCTGTATTTAAACCCAGATGCCGGTTATACCAGCTCTTTACATTATCCGGATCTTTGGCCTTAAAGAAGAACCCGCCTAATCCTGTAACCCTGTTTTTCATTCGCTTCTATTTTTCTGAAACATCGCCAAATTCAGCGATGATCTTGTTTGCAATAACTGTTGCCAGGCCTTCATGAGATTCTACCGTCCATCCCGCAACATGCGGACTAAGTAACGTATGTGGCATAAACATCAATTCTCTGAGCGCCTCCGGAATTGGGTCTGCCGCACTAATGGAAACATTTTTCTTATTTGAAAATAAGCTCTCAAAACTGGATTTTTCATATTCCAGCACATCAAGACCTGCTCCCAGTATTTTTCCTTCTTTTAATGCTTCCACCAGGTCTGCAGTAACTACAGATTTACCCCTGGCGGTATTGATGAACCAGAAAGGCTTTTTAAATTTAGAAATAAATTCTTTATTGATCATCTGGTTGGTTTCCTCTGTCCAGGGAGTATGCAGGCTAACCACATCTACCCTTTCAAAAAATTCATCATAACCTACCTGTGTGGCATTCTCATCGCCAATTCCATGCTTAATATCATAGAATATAACCTCTACCTCAAAACCCCGAAGTTTTTTAGCAAAAGCCTTTCCCATATTACCATAACCAATGATACCAACGGTCTTCCCATCCAGTTCCACACCCCGGTTCTCTTCCCGGTGCCACAAACCTTCCCTAACTTCCCTGTCAGCTTTATTTAGTTTATTAAATAGGGATAACAACATCCCGAGGGCATGTTCACCAACAGCATTTCTATTACCTTCGGGAGCAGAAAACAGTCTTATCCCCCCTTCTTCGGCATAATGGACATCTATACTTTCAAGACCGGCTCCAACACGCGCGATAAATTTTAGATTGGGTGCAGCCTCTAGAAATTCGCGGTCTATTTTAAAGCGGCTTCTTATCACGATACCGTCATACAGATGCTGATTTTGTAAAATTTCCTCCCGGGATTGGTGATAACCTTCAATATTGTTGTGTCCTGCCTCTTCCAGTTTTTTCATCAAAATGGGATGATTGGTATCGGCATGCAAAATGATCATGTTGTTTTTCTTTTCAGATTAGTAATACAAATAGCAAATTCCGCTGTTTCAGCCAGATGCTGAAAGCGAACCTACAAAGATAAAGAATGATCCCTGACACCCGAAAAAATCAGACAGGCATTCTAAAAACCGAGAATGGTCTTGGCGAGATAAAAGAAGATAAATATCCCAAAAATATCGTTACTGGTAGTTATAAAAGGACCTGTGGCAATCGCCGGATCTATCCCTTGTTTGTCGAGAATGATCGGGACAAAGGTGCCGATAAGGGCGGCAATTATGATCACGGTCACTAACGCAAGGGCGATGGTAAAACTAACAATATGTGGCTGGCCTACGATGAGACCAAAAAGAATGACCAGGATCCCCAACACCACTCCATTGATCAGGGTAAGGCCAACTTCTTTCAAAAGTCGTTTGAACAAACTCCCCCTAAGATTATCATTGGCAAGTCCCTGTACAATGATCGCACTGGATTGAACCCCTACATTTCCAGCCATCGCTGCAATAAGCGGAGTAAAGAAGAAAAGCTCCACGTAATTTGCGAGGGCTTCTTCAAAACCTTTCATCACATATACTGCACCCAGACCCCCAAAAAGACCTAGGATAAGCCAGGGTAAACGGGCGCGGGTAAGCCTCCAGATGCTGTCATCTGCCTCGACATCTTCAGAGATACCGGCTGCCATCTGGTAATCTTTTTCAGCTTCTTCCTTGATAAAATCCACAATATCATCAATGGTGATCCTGCCCACCAGCCTGTTCATCTCATCCACCACAGGAATTGCTTCAAGGTCATATTTCTGCATAATCCGGGCTACTTCCTCACCTTCGGTATGCACATTCACATAATCCACACTGGGAATATAAATATCACTGATATTTGCGTCGCTGGAAGCAGTTAAGAGGTCCTTTAAAGATAATCTGCCCTTTAGTTTATTTTTATCATCCACCACATAAATGGAATGCACGCGGGTAACATTTTCAGCCTGCTTACGCATTTCAGCCATGCACCCGGTCACGCTCCAGTTTTCACTAACTTTTACCAGCTCCTTGGCCATAAGACCACCGGCAGAATCTTCATCATAGCGCAGCAGCTCAACAATATCATCTGCATGTTGCTCATCGGTGATTTCAGAAATTACATCCTGCTGTAGTTCAAGGGAAAGTTCAGAGATGATATCGGCCGCATCATCGGTGTCCATCTCATTAAGCTCATCTGCAATCTCTTTTGGAGAAAGAAATTCCAGGATTCGTTCCCTTACATCTTCTTCCAGCTCCATAAGAGCTTCTGCAGTCTGTTCACTATCGAGAAGCTTAACAATATAGGTAGCCTCCTGGATATCCAGTTCACTCAGAATTTCGGCGATATCTGCATAATGCACCTCTTCTAGGTGCAGCAGAAGTTCCTCATCTTTTTTTTCTTCGATGAGGTACTTGATCTTATCTATTAATTCTTCACTTACCTGAAATTGCATACGGCTCAATCATTTGGGTCAGTTCAATAAACCGCTGGAAACTGAGTTGTTCCGGCCGAAGACCAAATATAGCATCTTCCCTTAAATTATCGGGAAGATTAAGAATTTTTAAACTATTCCTGATGGTTTTGCGGCGCTGGTTAAAAGCGGTTTTAACGACTCTGAAAAACAGTTTTTCATCACAGGGCAACGTAAAATTATTTTTCCTGGTGAGTCTTAATACTCCGCTATCCACCTTTGGCGGCGGATTAAATACTGAAGGTGGCACGGTAAACAAATATTCGGCTTCATAAAAAGCCTGGGTAAGCACACTTAAGATCCCATAGGTCTTGTTGCCCTCCTTTTCACATATTCTTTTAGCGACCTCCTTCTGAAACATTCCCGAAAATTCAGGGATCTGATCCCGCATTTGGAGAACTTTAAAAACGATCTGCGTGGAAATATTATAAGGGAAATTACCAATTATGGCGAATTGTTCCTGCTGAAAGATCTCTGTAAGGTCGTGTTTTAAAAAATCCTTCTCATGGATGCGTCCCCGCAGATGCAGGTAGTTACTTTCCAGGTATTCCACGCTTTCAGTATCTATCTCGATAACATGGACATCAGATTTTTTCTCCAGGAGATATTTTGTAAGCACTCCCATCCCGGGGCCTATTTCCAGCACCTTTTCGTAGCCTTCATAGCTAAGCGTGTCTGCAATCTTTGATGCTATATTTTCATCGGTGAGAAAGTGTTGTCCAAGATGTTTTTTCGCCCTTACGCCCTGGTCATCATTGCTGGAAGGTTTATTGAAATTAGGCTTATATTTTTTCATAATCTAAATTAAGCAGGCTCGTAATATTACTTGTTGTCTTCAGGATTTCATCGGGTTGCAACTTCGTTTTTACAAACCACATAGTTCCAGACCTTATTGTTCAGAAATCACTTCCAGCTCTGTTCTGAAAGCGACAAATTTTCCTTCAAAAGCCTTGGATCTGGATCTCAGTTCATCAGCATTTTCAGCATAATAGCTTTCAAGCATTTCCTTACTTTCTGCCGTGTATTGTACAGAATAGGTGATCCCACCCATTGGCTCCTGTACCAAAACCTTTGTCATTAAAGCCTTCTGAAATTTCCTGGTATCCAGCATATCAGGAATATGCTCTTCTTTCATCCATTTTAACCACTTATCATGAATATCTTCCTGAACGTTTATCGTGACGTTATATATAACCATTGCTAAATTGAATTTTCGGGATTATTCTATGCTGTCTCCGCGAAGCATCCGGTATTTCTTCCTCGCATCGACAAAATAGATACTGTCTGCAAAGTTAAAGATAATTTGCTCGTAAAAGCCTTTAGCCTTCTCCAGATCCTGAAGCTGGTTCGCATAAAGTTCTGCCAGGAAATAATGCGCATTATCGGCAAGTATATCTGTTCCAAAAGTATTGATGATCGCCAGATAATTAGCCTCTGCTTTCTCAAATTCATTTTCCTTTTCAAATAATTTCGCCTGACTCAGCAAAGCCTCATCCTCTATCTTTTCTCCTTTATGCTGAACCAGGATCGAGTCGAGGGCCACTATCGCTTCGGGATTTCTTTTCTGAAAGGTCAGCAGGTCTGCCCTGGCATATTTTTTAAGTGCGGCCTGGGTAGAATCTTCCAACGAATTATCACTAATGAGAAGACTTAATTCCATGGCATCATTGGCTATTAATTGAGAAGTGGAAGATTTAAGGATGTCTAGCTGGGTTTTGGCCCATTGAAAATCACCCTTGTAGTAGCTGGTTTTAGCCACTTTAAATCTTGCATCCTGCGCCATAACATCATTCTTCACCAGGTTTTGGATCTGGGAATAATAAATTAAAGCTTCATTGAACTTTTCTTCGACCACAAGAATATCTGCCAGGGCCATCTTGATCCGGGCCAGCTCGAAATCAGATTTTGCCTTTTCAGCACTTTCTTTTAAAAGTTCTATCGCTTCTTTCTTCTTGCCAACCTGAAACGCAAGAAAATTGGCATAATCTATTTCTACATTGAGAGTCGGTTCCGCTTCAGAAAATTCTTCCAGCAACTTTTTAAAATCACTTTCTATGGCTGCATATTCCTCAGCCTGGGCAGTTTCTAGTTGGATCTGGATAAGGAAATGTCTCGCCTGAAGGTTGAAGACCGGCGAAGGAGATTCATCTATCGCATAACTTATGATCTCCCGGGCAGATTCATAATCCCTGGCCTCCTTGGCCAGGAGCGCAAGGTTAAGTATTCCCTGCAGGTTTTTTTCCCCCCGTTTGAATATGGCCCTTTCCTGGGCGAAAGCCTTGTTAAAATCCTTCTGCTGAATAAAAAGCCAGCTAAGCATTTCGTTATATAGCAACACCGGATTTTCCTGCAGCTTTTTTAATAATAGCTTTCGTAGAATGATATTGGGTTCTGCCTGGGCATCTTCAGTGATATAGCGATTGAATTCCCGGTTGGCGAGTCCATAGAATTTCATGTCATCTTCGATAAGATCCAGGTAGTTGCTAAACATTTCCTCGATCTTACCCTGTTCTCCATAGATTCGCGCCAGTTGCAGGTTAAAATTCCTGTCGGCATTCAATTCCATAGCCCTCTCATAGGCCCTGGCCGCATAATCCAGCAGGTTATATTGTTCGAAACTACGCGCAATGGAATAGGCGTAATTGGGCCTGCCTTCTATAGATTGCAACGCCTCATCATAAAATTGTGTAGCCCGTTCCTGCTCTTCCTGAAGTTCATAATTATGCCCTAGCTCGATTAGTATCGAAGGATTATTGGCAGATCTGCTCATACGATCCCTTAATAAACTTTCGGCGACTTCAAAACGTTCCAGTTGCTGGTAGGTAGCCAACAGGCCATTAAAAAAAACAGGGTTGGAAGGATTCTGCTGGTATAGCTCTTCATAGACCTGTAAGGCTTTCTCGAATTCTCCCTGGTCAAAAAAGTTCCTCGCTAATTGCTCGCTTTGGGCATAGAGTCCGCAAACAGTTAGAAACCATAAAGCTATAAACAAAAAACAGCGCATATGTAAATATAAACATTTGCGCTGTTTTATAAGTTGTTAGATAAATTAATCTATGATGTCGAAACCACAGTAGGGAACCAGTACTTCAGGTATTTTAATACCATCTGCGGTCTGATAATTTTCAAGTATACCGGCCAGGACTCTTGGCAGGGCCAGGGCACTTCCATTTAATGTATGTGCCAGTTCCTTCCTGTTATCTTTATCCTTGTATCTTAATTTCAACCTGTTCGCCTGGAAATTCTCGAAGTTGGAAACAGAACTTATCTCCAACCAGCGGTCCTGGGCAGTTGAGAAGACTTCAAAATCAAAAGTAAGCGCTGAAGTGAATCCAAGGTCTCCGCCACAAAGTCGTAGGATTCGGTATGGTAATTTCAGTTCCTTTAAAAGACCTTTTACGTGGTCCACCATATTGTCCAGGGCGGCGTATGAATTTTCTGGTGTTTCCAGTCTCACGATCTCCACCTTATCGAATTGATGCAACCTGTTAAGGCCACGAACATGTGCTCCATAAGAACCGGCTTCACGTCTGAAACATGGGGTATAACCGGTACATTTTACCGGAAAATCCTTTTCGGTCATCAAATTATCACGAAACATATTGGTGATAGGCACCTCAGCGGTAGGGATCAGGTACAGATCATCCCCGGTTACGTGGTACATCTGCCCTTCCTTATCTGGAAGCTGTCCGGTTCCAAATCCTGAAGCTTCGTTTACCATTAATGGCAACTGATATTCAGTGTAACCTGCTTCTGCAGCCTTATCTAAAAACCAGGTGATCAAAGCACGTTGAAGCCTGGCTCCTTTTCCTTTATAAACAGGAAAACCCGCTCCGGTGATCTTATTACCCAGCTCAAAATCTATAATATCATATTTCCTGGCCAGTTCCCAGTGAGGAAGTGATCCTTCGGCAAGTACCGGAATATCGCCCTCCTTATAGACTTCCTCGTTATCTTCTTCATTTTTTCCTGCAGGCACAGACTCATGAGGAATATTTGGAATGGTATAAAGCAAATTCTGAAGCTCTTCTACCGCCACATTTAGTTTTTCTGAAAGTTCTTTAGAATCTTCCTTTAAACGGCCGGTTTTCTCCTTGAGCATATTAGCTTTCTGGTGCTCCCCGTTTTTAAACATAAGCCCGATCTCCTTGGACAACTTATTAGAAGTCGCCAGGGTATCATCCAGTTTAGCCTGGGTAGACCTCCTGGTTTCATCCAGTTCTAAAACCTTTTCGAATATATCTGAAGCATCAAAATTCCTTTTTTTCAGGGCTTTGATGTATTCATCTTTATGTTCTGCAATCTTTGAAACCTGTAACATGAGGCGGGTAAGTTTATTTTGCCGTTTATACTTTACGAGCTGCAAATGTAACAAAAGCAGGTAAGAAAATTAGTCTGAATCTGAGGGTAAAATCCAGTCGTGGTGCTTAAAATGTTGCCATTTTTCTGCAGCCAGATCTACTTTTGGATCTATAAGCGGTTTATAGGGTCCTCCATTTACGCTGATCACCCCATCTGCATACACTTCCACTTCCTTACCCTCCCTGGCATATTTCTCTTCCAGCCGCTGGGCGAACTGCCAGATCATATCGGGTTTTGAAGCAATAGCCCGCAGTTGTTTTCTGGACAGATAATCTTTTTTATCCACCAGGATAGTATCTGTAGTTCCTTTTTCAACTACCTTAAAGTTGACCCTTCCGCTTTTTCCTCTCAGCATCATTCTCCAGCTTAGACGGTGTCCCTCCTCTGTCCACAACACATCATCCTTAAAGAACCAGTGTCTAAGGGGTAAGCATACCTGGATTATGAACCAAACGCTCATTGCTGCGATCAGGATATTTCGGTATGACGGAATTACAATCTCTCCGGCATCATAAAATTTCTTTTTATTGCGCAGAAAAAAACTATTGACTTTTTCCGGAGAAAAGAAAAAGATGCAGAAGGCCAGAGACATGTAAGGAAAAATACCAATATGAAATATAAAGCTGTTAAAGAGGTGAAAGAAGATCGCCGCTAAAAATATAGGTACTCTGGTTCTTTTCCACAGTAATAATGGAATGATCAAAAGATCGAAAAGCAAACCAAAATATGCGATGGCATAGCGTATCCAACCTTGCTGAAGAAACTCCCCTACCAGCCAGTAGTCCCTTTTTGAGCTCATCAATAAAGCGGGAAAACTACCATCTAACCAGTCTGGGTAGAACTTGGCGATACTTGCGTAGGTATAAACGATCCAAAGCTGCAGCACGATTACCACCCACACCCACCTGGGCATGGATATTTTACTAAGGGAAGGCTTTAATTTTGCATCTATAGAGAACCAGCGGTTGGCAGGTAAAAAGCACATGATAAAACACAACAGCATTAAAAGATAATAATGATTGTTGTAGGAAGATTTCTGCATCAGATAAACCCCGGACCACATGATACCATACATGATCATGGACAACCTGTATTTATAACCTACCATGACAAAAACTCCAAAGATGCCCATAATAGCATAATACCAGATCATTCCGTTCCCCGGCAGCGGCTGCAGGAATTCAAATCCAATAAAATTAAAGGTAAATTCGGGTTCCATCAGAGTCCTTCTAACCCAGCCCGTGAAAATAGCGCCAAAAGCTTCGATAGCGATCAACAACCCGAAAAAAGCACGGAAAACTACCAGTGCAGAATTGTCGACTTGTTTAAAAAGCCACCGGTTAAGCATAATTATCCCTGATATATTGTTTTGAAAAAGCCCGGTCCTGTTTCATAGCGATCTTAAGGTCATCCACCGAATCGAATTTTTTCTCATCCCTGATCCTAACCAGCAATTCCAACTCCAGTTTCATCCCATAAAGGTCTTTATCCAGCTCAAAGAAATTTGCCTCTATGGTTTTCTGTTTTCCGCCTACCGTGGGGTTAGTACCTATATTCATCATCCCGTACACCAATTCGCCATTAATTACAGAGCGAACCACGTAAACCCCGTTTTTAGGAATAAGTTTATATTCTTCCTCAATATCGAGGTTAGCTGTAGGGAAACCCAGGTCTTTACCTATTCCGCGGCCTTTAACGATCGTTCCGTTAAGGGTAAATGGATGCTGAAGATAAAGATTCGCCCGTTCCACCTTACCTTCCAGTAAGGCATTCCTGATCTTGGTAGAACTTACCGCAACCTGTTCTACATCCTGCTGGGTGATCTCTTCAACCTCAAAACCAAAATCTTCCCCGAATTTTCGCAGGTCATTTATATCTGCGGTACGGTTGCGGCCAAACCTGTGGTCATAACCGATAATAATTTTTTTTGCTTTAAGTTTATTTACCAGGATATCCCGTACAAATTCCAGGGCAGTAAGTCGTGAAAACTGGTGGGTAAATGGGTGGATCACTAAATGATCTATCCCGGTTTCTTCCAGCAGTTTTTTACGCTCATCTATAGTATTTATAAGCTGAATATCGCTTTCCTGCTGTAACACCATCCTTGGATGGGGGAAAAAGGTAAGCACCACCGAATCGAGATTATTGGCAGTGGCAGAATTTACCAGGCGCTCTATGATCTTGCGGTGTCCTACATGCACTCCGTCAAAAGTACCAATGGTCACTACCGTTTGGCGTTCACTTATGAATGAGTTTGCTCCTTTATGTTCTTTCAAATCCTGCTATTTGCCGTTAAATGTATTCATAGTATTGGAAACTCCTGCGGTACCGAAAGATTGTATCAACTCAGCTGAAGTTTTTAGCCTTTCAGGCAATTTCTTCTCTTCGTCATCATCCCATTCTCCCAGGACATAATTTACCTGGCTTCCCTTGGAGAACTCATCGCTGATACCAAACCTAAAGCGGTTATACTTAGTGGTGTTCAGCTGGGTCTGTATGTCCTTTAAGCCGTTATGACCACCGTCACTGCCTTTGGTCTTTAATCTTAAGGTTCCAAAGGGTAAATTGAGGTCATCTGTAACCACCAGTAAATTCTCCAGGGCGATTTTTTCCTTTTGCATCCAGTAATTTACCGCTTTACCGCTAAGGTTCATATAGGTACTGGGTTTAAGCAACACGAAAGTGCGGCCTTTATATTTGAAGCTAGCCACATCGCCCAGTTTCTGGGTCTCAAAAGCAACTTCTTTTTCACGTGCCAGCTCATCCAGGATCTTAAATCCTATGTTGTGCCTGGTATTTTCATATTTAGGGCCAATATTCCCCAGGCCTACGATCAAAAATTTCTTCATTGGATCTGTTTTCTCCGCGGTCTGTTTCCTTCCTAAAATCCTTCCGAAGAATGAAAGCATTCAATTAGTTTTGGTAAAGATAAAATTTATCAGATACTTTTTAAATCTGAAAAACCAAAAGCGGATATAAATTTGACTTAAATAAAAAAGCATCCCGAAAAGGAATGCTTTTTATTATATATCGAAAGTTAAAGACTAGTTGTCTTCCCCTTCTTTTACTGCTGCCACATCATCAGTTTCAGTAGCTGGTACTTCATCTGCTGCAACTTCATCTTCGTCTTCATCGTCTAGTGCAACAATGTTACGAGAAGTTCTAACCTGACAAATTACAGTGTTATCTGGATGCTGGATCACATAATCCTTGCTATCTACTCCAGTTACATAAAGCTTCTGACCAATTTTAAGTTTAGTCACATCAGCGATGATATAATCTGGAAGATCTCCAGGTAAACCTCTTACCTTAAGACGACGAAGGTTGTATCTTAATACACCACCATTCTTAACCCCTCTGGCCACACCTTCAGTGTGAATTGGGATTTCCATAGTAATTGGTTTATCATCAAATATCTGGTAGAAATCCATGTGCAGGATAGCATCACTTACCGGGTGAAACTGGATATCCTGAAGGATCGCGTCGTAAGACTCACCAGTTTTTAATTTGATCTTTACTGTGTGTACATCTGGAGTATACACTAAATCTTTAAATGCGATTTCCTCTGCTGCAAAGTGTAGTGGATCACCTTCTACCCCGTACAATACGCAAGGAACCTGTCCAGCATTACGTAGTGCTTTCGTTGCCTTCTTGCCTACGCTTTCTCTTTTAGATCCGTTGATCGTAATTGATTTCATTTGTTTATTTTAAATTATTATTAGCAAATGTCGTCTGGTCTTTATGACTGCCTTCATTTGCGCAAAAATTTCAGGATGCAAAAGTAAGTTTTTTTATTTAGGTATAAAACACTGGGCGTTAAAATGTTCTGTGGAATAGGTGTTTCTTCTTGGAAGCATATAAAATTACATTTTTTATCTGAAAATCAATTGATTAAGCCTGTATTTTTGATTCATTAAAAGGAGCTATTGCATGTCCCCTTGAGAGAAAGCCGGTAATCTTTTAGCTGATGAAATTTTAAGCCAACCTTCGATAAGCTCTGGGTGATACCTGAATTCAAATAGCTTATGTTCATTTTCTCCCTGATGAAAAAACGAACCAAAAAAATCAAGGCTTACGAAAATTCAATAGGATTTAAAACGTCCTCAGTTTCGACTTCGGGACCCGTAGGTGAAAGAAGCGTTTAAAAGAATTGCTGTCTGACCAAAGGGAGTTCAATTCTTTTAGCTTCCAAGCCGTAACGGGTGAACAAGAAAGTGAAGACTAGATTTTTTGTTTCTTTTTCAGCAATGGAAAAAGAAAAGAGAAAGTTATAACGAGCGAAGCGACGCAATCTTTTGCTAAGCAGAATCAAAGTAACCTGGAAACTCGATTATCATATCTCCCTACTAATTACTCATTTTCACAAAGCCTTATAATCATTGCGTTTAAAAAGCTGTAAATTGAAGGGTAATAATTAAACCCGTCCCGATAATTTTAACAATGGATCCTAAAACAGATAACAGCACCCCTACGAAACGTATCGCGGCCATTGACCTGGGCACAAATTCCTTCCATGCCGTTCTCGTGGATATCTATCCGGACGGAAGTTTCAGAACCATAGATAAACTCAAGGAAATGGTCATACTCGCAGAAAAAGGAATGGACAATCACCTTAGCGAAGAAGCCATGCAACGAGGACTCGATGCCCTGAAAAGAATAAAGTTTCTTTGTGATTCCCAGCAGGTGGAAGAGATCATCGCTTTCGCGACCTCTGCGATCAGGGAAGCGAAGAATGGAGGTGATTTCACTCAGCGTATGATCGATGAAGTTGGAATAAAGGCTCGGGCGATTCCGGGGAAAATGGAGGCTGAACTTATAGGTTATGCAATAAGACACAGTATCTCCCTGGATAAGGAGATGGTGTTAATGGTGGATATTGGCGGTGGCAGCGTGGAGTTCATTGTTGGTAACAACGAGGAATTTCTTTATCATAACAGTCTGAAACTTGGAGTAGCCAGGATGTCGGCAAAATTCGTAAAGCACGACCCCATCACTAAAAGTGAGATCAAGACCCTGAAAAAGCATTACCGCGCCATGCTAAAAGAAATCGGTGAGGTCATCAGGGAACATAAGGTAAAAACCATGATAGGATCTTCAGGAACCATGGAGAATATTGGCGCCATGGTGGCCAGCAGGACTTCGATCACGGCAGATATGACCCTTAATGAACTGACGTTTCAGGCGGCAGACTTTAAGGATCTGTATAAAGACTTTATAAAACTGAACCGGGATGAACGTAAGAAAATAAGTGAACTGGATGAAAAGCGTATCGATATCATTAACCCGGGAATGGTATTGGTAAAATACCTTCTGAAAAAATTCGGAATTGAACGGATCAGGATCTCAGAAGCGGCTCTTCGTGATGGTATGATCCTGAACTTTTTGAAACATAACCGGCCCAACCTGGAACTTGTGGCCAGTTATCCACACCCGCGAAAGCGAAGTATCTATGAATTACTACGAAAATGTAACTGGATGGAAGCTCATTCTACCCATGTAGCGGAAATGGCTTTGCAGTTTTTTGATGAGTTCAGGGAGGAGCTAAAACTGGAAGAAACTGATCGCGAATTGCTGGAATATGCCACCCTGATGCATGATATTGGTTATTATATCTCCTACAGGAAGCATCATAAGCATGCCCTTTATATCATAAGGCATTCAGATCTACGAGGATTTACTGAAGACGAGATAGATATTATGGCCAATGTTGCCCGCTACCACCGTCGCTCTACTCCGAAAAAAAGACATGAATTCTATATGAAAATGGCTAAACCCCTGAGAAAAAAGGTAAAACGCCTTGCGGGAATTTTACGGGTGGCAGACGGGTTAGATCGCAGTCATTACCAGAACGTGCAAAAACTGGAGATCGATAATCGCAAGGACAAAGTATTGCTTTACCTCACTACTATGGGCGATCCCGAACTGGAGATCTGGGGAGCGGAAAGGAAATCTGAGTTATTTGAAAAAGTAACCGGTAAGAAACTGGAGATCTATGCTGTGGAAGATGGGAATATAGATCAGGTAAAAGCTGCTAATGATGGGAGGAATAAGGTAAAACCGGTTTGATATTCTTTTATCTTGTCTATTCGGGTAGTCTTAGACTGCGCTCAGGGTAACTTTGGAATTCGAATATCTTATGTTCATTGTTTCCCTGATGAAAAAACGAACCAAAAAAATCAAGGCATACGAAAATTTAATAGAAATTAAAACGTCCTCAGTTTCGACTTCGGGACCCGTAGGTGAAAGAAGCGTTTAAAAAGAATTGCTGTCTGACAAAAGGGAGTTCAATTCTTTTAGCCTCTAAGACGTAACGGGTGAACAAGAAAGTGAAGACTAGATTTTTTGTTTCTTTTTCAGCAATGGAAAAAGAAAATAGAATGTCATTTCTTTAGTTGTAAAGCAGTTTCCTAATTTACCTTCATCCGGTCAACTGTGTTCAAGGTGACATTGGAATTCGAATATCTTATGTTCATTTTTTCCTTGATGAAAAAACGAACCAAAAAAATCAAGGCTTACGAAACTTTAGCTGAATTTTTTCGCTCAGTCCCTAAATTTCAGGAACTCGCCGAAAAGGCTCAAACAGCCTGAAATTTTACGGGCCTTCTCTTCAAATTCTACGCTAAATTTTCGATAGGCCGGTTAAAAAATTACTTTTTTCGAATTAAACAGAATTTAAAACGTCCTCAGTTTCGACTTCGGGACCCGTAGGTGAAAGAAGCGTTTAAAAGAATTGCTGTCTGACCAAAGGGAGTTCAATTCTTTTAGCCTCTAAACCGTTACGGGTGAACAAGAAAGTGAAGACTAGATTTTTTGTTTCTTTTTCAGCAATGGAAAAAGAAAAGAGAATGACATTGCAACTCGAATAATATGTTCACTTTCTCCCTGATGAAAGAACGAACCAAAAAAATCAAGGCTTACGAAACTTCAGCTGAATTTTTCCCTCAGCCCCTAAATTTCAGGACCTCGCCGAAAAGGCTTAAACAGCCTGAAATTTTACGGAACTTTCCGTTCAAATTCTACGCTAAATTTTCGGTAGGCCGGTCTTAAAAGTTGCTTTTTGTAAAATAAAAAAAAATAAAACGTCCTCAGTTTCGACTTCGGGACCCGTAGGTGAAAGAAGCGTTTAAAAGAATCATTGTCTGACCAGAGGGAGTTCAATTCTTTTAGCTTCTAAGCCGTACCGGGTGAACAAGAAAGTGAAGACTAGATTTTTTGTTTCTTTTTCAGCAATGGAAAAAGAAAAGAGAATGACATTTTTTTAGTTGTAAAGCAGTTTCCTTACTTACCTTCATCCGGTCAACTGTGTTCAAGGTGACATTGGAATTCGAAAAGCTTTTGTTCATTTTTTCCCTGATGAAAAAACGAACCAAAAAAATCAAGGCTTACGAAACCTTAGCTGAATTTTTCCCTCAGTCCCTAAATTTCAGGAACTCGCCGAAAAGGCTCAAACAGCCTGAAATTTTACGGAACTTTCCGTTCAAGTTCTACGCTAAATTTTCGGTAGGCCGGTCTTAAAAGTTGCTTTTTGTAAAATAAAAAAAATTAAAACGTCCTCAGTTTCGACTTCGGGACCCGTAGGTGAAAGAAGCGTTTAAAAGAATTGCTGTCTGACCAAAGGGAGTTCAATTCTTTTAGCTTCTAAGCCGTGACGGGTGAACAAGAAAGTGAATACTAGATTTTTTGTTTCTTTTTCAGCAATGGAAAAAGAAAATAGAATGTCATTTCTTTAGTTGTAAAGCAGTTTCCTAATTTACCTTCATCCGGTCAACTGTGTTCAAGGTGACATTGGAATTCGGATATCTTATGTTCATTTTTTCCTTGATGAAAAAACGAACCAAAAAAAATCAAGGCTTACGAAACTTCAGCTGAATTTTTCCCTCAGCCCTAAATTTCAGGAACTCGCCGAAAAGGCTCAAACAGCCTGAAATTTTACGGGTCTTTCTCTTCAAATTCTACGCTAAATTTTCGGTAGGCCGGCCAGAAAAATTGCTTTTTGTAAAATAAAAAATTTAAAACGTCCTCAGTTTCGACTTCGGGACCCGTAGGTGAAAGAAGCGTTTCAAAGAATTGCTGTCTGACCAAAGGGAGTTCAATTCTTTTAGCCTCTAAACCGTTACGGGTGAACAAGAAAGTGAAGACTAGATTTTTTGTTTCTTTTTCAGCAATGGAAAAAGAAAAGAGAATGACATTGCAACTCGAATAATATGTTCACTTTCTCCCTGATGAAAAAACGAACCAAAAAAATCAAGGCATACGAAACTTTAGTTGAATTTTTCACTCAGCCCCTAAATTTCAGAAACTCACCGAAAAGGCTCAAACAGCCTGAAATTTTACAGGTCTTTCCGCTCAAATTCTACGCTAAATTTTCGATAGGCCGAAAAAAAGTGTTTAGCAACATATTGATTCAAAATAACCACCCTTCGACAAGCTCAGGGTGACAAACAAATTTCGAGCGAAGCGTGGCAATCTGAAAAAAAATACCATCCCGAGATAAACCCTGGATGGTATTGATATTTTTTGAATTCATAGCCTAAGCTAAGGCTAAGAAAGACTTACATTATAAATTTTGAACTGATAGACTTATTATCCTGCACGCTTTTCATCACATCGGCGAAAAGTTCAGCACAGCTTACCACTTTGATCTTTTTGCTTTCCTGTCTTAGCGGAATAGAGTCTGTAACGATCAATTCCTGGAGTTTAGATTTTTCTATACGGTCATAAGCTTCACCAGATAATACCGGGTGAGTACAGATCGCACGTACGCTAATGGCTCCGCGTTCCATCATCACATCGGCAGCCTTAGTAAGTGTTCCGGCAGTATCTACCATATCATCAACCAGCACCACGTTCTTCCCGGTTACATCACCGATCAATTCCATGTGCGAGATCATATTGGCTTTAGCTCTTTGCTTATAACAGATAACCACATCGCTTCCCAGCGCTTTGGAATAGGCATATGCTCTTTTAGAACCACCCATATCTGGAGAAGCCACGGTAAGATTATCCAAACCAAGTTTCTTCAAATAAGGTAGAAATACGGTACTGGCATAAAGGTGATCTACAGGTTTTTCAAAAAATCCCTGGATCTGGTCTGCATGCAGGTCCATGGTAATGATACGGGTAGCCCCGGCAGTTTCAAGAATACTGGCGATCATCTTGGCAGCAATAGGCACACGAGGCTTATCCTTACGGTCCTGTCTCGCCCATCCAAAATATGGCATGACCGCGGTAATATGCCTGGCCGATGCTCTCTTGGCAGCATCCAGCATTAATAGCATCTCCATAAGGTGATCTGCCCCGGGATGAGTAGATCCAATTATAAAAACACGCGAACCACGTACAGATTCTTCAAATGATGGTTGAAATTCACCATCGCTATAGGTAGAGGTAATTACATTTCCCAGTTTGGTTCCGTAGTGACCGGCGATCTTTTCGGCCAGTTCACGGCTTTGGGTACAGTTAAAGATCTTGGCTTCTGTTGCAGGCATGTTGTGTGTTGTTTGTGTTGTGTTAATCTAGTTGCATGCAAATTTATAAATTAATTCGGGGCTGCGTCGAATAAAAAAGGCCTTATGAGAAGAAAGATTATTGTGGGGCGAACTTAGCATTAAAAATACCGCTGATTATTCGATTAATTCATTTTTAAAGAAATCATTAGATTTACAGGATCAGCCGGTTACAGCCATTATATATTCAGTGCAGTAAGATTTTCTTTGAAGTAAAAAGTATGGAAGTGACCAGAATAAAGTTATTGATTATTACTGCTTAGATCTCATATATGCACAATGAAAATATTCCGTCAGGGCAGCGCGGCAGCCATCTATCCGGGCGCATAGACAGAAATTATATCCTTCAGGAATTAAAAGCCCTGCTGAACCTGGAAAAAGGCTATTTATTTACTATTAAAAGTCTCATTCTAAATCCCGGGGAGAGCCTGCGCAAATATCTCTCCGGAGACCGAAGCCAGCTTACCAAACCACTAATCTTCCTGTTGTTCAATTCGTTCCTGGCAGTTTTCCTGTCCGGCTACCTCAACCTGCCGGTAACTAACCATGATGCCATAGAATATAGCTACTACCTGAATCCTTCACTGGACCTGCAGGAGATCATTCGGTGGAAAAAAAGCAATATGGGTTATGTTTATTTGTTTTTCGGAATTTTCATGGCATTCTGGATTCGACTTTTCTACCGGAATTATAAGTATAACATCTACGAGATATTTGTGGTAATGGCCTATATCCTGGGACAGGGCATGCTTATTTATATATTAAACCTGCTGGGCAATCATTTTCTGCCTGCCGGTATTTTTAAAAATATAGTACTAGTCTTCCTGGGCCTCGGTTATTATTTTTACGTAGTGTTGGTGCTGCTTCAGCTCTTCCACCGGAAGAAAATTCAGAACTTTTTTAAGCTTATGCTAATATTTTTACTTTCGGGAATTTCGTTCTTATCTGTTCAGATCCTGGTCGTGGTCTGTTTTGACTTGCTGGGCTGGTTATAAAATATCCTATACCGGAACAGATAGAAATAATCTATTTATTATTGTAAATTTAGTACAACTAACTGATTTTCAATGTTTAGATTCTTCCGGTTTATTCGCCAGAAATTGTGCTTTGAAGGGAAGATCCCGAGATATCTTGCTTACGCCGTCGGGGAAATAATCCTGGTGGTCATAGGTATCCTTATCGCTTTGCAGATCAATAATGCCAACCAGCAAAGGATAGAAAAAGAAGCGCTCTGGGGTTACATGAGCAATATAAGATCCAATATTAGGAATGACCTTAAACAAACCACAGCTATCAATTTTGTAAAGGACCAGCTGGCCGCCAATACGCCAAGATTCTGGGAGATCAGGGCGAAAGAAGATTTTAGTTATAAAGATTACCAGGAAGCTTCAGATCATATGAACACCATAGACGACCAGGAAGCTTTCGTACCTAGTTCTTTTGGGTTCGAGACCTTAAAATCCACCGGCTATATTGGCAAACTACAGGGCACAGACATGGAGATCCTGCTCTTTAAATACTATGATCTCACCGAAAAAATTAAAAGAATACTGGACCGGGAAAGGACCTTTCTGGATAACCTGGTAATGGAATCCCAGCGTACCGACTCAGGAATTACCAGCGAAACAGCATATGCAATGAGGCAGGACAGTCTTCTATTCTACCAGGTAAAAGACCAATATGTAAAAACCCTGAATTCTCCCGTTTATGATGCAGCCGTTTCTATGTTCAGGTTTAATAGTTTTTTTGGCTACCGTTATTATCTCGATTTTCTTGGAAAGAACATTATTTCACTCATCGATGCGAAGAAACTAAAAGCCTCCCCCGAGGTCATGCGTTCTGTGGAATTATATGATGCAGATTTTTCAGGGATAGGACAGGAAGAAGTGTTGATAAACGGTCTAGTTCCAAGATCCATTAGTGTATTTACAGCCTCCAACCAGGGATTTGATAAAGTAATTGTAAACATAGAGGACGATCATTTGGGATTTGATGTTTCTCCAGGCCTGGAATGGGCTGCGGCAATGTTCGTGGTAGACTCCCTGGGAGGGAATGTAAGGGCCAGCAAGGATTTCAGTGAATTTAAGAGTATAGAACTGGAAGCTAGAGGAGCAAAGGGAAATGAGAAATTATGGTTTACAGTAAAGGACAGGGATGATCCCGACGATGGAACAGAAGCAAGGGCTGCACTGGATTTAACAAGGAACTGGAAACGATACAGATTTGACCTGCGCGAGGATTTCCCCACCGGCGACCTTAAGAAACTGAATGTTCTGGCCGGTTTTGTATTACTGGATACTGAAGGCAGCAATTTTTACATAAAAAATATCAGGTATTTAAAAGAATGATATAAACCAAAAGCCATGAAAAATCTAATTTTTATACTCGTAGTGATCTTAGGCATGGGTCTGAATGCCCAGACCAGTTTTGACAAACCAAAGATTTTTGTACGGGTTTATGATATGCAGGGAAATAAGATAGGCAAGGGTAAGATCTCGGCTATTAGCGAAAATTCCCTGCAATTATCCCGGCATAAAAAGACGGCAGATTTTCCACTTAGCAATATTGGGCAGATCAGGACCAAACGTTCAATAGGAAACAATTTTGCCACCGGGGCCATGATCGGGGCGGTAGCAGTTGGAATTCTGGGAGCGGTCTTTGCCGAGCCGGATTCCGGGTGGTTTAGCTATACCGCCGGGGAGGGAGCTGGGGCAGGAATTATCGCGGGCGGTATCCTGGGTGCCGGAGTAGGAGGCCTTAGCATTGTATTCAAGAATGCGAAGTCCTACCGCATCAACGCCAATCCTGAACAATGGAAAGTATTTATGGAAGCTATGGTGAAACGATGAATTTTCCGTCAAATTATGGATATTAGAAGTTAAGCGAACCGGAACACTCAACCTGATAATTAAGAGTTTTAGCCTCGACAGTGATAATGCTTAAATTTTTTAATTATGGTGGGAGCCAATATGCCGAAGTAGAAACTGGAACAAATACAAATCTGATTCTTAGAACGAGTTGGCAACAATTTCCTATAGAAAAAATCACCTTAATTATTACTACTTAGCTCTTCAAAAGAAAAAAATAATTAAATTAGAAACATCTCAATCATCTGATAATCAGAAATTAAAACATTTGACTACTAATTAAATTCTAATATATATGTATGCAGTTTCTAAGTTTAAAAAGTCATTACTGGTATTATCAATATTTATAGTGCCTTTGATAAGTTGTAAAAATGACAAAGAAAATAATCCGAATCAAAAAGAGGATAGTATTCAAGCTAACAATACCGAAAATATCATTGAAGTAGTAACTAATGAAATGGATTTTCAAATACCATCTCGCCTTAAATCTGGATGGACAACTTTCAGGTATATCAACAAATCTTCAGAAACTCATTTTTTCATTTTTGAGAAAATGCCAGAAGGGATAACTATAGACAATTATAACAATGAGTTAGTACCACCTTTTAAAGCGGCATTTAATCATCTAATAAATGATGAAGTGGAAGAGGCTATGAAAGAATTTGAAAAAGTCCCAGCCTGGTGGAATGATGTAAAATTAGGTGGTGGTGTTGGTTTAATTTCTCCAAAGAGTGTAGCTGAATCTACAATTTACATGCACCCAGGGACCTATGTAATGGAATGCTATGTTAGAATGCCCAATGGCATGCCTCATGCATTTTACGGAATGATAAAAGAAATTCAGGTGACAGAGGAAACAAACGACATCCAGGAGCCTTCTTACGATCATCAAATAAGTATTTCAAGTGAGGAAGGAATTACATTTCAAGATTCAATTAAAGCTGGAAATTATCAGTTAGCTATCAACTTCAAAGATCAAAAGCAATATGAAACACTGTTAGGCCATGATGTGAACTTAGTTAGACTTACCAGTATTTCAAAATTGGACACATTAGGCAAGTGGATTAATGCTGCTAATATTAAAGCCTTTAGAACTCCAATTCCAGAAGGTTTAACATTTTTAGGTGGTGTAGAGGATTTAGAGGAAGGCGAAACAGGTTATTTTAAAACTCAGCTTAAGCAAGGCACTTACGTTTTGATCTCAGAAATTCCGAACGTTATAGACCGAAAAATGTATAAAACTTTTAAGGTCTATTAAAACAACAGTTGCCATACGGTTACTCGCCAATGCACGCTACCGTTAGCAAGAAATTAATCAACCAGATCTGTATTGAAAACACTAAGCGAACAGGAACTCAACCTGATGTCACTAATATTTTTATTCGCAACGGTGATTGAGGCTAAAATGCTTTATTTTACCCGGAATTCTTTATCCGGAAATTGAAACTGGAACATACAGCCATCAGGTTTGATTCTCCCAAATATTATTGTTGTAGGTTTATTGAAAACCATACAAAATGATGAAGAACAAACTTAATAGTAATAGAATATTTAAAATTTCGAAATCTATTATTATAATTTTGATTATTAATTTTTCAACATCTTGTTCTTTTACAAGAGATAACGCCGTGAATCTTGCCTATGAACTAGAGGCCGCGGCTGAAACACTTAAATCTCAAAAAATTGGAAATGAGTTTGTTATTAATTTTGAACCTATAGATAGTGAAGCTACCTTCACAATTTTAATGTTTTCAGAAAATGGAGTGACATTTAATGAATTAATCGAAAAAGGACTGGATTCTCTTTTAGTTGAGGATTTATATCCACAGCTGGATTATATTAATTTAAAAAATAGGGCCACGAGTGTTGTATACCAAAATGGTGCAATTAGTTTTACTACATATTACAGGCGATTTGTTGATGTCGCTGCTACTCAAATAATAAATGGAAAAGGTAATACTGATATTATTGTGAAAAGCATAGGGGTTGGTCCAGGGAACATTACTGATGAAGTTTTATTAATTGAATTGCAATAAGAAATTAGTCAGAACCCTATTGTTTTTAGGTGGGTGTGATGAAACTTCTATGATGAATATTGCAGATAAAAACCTTTCAACACTTACAATAATTAAAGAGATAGAAAAACTAAATAAATAGCAGCTTTCAAAAATCAACAAAAAACCATCCCTTCTCGCTCAATTTCGGTTAACCAGGACCATTAGCCTTCATTATAATAAAAAACCACTACAAAACAAGTTCTTCCTTAAAAGCATAATTGATTAATTATCATATATTTAGATGATGACCATCTATTCTTAAATGATAAATTTTTTTAGAAAGATCCGTAGAAAACTACTCTCTGATAATAAATTCAGTAAGTATTTGATCTATGCTATTGGAGAAATTGTTCTTGTGGTTATAGGAATTCTTATCGCATTGGGAATTAATAATTGGAATAATAACAGAATCACCCAAAGTGAATCTCATGAATTCAATCAAAGACTATTGAAGGAATTCAAAGGAAATCTCGATTTAGCTAAGCTTAAAATTGAGAAAATGGAACATAGAATAAATGGCACTAGAGAAATCCTGGAATTGTTTGAACAAAACGAGTCAGATAACAATTGGAGATCCCTGGATAGTTTATTATTTATTGTTTTGGATGGTGTTAAGGTAGAATTTGTAACGGGAACTTTAAACGAAGGACTAAATACAGGTAAAGTTGCTTTAATTGATTCGGACCTTTTAAAAGGGAAATTATATGGATTACCTTCTAATATTGATTACGTAAGGGAATGGGACAAAACATATTCCGATTATCTCTCTAATTATTTACAAGCATTTTTATATAAGAATTTCAATTACAGAAAAATGGATAATGCTTTTTCAAAGGATAATATTGGAACATCGAAATTCAACACCAATTGGAATGAACTTCTATTAGCAAACGAGGAATTCGAAAATTTAATTGATAATCATTATTTTCAATCAAAGGCTCAATTACAATTTCACACCAATCTGAGAAACGAAATAGCTGAAATAAAAGAGTTGATTGAAATAGAATTGAAAAAATAACTAAAGCCCAACAAATCCAACTAACTGCAAACATGCCCGTACAGGCTACCTGAAATTTGATCATCGCTTCTAAAACCCATAGGGTATGAATAGCAGTCCCGGAACCCACGAAGCAAGAAATTACTCTTCCTTTTATATTTTAAAAATTAAAGCGGACTGTAATACTCAACCCGATGTTAATAAGATTTTTTTATCCGCAACAGTGATAAAAGCTAAAAACCTTTATTTTAGCCGGGAGTCGTTATCCCGATATAGAAACTGGAATACACAGGAATCTGATTGTTATCAGGAGTTATGCATAATGCTATTAAAAATACTAATTAATGAATACTGAAGAATTCGAAAATCACGTTCTTTTTGATCGATTAAACTCATTAACAGAAATTTTAGCCAGTGAGAAGACATCAGAGAAAATAGAACTTCAGAGGTTATCCCGATTCCAAACTGTCCACGATTATATCTATCAAAGAGTTAAACTCACATTACCAGATTTAGTTCAAAAAACTGAATTTGATACCCTAAGTAATGAAATAAATGCAGCAGTATCTCAATTAAATTCATTTTTGGGAAATAATAATGTTGGGCATCTAAACAATGTAGATAACTACTTAAATTCAGCGATAAATAAAATTAAATTACTTCCAATACCTGTTTCCAAAACTGATTTTAACTTTTCAAAAAAGGTTGCAAGTTTTGAGAATACGGCGAAAAAGAAATATGCTTCACTAGAAAAAGAGTATGAAAATACTAATAAAAAGCTAACAGATGTAAAAACAAATTTGTCTGAGAAAAACAAGCAAATTGAATCTTTATCAAAGCAGTTGATAGACAAGGAAAATGAAATTAAAAACCTTACTTCAAATATTCAGACTAATTTTAAAAATATTCAGGCAAATCAAGTCCAAAGCCTAAAAGAGGATAGAAAAAAATATAAAGAGGAAGTTGAAAAAGAAAAAGTCAGTTACAGAAAACAAATAGAAGATTTAAAAGAAAATATTGACATCGACACATCGAAACTTGTACAGAAACTTGAAACCAAATTAAAAGAAGCGGAGCAATTGGTCAATGTAATTGGAAATGTTGGTGTCACTGGTAATTATCAAATCATTGCGAACCAGCATAAGAAAACTGCAAATATATGGAGGGGCTTAGCGATTGCATTTATGACAATTTTCTCAGTCTTACTAGTATGGACTATTATAGATCTAAGCGCTGATGGATATAATTGGACGAAATCCGTAATTAGATTGTTAGCTGCTGCTGCTTTATCATATCCTGCGACATATGCAGCAAAGGAGTCAACAAAGCACAGAAATCTCGAGACACTAAATAGAAATGCAGAATTAGAATTAGCATCAATTAATCCATTCATTGAAATCCTACCAGATCAAAAGAAACATACAATAAAAGAAAAGTTAGTTGAAAAATATTTTGGCAATAACTCCAATGGCTTAAAAGAAAATAAAAAGGAAGAAGAATTATCTTTTACATCTTTTGAAAAGATAATTGATGCAATTTCAAAATTAAAACCATAACGCACTATCCATAACCACGGTTCATCGCCAATAGACGGCAGCGTTAGAAAGAAAATAATTAACTTGACCAACAAACCAATACTAAGCCGACTCCCGAAGCGTCGGGACGCGTCCCTTACTCCGCCAACTGGCGATAACCGAGACCGTTGGCAACAATATTTTCACACAAAAAACTTGCTATTGATTCATTTTTGGTGCAATTTTACATCAAATATAATAATCATGGCTAGACAAAGTATTTCATTTACAGAACCAAATGACGAGTGGCTGAAATCTCAAATTGAGAGTAAAGAATATTCAAGTAAAAGTGAATTGGTTAATGACCTAATAAGACAAGCTAGAAATCAGCAAATTCAGATTAATTATATTAAAAGTAAATTAGAAAAAGCTGAAAAAAGCGGATTTACAAATGACAGTAAAGAACAGATTTTAGCAAAATCAAAGTCATTACTTAATGAATAACTATAGGTTAAGTAACGTCGCTAAAGAAGATTTAATTCGGATTCATCAATATGGAGTAAAAAGATTTGGAGAAACTCAAGCAGATAAATATTACGAAACTTTTTTTGAATATTTCGATCTCATTGCCGAGCAACCTTTCACGTTTGAAGCAGTTGATTTTATAAAACCTGGGTATAGAAGATGTGTATGTGGATCCGATAGTATTTATTATCGGGTAGAAAACAATATTATCGAAATTATGACAATAATTGGAAAACAAGATTTAAGTAATATCTAAGCAATATCCAACGGGAAAATACGGTTGCCAATAATGGTTCCTCTCCAATAAGCGGCAACGTTAGAAATAAAATAATTAACCTGACCAGCTATTCAATACTAAGCCGACACCCGAAGCATCGGGAGGAGTCCCCTACCCCGCAAAATGGCGGTAACCGTAACCATTGGACCAAAAAAGCCGGTATTTTTACTGTAACACATTCCCTTGCAGATCTACTAATTCCTGAAAATTCACTGTAAATCCAGAAGTATCAGATCTTAGTTCAATGAAAACAGTAAGTATCGCGATCCTCTTATTTCTTCTCATATTATCCTTATTCAATTCGAAACGGGATTTAAGAAAGTATAATACTTTTAAAGCCTTGACCGGCACCAGCGAGCGCCAGGCAATGTTCAAAAAAATGCTCCTTGAGTCATTCTTAATTTATGGATGTTTAGGTTTGCTGGCCCTGTATATACTTGGCCGGTTTTCAGCATTGACTCAGTTTCCAGATTTTTTAATGGAATATTCCACTTACTTAAGATCGTTCAGGATTCATAATATAGAAGAGATTACGCTCATTAAGATCCTGAAACTGGCCCTCGTATATCTCATTCCTTTCCTGTTATTAGCCACGACTCTTTTAAATCTTATCATGGTTTACGTTCAGCATAAAAAAACTGATGAAAAGAGTACAGAGGTAAGCCCCGATGCCATAAACCACCTTATGCCCCGGAATGCTGCGGAGAGGTCCTGGGTCACCCTTATATCCATCAATGCGGGGTTCAGCGAAGAGATCTTCTTCCGGCTTCTTTTACCCATATTGTTTTTTAACATATTTGGATCCAGTCTCATTTCAGTCTTATTAGCCTCACTTTGGTTTGGTCTCGTTCATGCCTACCAGGGAATAAGCGGAATCATTTCTACTTTAATCGCTGGCCTCATGCTTTTCTATATTTTTATCCTGACTCAAAATATCTGGATTACCATATTGGTTCACATAATTTTAGATCTTAATGGGTTGGTGATAACACCATTATTCAACAATTTTCTGGAGCAGAAGTCAGCTTCCAAAATAGCCTAGCAAGAAAAAGTTGAAAAGCAGTCAACAGTATGGCTCAGCCGTGTAAGCCTGCAAATAAGGAGATGAGCAGATTACAGGTATGGAATTTCTTCATATTTTGGCAGGGATTTAAGTATGGAATTAAAATTTCCGTTTATTAATTATGACAGAGATCGTCCCGGTAGATTCAGAAGATAAAGTAAAGATCACAGCAGACCT
Organism: Christiangramia sabulilitoris; assembly: GCF_007050985.1. Lineage (GTDB taxonomy): Bacteria > Bacteroidota > Bacteroidia > Flavobacteriales > Flavobacteriaceae > Christiangramia > Christiangramia sabulilitoris. The sequence continues at coordinate 752,159 of NZ_VHSF01000003.1, forward strand.
GGCTAAGGAGATCTGGAGCGAACATTATACTCCCATTATTGGCGCCGGGCAGGTAAACTATATGCTGGAGAAATACCAGTCCAGAACCGCAATCTGGCAGCAACTTGAAGGTGGAGTAAGTTATTACCTTCTGAAAACCGGGGAAAAGCATGCTGGTTATTTTTCATTTAGTATTCAGGAAAAATCTCTCTTTTTGAGCAAATTCTATGTGCTGAGATCTGAAAGAGGAAAAGGAATAGGCAAAACAGCACTTAAATTTATTGAGGAACAGGCAATGGAACTGCAGCTTCCTAAAATAAAACTTACCGTAAACAAGTATAATTCGAATTCTATTAAGGCCTACGAAAAAATGGGCTTTGAGAATGTAGGTTCCATCGTGCAGGATATTGGCAATGGATATGTGATGGACGATTATGTACTGGAGAAAATGGTACATTGATCCATTGCTCTTACCTGGGATAAAGGGCTGGTTTTATGCTGAAAAACAATCAGCTATTCTATAAGATATCCGGGCTTAAAATACCTTGCGGAAATATAGAATATTCACCCTGAAGTAGTTTGAAGAATTTTCATGACTATAGTAAAAAAAAAGCTGTAACATTTTTCTTTTTTCCGGCACTTATCATTAGATCCAGGTCTGGATCACTTTCAATCAAACCAAACCCCCAGGCGAAAATTGCAACATCCAAAAACCAGGCTCGTCTTTTTAAAAAACATCAAAATGAAGAATTCTTCAGCATTTGCTTTTAAAATCATCATTCTAATCAACATCTTTTGCCTGAGTAATATCTTTGCTCAGGATGATTTTAAATTTGAAGAAGTAAAGCCTGAAACCGTTAATTTCTCTTCATCCAGACTTGATTCCCTGGGTGATTTCCTGGAACAGGCAGGTTCTTCCTCGCTTATTATTTTAAAAGATGGTAAACTATTGTATGAATGGGGAAATACAGAAAAGAAACATACCATACATTCCATAAGAAAGGCGCTGCTCAACTCTCTATACGGAATATATATTGCGAAGGGTACTATAGACACTTCCATGACCTTGAAGCAACTGCAAATCGATGACATCGCACCTTCCCTTTCAGAAATTGAAAAAACTGCCACAGTTGCAGATTTGCTTAGGTCGAGATCTGGAGTATACCACAGCTCTGCTGCTACCAATGAGGCCATGTTAGCCCAAATGCCGGAAAGGGGCACCTTCAAACCAAATGAACAATATGTTTATAACAACTGGGATTTTAATGTTTTAGGTTATATCCTGGAAAAGGCGACCGGTAAAAGTGTTTATGATCTTTTTTATGAAGAGATCGCCAAACCACTGGGAATGCAATATGCTAATGAATTTGTTTCCATAAATGCTGAACAAGACAGCATCCCGCAAACAGATGGTTTTTACCAGTATGCACCGGCTAAATCAAAATATCCTGCTTATCATTTCAGACTGTCTGCGCGGGACATGGCCCTTTACGGACAGTTATATTTAAATAATGGGATGTGGAATGGCCATACAATCATTCCTGAAGAATGGATAGAATTATCTACTAAACCTCATTCTGTCTATAATCCGGCTTACGGGATAGCTTACGGAATGCTATGGAATGTTTTGATGCCCACCGAAACCCGAAAGTCAAAATCCTTTTACCATACCGGGGTAGGAATTCATATGCTGGGAGTTTATCCGGCATCAGGGATAGTACTTATCCACCGCGTGGATAGTGAAAATGAGTATAATTTTAATCAGGGTGATTTCTACAAAATGATCTCCCTCGTCTGGAATGCAGAACTCAAGGAACAACAATTATAAAAGAGATTGACTAACCAATTAGAATTAACCTTATCAACTTCCCTTAGAGATAATTAAACTCTAAAATCATAAATAGGCAGACGTATCTGGGTGAAGTTTTGAAATTCCAGGAGTAATTTAGCTTCCATGCAATTGCAGCAGGGTTAGACCAACCGGGGCATTAAAACACCGGAAAACATATCCATCTTATTTTAAATTTTGCTCTTCTATATCATATCAGCAAAGCTTATCTCCCATAGAAGAAAACAGTCTTTGGCGCTTTTTAAAATAATCTAATTGCTCTATATTTCCGCCCGATCAAAATTGAAGATTATGCAAGAGCGCAATGTGCTGAATTATATAGATAATGTTTTGGAAAATATGCCGGCAGACTGGTTAAAACTCACTACCCACCGGCTGGATATTTATAATGAGGAGCTGGCCAAAACTGAGTTTATGGGGCAGTTTGAATACCTGTTTGAAAGAGATAATGCCACCACCTCTGCCTTGAGTGCTTTGCCCACGGCATTTGACTATATAAGGTTGGGTCACCCTTTATCATCTGTACTGGAATGGACCATCGGCAGGATGAATGAGCTTCATGCAGATAATGTCATCGCTTTTTCATCTAAAGTTGCCCCGGTCCTGGCTGTATTGAGGAAGAATTTATTTCTGAATAAGAAAACCAGGATCTGTTATTCTGATGAATTGCCGGAATGCTTTGACATTGAAGCCTTAAAAAATGTTTACGGTTATAATTTTGAACTACAACAGGTAGACAACCTCGATAAAATTGCGGAATTCGAAGGAAGCAACGTTTTTATTTCTCAAAGTGATGATCTGGCTAAGCTTGAAATTCACTCAAATATTGATTTCTATATCAGTCTACAGGCAGAACTGGGAAGTATCATCTTAGTGAATACCGAAGAAAATGAAAGCTATATTGGCGAAATTCAGCATGTAAGAAGAAGGGAAACCATCGCCATGACCCCGGCCGATTGTTTTAAGGTATTACAGCAAATTATCGGGAAAGCTGCAACTGCAAAGAATGCTAGTGCTGATGATCATAAAAAAAATAAGGCCAGCGTAGTAGATTCGGTACAAAAGATCACCGCTACTAGCTCAGAAGTATTACTTGGCTCCTGCGGACTTTCAGTTCAATATGCCATCATGATGGGCCTTATAGACGAGGCCCTTGAAAAACATAAAGGTAAAAATATCAAAATAATCGTTCCCCCAAATTGCTACGGCGGCACGAACGATCAGGCCAGACGGGTAGCAGCCTGCGTGGAAAATGTAGAGATCATGGATTTACCCGTGGACGGTGATAATGATATGGTGCAAAGTACAGACCGGGTTCTGGACCAGGTGGCAGCACAGGATGCCGTGCCTTATATTATAGCAGAGATCCCTACAAATCCAAGGGTGGAAGTACCAGACCTGGAGAAATTGAGAGCGGTCTTAAGTAAAGAAAGGAAAACAGCCTCGGGAGAAGCTGCTATAGATCCTGTTTTTATTCTGGATCAAACCTTTTGTCCCAATGTACAATTCTGCGGGGAAGATGGTATCCTATCCTCTATCAAAACTATTTCTTATGTAAGCGGCTCTAAATTTCCAAGTGGTGGTAAATGCACCGCCGGTTACTGTGTTGCCAATAAAAGGGCAGATAGTTTAATGATAAATATCGGCAGGCACCTGAGATTATGCGATAATGAAGCTACCGCGCTGCAGGTCGAAATACTGGCGGCCCAATTACCCTCCATGAATCAAAGGATCAAAGATGCTTACAGGAATACCCGTGAATTTGTAAGCTTTATCGAAGAAACCCTGCCGGAAGCAAAGATCAATTTTGTATCTGAAGAACTGGCGGAACAGGGCTTTACCCCCTCTGTATTTTCCCTGGATCTTCCCACCAGGGGAAATTCTGAAGAAGAGAGAGAAGCATACAAAAGAGCTCTGAACCAGAAACTCATCGATATGATGATAAGTCGTATCCCGAATGAAAGTAAATATTGCGTGAGCTACGGGCAATTGAAAGGTTGTTACTGGACGATCCCGGCAACTTCTACCCAGGGCACTACCAAAGAAGATGATAAGGATTATATCGCCCGGGTATCGGTTTCACCAGACCTGGACCTGGCTTTGCATAAAGAGGTGTTTGCAGATTTTGTCGCCGACCTATAAAGCATCCATTAGTTATCCAGGGAAATACCACCATTCTATACTTTAAAATGGTGGTATTTTTATTTTATTACTTCCCGGAATTTTTAAAAATTATTCAACTTTATTAGCCCTTATCCGGTAGATCAGGTTTTTACCTCCTCCGGTAACGTATATATCTCCAGACGGTCCTACTGCAACGCCGTCAAAATAATTGGTTGGAGGCAAGCCGTCTATGCCTGGTTGGCTAAATTCAAAACCTTCAGCCACCGTAGTTACTTCCCCGCTTGATAAATTGATACGTGATAAACGGGATATCCCGGTTTCTACCACCAGCAGGCTTCCGTCAGTATACACAGCCAGGCCCTCAGGGCTTGAAAGTCCCGAAGCCACCACAGTGGCAGGTTGCGGAGTGGCACCATCAAATCCTATCTCCCACACCAGGCCGGTAGCCCAATCTGCCATCCATAAGGTTTCTCCATCTGTAGCCAGACCTCCCGGAGCAAAAACGTTTACACCATCCATGGGCAGGATTACAGAGTTATCACTTGCCCATACTACTCCTCCAAGACCCACATCTGAGACTGCAATATCATTTTGAATCCTTACTGCATCGATAGGTGCTCCCATCGTATAATTTTCCAGGACACTATTGGTAGCCGGACTAAAAACCTGGACCAATCCCGTAAACCAGGAGGATACAATAAGGTTTTCGCCATCATTGGAGAGATTTAAGGGCAGCGTAAGTGATGGCGGATTTTCCTCGGCTATCAGCAAAGCTTTATAGATATTAGTTTGCCTGCCACTGCTGCCATCAAATTCTCTTAGATTGAAAATATCTCCTTCAAATATTACATCCTGGTTATTTGGTCCTGCCATTACAGACAGACCTGAGGGAGTTATAAATCCACCCGGACTTATTTTACGCGCCTCACCACTTGGGAGAACCTTGACAACCCATCCCTGATCTGAATTAGTTACATATAAGCTTCCATCCTCATCGAAGACCATATTATCCAAACCTGCTTCGAGGGTTGTAAAAAGATTCTTTTCACCGGTTATATGGTTTATTTTGAAAAATTCGCCGGTTTGGTCCAGTACATATAGTAAACCATCGGGACCAAATTTCGCAGCGGCAGGATTAAAAAATCCACCCGCTATCACCTCTACAGTACCATCTGTGAAAGGACTTGTAGAAACAGGATCTCCGGGGTTACCAACATCCACACTAACTACCAGACCAGCGGCAAATAGAGGCCCGTACAATCGACCATCGATCCCAAAATCAAAAGAATTCAGGAAACCCAGTGGAAAAGGAGTTCCGGGGGTGGCAAGAATAATTGGCCGTGGTGGTTCTATAAGTTCAGGATCCAGCTCATACAAACCATCACCTAAAAAATCCAGCGCGACAAACAGTCGGCCATCAGGAGAAAAAGTGATTGGATTCACACCCGGAGCGACAAATTGTTTTTTAAAATCACCATCCGGAGTAAGACGGCCTACTTCGCCATAGGTAAGGTCTGTCCAGTATAGAGATCCATCAGGGCCAAATACAAGGTCATCGGGACCTTTCACCCCTGTTTCCAGACCATAGGTCTTGATAATTTTTCCGCTGTTTTTATCCAACACATTTATTTCACCACCTATAACACTGGCAACATATAAATTCCCGTTAGGTCCAATATCTATCCCATTAGAACTTTTTAATGGTGCGCCTTTAACCAATACTTTAACTATAGATTTAAAAGATTTGGCATCTGCTACCTCCAACTTACCGTCCCCCTCTACAACCATTTCCTTACTACAAGAAGAAAGCAGACTAAATACTGCCACAAGAAAAAGGCTCAGAAATATTTCCCTCGAAACCTGAATAATTGTTTTCATAATATTAAATTTTATGATTATTTGAAATCGCGAACAATTAATTGGAGCTATTAATTAACAGGGGGAGAGGGGGATATCGCAGGTGTATTCGGGAGGAAGGTAAAAAAGGATATCAAATTTAACTATAAAATACTGTTTTTCAACTATTTATGGGAAATAAGTCAAATAATTCTTTGTTTTTAGGTGACAGCCTTACAGAATTCGGGAACTGGGAAGATTTGCTTCCGGCTGCAGTAATTTATAATCAGGGTATTAGCGGAGACTTAAGCAGTGATGTTCTTGATCGACTGGACATGGCTATTAACCTGGAACCGGCGAAGATCTTTTTAATGATCGGGGTAAATGACCTGGCTCAGGAAATACCTGTTGGAAATATTCGAAACAACATAATATCTATAGGGGTTAAACTGAAGGGCGCTCTACCCTCTTCCCGGCTTTATTTACAAAGTATCCTGCCCATAAATCCTGGCCTTCGAGTTTTTCAGGATGGGTTCGATTATTCGGAAAACATTCGTCTTCTAAATTCTCTGTTGAAAACGGAGTGTAAGGACCCTTTTTATGAATTTATAGATCTCCATCCAGAATTCGCTAACGAAGCAGGGCATCTTAAGGGTGTGTATACGACAGATGGCCTTCACCTGAATAATGCGGGATACCAGCGTTGGGCAGAAATACTAAAGAGAACAGGGAATTTTTAAAATCTGAGGATTCACCTTAATGATCCGGTCTATTATTTTCCAAAGAACAGGCAAATCCTATGCAGATAAAACCGGTCTCAACGCAAAGAAAACAAAACCTAGTAAATAAGTTGAAAAACGGGAGCTCTGTTCTGTAAGGTTAACCAGGCTGGACGCCACTATTTCCGATTTCCGGACACTAAAACACAAGGAGGTGGTCATCACCTAGAAATTCCTCAACTAAATAATTTATACCAGAACGATACCAGTTTTATTAAATATCCTGTTGAATTAATTAAATTAACTACCCGGTAGATCTTTACCACCAAAAATAAAACTCAATAAAATGAAAAATGTACATAGCTCTATTTTCAAAATACCTGTGATTATATTTATGGCGCTAATCCTTATTCAATGCAAGGACTCCACTTCTGAGCAAGAAAAAATGGAAGAGTTCGCACAAAACTATACTGCTGCCTGGAATAGTAAAGATCCGCAGAAAATGGCCTCCTTTTATGCCGAAGATGGGGTTCTTATTGTAAATGGCGGTACCCCGGCGATAGGAAGGCAACAACTGGCAAAGACCGCAGAGTCCTATATGACCGCATTTCCAGATATGGAACTTGTTATGGATAGCCTGGTGATTGATTCTGATACCTATAGATATTACTGGACCTTCAAAGGCACGAATACCGGACCGGGCGGTAACGGAAACAGAGTGAATTTTAGTGGATTCGAGGAATGGAACCTCAACGAAGATGGCCTTGTACAAAGATCTATCGGCACCTACGACCTGGATGATTATCTGAGACAGGTGCGGGGAGAATGATTACCGCAACAGATAATCCGGTTTAGATAATTTAATTAAATTCGCTGGTACGAAGGCCCTGCCTTATATTTTGATGGCGCAATCCAAAACCTTAAACCTCCATGAAAAAGACCTATATCACCCTGTTTCTTATACTCTTCGTAATCTTTGAAGGCTTCAGCCGGGAGGTCATAGACTCTGAAACAAAGACCAGTGTTATCAGGAATGGAATAGGCCTGGGTAGTGTGATTGCCGCGGTTACTTCCTGGGAACGCAACAAATCTGTTCTCCTGGCTATTATCCACGGTTTCTTTAGCTGGTTATATGTGCTGTATTTTTTGTTTACCAGGAAAGAAAGTGAAAGAAAATAACCTCCTCGTTTAAGGTATTTAGTTGCCTTAAAACAAAGCTTTTACAACTCTTAAATAATGCTAATCTACCGGAATAAACCGGTGGATTGGGCTATATTTATAAAAAAAGAGATGTTTGGATTATTTAAGAAAAAATCAGAAGTAGAAAAACTACAATTAAAATACAAGAAACTGTTGGAGGAAGCACACAGATTATCTACTTCCAACCGCAGCGCAAGTGATCAAAAAATGTTTGAAGCCAACGAGCTTTTAAAGGAAATAGACCAGTTAAAAGCATCTAAGGAAAACTCCTGATCCAGTTAAGGAATAGGTGAAATCTTGTGACTTTGATCTCTCCATAATTTCATTTGAAGAATCTGCAATGTGTAAAAACATAAGTTTCCCAAACTTTTGGTTTACTACCTTTGTTTTTAATTTCAGCAGATAACATATGACTAATACAGACTGGATAGGATCATTAGGAGTGTTCCTTATCCTGCTCGCTTATATCCTAAGCGTTTTTGGCAAATTAAATCAAAACCACCTCGCTTTTATCCTGCTAAACCTGTTAGGAGCTTCCCTGGCTTGCGTTGCCTCCATACTTATGGATTATTTACCCTTTATTATCCTGGAAGGAGTGTGGTCTTTAGTGTCCCTCGTATCCCTTATAAAATATAAAAAGCCTGCATAATGTTTTAAATTTATCATGCTGCGGTCCAGGTTAGCATCCTTTACCGTGATTATCACACTTTCTCTAAATTTAACTAACTTCCCCGCCGCAGAAAAAGCGGAAGAATGCAGGATCAAATAAAACTCGGGCTACGGGAAAACTGGTTACAGTTCACAATTCTGGTAATTGTGAATGCCTTCGTAGGAGGAATGGTTGGTCTTGAAAGAACCATCTTTCCTGAATTCGCCGAAACTGAATTCGAAATAGGATCCAATACTGCCATTCTTTCTTTCATAGTTGCCTTTGGGATCACCAAGGCGATAACCAATTACTTTACCGGAAAACTGGCCAATCGCATTGGCAGGAAAAAATTGCTGGTCATCGGTTGGTTATTTGCACTGCCCATTCCTTTTATATTAATCCACGCATCCTCATGGAACTGGGTGGTTTTCGCAAATATTTTATTAGGAATCAACCAGGGACTTACCTGGAGCAGTACCGTAGTGATGAAAATTGATCTGGTTGGAGAAAAGAATCGGGGTACCGCGATGGGCATCAATGAATTTTCAGGCTATTTTGCGGTGGGATTGGTGGCGCTACTCTCAGGTTATATCGCTCAGGAATACGGAATAACCCCCTATCCTTTCTATTTAGGAATCGGAATCTCGATAGCAGGTCTATTCCTGTCTGTACTTTTTGTGAAAGACACCCGTATATTTATAAATAAAGAACAGCAAACCAACAAAACCCAGGCATTGGAGAATGTGTTTATGGAAACCACTTTCAGGGATAAAACCCTGAGCTCTGTTACCCAGGCGGGACTGGTGAACAACCTAAACGATGGCATGATCTGGGGTCTTCTGCCTATATTGTTGCTTTCCTTTAATTATGACTCTAAAGAAATAGGTCTAATCGCTGCTATCTATCCTGCGGTCTGGGGAATAGGCCAGTTGTTTACCGGGAGAATGGCCGATTTCTATTCAAAGAAGAAAATGCTCTTCACCGGCATGTTCCTCCAGGGACTCGCCATATTATTTATCCCGTATTTTACTGATTTTTACCTTTTAGTTGGCATTGCCGTAATTTTAGGCCTGGGAACAGCCCTGGTATATCCCACTTTTTTATCTGCCATTGCAGAGGCTACCCGCCCCCAGCAGCGTGCTGAAAGTATAGGGGTTTTCAGGTTGTGGCGTGATCTGGGATATGCCCTGGGAGCCATACTTTCCGGGATCATTGCAGATGTTTTTGGAATTGAATATGCTGTTCTGGCCATTGGGGTTATCACGATTCTATCTTCCTTGATCATAAAATTCAGGATGCCTGCAGAAAACCTAAATTCCAGAATAGGATAACTCAAAATGAAAACGTGGAAAAAATAAAGCTTCGAAATATACTTTCTATATACCTGAAATTTTTCTTCCTGGTGGGCTCAGTCTATATTCTCTGGACAATTCCCCGAAACCTTAATACAGAAAGGGAGATCACTTTGACTGACTCTTTAACTAGTTTTTTAATATTCGGCCTGGGAATGTCCCTTATTCTGGTTACATACCATCTCTATAGTTTAAAGGATCTTGCCAGAATTAATGCTATTGAATTAAAAGAGCCGGGACCTCATCAGCAACGTCATGTTTGCAGCAGCATGGCTCCATCTATTCTCCACGAAAGACTAAAGCAAATGCCTGATTTCGCAAAGGCAGCGCATCATTCAGAAATTAATAAGATCAATTTTAAGACCGGTTTTAACGGTAAATCCTGGGGTGACCAAATAGAAATTAATTATCAAAAAAAGCAAGATCATTATATCTACCACATTTCCAGCAAACCCAGGTTTTTCTTTACGATGATTGATTTTGGCCAGAACCTGGATAATGTAATTAAGATTGAAAAAATCCTGAACCCCATAAAACCCGGGGCAATTTCAAATTAAAATTTACTCAATGAAGACAAATCGAACCGGAACAGTGATATTATTTCTAATAATGGCAATGATATTTTCTTTTAGTGCCCGGGCACAATACGGTAATCCCTATCACGAAGCCAGGTTAGAACTAAGAAACGGAGAAATTCTCACCGGGGAAGCAAAGATACAGTCTGATGGTAAAGTAAAATTTAAGGATGAAGATAGAAAACAAGCCTTTAATTATCGCAACCTGAAAAATCTTCAGGTTTATCACGAAAAGGATACGATAAATTTTACCTACAAGATCATTGCCGGAAAAGAACCAAGATTGTTAAGGATTATAAAGGAGTATGATCAAAGGATTAATTTATATGCGATCTACATCAGGAATAATCAATATTACCATATTGGTGAGTCTACGCCGGTTAATCCTAATATGATGATGGTTAATTCTAACGGGGTTATGACTTTTGGAGGCGGATCACTCAATGCAAATGAGTATTATGTAAATAAAGGTTCCGGGCATGAAGTGATAAAACTGGGATATGATATTCCCATCAAAAAGGGGAAATTCCGGAGAGTGGTGAATGAGTTTTTTCAGGATTGTCCTGAAATAATCGAACAATTGGAGGATAGTGACTATAAATACCGGGACATCCCCGATCTGGTTGAATATTATAAGGATAATTGTGCCTCCTTATAATTTATCATCCTCAAGTATATAAAAAAGGTGATCCTAAATGGATCACCTTTTTAATTATATAGGTTATGCGATGTGGTTATTTTAGATCGAATCTATCGAGATTCATCACCTTATCCCAGGCAGCAACGAAGTCTTTTACAAACTTCCCACGCGCATCATCCGTCCCGTAGACTTCTGCCAAAGCTCTTAATTCAGAATTTGATCCGAAAATAAGATCTGCCCTGGTTCCGGTCCATTTCTTTTCACCAGAACGGCGATCCGTACCTTCAAATTCGGTTTCAGACTCTGAAGTTGCTTTCCAGGTAGTGTTCATATCCAGGATATTCACAAAGAAATCATTGGTAAGGGTTTCCGGCCTGTCGGTAAAGACTCCTCTTTCAGACCTGTCGTAATTCGCGTGTAAAACTCTTAGCCCACCCACGAGTACGGTCATTTCCGGTGCGGTTAAAGTCAGTAATTGCGCCCGGTCTAACAGTAACTCCTCGGCAGAAGCAGAAATATGATCCCGGTTTCGGTAATAATTTCTGAAACCATCTGCATTAGGCTCCAACGGCTCAAAAGCATCCACATCTGTCTGCTCCTGGGTAGCGTCCGTACGACCCGGTGTAAATGGCACCGTGATATCGTGACCTGCTTTTCTTGCAGCTTTCTCTATTCCGGCACATCCGCCCAGGACTATCAGGTCTGCAATAGAAACTTTTTTGTTTCCGGTCTGGCCGGAATTAAAATTGCTTTGGATATTTTCATAAGTATCTATCACCTTCTTCAGTTGCTGCGGATTATTTACCTCCCAGTTTCTCTGTGGTTTTAGCCTGAGTCTGGCTCCATTAGCTCCTCCTCTTTTATCAGACCCACGGAAGGTGGATGCAGAGGCCCATGCGGTAGTGACCAGTTCTGAAATTGACAGATCTGAGTCCAGGATCTTGCCTTTTAAAGTAGAAATATCATCCTCATCGATCAATTCATGGTCTACCTTAGGAACTGGATCCTGCCAGATAAGTTCTTCCTGGGGTACTTCCGGTCCAAGGTATCTTTCAATTGGGCCCATATCACGATGGGTAAGTTTAAACCAGGCCCGGGCAAAAGCATCAGCAAATTCCTCAGGGTTTTCATGAAAGTGCCTGGAGATCTTCGCGTATTCAGGATCTTCTTTCAAAGAGAGATCTGTAGTCAGCATAAATGGGGCATGTTTTTTATCGGGATTATGAGCATCGGGAATGGTTCCGGCACCGGCCCCATCTTTGGGTTGCCATTGGTAGGCCCCACCGGGTCCTTTGATACATTCCCAGTCATAACCAAAAAGGTTTTCAAAGAACTGGTTACTCCATTTTGTAGGGGAACTGGTCCAGGCGCCTTCAATTCCACTGGTAATGGTATGCTCACCCTTACCACTTTCAAAGTTGTTTTTCCAGCCAAGTCCCATTTCTGCGATCCCGGCACCCGCAGGCTCATGGCCCACAAACTCTTCAGCATCGGCCGCACCATGGGTTTTTCCGAAGGTATGACCCCCGGCGATTAAAGCCACGGTTTCATAATCGTTCATCGCCATTCTCCCAAAGGTCTCCCTGATATCTTTAGCGGCAGCAACGGGATCTGGATTTCCGTTGGGCCCTTCAGGGTTTACATAAATTAATCCCATATGGGTGGCACCAAGGGGATTTTCTAATTCTCCATTTTCTGAATAGCGTTCTTTATTAGCCAGCCATTCTCCCTCTGCACCCCAGTAGATATCTTCTTCAGGTTCCCAAACATCTTCCCGGCCACCGGCAAATCCAAAGGTCTGAAATCCCATAGATTCAAGGGCACAGTTTCCTGCCAGGATCATAAGATCTGCCCAGCTAATTTTTTTTCCATATTTCTGTTTGATCGGCCAGAGCAATAATCTGGCTTTATCCAGGTTAGCATTATCTGGCCAGCTATTTAATGGCGCAAATCTTTGAGTACCCGATCCTGCTCCACCACGACCGTCTCCTATACGATAAGTCCCGGCACTGTGCCAGGCCATTCTTATAAAAAAAGGGCCATAGTGACCGTAATCTGCGGGCCACCACTCCTGTGAATCTTCCATAAGTTCAAAAAGGTCCTGTTTAACAGCTTTTAGATCAAGTTTGTTGAACTCTTCAGCATAATTAAAATCTTCTCCCATAGGATCTGAGAGATTTGAATTCTGTCGCAGGATGCGCATATTTAACTGGTTGGGCCACCAGTCGCGGTTGTTGGTACCCGCACCGGCTGTATTCTTTAAAGCACCGCCCATAAAAGGGCATCTGCTTGATTCATTTACTTCCCAGACCTTGTGGCTATCCGGGTTATTGGAATGATTATTAGACATTTTTAGGAAAGTTTTTAAAGGTTAACATTTTAAATTTAAAATAATTATTCCTTATAAGTTTGAATTGGTAATAGTTTAAAACTATGATTTTAAGAGAAAATTTATAGCAGGGAAATTTTCCTACCGCCAAAAAATGTGTTGAAAGCTGTGCCCCTGATTTTATCCGGTGAAATAAAATTCCTACTTTCACGCTGATTTAAAACAGGAAAAAAGATACTCTACTCCTTAACGGGACTTTCGACCTTAAATTTCAACCTGGTTGCTGTGATTAGTTATAGCTACCGGGTGAATGAATTTAACTTTTATCACCTGCATTAATGAGTATCAGTTTTAAAGAAGAAAAAAAACTAGCTTCGCCTATCCGGTATTCCGGCAATTACAAGGAAAAAAATCTTCAGAAATTGCTTAATGACTATAAGCTGGAACAAATTATTGATTCTGAAAGTTCAGATTTTGAGAATATTATTAGCATTCAAAGTTGGGTCCACGGCAGATGGGAGCATGCGAAAAACAGTCCTGCCAGGAAGAAAGATGCTTTATATATTCTTGAACAGGCTGAGAAAGGTAAAAGATTTAGTTGTGCAGAATATAGTATAGTAGAAAAAGCCTGCCTGCAGGCCCTGGGATTTATGGTGAGGGAAATTCACCTCAAACCCTCAGATCCTGAACTTCTAAAAAGAAATGCTTCCCATCTTCTCAACGAGGTTTATCTGAAGGATCTCAAAAAATGGTTCTTTATAGATCCCTGTTTCGATATTATAATTAAAAAGGATGGTATTCCTCTACATGCAGTAGAATTACTGGACGCTATGATCAAGGGTGATGAACTGGAGGTTATAAATCCTACCGGAGAGATCACCTGTTCAGAATACCTTGAAAAGATCGGCCCGTTTCTGTGTTATTTCTCTACCAGTATGAATCAAAAAGCCTCCGGTACCCTGGAGCGGATCTACAAAACAGAGGAAGAGCTGACTTATGTTCCTTTATGCGAATTAGCTCCCGGAAACTCTCCCCGAATTTTGGAAAAAAGAAACCGGGTAATAACCAGGGCGATCGAAGATCTTTATCCTGAACTTTAGCTGGAGTTATTTTTCCATTTAGCTGATTCTTTCATAAACACCGGTAAAACCCCTATTTCAATCGCGGTCTTTAATAGATACTTTCATAGCGTATATTTTATTAACTTAAATCAAACGATATGAAATTTATGATGACATGGCGCATCCACGAGGATCAGCGCCAGGAAGCTCTTAAGGGTTTTTCTGAAATGACCAAAGAACAGGATGCAGCAGATTATGGTGATAAGATCAAATTAATTGGAAGGTGGCATGACCTTGCAGGTTTTACCGGATTTGCCGTTTTTGAAACCGATGATCCCCATGCAATAGCTCATTGGGCGCTCAACTGGAACCAAATTCTGGATGCCCATGTGATCCCTGTATTCGATGATGATGAGACCCGGCAGATAGGTAAAGAGAGAAACTAAAAGCAGGGAAAAGCAGCCTTCAATCTCTTATTAACAACACCCCCATTTGGTAATTTCTGATGTCTTAAATTTTAACTTCTTTTTTGCATTCTGGCAGCTAAAAAGCCGTGCGGAAAGGCCTCAGGGTTAAATCTATCACAAACCGGTTTATTAATAATGAATGAACGTTCATTCTTGATATTTTTGCGGCAGAATTATACTTAATGAATAATGCCTCCAAATCTGAAATTAAAAGGAAAGCTCTAATCGATGCTACCGTGGAGTTGGTTAATAACAATGGTTTTCATGCCACACCAATGTCCAGGATCGCGAAGATGGCCGGAGTTTCAGCGGGCACCATTTACCTGTATTTTGAGAACAAACAGGACCTGGTGAATCAGGTTTATATTGAGGTAAAAGCAGCATTTACCAATTATGCTTTTAGAGGATATAAGGAAGGAATGTCTGTGGAAAAAGGATTTAAAATTATCTGGAAAAATATAGCCGAATTCAAACTAAAGGAATTTGAAGAGGCTTATTTTCTCTCTCAGTGTGATAATACGCCCATCATAGATGAATCTGGGCGGCAGGAAGGCTTAAAGCACTTGCAGCCCTTACTTGATCTCTGGGAAAAAGGTAAGCAGGAAGGAATTATTAAAAATGTATCTCCGTTTTCCCTGTATGCCTTCAGCATTTACCCCGTGGCTTTTCTAATGAATATGCAGCAACGAGGTGCTTTCCAGCTTACGCCCCAGCATATAGAGGAGGCATACGAAATGGCCTGGGACAGTATTAAAAAATAATAACGATATATGAAAGAGACAAAAAAAATACTATTGAACAGCCGACCGAAAGGCAAACCTCAAACATCAGATTTTAAATTTGAAACAGAAAAGGTCGCAGAACCCAAAGATGGAGAAGTGCTACTGGAAACTAAATATGTCTCTGTAGATCCTTATTTACGAGGACGAATGAGTGATGCACCATCTTATATTCCTCCTTTCGAAATTGGCAAACCTATCGCTTCGGCGATCATTGCTGAAGTGGTAGAATCCAAAACCGATAAATTTCAAAAAGGAGATCATGTGAACGGTCTTTTGTCCTGGAAGGAATTTCAGGTTGCTTCTGCAGATAATCTCATGAAAGTAGATAAGGATAAAGCACCCTTATCGGCTTACCTGGGCATATTGGGAATGACCGGGTTGACTGCATACCTGGGGCTTACAGAAATTGGAAAACCTAAGAAAGGTGAGACATTACTAGTATCTGGAGCCGCCGGAGCCGTTGGAAGCACGGTGGGACAGATTGGAAAAATATTAGGCCTGCGGGTAGTAGGAATTGCCGGTACCGATGAAAAGGTAAAAATGATCCAGGATGAGTTCGGGTTTGATGAAGGTATCAATTACAACACAACCGAAAATATGAAGGAAGCCATTAAAAAGGCCTGCCCTGACGGTGTAGATGTATATTTTGATAATGTAGGTGGAGATATTTCTGATGCCGTTCTTTTCAACATCAATAAATTTTCCAGAACCGTGGTTTGCGGGGCAATTTCAGTATATAATGAAACCTCTTTACCGCAAAGTGCCAGCGTTCAGCCATTTTTGATCAAGAAAAGTTCTTTGATGCAGGGCTTTGTGATCTCTGATTTTTCTGATAAACACCCCGAAGGTATCAAACAATTAACCCAATGGTTAAAGGAAGATAAACTAACCTATACTGAAACCGTCCGGGAAGGATTTGAAAATATCCCGCAGGCATTTCTGGATCTTTTCGATGGAAAGAACAAAGGAAAAATGGTCGTAAAAATTTAATTATTGCGCATTTAAAAGGCGGTTCAGGCTTGCTGTTACTTATTTGAATTTATGAAGTATTTGATGATACTGGCTTTGATCTTTGGCGGATATACTTCCGCAGCACAGTCAGAAAATGAAATTATTAATCTAAAAAAAGAAAAAACTATGAAAGTATTATTTGTATTAACGTCTCACGATAAACTGGGAGATACTGGAGAAAAAACCGGATTTTGGGTAGAAGAATTTGCGAATCCCTATTATACTCTTTTAGACAAAGGAGTGGATATTACCGTTGCAACTCCAAAAGGTGGCAAAGCTCCTATAGATCCTAACAGTGATACAGAAGATAACCAAACCGAAGACACCAAACGTTTTCATAATGATGAGGCAGCGCAAAAGGTGATCAATAACACCGTGAAGCTGGATGATGTAAAAGCTGAAGATTTTGACGGGGTATTCTATCCGGGAGGCCATGGCCCGCTTTGGGATCTGGCTAACGATAAGACCTCAATTAATTTGATCGAAACCTTTAACCGCCAGGAAAAACCTATAGCTTTTGTTTGCCATGCTCCGGCAGCTCTAAAAGATGTCAAGGGTGCAAACGGTGAACCACTGGTAAAAGGAAAAAGAGTCACCGGCTTTACTAATAGTGAGGAAAAAGCGGTTGAACTTACAGATGTAGTGCCTTTCCTTGTGGAAGATATGCTGAAGAAAAACGGTGGTGATTACTCTAAAGTTGACGACTGGGGCGAATATGCTGTAGTTGATGGTAACTTGATCACCGGCCAGAACCCGGCTTCATCGGGTGCGGTTGCAGATAAGCTATATGAAATGCTTAAATAGTTAACACCTGTTATTATTGAAAGCCCGCTAAATTGCGGGCTTTTTTATTGCTGCATTTTCTGGATTCATCTTTCTGATCAGTAAAACCTCAATTCAATCATGGTCTAATTCTAGCAGGTTTTCAGGTACATAATCGGGTAAAAATCTCTAATTTCGTGACCTGTAATTTTTCAGGAAATTCCCCAACATGAGCGAGAACAATTTAGAAGAAAAAAGTGCCGGAAGCATGAATAATGATCAAGGTAAACCTGAGCTCCCCCGGTTATATTCTAAAACTCTTATCCTGGTTTTTTCCGGAGTATTTTCGATCCTGTTCGGCGCGGCCCTGCTTCTTAGCAATTTGAAAAGACAGGAAGAGAAAAAGGGAATGATGCAGGTAGCGATCTTCGTTCTTATCTATGTCATCGGGATAGTTTATACCCTACAAAGCATGAAGTCTGGTGCCAATCTTACCTTACCTCTAAACCTGGTAGGGGCATTATTTTTAAATGAATATTTCTGGAACAGATATATAGGTTCAGAGACAGCTTATGAAAAAAAGAGCTGGGTAAAGCCCGCTCTCATCTCTTTAGCAATAAGCATCCCCGCTTTTCTGGCCTTATTATATCTTGGCTAAAATTATTCTGAAATCGTGCCGGGATGATGCTGGATTGATACCGGGCAGATTGACAAATTGTGAATTCTTTGATACAGCTCTCCTCATTTTTTAGTTAATTTTAATTGAATAATAAGTCCGAAATTATCCTGAAGGATCAAAGCGGACCCAGACATATGGAAATAATCTACTATATTCTCTCATCCATCTGGATCATAGCCGGTATCCTGCCTTTTATCTCCAACCAGCATTGGATATTCAGGGTCTGGGAATTTGGCCGCATACAGCTATTCATCCTACATAGTTTGACCTTAATTTTCGGTCTCATCCTGGTTGATGAAAAAGATAAGTTCTTCTGGCTGGTAAGCCTGCTGAACTTTACGCTATCGGTCTATCATGCAGTCGTACTTTTCCCATATACCACTTTATATAAAAAAAATCCATCGAATGATGTTCCCAAACATTCAGATTCGGTAAGCATAATTTCAGTGAACGTTTACCAGTTCAACGAATCCTTTCAGGAGCTTATAGATCTGGTAAAAGAAGTTAAGCCAGATGTAATTTTAACCATGGAATCTAACCAGGCCTGGGATGACGGGATGAAGGTTCTGGAAAAAGATTACCCTAACTTCAAAAAGATCCCGTTGGAAAATACCTACGGGATGCATTTTTACACCTCTCTTAAGGTAAGGGACCTTAAAGTGAATTATTTTGTGGCAGATGACCTTCCCAGTATAGAAGCCGAACTACTTACTAAAGACGGCAACAGTTTCAGATTGTTTGGAGTACATCCACCACCTCCAAGTCCCACTGAAGAAGATAATAGCAAGGAACGGGACGGAGAATTGCTTTCCATCGCGAAAAGAGTTACCGAAGATGATGGCCCGGTTGTGGTGGTAGGAGATTTTAATAATGTAGCCTGGGCAAAGTCTTCCATCTTATTCAGAAAAACTTCTGAATTAATAGATCCTAGAATTGGCCGTGGATTTGTTTCCACCTTTCATGCGAAATACCGTCTGCTTAGGTTCCCTATAGACCTGTTCTTTCATTCTACAGATGTATTTATCGAGGAATTTAAAACCCTGAGAAACATCAACAGTGACCACCTGCCCCTGTACTGTAAGTTTTACATCAATAAAGTGGAAAGCGTGCAGGATGAAGAGGTAGAAGTACTGGAAGAAGAAGAACATGAAGAGGTTGAAGAAATGATCGAAGATGGCATAGAAGAAGAAAGCGATAGGCCTGTGGTTGCTAAAGAATAAAAATCCCGGCATAAATCTGCCGGGATTGGGTTACTGCACTATATTACTTGTTTTTATTGCTGATCATCCAGCTGAACAGAATCTGTATTAGCTCCAAGCTGCTCTAGAATGTTACTTACTTCTTTGGTCATTTCAGGAGGTCCGCAAACATAGAAACGAGCTTCCAGATCTCTTACATGATCCTTCAAAAATTCTTTATTTAAATAACCTTTGGTATAATCTGTATCCTCCTGGTCTGTGATCACGTAAGTCGTATGATGATTCAGAATCTTGTCCAGTTCATCTTTCAGAATTATATCCTTATCTGTTTTATTAGCATAAATAAGATGGATATTGTCGCTTTTCCCCTGCTTATCAAGGTCCCTTAACATGGCGATGTAGGGAGTAATTCCCGCTCCACCAGCAATAATATAACCGGGCCCTTCATATTCTATTGCCCCCCAGGTATCCCTGATGATAAGCTCATCACCAACTTGTAACTTATCCAATTGCTCGGTAACTCCATCATGGTCTGGATAGATCTTGATGGTAAATTCGAGGAAATCATCTTCATTAAGACTGGTAAAGGTAAAAGGTCTTTTTTCATCTTTCCAGCCCTCTTTATTAATCGAAACTTCTGTAGCATGTCCCGGGGTAAAACTATAACCCTCGGGTTTCTCCACTTTAAATTGTTTCACATCATGCGTTACCTGCTCAATCTTCTGAATTCTGACCTTTTCTTCCATAATTTTTATTTTGAAGTTAATTTATTTACTTCAAAAAGTGAATTCCAGGGAAGCTAACCGGCTAATTTTTAACCGTTTTTATAATAATTTAAGGAAGTTTAATAATTCACCAGCTCAGGCTGATTGATCTCCTGCATGATTTCAGAAAATATTCTGATAGATTTGAGCCGGTCTTCCTGGTGATAAATATGAGAAGCCACGATGACTTCATCCACGCCGGTTTTTTTCAAAAACTCTTCTGTCATCTCTTTTACACTGTTCTTATCTCCCACGAAAGAATATTTCAGCATACGCTGTAAAGAAGGATTTTCTTTGATCTCTCTTAACTCGGGAGTCATGTCCACGGGTTTCTGTAGGTAATCGAGGTTTCCGGTCATCACTCCTAACATCATTTTCAGGGAACTGGTAGAAATACGTTCAGCTTCCTGGTGGCTATCGGCTGCAACAACATTAATCCCCGCGATGCTGTAAGGCTTCTGCAGGTATTCTGAAGGTTCAAATTCGCGGTAATAGATCTCCATTGCTTCAAATAATTGTGCCGGTGCAAAATGACTGGCAAATACATAAGGCAGGCCTTTGGCGGCAGCTACATGTGCACTGTCTGTACTGGATCCCAGAACATACATAGGCACTTCAACCCCTTCGGCCACGGTTGCTCTAACTTTAGTATTGGTATTCTCATTTTTGAAGTAACGCTGAATCTCCTCGATCTCCTGCGGAAATTTAAAAACGGAATTCATGCGATCGCTTCTTATGGCATGTGCAGTCACCTGGTCTGTACCCGGTGCTCTTCCCAGCCCCATATCGATCCTGTGAGGATATAAGGAACCCAAAGTTCCAAACTGCTCGGCAACGATCAGCGGAGAATGATTTGGCAACATGATCCCGCCAGAACCAATTCTTATCTTATCGGTTTTCGATGCGATATGACTCATAAGAACGGTGGTTGCAGAACTGGCGATACTCACCATATTATGATGTTCGGCCAGCCAGAATCTTTTATAGCCAAGAGATTCAGCAAGCTGAGCTAATTCAACACTGTTTTCGAAAACTCTGGTATGGGGAATATCCTGTCCCACTACGGCTAATTCAAGTATGGAATAATTTATAGATCTGTTTAGAGGCATATTTTTTAATTTAAAATGCCGGCATTGCTGCGGGCAAGTCTTTGGTCTGATTTTCATCTAAACCTTACGCAAATTACGAAAGCCAGCTCCGGTAGAAGAGAATCTAACGCTAAATAAAACCAAATAAAAAACCCCTTGAGCTAAGGGGTTTAAAAATCTTTATGTATGCCTACAATTAGAAAAACCTGGGGGACATATATTTACTAAGGGTATTAGCGATATCAAACTTCAGCACGATCTCATGCGAGCCTGAATTGTAATTTCTCAAAGCAGTGGTATCTGCATCATAGGAGTAACCCACAAATATATTATCCAGGATCTGCAAACCGGCCAGTGCACTAACAGCCGAATTCAGTCTATATGAAGCTCCTAAAGTGAACTTATCCATAAAAAGAAAGTTCGCAGAGAGATCCAGTTGCAAGGGTGCACCATCGGTTAGTTTTAGTAAATAGGCTGGTTTCATCTTGAGTTCATTGCTCAGGTTAAAAACATATCCACCCATAAAATAGGTATGGAACCTTTCCTTTGCCAGGAAAGTCTCTTCCCGCTCGTTTCTTTCATAATGATTGGTTTCCAGAAGCTGTGGAACAGATAAGCCTATGTAATAATTATCGCTGTAATAATAAGCCCCAACCCCTACATTCGGAGTAAACCTGTTATCGATATTATTCTGAAAAATAACATCCTCATCTGAACCGGTTAGCTGACTAAAATCTACATTCAGAATATTAGCGCCGGCTTTTAGCCCGAAGGCCAGATGAGTTTTTTCAAAATCCAGAGTATAGGAAAAATCAACATTAAAGATAGTCTCGCTGCTGGGCCCTATCTTATCTGAAATAATCGATCCTCCCAGGCCTACATTTTTCCCTATACGATTATTGATGCTTAAAGACAGTGTCTCGGGTGCTCCATCCAGTCCAACCCATTGCGAACGGTAAACACCCGAGATCTTCAGAAAATCCTCAGACCCCACATAGGCAGGATTAAACAACGCGGTATTATACATGTATTGAGTGTACTGGGCATCCTGTTGAGCATGCCCGGCACTAGCAATTAAAAATATGAATATGATAAAGTACTTTTTCATTCTGTATTATCTGTTTAGATATAAATATCCTGATTTCGATTTCCAGTTCCCATCCTTGTATTTAAGTACATAGAAATAGGTTCCGGTTGGAAGTTCTTCTCCCTGTCTTACCGTAAGTCTTCCTTCAGAAATTCCGCGGAATAATTTACTGTTATCCCCGTAGTCTTTAGCTTCGTATACAAGTACTCCCCAACGGTTATAGATCTCCAGCGTATTTTCCTCGAATACTTCCAGGCCTTTTACTTCGAAATGATCATTAATGCCATCACCGTTTGGCGACAATTTTTGAATGATCTCGGGACCTGTTTTAAAACATTCTCTGAAGGCCTGGTTAGGATCGCAAGGATCAAGTGGATCACTGTAGCCTGTCGCAACCAGAGGTGTAGCAGGATTATCTTCTCCGCTGGTTTCTTCGCCATCTAACAGACCGTCGTTATCTGTATCTGGATCATTAGGGTCTGTCCCTTCTAAAGACTCTTCATAGTTGGTTAAACCATCATTATCCGGATCACAATTGTCACCGGTCTGGAAAGGATCACATTCGTTCAAAGGATCACTAACCTCTGAAGGTATTGCGTCAGTATTCGCATCATCTATGAGCAGAACTTCTTCACCATCTGTAAGACCATCATCATCTGAATCTGCATCATAAGGATCTGTACCAAGAATTCCCTCCTCTTCATTAAGCAAACCGTCATTATCCCAGTCTGAATCTTCCAGAATTACCAATGTGATCTGAGAGGTCGTGGTTCCTCCTTTTTCATCTGTAGTTGTGATCTCCAAGGGATATTCCCCAGGTACCAGAATTGCTGGATCGCTTACATTGAAGCCACCTTCTGCATTCATCTGAATTCCTGCCGGAAGACTTCCATTCACTATTTCAGCAGTGCTGATGTTTCCATCGGCATCACTTACTATAGCCATAATATCTCCTGCCTGGTAATCATCAACTTCCTTAGCATCCAACACCTCGTATATAGCTTCGATATCTTCCGGCTCTGAATAATCCTTCACTCCATCACAATTTTCGTCGATATCGTTATCCGGAATTTCAGTAGCTCCAGGGTGGATCGTAGCATCGCTGTCATCACAATCGGTGTTATCGGCAGCGTAACCAGCAGGCTGCGTGTTGCTGGTAGTTGTGTTCGCTGGATCTCCATAAGTGTCCCCATCAGTATCTGCATACCAGGTCAACAGGTCGAATCCATCACAATCCTGGTCAATACCATCATCCGGAGTTTCGGTAGCTCCCGGGTGGATCGTAGCATCGCTGTCATAACAATCGGTATTATCGACAACGTAACCAGCAGGCTGAGTGTTGCTGGTAGTTGAAACCGCAGCATCTCCAAATCCATCACTATCAGTATCTGCATACCAGGTCAACAGGTCGAATCCATCACAATCCTGGTCGATACCATCATCCGGAGTTTCTGTAGCTCCTGGATTGATCGTAGCATCGCTGTCATCACAATCGGTGTTATCGGCAACATAGCCAGCAGGCTGAGTATTGCTTGTTGTTGTGTTCGCTGGATCTCCATAAGTGTCCCCATCAGTATCTGCATACCAGGTCAACAGGTCGAATCCGTCACAATCCTGGTCGATTCCATCATCCGGAGTTTCTGTAGCTCCCGGGTGGATCGTAGAATCAGTGTCATCACAATCGGTATTATCGGCAACATAGCCAGCAGGCTGAGTATTGCTTGTTGTTGTGTTCGCTGGATCTCCATAAGTGTCCCCATCAGTATCTGCATACCAGGTCAACAGGTCGAATCCATCACAATCCTGGTCAATACCATCATCCGGAGTTTCTGTAGCTCCCGGGTGGATCGTAGCATCGCTGTCATCACAATCRGTGTTATCGGCAACATAGCCAGCAGGCTGAGTATTGCTTGTTGTTGTGTTCGCTGGATCTCCATAAGTGTCCCCATCAGTATCTGCATACCAGGTCAACAGGTCGAAGCCGTCACAATCCTGGTCGATACCATCATCCGGAGTTTCTGTAGCTCCCGGGTGGATCGTAGCATCGCTGTCATCACAATCGGAATCGTCAGCTACATATCCTCCTGGTTGGGTATTGCTGGTGGTAGAATTAGTAGCATCTCCAAATCCATCACTATCTGTATCTGCATACCAGGTCAACAGGTCGAATCCATCACAATCCTGGTCAATACCATCATCCGGAGTTTCTGTAGCTCCAGGGTGGATCGTAGCATCGCTGTCATCACAATCGGTATTATCGGCAACGTAACCAGCAGGCTGCGTGTTGCTGGCAGTTGTGTTCGCTGGATCTCCATAAGTGTCCCCATCAGTATCTGCATACCAGGTTAAAAGGTCAAAGCCATCACAATCCTGGTCGATACCATCATCGGGAGTCTCTGTAGCTCCCGGGTGGATCGTAGCATCGCTGTCATCACAATCGGTATTATCGGCAACGTAGCCAGCAGGCTGAGTGTTGCTGGTAGTTGAAACCGTTGGATCTCCATAAGTGTCCCCATCTGTATCTGCATACCAGGTCAACAGGTCAAAGCCATCACAATCCTGGTCAATACCATCATCCGGAGTTTCTGTAGCTCCCGGGTGGATCGTAGCATCGCTGTCATCACAATCAGTATTATCGGCAACGTAACCAGCAGGCTGAATGTTGCTGGTAGTTGTGTTCGCTGGATCTCCATAAGTGTCCCCATCAGTATCTGCAWACCAGGTTAACAGGTCGAATCCATCACAATCCTGGTCAATACCATCATCCGGAGTTTCTGTAGCTCCCGGGTGGATCGTAGAATCGCTGTCATCACAATCAGTGTTATCGGCAACGTAACCAACAGGCTGCGTGTTGCTGGTTGTTGTGTTCGCTGGATCTCCATAAGTATCCCCATCAGTATCTGCATACCAGGTTAACAGGTCGAATCCATCACAATCCTGGTCAATACCATCATCCGGAGTTTCTGTAGCTCCAGGGTGGATCGTAGCATCGCTGTCATCACAATCGGTTTTATCGGCAACGTAGCCAGCAGGCTGCGTGTTGCTGGTTGTTGTGTTCGCTGGATCTCCATAAGTGTCCCCATCTGTATCTGCATACCAGGTCAACAGGTTGAATCCGTCACAATCCTGGTCGATTCCATCATCCGGAGTTTCTGTAGCTCCCGGGTGGATCGTAGCATCGCTATCATCACAATCGGTGTTATCGGCAACGTAGCCAGCAGGCTGAGTGTTACTGGTAGTTGAAACCGCTGGATCTCCATAAGTGTCACCATCGGTATCTGCATACCAGGTTAACAGGTCGAAGCCATCACAATCCTGGTCGATTCCATCATCCGGAGTTTCTGTAGCTCCCGGGTGGATCGTAGCATCGCTATCATAACAATCGGTGTTATCGGCAACGTAGCCAGCAGGCTGAGTGTTACTGGTAGTTGAAACCGCTGGATCTCCATAAGTGTCTCCATCAGTATCTGCAAACCAGGTTAAAAGGTCAAAACCATCACAATCCTGGTCGATACCATCGTCCGGAGTTTCTGTAGCTCCCGGGTGGATCGTAGCATCGCTGTCATCGCAATCGGTGTTATCAGCCACATAATTTGAAGGAACCGAACAGGCTTCTACACTATCTGAGGCATTCCCATATCTATCTCCATCTACATCGGCATAATAAGTAGTGGTTACACCTTCGTCGATCGTTCCGTCACAATTATTATCTATTCCATCACAGACTTCAACGGCATCAGGGTTGATCGCGGCATTGGAATCATTACAATCACCAGTAGTACCAGTTAATTCTGCTTCAGTAAAATGGTTGGCAGGTCTTTCGCATGCCACCACAGAAGTGCCATCGCTATATCCGTCCCCATCAGCATCTAAATACCAGGTCTGTCCAGGGAACTCATTTTCATCGGCATCATCACAATCGGTGTCTGAATTCACCCCGTCACCATCAGCATCCACCGTATCAGGAGTAGTAGGATCACAGTCGTTGTCAATTCCATCATACAGTACTTCAGTATTTCCCGGGAATCTAGTTCCATCGGTATCATCACAATCTGTGTCCGAGTTCACACCATCTCCATCGGCATCCACCGTGTCGGGGGTTGTTGGATCACAGTCATTATCGATCCCATCATACAATACTTCTGTGGCACCGGAATAGATCGCCGGATTGGTATCATCGCAATCACCTTCGTTCTCTGTTTGTCCGTCTCCATCATCATCCGTATCGGCTGAACTATCTAAAGTTGCAGGGTTACAGTCATCATCAATACCATTATCCGGAATCTCGGTAGCATTAGGATTCACCGCCGGGTCAGTATCGTCACAATCAGTATCAGAATTTACCCCGTCACCATCGGCATCTATCGTATCGGGAGTAGATGGATCACAGTCGTTGTCAATACCATCATATTGTATTTCGGAAGCGTCCGGGTTGATCGCGGCATTGGAATCATTACAATCACCAGAAGTACCAGTTAACTCTGCTTCAGTAAAATGGTTGGTAGGTCTTTCACACGATACTACAGAAGTACCATCGCTATATCCGTCCCCATCAGCATCTAAATACCAGGTCTGACCAGGGAACTCATTTTCATCAGCATCATCACAATCAGTATCAGAATTCACCCCGTCACCATCAGCATCTACCGTATCGGGAGTAGAAGGATCACAGTCGTTGTCAATTCCATCATACAGTACTTCAGTATTTCCTGGGAATCTAGTTCCATCGGTATCATCACAATCTGTGTCCGAGTTCACACCATCTCCATCGGCATCCACCGTGTCGGGGGTAGTTGGATCACAGTCATTGTCAATACCATCATATTGTATTTCGGAAGCTCCGGAATAGATCGCTGGATTGGTATCATCGCAATCACCTTCGTTCTCTGTTTGTCCGTCTCCATCATCATCAGTATCGGCTGAACTATCTAAAGTCGCCGGGTTACAGTCATCATCAATACCATTATCCGGAATCTCGTAAGCATTAGGATTTACCGCCGGGTTATTATCGTCACAATCGGTGTCTGAATTCACCCCATCTCCATCGGCATCTACGGTATCAGGAGTAGAAGGATCACAGTCGTTGTCAATACCATCATATTGTATTTCGGAAGCGTCAGGGTTGATCGAGGCATTTGTATCATTACAATCACCAGTAGTATCTGTTAACTCTGCTTCAGTGAAATGGCTGGCAGGTCTTTCGCATGTCACCACTGAGGTACCATCGCCATATCCGTCCCCATCGGCATCTAAATACCAGGTCTGACCAGGGAACTCATTTTCATCGGTATCATCACAATCAGTATCAGAATTTACCCCATCACCATCGGCATCTATCGCATCGGGAGTAGATGGATCACAGTCGTTGTCAATACCATCATATTGTATTTCGGAAGCGCCAGGGTTGATCGAGGCATTGGAATCATTACAATCACCAGTAGTATCTGTTAACTCTGCTTCAGTAAAATGGCTGGCAGGTCTTTCGCAAGTCACCACTGAGGTACCATCGCTATAACCATCCCCATCAGCATCCAAATACCAGGTCTGACCAGGGAACTCATTTGCATCAGCATCATCACAATCAGTATCAGAATTTACCCCGTC
>NZ_VHSF01000004.1 GCF_007050985.1 Christiangramia sabulilitoris
GGATTATTATTCAAGAGTTCCGGGTACTGTAATAGAAAATAATGTCATAGAAAACTCAGGATACCGAGGTGTTCATTTGCAGTATCAATCAGGTTTTATTTTTAATAATAATTCTGTTTCTATTCAGCCCCACTATAATGGTACTTCATTATGGGTAAGTGATTCAGAAGGAGGAGGAGAGATAATTAATAATAGGTTGATAGGAGGTGGTCCTGGTTATCATGGAGTTTATTTGGGATCTTGTCAATCTCCTGTTGAAAATCCTGGACTGATTGCTAATAATGTGATAGCTAATTCTTCTGAGCAATCAATTCAATTTGGCGGTAATACCAACTATCGGGTATATCATAATAGTGTCAACAATCAGGGAGGGGGGCGTGCTTTTCGAATGGGCTCTGGTTCAGGGAATGAGTTAAGGAATAACATTTTCAGATCTAATAGTGGTTATGCAATAGAGGTATATAATTCTTCAGGAATAAGTTCTTCGGATTACAATGATTTCTTCACCTCGGGTGGTTATCTGGGTCGTTGGGGTAATACTAATATTCCTGATCTTCCTACTTGGCAGGCAACTTCCAACAGTTTGTCTCAGATACAGATCTGCACGCCCAGGCAGAACAACTTCAGGATGCAGGAACACCTCTTCCAGAAGTGGCAACAGATATAGATGGGGAAACAAGGGATGAGACACCGAGTATAGGGGCTGATGAGTACAGCCTTATAAATAGATATACGATTACTTATACCTATAACGGCCAGGGCACAGTAGGACAATTACCTGATGCCGAAAGTTATGATGAAGGAGTTCAGGTGGAATTATCGGCAATACCAGCTGATGGCTGGGTGTTTATAGGTTGGGGAGGAGATGTAGATCCGACTCTAATTGAGCAGAACCCCGTACTTATTACAATGGATATGGATAAAGAAATTACAGCCACGTTTGTAGAAGAACTT
The DNA here is from genome assembly GCF_007050985.1 of Christiangramia sabulilitoris. Lineage (GTDB taxonomy): Bacteria > Bacteroidota > Bacteroidia > Flavobacteriales > Flavobacteriaceae > Christiangramia > Christiangramia sabulilitoris. The sequence continues at coordinate 955 of NZ_VHSF01000004.1, forward strand.
ATTCTTTCCGCCATAGCCACTCCTGCCACCTGCTCTAATCTTGAAAATGGAAGTATAGATTTAACTGTTTCTGGAGGATCAGGTGTTTACACTTACGATTGGGATAATGATCTCATAGGTTTATATGATGAAACACCTGATACAGAAGACTTATCAAACTTACTTCCAGACATTTATACTGTAATCGTAGAAGATGAAAATGGACTTAGCAAAAGCCTTTCAATTGAAGTAACTGCCGAGCAACAGGCAGTGGCATGGTATTTAGACAGTGATGGTGATAATTACGCTATTTCTACAGTAACGACTTGTGATTCCCCTGGAGAAGGTTACACTACTAATGTTTTACCGCTGACTGATTGTGACGATTCTAATGCGACCGTAAATCCTGGCGCTACAGAAGTTATCGATGGAGTGGACAATAACTGTGATGGAACCATAGATGAAGGTTTTACCGATGCAGATGGCGACGGTTATGCCGCCGAAGTAGATGATTGTAACGATACTGATGTAGCTATCAATCCGGGGGCTACAGAGATCTTCGATGGAGTAGATAATAACTGTGATGGAACCATAGATGAAGGCTTTACCGATGCAGATGGCGACGGTTATGCCGCTGAATTGGATGATTGTAACGATGCTGATGTGGCTATCAATCCGGGGGCTACAGAGATCTTCGATGGAGTAGACAATAACTGTGATGGAACTATAGATGAAGGATTTACTGATTTAGATAACGATGGTTATGCCGCTGAAGTGGATGATTGTGACGATACTGATGTAGCTATCAATCCAGGTGCAACAGAGATCTTCGATGGAGTGGACAATAACTGTGACGGAACAATGGATGAAGGCTTTACCGATGCAGATGGTGATGGCTATGCCGCTGAAGTGGATGATTGTAACGATGCTGATGTAGCTATCAATCCGGGAACCACAGAGATCTTCGATGGAGTTGACAATGACTGTGATGGATTAATAGATGAAGGATTTACTGATTTAGATAACGATGGTTATGCCGCTGAAGTGGATGATTGTAACGATGCTGATGTAGCTATCAATCCGGGAACCACAGAGATCTTAGATGGAGTAGATAATAACTGTGATGGAACCATAGATGAAGGATTTACTGATTTAGATAACGATGGTTATGCCGCTGAAGTGGATGATTGTAACGATGCTGATGTAGCTATCAATCCGGGAACCACAGAGATCTTCGATGGAGTAGATAATAACTGTGATGGAACAATAGATGAAGGCTTTACCGATGCAGATGGCGACGGTTATGCCGCTGAAGTAGATGATTGTAACGATGCTGATGTAGCTATCAATCCGGGAACCACAGAGATCTTCGATGGAGTAGATAATAACTGTGATGGAACAATAGATGAAGGCTTTACCGATGCAGATGGCGACGGTTATGCCGCTGAAGTGGATGATTGTAACGATGCTGATGTAGCTATCAATCCGGGAACCACAGAGATCTTCGATGGAGTGGACAATAACTGTGATGGAACCATAGATGAAGGCTTTACCGATGCAGATGGCGACGGTTATGCCGCTGAAGTGGATGATTGTGATGATTCCGATGCCTTTTTCAATCCTGAAACGATTTGGTACCTGGATACCGACAATGATCAGTATGCGGTCTCTACTACAACAGGTTGTGAATCACCGGGCTTGGGCTATACCATAACGGTATTACCAATAACGGATTGTGATGATACCGACGCAAATATATATCCGGACGAAAATGGTATATGTTCAGAAAATCCCTGTTTAAATAATTCATCTCCTGAAATTATAAGTATTACTGCACCTTCAGATCCTTTTGAAATTGGAATAGAGATCAACGTTGAAGCTACTTATACTGATGCAGAGGAGAATATTAAAAGCGTTACATGGCTGTGGGGCGATGGTTATGATTCTGATGGTACCTTTACAACTTCTGAAGTTTTTGGAAGCCATAGATATATAGCTCCTGGAGTATATACTGTAACATGTATAATTGAAGATGAATGTGGCGCATATACCATTTCCGATTATCAATATCTGGTTGCTTATGACCCATCCGGTGGCTTTGTAACCGGGGCAGGTTGGATTTATTCTCCTGAAGGTTCCTATAGTCCTAACCCATTAGCATCTGGTGACGCAAAGTTTGGTTTTGTTTCCAAATACAAGAAGGGAAGAAATATTCCTGAAGGAAGAACACAATTTGAATTCCTAAGCGAAGACTTTAGTTTTGTAAGTTCAGAATATGAGTGGCTTATTGTGGCTGGAGAGAAAGCAATGTTTAAAGGAGTAGGAAATATAAACGGCGTTCCGGGCTATAAATTTATGATTTCCGTGATTGATAATGACGAATCGGGAGATAAATTCCGAATTAAGATTTGGGAAGAGCTTGGTTCAGAAGAATGGGTGATTTATGATAATCACATGGGGGCATCAGAGGACTCAGATCCAGAATCTGGACTTATTAGAGGATCAATAAAAATTCATAATCCAAAGGGGAAATCTAAAACTGATTCCTATTCCAGTATATCTTCAGCTGATTTATATACTCTTGCTGTGTACCCTAACCCCCTTGAAGCTGAAGGAGTATATCTACAATTCTCTGAAAGGGGAACAGATGAAACCTTCGTGGTTAGAGTCTATGACCTGTATGGAAGGCAACTGGCAGAAACTAATTTTTCGGTTAGCCAGTATGGCGGTGAATACTTCTGGCCGTTAGACCACAGCGGTTGGGAGCAGGGTATTTATCTCCTCAGAGCCAAAAGCAATACCCAGGAATTCCAGATTAAACTGGTCAAATAATTAATATTTAAATTCTTATTTTAAAATTCCCGGTTGTAAAAACAGCCGGGAATTTTGTTATTAAATATGGGAAGCTGCTTCCAAATATTTTTGATTTATACAGAATATAAGAACCAATAAGAGTTACTTTCCTAAATTTGTCATTCTATAAATCCAGGAATACCATTATCCATGTTTTCCTTTTCAAATAAGCATATGAACCCTAAATTTTTATGGCTGGGAATTTTATTTATCACGTTCCAGAGCTTCTCTCAAAACAATTTCATAGCCCGTATTCTGGATGGTGAAACAAATACACCACTGCAGGGAGCCAATGCCGTGATTAAAGGAACCGCAAATGGCGATACCGCCAATGAAGAAGGTTTAATTGAGATCAGGAATATTGCTCATGGAATCCAGACGATCGTTTTTAGTTATGTAGGCTTTGAAACTTCTGAAACGACCTATCAGTTTCCCCTTGCCGAAGACGGAATTAAAACCATCTATTTAAATCCGGCAGGTGAACATATGGAAGTGGTAATAATCAATTCAACCCGTTCCCGCAGAACGATTGCCGATCTTCCTACCAGGGTGGAAGTGATTTCGGGAGAAGAACTCGGGGAAAAAGGAAATATGAAACCCGGGGATATCAGGATGTTGCTAAATGAAACTACCGGCATACAAACTCAGCAAACTTCAGCTACTTCGTATAATTCCAGCATCAGGATACAGGGACTGGATGGTAGGTATACCCAGCTGCTAAAAGACGGGTATCCGCTATATGCCGGTTTCTCCGGTGGCCTTAGTCTTTTACAGATCGTTCCCCTGGATCTGCAGCAGGTAGAAGTAATTAAAGGAGCTTCCTCAACCCTCTATGGTGGTGGAGCGATCGCGGGACTGGTTAACCTGGTTTCCAAAACTCCGGGTGAAGAAGAGGAGCTTAACTTGTTGCTTAACGGAACTTCGGCCCTGGGCCTGGATGCCAGTGCTTTCTACTCCAACAGGTCCGGAAAGCTGGGAACGACCATCTTTGGTTCATACAATCTTGGAAGTCCGTATGACCCCGCCGATATTGGTCTTACCGCGATTCCCGAATTCGACAGGTACACCATAAATCCGCGATTCTTTTATTATCCTAATGATGCTGCCACTCTGGATATCGGGGTGAATGTTGTCCTTGAAGAACGTACGGGAGGAAATATCGATTTTATAGAGGATAACAGGGAAGTAGAGAATCCTTATTTTGAGCAAAACGATACTCAAAGGATTACTACCCGTGCGGGTTACGAACAGAATTTCGAGAACGGTTCCAGCCTGAACATTAAGAATAGTTTCAGCTTTTTTGAGAGAAAGATACAGATCCCAGATTTTGTTTTTTCAGGAGACCAGTTCGCTTCTTTCAATGAGGTTTCTTACCGGTTTGGCAGAAATGATTCAGAATGGATCGCCGGACTTAATTTATGGGCAGACAGTTTTACGGAAGATGATAATGTGGATTCCAGGGGTGTAGATTATGATCACCTTACCTATGGAGCATTCTTACAAAATAACTGGTGGGTTTCAGATTTTTTGAGCCTGGAATCGGGGTTAAGGCTGGATCACCAGAATGAATACGGCACATTTTTTCTGCCCAGGTTATCAGCATTATTCAGCTTAAGTGATGATCTTTCGGCAAGACTTGGAGGAGGATTAGGTTATAAAACCCCGACCATTTTCACTGAAGATGCTGAAAGGATACAGTTCGAGAATGTACTGCCCATTGATGTTTCAGAGACTGAAGCTGAGAGATCTTACGGAGCGAATTTCGACGTGAATTACCGCACAGAACTTTTTGAAACTATAGATCTAAGCCTGAATACCTTGTTCTTTTATACCAGGGTGGATGATCCTTTAATTCTGACCAATACTTCCGCAGATATCTTTGAATATCAGCAGCCGAACGGGTACCTTGATACTAAAGGAATTGAAACCAACCTGAGGTTATCTTACCAGAATTTCAAATTATTTGTGGGGCATACCCTGGCAGACGTTAACCAGCATTATAGCGGTGAAACTTCAGAATTACCATTGGTGGCCCAGAACAGGTTAAACAATGTATTGGTGTACGAAATCGAAGAAAAACTGGTAATAGGACTGGAAGGCTATTATTTCGATCCGCAAAAACTGGGGGATGGAACTACCGGAGAAAATTACTGGATCTTTGGATTGATGACCGAATATAAATGGGAGAAATTTTCGCTCTTCCTGAATTTTGAAAATTTTACCGATACCCGTCAAACCCGTTTTGATTCTATATTTACCGGTTCAATTTCAGATCCACAATTCAGGGATATTTATGCTCCCGTAGACGGATTTGTGGTGAACGGTGGTATCAAGATCCAGGTACTGTAGATTCCTTTAGAATTAACTTAATTCTTTCCGAAGCACTACCAGCGGCGGACTTTTTATAACCCCAAGGCTATTGCTCAAACCAATCGTCATCACCAACAATACGATACCGGGTAACAGAACCAGGAACGGGATCCAGGAAGGAATAAACGTGGTTTCAAATACAAAATAGCCCAGCAGTAGACTGCTTAGCAGCGATAAAAGTATACCAGACAGGGCGCCCAGTAGTCCAAGGTAAAAATATTCCAGGGCCAGTATCTTCAATATCTGCCTGCTTTTTGCTCCCAGGGTTCGCAATAGGACACTTTCCCTTATTCTCTGGTATTTGCTGGTTCTCACGGCTCCTATTAAAACGATGATACCTGTGAGTATACTGAAGAAAGCCATAAAATTGATAAGCCAGGAGATCCTGGTTAGTATCTTTTCAATGAGACTAAGCACCTGCCTGAGATCCAGAATAGTCACATTCGGGTAATTTTTTACAAGTTTCTGCTGTAGTTGTGCCGAGCTGTTTTCATCGGGAACTTTAGTGGTGAGAACCCTGAATTGAGGAGCCTCTTCCAGGACACCCGTGGGGAATACTATGGAAAAATTGAGTTGCATTCTGCTCCAGTCTACACTTCGAATGCTTGCCACCACAGTATTTATTAATACGCCCTGGACATTAAAATCTATTTCATCGCCAACCCCAACCAGGGCATCTTCTGCAAAATTATTGCTTACCGAAATAGGAATATTCTCATTTTGAGGATTAGTACCAACCCATTCGCCTTCTTCCAGAATTTCAGAAGAGATCAAAGAATCCCGGTAAGTAGTCCTGAATTCGTGATCCAGGATCCATCGGTTCACTTTAGAGGTAGTATCTTCCCTAATCTCATTCACCGGAGTACCTTTGATGCTTTCCACCTTCATGCTTACGATAGGAATATTTTCCAGAACGGGCAGATCTTCAGAAAATATGGTGTTCGCTACATTTTCCTGCTGTTCCTGTTGTACATCCAGCAGGATCATATTGGGGCTGTTTACCTGTTCATCCAGGGTAGCCTGGGCTAATAGCAGATCCCTGGTAAAATATAAAGTGCTAATTAAAAAAGTTCCAATTCCTATTGCCAGGACCAGGATAAGCGTTTGATTTTGGGGCCGGTAAAGGTTAAGCAGGCTCTGCCTGGCAATAAAACCCCAGCCGGTGGGAAAAAATTTCCTGATCGCCTTTATAAATAAATTGGCTACCCCTGCCAGAATGGAAAAGGTCACTATAATTCCCAGGGTAAAAAATATGGAATACTTCCAGTTTTCCAGCAACCAGAATGCGAAGAGGAAAATAAATAAAAAGACTCCGGTAAGAACCAGGAACCCGGCCTTTGCCGATTTCTTTAAGGCAGGATTCTGTACCCTTAAAGTTTGCAGGGGCGAAACGTATAGTGTCCCGATGAGAGGGTACAAAGCGAATAGGATAGACATTAGAAATCCAAGGATAATTCCCATAAAGATCACTTTTGAATCTAGTGCGAGGTCCACATTAACCGGTAATATGTCCTGCAGAAGTAGGGGAAATAATTGCTGTAGCATAAGTCCTGTTACAGTACCTGCAATTCCGCCAATTAAGCCGATGATTCCTATTTGAATAAGGTAGATTAGGAAGGTTTGTCTTTTGGTAGCTCCAAGACATTTCAAAACCGCAATTGAGCGTAGTTTTTCCTTGATATAGATATGTATCGCACTGGCTATACCAATACAGCCTAGCAACAGGGCGATAAAGGCCACCAGGTTAAGGAATTTACCGAAGTTCTCATAGCGCCTTCCCAGTCTTTCGCTGGTTGCGGTATGGGTATCTAGGTCGGCATCATTAGCGTCCAGGATAGGATCTATCTTCTCGTCAAATTTTTCCAGGTCCAACTTTGGATCGGCCAGGAAATAATATTTATACCCTATCCTGCTGCCTACCTGAACCAGCCCGGTTTGCTCGATAAATCGATAAGGGATGATCACCGGTGGAGCAATAGAGCTGAAAAGAGATGCACTGCCGGGAACAGATTTTAAAGCTCCCGAAACCGGCAATGTCGTGTTGCCTATTTTTATACTGTCCCCCGTCTTTATATTCAATTGTAACATTAAGGTAGCATCTACTAATGCACTTCCTTCTTTTTGAAATATAGCAGCTGCAGCAGCAGGAATGGTTTCCAGCTCTCCATAAAACGGAAATCCACCTGAAATTCCACGTACGCGGACCAGTTTAGTTCCCTCATTACCCGGAAACGCCGCCATGGAAGCAAAACTTATTTCCCTGGCTTCTGGACCGCCCAGGGAATCCATAATAAACTGCACCCTTTCATTAGGCGCTTTATCGCTGTCTATAATATAATCTGCGCCCATGAGGGATTTTGATTGAAGCGCAATGGTGTTTTTCAGGTTATTGCTAAAGGATTGGATAGATACTACTGCCGCAATTCCCAAAACTATAGAGGCCATAAAAAGCAATAGTTTCCTGCGGCTGGCTTTACCATCGCGGTAAGCCATTTTTACCAGCCATCTAAACCTTGCTTTCCTTGAGATCCCTTCTGCTGCAGGCATATTTAAACATTTACGGTTTCAAGGATTCTACCGCCTTTAAGTCGCAGGATCTTCTGAGTTTTCCTTGCCAGCTCCATATCATGGGTGACGATAACCAGCGTGGTTCCCGATTCTTTATTCAATTCAATGAGTAATTCCACCACTTTTTTTCCGGTTTCCTCATCCAGGTTACCGGTAGGTTCATCGGCAAATAGGATATCTGGTTTGGTGCTAAAAGCCCTGGCCAGGGCAACCCGTTGCTGTTCTCCACCTGAAAGTTGCGAGGGATAATGATCAAAACGATCGCCCAGCCCTACTTTTTCTAACAATTCTTTACCGGCAGCAGATGCTGTTTTATCTCCCCTGAGTTCTAATGGCACCGCTACATTTTCCAGTGCAGTAAGGGTAGGGATCAATTGGAAATCCTGAAATACAAACCCCACTTTTCGATTTCTCAAAAGAGCCCTTTGATCCTCATTCAGGTCGTTCATGATGGTTTCACAAAGTTCAATTTTTCCTGAATCGGGCTGATCCAGGCCGGCGCAAAGGCCCAGCAGGGTGGTCTTACCACTTCCGGAAGGACCAACGATAGCAAAAGTTTCCTTTTCTTCAATTTCAAAGCTGATATCTTCCAGAACAGTGAGCTGTTTGGAGCCACTTTGATAGCTTTTCTTGAGATTTTGAACGCTTAAAATTTTTGCCATCTTCTTTCTTTTAGGTTTCTTTAGCTAAGCAAACAAAATAAAGAAATGATTTTAATTAATACTCCTAGATTAACAAGAAGCTATGTTTTGTTCCTGGCTTTTGGTCTTTTCATTTTTATGGGCTGTAAGAATAAGACGGATGCAGATAAAGCGGAGCAGGAAAATACCAGTGCCTCAGAAGAAGTGGGTGTAGAGAATTCTAAGGTAATTCTTTTTTTTGGGGATAGTTTAACTGCCGGTTACGGACTGGAGCAGGGGGAAGCATTCCCTGAAATTATCCAGGAAAAAATTGATTCCTTAAACCTTAATTATAAAGTAGTAAATGCCGGCCTTAGTGGAGAAACCACCTCTGGAGGTAAGAACAGGATCGACTGGGTGCTTAAACAAAATGTGGATATTTTTGTTCTGGAATTAGGCGCCAATGATGGGCTGCGAGGTATTCCATTAACAGAAACCAGGAATAATCTACAGGAGATCATTGATTTTGTTAAGAAAAAAAATCCTGATATAAAGATCATTCTTGCCGGAATGCAGATCCCGCCCAACATGGGACAGGATTATACCACGGGATTTAAAAATATCTTCCCCGAAGTTGCTGAAAAAAATGATCTGGAACTTATACCTTTCTTACTGGAAGATGTTGCTGGTAATCCAGATCTTAATCAACAGGATGGTATACATCCCACCGCTGAGGGGCAGGAGATCCTTGCTGAAAACGTCTGGGAGATTCTTGAAAATATGTTATAGTTTCCGGGAAAGCCTATCTGTAGAATGGAATCTTGAGAGCCAGGTATATATCTGTACTTCTCGCCCTGTCTGAAAATAAATTTGTGAGAACAGATCCTGAACCGAGGGTAAGTGGACCAAATCTAAAACCAGCTCCGGCACTAAGGACTTCATATTGTCTAACACTTAGGGGTAAATAAAAACTGAAAAGTTTACTTTCGAATCTAGGAGTAGCCGTTACGGTATTTATGATTCTGTTGGCATATTTTTTTGAGTCAGATAGTAAGGAAAAACTTCCATTAATGCTTACAAATAATTTTTCCTGAATGTAATAATCTATAAATCCATGAATTGCGGTTGGTAGATTGATTTCACTGGTAAAAGTTTTTCTTTCCTTTTCTCTGTAGTTTTCTTCCAGAATTTCTTCAATACTAGTACCTGTCAGATTATTAGTATTCAGTTCGTTTATCATGTTGTATTCAATCTCTTCTGAATTGTTATAATGAATAGTACCAATATCGGTGACTGATATGCCAACTTTAAGCTTATAAGTATTTTGAGACAGAGATATACCATTGAAATCCTCATTTTTTAAAAGCCTGTATACGATTCCTGCATCCCCAGCGACACCAGAAGAAGAACGTTTAACATTTATATAATCACTGTCAATTCCCGGTGTACTGCCGTATCGAAGGGATCCGGTAGTAGTTAGTATTTCATTAAACATATTATACCTGCCCTGGAAATCTGTTGTATTACTATAAAGTGCACCGCCTCCCAGGAGATATTTTAAGCTTATTCCGCCGGTAATTCTATGTCCCTCAAATTCCAGTAAAGATCTACCGTAGGTGAGTCCTATTTCTCCCCATATATGAGCGGTTCCATTAAATTTATTCATGTTGAAATCATAGTTTTCTTTTGAGTCGAAGTCTTCTATAAAATCTTCAATCAACTGCCCGCTTATTCCATTTAAATTTAAAAATGACCTGAGTCGGGTAGTGATCCCAATACTGTGTTTTGGAGATAACTGGTACATTGCCGAGGGGCCCAAAACTTCTAGATTACCATAAATGTTATTATCACTTCGGGAAAATTTTTCGATAGAATCATTTATAAAAAATTCACCATTTATTTCCAGCAATATCTTTTTGTCAAGTGATATGTAATCACTACCTGCAAACGCACTAGTGGAAATTAAATTAATATCTAATTTCAATCCAGATCCATGAATCGAAGCAGGATTATTTAATACACCATGAATCCCGCTATAATTATCAATAGAATTACCGATATAAGATTGTCCTGAAGTATTAGCTCTGCAAAATAAAATCACAAGGAAGAGAAGGAGAATTTTTTTCATGTTAGTTTAGGTTGGCTAGTTAATTTCGCAGATAGCTTATTTTATTGAAGGTATATCGTAACCTTAAAAAATACCTGATTAAATATTTCTAACTGTTTCGAATAAAAATAGGTAAAAAAAACGAGGTGTCGTCTAAACTAACTCATTCTTAGTGTTTTAAAATTTTAAAACTATTGTTTTAGGAGGACTGAATTTTAATAATAAGCCACTGCAGAAAAAAAACTGAGCCTAAGGCTATCGCTGCTGAAGTACCCAGGCTCCCTCCATAGCCTTCAAAAAATGAACCCGAAAATAAGTAAATCACCGGGAAAAGTAATCCGGAAAGTGCGATGACCCATGAACTCGTAATCATCTTATAAGTTGCCATTCCTATAAATGAAGCTCCCATAACTACTGAGGGAATATGGGTGGTTAGATAGTTTCCTGCAAATTTTGGAAAGAGGATAAAGAAACCCGCAGCCACCACAGAAATTGCCGAAGATGCCATTACTCCTCCCAGTCTCATCTTATTATTTAGGCAATAAGTCAAGATTGCACTAAAGGATCCCGCAAATAGTAGAACTGCTATATACATTTTAAGAGATCAGGAATAATATGAAAGTCATTGCAGCGACACCGCCAAAAGCAATAGTCCCTAGTTTTCCTCCAAATCCATTTAGCGTTTCCTTGGAAAATATCAAAAGTAAACCACTAAAAGTCCCGGCCAGAATAATAAAAGCAAATCCTTCTGCCAAAAATTCTGCGGTCATGCCGGCAAAAGCTCCACAGTAAATGGCCGCAGGTAAATTTTTAAAGCTTTGTGACCTTTGGTTCAAAAATGGCAAAAATGAGCCAAATAATCCCGTAACTCCCGCTGCGAGCACGGCCCCGGTATTTAATTCTGTATTTAATAAATAGGTGATAAAAGCCCCGGCAACAGACCCAATAATCATTAAAATATCTCTTTTCACCAGGGATGGAAGTCCAGACTTTACTTTAATCATATAAAATCCACTTAATAAAAATACCAGCGAACAAAGGAGAATACTAAGTACAGGGCTAGCTTTGTTCTCCCAGATAGCAGCGCATACAAATGCCACATGTATAATGAGAAAAACTAAACCGGGTAATCTTTGAAGGAATTGATGCAAAGGTCGCTGGACTAAGAAATTTAAATTTCAGGTACAAAAATGATAAAAATGGATGTATTTATCATAATAATCGCAGCGTTAAATTTCTTATAATTGTTTACTTTTTTAGAATAAAAATTAAACAAAAAGTTTAACTTTAAAATAAAAAATGGAAAAACAGGGAAAAAGAATAATTAGCAATGTGGTCCTGGCAGATATGCACTGTAACGGGGTTTATTTTGATAAGGATATTTTGAGCGCGCACAAGCAGGAAAGTATTTTAATAGCCTCTAATCAGCATGATAAAATCAATTGATCATTCCTGCTTCTATGGAAGATCTATATTTTGAATCATTTAAATAAAAACGGTCGCTCTAAGCAGCCGTTTTTGGTTATAGTCCCAGGACATCTATTCCCTGTTTAAAAATAATATCTACAGGTATATTTTTTTCGCTAAGTTTATTTAAAGATGCCGCTAAAGAACTATCTATTTTTCCATTCTCTTCGAATAATTTACCGGTTCCCTGGTAGTCGCCATCTCCCTGCAAAACCAGAATATCATTGGTTAAAGCATCAATTGCCATTCTAAATTTTAGTTCATCTACCTCATAATATCCTTCATCATTCTGAGTAAAGGCTCCCAGGTTTTTAAAATAGTTGAATCTTACCATATTTGCTTTCCCATGAGCGCTTGAGGCACCAAATCTTACAGATCTGAAAATACCCGCCAGGAAAGTTACATAATAGTCCATTAGATCTGTCTCATTCAATTCACCCATTTCGTGAAGTTTCGTGATCATATAAACTCCAAGCACATCGGCTTTTCCTTCTTCCAGTGCACCGGCGTAATCCTTCAGCGCTTCACGCACCGTACCGGTATTATTTATCGTGTTCTTTATTCCAAGCCCATGGGCTACCTCATGAAACATAGTATTAGCAAAAAAAGCGTCGAAGGTGATGTTTTTTTGTTGTTCCGGGGCAATCAGCTGTTTGGAAATGGGAACCAGGATCTGATCATATTTAGCTTTCATGGCATTTTTTAGCTGTGATCTTCTGCTGCCATAATTCTCCTGTACTTTTTCATCATTTGGAAGATTAATGGCAATAGTCTTGCTGCCTGCATTACAATCCCCGGCGTAATAAACTACATCATACGCATTAAGGTCTGAATCTGTGCCCGGATTATCCTTTTTGTATTCAGGATCAACAGGTAATTCGCGTTGCAGCATAGGCAGGAAGGAAACATACTTTTCAAGTCTTTTACTCCATTCGTCATCCTTAATGAGAATATATGATTCAAAAGCTGCTTTATAGCCAAATAGTCTATCTTCATAAGTTTCGATGGGGCCGGTCACCATATCTATGGTATTGTTTTTCATTTTCATCCAGGCAACATCGCTTTCATAATAATCATCGGTTATAAAAGCTTTAGCTCTTAAATTCAAATAATTCTTCAAACCATCATCTTCTGCCAGCTCAGCAGCTTGTTTTAATAGCTCTGAGGCTTTATTTAATTTCTCCGGGAACATTTCATGGTACCATATAGCTTTTAAATTTCCCTCCTCGTCCCGTCTTATAAAGGTGTACAGACTTTGCTTGTTGGGAAGATTGGCATTTTCAAATTCTTCCTTGGCCATATCTACTGGATAGAAGTTAGCCCCAGCAGGCTTTTCCCCATAATTCTTTATGAAAGGTTTCATGTTATTCAACCTGTCCCAGGGGCCATAATTTATGCGGACATACTCAGCCGTACGGTCATCCACATTAGCAAGCAAACTATCCTGACCGCCAAAAGCCTGATACCAGAATAATTCATCAGTGATTTTTGCTACTTCAATAAGAAGTGGGATCATTTTCCTTTGCTTTTCAGAAAGCTTTGAAATATCTGCGGAAAGCTCAACTTCATCATACTGGTCTAAGAGCTCTTGTATATTGTCACCGTTATCCACGATTGATTTTTCTTTAAATTCTTCTGAATTATTTTCTTTCTTTTCGGTTTTACAACCGACGGATAACGAGATAACTGCAAACATGAAAATTAAAACAAATCTGTTCATAAGCCTGGTATAGAATTAAACGTACCCTAAATTAACATAATATATTAACATCTGATTGTCAGGTAATTATATGTTTGACTGATTTTTTGGGTAGATTACCTTTATTTCCCTATAATCAGCCGGTTAAAGGATTCAGCGTGTCAAATTCCAGGGTTGCAAGAGAAAAAGTTTATATTTGAGATTCAATAATTAACCAAAACCATTACTTTGTCTTCAAGCAATGACCATATAGTTGTGGCAATGGGAGCCAGCGCCGGTGGACTTCAGGCCCTTTCAGACTTTTTTGCTACCGTACCACAGGATTGTGATTACTCATTCATAATTGTCCAACACCTTTCGCCTAATTATGAAAGTTTTACCGATGAACTTTTAGGCAAGAAAACCAGCGTACAAATAGATACCGTAAAGGATGGTGTTGTGCTTGAGAAGAACAGGATTTATGTCATTCCCTCGAATAAAAACCTTATTCTCAAAGGGGCTAAAATGATCCTGCAGGATAAACCTAAGGGCAGGATCTTAAATCTGCCCATTGATATATTATTTGAGTCACTGGCAGAAAACTTTGAGCAAAATGCTGTGGCTGTAGTCTTGAGCGGTACAGGTAGTGATGGTTCCAAAGGCATACAATCTATAAAAGCGCATGGCGGGATGATCATGGTACAGCAACCTGACCAGGCAAAATTTCCAGCCATGCCAGAGAATGCCATAAATACCAATATGGTTGATTATATTCTTCCGGTAGAGGAGATGATGACCGAGATGCAGATCTTTTTTCAGTCGCCAGATATCGTTGAGCTTTCTAATAAAATTCTGAATTATGATGAACTCTCTATGAATAAGATCCTGAATCTTATTCAGGAGGAGACAGATCTGGACTTTAATCAATATAAAAAACCAACTCTTTTAAGAAGAATGAGCCGAAGGATTAAAATTCTTCAGCTTGATTCATTTTCGGCTTACCATGAATATTTGCGGGAAAATCCGCAGGAAGTAATCAAACTCTACAAGGACTTCTTAATTGGCGTTACACATTTTTTCAGGGATTCTGCAGCCTGGGACGTATTGCGAAAACATGTAATACCTGAACTGGTAAAATTCAAGGGAGATGAAGGTGAATTGAAGATCTGGGATGTGGGGTGCAATACCGGGGAAGAAGCTTATACCCTGGGTATGTTATTCCTTGAAGAATGTAAAAAGCAGGAAAAGAAGATAAAATTAAAGATTTTTGCCACCGATATTTCTAAAGAAAATCTCGATGTGGCCAGTAAAGGGGTTTTTAAGCTAAATACAGTTGCCAATATTGATCATAAATATCTCTCATCCTATTTCACCAAGCAACATGACGATAATTATAAGGTTGTAGATAAGCTTAGGCGGGCGGTACTTTTTACAGAGCATAATATTTTACAGGATCCGCCATTTAGTAATGTTGATCTGTGCGTTTGCCGTAATTTATTGATCTATCTTCAAAATCCCGTCCAAAAAAGTGTCCTCAAAGTGCTGCATTATAGTCTGAAGGTGGATTCTTTCCTAATGCTGGGGCCAAGTGAAAACCTGGGTAGTGAGGAAGCCTACTATGAAGACATTAGTAGAAAGTGGAAAATTTACCGAAACATTAAAACTACTAAGCGCAGCAGAAACCGGTCTTTAAGTGCCTCCACTAGCTTTTCGAATTATAAGGAACCCAAAAAAACCAGTAAAAATGTAGAATTGCAGGGGGTAAGATTTAAAGAGCGAAGAAGGATCGATGAAACGGTAAGTTCTGCTATCCTAAGGCAGTTCAACGCTACTACCATCCAGGTGGACACTGAATTCAGGATAATTGAAGCGAGGGGAAATTTGAAAAGTTTTGTAAACCTTCCTGAAGAGGGATTCAGCTATAATCTTCTGGAGATCTTACCGGAGAAGCTAAATATACCCATCAAAACTTCTGTAAAGAAAGCCAAGAATGCCAATTCCCAGGTGATCTATGAAAAGGTACTGGTAGATAAGAATGGTGATTCTATGCTGGTAGACATTATGGTGCTTCCGGCGTTGATAGATAATGACGATCACGGGGAGACTTATATGGTAACGCTGCTTTCCCGAGATAAGACAGAGATTACCAATTCAATTAGAGAATCTTCCTCAATGAGTGCCACCGCTGCTCTAAGGATACGGGATCTGGAAGAAGAACTGGATATCACTAAAGAAGAGTTGAGCAAAGCTTTACAGGATACTGAAGCGAGCAACGAAGAATTACAGGCATCCAACGAAGAATTACTGGCTTCTAATGAAGAATTGCAAAGTACCAACGAGGAATTACAAAGTGTAAATGAGGAGCTGCATACGGTAAATAACGAACATCTTCAGAAAATGGAAGAGTTGGCCAATCTTAATGCTGATATGGACAACCTGCTTAAAAGTACCAAGATCGGGGTGATCTATCTTGATAAGGATTTCAGGATTAGAAAATTTACCAGCGCCATTAAAGAACATTTCAATCTGCTAAGACAGGATATAGGCAGGCATATTGACAACTTTATGGTGAATATCAAGAAGACATCCAGAGACGACCTGGTTTCACTGGCAAAAGAGGTCATGGAAACGGGAGTTTCAATAGATCGAAATGTAATTAGCAAGCAGCAAAGACATTTTTTGATGCGTATTACTCCTTTTACGGGCAGAAGTTCTGAGATCGAAGGTGTCGTGATTGCATTTACAGATGTGGAGGTTATTCACGAATCCCGGGTACTTTTACAAAAGAGTGAAAAGAAATTCAAGGATTTTTATGAATCAGATCCAATTATGCATGCCAGTATTAATCCTAATACCGGGATTCTTGTAGAATGCAATACTAAATTTCACAAAGCCCTGGGATATGCCAAGAAATCATCGGTAATAGGGAAACCTGTTTTTGATTTTTATTCCGAGGAATCCAGGATCAAGGCTAGTAAACTCTTAGAAACCCTGTCCAAAAACAAAGAGATAAGTAACCAGGAAATGGTGCTTATCACTAAAGGCGGGAAAGAATTACCAGTATTATTGAATTCTAATATTAAGCAGGATGAAGAGGGTAATTACTATACCCGGTCCACGTTAATGGATCTTACCGAGATCAAAAAAATCCGGCATGAACTTGAAATTCAGAAAAAAGAACTGGAAAATGCCAATATTGAATTAGAGCAATTTGTTTCTATCTGCTCACATGACCTTCAGGAACCTTTGAGTACCATTAAATTTGGAAGCGAGATCCTGAAAAAGAAATACAGTGAACAATTTAGCGGTAAGGCCAGTGAATACCTGGAATATATTAACCAGTCTTCCACCAGGCTAAGCGAGCAGATCAAAGCCTTGCTGGAACACAGTAAACTGGGACAGACAGATGATTTTGAAAATGTAGATATTGGTGAGGTTTTAAAACTGGTAAAAGAAGATCTTGCTTCCAGGATAGAATCTACCAACACCAAAATAACCACCTCCAAATTACCCGAGGTCTTTGGTTATAAAACAGAATTACGCCTGCTTTTTCAAAACCTTATTGGAAATGCTATCAAGTATAAACATAAAGACCGGTCTCCTGAAATTAGGATCTCTGCCTTTAAGGATGACCATTATTATCATTTCTCGGTTAGTGATAACGGAATTGGTATTAAAGAAGAAGATCTGGAGAATATCTTTAAAATATTCTCGAGGGTCGAAAAAGATAACACCGGAACAGGAGTGGGTCTGGCTCACGCCAAGAAGATCGTAAAACTACACAATGGTAAGATCTGGGTGGATTCTGAATATGGTAAAGGAAGTACCTTTCATTTTAAACTGATGCAAAGGCAGGATTAAACTTAAAATTGATTTAAGGCCTGTCTTTTAAAAACTGTTTGCTGAAACCAAAGGGATCGAAATCCCAGATAATAGGAAGCATAAGGTAAACCATGGCAGTGAGGAAAAGTATGGATATGATGTTCATCCAAATTCCGGTCCTAACCATATCTGGGATTCTAAGGTAACCAGACCCAAAAACCACTGCGTTGGGAGGAGTGGCCACCGGCAACATAAAAGCACATGAAGCCGCTACCGTAGTGGCGACTAAAAGCATATAAGGATTAAGATCCAGTTGCAGGGCTATAGGCGCCAGGATGGGTAAAAGCATGGCGGTAGTTGCCAGGTTAGAAGTTAGCTCGGTAATGAAATTTACACAAAAGATAATGAACAGGATCAGTAATAATAATGGCAGAGCTTGCAATAAGGTCATTTGTGAACCCAACCATTGAGCCAGGCCTGAAACTTCGAATCCCGAGGCAAGGGCCATACCTCCACCAAACAGCAATATAATTCCCCAGGGAATTTTAACTGCTTCCTGCCAGTTGATTAGTCTTCCTTTTTCCTTTCCGGTATTAATCATAAATAAAATTATCGCTGCTACAATAGCAATAATTGTATCGTCTATTCCCGGGAAAATAGGTTCTAAAATATAAGATCTGCTAATCCAGGAAAGGGCAGTAAGGATAAATACGATCATTACTATCTTTTCCTCTTTCTTCATTGGTCCCAGTTCTGAAATTAATCTCCGGATCTCCTGTTTACCTCCGGGGAATGCCTTTTGCTTAAAATTGAAGGCAACCTGAGTAAGATAGAACCAGCAAACAATCAATAGAGTTACAGAGATGGGAAGGCCAAATTTTAACCACTGGTAAAAGCTAATTTCAATATTGTAAATTTCCTGTATATATCCTGCAAACACCAGGTTTGGAGGGGTTCCTATTAAAGTAGCGATACCACCAATAGAAGCACTATAGGCGATACCAAGCATTAAAGCACGACCAAAAATTAAATTTTCATCGTTCCTGGTGGCTGGATTATTTTTTAACTGGGAAATTATAGACATCCCAATGGGTAACATCATGACTGAAGTAGCAGTATTGGATATCCACATGGAAAGAAAAGCAGTTGCGATCATGAAGCCCAGAATGATATTTTTTACATCTGTACCTATAAGCCTTATAATATGCAGGGCAATCCGCTTATGCAGGTTCCATTTCTCAATAGCAACTGCCAGGATAAAACCACCCACGTAAAGAAAAATATACTTATGCCCGTAAGAGGCAGTAGTAGAGGATAGGTCCATGGCCCCGGTGAGTGGGAATAGAACGATAGGGAGCAAGGCGGTAACCGCGATGGGAACGGCCTCGGTAATCCACCATAAAGCTATCCAGATCGTTGCGCTTAGTATATCCCAGGCATGTTCCGGCATCCCGGCAGGGGTAGTGATACCTTGCAGAATAATAAAGATCAAAGGACCCAGAATCAGGAAAATATTCTTGTTGACCTTCATCGGTAAAAATTCGAATGCATATTGTTTGGCATATTTGCGAAATAGACTGCGGTATTCAAATGTAATTTATTCCAAAAAACTAAACAGATGAAAATTTTGAGCACAGTTTTAGCTCAATTTGAAATTCCGGGATCAAAAAATCAAACTGATTTATTTTTTGTGCATTTTTCACTGCTTTATATTCATATTTAAATTATACTTACCGGCTTAAAAGGATAAATAAAATTAATCTAGAAAATAGAATTATTATGTCTAAAACCAAACTAACTGTCCTAAGCAATGGATCTTTGAAGGTACAGGGCGATTTCGAGATCGTGGATAAAGTAGGTAATACTTATGACCTTGGAGGTAGAGACCAGGTATCTCTTTGCAGATGTGGCCTATCTAAAAATAAACCTTTTTGTGACGGAGCTCACAGAAACCATTTTGAACATAAAGCCGAAGCTTTCGATCTTCCACCCAAGAAGATATAGATCAATTTTAAAAAACAAAAGCACCATTTACTGGTGCTTTTATTTTTAGGCCATCTCTAAAAATCTTTAAAATTATTCTGAATATGCCCCGGAAGAGTAGGTGAGTTCATAACTATGCGTATAGATCTCAAATACTATTCCGAAAGGATCTTCTACATAACACATTTTATAGGGCTTTTCATTGGGATAATATTCCCTGATGGGCATTCTTTGTTTCCCTCCATAAGCTACGATCTTATCTATTAATGCCTCAATGTCCGGCTCCTGAACACAAAAATGGAAAAGACCGGTATTAAATGGTTTGAATTCCGGGCCTTCTTTTTTTCCATGGGGAAATGAAAACAATTCAATGCCAATTCCATCTGAGGTTGACATATGAGCAATCTCGAACTGCTCCCAGTCTTCACCAAAAACGTCGATACACATTTGCCCAATGGCCGTATCCCTTTCCTTTTTTACGGTAGAGGGTTTCATGATTATATACCAACCCATAACGTCGGCGTAAAATTTCACAGCTTTTTGTATATCGGGTACAGTAAGTCCAATATGAGAGAATGATCTGGGATAACTTGATTTGTGCATAATACTATCATTTTAGATAAGAGAGAATATCAAAACCTTAATATTACTTCTCTATTATTTATCCATTAAATTAACCCAAAAAATCTGGCTCCAATCTAAGCGAAAGATTTTAGCATTTAAATAACAAATTAATCAGCATGCTCAAGAATCTTTGCCTGAAGGGGACGTCACTATTGGAGTGGGTTCAGTTCTATTTTCATAAGGTATAGATCTGTGCACCATATGCCGGGATATTTAATTCTCCGGTCCATGCTTTATCATCGGTGACCTTCTCTGCCGTGTTCATCCCATCAACCTCCATTTCAGAGAAATCCTCATCATAACCTTTCCAGGTACTATTGAACCTTAGCTTCCAATCTGTGCCTTCCTCGATCCCTATCCCGTAGTTTTCATAGTCACGGTGACTGAAGTTAATAACAACCAGCACAGGTTCCACATGATCCCCGCTATTCAATCTTTTATAAGCCAGAATTTTAGTCTCCTGGTTGAGGTGAAGAATCTCTGTCTCCTGTCCTCTCAATCCATTTGTCCCACCATGAAGACCGGTTCTAAGCCCTATTAGATCTGAGGCAAGCCTGCCAATTCCTTTTAATTTTTCATACTTCTCCCAATCCAAACCTTCATCGTCTTTAAAATATTCATCTTCCATAAATTCCTGTCCCTGGAAGATCATGGGAATGCCAGGAGCCGTAAGAACCAGGACCAGACCAAGAATCGCTCTTTTTTTGGCAAAAGCACTTTCTGCGTCACCGGGTTGTATCTCTTCCGGTACCCGTGCTTTTCCATTGGCAACTTCGTCGTGGGATTCAGTATAAATAACCCTGGAAAAAACATCATTACCATATCGATAGGTCAAGGCTTCAGCAATAACTTCAAGGTTTCTCCCATCATCATCAGGATGGATAAGGGCTTCCCGTATTGGATGAACAAAATTCATATCCCACTGGGTTCCGTAACCAATACCTCCATGGGCAATATCGTTCGTGATAATGTCCTGTCCTTTGAGATCTTCTGCTATGGTGAGAACATTCGGGAATTTGCTTTTAATTTCAGAATTAATGTCCCGCATTAAAATTATACCTTCCAGGATCTCTGTATCAAAGCCTAATCCGCCTCCTTCATATCTTATATATGAGGTGGCGTCCATTCTGAGGCCATCACAATGATATTTTTCTATCCACATAAGGGCATTATCCCTGAAGTATTGTCTTACTTCCGGCCTTCCGTAGTCTGGCCTGGTATCTCCCCACGGAGTTTCACTGCGCTGGTCGTTATAAAAGTAGATACCACCCTTATCATTTTCACTCCAGCCATCAAACTGCCATAAGTCAACATCAGAAGGTCCCAGATGGTTGTATACCACATCCATGATTATCCCGATGCCCATTTTATGTGCTTCCTTAACTAACCTGAATAACCCGTCTGGTCCTCCATAATCCTGTTCTATAGCAAAAGGATGCGCGGGGTTATAGCCCCAGGAAATACCACCTGCAAATTCCGCTACCGGCAGTAGCTCAATACAATTGATACCCAGTTCTTTCAAATAGGCCAATTTCTCGATTACATCATCAAAAGTTCCAACCTGGTCGGGTTGTTTGCGGTTAAAAGTACCAACGTGTAATTCGTAAATCACCAGTGTATTCCAGGAAGGTAATTGATAATCATCTCCTTCCCAGTCAAAATTGAGGGTTCTAACTATAGAATTACCGTTGGAATTTGTGACCTCCAGGGCATAGGGATCGTTTCTCAGAAGCTTTTGTCCTGAATTCCAGATCACATATTTATATTGGTCTCCTTCCTTAGCCAGATCTGTAGTTCCAGCCCAGTAACCATTTTCTTCTTTTTCCAGTTCCAGATCATCTTCTGTCCAGGAGTTAAAGTCACCTGAGACAAAAACCATCTCAGCATGTGGAGCCCATACCCTAAAGGTAGTGTATCCAATTTCTACAATCGCCCCCATTCCTTCAGACGCGACTATAGGTTGCAAAACATTCATTTCCTCTTTCATTTTCATCGATTTGGTAAAAACCAGATAAAATTACATCACGAAAAGAAGCTAATATTTTATTTGTGAGGAAATTAACTAGGGTTTCAATCTGGTTAGGCAGAATGGTTTTTTCAAAAGTTTTTAAAACTTAATCAAAATTTCTGATGTTGAATTAAGACCAAACATTTTTACTCTAACAGGTATTTTTTAGATACTTTTGCCGGCCA
Source organism: Christiangramia sabulilitoris (assembly GCF_007050985.1). Taxonomy (GTDB): domain Bacteria; phylum Bacteroidota; class Bacteroidia; order Flavobacteriales; family Flavobacteriaceae; genus Christiangramia; species Christiangramia sabulilitoris. The sequence goes on from NZ_VHSF01000004.1 coordinate 23,219, forward strand.
ATTCAGAGAGGCGAAAGAATTTACTGACATAATCTGTAAAAGCTTATTGAAATATGATTTAAAGTGCCTTCAGAATTATAGTTCAGCTATTAATAGGGTATTTGGGAAATTATACTGTGGTATTCCGCCACAAGAAGGGATTTTAGGTCAGCTTCAACCATTTGAAAATCAGTCGTTTGTGAAGTGGCATGTGATTTGGTATGACCGCTATGCCGGAGAGTTAAAACCGGTATTACCAACACCATTTAAAAGTAAAGTTTAAATATGAGATCGAATAAAATATATAGAGAACAAAAAGAAGATCAAAAAGTGATTAGTGAAAAAAATGCAGAAGAGAGATTTAATTCTTTCGATCTGGACAATGAGACTGTTAAGCCAAGAAACCTTAAGGGCATCATGGTTAGAGCGGCTAGTTTTTTACTCTTGCTTGGAGCTGCTTACCTGGCATTTACTTTACAAAGTGATTTCAGCCAGTATAGACTGGAGCGATTCAATTCATCCTGGGGCTTTGGATTTTTTATAGTTGCCACCGCTTTATTCGTTTTTAAAGCAGGTTTCTTTTTTTATAACCTCTTTTTGTACTTAAGATATAAACCGGTGCAGGGAGTTGAGGATGCAAAACTACCAACCACTACGGTGATTGTTCCGGCGTATAATGAAGGGAAACAGGTTTGGTCTACCTTAATGAGTCTTGCGGAGAGTGACTATCCCGCAGAAAAACTGCAGTTACTTGCTATTGATGACGGAAGTAAAGATGATACCTGGTCCTGGATGCTGGAAGCCAAAAAGGTTTTGGGCGACAGATTAGCGATCTACCAGCAGCCGGAGAATAAAGGTAAACGTCATGCTCTATACCGTGGATTTAACCTGGGAACAGGAGAAATTTTTGTAACCGTGGATAGTGATTCTGTAGTTGCAAAAGACACTCTGCGCAACCTGGTAAGTCCATTTGTAGTAAATGAAAAATGTGGAGCTGTTGCCGGTAACATAAGGGTTCTAAACAATGAGAAGAAAGCCTTGTTGCCAAAGATGCTGGATGTGAGTTTTGTACTTAGTTTTGAATTTGTACGCTCAGCAGAAAGTAGCCTGGAATCTGTGCTATGTACCCCGGGAGCCCTGGCAGCTTATAGAAGTGAAGCTGTATTTGCCTGTCTTCCCGAGTGGATCAACCAGACATTTATGGGGAATCCCTCAGATATTGGGGAAGACAGAGCTATGACCAATATGATCCTGAAGCAGGGATATCATGTATTGTTCCAGAGAAATGCTTATGCCTATACCAATGTTCCTGAAAAATATACCGGTTTATATAAGATGTTCATTAGATGGGGAAGAAGTAACGTACGTGAAAACCTGGCTATGGCAAAATATGTTTTCACAGATTTTAGAGAAGGAAGAAAACTTGGGATCAGAATATTGTTCGTAAACCAGATCCTTAAATTGATCATGAGCTACCCGGTGATCTTATTGATGTTCTTCTTTGTTTTTACGCATCCAATTCTTTTCCTGAGCTCGACGCTTTTAAGTATACTTATCTGGTCCAGTTTCCCGGTATTGTTCTATGCCAAGAGGTATAAATTATCTGAATCCCTTTGGGCTTATTCTTATAGTCTGCTTTATACTTTCGGGTTATTCTGGATCACTCCTTATGCGATCGCCACTGCGAGCAGAAGGGGATGGTTAACCAGGGAGCTAAGTGTTAAAAAATAACTCAGGTTTATATAAATTAAAAAAGGGGGATCTTAAAACGGTTCCCTTTTTTTTGAGCATACTTTAATTTGAAATAAATCTTACGTGTAAGTACTTCAGCTTCCGAAGAATGTAATAAATGTTGATTTCTATGGTTGGTTTTAGTTCCAAACGCCTGATTAAAAATATATATTTGGCGTCCTAAAATATATGATATGAGCGTAATTTGGTATGAATGTAAGGTGAAATACAGAAAAACACACGAGACAGGAGAACAGAAGGTAACTACAGATACCTATTTACTCGACGCGGTATCTTATACTGAAGCCGAAGCCAGGATTACTGAAGAAATGAAGGCATACACTAGTGAGGACTTCAGAATAATGAATATAAAAGTGGCTAATTTTTCAGAGGTTCATCCTTTTGAAAATTCAGACAGGTGGTTTAAATCCAAGGTTTCTTTGGTTGCCCTCGATGAGGAAAGCGGTAAAGAGAGAAAGACAAATAGGTACCTGTTGGTTCAGGCGAATGATGTAAAGGAAGCTTTTGAAAATACCACCACGGCCATGGAGGATACTATGGGCGATTATACGATCCCTTCAATTACTGAATCGCCCATTTTAGATGTTTTCCCATATTTCACCGGGGAAGAAGAACAGTTAGAAAAATTCAACGTGCTTGAAGATGAGGATAATCAGGAGGAAATTATTTCTGAGATAACTGAAGTCGAGGCGGGTTAAGTCGCAGAAAAGGTTATAGAAATACAAAAAGCATCTTGTTCAGATGCTTTTTGTATTATGGGTTATGATAACATTTACTTGATAGCATTTAAACCGTAACCTTATTATATGCTTTATTCTTCGCTACATATAAAGACCTTTTAAAGGTATATTTTAAATAGATCTCTATTAACTGTATGCCGATTTTCATAGAATCTTTCATGGATAATTTTGAACCATCTTCATGGATCCATCTTTTTAAGGGTTGTTCACAGATGAATTTCTGCACATTCTGTTTTCCATAATAGATTTTCATGCGCATAAATACTTCTACATCAAACAGCCACTTAGTATAAAAAGGTCGGTTAAATGCTACGCTAATAAGTTCTTTACGCATTATTTTGGCGCCGCACTGTGTATCTCTAAAAGGCATTCCCAGGATCTTGCAGATGATAAGGTTTATGGTCATGCTAATTAGTTTCCTGGCGCTTTCCTTTGTTATATTGGCTCCCATTCTGGAGATTCTCGAACCATTTACGATCTTGAAATCACTTGTTTCCAGGGTATTTACCAGGTCATCAAAATCCTGAAGATCTGTAGAGAGGTCAGCATCGAGGAAGCCTACATAGTCAAGGTCTGGCATATTAGCCATATATTTTAAACCTTGTCTAACGGCCTCTGCTTTACCCCCATTTTTAACGCAATTAAAAATGCTTATAGAATTCTCTCTACCTACTCTTAAATTATTAAGTACCTCTAAAGTATTATCTGTGCTACCATCGTTAACGAAACACAAATGATACCCGGCATTCTTGTCTATAAATTCAAGAAATGAAGCCGATTTTAAACGCTTTTCTTCATTATAACAGGGTATTACCACTCCAACGCACCTGCTCTGTAAGGTGGTATTCTTAATATCCTTAGTTGTTCCCCTGGTCTCTGATCCAAGAATACTTTTAACTCTGATGCAAACTTCATCCAGGCTTAAAGGTTTTTTCATGAAATCACTAATACCCAATTCAAATGCTTCGATCAAGGAATCTTGATTACGATCTCCACTTAAAACCACGATTGGAGTTTTATCAAGTAGGCCCTTTCGAATATATCTTATAACGTCCAGGCCAGAAGTTTGCGGCATATTGATATCAAGTATTAAAAGATCTGGTTTGAATTTCATAAAAAACTGGATACCTTCTTCAACATCGGTGGTGGTCACTACTTCATAACCCTGTTCTTTAAGCCTCTTTTCAAGTGGCATAAGAACTAATTGCTGGTCGTCTATGGCTAAAATTTTCATAACTGGTTAGTGTTAGGTTATTTTAATACTTCAAAAGTAGAGTCAGAACAGGCGATTTTATAGGATATTAGACAAAACCGTTTATTATTGTCGGTGAATGGAAAGTTCCTGTCGTTCAATGAGTTTGCTAAAGTCTAAAGTCGTGGTACTTTTATAAATGAATTATTTACTATTATAGTAAAATGCAAGAACAGACTAATAAGTACCTCTTAGTAGCCCTAATAATCGGGATTGTTTTCCACAGCTCGGGTATTTTCTTTACCCTGGAGAATACCTATGATGCCCTTATCCATTTGTTCTTTGCAGAACATTATGCCAACAACTGGTTTGAACCCTGGAATTATAAGTGGTACACCGGTTTTACCGTAATGGGATATCCGCCGCTAGTTCATCAGGCAATAGCTTTACTATCGTTCATAGGTGGACTTAAGTTCGGGATGTTCCTGGTGGCAATAATTGCAGTGATCTTGTTTATCACCGGCGTGTACCGATTTTCCCTTTTGATCACGGCAAATAGAAAGGTAGCTGGATATGCTGCCATTCTTGCGGTTTTTTCCAGTTCGTTCGTTGAGACATTGCATATATTTGGGCAATTGCCAAGTATCATTGGTATTTCCCTACTATTACACACTCTGCCGGAAATCTATCTTTATATAAGAACAGGGAAGTGGCAGTTTTTCTTGCGCGCTGTTTCTTTAATAGCTGTAACGGTTACTTCGCATCATGTAACCCCAATATTCGGAATGATCTTTTTTATATTTCCTCTACTTGGAATGGTAGTAATGGACGTCGCTACCGAGCGTTCAGGAAATATCAGAAATGTGAAATTAAGTTCATTCTTAAAAAGTTTTACAAGTCTTTTAAAACGAATCCTGATCTTTGGTTTCTCATCACTGGCGATCATTATCGTTTGTATTTTACCCTACTGGATCAATACCAAGAAAAATCCAATTACCCAGGTGCCCATACCGCATGGCAGCCGCGATAATTTTATAGAGGTAACCTCTTCCGGGCTTATATTTTTTATCATTCCATGGGGTATATTATTCTTTCTATTACCTTATATATTTTATCGGTTTTTTTCTAAGAGATTTTTATTTTTTGGTTTATCCTTCTCACTGTTGTTTATACTGGGAACCGGTGGAACCACTCCAATTCCAAGAGCAATCCTGGGTGAAACCGCCTTTAATATACTTACGCTGGACAGGTTTACGCTGTGGGCGTCTATTATGGCTTTGCCCATTTTTGGAGAGTTTGCCTACAGGTTCGCCGAGGGTGACCTCAAAAAACTTTTTCAGGAACGATTTGGATCTGTATACCATCGTCTTAGCGGCGCTTTACTGGCAGGAATCTTTCTATTTCTTACAGTATTTACCCTTACTATTGGTTCCTTTCGTCCCATGCAGCCGCAAAGTATTAAAATGTTGCCTATAGTGAATTTTCTGAACCAGGATCAACATGATCAATGGAGATTTCTTACGCTTGGGTTCGGGGATCAGATGGCCTGGCTTTCTGCACAAACCAGGGCACTAACCGTAGACGGAAATTATCATTCGGCCCGGCGTTTGCCTGAATTGACCACACGTGCAGTGGAAAGGCTGGAAAACTCTAAATTCAGGGGATTTGAAGGAATAGGTTCATTACAGCAATTTTTATCTATACCCGAAAAATATAATCTTAAGTACATTTTCTCGAATGATAAGTTCTATGATCCTCTGCTATATTTCAGCGGCTGGCAACGCCTGCAACAACTTGAAAATGGAATTATGGTCTGGGAGAAATTAAATGTTCCACCGCTGTCCAAAGTTATAGCCATTCAGGATGTTCCGCTATTCCTAAAGATCATGTGGGGAATAATTCCCATACTAACCGTTATCATCGCTTTTATCCTGAATATTCAGTTATTATGGATAAATACCCTGAAATCCAGGGTGCCTCTAAAGCCGGTATTCCTGATCTATAAAAATTCTTATTTCGGATTTAACAGGGGAATGTTGAACATAAATCATTTCTGGGCTTACCTTTTACTGGCCATTATTGCGGTTTCTTTGTATATGATTTATATTCAGAATAAATCTCAGGTAAGTCCCGAGAATGTCATAACGGCCTATTATGATGCGGTAGATTTTAAGGAATATGAAAGAGCTCATTCATACCTTGACCCTAAGAGCGGGAAAAGCATCTCTCAATTTATGCTTGAAGTGTCGGTAAATGATGGGATACTCAGCTCATACGCTAAATTAGACAGTATTTATGTTGAATCTAAAAATCTCAATGATACTGTTGCTCATGCAGTAGTTCATACCTCATGGGTAACGCCGCTGGAGGTGATTTACCAAACTTATGATCATGATCTCATAAGGCGGGGTAATTCATGGTATATCAAAGCATCGCAAGGAAATCCAGATCTTCCCCCAGATCAATTATTTTCAGGTAATGAAACCCGGTTTTATAATCATGGACGCAGAATGGTGACAACCCAGCAAACACATCACGAGGACGTTCTACGGCAACCCGTACTTGAGGTCCTTACGGCAAAACTGGTTAAATTCAAGGGTAGATATAGCATTGTAGGTGAAATACAGAATGTAGATTATGTCCCGGCAGATGTTGTAATAAAGGGAACCTTGTACGATGATAAGAACAGAGAGCTTGCAACTTACAATGCCGGCCAGGTAATGAAACATAAACTATTACCAAAAGAAGTAACCGCTTTTAGGGTAGATTTTGAGGGAATTGCCTGGCTGGGAGAGGGCGAAAAAATTCCTGAAACCTTTGATCCAAATATATTCACCCCGGTAGATCTCTCCTCTAAACCGGCAAGTTTTAACCTTCAATGCGCCGGGAATGTCGCAACAACAGACCTCTATAAGAATATTAATTTACATGATCTGGAATTTGATGGTGATTCTATTAATGGGAGTCTTTTTAATTTTGGTGTGCAGGAGGTGACCATCCCGCAGGTTATTTATTCCTATTATGATAAAAATTATGACATATTATGGGTAGACCATCAATACGTCAATGATGGCATCAGGGTACAACGAAAACGCTCCTTTAACCGGGAGCCCGAGAACCTCAGTAAACTATCAGTAATAAACAGCTCCATGAACAATATTTTCGTGAACGGTTTGCCTAATGCACAGATCGCCGGCAAAAGTGTACCGGTAAGAAGAAAGGACCTTTTACCTGCGACCATTCAGGAAATATCAGGCCTGGGTTATGAATACTTAAAAATAGATCTTAACAGTTATATAGGGAATCCTAAATGATATATCAGCACATTAAAATCGCAGTACTCTTTATTAGCCTGCTCTTTATATCCTCAACAAAACAATTAAATGTCGGGGCGAACGAACTACCTGTCACATCAAGAGCCGGGGAGGAGATCATTCTACAATTTAATGATATAAGTCCAAAAGCCCGTCTGTTTTTGATCTCCCCTTATGGCAAGACCCTGCTTAAACCGCAAAAGTGTGAGGATAAAACCTGTTATAAGATACCTGAATTCATTGCAAATAAATCTGGGGTAATCTCCTGGAAAGTAGAGGGAAGGCAAGGAGAGATCCTGATCCTGCCTGATGAAGGACCAGAGAAAATAGAAACTTATTTTGGGCCTCGAAGTATCCAGGCCGGAGACGGTGATTTTTCTATGCTGGTAGCTATTCCACTGGATAAATATGACAATCCACTGGAAGATGGAACCAGCGTGCAAACTCAGGAATATTATGCTGAGGTGATTCAAAAAGATAGTTTAAGCATGAAGAATATGATCGCATGGAAGAATTTCCCGACTAGAGAAAAGGCGGGGAAAATTCTGTTATCTGCTAGCAGTAGACATGTTTTTAGTAAAGAACTTAGCAGCAGGATTTATCCTTCAGTACCGGCGAATTTTCAAATTTCTTTGAATAGGATACATGATTATGCAGATGGTAACCAGGTGGCCACACTTTCAACTTCAATCTTGAAGGATCGATTTGGTAATATAGTGAGTGATGGTACTCTGGTAGACTTTCTAATTTCTACAGAAACGGGGAAAAAATTAAAGACCACGGCGTCAACGATCAATGGTGTGGCTACTGCAGGGGTGCTGCATCCGGAGAAACCAAATACCTGGAAGATCAGGGCGGTAGTGAACGGTATAGCAGATAGCGATCTAATCGAAATAAAATTCAAACCGGTTCTCAATGACTTTGAAGTGATCATAGAACCCGAATCAAAAAGCGTCAAAGTAGGCCCCCTGCAAAGTTTTCTGGATCAACAAATCCCTGAAGGTACCACTGTAACTTTAACCATTCTGAGAAAGAATAAAATAAATTTCAAAATGCAGGAAGCTACAAAGAAGGCTTATGCCATCTTTAACCTTCCCGAGGAACAGGAATTTTTAGAAAATGATATCTTTAAGGTCGAAACCCTTGGCATTACCAAATCTCTCAAAATACCTTAATGACCCAAAAATTAAGCAGAAATCTTTATCGTGCTGGTATTGTACTTAGTTTTTTAATTGTAAATGCCGCGGTTTTATACGGAATTGGCTCGATCTGGTCTTATCTAAATACCGGGGCAGACAGGTCTTCTATGTTAAAAACCGGGGTCAAAGCAGAAAAATTATATGTACCATCCATAGATTGGGATACTACCTCTTATGAAGGCCGAATTATGGAACCACAAAGTCTTAAGGAAATAGAACGGGATTACCTGAATGCGTGGTATGTGAAAAACCTGGCCTATAAGAATAATGAAGTACTTAGAATTGATGATTATTATACAGACAGTGCCCGGGTAAATATCTACAGGAACATTGCCTTTAATAAAGAAGCTGATCTGAATTTCGAGTCTACCAGTCTTGAACATCATCCCAAACTGAATTTCTACAGTGCAGATGGACAGATGGTAGTTTTTAAGGACCGTAATGTCCTGGAGTACACTCACAATTTTGAGCAGGATACATTTACTGGTACCAGCGTAGATACGGCATCCTACCAGGTAATGATGTTGCTGGAAGATGGATTCTGGAGAATAAGGCATTTAAAACGCCTGCAACCGGAATTAACCGGGATTGACACAACCCTGAATCCTGAATGGCAGGTAAAGGGTAGATCAGTTTATTTAAGAGACAGCCTTTATTCTATCAAAGGAATAAATTATTATCCCAAGGAAACACCCTGGGATATGTATGGAGATGAGTTTGATATACAAGTAATCGAGAGAGATTTTGAACTTATTCGTTCTGCAAATTTAAATACAGTACGCATTTTTATACCCTACGAAGGATTTGGGAAAAATAAGCTTGTCGAAAATAAATTAGAAAAACTGGAGAAGGTTTTAAATGTTGCTGAAGCCCAGCAACTCAAAGTAATACTTACTTTTTTTGATTTTTACGGGGATTATTCGGTCCTGGGATGGACCCAGACCCATTCTCACGCCAGGAAACTATTAAAGAGATTTAAAGATCATCCTGCTATCATGGCTTTCGATATAAAAAATGAACCAGATCTTGATTTTGATAATAGGGGGAAGGACCTGGTGACCAATTGGCTTAGATATACCATAGATCAGTTTAGGCGCTTGGCACCGGGAAAATTGGTCACAATAGGCTGGGCCAAACCTGAAAATGCTCATTTGCTAAAAGAAGAGGTAGATATGATCTCATTTCACTATTATGGCGATCCATCAGATTTTGAGAATATCTATACCAGGCTCTCTTCAAAAATTTCCAAGCCTTTGATCCTGGAAGAATTTGGAATATCTTCTTATGACGGTATCTGGAAACCATTTTCCGGAGATGAGGAGGAGCAGGCATTATATCATCAAAAAATGCAAGCGTTTCTTGCTAAAGAAAAGCTCGCATTTTTATCCTGGACCTTATATGATTTTAAGGAAATTCCCGGCAGGGTGGTAGGGCCTTTACCCTGGCGCCGGGCTTTCCAGAAAGAATTTGGTTTTTTTGATTATTCCGGCAATCCAAAGCCGGCCTTTAAGTATATCTCAAATTGAGCTTAGAATTCGTGATGTTCTTAAATTCCTCAAGATATAGCTGGGTTACCTTTTCCATTGGTAAACTGCAGGCGGCTTTATAATTAACCTCTCCTATTCTTCTGCGGTAGAGGTCATCTTTAATGATTTTTCCCAGAGAATGAGCGAGCGAATCTACATTTCCGGGTTTAAAAAATTCTCCAGTATAACCTTCTTCTTCCACTAAAAGTGCCAGGTCACCAAGACTGGGCATTACCACGGCTTTACCATAGCTGCCGGCCTGATGCAGTACTCCGGAACTACCTGTGGTAGAAGTGTAAGGAAATACTACCACTGTACTTTCACCAAATATCTTTGGAACATCCTCTTCCTGCACATATCCGGTGAAATGCAGACCTTTCACATTTTTATATTTCTCCCTCATTTCAGCAAGGTATCCCGGGGTATTGGGGCTATCTGTACCGGCAATTACAATTTCTACCTCTTCGCTGGTTGTTTTCCGCAACTTTATAACGGCCTCGATAAGTATCTCTACTCTCTTATAGGTTCCAAATTTGCCAAAGGTCATAATCTTCTTCGGCCCTGCAGGCAGATTAAAATCGGGCTCTGCAGGAGTTTCGAAGGAGCCGTGAGGGATTTGAATTATATTGGATGCACTATATTTTTCCTGTATGATCTCTACATATTTTCCAATAGTGAGGGCTACCGTATCTGCCTTTAAAATAACCCTGGTTAACAGGGTGCCAATGCTGTTGAAAATACGCTTCAGGAATTTGTTATCAGTAAAACCGGCATTTCCCAGATCTACCTGTTCCAAAATATTGTGTAAAAGAACGATATTAGGAATACCCTTAAGTCTTAAAAGTAAAGGAAGAAAAAGCCCCAGGGCTGCAGGTATTTTTTTATCACCAAATTTCATAAACTGTAAGTTGAATAATACTGCATCTGCTTGTGACTCTCTAATTGATCTATAAATGCTATATATGTTTTTATAGCTATTGAATTTCCAGCATTCCTTTACAGTAATCTTTGTATTACCTGAATCGAAATCCAGTTGTTTTTCTTCTACGGTCTCATCAGTAATTAATATTAGTTCTTCAATTTCTTCTTTCCGGGCAAAGTTTTTGGCCAGGTGATATCCATATTCATTCAGGGTTACTTTACTGGGCGGAAAGGCGGTTACTAAGGCAAGTTTCATAATTTCTATATTTCGGTTAGATTTTATTTCTATGGTAAATATCAGCTGTAAATCCCTGACACAAAGATTTCTTCGATTAGAGGCAGGTTAGCTTCGGTGAGAGGTTTTTTTGATATGGTAAAAGAAATAACCAATTTGAATGGCTAGTAAGGTTGTCATTACCAATATCTGAATCTCCACGATCTTTTCCAGACTGGAGTGCTCCAGATAAATCATCGCTAACTGAAGTATTCCAAAAATACCAGATATCAATACAGGCAGATATTTATCCAGACTTAAAAAATAATAGACGAAGACATTTGCCAGTGCAAATAGCGAACTGGCCATGGCATACTTCCAGAGCAGACCAGAGACTTCAAGATATGCATTCCCAAAGAGCATACTTATGATCAATTCAGGAACCAGCAGGTTAGTTAATATAACCAGGATACTTAAAGTGGCGACCATACCCAGGTATTTGAAGAATAACCTTGTAGTATCTTTATTTTCCTTGTGTCGTTGTACCACTTTGGGTAGCAACAACATGACAAACATCCAGGCTACAAAGTAGACGCCACGGCCTATCAAAGCCAGTGAAGCATATAATCCTGCTGAATGAGTGTCAAAAAAATGCTTCACCAATAAAATATCACCATTATTGATCAGGATCTGGGTGAGTTCATAAAAGGCCGTTACCAGGATAAACTTTTTTAAATGAGAGATATCGGTAGAACTAATGGCCGGTAATATTTTAGTTTTGATCCTTTTAAAAGGAAATATCCCGGGGAATAAAGAAATAAAAATCCCCAGCGCAACGAGTTCAGAACTTTGAAAGGGAAGCATCAAAATAAAAGCCAGGGTTAAGAATAGTCGGCTCAGCATTTCTGCCTGGTAGGTTATAGAAAGGTTTATAAACTGCTGTTCTCCCTGAAAGTAGCCCCTGTTGACACTCATTAAGAAATAAACCGGGATCCCCATTCCAAAAATCCTGAACATTCCGGAGGATTCGGTATTAAACCACAGTTGCAATTTTCCGGCCATAAGGATTACCAGTAGGCCTGCGATGCACCCCAGGTACAGACTGAATTTCCTGGAATATTTTAAAAAGGCCTCTTTTTTATCTGTATCGAAACTTCCGGTAAATTTTGCCACACTCAATTGCAGAGTCATAGCGATAAAAGAAAGAATCAAAAGAAAGGTGACCAGGATAGCAGCATCTGCAAATGCCTGAGGTCCCAGTAACCTTCCCAGGGCAAGATTGTATAAGTAGTTACCCACGTTCACGACCATTGCACTGATCATGAAGACCTGTGAGGCTTCAATTTTTAGGTTATATCTGGCAATTCTTAAGGTGGACATAGGTTTTCGGTTTATCAGGAGGTTACCTTCATTGTGTTATAAGACATCAAATCTACTCCTGCGCCCAGAAAGGCTCCGCGTATTCTTCTGTTCTCATCACCAACAAAATTTACTACTCGTCCTCTGCGTGCAGCATACATGATTAAAGCTCTGAATTCGAATACGCTGCCTATATCCATCCCGTCAAGTTGCTCCAGGCTAATTCTCACATAATGTTTCATTTTGAGAATGACTTCAAAATATTTTCTAACTTGAAAAGAATTAGAGGAAGAAAGTCTTCCGCTGATTTCAAAAATCCCGTTGTTTTCTTTGATCTTTAATGCCATGATTTCTGGTTTTTAAATTAATTACTAATGCTAATATCTTATGTATTTCAACCAACCTGCGATCTCTTTCGACGGATGGCAGCTTTCTGTAGATGAATTATCGCTAAAGTGTTTTTAACTTGCCTTAACTAAACTAAACCTACCTGAATGATAAATTTTAAAATGCGTTTGCTGTGTGTTCTCTTTACTATTACAGGATTTTTCATGCAGGGGCAGGAAATGCAGAAAGGCTTTGAGCATCTAGAAGCCGGGGAATTTTCCCAGGCAGAGATATTCTTCAGCAAGATCCTTAAGGAGCATCCCGAAAATAAAACGGCAAGACTTTGCTATGGCAGGGCAGTAGGCCTAAGTAGTGATCCAAACAAGGCGGTGAAAATCTTTGAAGATCTATTGATAGATTTTCCAGATGATCTTGAAGTAAAGCTTAATTACGCCGAATCACTCTTATGGAGTAGGCAGTACCCTGAGGCAGAAGTCTATTATTCTGTTTTGCTGGAAGAGAATCCTGAAAACTTTTCGGTTCTGCTGGGATATGCGAATACCCTTAGCAACCTTAAAAAATATAAATCGGCTACCAAGTGGGTAGAAAAAGCATTGAATTTATCGCCCGGGAATCCTAACGCGTTAAATTCCTTGAAATATATCAGGTTAGGTTACGCCAATCGGTTGCTACAGGAACGTCAATATGATCTGGCAATAGGTTTGCTGGATGATAACCTTAGGGAATTCGAAAATGATCGGGAAAGCCTTTTAAACAAAGCCAATATTTATCTTATTCTTAAAAATTCTGATGCAGCCATAGATGTTTATAAACAGCTTGCCTTGGATTCCCGGGATAGTATTCAGGCGCTTACTGGTATTTCCCTGGCATATCATATAGCTAAACGCGAAAAGGATGCTTTAAAATATGCGACGTTGGCCCGGCAAATGGCTAAAGATAGTAACGACAGTATCTCAAGGCTGATGGCAGCCGAACGATATATACAGGCCCTGATCTGGAATCATAAGTATTCCAGGGCTGAAGATCAGATCGAACACCAGCTGGAACTGTATCCGGAAAAACCCTGGGTCCTGGCCTTAGCAGCCAGCCTGGGTATGTATACGGGAGATTTCAAAAAAAGTATTAATAATTATAATCAGATTCTGGAAATAGATTCTGCCTCCTTTGACGGTAATCTAGGGATAGCGAATGCGTATTTTGCCCGAGGCGAAATCAAAGAAGCCATGGATTATGCAGAACAAACTTTAAGTTTTTATAAAAATCAACAGGATGCAGAACAACTGCTGCAAAAAATAGAATTCGGTTACAGGCCTATGCTGGAAGAAAACCTAAGTTTCTCTTTCGATAATGGAGATAACCAGGCTTTCGCCGCCGCAACCACCGTCCGCCTTCCACTTTCCACCAAACTGGAAGTACTGGGGGGATATACTTATCGCAAGACGAGGAATACAAGATCTGGCCTCGAGGCGAATTCAGATTACTTTAATCTATCAGCCTCTTACAAGATTATTCCTTCCGTGAAATTCAGGGTTAACACAGGGCTTATAAATGCCAGATCTGTGGAAACCGATTATACTAATCTTACGGGGGAGGTTGCTGCTCAGATCAAACCCTTCATGCGGGATGATCTTGAAATTGGTTATCGCAGGGATTTACAGGATTTTAATGCTGAACTCTTAAATCGTAAAATAGCGGGTAACCATCTTTTCCTAACTAATAATTATACAACAAGGTATGGTCTTGGCTGGTATTTGCAATATATGCACACCGAGCAAAGTGATGATAATAGCCGGAAGCTATTGTTTACATCTTTATACTATAGTATATTAAAAAAGCCGCTTTTAAAAGGCGGAATTAATTATCAATATATAAGCTTTGAAAAGCGTATGCCTGAATTATATTTTAGCCCTGAAAAATTTCAGGCTGCAGAGATCTTTATGAACCTTATTAGTGATGATGAGGACAAAGCTTTTAATTATGATCTTACTGCGGCGGCCGGATATCAATTTATCGAAGATGGTGACGGCCAGCCCACCTACCGTTTACAGGCCAGGGCGGGGTATAATATAAGCCAGCGGTTTATCGGTGGGGTATATGCTACCCATAGTAATATCGCATCGGCAACGGTAGCAGGTTTTACCTTTACGGAATTTGGTATCAACCTAAAATGGTTCTTTAAAGCGAAACCTCTGTTCAATTTGAAATAGATTTTTTTAAAATCCCTGTAGGGGCAGGTCGGCTTAGCAGGTTGAATTCTTCAATTGAACCCTCCGGTATGTGACTCTTTAAGATTAGTTAAGCACGACCGTTCTTTGTAACCATGGGTAATATTCAATTTATAAAATATTCTAGAGAACTAAGCTGAAACAATATGGATGCGGTTTAATCGTGGTTCCTTTAAAGGATATAATAAGAAAAGCCGGAGATATTTCTCCGGCTTTTCGCCTAACCACTTAAGTAATCTGGATCTAACCACGACCAGATTATACTGTAATAGCGTCGTTATTTTACTAAATATCGATAAGTTTTACCGGCTGTCTTCAACAACGAAGACAGTAGGGTACCTGCCGGTAAACTCATCTGAAATATCTGCAATAACATGTAGGTTAATCATGAGGCAAAAAAAGTTATTCTTATTTCTTATAGGTTAAAATTACAGGAGTATTTTCTGCAATTCCGGTTTTTTCGTTTATAGCTCTTTCTTACAGGTTGAATGGCAGAAATCTTTCGATAAGCAGTCTTAACCGAAGCTTGCACCAAATTTTTCCAGTACAGTTTGCCGAATCACTTTTATCTCCTGTTCTTTTTGTTTAGGGACTATTACCAGCACATTATCTTCTTCCAGGATCATATAATCCTTGAGACCGTCTATATAAACGACCTTGCCGGCCTGGGTTCTAATGATATTACCGGAGGCGTGTTCCGGAATAAACCTGGAATTAACAACTGTATTGGATGCGGCATCCTGGGGGAGTTCCCCCTGAATGCTACACCAGGTACCTAGATCATTCCAGGAAAAAGTAGCAGGTATTACCTTTACGGTACTTGCTTTTTCTATAATACCAAAGTCAATAGAGATATCCTGGGCCTTGTGGAAATTTTCCTCCAGGAATGAGAACTCTTCACAGGTGTTCAGGAAACTGAATCCATTTAAGAATAGTTGATACATTTCAGGCAAAAACTGCTGGAAGCTTTGCAGGATCGTATCTGTTCTCCAGGCAAATATTCCAGAGTTCCATAGATAATCACCCTCCTGGAGAAATCTTTTAGCATTTTCCAGGTTGGGCTTTTCGGTGAATCTTTTTACGTGAAAAATATTGCTGTGCGCCGAATCATCATATTGGATATAACCATATCCGGTATTAGGAGAGGTGGGAGGTATGCCGAAGGTGACCAGATCATCGCTCTGTTCAATTTCATTAAAAGCCAGTTCAATATCATGTATGAATTTATCTTCCTGGGGGATCCAGTGATCACTTGGAGCGACCAGCATTTTTGCCTCAGCATCTTTTTTCCAGATCTTTAAAGCCGCCAGAAGTATACATGGCGCAGTATTGCGCATGGCCGGTTCGCAAACAATATTAGCCGGCGTTACTACCGGCAGTTGCTCAAGAACAGTAGCTTCATATATCTTATTGGTAAGTATAAAAATATGTTCCTTAGGAACTACTTTTTGCAGGCGGGTAAAGGTGGCCTGGATAAGAGTTTGGCCACAACCAAGAATATCCTGAAATTGTTTCGGGTTCTCTGCGGTACTAACCGGCCAGAACCGACTTCCCACTCCTCCTGCCATGATTACGGCATAATTGTGATTTTTCATTGCTTAAGGTTTTACCATGCGGTGATTAGAATGATAAAGATATAAGCTTGCTAGTCTGAAGATTTTAAATATCGTCAGGCTGCGATTTTCTTAAGATGAATGTTGAATTACTATGGTTAACCGATCAAAGAAGGTTCAGTCTTTTCATTAGTTCAGGACGATTACTTCGGCTAACCGGAATCACATCTTTCTCGATAAGAACTGAATTATCTTCGATATCAATGATCTTCTTGGTATTGATGATAAAAGAACGATGGATCTTTAGAAATATATCCTGGGGTAATTTTTCTTCTATTTTCTTTAAGGTAGAGTGCACCGTGTAATTTTTTCCGAAGGTTTTAATAGTGATATAATCACCCTTTGCTTCGATCAGGTAAATACTGGAGATATCAATTTTTATCAGCCTTCGGTCTATATTTACATATAGGTCATTATCTGTCTTATTCAGGTCAGACTCTACCTCTGGTTTGGACGAGGAAGCTTTCGAGCTCAGCGCCTTTTGCACGGCTTTATCAAACCTTTCCTGTGTAATGGGCTTCACCAGGTAATCTACGATACAATCATATTCAAACGCTTCTATGGCAAAACTTTTATCTGAAGTGGTAAGTATGACATTAGGAGGATTTTTCAAAGTCTGGATAAAATCAAAACCTGTAAAATCTGGCATATGAATGTCTAGAAAAATAAGGTCTGCAGAGTTCTGGTTCAGGAATTTTATAGCCTGCATGGCATTGGGGAATTCCTGTTCCATTTCTACATGCTTATTGTTTTCAATAAGTTGTTGAATGATCAATCTGGCGGTAGCCTCATCATCAATTATAAGACATTTCATGAAGTTAGATTTTAGGTACGCTTAACAAAAGAAAGCATAAGCTGCAGGAGTTTTTCAAATTCTTCCTGCCTAATATTGAACCCTTCCCGCAGTTCATCTTCATAGGTTTCTGCGAAACGGTAGCTTTCTTCCAGCCCTAAAATACTAATTTTGTGTTTAAGTTTATGTACACTGGATGCGGCATCATCCAAATTACCACTACTTATATTATCACGCCAGGTTTGAGACTCCTCTGGTAATTCCCTTTTTACTACTTCCATAAGCCTGGCTTCAAATGCTTTATCGCCTCCTGAGAGTTGATGTATGTAAGATAAATTAGGTTGCTCGTCCATAATCGATATTTTTATATCCTGACTTATTTTTTCAGGCTGAAGTAAAAAGTGGTGCCTTTTCCCGGTTCACTTTCCAGCCAGATCCTGCCGTCATAAAGATCAATGATCTTCTTTACGATACTAAGACCAATGCCTGTTGAATTTTTATCGTTAGTGACAGAACTAAATATTTTAAAGATCTTTTCATGATATTCTTTTGGAATCCCGCAGCCATTATCTTTAATACAAAAAACATAATGGGTTTTTTCATCCCGAACCCCAATTTCCACTAAACCTTTTTCCTTATCGATATAATTAACCGCATTGCTAATCAAATTCTGGAATAGTTGCTGCATTCTCGTGGTATCGGCATAGATTACCGGTAATTTATCCTTGATCTTTACTTCTATATGATCTGGAATATAGATCATGGAAATTATATCTTCCACCAGTTGATGAGAATCTAATTCATGATTTGTCAGCTGGCTGCCATCTATGCTGGAATACTTTAGAATATTTTCAATTAGGTGGTCCATCTTTTCGACCTTACTTTCCATCAGGTCGAGATTTGTTAAACTATCCGGGCCCAGTTTCTCTTTAAAATCCTCTTTTGTCCAGGTAAGTAGAGCTGAAATATTGCGCAGTGGTGATTTGAGATCGTGAGAAACGATATGGGCATAATCGTTTAACTGCTCGTTACGCTTTTCAAGATCCAGCAATAACTCCTTCTGTTTTTCTTCCAGTTTTTTCTGTTCAGTGATATCTAGATGAATACCAATAGACCCAACTACCTTACCATTCACATCGTAATTGGGAGCACCACTTATGAGCCAGTTTCTAATTTCGCCTTTTTTGGTCTTTATTTTAACTTCATAAGAATCTGAAACACCTTTTTCCCTGTTCCTGTTCTTATCGTCCAGCACCGGCCTGTATTCATCCAGAAGCAGAAGTTCAGCCGCTTTTTTTCCTTTTAGTTCTTCTTCAGAATATCCGCTAATTTCACAAAAACTTTGATTTGCCAGTAGAATATGATCATCATTGTCTACTTCCACCAGCCCAAGGTTCATATTGGCAATTATATTTCCGTATTTTTCTTTTTGTGCCTGTAAGCTCTCCTTGTAGCGGCGTCTTATAGTAACGTCGTCGTAACTCCAGAGGTGTCCTTTATAAATCCCGTTGTTATAAATAGGGATATAACTTCGCTCATAGATTCTCCCATTTGTCAGTTTAAGTTCCTCTGCCAGAACTGGCTTTTTTTCCTTTAAAAGAATATTTATACGCTCCACGAATTTATCCTGATCCTCGAAGTGATGTTTAGATTCCTCAGCGGCATTACTACAATCTGCACCAACTAATGCCTCCGGAGGCGCCGGGATACCAAACATATTACAGAACTGCTGATTGGTTAACTGGATCTTCCTGTTCTCATCTTCCAGGAGAATTCCGGTTTGCAGGTTCATGATAAGAGTAGACATCCGGTTTTCAGACTCTTTTAATTTTTCATTAGAAATTTTCTGCTCGGTAATATCTTCTACCGTAGCAACCTGGTATTCTATAGCTCCATTATCATCTCTTACTGCGGTTACAGACGTTTTGGCCCAGACTATATTATTATTTTTAGTGATATAACGCTTTTCTGTAATAAAACTGTCGAGTTCACCGGTTTTCAGTTTTAATTGCATGACCCTGGACTCTTCCCGGTCTTCCGGATGCGTTAGATCCTTTACGTCTAATGGTTTTAGCTCTGCTTCTTCATACTCGAACATCTGGCACATGGCCTCGTTCACAACCAGGAATCCCGGTACTTTGGGGTCTAGCAGGCATACTCCAATAGGGGAGTTTTTAAAGATGATATCCAACTGCTGTTTCTGCAGTTCCATGATCTTTTTCATACGGGTGTCCCGGGTGATATCCCTGGCAATTCCCTGTGCAGCTATAGGTTTGTGATTTTTGTCATAGATGATACTCGCATTTATCTGGACCATCTTTTCTTCGCCATTCCTGGTGCGTATTACCGCTTTATAATTATTAAACCGGCCTTTTTGATATAGCTCTTTAAAAGACGCCACCGTGTATTCATAATACTCTTCTTTAACCAGCTGCATTAGATTTACAGGCTCTTTCTCAATATCATACCCAATTAGGTCTATGGCTGCATCATTCATCTTAACCACTTCACCATCCAGTTTCATAACCACATAAGAGTCAATGATGTTCTCAAAAACGCCTTCTAGTTCAGAGGTTTTACGATTTAGAAGTTCCTCGAGCTTGGCATTAGATTGTTTTAATTTTTCTGAAAGTTGATAGAGTTCTGAAGATTTTTGCTCTAAAATAGCCTCGGCAGCTTTTCTGGCTGCTTTTTCACGTTTGAGGGCTCTTTCATAAACTTCGATCTTATTGGTTAAATGCATAAGGTTGTCTATTGATACTGAATTTCACCTGGCTTCCATCTTCTTTTATTAACTCAAGATCTATATTATAGCTGGAATCGTAATGTTCAAATGTCTTTTCCATTAATGCCCTGGCGAACATGAACATAGAACGCTCTGAATAATACATCATTTCGAGATAATTGTCATCTTTTTTGATGATTTTAAAAGTTGGGAGCTCCGCTCCCGGATAGATCTTGCGCACTTCCACATGAATATGATTTTCTATTGAAGCGAGCATCGAAATAGGGTCGGAATAAAGACTGAATATATTGGGGTGGTGTCTTAGAAGAACACTGAAGAAATACCGGCCGTAGGCGTAAATAAGATCATTCACCTCTATCCCGGTTTCTTTACTCAGGTTCACGATGAGCTGCTGCATTTCAAAGAAATCATAAGTACCTACAGAAGTATAGACGCCCTCTGACGATAATTTAGATTTCATTATAATACTGTCTACTACTTCCAGGCCAAATTCCTCTTCGACCATTTCCAGAAATTCTGTAAATACGATTCCTTTCATTAAGCTTTTATAAGTTCGTTCATACTCCAGTATTCCAGCAGGGATTTAAGTTTGGTGACATAATCATCATACTTAAGAGGTTTGATCATATACCCGGCAATACCAATTTTATAACACTCCAAAACATCCTTTCGGTTATTGGAGGTGGTTAGAATTATTGTTGGAATATACTTTAAAACTTCATCATTCTTAAGGATTTTCAGAAAATCTATCCCGTTCATCCTGGGCATATTCAAATCCAGAAGGATTAAATCTGGTAAATTATGGGGGTCATCCAATTGTGTTAAAGCCTCTTTACCGTCACAGGCTTCGGTGATCGTATGTTTAAAATCCAGCGTATTCAGGGTACGATGCAATTTCATTACTTCAATCTCATCATCTTCGATGAATAATATATTCAATTTATTTCTCATAAGTGGTTCGTAAGGCTTTAATCCTTTAAAGGTGCGATAATATAGTAGTGATTTGTAAAAGCTTCGATTAAATCAATTCAAGTGTCGGCAGAATGCAGGTAAGTTTCGATGAATGGATCTCGAGAAGTCTTTGCCGCCCTGTATTTTATTTGAATCTAATTACCACGAAATTTTAAACTATTTAAATCATTCCTTACATTTTTATTTTCCCCGTGCTTCAACCTAAACCATAGCTTAGTATTTATGACAAACCATTCCATTTCATCTATTCTTCTATTATTATCTGGTGATCTGATAGCCCAGTTAGAAACCAGTTATGTTTATATCCAAGTGGATTCTGTCTAAAACAGCAAAGAAAATTCCTTAACTAAGGAACAGGTAATTCATATCAAGGGTGATAAAATAACACGTGTTGAAAGAAATATGCAAATTCCCCAGGATGCAGAGATCATAGACCTTAGCGATTACCTTGTACTCCCTGGCCTTATCGATGCTCACTCACATGTTCTGTTCGATCAGGAGATAAAAGATGATTTTTCTGAACACAGTATTACGACACTAGTCCTGGAAAGTGATGCCTTACGGGCATTGAGAGGCGTGTAGGCGGCAAGATCGTAACGGGATGTAGAGATTAGGTTTATCAAAGATCCGGGGGAATTTCGAACCAATTCTTAAAAGTATTTCTGTATTTCACCGGGGAAGAAGAACAGTTAGAAAAATTCAGTGTGCTTGAAAATTCAGATTCAACCGATAAGGTTGAGAATTCAGAAGCAGAAGAAGTAAAGGAAGTAGAGCCGGTTTAAATAAGGAAGCTTAACCTTTTTTTAAAAAGCATCTCTTAGGGGTGCTTTTTTAATTTTTTAGATGAAGTTACGGTGCAGTGTAATTATCAGTTTTTTAAACTGAACAAACAAAGGAAATATTATTTACCTGAAAATGAAGGACTCCTGGAATTCCAGTTTTTTGAACTGTAAAAAATATATATAATTTATTCTTAAACTTTATTCCGATCGCGACCTCTTCAGTATATTTAATCATACAGATCCTTGCAATCTTAAGACGACTTCATGCAGTATGATAAAATATTCCTGATAGATGATGAGCCTCTCATCAACGCGATACAATCTTTAATGATACAGAAGCATTTTCCTGAAACAGAACTGCTGCGGTTTAATTCTGCCCGGGAAGCTTTGAAAAACTTGCTGGACCTGGACCTTGCCAGTACAAAACTTTTAATCTTCCTGGATCTTAATATGCCGGTTTTTGATGCGATTGATTTCTTAAAAGAACTGGATTCCCAGGATCTTAAAATCAATCCCGATATTTATATACTTACCTTTTCAAAAAACCCCAGGGAGATCGATTTTGTAGAAAACCATAAGCTGGTAAAGGATGTATTTTCAAAACCACTGGACGCAGAAAGGATTACTTCAATCCTGCAATCCTGAATTTGTTCTGAAAAAATCCAAAGCCACAACACGAAAGTTCTGTAAGGAATCTATATACTGAATCATAGGAACAAGAACGGATTTACCTTCAGGAATCAAATTAAATGTAAGGTATTATCTGCCGTCATTTCTATATATGGCTTTACATTACTCTGTAGCTGCTTTTTCAGGATCAGCATTTAATATGGTCTAAGAATACTCCGTAACCTATTTCATTTTTGATACATGGCAGCTAAGCAGGCCTTCATAAAGGCCAGGGGAATCAAACTCCAGAATCTTTCTATCTTTATTTATTCAAAACGAAATATAAAATCCCTGCATGCGCATCATCAATGCCCACCAGAACAACCTTAAAAATATAGATCTTGATATCCCCGTAAACCAGTTGATCGTGATCACCGGTTTGTCTGGTTCAGGGAAATCATCTTTGGCTATGGATGTGATCGCAAACGAAGGATATCGCTATTTCCTGGAAAGTCTCTCTGCCTATAATCAGCAAAATGCACGGGCCATACCTACTGCTGAGGTGGATGCTATTGAATCTTTACCACCGGTCATCAGGGTTGAGCAGTCTAAACGATTTCAGACGTTAAACGCCACCTTTGGAACTTTATCTGAAATTGCCGCAATTTTCAGAATCATTTTTGCCCGATATTCTGCAGAAGAAGCTTTGAGTAAATCCCTGTTCTCTTTCAATCATCCAAAGGGAGCTTGTGAGCGCTGTCACGGGATTGGACAGGCAGAATATATAGATATTGACAAACTGGTTGGAGATAAAAGTAAAACCTTAAGAGATGGTGCTATTAATACCACCTTACCCAATGGGTATATTGTTTATTCACAGATTACCGTGGAGGAACTTAATAAGGTTTGTCAAGCTCACGGTTTTAATGTAGACATTCCCTGGAAAGACCTGTCTGTAGAACAACAGGAGGTAATTTTAAATGGTAGTGACCGTATCAAGGTCTTTTTTGGAAAACATAGTATTGAATCAAGGCTCAGGTGGAAAGGCCTTAAAGCTAAACCACGGGAAGAAGGATTTTATAAAGGTATTCTGCCAATTATGAATGATATTCTTAAACGAGACCGTAACCCCAATATCCTAAAATTCGTAAGCTCGAAATTATGTCCCGAATGTAAGGGAGCTCGTATAAAACCGGAACATTTAAAGTTTGAATGGAAAGGTTTGAATTTTCAGGATTGGATGGATCTCACTCTCACCGATCTATATACCAGGTTGCAAAGCCAGGATTACACTGCGGGAGAAAAACTGCTGGTTGATAAAATTAATACAGCCCTGATTGATCTTATTAATCTGGGGATGGGAGAATATTGCTTAAGTACACCGAGTTCCGAAATTTCTTCAGGAGATGGACAGCGCATAAAATTGATCAGGCAGGTAAATAGCAATTTACAGGGAATTCTTTATGTTTTTGACGAGCCTTCTATAGGTCTGCCAGAGAATTATCAGCGATTTCTGCTTTATATATTTAAAAGATTGATAAGCCGGGGTAATACGGTAATGGTGGTAGAACATGACCTTAATTTCATACGCTCGGCAGACTGGATCGTGGAATTAGGTCCAGGAGCCGGGATACATGGGGGAGAAGTTATTTTTAATGGTGCTGTGAGTAAATTTTTAAAGGCAGAAAATATTTCAAGTCCAACCCTGGAAGAAATAGCAAAACTGGATAATCGACCTGTAAGGCCTCAGGTTTTCGTCGATGAAGCAGCTTTTCAACTGCAAAAAGGCTCCCTGAACGTGGTAAGCAGAAAGAGCTTTGCTATTCTGGATAAACTAAATGATCATGCTGAAAAAAATGACCTTAATCTTCTTATGGTAACAGACCAACCGATAGGAAAAACACCAAGAAGCAATCCTGCAACCTATACCGGGTTGGCAGATGGGGTTCGCGACCTGTTCGCTAAAACAACCCAGGCCAAAAATTTGCAGCTGTCAAAAGGAGCCTTTTCGTTCAATAATAAAGCGGGAAGATGTGAAAATTGTGAAGGAGCGGGGGTTATAACACTTTCCATGAGCCTAATGGGATCTATAAACCAGGTGTGTCCAACCTGTAATGGAAAGCGATTTAAACCCGAGGTATTAAAAGTAAACTGGAACGGTAAAAATATATCAGAGGTTTATGATCTTGGTATTTCTGAAGCGTATAAATTCTTTACTGGCGAATCAAAGATCAGCAGGATTTTATCATTGATGATCGAATTGGGACTGGGTTATATTAAACTTGGTCAACCTTCCAACACGCTTTCCGGAGGTGAAGCGCAGCGAATTAAACTTACAAAACACTTTGCCAGACAATCAAAGCGAACACTTTTAGTAATGGAAGAGCCCGGGATAGGGTTGCATCAGCAGAATGTAAGACAAATGCTGCAGGCTTTGCACAGGCTAAAAAAAGAAACTGCCGGGATTATTTGTTTTGAAAACAATGAACTATTTCAAAATTCTGCAGATGTGTGGTTAGATAATTCTCTAAAGGCTGAACCTACATATGTAAATGAAATTCATGATCTACAAAAGGATGAAATCAGTCTTCGGGGAGCCAGAACACATCATCTTAAAGACCTTAATGTTAGTTTTCCAAAGAATCAGTTAACGGTAATTACCGGAATCTCGGGGTCCGGAAAATCCTCTTTAGCCATAGATACCCTGCATGGCTATGGACTTCAGGAAATGACCAAACAATTTTCTGCGTATCAGCAATCAAGAACCGGAGTGAATTTTCAACTTGATGTTGATCATATTGAAGGCTTAAGTCCCACTATTTGTATTAGTAGAAAGGAAAAGAGCTTTACAGAGAGATCAGATATCGCTAAACAAACAGGTATCGAAAAAATACTTCGGTTTGCATTTTCCAGGAAGGCACAATATCTGGGAAAGGAATTATCTGCAAGTCATTTCTCCAATAATCATGATCTGGGAAAATGTCCTGTTTGCGACGGAATAGGGGAAGAGCTTCTTCCGGATATCAATAAAATTGTACGCGACAGTGATAAAAGCATTTCTGAAGGTTTATTTGAACATAATAAGGCATTGGCCTATTACGGCCAGGCAGACAGTCAATTTATGGCTATTGTTAATGAAATAGGTAGTAATTATGATTTCAATCTGGAAACTCCATTTAAGGACCTAACCAGGCAGCAAATTAAAATACTATTTCATGGAACCGGAGAGACTGAATGGACCACCCAATGGAATTTTAAGACCAGGACCAGGAAAGGAATACAGGAAGTGAAAATGCCCTGGAAAGGCTTATTTAATTATTTAAAGGAAGAGTACTATAAGACGAGGAAGAACAAAAATATAGAAAAGCTGAAGGATCTTTTCGAGCCTTCTACGTGTAGTAAATGCTCAGGAAGTGGATTAAAACCCGGGAGGCTTGAATTTAAGATCGTAGGAAGCTCTTTTCATGAAATCAAATCTCTCGACTTTAAAGGACTTCAAAAATGGCTGTCTTTGAAAACAGATGAAGAAATTGATCAAAAACTAATCGCCGGGATCAGGCCTATGGTTGAAAACACCATTAAAAGAGCCACACAATTACATATAGACCACCTTCAACTAAACAGAAAATCTATTACGCTTTCAGGAGGGGAAAATCAACGGGTAGCTATAATTACCCAGCTTAATTCTCCACTTACAGGCATTACCTATCTCCTGGATGAACCTTCTGCAGGTCTTTCAAGAGACAATATTCCTGATCTTATTCATATTCTGAAAGAGATCATATCCAGGGGAAATACGGTAATTGCAATTGAACATAACAAGGAAATAATATTTGCGGGAGATCATTTGATCCAGCTGGGGCCCCAGGCCGGTAAACTCGGAGGTTATATAACTTTTGAAGGCACCCCGGGCAAATTTTTGAATACCCGGGAATGTCACCCTTTTCTTCAAAGGCAAACAAAGCCATTCCTGCCCGAAAAGGGAAAAGAATCGATCAAAATTAAAAATTTATCCAGGTATACTTTAAAGAAAGATTATCTGGAAATTCCGGTAGGTTCCATTACAGCCATAAGCGGAAAGTCCGGGATAGGAAAAACTACCCTGGTCAAAGAAATTCTGATACCATCAATTGAAAGAAATACTGCTGTAAATTGCGGAAATTTCCAATCTCCGAAGAGATATAACGGAGCGAAGTATTTTGAAACCAGGAAGCTAAGATCTCATGCCACAACCCTGCTCGTTACCTACCTGGATCTACTGAAGGAAATAAGTAAAATCTTTGCCGGTCATACCGGGCTTAAGGCCAGGGATTTCTCCTATAAAAATAAAGCAAGTCAGTGTCCAAACTGTAAAGGGAAAGGTTTTATAGAGACCAGCCTGGATGTTGCCGCCAACATCATTGAAAAATGTGAAGTGTGTAAAGGCCTGCGTTACCAGGAGCATGTGTTAGCCCACAGGGTAGATGCTCAAAATATAGCTCAGGTGCTGGCTCTTAATTTAGAGGAGTTAAGAAACTGGCTTGGAGATAAAGCAATTTCTGACAAGATCCTAAGACAACTGGATTTGCTAAAGGATATTGGGTTGGGGCACCTGGGATCAGATCAACCTGTACAGTCTTTATCTTCTGGAGAGAAACAGCGGCTACTACTTCTAAACTGGTTGCAGTCACAGGAGAACGGGATGTTGTATGTTCTGGATGAGCCCAGTACCGGTCTGCATTTTGAAGATCTAGATCTGTTATTCGATATTCTGAAAAAACTTGGTAAGCAAAATGATATTCTTATAATTGACCATCACCCATATTTACTGGAGAAAATTGGGATAGGAATGACGCTGAATTGAAGTATTTTATCTTAATGAAAAAAGTGCTGAAATCAACTTCCAGCACTTTTGTAGCATGTTAGAATCCGGTTAGTACAATCTCTTTATGATCTGACCGCATTCTTAATTTCTGTGTCTCCGGAAAGGATTTCGAAAGTTTCATTTTGTCGCTTGTCATCATCCAGAACCTCTACCAGCGTCCTGGCCACATCGGCACGTGGAATTTCTCCAAAATCTTCAAATTTCCTCTCAAGTTTTATTTTTCCTGAACCATCGTTATTATTCAGTGATCCCGGTCTTACGATACTATAGTTGATGCCGCTGGATTTTAAATATTCATCGGCATTCTGCTTTGCTTTCAGGTAATCTTCCAGGTCGTCACTGATCGAAGGATTGTCTGCTCCCATAGAACTTAACATTACAAATTTAGAGGCACCGGAATTTTTGGCAGCATCTGTTAGTTTTTTAGCTCCTTCCTGGTCTACTCCAATGACATTTTTACCTCCAGATCCTGCGGCAAAAATTACTTTTTGCATATTATCGGTGGTATGGCTCACGTCTTCTTCAAGATCAGCCAGTATTGCCGTTACATTATTTTTCTCGAAATCTTCTTTTTGTTCCTTTTTCCGAACCATTGCTACCGGCTTATATTTTTCTGAACTCTTTAAAAGATCGATAATGATTTTTCCCGTGGTACCATTGGCACCTGCTACTAATACATTTTCCTTTTTCATATTTCTCTTTTTTGGTATTAATTAAATTTTTATTGATTTTCGAAAGTCTCTGCAAGACTTACAATCACCTTTCCCTGGGCCCTTCCCGTGGCCAAATATTCAAATGCTTTAACCGCATCGCCAAAAGGGTAGACCAGGTCTATAATTGGTCTGATGGTTCTATCTTCCACCATCGCCTTTATCTCTTTAAGTTGAGCAGCATTCGGCTGCATCCAGGTAAACTTATATTCTGCTGAATTTTCTTCTTTTAGTTTGCTGAGTTTTTCCGGTAACTGGTAATCTTCCATACCCATCTGTTTCGCAGTTTCAACATCAGGCGGTCCCACAATACTGGTAACCCGACCTCCTTCCTTGATGATTCCGAAGGCTTCAAAAGTATATTCCTCTCCTAGGGTATCGAATACTATATCCAGATCGCTGGCTATTTCTTTATAATTTTCATTTTTATAATCGATCACGCGATCTGCCCCTAAGGCTTTAACCCACTCCACATTTGTACTACTGGTGGTGGTATATACAATCGCACCTTTAGCCTTGGCATACTGTATAGCAAAACTTCCCACACCGCCGGAACCAGCATGGATAAGAACGCGGTCATTTTCCTTAATACCCGCTTTTTCAAGTGCCTGGATAGTCGTAAGACCTGCAAGAGGCAGTGAGCAGGCTTTTTCAAAGCTGATGTTTTGTGGTTTACGTGCAATCACCCGGCTGTCTACGGCAACAAATTCTGCCACGGTACCCATATAATCCTGTGGAACCCTGCCATAAACCTCATCTCGAATTTCGAAATCCTGTACAGCAGATCCTTTTTCGATCACCTCACCGCTAAAATCATATCCAATACCGGTGGGCAGGTCCAGGTCAAGAACTTCTTTTAAATGGCCCTGGGCCAGCTTATAATCTATAGGGTTTAGTGCTGCAGCTTTTACCGCGATAAGGATCTCATTTTCGGAAATTTCAGGTTTATCTATTTCAGAAAATTGCAGGCTGTTTTGGAGATCTCCGTATTTTGTAATTTGTAATGCTTTCATAATTCTATATTTTTTTATTTCCGTAGAGCTTTCAGTATCCTTAGCCAGGATATCGATCCAGGAGTCCAGGGTTTTCTTTAACAGAATAACATCTGAAAGTTCTACATCATCATTAATTAAAATTTCTAACAGATCCTGTGGTATTGAGGAGGCAAGGTTTTTTAACGCCCGGCCTTTTTCTGTGAGACTTACCAATACCGTACGCTCATCATTCCTGGAACGCGTTCTGGTAAGCAAATTATTTTTCTCCATTCTTTTTATAAGTGGAGAAAGCGTATTAGTATTTAGTAATAGTTTTTTACCGATCTTATTTACAGAGAGCTCGTTATCTTCCCATAATACCAGTAAGACCAAGTATTGCGGATAAGTTAGATCTAGTTTATCCAAATAAGGTTTGTAGGCCCTGGTAATAAGTCTGGACACCGAATAGATGGGAAAACAGATCTGATTTTCAAGCTTTTGTTGGTTCTCTTTATGCATTTTCTGTTTCTTTTGAAATTCGCCAGGCCTTCCAGGCTCCGGTGGACCAAACTGCCCAGGCGATAAGCACGGGCTGAAAAAATAGCCTGATGAGTCTTGCCCGGTCAGAATCCAGCACACTAAAAGCGTCCCTGCCTTCAACATATTGCGCTACATTCCCCGGAAAAACTATAACGAAGAATAGTGCGAGTAACCAGCCTGTATTTACACGCTGTCTTTTCCAGAAAAGCAGAGCTAGACCAATAATCATTTCTACTATTCCCGATAAAATTACTACAAGATCCTTGCTAAAAGGCATCCAGTCTGGTACCTGGCTTTGAAATTCAATCCGGTTAAATGTTAGGTGGCTAAAGCCGGCATAGAGCATGAAAATTGCCAGAAGTATTCTGAACATTTTCTGGATCTTACTGGTTTCAATATGATTCTTCACATCATTAAGTTTGAACGATTAAATCGTGTGCGATGCAAATGTAAAGGGTTAGGTTTAGTTTAGAAGTGTGTTTAATTAAGATTTAACTTTTGGGAGATTGAATATCAGGGCAAGTTGATCGTTTGGAAAAATTCAACAGCAATTTCCGTAAACTTCCGATCTTCAGGTTATCTATAAAAATTTCTAATTCAATTATTTAGTATATTCATAAATTGAGCTCAGCCTGTAGTGAACTAGCTGTAAAATAATTAGTACTGAGCAAAATTTAATTGCTCAGTTGCATATTTAATTTTAAATGTCATGAAAAACATATCCTTAGTTTTCATATTCCTAATCTCGTTAAATTCCGAGGTAAATGCGCAGGAAAGTATCTTTCCAAAAGGGACAAAAGCCCCGAATGTCCATCATACCGGAGAAATATGGTTAAATCTTCTCTTCGATGCTGATGAAACCTTCGATTTCAATATCGCCCAGGCCGTTTCGGCACCTGGTTCAAAATTGAACTGGCATTTGCATCCCAAGGGTCAATTATTATTAATAACTCACGGAGTTGGTTTTTATCAGGAAAAAGGAAAAGAAGTTCAGGTGGTACGTGCAGGAGATATTATTAAATGCCTTCCAAATACAGAACACTGGCATGCAGCTTCACCAGATTCCCCGGTAACCTATGTAGCTATTAGTGGAAACGCACCTACTAAATGGACAGATACTCTTACCGCTGAGACTTATAATAGTTTTAAAGTTCCTGAACAAGCAGGGCAAGATACAGAACAGGAGATCATTGAACTTTCTAAAAAGAAATGGCAATGGATGGCCGATAAAAATACCGATAGCCTTGCCAATTTATTTCATGATAGGTCCAGGTATGTTCACATGAGCGGATCCTGGAAAAAGGACAGAGAATTGGAAATAATTAAAACAGGAAGTATCTGGTATAAAAATGCAGATGTTCACGATGTAGCTGTTGAAGTTTTTGATGATACGGCAATTCTTTGGAACCGTATTACCCTCCTGGCACATGTACGAGGGAATGATGTGACAAATGAGTTTACTGTAACCGAAATTTATAAAAAGGAAGAGGGTGACTGGAAATTACTGGACCTAACATTTAGCAGTGTAAGGGATACTCATGAAATTGAACATTAATAGAATTTAAATCTGGTTGAATAAAATAGGTTTTCAAATTGCAAAGAGGTAATTCCATACACCTATTACAATTTATGGTTTTTCTATAAAGCTTTCATATGTGAAAATTACGGCCAGTACGTCCTGAAATGGCGAAAGATTTAAAATTTCATTTCAATGTAAATCAGTCGAGTACAACCACCATGAAATGAATCCAGGAAGAATTAAGAACTTTTAGGGCAGGCTGAGGAAATACAGGAAAATTTCAACTTTAAAGCATAAGGACGTAGCATATTAGCAAAGAAATTATTAATTTTTAAGAAAATTTAATATCATGGCAGAATTTAATTTAACCATTAATGGTAAGAACCTTTCGGTTGACGTCGATCCCAAAACTCCTTTGCTTTGGGTTTTAAGAGACCATCTCAAAATGGTTGGAACAAAATATGGCTGCGGAATTGCTCAATGCGGAGCCTGTACAGTGCATTTTAATGGTTCTGCTGTGAGATCATGCCAGTTGCCCATTTCATCGGCTGCCGGTAACGAGATAACGACTATCGAGGGACTTTCTGAAAACGGGGATCATCCCGTGCAAAAGGCCTGGCTGGAACATGATGTTCCCCAGTGTGGTTATTGCCAGGCGGGACAGATCATGTCGGCTTCAGCTTTGCTTAAAAAGAATCCGAGTCCTAGTGATGAAGAAATCGAAAATGCCATGAATGGTAACATTTGCCGCTGCGGAACCTATACCAGAATTAAGGCTGCTATCAAAACAGCTTCAGATTCCCAAATAGCCTAATCTTAGTTGAATTTAAATCGAGAAAAATGAGTAAAGTAAAAACAGGAATAGGCAGAAGATCTTTTATAAAAAGCGTTGGAGTTGCCAGTGGCGGATTGATCATCGGTTTCAACTGGCTGGCGTGTAAAAGAGCTACAGAAGAAGGTGGAGAAGAAATGGCCATGCAAATGCCAGATGAGTGGTTCGAGCTTAACGGTTATCTGAAAATAGGCGATAATGGAATTGTTACCATCTATTCTCCAAATCCTGAAATTGGTCAGAACGTAAAGACCTCCATGCCCATGATCGTGGCAGAAGAACTTGACGTGGATTGGAATAATGTCATCGTAGAACAAGCACCCCTAAATACTGATATTTTCACCAGGCAGCTTGCCGGTGGTAGTCAGTCTATCCGTCAGGGTTGGGAATCTTTGAGAACCGCTGGAGCGACAGCCAGACAGATGCTTCTTACCGCTGCTGCTAAACAATGGGAAGTTCCGGTTTCTGAACTAACTGTTGAAGAAGGAGTGATAAAACATAAGGGAAGTGATAAGACCATGGGATACGGCGAGATCGCGAAAGCCGCCGCCCAGGTTGAAGTTCCGGAAGAAGTAGAATTAAAGGATAATGACAATTTCAAAATAATAGGTACTTCCCGAAAGAATGTAGACGCGAAGAAAATTGTGACCGGGCAGCCTCTTTATGGCCTGGATACTTATAAAGACGGAATGCTCATCGCGATGCTGGTACAACCACCTGCATTCGGGATGGAGTTCAAATCCATGGATTCCGATAAGGTAAAAGAAATGCCCGGTATCGTTGACGTTTTTACCATAGATACCTATCCGGAGGATATGGAAAAAGAATGGAGCGATGTGGCAGCCTTTTCAAAACTTGTGGTGGTTGTAGGTGAGTCTACCTGGCAGGTGATGCAGGCTAAGAAAGAATTAAAGGTAGAATGGGACCTGAACCCAAAATTGACCGAACAGATACAGATTCTGGAAAAATCTGCTGGAATGGCTGGAGCAACCGGACTCGAAAGCAGTGATATCCATAATACGCTGATGGCTGAGGTAGGGGAGAAAAAATCTGAAGTGGTAAGAAAGGATGGCGAACCGGAAAAAGCATTTAAAAATGCCGCCAGGGTTATCGAGCGTTCTTATACCTGCCCGTTCCTTGCGCATAATTGCATGGAACCTATGAACTTTTTCGCCGATGTTACCAGTGATAAGGCCTTGTTATTAGGACCTATTCAAACACCTGAATATGCCGAAAAGAGTGTAAATAAACGCCTTGGCTTCGACCTTGAAGATATAGATATACAGATGACAAGAATGGGAGGTGGTTTTGGCCGTAGACTTTATGGTCACTTCCTGGTGGAAGCTGCCGTCATTTCTCAGAAAATGGGGAAACCTATCAAACTTGTCTATTCCCGTGAAGATGATATGACCAATGGTGTATATCGCCCGGCTTATCATGTAAAATACCGAGCTGCGCTGGATGCGAACAATAAGTTAACTGCTTTTCATGTGAATGCAGGAGGAATTCCGGAAAGTCCGCTTTTCGCCAATCGTTTCCCTGCAGGAGCTATCGACAATTATCTTGCAGAAAGCTGGAGTCTTGAATCAAATATTTCAACAGGAGCTTTCAGAGCTCCACGTTCAAATTTCATTGCGGGGGCAGAGCAGTCATTTTTAGATGAACTGGCAGAGGAAATGGGGCAGGACCCAATTCAGTTCAGGCTGGATATGCTAAAACGGGCAGAATCTGATCCTGTTGGTGAAGAGAATGATTATGATGCTAAAAGATATGCCGGTGTACTGAAGGTCGCCAGGGATAGATCTGGATGGAATAATGGAAGTTCTTCTCAAAGTCGTGGAGTTTCGGCATATTACTGCCATAATTCTTACGTGGCACAGATCCTTGACATGACGATAAAAAATAATGAACCTTTGATAGATAAGGTCACCTGTGTGGTAGATTGTGGAATCGTGGTGAATCCAGATGCCGCTAAAAATATGGTGGAAGGTGGGACCATCGATGGAATTGGCCACGCTCTTTATAGCGAAATAACCTTTAAAGATGGAGCGCCTCAGAAAAGCAATTTCGACACTTATAATCTAATTCGTCACAAACAGGCACCGAAAAAGATCGATGTGCATTTTATAGATAATGGTGTAGATCCTACCGGTCTGGGAGAGCCGCCATTTCCTCCTGTTCAGGGAGCTTTGGCTAATGCTCTTTATAAAGCGACCGGAAAAAGATTCTATAAACAACCTTTTGTCAATGAATTGAAAAATGCGGGTAGCGATTTGAAAACCTAACAGATCCTTTCAATTATGAAAAAGATCAAAGTTAAATGTTGGGTTGAAGATGAAGGAGAGAAGTTTTATGGTCCCGGGCCTAACGAACTTTTGAAAAGAATACAGGAAGAAGGATCTCTTTCCAGGGCGGCTAGTAAGATGGAAATGTCCTATAAAAAAGCCTGGGAATTGGTGCAAAGGTTGAATCAGCATGCTGAAGAACCTTTGGTTATTCTGAAAAAAGGAGGCCAGCACGGTGGAGGAGCAGAAGTCACTCCACAGGGTTTGGAAATAATGCGAGAGTTCGAGAATTTACAGAGAAAGATCGCTGAACTGGTAGAACAGCAAACCGATCTGATCAAAGTTTTAAAATAAAAATTTAAGGCTTCGGATAGTCCTGAGCCTTAAATGTTAAATGGCGATATATACGTTTATACATAACGCTTAAATGGCAGTAAAAAAGAAAATATATCTGGATTATAATGCAACCACACCAGCTGATCAACGGGTGGTTGAAGCGATGTTACCTTATTTTACCGAGAAATTCGGGAATGCCAGTAGTGATCATGTTTTTGGGTGGGATGCCAATGAAGCTGTTGAAAATTCCAGGGAACAGGTCGCCAGATTGATAAACTGTAAGCCAACCGGAATTACTTTTACTTCAGGCGCTACCGAAGCAGCAAATCTGGCACTTTTCGGTTTTTGTAAAAGGAACAGGTCAGAAGGAAATCATATTATAACCTGTAAAACCGAGCATAAAGCCATTCTGGATACTTTAAAAGCTCTGGAAAATGAAGGTTTTGAAGTTACTTATCTAGATGTAGATTTTCAAGGGAATATTGATCTTAGCGAACTGGAAAGATCTATTACTTCAGAAACGATTCTGGTTTGCCTGATGCTGGCAAATAATGAAACCGGGCTGATTCATCCTATGCATGACATCGAAAAAATTGTTCATTCAAAAGGAGTTAAGCTAATGAGTGATATTACCCAGGCTGTGGGTAAAATACCTGTTGATCTCAAAGCACTAAATATAGATATGGCGATCTTCTCTTCTCATAAGATCTATGGACCAAAAGGCGTTGGTGCTCTATATATCAACAAGAAAAATAAGATCGAAATTGAACCTCAGGTTTTTGGAGGGGGACAGGAAAAAGGATTGCGCCCGGGAACCCTGAATGTTCCGGGTATCATAGGATTTGGAAAGGCTGCCGAAATTGCTTTTTCTGAAATGGAAGAAGAGTCAGTAAGAATCTCGAAACTCAGAGATAAACTGGAAGGACTTTTAATGGAATCAGGTTCTTGTAGAATTAATTCCAGGACTGCTGAACGGTTGCCAAACACGACCAATATCTCCTTTGAGAATATTGACGGTAACCAACTTCTCAGGAAATTGAATAGCCTGGCGATTTCACGTGGGTCGGCCTGTACGTCCAATACTATTGAACCTTCCCATGTTTTAAAAGCCATGGGCTTAAACGATGAACAGGCATTATCTTCTCTACGTATCAGTTTAGGAAGAAATACCAGCCTTTCAGACATCGAATTTGCAGCCGAAGAAATAAAGAATACTGTGAACAAGTTAAAAAGAGCAGTGGTATGAAAGAACTGGATGCAATTATAAATCAATATGAACTTCTGAAAAATGAAGGGACGCAAAGCGTTCTGGCTACCGTGGTTCATGTGGAGGGATCATCCTACCGTAGAGCCGGTTCCCGCATGCTTGTAGATGAATTCGGGAATATAACAGGTGCCATAAGTGGCGGGTGTCTGGAAGGAGACGCTTTGCGAAAGGCACTGCATGCCTTGCACCAGCAAAAAAATAAACTCATCACTTATGATACCAGTGATGAAGATGACGCGATAATTGGAGCCCAGTTGGGTTGTAACGGGATCATCCAGGTGCTTTTTGAACCTTTAGATTATCAGGATCAAATGAATCCCTGCGAATTGCTGAAAAAGGTGATCGCTCAAAAGGATCCTTTGGCAATCGTAGTACAGTTTAATCTTGATAAAACAAAAGAGCAGTATGGAACTTCCCTGATGATTGATGAAAAATCAACTTTTTGGGGTAAGAAACCGGAACAAGAATTACTGGAACAAATTCTGGAACAATCTCAATTGGTTTTGAAGGAAAACCACTCAGTTTTTGCGGAGCTATCATTACAAAAAGAGACTTGTCATATTTTTATTCAGAATTATCAGCCTCCGGTAAAGCTCATTATTGTTGGAGCCGGCAATGATGCCCAGATACTTGCACAACAAGCCGATCTGCTTGGCTGGGATGTGATCGTGACCGATGGCAGGCCCACTCACGCTAATAAAGAACGTTTTACCAGTTCCTGCCAGGTGATAGTCTCAAAGCCTGGGGAAACACTGCAAAATATAGAAATAGATCAGCGTAGTTGTTTTGTACTGATGAGTCATAATTATAATTATGATCTCGCAGTTTTAAAACTATTGCTTGAAGAACAGAAGATCCCTTATATCGGGATCCTTGGTCCTTTGAAGAAGTACCAGAGAATGCAGGATGATCTCAAGGAGGAAGGATTTGAATTAAAAGATGAGATTCTGAAAAAGATCCATGCTCCGGTAGGTCTGGAAATTGGGGCAGAAACGCCGGCAGAGATCGGATTATCAATCTTATCTGAAATCCAATCGGTGCTAACAGGAAAAAGTGCCAGACCACTTAAGGAGAAGTCAACGCCAATTCATGAAAAAAATAATTCTCAGTTTAAGGAAATAAAGATTTGAGAAATAATGTGAAAATAGGAGTTGTGATTCTTGCTGCCGGTTCTTCGAGTCGGCTAGGGTATCCTAAGCAATTGGTGGATTTCAAAGGAAAACCAATGCTGCAACATATTATAGATGTGGCAGATTCTTTTGAATTTGGAACCGAAGTGCTGGTCCTTGGTGCCGCTGCGAAAGAAATAAAAGATAAGATCGAACCGAAAAAGTTTGAAATCCTTTTTAATCAAAACTGGCAGGAGGGAATGGCTTCAAGTATCAGGGCAGGTCTGGAGAAGTCTTTGGAAAAGGAGAAAGACCTGGAACATTTACTTATTCTGCTTTCAGATCAGCCGTTTGTAAGTAAGCAAAGAATTGATGCTCTGATAAAGGAACAATTAGCCAGTAACAGTGAGGCTACTTTTTCAGAATATGATGAGGATGTTGGTGTTCCTGCGATTTTTTCAAGTTCGGTTTTCCCGTATTTGAAAGAACTGAAAGGAGATCATGGAGCTAAAAAATTGGTCTATGATAAGAAAATTCAGTTCCGGACGGTAAAATTTGAGAAAGGAAATTTTGATGTGGATACTAAAGAAGATGTGGAATTATTAAAGAAGCTAGAGAAAGAATGAAAGTGACGGTAAAATATTTTGGAATGATCGCTGAATCTGCGGGTAGAACCGAAGAGGTTCTGGATGTTGTTTCAGGAACATCGGCTATAGAGCTGAAAGATCAGCAGGTTCAGAAATACCAGATCCAGGATCCTGAATCTATACAGCTTGCGGTGAACCAGAATTTAGATAACAAAGTAGAATTAAATGAAGGCGATGAGGTGGCATTTTTACCACCATTCGCAGGTGGATAATGAGATACGACCGACAAATAAAATTAGATGAAGTTGGAGTTTCTGGTCAGGAAAAACTCCGCAATGCCAGTGTACTTATTGTTGGCGTTGGCGGATTGGGTTGTCCTGCCGCGCAATATCTCGTTGGCGCAGGAATTGGCAGGCTCGGGCTTATAGATCACGACCGGGTTTCACTTTCAAATCTTCATCGGCAGTTATTGTTTACCGAGAAGGATCTGGGAAAATCAAAAGCTGTGGTGGCGAAATCAAGACTTCAGCAGATCAATTCAGAAGTTGAAATTGATGTTTTTGAAGAACCTTTAAGTATAGATAATGCGGAAAACCTATTTCAGCTTTATGATATCATCCTTGATGGCACAGATAATTTTGAAACAAAATACCTGATCAACGATGCCTGTATTTTAATCGAAAAACCATGGGTCTATGCTTCGATCTATAAAAATGAAGGCCAGCTTTCGGTATTCAATTTTCAGGATGGACCTTCTTACCGATGTCTTTTTCCGAAGACCACCAGGCAGAATATAAGTTGTGAAGCAACCGGAGTACTTGGCGTTACCCCGGGGATCCTGGGAACCATGCAGGCCGCTGAAGTTTTAAAAATGATACTTGGTGCCGGAAATGTACTTTCAGGAAAATTAAAACTGGTTAATGTCTTATCTGGGCAGGATCAACTTTTAACTATTTCAAAGCGAGTAGAAGAGATAGAAAAGATCAAAAATGAAGGAATTATTCCCGTTAGAATAGAATGCAAAATTTCTGATGAGTCAAAGCTCTACCTGGATATCCGGGAAATATTCGAACAACCTAGGGTCAATTCTGGAAAAGTTCTTCAAATTCCGCTTAGCGAGCTGGAAGACCGTTTAGAAGAAATTCCGAAGCAGGAAGAGGTACTGGTTTTTTGCCAGTCGGGAAAAAGAAGCAAGAAAGTAGTGGATTTATTAAAAGCACAATTCGAATTCAATAATCTTATAAATGTTGAAGGAGGAGTTGAAACGATAATCGATGGATAAGAGGAGACCCTGAGACAATCCCGATAGCTATCGGGACAGGGTGACGATAAAATAGAATTTAATGGATAAGAAGAAACCAAAAAAAGTATTCGTTCAGGGCGCCATTCCGCCGGAAAAGATCGCTAACTCCATTGCGAATCATCAGTCCAAAACCAATATTGGAGCACATAGTATTTTTCTGGGCCAGATCCGGGCAGATGAAATTGATGGGAAAACAGTGAGCGCCATTGATTATTCGGCTTATGAGGAAATGGCTGAAAATGTTTTTCATGAGATCAGGGAAGCGGCATTTTCGAAATTCGACATAACCTGTGCGCATATTTATCATAGCCTAGGTGAGGTTAAAACCGGAGAGATTTGTCTTTTCGTATTCACTTCTTCGGCGCATAGAAATATCGCCATTGAGGCCTGCATCTATTTTGTAGAAGAAATTAAGGCCAATGTGCCCATTTTCGGAAAAGAGATTTTCGAAGATGAAACTCATCAATGGAAAGTGAATAAATAGATGGTTGATATAACGCATAAGATAACAACCCTTCGGGAAGCCACTGCCATTGCTGTGGTACGGACTTCAAGCGAGGAGACGATTAAAGCGATCAGGGAAAATAAGGTTCCGAAAGGGAATGTTTTTGAAATGGCGAAAGCCGCGGGATTACTGGGTGTAAAGAAAACACCTGAGTTGCTTCCGGACTGTCATCCGTTACCTATAGAATATACCGGAATTGAATACGAAATTAACGGACTTGAGATACAGATCTCGGTTAGGGTTAAAACGATCTACAAGACCGGAGTTGAGGTGGAGGCGATGCATGGCGCCAGTATTGTAGCGCTTACGATGTATGATATGCTGAAACCCATCGATAAAAATGTGGAGATCGGGTGCATCCGGCTTCAGAATAAAAAAGGAGGAAAATCATCTTTTAAAGTCAATTCTGAAGGCTTAAATGCAAAAATCGTGGTGTGTTCAGATACCATTTCAAAAGGTCAGGGAGAAGATAAAGCTGGAAAGGCGATCGCTTCAAAACTGAGAGAACAGGGAATTGAATCTGAAATTAGCATTATTCCCGATGAAGCCGAAGAAATAAGATCGGCGTTGAAAAATGCAAAAACGAATATGGTCATTTTCACAGGAGGAACAGGTGTAGGTCCTCGTGATGTAACTCCTGAAACCATAGAACCCTTGCTGGATCTTAAGTTAAAAGGGGTAGAGGAACAAATGAGAAATTATGGTCAGCAGCGGATGCCATATGCGATGTTATCAAGGTCTGTAGCCGGGATAATGGACGGAAAAGTGGTGCTGGCATTGCCAGGATCAACTAAAGGCGCAGCAGAATGCATGGATGCGATATTTCCGCATGTATTGCACGTTTTTAAAGTGATAGAAGGAAAAAGACATGATTGAAGAAAAGAAGAAAATAGTAGATAATTTTGGACGACCGCATACCTATCTCAGGATTTCCCTGACCGACAGGTGCAATCTTCGTTGCTTTTACTGCATGCCGGAAGAAGGGATCGAACTCATGGAGAAATCTAATATCATGACTCTGGAAGAGATCATTGATCTGGCGAGGACATTCCGTGACCTTGGGGTGGATACTATCCGTCTCACCGGCGGGGAGCCTTTGGTGCGAAAGAATTTTGGCTACCTGGTAGAAGAACTGGCAAAACTGGGCGTCACTTTAAAGATCACCACCAACGGGATCATGCTTGATAGATACCTGGATCTTTTTCAGAAAATAGGCTTAAAAAAGATCAATCTCAGCCTGGATACTCTGGATAAAGCAAAGTCGGTTTTTATAACCAAGCGGGATTATTTTGACCGGATCTGGAAAAATATTCAGCAGGCTTTAGAGATGGATATGGAGGTCAAGCTGAATATTGTGCTTATCAAAGGAGTTAATGACAACGAGATCAATGATTTTATAGAGCTTACCAAAAACAAGAAGCTTACGGTCAAATTCATCGAGTTTATGCCTTTTAAGGGCAATAAATGGGACTGGAGCAAAGGAGTTTCGGAAAAGGAAATTCTTGATATAGTTTCAGAAAAATTTGGAAAAATTGAGGAATTGAAAAACCCAAAGCATAGTACATCCAATAATTTTAAGGTGAAAGGGCATACAGGAAGTTTCTCGATCGTGAGCACCATTACCAATCCGTTCTGTTCTGAGTGCAATAGAATTCGGGTAACGGCCGATGGGAAAATGAAGAACTGCCTTTTTGCCAATTCTGAAACCGATCTGCTTACTCCACTTAGAAATGGTGAGGAAATGGATAATATTATCATTAACGCGATCAAAACCAAGAAATATTCCCGGGATGGAATGGATGTGAAAATGGATCCCGAGCATTACGAAAAGAACAGGTCAATGATATCAATAGGAGGCTAATGGTAACAATCAAAGAAGCTTTAAAGATCATTCAGGATCAATCTGTAAATCTGAAAACCGAAAACCGGCATCTTAAGGATTGTCTCGGATTTTCCCTTTCCAAAAATATAACTGCTCCATTTGATATGCCTTCATTCGACAATTCCGCGATGGATGGTTATGCTCTCTGTGGGATTTATAAAGAATATAAAATTGTAGGGGAAGTTGCTGCCGGCGATATGAGTGAGATAGCATTGAAAGAAGGTGAAGCCGTTCGCATCTTTACAGGGGCAAAAACTCCTGAAAAAACTACCGCAGTAATAATGCAGGAAAAGGTTTCTGTTCATGGAGATAAACTACTTCTGGAGACAGAACCAAAAGAAGGGCAGTGTATTCGGAGAAAAGGAGAAGAATTAAAAGCAGGTCAGCTTGTTTTTGAAAAAGGCTACAGTATTAGTCCTGCCGGGATAGGTTTAATAGGAAGCCTGGGAATTGAAAAAGTTGAGGTCTTTAAAAAGTCGGTCATAAATTTAATTACTACCGGGAATGAATTGATCCAGCCTGGAAAGCCAAAAGCCGAAGGCCAGATCTTTGAATCCAATAGCTTTGCTCTCGCTGCAGCCTGTGAGAATTTCGGTTTTCACTGTCAGGATAAGAAACAGATCGAAGATGATTTTGAAGCGATAAAATCAGGGATCAAAGAATCCCTGGAAACTGCAGATGTACTGATCCTTTCCGGAGGAATTTCGGTTGGAGATTATGATTTTGTGAAACAGGCGCTGGAAGAAAATGGAGTAGAGGAACAATTCTATAAAGTTTTTCAGAAACCGGGAAAACCGCTTTATTTTGGAAAGAAAGGAGATAAGTTTGTATTTGCCTTACCGGGAAATCCGGCATCTTCACTTAGTTGTTTTTATGTTTATGTACTGCCTTTTCTATATCAGTTAAGTGGCTCAGATAAAAACGGGCTCAATCGATATTCTTTTCCAATTTCGCATGATTTTGAGAACAGGTCTGACCGTCCTTCATTTTTAAAGGCGAAGATCAGTAATTCTCAGGCAGAAATTTTGAACGGGCAAGGTTCCTCGATGATACAATCTATGGCGCTTGGGAATGCCCTGGCATTTATTGATGCTGAAACTTCGGTTAAAAAAGGGGATCTTATAGAATGTCTTCTAATTTCATAATATGCCCTTAGAATACCTCCCATTTATCTTTTTTATAATTGCTTTATTCTACAGTTCCGTTGGCTTTGGGGGAGGTTCCAGTTACCTGGCAATTCTTAGCCTTGTGATAACCGATTTCTACGAAATACGCTCTACAGCACTTATCCTGAATATTTGTGTGGTCTCAATCGGCACCTTCGTATATATTAAAAACGGAGTTTTAAAACCAAAACTGATATGGACTTTTTTCGTTTTAAGTATTCCTATGGCATATTTTGGAGCTATGGTAAAACTTTCTCAAACCGTATTTTTCCTCTTCCTGGGAAGTGCTCTGGTTTTGGCCGGGATCTTTATGAGTTTAAGATTTGTAAAAAGCAAACTCGAATCTCAGGAATTCTCTAAACCCAGGAAATTACTTCTTGGAGGTGGCATAGGTCTGCTTTCCGGGATCTCGGGAATAGGCGGAGGTATTTTCCTGTCTCCGATATTAAATCTTCTGAAATGGAAAGACCCAAGGATCATTGCTTCCCTGGCGTCGGTATTTATCCTGGTGAATTCGGTAGCCGGTCTTATTGGTTTAAATGTCGCCGGAACTTTTCGCCTGGATCATGATCTTGTAATAAAACTTATTATCGCAGTAGTACTTGGCGGAAGCCTGGGCTCATATCTTTCCAATAAGAAATTCAACCTGAAATTTCTGGGAATCCTTACTGCTATTCTTGTTTTCTACGTTGGCTTAAAGCTTATTCTATCAAACGGATTCGGAATTACGATATAACTTCCCATATCCTCAAAGTCTTAATTGTTTGAAGATCAATAAGATTTTTAACGAGGTTTCTCTAAATATTCTTTCTGATTAACATAATACTAACGCTTTACAAGATTTTAATCTTTAATTTTAGAAGCCTACTTACTTCCCTAATACATTTTTTATGAAAGATATTGATAAATGGAAACAGAACGCAGATCTTGAGAATCTCACCGATGACGAAAAAATGATCCTTGACGAAATGGGGTTAAGTGGGAGTTCCCGGAGAAAATTCTTAAAACAGGTTTCTGCAGCCAGTTTAAGTATCTGGGCTTCTTCATATTTTACTTCAGAATTATTTGCCAGCAATATGAAAGATCTTCCAGATAATCCACAAGTACTACTTAACGAAATTAAAGTAAATCTTAGGGTAAATGAAATGGTAAAACCATTAACCTTAGACTCCAGAATGAGTCTGCTTGATGCCTTAAGGGAAAGACTAGCCCTAACCGGGACTAAAAAGGGATGTGATCACGGCCAGTGTGGTGCATGTACGGTAATAATTGACGGTAAGAGGAACCTTTCCTGTTTAACTTTAGCGGCAACCTGCGAAGGCAAGGAGATCACTACCGTGGAAGGTCTTGTTAAGAATGGAGAAATGCATCCAAT
Source organism: Christiangramia sabulilitoris (assembly GCF_007050985.1). Classification (GTDB taxonomy): domain Bacteria; phylum Bacteroidota; class Bacteroidia; order Flavobacteriales; family Flavobacteriaceae; genus Christiangramia; species Christiangramia sabulilitoris. The sequence continues at coordinate 66,757 of NZ_VHSF01000004.1, forward strand.
GCAAAAAGCCTTTTTAAAACATGACGGATTCCAGTGTGGTTACTGTACGCCGGGACAGATCTGTTCTTCCGTAGCATTATTAGAAGAAGCTAAAAATGGTGAAGCCAGTTATGTGACTGAAGATTTTAAAAAGATAGAGCAGAATTTAAATCTTTCTGAAGAGGAGATCAGGGAAAGAATGTCTGGAAACATATGCCGTTGCGGTGCCTATAATAATATTGTTCAGGCCTTTAAAGAAGTTCATTCCGGAAATGATGAGATGCCAACCTGGGAGTTCGCTACCCAGGAACAAATGGAGAAAGCTAAAAAAGCCTAGACCTTAGAATTAACTTTAATTGAACTGAACATGAGACCATTCACCTATACAAGTGCAACAAATAAGGAACAGGCGCTAAAGGCTACCACTAAAACTTCACATTATCTTGCCGGGGGAACTAACCTGATAGACCTAATGAAAGAAGATGTAGAGCGGCCAGACCAGTTAATAGACGTAAACAATCTTGACTATAAAAAGATCACCAGGAATGATAAGGGTGGATTAAGCCTGGGAGCCATGCTTAGTAATTCTGAGACTGCGAATCATCCTGACATTAGAAAGCAATATCCACTGCTTAGTATGGCGATGCTTTCTGCAGCTACCGCCCAGATAAGGAATATGGCGAGTAACGGTGGAAACCTATTACAGCGCACCCGCTGTCCATATTTTTTCGAGACCTCCATGCCTTGTAATAAAAGGCAACCCGGCTCTGGATGTGGCGCTTTGAACGGGAAGAATTCCCTGCACGCTATTTTTGGTTATAGTGATAGCTGTATTGCTACAAATCCATCAGATATGTGTGTAGCTCTAGCTGCACTTGGTGCTACGGTTGAAGTCGAGCAGCCCGGAGGTTCATCCAGAATGATAGAATTTACAGATTTTCATCGTTTGCCGGGAGATAAGCCCGAGAAGGACACTAATCTTGAAGAGGGCGAATTAATTACGGCTATTCACCTTACCGAACCTGTGTTTGCAGATCACTATTACTATTTAAAGATACGGGAGCGATCCAGTTATGCTTTTGCTTTGATTTCGGTTGCGGCCGGACTTCAGCTGAAAAGCGGAACTATCACTAAGGCAGGTTTGGCCATGGGCGGAGTAGCGCATAAGCCATGGAAACTTTATGATTCTGAAGAATTTCTGAAAGGCAAAAAACCTAACCAGTCCAACTTTGAGCAGGCGGCTGAGATAGCAATGAAAGACGCAAAACCTTTTGAAGCTAATAAATGGAAAGTAGATATGGGTAAAAAAGCGATTGTAAGAGCGCTTACCCAGGCATTCGAAAGAGAAGTATAGTCCAACCTCAAAATAAAAAATCATTATGAATACAGTAAAAAAATCGGGAGTTGGGCAAGCCATAGATAGGGTAGAAGGCCATCTTAAAGTAACAGGGAAGGCCAAATATGCTTCAGAATTTCCAGTAGAAAATAAGGTTTACGCACAGGGTATCAACAGTACGATCGCTAAAGGAGAAATCGTTTCCATAGATACTTCTGAAGCCGAAAAACAGGACGGAGTTTTAAAAGTTATCACCTATAAGAATGCAGAAAAACTTAAGACCTTCGATAAAGAAATGACCGCTATAGGTACAGATAGCATTGCACCGGTATTACAGAGTAACAAAGTAAATTATTACGGTGAGTATGTGGGACTGGTGGTAGCCGAAACTTTTGAACAGGCGCAATATGCCGCCCGTCTGGTGAAATTTGAATACAAAAAAGACCCCTCTGCCGTAATCAAATTTGAGGAGTCAAGATCTAAAGCCTACAATCCAGATAATGGGTCTAATTATTCTCGCGGGGATATGCAGAAAGGCCTTTCTGAAGCAGATGTGGTGGTAGAGCAAACTTATAACACCCCTATTGAGCATCATCATCCTATGGAATTGCATGCGATCATCGCCTCCTGGGATAATGGAAAGGTAATGGCCTATGCGAGTCAGCAGATGGTTGATGATGCGACGATCGCTATTTCAGCTACTTTTCAAATTCCGAAAAAGGATGTGCGGATAGTTTCAGCATTTGTTGGTGGAGGCTTTGGGTCAAAACTAAACCTTGAACGGCACGCCATCATGGCTGTGATGGCAGCAAAGATGGTGGGCAGACCGGTACAGGTTACGGTTACCAGGACGCAGATGTTTACGAATACGGGTATGCGCCAGCAAAATGAGCAAAAGATGCGGATCGGAGCTAAAAATGACGGTACGCTAACGGCGCTCTCTCATGAAACTCTTTCCCACACATCTACAAATATGGAATACCAGGAGCCCTGCGGAATGGTTTCAAAAATGCTTTATAATGTGCCTAACAACGAGGTGACCTATAAGTTGATTCCCATGAATATTCAAACTCCTTTTGCGATGAGAGCACCGGGAGAGGCCACGGGAAGTTTCGCCTTGGAATCTGCAATGGATGAAATGGCCTGGAAACTGAAAATGGATCCGATAGATTTTCGGATAAAAAATGATACGCAGACAGACCTACATGAGAACCGACCTTTTTCATCGAGACTTCTGGTGGAATGTTTAAGGATAGGTGCAGATAAATTTGGCTGGAAAGATCGAAAGATGGAGCCCGGAACTAACAAAAATGGGAACTGGCTTATTGGTTATGGCGTAAGCGCTGCTTCCAGGAATTCACCATATCAAAAAACATATTCTAAAGTGATCCTGGATCTGGAAGATGATGGTAAAGTGCATGCAACCATTCAGATGGATGCGACAGACATAGGAACCGGTAGTTATACCATAATTGCGCAAACCGCTTCAGAATATTTAAATATACCGGTTGAGCAGGTAAGTGTTGAACTGGGGGATTCAAATTTCCCAGTCACTCCGGGGTCCGGCGGATCCTGGGGAGCGGCTTCCTATTGCAATGGAGCCCGTGCAGCTTGCGAGAATGCCGTTAAAGGTTTAAAAGATAATAGAAACATTCCCCAGGATGAAGACGTGGCTTTGGCTGAACTTCTGAAAAGAAACCAGATCAAAACTTTTGAAGCTGAGGGAATGGCAGAGCCCTCCAAGGAATTTGAAGAATATTCAGTCTTTTCTTTCGGCGCTAACTTTTGTGAAGTTTGGGTAGATAAGGATACGGGAATGTACAGGATCAAAAGAATGGTAAATGTAGGTTCAGCAGGAAAAATTCTGAATCCAAAAACCGCCTACGGACAGATCATAGGGGGTCTTACTATGGGTGCAGGAATGGTGATTGCTGAAAAAACACAGGTGGAGCCTAATTTCGGGAATTTTATTACCAGATCTTTTGCAGATTATCATGTGCCGGTAAACCTTGATCTGGCCAATATAGATGTGGTGTTTCTACCTGAGGAAGATAAGATCGCCAACAAAATGGGGATTAAAGGAATTGGTGAACTGGGTATTACCAGTGTGGCAGCTTCTATCGCTAATGCAATATTCAACGCAACCGGTAAACGAATGCGTGACCTGCCTATCACCCCGGAGAAACTAATTGAAGCCGGAGTTGAAGAAGGGGTAAGTCTATCTTAATATCACAAGAAAGTTAGTCAGGTAAAAAGTTCTGGATTGATCTTATCTATTTTTAATCTAGCTAATATTCTTCTGGCATTCTGAATTACCTGAATATTTTCTGGGAATTAGGTTGAAGGACAAAAATTATTAAGGATCAATAGTATAACATTTACAACTATGATTATTCCTAGTAGAGGTGCGATCTGATATTTATCTATATTGCCAGTAATTTTAATCGATATATCTAATCTGTCACCGTAACGCAACTTTTCTAGAGCGATATAATCCTTCAGAAGGTTAATTTCTCTGGTCAACGAGATTCTGTTAGAATTACTTTCATAGATCATAAACCTAAGTAATTCAGAAAGCTTTAGAACGATCTCCGGTGATTTCGGTGAAAACTCCAAAGTATGTGAATAGAGATTATTAAAAATCTTTCTTGTTCGGTAAAGAGTGGAGTAATGTGAAACGAGACCTGGTACGAACGAATAGAAGGTAGAGCTGATATCTACAACCCAGGGAAGTGATTCATCATAATCTTAAAATTTATTGTTCCGAAAATTGCATTAAAGAAATAACCTTTAGTACGCTGGCGTTTTATTTATGATTTTAAACATTAGTTTAAAGATCCATAAAATGGAATCCTTTTTAAGGAATGTCAAAACATCAGGGTGTGTGTAAGAAATAAAATTTGGGAAATTCAATTCACCAGAGACGCTAAAAAATTATGATTTTTTTGGATGCCTTATAGATTGACCTCAATTATCTATCCTTATTTAGAGAGAAATAAACGGAAAAGGTCGAACCTTTCCCCATTTGGCTTTCCACCTTAATACTTCCGCCATTATTTTCCAGCATTCGTTTGATGATATAAAGACCCATACCTGTGCCTTCAATTTTGTGTGAAACCCTGGTGGATTTATGGAAAATAGCCTCCTGATGCTCCACGGCAATTCCAATACCGTTGTCCTGAACCTGTAAGACTAAGTGATCATCCTTCTTAAATGACGAAACGTAGATCTTTAATGGTTTCCCGGGCTTCTTATATTTAATTGAGTTTCTCAGCAGGTTGTATAAGATACTTCTTAAATTATTTCTTGAGAAGATAATTTCTGAAGTTTGAAAATCAGTAGCTATTGAAATACCATTATTAAAGATTTCAGACTTTAAAGAATGAATCACGTCCTGCGCGATGTTTTTAATATTTACCCTAATAGGTTCTCCCTCAAGTTCGGGTTGATCTTCACTTACGGATATAAAATCTTTTAACAGATCTCTCATGGCATTGGAGCTGGCCTTTAGGGTAGCTATATATTTTTCGAACTGTGGCGTATTTTGTTTGTTATAAGCATTCAATAAAGTATCAGAAAGTAAAACTATAGCCGAAAGCGGCTGCCGTATATCGTGGAAAAGAGCGTCTATTAGTGTGTGATATTCAGAATTTAACTTCTCAAGTTCTCCTAAAGCTCTAATTCTTTTAGTGATATCTACAAAGGTAATAATTACCCCATCGTTCCTGTCCTCCTCAAAAACTCTCTATGGAAGAATATTCATTTGGTACCATTTCCCGTCTGTTGTTTGTACTTCTTTCTCAAGTCTATTCCCGATTTGGATCACTTCTTCAATATTTTCAATAAGAGTGGGAAAACGAAAATTTTCCTTCACTTCATGAATATCTCTGTTTATATCCTCATCTGTAAGAGAGAATTGCCTCATGGCAGGAGGGGTGAATTTCTTCAGGATAAGATTTCCATCAATGAAAAGCTGTGGAATAATTGTATTGGCGAAGTAATTCTCTAGATCCTGATTTTTCTTATAATCATTTTCTGATTTATATTCATCAATCAATTCAGAAGTGGGGGGAAATATCATTTTTTAGAATTTTTTAAAGGTAGGTCTAATTAGAATACCATTATCTAATTATGGAAGCTTATTACATCTTAGTAAGTTCCTGCACAATAGTCTTTTAATCTGGTGATCACAATCTTAGGCAGGTATTTGTTTTTCCTGATTTATGATTTTATTTTCTAAAGAGGTGATCATTTTAAGAATGGTAGAAAGGATCAAACTGAAGAGTACGAAGGCAATGAAAATAATAAAACCGGGTTGTAAAGAGGTTCTGTTGGTGGAAATACTCACGAGGGAATCTGTATCCCGATTAACCATGGCCAGCTGGTTATCAAGTATTCCCTGGAAACCTATATAAGCCATAAAGATCGCAATGACATAAACATCTGCCATACTCCATTTTCCTGATTTAAAAGCGAAGAAGTTCAGGACCCCGTTCTTTCTTGTCTTATCATTTCCGGCCAGGTAGATTTGTGTAGCAAGTAATTTTGCAAGGGGAAAAATGATACTGAAGACAAGAATAAGAATCCCTACCACGTATGAGTCTATCTTTCCATTATTGAATAGAATTCCTATAACATCCAGGATGCTCTTACTTCTAAAGAAGATTACCTGGTCATTAAAGGTGATACTTTCCCCAATCAGTAGAAAATTAATCTGTTGAAAACGGGCATCTATTTCAATCATTGGTGCAGTAAGACCTGAAAACAGCACCACCATAGATACCAGGACTGAAATAATGAAAAGTGGTGTGTGTACCGCTTTTTGATTTCTCACCAACCACCACAGGAGAAGAAACACAACAATAATTCCCAATAAAATATAGGTGTGAAAATAGGTCTCATCCTCGAGCGAATATATTTTCTCCGGAATTTTCTCATTGAATCCGGCAAGATCTTCGACCTTATACTTATCCAAAAGAGCTTTTATTTTCAGTGTTTCTACCTGGGAATCATCATAGGTGAGGTCGCTGTATTCCTGTAACTTGCTTTTAATGACAAATTTCAATGCCTCTTTATTTTCCGGCTTTTGAATTTCATTAACGATGGTCTGGGCGAACATGGGGACAAGAGCCCTTATTTTATCTTCAGGAACCAGTGCCTTTACCGCAAATTTTTGAAGTTTAGCTTTAAGTCCTTTCTGTTTTTGATCCAGAATATCTGCTCCCTTGTCTATGCCCGCCGTTAGTATATTTTCAACCTGTTGAACCAGGGTATCCTCCTGGGCCTCTGTAAACTCGAATTCATCGATCCGGTTTAGAACCATGGTAGTAAGATGGTCCCGCCAGATGTTAACAGACATTATTCCGTGAGTGATACTGTTTAGCTCGCTGTAATCCTCTTTAATTTCTGCTGCTTCTGAAGAGTACTTAAAAATAGAATAGCTGCTCCAACCGGCCAGTAGCAGCAAAGCACCCGCGAGAAAGATTACAAGGAATTGCTGAAAGATCCTGGACATAGATGTTGGAATTTGTTAAAGGTAGTCTTTAGGATTGATTATGCAGTTACTGCAACGTACCTATTCCAACAAACGAAAAGAGATCGAAGTCTAAGAGATTAATACAGGCGAACTATTCTTTTTATCGCTTAATAGATATACCGTCAAGAAATGCTTTGATCTATAATTGCTGAATTGCGTTCCTAAAGCAAATTAACATCAAAGATGCCGGCAAAGGCTATATACTGTGAGCTTTACGTTTTGATTTGCCGAATTGGACCTGAAATCAGGATTCTCATACCAAAAAGCCTTACTTCCCAATACAAAAGTTTGCAAATATATTACCCAAAAGATCATCATTAGTGATCTCCCCGGTGATCTCTCCAAAATGATGCAGCGCCTGACGTATATCGATTGCCAGCAGGTCTCCTGAAAGATCTGCATTCAATCCATCTTCTACCTTATTGATCTCTTCCAGGGCTTGTAAAAGGGCAGCATAATGCCTGGAATTAGTTACAATAGTATCACTGTTGCGAAGTGCACCGGTGTTCACGAAATCCAGTAGTTTCTCTTTTAACTCATCAACACCCATATTGGTCTTGGCAGATAATAAAAGAAATTGCGCCCGCTCGCCGTGGCTGGAAATTTCTTCCAGTTTTACTTTTAAATTTTCAATTTCTTCCGGCGCGAGGCGATCTGTTTTATTAGCAATGATCAACAATGGTTTCTGGGGGAACTTGTTCTTGATCTTTTCAATTTCTATCCTTACTTCGTGCAGTCTCTCCCTGTTCACCGCTATTTGTGAGCTATCTACGAGATATACTACCACCTGTGCCTGGCCAATCTTTTCAAAGGTCTTTTTGATCCCTATACTTTCAACAATATCTTTAGTCTCTCTGATTCCCGCGGTATCAATAAACCTGAATCCTACGCCGCCAATGCTCATTTCATCTTCAATGGTATCCCTGGTGGTGCCGGCGATATCAGAAACGATGGCCCGCTCTTCATTAAGCAAGGAATTAAGCAAGGTAGATTTACCTACATTCGGCTCTCCCACAATGGCTACAGGAATACCATTTTTAAGGACATTGCCGGTAGCGAATGAATCGATAAGTCGTTTTAAAACAGTCTGGATTTTGGAGATTAACTCTTTGAATTGATCTCTATTGGCGAACTCTACATCTTCTTCAGCAAAATCTAGCTCCAGTTCTATAAGGGAGGCGAAATTCAATAATTCTTCTCTTAATTTCTGTATTTCATTCGAGAATCCGCCCCGCATCTGCTGCATGGCCATTTGGTGAGAAGCAGCATTTTCAGAATTAATAAGATCTGCCACCGCTTCTGCCTGACTCAGGTCCATTTTGGCGTTCAGAAAAGCACGAAGGGTAAATTCACCCGCTTCTGCAGAACGACAACCTTTTCTTAATAATAATTGAATGATCTCCTGCTGGATATAGGGGCTGCCGTGGCAGGATAATTCCACAGTTTCCTCTCCGGTATAGGATTTTGGAGCACGGAATACAGATGCCAGGACCTCGTCGATGGTTCTCTCGCCATCCATTACATTTCCAAGGTGAATGGTATGAGTTGGTTGTCCTGCCAGGTCTTTCCTGCTTTTTGCTTTGAAAAGGGGAGAGACAATATTTATGGCATCGGGTCCCGAAACTCTTATAACCGCAATGGCACCGGCACCTGAAGGTGTGGCCAGTGCAACAATAGTATCATTCAATTTCATAAGGCAAATTTAAAAAAGAATTCATGGATTGGTCTATTTATGTAACAAAGCTCTGGAACAGGCGTCTTTTAAGTATAGTAATTAACCAACCATCAATAAATTAACCATGAGAGAAGACAATCAAATGCTGGTCATGACCCATTTAAGTCAGTTACTGGACCTGGTCACGGGAATAGGCGGTTTTATAGTGCCGTTGATACTATGGCTTACTCAAAAAGACAAAGTAGCTGGAATGGATATGCACGGCAAAATGATCCTGAATTTCCAGATTAGTCTTTTTATTTATTCGATAATTAGCATTCCTCTGATCCTTCTTCTTGGACTCGGGATCTTTCTACTTATCATCATCGGGCTCATAGCGCTGATATTCCCAATTATGAACGCAATTAAGGTTAGTAACGGTGAATTGCCTTATTACCCATTGACCATAGAGTTTTTAAAATAACAGTAAACATCGGCATCCTGAATTTATTGCAGGATCTCAGCTTAAAGATTTTAAGTAATAGAACCATAAACTCCCGAAGGCTCGGGAAAGTTTCAGGAATTAAAGCTTAGTTAGTTGATTTTTTTAGTTAGCAATAAAAAGCCCGTTCAAATGAATGAACGGGCTTTTTTATTTTTTATCGCTTACTGCAACCAAAAATTGCCTTTTAGTTATTCAGCATAACCGGCATTACCAGCATAGTGATCTTTTCTCCAGGATCCAGACCATCTACTGGAGTCAGGATTCCTGCTCTGTTTGGCAAGCTCATTTCAAGCATTACCTCGTCTGCAGTAAGATTACCTAACATCTCGATAAGGAATCTCGAATTGAAACCTATTTGCATGTCATCTCCCTGGTAAGAACAGGTCAAACGCTCTTCAGCCTTATTGCTGTAATCCACATCTTCTGCAGAAATATTCAGCTCGGCCCCGGCAATTTTCAATCTAACCTGGTGGGTGGTTTTATTTGAGAAAATAGAAACCCTTCTTACAGAACTTAAGAACTGGTTTCTTTCTATAGTCAGTTTATTTGGATTCTCTTTGGGAATTACCGCCTCGTAATTAGGATACTTTCCATCGATTAATCTACAGATAAGCTGGGTCTCGTCAAAAGTGAATTTCGCATTAGAATCGTTATACTCAATAAGTACATCAGATTCACTTCCGGCGAGAATACCTTTTAGCAGATTCAAAGGCTTTTTAGGCATAATGAATTCGGCTGTCTGGCTGGCTTTGATGTCATCTCTGGAGTATTTTACCAGTTTGTGAGCATCTGTAGCTACAAAAGTAAGTCCGTCTTCAGAAAACTGAAAGAAAACTCCGCTCATGACCGGTCTCAGGTCATCATTTCCTGAAGCAAAGATTGTTTTTGAAATGGCAGATGCAAGAATATCAGCTTCTACAACTGTACTGCTTGGTTCTTCAAGTTCTACCGGGTTAGGGAATTCCTCACCATCAGCATATGCAAGGGCATATTTACCGTGGTTTGAACTTAGTTCTATGGTATTGTTATCTTCAACTACAAAGGTTAAAGGTTGCTCCGGAAAGGTTTTCAGGGTGTCTAAAAGAAGTTTTGCGGGAACGGCAATTTTACCTTCAGAATCAGATTCCACCTTAAGCTTTGCAGACATAGTAGTTTCCAGATCTGAAGCAGAAACCGTCAACTCGTCGTGATTAAGGTCAAAAAGGAAATTGTCTAAAATTGGTAATGTATTGCTGTTGTTAATTACCCCTCCAAGTATTTGTAGCTGTTTCAGCAGGTAATTGCTGGATACAATAAATTTCATCGGCTTTTATTGATTAATTTGAATCAATTACAAATATATTTTAATAAGTCAAAAATAAGGGGCTCTTACCCGAGTTTTTATTAACAGACTTTCTTGTTGTAAATGCCGTAAAACACTGTAAAATAAATAATTGTGAAATCAATCTGAATAAGAATTGTTAATATGTAACCGTAAAAAGGGATAGCAGATCCCGGGAATGTCCTACTTCACATATTTCTTTCTTCGGTAGAACCGGTAACCAAATCCAAAAATTAGTAACAGTAAAACTGGACCGGCAATATTGATAACCTGCCACTTTTCTCTATCCATGGCCGTTTTTTCTTTATCCAGGAAGGCGAGGTTTATTTCCTTACTTCTAATATCTATTAATCCGGTATCGTCCAGCAGGTAATTCACTGAATTTAAAAGGAATTCCTTGTTGCCGTAAGTGTTCCCGGTATATCGCTGAAAACCTAATTCCAGGGGTTTTCCAGCCTGCAGATCGTTTTTGATCACATCGCCATCAGACACCACCAGCATCTTTGATTCTTTACCCTGGTCAAGATGATCTGGAATTTTAAATGGCTTGATCCTGTTTTTATAAACAGACCTGAATTTTCCTTCCAGTAAGACCGCCAATGCCTGCTCCCCGTCATCATAAGTGCTTACATCCGGTTTTTCACCTATCACATCGAGGCTGATCTGTGCCGGTACTCCCTCCAGTTTGGTTCGCGGAGAACTACTTAGCAGAATAGTTTTTTCTATATCATTTGAAAGGGTATCTATAGGATTGGCGTATTCGAATTTTACGGCCTCAATATTCTTGATAACCGGGTGACCCACAGGTGAACTGGTTAATGGACTATAGAACCAGGGATAGGGGTTAAACCTGGTGTCATTGCCACTTCCGCTGGCCAGGATGATAGGAGCAGAATACAGGTCATTGACGATTGCCGGGTTAATGCGCAACCCATAGGAAAAGAAATAATCGCCAAGATTTAGATTCCTGGGCAGGGCTATGGCGCTTCCTCGTTCATTAAAGAGACTATCTGTTTCCATATTGGTCACCTCAGCCAGCCACAGGATCTTTCCTCCATTCATCAAATATTGATCGAGTATATATTTCTCGTTTTCTGTGTAAGGCTGCGTTGGTTTCGGTTCCAAAATAAGGTCGTATTCCTTTAGTTCCTGCAATGTCTTTTGAGGAGCTGTTGTTGCTGAATCCAGGGTAAAAGGAGCCATGTAGTAATATTGCTGAATGGTTCTGACAAAATCAGCGATTTTTGCATCAGGTAATTCCCCGTTACCGCGCATTACCGCAATCTTCTTTGCTCGTGGATAGACCAGTTTACTCAGCCCGTCGGCGAAAACATACTCCAGCTGCTGTACCGAAGAATTCACTCTTTCCTCGTCTGTAGCGCCTATTTGATTTTTTAGCAACGGGATTTTTACAGTCCTGTCCCCGTAATTCGCAATGGCCCATGGAAAGATGATACTTTCACTGTTTTTACCATTTTCCTGAACATTTAATCTGGCCGGCGTCATGCCCAACTTGTAAAATTCTTCAGCGATCGCATTGGCATCATCACCTTCGGCTAAAGGATCGATAAAATTAAATTTAAGGTTTCGGTTCAGGGCTGAAAATTCTTCCAGTATCTGGCGGGTTTCGTTGCTTAATCTTCTGAATTCCGAAGGAAAACTACCTTCTAAAAATACATCGATCACAATGGGTTCATCTATATCTTCAATTATATTCTTTGCAGCCGGAGACAGGCTGTAACGCTGGTCCTGGGTAAGGTCTAATCTCAGGTAAAATTCTGTAGCGAGCCAGTTGGTGCCAATCAGAATTGCGATTAAAACAAGGATGGATTTTATCTTACCTGCCTGCATTACTTTAGGTTTCTTTTAGCGGAAAGATTGATTTCTGTCAGTTTCAGAAATATGAACATCAAACTTAAAAAATAGATCAGGTCGCGGGTATCTACCACACCGCGGCTAATGCTTTTATAGTGGAAATTTATTCCGAAGTATTCGATCAAATAACCTGAGGTGCCAAAAATATCTGTCTGGCTGATGGCTTCAAAAGCATAAAAACTAATAAAGCCAAGAAATACTGCTAATAAAAATGCCACGATCTGGTTAGAAGTTAAACTTGATGCAAAAATACCTATGGCTGCATAACATCCACCTAAAAAGATCAAACCAATGTATGAACCAATGGTTGCGCCCACATCAAAATTCCCGACTGGTTTTCCAAGCTGCTGGATGGTCAGGACATATAAAAAGGTAGGGACGATCGCCAGGATTACCAGAACGATAACAGCCAGGTATTTGCCCAGAATAAGTTTCCATAGTCCAATGGGTTTGGTAAGCAGGAGCTCCATAGTGCCCATTCTTGTTTCTTCAGAAAAAGTTTTCATGGCTATAGCCGGAATCAGGAATAAAAAGATCCATGGAGCCAGGCTGAATAAAGGTTTCAGATCTGCGAAGCCACTATCCAGAATGTTATATCCACCTCTAAAGACAAAAAGAAAGAAGCCGCTGGCAATTAGAAAAAGTCCAATAACCAGATATCCCGTTAGGGATGAGAAAAAAGATCGTATTTCTTTATTGAATATGGTGAGCATACTTCCTAATTATCAATTATCCATTATCTGTCCTGTATTTAATTCAATGTCATTTCGACCGAACGAAGAATTCCTTTCAACCTTTATTTTCCACATTTCAACTGCGCTCAGTGTGATATTCTCAATATTAACTCTAAAACCTATTCCAGGCTAACCAACTTATCCACACTCCAGGCTTCCGGTTTCTCGTTGAATAAAATTTTGGTATCAGCCCAAACGGTTTTGAATAGATCAGATTTTCTGTAATTCTCCAAAGCCTGTTCATCCTTCCAGTAAGAATACGTGAAAAAACGGTTTGTATTGTCTTTATCTCTATAGAGTTCAAGAAATTCACAACCTTCAAAATTGCGTATCCTGGATTTAACTTCTTCAAAATTATTCAGAAATTCTTCAATCTTCCCGGGCTCAAAACCCATTTTCACAATTCTCACGAACATCTAATCAAAATTTACTGTTATGGTATCCCGGTATTCCAATCCAAATAAGCTTGCCGCGCTTCCCACGGTACTCGGATTGCTCTTATACATCGCCAGTTCGATATATCCCGCCGAATTAAAAACAGCTAACTTTTTACCGTCCTCCTCCTTGCGTTTTTCTTTTTCAATATCAAAATTAATGGCGTGGCTGTAGGTCTCATAGATCACATTAAAATTCACGTTGCGCGCACTGATCTTAAAAGCCCGGCCTTTGCCGATACTTTCGAAAAGTTTTCGTGAAATATTTGTGATCACGTTCCCATAGTTATCAACATATATCACATGGCCAAGAATCTGATTCTTTTCAGAATTAATTATAGGCTCAAACTGTTTTGTATACTTTATCTGGCTAACGCTTTTACCTATTACTTCGAGGGTACCGCCGCGGGCGATATGGCAGGCCACCTTTACAAATACATCCAGTACTGGAAAATTCGTCTGTATTTTGTCGTGTATATTGATCTCTACGATTTTTTCCGGCCTTATTTCTGAAGCCAGCAGGGAAAGGATTCCGTTATTCGCGCATATAAAGAAATGCTCATCCAGTTTAACGGCCAGGTGTTTGTTTTCCGGGGTAAGTTCAGAATCTATACCTATGATATGGATGGTGCCTTTAGGGAAACTCTTGTAGGCGTTCTTGATGATATAGGCTGCCTCGCTTATATGGAAAGGCGAAACCGAGTGCGAAATATCAACAATTCTCACATCACTTAATTCGCTGTATATAGCTCCTTTAACCGCACCAGCGAAATAGTCTTTCTCCCCGAAATCGGTCGTTAAAGTAATGATTGCCATAGGCGATTGTTAATATTTTTTTAATCTGAGACTGGTTATTTTACTTAAGTTTGTATAGAAGGCGAATATAATTTTATTTTTAGTGATTCGCTTAGGCTTAATGGTAAAAAATACCATAATTTCGGTTTCAAAATTAGGATTTTGAAACGCGAAGGACAAATTAAAATAACCTGAAAATTTGTAATGCTTCATCTTAAAAACCACAGCTTTTGAACGAACTTCTTATTGAACTCTCAGAAATTAGTCCCAGAGAATTTTTCGGGCAGCAAAACGAACACATCGAGCTTTTAAAAAAGTATTTCCCAAAACTAAAGATCATCGCCAGGGGTAGTAAGATACGCGTCTTTGGAGATGAGGAAATGCTGGAAGAATTCGATAAACGTTTTTCCATGTTAATGGATCATTTTGGGAAGTACAATAAGCTGGACGAAAATGCCATAGAAAGGGTTTTAACCAGTAATAGTGAGAATGATTATGCAAGCTCCAAGGAAAGCGGGGAAACCATAGTTCACGGCGTTAGCGGAAAGGTGATTAAAGCACAAACCGTTAATCAGCGCAAACTGGTTGAGCTTTCTAAAAAAAATGATCTTGTTTTTGCCATTGGACCGGCCGGAACCGGAAAAACATATACTGGTGTTGCCCTGGCGGTAAAGGCATTAAAAGAAAAGCAGGTAAAAAGGATTATTTTGACAAGACCGGCAGTTGAAGCCGGAGAAAACCTGGGATTTCTTCCGGGAGATCTAAAGGAAAAACTTGATCCTTACATGCAGCCGCTTTATGATGCTCTTCGAGATATGATCCCGCATGAAAAGCTGGAAGTCTTTATTGAAAAAGGAGTGATCCAGATTGCCCCGCTGGCATTTATGCGTGGACGTACTTTAGATAACGCGTTTGTAATTCTGGATGAAGCACAAAATACCACTCACGCGCAAATGAAAATGTTCCTTACGCGAATGGGTAAAAATGCAAAATTCATGATCACTGGAGATCCGGGACAAATCGATCTTCCGAGGAGAGTTATTTCAGGATTAAAAGAAGCATTACTAGTACTTAAAGATGTAAAGGGGGTTGGCACGGTCTACCTCGATGATAAGGATGTTATAAGACACCGCCTGGTGAAAAAGATCATTGCCGCCTACAAAACAATAGAACACAACGATTAATTTTAAAAAGAATCAGCTCTTTATGAGTAATACCATCATTAAAACAAATTTCAATTTTCCGGGTCAGATTTCGGTATATAAAGGTAAGGTAAGGGATGTTTATTCCCTTGAGAATGACAGATTGGTCATGATCGCCTCAGACAGGCTTTCGGCCTTTGATGTGGTTATGCCTAAAGGAATTCCCTACAAAGGCCAGATCCTGAACCAGATCGCTACGAAAATGATGGAAAAAACCAGTGATATTGTACCAAACTGGCTGGATGCAACTCCAGATCCTAATGTTGCCGTGGGCAGAAAATGCGAGCCTTTTAAAGTGGAGATGGTGATTCGAGGTTATATGTCTGGTCATGCCGCCCGCGAATATAAAGCAGGCAAGAGAGAATTATGCGGGGTTCCCATGCCTGAGGGTATGAAGGAGAATGATAAATTTCCTGAACCAATAATTACACCGGCAACTAAGGCAGAGCATGGAGATCACGATGAAGATATATCACGTCATGATATTTTTGAACGAGGCATTGTTTCTGAAGAGGATTATTTAAAGCTGGAAGAATACACCCGCAAATTATTTCAACGCGGGACAGAGATCGCGGCCAAACAGGATCTCATACTTGTGGATACCAAGTATGAGTTTGGAAAAACTGCTGATGGTAAAATAGTTCTTATCGATGAAATCCATACTCCAGACTCTTCAAGATATTTTTATAAAAAGGGATATGAAGAAAGACAGGAACGGGGAGAAGCCCAAAAACAACTATCAAAAGAATTTGTAAGACAGTGGTTAATAGCTAATGGTTTTCAGGGTCTGGAAGGCCAGACCGTACCAGAAATGAGTGATGATTATATTGAATCTGTTTCTGAAAGATATATAGAGTTGTATGAAAATATTACCGGGGAAGAATTTAAAAAAGCAGATGTTTCAAATATTGAGTCCAGAATTAAAAATAACGTAGAGAACTATTTAAAGAATATATAGAGGCATTTTTTAGAAAACGGCCCTTACTTCTAACAAATCTAAATTTTCGACCTTTTTTTAGTAAGACAATACTTTTTTGATTCCTTTGGTTTTAATAATTTTAAAGACAGAACCGGTACAGCCGGTTTTGTCTTTTTTTATTAAACCAACTGAAATATGAGTAATTATCACATAAAAAATCTGGAGGAGTACTTTCAGGTATATCGGAAATCTGTTAGCGAACCTGAAAATTTCTGGCAGGAAGTGGCTGAAGAGCATTTCGTCTGGAGAAAAAAATGGGATAATGTTTTGAGTTGGGATTTTACCAAACCTGAAGTGAAATGGTTTGAAAATGCAAAACTGAATATAACCGAGAATTGTATAGATCGCCACTTGTTAGCCCAGGGAGATAAAACAGCGATTATCTGGGAACCGAATGACCCACAGGAAAAAGCCTTACATCTAAGTTTTAAAGAGCTTCACAAAAAGGTAAATCAATTTGCCAATGTTTTAAAGGAAAACGGCATTAAAAAAGGAGACCGGGTTTGTATTTATCTGCCAATGATCCCGGAGCTTACATTTGCGGTACTTGCCTGTGCACGGATTGGTGCAATTCACTCGGTGGTCTTTGCAGGATTTTCAGCTTCCGCGCTTGCTACCCGCACTTTAGATGCAGATTGCAAAATGATGATCACATCAGATGGATCTTATCGCGGCGAGAAAACCATCGATCTGAAAGGTATTGTAGATAAGGCCTTAGAAGAATGTCCCGATGTGAAAACAGTGCTTGTGGCGAAAAGGACAGGCTCAGAGATACACATGAAGGAAGGTAGGGATAAGTGGCTCGAACCTCTTATGGAAAATGCTTCAGAAGAATGCCCTCCCGAGGTAATGGACGCCGAAGATCCTTTATTCATCCTGTACACTTCTGGATCTACAGGCAAACCTAAAGGTATGCTGCATACGACTGCAGGATATATGGTCTATTCAGCTTATACCTTTAAGAATATCTTTAATTATCAGGATAATGATGTCTACTGGTGTACGGCCGATATTGGCTGGATCACAGGGCATTCATATATAGTCTACGGTCCACTCCTTAACGGAGCAACCACGGTCATGTTCGAAGGAGTACCATCCTTTCCCGATTTTGGCCGATTCTGGGAAATTGTGGAAAAACATAAAGTTAACCAGTTCTATACTGCTCCAACCGCGATAAGGGCTCTAGCCAAGAAGAATTTGGAATATGTGGATAAATACGATCTTTCATCTCTTAAGGTACTTGGAACGGTGGGAGAGCCAATCAATGAAGAGGCCTGGCACTGGTATGATAATAATATTGGAAAAAATAAGAGCCCAATTGTTGATACCTGGTGGCAGACTGAAACCGGTGGAATTATGATATCACCAATCCCTTTTGCCACACCTACAAAACCTACCTTCGCTACATTACCTTTTCCCGGAATTCAGCCGGTTCTGATGGATGAAAAAGGGGAGGAGATAAAAGGGAATCAGGTTGATGGAAGATTATGTATAAAATTCCCCTGGCCTTCGATGGCCAGAACTATATATGGTGACCATGAGCGCTACCGTGACACTTATTTTTCTGCTTTCGAAAATAAATATTTTACGGGTGACGGAGCCCTACGGGATGAAACAGGCTATTACAGAATTACCGGTAGGGTAGACGATGTAATTATTGTTTCTGGTCACAATCTGGGAACGGCACCTATAGAAGATGCGATTAATGAGCATCCGGCGGTCGCAGAATCTGCAATTGTTGGGTTCCCGCATGAAGTAAAAGGGAATGCTTTATATGGGTTTGTTATTCTGAAAGAAGCCGGTGAGTCAAGGAACCAGGACAATCTCAGGAAAGAGATCAATCAACAAATTTCAGATAAAATAGGTCCTATTGCTAAACCAGATAAGATCCAGTTCGTGGAAGGTTTGCCTAAAACCAGAAGTGGTAAGATCATGAGGAGGATCCTACGAAAGATCGCTTCAAAAGATACCTCAGATCTGGGGGATACTTCGACTTTACTGAATCCCGAAGTTGTAGAGGATATAATTACCGGTTCAGAAAAAATGTAAAAACTTAATTTTTGAAGAGATCTTTCAGCCGGAAATTCTTGTCTTTGGACAACCGGCTTAAAAGCTTCATAAAGATAAGTGCAGTTATATAGGCATCTCCTGAGGCTGTATGTCTGTCTGTAAGATCGATATTATAGGCTTCAGCGATCTCATCCAGAGTATAGGATTTTTCCCGGTCTATCAAATTAGTAGCGATCCTGGTACTTTTATATAAAATAGCGGTATCCAGAATTTTATTTTTTAGTTTGGGCAGCCCATGTCTGCCAAGAGCCTTATTGATCATCTTTACGTCAAAACCGGCATGATGAGCAATTAATACTGAATTTTGAATATAAGATAGAAATTTCTTTAGGGCTTCCAGTTCAGTGATTTTCTGAAACCGTTCATTCTGTATGATTCCATGGATCTTTACCGTCTCGGGATTGAACTTGGTTTGCTTTAGGAATACTTCAAAATTATCACTGATTTCGATACTTTTATTTTCTACACGCAGAGCCCCAATACTAAGGATACGGTCCTGTTTAAAATCAAACCCGGTTGTTTCAGTATCAAAAACAACGAACCTGGTGTCTGAAACTTTTTCAGGAAGCTTTTCTTCAAAACTTTTGGCATAATTCTGCCAGAAGAAAGGAAGATCTTTCCGGGGCTTATTTTTTTTGAACCATTTCTTGATCATAAGTAATAGGTTGCTTCGTACCTGAGCTTTATAAGTTCCTGTATTTCCTTAATGGTCTTAAAGCATCTTTTCAGTTTTATTTTGTCCTCTTTTCCCAGATCTTCCAGGTTAATAAACCTTCCGTTATCCTTATTTTTTAATCCCTGTCTGGTTCGAAATTTAATTAATGCCCGTGAAGAATATGCACAAGCCTGGTATAGCTCCTTATTATTTGGTTCCAGTTGAGCCAGCTTTTCGAATCTTGCCGAGGTATTACTAATATTTTTCACCCTGTGCTCGAGGATAAGCAACCTGCCGGCATCGGTTAAAGGCATAACTCCCCTTTTCTTGATGTCGAAAAGATCTTTTTTCTCACCATCCTGCTCCACCAGGAACTGTCTGAAAAATCCTAAAGGCGATGGGTTTCTTAAAGCCTGGGCAGCCAGGCGGTTCAGGAAATTTCTATTTCCCTTTAAAATCTCGTAAATATGATCTGAAAGGGCATTGGTAAGTTTTACATTACCATAGGAAATATCATAATCAAAGAAAATCTGACATAGCAGGATCTCATCATTTCCAGAAGTTGTTACCCATTGTGAAAATTGTTCCTTCCATTCAGAAAGAGAAAGACAATATTTGGGATTTCTGGCCATCATCTCGGCTGGACAAAATTCATATCCTATTATATTGAGTCTTTTGGTCACCTTTGTAGCCAGCTTCAGAAAATAAGCCCTTGTTTCTTCCAGTTTTTCTTCCGGGACATCTTCAAAAACAAGCGCATTGTCCTGGTCTGTATGCAGCAATTGTTCTTTCCTTCCCTGGCTTCCCAGCGACATCCACGCAAAACCTGCTGGGGGCGGTGTATCCAACTTAGCAATGCAGCGTTCTATAGTTCGCTTTATAGTGGCATCGTTAAGCTCAAAAATAATGTTGGAAATATGGGTAAGCGGAATATTACTTTTTAAATATCCATTAAGCAGTACCATTATTTTGCTCCTTATTCTCTTTAGCTTTTTTGTACTGCTGGCCCTGTTTATGGCTTTCATTAGTACTGCCGGGTTATTACCCTGCGATACTAAAATATCATGTTCAGAAACAATACCTTTAACCCTGGTATTAGGCGTTCCATCTGCTGTTATACATATATGGTTGATGTTGTGTTTCATCATGGTGAGTTGGGCCTGGGCAATGGTCAAACCTTTGGAATAGCATATCACCGGCGAATTCATCACTTTGCCTATTGGTTTTTTGATTTCGAACTTACCCGTTGCCACTAATTCTCTCAGGTCCACATCGGTTACAATACCAACCGGTTTTTCTTCTTCCACCACCACTACTGAGCCTACCTTTCTATTTGTCATTAGTATAGCAGCCTTCTGGATACTGGTGTCCGGAGATACAGTTACCATTTTTTTGATAATGGGGATTGGCTGAAGTTCAAAAAGCGCTTCTTTTTTGAAAACTATTTCGTTTTCATCGGCAACCAGTTTGCCACGATGTTCATTTGAATAAGGGTTTCTGGTATTGGAAGCAAAACTTTCCATTAAAAAGTCTCCTACCTGCGGATTACTAATAGCATAGGGTTTGAAAATATCCAGGGGGATGGCATAGATTACACTTTCTTCATCTGTTACCGCATTGATTTGGTAGTTCTCCTTCGCAAATAAGGGCCTTAAACCAAAAATATCACCCTCATCACATTTATCGATAGTTTCAGGTTCCTTAGAATCATCCACTTTTTGTAGGTCTACAGCTCCTTTTTGAACTATGTAAAAATAATTGTGTACCTGCTCATCCCTGGCAAAGATCGTTTTGCCCTGTTCAAAGTACATTACCCTTACCTCATTTGCGATCAATTTAAGATGGCTTCGCTCCATTAATGAGAAAGGAGGAAAGTCACTTAAAAAATCGGCAATTCTGGAGGCGATGGAATTAGTCATGGCCCAAATTTATCTGAAATAAGATTAAAATCGAATTTAATCAATCTTCAATTTCAATTTCATAGTCCTGAATTAGTTTGTGAATGGCTTTTTCAGTTTCTGAAAGTTGAGAATAGACCGGCTTTTTTTCTTCATCTACTTTTTTGAAATAAGGGACGATTTCCCCGGTCTCATAGGTTTTAATGATCTGTGGATGCACATAGTAGCTCCGGCAAACGGCCCTGGTGTTGCCCAAACCTTCTGCAGCGGCATCGAATCCTGCCAGGATATTTTTCTTTTGTTCTTTTTCCTCTTCAGTATAACCAAATTCCAATAAGGTCTCAAAAAAGATTTTGGTAGCAGACCAGGTTCTAAAGTCCTTTGCCGAAAAAATTTCTCCACTAAGTTCGTGGATATATTCATTGATCATTTCACTATTAATACTCTGTTTTTCACCATCCTCATTATAAAACTTGAATAACTCCCATCCGGGAATTTCCTCGCATTGATTTATAAGGCCAATCAATCTTTTATCTTCAATGGTAATAGAATGTTCTTTTCCTTTTTTTCCGACGAATTCAAATTTGATTCCGTCTTTATATGGTTTTACATGTTTAGTTCTGAATGTAGAAAGGCCGTAGGTTTTATTGTTTTTAGCATAATATTGATTTCCAATTCTAATGTGCGTTTCTTCCATTAACCTTATTACTATGGCCAGAACTTTTCGCTTAGGCATTCCCTCTAATAAAAGGTCTTTTTCAACCTGCTTCCTGATTTTTGGAAGAACTTTGCCGAAAGCAGCCATTTTAAAAAATTTGGTTTGATTCCTGATCTTTGACCAGTTTGGATGATACATATATTGCTTGCGGTCTTTTTCGTCACGGCCTACCACCTGCAAATGACCATTCGGGAAATGTGTGATCCTTACCTTCTTCCAGGCTGGAGGGATAACCAGACTTTTGATACGGTCCAGGACTTTGGTGTCTTCAATTTTTTCATCTTTCTTATAGTAGGCAAACCCTCTTCCAACTTTTTTTCTGCTTATGGAGAGATGCTTTTCAGAAACATATCTAAGATTGGCAAGTTTTACCGCTTCATGGGGATCATTCATCACCGTTTCTGCATCTTCAGGAGTCAGCGTCATCTTTTTTCTTTAAATATAGGCTGAATAAAACCTCATTTTGTTTAAAGAACTGTGAAACTTTTTACTTAAAAAAAGAAAAACTCCCTGAGAACAGGGAGTTTAACAGAAAATTGTGACATGTGTAGATTATTCGAAATAGCTAAAAGTGTCTCCCGATTTGATCTTTAAAATAGACTCATATATCAAATTGATCACATTTTCAACATCATCCCGGTGTACCATTTCTACCGTAGTATGCATATAGCGCAGAGGTAAAGAAATAAGAGCAGAAGGCACTCCACCGTTGCTATAAGCAAAGGCATCTGTATCTGTCCCTGTAAATCTTGAAGAAGCATGACGCTGGAAAGGAATTTTCTTTTCTTCTGCCGTGTCGATGATCAATTCCCTTAATTTATTTTGAACCGCCGGTGCATAGGATATTACCGGCCCATCACCGATCTTATTCAAACCATTGGTTTTCTTTTCGATCATAGGGGTAGTGGTATCGTGAGTTACGTCTGTCACTATGGCAACATTGGGCTGGATTCTATGAGTGATCATTTCTGCCCCCCTTAAACCAATTTCTTCCTGTACAGAATTTGTAACATAGAGACCAAAGGGCAACTGCTGATTATTTTCTTTTAATAATCTGGCTACCTGGGCGATCATAAAACCACCAATTCTGTTATCTAAAGCGCGACACACAAATTTATTTTCATTCAGAATAAAGAATTCATCGGGATAAGTGATCACACAACCTACATGTACTCCCAGTTTCTCGACTTCCTCCTTATTATTGCAACCCACATCGATGCAAATGTTGTCCATTTTTGGAGACTGTTCTTTCTCTTTATCCCTGGTATGAATGGCCGGCCACCCAAAAACACCTTTTACAATACCTTTTTTGGTATGAATATTTACTCTTTTAGATGCTGCGATCTGGTGATCACTACCACCATTACGAACTACATAGATAAGGCCTTCATCGCTTATATAATTCACATACCAGGAAATTTCATCAGCATGTCCCTCTATTACTACCTTATATTCAGCTTCCGGATTTATAACTCCTACTGCTGTACCGTAGGTGTCGGTAATGAATTCATCCACATAAGGTTTCAGGTATTCCATCCAGAGTTTTTGACCTTCGGCTTCATAACCCGTTGGTGCAGCATTATTAAGGTAAGTTTCCAGGAATTCTAATGATTTTTTATCCAGTACTTTACTTTTCTTCATAGTTCAAATAAATTTTTACGAATTTAAAAAGTTTTAGATTGGTGACAACCTGCTATTGATTAATTTTGGAATGATTTTGGTTTAATCGAATACTATATAGATTGAAATAGAAACTTTTGTGCGTACATACATATATATATTAATCCTAATGCTTGGCTTTAATGCCGTGGGCCAGAAATCCACACGGTCTTTCCAGAAAGATAGTGTCGAGAATGATACTATTGAAAAAATGTATATGATCATCGAAGGAGACTCCGTACCCAGGGAAGCAATAGACCTGGAAGAGGTGGTTTTGCTTCGGAAGTTAAAATTTGGTTCCAACCTGGATAGAAAAAGGTATTTGATTCTGCGCAGGAAGACTCGGAAGGTTTATCCTTATGCAAAGCTGGCTTCCGAAAGATTGGTAGAATTGAATTCCCGTTTAGATGATATAAAGACTAAAAGAGCAAGAAAGAAATATACCAAAATCGTACAGGACTATATTGAAGACGAGTTTTCTGCAGAACTTAAGAAATTAACCAGGACCGAAGGGCAGATCCTTGTCAAGCTGATCCACAGGCAAACCGGTATAACAACTTATGATCTGGTCAAGGAGCTGAAGAGCGGGTGGAGAGCCTTCTGGTATAACACTACCGCTAGTATGTTTGATATTTCATTAAAGGAAGAATATCATCCGGAATCTAACCAGGAAGATTTTTTAATAGAGGATATTTTACAAAGGTCTTTCCGGGATAATATTCTAGAGCGCCAGGATAGCGTTCTTGATTTT
The DNA here is from genome assembly GCF_007050985.1 of Christiangramia sabulilitoris. Taxonomy (GTDB): domain Bacteria; phylum Bacteroidota; class Bacteroidia; order Flavobacteriales; family Flavobacteriaceae; genus Christiangramia; species Christiangramia sabulilitoris. The sequence continues at coordinate 90,858 of NZ_VHSF01000004.1, forward strand.
GAGTACCTGGAATTAAGTGATAAATGGAATAAAACTTCCTCTGGTAAAAAAAGCAGTTGAAATCTTCTTTTACTTAGTTCTGTTTCTCAGCCAGTTACTTTCCAATCTTAAATTTTTCTAAAATAACTTCATTTTTTATTTGGTTTCAAGAAAGAAGTTGGTGTATATTTGCAGCCGCTTTGAGAGCAAGGCGAAAGTTCATTGAGCGTAGTATTGACGGGGATTTCGGGCTGATCAGGCTTTCGGAAAATTAAATTAAAATTTATTGATTTTAGTTTGGTGGAAAGAAAAAAGGGGTTGTATATTTGCAGCCGCTTTGAGAGTAAGGCGGGAAGTTCACTGAAAGTACTGAGACTGGGGCATGTGAAGCGAAACGCGCTTCAAAAATTAAATAAAATCTTTTTAGTTTTTATTTGGTTGGAGAGCAAAAGTCGTTTTATATTTGCACCCGCTTTGGAAACAAAGCGATGTTCATAAGGGTAGATGGGAGTTGAGAGATTGACTTTGAAGCTTTTAAAACAAACTAAAAATTTTATTAAAAAAGTTTTGGTTGGTAAAGAAAAAGCGTTGTATATTTGCACCCGCTTTGAGACAGAGCAACAGTTCACAAAAACAGACTGAAATTAAGAGAAACCGCCAGACGGGGCGATAAAGAAGGGGTTCGAATCC
>NZ_VHSF01000005.1 GCF_007050985.1 Christiangramia sabulilitoris
GTAGAAGATCCCGATTATTTAGCTGAAATAGAGAACATCTACTTCGATTTTGACAAATCCAACATACGTCCCGATGCGGCCAAAGAACTTGATAAGCTCATCAAACTCATGACCGAGGACTATCCGGAACTGGTCATCGAGATAGGCTCCCATACAGACCGCAGGGGTAGCAATGCCTATAACGAAAAACTCGCTGAACGCAGGGCCAAAGCTACCTATAATTACCTGGTAGCCAATGGTATTGCTCCAGAGAGGATCGCCGCATATCAGGGCTATGGAGAAACACAGCCGGCTATCCCATGTGACCGTTGTTCAGAAAAAGACCACCAGTTAAACCGAAGATCCAAGTTTAGTGTCGTGAAAATGCAATAATCACCCAACAAGGAAGGTGCTGCTATTTTATCCCCCGGATATATTATAGCTAATATATGCACACTGGTAGTAGCCCCTTCCAGATTTTAAGTAGGTTTGATTCCCCACAAATCAAACTGTAAAGAAAAAGGTTCAGCCTCTAGCCTGAACCTTTTTTGTTTTTTTTACGTAAGTATTAGCAGATACCGTTGCTTTTCTAATTCAAATACACTTTAACAATTTTTGGCATAGTTCCTGAAATAATTAAAGAAAAAATTGAAAATAGCGGAAAACCCTAAAAAATAAGCTAATGAAACTGAAAAAAACACTTATGCTTTCATGTTTCGTTTTCTCAATTCTTACCGCATGTACGAAAGATGAAAATGAACTTGCAAAGGAAACCGACACTACAGTTACAAATATCCAGAACCCTAATAATTCCATAGAAAACTCTGAACTCGAGATTGAGAGTTTTATTTTTAATGGTTTAAATGAAATTTATCTCTATAAAGCTGATATCCCTGAACTGCAGGAAGGCTACTTCGAATCTAATAACGACCGGCTAGAGTTTTTAGCGGAGGCGGGATCTCCGGAAGAGCTTTTTGATGATCTTACCTCTTCACAGGACAGGTTTAGTTTTATCACAGATGATTACAGAAGACTCGAGGATCGTTTTAACGGAGTTAGCGGAGCTACCGGTATCAAATTCGGCATAGGCCGTATCTCGGGTACCAATAATGTATTTGGGATCATTAGATACATTCTTCCCGGAACATCTGCAGAGGCAGCGGGACTAAAACGAGGAGATATTTTCACCGAGATCAACGGACAAAAGCTAACCTCTAATAATTTCGCTTCCCTAATTGAAAACTCAAATTTCACAATTAATGTAGGATATGTTGAAAATAACCAGATCGTCCTCACAGATAAAAATGTGCAGTTGTCTGATGAAAATTATACCGAAAACCCTATTTATATCTCTAAGGTCCTGGAGGTGGGGAATAGAAAGATTGGTTACCTGATGTACAATAGTTTCATTGGAAATTTTGATAATGAATTAAATGATGCTTTTGGAGATTTTAAATCAGCTGGTGTAACAGACCTTATTCTGGACCTTCGCTATAATGGAGGAGGATCTGTAGAAACCGCTACAGATCTTGCGAGTATGATTACCGGTCAATTTAAGGGTGAAGTTTTCATCAAGGAACAGTGGAATGCGAAATATCAGAGTTTCTACGAATCCCAGAACCCGGAAGCATTGTTAAATAAATTTGATGACAGGATTAGAACGGGTGCTGGTATTAACAGCCTGAATCTATCTGAGGCTTATATATTAACGTCCTCTTCCAGTGCATCTGCCAGTGAACTCATGATTAATGGTCTGGATCCCTATATTAATGTGATCCAGGTTGGTGGCCAGACGGTAGGAAAATTTCAGGCATCGGTCACGCTTTATGACAGTGAAAACTTTGGAAGAGCCGGAGCAAGTGAAGAACATCAATATGCGATGCAGCCACTAGTTTTTAAATCTCTGAATGCAGATGGAAATACAGATTATGTAAATGGACTTTCACCAGATGTGGAATATATAGAAGACCTGAATGATTTTGGAACACTCGGAGAAGAAGATGAGCCTTTACTGGCAACTGCCCTGAATAAAATCCTTGGCCGTGCACCACTTAACAAATCCACGGAAAAAAGACTGGATTTTGAAATACTGGGCGAAACAGATATGAATCAGCCCTATTACCAGAGAATGTATATAGATGAACTCCCCGGAATCTAATAACCCGGATTATTAACTAAAAAAAAGCTTCAGTTGATTACTGAAGCTTTTTTATTCGGTTTTATAAATTTCATAGTAGGAATATTCTAATATATGATATTTAGATCTGGTAATAAGACATAAAAAAAGGGCCAGCCTCTAGCCTGAACCCTTCTTTTCGATTTGGGGGGAAAACAAACCTTATCGTTCTATTTCTTTATGAAGATATTGGTGAAATAATTTTTACCCTCTGCATCCTGTCGTACTGAAATTCCAAAATGCGTATATTCACCTTCAATATTTTCTCTGTGTCCCTGGCTCTTTAACCATGCACTTACTACTGCTTCTGCGCTTCTATAACCAAATCCTACATTTTCTGCAACCGCTTTAGCACCTACCCTATTCATCAATTTAGAAGCTCGTAAGGCAAAATTATCATGACTAACTTCTCCTTCGCTGATCATATGGTGGTTATGCCCTTCAGATTCCACAGAAACTTCTGCCATTGCCTTTAATTCCTCTAATCCATTAGCAGCTCTGTAAATATTAACTTCCTCAAGAATCTCCTGCTCGATAGTATTATAATTATATACCGCAGTTTCTGTTACTACCTGATTGTAAGCAGTTACTTCATCGTGAATACTTTCTTTGGAACAAGATGTAAGAAAAAGAGTACAAGCAATAAATGCAATTCCGGTTAGTTTCAAATTTTTCATGAGTACATGTATTAGATTCGGGTCAGATAAATGTACTTTAATTATCGACTAAATACACATCACACTAAAGAATAGCTTTATTTTTTGATAATTTTAACAAAACCTGTAGGAATTTACAGTCAATTCAACCTTTTGTAATCGGTGAAGTGCATACTAAGGCGTAGGAAAGACAATGTTATTCAACGATTATTTCTTTTCCATCATCGGCAAGGATTACATCAGAAAAGATAGTTTCGGCTTCGATCCGGAATTTTTCAATATTATCATACCGGGTGGAGTAATGTCCAAGGATAAGTTTTTCTACTCCGGCTTCTTTCGCAATAGTCGCGGCTTGCTTAGCTGTGGAATGACGGGTGGGAAATGCCAGTTCGGTATCAACTTCCAGAAAAGTAGATTCGTGGTAAAGCACGGTAACCCCCTTTATTAAGGGCACAATATCCAGGTCAAAAACCGTATCACTGCAATATGCATAAGATTTTGGTGGAGAAGGCTCTACCGTTACCAGATGGTTAGAAATAAGTTTTCCGTCTTCAGAAACTACATCCTTGCCTTTTTTTAAACTTTTGAAAAGGGTATAATCTATATTGTACTCCTCTGCCTTATCTCTCAATAATTTACGGTCTCCTAGTTTTTCTTTAAAAAGAAAACCGTTGGTATAAATGCGGTGTTTAAGAGGAATAGTACTAACACTTACTCTATCGTCTTCGTAAATAAGTTCAGGTTGTTTTGAGGTAAGCTCGTGAAAGATGAGAGGAAAGTTTGTCCAGGAGTTTGCCAATTTCAATTGAAGAGTAATAATTTCTTTAATTCCCTTAGGTCCATATATGTGCAATTCTGTATCCCGGTTTAAAAGCCTGAAGGTACTTACAAGCCCTATAAGTCCATAAAAATGATCCCCATGCAGGTGAGATATAAAGATATGCCTGATCCGGGAAAACCTGATCTTATTCCTCCGCAATTGTACCTGGGTGCCCTCAGCGCAATCGATAAGGAATAAATTATTCTGTATTTCAAGAACCTGCGCACTGGGATTAGTGAAGCTTCGGGGAGTAGCTGCATAACAGCCAAGAATATTGATCTTCATGAGATCTGGCTTTACATTTTTTATAGGTTGCGATGCACTTAAAATCCCAGGTCTCTTTGTATCTCGTCCATCTGTATCATATCTTCAGCCTCCTGCAAAGTGGGAACTACAACTAATTCGTCAGGCAAATCATCTATTCCCATAGAGTCGTTTACCAGTACAAAACTTTTACCTGCATTTCTATGTACATCAGAAATTTCAAGAAAAGCAAGTAAGTTTGAAGATGAAAGGTCTTTAAACTCTAACAAATTGATCACTAGGTTCTCTTTTTCAAAATCTGAGTGATGCGAAGTAAGTTCAGAAGCGAAATCGGTTAGATTTTCACCTTCATTCGAAATTATTGTAAAGTTTTCTTCTTTTGAAATTTTCATTTTATAATCTTATTTCCATTTAATCTACGAACATCTTTAATCCTTCCCTCTTATTTATTGCTTGATCTTGGAAGCCAGCAAATAAATTACAGCCATTCTGATGGCCACCCCGTTCTGGACCTGATCCAAAATAATGGCGTGCTCTGAGTCTGCGATATCGCTGGTAATCTCCACGCCCCTGTTTATAGGTCCGGGATGCATGATCACTATTTCTTTATTAAGACTATCAAGTAACTTCTTATTCAGCCCAAATTGTTTTACATATTCCCGGGTACTCGGGAAGTAGCTAATATCCATGCGTTCATTTTGAACCCGCAGCATATTTGCCACATCGCACCATTCCAGAGCAGCTTTCAGGTTCATCTCCACCTCTACTCCAAGCGATTCAATATGCTTAGGCAACAAAGTTTTAGGTCCGCATACTTTAACCTGAGCTCCCTGCAGCTTTAAAGCGAATATGTTAGACAAGGCGACCCTGCTATGCAAAATATCTCCTACGATCACAACTTTTTTGCCGGCTACCTCTCCCAGCCTTTCCCGTATAGAATAAGAATCCAGTAAAGCCTGGGTAGGATGTTCATGAGCGCCATCACCGGCATTGATAATACTGGCATTCACATGTTTTGACAAAAAGATACCTGCACCGGGGTTAGGATGACGCATAACCACCATATCCACCTTCATGGAGAGTATGTTATTTACGGTATCAATCAGGGTTTCTCCTTTTTTTACCGAAGAAGAGGCTGCGGAAAAATTAATCACATCGGCACTTAATCTCTTCTCGGCCAGCTCAAAGGAAAGCCTGGTTCTGGTACTGTTTTCAAAAAATAAATTAGCTATGGTGATATCCCTTAAAGAAGGAACCTTTTTGATGGGCCGGTTGATCACCTCCTTAAAATGATCGGCGGTTTTAAAAATAAGATCAATATCTTCCGGTTTGAGATATTTGATTCCAAGTAAGTGATCCACACTTAATTCGCTACTCATTTTTTATCTATTTTGAGATTAGATAAACTGCATCTTCCCCGTCATTTTCCATCCAGCTTACCTTTACTTTTTCTTCATTTATTGCATCTACCTGTCTTCCATTATAATCTGGCTGAATAGGTAAATGCCTGCTGAAACGTCTATCTATAAGACTTAGAAGTTCTATTTCCTTGGGCCTGCCAAATGACTGAATTGCCGTTAGAGCAGCTCTGATACTTCGGCCGGTATATAATACATCGTCTATAAAGACCACACACTTATCCTCTACAATAAAATCTATCCTGGTTTTATTGGCTTCCAGAGGTTTCTCTCCCCTTCTGAAGTCATCCCGGTAAAAAGTTATATCCAGTTGCCCGGTTTTGATTGAATCAAGACCATATTCTTCTTTCAGGATTTTTTCAATTCTATTCGCAACATAGATACCTCGTGGTTGAATTCCCACAAGAACTGTATTCTTAAAATCTGTATGTTTTTCTACTAATTGACAAGCCAAGCGATGAAGAATGATGTTGAGTTGATTGGAGTCTAAAAGTACTTTCCGGCTCATAAGACTGTTTGTAGATTGCCACAAAAGTAATGTTTTTTTTGGATTGAATCATATACCATTTTTGAACCTACCCATTGATAATTAGTGGGTGTTTTCAAGTTTTTGTAAATTGAATAGAATACGATGCAGAGTAAACATTGGATTCCTAATACCCATAACATGTTCAGATCAAAAGAAATACGCTGGTTTTCCCATAATGAAATGAAATTTGTAGAGGCCTGGTTCGAGAAGAACGGATATCTTTTTGAAAATACCGAAGCCCGAACAGACTATTATTTACCACTCCGGGAAAAGGAAGACCTGGGCATTAAATTAAGAGAAAACAATATCGAGATCAAACACCGTAAGTCCAGGTCTGAGGTGGTAGATTTAACTTCTACGGTACAGGGCTATTATGAGAATTATGTGAAATGGAGCTTTTCATCAGCTGAAGGTGATATCCTGGTACATGAAATTACTACTGAAGATAAATACGACTGGCTTGCGGTTAGAAAAGAACGCATTGGTTTTAAACTTACAGATGATGAAGATGGTAAGATCATCCGGGTAAGCCTGGATAATTTTCCCGATTACGGTTGCCAGATCGAATATACGAGGGTACTTGTAAAGGATGAGCTTTGGTATACCTTTGCCCTGGAGTGGTTTGGCGCCAGGGAATTAAAATTTGATACTACCATCATAAAAAGAATTCTTGGTGAAGAGCAATTAATGTCTGAGGATTCCAAGGGCTATGCCGAATTCCTAAATACAATATAAACTAAGCTATTTCAGAACAGAAGATTGAACTATTTTAACTTTTTCAAAAAGTCAAGAATTTCCTTTTCCACGCTTCTTATATCTTTTGATTTAATATCACTTCCTATAAAATGAGTACCCGGGTTTTTCAGGGCTACCAAAGATTTTAAAGAATCTGGCGTAGAAATTAATTTGTAGGCTTCCTCATACACATCAATCTCTACATGTTCATCCTCTTCCATAAAATTTTTATGGTAATACAATGTAAGCACCGGGGTTTTTATTTTTTGGAAAGTTTCAGGAACCATAGTGGTTTCAACAAGAACCTGAAGGTCTACCAGCGCTTTTGACGGATAAACAGTATCCCAGTATTTTTTTGCTATTTCCCGATCATGTTTAATCTCTTTATTCTCTCCGAAAGAAATGAGATTGGCAATTTCATATCCCCAGGGAGTATTAAGAACAAATGTTCCTGGTTGATCGTCTTCCAGATTAGGAGATAAATTGATCAGGGCATAAATCTTATCAGGATACATAGCAGCTAGCTTAAGAGCTAAGGTTCCGCCGGTAGAAGTACTCATTATAATAACTTTCTCTCCAATTAAATTTCCTATTACCAAAGCTTCCTGTGCAGATTTCCAGGCATTCTCCCCATTAAAATTATCTAAGGATGCAGGTGGTTTTAAACCGTGACCGGTCCATCTGGCTAAAAACAGATTTGCATTCAAAGAATCTGCGATATTCTTATTAACAGGATAACCATCGCGGTAACTACCGGCAAATCCATGTAAGTAAACGATACTATATTCTGTTTTTTCTGGTTCGTCCTGCCAGATAATCCTCGCCTGGTTATCATCTCTCACAGGCATAGAATTTTCTTTATTTTTAATATAATCTTCCAGGTGGGTTAAACCTGAAGGCAATTCGGGAAGATCGTTTTTATATACCGGCTCCTCGGGTACAGGTCCTAAAAAATAGGTTACTATCACGATTAGCAGAAACATTATCAGCAACCAGTATCTTTTCTTCATGCGCAATGATAAGAATAAATAGGTTTTACTTTATTTAATGAAATGTGAAAAACCAAATATGTAAAATACATAGCATAAAAAAACCCGCAGTAAGACTGCAGGTTTTTATTGTAAAAAATATATTAAACGATGAATAAACCAGCAATGGCATTAACTTCAGCCATGCTAAGCGGTTCATCAAAAGCTTCGGTGATCGCAGCTGTTCCTCCAAAATCATCAAAAAGGCCTTTTAATTCCACGCCTCCTTGTACAGTATTTGCCTCTCCTTCATAAACAGCGGCAATGGCTGTACCGACGGAACCATTTCCAGTTATCCAGCCTTTTTCCCCACGCATTCTTCTTACCTGGGATGCGTGTCGAGCTTCTACCGAATGAATTTGCAAAGCATACTCCAATAATGTATTATCTATAGCCAGAGCACCTGCCTGTCCTTTATAGGCTCTAACTCCAGTATCTTCAAAACCTTGTGACAACAATAAGAAAGTACCATAATCTGTAAAAGTGTCTAATGCTCCACCTACGGTAAAATCAAAAGTTGGTTCTGGATCAGCCAGGCCGCCAAGGGCCGCTGCCAGGAAATTGACATGAGATTTTTCATGATCCAATATCAATGCAAAAACATCCTTATCCTTTTCTGGAATTAACCCAGTAGTATCTAATCCAATTTGATAGAAATTTCGTTCCAAATACTCCAGGGTTAGGGCAAAGTTGAGTATATCTGTTGGTGATGCCATTGCCGAAGCCGCCGGCATTGCCATTGTTGCTGCAGAAGTTTTTTTCCCGGTAGCTGCCAGTGCAAAAGGAATTGAGGCCAGGGCAGCCTGCTTACCAATCCTTTTTATTTTTTGAAAAGATTCTCTCCTGCTGGATTTCTCTTCCAAAGCCTCCTTACCGGAGATCTTATCTAATAGATCTATAAAATTCATAATTGTATTTTTTAAGTTAATGTTTTAAGCCGTAGGAATATTATTAGTAATAAACCTTGTATTAAGGAAACCGGTATCTGATACAGCTGCAAGAATATCTCTTGGAGGTGTAGCCCGGTCATAAGCCAGATCAGAACCACCAATATCAGTTAATAACGTCGTACCGAGTACATAATCTCCTGAAGCAAAATCCTGCGATCCGGGATTTATAAGATCTCTTATGGCTGAGGCATGTCTTGCTTCTACAGAAACAATTTTACCCGCTAAAAGCAAAAATTCTGTGTTCTCAAGTAATTTACCTGCACCATTGTATGCCTGTACTCCTGTGTCCTCAAGCAATTGAGAGACGGCCAGTACATTAGACCTATTCGAAAAAGTAACTGCACTAAAATCAAATTCTAGATCGGGAGCTATTTCCCCGGGATCAAAGAAAGAATTCAATGCTGTTTTAAAGAACTCTCTATGGATCACTTCATGGTAATAAATATCAGTAAGGATCTGTTCTTCATTAGGTTCTACAGGAGAATAGGATAGACCTGTATCGGTCACTACCCTGGCATAAAAGGCGGCTTCCAGTTGTTCCAGGATATAGGCATAATTTAATATCGCCCTGTCTCCCTCGCCCAGGTTAAATACTCTTTTGTTATTAACACCTTTAGCCCTGGCATCTGCAGTAACAAACTCTTCACTTTCAGGTTCACAGGAAGTCAAGAATAAACTTGTTCCCACAAATGCCAGCCCGCCGAGTTTCAGGAATTTCCTTCTGGATTTTCCGGAATTCGACTTTTCAGTCTCTGGCAATTCAACTTTAATAACCGGTTTTTTCATAATTAAATTTTTTAGGTTTATATTTTAACAACATATAAATACTTACGAATCAACCACTTACATGGTTTTTGAAAAAGTTACATTTAACATTAATTCATAAGAACCTTACCGAAGAAATAGTAAACCGAGCTTTTCATCTTGTTTTAATTATTACGGTGCGATATTATTCTTACACTACTCTTTAGGATTTTCCATTCGCAGACCGCACATTTTTAATTAATCTTTCGCCACCCAATAATTGGATTTTAAAAAGATTTCATCTTTCTTGCAATTAATAAGATTCCCAAAATCTTACTATTAACCTACTTATCTAAGAATGAATTATGTAAAGGATAGGCTCTTCCCGGTCTTAAGGGAGAATGCCTGCGTCTTCGAATTTACCCAGGTCAATGCCCAGGATGGTTTTCTGATCATTGATATCTGTGATCCCAGCAAAATCTGGCTAAACCCAAAGTTACGTACTGTCCTCGGCTATGAGAATACAGATCTGCAGCGGGTAGAATTAACTACAGAATTTCTGGAAGATGAAACTATCAGCCTTTTAAGTGAAATAGAAAACGGAAAGTATCAGGTTCACCTGAAGCATAAACAGGGCTTCAAACTATATCTGAATAGCCAGGTACTTAAAGTAGATTATTTTGATTCCTCCCTTGTCATTTTTGGTTTCAACCAGATCGAACCTCTTCCAGAGGTCAAGATTAATTTACTCCGAAAAATTAACAGATACAAAAAGATCATTGAAGGTACCGAGCTGGGAACCTGGCAATGGAACATACAAACCGGAGAGGTTATTTTCAGTGAAAAGTGGGCAGAGATTCTTGGATATGAATTAAAAGAATTAGAACCTACATCAGAAGAAACCTGGGCTTCGATAGGACATCCGGATGATCAGGAGAAATGTAAAAAAGGGCTTCAGGAGCATTTTGAAGGGGTGACAGAATATTACCAGACAGATGCCCGGGTAAAACACAAATCTGGTCACTGGATCTGGGTGAGAGATAAGGGTAAAGTAGTAAGCTGGACAAAAGATGGGGAGCCCGAATGGATGACCGGTTTTCATGCCGATATTACCGAAGAAAAAAAGAGCCTTGAGATAAAAATGCTTTTTATAGATCAGGCTCCTACAGCAATTGCCATGCTGGACACAGAGATGAATTATATCGCTGCATCTCAAAATTGGCGTACAGATTATCAGCTGGAAGATGATGTCATTGGTAAAAATCATTATCAACTATTTCCCAATATTTCAGAAGAATGGAAGGAAATTCATCGAAAATGCCTTCGCGGCGAAGTTCATAGAAAAGATGAGGACTGCTTTTACAGGGAAGATGGAACCGAGCAATGGATCAGTTGGGAAGTGAGACCCTGGTATACCCAGGAATCCAAAATTGGTGGTCTGGTTATGCATACAGCAGATATCACCAGAATGAAAATGGCTGAAAAGGAAAATTTCCAAAAGCAGCAGCTAATGGAAACGGTTCTGGAAAATATTGATGTTGGGATAGTTGCCTGCGACAAAGATGGCAACCTGAGCCTTTTTAATAAAGCAACTAAAGACTGGCATGGGTTACCAGCAAAACCAATACCCCAGGATCAACTTTCAGAATACTACGGCCTTTATAATGTGGATGGCACCAGGTCACTCGAAACCGATGAAATACCATTATTAAAAGTTTTAAAGACCGGAAAACTGAGTAATGAAGAAATCATGATAAAGCCTAAGAAAGGTGATAGTATGAAAGTTTCAGTGAACGGGTCGCGATTTTATGATGAGAGCGGGAATATTGCCGGGGCGGTAGTCGCGATGCATAATATCACGCATAGAATTGATGCCGAAGAGAAGTTACGAATTAGTGAAGAAACATTCCGTGGTAGCTTTGAACATGCGGCTATAGGAATGGCGGTTCTTAATGCTGAAGGAAAATGGCTGCAAATGAATAATCGCGTTTGTGAAATAGTCGGTTATTCTGCTGATGAATTAAAAAAACTTACTTTCCATGACATCACTCATCCCGAGGATTTAAACCTGGATCTAACCCTATTAAATGAACTGGTTGAAGGAAAACGGGAATATTACCACATGGATAAGCGATATTATCACAAACAGGGACATATCGTTTACATAAATCTTGCTGTATCTCTCGTAAGGGACGAAAAGAAGAACCCTTTGTTCTTTGTTTCCCAGATCACCGATATTACAAAACAAAAGACTGCTGAAGCCAGGTTTGAGCAGACACTGGCAGAAATGAAAGCGCTTCTGGAAGCAAGTACTCAGGTAAGTATTATAAGTATAAGGCCAGACGGAATTATTACTGCCTTTAATAAAGGAGCTGAAAATCTTCTGGGCTACTCTAAAGATGAGGTAATTGGGATACACACTCCAGCCCTCATTCACTCCAAAAAGCAGGTAAAAGCCAGGGCCAAAGAGTTTGAAAAGAAATATGGTGAATCCCATGAAGGTGTGGAATTGTTCAAAGCCATGGCCAGGAAAAATCCTTATGATACCAGGGAGTGGTTCTATAAAAGAAAAAATGGCACTTTATTCCCGGTGCAATTAACAATTACCGCAATTAAAGAAGGAAATGAGATAGTGGGATATCTTGGAGTAGCGACCGATATTACAGCAATTAAATCAGTGCAACGTGATTTAACAAATATTCTGAAACTAACAGATGATCAAAACGACCGTCTTAAAAATTTCGCCCATATTGTTTCACATAACCTGAGATCTCATTCCGGCAATTTAGGAATGCTCCTGGATTTGTATATCGAAGACCATCCTGATCAAAAAAATAACCAGATCATCGAGATGCTATATAATGCTTCAGGAAATTTAAAAGAATCTATAGAGCATTTAAATGAAGTAACCGTCATTAATACTAATGAAGGTGATAGTTCGATACCCATAGCATTACACGAGGAAATTAATAATGCCGTGGAATCTGTAAATGCATTGATTGGAGATGCCGATCTCGAGGTTATCAATGAGGTTCCTGAAGATTGTTATGTATTAGGAATAAAAGCCTACATCGAAAGTGTCCTGCTCAATTTTACTACGAATGGGATCAAATATCTTTCTAAGGACAGGGACAGCTACCTGAAATTTTCAGTAGAAAACAAGAAAAAATTCACGCATCTAATTATTGAAGATAACGGGCTGGGTATCGACCTGGACAGGCATAGACAAAAATTATTCGGAATGTATAAAACCTTTCATAATCACAAAGACTCCAGAGGGATTGGTTTATTTATAACTAAGAACCAGGTGGAAGCGATGGGAGGAAAAATTAATGTGGAAAGCACTGTAGATAAAGGAACAAAATTTATAATAAGTTTAAAGAAGTATGAAAAAAGTTGATATCGCCTGCATCATAGATGATGACCCCATCTTCGTGTTTGGCACAAAAAAGATCATGAAACTCGCCAATTTTTGCAACAGTTTTATGGTATTTCATAATGGCGAGGAAGCTATTAATAACCTCAGGCCTATCATGGAATCCAATAATGCATCCCTGCCAGATGTTATTCTCCTAGACCTGAATATGCCTATTATGGATGGATGGGAATTCCTTGAGGAATTCGTTAAGATACCCAGTCAAAAAGAAGTGACCATCTATATCGTAACCTCATCTATAGACCCTCAGGATATCGAAAGGGCTAAATATTATGATAAGGTAAGCAGCTATTTAATAAAACCTATTAGTTCAGAAAAACTTCAGCAAATCCTCTCGGCTGAGATTTAATCCTATAACCTGAAAAAAGAAAAACCTCCTTAGTTGCCTAAGGAGGTTTTTACATTATAAATATCAGGAAAGATTACTCCTTACCTTCCATTTTGTCTTTCAACGCCTGAAGATCAGCATTAACATCACCAATAGTAGTGGCATTGTCTTTGTTTTGAGAAGCTGATTTCTTAGCAGCCTGCTTAACAATTTTTTGCTCTTCTTCTTTGTGAATTACCATGTGAGAAGCTACCACTCTCTTGAATTCTTTATTGAATTCAATGATCTGGAATTCTGCTTCTTCACCTTTCTTAAGTTTAGAACCGTCTTCTTTTTCAAGATGTCTCTGCGGAATAAAGGCAGTGATATCCTCATTAAAGTCGATAGTTGCACCCTTGTCTACGATCTCAGTGATCTCAGCAGTGTGCTTGGTTCCAACTCCGTAATCTTTTTCATATTTATCCCAAGGGTTATCCTCGATCTGCTTATGTCCAAGAGAAAGTTTTCTACCTTCTACATCTAATTCAAGAACTACAACCTCAAGCTCATCACCTACATTAGTAAATTCTGATGGGTGCTTGATCTTTTTAGTCCAGGAAAGATCTGAAATGTAGATAAGACCGTCAATTCCTTCTTCTAATTCAACAAATACACCGAAGTTAGTGAAGTTACGAACGATACCTTTATGTCTTGATCCTACAGGATATTTAGAAGTAATATCAGTCCAAGGATCCTGGCTCAATTGCTTGATCCCAAGAGACATTTTTCTGTCTTCTCTGTCTAATGTAAGGATCTGTGCTTCAACCTCATCACCAACATTTACGAAATCCTGAGCTGAACGCAAGTGCGTGCTCCATGACATTTCAGATACGTGGATAAGACCTTCAACACCTTCAGCAACTTCGATAAATGCACCGTAATCTGCGATTACAACTACCTTACCTTTAACATTGTCACCAACTTTAAGGTTCTCGTCAAGAGCATCCCATGGGTGCTGGCTAAGTTGCTTAAGACCTAACTGAATTCTAGACTTAGACTCATCAAAGTCAAGGATTACTACGTTAAGTTTTTGATCAAGTTCAACGATCTCATTTGGATGGTTGATTCTAGACCAGCTAAGATCTGTGATGTGAACAAGTCCGTCAACACCTCCAAGGTCAACGAATACACCGTAAGAAGTAATGTTCTTAACAGTACCTTCAAGTACCTGACCTTTTTCAAGCTGACCAATGATCTCTTTCTTCTGCTCTTCGATATCTGCTTCGATAAGCGCTTTATGAGATACAACAACGTTTTTGAATTCATGGTTGATCTTAACCACTTTGAATTCCATGTTCTTACCAACGTAAGCATCGTAATCTCTAATTGGCTTCACATCAATCTGTGAACCTGGTAAGAAAGCTTCGATACCAAATACGTCTACGATCATACCACCTTTAGTACGGCATTTAATAAACCCGTTTACTACAAGGCTCTCATCGTGAGCTTTATTCACGCGCTCCCAGGCCTTAATCACTCTCGCCTTACGGTGAGAAAGGATCAACTGTCCTGTTGCATCTTCGCGAACGTCGATTAATACCTCAACGTCATCTCCTTCTTTAAGATCTGGATTATAACGGAATTCGTTAAGAGAAATCACCCCTTCACTCTTCGCGTTGATATCTATAATTGCATCACGATCTGTAATATTAATTACTTTTCCTGTTACAACTTCATCATCTAAAGTGTCAACGAAATTTTCTTCAACCAGCTTTTCAAATTCTTCCAGCTTCTTATCGTCGATAGGATCGATTCCTTCTTCGTAATTGTGCCAGTTAAATTCTTCGAGGAATTTTTCAGGATTTGTGTGCTGAGTTTCAGCTTCAGGTTGAGAATCGTTTGCAATCCCCGCTACTTCCTGTACTTCAAGATCCTGAGTTTCTTTGTTTGTGTTTTCTTCAGCCATTACTGACTATTAAATTTGTATTCTGAGTTTTTCCGGAAATCATTTCTGCAAAACAAAAACTTCAGAAGTTGTTTATAAATTTGATTATCAAGCCCTTTTGGATCTCCGATCATTTGCCAAAAAGGAGTGCAAAAATACATAACTAAACAAAAATCCGCAACTAATAATGAAATTAATTGCGGATATATTCTAAACTTATTTTCACTTAAGAATTTACTTCAGTAATTTTCTTTTTGGTCACCTCTAAAACTTTCTGAAACTGCTCTTCTTTACCATAATTAGAATTATCAAATTCAATGGCATCATCTGCCTTGATCAAAGGTGAATCATCCCTGGTGGAATCCATATAATCCCTGTCTTTAACATTCTGGAGCACGTCTTCATAACTTATCTCGTCTCCCCTATCCATTAATTCATCATATCTGCGCTGTGCTCTGTGCTCGGTAGAAGCGGTCATGAAAATTTTTAATTCAGCATCTGGAAAGACCACGGTACCTATATCGCGCCCATCCATAACCACTCCTTTACTTTTACCCATTTCCTGCTGCTGCTTTACCAGCATTTTTCGAACCTGGGGAATAGCTGAAACTTTACTCACCTGCTGCGAAACTTCCAGGTATCTTATTTCCTTCTCTACGTTCTCTCCGTTTAAATACATCTCACCATAGCCCAAAACATCATTATACTCAAAATGTAAATTTATAAAGGGTAAATGACGAATGATTGCTTCTTCATTAACATGATCATTAGACACAAAAAGTTTTCGCATCATATATAAAGTAACCGCCCTGTACATGGCTCCGGTATCTACATAAACATACTCCAGCTCTTTCGCCAGTCTTTTAGCCACGGTACTTTTTCCCGTAGAGGAAAATCCGTCAATAGCAATCGTAATTTTTTTATCCATCTATTTAAAATCTTTTGCAAAGATAATTTTTTAAAAAAGTTTTATGACAGGATCATAAAAAAAGCCCCTTACCGGGGCTTATATTTTAAAGGGTTTTGGCATTTTTTACATCTTCCTCTGTTATCGCAATATCAATTACTTCACTCATTTCCCTTACATAATGGAAAGTAAGACCTTTTACGTATTCTTCTTTGATCTCTTCAATGTCACGTTTATTATCTTCACAAAGAATGATTTCTTTAATCCTGGCTCTTTTAGCGGCCAGAATTTTTTCCTTTATACCTCCCACAGGCAATACCTTACCTCTAAGAGTGATCTCACCGGTCATAGCAATACTTCTCTTTACTTTTTTCTGGCAGAATAAAGAAACCAGGGAAGTAAGCATGGTTATCCCGGCACTAGGTCCATCTTTAGGCGTAGCTCCTTCCGGAACGTGAATATGCACGTTATATTGATTAAAGACCGCCGGATCTATACCCAGGCTTTCTGCGTTTGCTTTAATATACTCCATGGCTATAGTAGCAGACTCCTTCATTACTTTTCCCAGGTTTCCGGTAATACTCAAGTTACCTTTTCCCTTGGAGAGTATAGATTCAATAAAAAGAATATCTCCACCTACGCTGGTCCAGGCAAGACCTGTAACAACACCGGCAACATCATTATTCTCATATTTATCTCTTTCCATTTTAGGGCTACCCAGGATCTCGATAATATTCTCATCGGTTACCTTGATATTGTATTCCTCCTCCATCGCAATATTCTTGGCGGCATATCTTACCACTTTGGCGATCTGCTTTTCCAGAGCACGAACCCCAGATTCACGGGTATAACCTTCTACTATCTTTTCAAGTTGTTTTTTTCCAATCTTGAGATGGTCTGAATTAAGTCCATGTTCTTCAAGCTGTTTTGGAAGCAAATGCCTCTTAGCAATTTGCACCTTCTCCTCTATGGTATATCCGGTAACATTTATGATCTCCATACGGTCTCTAAGTGCCGGTTGGATAGTACTCAAAGAATTGCACGTAGCAATAAACATTACTTTGGAAAGGTCAAATCCCATTTCGAGGAAGTTATCATGAAACTCTGAGTTTTGCTCAGGGTCCAGGACTTCCAGTAAAGCCGATGATGGATCCCCGGCATTTCCCATACTTAGTTTATCGATCTCATCCAGTACAAAAACCGGGTTACTTGTTCCAGCTTTTTTCAGGCTTTGTATGATCCTGCCGGGCATGGCCCCGATATAGGTTTTTCTATGTCCTCTTATTTCGGCTTCATCTCTTAAACCACCAAGAGATATTCTAACATACTCTCTACCTAAAGCTTCTGCCACAGATCTACCTAAAGAAGTTTTACCAACTCCCGGAGGCCCATAGAGACAAAGTATGGGAGATTTCATATCATTTCTCAGTTTCAAAACCGCCAGATATTCTATGATCCTCCTTTTCACATCGTCCAGACCGTAATGATCACGATCCAGGATTCTTTTGGCTCTTTTTAGGTCGAATTTATCTTTGCTGAATTCGTTCCAGGGTAGATCCAGAAACAGATCCAGGTAATTTCTCTGGATAGAATATTCGGCAACCTGAGGGTTCATTCGCTGCATTTTTGAAAGTTCCTTTTCAAAATGATTCTGAACTTCCTCTCCCCATTGCTTTGACTGGGCCCTTTCACGCATCTCAACAAGCTCACCTTCATGGGATACCCCACCCAGTTCTTCCTGGATGGTTTTCATTTGCTGATGCAGGAAATACTCCCGTTGCTGCTGGCTCATATCACTCTGAACCTTGCTCTGAATATCGTTCTTAAGTTCAAGCTTCTGGTTCTCGGTATTCATGTGTTTCAGCGTAGCCAAGGCACGTTCCTTAAGATCGTTCATCTCCAGCAACTTCTGCTTTTCCTCTACGCTCAAATTCATATTTGAGGAAACGAAATTTATAAGAAATGAATCGCTCTCAATATTTTTGATTGCAAACGAAGCCTCAGAAGGGATATTAGGACTACCCTTGATAATTTGTAAAGCAAGATCTTTGATTGAATCTATAATCGCAGAAAATTCCGCATTTCCCTTTTCGGGACGATTATCAGGAATCTCAGCAACCGTTGCATTCATATAGGGCTCCTCTGTAACCAACTGGGTGATCTGGAAGCGCTTTTTTCCCTGAATTATTACCGTGGTATTACCATCGGGCATCTTTAGGACTCTAAGAATTCTCGCGACAACTCCTACCTTATTAATATCCTTGGAAGTCGGGTTCTCTACTTCCTCATCCTTTTGAGAAACCACTCCAATGATCTTACTTCCGTTATTTGCTTCGTTAATCAACTTGATCGATGCGTCACGACCTGCAGTTATAGGTATTACCACTCCCGGAAACAAAACAGTATTTCTCAGCGGTAGTATAGGCAGAGTTTTGGGCAGATTCTCTTTATTTATTTCCTCTTCATCTTCAGGTGTCATTAAAGGGATCAACTCGGCATCCTCATTGATTCCCTGCAGTGACAAACTGTCAATATTACCAAACTTTGTTTTAGCCATAATTATATTTAAGTCAAACTGTCACCAAAACCAATATGCATTAATTTTGGGAAGTTATTTAAAAGTCCTGATAGATAAGACTTTCAGAATTATTTCAGATTTTCTATTTCAATTATTCAATTCCTGTGCCACGCTTTCAATATTTTTTTTTCAAAAGTGTAACATCCCGAAAACTTCCTCATCTTTATTATAGAAACCAAGTTTTAATTGACACCAACCATCACACATATTAAAGACCTGGTAGAACGTTGTCGCAAAGGTGACCAGCGTGCTCAAATGGAGATTTACGAGCGGTATTATAAAGCGATGTACAACACCGCCTTGCGTATAACCGGTCGTGCTGCAGAGGCAGAAGATATAATGCAGGAGGCTTTTTTAAGAGCTTTTACTAAGATTGACAGTTTTAAGGGTAACTCTACTTTTGGGGCCTGGTTAAAAAGGATCGTAGTAAACGAAAGCATTACTGCTTACAACAAGATCATCAGGCTTGGGGAAGTAAGTTATAATGATGAGCTAAAAAATGAAGCAGAAGACTCCGGGGCAGCATTAAACGAAGATGACAGGAAAAACGCGAAAGTTCGCAGGATACTGGAGAAAATAAAATCTCTTAAGGAAAATTACAGGCTGGGATTAACCCTGCATCTTATAGAAGGTTACGACTATGAGGAAATTTGCGAAATAATGAATATTTCTTACGCTAATTGCAGGACCATGATATCCAGAGCAAAAACAAGTTTAAGGAAAAAATTACAGGATGATGAAGGATAATAAATTTAACGAGCTTTTTGAAGATCTGAACTTTGATATTGAAGAACCAGACCAAGGTCATAAAGAACGTTTTTTCAGAAAACTAGAGCAGGCTTCTGCAACTCCGGAAAAAGAACAAAAGATCCGCCGGTTATGGGCTCCTGTTATTAGTATTGCTGCCAGTCTGGCTCTCGTATTTTTCCTATTGGGTGAGTATATGAGCCCGCTAAATGCTGCAAATAATGATCTTGCCAGTATTTCTCCGGAAATGAAGCAAACCCAGCAGTTCTATACAGGATTAATTACCCGTGAATTGAATGCTCTGAATGAAGAGATAGGTCCTGAAACAGAAACTATTATTAACGACGCTTTGGAACAAATGAAAAAACTGGAAATGAATTATGCCCACCTCGAAAAGGATCTTATTGATAGTGGCAGGGATGACCGGGTGATTCATGCAATGATACAGAACTTCCAGCAACGAATAGACCTATTGAATAACGTATTAACCCAAATTGAAGAAATCAAATCATTAAAGAATCAAAGTCATGAAAACAATATTATCTAGTATACTCATTTTATTTGTATTAATTCCCGGTACCATGTATTTCGATTCTTTCGAAGGTAAAACAGGGTTAGACAATTCAGTGAATTCGGGAAAACACACTAAAGAAAAAAAGGTAAAAAAAGAATTCAAGGTGAATCCCAGCGATGAACTGAAAATCAATAATAGCTACGGGAACGTCGATATTACCACCTGGGATCAAAATCGAGTAGTAATCGAGGTTATTATTAAGACCAATGGTAACGATGAGGAGAAGGTTGCTAAAAAGCTGGATGAGATCAATATAGCATTCGAGCAGGCTGCATCTGGAGTTAGCGCAAAAACCCGGTTTTCTAAAGAAGATAAATCATGGTGGAAGGAGGTCTTTGGAGGGTCTGACAATGTGAATGTAGAAGTTAACTATATCGTAAGAGCTCCTGTGAGTAATCACCTCGATATTAATAATGATTATGGCGGAATCTATATTGACAAATCTACCGGTAATACAAAAATAAATTGCGACTATGGTAAAATGGATATCGGGGAATTAAAAGGTTCGTCCAATTACCTGAATTTTGACTACACGCGAGGTAGTAGTATTGGATATGTTACCAATGCCGAAATCAATGCCGACTATTCAGATTTTGAGATCGGGGAAGCTGGCAACCTAATGATAAAGGCAGATTATACCCAATCTAAAGTTGGTAAAGTTAGCAACATGGAATTCAATTGCGATTACGGAAGCATGGACATTGACAAGGTCAAAGTTCTTATTGGTAACGGTGATTATCTTTCTACCAGGATCAACCGGATCTTTGAATCTGCAGATATTAACCTGGATTATGGATCTTTATCTATTGAAAAAGTGATCAAAGGGGCGAAAAATATAGAAATCGATACCGATTATGCCGGGGTGAAACTTGGCTATGATAACGAGATGAGCTTTAATTTCCTGATTAAAACATCTTATGGAAATGTAAGCGGACTGGATGGTCTGAACATCAAAACCAGAAATGAACGAAGCACAGGTAATGAGGTTACCGGTTCATATGGATCTGGTGAAGAATCGAGGTTTAGAATAAGCACCAGCTATGGTAACGTCAAATTTCAAAAAAAATAATAATCAATTAATCAATCATTAATATCATGAAAAATTTCTTTTTTTTAATCAGTATTTGTCTTTTATCCGTTTCATGTATCAATGCTCAATGGGGTAACGGAGAGCGGGTTAAAGGTAATGGCGAAATGTCTACAGACATTAGAACCACAGATTCCTATGACGAAATTAAACTTGTTGGATCAATGAATGTGCAATTAGTTGCAGGCAATGAGGGCAAAATTAAAGTGGAAGCCGAAAGTAATCTCCAGGAGTTTATCATAACTGAAGTAAAGGGTGGTTCTCTGAAGATCTATACAGCAGAAGGTTATAATCTTTCACCAAGAGAAGAAATCCTAATAACCGTCCCTTTCAAAGACCTCAATGCAATTTCAGTAACCGGTTCCGGAGACATTTGGACCAGAGATAAAATTACAGGTTCAGATCTGCAGGTACAGGTTACGGGCAGCGGGAATATGAAACTTGAGCTGGATGTTAATCAACTTGACGGGAAAATAACCGGCTCTGGAGACATACAGCTTAAAGGAAACTCCAATAAATTTGAATGTACGGTAACCGGAAGTGGAGATTTTGATGCCTATGATCTTCAAGCAGAAGATGTAGATGCTAAAGTATCAGGATCTGGCGACATCATGATATATGCTAAAAACTCTTTAAAGGCCTCTGTGTTTGGGTCAGGAGATATAGTGTATAAAGGAGATCCGGAAAAACAGGATTTTAACAGCAGTGGATCTGGAGGAGTTTCTTCCTATTAAACGCTTCAGACAAACGAATAAAAAAAACCTGCTTCCTGCAGGTTTTTTTATTTAGTGATAACCCTTTTTGGCACGCGCATCAAAAGTAACACTCCGGCTATAAAAAAGATCACCAGAAATAAGATAGCATTTCTAACACTTCCAGTGTTCTGGGCCACAAATCCATATAAAGACATTCCAATTACGATACCGATCTTTTCAGAAACGTCATAAAAACTGAAATAGCTGGCGGTATCTATGGCATTTTCCGGAAGCATTTTTGAGTAGGTAGAGCGGGAAAGAGATTGTATCCCTCCCATCACCAGGCCTACTGAAGCCGCTGCAAAATAAAATTGTATAGGTGTAGTTATAAAATAGGCATATCCACAGATGGCGATCCAGATCAGGTTTATAAAAATGAGAATCTTGATATCCCCAAATTTTATAGCCAGCCTTGAGGTAAGAGTGGCACCAGCAACGGCAACCAGCTGGATTAACAGAATACTTACAATAAGTCCCGTGGTAGCATCCTGATCTCCCCATTCCAGTTCCTCTATTCCGAAATAAGTTGCGATGAGCATGATGGTTTGAACAGCCATACTATAAACGAAAAATGCAATTAGATATCGTTTCAGGGTTTTATTCTTTTTTATAGATTTCCAGATAGAGTTGAGTTCTCTGAATCCATTAAAAAGGATATCACGGGTAAACTTAGATTTCTTATTTCCCTTAGGCAGATAATAGTATGAATATTGGCTAAATCCTATCCACCACAAGCCGGTAAGTACAAAGGAAAGCCGGGTTGGTAATCCCTCGTTTTCAAAACCAAACCAGTCATATTTTAAGATCATTACTAAGCATAAGATCAATAAGATCACACTTCCTATATATCCCAGTGAAAAACCTTTAGCGCTTGCTTTATCCTGCTGTTCAGGAAAAGCAATATCGGGCAGGTAAGAATTATAAAAAACAAGACTGGACCAAAACCCAATGAGGGCCAAGAAATAGCATAAAAACCCAAACCATAGATAGTCTAAGTCGAACCAGAACAAACCTATACAGGATATGGCACCCAGGTAACAAAAGAACTTTAGAAAGTTCTTTTTATTACCGATATAATCTGCAATTCCAGAGAGGAACGGACTAAGAAAACTTACCACCAGAAAGGCTGCCGCAGTTACATAACTAATAAGCGTATCATTATTATATTCAACCCCTAAAAAGGTCACTGTATCACCTATTATTTCACCTTCACTATTTTTAACTATAGTAAGTGCACCATAAAATATCGGGAATATAGCAGAAGAGATGACCAGGCTGTAAACAGAATTTGCCCAATCGTAAAAAGCCCAGGCATGAATAAGCTTTTTACTTCCTTTTGGTAGTTGCTTCATGGCCTAAAAATAAAAAAAGCCACCGAATAAGGTGGCTTTTCAAAATATTATTTACTCCAGGTTATTTAAAACTGTTTACTCCATATTTTTTAGCTTCTGCAATAGCTTCTGGCGCCCATCTGGTTAAATTATTAATCCTGGTTTGCGTGGACGGGTGAGTACTCAAAAATTCCGGTGGTGCCTGTCCTCCATTAGCCTGCATTCTTTTCCATAACTCTGGCGCTTCTCTGGGATCGTACCCTGCTATTGCCATAAGAGTTAGTCCTATCCTGTCAGCTTCAGCCTCGTGACCCCTGCTAAAAGGCAACATCACTCCTACTGTTGATCCAAGACCATATGCCTGCGCAAAAATTTGCTGAGTACGTTCACTTCTTCCACTCACCGCAACAGATCCGGCAACAGCTCCTAATTGTTGCAACTGGGCTGCACTCATCCTTTGAGCTCCGTGATCTGCCAAAGCATGCGCGATCTCATGGGCCATAATAGTAGCTAGGCCATTCGTATTCTTTGCTTCATCTAAAATACCTGTATATACAACTACTTTACCGCCGGGCATTGCAAATGCATTCGCCTGATCATCCTTTACCAGGTTGAATTCCCATTTAAAGTCATTCATAAATCCCTGGTATCCGTTCGCGTTAAGATAACGCTCGGCAGCGGTCACAATATCTTCACCAAGACTTTTGACCTTCCTGGCTTCCTCGGTATTTCTAACAACCTCGGCTTCATTAAGGAACTGATTGTACTGCTCAAAAGATGCCGGGAATAATTGATCGTTGCTTACAAAATTAAGATTCTTCTCGCCGGTGAAAGGATTGGTTTTACATGCGACCACTAAAAGTAGCACACTTAACCACAAAAAAGTATTTTTGAATTTCATGATTTTTGGTTTTAGGTATTTAAAAGTACAAAAGCAGCGATATCGCTGTAGTTGGTTTAAGTATGATTTAACAATTAATAGGATTCAAAAACAATACCATTATGGATATTTGCAGCAAAACCAAGGTCTTAAAGACTAATAATTACTATTGTTATAGTTTTGATAATAAAAATTTCTTTTCTTAAAAATGACAAAAAATACCAAGGATAAAACACCGGTTCAACAACTTTTGGTTCCTAACTATATTTTAACTGTCTCTCAAATTTTAACCGCTATCTCCCCTTTTCTCACCAGCAGGTTTGCGGCTAAACTTTTTCTAACACCCTTCAGATATAAGCTTCCGGAAAGAGAAAAGGAGATGGATGAAGAATCTGTACAAAAGAACGTCTGGGTTCCTGCAATAAAGAGGGAGATCATCACATACGAATATGGAGAAGGAGATCGTAAGGTTCTGCTTGTGCATGGATGGAGCGGGCGAGGAACTCAACTGGCAAAAATTGCAGAGGCACTTGTGGCAGATGGTCATAAGTGTATAAGTTTCGATGCACCCGGACACGGTAAAGCACCTGGAAAAATAAGCATGATGCCATTTTTCATTGAAGCGATACATCACCTCGATAAGATTCACGGACCTTTTGATGCCGTGATAGGCCATTCTCTAGGAGGAATGTCCTCCCTTAGAGCAATTCGCAACGGACTTAAAACCAACAAACTGGTCATTGTTGGTACCGCAAATAATATTTCAGAAATTACAAGAAATTTCGCAGAAAACATGAGGATGAATCATAAGGTCGCCAGGAAAATGAAGGCTTATCTCGACGATAGGTTTAATGAGGATATGGATGTACTATCTGGTGGAGAATCTGCAAAATTTGTAAAAACTCCTACCCTGGTTATTCATGATGAGGAAGATGTGGATGTACCGGTCTCCTCGGCATATCAAATAAATAATGAACTGGAAAACAGTGAATTATTAATCACTTCAGGTTTAGGTCATCGCCGTATTTTAGGGAATAAAGAAGTAATTAACAAAATATCAACTTTTATCGCGGCACAATCTTTGTAATTTTAGAAAAAAGAAAACTATGAAAAAGATACTTTTATGTACCCTTCTGGCGACATTTCTTATAAGTTGCAATGGTAACGCACAGAAAAAATCTGATGAAGGATCTTCAAAAAATTATGAAGTAACCAAATCTGAGGCAGAGTGGAAAGAAGAACTAACCTCCCAGGAATTTGCAGTTTTACGGAAGGCTGCTACTGAAACTCCTTATACCAGTGAGCTATTAAAGGTCAAGGAACCCGGAACTTTTGTATGTGCAGCCTGCGGAAATGAATTATATAAAACCAAAAATAAATTTGATAGTGGAACCGGCTGGCCAAGCTTTGATCGTGCTATAGATGGCGGGGTAGCCTATGGTAGTGATACCAAGCTAAGTTACCAAAGGGATGAGGTGCATTGCGCGAGATGCGGAGGTCACCTGGGGCATGTTTTCAATGATGGCCCTAGAGAAACCACTGGAAAACGTCATTGCATCAATGGAGTGGCCATGGATTTTAAACCCGAGAAAGAATAAAATGAAGAAATATAAAGTAGAAAAGACCGAAGAAGAATGGAAAAAGGAACTTTCTCCCGAGCAATACAGAGTACTTAGACAAAAAGGTACCGAAGCTCCCAACACCGGAAAGTATAACCTTCATTTTGACAAAGGAGAATATAAATGTGCAGCCTGCGGAGAAAAACTATTTGAAAGTGATGCCAAATTCGAAAGTGGCTGTGGATGGCCAAGTTTTGATGATGCCATTGAAGGAAAGGTAGAATACGTTCAGGATCGCAGCTTTGGGATGATTAGAACTGAAATACTTTGCTCCAGTTGTGGTAGTCACCTGGGACACGTTTTTGACGATGGGCCAACAGAAACCGGCCAGCGTTATTGTGTAAATTCTGCCAGCATTGAGTTTAATAAATAACTAAAACCAATTTATCATGAAAAAACTTTTATCACTTTTAATATTGACCAGCGTATTTTTCACAGCATGTTCAGATGGAGACCAGGGACCTCCGGGACCTCCTGGACCTCCGGGTGCAGATGGTCTGGATGGATTAGGATACACCTATGAAAGAACTATCGACTTTGATTATTTTTCAGATTTGAATTATTATTCCCAGCTCATCGATATTCCAGACGAGGTAGCTACCATAGAACCAGAATCTGATGCTGTTCTTGTCTACCGCCTTGAAATTCTTGAGGCAGATGGTGGAGGAACTATAGATTCTTGGAGCCTTATACCCCAGAACTTCTTTCTGGACGAGGGAACAATTCAATATGTTTATAATTATACTGTAAGCGATATCGAAATTATTATTGATGGTAATTATGATCTTAGTAATCTCAGCAGTCGGTTTACAGATAACCAAACCTTCAGGGTAGTTGTAATCCCATCTGCGACATTTGAAGCAAACGCAGATGTAGATTTTTCAAATCTAGAACAGGTTCAAAATAGATTTAATCTCACTTTCGACTAAGACTTTTAAAAATACATTTCTTATTTTATAAATGCCTGTATCCTTATTTACAGGCATTTTTTTGCATTACTATCACAGGATTACAGCTTTTAGTTTAGGGTTTAATTCCTTAAATTCGCAAACTCTATAACCAGATTCAAAATATTCCGAATATGAGTAAATATGATATTATTGTTTTAGGTAGCGGCCCGGGTGGTTATGTCACAGCGATCCGTGCTTCTCAGTTAGGTTTCAAAACCGCAATTGTTGAAAAAGAAAGTCTTGGAGGTGTTTGTCTTAACTGGGGATGTATCCCTACCAAAGCTCTTCTAAAAAGCGCCGAGGTTTTTGATTACCTGAAGCATGCTGAAGATTATGGTTTAAAGCTGGAAAATGCCGATAAGGATTTTGGAGCTGTAGTGAAAAGAAGCCGGGATGTGGCAAATGGAATGAGCAAAGGTGTTCAATTCCTGATGAAAAAGAATAAAATCGATGTGCTGGAAGGTTTCGGAAAATTAAAGTCTGGAAAGAAGGTAGAAGTTACTGACAGCAAAGATAAAAAGACTGAATATCAGGCAGATAATGTCATCATTGCCACAGGTGCGAGATCCCGAGAATTGCCTAATCTAAAACAGGATGGAAAAACTGTGATAGGTTACCGAGAGGCTATGACCCTGGAAAAGCAGCCAAAATCTATGATCGTAGTTGGTTCAGGAGCGATAGGAGTTGAATTTGCTCATTTTTACAATGCCATGGGAACTGAGGTTACCGTGGTAGAATTCCTGCCCAATGTAGTGCCATTAGAAGATGAGGAAGTCTCTAAGCAGTTTGAAAGAAGCATCAACAAAGCCGGTATTAAGGTGATGACTAATTCTTCTGTAGAAAGTGTTGAAAAGAAGGATGGTAAAGTTATAGCTACCGTAAAGACTAAAAAAGGTGAAGAAAAACTTGAGGCTGAAATCGTTCTTTCAGCAGTAGGTATAAAAACAAATATTGAGAATATTGGTGTGGAAGATCTCGGCATTAAAACAGACAAGGATAAGATCGTGGTTAACGATTTTTACCAGACCAACGTTTCCGGCGTTTATGCTATTGGGGACGTGGTTCATGGTCCTGCCCTGGCTCACGTAGCTTCTGCAGAAGGTATTCTGTGTGTTGAAAAGATCAAAGGTATGGATGTTCAACCATTGGATTATGGCAATATCCCGGGTTGTACTTATGCCAGCCCTGAAATTGCTTCTGTTGGAATGACCGAAAAACAGGCAAAAGAAGCGGGTTACGAGCTAAAGATTGGTAAATTCCCATTTTCTGCCTCTGGTAAAGCCAGTGCTTCTGGTAAAAAAGATGGATTCGTGAAAGTGATCTTTGATGCGAAATACGGTGAATGGCTAGGCTGCCATATGATTGGTGCCGGCGTAACCGATATGATCGCGGAAGCGGTTTTAGGCAGAAAACTGGAAACAACAGGACACGAGGTTTTAAAAGCAGTTCACCCTCATCCTACCATGAGTGAGGCAGTAATGGAAGCTGTAGCGGCTGCTTATGACGAGGTAATTCACCTGTAAGAAATAAAACGATATAAAAATTAAAAATCCTGCAATCTCCCGATTGCAGGATTTTTTTATTCGTCACTTCGAAGGATTATGGCGACCAGGATATATCTGATATTACAATTATGTCTTGTTGCTGATAGGAAAAATTAATTTGACTCAAGATTGGTCATCCTGAATTTAATTCAGGATCTCAAGGGAATGACTTCTACTATTGAAGGCTGAAACAAATTAAGGCTAGCCTTAGGGCTAAGATCATTTATTTTGGAATGAGATCGCAAAAACAAAATTCTGTATCCCAGGTTTTCTGATCATCCTTAAAACAATTATCATCATCATTCTTTGCAGGTTTATAAGATCTAGTGATCTTCTCTCCAACTTCAAAGTTTACCGGAAATTTAAAAACAGGCCCATCGAAAACAAAAGTGTGAAACTCTCCATTCTCGCCACAGGGATCCACAGATTCGGGCAGGTCTTTAACAAATTGGTTATCTATGATCTTGCCACAAAAAGAATCATCCAAAAATCTGGAATTGGTGCAAACAACAATCGCTTTAAAGCCCAGGTCTATAAATTCAGAAATCAGGTTCCCGGTATTTTTATTCCACAGAGGAAAAACGGGGATCAATCCAATTTTTTCAAGTTGTTCTTCGCGGTACAACTTCAGATCTTCAAGAAAAATATCGCCAAATATACTATGGCTAAAATTCTCCCTTATTAAAATATTGGTTGCCTCTTTCATTTTAAGGTTATAAGCCTCCATACTGGTATCTCCACCGAGTTCTACTATTTGAATTGGCAGCCCTATAGATTCAGCCTGCCTTAGAAGCAATTCCTTTCTTACTCCGTGCATGGTAACCCTGCCTACGTCCTTATTGATCGTGGTAAGCAATTTTTCAACTTTATATTCTGAACTTTCCCTGGAGTAATAAAGCGACAAAGCCGAATCTTTACCGCTGCTCCAGTTGAGATAAGCCTTATTCATTAATTTCATTTAAAAAACTTTGTATGGCGAGATCGTAGCTTCGCATTCCAAAGCCCACGATAACTCCTTTGGCGATGGGCGAGATATAAGATTTGTGACGAAACTCTTCCCGGGAAAAAGTATTGGATATATGAACCTCAACTACAGGAGTATCTATAGCCGCGACGGCATCACCAATTCCAACTGAGGTATGAGTATAAGCTGCTGCATTTAGTATAATTCCGTCAAAGTCTTTACGTGCATTCTGTATTTTATCTATCAATTCTCCTTCAATGTTCGTCTGGTCATAAGACAAT
This sequence comes from Christiangramia sabulilitoris, assembly GCF_007050985.1. Classification (GTDB taxonomy): domain Bacteria; phylum Bacteroidota; class Bacteroidia; order Flavobacteriales; family Flavobacteriaceae; genus Christiangramia; species Christiangramia sabulilitoris. Next base: position 29,205 of record NZ_VHSF01000005.1, read on the forward strand.
TCTACATTTCTGAATTTGAATTGTAACTCAGAGAAATAATCTTCAAAACTTTTGTTTCCATATTTTTCCGGTTCTCGGGTTCCCAAAAGATTCAGGTTTGGCCCGTTAAGTATAAGTAGCTTCATATTGTAAATGTATTAAAATTAGGACATAAAAAAAGGCAGGTACGAGACCTGCCTTCTGATAATATATTTTTAAACTGTTCCTAGAATATAAATCCAACTCCTAATTGAAAGCCATTATTTTTGATGGCATCCTCATCGAAACTATCGCTATCAAAAGCATCAGTAAAACCTAAAACGTATCTGCCATTAAGGAAAAATCCGTTGTTGAATTTATAAGATGCACCTAAGGCACCCCCAAATTCGAAAGTACTTGCGAAATCTGAATCTTCTTCAAAATTTAAAGTATTGCTTTCAAAGTCGTATTCTTCCTGTACCAGAAAGTTGAACGAAGGGCCTGCTTCCAAAGCCAAACCATCTATAACATAGAATTTAGCGATGAGCGGAACCTGAATATAATCCAACTGGTATTCACCTTCTATTCTGTCTCCGGCAAAAATTCTGGTCGCTTCTGTTCCCTGGGTAGAGTATAATACTTCAGGCTGAAAAGAAAATCGGTCACTTACAGGAATCTCAGCAAGCACCCCTAAATGAAACCCGGTACGGCTATTATTCTCTTCAAAACCATCTGAAGTCATATTCGTGAAATTCACTCCACCTTTGACTCCAAAATTCCAATACTCCTGTGCGATTGCAGAAGTGCTAATTCCTAATACTGCAAACAAAAATACTAATAAAGTCTTTTTCATTTTTTCGTTATTTTAATTTGATTCAAAAGTAGGTTTCATCCTGTTAAAAAAAAGTTACCTAAGCTTAAAGTATTACCAAATCTAAAGGTTTAGAATTGGTATATTTAACACATGAAATGGCAAAGTGCATTGCAGGACTATCGCTTCTACCTAAAGCTGGAACGGGGACTTTCAGCAAACTCCATTGAAAATTATTCTCTTGATCTTCTTAAATTGATAAAATACCTGGAAATTAATGAGATCCAGGTAAGCCCGGTGAAAATTTCTGAAAAAACAATTCAGGATTTTATCTATCAATCTTCTAAGAATTTAAATGCCAGATCGCAATCCCGTTTGATCTCAGGACTGCGCAGTTTTTTTAGTTTTCTGATTTTCGAGGACTACCGTAGTGATAATCCCCTTGACCTCATGGAATCCCCTAAAATTGGAAGAAAATTGCCAGATACGATTTCACTTGAAGAGGTAGACAGGATCATAGCAGCCGTAGACTTAGGGAAAAATGAAGGAGAACGCAACCGGGCAATAATAGAAACATTGTATGGGTGTGGATTACGGGTTTCTGAATTAATTAACCTGAAACTATCTGATCTTTTTTTCGAGGAAGGTTTTATCAAAGTAACGGGGAAAGGGGACAAACAAAGGTTTGTACCAATTTCAGAGTACACTATAAAGTATATCAAAATTTATAAGGATCAGGTTAGAATAAATCAGAATATAAAACCCGAAGCTACCGATACTCTTTTTCTCAATCGCAGAGGAAACAAGCTAACCCGTGCTATGATCTTTACTATTGTAAGACGATTAACTGAAGCCGCAGGTATACATAAAAAAATAAGTCCCCATACCTTCAGGCACTCCTTTGCCACTCACCTGCTTGAGAATGGGGCAGATCTGCGGGCCATTCAGCAAATGCTTGGGCATGAAAGTATCACGACCACCGAAGTTTATGTGCATGTAGACCGTTCCCATTTGCGGGAAGTGATAGAATCTTTTCATCCAAGGAAATAGATATTAAAATTCTGCTAAACCAGTTTCGTTTCTTTTTGCAGCGTTACATTCTTCTTAACTTCATAAAAAATTGAATTATGAAGCAATTAAAATTTAGAAATGGTGACCAGATGGACGCAATTGGTCTCGGAACCTGGAAATCTGAAAAAGGAGAAGTAACCAAAGCAGTAAAAATAGCGCTTGATAACGGATACAAGCATATAGATTGCGCGGCAACCTATGGAAATGAAGCCGAAGTTGGAGAAGCTTTTAACGAAGTTTTCAGCCGCGGAGAAGTAAAAAGAGAGGATGTATGGATTACCTCCAAACTTTGGAACAATGCACACAAGGAAGAGGATGTGATCCCTGCTTTGAAACAAACTCTGAAAGATCTGCAGTTAGATTATCTAGATCTCTATCTCATACACTGGCCGGTTGCTTTTAAACCTGATGTTAGCTTTCCGGAAAAAGCTGAAGATTTTCTATCCCTGGATGAAGTTCCACTGATCGAAACCTGGAATGAAATGGTAAAAGCCAGAGAGCAGGGACTGGTAAAGCATATAGGTGTTTCCAATTTCAGTATTGAAAAGCTGAAAGAACTTATGGAAGATACAGAACATACTCCAGAAATGAACCAGGTAGAACTTCACCCCTATTTACAACAGAATAAGTTATTGGAATTCTGTAGCAAACATGGTATTAATGTGACCGCCTATTCTCCATTGGGAAGCGGTGACAGGCCAGAGGCGATGAAAGCAGCAGATGAGCCTTCATTGCTGGAAAACCCGGTAATTAATAAAATCGCAAAAAAACACGGTGCTTCGCCGGGGCAGATCCTTATTAAATGGAGCGAGCAGAGAGGCACAGCGGTGATCCCTAAATCTACCAACGAGAAACGGATCAAGGAAAATTTAAGGAGTGCCGGTTATCAGCTAGACGAAGACGATATGAACGAGATCGCAGACCTGGATTATCATTTCAGGTATGTGAACGGGAAATTCTTCGAGATGGAAGGAAATTCCTATTCCAATATTTATAATGATTAATTGATCATCTCATAAGATTATTGTTTCTCCTTTTGGTCGAAATGCATCGAGGAAATATTAAACTATCTAATTTTTTACGTCATTCTGAACTAGTTTCAGGATCTCTAAAAATGAAAAGCTGAAACTCCCTATTCACCTGGAAATTTTGACGATTATAATAAAAAAAGGCCGTTCAAATTGAACGGCCTTTTTTATAAATTAATATAGTTTCTATTTTGCGACATTCACCGCTCTGGTTTCACGTATAACCGTGATCTTCACCTGACCCGGATAGGTCATATCTGTTTGTATCTTCTGGGAGATCTCAAAAGAAAGGTTCGCTGCTTTTTCATCAGACACCTTTTCGCTTTCAACGATTACCCTCAATTCTCTACCTGCCTGGATAGCGTAAGCTTTTTTAACCCCGCCAAATCCAAAGGCGATATCTTCAAGATCTTTCAATCTCTGGATGTAAGAATCCAGTACCTGTCTTCTGGCGCCGGGTCTCGCACCACTTATGGCATCACAAACCTGAACGATAGGAGATAACAATGAGTTCATTTCGATCTCATCATGGTGAGCACCAATCGCGTTACACACTTCCGGCTTTTCACCGTGCTTTTCAGCCCATTGCATCCCGAGGATTGCGTGCGGTACTTCGGTTTCCGTTTCCGGCACTTTACCAATATCATGCAGTAATCCCGCACGCTTGGCCAATTTAGGGTTCAGTCCTAATTCTGCAGCCATCACACCACAAAGTTTTGCCACTTCTCTCGAGTGTTGCAGCAAATTCTGGCCGTAAGAAGAACGATACTTCATTCTACCCACCATCTTGATCAATTCGGGCTGCAAGCCATGAATACCAAGATCTATTACGGTTCTTTTACCTATATCAATGATCTCTTCTTCGATCTGTTTCCTGGTCTTTTTCACTACCTCCTCAATCCTGGCAGGGTGAATACGACCATCGGTTACCAGTTTATGCAGAGATAACCTAGCCACCTCTCTTCTTACCGAATCAAAACAGCTTAAAATGATCGCTTCCGGGGTATCATCTACAATGATTTCCACCCCCGTAGCTGCTTCCAGCGCACGAATGTTTCTTCCTTCACGACCAATAATTCTACCCTTTACATCATCACTTTCAAGATTGAATACAGAGACACAATTCTCTATTGCTTCTTCAGTCCCAATTCTTTGAATAGTATTTATAATGATCTTTCTGGCTTCCTGCTGTGCGGTTAGTTTAGCTTCCTCTACAGTATCCTGAATCAGGGACATCGCATCTGTCTTAGCAGCATCTTTTAAAGATTCCACCAATTGAGCCTTAGCATCTTCTGCAGAAAGTCCTGAAATCACTTCTAATTGCTGCACCTTACTATTATGCAGCCTGTCTATTTCTTCCTGTTTCTTATCAAGGAACTCCAGCCTGTGATTATAATCTGTAACCTTTTCTTCAAGATCTTTATTAAGTTTCTTATTTTTCCCTAATTCATTGGAAACATGAGATTCTTTATCTTTTATGCGTTTTTCAGCATCGCTTATCTTCTTATCTCTGGAAAGGATAACTTTTTCATGCTCAGACTTAAGCTCAATAAACTTTTCCTTTGCCTGAAGGATCTTATCCTTTTTAATACTTTCGCCTTCTGCCTTAGCCTCTTTTAAAATGCTCGCAGCTTCTTTCCTGGCGCTGGCAATAGTATTGGAGGCCTGCTTTTTCTCCAGCATTTTTGCAATTCCAAAGCCCAGTGCAAGACCTATAACTGCGGCAATGATTATAATTAGTATTTCCATTAGTTTCTGTTTAGATATATATAAAAAAAAAGCCTGTATTAGTTGGGTTTTGTTATAAACTCCTTTAAATCAAGTTTAGGGTTAACAAGTTGATCAAGGATCCGCTCTCCCATAAGGGACACGGCACGCTTTTACAACTTAGACTCACCCTTTTTAAAAGAATCGTGTTGAGTTTATCAAAAAAGCACTAATACAGGCAGTAACCTTATTTTATTTAAAGAACTTAAGAGGTTAAATGTTGTTGAAGCAATTCATTAAGGGATTTTAATTTCTCCTCTGCCTCCAGCATTTCACTCGAATTATCAATATTTTTCTGCTCGGTCTGGGCGGCGAACTGCAATGCACACATTGCCAGAACATCCTGCTTATCCCTTACAGCATAGCTTTGCTCAAACTGCTTGATCATCGCTTCGATCTTTTTAGCCGCTTTTCGTAAACCTTCTTCCTGGCTGGGTTGAATGGTCAACGGGTATACGCGGTCTGCGATCGATATTTTGATCTTCAGTTTATCTTCCATTTTTTCAATTTATTCAGATAACTGAACTATACACTGATCGATCTCTCTAATCAGGCTGTTTATCTTGAGCTTTGTTTCTCTTTTATGGTCGGTACTGCCAAGCATCGCGTTTGCAGCTTTTAAGGACTGAATCTGTTCTTTGGAAGCATTCAAATCGCCTTCCAGTTTTCCAAATTCAGATCTTACAGTAGCTAATTCCTGCTGAAGAGATTCGTTAGCTTTCTTCATAACATCGTATTTATGAAGTAGCTTGCTGATTCTATTCTCAAGGTTATCAACTATTTCTGTAATTTCACTCATAAGCGCTTAAACCGATGTGAACCCTTACAAAGTTAACATACCCTTTGAAATATCCCAATACTTTTTCAGCAGTTTTGAAATAATAATCAACAATCCCGATAATTCTCTGGAGACAAGCTCTTTATTATTGTATTTACTTTGATTAACTTTACCCAGGTTTTAATTGAATTTACCCCAGATTTATGAAGAGAGCTACAAGCCTGCTATTCCTAGTACTATTTACCACGATACAAGCACAGAACACCATACCTCAGGATTATTTTCAGAATCCCCTGGATATTCCCATAGTCCTTGCCGGTACCTTTGGTGAATTAAGATCCAACCACTTTCATAGCGGCCTGGACATAAAGACCCAGCAGAGAGAAGGCATGGAAGTAAAGGCTTCAGCCGAAGGCTACATTAGCAGGATAAATATTCAGCATTATGGCTATGGAAAAGCGTTATACATCCAGCATCCAAATGGCTATACCACTGTATATGGGCACTTGCAAAAATTAGCTCCTAAATTCAAAGAATATTTACGCAAAAAGCAATATGCCAAAGAGTCTTATGAAATCGAACTATACCCGGAACCGGGAACCCTTAAAGTAGAAAAAGGAGAATTGATCGCTTACAGTGGTAATACCGGTGGCAGTGGCGGCCCGCATTTACATTTTGAAATCCGTGATGGCAGCCAGCGACCAATGAATGCTCAAATGTTTGGGCTGGACGTTCCAGATTCGCGCAAGCCAATTATCGAAGGGATTTTTGCATATCCACTTGGTGAGGATGCTCATATCAACAATTCCCAGGAACGTCAAAAACTAAGACTCATCCCTCTAGGCGATGGAACTTACACTACTCCTGAAGTTGAAGCTTGTGGTGAAATAGGCATAGGCATCTCTACTGTAGATCAGCAGGATATGGCCTATAATCACAATGGAGTCTACAGGATTGAAGCCAGCCTGAACGCTGAACAGATATTTGAGATCGACTTTCAAAAGTTCTCTTTTGCCGAAACCAGGCATCTTAACCAATTGATAGATTATGAATACTACGCCAATAAAAGAGATCGTATTCAGAAATTATATAGAGAACCATCTAATCCCCTAAGTCTTTATGGAAAACTTAATGCTGAAGGGAAATTAAATATTAAGGACAGCCTGGATTATCAATATACCATCAGGGTTACCGATTTTAAAGGAAATGAAAGTTTGGTCAGGATTCCAATTAAAGGTCAATGGAGCGATAAGATTAGAAAAAAAGAATTAAAAGAAACCGATTTCCTGGCCAGTGCAAATAATGGATTATCTGCTTCCGGACATAATATGGACGTCTATATACCAGAAGGTAGTCTCTATCAGGACAGCTACCTGGATATTGATTTTACCGATAATATGGTGGTAGTTCACAAAGATGAGATCCCGCTACATAAGAATTTTACTGTAGGCTTTGATGTTAGCGACTACCCAGAAGAAGAGCGGGAGCAATTATTTATTGCAAGATTATCAGATTATGGAAAGCCCATTTACTCCACTACCTATAAAAAAGGTAACCGCTTTACGACCGGCACACGAACCTTTGGTAAATATTTCTTAGCGAAAGATTCTATCGCTCCAAAAGTTTCACCAGTGAATTTCTACGACGGGCAATGGATCTCTGGAAACGAAACTCTTAAATTGAAAATTTCTGATGATCTATCAGGGATCGAAGCATATCGCGCGACCGTCAACGGCAAATTTATTTTAATGGAATACGAGTACAAGAATAATACTCTTACGCATTATTTCTCTGATGAAATAATTACAGATACAGAAAATGATCTTAAGGTGATTGTTACAGATAACGTTGGGAATTCCACGACTTATACGGCGAAGTTCTTCAGGAAGTAAATGGCTATGAGATTACCCTCAACGTCATTCTGAATTTATTTCAGAACCTAAAAAAAAATCGTTGAGACCCTGAAACAAGTTCAGGGTGACGCTTTAAACAATAAGATATAAAAAAAGCTGAACCAATTGGTTCAGCTTTTTTTATATTCAGAATAGATATCTGGTTAAGCCTCAATAAATCCTTTGAGGCATTCTACTACATAATCTATCTCTTCTTTAGTATTATAACGGGAAAATGAAAATCTAAGGGATGGTTTCTTCCTATCTTCTTCAGATAGAAACGCATTCAGAACATGAGAGCCCTGATCGCTACCACTCTGGCACGCACTACCTTTTGAGCATGCAATTCCCTTGAGGTCCAGTTGAAACAGCAGCATCAAAGCCTTTTCCTGGCTCACAGGCAAACAAACATTGATGAGGGTATAAGTACTGTTCTCAAAATCTTCACAGGTACCGTTGAATTTTACCCCGGGAATTTCCTCTTTTAGTTTGGAAATAAAATGCTTTTTAAGCGAGCTAATATATTCTTTCTCCTCCTCCAGGTTCTCATAGGCCAGTTTTAATGATTCCTCCAAACCTACAATATTATGAACCCCCTCGGTTCCTGCACGATGTCCTCGCTCCTGCTCTCCACCAAATATTAAGGGTTTCAATCCTGAATTACGCCTAACAAATGCAAATCCAACTCCTTTAGGCCCATGAAATTTATGGGCACTAACCGCGGTAAAATCTACCGGAATCTCATTAAGATCCAGATTGAAATGTCCAATAGACTGCACGGTGTCTGAATGAAACAAAGCTCCATGAGACTTTATTAATTCTGCAGTCTTTTTAAGATCCAGCATGTTGCCAATCTCATTATTCACATGCATGAGACTAACCAATGTTTTTTTATCTGAATTCTTTAACCTATTTTCCAGGTCATCCAGATCAATATTCCCCATAGAATCTACATCTACATACTCTACCTCTACTTTAAAACATTCCTGAAGTTGGTTCACAGTATACAAAACAGCATGATGTTCAATTTTAGAGGTGATGATCCTCTTTACCCCGAGGTCACGAACTGCAGAATTCAATGCCAGGTTATCTGCCTCTGTACCTCCAGAAGTAAAAACGATTTCAGATGCTTTTACATTTAAAATACCGGCCACAGTTTTGCGGGCCTGTTCGATCAGAGATTTAGAAGACCTTCCAAAACTATGAGTAGATGATGGGTTACCGTAATTTTCTTTTAAAACGCTGGTCATTTTTTCGACCACTTCCTCCCTGATCTGGGTAGTAGCTGCTGAATCAAAATACACATTTTTCATAGTGCCCAAAATTAAAGGAAATAAAATAATTTCCTACTTCTCTCCTATATAAGTTTGATTCCTTTATTTTTGTGAAAAAAGCATCTTAATGAGACGTTTCCTTACGGGTATTTTTATTTTAGGCCTTTTAACCGCCTGCGATGACGGTGAGATCATTGTCACAAGTTTTGATTTTGAAGACAGCACTCTTCAATTCTGTGACGGCCCCGATAGAAATGTTATTTACGCCATTAATAATGATGATGTTTTTGAATCCATTTCGCTGGAATATAGTAACAGCCAGTTTCAAACAGATGCGAATGGAAATATTATTCCTCCCAGCCAGGAAATAATCAGTTTTCCACTTACCGGTAGTAACAGGATCATTTACAGGATTTATAACAGTGAAGTTTCCAGTGGTAACAATACTTACTTTTGTAGTGTGGTTCCTCCAAGTGAACCCCGGGTTATAGAAGAATGGTTAAGCGGAACCGGAGCTACTGTTTTTATAATCACAGGCTTTACAGACGAAACTGCAAATGCAGATCCAGATAGTGATGACCTTACTAATATAGAAGAAGGATGGATCCTTGGAGGTCCCTATCAGGATAGTGACGAAGATGGAATACCAGACTACCTGGACCGTGACGACGATGGTGATAACGTACCAACAGACCTGGAACTACTAAATAGTGCTAACGATCCAGTAAACGAGGCGGGATTACGAGACACCGATGAAGATGGAATCCCCAATTATCTTGATGATGACGATGATAATGACGGGGTTTTGACCCGGTATGAAGTCTCTGAAGATGATTTGGATAACCCTGTTGCCTTTACCACAGCTGAAGGTATTTCCAACTATCTAAATGACCAGCAAACCCAGGAAATAATCCACGATGAATATATAAGACACGATATAAATCGAAATTATGGTTACAGGATAGATATTGATAATCTAAAGTTTGTTAAACAGGATGGTTCCGGAGAATCGATCCAGTTTGAAAATTATAATTTCGGAACCTTAAGGTCATCTTCAGTTCCTTTTTCTCAGTGCCCTAGCCAGGATCCCGATTGTGAACCTACTGAAGAGGAAATATAAGCAGGATCAGGCATTCTGAAGAATATAGACTTCAGTCGCCCCTAATCCATATTTCTGATAATCTGCATCATAGAATTTGATATTGGAATATCGCCCAAGCAGGTATTCTAATTCCATTTTCAGAACCCCTTCTCCTACACCATGAATAAATACAACCTTCTGAATACGTTTCTTCATAGCGAATTCCAGTTTATGGCGGGCCGTATCCAGTTGCAGGTTTAGCATTTCATGATTAGCCATCCCTTTAGAAGATTTAACTAATTGATTTATATGAAGATCTACCTCCATAGGTGGCGCTCCTTTATCTTTTGGCTTACTGCGTGTAGATTGTTTCTTCCTGGCAGGTGTTTTTTCTTTGATAACCTGTTCGAGATCAAATTCCTCAACATCTATATCGTTGATATCATTCTTGATCTTAACTAAATGATCTGCCGGAAAGCTCATTTCAAAACCATCCTCCGTGATGATCTGCACGTCATTGCCGTGAATCTTCTGTACAATCCCGCTAAGATCATCATCGAGCAACTCAACTCTGTCACCTGGTCTCAAATCCATATCTCCTATTTTTTTTCATTTTCATTATTATGGTCATCTTTCGTAGCCACCCAGTAATTGGTAGCCCTGTAAAGACCGAGCATAATGATAATCAAGCCTATAATCTTGAAATATGGGCTCACATCTTCAGCCGATATACTATATAATAATAGAGCTCCTCCAATAACTATAAGTGCCGTGTTGATTACCTGTGAGTTGTTCATTTTCAGTAGGTTAAACGTTTAATTTGGTGATCCTCATCAAATTAATAATTATATTCATGCAAATTTATGGCTTTCATGAAGCTTCCACTCCTTTTTTTATTAATTTTTAGCGTGACCAGTCTTTCTGCGCAATTGTATATAACTCCTTCAACAGAATCTGACGGTTATATCTATGTAAAAGACAGGCTACTCTATGTTGAAAAAGAAATTTTCCTCAAGGAAAATCGAAATAAGGAATCTGAAGCTAACCTTTACCTGAGAAAGGGATCCCAATTATTACAGGGAATTAAAGATGAAAATCTAAATAAAGGGACTGGTAAACTTTCAGTCTTTCAAAAAGGAACCTCGAATGCTTTTGATTATAACTACTGGTCATTACCGGTTAAACTTACCGGTGATCATTTAAAGCTCAGTGATTACCTTTATGATCCTAAAGGCCCGTTATTTAGTTCAAATGCATCATTGACCAATTCTACAGATGGTAAAAGTAATCCCTTAAATATTTCATCTACCTGGCTTTATACTTTCTCTGGCACCAATTATTCCAACTGGGCATACGTTGGAGATCATTTTGATCTAATTCCCGGTGAAGGATTTACCATGAAGGGTGTAAATGGCATAAATCTGCAGGAGATCGAAGGTATTGCTGTTAATGCAGGGAATTCGCAAACTTATGATTTCAGAGGCCTCCCCAATGATGGAACTATTGAACTACCAATTAAAAAAGACCAGATTCTACTGGTTGGTAATCCTTACCCTTCTGCTATTGACCTCAATAAATTTTTGAAGGAAAATACTTTCAGCACAGGAATTGCCTATTTCTGGGATTCACGGGATAATGGAAATTCTCATTACCTATCAGATTATGAGGGTGGTTATGGAACTTATTCCCCGGGGACAGGTATTTATATACCGCCGGTATTTAAAAAATATTCTGACGGAAGTGAAACGGGGATGATTGGAAAACACTATGAACGCCAAATTTCACCTATTGGCCAGGGCTTCATGATTATTGGTAAAAAAGATGGTAGAATTAGTTTTAAAAATTCCCAGCGCATATTCCAGAAGGAACAGGAAAATTACTCGATGTTCAAAACATCATTATCAGGCAGGTCATCTTTAAATCTTATTGTTGAAATAGATTCATCCTTTATTCAGAAATTAGCCCTGGTGTTTGATCCCGATTCCAGCCCAGAAGAAGATCATGCATTGGATGCACGAAAGATGAATAATGATCCCCAGGATATCAGCTGGGAAATTTCAAATGAAAATTTTGTTGTCAACGTACGACCAAAGCTCGATCAGGAATTGATTCCTTTGAAGATAAAATTGAGTACGGCCACACAATTGAAATTTTCGGTCAGCGAATTAGAGAATTTTAATCCAGACCGTGTGTTCCTTTATGACGCCCGTGAAGATCTCTATTTTAGCATTAAAACAGGATATCTTTCTATTGACCTACCTCAGGGCGAAATAAAAGACAGGTTCTATCTTAGTTTTATTGAAAAAATAACTGAGGATGAAAAAGCAGATCCTGAATCAAATAGAATTTCCGACGAAAAACTTCCGAATATACTTCTCAATTCTATAGATATTTTTCAAAATAATAGTCAGGCTCAACTGGAAATAAAGCTTTTATATGACTCAGGTATTAGTTCCATTCGCCTGTATGACCTTACCGGTAAATTATTTCTCCATCAGAAATTCAAGTCTACGGAAAAAGAATTCTACTTTTCTACAGGAAATTTAAGCAATGCTATATATATTGTAAAGGTAAACACCACCGACAATATAGAACTGACTAAAAAAATAGGTATTAAGAATTGAATACTATTGAGGAATACATGCTGCCTTGCATGAATAAGGCTCTTTTCGGGGTAGATTGCACAGGTTGTGGTGCCCAGAGAGCTGTTATATTACTTTTTAAAGGAGAGTTTTCCCAGGCATTTTATATGTATCCTGCGATCTACAGTATCGTAATCTTGCTTATATTCCTTGTTTTCAATCTTTTTTATAAATTTAAATCTGACTATAATATCAAGATGGGCTTGATCATTTTTAATGGTGTGCTTATCGCCGGTGCTTATATTTTCAAAATGATTCAAATTTTCAACTAACCAACCTTTAAATCTATGGAAAAAAGAGAATTACCCAATTCAACCCTCATTTTAGTATTCGGAATTTTGTCTATAATCGGCTGTTGCTGTTATGGAATTGCCGGTGTAATCTTCGGAATTATCGCCCTGGTTATGTCTAAAAGAGCAATTGAGATCTATAATGCAGACCCTGAACTTTATACAGGTTACCAAAATGTGAAGACCGGCCGTATTCTAGCTATTATAGGATTAGTTCTAAGTGGCTTAAGTTTAATCACTTCAATTATTAGTATTATCATGTTTGGTGGCCTGGAAGGAATTCAGGAAATGCAACAGGAAATACTTAGAGAATATGGAGGATAGGTAATGCATTCAGGTAAATAAAAAAATCCCGCTAATTGCGGGATTTTTTATTCATTATCATTTGAAAATTACTTTTCGAACTGCTTTAGAGTCTTTATAATGATATCTACACAATCTCTCAATTGTTCTTCGGTCATTACTAAAGGTGGGGCAAAACGTATGATATTACCGTGTGTTGGCTTTGCTAAAAGTCCATTTTCCTTAAGTGCCATACAGATGTCCCAGGCAGTTGAGCTGTCTTCAGAATCATTAATAACGATCGCATTCAACAAACCACGTCCCCTTACCAGATTCACTATATTGGACTCTCTGATATAATCATCAAGAAGTCTTCTAAAAAGCTTTCCTAATCTTCTTGCATTCTGGATTAGGTTTTCATCTTTTACTACATCTAATGCAGCTACAGCAACGGCTGCTGCTACAGGGTTACCTCCAAAAGTTGAACCATGTTGTCCCGGCTGGATCACATCCATCACCTCATTATCTGCTAATACTGCAGAAACAGGATAGTTACCTCCAGAAAGGGCTTTTCCTAAAATAAGGATATCAGGTTTACTATAGGTGTCTGACTGTCTTTCACAATGTCCCTCACAGGAACAATGACCACACACAGCAAGGAGTCCTCCCGTCCTGGCAATACCGGTCTGGATCTCATCTGCCATGAACAAGACATTATGCTTATTACAGATTTCCTTGGCCTTCATCATAAAATCATCAGCTGGAGTATACACACCAGCTTCACCCTGAATTGGTTCAACCAGGAATCCGGCGACATTAGGATTCTCTTTTATAGCGGCTTCCAGAGCTTCAGGATCATCATAGTTAATCTTTATAAATCCAGGAGTATATGGTCCAAAGTTTCTGCGTGCTTCCTCATCATTCGAGAAAGAAATGATCGTGGTAGTTCTTCCGTGGAAATTATTAGCACATACAATGATCTGAGCTTCGGCCTCTTTTACTCCCTTTTTTTCATATGCCCATTTACGTGCGATCTTGATAGCTGTTTCCACAGCCTCTGCACCGGTATTCATAGGTAACAATTTATCAAAGCCAAAATACTCTGTAGCATATTTTTCATAAGCACCCAGGATATCATTATGAAAAGCCCTGGAAGTAAGTGCTAATTTAGAAGCCTGCTCATGTAAGGCTCCCACAATTTTAGGATGGCAGTGCCCCTGGTTTACGGCAGAATAGGCCGATAAAAAGTCGTAATATTTATTACCTTCCACATCCCAAACATGAACACCTTCTCCTCTGCTCAAAACCGCTGGTAACGGATGGTAATTATGAGCTCCATGTTGGTCTTCAAGTTTAATTGCTTCTTCAGAAGAAGTGATTTTAGGTAATGGCATGTTGATTATCGTTTTTGAATTATTGTTCTTTTATTCCTTCTTTTCTATTTAAAAATAGATGACCGGGAGAGAAATCATCCCTTGATTTTGAATCCCTGCAAATTACTAAATGTTTGCTGAAAATTTCAAGCTCCCCCTCTTTAAATCTTGTTAATTATCCTATTTTTGCGCTATGGCGAGAAGAAATAAAAACAAACTTTTTACAGAAGTTGAAGTTACAGATGCGGGTGCTAAGGGAAAGGCGATTGCTAAGTCACCAGATGGAAGGGTGATCTTTATAGATAATGCAGTTCCCGGCGATGTAGCCGATGTCCAGACCACACAAAAAAGAAAATCTTATTATAAAGGTACGGCGGTTGAATTTCATAAACTCTCAGCTAAACGTACAGAGCCTGTTTGTCAACATTTTGGAACCTGTGGCGGTTGCAAATGGCAAAATATGGAATACAAATATCAGCTGGAATATAAGCAGAATGAGGTGGTAAACAATCTACAAAGACTGGGTAAAATAGAATTGCCAGATGTTACTCCTATTCTTGGTAGCGAAGAGATTTATTATTACAGGAATAAGATGGAGTTCTCCTTTAGCGACAGCAGGTGGCTTACACAAAAGGAAATCCAGAGTGGGGAAAATATTGAGAATAGAAATGCTTTAGGTTTTCATATTCCGGGGATGTGGGATAAGATCCTGGATATTAAAAAATGTCATTTACAGGCAGATCCCAGCAATGATATCAGGAATTTCGTTAAGCGGTTCGCCACAGAAAATGGTCTTCCCTTTTACAATACCAGAAAACAGGAGGGATTATTGCGAACCCTGATGATACGAACCACTTCTATTGGTGAAATCATGGTCCTGGTTCAGTTTTTTGAAGATCATAAAGAAAAGCGGGAGCTTTTGCTAAATGCTATAGAAAATCAGTTTCCTCAGATCACCTCACTGCAATATGTGGTGAATAATAAGGCAAATGACACGATCTATGATCAGGATGTGATCTGCTTCAAAGGCAGAGATCATATTTTTGAAGAAATGGAAGGCCTTAAATTCAAAATAAACGCCAAATCATTTTATCAAACCAATTCAGAGCAGGCTTACAATCTATATAAGATCACCCGGGATTATGCCGATTTAAAGGGAGACGAACTTGTCTATGACCTTTATACCGGTACAGGAACTATCGCCCAGTTCGTAGCTAAGAATGCTAAGAAAGTAGTAGGAGTAGAAGCGGTACCAGAGGCAATAAAAGATGCTAAAGAAAATGCCGAAAGAAATGGTATTGATAACGTAGAATTCTATGTAGGTGATATGCGTAAAGTCTTTACCGAGAGTTTCATTATTGAACATGGTCACCCTGATGTAATTATTACCGATCCTCCCAGGGATGGCATGCACAAGGATGTAGTCGCTCAAATTATTGGTATATTGCCAAAACGCATTGTGTATGTAAGTTGTAATTCGGCAACACAAGCCAGAGACCTTGCCTTACTGGATGAGTATTACAAGGTCACCAAAGTACAGGCAGTAGATATGTTCCCACAAACTCATCATGTGGAAAACGTGGTTTGTCTTGAAAAACGATAGTCTCATAAGATGAAATTTAAAGTTTATTCGCTAATCCTTTTTGTATCTTTTCTAATAAGTATGGGCTGCCAGCGGGATGATATTTGTCCGGAAACAACAGATACCACTCCCCTTCTTATCATTCGATTTTATGATATCAATGATCCGGCTGTACCTCTGGCTCCACAGAATTTAGGTATCAGGGAAGAAAATTCAGAGGAATTTGTTTTTATAAGAAATGACCGTAACCGTGATCAGGTAATCACTTATGAAAGATTTACCGGGGATAGTCTTGCCATCCCTTTAAAAACAGACAGCGATATTACTTCCTTTAAATTTATTTTGAATAATACTGAAGCCGCCCTGGAGGATGGAACTCAGGATACAGATATACTTACTTTTACCTACGGAATAAATGAAGAGTATATCAACCGCGCATGCGCTTTTAAAGTGAATTATGTAGGTCTAAAGGTAGATGCACAGGAAGCTGAGGATAATAGCAGGTGGATACAGGACATTCAGGTTGAACAAGCGAATATTGTTGATCAAAATCAAGCCCATGTATCGATATTTTTCTAGTCTTCTACTTATATTTTGCTTTGGAATTTCGGGATGGTCTCAACAGGCTGCCACAACTGCAGATACGACAAATTATAAGGAAAAATATGGTATAAGAGTAGGTGTAGATCTCAGTAAACCATTACGAACTCTAATAGATGACACTTACAGCGGATTGGAACTGGCAGGTGATTACAGGATTTATAAAAACTACTATATATCTGCAGAACTTGGTACAGAGGAGATTACTTTCGAAGGCGACAACATCGAAACCTTTAGTAATGGTAGCTATATAAAAATTGGAGGAGATTATAATGCTTATGAAAACTGGCTGGAAATGCAAAATGCTATTTTCGTTGGGGTGAGATATGGTTTCGCTACCTTTTCCCAGACCTTAGACACCTACCGAATATATACCTCTTCAGATTATTTTGGTGCAGATTTACGGGAAAATAATACAGAAACTACAGGATTAACTGCGAGCTGGGCAGAAGTTATGGTTGGAATAAAAGTCGAGGTTTTGAACAACCTTTTTCTTTCGGCAAATGTTCAGCTTAAAAGACGAATAGGTCAGAATGCACCGGCTAATTTTGATAACCTTACCATACCAGGTTTTGGCAGAACTTATGATAGTGGGGAATTTGGAGCGGGCTTTGGATATTCTGTTTCCTATTTAATTCCTTTCTACAAAAAAGCCAGAAATTAAGCGTTTTCCTGCTTACTTCTTTTCTTAGATCCTTCATAAAGGACATATTTCAGCAATCTTCCTTCTAAAGGACCATTGAATAATTTGATCTTTCGCGAAGCACGTAAACCAACGCTTTTGATGGCATCAAAATTTGTGGCAATGAACCAGGCGTGAGTACCAGGATAACTTTGCTTTAAAGTATCTCCTATTTTACCGTAAAATTCTTCAATATCAATTTCAAGACGTTCCCCATATGGCGGATTAAACAGCATATGTAAATATCCCTCGTTTTCTTTTACACTTTCGAAAAAGCTCTTTTGCTGGATCTCGATAAAATCTGAAAGGTTCGCATTCTTCACGTTCTCTTTAGCCTTCATCACAGCTGAAGGCGCTTTATCGTAACCTTTGATCTTATAATGAAAATCCCTTACTTTTTTCAGGGCCGATTCTTCTATCTTCTCATAAAGATCTTCATCCCAGTCGCTCCATTTTTCAAAAGCAAATTCCTTTCGGTTTAGATTAGGTGGGATATTACAGGCAATCATGGCCGCTTCTATTGGAATAGTACCACTACCACACATAGGATCCAGGAAATCACATTGCCCATCCCAACCAGACATAAGCAGCATTCCTGCCGCCAGCACTTCATTGATCGGTGCAATATTGGTTGCGCTACGATAACCTCTTTTATGCAGGGAGTCTCCCGAACTGTCGAAAGATACATTACAGAAATTATTCTCTATATGAATATTTATCCTGAGATCTGGAAAATCAAGATCTACATCTGGTCTCTTTCCATATTTCTCCCTGAACCTGTCTACGATCGCATCCTTGGTCTTAAGGGCTACATATTGGGAATGGGTGAAAATTTCTGAATGTACGGCTGAATCTATAGCCAGACTTCCATCTTCGGCAAGAAACTTCTCCCAGGGTAATCTTTTTATATTATCATATAACTCCTGCTCATTATTGGCTTTAAAACTCTCGTAAGGTTTAAGGATCTTGATTGCAGTTCTAAGACATAGGTTTGCCTTGTACATAAATCCCAGGTCACCAACGAAACTAACCATACGGTTACCTTCCTTAATATCCATTGCCCCTAAGTCGAGTAATTCTTTTGCGAGGATCGTTTCAAAACCATATAAGGTCTTTGCGATCATTCTAAAGTTATTAGCCATAATCCTTCTTTATAGAACGACAAAAATAAGTTAATTTTGTCCGAAACTATAATTATTACAGGAATGTTCGGCAAATTGTATGGGCATTCTCAGAACCACCAACCACAAGTAATTTGCTAACAGATCTATATATTTATATCCTGCCTATTATTGCCGTAATAATAGGTTATATCATCTCACTTTTTCTAAAACCGGGAAGTTCTTCAGGTTTCAAATTGTTGCTCGCCTTTAGTGGCGCCTATCTATTAGCGGTAACGGTATTAGAACTTTTACCCGATGTATACCGGGAACCAGATTCAGGGATTGGTGTTTTCATCATGTTAGGACTTTTATTTCAGATCATTCTGGAATTCCTTTCCAAAGGTGTTGAACATGGTCATCTTCATTTTCATGGTAATTCTACCACCTTTCCTGTTCTACTTCTAATTAGTTTGAGTGTGCATTCTTTGCTTGAGGGTTTTCCTTTAGAGAAGGATAATCACCTGTTACATGGAGTTGTGGTGCATAAGATTCCGGTCGCAGCCATACTGTCGGTGTTCCTGGTGCAAAGTAAATTAAGTAAATCAAAGGTCATTATGTTCCTGGGATTTTTTGCCCTGATGACTCCGCTAGGCAGCTGGCTAAAAAATAATGTGGATGTGCTTTCGGCTTACGCACCTTATATCAACGCAGTGGTGATAGGGATATTTCTACATGTCTCCACAACTATTTTATTTGAGTCTTCAAAGAATCATTCTTTTAATGCCTCGAAACTGGCCGTAATTATTTTAGGGATCTTACTCGCATATTTCATATAAGATGTTTAGTCAGGAAGAATCTAAAAAGATACGACAGGAATTCTGGACCAGTTTCGGAAAAGAATATCCTCATAAATGGCTTCTTTATAATACCAAAATAAAGGAGATACAGCTGAAGTTCACCTTCGACCGAAAAGTTGCCCAGGTTTCCCTGGATATTATAGACCAGGATGAAATGATAAGAGCCTATTATTTTGAAAAGTTGCAATCCCTGCTGACTGTTTTAAAGGAAGAATATCTTCCTGTTGCTCAGCTGGAAAAAGATTATCAGCTTCCTGAAGGTAAAATGATTTCCAGGCTATATGTAGAAAAAGATCGTGTAAGCATACATAATAAAAAAGACTGGCCTGAGGTGAAAAAATTTCTTGCTGAAAATATGTTCAAACTTGAAGAGTTTTTCGAGGATTTTAAGGACTATATCAAGGACTGATTTTAAGATTTTCTCGTGTTCCTGAAAAATATCAACGATAAAAGTTCCAACCTGTTCATTTAAGCGTTTCAACAATAGATATATAAAAAGCGCCAGAACTAACGCAACGAATTTCAGTTTCTTCTTTATCTAAAACTATTTATATTTAGCTCGAATAAAGCTTATAAATTGAAAAGTACCGTAATCCCGGAATTAAAGACCGAACGATTAATCCTAAATAGAATTGAAAAAACAGACCATACCAATATCTACCATGGTTTATCTCACCCTGAAGTTATAAAATATTACGGCGTAAGTTATACTAGCCTGGAAGCGGTGCAAGAACAAATGGATTGGTATGATAACCTGGAAAAATCCGGTTCCGGAATGTGGTGGGCGATCAGGGAAAAAACTGGTCTTAACTTTATGGGGGCAATTGGCATCAATGATTATCAAAAGGAACATAAAAAGGCCGAATTGGGTTTCTGGCTACTCCCCGAATACTGGAAAAAGGGTTATGTAAGGGAATCTTCTCAGGCGATTATAAATTACTTATTTCAGAAAGGTTTACATAGGTTAGAAGCTTATGTAGAAGCCGAAAATTCAAATTCTTCGAAGGCTCTGGTTAAATTAGGTTTTTCACACGAAGGTAGGATGATAGATGCGGAGATAAAGAATGACACTTATATTAGCGTCGATATATTCGCTAAAATCAATCCGGACAATTAGCTAAGATATTCTAAAGTAATCTACCGCCGTTTTCCACGCTACAGCAGTACTCCCAATCCCGATGCTTCGGGACGGGACGCTAACTGGCTTTCATTGTTCTTCGGGATTAGATGATGCCTGTTAAAAAGATCGATCTCTGGATCTGATGTTCGGAAATACAAAAACCCCCGCCATCTGGTGATCACGGGGGTTTGAGTTTAGGGTAAAAAAAAAGACCTTTACTATTGAAGTAAAGGTCTTTTCAAAAAGAAGGCGGCGACATACTCTCCCACAATACAGCAGTACCATCTGCGCTAACGGGCTTAACTACTCTGTTCGGGATGGGAAGAGGTGAGCCCCGTTGCTATAGCCACCTTAAAAGGTAAGTTATAAGCTTCGAGCTTAAAACTGTCCCGACTTGATCGGGACTAATATCTTTGACATACTTAAGAAACAAAAAATAAGAAGAACGCTGTAATGCAATTATAACATAAGCATTTGGCGGCTCTGAGGTTTTGCGGCCTCAGAGCCATCGCGCATCAAGCTTTACGGATTATTAGTACTACTCGGCTATGACATTACTGCCTTTACACCTGTAGCCTATCAACGTGGTAGTCTCCCACGGTCCTTTAAAGAAATCTCATCTTGTGGTGGGTTTCGCGCTTATATGCTTTCAGCGCTTATCCCTTCCGAACGTAGCTACTCTGCAGTGCTCCTGGCGGAACAACAGATACACCAGAGGTTCGTCCAATCCGGTCCTCTCGTACTAGGATCAGGTCCACTCAAATTTCTAACGCCCACTGTAGATAGAGACCGAACTGTCTCACGACGTTCTGAACCCAGCTCGCGTGCC
>NZ_VHSF01000006.1 GCF_007050985.1 Christiangramia sabulilitoris
GTAGAAGATCCCGATTATTTAGCTGAAATAGAGAACATCTACTTCGATTTTGACAAATCCAACATACGTCCCGATGCGGCCAAAGAACTTGATAAGCTCATCAAACTCATGACCGAGGACTATCCGGAACTGGTCATCGAGATAGGCTCCCATACAGACCGCAGGGGTAGCAATGCCTATAACGAAAAACTCGCTGAACGCAGGGCCAAAGCTACCTATAATTACCTGGTAGCCAATGGTATTGCTCCAGAGAGGATCGCCGCATATCAGGGCTATGGAGAAACACAGCCGGCTATCCCGTGTGATCGTTGTTCAGAAAAAGACCACCAGTTAAACCGAAGATCCAAATTTAGTGTCGTGAAAATGCAATAAAGGTCTAACTAACCTGAAGAAGAGGCTAAGCTGGTTGATCCTCACCCCCTGATTGAGTTTCAATGTATGTTGCAGGTGGGATAAACCAGTTAGCCTCTTTATAAAGTTCAATCGACCCCAACAAATTCGATTGCAAAGAAAAAGGTCCGGCCTCTAGCCCGGACCTTTTTCGCTTTTATAAATTGGCAGAATTCAAAAGCCTATATCCGTAAAGAATAGGGGTAAATATTTTGAGGATTTTACTGACAGAATCAGTTTAATTTAAACCTTTGTAAGGGCCGTTTTCCACACACCTAAGAACCCGTCATTTGAACCTATAAAACAGCCTAAAAATAAGGGTTTTCCCCTATATTTTCCTTCAAAAAATAAAATTTAACCGGCAATTTTGTAAGGCAAAACGTTAGAATTTACCAATTTTAACCTACAGGATTGTGTTTTTTATCGATATAAAACGGCATTTTAACTAATATTTTGAAAAACAGCTAGTTGAGCAATTTTTTTGAAATAGTTTTACCAAAACATCTTTAAAGAGTCGCCCCCACACTTCTCTTGGGTAAGTCCCCACTTTTTTACCCGGTGTTAAACCCCACATGATTTATTGATTTAGATCAGCAATACTTTGTTGCCCTAATTCAATATATATTGTTGGATTTAATTAAAGAGACTAACCTATGAGGAAAGAATTACTTCTCCGAAAATCAAACCTGTTATTTTGTTTGACTATACTCCTATTGTCTGCAGCCAATAGTTTATATGCACAACAGGGTGATCCATCCAACTTTAGCATTAGAGGGAATGTTTATTCCGGTGTGCCTTCCAGTTCCCCAACTGCAGATGACTGGTTCCAGGGACCAACGGCCAATGGAATCATAGATGAATCCAATACGGCTGCCTACCAGGCTATAAACTCTCCAACAATAAAGAACCAGGCCTTTAGGGTTGGTTCCAAATATCCGCAATATGAAGAAGTAGGTGGTTATATTCTATATGATGCCGTATATGGTAGGGACCATGTTGACCTTAGCAATCAAGGATATGGTCGTGACAGAACTGCTTTTACAGGTTCAAGCGGAAAAAACGGGGATAACCCCAACCTGACCTGGGCTACTTCCCAGAATGAAAACGTACCAGACAAATCTGATATTGTAGATGCCTATGCTCACTTAAGAAGAGCGGGGCTAACCATCGGTCAGAATATGTGGCTGAATATGGGAGTATCTACCCTTTCCAACTCGGGGGACCACTTTCTTGACTTCGAATTATACGCTCAGCCAATTGAGACTAATGGCACCAATAACGGATTTGTAAACGCCGGTGAAAATAATACCGGAGGACATACCCCCTGGGTTTTTGACGCATCTGGAAATGTTACGCGTTCGGGAGATATGATCGCAGGATTCTCCTTTAATGGATCTACCGTATCGAACGTAATTCTAAGGATCTGGACTAAAAGAACCACTTGGCAGAATGTAACTCCGGCGAATTTTAACTGGGGACCCAATTTTGACGGGTCAGGAACCAATTCAGAATACGGCTATGCCGAAATAATCATTCCGTCGGGAAGTGTGTTCAGTACCGGAAACTCCAGCCAGGTTACAGGGCCGCCATGGGGAACCTTTTATAGTAATTCAAACCCTTATACTACTAATTATGACCCGGGATATTTTGCAGAGGTAGGCCTCAATCTATCAAAACTGGGTATAGACCCTAGTTTATCTACAGGGAATGCCTGTGACGCTCCTTTTACAAAACTCCTTGTAAAATCAAGGTCTTCTTCTTCCTTCACCTCGAATTTAAAGGATTTTGCCGGACCTTATGATTTCCTGGGTGCTTCATATACCGATACCAGGATCAAAAGGGATGATCCCGGTTACATTATATGCGGGAACACGACTTTAGGCCTTTCTCCTTTGGTGCCAGACCCGGCTGCTTATTATCGCTGGACCACTGTAGATGGGGAATTTTCCAACGGGCAGAAAACCTTTATAGGGATGAACGCCGTGGCCACCAAACCCGGTACCTACCGTTTAAGTGGGGCTCCACTGGAGGGCTGTACCGAAACCTTTAATGAAACCGTAGTTTACGCCCAGCCCTGTGCTAACTTTGATGAAGCAGAAGTGGTAGAAAACCGGGGGCCGGTAGTTATAGATGTAGTAGCCAATGACACCGACCTTGATAACAATATTGTTCCTGGCTCGGTAAGCGTTGGCGGGCTTTCTATAAATGCCCAGAATGGAACGCTTAGTGTAGACCCTGTAACAGGTGCCATAAGCTACACCCCGAATCCCGGATTCTTTGGAGTTGATACCTTTGAATATGAGGTTTTTGACGCAACACCTTCTGGTACTGAATATAACGGCCCGTTAAGCGATATCGCCCTTGTAACCGTTACCGTACTGAAAGATTCTGATAATGATACAGTTCCAGACCGGGATGATATTGATGATGACAATGACGGTATTCCCGACACTATTGAACAACCATTTGAAAATTCCCAACCGGTATGTGGGAGTAATACCGTTTTAAATTTCAGTTCTCCAACCAAACTTTCTGGTAATAACAATTCAAGGGTTGGAGATGAATTTTTGTTTACAAATGTAGCTCCGGGCATAGAAGCTGTAGTAATAATCACAGGATTTGACAGCAATAAGTTCACCTTGAGTTCTATAGACGATGACGGCACCAATTCCGGTTCATTTAAACCTGTAACTGAGCTTAGGAATATGGCAAACGGCGAACAGGGGTATGTGGAATTTACTTTCAGGTTCTATGAATCAGGAACTTCTCAAACTACCTCCCCGGTACCAGTTTCTGTACCTGAATTTTTAGTGAACTATAATGATATAGACGGATCTTCATTTTATAGTGAACAAAACTGGGTTTATTTCCCAGACAGCTACACCATAGAAACAGAAACCGAAATTCTTATAAATAGGGCCGATCCATGGATAATTGCCCAGGGTGGTGAAACGCCATATTCAGGATCAGGCAATGGCAATCCAAACATCAATCTATCAGCTAAATTCACCGATCTTTCCGTCTTTAGGGTAAGGCTGGGTGTTGTGGCCAATGTAAGTTTTGTAGGTAGCACGACCATAACTCATAACTTGGAATTTGATTGTGTGACTAACTTTGTGAACCCGAAAACTTTGGATAGCGATTCAGACAAAGATTCAGATCTGGTTCCTAACTATCTTGATCTGGATGCCGATAATGACGGAATTCCAGATGTAAGAGAGGCAGGTTACGACGACCCCAATAATGACGGAATGCTGTCAGGGCCATATGGAACCAACGGTCTGGCAGACTCTGCGGAAACTTTCCCCGATAGCGGAATCCTGGCTCAGCCCACAAGAAATACTGATCAATCTGCAGAGATTGACCCAGAACTATACGACTTTTTGGATGTGGATTCAGATAATGATGGATTGACTGACGCCTACGAAGCCTTTTCCAACAACTCCAGTCACAACGATAACGATCATGATGGTATAATAGATGGTTTTACTGATAATAACAAAAATGGCTGGCACGATCCTTTAGATGCGCTCCCTTCCTTCCCTGTAATAAGGAATTCTGATTATGATCCTCTACCCGATTATCTTGATCTGGATTCAGATGGGGACGGTATCCCGGACACCTATGAGTCAAATTCCGCAGTAATCGATGCCGATAACGACGGAATTGTCGGGGAGGGTATCCCTGCAGATTCAGACGGGGATGGACTTGCAGATACCAACGATCCAGATAATGCCGGGAACGTACTGGGAGGAAATGAATTCCTGCTTAACCGGGATTTCGATAATCTTGGATTACCCAACCATCTGGATATAGACACAGATAATGATGGGATCATAGACAACGTGGAAGCTCAATCCACCTTTGCCTATGTGGCTCCTTCCGGAAATGATACCGATGGTGACGGAATTGATGATGCCTACGATGTAAACAATGGCGGAGTTGGTATTGGTTATGTCAATACTGATGGAGGTACCGAACCCGATTTTGCCGATACCAATTCTGAGGACGACGGCTCGTTTGATATAATTGAAAATCACATCGATAATACATCAGATTTCACCCCATTTGATCAGAGAAATAATCAAACTGGTTCTAACTTGTCTGATGGAATGATAGATCCGGGTGTTGCGGACGATGATGGGGATGGATTATCCAATGTATTTGACCTCGTCAACGGAACCAATAGTATAAGTAACGTGACTAACTCCGGCCAGACTCCACTTACCCAACCAGACAACGATCCGGTTGGAGGAGACCGGGACTGGCGTGAAAAATCGGAGCAGGATAATGATAATGATGGAATCTCAGATTTTTATGACCTTGATGATGACAATGACGGTATCCTGGATACAGACGAACTTGACGGGATAATTGACCTAGACGGTGATGGACTACAGAACAGTTTTGATCTTGATTCTGATGCCGATGGCCTTCCAGATCACCTTGAAGGAGGTGGCATCTTTGATCAGGACGGGAACGGAACTCCTGGTTCCGGGCTCTTAGGCACTGCAGATGTAGATTCACAGGGTGTACCATTACAGGTTTCCAATCGTGACGGTGGTACCTACCCTACCCAGGGTCTAGTCACTATAGACACCGATGGTGATTCCTACATGGATTACCGCGACCTGGATTCTGATAACGACGGGATCGCAGATGTAATTGAAGCCGGTGGAGAAGACCCTGAAGGTAACGGGGTCTATGGTGCGGGTAATGCCAATGATGAAGATGCCGACGGCCTTGCCGATGTACTGGACATAATCTTTAATAATGATGTTACAGATCCTACTGATTCCAGTGTTATCGTAACAAATATGGGCACTCCTATGGGTGGCACCCCACTTACCATGTATGATTCAGTTAGCGGAATCCATAAGGCTCTTGACTCTGATGGGGATGGGATTGCAGACTATCTAGATCTTGATTCAGATAATGATACTACACCAGATAATATCGAAGGACAAACCACCCTTGGATATGTAGCCTTTGCCGCTTCAGATACCGATGGGGATGGTATTGTGGATTCTTATGATTATAACCAGGGAAATGCGATTTTTCCGGTTGATACTGATGGGGATGGAACTCCAGATTATCTCGACCTGGATTCAGATGATGATACAAAAGCTGATATCATTGAAGCTAATACAGTAGTAGTATCCAATACCGGTGGTAGAACCAACAATCCGGTAGGCAGCAACGGTCTCGACAATAATTATGATGGGACCGCCGGAGATACCTATGCAGATCCTAACGGCATATACGATAATACCCAGGCAGATAATTTCCCTGACGAAGATGATGATGTATATGCGGGAGGTGATGTGGACTACAGGGATACCTCCTTCAATGATAATGATAATGACGGGATAGTAGATTCCGTAGACCTTGATGATGATAATGATGGCGTGCTGGATACTGCAGAATCCTATGGGGCAGATCCGGCCATAGACAGTGATAATGACGGTATTCCTAATTATATGGATCCAGACCACTGTTCTGGAGATATTAATTCCTTCGGAATATGTTCAGACTATGACCTGGACAATGATGGAATTCCAAATCATTTTGATCTGGAAAGCGATGGTGACGGATGTAGCGATGCCATTGAAGCAGGAGCCACCTCTGATCCTACCAGTGATTATAAGTTCCCGGCCTCACCTGTAGGTACAGATGGTATCCCAGACGACGTTCAGGTCACCAGCGGAGCAAATAGCGGAAACGTAGACTATACCGTAAGTTCGCTCAACCCGCCGGTATATGACTTTTTGGATGCGGATGTTTTCGTGGCCTGTAAAGCAGATCTAAGCCTGGTAAAAACGGTAGATAATGCCAACCCAACTATAGGTGATGTTATAACATTCACCCTTACTCTAACCAATTCAGGCCCCTTTAGTGTAAGCCAGGTGCAGGTGCAGGACAATCTGCCTGCCGGTTTACTCAATATAACAGGAACCCCGAGCTCAGGTACTTTTGACCCAACCACTGGTATCTGGGATCTAACAGGAATAACCATTGACCCCGCCTCACCGGGGAACGTGGTAAGTCTGCAAATTACAGCTGAAATCGGTCCCAATTGTGGAGCGATTACCAACACGGCTGAGATAATCACCAGTGAAAGAGCCGATCCGGATTCCACTCCTGGTAATGGACTTTAAAAAACAGCTTATGATGAAAAATTACATCACATTGCAAAAAGAAAGCTTAAGACTTAAAGTGTCATTTATTTTAATGACGTTCCTGATGGTCTTTTGCTCCATCAATGCACAGGCACAGGAAGATGATTACAGCCAGGTGAGCGTAACGGTATCTGATACCCAGGCTCCAACTGTAACCGCTCCAAACGATATAAGCATAGACGGTTGTGACCGCAATGATATAGCCAACACCTATCCGTTATGGGGTTATAGTACCAGCCCTGTTTCCTTAAGCCTTGCCGAGTATGAAGGCTTAAGCGGAGCCAGTGCAACAGACAATGGTAATATCGCTTCAATAAGCTATACCGATGCTACCGATAATGGATCTTGTACCGAAGTTGTTACCAGAACCTTTACCGTTACTGATAACTGTGACAATTTCACCACGGCCACCCAAATTATAACCATTGCTGATGTTACCGCCCCCACTATAAGTTGTATAAGTGATAGAGATGTAATAGTCCCGCAAACTGAAACCCAGTATACGGTTTCCGGTACTGAATTTGACATTAGCAGTATCACCGATAATTGCAGCTCTGCATTTGCCATCACGAACAATCTCAATGGCACTTCAACTCTGGATGGGTATAGCCTTCCTTTAGGGGTAACCAGTGTTACCTGGACGGTGGAAGATGATTGCGGAAATATTTCAACCTGTACCTATGAGTTAAATGTAATTGCTCCCGATATTGTAGCTACCCTTACCGCCATAGACATAGACGGTAATCCTATGCCCGTTAATTACGAGAGCGTGGGACAGGTAATTAATTATGAAATAACTTTTGTAAATAATGGTACTTATGGGATCAATGTAATTACCGTTACCGATCCTAATGCAGATCCGGGTAGTATTACCTATGTATCTGGTGATGACACTAATATTGGTACTCTTGATCCTGGTGAAACCTGGGTGTATACAGAGACCCGTACGGTTACCCAGCAAAATATAGATGATGGCCAGGTAGCGAACACCGCGACCGTACATGGTTATATCGATGAAAACGGAAACAATACCTATGAGGTTGGAGAGACCCCTACCTCTAACGATACGGAGGAGATAATAGTTGAAGCACTGCAAAATCCACAGGTTGCCTTTACAAAAACTCAAACCACGGTGAATTATAATTCAGCCGAGGCCGATGGAAATTCAGTTTCCCCTGTAAAACAGCTTGGTGATGTGATCAATTATGATATTATCATTGAGAATACCGGGAATATTACCATTACCAATGTAAATCTTAGCGATTCTTTCCCTGGAGCCGGTAGTGGCACTTTAAGTGCTAAAACCGAAACCGGAGGAACAGGTGTGAACGGAAATGATATTCTGGAGGTAGGAGAAACCTGGAGCTATACCGCTTCATATACCGTAACCCAGGCAGATATTGATGCCAATATACCTTTGATCAATACTGCAGAATTAGAAACATTCCAGATACCTGGTCCCTCCTATGCTACAGAAAATACCCCGGTTGATGGAAGCATCATTTTAAGCGTTGACAAGACCCAGGTTTCAATTACCAACCCCGATTCGAGTCCGGCAGGAACTTTTGTGGATGAACCGGGTGACAGGATCACCTACAATATCACCTTGACCAATGATGGTTCTAGAACCCTTACCAATGTCACCCCTACCGAAACATTCCCGGGTACGACGGGCATAGGAACCCTTAGCACAGCTAGCGAAAGTATGAATGCCAATGGAAACCTGGAAGTAGGTGAGAATTGGACTTATACCGCTACCTACACCGTTAGCCAGGAAGATATAGATAATAATTCCAGCCTTACAAATACCATCAGTGTTTTAGCCGATGAACTAAGCACTGCCGAAGTTGCCACTGCTACCACGTCGGTATCAAGGAACCCTGCATGGACTATTTCGAAAGCTCAAAACCCGACGAATCAGACTTATACTGCACCGGGTGATGTTTTAACTTATGGAATCACTTTGGAAAACACCGGTAATATTAGTATTTCCAATATCAATGTAACAGACGTTACAGCAGATGCCTCACCGGGAGTGGTGAAACAGACAGATCTTGTAGGAAATAATGATAATATCATGGAGCCCGGGGAGAGCTGGTATTATACCGCTCAGTATACCGTAACCCAGACCGATATAGATTCAGGAACTTATACCAATACTGCCTCAGCCACCGGAGATCCGGTGGGAGGTGGAATGTTCGGTGGGGTTGAAGATCAGGAGTCGATTGATGCGAGTCAAACCCTTTCCATCGGTGACGTAACGGTCACCGAAGGTGAGAACGTGGATTTCCTGATCTCCCTTACCGGAATTAGTTCTACTGATATTAGTTTCACTCCCCAATTATCCAATGGAACAGCCACTATTGGGACAGATACCGGCACCCCATTACAATATAGCTCTGATGACGGTTCAACTTGGACTAACTATTCTTCAGGCAATATTATTATTCCAAGCGGAATCACCAGTATGCTGGTTAGAATTCCTACGATAGATGATGCCCTTACTGAAGCCCAGGAAAACTTTACTTTTGCAGCAAACGTGACCAGTTCCAATACCGCGAATTCTTTCATTTCGGCAACAGGAACCATCAATGACAATGATGCGATCACAATAAGCCTTGAAGGCTTTGAAATTACAGAAACAGGGGATCCTCAAACAGGATATTTTGTAGCAAGGATAGATGGTGGTGCTCTTGCTCAGGAAAATATTATCCTGAGCTTTAACACCATCGATGGTTCGGCTCTAGATGGCCAGGATTATACGGCCCAGTCCAATACAAGTTACACAATTGCAAGTGGAAGCTCCCAGGTTAATATACCTGTGGAGATATTAGGTGATGAAATTATAGAAAACCAGGAAACCTTCCTGGGTACAATGAGCATAGCAAATGCTAATGGTCAGGATGTAGGCATTACAGGAACCAATGGCGAGGCAACCTCTACCATAAACGATGATGATATCGCTGCCATGGAGCTTACTAAAACCGATAGCCTGGCAGATACCGATTCTTCAGGAGATGACTCTGAAGGAGATATCATTACCTATACCATCACCGTAAGGAATACAGGGAATGTAACCCTTGCTAATATTGAGATTACCGATAACGGAGTTACCTTTACAGGTAGTAATACCATCGCAAGTTTAGCGCCTGGTGCAACGGCCAGTGTAACTGCGAACTATACCCTAACCCAGGCAGATATTGATGCGGGAAGCTATTCAAACCAGGCTTCAGCCACCGGGGATAGCCCAGGGAAAACTGATGACGTATCTGATGATCTATCTGATGATCCTGATACGCCTGCCCTTAATGACCCAACTGTTACCACTATTACTCAATCGCCAACACTGACCATAGTTAATACCGTAGCACCGACTGATATCGCTGCTCCGCAAACGCTAACCTATACCATTGTGGTGGACAATACAGGGAATACCAGTTTGACCAATGTCGCTGTAGTAGATCCTCAGGCAACCACTGGACCAGCCTATGTAAGTGGAGACTCGAACTCCAATGACATTATGGAGGTCGATGAGACCTGGACCTATACCGCGACCTATGAAGCCACACAGGCTGATATTGATAATGGAAGTGATATTGTACATACTGCCAGCGTAACTACAACAGAAGTAACTACTGCGGTAACTGATGATGCAACAACCACTATTACTCAGTCGCCTTCGCTAACCGTAGCTAATATCGTAGCACCGACTGATATCGCTGCTCCGCAAACGCTAACCTATACCATTGTGGTGGACAATACGGGGAATACCAGTTTGACCAATGTCGCTGTAGTAGATCCTCAGGCAACCACTGGACCAGCCTATGTAAGTGGAGATTCGAACTCCAATGACATTATGGAAGTCGATGAGACCTGGACCTATACCGCTACCTATGAAGCCACACAGGCTGATATTGATAATGGAAGTGATATTGTACATACTGCCAGTGTAACTACAACGGAAGTAACTACTGCGGTAACTGATGATGCAACAACCACTATTACTCAATCGCCAACACTGACCGTAACCAATACCGTAGCACCGACTGATATCGCTGCTCCGCAAACGCTAACCTATACCATTGTGGTGGACAATACGGGGAATACCAGTTTGACCAATGTCGCTGTAGTAGATCCTCAGGCAACCACTGGACCAGCCTATGTAAGTGGAGACTCGAACTCCAATGACATTATGGAGGTCGATGAGACCTGGACCTATACCGCGACCTATGAAGCCA
>NZ_VHSF01000007.1 GCF_007050985.1 Christiangramia sabulilitoris
CACTCTTAAAGACACCAGTGGTGGCATCAGGGCTCACACTTCCTACTTCTGTATCGTCACCACCATTCTCTCCAACCTTGTAAAGCTTATAACTATCAAATGAACTGTTAGTCGCAGTATCATCAAGGGCGATGATTCCATCTCCCGCGCCATTACAACTGATATCCGTAGACTTCAAGGTCAAACTCAAGGCCGCTGGATCGGTAAAGGTCTCCGTATCACTTTTCTTGGTACACGTATCTACCCCATTGCCAGAGGCTACTGTACCGATTATGTAATAACTGCCTGCGCCCATATCACTCTTAAAGACACCAGTGGTGGCATCAGGGCTCACACTTCCTACTTCTGTATCGTCACCACCATTCTCTCCAACCTTGTAAAGCTTATAACTATCAAATGAACTGTTAGTCGCAGTATCATCAAGGGCGATGATTCCATCCCCCGCGCCATTACAACTGATATCCGTAGACTTCAAGGTCAAACTCAAGGCCGCTGGATCGGTAAAAGTT
Organism: Christiangramia sabulilitoris; assembly: GCF_007050985.1. GTDB lineage: Bacteria > Bacteroidota > Bacteroidia > Flavobacteriales > Flavobacteriaceae > Christiangramia > Christiangramia sabulilitoris. Next base: position 510 of record NZ_VHSF01000007.1, read on the forward strand.
TCTGAATCTCCTTTCTCACAAATAGGGTCTGAAGAATCTTTAATTTTCCAATTATAAGTTGTTCCTAGATTACTTCCTTGAAGATTTGATAGTGTTATTTCGTAAGGTGGCCCTGGAGGAAGGGTGGTAAGATCGATAGGGGTCGAACTGTATCCATTACCATCTCCGGAATCCAGATAATATGGTGCTTTCCCTCCACTAAAAGTGATCTTCATAGAACCATCTCCAGCTCCATTACAGCTTATATCTGTGCTTTCGCTACCAGCAGATAAACCTACACCAACTCCTAAAACTGGAATTATTCCACATTTAGGATTAATTTTGGAAGCATCTATTCCTCCACATTGTCTATTATCATTCTTAGAAGCATCTGTCCACCCCTGATAAATATTGGTAAGTTCTAATGATGTTCCACAGATATAAGGAATTTCCGGAATTGGAACATTATTACTATCAGTAACTAATTCATATTTTCCAGATGTACTATTATATTTATACACTAATAAATTGCTAAAGGTCGCAAGTTTAATTCGTGGTGGATCTATATAATCATTTCCAGGCAAAATTTCATTTTCACAACCTTCCAACATATAAAATTCTTTACTATTATCACCTGGGTTTGTCACTGTTAATTGTGCCCAGAATGAAAAAGAAGCCCTTTTTGATTCAGTATTATTCCGAATCCCTAGAGTTAAACCAGCAGTAATTGTCTGTCCATCTGTACAAACACAGGTTGGTAAATCCAGATCTGCACTTATGATATCCAAATCATTAGAAGTACATCTTGCTGGAGCTGGTAAACTAAAAAAATCTCTTACTGTTTGAGTCTGGGCAAATGTGTTAGTAGAAAATAAAAATATTCCGAAAATTATAATTCTCAGAAATTTTGCTCTGATACATTTAAAAAAAAGATTTTCAAGAAACCTTTTTTTATTAATTGTAAATTCTTTCATAATTTAATTTTTTAAAGGTTAGCACCAATAGCATGGCTTCACCTTCAAAAGCAGAATGGGCGAACTAAATTTTTAATACGGTTTAATCTATAAAACCTAATTGAAGGGGGGAAACTATCCTTGTCAATACAAGGCACTTACCAAAATGGTAATCCGTCTTCGGGGGGAAGTGATTTTTTGTGAATTATTTGATTATACAAGGACACAACGGTTTAACCCGAGAGAATCTCAAAAAAAAATAATTCAATAGAATAGGTTTGGATCTGGGCAGGATAATAAGTTAATTCATCACACAAGCTTATATACTCAAAATCAACTGATTAAATTTAGGATTTTATTAATTAAAAAACTATTAGGTTGTTAATGAAATCAAAAATTACGGGTTTTCCCCCTATAATAAAATCCATTTTCACGCATTGTTTATTTCATAATTAGAAATGCCTTTAATTTCCATATCCACATTTTAAAGCCTTCAAATTATCAAATTCTAAAAACTTGATTTAAAGATCTTTAATCCTTCACTTTTTAAGTTGCTTTTCGATAACTTTAAAAGGATAATTCAGAATGAACATATATGAAAATGAAGGAACAGGGACTCTACTCCCCTCTTAATGAACGGGATAACTGTGGTGCAGGTTTTATCTGTAATCTTAAAGGCGAAAAAAGCAATAAGATCATTCATGATGCCATAGACATCCTCATTAGACTGGAACACCGGGGAGCGGTAAGTGCCGATGGAAAGACCGGGGACGGGGCAGGAATTCTTATCGAAGTACCCCATGAATTTTTTAAAAAGGTTTGCGATTTTGAACTACCTGAGATTAGGGAATATGCCGTGGGAATGTTGTTCCTGCCAAAGAACACGAATCAGGCAGATTTATGTAAAAATATATTTGAAAAAGAGGTTGAAAATCAGCAATTAACTATCCTGGGATGGAGACAGGTTCCGGTAAACCATGCCTGCCTGGGAAAAATGGCCAGCAATGTAGAGCCGGCGGTAGTACAGGTATTTATTGGTCGGCCACAAAATATGGAAGACCGCGTCTTTAATGCCAGACTCTTTTCTGCCCGCAAGATCGCAGAGCATACCATCGAAAATTCAGGGCTTGCCCAAAGCGATTATTTTTATTTCTCCAGCCTCTCCACCAACACTATTATATATAAAGGTCTTTTGATGCCCCAGGACATCAACGAGTATTATAAAGACCTGAATGATCCAGATGTGATCACCAAGCTCGCCCTGGTGCACCAGAGATTTTCCACCAATACTTTTCCCACCTGGGACCTGGCACAGCCTTTCAGATATATGTGCCACAACGGGGAGATCAATACCCTTCGTGGAAACCTGAGCAGGATGAAAGCGAGAGAAGAGCTTTTTGAAAGTGACATTTTCGGGGAGGATATTAAAAAGATCATCCCGGTGATCAGGGAAGGGAAATCAGATTCAGCCTCCATGGATATGGCTTTGGAAATATTACTGCAAACCGGCAGGTCCTTACCCGAGGCTATCATGATGATGGTTCCTGAAGCATGGGAGAAGAACCCCTCCATGAAAGAGAATAAAAAGAACTTTTACGAATATAATGCCTGTATTATGGAACCCTGGGACGGGCCGGCTTCCATCCCATTTACCGATGGAAATTATATTGGTGCCCTTCTGGACCGTAATGGCCTGAGACCTTCCCGGTACACGGTAACTAAAGACGGATACGTGGTAATGTCTTCTGAAACCGGCGTACTGGATATAAAACCCGAAAATGTTTTAAGGCATGGCCGGCTTGAGCCGGGAAGAATGTTCCTGGTAGATATGATCAAAGGCCGTATCATCGAAGATGAAGAGGTTAAGGAAAAGATCGTAACAGAAAGGCCTTACGGAAAATGGTTAAAAGATAACCTGCTTCCCCTGGCCGAAGTACCATATACCGGCAACCAGACCCCGGTAGAGGATATTCCATATCTAACCAGGCTTAAATTATTTGGCTATACCTATGAAGATATTACCACGATCATCTCCCCCATGGCAGACAAGGCTAAAGAAGCGATCGGTTCTATGGGTACAGATATTCCGCTTGCCGTATTATCAGACAAGCCGCAACTTTTATTCAATTACTTTAAACAGCTTTTCGCCCAAGTTACCAATCCGCCATTAGATGGGATCCGGGAGGAAATTGTAACAGATATAAGCCTCTCTATCGGGGAAGATCTTAATTTGTTTAATATCATTCCCGAGCAGGCTAGGAAACTGAAGATCCAGAACCCCGTGATCTCCAATGAAGACCTGGATAAGATAAAATATATCGATTACCCCGGGTTTAAAGCCAGGTCTATCTCCATGCTTTATGAGGCTGAAAAAGGCATGAACGGGCTGGAAGACCGGCTTGAAGAAATGATCACTGAAATAAAAGATGCCGTTGATGACGGCTGCAATATTATCATATTGTCAGACAGGAATGTGAACCCGGAACTGGCTCCCATCCCTTCCCTGCTTGCCTGTTCGTTTGTGCATCACCGGGTGAAGGACCATAACAGAAGGTCATCTTTTGGTATCGTCATAGAATCTGCAGAACCCCGGGAACCGCATCATTTCGCCGCGTTATTTGGATATGGCGCCAGCGCAATAAATCCTTATATGGTCAATGAGATCATCTATGACCTCGTTGAAAAAAAGGAGATCGAGGTAGAAGATGCTGAAGTTGCTGTGGAGAATTTCAATATCGCCATTGGGAAAGGGATCATTAAGATCATGAACAAGATCGGGATCTCCACCCTGCTTTCTTATCGTGGCTCCCAGATCTTCGAGATCCTGGGACTCAATAAGAAATTCGTTGATAAATACTTCTGTAATACCCCCACCAGGATCGAAGGAATTGGCCTTTATGAGGTCGAAAAGGAAATTCAGAAAAGATATCAGCATGCTTTCTTTCCGCCGGAAACCGAAACCGATCTCGACCTGGAGATGGGCGGGGACTACCGCTGGAGAAGAAATGGAGAGCGGCATGTCTTTAACCCTGCCAGTGTTGCCAAACTTCAACAGGCGGTGAAACAGAACAGTTACCAGACCTATACTGAATATTCCAATATCATCAATGAGCAGAATGAGAAACTGATGACCCTGAGGGGCATGTTCAAATTCAAAGATCTTAATCCAATTCCGCTGGAAGAAGTAGAACCGTGGACCGAGATCGTAAAACGCTTCAAAACCGGGGCCATGTCCTTTGGTTCCATCAGCAAGGAAGCGCATGAAAATTTGGCCATCGCCATGAACCGTATAAAAGGTAAAAGTAACAGTGGTGAAGGTGGCGAGGATGCAGACCGGTTCCAGAAGGATATAGACGGGAACTGGAGGAATTCTGCTATCAAACAGGTGGCTTCAGGAAGATTTGGTGTAAGTATAGACTATCTCACCAATGCCCGCGAAATACAAATAAAAATGGCCCAGGGCGCTAAACCCGGGGAAGGCGGACAACTTCCCGGGGCAAAGGTAAATCCGGATATCGCGAAAACCAGAAATTCCACGCCTTATGTAGGCCTGATCTCGCCTCCTCCACACCACGATATTTACTCCATCGAAGACCTGGCGCAACTGATTTTTGACCTTAAAAATGCCAACCGGGAAGCCCGTATCAATGTGAAACTGGTTTCAAAAGTTGGTGTAGGAACCATCGCGGCCGGGGTGGCCAAGGCCAAAGCAGATGTGGTATTAATTTCCGGATATGACGGGGGTACCGGGGCTTCTCCCCTAACCTCCTTAAGACATGCCGGCCTTCCGTGGGAACTTGGAATTGCCGAAGCTCAACAAACTTTATTGCTGAACAATCTTAGGAGCAGGATAGTTGTGGAATGCGACGGCCAGTTAAAAACGGGACGTGATGTGGCCATCGCCTGTCTCCTGGGAGCCGAGGAATTTGGATTCTCCACCGCTCCACTGGTAGCGACCGGTTGCATTATGATGCGGGCCTGCCATTTGAATACCTGCCCGGTAGGGATCGCTACCCAGGACCCCGAACTTCGTAAGAATTTTAAAGGGACCCCTGAGAATGTGATTAATTTCATGTACTTCATAGCCCAGGAACTGCGTGAGATCATGGCGCAACTGGGATTCAGAACCCTTGAAGAAATGGTTGGGCAATGCCAGAAACTAGATACCAAGAAAGCGATCAAGCATTACAAGGCCCAGGGAATAGACCTTTCTAATATCCTGTTCAAGCCAAATATAAAACCCGGAGTTCCACTGGCGAATACCGAAAAGCAATTACATAATATAGAAGGCGTACTGGATTTCGAGATCCTGAGCAAGGCGCATCCGGCCATCTATCGCAAGGAACCAGTTACTCTCAGCTATCCTATTAGCAATACCAACAGGACCACGGGAACCATAATCAGCAATGAGATCTCCAAGATACATGGGGCCAAAGGCCTTCCCAAGAACACCCTGACCCTTAATTTTACGGGATCTGCGGGACAGAGTTTTGGTGCCTTTGCCGCAAGAGGATTGAATCTTAATATCGAAGGTAATTCCAATGATTACTTCGGAAAAGGACTTTCCGGGGCGATCCTCTCCATCAGAAAACCTAAAACCGCGACCTTTAAGAGCAATGAGAATATCATCATTGGGAATGTCGCGCTTTACGGTGCTACCAACGGGGAAGCTTATATTAACGGAATTGGCGGAGAAAGATTCTGCGTACGAAATTCCGGAGCCAAAGCTGTGATAGAAGGAATCGGTGACCACGGCTGTGAGTATATGACCGGTGGTACAGCCGTTATCCTGGGTAAAACAGGCCGGAACTTTGCTGCCGGAATGAGCGGTGGAACGGCTTATATTTTTGATCCGGGCAACGAGATGGACCGGAATAACTTTAATATGGAAATGATCGAGCTGGAAGCTCCTTCCGAAGAAAATCTTCAGGAACTGCAGGAATTGATAGTTAACCATTATCAATACACAGAAAGTGAAGTTGCAAAAGATATTCTGAACGATTGGGAGAACAGCTCAAAGGGATTTATAAAGATCATGCCTACAGAATATAAGCGGGCGCTGGAGAAAATGGAAGAAGAAACGAATAAACTAGAAGAGGCAGACCTTAAAACAGTATAAGAATGGGTGAATTAAGAGGATTTTTAGAATACGAACGCAAGGAAGAAGAAAATATAAAACCGGAAGAACGGATCCAGAACTATAAGGAATTCCATATTGAGTATAAATCTGAAGAATTACAAAAGCAGGGCGGGCGCTGTATGGACTGCGGAATCCCATTTTGTCATAGCGGCTGCCCCTTAGGCAACCTGATCCCTGATTTTAATGATGCCGTTTATAGAAACGAATGGCAAAAAGCTCTGAAGATCTTACATGCGACCAATAATTTCCCGGAGTTTACGGGAAGATTGTGTCCCGCTCCCTGTGAATCTGCCTGTGTACTAGGCATCATTCAGCCGCCGGTGGCCATAGAGATGATAGAGAAATATATCGTGGAACGAGGTTTTAAGGAAGGCTGGATCAAACCCGAACCACCTGCGCACAGAACCGGTAAAAAAGTTGCGGTAATAGGATCTGGCCCTGCAGGTTTGGCCGCAGCACAGCAACTCAACAGAGCGGGACATACAGTTACTGTCTTTGAACGTGACTCGAAAATAGGTGGCCTGCTAAGATATGGGATCCCTGATTTTAAAATGGAAAAACATATTATTGATCGCCGCCTTGACCAAATGACGCAAGAAGGCATAAAATTCAGGACAGAGACAGAAGTTGGTAAAAATTATTCGGTGGAAGAACTGAAGAATTTTGATGCGGTCGTACTTTGCGGTGGTGCAACCGAAAAAAGGAATTTACCTATTCCAGGATCTGATGCTGAAGGCGTGGTCCAGGCAATGGAATTCCTTAAACATAATAACGAAGCCGTGGATGGCCTTCATGTAGTAGAAGAAAGATTCAGTGCAAATGGAAAAGATGTTATCGTGATTGGCGGTGGAGATACCGGTTCAGATTGCGTGGGAACTTCCAACAGGCACGGAGCTAAATCTGTAACAAATTTTGAGATCATGCCCCTGCCTCCCGAAAAGAGATCTTCTGAAAACCCATGGCCATACTGGCCCTTTACCTTAAAGACCAGTTCTTCTCATGAAGAAGGTGTGGAAAGAAACTGGAGCATACAGACGAAAGAATTTATAAAAGATGCTGAAGGAAAATTAAAAGCTTTAAAAACGGTTCAGGTAGAATGGCTAAAAAGACCAGGCCAGCGGCCGGAGTTGAAGGAGGTTCCCGGTACAGAAAAAGAATGGCCATGTGACCTGGCGCTGTTATCTCTTGGATTTACCGGTCCTGAAAAGACATTAAGTGAGAAATTAGGCCTGGAGAAAGATGACAGAACAAATATTAAAGGCGGCACTAATTACCGTACTAATGTGAAGAACATATTTGTGGCCGGGGATATGCGCCGGGGACAGTCTTTGATCGTTTGGGCGATCTCTGAAGGTCGCGAAGCTGCCCACCACGTGGATACCTATCTCATGGGAAGATCAAAGCTTCCTATTAAGGGAGAAGGAGATCTGCCTACACCATAAAAAAAGCCCCTGCAATTAGGCAGGGGCTCTTAATTTCTGGCTTATTCTAAATTATAATCCTAAAAGACCGGTAAAGGAAACCTGGATATTAACTTCAGAATTAGATTCAACTCTAAATCCGGTGAGATCCAGACTGCTTATTGCGCTGGCCTCTACCATTCCGGTAAATTCAAGTTTACCATCCTGATCGTTGTCCGAGTAGGATGCAAAATGTAATTCGTAATCACCTTCTTCTAAAAAGTGAATTTCAAATTCCCCGTTAGAACTGGTTACTACAGAACTACTCACAGCGTTGGCGAAGTTGATTCCGTCATTATTCGCATTACTTTCAGAATTGCTGAAAGTACCCTTTTTATAAGCGTAGGCTACGACTACTTCTCCATTCGCCTCAGACATATTATCTGCCTTTCCTTTTACTGCACCGGCATTTAACTTGTTTACGGTTCTAAGATTATTCTCTAATTGAGTTTTAGAAACAAATGAAAAATTATCTCCTTCCTGCTTTACAGTTTTACGCAAATCGAAATCTATGATGATCTCATTACGTGCATCATTCACGATCTCAACCTGGTCCTTAATATTAATTTCAGTAGCACCAGATAGCTTTTGTTTAGCACCTCCGTTAAGAACTACATAATTCCCGGGTCCATTCCCAGTAGCATCTGTATCGGCCAGAACCAGGCTTATATTTGAAGTTGTACCAGATTTAAGGTTAAGATTACCTAGTAACTCAGTTCGTCCCTTAGTAAGGCTGCTAAGCTGGATAGTGGTCTTATTAAAACCTTCGATAGCCTTACCATTGACCCTTACTTCAGAAACTGTAACAAAAACAGCTTCGACATTGGCCTGATCTACCGGTGCATCTGTTAGGTAAACTGCCGTGGAATTTTCTCCATTACCGGGATTCTCAAGAGAATCATCTTCTGAACAGGAAATGAATAATACTAAACCTAATAACAGACTTAACTTAGTTAGATTTTTAATTAGCATAGTTTAATTAATTTTTATGTTGATTAATTTTTAATTCAATTAACCCAATGTTGTTTAACGATGGTTGGGTTAATACTCATTTAGAAATGCAAAGTCTGAGCCATATTCAATACATTCCATTAATTTTATAGCCATTTTCTTACGCACAATTGTTAAAATACTGAGTATGAACCGCTGATACCCCGGCTAAATACACTATTAAAAGTTTAATGACCTGTCAGCTAATTGACAGAAACGATAATTGTGGAATTATTCCCCAAAATTGCTGAAATCTCCCCCTATGCAGGGTTCTCTATATGAAGCTTACCTGCCTTTCCCAACAGCTAGGCAGGAAAGCGATCTTTCAGCCTGGCTCAGGACAGGCCGGGCTCTCCCACGACACAGTAGTACTCCCGATCCCACCGTTTCGGGACGGGACGCTAACTGGCTTTACTTACTTTACCGGGAATAGATAACGCTTGGGATCAGGATCGATCTCTGGATCTGGTATTAGGGAACAAAAAAACCTTCATCTTAGATGGAGGGTTTCATTTATGGGTATAAAAAAACCCCTTCAGAGATCTGAAGGGGTTTTCAAAAAGAAGGCGGCGATCCTTCGGCTGTGCTCAGGACAGGCCTGGCTCTCTCACCATACAGCAGTACTCCCGATCCCGATGCTTCAAGACGAGACGCTAACTGGCTTTACTTGTTCTCCCAAGTATATATTGTCTCCTATTAGATTTGATCTCTGGATCTTGCATTCGAAACAAAAAACCCTTCATCTTATGTACGAATTCGGTTATGGGTATAAAAAACCCCCGGCATCTGGTGATCACGGGGGTTTGAGTTATGGGTATAAAAAAACCCCTTCAGAGATCTGAAGGGGTTTTCAAAAAGAAGGCGGCGACATACTCTCCCACAATACAGCAGTACCATCTGCGCTAACGGGCTTAACTACTCTGTTCGGGATGGGAAGAGGTGAGCCCCGTTGCTATAGCCACCTTAAAAGGTAAGTTATAAGCTTCGAGCTTAAAACTGTCCCGACTTGATCGGGACTAATATCTTTGACATACTTAAGAAACAAAAAATAAGAAGAACGCTGTAATGCAATTATAACATAAGCATTTGGCGGCTCTGAGGTTTTGCGGCCTCAGAGCCATCGCGCATCAAGCTTTACGGAGTATTAGTACTACTCGGCTATGACATTACTGCCTTTACACCTGTAGCCTATCAACGTGGTAGTCTCCCACGGTCCTTTAAAGAAATCTCATCTTGTGGTGGGTTTCGCGCTTATATGCTTTCAGCGCTTATCCCTTCCGAACGTAGCTACTCTGCAGTGCTCCTGGCGGAACAACAGATACACCAGAGGTTCGTCCAATCCGGTCCTCTCGTACTAGGATCAGGTCCACTCAAATTT
>NZ_VHSF01000008.1 GCF_007050985.1 Christiangramia sabulilitoris
ATACCGGGAATGTAACCGTAAGCAGCATCAGCATTGATGATGCCCTGACTGGAAGCAACGACCTGGCCATCTCCCCCGCCGATCTGGCTCCGGGAGAAACTGGTACTGCTTCAGCGACCTATACCATTACCCAGGCTGACATGGATGCTGGATTCGTATCCAACTCTGCGACTGCTACAGGTGACAGTCCAGGTAACACTGATGATGTAAGCGATGTGTCTGATAATGGTGATGATACCGATGGAAATACAACCGATGATGCGACCGTGGTGAACTTTACTCCGCAACCGGCTATCGAATTGGTKAAAACAGCGGTGTACTCTGATACTAACACCAACTCYGTGCAGGATGCAGGTGATCAGATCACCTATACCTTCACCGTAACCAATACCGGGAATGTAACGGTAAGCAGCATCAGTATTGATGATGCCCTGACTGGAAGCAACGACCTGGCCATCACCCCAGCCAATCTGGCTCCGGGAGCTATAGGAACTGCTTCGGCCAACTATACCATTACTCAGGCAGACATGGATGCTGGATTCGTATCCAACTCTGCGACTGCTACAGGTGACAGCCCAGGTAATACCGCTGATGTAAGCGATGTGTCTGATAATGGTGATGATACCGATGGAAATACAACCGATGATGCGACCGTGGTGAACTTTACTCCGCAACCGGCTATCGAAGCGGTGAAAACCGTACGAGTAACTGGAAGTAAGGTTGGAGATGTCATTGAATACGACATCGTAGTAACCAACACCGGAAACGTTACCGTGAATAATATCGAAATCACCGATGCCGATGCAGATGTAGGAAGTATCTCAGGTAGTCCGATATTAACTCTGGCTCCGGGCGAAGCGGCTACCGTAACGGCTAATCAAACCATTACTCAGGCGCATATGGATGCAGGTTTTGTATCCAACTCTGCCACCGCTACCGGCGATAGCCCGAGTGGTACCGATGATGTGACCGATGTTTCTGATAATGGAGATGATACCGATGGAAATACCACCGATGATTCAACGGAAACTCCATTAGATCAAAATACTGCAATGGAAATATCCAAAGCAGCTTCTGTTTCGAATTTTGCAAATGTTGGAGATGTAATAGAATATACTATTACTCTTACCAATACCGGAAATACTACTATAAATAGTATTACAATTACCGATGATAACGCTGAAAATCTGACACTACAATCCGGTGACCTAAATTCTGATAATTTGCTTGATGTTGGAGAAGAGTGGATATATACTGCTTCGCATACTGTTACAAGCACAGACTTTAATAATGGTTTTGTGGAGAATATAGCACAGGTAGATGCTAAAGGTCCACTTGGATCAGATCTTCAGGAAGTAAGTAATACTGTTAGAACAGGAGCTTTCAGATTAGAAGATGACAATGTTTCTACAGATGAGGATACTAATGTTATTATTAATGTTCTTGACAATGATAAATATGATCCTGCCGCAGATGTTATCATTACCAATACCACTCAACCGGCTAACGGAAGCGTAGTGATCAATGCAGACAATACGGTAACCTATACTCCAAATCCTGATTTCAACGGAACCGATACTTTCGAGTATACCGCAACCGTGACCAATGCTGATGGAAGCACGACTTCAGAAACTACCACGGTGACTGTAACTGTAGAACCAGTTGCTGATGCTGTAGCTGATATGGCTACCACTCAGGAAGACGAAACTGTAGTGATCGATGTTCTTGATAATGACACCTATGCTGCTGGAACCGATGTGGCAGTAACTGCTACCACTACTCCGGCTAACGGAAGTGTGGTGATCAATGCGGATAATACCGTAACCTATACTCCGAATGCTGATTTCAACGGAACCGATACTTTCGAGTATACCGCAACCGTGACCAATGCTGATGGAAGCACGACTTCAGAAACTACCACGGTGACTGTAACTGTAGAACCAGTTGCTGATGCTGTAGCTGATATGGCTACCACTCAGGAAGACGAAGCTGTAGTGATCGATGTTCTTGATAATGACACCTATGCTGCTGGAACCGATGTGGAAGTAACATCTACCACTACGCCGGCTAACGGAAGTGTGGTGATCAATGCGGATAACACAGTAACCTATACTCCGAATGCTGATTTCAACGGAACCGATACTTTCGAGTATACCGCAACCGTGACCAATGCTGATGGAAGCACGACTTCAGAAACTACCACGGTGACTGTAACTGTAGAACCAGTTGCTGATGCTGTAGCTGATATGGCTACCACTCAGGAAGACGAAACTGTAGTGATCGATGTTCTTGATAATGACACCTATGCTGCTGGAACCGATGTGGCAGTAACTGCTGCCTCTGCTCCTGTTAATGGAAGCGTAGTGATCAATTCAGACAATACGGTAACCTATACTCCGAATGCTGATTTCAACGGAACCGATACTTTCGAGTATACCGCAACCTTGACCAATGCTGACGGAAGCATGACTTCAGAAACTACAACAGTGGCTGTAACGGTGACTCCGGTTGCTGATGCTGTAGCTGATACAGCAACAACTTCAGAAGATGAAGCGGTAACCATCGACGTCCTAGATAACGATACTTATAATGCTGCAACAGATGTGGAAGTAACTGCTGCCTCTGCTCCTGCTAATGGAAATGTGGTGATCAATTCAGACAATACGGTAACCTATACTCCGAATCCTGATTTTAACGGAACCGATACTTTCGAGTATACCGCAACCGTGACCAATGCTGATGGAAGTACGACTTCAGAAACTACAACGGTGACTGTAAAAGTAGAACCAGTTGCTGATGCTGTTGCTGATACGGCTACCACTCAGGAAGACGAAGCTGTAGTGATCGATGTTCTTGATAATGACACCTATGCTGCTGGAACCGATGTGGAAGTAACATCTACCACTACGCCGGCTAACGGAAGTGTGGTGATCAATGCGGATAACACAGTAACCTATACTCCGAATGCTGATTTCAACGGAACCGATACTTTCGAGTATACCGCAACCGTGACCAATGCTGATGGAAGCACGACTTCAGAAACCACCACGGTGACTGTAACTGTAGAACCAGTTGCTGATGCTGTAGCTGATATGGCTACCACTCAGGAAGACGAAACTGTAGTGATCGATGTTCTTGATAATGACACCTATGCTGCTGGAACCGATGTGGAAGTAACATCTACCACTACGCCGGCTAACGGAAGTGTGGTGATCAATGCGGATAACACAGTAACCTATACTCCGAATGCTGATTTCAACGGAACCGATACTTTCGAGTATACCGCGACCGTGACCAATGCCGATGGAACCACCACTTCAGAAACTACCACGGTGACTATTACTGTAGAACCGGTTGCTGATGCTGTGGCCGATACGGCTACAACATCAGAAGATGTAGCGGTAACCATCGATGTCCTGGATAATGATACTTATGCTGCTGGAACCGATGTAGCAGTAACTGCTGCCTCTGCTCCGGCTAACGGAAGTGTGGTGATCAATGCGGATAATACGGTAACCTATACTCCGAATCCTGATTTTAACGGAACTGACACATTCGAGTATACCGCGACCGTTACTAATGCCGATGGAAGCACGACTTCAGAAACCACCATGGTGACTGTAACTGTAGAACCAGTTGCTGATGCTGTAGCTGATACGGCTACAACTTCAGAAGATGAAGCGGTAACCATCGATGTCCTGGATAACGATACTTATGATGCTGCAACAGATGTAGAAGTAACTGCTGCCTCTGCTCCGGCTAACGGAAGTGTGGTGATCAATGCAGATAATACCGTAACCTATACTCCGAATCCTGATTTCAACGGAACCGATACTTTCGAGTATACCGCGACCGTGACCAATGCCGATGGAACCACCACTTCAGAAACTACCACGGTGACTATTACTGTAGAACCGGTTGCTGATGCTGTAGCTGATACGGCTACAACTTCAGAAGATGAAGCGGTAACCATCGATGTCCTGGATAACGATACTTATGATGCTGCAACAGATGTAGAAGTAACTGCTGCCTCTGCTCCGGCTAACGGAAGTGTGGTAATCAATGCAGATAATACCGTAACCTATACTCCGAATGCCGATTTCAACGGAACTGACACATTCGAGTATACTGCTACCGTAACCAATGCCGATGGAACCATGACTTCAGAAAACACCACGGTGACTGTAACCGTAGAACCGGTTGCTGATGCCGTTGCGGATACGGCTACAACTCTGGAAAATAATCCGGTAACGGTAGATGTTCTGGAAAATGATACCTATGCTGAAACTACCAATGTGGTAGTCAGCTCAGTAACACAGCCTGAAAATGGTGCAGCAATATTAAATGATGATGATACGGTAACCTATATTCCAAATACGGAATTCTTTGGAACTGATATTTTTGAATATACATCCACTGTAACCAATGCTGACGGCAGCACTACTTCAGAAACAACCACCGTAACCATTACCGTGGATAAGCAGCCTGATGCCCCAACAGTTTTAGTGGAACAGCCAGACTGTGAAAATGCCTTTGGAACGATAGAGATCGAAACTATTGAAGGTTATGCTTATAGTCTTAATGGTGGAGAATTCAGTGAAGTAGGCTTATTCGAGAATCTTGAAAGCGGTGTCTATGTGATCACGGCAAAAGATTCTAAAGGATATATTTCCCCTGCAACCACAATCGAGATCTTCGATCAGCCAGTAACTCCAGAGGCTCCTCAGGTTGAAGAAATACTTCAGGCCGACTGTATCGAACCAACGGGTACCCTGATCTTGATTTACAATGCCGGACTAGAATATTTCATTGAAAACGAAGAGGGTGAAACAATTTTCGATGAAGACGATGATGCGATCTTTGAAGGTCTTGCTCCTGGTGATTATAATGTATTCACAAGATCAGAATCAGGTTGTGTATCTCAACCTACGAACCTGGTAATTGAAAACCCGACAGCTAATGATATTGCTGTTTCAGATATTAACTGGTGTATTGGGGATTTAACATTCGATCTTTTTGATGCTTTCTCCGGAGAATATGATAGTACCGGAACCTGGCAAGCTGATGATTATGCAGAGTCCTTAGACGGTAGCATAGTTGATCCTACCATCCTTGGGACTGGAACCTTCAAATTCACTTATACTATAGAAGGTCCTTGTCCATCTATAACTGAAGTAATCGTTAATATTAATGACGATTGTGTGGTGTTGCCATGTACAATATCTGACATCAAGAAAAGCATCTCTAAAGTAGTTACACCTAATGGAGATAATCAAAATGATTTCTTTACAATAGACCAGGATGTGGAGTGTGACTTTATATATGATGTTATGATCTTTAACCGTTGGGGTGCAAAGGTTTTTGAAGCTAAAAATTACCAGAACAACTGGGATGGACAGTCTCAAAAATCTTTCACCAGCTCTAACCAGTTACCATCGGGTACTTACTACTACTTTGTTAAAATGAGAGGTAGTGATATGCAGCCAATACAAGGTTATATCTACTTAGGAACAAAATAAAAAAGAGACATCATGAAAAAAGTATATCTAATCATATTGATCTTATTTATTGCAACTGATGGCTTTTCACAACAGCTCCCGCAGTTTACGCAGTATATGTATAATACGATCTCGATCAATCCGGCCTATGCCGGGAGTAGAGACGGCTTTACCACGGTGGGACTGCACCGTAGCCAGTGGGCTGACCTGGAAGGGGCTCCCACCACCCAGACCCTATCCCTCCACTCTCCCCTTACCAATGATAAGGTGGGATTGGGATTGTCTATCATCAACGATAACGCCGGGTATGAGAATTACACCTATGCCTATGGGGATTTCTCCTACCGTCTGGATTTGAGTGATGATGTCACCCTTCGCCTGGGATTAAAGGCCGGGATGAGTTATTACAACCTCGAGGATGAACTCTTTACAGATCCCCAGGTATTAAGCGATCCTTTCTTTCAGGATCAGATCAACCGCTGGACTCCTAACTTCGGGCTTGGATTCTATCTCTCCTCCCAGAACTGGTACATCGGGGGATCGGCTCCTAAACTGATCAATAATGACAATAAT
>NZ_VHSF01000009.1 GCF_007050985.1 Christiangramia sabulilitoris
TAATACTTATGATAGTAATACCATCCYCGATGGTACTACGGTAAGTGTATTGGTAGAGACCACCGATGGTTGTACMGATTATGCTACTGCCGATGCAGTGATCTATGAAAATCCGGAAGCAGAACTTGAAACCGATGGAGTTTGTGATGGTGAGGATGCGATCTTTACCGCGGGCCCTAGTGGCAACGGAGAAGAATACACTTTCTGGATAGATGACAGTGAAGATGGAGTTATAGATGCTGGCGAGGAAATCCTTCAGGCAAAATCTACTGATAATACTTATGATAGTAATACCATCCTCGATGGTACTACGGTAAGTGTATTGGTAGAGACCACCGATAGTTGTACAGATTATGCGACAGCCGATGCCGAGATTTATGATAATCCTGAGGCCGATCTTCAGACAGATGGAGTTTGTGATGGCGAGGATGCTGTCTTTACCGCGGGCCCTAGTGGCAACGGAGAAGAATATACTTTCTGGATAGATGACAGTGAAGATGGAGTTATAGATGCTGGCGAGGAAATCCTTCAGGCAAAATCTATTGATAATACCTATGATAGTAATACCATTGTAGATGGAACTACGGTAAGTGTATTGGTAGAGACCACCGATGGTTGTACAGATTATGCTACTGCCGATGCAGTGATCTATGAAAATCCAGTATTAGATGGAGGTACCGTTTGTGTTGGAGAAACTATCGACATTGGTATTGGAGCAGGTACTTATGAATCTTCAGATACTGCTATTGCAACCGTGGATAATGCTGGTATTGTAACAGGAGTTAGTGCGGGTTCAGTTACCATAACCTATACTGATGGTAATAATTGTACAGATACTGCTACTGTTATTGTAGAGCTGTGTGCCCAGGAAGGATGTACTCTTGGATACTGGAAAGAACATACAGATAGGTGGTGTGATGCATATGTTACCTGTACCTTATATGAGGATGTATTTACCAGTGCGCCTGATGAATTTAAAAATGCAGACCTTACCCTTTTAGAAGCACTTAATTTAGGAGGTGGTGACATTTATAATCTGGCTCGCCAGTCGGTTGCAGCTTTATTAAATATCTGTAGCGATGGAGTATCTTATAATTACTCCGGTGGTATAGACCAGTTAATTATTGATGTAAACAATGCTTTTGATGGTATTGGAGAATTTAATGCCGGCACCAAGGCAACACAGCTTGATGTATTAAACCAGGCAGGTTGTCCACTAAGCGGTTCCAGTGCAACTACTGCTCCAAGTACTGGATGTGGAAACCAGGTTGAAAACTCTCTTATGGAATCATCTATAAGTGGATTTACTGTTGCTCCGGTACCATTTAGTGACCAGTTAAGTGTACAGTACCATTTCGATTATACATCAGATGTCAATATTCAATTGTATAATATGAATGGTCAGATGTTACAAAACTTTAAGTTCCTGAATGTAACCGCGGGAGATATCAGTGATTTCAATGTAGGTTCGCTGGTAACCGGAGGTCAGGCTTATATTTTAAGAGTCAATACCGATAGGGAAAGTTTCTCTAAAACTATTATGGCATCAGACTAATAGTTGAATTTTAATAATCTAATATAAGCAGCCTTCGGGCTGCTTTTTTAATCTCGAAAAACTGGGTGAATACCCTTAATTTTTGTCGTAAAAAGGATTTTTGTTGATTTCAACCTATTAATTTCCAGTGTTCTAAGCTTGAATTCTTTTATATTTGATTAACTATTATTACAGCTTTGTCACCCTACGACTTACTGTTTTTTTAAAGCCCCCTATCAATTTTTATTTTATCGCCCCTGCGAAGGTTCCTGATTTGTTATTCAGTTTCACCTTAATTCTATTGTTTTTACCCCCTTTCACCATTGTTTTTTACTTTATGGTCGCAATGTGTTCTCGTTTATTTAAATAATAATTAAAGGGAACCATTTTAAATATTTCTTCCCCCCGGTAGACGGTGTGCCTTCAAGGCATGTTCCCTGGTCATTTTTGATGCAGGTTAGTACCCTATCCATAACTAAGATTTTGCTCCAGAAAATCTGAACGTTTACCATTTTGGTTCAATTGAGCCTATGTGAGTGGCTAACCATTTAAACTAGTAATTATGAATGAATTTACGTGTTTGAAACCAACGCGTTTACGCCAATGTTGCAGGCAAGTGTTGTTTTCATGGAAAAAGATTTTAAAAACAGGGTTTGGGAGCTTATTTCCCTTACTACTGTTTTTGTTGTTTACCGGTACCACGGTAACTGCACAGGTGGACATTCCTCTTACCAATGAGGAAAATGCTAATTTCGGAGTTGAAGCAGATTTATATGCGAATGTTCTGGATAACGAAACCCAACCAGGGGATCCTGATTTCAGTAACACTGATGACTGGTTCCTTAATTCCGAATTATGGTCTGGCTCTGGATTAGGAGTAATAAATGTAACTGGAGGTGAAGCTCCGGCGAAAATTGCTCTCTGGGATGGAGAAAGCAATGAAAACATTTCAGACACCTTACGGCAATCTATGCCAATTTATTCCATTGTGGAAGGTCGCACCTGGATAGATGCCCTTTATGCAAGAGATCAACGTACTAATGGAAATCTTCGGGACAATAGTTATTTTACCTCTAGTTCTGACAAGAATTTTCATGATCCCGAAACCTGGACTATTGGAGTAGGTAGTGGAGGCCCTCAGAAAAATGATATTATTGAATTTTTTGGCCATATACGTAGGGATGTCGCAAGTACCCCAGGCCCGGTACCAGGCCTTGGAACCGAATATGCTTTTCTTGGTGCTACTACCCGCAGCCAGGATGGAACAAGTCATTTAGATTTTGAACTTTTTAGAAATGAAATTGTTAGGGAAGGGTCTAACCTGGTATCAGCTGGTCCTGAGTGTAATAGAACAGCGTATATATTTGATTTAGCTGGTACAACTGGAAATGGTGATAATTCTAATGATGATGATGGAAGCGTTATAACTCATGGTGATTTGATATTTTCAATTAACTATTCAAAAGGTGGTGAGAATGTTCAAGTAGAACTTTTCATATGGATAGATCGTCAGGATTTCCCAAATGATCAAGCCTTTAGAGATTTCAATGATTTAACTGATAATCCGTTTAATTTTGGAAGTGCAAGTGGTGCCTTTAATTTTTATCCGTGTAATGAGGATCCTAGATATGGCTACGCCCAAATAAAGTTAGCTACCGCGGAAGCCCAGGGATGGGTAACCGCTCAAATAAATCAGATAGAAACACTAGGTCCCGCCTGGGGTACCTTTAGTGGAAACGGGGCTAAGGTGGCAGATCTACCACGTATATCCTTTATCGAACTGTCTATAAATGCCACAGAATTAGGATTGGATACAGGTTCTACTGGTGGTACCTGCGAAAAACCATTAGGTACGGTTTTAGTAAAATCCAGATCTTCAGATAGTTTTACGGCAGAATTGAAAGATATGCTGGGGCCATTTCCTTTCGGGGCTACCCCACCTGTAGATGTAGAATTGGACGACGAACAATTAAATTGTACCCTTGAATTTGTAACACTAGAAGCAAGATTACTTACAGCAGGAGATTTTAGGTTCCAATGGGCTAAAAAGAATTCTGAAGGCGTGTATGAAGATATAGAGGGTGCAATAAGCCAGACTTACGATGCTGCTGAACCGGGATTTTATAAAGTAATGGTAACCCAGATTCTATCTAATGGTGACGACGGATGTACAGATGAGGCAGAGGCAGAGGTTCAGGGTAGCAACGATGCACCGGAATTAGTGATTTCTTTTCCTGAACCTGAAACAGTCTCATGTACCGATGATGTTACAGATGCATTCAATTTATGGTTAGGTGCATTTGACGTTACCGGAGGTGGCGGTACTGTAACATCAACATATACGGTAATAATTGATGGAGGAACTGAAAGTGACCCTATTGATTTTGCAAATTGGCCACAAGGAATTGTAGAGCCTGCTGATGTTTGTGGCGGAGGAAGCGTTCAGGTCAATTTAAGGGCTTCAGATGAATGTTTACAGGATAAGAGTGAAAGTTCTACTTTCACTTTAAGTCCAATTACTCCAGGTCTGGATTTACCAGACAACGGAAGTGATACGGTAGATTGCCCGGCAGATGCAGTAGACCCTGGAGCGCCTGATACAATTCAGGATGCCTGTGGAAATGATGTAGTGCCTGAGCTTGTTGGGCAGGATGATCCATCGCTAGAATGTGAGGGCGATGTGGTATGGAGGTATCGATATACCGAATGTGATGGAACCACAGCTGACTGGATTTTCACCTATACCATCGACTACGATGAGTTGGAAACTCCGACCGCGACCTTTGCCGATGTAGCCTGTTACGATGATATCGTATTGCCAACCCCACCAACGGTGTTAGATAGTTGTGGTGAATCGATCACACCATCTGATCCAGTGGAAGGGACAGTTCCAGATTGTGAAGGCGATGTGACCTACACCTGGACCTATACTGATTGTGCTGACAACAGTGTGGATTATGTTCATACGGTGACCATCGACTACGATGAGTTGGAAACTCCGACCGCGACCTTTGCCGATGTAGCCTGTTACGATGATATCGTATTGCCAACCCCACCAACGGTGTTAGATAGTTGTGGTGAATCGATCACACCATCTGATCCAGTGGAAGGGACAGTTCCAGATTGTGAAGGCGATGTGACCTACACCTGGACCTATACTGATTGTGCTGACAACAGTGTGGATTATGTTCATACGGTGACCATCGACTACGATGAGTTGGAAACTCCGACCGCGACCTTTGCCGATG